>JABMLG010000001.1:0-244473 GCA_013204985.1 Microbacteriaceae bacterium VKM Ac-2855
CCCGCCCAACGGATGAACCAACTGCTCGCAACCGCGACAGCAGACACCAGCGTTGCAACGACCACTTGACACTGCCCTCGCGGAAGGGCCGGTTCGTGCCAACCCGGGCCGTGCCCTAGGGCGTGCGGCAGCCCGGGTTGTCGAGAACCGCCCTGGAACCGCCGCGGGAGGGCCCGTTCGCGCCAACCCGGCCGCCCCTCGGGCGGGCGGGTGCCCGGGTTGTCGAGAACCGCCCTGGAACCGCCGCGGGAGGGCCCGTTCGCGCCAACCCGGCCGCCCCTCGGGCGGCCGGGAGCCCGGGTTGGCGAGGACCGCCCTGGAACCCTCGCGGGAGGGCCGGTTTGTGCCAACCCGGGCTGTGCCCTCGGGTGGGGCGGGTGCCCGAGTTGGCGGAAACCGCCCTTGGAATCGCCGCGGGAGGGCCGGTCCGTGCCAACCCGTACCGTGCCCTCGGGTGGCCGGGCCCCGGGTTGTCGAGGACCGCCCTGAAACCCTCGCGGGAGAGCCGGTATCCGCCAACCCGGGCCGTGCTCTCGGGCGTCCGGCAGCCCGGGTTGTCGAGGACCGCCCTGGAACCCCCGCGGGAGGGACGAACCATGACAACCCGGGCCGCCCCCTCGGGCGGGTCGCAGCCCGGGTGGTCGAGAACCGCCCTGAACCTCTCGCGGAAGGGCCGGTTCGCGCCATCCCCGCGATCGGATGAGCGACCGCGACCCTTCGGATAAACTCGACGGCATCATGGCTACCTTCGGCACCCTCTCCGACCGACTCGTCGAGACCTTCAAGAACCTCCGCACCAAGGGGAAGCTCTCGGCCTCCGACGTCGACGGCACCGTGCGCGAGATCCGTCGCGCGCTGCTCGACGCCGACGTCGCGCTCGACGTCGTCAAGGACTTCACCGGCAAGGTGCGCGAGCGCGCCCTGGGTGACGAGGTCAACAAAGCGCTGAACCCGGCGCAGCAGGTCGTGCAGATCGTCAACGAGGAACTGATCCAGATCCTCGGCGGTCAGTCGCGCCGCCTCGAGTTCGCGAAGAAGCCGCCGACCGTCATCATGCTCGCGGGCCTCCAGGGCGCGGGTAAGACGACGCTCGCTGGCAAGCTCGGCAAGTGGCTCGGCAAGGACGGGCACACTCCGTTGCTGGTCGCAGCCGACCTTCAGCGCCCCAACGCCGTGCAGCAGCTGCAGGTTGTCGCCGAGCAGGCCGGAGTCGCCGTCTACGCGCCAGAGCCCGGCAACGGTGTCGGCAATCCCGTTCGCGTCGCGCAGGACGCGATCAAGTACGCGACCGACAAGCAGTACGACACCGTCATCATTGACACGGCTGGTCGTCTCGGTGTCGACGCCGAGATGATGAAGCAGGCGGCCGACATCCGCCGCGTGACGAACCCCGACGAGGTCCTCTTCGTCATCGATGCGATGATCGGTCAGGACGCGGTCGCGACCGCGAAGGCCTTCCAGGAGGGCGTCGACTTCACCGGCGTCGTGCTGTCGAAGCTCGATGGCGACGCCCGCGGTGGCGCCGCGCTGTCGGTCGCCTCTCTCACCGGTCGCCCCATCCTCTTCGCGTCCACGGGTGAGACGCTCGACGACTTCGAGCAGTTCCACCCCGACCGCATGGCGAGCCGCATCCTCGACCTCGGTGATGTGCTCACCCTCATCGAACAGGCGCAGTCCGCCTTCGACGAGGATGAGGCACGCGCGGTCGCCGAGAAGATCATGAGCGACTCGTTCACGCTCGACGATTTCCTCAAGCAGATGCAGCAGCTGCGCAACATGGGTTCGATCAAGAAGATGATCGGCATGCTCCCCGGAGCGAAGGGGATGCGGGAACAGCTCGACAACTTCGACGAGCGCGAGATCGTGCGCACCGAGGCGATCATCCAGTCGATGACGAAGGCCGAGCGCCAGAATCCGAAACTGCTCAACGGTTCGCGTCGCGTCCGCATCGCCCGCGGATCCGGTATGACGGTCACCGACGTGAACCAGCTCGTGCTGCGCTTCGACCAGGCGTCGAAGATGATGAAGACCGTCGCCAAGGGCGGCGTGCCGAACGTGCCCGGTATGGGCCCCATCCCCGGCGCCGGTTATGCAGGCAAGGGAAAGCCGGTCAAGAAGAAGTCCTCGAAGTCGGGCAACCCTGCCAAGCGCGCCGCCGAGAACGCCGCGATCAGCTCGGGAGTCAAGGCTGCCGCTAGCGGCGGTGGTACCGGCTTCGGCCTCGGCGGAGGAGCGGGTCAGGCGCCGCCGACACCGGAGGAGCTCGAGCAGCTGCAGAAGTTCCTGCGCTGATGCGCCGGGCTCTCGGCACGCTCGCCGTCGTCGGGACGCTGGTGCTGGGGCTCAGCGGATGCGCCGAGGGCTCCGGATCCGCCTCCGTCGCCGTCCCCGAGGCACAGCAGCTGGTCGGCCGTTGGGTGACCGGCACCGAGTACGAGGTGCCCACGGTTCCGTTCATTCTCCTCGCCGACGACGGAACCTGGACGGGTTCCGACGGCTGCAACGGTGTGCAGGGCGAATGGTCGATCGACGATGCAGGCGACCTCTCCGTGTCGGCCGGCCCATCCACGCTGATCGCCTGTAACGGTGTCAACCTGCCGGTGATGTTCACGGACGCGGTCTCCGCGCGCATCGACGGCGGTCGTCTACGTTTGTTCGACGAACAGGACTTCACAACCGTCAAGCTGTCTCGCTCGACGGTCGACGAGCCCAATGGCGCCGTCGGCACCTGGGGCGGCGCTCCGGATGCGTACCTGACGCTCGACGCGGACGGAACGTTGAACGGCAATGACGGCTGCAACGCCCTCGGCGGGCGATGGACGGGTGACGGTTCAGCGGTGGAGTTCACGCGGATCTCGTCAACGCTCATGGGGTGCCCGGACGTGGAGACCTGGCTCGGCATGGCGACCAGCGCGACGATCTCCGGCAACGAGATGATCGTTACCGGCGCGTCCGGCGCCGAGATCGGCACCCTGGCGCGCAGCGAATGAACTAGTCTCGCGATCGAGGGCGCCCCGCGCCTCGAGGGGGCGACCGTGCGCAGACCGTTCATCTCCATCGCGGCCGCGACGGTTCTGCTCCTGAGCGGATGCGCGGCCGACGCGGCGGGTCCGACCGACGCGGAACCGGGTCGGGCCGATGCAGCGGCTCCGACCGACACCCGCACGAGTCAGTCCTGGATGAACGAGTTGGCCGGTACCTGGGGCCCCGAGAGCGGAGCCGACGCGGAGGGATGCGCCCCGGCCCTGTCCCTCGGCGCCGACGGTTTCTGGAACGGCTTGTCGGGGTCCTTTGTCCACGACGGGTCCTGGATCGTAGACGATCGCGGCTCGCTGCGCACCGAGTCGTGGGTGCGCGGATGGGACGGCCCGCCGCGATGCAGCCAGGCGGAGGCCGTGGCGAGCGAGTTCGAGGCGGCGTTCAGCGTCGACGTCTCGGGCGATCAGCTCGCGCTGCGGGATGCCGACGGATCGACGATCACGACGCTGACCCGGGCGTCCTTCGAGGAGCCGACGCCCCAGCCGGTGCCGTCGCAGTCCGCGACCCCGACCGGCGAGAACGGCGGCGTGGTCGGTCGCTGGGTGGACGATGAGAGCGGATGGGTGCTCGACGTCGACTCCGGGATGCTCGTGACGGGCACCGACGGCTGCAACATGGTGCACGGTCGGTGGTCCGATTCGGGGAGCTCCGGGATCTCGTTCGGCGGTATCCGCACGCTCCGCGTGTGTTCCTATCCCGAGTCGTGGGTCCGGATCACGGGTGCCGAACGAGTCGGCGACACCCTCACGATCACCCTCGACGATGCGTCGACCGTCCTCCTGCACCGGACGTCGGCGAGCGGCTAGGGGGCCCGGCGGATGAAGCGGCGCACACGATAGCCTGGCGCTATGACAACAGCGTCCAGTCGTCCCGTCCGCATCGGCGTACAGATCGCCCCGCAGCACGTCACCTACGAAGTCATTCGCGACACCCTCGCCGAGATCGAGGACATGGGCGTCGACATCGCGTTCAACTGGGACCATTTCTTCCCGCTGAGCGGCGACCCCGACGGCACGCACTTCGAGGGCTGGAGCATGCTCGCGGCGTGGGCCGAGCAGACCAGCCGCATCGAGTTCGGTCCCCTCGTCACCTGCAACAGCTACCGCAATGCTGACCTGCTCGCCGACATGGCGCGCACCGTCGATCACATCAGCGCGAAAGGCGCCGAAGGCCGATTGATCTTCGGCATCGGCTCCGGCTGGTTCGAGCGCGACTACGACGAGTACGGCTACGACTTCGGCACGGTGGGCGGCCGCCTCGACGCACTGTCGGAAGCACTGCCGCGCATCGAGGCGCGCTGGGCGAAGCTCACTCCCGCGCCCACCCGAGACATTCCGGTGCTCATCGGAGGCGGCGGCGAGAAGAAGACGCTGCGGATGGTGGCGCAGCACGCCGACATCTGGCACAGCTTCTCTGACGTCGAGACGTTGGAGCGCAAGCTCGGCGTGCTGGGGGAGTGGTGCGAGCGCCTCGAGCGTGACGTGTCCGAGATCGAGATCTCGACCGGGGCGAGTGTCCGCGCGGGTGTGGGGGACAGCGGCTTCGCCACGCTCGACGCACAATACGACCTCGGCGCACGACTGTTCACGCTCGGCATCACCGGACCGGACATCGATCTGGCGCCTGTCGTGGACCTGCTCTCCTGGCGCGACGGTAAAAACGCCTAGCTCATTCTCCGATCAGGCCGGCGGCGCGCGCGGATGCGGTGAACGCATCCGCGATCGCGCGCTGGCCGGCCTCGTTCGGATGGATCGTGTCAGTGCTCATCAGCTGCGCGTCCGCGATCGGATCGGGGTACGCCAGGAAGTCGCCACCCGCCGCGTTGACCGCGGCGGCAAGCGCCGTGTTGTAGTCATCCATCGCGCTGGGCCTCTCCGCGGGCCCCCAGACGTCGCCCGCCCCCAGCAGGAGCGCATCGGGAACCGCGCCCGCGATCGACTGGACCGCGGTTTCGATGGCGCCGAGAACCTCTTCCGTCGGGAAGCGCAGATCGTTGCGGCTCGCAACGATCACGATCACATCCGGCTCGGCCGCAAGGATCTGCGGCAACCGCTCGGCCACCGGGAGAACGCAGGAGCCCGGCGCGAGGAATCCGCCGCCGCTGCAGCCCTGATTCACGGCGTTCCAATCCTCGTCGCGACCGACGAGATCCGGCCAGGCGGACCCGTCCGCAAGGTGATAACCGTCGACGATCGAATCGCCGACGAAGACGACGGTCGCGCCTGCGGCGATCCGCCCATCGCTGCCGACGGTGCTCGACGGCTTCGCGCCGTCCGGGGCATCCGCCGACGAGCCACCGGTGCACGCAGAGAGAACACCGCCCATCAGCACGATCGCGGCGGCCATCACGGCTCGGCTCGCCCGCATCCGCACCGTCACTACCGAGGGTCGCGGAGGCCGTGCCGCAACTCGTCGGTGAGAGCGCGGACGACTGCGGAGAGGTTGCCGTCGGTCTCGGCCGCGACGCGGAGCTGACGCTGGTAGCTCGCTCCCGTCGCGAGGATCAGCTCGATGTTGGCCAGTTCGTCGACGCAGTCGAGCCGCTCGGCGATCGGAGCGAGCGTGACGAGCAGGTCGCGGATGTCGTCCGTCACCAGTCGCTCGTTGCCCGCGGCGTCGAGGATGATCTCGGCGTCGAGGCCGTACCGAGCGGCTCGCCACTTGTTCTCCCGAACGAACCAGGGTTGCATCGTCGGGAGCGTCTCGCCCGCGTCCAGCCGGTCGGAGAGGTGCTCCACGAGACACTGGATCAGCGCCGCGACAGCGCCGATCTCCTCGGCCGACGAGAGCCCGTCGCAGGCGCGCATCTCGATGGTTCCCCACTGCGGCGACGGGCGGATGTCCCAGCGCACCTCGGTGTGATCGTCGATGATGCCGGTGTGCATCATGTCCTGCACATACTCTTCATAGTTCGCCCACGCACCGAACTGCGGAGGCAGTCCCGCAGTCGGCAGCTGTTGGAACATCAGCGCCCGGTTCGACGCGTACCCGGTGTCGACTCCGCCCCAGAAGGGGCTCGACGCCGAGAGCGCCTGCAGGTGCGGGTAGTAGTTGAGCAGCGAGTTCAGGATCGGCAGCGCCTTCTCGCGATCCTCGATGCCTACGTGCACGTGGATGCCCCAGATCATCATGTTCCGGCCCCACCACTGGGTCCGGTCGATGAGGCGGTGGTACCGCTCCTTGTCGGTGACGGTCTGATCGAACCATTGCGCGAACGGATGCGTGCCCGCGCACATCAGGTCCAGGCCCATCGGGTCGGTGATCTCGCGCACCTGGCTCAACTGACCCTGCAGGTCGGCCACAGCATCCCGCACATGACGATGCACGCCCGAGACCAGTTCGACCGTATTGAGCAGCAGTTCGCCGGTGACATGCGGATGCGCGGTGCCGTCATCATTGCGCAGTGCGTCGAGCACTTTGTCGGCGACGTTCGCGAGGTCGCCCTTCTCGCGATCCACGATCGCGATCTCCCACTCGATGCCGAGGGTGGATCGCTCGGAACGGGCGAAGCTGATCTCCATGCTTCATCCTGGCATCCTTCGTGCACGCACCGAGAACCCCGGAGGCCCTGCTCCGATCCTGCCGCGATTCGGGCCGCACGCCGACGCTTTTTCTGGCACAATGGTCTGTCGGGTCCGTGACGATCGACCCTCTAATCAATCGTCACCGAATTCCCAAGAGCTTCCGGCCGGGTGTGCACCCCACGCTCACGGCTCAGTTCATCCAACCTCTAACCACACAGGAGAATTGTGGCTGTCAAGATTCGTCTGAAGCGTCTCGGTAAGATCCGCGCGCCCTACTACCGCATCGTCGTCGCCGACTCGCGCACCAAGCGCGACGGCCGCGTCATCGAGGAGATCGGTCAGTACCACCCGACCGAAGAGCCCTCGTTCATCAAGGTCGACTCGGAGCGTGCGCAGTACTGGCTCGGCGTCGGAGCACAGCCGACCGAGCAGGTCGCTGCGATCCTCAAGCTGACCGGCGACTGGGGTCAGTTCAAGGGCGACAAGAACGCCGTCTCCACCGTCAAGGTGAAGGCTCCCAAGGAGGCCTACGTGGCCGACGAGAAGAAGAAGCCGGTCCTCAAGCCGAAGACCGAGAAGACCGAAGCCCCCAAGGCTGTCGAGGCCGAGTCGGCCGACGAGACGACCGAGGCGTAATTTCGTGCTCGCTCCTGCCGTCGAACACCTCGTCAAGGGGATCGTCGAGAACCCCGATGAGGTCCGTGTCACGGCCAAGAGCTCCGCTCGCGGCGAGGTCCTCGAGGTGCGTGTGCACCCCGAGGACCTCGGTCGCGTGATCGGACGCTCGGGCCGCACCGCCAAGGCCGTGCGCACCCTCGTGGCCGCTCTGGCCGACGGCCGTCGCGTGCGCGTCGACGTCGTCGACACCGACAAGTAGGTGTCGGCCCCGCAACCGGGCACGACGCAGCTGCGCGTCGCCCGTCTCACCAAGGCCCACGGCCTCAAGGGTGCCATCAAGCTCGAGCTGTACACGGACGAGCCCGAGAAGCGCTTCACCCCCGGCTCCATCTTCACGCTGCAGGTCCCGCGCGATCACGACTGGGCGGGCAAGAAGCTCGAACTCGCCGAACTGCGCTGGTACAACGGCAACCCCGTCGCCTTCTTCAAAGGCGTCGACGACCGCACTGCTGCTGAGGCTCTACTCAAAGCGATCCTCTGGATCGATGAAGAGATCTCGACCGTCGACGCCGGCGATGATGCCTGGTACGACTACCAGCTCGTCGGGCTCACCGTTCTCCGGGACGGCGCCAAGGTCGGTCTCGTGCACCGAGTCGATCACTTCCCGGCGCAGGACCTCCTCGCGGTCGGCACCCCGAACGGCGAGGTGCTCGTGCCCTTCGTCTCGGCGATCGTCCCGAACGTCGACCTCAAGGCCGGCACCCTCACGGTTACGCCGCCGCTGGGTCTGTTCGAGGAGATCCCGGATGAGGATCCCGCTCCTGCTGAGAACGATTCGGCCGCCGAGACCGCTGAGTCCGACGCTGTTCCTGCATCCGAAGAAGTCGCCGAAGCGAAGGAATAGCCGATCGTGAAGATCGACATCGTCACGATCTTCCCCGAGTTCTTCGGGGTCCTCGACATCTCGCTGCTGGGTAAAGCACGCCAGAGCGGATTGATCGACCTCGACGTGCACGACCTGCGCGGTTTCACTCACGACCGGCACCGCACCGTCGACGACACCCCGTACGGCGGCGGCGCCGGCATGGTCATGAAGCCCGAACCGTGGGGCGAGGCGATGGATGCGATCCTGCCCGCCGCCCCGGACCCGCTGGTCATCTTCCCGTCACCCGCGGGCGAGGTGTTCACGCAAGCGATGGCCCGTGAACTCGCGCGCGAGGAGAGCCTCGTCTTCGGTTGCGGCCGATATGAAGGCATCGATCAGCGCGTGTTCGATGACACCGCGAGCCGCGCCCGTGTCCGCCTCGTCAGCCTCGGCGACTATGTGCTCAACGGGGGAGAGGTCGCTGTGATGGCGATGATCGAGGCCGTCGGCCGTCTTGTGCCCGGTGTCGTCGGCAACCCCGAGAGCCTCGTGGAGGAATCGCACTCCGACGGCCTGCTCGAGTACCCGAGCTACACCAAGCCGTCGAGTTGGCGCGGACACGAGGTGCCGCCCGTTTTGCTCAGCGGCAACCATGGCGCGATCGCGGCCTGGCGCCACGAACAGCAGCTCGAACGCACCCGGCGCGTTCGCCCTGACCTCATTTCCTAGCGAGGCTCCGCCTCGCCGCAGTCGGCTCGGCGAGATGGTTGCGAACCATGGAGCGTGTTGCGTTCGGCTTCCTCCGCCGACTGCGGCGCGCGAGGGCTTCGCCCATCGTCTCGCGCGCCTCCGTCGGCTCCGGTCGCCTCGCCCCGGCGGGTTGCACGCAGGGGTCGGACTTCGGGCGGGGTCGACCACCGTGCGCTGTCGTTTTCGCCGCGCGCGGGTGATTTGCCTGCAGCGCGCGGCGAAAACGACAGCGCGGGGGTGTCAGTTGCGGGCGGTGAGGACCTCGACACCGCTGTCGGTGATCGCGATGGTGTGCTCCATGTGCGCACCGCGGGAGCCGTCGCGACTGCGCAGGGTCCAGCCGTCCTTGTCCGTGAAGATCTTGTCGGTGGACTGCAGGAACCACGGCTCGATCGCGACCACGAGACCCGGCTTCAGCGGATAACCGCGACCGGCGCGACCGTCGTTGGCGATGTGCGGGTCGCCGTGCATCGTCCGGCCGACGCCGTGACCGCCGAAATCGGTGTTGATCTTGAGCCCTTCGGCGCGCGCGACAGCGGCGATCGCGGCCGAGATGTCGCCGATCCGGCCACCCGGCCGCGCTGCGGCGATGCCGGCGTCGAGCGCGCGCGTCGTGGTGTCGATGAGTGCCAGATCCTGAGGAGCGGGTGTGCCGACGACGACGCTGATCGCGGAGTCGGTCACCCATCCGTTCAGCGAGGCGGCGAAGTCGAGGGTGAGGAGATCGCCATCGCGCAGCCGGTAGTCGAAGGGCAGGCCGTGCAGCACCGCGTCGTTGACGGAGGTGCAGATGACCTTCCCGAACGGCATGGCGCCGAACGAGGGGTGATAGTCGATGTAGCACGACTCGGCTCCGGCGGCGCGGATCATCTCGTGCGCGAGCGCATCCAGCTCGAGCAGGTTCACGCCGACCGCGGCAGCGGCGGATGTCGCCTCGAGAACACTCGCGACGAAGCGCCCGGCCGGGCGCATCTCTTCGATCTCGGCGGGGGTGCGGAGCTCGATCATGGATTTCCTTTCACTGCTGAGCAGACGCCCAGCGCAGGTGCGTACCCTGATCGCATGCGTGCGCGAAGGGCATTCGGTTCGTGGCAGTTCATCGCTGCCCTCATCCTCCCGGCCTGGGTTCTCCTGGGATACGGGATATTCGGCGGTTCCAGCGGATGGACGACCCTCGGTCTGTTGATCGCCGCTCCTATTCTCGCGGTCGCGCTGGCCGTCGTGGCGAGCATCGTGGCGTTTCGTGTAACGGTTCGCCCGACCCGGTCGCCCGCCTGGCCGGATATCGCGGTGCTCGGCGCCTGGCACGCATCCATCATCTGGTTCGGCTTCTTCCCCTCCGGCGCCTGGGCGATCGGCATGCTTTCCGTGGTGATCGGCATCGCCGCGTTCTGGTACGCGGTGGCGCGGTTCTTCGGCGATGCACGTGCCGCATTGGTCGAGTTCGCGGATGTGTCCGCCGCGCGGGCGTCCGTGCCGAACGGCCAGTACGGTCGCGTCGTCGGTGACGGATACGACCCCGAACGACCGCAGGATGGGCAGACGCTTCGCATCTGACGCGGATCCTCGTTTCCGGTTCGGACTCGTCCGGGGCTTCGACCCCGCTCCGCTTTGACTCGGCGCACGACGGCGTGGCACAATAAGCGATTGTGCCTTGCGCCGACTCTGCCACAGGGGAGTCGAGATTCTACAGGGCACGAATCGACTTCCATCAACGAATGGTGTTCGACCTGTGGCGGGCACAGAGAGCGAAATCTCCATGCATATCCTCGACTCCGTCGACGCAGCCTCGCTGCGTTCCGACATCCCGGCCTTCCGCGCCGGCGACACCGTCAAGGTGCACGTCAACATCGTTGAAGGCAGCCGCTCGCGTATCCAGGTGTTCCAGGGTGTCGTCATCGGTCGCCAGAACGAGGGCGTCCGCGAGACCTTCACGGTTCGCAAGGTCAGCTTCCAGGTCGGCGTCGAGCGCACCTTCCCGGTGCACTCCCCGGTCATCGACCACATCGAGGTCGTCACCCGCGGCGACGTGCGTCGCGCGAAGCTGTACTACCTGCGCAACCTTCGCGGCAAGAAGGCCAAGATCAAGGAGAAGCGCGACGCGTAAGTCCCATCGGGTCTCTCAGACCTACCAGGACACGCGGTCACGCTGACCATCAGCTGATCATCCGATTCCCCCGACCACTTATGCTGGGCGGGGGAATCGGCGCTTAACAGCAAGGCAGGAAATTGACGGACAGCACGGCGCCGACGAGCGGCTCGACTCGTATCCGACCGCGACGCAGCGGGCGAGGATCTCGGCGACGCGGCGGGTGGATCTTCCTCCGCGACGTGCTGATCATCTTCGTCGTGGCGATCCTCGTCTCGTTCCTGGTGAAGACCTTCCTGATCCGCTCGTTCTACATCCCGTCGTCGTCGATGGAGTCGACCCTGGTCGAGAACGATCGCATCCTGGTGAACGAACTGGAACCTGCGCTGATCCCGATCTCGCGCGGCGACGTGGTCGTCTTCCGCGATCCGGGCGGCTGGCTCTCGCCGACCGAGATGCCACAGTTGCCGCCGCTGCAGGGGTTCATCGAGTCCGCTCTGTCGATCGTGGGTCTCACCGCGCCCGACAGCAACGACCATCTGATCAAGCGCGTGATCGGGCTGCCGGGGGACCACATCACCTGCTGCACCCCGCTCGGCCAGATCGAGGTCAACGGCAATCCCATCGACGAGCCGTACGTGAAGCTGCCCGACGGAGTCAGCGCCGTTTCAGCGACGTCGTTCGACGTCGTTGTACCCGAGGGGTCGCTCTGGGTCATGGGCGACAACCGCTATAACTCGGCCGATTCGCGGTACAACACCGACAAGCCGGGCAATGGTTTCGTTCCCGAGGCGAACGTCGTCGGGCGCGCGATCCTGGTCACGTGGCCCATCGATCATTGGGCGTGGCTCGACGACTTCCCGAACGTCTTCCGGGGCGTGAGCGACGCGGCAGTCGGCCGATGATGGCCGTCGCCGAACCTACCCTCGACGTCGAGACCGACTTCTGGCGGGCCGGAGCGACGACGATCATCGGATGCGACGAGGTCGGTCGAGGCGCGATCGCCGGCCCGGTCTCCGTCGGTCTCGCGACCGTCACGGTCGAATGCGGCGCGTTCCCACCGGGCTTGCGCGATTCGAAGCTGCTTGCCCAACCCAAGCGTGAGTCGCTCATCCCGGGCATCGCTTCCTGGGTCACCTCGTGGGCGATCGGCGAGTCCTCCGCCGACGAGA
Organism: Microbacteriaceae bacterium VKM Ac-2855; assembly: GCA_013204985.1. Taxonomy (GTDB): domain Bacteria; phylum Actinomycetota; class Actinomycetes; order Actinomycetales; family Microbacteriaceae; genus Rathayibacter. The sequence continues at coordinate 12,058 of JABMLG010000001.1, forward strand.
TCGACGACGGCGGGATCGTGCCCGCCCTCGGTCGTGCGGCGACGCGAGCTCTCGAGCGCATCGTCGATTCCGGTATCGACCTCTCGACCGCGCTGATCCTGCTCGACGGCAAGCACGACTGGCTCACTCCGGCACTCGGCGACCGCGCCGGTGATGTGCGCGTGATCACCCGGATCAAGGCCGACCGCGACTGCGCGTCTGTCGCCGCCGCCTCGGTTCTGGCGAAAGTCGGACGTGACGGCCTGATGATGCGGCACCACGTGGACTACGAGGACTACGGCTGGCACAGCAACAAGGGCTACGGCAGCGCCGTGCACTACGCCGCCATCGATCGCATCGGCCCGTCACCGCTGCACCGCGTCACCTGGCTGTCGACCCCCGCCGAACGGGCGCTCTCGCACGAGCCCGCCCCCGCCTCGGCATAGGATGAACGGACCATGGATGAGGACGAATTCGAGGACTACGACCGCGAGGTCGAGTTGGCACTGTACCGGGAGTATCGCGATGTCGTCTCCCAATTTTCATTCGTCGTCGAGACCGAACGCCGCTTCTACCTCGCGAACGAGGTCGACCTGGTGCGCCGCGACACGGAGCACGATTTCTATTTCGAGCTGACGATGAAGGACGTCTGGGTGTGGGACGTCTACCGCTCGGACCGCTTCGTGAAGTCGGTCCGCGTGCTCACGTTCAAGGACGTCAACGTCGAAGAGCTCTCGCGCAAGGAGTTCGAACTGCCCAAGGAGCTCGCACTCGACGAGTGAGTTCCCGTAACCTCAGATCTCCAATCGGTGGTCGTCGCGTCCTCATCAGGGCGCGACGGCCACCGATTTCGTTTTCGCCGCGTGCGGAATGCGAGTTCATCCTCATCGCGACACAGAACCTGAGGATGTTTGCATTCAACTCGCCGGGGCGGTACCGTCGGTCGTGAAGGGGACCATACGGGTATGCCTCATCGAGTGAAGGAGAAATCATGGGTGCAGCATGGCGTAAGGCTGTGGCATTTGCGGCGACCGCAGCTGTGGGCATCGGGGTGGCAGTTGCGGCACCGACCGCATCGGCGTCGACTCAGCAGTGCCCCGTGGGCTGGACCTGCGTCTGGACCGACTGGAAGGCGACCGGAAGCTTCGAGGGTCATGGTCGAGGAAATTACAACCAGTATTACTATCCGGGCGGCCAGGTCTTCAACGACTCCATCACGAGCATTTTCAACAGATACACCACCAATCGATCATGGTACGAGGACATCAACCAGACCGGCGTGAGCATCCGGCTGTCTCCGGGCGCATTCGTCGAGGACCTCACGCCGTATCAGTCATCTCGGTGGTACCACCCTTCTTGGAATGACTTCATTTCGAGCATCGACTGATGTTCGGAGTCATTCTTCGGCGGTCGATCGTAGTGATCGTCGCGTCGGTGGTCCTGGCCGGTTGTTCTCCGAACCAACCGGTCGATGGTGATGGTGAAGGCCCCGCCGACATCGATATCAGCGAGTACGCCGAGGTGCACGCCACGCTCGACGCGGATGCTGGCACCATGCGGTTCCCGATCGATGCCTACTTCGTCGACGAGGACGGCATCGACCGAATCAGTGCGGCGAACAACATACTGCTCGACGAGTGCATGAAATCCAGCGGCCGTTCGTACCCTCCTGCGTCCTTCGACTTCTCGGTGGAGGCCCGCGAGGGTGAAGGTCGCTACGGCATTTGGAGCGCTGTCGAAGCGGCCCAATACGGCTATGCAGGACGTCCGGACACACACATCGTTGGCGACGCCGCGGTAGCCGCCATCCAGGCGTTGATCGACTCGGACCCCGGCTGGGATCCGGCGTTCCTCGAATGTAGCGCCACAGCCGATCGCCTGCCCTCTCCCGGCAAAGGTTTCATCGACGAGGATGTGATCGAGTTGATCTCGCTACCGACGACGATCGCGGGAGATGCCCGCCTGCTCGCATCGAAATCCTCGGTGTGGGACGCCGAGCGCTCGGAATGGCTCGACTGCCTGACGGCGAACGGCCTCACGCTGCGAACCGACGGACCTGAGCCATGGGGGCCGGACGTGCCCGATGACCCGGAAGAGGCCATCCGCACCGCCATCATCGATGTTCAGTGCAAGACGGACACCGGTCTCGTCGAGGCGCTGAGCTCGCTTGAGGCGCAGTACCAAGCGGCGCTGATCGACCAGAACAGAGCGGCCCTGGATGAAACGGCGAAGCGCGAGCAGACAGTCGTCGATCGCGCAGACGAGATCCTCGCTCGCCATGGCAGCTGATGGAGACCCGCGCGTGCGGCTGCCTCGCATCGCGAGACCTCGTGCGCTCGTGGGCTTCATCGCTCTGGTCGCCGTAATCGGCGGATCCGGTTTCATCGCGGGGAAGACTGCCACTCCTTCCTCCGTGGGCAGTGATGCGATCGCGTCTGCTGCTCCGCCGAAGGTGACTGCAGAAGTCGATCGTCGGGTTCTGGACACTCCTGCTCAGGTGCAAGGGACGGTGCAGACCGGCGACCTTCTGACGGTGCCCTTCTCCGGGCTCGCCGGTGATGGCGTACTGCCTGTGGTGACCCAGGTCGGAGTGACGGCGGGGGGCGTGGTCGAGAACGGGAGTCTGCTGATCGCGGTCGCGGGCCAGCCCCGCATCGCGTTGAGAGTCACCGCTCCCTTGTACCGCCACTTGCACGTCGGCGACGTCGGCGATGACGTTCTCGGTTTTGAAACCGCGCTCGCCGCCGCCGGTGGTGCAGGCTTCGACGTCGACGAATCATTCACGGCGAATACTCTCGAGGCCGCGGACGACCTGTGGAGCGATCTCGGCTATCGACTACCGACCGAGGTGAGCGCCGTTCCGGCGTCGACCATGACCTCGGCTCCGGTACCGACGCCGAGTGCGCCGCCCGATCCGCTGTCTTCGGTGGTCCCCGAACGGTTCGTCGACGTGACCCAAGTGGTACAGCTCCCCACCGATACGGTGTCGGTCGCGTCCATCGCAGCGGTCGGCGAAACCGTCGGGTCCGACCGGCCGCTCGTCGTCCTGCAGACCAGCGCGAACCGTATCGGAATCAGGGTCGCCGTGCTCGACGAGGATGCGTTCGCCGTCGGCTCCGCCGTCACGCTTCGGGCAGCGGGGATGCCGGATCAGACGGCGACGATCGCCCATCTCGGCGATTTCACACCCGCGGACGGAACCAGCGGGGCTGTTGCAGGCAGGGACGCCCATATCGATGTACCCGCTGAATGGTCAACGGTGAAGAACGGTGAGAAGGTCATCGTGACGCAGGCCTCCATCGGAGTCGAGGTGCTCGCCGTGCCCCTCAGCGCTGTACACGACGCCTCCGGAAAGCCGTACGTCGTCGTCGATCACGCGACCGGCCTCGAGACGGGCGCGCACGTGTCCGTGTCCCTCGGAACGGTCGGGGACGGTTGGGTGGAGATCCCGCCCGACGTGGGTCTCGCCCCCGGCGACGTCATCGAGGTCACACCGTGACGGAGTCGGTGTTGTCGCTGCGCGGGATCAATCGCCGCTACGAGAACGCTGCACACCCTGCCCTTGCGAACGTCGATCTCACCATTGCACAGGGCGAATTCGTCGCGCTCGTCGGCCCGTCAGGGGCGGGAAAGTCAACCCTGCTCAATATCCTCGGACTCCTCGATACGGCCGACAGCGGCGAATACCTTCTCGGCGGCGTTCTCGTCGGATCACTGAGCGAGAGAGATCGAGACGAGCTCCGCGCGCGCACGTTCGGCTTCGTCTTCCAAGACGCCTTCGTGCAGCCCAACGAGACCGTCGGGCGTAACACTGCCCTTCCGCTTCGAATGCGCGGGGAAAGCATCGCCGCGCAGTCCAGGGCGGTCGCGAGCGCGCTGTCCGGATTCGGTCTGCTCGAACTCGTCGATCAAGCCGCCGGCACTCTCTCCGGCGGTGAACGTCAGCGTCTCGCGCTCGCCCGTGCGGTTTCGGCTCGACCGTCGATCGTTCTCGCCGATGAACCCACCGGAAGTCTGGACTCCGAGAATTCCGGCATCGTGATGGATGCCCTCGTCGAGCTGAACCGATCGGGTGTGACCGTGATCGTTATCACTCACTCCGAGGAGGTCGCTGCCCGTGCTCACCGCCGGATCCGCGTCGACGACGGCCGGGTCCACGCGGAACATGCTCCCGCGGCCGCTGCTTCGAGCAGCGCTCCGCAGAAGCGATCCCGGCTGCGGCGTCGTTGGCACATCCCTGATGCGCTCACCGCCCTGCTTGCGTCCCCCGTCCGCACGCTCGGGATTCTTGCCGCCTTCGTCATCGCGATCGCCGGTCTCGTCACCTCCGTCAATTCGAGCGCGACCGCGGCGACTCAGATCTCGCAGAGATTGAGCGAGGCCGCGCTCGACAGCATCACGGTTCTTATGCCGGATGCCGCGGCGGCTGACGAACTGGTATCGGCCGAGGCCCACGTCGGCGCCCTCACGGGTGTGGAGGCCGCCGGAATCAGGATCGGACTCACCGCGAGCGCAGCTCGCACGTCGCGTGTGTTCGGAGCGCACCTTCTGACCAGCGATGCTCCCGTGTTCGTCGTCGACGCCGGCTTTCTCGACGCCGAACGCGTCACGACGCGACCGGTCGTCACGCCAGTGGCGAGTGCCGGAACCCCGACTGCGATCCTCGGCACCTCCGCAGCCACCGAACTCGGCCTCGCGAGCAGCCGCATCGGTGACATCATCACCATCAGCGACCAGAACGTCATCGTCGCCGGATACGTTCATGCGACTCCGCGTGACCCCGGTCTCGCCGAAGCTGTTCTCGTCTCTCTCGACGGATTCGAGCTTCCGCCCAATACGGATAACCGCATCGTCGTCCGCACGCGACCAGGCCAACCGGCCGCTGTGGCCGACTCGATCCCGCTCGCCGTCGATCCCGGGCATCCCGAAGCGACGAAGGTCCAGACTGTGGCCGACTTGCGTTCGCTCTCCCGCGGTGTCAACGACGATCTCGCACGAGGCGTCCTTCTCATCGCTGCCGTTCTCTTGGTTCTCGTCTGCTTCACGAGCGGCCTCTCCATGTTCCTCACGATCACCGCGCGAACCCGCGAGATCGCTCTCCGTCGCGCCGTTGGTGCGACCCGCGGAGATATTCGAGCGCTGTTCCTCATCGAAGGCACGGTGATCGGTTGCGCGGGAGGAATCGCGGGGCTGGCGGTCGGCACACTGGCGACGACCATCGTCAGCGGGGCGCAGGGGTGGGCGCCCGTCTTCGATCCCGCGGGAGCGTGTGCCGGAGTGGTGGCCGGCATCCTGGCCGGAGCAGTCTCGGCCGTCGTTCCCGCGTTCCGCGCGGCGCGAATCGACCCGGCGCTCGCGCTTCGAGCAGCCTAGGTCGAGACGCGCACTCGCCGGCGACATCCCGTCGGGTCCTCCACAGGGTGCAGTGGCTGGTGACCTTTCCTGTTGGTGGCCTGTTCGGTGCTCGCCACTCTGCTGTATCCGTGAGCCTCGGTGGAGGAGGTCGATCGGATGGATAAGGATGAGTTGGGGCGGCGCGGTGAGGCGTTCGCGGCGCGGCATTTGGAGGCGCAGGGGTACGAGATCCTCGACCGCAATTGGCGCGTCAGGGAGGGCGAGCTCGACATCGTCGCTCGTGATGGTGATGCGCTCGTCGTTGTCGAGGTGAAGACGCGTTCGTCGTCGCGTTACGGGTATCCGGTCGAGGCGATCGATCGCGAGAAAGCACGCCGTCTGCGGTTGCTGGCGACGCAGTGGCGGCGCACGCATTCTGTGCGGACGAGTCGGATGCGGATCGACGCGATCGGCATCATCGCGGCGAAGGGTGAGCCGGTTCGTGTGAGTCATGTGCGGGCGGTGGCGTGATGGGTTTGGGGCGGACCCGGTCGGTGGGGCTGGTGGGTTTCAGTGGGGCGATGGTGGATGTGGAGGCGCATTCGGGGGATGGGAAGCCGAATTTCGCGATCATCGGGTTGCCGGATGCGGCGTTGTCGCAGGCGCGCGAGCGGGTGCGGTCGGCGGCGAGCAATTCGGGCTGCGATATCGCGGAGTTCCGGATCACGATCAATCTGTCGCCGGCGTCGATGCCGAAGCAGGGGTCGGTGTTCGATCTGGCGATCGCGTTGGCGACGGTGGCAGCGTTGGGTGAGGTTCCGGCGGAGTCGGTGGCGCGGGTGGTGCATCTGGGGGAGTTGGGGCTGGACGGCCGGTTGCGGCCGGTTCCGGGCATCCTTCCGGCCGTGATCGCGGCGGCACGGGCGGGGTGTCGGCGGGTGATGGTGCCGACGGCGAACGCGACGGAGGCCGCGCTGGTCGAGGGTGTCGAGGTGATTCCGGTGTCGTCGCTGGCGGCGGCGGCGGTGTGGCACGGCGCGGACTGGGAGGTGCCAGTGGTGGACCCGATCGCGGCGCCGGCGGTGGCGAAGGATGCGTCGAGGCGGCCGTTGGATCTGGCGGACGTGGTCGGTAACGAGGAGGCGACGGAGGCGATGATCGCGGCGGCTGCGGGAGGCCATCACGTGTTCCTGCTGGGTCCGCCGGGGGCGGGCAAGACGATGCTGGCGGATCGGCTGCCGGGGATCCTGCCGGATCTGGATGATGAGGCGGCGTTGGAGGCGACGTGCATGCGCTCGCTGACGGGCCAGCCATTGGATGGTGAACTCGTGCGGCGGCCGCCGTTCGAGAGCCCGCACCACTCCGCCTCGGCCGCGGCGATCGTTGGAGGTGGTAGTGGCCGCATCCGCCCAGGCGCGGTAGCCCGCGCGACACGCGGCGTCCTCTTCCTCGACGAAGCACCGGAGTTCTCGGTGATCGCACTCGACGCACTTCGGCAACCGCTCGAGTCGGGCACGATCCAGATCCATCGGGCGAATGCCGTCGCTGAGTTCCCCGCCCGGGTGCAACTGGTCCTGGCTGCGAATCCGTGCCCGTGCGGTCGTTTCGGCATCCCCGGCGAAAGCTGCACGTGTGCACCGAACGTTCGCCGCCGCTACCTCGCCCGCCTGAGCGGACCACTTCTGGATCGAGTCGACATCCGGCTCACCGTCCGTCGTATCGGGGCAGCGCAGTTGGCCGCCCGACGAGAGACGTCGGGTGTATCGTCGGCCGAGGCCCGCCGTCGTGTCGAGGATGCGCGCGCGCGGTCCTCTGCACGACTCGCGGGGACCCCCTGGCGGCTGAACGCCGAGGTCTCCGGGCCGTGGCTGCGTTCTGCGGAGCACCGGCTCGAAGCGACGAGCACCAGCGCACTCGACCGAGCGCTCGAACGCGGGTCGATCACGATGCGCGGCTACGACCGAGTGCTGCGACTCGCCTGGACCTTGGCCGATCTCGACGGCGAGCCGCGACCGGACGCCGGGTGCGTCGGTCGTGCTCTGGTGCTGCGCGGGGGTGATCTGTCGTGAGCGTGTTCGATCGCGACGAGCTCCGCCTCGCCGCGCAGTTGCTCGCGTCCTCTGATGAAAAGGGTGCTGCGGAGGCGGCGGCACGGGCCGCCTGGACATCGCTCGCGGAACCGGGTGACGGTGTCGCGCACGCCGTCGTCGACGTTCTCGGCGCCGGGCCCGCGTTCGCAGCGGTCGTCGAAGGGCGCCCCGCGACCGAGATCGCCGGCGACGTGGCACCCGATGCCGTCCGCGCGATCGCCGAGGGGCTGGAGCGGTGGCGACCCCGGGCCGACCGCGCGCTCCTGCGCCGACGGCTCGAGGTCGCGCACGGTCTGCAGGCGACGTTATTGGTGCCGGGCGACGCGGACTGGCCCGATGCCGTCGACGACCTCGGCCAGCACGCCCCTCTCGCGCTCTGGCTCCGCGGCGATCGACGATCGCTGCGGGCGTCGCGGTCCACAGCGATCGTCGGGGCACGAGCCTCCACCGGATACGGCGAGCACGTCGCGGCCGAACTCGCGGCGGGTCTGGGGGAACGCGGGGTCCGCATCGTGTCGGGTGCTGCGTTCGGAATCGATGCGGTCGCGCACCGCTCCGCCCTCGCCGTCGGCGGCGCGACGGTCGCCTTCCTCGCCGGCGGACCCGATCGGCTGTATCCGAGCGCGCACACCTCGATGCTGGAACGCATGATGGCGACTCCCGGCTGCGCGGTCGCTACCGAGCTCCCGCCCGGAAGCAGTCCCACCCGTTGGCGCTTCCTGCAACGCAATCGGATCATCGCCGCAGTGGCCACCGCAACGGTGGTGGTGGAGGCGGGCGCTCGCTCGGGATCCCTCAACACCGCCGGCCATGCGGCAGCGATAGGCCGCCCGCTCGGCGCCGTGCCGGGCCCGGTCACGAGCGCGTCGTCGGCCGGATGCCATCGTCTGCTGCGAGAGTTCGATGCCACCTGCATCACGGGAGTCGACGAGGCGCTCGAGCTGATCGGCGGCATGCAGGTGCAACCGGCGCTGCCTGACCCCGGTCGCGACCCGCTCGCGACGCGCGTCCAGGATGCGCTGAGTGTGCGCACACCGCGCGACACCGGCGAACTCGCCCGAGCGACGGGTCTCGGCCCGCGGGACGTTCTCGCCGCACTGGGCATGTTGCTGGCAGAGGGACGCGCAGAGCGGACCGAGGATGGGAGATGGCTCATCTCCCGCTGACCCCGACGAACCCGCGACATGCCTTTGGTACCTACGACCCGCCGGAGTCGGAGTGCCCCGGAGGCATCTCGCGGGGCCCCCAGGCGTGGTCGCCACCGGGTGTCGGTGCCGTGGCCTAGCGTGAAGGCATGACCGGAACCGCCCGCACCCAGCTCGGCCAATTCGCGCCATCGACCCACACCATCGCGCACCTGAGCGACACGCACTTCCTCGCCGGGGGAGCGCCGCTGTACGGTGCCGTCGACACCGAGACCATGCTCGCCCGAGCGCTGACGAGGCTTGCCGAACGAGGTGAGGCCCTCGACGCGATCGTGATCACCGGAGACGTCGCCGATCGTGGCGAAGCGGATGCGTACCGCCGGGTTCGCGCGGCACTCGAACCGGTCACAACACAGTTCGGTTGCCGGCTCATCTGGGTGATGGGCAACCATGACGAGCGTCGGGCCTTCCGGCGTGAACTGCTCGACTCCGAGGGAGGAGACGAGCCGATCCTCCAGGTCGTCGACGCGAACGGGCTGCGCATCATCGCGCTCGACAGTGCGGTCCCCGGTTTCCACCACGGCGCACTCGAACCCGCCCATCTCGCCGAACTGCGCAGCATCCTGGCCGAGCCGTCTCCGCACGGCACGGTGCTCGCACTGCACCACCCGCCGGTGCCCACGCCGCTCGGTGCCATGACCGTGCTCGAGCTGCGCGGACTCGCCGACTTCGCGGAGAGCATCCGAGGTACGGATGTGCGCGCCATCCTGGCCGGGCACCTGCACTACCCGACGGCCGCGACGTTCGCCGGGGCGCCCGTCTTCGTCGCGGGTGCGAGTTGCTACACGATGGACCTCGGCGCTCCCGAACGAGAGCTGCGCGGGATCGCCGCAGCGCAGAGCTTCTCGCTCGTGCACGTCCATCCTGAGACCGTCGTCTCCTCGCTCGTTCCGATCGACACCGGCCGAATCGTCACGCACTTCGACGCCACCCTGCTGGATCGGCTCGAGAGCACGGACGATCAGGGCCGCATCGATCTGTTCTCGCGGATGCCGGATGCCTGAACTCCGACGCGCGATCGACGACTTCCTGCACCATCTCCGCGCCGAGCGCGGCCTGGCGGAGACGACGGAGCGCGCCTACCGGAGCGACCTCGGCCGACTCGCCGAGTTCGCGGCGCGACATGCCGCAACGACCACGGATGCGCTCAGCCTGGAGCTCCTCCGCGACTGGCTCTGGACAGAGACCGAGTCCGGCGCCGCGCGCTCGACGATCGCCCGACGATCGGCGGCGGCGCGATCCTTCGGCGCCTGGGCCGCTCGCACCGAACGGATGCCCGTGGACGTCGCAGCGCGCCTACGAACGCCGAAACCCGCCCGAACACTCCCGCGCGTTCTCACCCGGTCGCAGATGGACGAGCTGCTCGCCGGCCTCCAGCTGCGGCGGGTCGACGGTGACCCCGTTGCGGTGCGAGACCTCGCGATCGTGGAGCTGCTCTACGCCTCAGCCCTGCGCGTCTCGGAACTCGTCGGGCTCGACCTCGGCGACGCCGACCTCGACCGTCTCACCGTGCGCGTCACCGGTAAGGGGTCGAAGGAGCGCGTCGTGCCCTTCGGAGTGCCGGCAGCGAACGCGCTGGTCGACTACCTTCGCGCAGCTCGTCCCGCCCTCGCGGGCGAGCGCGAGATCCGAGCGCTCTTCCTCGGGCGTCGCGGGGGCCGCCTCGATCCGCGCACCGTCTATCAGCTCGTGGCGACGATGCTCGGCGGCGGTGAGGGCAGCGGCCCCTCCGGCCCGCACACGTTCCGGCACACCGCGGCGACGCACCTGCTGGACGGCGGCGCGGATCTGCGCGCCGTGCAGGAGATGCTCGGTCACGCCAGCCTCGGGACGACCCAGATCTACACGCACGTATCGACGGAACGCATCCTCGATGCCTACCGGCTGGCGCATCCGCGCGCCTGATCGTCAGCCCGACCTCAGTTCATCGGAAGCAGCACGGCACGCTCCAGACCACCGAGGAACCGCAGCGGCGAGACGTAGTCGCCGTCGACCCGCACTCCGAGGTGCACGCAGCGCTCCGAACAGTGCCCGCCTGCTCCGACGGTGCCGACCATCTGCCCCGCCACGACCCGGTCGCCCTCCGCGACGGCCGGGGTGACGGGTTCGAGGCTCGCGAGAACACCGTCATCGGTGCGGACGGTGACGATGGCGCGATCCACGACGGTACCGGCGAAATGCACGGTCCCGGACGCGGGGGATGCGACGGGAGATCCGTTCGCTGCGTCGATGTCGATCCCGCGGTGTCCGGACGCGTAGCGATGTTCGGGCGCCGACCAGGCCCCGATGATCGCGGTGGGACCGCCGACGGGCCAGGTCCACAACGGCGTGATCAGGGCGAGAGCAGCGATGAGGGTGAGCAAACGGTTCATCTGTTCAGCAAAGCGCGCTTGGTGCTCGGATCGTCGTGGAGCACGCGGGGAATCGACGGACACCGATAGCACGGGGCCTGGGGAGGAGGCGATCCGGTTCTGGGAGCCCTGTCACGCGACTAGCGTCGACTGCGGAGTCGCGACGAGTGTCGCGACGGTGGGGAGCACTGATGTCCACAACGACGACCACGCCGGCAGCGCTGAAGCGCAAGGTGATCGCTCTAGCGATCTCCGCCGCCGTCGGAGGATTCCTGTTCGGCTTCGATTCATCCGTGATCAACGGAGCCGTCGAGGCTGTTCAGGAGCGCTTCGATCTCTCGGCCACACTGATCGGTTTCGCGGTCGCCTCCGCCCTCCTCGGCTGCGCACTCGGCGCGTATCTCGCCGGCAAGCTCGCGGATCGCTGGGGTCGCATCCGCGTGATGCTGCTCGGTGCCGGCCTGTTCTTCGTGTCTTCCATCGGCGCCGGGCTCGCCTTCGCCGTGTGGGATCTCGTACTCTGGCGCCTGCTCGGCGGCCTCGGCATCGGCATCGCCTCGGTGATCGCTCCGACCTACATCTCCGAGATCGCGCCGAAGGCGATCCGGGGTTCGCTCGCGTCCCTGCAACAGCTCGCCATCACGCTGGGAATCTTCGCGGCATTGCTGTCGGACAACCTCATCCAGTCGGGTGCGGGTGGCGCCTCCGAACCGTTCTGGTTCGGGATGGAGGCCTGGCGGTGGATGTTCATCGCCTGCGCGGTGCCGGCGATCGTCTACGGCGTCCTTGCATGGCGACTTCCGGAGTCGCCCCGTTACCTCGCCTCGCGGGGTCGGCACGAGGAGGCGAAGAAGGTGCTGAGTACGGTCACCCCGGCCGACGAGGTCGATGCTGCCATCAGCGACATCCAGCGCGGAATCGACGAGGATGCAAAGAACGAGAAGAAGGGCAGCCTCCGCGGTCCGGCGCTCGGCCTCCTCCCCGTGGTCTGGGTCGGCATCATCCTGTCGGTGCTGCAGCAGTTCGTGGGCATCAACGTGATCTTCTACTACTCGACCACTCTCTGGAGCGCTGTCGGCTTCGAGGAGTCCGACTCGTTCACCATCTCGGTCGTCACCGCCATCGTGAATGTGGCGGTCACGTTCGTGGCGATCTGGCTGGTCGACAAGGTCGGGCGGAAGCCACTGTTGCTGGTCGGATCGGCGGGCATGACCCTCTCGCTCGCCGCCATGGCCATCGCCTTCAGCCAGGCCTCCGTCGACGGCGACACCGTCTCGCTCGGCGGAGTATGGGGTCCGATCGCACTCGTCGGCGCGAACGCCTTCGTCATCTTCTTCGGTGCGACATGGGGCCCGCTGGTCTGGGTACTCCTGGGGGAGATCTTCCCCAACCGCATCCGCGCTGCCGCCCTCGGCGTCGCCGCTTCGGCGCAGTGGATCGCGAACTTCGTGGTCACGATCACCTTCCCCGTTCTCTCGCAAGACGTCTCACTGACTCTTACCTACGGTCTCTACGCGGCGTTCGCAGCCATCTCGTTCTTCTTCGTCATGCTGAAGGTGCCCGAGACGAAGGGTCGCTCGCTCGAGGAGATGGATGGTTTGGAGATGAAGCGCGCACCGAGGCGCTGAGTTCGGGTTGGCGTACCGCCCCGGACCCGCCGGGTGCGTGCTACTCTTCCAGGAGCACCTCGCTGAGCGGGGTGACTACGCGTGCCCGCAAGGCGCTCATCCCCATCGGTCCTCCTCCCGTTCCCCGCGAACGCGCGTCGAGGCGGGAATGTCGCGCCGGGCACCAGGAGTGTCGGCCGACCGGTCGACGCGGACAACCGAGTGGGAGACCACGTCGTCGTGCTGAGCGCGAGCGTGCCTCCCGAAGAAGGAGATGGCAATGGCCGTCGTAACCATGCGTCAGCTGCTCGACAGCGGCGTCCACTTCGGGCACCAGACCCGCCGTTGGAACCCGAAGATGAAGCGCTTCATCCTCACGGAGCGTTCGGGTAGCTACATCATCGACCTGCAGCAGTCGCTCGCGTACATCGACAAGACGTACGACTTCGTCAAGGAGACGGTCGCCCACGGCGGCACCATCCTCTTCGTCGGCACGAAGAAGCAGGCGCAGAACGCGATCGCCGAGCAGGCGACCCGTGTCGGCCAGCCCTACGTGAACCAGCGTTGGCTCGGTGGCCTGCTCACCAACTTCTCGACCGTCTCCAAGCGCCTGGCGCGCATGAAGGAGCTCGAGGAGCTGGACTTCGACGACACGGCGAAGAGCGGCTTCACCAAGAAGGAGCTGCTGATCAAGAAGCGCGAGCTCGACAAGCTGCACAAGTCCCTCGGTGGTATCCGCAACCTCACCAAGACGCCGTCGGCGCTGTGGGTCGTGGACACCAAGAAGGAGCACCTCGCGATCGACGAGGCCAAGAAGCTCGGCATCCCGGTCATCGGCATCCTCGACACGAACTGCGACCCTGACGAGGTCCAGTACCCGATCCCGGGTAACGACGACGCCATCCGCTCGGTGAGCCTGCTCACCCGCATCGTCGCCGATGCCGCGGCCGAGGGCCTCATCCAGCGTCACCAGAAGCCCGAGGCCGAGGGCAACGTCTCCGCCGTCGAGCCGCTCGCCGAGTGGGAGCAGGAGCTGCTCACCTCGAGCGACGCGCCCGCCGCCGCCGACGCGACCGCTGCTGAGGAGACCACGGAGGAGGCGCCCGCCGCCGACGTCGAGGAGCCGAACGAGCAGGCCGAGGCATCGACCGAGAAGGTCGCCGACGCGGAGGCCGAGACGGTCGCCGAGGTCGTCGCCGAGGCCGAAGCCAAGTAGTCACCTTCGAGGGATACCCTCCCTCTTCGAGTGCGGTCGGCGCATCCGCCGACCGCACTCGTCGATGTTCACCAGAACAGACGATGTTCACCAGAACGAAAATGCAGAATCGTGCTGCCCACCCGGCGGCCGGTTCCACAGAACCAGAGGAGTTCGAACAACATGGCTAACTTCAGCCTCGCCGACCTCAAGGCGCTGCGCGAGCAGCTCGGCACCGGCATGGTCGACACCAAGAACGCACTCGAGGAGGCCGGCGGAGACGTCGAGAAGGCCACCGAGATCCTGCGCCTCAAGGGCGCGAAGGGCAACGCGAAGCGTGCCGACCGCTCCACCAGCGAGGGCCTCGTCGCCGCGGCCGAGAACGGTGGCACCGCCACCATCATCGAGCTCGCCTGCGAGACCGACTTCGTCGCCAAGGGCACAAAGTTCATCGCGCTGGCCGACGTCGTGCTCGCCGCGACCGTCGCCGCCGGTGCGAGCACCGTCGACGAGGCGCTGGCCGCTCCCGCCGCCGACAAGACCGTCGCCGACGTCATCTCCGACGAGGCCGCGATCCTCGGCGAGAAGATCGAGCTGCGTCGTGTCGCCGTCGTCACCGGCGAGCACTTCGCGATCTACCTGCACAAGACGAACAAGGACCTGCCGCCGCAGGTCGGTGTCGTCGTCGGTTACTCCGGCAGCGACGCCGAGACCGCGCGCTCCATCGCGCAGCACATCTCCTTCGCCAACCCGACGTACCTCTCCCGTGAGGACGTGCCGGCCGCCGAGGTCGACAACGAGCGTCGTATCGTCGAGGAGATCTCCCGCGGCGAGGGCAAGCCCGAGGCCGCCCTGCCGAAGATCATCGAGGGTCGCGTCAACGCGTACTTCAAGCAGGTCGCTCTGCTCGACCAGGACTACGCCAAGGACAACAAGCTGTCCGTGACGAAGGTTCTCGCGGACGCCGGTCTGACCGTATCGGGCTTCGCCCGCTTCAAGGTCGGCGCCTAACCGCACCATCAGGGAGCCCGGATCGCCGCTGCGATCCGGGCTCCCTTTTGCGCGCCCTCGGTGGCCGCACGGGTGGTCGCGGCACAGTCGCGGCCTGGGATAGCTTTGAACGGGCCAACGGGAGGAACGTCGATGACGGACACGCAAGAGATCGTGAAGCGCCGCAGGGTGCTGCTGAAACTGTCGGGCGAGGCGTTCGGCGCCGGCACGCTCGGCGTGAACCCCGACGTCGTCAGCGCGCTGGCACGCGAGATCGCGGAGGCCGCGGCCGACGTCGAGATCGCGGTCGTGGTCGGTGGCGGCAACTTCTTCCGCGGCGCCGAGCTCTCGCAGCGCGGCATGGACCGTGGACGCGCCGACTACATGGGCATGTTGGGCACCGTGATGAACGCGCTCGCTCTGCAGGATTTCCTCGAGCAGGCGGGTGCGGAGACGCGCGTGCAGTCCGCGATCTCGATGACCCAGGTCGCCGAGCCGTACATTCCGCGTCGCGCGATCCGCCACATGGAGAAGGGTCGGGTCGTGATCTTCGGCGCCGGCGCGGGACTCCCGTTCTTCTCCACCGACACCGTGGCGGCGCAGCGGGCGCTCGAGACGCACTGCGACGTCGTGCTCGTCGCAAAGAACGGGGTCGACGGCGTCTACGACTCCGATCCGCGAACGAACCCGGATGCGCAGAAGCTCGATCGCGTCACCTACCAGGACGCCCTGCAGAAGGGTCTCAAGGTGGTCGACTCGACCGCCTTCAGCCTCTGCATGGACAACCGCATGCCGATGCAGGTCTTCGGCATGGAGCCCGCGGGAAATGTCGCCGCTGCCATCCGTGGCGCGGATCTCGGCACGCTCGTCTCCAACTAAACTCGAATCACCGAATAAAGGAGTTACCCGTGATCGCGGATGTTCTCGCCGATGCGACCTCGAAGATGGACAAGGCCGTGACGGTAGCGAAGGAAGACTTCGCCACTGTCCGCACCGGTCGTGCCAACCCGGCGTTGTTCCAGAAGGTTCTGGTCAGCTACTACGGCACGCCGACGCCGCTCGCTCAGCTCGCCTCGCTGCAGAACCAGGAGGCCCGCACGCTCCTGGTGACCCCCTACGACAAGAGCGCTTTGCGCGATATCGAGCAGGCGATCCGCGACATGCCGAACCTTGGCGCGAACCCGACGAACGACGGCAACATCATCCGCGTGTCCTTGCCGGAGCTGACCCAGGATCGACGCAAGGAGTTCGTGAAGCTGGTTCGCACCAAGGCGGAGGACGCCAAGATCGCGGTGCGCAACATCCGCCGCAAGGCGAAGGACGACCTCGATGCGCTGAAGGGTGAAGTCGGCGACGACGAAGTCTCGCGTGGCGAGAAGGAGCTCGAATCGGTCACCAAGCACCACGTCGACGCGATCGACGACTCCCTGAAGCGCAAGGAAGCCGAGCTCCTCGAGGTCTGATCCTCGGGGCGGTGAAATGAGCGAGCAGTCGGGTTCCGGACCGGGCCCGGTCGGCGAGTCCGAAACGGGCGTCCGGGCCACCGATCCGCACGGGGCGACGCGAGGTGCGAGAGCGATCTCGCGCGACGAGCTGAAGGCCAAGGCGCACCAGCGCCGTGCCGACGTCGAGCGCCAGCTCGAGGCGACTCGCGCCCAACTGGAGGCCACCAACGATCGGATCACCGCGCGGACGGGTCGCAATCTGGTCTCGGCGATCGGAATCGGCCTGGTCGGCGGCGGGTTGATGCTCGTCAGCCTGATCGTCATCAAAGAGCTCTTCATGGTGCTCGCGGGTGTGCTCGTGGTCTTCGCCGCCCTCGAACTCGCCGGTGCTCTGCGGCACGCGGGGCGGGACATCCCGCGCATCCCGACGGTGATCGTCGCGCTGGCCACCGTGCCGGCTGCGTACTACCTCGGCATCAGCGGCGCCTGGTTCTCGGTTCTGGCCGGTTCGGTCTTCATCGCCCTCTGGCGCCTCGCGGAGCAGTTGGTCGGCCGTACCCGTTCGACGGCACGTGAGCTCATGCTCGATATGGGCCTCGGCGCTTTCGTGCAGCTCTACGTGACCTTCCTGGGCGCTTTCGCGATCCGTCTCGTCGCCGAGCCGCAGGGAGAGTTTTGGACGCTGACGTTCCTCATCCTGGTGATCGTCGTCGACACCGGCGCGTACGCCAGCGGTCTCACGTGGGGCAAGCACCCGATGGCTCCGCGGGTCAGCCCGAAGAAGACGTGGGAGGGCTTCGCGGGCGCCGCTGTCGCCGGTGTTGTCGCGGGCGTCCTGCTCGCGGTGCTCCTTCTGCAAGAACCGTGGTGGGTCGGTGCGGTGTTCGGCATCGTCGTCCTCGGCACGGCGACGCTCGGTGACCTCGCGGAGTCGCTGATCAAGCGCGACATCGGGATCAAGGACATGAGTTCCTGGCTGCCCGGCCATGGTGGATTCCTGGATCGGCTCGATTCGATCCTGCCGTCGGCGGCTGCAGCGTACGTCCTGTACTTCCTCTTCGTGCACTGACGCGTTGTCACCACATCGGCCACGGCATGGCGCGGCCTCAGCAGAGGCCGAAGAGGCGGATGGCATGATGTCGGATGTGACCGCCGCACCCTTTCCGCTCGCCCGCCGTTCCCGACCCGGATACGATCCGGCTGAGGTCGACGAGTTCCTGGCCCAGGCCCGAGCCGCATACGCCGACACCTCGGGTGCGGCGCCGAGTCTGACCGCCGACGACCTTCGCCACATGGCGTTCTCCTTGCGCAAGGGCGGATACTCCGCACCTCACGTCGACGCCGCCTTGGAGCGGCTGGAGGACGCCTTCGCGCTTCGCGAGCGAGAGGCGGCGGTGAAGGCGCAGGGGGAGCAGCCCTGGCTGGAGGAGGCACGCGCGACCGCTCAGGTGATCGTGAACCGTCTCGCCCGGCCTGCCCGAGAGCGCTTCGATCGGTGCGGCGCGGTGACCACCGGCTACAACATCCGCCAGGTCGACGCCTTCGCCGATCGTGTTTCGGGCTATTTCCGCGACGGTTCGGTGCTCTCGGTCGATGACGTCCGTACGGTCTCGTTCGCGCCGCAGCGGGGCGGCTACGAGGAGGGTCAGGTGGATCTGGTTCTCGATGCTGTCGTGGACGTGATGCTGGCCGTTCGCTGACCCGCTACGGCCGCCCTGGCCATTCGGCGAATCGTCCGTTATCATTTTGAGATCAATGGGTAAGCATGATCTCTCCGCCGTCGCCCAGCCACGAGTGCCTGCTACGGCACCGGTTCCGCGTCAGGCTCCTAGCAAACGTTCCCGCTCCCGGGCCCGTACGCACTTGGCGATCCTCGCATTCGTTGCGGTGGTGGGCATCTCGATGGTGACCGTCATCGCGCCGTCGACCGTCGCCGTCGCGGATCCGTTCTATCGCGAGCCTGTGCGCTTCAACGGCGATCCCGCGCAGCGACTGCAGGTACTCGGCGATTTCGAGAACACGGTGCAGCGCGACTCCTTCTCGGCCGCGCCTTCGCCGACGCCGACGCCGACCCCCACTCCGACGCCGACCGAGACGGAGTCAAGCTCGAGTTCCAGTTCCAGTTCGAGTTCGAGTTCGTCCAGCGCACCTTCCGCCGGTATCCCGTCTGCCGGTACCGCTCAGGCCATCGCCTACGAGATGGTCGTGGCGCGCGGATGGGCGGACAGCGAGTTCGACTGTCTCGTCTCCCTCTGGAACCGTGAATCCGGCTGGCGTGTCAACGCGGAGAACACCTCCAGCGGTGCGTACGGCATCCCGCAGGCCCTCCCCGGCAACAAGATGGCGAGCGCGGGAGCCGACTGGCAGACCAGCGCATCGACTCAGATCACGTGGGGCTTGGGCTACATAACCGGTCGCTACGGTTCGCCGTGCGGTGCGTGGGCCCACTCCGAATCGGTCGGCTGGTACTGACCCGCGCAGGTGATCCCGGCGATCTGACCGGGATCACAGCTCGTCGCGAGGCGACACGGAACCACGTCAGTACCCTGGTCCCGTGGACTACGCGCTGCTCGGGGTCGTCGGGATCATCACCGTCGTCACCGTCGCGCGCTTCTCGGCTCGGCTCGGTATCGCCGCTCCGCTTCTCCTCGTCATCGCGGGTCTCGGCTTCTCCTACCTGCCCGGTGTGCCGCACATCGAGGTGGAACCCGAGCTGATCCTGGCCGGTGTTCTGCCGCCGTTGTTGTACTCGGCCGCGATCCAGGTACCGCTCGTCGACTTCCGTCGCAACCTCCGTTCCATCTTCGGCCTGTCAGTGCTGCTCGTGGTGGTCACGGCGTTCGTGGTCGGCCTGTTCATCTACGCCGTCTTCCCTGCTCTGAGCTTCGGCGCGGCATTGGCGCTGGGCGCAGTCGTGAGTCCCACCGACGCGGTGGCCGCGACGGCGATCGGGAAACGGCTCGGATTGCCGCCGCGCCTGGTGACCGTTCTCGAGGGGGAGAGCCTCGTCAACGACGCGTCCGCTCTGGTGCTTCTGAAAGCCGCGACGAGTACCGCGGCGGTGCTCGGTGTCTCGGCGGCGGATGTCATCGACGCGGGCGCCGTCGGCGTGATGTTCGTCTACTCGGTGTTGATGGCACTCGGTCTCGGTCTCGCCATCGGGTTCATCACCGTCTTCGTGCGCTCGAAGCTGCGCGACCCGGTGCTCGACACCGCTGTGTCGTTCGCGGTGCCGTTTCTGGCGTACATTCCGGCGGAGGCGCTCGGCGCATCCGGAGTGCTCGCGGTCGTGGTGGTCGGCATCTACAGCGGACACAACAGTGCGCGCTTCCTCAGCTCGCCCTCCCGGATCAGCGAGCGGATCAACTGGCGCACGGCGCAGTTCCTTCTCGAGAACGGCGTCTTCCTCCTGATGGGAGCCGAGATCAAGGGTGTCATCGCCAGGTGCACCAGGATGAGCTCGGCGCGGGCACCGCCGTACTCCTCGGCGTCGCGACGGTCGGGATCCTCGTCGTCGTCCGTTTTCTCTTCGTCTGGCCGTTGCTCGGATGGCTGCGCCGTTCGGGCCGCAATGCGAAACGGGTGAACCGGCGGATGGCGGCCGGACTCATGCGACTGCGTAATCGAGCCAGTGGCGACGAGCGCTATCTTCGGCGTCAGCGCCGTGCCGAACGGGTGTACCAGCGCCGCGAATCCGACCTGGCGGCGACCGCGAACGAAGAGTTCGGCTGGCGCGGTGGGTTGGTGCTGTCGTGGTCGGGGATGCGCGGCGTCGTCACGATCGCAGCAGCGCAATCGCTGCCGGCCACCACCCCGTATCGTCCGCAACTCGTGCTTATCGCCTTCACGGTGGCGGTCGTCACGCTCTTGGTGCAGGGCGGCACTCTGCCGTGGCTGATCCGCCTCTGTGGCATTCCAGGCAACGACACCGCCGCCGACCGGCGTGAGCTGGCGATGCTGCTCGACGAGGTCGCCTCCACGGGCATTCGAGCGCTGCCTGAGGCGTTGGCCGGGCTGCCAGAAGGAGAGATGCCGCCGCCCGACGTTCTCGAGCGTGTGCGCCGCGACACGTTGGTCCGGTCGGCAGCCGCGTGGGAGCAGGTCGAGCGGGCGGATGCGGACGATCTCGGCCCGCATGAGCAGTACCTCCGGCTGCGAAAGGCTGTGCTCGTGTCTGAGCGCGAGGCCCTTCTCGAGGTCCGCCGACTCGGGATGTACTCCTCGCGAGTGCTGCAGAGGGCTCAGGCGATGCTCGACGCGGAGGAGTCCCGCCTGGATCAGGACGACACGTCCCACTCCTAAACTGGAGCAATGCCACGCAGCAACCGACCCCGAGGCCGCCCGAGCGGCGCCGGAGACGACGGCGAGGAGCGCGATCTGTCGCAGATGCTGAACGGTTTCCGACGAACGGAGACGCGATCGGGGCGGGAGTGGAATGTGCAGCCCGTGTCGGCGAAGAAAGCTGTGAAGAACTACCTCTGCCCCGGCTGCGGACTCACGATCGATGTCGGCCTGGCGCACCTGGTCACCTGGCGCGCGGATGGGGCGCTCGGCGACTCCGCATCTCTCGCTGGGCGGCGGCACTGGCACACCCATTGTTGGAAGATCGGCGGACGTCCATGACAACTCTCGAGATCCGGGGCGCGGTCGAGCTGCCCGCTCACCGCGAGGACATCGAGCTGCACACCAGCGATGGGCTGACGCTCGTCGGCGAGCTGGCGCTGCCGGAATCCGGCGAGCCGATCGCAACGCTGGTGACGCTGCACCCGCTGCCGACGCACGGCGGCTTCATGGACTCGCACATCTTCCGAAAGGCCGCGGCTCGCCTGCCTGCGTTGGCCGACCTCGCCGTTCTGCGTTTCAATACGCGCGGCACGTCCTCCCCGCGAGGCACGAGTGACGGAGCCTTCAGTGACGGCATCGCCGAACAGGCGGATGTGGCCGCGGCGATGGAGTTCGTCGCCGAACGGGGGTTGCCGACGCCCTGGCTGCTCGGCTGGTCGTTCGGTACCGAGTTGGCGTTGAAGTACGGTCGCGCCTACCCCATCGAGGGTGCGATCCTGCTCTCTCCGCCTTTGCATCGGGCGAAGGATGCGGATGTGGCGGCGTGGGCGGGTGATCCGCGCCGACTCGTCGCGCTGATTCCCGAGTTCGACGACTACCTCCGCCCCGATGAGGCGCGAACCCGCTTCTCGAGTGTGCCTGACATCGAGTTGATCCCCGTGGAGGGCGGCAAGCACCTCTGGGTCGGCGAAACTCAGACCCGCCGTGTGCTCGACGAGATCGTTCGCATCACCAATCCGTCGCGCTCGCCGCTCCCCACGACGTACGACCGTCCCTGACGCGCCCGCGCCAATAGTTCAGCGGCACGTTCATCCTTCCCCGAGGACGATTCGGCCCGTTCAGGCACAATGGCGCGCGTTCTTCCTCGGCGCGCTGGGTCTTCCTCCCCGAAGGACATCCGCACCGGCTCTACAGAACCCGTGTCGTCGGGCAGCCGACCGCCGTAGGAGTCGACGAGGAACGAGAGGAGTTCGCCCTTGCCCCGTGTTTCGGTAGCCTCGCCGCGCGCGCAGCGCCGCGCCACCTCCGAGCGCTATCCGGGAAAACGCGTTGCAGCGTTTTCCCGTGCGCGGCCGCACCCGGCTCTACAGAACCCGTGTCGTCGGGAAGCCGACTGCCGTAGGAGTCGACGAGGAACGAGAGGAGTTCGCCCTTGCCCCGTGTTTCGGTAGCCTCGCCGCGCGCAGCGCCGCGCCACCTCCGAGCGCTATCCGGGAAAACGCGTTGCAGCGTTTTCCCGTGCGCGGCCGCACCCGGCTCTGCGGAACGCGTGTCGTCGGGCAGCCGACCGCCGTAGGAGTCGACGAGGAACGAGAGGAGTTCGCCCTTGCCCCGTGTTTCGGTAGCCTCGCCGCGCGCGCAGCGCCGCGCCACCTCCGAGCGCTATCCGGGAAAACGCGTTGCAGCGTTTTCCCGTGCGCGGCCGCACCCGGCTCTACAGAACCCGTGTCGTCGGGCAGCCGACCGCCGTAGGAGTCGACGAGGAACGAGGAGACTCCTACAACAAACTCTGCCGCGGAACCAGCACCTGCCTGATGATGAGGAGCAGTGCCGCGGCGAACGGGATCGCGACCAGGGCGCCGAGCGGGCCGAGTAACGATCCGCCGGCGAGGGCCGCGATCACAACGATCGCGCCGGGTACGGCGACCGCCCGGTTCATGATGCGGGGGCTGAGGATGTACGCCTCGATCTGCATGTAGACGAGGTAGTAGATCGCCGCAGTCAGCGCGGTGGCGGGGGAGGCGAGCAGCAGTTCGCTCAGCACGATGATCGCGGATCCGGTGATGGTGCCGACGAGCGGGATCAACGAGAAGAGGAAGGCGACGGCCGCGAAGACCGCCGGCAGCTCGGCGCCGATGAACGACAGGAAGAAGAAGCTGAGCAGGCCGTTGCACAGTGCGAGGGCGACCTGCCCGGTTACGTATCGACCCACGGACGCCATGATCTGCTCGGCCAGGTCGACGAACCGGTCCCGCTTGGACGCCGGCACCAGGAGGTAGACCGCGCCTTTGACCGAAGTGAGCGATGCCGTGAAGTACAGGGTGAGGATGAGGATGATCAGCGCGCCGACCAGATTGTTCGCCACGGAGAGGCCCACCGCGAGAGCTCCGCTGGCGATCGAGGCGTAGTCGGCGCTCTCCAGGGTCTGGCTGACGTAGTTCAGAACGCCGTCCACGTTCTGCCGCCCGAATTGCGCGTACAGACCGTCGATCCACTGCTGGGACTGGATCGTCGCCACGAGGTCGGGCACGCGGTTGATGAACTGCGTCGCCTGATCGACGATGATCGGCACGACGAGACCGAGTATTCCGGCCACGGCTCCGAGCACGGCGACCAGCACGGTGAGGATCGCAGCCCAACGCGGGAAGCGGCGATGCTCCAGCCAGGTCACGATGGGGTCGAGGCCGAGCGCGATGAACAGCGCCGCGCCCACGTAGGTCAGGATGGTGGCCAACGAGCTGATCGACTCGATGATCACCAGCCCGAGCCCGACCCCGAGGGTACCGACCAGCCCGAGCTGGAAGGCGTTGCGGATCTTCACGCGCGGTGCGTCAGGTGGGGGAGTCGGTGCTGGATTCGCCATCGCTCCGGCCGAGCTCGCCGATATGGCCGATGAGGCCGTTCAATCCTTCGACGTAACCTGCGATCGCGTCGCGCTCGACCCGGATCGCGTCGAGGCGGTCCTCGGAGTCGGAGACCAGTCGCTGCGTGCGCTGCTCCGCTTCGGTGATCATCGCGCGGGCGCGGGCGCGGGAATCGGCGAGCAGCGCATCCGCCTCATTCTGCGACGAACGTCGCAACTCCGCCGTCTCAGCGAGCACGTCGCTGCGCAGGGCGTCCGCCTCGAGCCGCTTGTCGTTCGCGCGACGGATCGCATCCGCGAGCTGCAGGTTCGATTCGTCGAGATACTTCTGGGTCTGGGCCACTGCCTCCTGGTGTCTCGCGAGGTAGTCCTTGTCGGCTTCTTCGCGTCGAGCCGCGAGTTCGACACCGAGGTCGATCCGCGCCTGCTCGATCTCGCGTGCGTGGGCGGCTGCCTCGTCGTGCGCGGCGGTGCGCATCCGCGCGGCGTCGGCCTCCAGGAGCGCGATGGTATCGATGCGATCGCGCTCGAGCTCGGCACGTTGATCGGCGGAGAATTGCGCGAAGTCGGCTCGGCCCTGCGCGATCTCGCGGGCGAGTTCGGCGCGGGCTGCGGCGACCTCGGCGTCGACGGTGGCCCGGTCGCGAGCGATCTCGGCCGCGGCGGCGGCGCGCAACTGGGTGAGTTCGGCGTCGGCTTCGGCTCGGCGCAGCTCGTTCTCGCGGGCGAGGTCTGCTGCGGCGTCTCGTGCCTGCTCCACCTCCCGCGCGGCGACAGCGCGCATCTCAGCCGCTTCGCGCTCCGCCTCCGAGCGGATCGCGGCGGCCTCGCGCTTGGCGGTGGCCCGGGTCTCGGCCGCCTCGGTCGCGACGGAGCCGCGGATGGCGGCAGCCTCCCGCACCGCGTCCTGGGTCAGAACGTCGCGGTCGTCGGCCGCCTTCCCGACCGTCGCATTGGCCTGAGCCGTCGCGTCGTCGATCATCCGCGTCGAGCGCGTTCGCGCTTCGTCCAGCAGGCGGTCCGCCTCGTCCTTCGCCTCTCGCGAGATGCGCTCGGCCTCATCGCGGATAGCGCGACGTTGCCGGGTGGTGTCGATCTCGGCCTGCGCGATCAGCCGGTTGGACTGCTCTTCAGCAACGCGCAGCGTGTTCTCCAGCTTCGCCCCGAGTCCGGCGTACGTCGGCGTGCCGGTCTGCTGCAACTCGGTGTCGAGTTCTTCGATCCGAGCGTGCAGGCGCTTCACCTCGCGCGCGTTCTCGGCGGACTGGGTGTTCGCGTGGATCAGTTCTCGGCGCAGGCCTTGAATGGCCTTCTCGACCTCATCGCGGTCGTAGCCGCGGAAAACCTGGGTGAACTCGGCCTCGTCGGTAGCCACTGTCGTCTCCTCCGGGATCGTCGGCGCTCGCGGTCGCGGCACCTGCATGGAGTTTAGTCAGCGACGCCTGCGCCACCGGGGAGGCGCGGGCGCCGAGCCGCTCTCGGTGAATGCACTGCGTCGCTGAGCAGGGATCGGCTATCGTTGAATGTCTTTGTCTGTTGCCGTCGGGTCCCGAATGGCCCCGTGCCGGATGGCCCCGATGCCTGTGATCCCGGCAACACTGGAGGAGTTTTCGCGTGCGGTTCGTCTTGGCCATCGTTGCTACCGTCATAGCGGCGGTCCTGATCGCCCTCGGCCTCGGCCAACGGACGATCTGGGCTCCGCCCGACACGCTCCGCGTGGAAGCGGCGTTGAGCGGGGACGCCCCCTACGCGGTCATCGACGGTGCGACTCTCGCCGCCCAGGACGGTCGGCAGACCATTACCGTGCGCGGTGAGGGCGATCTGGTCGTCGCTTACGGCCGCAGCGCCGATGTGCACGACTGGGTCGGCGCATCCGCGTACGACGAGCTGACCTACTCCGCCGAGGCACAAAGCCTCACGTCGTCGACCGAGACAGGCACCGCTGTCGAACTGACGGACGACGCCGCCACCGCCAACGACGCGATCGTCGATCCGCGTGGCTCCGACCTCTGGCTCGATCAATACGAAGGCAACGGCTCGGTCACTCTCACCGTTGACGTGCCGGCAGACATCTCGCTGATCATCGCGACCGACGGCACGGCACCGGCTGCCTCGGACATCACGGTGACCTGGCCGCTCGATACCGCGACGCCTCTTGCCGGTCCGCTCCTGCTGGGTGGGGCGTTCTTCCTCCTGGTCGGCCTCGTGCTGTACATCTGGGCGTTCATCCACATGCGTCGTCAGCGGGGCCCGCGCCGCAAGGGCCCTCAAGGAAAGATGCCCAGGCTTCCCCGAGCGCCCCGCTACCGTCCGACCAGCCAGGCGGCTCTCGGCATCGCGCCGAAGGGTCGGCGTTCAGGGCGCGGATTCGTCGTCGTCCCCGTACTCGCGGTGAGCGCAGCACTCCTCGCCGGGTGCAGCGCCGACTATTGGCCCGATCTGGCCCAGCCGAGCGCATCCGCGACCGCCACTGCAACACCGACGGCGGGAGCCGCGCCCGAGGTCGAGGTCGTGCCTCCGGTCGTGACCACAGCCCAGGCGGAGGCGATCGTCGCCCAGGTCTCGCAGGTCGCAGCCGCGGCGGACGCCGCCCGAGATGGAACACTTCTCGGGGAGCGCTTCCAGGGGGAGGCGTACCAGGAGCGGGTTGTGAACTATCAAGTCGCCGCGGCCGGCGGCACCATCGAGGCTCCCGCAGCGATCTCCTCGACACCCCTGAGCGTGATCCTGCCGCAGGCAACCACGACGTGGCCGCGCCTGCTCACCACGGTGGTCGAGAACACGGCGGATTCGTCCGTCGCGCCGATCGCGCTGGTGCTGCAGCAGGATGCGCCGCGCAGCGACTTCAAGGTCGACTACGCGATCTCCCTCGAAGCGAACGCCCGGATCCCCGACGTGGCTCCCGCGAGTGTCGGTACCTCGATCATCGCTCCCGACTCGAAGCTGATGAAGCTGGCGCCCGACCAGATCGCGACCGCGTACGGCGATATCCTCGCCAACGGCGACGCCAGCCAGTACGCCGCGCTCTTCGATGCGAACGGCGACTCGCTCCGCGGTCAGGTCGGTGTCGACAAGAAGAACACCGACCGAGCGAACCTCCCGTCGACGGCGAGCATCGAGTTCTCGAACAAGCCGGGGGCGAGCGAGACCGTCGCCCTCGCGACCAACGATTCGGGGGCTCTCGTCGCCGTGAGCCTCGACGAGGTGACCACGGTGAAGCCGGTCGCTGAGGGGTCGAGCGTGTCGCCCTCCGGCGTCGTGCAGACGCTTCTCGGCACCGACAAGTCGACCACCGGCATCGAATCCAGCTACGGTTACCAGTTGCTGTTCTACGTACCACCCGTCGGATCGGAGGAGAAGATCGTGATGCTCGGATGGAGCCAGGGAATCGTCTCGGCGGTGCAGCTGCCGTGAGCAACGTTCCGCCCCTGCCCGGAAACCTCCGCGGCGCAATCGACTTGTCCGGTCTCGTGAACCGGCGCAACGCTCCTGCTCCGGCTGCACCGTCCGCTGCGGCGCAGGCTCAACCAGCGGCGGCCGATGCCCTGCTGCGCACGGCCAATGATGCAGACATCAACGTCGTCGTCGAATTGTCGAGTCGGGTACCGGCGATCATCGATCTGCGTGGCGCGTGGTCGGATCAGAGCGTGTCGATGACGGCGCTGCTCGAGAAGGTCGTCCTCAGCTATGCGGGCCGGCTCGTGCTGGTCGGCGTGGACGCGGAGGCGAACCCGCAGCTCGCCCAGGCGTTCCAGGTGCAGGCCGTCCCGACGGTCGCGGCGATCGTCGCGGGACGCCCTGTGCCGATGTTCAGCGGACTGATCGCTGAGGACGAGTTGCGGCAGCTATTCGATCAGGTGCTTCAGCTCGCGGCGTCCAACGGCGTCACCGGGACGATCCCGGTCGACGGCCAGGACGCGGAGCCGGCCGCCCCGGTCGAAGAGCCGCTGCCGCCCCACCACCAGGAGGCCTACGACGCGATCGACCGGGGCGACTACGCCGCGGCCATCGCGGAGTACAAGACCGCCATCGCTCAGAATCCGCGGGACGAGCTCGCCGTCGCCGGCTTGGCCCAGGTGAGCCTGCTCGATCGACTCTCCGGCAAGTCTCTCGACGGCATCCGCGCCGCCGCAGCCGCTGCGCCGAGCGATCTCGCCGCACAACTCGACGTCGCCGACCTGGATCTGTCCGGCGGGCACGTGGAGGATGCGTTCGACCGCCTGCTGACGCTGTTCCCGAAGCTCGACGCCGACGGCAAGGCGACAGTGCGGACGCGATTGCTGGATCTCTTCGAGATCGTCGGTGTCACGGACCCGCGGGTCGGCAAGGCTCGCGCCCGTCTCACCGGCCTGCTCTACTGAGTGCCGACGAGTAAGGGGGTTGTCACCGCGTTCCGCGGAAACGGAACGCAGTGACAACCCCCTCGTCGTCTACTTGGTGTACTTGAGGAACAGGGCGCCGAGCGGCGGAAGGATGACGGACGCCGAGGCGGGCCGGCCCGACCACGGCTCGTCGTGAGCCTCTACGGCACCGAAGTTGCCGACCCCCGAGCCGCCGAACGCGACCGCATCCGTGTTGATCAGCTCTTCCCAGTGGCCCGCGAACGGCAGCCCGAGACGATAATCGTGAACGGGCACGCCGGTGAAGTTCACGACGACGGCGATGGGGTTGCCCTCGGTGTCCCATCGGAGGAACTGCAGCACGCCGTGAGCCGCGGAGCCGCCGTCGAGCCACTCGAATCCGCGGGAGTCGTGGTCGAGTTGCCAGAGGGCCGGGTTGTCGCGGTACACCCGGTTCAGGTGCGCGACCAGGTCGAAGAGTCCGCGGTGGCTCGGCTGATCGAGGATCCACCAGTCGAGGCCCCGTTCCTCGCTCCACTCCGAGTACTGCCCGAACTCGCTGCCCATGAACAGCAGCTGCTTACCCGGGTGACCCCACATGAAGGCGAGGTACGCGCGCACATTAGCCAGCTGCTGCCAGTGATCGCCCGGCATCTTGGCGATCAGCGAGCCCTTGCCGTGCACGACCTCGTCGTGGCTGATCGGCAGGATGAAGTTCTCGCTGAACGCGTAGAGGAACGAGAAGGTGATGTCGTTGGTGTGATAACCGCGATACATCGGATCCTTCTCGATGTAGCGCAGGGTGTCGTTCATCCACCCCATGTTCCACTTCAGGCCGTAGCCGAGACCGCCCGAGACGGTCGGCTGGGTAACGCCGGGCCAGCTGGTCGACTCCTCGGCGATCATCAGGATGCCGGGGTAGTTCTTGTAGGCCGTCGCGTTCACCTCCTGCAAGAAGCTGATCGCGTCGAGGTTCTCGCGCCCGCCGTACTGGTTCGGCAGCCACTCGCCCTCTTTGCGCGAGTAGTCGAGATAGAGCATCGAGGCCACGGCGTCCACGCGCAGGCCGTCGATGTGGAACTCCTCGAGCCAGAACAGCGCATTGGCGACGAGGAAGTTCCGCACCTGGGTGTGCCCGAAATCGAAGACGTACGTGCCCCAGTCCATCTGTTCGCCGCGGCGCCAGTCGGGGTGCTCGTAGAGCGGCTCTCCGTCGAACCGGGCGAGCGCCCAATCGTCCTTCGGGAAGTGACCGGGCACCCAGTCCATGATCACGCCGATGCGCGCCTGGTGCAGGCGATCGATCAGGTACTTCAGGTCATCTGGGCTGCCGAATCGGCTGGTCGAGGCGTAGTACCCGGTCACCTGGTACCCCCAGGAGCCGCCGAACGGGTGCTCGGCGAGAGGCATGAACTCCACGTGCGTGAAGCCCAATTCATGCACGTACTCGATCAGCTGATCAGCGATCTCGCGATAGCTCAGACCGGGTCGCCATGAGCCCAGGTGCATCTCGTAGACCGACATCGGTTGATTGTGCGGATCCGAGGCAGCGCGTGCCTGCATCCACTCCGTGTCGGACCAGCTGTAGTGCGACTCGGTGACGACGGATGCGGTCGCCGGCGGGATCTCCGCGTAGCGCGCCAGCGGGTCCGACTTACGCACCCACTGGCCGTGCCGCGAGAGCAGGTCGAACTTGTAGGTCTGCCCCGGGGTGAGACCGGGAACGAACAGTTCCCAGACTCCGGTCGATCCGAGGTTGCGCATCGCGTGCCGCTCACCGCCCCACCCGTTGAAGTCACCGACCACTCGCGCGGCCTGCGCGTGCGGTGCCCAGACGGCGAACGTCGTGCCCCACGTGCTCTCCTCGACCGCGGTGACCTCACGGTGATGCGCTCCCAGCGCCTCCCACAGACGTTCGTGCCGCCCCTCGCCGATCAGGTACAGGTCGAGGTCGCCGACGGTCTTGGGATAGCGATACGCGTCGTCCTCGAGCCACTCGACACCGTCGTACGTGGCCTCGATCCGGTAGTCGATCTCACCGAGCACGTGGAAGCCCTGCCAGATGCCGTTGTACACATGCGCGAGTTCGACCCGTGCGCCGCCGGAGAGCACCGCCACGACCTTCTCCGCGAGCGGTCGGAGCGTGCGGATGACCGTGATCGGGTCCGCGACGCCTTCGGCCGCGACCACGTGCTGGCCCAGCACCGCGTGAGGGAGGGCATTGCTGCCGGTGGAGATCTGCTGCAGGACCCATTCCGGGATCTCGGGGAGAGCGATGGCGGCGTCGCCTTCAGGGATCGTTCCGGTCATCGTTGGTCCGCCTTCACTCTGAGGATGTGCACGGGCTCGACGTGGGAGTCCAGCCGTACGTAGTTGTCGGTCGACCAGGTCCAGACCGCACCGGTGATGAGATCCTCGACCTCGAAGGTATCGCCCCAGTCCAGTCCCAGCGCCGGCAGATCGAGTCGAACGGTGCTCTCGCGCACCGAGTGCGGATCCACATTGGCCACGACGATGATCGTGTCGGCCTCACCGGCGCCGGTGAACTCGCGATCGAGGTGCTTGCTGAACACCAAGATCGAGTCGTCGTCGCTGCCGTGAACCGTGAGGTTGCGCAGCTGCCGCAGGGCCGGATGCGCGCGACGGATCGTGTTCAGCTTCGTGATGTACGGGGCGAGCGAGGTGCCGTGAGCCTCCGCGCGGGCGAAGTCGCGGGCCTTGTACTCGTACTTCTCGTTGTCGATGTTCTCCTCGGCGCCCGGGCGCGCGACGTTCTCGAACAGCTCGAATCCGGCGTACACACCCCACAGCGGCGATGCCGTAGCGGCCAGCGCAGCCCTGATCTTGAACGCCGCCGGCCCTCCGAACTGCAGGTATTCGGTGAGGATGTCGGGGGTGTTCACGAACAGGTTCGGACGCATGAAATCCGAGGTCTCGTGCGAGACGCTGCTGAAGAACTCGGCGAGCTCCTCCTTCGTGTTCCGCCAGGTGAAGTACGAGTACGACTGCTGGAAGCCGACCTTCGCCAGCGCCTGCATGATCGCCGGCCGGGTGAACGCCTCCGCGAGGAACACCACCTCCGGGTGCTCGCGGTTCACCTCGTGGATCACCCACTCCCAGAAGTCGAGGGGTTTGGTGTGCGGGTTGTCGACGCGGAAGATCTTGACGCCCAGGCCGATCCAGTGCTCGAGCAGACGCAGGGATTCGGCGCGGATACCGGCCGGATCGTTGTCGAAATTGATCGGGTAGATGTCCTGGTACTTCTTCGGCGGGTTCTCCGCATACGCGATCGTGCCGTCGGGCAGAGTCGTGAACCACTCGGGGTGGCTCTGCACCCACGGATGATCGGGGCTCGCCTGCAGAGCGAAGTCGAGCGCGAGCTCGAGCCCGTTGGCCTCGACCTGCTCGCGGAAGTGCACGAAGTCCTCGATGGTGCCGAGGTCAGGGTGCACCGCATCGTGGCCGCCCTCCGGGGATCCGATGGCCCAGGGCGAGCCGGGATCGTTCGGCCCCGCGTTCAGCGTGTTGTTCGGTCCCTTACGGAACGCCCGACCGATCGGGTGGATCGGGGGGAGGTAGAGAACGTCGAAGCCCATTGCGGCGACGGCCGGGAGTCGCTCCTCGGCCGTGCGGAACGTGCCGCTGGTCCAGCTGCCGTCCTCGTTCTTCAGCGCGCCTTCCGAGCGGGGGAAGAACTCGTACCAGGCGCCGACCCCGGCGCGCGTGCGCTCGACCGTGATGCTCCGGGTGACGGAGAGGGTGGGCAGGCTGTAGATCGGGCGTGCGAGAACGATGCCGTGCACGCCCTGGTCCGTCGCGGCCGCAAGACGCTCGGAATCGCTCAGACCGGTGTCCGCCAGCCGTGCTGCGGCGTCCCGCAGCATGGCGCGCTCGGCATCGCTGCGCTTCACATCCGCCGCCCCGCGGGTGAGCAGCTCGATGCCGATCGCGAAGGTCACGTCGATGTCGAGGCCGGCAGGGATCTTCACCTCGGCATTGTGCAACCAGGTCGCGTAGTCGTCGGCGTAGGCCTGGATCCGGTACTTCCAGGTGCCGGGTACGTCGAGGGCGACGAGGCGCCCCCAGCGGTCGGTGCCCGGCGCGAGGGGCATCATCCGGAACTGGCGTTGCGAGCCGCTCGGGTCCATCAGCAGCAGATCGACGCCGATGAGGTCGTGGCCCTCGCGGAAAGCGGTCGCCGCGAACGGCACCACTTCGCCCACGAAGGCCTTGGCCGGCCACTGGTCGTCGTTGAGCTGCGGCGCGAGGTCGAAGATGGGGATCCGGCCGGCGACGGGCTCATAGGCCGGCACCGCCGGTTCCGGGATCGTCGTCGAAGCGGTTCTCGATACGGATTCGGGGGTCGTCCGGGACGCGGGGCGAGCCTTCGCAGGCCCCCGGGCGCCCTTGCCTTCTGGAGTCTTAGCCACAGTCCGACAGTACTCACCCTGCCCCCCTTTGGCACGCCGGTTGCGCTCGGCGGGCGTGTTGTGAAAAGGCGCTGGGGCGCGGATGCGTCGGTGTGAAACCGTTTCCCGGAGTCGGCTATTCTTGCCGAGCGATCGCGGGGCTGTAAACGCTGCCACCGTCATCCGGCGCCGCACCGCCTACGGAGCCTCGCGAGCGCGGCGACGAAGGGAAAGCAGTGAAGGCGATTCGTAGGTTCACCGTTCGGACGGTGCTCCCTCCTGAGTTGAGCGCCCTGGGCGACCTGGCTGCCAATCTGCGTTGGTCGTGGCATGAGCCGACCAGGCGCCTCTTCAACCACATCGACCCGGTCGCCTGGGCCTCCTGCGAGTTCGACCCGGTCTCGCTGCTCGGCGCGATCGGCACCGACCGTCTGAACGAACTGGCCGCCGACGGCGGTTTCGTCGACTGGTCGAACCGCACACGCGACGAACTCGCCCACTATCTTGCGGAGCCGCGGTGGTATCAGTCGTTGCCGGCCGAGGCCCCGCGCAGCATCGCGTACTTCTCGCCCGAGTTCGGTATCGCGGCTGCGCTGCCGCAGTACTCGGGCGGGCTCGGCATCCTCGCGGGCGACCACCTGAAGGCGGCATCGGATCTGGGTCTGCCGCTCACCGGTGTCGGCCTCTTCTACCGCGCCGGCTACTTCACACAGGGCATTTCGGCCGACGGCTGGCAGCAGGAGAGCTATCCGGTGCTCGACCCCGATGGCCTGCCGCTGCGGGTGCTGCGCAAGGCGGACGGCTCGCCTGCCCGGGTCGTGCTCGCGCTCACCGGTGGCCGGGCGCTGTACGCGCGCGTGTGGCAGGCCGATGTCGGGCGGATCACGCTTCTGCTGCTCGATACGGACATCCCCGAGAACGAGGATGCGCTTCGCAACGTCACCGATCGTCTCTACGGCGGCGGCGGGGAGCACCGGCTCCTGCAGGAGCTCCTGCTCGGCATCGGGGGAGTTCGGGCCCTCAAACTCTGGGCCGAGATCAGCGGTGTCCAGGCGCCGGAGGTGTTCCACACCAACGAGGGCCACGCGGGCTTCCTGGGTCTCGAGCGGATCTCCGACCTGATCGGTGGCGGGCTCGCATTCGACGAGGCGCTGCAGGTCGTGCGGGCCGGAACCGTGTTCACGACGCACACGCCCGTTCCGGCGGGCATCGACCGCTTCGACCGCTCCCTCGTCGAGGCCTACTTCTCCACGGATCTGCTTCCGTCCGTCGAAGTGCACGACGTGCTCGCCCTCGGCGCGGAGAGCTACCCGGGCGGCTCCGATCACGTCTTCAACATGGCCGTGATGGGTCTGCGACTCGGCCAACGCGCGAACGGCGTCTCGAAACTGCACGGCGAGGTCAGCCGAGGGATGTTCTCGGGCCTCTGGCCGGGGTTCGACAACGCGGATGTGCCGATCCAATCGGTCACCAACGGCGTGCACGCTCAGACGTGGACCGACCCGATGCTGATCGCCCTGGCCGACGAGAAGCTGGGCACCGCCGACACGACGGTCGCCGACTGGGCGTCGCCTGCTGTGAGCGATTCGGACATCTGGAACGTGCGCCGGGCGATGCGTGAGCAACTGGTGCACGACGCGCGTCGGCGGATGAAGGCGTCGTGGTTGCAGCAGAACCCCGGCGGCCTCGTACCGTCGTGGCTCGATGAGCTGCTCGACCCCGAGGTGCTGACCATCGGCTTCGCTCGCCGGGTGCCCACCTATAAGCGCCTCACCCTCATGCTGCACGACCCCGAACGACTGCGCGCGCTGCTGACGCACAAGAAGCGCCCCGTGCAGATCGTGATCGCGGGGAAGTCGCATCCCGCCGACGATGACGGCAAGCGCCTGATCCAAAAGCTCGTTCAGTTCGCGCAGGACCCCGAGCTGCGCCGACGGATCGTGTTCCTGCCGGACTACGACATCGCGATGGCGCAGCTGCTCTATCCCGGTACGGACGTCTGGTTGAACAACCCGCTGCGACCACTCGAAGCCTGCGGTACCTCGGGGATGAAGGCGGCGTTGAACGGATCACTGAACCTGTCGATCCTGGACGGCTGGTGGAACGAGTACTTCGACGGCGAGAACGGCTGGGCGATCCCGTCCTCCGACCGCGCCATCGACTCCGCGGAGCGCGACACGCTCGAAGCCAATGCGCTGTACGACCTCATCGAGCACGATGTCGCACCTCGCTTCTACAAGCGCAACGACGACGGGGTGCCCGAGCGCTGGGTCGCATCGATCCGGCACACGCTGTCCACACTCTCGCCCGAACTCTCGGCCGAGCGCATGGTGCGGCAGTACGTCGAGAACCTGTACATGCCCGCGGCGATCGCCGAACGGGAGATCTCGCACGATCACTACGCCTCCGCCAAGGAGCTGGCAACCTGGAAGCACCGTGTCCGCGACGCCTGGGGCGGAGTCGCCGTCACCTACGTCGAGTCCGGGGGCATCGACGCGGTGCCGCAGATCGGCGACGAGCTGCGCATCCGTGCCCGAGTGAGCCTCGGCGGGCTCAGCCCGGACGACGTCTCGGTGCAGGTGGTCTACGGCGCCAGCGGCGAGGGCGACGCGCTGCGCGACGTGCGCACGAGCGAGCTCGGACTCTCGGACGAGTCGGGTCGTCACGTAGAGAACTCCTCCGGGCAGACGCAGTACTACGGCACCGTCACGCTCGATCGCTCCGGCCCGTTCGGCTACACGGTGCGCGTCGTCCCGAAGAACCCACTGCTCGCGACGTCGTCCGAACTCGGGCTGGTCGCCGTCGCGAACTGACGAGGGCGCCGAAGGGCGTAGCCTTCGGTTACAGGGTCATGCAGGCTCTCGACGGAGGAATGACCATGGGCGAGAAGTCGACACGAAAGGCCGTGGCGAAGCCGGCGGCGAAGTCGTTGAAGGAGAAGCGTCTCGACAAGAAGGCGAAGTCGGGCACGATCTCGCACGAGACGGATGCGGTGAGCAGCAAGGTCAAGAAGCGCTCGTAACCCGCTTCACCGCTCGATAGTCGTCGTTCGGCCCGCTGAGTCCTCGAGGGTCAGCGGGCCGAACTGCGTCCGGCCGTCCGACGCTCGTTACCGAGCGATATCGGCAAGCGTGGCGGAGGTGACTCCGGCGAGGTCGGCGGGGGAGAGTTCGATGTCGAACCCGCGTCGGCCGCCCGAGACGAAGACGGTGTCCCAGAGCTCGACGGTCTCATCGAGCACGGTCGCGAGCGGCGTCTTCTGTCCGACCGGACTGATGCCGCCGACGACGTACCCCGTCTTCCGCTCCGCGAGCCGCGGATCCGCCATCGTCGCCTTCTTACCGCCGGCCGCTGCCGCGAGTTCCTTCAAGCCGAGCTTGCCGGTGACCGGCACGACGGCGACGACGAGCCGACCGTCTACATCCGCGAGCAGCGTCTTGAAGACGCGGTCCGGTTCGACCCCCAGCGCCTCCGCGGCCTCGAGTCCGAAGCTGGGAGCCGACGGGTCGTGGTCGTACTCGTGCGGGACGAACGCGATGCCGGCTGCGGTCAGCGCGATCGTGGCCGGAGTGCCCGGGCCGGAGCGGGCGGCCATCAGCCGTGCGCGCGGAAGAGTTGCATCGACGTTCCGGCGACCTTGATCACCTGGCCGGGTTTGAAATCCTCGCCGTGCTCCAGCGGCACGATGTCGTCGCTGTTCCACAGGCGGGTGTAGCCCGTGACGCCCTCGTGCTCGGCGAGGGTCACGGTGGTCTCGTGCTCGACGCCGTGGATCACGAGAAGGATGCGATTGAACTCCTCGTACTCGGGCGTCGAGGCGGCGAGGTACTGCAGCGTGCGGTTCGCCGCGGAGGTCCAGTCGGATTCGGACATGCCCCGGCCGTGACTGTCGTACCAGTCCATCTCGCTGGCGCTCGGCGTCGGCACGTCGCCACCACGTCCGTAGTGCGCCGGCCGCAGCGCCGGATTCTCCCGACGCAGTTGGATCAGGCGCTTGCTGTGACGCGCGAGGTCGTGCTGCCAGTCGCTCTTCGCGTCCCAACGCATCCACGTCAGCTCGGAGTCGTGGCAATAGGCGTTGTTGTTGCCGCGCTGGCTGCGGCCGAACTCGTCGCCCGCCGTGATCATCGGTACCCCGGCGGACAGCAGGAGGGTGCCCAGCAGGTTGCGCATCGCCTTCTGCCGCGCGTGGTTCACGGGCGCATCGCTGGTCGGGCCCTCGAAGCCGTGGTTGAAGGAGCGGTTGTTGTCGGTGCCGTCGCGGTTGGACTCGCCGTTGCCGACGTTGTGCTTGACGTTGTATGAGACCAGATCGGCCAGGGTGAAGCCGTCGTGCGCGGTGATGAAGTTCACCGAGGCGAGCGGGCCTCTCTCGAGGGAGAAGGTGTTCGATGATCCGGCCAGGCGGGTCGCGAACCCACCGATCCCGACCGGCGGGCCGCCGGCTCGCCGGGCGTAGTCGATGTCCGAGAGCCAGAAGTTGCGGACCCGGTCGCGGTAGCGGTCGTTCCACTCCGACCATCCCGCGGGGAAGTTGCCCGTCTGCCAGCCGCCGAGACCGACGTCCCACGGCTCGGCGATCATCTTGGTCCCACCCAGCACCGGGTCGTCGACGATGGCCTTCAGAAGCGGATGATCGCTGCGGAAATGCGCGATCTCATCGCGTCCGAGCGTGGCCGCGAGATCGAGACGGAAGCCGTCGATCTGGAGATCCTCCGCCCAGTAGCGCAGCGAGTCCAGCACCATCCGTTGTGGTACGGGGTGCCCGTAGTCGATGGTGTTGCCGCATCCCGTGACGTCGATGTAGGCGCCGTTCGGCTGCTGGCGGTAGTAGTTCGCGTTGTCGATGCCACGCAAGCTCGTCCGCGGGCCGCCCGGGCCCTCCTCCGCGGTGTGGTTGTACACCACGTCGAGGATCACTTCGAGTCCGGCCTCGTGCAGGAGCTTGACCATGCCCTTGAACTCGCGGAGCACGGCCGACGGCCCACCCTGCTGCGCGGCGCGCGACGCGTAGGCGGCGTGCGGGGTGAAGAAGTTGAGCGTGTTGTAGCCCCAGTAATTGATCAGGCCCTGCTTGATCAGTCGCTGTTCCGACACGAAGGCGTGCACGGGCAGCAGCTCGATGCTGGTGACGCCGAGATCCTTCAGGTAATGGATGGTCGACTCATGCGCCAGTCCGGCGTAAGTGCCGCGGAGTTCCACCGGCATCTGCGCGTTGAGTTTGGTCATGCCCTTCACGTGGGCCTCGTAGATCACCGTGTGATCGAGAGGTACGCGGGGCTTGCGCGATCCGCCCCAGTCGAACTCCTCGTCCACGACCACCGAGCGCCACTCGTCTTCGGCGACCCGGTGGATCCCCTTCGTGTACGGCTCCAGCAGGAGGGTGCGCGGGTTGAACGGGCTCGTCGGCGTCGGCTCTCCATCGACGCGGATGGCGTATCGCGTGCCGACCGAGAGGGAGCGCGACCGTCCCAGCCAGACGTCGCCCTCCTCACGGACCATCGGCACCGTCTTGACGACCCAGTTCGGGTCCTTCGCGTCGAAGATCAACAGGTCGATACTGGAGGCGTGCTGAGACCACACGCGCAGCTCGCCGCCGCGGGTGGTGATCCGAACGCCCAGTTTCCGCAAGGGATCCGGCGAAGTCATGCGTCCTAGAGTAGTGACTGTCTCCGGCGGCCTTCGACACCGTCTCAGTTTTCGGAAGGCGGACGCGAGTGTTCTATCTCGACCATGCGGCGACGACCCCTATGCGCGCCTGCGCGCGCACCGCCTACCTCTCTGCTCTCGATCACGTGGGCAACCCGTCGTCCATCCACGGATCGGGCCAGGATGCCCGACGCGTGCTCGAAGACGCACGCGCCGATCTGGCTGGAGCGCTCGGCTGCGAAGGAATCGAGGTGATCCTCACCGGCGGCGGCACGGAAGCGATCAATCTGGCGATCAAGGGACTGTTCTGGCAGCGTCGGGGCGAGGATCCGCGCCGCACGCGCATCCTGGCGCCCGCGGGGGAGCATCACGCGACGATCGACAGCATCGAGTGGCTGGTCTCGCACGAGGGTGCGGACGTCGAGTGGCTGCCGCTGGATGCAGAAGGCGCGTTGCAGCCGGAGACCCTTGCGGCGGCGATCGCACGCGACCCCGATTCGGTCGCCCTCGTGACCGCGTTGTGGGTGAACAACGAGATCGGCACCATCCTGCCGGTCGTCGAACTCTCCCGTGTCGCTGCGGCTTCCGACGTGCCGTTGCACCTGGATGCGGTGGCGGCCTTCGGCCACGTGCCGATCGACGTCGCGGCGACCCGTCTGGCGTCCGGCGCGCGCGGCGGCGGAGGGCTCGTCGCGGCGAGCGTGTCCGGGCACAAGGTCGGCGGTCCCGTGTCGTCGGGTGCGCTCTTCCTGTCGCGTGCAGCCACGGTCGTGCCGATCCAGCACGGCGGCGGTCAGCAACGCGGTATCCGCTCGGGTACGCAGGACGTCGCCGGCGCGGCCTCGTTCGCGGCCGCCGCTCGTGAGTCGGTGGCCGGACTCGACGAGGAGAGCATCCGAGTCGCCGTCCTTCGGGACCGGCTGATCGACGGAGTCCTGGGCTCCGTACCGGGTGCGCGGCTCACCGGGCCATCCGTCGGGTCCGGCCGTCGGGCGCCCAACAACGCGCACCTCTCGTTCCCCGGAGCGCAGGGCGACTCCCTCCTGTTCCTGCTCGATCTCGCCGGCATCTCCGTCTCGACGGGATCCGCCTGCACGGCGGGCATCCCCGAACCGTCGCACGTCGTGATGGCGCTCGGCCGTTCGGAGGAAGAGGCGCGCGGGGTTCTGCGATTCAGCCTCGGTTACAGCTCGACGGCCGCCGACGTCGACGCTCTGCTCGCGGCGCTGCCGGACGCCTACGCTCGGGCCGCCAGAGCAGGGCTCTCCTCCCGCGCCGTGTGAGGCCGTTCGACGGCCAATCAGCAGGGGCGCGCCGCCCCGCGTATCCTATTCGGATGAAGGTTTTGGCTGCCATGAGCGGCGGCGTCGACTCCGCCGTTGCCGCGGCCCGGGCGGTCGACGCCGGGCACGATGTCGTCGGTGTTCACCTCGCGCTGAGCCGGATGCCCGGCACGCTGCGCACCGGTAGCCGTGGCTGCTGCACGATCGAGGATTCGATGGACGCACAGCGCGCGGCGAACGTGCTCGGCATCCCCTACTACGTGTGGGACTTCTCCGAGCGCTTCAAGCTCGACGTGGTCGACGACTTCATCGCCGAGTACACAGCCGGCCGCACGCCCAACCCGTGTATGCGCTGCAACGAGAAGATCAAGTTCGCCGCACTGCTCGAGAAGGCGCTCGATCTGGGCTTCGACGCGGTGTGCACCGGTCATTACGCCACGATCGTGACGGATGCGCACGGTCGCCGCGAGTTGCATCGTGCGAGCGACGAGGCGAAGGACCAGAGCTACGTCCTCGGTGTGCTGACGGCGGAGCAGATCGCGCACGCGATGTTCCCGCTCGGTTCCACCCCGACGAAGGCCGTCGTTCGCGCCGAGGCGGCCGAGCGCGGCCTCAGCGTGGCGAACAAGCCCGACAGCCACGACATCTGCTTCATCCCCGACGGCGACACGAAGGGATGGCTGGGCGAGCGCATCGGCGTCGCCGACGGTGCGATCGTCGACCGCACCGGCGCCGTCGTCGGCGCCCACGAGGGTGCGCACGCGTACACCGTCGGCCAGCGACGCGGCCTGCACCTGGGCACGCCCGCGCCGGACGGTCGCCCGCGGTTCGTGCTCGAGGTGCGGCCCAAGACGAACACCGTCGTAGTCGGCCCGAAGGAAGCGCTCGCGATCGCCCAGATCGCCGGCCGTCGCTTCACGTGGGCGGGCGAGGCTCCGCGCGACGCCTCGACGCCGTTCGCCTGCGACGTGCAGATCCGCGCGCACGCCGACCCCGTGCCGGCGCTCGCGTCAGTGTCGGAGGTCGATGGCACAGTGGAGTTCGTGATCACACCCGACTCTCCACTCAGCGGCGTCGCTCCCGGGCAGACCGCCGTCGTCTATCAGGGCACTCGTGTGCTCGGCCAGTTCACGATCGATCGCACGGTCAGCGCGCTGCCCGTCGGCGCGGCCGGCTGATGGCCTCGGTCGACGCCGCCACCCGCGTCGAGGAGCTGCGCGCGAGCATCCGTGCGGCCAGCGAGGGGTACTACGCGGCTGACGCCTCGCCGCTGTCCGACTCCGAGTACGACACGCTCGTGCACGAGCTCGCCGCTCTCGAGGAATCGCACCCCGAACTCGCCTCGGTCGACTCGCCGACGCAGACCGTCGGTGGCATCGTCGCCGCCGGTCTGCAGCCCATCGATCACGCCGAGCGGATGCTCTCCCTCGA
Organism: Microbacteriaceae bacterium VKM Ac-2855; assembly: GCA_013204985.1. GTDB lineage: Bacteria > Actinomycetota > Actinomycetes > Actinomycetales > Microbacteriaceae > Rathayibacter. The sequence continues at coordinate 52,513 of JABMLG010000001.1, forward strand.
CAACGTCTTCTCGACGGAAGAATTGCAGGAGTGGTGCGCCAAGACCGTCGCCGCCGCCGATCGCGCGGTCGCCTGGCTCACCGAGCTCAAGATCGACGGTCTGGCAATCTCCCTCCGGTACGAGAACGGTGAGCTCGTGACCGCCGCTACGCGCGGCGACGGACGCACCGGTGAAGACGTCACGGTCAATGCGCTGCGCGTGGCAGGGATCCCGCAGCGGCTCTCGGGCAGCGGACACCCGCCGCTGGTCGAAGTGCGCGGTGAGGTGTTCATCCCCACGAAGAGGTTCTTGGCACTCAATGCGCTGCAGGAACAGCTCCGCGAGGAGGCCGTCGCCGAGACGAGGGCGCGGTGGGCCGTGCGCCCCGACTCGGGTCGCAAGCCGTTCGAGGAGGACAAGGCTCGCGAGAGCGCTCTGCGCCGGTTCCCGACCTTCGCCAACCCGCGCAACGCCGCGAGCGGCGGGCTCCGGCAGCAGCTCGAGAAGAAGTCGGGCCTCGAACTGCGTGCCGGGGAGGCGCGCGTTGCGGCTCTGGCTCTGTACGTACACGGCATCGGCGCGTGGCCGAATCCGCCCGTCGCCTCTCAGTCGGAGGTGTACGAGTTGCTCTCGGCGTGGGGTCTGCCGACGAGTTCGCATAATCGTGTGTCCGCTTCGGTCGACGAGGTCGTCGCGTTCATCGAACGGTACGGACGCGAGCGGCACAGCGTCGAGCACGAGATCGACGGCGTCGTCGTCAAGGTCGACGAGCTCGAGTTGCACGACGAGCTGGGGGCGACCAGCCGTGCCCCGCGTTGGGCCATCGCTTACAAGTACCCGCCGGAGGAGGTGCACACGAAGCTGCTCGACATCGTCGTCAGCGTCGGCCGCACCGGCCGCGCGACACCGTTCGCGGTGATGCAGAAGGTCAAGGTCGCCGGCTCCGAGGTGCGACAGGCCACCCTGCACAACGCCGACGTCGTCAAGGCCAAGGGTGTGTTGATCGGTGACACCGTGGTCCTGCGAAAAGCGGGAGACGTGATCCCGGAGGTGCTCGGCCCGGTCGTCGAACTCCGCGACGGAACCGAGCGCGCCTTCGTGATGCCCACGGCGTGCCCCGAGTGCGGCACCGCCCTGGCACCGGCGAAGGAGGGCGACGTCGATCTGCGCTGCCCGAACGCCGAGTCGTGCCCGGCGCAGGTGCGCGGTCGCGTCGAGCACGTGGGCAGCCGCGGTGGACTCGATATCGAGGTGCTCGGCGAAGTCAGCGCCGCAGCCCTCACCCAACCGTTCGTTCCCGCGGTGCCGCCGCTGCGAACGGAAGCCGGGCTGTTCTCGCTGACCCTGGCCGATCTCTTCCCGATCGAGGTCGTGGTCCGCGACAACGAGACGGGCATGCCCAAGCTCGACGACAAGACAGGTGAACCGAAAGTGGTCGCGCCGTTCCGGCGCAAGCGCGCCGCGAAGGACGGCGCCTTCGACCCCGGCGCCGCCGAGTTCGCGGGCGACACGGGCTACGTTCCGTCCACCAGCGCGACGAAGCTGATCGACGAACTCGAGAAGGCCAAGACCAAACCGCTCTGGCGGATCCTGGTCTCGCTGAGCATCCGGCACGTCGGGCCGGTCGCGGCGCGGGCGCTCGCCGACTACTTCGGTTCTCTCGACGCGATCCGCTCGGCAGGTCGGGATGAACTCGCCGCCGTCGACGGCGTCGGTGGAATCATCGCCGACGCCGTCCTGGCGTGGTTCGAGATCGACTGGCATCGAGAGATCGTGGAGCGCTGGGCGGCAGCGGGCGTCCAGTTCGCGACTCCGGGGCACCCCGGCCCAGGAGCCGCGTCGAACGAGGGTGTCCTCGCCGGTCTGACCGTCGTGGCCACCGGCAGTCTCGAGGGGTTCAGCCGCGAGGGTGCGCAGGAGGCGATCATCGCCGCCGGCGGCAAGGCAGCGAGCAGCGTCTCGAAGAAGACGGACTACGTCGCAGCCGGCCCCGGGGCGGGAAGCAAACTCGGCAAGGCCGAGGCGCTCGGCTTGCGCATCATCACAGCGGCCGAGTTCGCTCTGCTGGTCACCGACGGACCAGCGGCGATCGCGTTGCCGGATCCGGAACCCGACATCGAGAGCGGTGACGCCGAAACCGATGCGGATCACCCCGTCGATGAGGTCCCGGCCGGCTGACACCGCCGCCGCGCCGCGCCGGAGCTTCCTGCGCCACACGGTGGCGACAGCGGCCGAGGCGGCACTCGACGCTCTAGCGGCACCGGCGCCGGACTCACTCGCGGGCGTCGACCACCTGGTGCTGCTCCGGTTCGCCGGTCGGAGTTTCGACGCGGTGCTGGGTCGGGTGTCCCGAGCGGGAAGGTCGTCGCGGGTCGCATCGATCCCGCATCCGCTCGGCTGGCCGGTTTTCTCGGGCTCGACCGATGAGGTGATGACGGCCCCCGCGGCCGACGACCCGAACGCGGCCATCGCGGGCTTCGAACCCGCGATGCTGCCGGTCCACACTCTGCTCGCGCGCGAGTTCGTCACCTTCGCGGGATGGTACTCGGACGGTTCCGATCCCGCCGTCGTGGCGATCGAGGCCGCGCAGCGGGCCGGAACGAGCTGGACCGCCTTCTTCGACGACGAGCAGGGCGTCGGCTCTCTCGCTCTGCAGCAGCCGCGTCTCGCAGCGGGATCGGCTCCGTTCGCCGAGTTCGAACGCCGTGCCTCCGCAGGCAGGCTGCCCGCGGTCAGTGTCATCGAGCCACGCACGCTGTTCGCGCCGGCCGACCTGGCGACGGCGACGACGACCGGTCGAGACCGTAGCGCGGATGCACGGCACGCCGAACGCCTCCTGCACCGTGTGTACACCGCGGTGCGTTCGGCGCCACCGGCGGCTGCCGGACAGCCGAACATCGCGCTCCTGGTGGTCTCCGCGGGCGGCGGCGGCTCGCGCGATCATCGTGACCGGCTCGAGGACGACGGCACGATCCGGACCCGGGTTCCCGCGATCCTGATCTCTGGTTTCGCGCGGACGGGCGCGGTGGTCGAGACCGCGACGGACCACCGTCTGGTGAGCGCGTTGATCCGGCGTCGCTTCGGCGGCGGTCGCGACCGCGTGCCGGCGATGGAGCGAGCCGTCGACCTCGACAGCTACCGCCCGGCGGTCGACTGGCCGCGGACCGTTGCCGGGTTCGCCCCTGCTGCGGTCCCCGAGGATCGACCATCCGACACTCGGCTCGAGGACGCCGCGCGCCTCGCAGCGGGCTTCCTCCGCCTGCCACCGACCGATCCGCCCCGCGACGAGATCGGCGCGGCGGCGTTCGTCAAAGCTGCCGGGCGCGTGCTGCATCGCGGTTTCGATCTCGACACGACCCCCGATGTGAAGCACGGCGCCACACTGTCCGGTTCGCCGAGCGAGGACGGACCGGAGGGAGCGGCGTAGATGGCGTCGAATAGGATTGGTGGGTTCATCACCCCGATCCATCTGACGGAGACGCATGTCCGAGATCACGACCGAAACGGTCGCCCACCTGGCGGGACTCGCCAGAATCGAGCTAGGCCCGGAGGAGATCCAGATCATGACGCGCGAGCTCGGCTCGATCGTCGACTCCTTCGCCGCGGTGCAAGCGGTCGCCACGCCCGATGTCCCGGCCACCAGCCACCCGATCCCGTTGCAGAACGTGTTCCGTCCGGACATCGTCGGTGAGACGCTCACCGTCGAGCAGGCTCTCTCGGGTGCGCCCGAGCACGACGGCACCCGGTTCAAGGTCTCCGCGATCCTGGGGGAGGAGCAGTGAGCATCCACTCCGACGAGATCGTCCGTCTCTCCGCGGCCCAGCTGGCCGCCAAGCTCGGAGCCGGCGAGGTCTCGTCGGTCGAGGCGACGCGAGCGCACCTCCAGCGCATCGAGTCCGTCGATCCTGCCGTGCACGCCTTCCTGCACGTCGCGAGCGAGCAGGCCCTCGCGACCGCGTCCGACATCGACGCGCAACGCGCCGCCGGTGCGGCTCTGCACGAGCTGGCCGGTGTGCCGATCGCGATCAAGGACGTCATCGTCACGAAGGACATGCCCACGACCAGTGGATCCAAGATCCTCGAGGGCTGGGTGCCGCCGTACGACGCGACGGTCATGAAGAAGGTTCGCGCCGCCGGACTGGTCCCGCTCGGCAAGACCAACATGGACGAGTTCGCGATGGGTTCCTCCACCGAGCGCTCGGCCTACGGCCCGACGCACAACCCGTGGGATCTCGAGCGCATCCCGGGCGGTTCCGGCGGCGGATCCGCCGCAGCGGTCGCCGCGTTCGAGGCGCCGCTGGCCCTCGGCTCCGATACCGGTGGCTCCATCCGCCAGCCTGCGCACGTCACAGGGACGGTCGGCGTGAAGCCGACTTACGGCGGCGTCTCGCGTTACGGCGCGATCGCGCTCGCGTCCAGCCTCGACCAGATCGGCCCGGTCACTCGCACGGTGCTCGACGCGGCGCTGCTGCACGACGTCATCGGTGGCCACGACCCGCGGGACTCGACCTCGCTCCGTGATGCGTGGCCGTCGTTCGCCGACACTGTGCGTCGCGCGGATGTGCAGGGTCTGCGGATCGGCGTTCTGAAGGAGCTCGACGGCGGCGAAGGCTTCCAGCCGGGCGTCGTCGCGCGCTTCCATGAAGCCCTGGCGATCCTCGAGAAGAACGGCGCCGAGATCGTCGAGGTGTCGGCCCCCAACATCGAGCACGCGGTCGCCGCGTACTACCTGATCCTGCCGGCCGAGGCGTCCAGCAACCTGGCCAAGTTCGACTCCGTGCGCTTCGGTCTGCGGGTCACCCCGCAGGGCGGCGGCACCGTCGAGCAGGTCATGGCCGCGACACGCGAGCAGGGCTTCGGGCCCGAGGTCAAGCGCCGGATCATCCTGGGGACCTATGTGCTGTCGGCCGGCTACTACGACGCCTACTACGGCAGCGCGCAGAAGGTGCGCACGCTGGTGCAGCGTGACTTCGACGCCGCGTTCGCTCAGGTCGACGTCCTCGCCTCACCGACCGCGCCGACCACCGCGTGGAGGCTCGGCGAGAAGCTGGATGACCCGCTCGCCATGTACCGCGGTGATATCGCGACGATCCCGGCCAACCTCGCGGGTATCCCCGGCATCTCTCTGCCCGTGGGCCTCGCTCAGGAGGACGGCCTGCCCGTCGGCATCCAATTCCTCGCCCCTGCCCGCGAGGACGCACGTCTGTACAACGTCGGTGGAGCGCTCGAGGCGTTGCTGGAGGAGCAGTGGGGCCACTCGCTGATCTCCGGGGCCCCCTCCCTCGCGTCCGCCGAGATCTTCGCCTCCGAGGAAGGGGCCGTCTGATGGCATCCGCAGAACTGATGGACTACGACAAGGTCTTCGAACTGTACGAGCCGGTGCTCGGCTTCGAGGTGCACATCGAGCTCAACACCAAGACGAAGATGTTCTCGGATGCGCCGAACGATTTCGGTTCCGCACCGAACACGAACGTCACCCCGGTGGACCTGGGTCTGCCCGGCTCGTTGCCGGTGGTGAACGAGCAGGCCGTGCGCTACTCGATCAGCCTGGGTCTCGCCCTCGGCTGCTCCATCGCGCCGACCAGCCGCTTCGCTCGAAAGAACTACTTCTACCCCGACCTGGCGAAGAACTACCAGATCTCCCAGTCCGACGAGCCGATCGCTTTCGACGGCACCGTCGAGGTCGAGCTCGAGGACGGCACGTTGGTCCAGGTGCCGATCGAACGCGCGCACATGGAGGAGGACGCCGGAAAGCTCACGCACATCGGCGGCTCCACCGGGCGCATCCAGGGCGCGGAGTACTCGCTCGTCGATTACAACCGGGCGGGGGTTCCCCTCGTCGAGATCGTGACCCGACCGATCTTCGGTGCGGAGAAGCGTTCACCCGAGATCGCGAAGGCCTACGTCGCGACGATTCGCGACATCGTGATCTCGCTGGGCATCTCCGACGCGAAGATGGAGCGCGGCAACATCCGCTGCGATGCGAACGTCTCGCTGCGCCCTCGCGGACAGGAGAAGCTCGGCACCCGCACCGAGACGAAGAACGTGAACTCCCTGCGCTCGATCGAGCGAGCGGTGCGCTACGAGATCCAGCGCCAGGCCGCGATCCTTGCCAAGGGGGGCACGATCATCCAGGAGACGCGCCACTGGCACGAGGACACCGGCGCAACCTCGGCCGGACGTCCGAAGAGCGACGCCGACGACTACCGGTATTTCCCGGAGCCCGATCTGCTGCCGGTCGTACCGGCTCCCGAGCTCATCGAGGAGCTGCGGGCGGCACTCCCCGAGAAGCCCGCAGACCGTCGTCGTCGCCTGAAGGGCGAGTGGGGCTTCACCGACCTCGAATTCCAGGACGTCGCCAACAGCGGCCTGTTGGTCGAGATCGCCGACACCGTTGCAGCCGGCGCCACTCCGCAGGCAGCGCGCAAGTGGTGGACCGGAGAGATCGCCCGCCTCGCGAACGCGGCCGGCGCGGATGCATCCTCTCTGGTCTCGCCCGCAGACGTCGCGGCCGTCGCCGCGCTCGTCGACGCCGGTACGTTGAACGACCGTCTGGCCCGCCAGGTGCTCGAGGGCGTCATCGCCGGCGAGGGTACGCCGCAGGAGGTCGTCGACGCCCGCGGCCTAGCCGTGGTCTCGGACGACGGCCCGCTGATCGCGGCGATCGATGAGGCACTCGCAGCGCAGCCCGATGTGCTTGCGAAGATCCGCGACGGCAAGGTCCAGGCCGCCGGTGCCGTCATCGGCGCCGTGATGAAGGCGATGCGCGGACAGGCCGATGCGGCGCGTGTGCGCGAACTGGTACTGGAGCGCGCAGCCGGCTGATTCGGCGCCGCGAGCTGCTCTCGCGCGATGCTGGACCCGGCGTGTCGCGTTCGGTAGAGGCATTTCGCGGCGACAGTGCGAGGGTGGTAGCCATGTGGCTGCCACCCTCGTTCGTTCATCCGCTGCGACTCGATCTCCCCTGCGGCCTACACCTCCGGCCGATCAAGGCGAGCGACGTCGACATCGACTACCCCGCCGTGATGGGCGCGCAGGCGAGGCTCTGGCAGATCTTCGGAGCTGCGTGGTCGTGGCCGCCGGCCGATATGAGCATCGAGCACGACTACGCGGACCTCGCACGGCATGAGCGGGAGATCGCGGCGGGGGAGTCGTTCAACTACGCCCTCTTCGACGCGGAGGAGACGGGCGTATTCGGGTGCGTCTACATCGACCCGACCGAGTCCGACGACTCCGACGCTCTCGTCGCCTGGTGGGTCGTGGATGGTCTCCTCGGCTCCCGCGCCGAGGAGGAACTCGATGCTTACGTTCGGCGCTGGCTCGACGTGGCCTGGCCGTTCGAACGTGTCGAGTTCCCGCTGAATCCGGCGGATGCGCCGGCCGCGGTGGCCGGTTCGAATCTGATGGTGCTCATCCCCGACGAGCCGATCCGCACGCCCCTTCCCCAGCCCGATGCTGGAGCAGCCGAACATATGTGGGCGGAGTACGTCCTCGCGCATCCGCAGCGCGCCGCCCTCGGCGACGAACATCCGGTGTCGATGTTCGGCGACTCGGTGGAGTTCGCCGATCTCTCGCTGGGCGCGGTGCTGCGGGGGCTCAAGACCGGGACGGCTTCTCTGGTGGTCGAGTACGCCGAAGACGACGAGCCCTTGCCTCGGATCGGTGGGCACTGGATCGCGTGCGACGGGTCCGGAAGACCCCGGGCCGTGCTGCGGACGGTATCGCTCGAGCTCGGCCCGATCGAATCGCTGACCGAATCCTTCGCGTGGGACGAGGGTGAGAACGATCGCTCACGAGCCGGATGGCTGGCAGGCCATCGGCGCTACTGGCAGCGCACCCGTACGGCGGTGGGGTCGATGTGGAGCGAGGAGCTCGAAGTGGTCTTCGAGCGGATCCGAGTCGTGTGGCCGCCGCACGCCGCGGAACAGGCCCAGACATTCGCTGCTTCCCAGGCAGCCCGCCCGCTACCCTGAGCGCCGGATGGGGGGTTCACCGGATGTGCGACCGGTTCGACCCCGGCCAGACTGGATTCATGTCCACTCTCGTTCGCCCCCATCGGGGCAAGATCATCGCCGGCGTCTGCGCCGCGCTCGCCGAGCGTTTCGGCCTGTCCGCCTTCCTCGTGCGGCTCATCTTCGTGCTGTCGATGCTGCTGCCCGGACCTCAGATCCTCATCTACCTCGTGGCGTGGATCATCATTCCGCGCGAGAAATGACATCCACGGTCCGGCGCGCTCTGAGTCAACGCTCAGGGCGCGCGCGGATCCACGCCCTACGGTTGAGACCGTCGCCGTCGGGGCGACCGACTCTGAAGGAGTGAGTGAGATGGGTTTCCTGGACCGACTGCTGGGCCGCGAGGAGCGGCCGACGGATGCGGGGTCGACGCGTCGCGAGCCGGCCTACGGCACTCCGCCCGCGCGATCGCAGCGGAGCGAGGACGAGATCGCTATCGAGCGCTACCGCTACCTCTTGCGTACCGCCCCGCCCGAGACGATCGAGCAGGTGCACCGGGAGGCCTTCGAGCAGCTCACCCCCGAGCAGCGCCAGCAGGTCTTCCGTGAACTCAGCGATGGTGCTCCCGTCGGCGATGCTCCTCGCAGCGATGATCCCTCCGCACTCGCGCAGTCCGCCACGCGCAGCGAGTTGCGCCAGCCGGGCTTCATGGAGCGTCGGTTCTCCGGCGGCGGCGCGGGCGGTATGGGCTTCGGCGGGATCCTCGCCAGCTCGATGCTCGGCACCATCGCCGGATTCGTGATCGGGTCGGCCATCGCCCAGGCCTTTATGCCGGACGCGTCCGAGTACGCATCGGGCGATGACTCCGGTGATGGTGGCGACGGCGGCGACGATGGCGGTGCGGATGCGTCGGCCGACGGCGGCGGCGACTTCGGAGGCGGCGGAGACTTCGGGGGAGGGGACTTCGGCGGAGGAGACCTCGGTGGCGGCGACTTCGGTGGCGGCTTCGACTTCTGACGCGAGGAGGGGCGATCAGCTCGCCGCGATCGCCTCCTCCACCAGTTCCTTCACCTTCCGGCGCAGCACCTTGCCGATGAGGCTCTTGGGCAGCTCGTCGAGCACGACGAGTCGACGCGGCACCTTGTAGGGCGTCAGAGCGTCGCGCACGAGATCACGGGCGGCCTTCTCGTCGAGCGTCGCACCCGGCTCCAGCACGATGCCGGCGACAACCTGCTCGCCGCTGTGCGCGTCGGGCAGGCCTACCACCGCCGCGTCGGCGATGCCGGGCACTCGACGCAACGCCTCCTCCACTTCGGTGGGCGCGACGTTGAAGCCGCCGGTGATGATCAGTTCCTTGATCCGGTCGACGATGCGCACGAATCCGTCGTCGTCGATCGTGGCGATATCGCCCGTCCGGAACCAGCCGTCGGACGTGAAGGTCGCCGCCGTCTCGGCAGGCTTCTTGTGGTACCCGCGGAAGACCTGCGGTCCTCTGACGACGAGCTCGCCCGGTTCGCCCGGAGCGGCATCGACGTCGGGGTTCTCGGGGTCCACGATGCGGACGTCCGTCCCCGGCAGCGGAAGGCCGACTGTACCGGGTCGCCGAGCAGGGCTGACCGGGTTGGCCATGAGCACGGGCGACGTCTCGGAGAGCCCATACCCCTCGACCAGATACCCGCCGGTCTGCTCCTCCCACGGCTCGACGACCGATGCGGAGAGGCTCATCGCTCCCGAGATCGCGATCTCGATTCCGGCCAGGGAGATGCCGCGTTCGCGAGCACGGGTGGCTAGGCGCTCCGCGATGGGCGGCACGGCCGGCAGGAAGGTGGCGGGACGCTTGCGGACGACCTTGAGCACGAGATCGGGGTCGAACTTGGGGAAGAGCACCAGTCGGGCGCCCATGCTCATCGCGAACGTGAGACAGAGGGTGAGCCCGTAGGCGTGGAACATCGGCAGTACCGCGTAGACCACGCACCGTCCGCGCTCGATCGTCGGCACCCAGGCACGCGATTGCGCGGCGTTCGTCGTGAGATTGCGGTGCGTGAGCTCCGCCCCCTTGGGCGTCCCCGTCGTTCCGCTGGTGTACTGGATCACGGCGAGGTCGTCGGCGGTCGGCCCCGGGTGCTTCGACGAAAGACGCCGACCGCTGACCACGGACTGCCACGACTCCGCCCCTCGCACGGGGCCGGTGAGGGCGTCGCGCGATTCCCGAGCCTTGCGGATCGGCAGCCGCAGCGCGGCGCGCGTGCCGGCGGGCATCGCTCGGGTGATGTCCACCGACACGATCGTCGTGACTCCGAGGTCCTGCGGCAGCGCCTGCACGGTCGGCACCACCTTGCTCCACGTGATCGCGACGCGCGCGCCGTGGTCCTCGAACTGGTGGCGCAGCTCTCGCGGCGTGTAGAGCGGGTTGTGCTCGACGACGACCGCGCCTAGGCGGAGGATCGCGTAGAAGGCGACCACGTGCTGCGGGCAGTTGGGCAGGATGAGCGCGACCGGCTCGCCGGCTCGGACGCCCAACCCACGCAGCCCGTGGGCCGCGCGTTCGATCTGCTCCGCGAGCTCGCGGTAACTCGTCGTGGCGCCGAAGAACTCCAGGGCGACGGCGTCCGGGTAGCGCTGCGCCGACTCGGCGACGATGTCGAGGAGCGAGCCGTCCGGCGGCGTCAACTCGGTGGGGACTCCCGGAGCGTAGCTCCTGAGCCAGGGTCGAGGGGCGTCACTGCTCACTCGTCCACTCTAACGAGCGCCGCCGCCGTCGCTCCGGCGCGACGTACAGTTGCAGCATGAGCGACGACGCCATCCGGAGCAAAACGGTCAGCTGGGAGGATCCGGTCGCGAGCGCTGCCCACATCCCCGCGATGAGCGGACTGGAGTACCTCACCGCGATGCTCGAGCATCGTGTTCCCGGCCCTCCGATCGCTCGGTTGATGGGCTTCACACTGGTCTCGGCACGCGAGGGCGAGGCCGTGTTCACGTGCTCTCCCGACGAATCCGTCTACAACCCGATCGGCACCGTGCATGGCGGTCTCGTCTGCACTCTGCTCGACTCCGCGTGCGGCTGCGCTGTGCAATCGACCTTGGAGCAGGGTCTCGGTTACACCTCGATCGACCTGTCGGTGAGCTATCTGCGGCCGATCTTCGCCCACTCGGGGGAGCTGCGCTGTGTCGGCCGTGTCGTGAAGCCCGGGCGCCGCGTGGCCTTCGCCGAGGCGGAGGTCAGCGATGGCAGCGGGCGCGTCATCGCGCGCGCGACCAGCTCACTGCTCGTGTTCCCGATCGGGTCGGGGGTCGCATCCTGACCCCCGACCGGCCGTGATCAGAGTGCGGCGTCGATCGCCTCGCTGATCGGAGTGTCACCGCCGACGAACTCCCAGGTGCGGCCGATGGTCCGAGGGTCCGCGAGGACGGCCACGACCACGGCCGCGACGTCTTCCCGTGCGATCTCGCCGCGGGCGACGGTCGGCCCGAGGGTGATCCGTCCGCTGCCCTCGGTCGAGGTGAGCGCACCGGGGCGGAGGATCGTCCAGTCCAGTTCGGTGTCCATCAGGTCAGCATCCGCATCCCGCTTCGCCTCGACGTAGGCGCGCCACACCGGTTCGGTGTCGTCGGGGAGGGGCTCGTCGACTCCGATCGCCGAGATCTGCACGAAGCGGCGGATGCCCGCCCGTACGGCCGCCTCCTGCAACAGCACGGACGCACCGTAATCGACGGTGCGCTTGCGCTCCGCGCTGGATCCACCGCCCGCGCCGGCGGTGAAGACGACAGCGTCGCAACCGGCGATCGCGGCCGCGAGTTCTTCAGCCGTCGCGGATTCCACATCGAGCAGGGCGGTCTCACCGCCGAGTCGGTAGATGTCCTCCGCGTGGTCGGGGTTGCGCACCACACCCATGGACTCGTCACCCGCGTCGTAGAGCAGGCGCAGGATCTGCTGACCGACTTTGCCATGGGCACCGATCACGGCGACTCGTGTCATTCGCGTCCTCCATCAGACGATCGATTTCGTAGCGCGATCGGATGGACCGCGAATTTTCAGCCTACGCGGCGTCGCGGCCCGTCAACGCGAGCAGACGCGTGAGCAGCGGCGCATCATCCGGCACGGGCACCGGAGACGCGTACAGTCCGCTGGCCTCCAGGGTCTCCTTCTGCGGCAGGAACTCCGCCCAGACCTCCGCCACCAGTTCGGCGTCGAGCTCCTCGTCGCTTCCGGTCGCACGGGCGAGATCCCAGGCGTGGATCGTGACGTCGGAGACCTGTTCCTTGAGGTAGGCGATGGCGGTCACGGTGTCGTAGGAGAGCTGCACCGGCGTCGACGGATCACTGCGTCGCCACGCATGCGCGGCCGCTGTCGAGTGTCGGTGCCACTCGGCCACGAGATCGGAGCCGACCGGATCCAGACGGCCCTTGGTTCGGGCGATCGTCGCCCCTTCGAGCAGCGGCGGAACCCACTGCTGCTCCTGCACGACGTGCAGCACCAGCGCGCGCGTATCCCACTCCGCGTCGGGCGTCGGGGCAGTCCAGTCGGTCACGATGGCGACGCGTCGGCCGAACTCCTCGTGGGCGCGTCGCTGCAGTTCGAGCCAGTGGTCCTTCTCGCGGGTGATCTCATCGGCGGAGGTGATCGTCTCGGTCATGTTCTCGTCCCGTCATCCGTACGCTGTTCGACAGAGGCAACCCGATCCGGTCGGTCCAGCATTCCCGAGAGGCACCGCATGCGTCAGGATAGCGAGAGCGTCGTCGAGGTCGCCGCGGCTCTCATCTCGATCGAATCGGTGAATCCGGGCCTCGCTGCCTCCGGCGCCGGCGAGTACGGCGCCGTCGAGTGGTGTGCGCGGTGGCTCACGCGGCGAGGCTGGCATCTCGAACGGGTCGGCGATCCGGGGCGCCCGTCCCTGATAGCCCGGTCGGGCCGCCGAGGCGGTCGGACGTTGATGCTCAACGGCCATCTCGACACCGTCGGTCTGGCTGATTCAGACGATCCGCTTCGGGCGGACACGCGTGCCGTTGTCGAGTCCGGGCGCCTCTACGGGCGTGGTGCCTACGACATGAAGGCGGGGATCGCCGCGATGCTGGTCGCCGCAGATAACACTGTTGCGAGCGGAATCGACGGCGAGGTAGTGCTCACCCTGGTCGCCGACGAGGAATTCGCGAGCACCGGCACGGAGGATGTGCTGCGCCTTGTCCGAGCCGACGGCGCGATCGTCACCGAACCGACCGGTGGCTGCGTCGTTCTCGCGCATCGTGGCTTCGCCTGGTTCGAGGTCGAGTTCGAGGGACGAGCGGCGCACGGGTCGATGCCGGAGCAGGGCGTCGACGCGATCGCCGCCGCGGGCAGGCTCCTGGCCGCACTCGATGACTTCGCGCTGCGGTTGCGGCAGCGCGGCGTGCACCCGCTGCTCGATCCGGGCACCGTGCGGGTCGCGACGATCGCCGGCGGCAGCGATGCGGCGACGGTCGCGGATCGATGCGTTTTGACCGTCGAGCGCCGCTTCCTGCCGGGGGAATCGGCGGACGCGGTCGAGGACGAACTCCGCTCGCTCGTCCACTCCGTCGGCGAGGGCGTACCCGGACTGCGATCGCGTCTGCGCCGGATCGTGGCGCGCGGGGCGTTCGAGGCGGACCCCGCTGCCGCTGTGACGCGAGCCGTGTTGGATTCGGTGCGCTCGGTCGACGCGCACGAAGCGACCGTGCGCGGAGAACCGTTCTGGACGGACGCCGGACTGATCGCGGAAGCCGGCATCCCCGTGCTGGTGATGGGGCCGGACGGAGATGGACCGCACGCCGACGTGGAGTGGGCCGACATCGCCTCGATGCACCGCCTGGTCGACGTGCTGGAGCGCAGCATCCGCTCGTTCTGCTCGAGTACCGAGGCGGATGCGCCGGATCCGCACTCGATGTCGGTGCTGCGTGCGACGATGGTCGAGCGGGAGGAGGCGGATGAGTAAGCAGGACGGCTCAGGTCGGCAGGTCACGACCGAACCCGTCGATGACCCTCGAGCGAGCATCATGCACGTCGACATGGACGCGTTCTTCGCCTCCGTCGAGTTGCTCGACCATCCCGAACTCGTCGGTCTGCCGGTCATCGTCGGGCACATCGGTGCGCGTTCCGTTGTGACAGCGGCCACCTACGAGGCACGCCGTTACGGTGTGAACTCGGCGATGCCGATGGCGGTGGCGCTGCGTCGGTGCCCGAACGCCATCGTGCTCGAGCCGCACATGGAGCGCTATCGAGAGGCTTCCGCGAAGGTGATGGCGATCTTCGACGACGTGACGCCGCTGGTCGAGCGGCTGAGCATCGACGAGGCGTTCCTCGACGTCGCCGGAGCCCGTCGCCTGCTCGGCACCCCGTGGCAGATCGGTACGCTCATCCGCCGTCGGGTGCGCGACGAGCTCGGCTTGAACTGCTCGGTCGGCGTTGCCGCCAGCAAGTTCGTCGCCAAGCTCGCCTCGAGCACGGCGAAGCCCGACGGCCTCCTCATCGTTCCGGCCGATCGGACGCAGGCGTTCCTCGACCCGCTGCCCGTGAGTGCCTTATGGGGCGTCGGCGCGACCACCGAGGAGTCGCTGCACCGGCGGGGGTTGCGCCGCATCGTCGACGTGCGCACCACACCGTTGCCCGTCCTGATCTCCGGTCTCGGCGAGGCGACCGGTCGTCGGCTGCACGAGTTGGCGCGAGGGCATGACCCGCGGGTCGTCGACACCCGTGTCGTCGAGAAGAGCGTCGGCCACGAGATGACCTTCGCCGATGACATCGTCGACCCCGTGCTGGTGCGCCGCGAGCTGCTGCGCCTCTCCGATCGCGTGGCCGCCCGGATGCGTGGTTCCGGAGTGCGTGCCCGCACCATCGCCGTGAAAGTGCGTTTCGGCGACTTCTCCACACTCACCCGATCGCGCACACTCAGCGAGGCCAGCGATGTGGGCCGCGTCGTCTACGAGGCGGCGGCGGAGCTGCTCGACGCGGCCAACCCGATGGCCCGACCGGTTCGGCTGATCGGCGTCCGAGGCGAACAGCTCGTCGATGCGGACGATGTCGCGTTCTCCCTCTGGGACGACGCGGAGGACTGGCGGGAGGCCGAGTTGGCCGTCGACGACATCGGCAAGCGATTCGGCGTCGGATCGGTGCGACCCGCTTCGCTGCTGTCGCGTCGCGCCCCGGAATCGGCCAAGGGCATCGATATCAGCGACAAGCTGGCTATGCGGAACCGATCGTCAGACTGATTCCGCGGTGGTCGGAACCGTTCGTGGGCAAGACCGACATCGTCGCCGCCGGCACCCCGCGTGTGAACGCGTGGTCGAGCGCCACCAGCGGGAACGCCGCCGGCCAGGTCAGCGGGAATCCGACGGAATCGCCGCGGACGATGTTCGCCTGACTCAACACTGGCGCGAGTTCGTGATCATCCGTCGTGGTGTTGAAGTCACCGATGACTGCGATCCGCTCCGAATCGTCCTCGGCGAGGGTGCTCGCGAGCGCGTTCAGCATGGTGTCCCGTTCCTCGTGCTTGCCAGGACGGAATGAGGCCAGATGCACGACGTAGAGCCGCATGGTTCCGGTCGGTGTGTCGACGCCGACGCTCAGCGCGCGGTTCCAGCCCAGGCCCAGATCCTCCGGCGAACCGTCGCTGAGAGGTGCACGGCTCCACACGCCGACCGTGCCGACGATGTAGCTGTAGGGGTATTCGGTCTCGAGCGCGGTGGCGACCTCCTCGCGCACGTCGCCGCTGAGCTCCTGCAGAGCGATGGCGTCCGGCTCCTGTGCGGCGAGCGTTGCGGCGATGTCGCCGGCTTCGGCGTTTCCCGCCTCCAGATTCTCACTGAGGATCGTGAACCGCCCGGATTGCACAGGGGCGACAGGGATGGCGATGGGGAGGACGAGTACGCCCCAGACCATGCAGAGCAGCGTGACGCCGACCCCCGCGAGTCGCGATCGAGCGATGATGGCACCGACGACGAGGGCGAGGACGGGGATGCCGAACCAGGGGAAGGTCGTTTCCAGGATCGACAGCCATCCGTCGTTCTCGGGGAGCGCTCGATGGAATACGAGCACTCCCGTCAAGACGAGCGAGGCCAGCAGGATGAGCGGACCGCTCGCACGACGAGGAGCACGGGAAGTGGGCATCCCTCGATTATGACCGGTCCTCGCAGCGCCATCATGAGCGCATCCTGTGCAGCCGCCGACTCCCTTGTCGTCACCTCGCGCCGAGCGGTACCGTCGAATCATGCCTGACGTCGTGATCGCCCTTGCCGAGACCGTGCAGAAATTCGGTGTCGCCACCGTCTACGGAGACCCCGTCGAGGTGGAGGGTTCCACTCTCGTTCCCGTCGCGTTGCGCTGGTACGGCTTCGGCGGTGGTAGCGACGGCGGAGAATCGGCCTCCACGGGTGGGGGCGGCGGCGGTGCGGTCATCCCGGTCGGCGCCTACATCAAGGACGACCTCGGCCTGCGGTTCCAGCCCAACCTCGTGACCGCCCTCGCGGTGAGCATCCCGGTGATCGTAGTGAGCGGGCGTGCACTCGCCCGCGTCATCCGAGCGCTCAAGAAGTAACCCGGCGCTACAAGCCCGGCTGCAGTCGGGCGGTGAACCAGGTCTTACTCGTTCGACCGAAGCCCAGCAGCACTCTCTCGCTGTCGGCGGGGCGACGCTCGTCGTAAAGGACGGCGACCGGTTCGCCCGCCATCCACGCGTCGCCGCGACGGTGCGGCACTTTGACTGCGCGTCGATCGACGCCATCGGCGGTGCGGTAGGTCACGATCAGCAAGCCGGCGTCCCGCGTGGCCGCCGCGTCCCCGCGGGCACCCGTTGCGATCGACACGACGCGTCCAGCGGTGCGCGTTCCGTACGTCAGGAGTTCGCGGCGGATCCTCCGGCGACGCTGCCAGAGGAACACCTGGAGCAGCGCCACCAGGAGCACGGCGAGCACGACTACTACGGACCACGTCATGGTGTCTATGATTGCTGACGAACACGGGAGTCCGGTGAACCGGGCTGAGAGGAAGGCTTTGAGCCTTCGACCGTCGAACCTGATCTGGGTCATGCCAGCGCAGGGAGGCATCCACTTCTCATATTCCCGTGCCCCTCTCGATGAAAGGGCACGACAGTGCAGAACTCCACTCTTCACAGCGCTTCGACGCAGACCACCAACCGCGGGCGCCGCAGCTATCGCTGGCGCGTCGTCGACATCGTCGTCGCGAGCGTGATCGGCGTCGCGAGCGGCCTCGTCTTCTGGGCGTGGGGCCTCGCGACCAACGTGATCGGCGTAGCGTTCGACTTCCTGCCCGGCCTCAGCGGCATACTCGGCGGAGGCTGGCTGTTCGCCGGCGTGCTGGGCGGCTTGATCATCCGCAAGCCCGGTGCCGCGCTGTACACGGAGCTGATGGCAGCCGTGGTGTCGGCGCTCATCGGCACGCAGTGGGGTTATCTCACGCTGCTGTCCGGCGCTGTGCAGGGTCTCGGGGCCGAGCTGGTGTTCGCCATCTTCCTTTACCGCAACTGGCGGCCGATCGTGGCGCTCTTGGCGGGTGCAGGCGCGGGCATCGCTTTGGCGATCAACGATCTCCTGGTCTGGTACGTCGGCACGGACGCCTTCTTCCAAACCGTGTACCTCATCACGTCGGTGGTGTCCGGAGTGCTCCTCGCCGGCCTGCTCTCGTGGCTGGTCGTGCGCGCCCTCGCTGCTTCCGGAGCCCTGAGCCGGTTCGCCTCGGGACGTAGCGGCCGCGTCGTCGAGGACGCCGGCGCGACCTCACGATGACGACTCCCGTCGGCCCCCGCGGCGCCCGGATCCGAGCACGGGGTTGGGGATGGCGGCATGCCGGGCGGTCGACCGCGGCGGTACACGGTCTCGACCTCGAGATCGAACCGGGGGAGCGCGTACTCCTGCTGGGTCCCTCCGGCGCGGGCAAGAGCACCCTCCTTCACGCGTTGGCCGGCATCCTGGGCGGCGAGGAAGAGGGCGATGAATTCGGCGAGCTGACGGTCGATGCCATCCACCCCACCCGGCAACGCGGAGTCGCCGGGCTCGTCCTGCAGGACCCGGACGCGCAGGTCGTTCTGGCGCGCGTCGGTGACGATGTTGCGTTCGCCTGCGAGAACCTCGGGGTTGCGCGGGTCGAGATCTGGCCGCGGGTGCACGGCGCGCTCACGGATGTCGGCCTCGATGTCGCCCTCGATCGCTCGACGAGCGCCCTCTCCGGCGGCCAGAAGCAGCGCCTCGCGCTCGCGGGTGCTATCGCGATGCGCCCACGTCTCCTGCTGCTCGACGAGCCGACGGCCAATCTCGACCCGGACGGCGTTCGGGAGGTCCGCGCGGCGGTTCAGCGTGTAGCCGAATCGACCGGTGCGACGCTGATCGTGATCGAGCACCGGGTGGACGTCTGGGCGGAGCTCGTGGATCGGGTGATCGTGCTGGACCCCGATGGAGGAGTGCTGGCCGACGGCGAACCGAGCGCGGTGTTGCGCGATGCCCGGGATACGCTGCAGGACGCGGGCGTGTGGCTGCCTCACGCGATGTCTATGACGCCCACCCGCAGTTCTCGGCCCGGAGACGTCGTCCTCGAGGCGGTCGATCTCTCCGTCGGCCACAAGCGTTTCGGTCGTCGCAGCCCTGATCTCGTGCGCTCCGGGTTGAGCGCCACCTTCCGCTCCGGAACCGTGACGGCGGTCACGGGCCCGAACGGTGCCGGCAAGTCCACGTTCGCGTTGACCCTCGCCGGTCTGGTCGCGCCGGCGGCAGGTGAAGTGGCAGCATCCGACGCACTCCGCTCCGGACTCGCGGCGGCTCCGATCCGTTGGTCGTCGAAGGAGCTGCTCGCCCGCATCGCGACCGTGTTCCAGGAGCCCGAGCACCAATTCCTCACCCTGAAAGTACGCGACGAGCTGCTGCTGGGCCCTCGTCAACGAGGGTGGGACCCGGCGGACGCAGCCGAGGCGGCCGAGAGGATGCTCGTGGCGCTCGGCCTCGAGCGGCTTGCGGAAGCGAATCCCTTCACCCTCTCGGGCGGCGAGAAGCGGCGGCTCTCGGTCGCGGCAGCCGTGGTCGCGGACGCTCCGGTCTTGATTCTGGACGAGCCCACTTTCGGGCAGGACAGGCGGACGTGGGGCGTTCTCGTCGATCTCCTTGCCCGGCTGCGCGACGACGGTCGGACGATCATCACCGTGACGCACGATCGCGAGTTCATCACGGCGCTGGCCGACCACGAGGTCGAACTCGGTTCCGCGCGCGAAGGCGTGCACCGATGAGCCTGCTCACCCCGGCGATCGCTCCGAGCGCGATGGCTCGGGCCAACCCGGTCGGAAAGCTCGCCGTCGCGCTGCTGATCAGCGCAGCCCTGCTGCTCTCGATCGACTGGGTATCCGCCGCCGTCGCCCTCGGTCTCGAGTTGCTGCTCCTGCCGTTCAGCGGGCTCGCCGCGCGCGACTTCTGGCTGCGGACCATCCCGTTGTGGACAGCGGCTCCGCTCGCCGGTCTCACCACCGTGCTGTACGGCCAGGACTCCGGCGCGACACTGGCGCAGTTCTGGTTCGTCTCCGTGTCGCAGGGTTCGCTCGAACTGGGCGCGGCGATCGCGCTTCGCGTGCTGGCGATCGGACTGCCCGGGATCGTGCTGCTCGCGACCACCGATCCCACTGATCTCGCCGACGCGCTGGCGCAAGTGCTTCGGCTGCCGGCCCGCTTCGTGTTGGGCGGGTTGGCGGGGCTGCGGTTGATCGGCCTGCTCGCCGAGGATTGGCGGACCCTCGCGATGGCACGACGCGCTCGCGGTGTGGCCGACGACCGCGGAATCCTCGCCCGAAGCTCGCGCGCGTTCTCCCAGGCCTTCACACTTTTCGTGATCGCGATCCGCCGCGGGAGCCGGCTCGCCACTGCGATGGAGGCGAAAGGCTTCGGCGCCGACGGCCCGCGTACGTGGGCTCGACCCTCGCGGTTGCATCGCCGCGACCTCGCTCTCGTGTTCGTCGGCGTGACGATCGCAGCGACCGCCGTCGCGGTCTCGATCGCGGCGGGCAGTTGGAGCTTCGTCCTTGCCTGAGTGGGCGTACAGTCCGGCATCGGTTCCTCAGGTGGCGCGCGAAGCGCGTCGTCGGCGCGCGCGTATCATCCTGATCGACGGACCCAGCGGCGCCGGGAAGAGCACGTTCGCGACCGCGCTCATCGCCGCGCTCGGGGGTGGCGCCGCGTTGGTGCGGATGGACGACCTCTACCCTGGCTGGGAAGGGCTTATGGCCGGCTCGCTCCTGTCGGAGCGCGACATCGTGGCGCCGATCCACCGCGGACACCGCGCACGTTATCGTCGTTGGGATTGGGGGGCCTCGGCGCCATCGACATGGTTCACCGTTGTCGCGGCCGACATCGTCGTCATCGAGGGCTGTGGATCGGCGACCCGCCGAAATCGGCGACTCGCCGACCTCACCGTGTGGCTGCAGACGGACGACACCGTGCGCAAGATGCGGGCGCTCACGCGCGACGGCGACGTCTTCGCGGCGCATTGGGAGACGTGGGACCGTCAGTGGCGCCGGTATGCGCTGATCCATGGTCCGCGCGCCGGCGCCGACATCGTGCTCACGACGTAGACGTCACGCCCAGCCGAGCTCGTGCAGCCGCTCGTCGTCGATGCCGTAGAAGTGCGCGATCTCGTGCACCAGTGTCACGTGGATCTCGTTACGAAGCTCCTCGAGCGTCTCCGTAGCGGCGAGGTGGGGCTCGCGGTAGAGGACGATGCGGTCCGGCATCTCGCCGAAGCCGTAGCGATCGCGTTCTGTCAGCGCAACGCCGTCGTACAGCCCGAGTAGATCGAGGGACCCGTCCTCGGGTCGGTCCTCGACGACGAAGATGACGTTCTCGAGACCGTCCACCATCTCGTCAGGAAGGGCGTCCAGCTCGTCCACGACGAGCCGTTCGAAGGCGTCCGCATCCACCTCGACCACGGCGTCCCTACTCCCTCAATGCCCACTCGGGGCGATGCCCACTCGGCTCTGACGAGTGAAGGCCCGGAATCCGAGGATTCCGGGCCTTCCATGGGGTGAGTAACGGGGCTCGAACCCGCGACCTCCTAGACCACAACCAGGCGCTCTGCCAACTGAGCTATACCCACCATGGAGGACCGAGCTGCTTGCGCCGCTCGATGCAACTGTACGAGAGTACTACATCCCTGGAGCGAACTCGTTCACCACGGAGGTCGAGACCGCCTGGGCCTGAGCGCTCGTCGGCCCGGGCTCGCCGACGAAGGCCGCCTTGCGGTAGTACTGCAGCTCGCGCACCGACTCGCGGATGTCGGCCAAAGCGCGGTGTCCGCCGTTCTTCTTCGGAGCATTGAAATACACCCGAGGGAACCAGCGACGGGAGAGTTCCTTGATTGTCGAGACATCGATGTTGCGGTAGTGCAGGTGGGTGTCGAGCCGCGGCATGTACTTGGCGAGGAACATCCGATCGGTGCCGATCGTGTTGCCCGCGAGCGGCGCGTGCTGCTCGCTCGGCACGTACTTCATCACGTATTCGAGCACCTGATACTCGGCATCGGCCACCGTGACACCATCCGGGATCTCGGTGATCAGACCGGACGTCTCGTGCATCGTGCGGACGAAGTCGCCCATGTTCTCCAGGGCGGCGTCGCTCGGCTTGATCACGATCGACAGACCGGGGTCGAGGATGTTCAGATCGAAGTCGGTGATGACCACGGCGATTTCGCACAATTCATCGACGGCGACGTCCAGCCCGGTCATCTCGCAGTCGATCCAGACAAGGCGATCAGGTGCGCTACTCATGTGCCGCAGTCTATCCGCGGGCACCGACAGCGGCCGTTCTACCGGTGTCGCAGAACTAAACTGGAAGGGATGTTCATCGCCGTCTGCTCCCTGCTCATCGCCAACGCCGTCTGGAACGCCATCGTCTGGCCGCCGTTCCTACGTCGAATCCGGAAGGACCCCCGCGCGCGGGACGACTCCGGGCGAGCAACGACGTTCCTCCGAGTCCATACCGTGCTGATCGGCATCTCGCTCGTGCTCGCCGCAGTATCGCTCGTCGTCGCTATCGTCGCGCTCGTCGGAGCGGGCTGAGATCCGGCCGCGACCGGCTGCGATAGGCTGGTCGTCGCCCTGGGCCCCCGTAGCTCAGCGGATAGAGCAGAGGCCTTCTAATCCTTTGGTCGCAGGTTCGATTCCTGCCGGGGGCACCTCAGGGGCTGAGAACCCTCACGAGATCTGCATCCGCGTGCGGGCGGGAGAGAGTCTCCCCGGCACCCGTCACGATCGTGTCGACGTGCGGATCGTAGGTGGTCTTCACCGAACACCACCAGCGGTGGTCGCGCATTCTCATCCGGATTAGGCTCCGGTTATGTTTCTCAGCCGCGCCGCCGAGGTCGCCGAGCGCACTCCCGCCATCACCCCCGACGAGACGTGCATGTCGTGCGGCCACGCCGAAGTCGGCGAGACGTTCGATGGCACGACGACGTGCATGTTCGAAATCTCCGACTACGGCTTCGGAGACGCCGAGTACTGCGAGTGCCACGAATCCGCGCACGTCGGCACGTGACGTCATCGGGATCTCCGACCCCATCCAACAACGTTGCACGAGCTCGGACGAGTTAATTCATCGCCCTGATTTCCACAACCCCCGCTTACCTGGGCGATTCGGCACGGAGGTCTAGAGGTTTTCGCGTAAGGTATTGCTGCCCGCATGTTACAAGGACGTAAACATTTGGAGGTGGACCATGCTGGAACTCGCAATCATCGGAGGCGTCGTGGTTGCGTGGACGATCGTCGCGGTACCGGTGGCAGTTGTCATCGGCCGGGTCGCCCACGAACGCGACGCACACGTGTGACCCGAGGTTCGAATCCCCGGAAACGACGAAGGCCCCGATCGATGATCGGGGCCTTCGTCTTGCGATGACCTGATGTCAGAGCGTGCCCTGCGGCTCCGACCCGGAGTTCCCGCTTCGCGGAGTCTCGGTCGATCGGATCACAGCGGCGACGGGACTGAACTCCTCCACCGGTCTGGGGTTGCTGCGCACCTCGAGGGCGTCGATGTCGGCGAGCAGTCGCTCGGTCTCGTCGGTCGACGGCTTGCCGTGCGGAGTCTCCAGAGCGATCGTGGGAACGGCCGTCGTCTCGGGGGATCTCGAGATGGTCGCCTTCGACTCGTCCGCGGTGGAA
The DNA here is from genome assembly GCA_013204985.1 of Microbacteriaceae bacterium VKM Ac-2855. Taxonomy (GTDB): domain Bacteria; phylum Actinomycetota; class Actinomycetes; order Actinomycetales; family Microbacteriaceae; genus Rathayibacter. The sequence goes on from JABMLG010000001.1 coordinate 75,591, forward strand.
CCGACCGCCGTGGGCTCGGTCGTGGCCGACTCGCTCGTGTCAGGCTCGATGGCGGCCGGCGAGTTTACGGAACCGGAATCCTTCGCTGTATCGGCAACCGGCTTCTCGAAGCCGGTCGGTGCGACGACGACGGGCTCGACCTCGCGCGGCGCCTCGGATGCGACGGCCGCGGGGGCCGCTCTGCGCGGATCCACCTGCGGTGCAGCGGTGTCGAGGTAGCTCCAACGCTCCAGGTCGGCCACGAACTTCTTGCGCGCCTTGCCCGGTTTGTTGCGCCACTCGATCAGTCGCTCGCGGAAGACGGCGACGGTCGTGGCGTCCTTCGCCTCGGACGATCCGCGCTTGAGGGCCTCCAACTCGTGCGCCGCCCAATTCGCCGCGACGCCGGCACCCTTGATCGGCAGCAGTCGCAACAGTGTCTCGGCCTGCGCCGAGGCCCGGTCGCTCTGCACCCGCACAGCGGGCGGGAGGCTCTCCCAGGCTGACGCTTCGGCGGCAGCATCGACGAGCGTCGCGATCACGTTGTTCTTCAACTCGCGTTGCTGTGTCGCGAGAAGGCGACGAATCGCCCCGCTCGTGATCAGACCCGAGATCACGACACCGACCACCACGGCCACGAGTACGACAGCGGCGAGGAACACCGAGCGGTGTCCATCGATCGTCTGGAGCCACGTCACGAATTCGTTCCACCATTGCATGTGCTGAACCTAACCAGGCCTGACCTCCGACCGCGGATGCCGCGCCGCAGGAGGGCGGATCACGCCACGCGGAAGCACTCGACCGCGTCGTCGACGCTCCAGAATTCGCCCAGGCTCTGTCCGCTGGGCATCCCGGCTCGGAGCCGACGTGCGGCGAAGCGTTCGGTGCCGGCCTGCTCCGTCCGCTCGATGTGGCCGAGGACTGCACCGGTGGGTGCGCTGACCCGCCAGAGTCGAGGGTTCACGCTGGTGAGCGTGGGGGCGGTGCGCGTGTTGTGAATGCTCGATCGATTCATGGTTCCTCCTCGGATGGTCTGCTCGTCTTTCACCCGCCGGCCCGCGGTGTTCTCGTACGGTACGTCCGACCACCGACATCGACTGCGGTCGGCCTTCGCGCGGAATGACAGTGCTGCCGACGATGTTGGATCCACTGGTGGGCACGGCGCCCCGCGTCCGCCGATCGCGATAAGGAAGTGAGTTCTTCACGATGCACACATTCGTTCTTGCCGGCGGGTGCTTCTGGTGTCTCGACGCCGTGTACCGCGTGCTCGACGGCGTCACCGACGTGGTCTCTGGATACACGGGTGGTTCGACGACCGAACCCAGCTACGAGGAGGTCTGCACGGGCCGAACCGGCCACGCCGAGGCTGTCGCCGTCACTTTCGACCCCGAGATCGTGCCGGACTCGGTCATTCTCGACGTCTTCTTCACGCTGCACGATCCGCGGCAGTTGAACCGACAGGGCAACGACGTCGGCACCCAGTACCGCTCAGCCATGTATTACACCGACGACGCGCAGAAGGCGCTGTTCGAGGCGGCCCGCGATCGTGCCGCCGAGTGGTGGGATGGCTCACTCGTCACCGAGATCTCACCCCTCGGCGAGTACTTCCCTGCGGAGGACTACCACCAGGACTTCTTCGCGAAGAACCCCGGGCAGGGTTACTGCCTCGCCGTGGCGCTGCCGAAGGTGAACAAGATCCGGAAGTCCTACTCGTCCTACATCAGGGCCGCCTGACACCGTGCGATCGACGAAGGCCGCTCGGATCGCTCCGAGCGGCCTTCGTCGTCTCCTCCACAACGACGATCACCGCGCGATGTTCGCTTTTCGCCGCCTTCCCGCGTCGATACGCGGCCGGCGGCTGCGCAGACTGTCGGAACGGTGTCCGATCGCGGGAAGCCCCCGACCGCGATCGGGCATCGCTAGCGACTCCGCCGTCCGACGGAGCGAAACAGAAGGAGAGAGACATGACGGATTCCGTGACCATCGTCGGAGTGATCGGTACCGACCCCAAGCGGATCGATACCGCGGGCGGTGCGCTCGTATCGTTCCGCTTGGCGTCGTCCCAGCGCCGCTTCGACCGATCGACGGAGAAATGGGTCGAGGGCTCGACCAACTGGTACTCCGTCTCGGTGTTCCGCGAGCTCGGCGAGAACGCGCTCACGTCGCTGCGTCGCGGTGAAAGGGTCATCGTTTCGGGAAGGCTCAGTGTTCGCAGCTGGACCTCGGGCGAACGGACCGGTACCGATGTCGTCGTCACCGCCGAAGCGGTGGGGCACGATCTCGCGTTCGGCACCTCGCAGTTCCACAAGCGCGCCGGGCGTTCACCCGAACCCGCTCAGCGCCCCGATTCCGAGAGTGCGGAGGTGTGGTCCGCCCAGGGCCCGGCAGGGGAGCAGTCGTGGAACGCTCCCGGGCTCGAACCGGCAGTTTCGGCGGCGAATGCGTCGCTAAACTCTGTCGAGACCCCGTTCTGACGCATCCGTCGTTCCGGCGAGGGGTGCCGTCGAGAGGAAGCCGCACGACCGTGTCCGCATTCGCGATCATGACCGCATCCGCCCGCCGGCGAACGACCCGCACGGGGCTGCACCTCGCCGCCCTCGTCGTGCTGGCGGCATCGATGGCGGGGTGCACCCCGAGCGCACCGGGCCCGACCGATGGCAGTGTCGCTCCGAGCGCGACGCAGAGCGTCGCGACTCCCACGCCGACGCCCGACCCCGTGCTCGTGCCGGGCGGCTCCGCCGAGCAGAACAAGGCTTTCTTCGACGCCACCAACGCCGCGGTCATCGCGGGGTCGGCCGACGCGAACGGACGCTCGTTCATCGACGCGCTCTCCGGCGCGGGCTTCGACAAGTCCGCGATGGAAGTGACGGCGGACGCGACCTCCATCGGCCTCGCCGCCGACTCGGTCCAGTTCTCCGTGACGATAGGCCAGGACTGTCTGATCGGCCAGTACGGGCCGAAGAGCGGCGGGTATCACAGCATCATCGCGAAGCCGATCGCCACGGGAGCGTGCCTCGTCGGTCAGACGGTCGCCATCGACTGGTAGCGGCTTCCGCCCGCACCGCCACCGGGCCACGCGCCCCTCGATAGAATTGGACTCATGGCCGAATACATTTACTCGATGGTGCGCGCCCGGAAGGCGGTCGGCGACAAGCTGATCCTGGACGACGTCACCATGGCATTCCTTCCCGGCGCGAAGATCGGCGTCGTCGGTCCGAACGGTGCCGGAAAATCCACGATCCTGAAGATCATGGCCGGGCTCGACACGCCCAGCAACGGCGAGGCGAAGCTCAGCCCCGGCTACTCGGTCGGCATCCTGATGCAGGAGCCCGAGCTCGACGAGTCCAAGACCGTCCTCGAGAACGTCCAGGAGGGCGTCGGCGAGATCAAGGCGCAGGTCGATCGCTTCAACGAGATCTCGCTCGCGATGGCCGAGCCCGACGCCGACTTCGATGCGCTGCTGGCCGAGATGGGAGTGCTGCAAGAGGCGATCGATGCCGCGGATGCGTGGGATCTCGACTCGCAGCTCGAGCAGGCGATGGATGCGCTGCGCTGCCCGCCGTCCGACGCCGCGATCGCCAACCTCTCCGGTGGTGAGAAGCGCCGCGTCGCTCTGTGCAAGCTGCTCCTGCAGAAGCCCGACCTGCTGCTGCTCGACGAGCCCACCAACCACCTCGACGCCGAGAGCGTCCTCTGGCTGGAGCAGCATCTCGCCAAGTACCCCGGCGCCGTCCTCGCTGTCACCCACGACCGGTACTTCCTCGACCACGTGGCCGAGTGGATCGCCGAGGTGGACCGCGGGCACCTGTACCCGTACGAGGGCAATTACTCGACCTATCTCGAGAAGAAGCGCGAGCGCCTCGCCGTTCAGGGCAAGAAGGACGCGAAGCTCGCCAAGCGCCTCTCGGACGAGCTGGACTGGGTCCGCAGCAACGCGAAGGGTCGTCAGGCGAAGTCCAAGGCACGTCTCGCCCGCTACGAGGAGATGGCGTCCGAAGCCGAGCGCACGCGCAAGCTGGACTTCGAGGAGATCACGATCCCCGTCGGACCTCGTCTGGGCTCCCAGGTGATCGACGCGACGAAGCTGCACAAGGCCTTCGGTGAGCGGGTGCTCATCGACGACCTCAGCTTCACTCTGCCGCGCAACGGCATCGTCGGCGTCATCGGCCCGAACGGTGTCGGCAAGACCACGCTGTTCAAGACCATCGTTGGCCTCGAGCCGTTGGATTCCGGAGACCTCAAGGTCGGTAACACCGTCGACATCTCGTACGTCGATCAGAGCCGCGGCGGCATCGACCCGAACAAGAACCTCTGGGAGGTCGTCTCAGACGGCCAGGACTACATCGTCGTGGGCAAGACCGAGATCCCGTCGCGGGCCTACGTGTCGCAGTTCGGCTTCAAGGGCCCCGACCAGCAGAAGAAGGCCGGGGTGCTCTCCGGTGGCGAGCGCAACCGCCTGAACCTCGCGTTGACGCTCAAGCAGGGCGGCAATCTGCTGCTGCTCGATGAGCCCACCAACGACCTCGATGTCGAGACCCTCGGCAGCCTCGAGAACGCTCTGCTCGAGTTCCCCGGCTGCGCCGTGGTCATCACTCACGACCGGTGGTTCCTCGACCGGATCGCGACCCACATCCTCGCGTACGAGGGCACCGAAGACGATCCGGCCAACTGGTACTGGTACGAGGGCAACTTCCAGGCGTACGAGGAGAACAAGGTCGAGCGTCTCGGCCCCGACGCCGCCAAGCCGCACCGCTCCGCCTACCGCAAGCTGACGCGGGACTAGACGATGCGGCTGCACGTCGCCATCCCGCTGCGCTGGTCGGACTTCGACGCTTATGCGCACGTCAACAACGCCGAGATGCTCCGCCTCCTCGAGGAGGCTCGGATCCAAGCGTTCTGGCGGCCCGATTCAGGCTCCGGGAGCGGGATGGCGACGGCAGTCCTCGACGCGCGGCCGGGCGCCGAGACGATCAGCCTGATCGCTCGCCAAGAGATCGAGTATCTCAAGCCGATCCCGTACATGCGCGCTCCGATCGACATCGAGATGTGGATCGGGCGGATCGGGGGCGCGAGCCTCGAGATCTGCTACGAGTTGTACTCGCCGATCGGCGTCGAACCTCGGCTGCTCTACACGAAGGCGGCGACCACGCTCGTTATGGTCACCGCGGCGACGGGGAGACCTCAGCGCATCAGCGACGAGCTCCGAGAGGTCTGGCAGCCCTACATCGACGAGCCGGTGGCCTTCACCAAGCGTGGCTGAGCGTGTTCGGCCCCGGCGGACGATGGATCAACCGACGGGGCCGGGCACGCGCACCATGCCCTCCTGGGCGACGCTCGCGAGCAGTCGACCGCTTCGGTCGTAGATGCGTCCGAGTGTGAGTCCGCGACCGCCGGTCGCACTCGGCGACTCCTGCACGTAGAGCAACCAGTCATCGACGCGGCCCGAACGGTGCCACCACATCGCGTGGTCCAGGCTCGCCGCCTTGAGACCCGGGTTCGCCCAGGCGACTCCGTGCCGACGCATGATGGGTTCGAGGATCGTGTAGTCGCTCGCGTAGGCGAGTGCCGCTCGATGCAGGTTCAGGTCATCCGGGAGCACTCCCATCGCACGCATCCACACCGCCTGATGCGCGACGCGTGCCCCGTCGACGCGGAGATAGATCGGCGTCGTGACGTGGCGGACGTCGAAGGGGCGTTGCGTCGCCCAGAACCGGCCGATCGGATGATCGAATCCGGCGAGCAGTTCCGCGATGCTCGGTAGCGACTCCGGCTCGGGAAGATCGGTCGGCATGTCGATCTGGTGCTCCAGGCCCTCATCCTCCGTCTGGAAGGAGGCGATCATCGAGAGGATCGGCACTCCTGACTGGTACGCCTGCGTCCGGCGCGTCGAGAAGGACCGGCCGTCGTGGATGCGATCCACCGAGAACGTGATCGGCAGCGCCACATCGCCCGGGCGGAGGAAGTAGCCGTGCATCGAGTGCACGATGCGATCGGCGTCAACGGTCCGGATGGCAGCGACCAGGGATTGCGCGAGTACCTGGCCGCCGAAGACGCGTCCCTGAGGCATCCATTGCGACGGCCCCGTGAAGATGTCTTCGTTCGTGCGTGCGCCGGTGTCGGTGAGGTCGAGCGCCGCGAGCATCGACGTGAGCGGATCGGTCACGGTTCCTCCGGGTGTGTCGGTCGAACGGGCCGAGGCCCTCCAGTAGTTTAGGAGCGAGATGAGTCCGTCCTTTTCGCTCGCCGATCCGCTGAGCCTGTCCGATCTCCGCGTGTTCCTCGGGCGCTCGGCTCGCGTCGAGGACGGTGCGGTGCGCATGATCGCCGACGCGAACGTTCTGGCCGTCTACACCCCTGTGCTGTACCCGCGCGGCATCCTCGATCGGAGCGCTACGGTACTCGGGCTGCGTGTATTCGCGCTGACGGAGACGACGGGTTTCGACCGCGTCGTCCCGATCCGGGCTTTGTCCGACCGTCTCGCACGGTTGCAGTGGGAGCCGGGCGGCGCCGACGGCAAGCCGGTCCTCTTACCCGAGGGTGAGGATGCGACGGCGGGCGTGTGGGCCGGCATCTCGCCGCCCCGGGGCGGATGGCAGCGGAGCGCGACGGCGGATGCCGCTGTTCTCGAGCGCGTCGCTCGCGCGGGGATCGACGAGATCGCCGCGGCTGTGCCCACCGGCGTGGGGGAGCAGATCGTAACGCGCGTGCGCTCGACGGTATGGGGTCGACCGATCGACGAGTTCGCGGAACTCCCGGCCGGTGCGGCCTTCGCGGCTTTCGCGCTGGGATTCCTCGACGCGGCGGATCCCGTCGCAGTGTTCCAGAGCGGCGCCTGGCACCGGCTGACGTCGCGTCGAGGTCACGTGTTGGTGCGCCGGGCCTGAGTCCGCCGCCGATCGAGTCAGCGACCGGCGATCGCTCGCGCTGCGCGCAGCCCGGTGAAGAGGCACCCGCCGAGGAAGGTGCCCTCGAGGGCGCGGTATCCGTGCATACCGCCGCCGCCGAAGCCCGACGCCTCGCCGACGGCATACAAGCCGGGCACCGGGGCGCCGTCGACGCCCAGAGCCCGAGCGTCGAGGTCGGTCTCGATGCCGCCGAGGGTCTTGCGGGTGAGAAGGTGCAACCGCACCGCGATCAGCGGAGCCGCCTTCGGATCGAGGAGACGGTGCGATGCGGCGACCCGGATCAATCGGTCTCCCAGGTACTGCCGGGCGGCGCGGAGCGCGGTGATCTGTCCGTCTTTCGATGTGCGGTTCGCGAGTTGGCGGTCGCGAGATTCGACGTGTTCGCGAACCAGCGCTCCGTCCAGTTCCGCCTCGGGTTCGAGCGCCTGCATCCCTGCGATCAGCTCGTCGAGATCGTCGGCGACGATGAAGTCCGCGCCCTTGTCCTTGAACGCCTCGACAGGTCCGGGCGCCCCGGCGCGCAGTCGTTGCAGCAAGAGCTTGATGTCTTTTCCCGTGAGATCCGGGTTCTGCTCGCTTCCCGAGAGCGCGAACTCCTTCTCGATGATCCGCTGGGTGAGCACGAACCAGGTGTGGTCATGCCCCGAGCGCGCGATGTGCTCCAACGTGGCGAGAGTGTCGAAGCCCGGGTACAACGGTGACGGCAGGCGTCGGCCGGTCGCGTCCAGCCACAGGGACGACGGTCCGGGCAGGATGCGGATGCCGTGACGCGACCACACGGGCGCCCAGTTCTCGATTCCTTCGGTGTAGTGCCACATCCGGTCCGCGTTGATGACGCGCGCGCCCGCGGCGACGCTGATACCCAGCATCCGTCCGTCGACGTGGGCCGGCACTCCGGCGAGCATGGTGGTCGGCGCTGGGCCGAGCCGCTCCGGCCAGGAGCGACGTACGAGTTCGATGTCGCCGCCGATGCCGCCGGAGGCTACAACGATGTTCGACGCCCGCAACGAGAAGTCCCCGACGGATTCGCGTGAGCTCGCGACACCGCGGGGACTACTGGTCGGCCGCAGGCGGATGCCGTTCACACCGACGACGTGTCCGTCCTCGACGACCAGAGCGTCGACCCGATGGCGGAACAGGATGCGTGCCGATCCTGCCTCCACGGCCGCGCGAAGGCGCCGGACGAACGGCTCGAGAACGCCGGGTCCGGTTCCCCAGGTGACATGGAACCGAGGCACCGAGTTGCCGTGGCCGTCGGCCAGTGAGCCACCGCGCTCCGCCCATCCCACGACCGGGAAGAACCGCACACCGAGCGAGTGAAGCCACTCCCGCTTCTCGCCGGCCGCGAAACGGAGATAGGCCTCGGCCCAGCGCTTCGGCCAGTAGTCTTCCGGCCGATCGAACCCGGCACTACCGAACCAGTCCTGCTGCGCGAGTGCCAACGAGTCCTTGACGCCGAGTCGGCGTTGTTCAGGACTGTCGATGAGGAAGAGGCCGCCGAACGACCACCACGCCTGGCCGCCGAGGCTCGACTCCGGCTCCTGCTCGAGGATCGTGACGGTCTTTCCCCGCGCGACGAGTTCCGTGGCTGCGACGAGCCCGGCCAGACCGGCGCCGATGACGATGACATCCGTGTCCACCTGGTCTCCCTCGACTCGATACGGCGAGCCTACGCGGTGGTCAGTGCGTGTTCACCATCGCGTGAGCCGCACGTTCGAGGTAATCCCACAGTAGAGCGTCGTCGGCGGGCGAGAGCCCGAGATCGTCGACTGCGTCGCGCATATGCCGCAGCCAGGCATCGCGCGCGGCGGGGTCCACATGGAACGGCTGATGCCGCATCCGCAGTCGCGGGTGCCCGCGTTCCTGGCTGTAGGTAGTCGGTCCGCCCCAGTACTGCTCCAGGAAACCGGTGAGTCGTTGGATGGCACCCTCAAGATCATCCGCCGGATACATCGGCCAGAGCAGTTCGTCCTCACGCACCCCGGCGTAGAAGCGGCGCACCAGCCTCTCGAAGGTGGGCCGACCGCCGATGTGCTCCCAGAAGGAGTGCATCGGCGGCGTGCCGCCGATCTGCAGCCCGCTCATGAATCGCTCGCATCCGTGGGCCGTTCGATGGTGGGCTTCACTTCAGTGATCTGCGGGGTGGCCGGCGGCGTGCGCTTGCGCGGCGCACGCGGCGCTTTGACCGGCTTTCCGGCTTCGGTCGTCACGATCGGCGCCGGCTTCGTCCGCGGCGGCTTGGCTCCGGTGACGCTCGCGGCCCCCTCGAATCCGCTCAGCACGATCGAGTTGAGGGCCGGAAGCTTGACGCCCTGCTCGTCGAGGGCGCGCTTGAGCCGAAGACGGAGTTCGCGGGCGACGTCGTCCTTCGCCGTGGTGCGCGTCTTGATCACCAAGCGGACGACGAGAGCCTCGGCCGAGATCGACTCGAGGCCCCAGATCTCCGGCTTCTCGAGGATCCGTGAGCGCCAGCGTCCGCTGGTCGCCAGAGTGTTGGCCGTCTCGAGCATCGTCGACTGCACCTGCTCGAGATCGGTCTCGTACGGCACAGCGAGGTCGATGATGACGCGCGACCACCCCTGCGACATGTTGCCCACGCGGATGATCTCACCGTTGCGCACGAACCAGAGCGTGCCGTTGACATCGCGGATCTGGGTGATACGGACGCCGACGGCCTCGACCACTCCGGTCGCCTGGCCGGTGTCGACCACGTCGCCGACGCCGAGCTGATCCTCCATCACCATGAAGAGGCCGTTCAGCACGTCCTTCACGATGTTCTGTGCGCCGAACCCGAGGCCGGCGCCGAGTGCGGCGGTGAGCAGGGCGAAGGATCCGATCAGCGTCGGATCGATCTCGTTGACCACGAGCACGATCGTGACGATCACGAGGAAGATCGAGATGATGTTGTTCAGGATCGAGCCGAGGGTGCGGGTGCGCTGTACCACCCGAACGGCGGCGACGGGAGAGGCCGGCAGCGACTGCGTGTCATCGACGTTCTGACGTTTCTTGACGCCGGTGACGATCTGATCCACGACCCGCAGGACGGCGAAGTGAGCGATGACACGCACGATGGTCGCGCCCAGGATGTAGGCGAGCACTCGGACGATCGTCCAGAAAGCCTCGGACTTGAAGAAACCGATCGTCGAGGCGACGGGGTCGGCAGTGGGTTCGGTGGTGGCGGCGAGCAGGGAGATCAACGTCATAGCGGCTCCAGGGTAGATACCCGACATTGGAGGACCCGGAGCGCCGACTCCGGGTGGAGTGCGGGGCGCCGGGTCCGATCGTGCTTAGGAGGCGTCCCTCGCCTGTGCGGCCAGTGCGCGTTCCACTCCGGCCAGGTTCTCGATCACGAGGCGGCGCAGGGCGGGGATCTCGGGGTTCGCATTGAGCCACTGCTGCGTCGCGTCGACGATCGCCCGATCCGCGAAGGGTGCGGGGTAGAAGCCGACGACGAGATACTCGGCGATCTTGTAGCTCTTGGTGTCCCACAGCGTGCGCAGTGCGTCGAAGTACACCGGGATCATCGCGTCCAGGATGCGCGGGTCCGCCGCGCGTTGGAACCCGATTCCCGTCGCTCGGACGACCGTGTTCGGCGCGGAGTCGTCCAGAGTGACCGAGTCCCACGCGGCTCGCTTGGCCTCCGCCGTCGGGATCGCGGCGCGAGCGTGCGCCGCCGACTGCTGGCCCGTCGCGGTGTTGTCGGATGCGAGTGCCGTATCGATCGCGTCGGCACCGACCCGGCCGCCGGCGACGAGTGCGATGAGCAATTCCCAGCCGAGGTCGGTGTCGATGTCGAGCCCCTCCAGGCTCGCATCGCCGTCGAGGAGTGCCTGGATCGCGTCGAGGTGCGTGTCGGTCGAGGCGATGCTGGCGAAGAACTTCACGAACTGGAACTGTGCGTCGCTTCCGGCGGCGGCCTGCTGCGCGAGCGTCCACAGCTGGTCGCCGACCTCCTCGACGACCTCCGCGCGTGCCTCCGGTGCGACGTACTGCGAGGCGGTGAGCACGAGTTGGTTCAGCACCGTGCGCAATGTGGTCGATTCGGTCTCCGTCGCGATGTTGCCCAAGACGAGTCGGACGAAGTCGCGCGGCCTCGACTCGGCGTCGCGGGTCGCATCCCACACCGAACCCCACACGATCGAACGCGCGAGCGGGCTCTCGATGCTCGCGAGACTCTCGATCGCGACCGAGAGCGACGCGTCGTCGAGGCGGACCTTCGCGTAGGCGAGGTCGTCGTCGTTGAGCAGCACGAGTGCGGGCCGGGCTTCACCGATCAGTTCGCCGACCTCGGTGCGCTCACCGCTGACGTCGAGCTCGAGTCGCTTGACTCGCACGAGGCGACCGTCGACCACGTCGTAGAAGCCGATCGCGAGGCGGTGCGGGCGGATGGTCGGGAAGTCTGCCGCGGCACTCTGCAGCACGGCGAACGACGAGATGACCCCGGACTCGTCGACCGTGATCTCGGGACGCAGCGTGTTCACCCCGGCCGTCTCGAGCCAGAGCGCGGACCACTCGGTGAGGTCGCGGCCGCTGGTGGCCTCCAGCTCGACGAGCAGGTCGCGCAGCTCGGTGTTGCCGTACGCGTTCTTCACGAAGTATTCGTGCACACCCGCCAGGAACTCCTTCTCGCCGACCCACGCGACGAGTTGCTTCAGAACGGACGCACCCTTTGCATAGGTGATCCCGTCGAAGTTGACCTGCACGTCCTCCAGGTCGTTGATGGTCGCGACGATCGGATGCGTCGAGGGCAGTTGGTCCTGACGGTAGGCCCAGCTCTTCTCCATCGCCGCGAACGTGGTCCACGCCTCGGTCCACTCGGTCGCCTCCGCGGTGGCCAGCGTGGAGGCGTACTCCGCGAACGACTCGTTGAGCCAGAGGTCGTTCCACCACTTCATGGTGACGAGATCGCCGAACCACATGTGGGCGAGTTCGTGCAGGATCGTGACGACGCGGCGCTCCTTGATCGCATCCGTCACCTTCGAGCGGAAGACGTACGTTTCGGTGAAGGTGACTGCGCCGGCGTTCTCCATCGCGCCCGCGTTGAACTCTGGCACGAAGAGCTGGTCGTACTTCTCGAACGGGTAGGCGACGCCGAACTTCTCCTCGTAGAAGGCGAAGCCCTGCTTGGTCTTCTCGAACACGTAGTCGGCGTCGAGGAACTGTGCCAGGGACGCGCGGGCGAAGACCCCGAGCTCGATCGTTCGGCCGTCGCTGGAGACGAGCGAATCCGTCTCACTCAGGTAGGGGCCGGCGATCAGCGCCGTGATGTACGACGAGATCCGGGGGGTGGGTTCGAAACTCCAGGTCGCCTTCGAACCGGCGGCGGCGACCGGTTCCGGCGTCTTCTGGTTCGAGACGACGGCCCAGTGATCGGGCGCGGTGACCGTGAACCGGAACGTCGCCTTGAGGTCGGGCTGCTCGAACACCGCGAAGACGCGGCGGGAATCAGGCACCTCGAACTGGGTGTACACGTAGACCTCGCCGTCGACCGGGTCGACGAAACGGTGCAGACCCTCGCCGGTGTTGGTGTAGAGCGCATCCGACTCGACGACGAGGACGTTCGTCGCCGCGAGCCCGTCGAGCTGGATGCGCACGCCGTCGCTGACGGCGGCGGGGTCGAGTGCGACGTCGTTGAGGGTGACCGAGTGCACGGTCTTCGTGATGGCGTCGATGAAGGTCGAGGAGCCGGCGGTCGCCGTGAATCGCACCGTCGTGACGCTGCGGAAGGTCTCGGCACCCTGCGTCAGGTCGAGGTCGATCTCATAGGAATCGACCGCGACGACCGCGGCACGCTCCTGGGCTTCGACTCGGGTGAGGTTGTCTCCGGGCACGTGGTTCCATCCGTTCATCTCGTGGCTGTCGGCGGGCGACCTCGTAGGTCTCGACCACCGAGAACAACCCTACGACCGACCACCGACGTTGTCAGGGAACATGGAGCCCACTCACGAACCGTCGGATCGACCCGTCGTTCCGCTCGCGGCGAGGAGGGCGTAGCGTTCTGGTATGACTTCCGTTGACTTCTGGTTCGACCCCTCCTGCCCGTGGGCCTGGATGACCTCTCGATGGGTGGACGAGGTGACCCCGGCACGCGAGTTGGACGTGTCGTGGCACATCATGAGCCTCGCCGTACTGAACGAGGACAAGGACGTCTCCGAGTCCTACAAGGCGTTCTTCCCGAGGGCCCTGCGCTACACGCGGCTGGTCGCGGCTGCGAAGGAGCGTCACGGCGACGCCGTGATCAAGCCGCTCTACGACGCGCTCGGCACGCGCATCCACCTCGGCAAGCGCAAGGACGTCGACGAGGTCATGGCGGAGGCGCTGGACGAGGTCGGGCTGCCGAGCGAATTGCTCGCCTTCGCCGACACCGATACGTACGACGAGCCGATGCGGGCCTCCCACTTCGACGGGATCGGACGCGTCGGCCAAGACGTCGGCACCCCGGTGATCGCGATCGGCGACGTGGCGTTCTTCGGCCCCGTCATCTCGCCGGCCCCGAAGGGCGAGCAGGCGCTCGCGCTGTGGGACGGCGTCGTCGCTGCGGCGTCCTACGACGGATTCTTCGAGCTGAAGCGCTCGCGCACGCGCGAGCCCGTCTTCGAGTAACCCGGCGCCTGCCGCGGAGGCGATAACCTGAAGCACGTGCGCATCCACATCGCTACCGACCACGCCGGTCTCGACTTCAGCCGGCACCTGATCGAGCACCTCGGTGCAGCCGGGCACGAGGTCATCGACCACGGGCCGACGAGCTATGACCCGATCGACGACTACCCGTCCTTCTGCATCAATGCGGCCCACGCCGTGGTCGTCGACCACCAGGCGGGCGTGCAGGCGCTCGGGATCGTGTTCGGCGGTTCGGGCAACGGGGAGCAGATCGCCGCGAACAAGGTCACGGGCGTTCGTGCCGCTCTGGTCTGGAACCATTCCACGGCCGTGCTCGCACGCCAGCACAACGATGCCAATGTGATCTCGATCGGCGCGCGTCAGCACACCGTCGACGAGGCCACAGCGTTCATCGACGCGTTCATCGCCGAACCGTTCAGTGAAGAGGAGCGCCACGTGCGGCGCATCGGCCAGCTGGCCGAGTACGAGGCCTCCGGTGCCATCGCGGGCAAGCAGGTGGACCACTAAGTGCCCGAGGGGCATTCCGTTCATCGGATCGCGCTGCAGTTCGAGCGTGACTTCGTGGGCTTCCCGGTCGCAGCATCCAGCCCCCAGGGGCGCTTCGCCGCGGGTGCGGCTCAGCTCGACGGGCGCACGATGCAGGAGTCGATCGCCGTGGGCAAGCAGATGTTCTTGCGCTTCGACGGAGAACGCTGGTTGCGCATCCACCTCGGGATCTACGGCGCCTGGGACTTCTTCGGCCGGATCTCACCGATCACCCCCGACAGCGACGTGCGCGGCAGTATGGGCGCCCCGCGTCTCCGGCGGGCGATCCGCCTCGCCGAGACCGAGCATGTGAAAGACATCGAACTCGACGAGTGGCCGCCGGTTCCCATCGGGGCGGTCCGGGTGCGACTCGCCACGGCGGAGAGCGTCGCCGACCTGCGCGGGCCGACCGCGTGCGAGGTGCTCGACCCGGAGCAGGTCCAGGTCGTGCTCGACCGTCTCGGACCGGACCCGGCGACGGATTCCGGTGACGACGCGCGCGACGTCTTCGTCGAGCGGCTTCGCAAATCGGGTAAGCCGGTGGGTCTGCAATTGATGGACCAGTCGATCGTGAGCGGTATCGGCAACGTCTATCGTGCCGAGATGCTGTTCCGTGCGCGCCTGAATCCGCATCTTCCGGCGAAGCTGGTGTCCGTCGAGACCGCCCGCTCCCTGTGGGGCGACTGGTCCTACCTGCTGGAGATCGGTATCCGCACAGGCCTGATGCTGACCATGGAGACGACCGACCCGGAAGAGCGTGCGCGCGCCGTGTCGAGCCGCGACGACCGGCACTGGGTGTACAAGCGAGAGGGTCTGCCGTGCCGAGTGTGCGGAACGGCCATCCTGATCGAGATGATGGCGGGCCGGAAGCTCTACTGGTGCCCGTCCTGCCAAGCGTGACCTGAGGAGATCCGATGCGTCAGAATCCCAGCTTCCTGCTGTCGGATCCGAGCGAGATCAAGCGCCTGATCAGAGAGAATCCGTGGGCGACCCTGATCAGTGTCACGGATGCGGGCGAAACGGTCGCGTCGCACTACCCGATCGTGCTCGATGAGTCGACGGAGGACATCGTGGTCTTCAGTCATGTCGGTCGCCCCGACGACCTGCTGCACGAGCTCGGGCGGCACGAGGTGCTGCTGATCGTGCAGGGCCCGCACGGCTACATCTCGCCGGGCTGGTACGACGCGGATCCGGCCGTGCCGACCTGGAACTTCGTGACGGCGCATCTGTACGGCACGCCGGAGATCCTCTCGCCCGAGGACAACTACCGGAGCCTCGGAGCGCTCGTCGACCACTTCGAGGATGCCCTCCCCGAGCCGCGACGCATGGCCGGATCGCCCGACGACGAAGCTTTCGCACAACGCATCCTCAGCGGCACCGTCGGGTTCCGGCTGCGCGCCGACCGCGTCGTCGCGAAGCGGAAGATGAGCCAGAACAAGCCGGCGACGATCGTCGATCGGGTGCTCGCCGAGCTCGACGGCGACGGCCCGTACGCCTCGACCGGCCTCGCCCGCGAGATGCGGCTCGCGCGACGCTCGGAGCCGACGGCGTGAGCGATGTGCTGCTGCGGAACGCGCGCCTGCTCGGCCGGTCCGAGCCGGTCGATGTCCTCATCGATGACGGTGTCGTCGCGTCCGTCGGTACGATCGGCACGTCACCGGGCGCGGCGGTGTGCGATCTCGATGGTCGCTGGCTTCTTCCCGGATTGTGGGATGAGCACGTTCACTTCAGCCAATGGGCCATGACGGCGCGGCGCCTGGACGTGTCGGCAGCCGACTCGGCCGCCGCGGCGGCGGCGATGGTGGCGGAGCGCCTGGCCGCCGAACCGGGGGAGCGAGCCACCCTGATCGGCTACGGCTTCCGCGACGGCTTGTGGCCCGATGCTCCGCTGACCGCCGGTCTTGACGCGGTGTCGCCTGTGCGTCCCGTTGTGCTGGTCAGCGGCGACCTGCACTGCGCCTGGACGAACGCGTCCGCGCAGCGACTGTACGACTGCACTCCGACGGCCGGGCTCGTTCTGGAGGACGAGTGCTTCCGTCTCGTCGGACGCCTCGGCGCCGTCGACGACTCCGTTCTGGATGAGTGGGCGGACGATGCTGCGCGAGCCGCCGCGCGCCGCGGCGTAGTCGGTATCGTCGATCTCGAGATGCGCTGGAACGTCGACGACTGGGCTCGTCGGGTCTCGGCGGGAACCAACAGCCTCCGGGTCGACGTCGGCGTGTACCCGCAGGATCTGCAACGCGCCATCGAGGCGGGGCTGCGCAGCGGCGATGCGATCAACGAATTCGTCCGGGTCGGGCCGCTCAAAGTGGTGATCGACGGGTCGCTGAACACCCGCACCGCGTTCTGCCACGAACCGTATGACGGTGTCGTCGGGTCGGCGTCCCACGGTCTTCTCACCGTCACCCTCGACGACCTCGACGCGCTGCTGGCCCGCGCGGTCGCAGCGGGCATCCGCCCGACGGTGCACGCCATCGGCGACGAGGCGAACACTCTCGCGCTCGATGCGCTCGGTCGTATCGGCGGCGGACGCATCGAGCACGCCCAGCTCATCGCGGAGTCCGATCTCGCCCGGTTCGCCGGTCTCGGCGTCGTGGCCAGTGTGCAGCCGGAGCACGCCGTCGACGATCGGGATGTCGCTGAGCGGTACTGGCCGGGGCGAACCGGGCGCGCCTTCCCGCTTCGTTCCCTCCTCGATGCAGGCGCACAGCTCGTTCTGGGGTCGGACGCCCCTGTCTCGCCGCTGGATCCCTGGATCGCGATAGCCGCGGCCGTCGGTCGCACGCGAGGTGTCGATGAACCGTGGCACCCCGAACAGAGGATCACCGTCGCCGAGGCCATCGCCGCCAGCGTCCGACCGGGAACCGGGCCGTCCGCCGGCGCGATCGCCGACCTCGTCGTGGTCGACCGCGACCCGATGACGTCGGACCCGGAACACCTGCGCTCGATGCCCGTCTCCGCCACCCTCCTCGCCGGCCGTTTCACCCATGACGCCCTCGCATAGGAGAAGGGTCGGCACCCGTCGGAATCCGACGAAGTGACGACCCTTCTCCCGTAACGCCGAGGAGCTCAGGCGCCGAACAATTCAGCGCCGAACAGATCAGCGCCGAACAGCTCAGCGCCGAACAGCTCAGCGCCGAACCGCTCAGCGCCGAACCGCTCAGCGCCGAACGTGTCAGCGCCGAACGTGTCAGCGCCGATCATTTCAGGCGGATACGTGCGCGAAGAGGAACCATCGGTCCTTCTCGAGACCGCGACCGATCTCGATGGCGACGTCCTGGCTGCTCGCGTCGAGCTCGGCGAGCTCGGTGATCGCGGTGTTGACCGCGCTGAGGGCGATGTCGATCTGCGCGATGATCTCGGCGATGGAGTCCTCGGAGCGGCGGAAGCCGGGGGTGAGCGGCGCGCTGCCCGTCTGGGCGGCGACGGTCTGCACACGGGCGTCGACCGGGAGGCCGAGGGCGACGACGCGCTCTGCGGCGAGGTCGGCCCATTCGATGGCGTGGGCGACCACGTCGTCGAGCAGCTCGTGCACTCCGATGAAGTTGGCCCCACGAACGTGCCAGTGCGCCTGCTTGCCGTTGACGGCGAGGGCGGTCATCTCGACGACGACGGGGCTGAGGAACTGTGCGACTCCGGACGCGACGTCCGGGTTGGAGGAGGTCTGGGCGGTAGCGGAGGTGGTGGACACGATGATTCCTTTCACGGATCTGACGTTGACCCCAACGGTACTCAGCGAGGGGTATTCCGCAAGCAAGCGCAGGCTCGGCTCAGTAAGCGCAGCCTGCGCTCAGTTCCGCGTCCTGATGCGGATCGGGGGGTTATCCCGACCGTGATGGTGGGGCTCGATGGCTACCCAGCGGGGCCGGTCGGCAGGATGCTGGATCCGAGCGCGTCTCCCGTGCCGGCGGTAGCGTGGAGGGCTCGGACGAGAGAAGGGTGTCATGGCGACGGAAGCGAGGCGACCGCGCGGCGCATGGGACTACTACCTCGGGCTCTGGCGCACGGCTCCTCGCGAACTGCTGAGCCAGCTCGCACTACTCCCGCTGTCCGTCGGCGGTTTCCTCGTCACGCTCGTTGTCGTTCTCGCGGCAGTCGGCCTGATCAGTGTCCTCGTCGGAGTGCTCCTCATCCCGGTCGCGCTCCATCTTGCGCGGGCGCTCGGGGATCTGGAGCGCAAGCGTGTCGCGTTGAGCGGTCGGCCGCCCATCGCTGCGCCGAATCCGAGACGATCCGGGGCGACGCCGTCCGGAGGCGCCGTGCTCTACGCGCCCGTCCTCGACGGGCACTATTGGCTGGCACTGTTGCACGTGCTCGTCGTCGGACCGTTCGTCGGGGTCGGGGGCTTCGTGATCGTCGCCGTCTGGTTCTGGGCAGGTTTCGGCACACTGCTCGCCGGTCTGATCGACCTCGCGACCGGCGACGCCTCCACTCTCCGTGCGCCCGCCGAATGGTTCGTCGACGCCGTGTACGGCCTCGTCAGCGCGGGCGTCACCCCCGAGCCGCTCATCGTCGCAGCGTCGATCACCGCGACGGTGATGTTCATCGCGACCCTGCCCTTCGTCACCCGCGGCCTGGCGATCGTCACGGCCCTCATCGATCGTGGGCTGCTGGGTCCGTGGCGATCGGAGCGGTTGCAGGTCGAGGTGGCCGATCTCAGCGCGTCCCGTGGCGCGGCCGTCGTGGCCGAGGACAGGGCACTGCGCCGGCTGGAACGCGATATCCACGACGGGCCTCAGCAGCGGCTGATCCGTGTGCAGATGGATCTTGCTGCCGCGGAGCGACGAGTCGACGCCGATCCGGACGCAGCGAAGCGGATGCTCGCGGAGGCTCGCGAACACGTGCGCGCCGCGCTCGACGAACTGCGGGCGCTGTCGCGCGGCGTGGCTCCGCCGATCCTGCAGGACCGAGGACTCGTCGCCGCGGTGCACTCGCTCGCAGCGGTCAGCCCGGTTCCGGTAGCTGTCGAGGCTGACTCCGACGGCTGGCCGGCGCTGCCCTCCGAGGTGGAGCGCAGTGCCTATTTCATCGTCGCGGAGCTGCTGACGAACGTCGCCAAGCACGCCGGGGCCGGATCGGCGCGCATCCACCTCGGCATCCGACAACCGGAAGCCGATGGTTTCGCGTGGCTCGACGTCTGGGTGATCGATGACGGGCGAGGGGGCATCACCGCGGTTCCAGGCCATGGCATCGACGGCCTCGACGGCCGGGTGCGTGGCCTGCGGGGGCTTTTGGTCGTCGACAGCCCGCCCGGGGGGCCGTCGGTGGTGGGTGTGCACGTGCCGTTCGCCGTGACTGCGGCGGGCGCCCGATGACTCCCGAACCTCGGGCCTATCCTGAGGCGATGGCCCCTGCATCCGCTGTGCGCGTCGCCGTCGCCGAGGACTCCGTACTCCTGCGCGAGGGTCTGGTCCGGCTGTTCGACGATGCCGGTTTCGAAACCGTCGGCTCATTCGGCGACGCGGTCGGACTGATCGCTGCGCTCGAAACGGATGGCTTCGACATCGATGTCGCGGTGCTCGATGTTCGAATGCCGCCCACGTTCCGGGATGAAGGAGTTCGAGCGGCGATCGAGATCCGCCGTCGGTTCCCCCGAGTGGCGGTGCTGCTTCTGAGCCAGTACGTCGAAGTGACCTACGCGCACGAACTCCTGAGCTCGGGCGACGGTGGGATGGGCTACCTGCTGAAGGACCGCGTCGCTTCGATCGACGAACTCCGCGACGCGGTCGAGCGCGTCGCCGGTGGCGGAACCGTGCTCGACCCGCAGGTCGTGGCGTCGTTGTTGCAGCGCCGACGCGATCCGGTCGCGTCGCTCACGCCGCGCGAGCGCGAGGTGCTCGAGCTGATGGCGGAGGGGCGCACGAACGCCGGTATCGCCGGTGCCCTCTTCATCGGAGTCGGTGCCGTCGAGAAGAATGTGACGGCCATCTTCCAGAAGCTCGGGCTGGAAGACTCCGGCAGCGACCATCGTCGCGTTCTCGCCGTATTGACCTGGCTCCGCGCCGAGCGCGGATGACGAGAGGAAGAACAGTGATCGCATCCGGTGCACGCATCATCGCCCTCGGCGAGGGCCGCAGGCCGATCGTCGACGACAGCGCCTGGGTCGCTCCCGGGGCGAGCATCATCGGTCGAGTGCGCCTCGCCGCCGCAGCCAGCGTCTGGTACGGAGCGGTCCTGCGCGCCGAGAGCGCCGACATCGTGCTCGGCGAGGGCAGCAACCTGCAAGACGGTGTCGTTGTGCACGTCGACGCCGGCTTCAGCACCGTGATCGGTGCCGGGGTCTCCGTCGGTCACAATGCTGTGCTGCACGGCTGCTCGATCGGTGACGACTCGCTCATCGGGATGAACGCGACCGTTCTCAACGGAGCCGTGATCGGTGTCGGCTCTCTGGTCGCGGCCGGGGCAGTCGTCCTGGAGGGCATGGAGGTGCCTCCCGGATCGCTCGTCGCCGGTGTTCCGGCGAAGGTACGTCGAGAATTGACGGCTCAGGAGCGCTCCGGGCTCGAGCGCAACGCCCGGAGTTACCGCGAGTTGATGGAACTGCACCGCTCCGCGTCATAATCGCGACGTGTTCGCATCTCTCCCTTCGGGCGCATCGGGCGCCCGAGGAGAATCGACATGACCAGCATCACCTTGTTCCGCCCCGCGGAGCGCACGCGTGTGCGCTTGTCCGAAGCCGAGCGATTGCTCGCCGAGGCGGCGACGGACGGGCTTCCGCAGCTCGACAGGATCGCCCGCTCGGCCGGCTTCGCCGGCGCCGGCACGATGGATCGCGCCTTCCGTCGCTGGCACCGCACGACGAGCTACGAATACTGGCTCCGTCGGCGCGCGCAGTGCCCGGAGATCGCCTGAGGGGAGTCGACCTGAGGAGAGTCGGCCTGAGGGGGGAGCCGGCCTATTCGAGGAGACGCGAGCGGTAGCCGCGACGGAGGGCGCGAGCGGCGAGATGCTGGCCGAAGCGCCACGACTTCTCGAGCTCTCGCGCTACCGCCTCCATCGCCTCGGGTGGAACACCGTGCTCCGCCAGCATCCGGCCGACGTCGAGTCCGTAGCGGATCCAGAAGGCGGCGGACGTCGAGGGTGAGAATGCCGGCTGCGCGCTCGGCCGTGATCCGGCGGTGGACGCTCGCGCGCACCGCGATCGTGAGTCGGGCATCGTCGCTCCGTCGGTCGACGCCGCGACAGCCGCTAGGTCGGATGCGGTCCAGATACCGCGAGTCGCTCGGGTAGGCGCCTTGCGGGGGAGCGTACTCGCCGCGAGGCGACTCGGGAAGTCCTCGATGCGGGGCCGATCATCCGTGAGGAGCGGCCGCGTCCTCATCACCGACTTCGTCGCGACTCACGACGAAAGCCCCGCATGAACGGGGCTTTCGTGGTGGAGGGGATGACGGGAATCGAACCCGCGTGATCAGTTTGGAAGACTGAGGCTCTACCATTGAGCTACATCCCCGACGCCCGATTCCGTCGGGCACCAGAACATCGTAGTACAGCTTGACGGCCTCCATGCGCCACCGTCGGTCGCCGCGCGGTCCGCGATGGGATCGAGGCCGCATGCGGCCGGTGGAGTACACTTGCGAAGGCCATTTCGGCGTGTCTCGATCCTCGGGTGCACGCCCGCGGTCGAAGCCGGAAGGCGCACATCGACGGATTGCGTATTCCGGGGCGTAGCTCAGCTTGGCTAGAGCGCCCGCTTTGGGAGCGGGAGGTCGCAGGTTCGAATCCTGTCGCCCCGACCACGAGTGTTCATCGTGACGACAGAAACCAGCACAGGAGATTCCCTAACGTGAAGACCACGGTAGAAAAGCTGAGCCCGACGCGCGTCAAGCTCGCCATTTCGGTGACCCCGGAGGAGCTCAGCCCCAGCATCAAGCACGCCTACGGACACATCGCGGAGCAGATCAATGTTCCGGGCTTCCGCAAGGGTAAGGTCCCGCCGGCGATCGTCGACCAGCGAGTCGGCAAGGCCGCCGTGCTCGAGCACGCGGTGAACGAGGGACTCGACGGTTTCTACCGCGAGGCCGTCGCCGAGAACGAGATCCGCCCGCTGGGTCGCCCCGAGGCGGACATCACCGAGTGGCCCTCCGACAAGGACTTCTCCGGCGAGCTGCTGCTCTCGATCGAGGTCGACGTGCGCCCCGAGCTCGATGTGCCGTCGTTCGACGGACTCGAGCTCGTCGTCGACGCCGCTGCGGTGTCGGATGAGGACGTCGATGCCGAGCTCGACCGTCTGCGCAGCCGTTTCGGCACGCTGACCACCGTCGATCGACCGGCCAAGACCGGCGACTTCGTGCAGATCGACCTCGTGGCGACGATCGGTGGCGTCGAGGTCGACACCGCGAACGCGATCTCGTACGAGCTGGGCTCCGGCGAGCTGATCGAGGGCATCGATGACGCCCTCGACACCCTGACCGCCGGCGAGAGCACCACCTTCAAGGCGCCGCTGCTCGGTGGCGAGCACGAAGGCGAGGAGGCGGAGATCGCCGTCGACCTCACCGCCGTCAAGGAGCGCGAGCTCCCCGACGCCGATGACGACTTCGCTCAGATCGCCAGCGAGTTCGACACCATCGCCGAGCTGCGCGAGTCGCTCAAGGAGCAGGCCGCCTCGGGCAAGACCCTCGAGCAGGGCCGCCAGGCCCGCGAGAAGCTCGTCGAGAAGCTGCTCGAACTCGTCGAGGTCCCCGTGCCGGCCAAGCTCGTCGAGGACGAGGTGCACCGCCACCTCGAGGGCGAGAGCCGCCTCGAGGACGAGGTGCACCGCGCCGAGGTCACCGAGGCCAGCGAGAAGACCTTCAAGACCCAGATCCTCCTCGACACCGTAGTGGAGAACGAGAAGATCCAGGTCAGCCAGGACGAACTGACCCAGTACCTGATCCAGGGAGCCGGTCAGTACGGTCTCGAGCCGAACGAGTTCATCAAGATCCTGTCCGAGAACAACCAGATCGGCCAGATGGTGGGCGAGGTCGCTCGCAACAAGGCGCTGGCGGTCATCCTGGGCAAGGCGACGATCGTCGACACCGACGGCGCGAAGGTCGATCTCTCCGAGTTCGTCGCCCTTGCGGACGAGGACGAGGCTGCAGAGCTGGCCGTGGCGACCGATGTGGTCGAGGCCGCCGAGTCCGAGGCTGCCGCCGAGGTCGTCGCCGAGGCCGAGGCCGTCGTCGAGGAGGAGCCCGTCGCCGAGGAGGCTGCTCCGGCTCCCAAGAAGAAGCGTGCGCCCGCCAAGAAGAAGGCTGCTGAGGAGCCCGCCGCCGAGTAGGCAGCGCTACCCTCTCCGAGGCCGTCCCGATCCGTCGGGGCGGCCTCGTCGCGTTTCCGAACCGCGTGGCGCGGTGCTGGGCCTCGGCTCCGCGAGTGGAAGTCGCGTTCGAGGGAGTTACGAGAGCGCCACGTCACGCTCCCTCTTTCGCGATCCCCGAGTGAGCCGAGTGCGGGCGATCCGTGTCGGAGCAGGAGAGGGCGGCGATAACTCTGCCCAGGGCGAACACGGCGAAACGGGTAAGCGCGCTCCTATAGATTCGGTGCCGAAGCGACAACTGAAACGGAGCGACACATGGCCGACCTGGCACTGCCGAACAGTGTTTTTGACCGACTGCTCAAGGACCGAATCATCTGGCTCGGCTCGGAGGTCCGCGACGAGAACGCCAACGAGATCGCCGCGAAGCTCCTGCTGCTGGCGGCTGAGGACTCCGAGCGCGACATCTTCCTCTACATCAACTCGCCCGGCGGATCCATCACCGCGGGCATGGCCATCTACGACACGATGCAGTTCGTCCCGAACGACATCGTCACCGTCGGAATCGGCATGGCGGCCTCGATGGGGCAGCTGCTGCTGACCGCGGGCACGAAGGGCAAGCGGTACATCACGCCCAACGCCCGCGTCCTGCTGCACCAGCCGCACGGCGGATTCGGCGGCACCGCCTCCGACATCCAGACGCAGGCGCAGCTCATCCTCGACATGAAGAAGCGCCTCGCCGAGATCACCGCCTCGCAGACCGGCAAGACGGTCGAGCAGGTCAACGCCGATGGCGACCGCGACCGCTGGTTCAGCGCCGAGGAGGCCCTCGAATACGGCTTCGTCGACCACATCCGTTCGTCGGCCAGTGACGTCACCGGTGGTGGCGGAACAGCCATCGAGTGATCGACGGCCGGAACACAGAGACTTCGAGAGACAGAGAGACAGACATGGACATGTCCCACCTGCCGTCCTTCGGCGGCACCGCGTACGGCTCGGGCACCGCGCCGCAGTCGCGTTACATCCTGCCCAGCTTCGAGGAGCGCACGGCGTACGGCTTCAAGCGCCAAGACCCGTACGCGAAGCTGTTCGAGGACCGCATCATCTTCCTGGGCGTGCAGGTCGACGACGCATCCGCCGACGACATCATGGCCCAGCTCCTCGTGCTCGAGAGCATGGACCCTGACCGCGACATCGTGATGTACATCAACTCGCCCGGTGGCTCCTTCACAGCCATGACGGCGATCTACGACACGATGCAGTACATCCGGCCCCACATCCAGACGGTGGTGCTGGGTCAGGCCGCGTCGGCGGCCGCCGTGCTCACCGCGGCCGGCACTCCCGGCAAGCGCCTCGCCCTTCCGAACGCTCGTATCCTGATCCACCAGCCGGCCGTCGGCCAGGGCGGCGGTCAGGCCTCGGACATCGAGATCCAGGCCGCCGAGATCATGCGGATGCGCGAGTGGTTGGAGGAGACGCTGTCGAAGCACTCCAACCGCGATGTGGCGCAGGTCAAGAAGGACATCGACCGCGACAAGATCCTGTCGTCTGCGGATGCCCTCGAGTACGGTCTGATCGACCAGGTGCTCACCAGCCGCAAGAGCCTCCCCGCTCTGGTCAAGTAGTCGGTTCGACGAGGCCGGACGATCCGCATCAGCGGAACGCCCGGCCTCGTGCCGTCTTCCTGCCCGAACAAGGCCGAATATGGCGCTGCTGACCGAGAGTGTCGGAGGCAACGGCTAGGCTCGATGAAAGACGACGACGCCGACTTCACCGCAGGTCTCCGTGTCGGCGTGGTCCGAAACACAAGGTCTGCAGGAAGAGGGGCACCCCGTGGCACGAATTGGCGAGAGCGCCGATCTTCTGAAGTGTTCCTTCTGCGGGAAGAGTCAGAAGCAGGTTCAGCAGCTCATCGCCGGCCCCGGCGTGTACATCTGCGACGAGTGCGTCGAGCTGTGCAACGAGATCATCGAGGAGCGACTCTCCGAGGCCAACGAGGAGACGACTCACGAGTTCGATCTGCCGAAGCCTAAAGAGATCTTCGGCTTCCTCGAGGAGTACGTGATCGGCCAGGAGGCCGCCAAGAAGGCGCTCGCGGTGGCGGTCTACAACCACTACAAGCGCGTCCGCTCGCACCACACCATCACGTCGGCCGATGCGATCCACGATGAGATCGAGATCGCCAAGAGCAACATCCTGCTGATCGGTCCGACGGGCTGCGGCAAGACCTATCTGGCTCAGACGCTGGCGAAGCGGCTCAACGTTCCGTTCGCCGTTGCGGATGCGACGGCGCTCACCGAGGCGGGTTACGTCGGCGAAGACGTCGAGAACATCCTGCTCAAGCTGATCCAGGCGGCCGACTACGACGTGAAGCGCGCCGAGACCGGCATCATCTACATCGACGAGGTCGACAAGATCGCCCGCAAGGCCGAGAACCCGTCGATCACGCGCGACGTGTCGGGCGAGGGCGTGCAGCAGGCCCTGTTGAAGATCCTCGAGGGCACGGTCGCCTCCGTACCGCCGCAGGGTGGACGCAAGCATCCGCACCAGGAGTTCATCCAGATCGACACCACGAACGTGCTGTTCATCGTGGCCGGTGCCTTCGCCGGGCTCGAAGACATCATCTCGCAGCGTGCCGGCAAGAAGGGCATCGGGTTCGGTGCTCCTCTGCACAGCAAGGGCGATGACGTCAACCTCTTCAGCGAGGTGCTGCCGGAGGATCTGCACAAGTTCGGACTGATCCCCGAGTTCATCGGTCGGCTCCCGGTCGTCACCACCGTCACCCAGCTCGACCAGGTGGCTCTGATGCAGATCCTGACCGAGCCGCGCAACGCGCTCGTGAAGCAGTACCAGCGGATGTTCGAACTCGACGGCGTCGAGCTGGAGTTCGACCACGGCGCGCTCGAGTCGATCGCCGATCTCGCGGTGTTGCGGCAGACGGGAGCCCGCGGGCTGCGCGCGATCCTCGAGGAGGTCCTCGGCCCGATCATGTTCGAGGTTCCGTCCTCCGAGGAGGTCGCTCGCGTCGTCGTGACCAAGGGCACCGTCATCGAAAACGCCGCGCCGACGATCGTGTTGCACAAGCCGCGCCGCCAGGACAAGAGCGCCTGAGCGACCCACTCACCACCGATTGGCCCGCCGGAGACGGCGGGCCTTTCGTATTCCATCTCCTAGCCTGAACGAATGCTGCAACCCGTTCTCGCTGGAATCGTCGCCGCCGTCACCGGTTTCTCCAGCACGTTCGCCATCGTGCTCGCGGGGCTGCAAGCCGTCGGCGCCACCAGCGATCAGGCAGCATCGGGATTGCTCGCGATCTGCGTCTTCCTCGGCGTTCTGAGCATCGTTATGGCTCTGCGTTTCCGGGTGCCGATCACCTTCGCGTGGAGCACCCCCGGCGCGGCACTGCTTGTGGCCACCGGAGCCGTAGCCGGGCGGTTCGACGAGGCGGTCGGCGCGTTCCTCCTGGCCGCGGTCCTCTTGGTCCTCACCGGACTCTGGCCGGCTCTGGGCCGTTTCGTCGCGCGCATCCCGCGTCCTTTGGCGAACGGGATGCTCGCGGGGATCCTGTTCCCCATCGTCCTCGCACCGGTGCAGGCCGCTGTCGGCATCCCGTTGCAGGCGTTGCCGATCATCGTGCTCTGGGTGCTGCTGTCGCGGCTGGCGCCGCGGTGGGCGACGCCCGTGGCGATCGTCGCGGCCGTGGCGGTACTCCTGGCCACGAGCGGTGACGCGCTGGTCGGCGCGAACCTTCTGCCCGTGGTGTCGTACGTCGCGCCCGCCTTCGACCCCGGCGTCATGATCGGGATCGGTGTGCCGCTGTACGTCGTGACGATGGCGGGCCAGAACATCCCCGGCATGGCCGTGATGTCGAGTTTCGGTTTCGACGCGCACTCGCGCCCGTCGATCGTCTCCTCCGGAGCGTTGTCGGGGATCGGCGCCCTCTTCGGCGGTATCCCGATCAATCTCGCCGCTCTGAGTGCGGCTCTGACCGCGGGACCCGGCGCGGGCCCGCGGGATCGGCGCTGGATCGCGTCCGTTGCGACCGGCTGCAGCTACCTCGTGCTCGCGGTGCTGTCCGGTGGTGCGACCGCCCTGGTGTCGGCCGCGAGTCCGTTGCTGATCGAGGCTGTAGCGGGCCTGGCCCTCCTCGGTGCGTTCGTCTCGGCCGTTGTCGGAGCGGTCGAAGGTCCGGACCTGCGGATGCCAGCCGCCGCGACCCTGCTGGTCACTGCATCCGGAATGTCGGTGGCCGGCATCGGCTCCGCCTTCTGGGGCCTCGTCGTCGGTCTGCTCCTGGCACTCTGGTTCCGTCCGACTCGGGCCTGACCGACCTCCGCGAGAGACCCCACCTCGGTTCGAGAGCGCCCCCGAACGGGGGTCCGCCGAACCGAGGCGGGGTCCCTCGCCGGTCAGGCCTGGAGACCCCGTCGACGCAGCAGCGGCTCGATATCGGCGTCGCGGCCACGGAACTCGCGGTATGCCTCGAGCGGATTCGCGGAACCGCCGATGCCCAGCACGATCCGGCGGAAACGGTCGCCGTTCGAGCGGACCGGGCCACCGTGCTCGATGAACCACTCCACGGTGTCGGCGTCGAGGATCTCGCTCCAGATGTACGAGTAGTAACCCGCTGAGTATCCGCCCGAGAACACGTGCGCGAAGTAGCTGCTCGCGTAACGCGGGGGAGCCAGAGCCGAGTGCAGACCGGCGGCCGCCAGCACGGACTCCTCGAACGCATCGATGTCGTCGACGCGAACCGGCGCCGAGAGGTCGTGCCAGGCGAGATCGAGGATGGCGGAGGCGAGGTACTCGCTCGTGGCGAACCCTTCACCCCAGGTCGACGCAGCCCGCATCCGCTCGATCACCGCCGGGTCGAGCGGCTCACCCGTGTCGGTGTGCACGGCGTACTCGGAGAGGATCTCGGGCCAGGTCGCCCACATCTCGTTGACCTGGCTCGGGAACTCGACGAAATCGCGGAACACGCTCGTCCCCGCGAAGCGCGGGTAACTTGTCGAAGCGAACAGGCCGTGCAGGGCGTGGCCGAACTCGTGGAAGAGGGTATCGACCTCGTCGACGGTCAGTAGGGCAGGGCTTCCGGTCTCCGGCCGTGTGATGTTCAGGTTGTTCGTGACCACGGCGGAGGTGCCCAGCAGCGAGGAGCGTGCCACGAGCGAGTTCATCCACGCGCCACCGCGCTTGGAGTCCCGAGTGAAGAAGTCGCCGAGGAAGAGGCCGAGGGAGCTTCCATCGACGTCGAGCACCTCCCAGACGCGGACGTCGTCGTTGTAACCGGGCAGATCGGCACGTTCGGCGAAGCCGATGCCGTAGAGACGTTCAGCTGCGGCGAAGACGCCGTTCTGCAGCACCCGCTCCAGCTCGAAATAGGGCCGCAACGCAGCCGAGTCGACCGCGAAGGATTCCGCGCGGACGGCCTCCGCGTAGAAGGCGCGGTCCCAACTCTCGAGAGTGAAGCGCGGTTCTCCGGCGGCGTCTTGGCGGGAATCCGCGAGTGCCTGCATCCGCTCGAGCTCGAGCGCCAGGTTGCGGCCTGCCGGTGCCGCAAGCCGATCGAGGAGCGTCGTGACGTTCTCGGGCGATCCGGCGGTCTGGTCGGAGATGACGTAGTCGGCGTGCGAGGCGTAGCCGAGCAGTGCCGCGCGGTCGGCCCGGAGGCGAACGATCTCGAGCAGTGTCTGCCGGTTGTCGTGGTCGCCTCCGCGGCGACCACGAGCGAGCGACGCCCGCATGATCCGCTCGCGCGTCGCGCGCTTCGCCACGCTCGCCAGGAGCGGATGCCCGCTGTACAGCGTCAACGTGACGAGGTAGCCGTCGAGACCGCGTGCCTCGGCCGCAGCGCGGGTAGCAGCCAACTGCGGGGCGTCGAGGCCCTTGAGCTCATCCGCATCCGTCACGTGAACGGCGAGGTCGTTGGTGTCGGCCAGAAGGTTCTTCTCGAACCGAGTGGTGAGGGTCGACAGGGCCTCGTTCAATGCGCGCAGCTGCGACTTGCCGTCCGCGTCGAGAAGCGCACCGGAGCGGACGAAGCGCGAGTGGTACCGCTCGAGCAGATAGCTCGACTCGGGGTCGAGCCCGATCGAATCGCGCTGCTCGTACAGGGAACGGAGGCGGGCGAACAGCCGCGGATCGAGGGTGATCGCATCGTCGTGGGCCGAGAGCACTGGCGCGAGTTCTGCCTCGAGCGTGTCGGTAAGAGGTGTGCTGTCGGCCGAGGTCACCGTGAAGAAGACGGCTGACGCACGGCGGAGAGCCCGTCCGCTGCGCTCGAGCGCGACGACGGTGTTCTCGAACGTCGCCGGCTCCGTCGAGGAGGCGATCGCCTCCACCTCGGCGCGGTGCTCGGCCAGGGCGATCTCGAACGCCGGCGCGTAGTGCTCCGGCCGGATGTTCGCGTAGTCGGGAAGGCCGTGCGGAAGAGCACTGGGCCGGAGGATGGGATTGTCGGATTCCGTCACGATCCGAGCCTATGGCGCCTCCGCGCCGCGATGATCGCTCCGGCCCTGTTACTCGCCCCAGTCGCCGTCGTCCTCGACCCGACCCTGCGGCTGGCTGATGTACGCGGCGTCCTCATCGGGTTTGTACGTGATGGTGGTTCCATCGTCGAGCTCGACGACCGGTCTGCCTTCGAGCCAGGTGAGCTGCCATTTCCAGGCAGTGACGTCCACATCGCCCTCGGCGAGATCGCCTTCTACATCGGCGATGGCGGTGACCACGATCTCGGGAAGGCCGGCGGGTGCCTCCGCGCCCACACTCCAACGGGTTCCGAGCTGCATCAGATCGCCGCCTCGTACTCGTTGCCGGAGCTACGGGTGGCGAGGGCGCCGTAAACGCTGTTCGCCATCTCGTCGTCGGGCCGGGCCGAGAGGCGCAGGATGCTCGCACCGGTCGCGCTCGCCTCCGCCTTCACCGCCTCGACGAGGATCGTGCCCAGGCCGTTCTGGCGAGCGGTCGGCACGACGAAGAGGTCTTCCACGAAGACGCCGCGGCTCGCCGTGAGCGGCTGCACGAAGCCGCGGTAGTGCGCCAAGCCCACCAGCTGCTCGTCGTCGACGGCGATCAGACCGTCGAGGGGCACGGCCGGATCGGTGATCCAGCTCCACACCCGCAGGGCGACCTGGTCGTCGATCGCTGCTGCGTAGTGCTGGCCGTATTGTTCGTAGAGCCCCAGCCAGGGGAAGAAGTCGCCGTCGACGAGCTTTCGGATCCGGATGGACATCGGTGCCTCCTAGGAAACGTCGTCGTTCGCGAGAACGATCGCTACGGCCAGTGTGTCACCCTCGACGAACGAGAGCGCCGCGATCTTGCCGACAGCGGCGATGTCACCCGCAGCGAGTTCGAGAGCGGCGAGCTGCTCGGCCGGCGCGGTGATCTCCGCGCTGGCGACGGGTGTCTTCTGCGAGGCCTTCGCATCGGTCTTCGCACGCCGCACCGCCGTGAGCACGGTCCCGGTCACCGCCAGGACGAACGGATCGCCGGAGAGGTCGGAGCGGCTCGCGTCCGGCCACGGCTGGGTGTGCACCGACGAGTCGTTCGCCCACGACCAGGTCTCCTCCGCCGCGAACGGGATGAAGGGGGCGAAGAGGCGCAGCAGCACATCGAGCGCGACGTGCAGCGCGGCGGCGGCGGAATCGGACGCCGGGCCGTCGGCGGCGTAGGCGCGCTCCTTGACCAGCTCGAGGTAGTCGTCGCAGAAGGTCCAGAAGAACGCCTCGGTCAGCTCGAGGGCGCGCGCGTGGTCGTAGTTCTCGAGGGCGTTCGTCGCGTCCGCTACAACGGCGTGCAGCGTGGCCATCATCGAGAGATCGAGCGGATGCGTCACCTCCGCGCCCTCGCTCGCCACGAAGCCGTGGATGAATTTCGCCGCGTTGAGCACCTTGATCGCCAGACGACGGCCGATCTTGATCTGCGTCGGATTCTGCGGGTCGAACGACGCATCCGTGCCGAGTCGGGAGGAGGCGGCCCAGTAGCGCACCGCATCCGATCCGTGCTGCACGAGCATGTCGGCGGGAGTGACGACGTTGCCCTTCGACTTCGACATCTTCTTGCGATCGGGGTCGACGATGAAGCCCGAGATCGTGGCGTTCTTCCACGGCGAACGACCGTCCTCGAGCTGCGAGCGCAGCACGGTCGAGAACAGCCACGTGCGAATGATGTCCTGGCCCTGCGGGCGCAGATCGTAGGGCGCGACGAGGTTCCACAGCTCGAGGTCGCGCTCCCAGCCGCCCGCGAGCTGCGGGGTGAGCGAGGAGGTGGCCCAGGTGTCCATCACATCGAGTTCGCCCTGGAACCCGCCGGGTGCACCGCGCTGCGCCTCGTCGTAGCCGGGGGCCGCATCCGACGACGGGTCGACGGGGAGCGAGGCCTCGCTCGGCACGATCGGCTGGTCGAAGATCGGGTTGCCGTCGCCGTCGAGCGGGTACCAGACCGGGATCGGCACGCCGAAGAAGCGCTGGCGCGAGATCAGCCAGTCTCCCGAGAGGCCGCCGACCCAGTTCTCGTAACGCACCCGCATGAACTCGGGCACGAAGCGGATGTCGCGGCCGATCTCCAGCAGGCGCGCCTTCAGCGCGTCGTCGCGGGCACCGTTGGTGACGTACCACTGGCGGGTCGAGACGATTTCGAGCGGCTTGTCACCCTTCTCGAAGAACTTCACCGGGTGCGTGATCGGCTTGGGTTCACCGATCATCTCGCCCGACTCCTTCAGCAGCGCGACCACGGCCTGCTTGGCCGAGAACACGGTCTTGCCGGCGAGCGCGGCGTACGCCTCGCGGCCGGCCTCCGTCGCGATCGCCGCGGGCGCCTCGGAGATGATGCGGCCGTCGAAGCCGATGATCGCGCGGTTGGGCAGATCGAGCTCGCGCCACCAGATCACATCGGTCACGTCGCCGAACGTGCAGATCATCGCGATGCCCGAGCCCTTGTCCTTCTGGGCGAGGTGGTGGGCGAGCACCGGCACCTCGACGTCGAAGAGCGGGGTGCGCACCGTCGTGCCGAACAGCGGCTGGTAGCGCTCGTCATCCGGATGCGCGACCAGGGCCACGCACGCGGGCAACAGCTCGGGGCGGGTGGTCTCGATGAAGACGTCCTCGCCGCCATCACGATGGAAGCCGATGCGGTGGTACGCACCGGGCTGGTCCTTGTCTTCCAGCTCGGCCTGCGCAACCGCGGTGCGGAAGGTGATGTCCCACAGGGTGGGCGCCTGCGCCTGATAGGCCTCGCCGCGAGCGAGGTTGCGGAGGAACGCGCGCTGCGAGGCGGCCTGCGATTCGTCGCCGATCGTGCGGTAGCTCTGGCTCCAGTCGACCGAGAGGCCCAGCGTGCGCCAGACGTCCTCGAACTGCTTCTCGTCCTCGACGGTGAGGCGCTCGCAGAGCTCGATGAAATTGCGGCGCGAGATCGGCTTCTGATCGGCGGCCTTCGTGCTCTTGTTGTCGCCGCCCTCGAACGGCGGCGTGAAGTCGGCCTCGTAGGGGAGCGTCGGGTCGCAGCGCACGCCGTAGTAGTTCTGCACGCGGCGCTCGGTCGGGAGTCCGTTGTCGTCCCAGCCCATCGGGTAGAAGACGCGCTTGCCCCGCATCCGCTGGAATCGTGCGATGACGTCGGTGTGCGTGTACGAGAACACGTGGCCGATGTGCAACGAGCCGGAGGCGGTCGGCGGCGGGGTGTCGATCGAGTAGACGTCGTCGCGCTCGATGCCCGTGCGGTCGAACCGGTAGGTGCCGTCCTGCTGCCAGACGACCCCCCACTTGCCTTCGAGCCCCTCGAGGGCGGGCTTGGCGGGGACGCGGTCGAGTGTCATGGCTGCTCCGGTTCTATGGGCGGCACCGTGTCGGTGGTGAGGTGCCTGGATGGTGGCCTGGGCCGTCGTCCATGCTACCCGCACGGGGCGCGGCCGAGCGTGTCGCGTGCTGCCGCTGGTGCTGGTACCCGCCCGCACCGCGATCGGACGCGCGGAGCGGATCGGGCGGCGGTATCCGCTGTGCGGGGCGCGCCGTGCGGCGTCAGCCCAGGGCGCTCGCGAATCCGTCGCGCACCGGGGCCACGGCTTCCGCGAGGTACGGAACCAGTGCGCCGCGGGTCGTTCCCGCCGCCGCCCACGCCTGCACCGCGGCGACCGAGGCGCCGATCGCCGCGTAGGCGATCGAGCGCGGCAGCAGAGCGGGCAGCGGATGCGCGCTGTGCGACTGCACGAAGGTCTCGATGATGGTGGCCTGCCTGGTCAGCCTGGTCAGAGCGGATGCCTGCAGCTCGTGCACGCTGCCGACGAGCTCGGTCTGGGTCAGCGCCCAGGGCACAGCGGCAGGGCCGAATCCGGCGCCGACCTCGAGGATCGCGTTGTAGAGCGCGTCCATCACCGGCTGATCGATCGGGGCTGCCTCGAGCGCGGGTGAGAGCGCCTCGAGGCGCTCGTCGAGCGAGACCCAGAACACGTCGCTCTTCGACGTGAAGTAGTTGAAGAAGGTGTTCCGCGAGACGCCGGCTCGCTGTGCGATCTGCTCGATCGTCGTGCCGGCGTAGCTCTGCTCGATGAACAGGTCGAAAGCGGCGTCCTCGAGCATCGCTTTGGACGAGGCTCGCGGGCGTCCGCGGCCGCTTGCGCCGATCATCCGCACTTCTCTCTCCGAGACCAGGCGGCCCCGAGGCGCTACGATAGTGCCTCAACGACATCGACCCGGTCATCACCGGTGAGTCTCCGGAAGAACGGCGAGGCCCGCGAGGGAAGCGCTCAATAGAACCGGGCGGGTGCGGCCCGTCACAGCCGGAACGAGTGGGTGCGCCTCCGGGCGTTCCAAGCGAGGTGGTACCGCGAACTGCGCCGAACGGCCAGGGCGTCCTCGTGCAGGAACCAGGAATCCCCAGGAGACCGCTCGTGAGCTACCCCCTCGACTCGCCCGCCACCACCGCCGTGCCTACCGACAACGCTGGGCCGATCCACAACGCTGGGCCGACCGATGCGGCCGCACCCGGCGCCGCCTTCGGCGTCGTCGCTTCGCCGCGCTTCCCCGAGATCGAGGACGGCGTCCTCGGGTATTGGGCGCAGGACGGCACCTTCCAAGCCTCGATCGACCAGCGCGAGGGCGCTCCCGAGTGGGTCTTTTACGACGGCCCGCCGTTCGCGAACGGCCTGCCCCACTACGGCCACCTGCTGACGGGCTACGCGAAGGACCTCTTCCCCCGGTTCCAGACCATGCGCGGCAAGCAGGTGCATCGTCGATTCGGTTGGGACACGCACGGGCTGCCCGCAGAACTCGAGGCGGAGCGGCAGCTCGGCATCACGGACAAGGCGCAGATCGAGGAGATGGGTCTCGCCGCCTTCAACGCTGCTGCGAAGGCCTCCGTGCTGCGCTACACGGGCGAGTGGCAGGAGTACGTCACCCGCCAGGCCCGCTGGGTCGACTTCGAGAACGACTACAAGACGCTCGACGTCACCTTCATGGAGTCGGTGCTGTGGGCCTTCAAGGAGCTCTACGACAAGGGGCTCGCGTACGAGGGCTTCCGCGTGCTGCCCTACTGCTGGCGCGACCAGACGCCGTTGTCGAACCATGAGCTGCGGATGGACGACGACGTCTACAAGATGCGGCAGGACCAGACCGTCACCGTGACCTTCCCGCTGGTGGGGGAGAAGGCCGAGGCTCTGGGTCTCACCGCCGTGCGCGCGCTCGCGTGGACGACCACGCCGTGGACGCTGCCGACGAATCTCGCTCTCGCCGTCGGGCCCGAGATCTCCTACGTCGTGGTACCGGCCGGGCCTCATGGCGCGGCCGATGGTCGCGGAGAGCCGGAGGACCTCGAGCTCGCCGCCGAGTATCTGATCGCGCAGGACCTGCTCGGGAACTACGCGAAGGACCTCGGGTACGACGACGCCGCATCCGCTCAGGCCGCGGTGAGCCGCACCGTGCTCGGCGCCGAGCTCGACGGAGTCGCCTACGACCGTCTCTGGGACTACTACGCCGATACGGAGACCTGGGGTACCGAGAACGCGTGGCGCTTCGTTCTGGCCGATTACGTCACCACGTCCGACGGCACCGGCATCGTCCACCAGGCACCGGCCTACGGCGAGGACGACCAGAAGATCTGCGAGGCCAACGGAATCCCCGTGATCATCTCGGTCGACGATGGCGGACGCTTCCTGCCGAACATCGCCGAGGTCGCGGGGCTGCAGGTGTTCGACGCGAACAAGCCGCTGACGCAGATGCTGCGCGCCGAGCACAGACTTCTGCGTCAGGCCAGCTACGAGCACTCGTACCCGCACTGCTGGCGGTGCCGCAATCCGCTGATCTACAAGGCCGTCTCGAGCTGGTTCGTGCGCGTCACCGAGTTCCGCGACCGGATGGAGGAGCTCAATCAGGAGATCACCTGGGTTCCCGAGAACGTCAAGGACGGCCAGTTCGGCAAGTGGCTGGCCGGTGCGCGTGATTGGTCGATCAGCCGCAACCGCTACTTCGGTTCGCCGATCCCCGTGTGGAAGAGCGACGATCCGAGCTACCCCCGCATCGACGTCTACGGCTCGCTCGCCGAGATCGAGCGCGACTTCGGCACCCTGCCACGCGATGCCGACGGGAACGTCGACCTGCACCGCCCCTTCGTCGACGAGATCACCCGGCCCAACCCCGACGACCCGTCCGGGCGGTCGA
This sequence comes from Microbacteriaceae bacterium VKM Ac-2855, assembly GCA_013204985.1. Lineage (GTDB taxonomy): Bacteria > Actinomycetota > Actinomycetes > Actinomycetales > Microbacteriaceae > Rathayibacter. The sequence goes on from JABMLG010000001.1 coordinate 111,503, forward strand.
CCATGCGCCGGATCACCGATGTCTTCGACGTCTGGTTCGACTCCGGATCGATGCCGTTCGCGCAGGTGCACTACCCGTTCGAGAACCAGGAGTGGTTCGCCGGCCACCACCCGGCCGACTTCATCGTCGAGTACATCGGGCAGACACGCGGCTGGTTCTACGTCATGCACGTGCTCTCGACCGCCCTGTTCGATCGGCCCGCGTACAAGAACGTGGTGAGCCACGGGATCGTGCTGGGCAACGACGGTCAGAAGATGTCGAAGTCGTTGCGGAACTACCCCGATGTCAGCGAGGTGTTCGAGCGCGACGGATCCGACGCGATGCGCTGGTTCCTGATGTCGAGCCCGGTGCTGCGCGGCGGCAATCTCGTGGTCACGGAAGAGGGCATCCGCGAGGGTGTGCGGCAGATGCTGCTGCCCCTGTGGAACACGTGGTACTTCTTCTCGACCTACGCGAACGCCGACGGCTACGAGGCGGTTCGTCGCACGGACTCGGCGAATGTGCTCGACCGCTATCTCCTCGCCAAGACGCACGACCTGATCGAAGACGTCACCGCCGACCTGGAGGCGCTCGATTCGACACTGGCTGCCGCCAAGCTCCGCGACTTCGCGGATGTGCTGACCAACTGGTACGTGCGCCGCTCGCGTGATCGCTTCTGGGGCGGCGTCGAGACCGCCGGCACCGAGGCGTTCGACACGCTCTACACCGTGCTCGAGACCCTGTGCCGGGTTGCCGCTCCGCTGCTGCCGCTGGTCACCGAGAACGTGTGGCAGGGGTTGACGGGCGGCCGCAGCGTGCACCTCTCCGACTGGCCGGATGCAGGGGAGTTCCCCACCGATCACGAGCTGGTCGCCGCAATGGACTCCGTGCGCTCCATCTCCTCCACCGCCCTGTCGCTGCGTAAGCAGGCTGGCAAACGCGTTCGTCTGCCCTTGGCCGGACTCACCGTCGTGACCGCGAACGCGACCGCGCTGGCTCCGTTCGAGTCGATCCTCCGTGACGAATTGAACGTCAAGGCGGTGAGCCTCGTACCGCTGGTGGAATCCAGCGCGACCGACTACGGCATCACCTCCAAGCTCACCGTGAACGCCCGCGCCGCGGGCCCTCGCTTGGGCAAAGGCGTGCAAACGGTCATCAAGGCGGCGAAGGCCGGCGACTGGAGCGAGGTCGACGGCGTCGTCACGGCCGGTGGTGTGGAACTCAGCGAGGGCGAGTACGAGCTGGTGCTCGAGGTCGTCTCCGGTGACGACGCGGCCGAGCGCGCGCTCGCGCTGCTCGCGGGCGGCGGCTTCGTGCTGCTCGACACGGCCACCACCCCCGAGCTCGAAGCCGAGGGCCTGGCGCGCGACGTCGTCCGAGCGATCCAGGACACCCGCAAGTCCGCAGGTCTCGACGTGAGCGACCGCATCCGCCTGTCGTTGCGCTTCGAATCCGACGCCGATGCCGAGGCTGTGGAGCGCGCGGCCGGTGTCGACGTCGCCGGTGACACGCTCGCCGTCGCGGCGCAGATCGTCGGCGGAGGCTCCGGGCGCCACGCGGATGAGGATGCGAGCACCGAGCTGCCGAATACCGCATTCGTCCGCGAGTTCGCGACCGGCACCTACGCCAACACGGGGACCTTCTGGGTCGGAGTGGAGAAGATCGATGCCTGAGACACCGGAAGCCGGTGCGTTCCGAGAGGCCGCGGAGGCCGTCTACGCCGAGCTGCTCGAACGTCTCGGTGAGGCGAACGTCCGGCCTCGTCTTGCGCCGACTCGACGGGCCGTCGAGATCCTCGGCGACCCGCAGCGGGCCTACCCGATCATCCAGATCGCCGGCACCAACGGCAAGACCAGCACGAGCCGGATGATCGAGAGCCTGCTCCGCGCCCACGGGCTCCGCGTCGGGCTCTTCACCAGCCCTCACCTCGAGCGGTTCAACGAACGCATCGTCATCGACGGCGAGCCGATCAGTGATGAGGCTCTGGTGGCGAACTGGGCGGACATCCGCCCCTACGTCCAGATGACGGATGCGGAGCTCGCCGAGCAGGACGAGCCGCCATTGACCTACTTCGAGGTGATCACCGTGCTCGCGTACGCCAGTTTCGCGGACGCCCCCGTGGACGTCGCGGTGATCGAGGTGGGGATGGGCGGCGAATGGGACTCGACCAACGTCGCCGACGCCACGGTCGCCGTGTTAACGCCCATCGCGCTCGATCACACGCAGCGGCTCGGCTCGACGATCGAAGTGATCGCCAGAACGAAGTCCGGCATCGTCAAGCCGCTCGCGAGCGTGGTCTCGGCGAAGCAGACCCCGGAGGCGGAAGCGGTACTCCGCGCCGCCGCCGCTGCCACGGAATCGACTCTCGTGATCGAAGGGTCCGACTTCGAGGTGGTCTCGACGACGGTCGCCGTGGGCGGTCAGCTCGCGACGATCCGTGGTCTCGCCCGGCCCTACGCCGAGTTGCTGCTGCCGTTCTTCGGTGACCATCAGGCCGAGAACGCCGCCGTCGCGATCGCGGCGGTGGAGTCGTTCATCGGCGGCGGCAGCCAGGAGCTGACCGGCGACGTCCTCGACGAGGGTTTCGCCCAGGCGACGTCGCCCGGGCGGCTCCAGGTCATCGGAATCGCGCCGCGGACGATCGTCGACGCGGCGCACAACCCGCACGGGGCAGCCTCCTTGCGTGACGCCCTCGACCGGTACTTCGACTTCGACCGGGTCACCGCGGTGGTGGGCATCCTCGCCGACAAGGACGCCGAGGGGATCCTGCGTGCCTTGCAGCCGGCCGTCGACGAGATCATCGTCACCGCCGCGCCGTCGGAGCGCTCCTTGCCGGTGGACGAACTGGCGACTCTCGCGCGGACGATCTTCGGCGACGACAACGTCCGCGCCGCCGCCGATACCGACGGCGCGCTGACAGCCGGACGTCTGCTCGCGGCCAAGACCGAGAAGGGCGCGCTGCTGATTACGGGCTCGATCACCCTCGTCGGCCACGCGATCACCGTCGCCCGGGAGCAGTCGTGGCTGGGCGCCTGAGAACGGGGGCGGCCCGTTCGGGGCCGCGCAGCGTCCGCCAGAGCCTCGCGTCGATCACCCTCGGGTTCGAGTCGATCGTGATGTTCCTCGCCGCGCTGGTGACCTTCGGGCTGAAGGCGACGTCTCCGCTGATCGCCCTCGGTGGCGGAGCGGTGGTGTGCCTCGCCCTGGTCGCTGCCGTGGGTCTGTTGCGCAGCCGCTACGGGTACGTGTTCGGCTGGGTGCTGCAGTTCGTTATCGTTGCAACCGGCGTGTTCGTGCCGATCATGTTCCTGATCGGCGCCGCTTTCGTCGCTCTGTGGACGTATTGCATGGTGACTGGAGCCCGTCTGGACGCCGAGACCGCCCGGCATCTCGCCGCGAACACCGAACAGCCACCTACTGAGGGAGACCACTAAACCATGGCCATCCAGGAGACACTCGTCCTCGTCAAGCCCGACGGCGTCGCTCGCAACCTGACCGGCGAGATCCTGCGCCGGATCGAGGCGAAGGGCTACTCGCTCGTCGACATCAAGCTCGTCGAAGCCGATCGCGATCTGCTTTCCCAGCACTACGAGGAGCACATCGGCAAGCCGTTCTACGAGCCGCTCGTCGAATTCATGGAGAGTGGCCCCGTGGTCGCGATCCGCGTCGCGGGCGACCGCGTGATCGAGGGTTTCCGCGCTCTCGCCGGCACCACCGACCCGACCACCGCCGCGCCCGGCACCATCCGCGGCGACCTCGGCCGCGACTGGGGCCTCAAGGTGCAGCAGAATCTCGTGCACGGCTCCGATTCGCCCGAGTCCGCCGCCCGCGAACTCGGTCTGTGGTTCTGATCTCCTCGTTCCTCGTTGATCAGAATGCAGTCGGCTCGATGCCGGTGCCGGTCGTGCAGGGCGGCCCGCGTTCGGCCATGACGATTCGCTGAAGCGAATCGCCGGTGAGCTGTGCGCGGAGACGGTCGCCTTCGCGTGAGAGTCGCGTCCCGATCCCACCGGTCCTCACTCCTTCCCGCCGCGTCGGGTGGGAGGGAGTGCGGACTCCCGTGGACCTTCGCGTCAGAGGTAACTCAACACGTCCAGTCGCACCTGGGCGATGACGGCGATCGCGAGGTAGCACGCGACCGTGATGAACGGGATCCAGCCGTACGCGGCGCCGGAGATCCGTCGGATCCGTTCGGAGGCGGGGATCGCGCCCTCGCGGAGGTTGCGCAGTGTCACGAGCCAGAACAGCGGGATCGTCACGGACCAGGTGAGCATGCACCACGGGCACAGTGTGCCGAGGACGAAGATGCTCTGCGAGATGAGCCAGATCACGAAGACCAGAGCCGCGGCGACGCCGGCGTTGAACGCGAGCCAGAACCACCGGTCGAAGCGTGCTCCTGCGAGAAGCGCGGCGCCGACGACCATCGGCGCCACCCAACCCGTCACGCCGAGGATCGGGTTCGGGAAGCCGAAGAGAGCACCCTGCGGCGAGTCGAGATTGGCGCTGCACTGCACGAGTAGCGAGAAGTCGCAGCTGAGCGCCGCGCCCGGGTTGCTCAGGGCCTCGAACTTGTCCACCGTCAGCGTGAACGCGGCGAACCAGCCGATCGCGCCGAGCAGGATGAGGATCGCGGCGAAGGCGACGGGGCGTTTCCGGGCGGGGTCGAGAGGCACCGGGGGATTATCGCACGGCGTCGAACAGGGCCTCTGGGAATGCGTGCGATAATCGGAGGAGTCGACTCGAGCCACGGCCGGGACGACGCCCAAGAAGGTTTACCGGGCACGCACCGGGCCACAGCCGATCACCTGCATTCCGCGACTGGATGCGAACGATCGAACGTGTCGGATAGTCAGTTCCGAGAGTACGTGCCCAGGCCGACCTCGCGATGAACGCGAGGTGGCCGCAGGGCGCACAGGATTCGCGGACGGCCGCAGGCGGTCGGGTCGCACGAGGAGAGCATCCGGGTTGTAGGGCGCGGCAGACCACCCGGTCGAGGAGTGCACCAGGAATGGTGGAAGAGAACAGCACGAGCGGTTCGGATCCGGACCGCGACGAGCTCCGTAACGGAGCGAAGAAGATCAGCCGCTTGTTCGGCGGGCGGCGCGCACCGCGTCGCACCGAGTCGAGCGCATCGGGCAATGGGGGAGCCATCATCGAGCCGTCGAGCCGAAACCAGGACACGACCGGATCGAACGGCCCGGAGGAGCTCGTCGTCGATGACCTCGTCGCCGCCGAGATCGCGAGTGTCGAGGCGGTCGACGAGGCCGAGCATCCGATCGATGACACGCCGCAGGCGTTCTTCAACGCGCTCCCCGTGACGCCGAGCGTCGAAGGCGAACGCCAGGCTCGACCGCCGATGCCGACGACCTCACTGATCTTCCAAGCGCCCGACCTGCCCGATTTCGTCGAGCTGCCGCCGCTGCCTCCGCGCAACGGAGGTGCTCCGCGTCGCGAGCCGCAGCCTCCGCAGGACGATGCCGGTACGGTGCGTCGCCGCGCCCGTCGGCGTACGGGCGAGGACGACCGTCGTGGCTCGGACGATCCCGAGAACACCGTCGTCAAGGTCCGTCAGCCCCGCGAGCCCGAGTTGATCACGGAGCCTCAGAAGGTCAAGGGCTCCACCCGCCTGGAGGCCAAGAAGCAGCGCCGCCGCGATGGCCGCGACGCCGGACGTCGTCGTGCGGTCGTCACCGAGGCCGAGTTCCTCGCACGCCGCGAGTCGGTCGACCGTGTGATGGTCGTGCGCTCGAAGCACGAACGCATCCAGATCGGCGTGCTGGAGGACGGCGTCCTCGCCGAGCACTACGTCGCCCGTTCGCAGGAGGCGTCGCTCATCGGCAACGTCTACCTCGGTCGCGTGCAGAACGTGCTGCCCAGCATGGAAGCCGCGTTCGTCGACATCGGGCGTGGCCGCAACGCGGTGCTCTACTCCGGTGAGGTCGACTGGGACGCCGCGGAGAACCCGGGCGGCCCGCGCCGCATCGAGCTGGCGCTCAAGCCGGGGGACCGCGTCCTGGTGCAGGTCACGAAGGACCCGGTCGGTCACAAGGGTGCCCGACTCACCAGCCAGATCTCGCTTCCGGGCCGCTACCTCGTCTACGTGCCCAACGGCTCGATGAACGGCATCTCCCGCAAGCTGCCCGACACCGAGCGCGCGCGCCTGAAGAAGATCCTCAAGGAGGTCCTCCCCGAGAACGTCGGCGTCATCGTGCGCACGGCCGCTGAGGGAGCGACGGAGGATCAGCTCACGGTCGACGTGCAGCGGTTGACCCAGCAGTGGGCGTCGATCAGCGAGAAGGTCGCCGTCGGCCAGGCGCCGGCGCTGCTGCACAGCGAGCCCGACCTGCTGATCAAGATCGTCCGCGACGTCTTCAACGAAGACTTCGAGAAGATGGTCATCGCCGGCGACGATGCGAAAGAGACCATCGAGCTCTACCTCAGCCAGGTGGCGCCGGATCTTCTGGAACGCGTCGAGAGCTACACGGGCGAGCGGGACGCGTTCGACGAGTTCCGCATCAGCGAGCAGATCGAGAAGGCGCTCGACCGCAAGGTCTGGCTGCCCAGCGGCGGCTCGCTCGTCATCGACCGCACGGAGGCCATGACGGTGGTCGACGTCAACACGGGCAAGTTCGTCGGCTCGGGCGGCAACCTCGAGGAGACCGTCACCAAGAACAACTTGGAGGCGGCCGAGGAGATCGTGCGCCAGCTGCGACTGCGCGACATCGGCGGCATCATCGTCGTCGACTTCATCGACATGGTTCTGGAATCGAACCGCGACCTGGTACTGCGCCGCCTGGTCGAGTGCCTGAGTCGTGACCGCACCAAGCATCAGGTCGCCGAAGTGACCTCGCTCGGGCTCGTGCAGATGACCCGCAAGAAGCTGGGTCTAGGCCTGCTGGAGACCTTCAGCGAGAACTGCGAGGTCTGCGCCGGGCGAGGGATCATCGTGCACCACGACCCCGTGACGAAGCACCGCGCGCCCGCTCCGCAGCAGCAGGAGCGCCGCCGCGGCGGCAAGCCCGGAGGCCCGGTGTCGTCGGGGAACGGGGGACCCTCATCCAGCTCGCGCCCGGTCAGCACCCACGCGATCACCGATGGCGCGAAGAGCGCACTCGCGCAGATCGCCGCGTCGACCATTCACACGACGGCGCCGGTGCGCCCGCTCGATGAGCCGATCGTCGCGGAGGCGGTGACGGAGGCGCCGAGCGTCGAGCAGCTCCCGGAGCCGCTCACCGAAACGCCGCGCACCGAATCGCCGCGCAGCGAATCGCCCCGCAGCGAATCGCCCCGCAGCGAATCGCCTCGGGCGGAGCGTGCCGAGCGGCGTCGTCGTGGTCGCGACCGTACGCCCACCGCCGTCGTCGCTCTCGAGAGCGAGGCGCCCGATGTTGCGGCCGAAACGGTTGCGGCACAGGCTGCATCGGAGCCCGTGGTCCCCATCCTCGATCTCCCGATCGCACCCGCCCCTGTCTCTGCGCAGCGCAGGGTGCCCAGCGAGGTGGCCGAGCATCTGCTCGACAGCGTGCTCGAGAACCTGCCCGCTCCGCGGCAGCCGGGTCAGGGTCGGGCCAAGAGCCGCCGGGTCACGACGGCGGCGCTCACCGGCGTCGCGATCGTTCCGGAGGACACCCGTCGTCCCTCCGCCGACTGATTCCGCTCGACAAGAGCTGCGTGCACCCGGTCGCCTCGTGCGGCCGGGTGCACTGCGTGAATCACGCGCGCCCGGTCGCCTCTCGCGCCCGGGCGCGCGCTGCGTCCCGGTCCTTCCCCCGTACACGCAGACCACTCGCTACGAGGCGGGTGACGAGCTCTCGGGCGTCCACCTCGGCCGCCCCGGCGGCCACCAGTTCGGCGTGCCGCTCGGCGGGCACGTCGTAGTGGTCGAGGTCGAATCCCCGGCGCGGGATCCCCATCCGTTCGGCGAAGGCGTGCAGCTCGTCGAGCGAGGTGTCGCTGACGAGGTGCGCCCAGAGGGTCCCGTGCGCCGGCCAGCGGGGAACGTCGATCAGGATCACTTCCTGATCGTACGTCCGCGCGCCGCCTGCGGATCCACGGCGCGGCGTGTACGCTCGTGCGGGTTGCCTGGTTCCGATCCGAGATCGGCACCGGACACGCTGGCTGTCGCGTCGGTTTGACCACGCTCCCGGTATCAAGTACTCTTGACCGTTGGTGTGCGTCGGTTGTTCGTTGCCGAGACCACACAGCTTTCCCGGGGCGCTCGCCCCGTCCATACAAGCCCCCGGATCCGCGCCCCGCGTCGATCCAAACGAGAAACAGGTACGAGAAGTGGTTTACGCAGTTGTGCGCGCCGGCGGTCGGCAGGAGAAGGTCGAGGTCGGCACCATCGTGACGATGGACCGCGTCAAGGCCGACGAGAACGGCAACGTGCAGCTGGCTGCCGTGCTGCTCGTCGACGGTGACGCGATCACGTCGGACGCCGCGTCGCTCGAGAAGGTCTCGGTCACGGCCGAGGTCCTCGGCGACCTCCGTGGTCCGAAGATCATCATCCAGAAGTTCAAGAACAAGACCGGTTACAAGAAGCGCCAGGGCCACCGTCAGGAGCTCACGCGCGTCAAGGTCACTGGCATCAAGTAGTCACTGACTAACAACACTTCGGGCGCTCGCGCCCCCGGTCTCGAGGAGATTAGAAATGGCACACAAGAAGGGTGCGAGTTCCACTCGCAACGGTCGTGACTCGAACGCGCAGCGCCTCGGCGTGAAGCGTTTCGGCGGCCAGGTCGTCAGTGCGGGCGAGATCATCGTTCGCCAGCGCGGCACGCACTTCCACCCCGGCGCGAACGTCGGCCGTGGCGGCGACGACACGCTGTTCGCCCTCTCGGCCGGTGCGGTCGAGTTCGGTACCAAGGGCGGCCGCAAGGTCGTCAACATCGTGGCTTCCGCTTCCTAAGCGTTCTTCCACTTCCACGCAGGGGCGAGCTTCGGCTCGCCCTTCCGTGTTTCATCACCACCTCACACCACCTCTTCGGACGGAACACAGTCATGGTCACCTTCGTCGACAACGTCACGCTTCACCTGCGTGCCGGACACGGCGGCAACGGCTGCGTCTCCGTTCGCCGCGAGAAGTTCAAGCCGCTTGCCGGCCCCGACGGCGGCAACGGCGGACACGGTGGTGACATCGTGCTGGTCGCAGACCCGCAGGTGACAACGCTGCTCGGATACCACCGCGCGCCGCACCGTTCCTCGCCCAATGGCGGGCCTGGCATGGGCGATCACCGCGCGGGCGGCAACGGCGAACTCCTGGAGCTGCCGGTTCCGGTCGGCACCGTCGTGAAGTCGAAGGACGGCGACGAGCTGATCGACATGGATGAGCCGGGTCTGCGCTTCGTGGTCGCTCCGGGCGGCCTCGGAGGGCTGGGCAACGCCTCGCTGGCGACGACCAAGCGCAAGGCGCCCGGCTTCGCGCTGCTCGGCACACCCGGCTGGGAGGGCGATGTCGTCCTCGAACTCAAAACGGTCGCCGACGTCGCTCTGGTCGGCTATCCCTCCGCAGGCAAGTCGAGCCTCGTCGCTGCGATCTCGGCCGCGAAGCCGAAGATCGCCGATTACCCGTTCACGACTCTCGCGCCGAACCTCGGCGTCGTGCAGGCCGGGGACTCGCGTTTCACGGTCGCAGACGTTCCCGGCCTGATCGAAGGCGCGAGCGAGGGCAAGGGGCTGGGCCTCGAGTTCCTGCGCCATGTCGAGCGCTGCACGGCGCTGCTGCACGTGCTCGACTGCGCGACGCTCGAACCCGGACGCGACCCGCTGAGCGATCTCGACATCATCCTGGGCGAACTCGCGGCGTATCCCGTCGGCGATGGTCAGGTTCCGCTGATCGAGCGTCCGCAGCTGATCGCTCTCAACAAGGTCGACGTGCCCGAGGCGAAGGAACTCGCCGATTTCGTCCGCGCCGACCTGGAAGGTCGCGGCTATCGCGTATTCGAGATCTCGACCGTGAGCCACGAAGGGCTGCGCCAGCTGACCTTCGCGCTCGGCGAGATCGTCGAGCAGGCGCGCGTCGAGGCCGCTGCGGAGCCGGTCCGTGAGCGGATCACCATCCGCCCGCGTGCGGTCGACGAGAAGGACTTCGTCGTCAAGGTCGAGGGCGGCACCTACGGCAACCTCTACCGCGTTCTGGGCGGCAAGCCCGAGCGCTGGGTCCATCAGACCGATTTCACGAACGACGAGGCGGTGGGCTTCCTCGCCGACCGTCTTGCGAAGCTGGGCGTCGAGGACGGCCTGTTCAAGGCCGGCGCCGTGGCGGGTTCGACCGTCGTGATCGGCCCGGGCGACGGCGTCGTGTTCGACTGGGAACCCACGCTGACCTCGACGGCCGAACTGATCACGGCGCCGCGCGGCACGGATGCTCGCCTCGACGAGAGCGATCGCAAGACACGCAACGAGCGCAGGCAGAACTACCTCGAGCGGATGGACGCGAAGGCCGCTGCTCGTGCGGAGTTGGAGCGCGAGCGGGTGGGCGGCGTCTGGTACCGCGACGAGGTCGGCGGCGAGGAGGAGGTCGAGGTCGAGACGACCGCCGACTGAAGCGGCCGGGCGATGCGGGTGTGATCGATACGCGTCGTCGGTAGACTTCTCGGATGCCGCAGACCACTCTGGACCGTTCCACGCTGACCGAACGATTCGTCGCCGCACGCGCCGCGTCGAAGGCGTTGCAGACCGCGACGACGGATCTCAAGAACGGCGCCCTGCTCGCCATCGCGGCTGCCGTTCGCGATGGCATCGAGCGGATCGTCCCGGCGAACGAACTGGATCTCGCCAACGGCCGCGAGAACTCGATGTCGACCGGCCTGCAAGACCGGTTGCGCCTCGATGCCGCTCGCCTCGGTGCCCTCGCCGACGCGGTCGTCGCCGTCGCCGCCCTGGTGGATCCCGTCGGTCAGACGGTCCGCGGTTCCGCGCTTCCCAACGGAGTGCAGCTGAGCCAGATTCGAGTACCTTTCGGCGTGGTCGGTGCTATCTACGAGGCGCGCCCGAACGTCACGATCGACATCGCAGCTCTCGCCCTGAAGAGCGGCAATGCGGTGGTGTTGCGAGGCGGTTCCGCTGCCGAGAACACCAACCGGGTACTCATCGAATTGATCCAGGAGGCCATCGCCTCGGTCGGGCTGCCGCGCGAGCTGGTTCAGACTGTCGACGACTTCGGTCGCGAGGGCGCGAAGGCGCTGATGCAGGCTCGTGGTTACGTCGATGTGCTCGTGCCTCGCGGGAGTGCCGGCCTCATCGATGCGGTCGTCTCGGAGTCGACCGTTCCGGTCATCGAGACCGGCGCGGGCGTGGTCCACGTCTTCCTGGACGCCTCAGCGGACGAGTCCTGGGCCGTCGACATCGTGCACAACGCCAAGACGCAGCGACCGAGTACCTGCAACGCGCTCGAGACCTTGTTGGTGCACCGGGACGCGGTCGAGCGCTTGCTTCCGCCCGTGCTCGGTCGGCTTCGGGAGGCCGGCGTGACAATTCACGGCGACGAGCGTGTGCTCGCCGCGTTCCCGGATGCGGTGGCCGCGACCGAGGAGGACTGGAACGCCGAGTACTACTCGCTCGACATCGCGGTGGCGGTCGTGGACGACCTCGACGCAGCGATGGCGCACATCGATCGCTACTCGACGCATCACACCGAGTCGATCGTCACGAATGATCTCGGCAATGCGGAGCGTTTCCTGGCGGAGGTCGATTCAGCCGTGGTGATGGTGAACGCGTCGACGCGATTCACCGACGGAGGCGAATTCGGCTTCGGCGCCGAGGTCGGCATCTCGACGCAGAAGCTCCATGCGCGCGGCCCGATGGGGCTGCCCGAACTGACCAGCACGAAATGGATCGTGCGCGGTTCCGGACAGGTCCGCGCGTAGCGGTCCGATAGACTCACTCTCGGCCGTTCCGGCCGCGACCTACTCAAGGAGATCCGTATGTCCCTGGCGACGACCGTCCTCGCGGAAGCATCGACTCACGCGGAGCTCCCGTTCCCGGCCTTCGTCTTCGGGCTCATCGCAGCCGTGGTCTTCGTCGCGCTCGGTTTCGTGACCTGGAGCTACCGCGACGTGTCCAACCGCCACTCGCACAAGTCCAGCGGGGCGCCGGGCCACGACGCCGGCCACGGACACGGTCACTAGAGCGGACCCGTCCTGACGTGACGTCCGCAACGAGTGCGGGTCCTCGTCGCTCGCGCATCGGCGTGATGGGCGGCACCTTCGATCCCATCCACCACGGTCACCTGGTCGCCGCCTCCGAGGTGGCTCAATCGTTCGATCTCGATGAGGTCGTGTTCGTGCCGACCGGGCAACCATGGCACAAGAAGACGGTCACATCCGCCGAGCATCGCTATTTGATGACGGTCATCGCCACGGCGTCGAATCCTCGCTTCACCGTCAGCCGCGTCGATGTCGACCGAGTCGGGACGACCTATACGATCGATACCCTTCGTGATCTGCACGCGGCACGGCCGGATGCGGAACTCTTCTTCATCACCGGCGCCGATGCCGTTGCGCAGATCCTGAGCTGGAAGGACTACCAAGAGCTCTGGGATCTCGCGCATTTCGTCGCGGTCAGCCGGCCGGGGCACGACTTGAGTATTTCGGGATTGCCGCAGCAGGACGTATCCTTGTTGGAAGTTCCGGCGCTTGCGATTTCCTCGACTGATTGTCGGAGCCGCGTCAACCGGGGTCATCCGGTCTGGTATTTGGTTCCCGACGGTGTCGTCCAGTACATCTCCAAGCACCATCTGTATCGGAGTACGCCATGACTGTTCAGCACGATGAGACGCCGCTCACCCGGCGGGAACTCCGCGAGCGCGAACGTTCCGCCGCGGGTGCAGCCGCGCCCAGCGCCGCCCCTACGACCTCACGTCGTGCCGCGACGACGACGTCGACCGTCGCCGGAGACACTCCGGTGATCGCCGGCCCTCCGGTGTCCCGTGCGGTACCGGTCGAACCGACGCCGTCCGAAGCGCCTGAGTTGCGTGACCCCGTTACGCCGGCTCGCGACTCCGACACGGCGCCGGAGCGCACTCTCACACGGCGCGAATTGCGTGCGTTACTCGCGCAGCAGCAGGCGCAGCAGGTCGCAGCTCTTCCCGACGTCAACGAGAGCGCACCCGACGACGACGTCGCCGAGGATTCGATTCCCGGCGGCGATGAACGAGCCGATGACTCGACACCGCGGCCGGTCTCGGCTGCGATCCCGGTGATCACGCTCTTCGAGCGCCCTCCGGGCGACGACCCGTCCGTCGCCGGGTCGACGGGTGAGACCGCGAGCGCGTCCACCGGGCCCGCTGAGGACGAACCGAAGCTGCACACGGCGCTGTTCGCCAGCATCGGTTCGGGCGCTCTCGACGACGGCGAAGCGAAGCCGACCGAGATCACCGGATCGTTCACGGTTCCGATCGAGCACCTGCACATCACCGAAGAACTCGACAACAAGGCGCGAGGCGACGCCGACGTCAGCTTCGACGCACTCATCGCCCAGGGCGTGGCATCGACGGCGGCCGTCACGACGACCAACGCGCTGATTCTCCCCACCATCACCTCGGCTCCGTCCGCGGGTGGGCCCGACACGGGCGAGGTGCTCGTGACCGGCACCATCGATCTGCCCCGAAGCCTCGGGTCCACGGGTCAGCATCCGAACCTGTACGACTCGCCCGACGTCGATCGGATGTTCGATCGAGTCGACCGCGATCAGGCGCCGGCCGACTCGGTGCCGGTGCGCGCCTCCAGCGCCATCTCGACGCACACCTCCACGCGCGGAGTGATCGCTCCGCAGCAGAAGAAGGGCGTCAGTCTGCCGGTGGTTCTCGCCATCACGGCGGCGGCCCTTCTCGTCGGCGTCGTTGTGCTGCTCGTCGGCGGCTTCGTCCTCAACATCTTCTGAACCCGCAACCTCTGAGAGATTCATGACTGCTACCGACCACGCCCGTCACCTTCTGAACATCGCGGCGACCGCCGCCGACGCGAAGGGCGGGGAGGATCTGGTCGCGCTCGACGTCTCCGAGCCCTTGCCGCTCGTCGACATCTTCCTGCTGGTCACGGGCCGCAGTGAGCGCAACGTCGTCGCGATCGCGAACGAGGTCGAGGACAAGCTCATCGAGTCGGGGGCGAAGCCGCTGCGTCGAGAAGGTCGCGCCGAGGGCCGGTGGATCCTCCTCGATTTCGGTGACGTCGTCGTGCACGTCTTCCACGAAGAGGATCGTCTGTACTACTCGCTGGAGCGGCTTTGGAAAGACTGCCCCGTCGTGCCGTTCACGATCGAGCGACCGGTGCCGGTCGAACAGGCCTGAATCGTGTGACACGGAGGACGCGCCCGAGTTCGTCCCTCGATTTCATTTTCAGGTCGTCCGTGTTGTACATTATTCGAGTTGCTTCCGCGAGGAAGCGGCGGGAAAGTTCAGACCGATGTGGTCGGAATGTTCCCAAATGGGTCTGTGGCGCAGCTGGTAGCGCACCTGCATGGCATGCAGGGGGTCAGGGGTTCGAGTCCCCTCAGATCCACCCCATCGGCCCCGGAGCATCGCTTCGGGGCCTCTCTCGTTCTTCGGGGAGAAATCATGACCGCAACGCTGGTGGCCAAGCAGATCGCGGGCGGTTTCGCGCATCGCACCTTGTTCGATCGTCTCGATCTCACGGTCGCCCCTGGCGACGTCGTGGGTGTCGTGGGGGTGAACGGGGCGGGCAAGTCCACGCTGCTTCGCATCCTCGCCGGCGAGGTGGAGCCGCTGGCCGGCACCGTCACTCTGGCTCCGGGCGATGCCTTCATCGGCTGGCTTCCGCAGGAGCACGAGCGCATCCTCGGCGAGACGGTGGTGGAGTACGTCGGTCGTCGCACCGGATGCGCACAGGCGACGCGCGACATGGACGCCGCAGCGGCTGCACTCGCGCATCCCGCTCCCGCGGACGGCCCTGATCCGTCGGATGTCTACTCGATGGCGCTCGAGCGATGGCTCGCCAGTGGCGCCGCTGATCTGGACGAGCGGCTGCCCGCCGTTCTCGCGGATCTGGGGTTGGACATGGCCGAGGGTGTGGACACGACCCTGATGACCTCGCTCTCGGGCGGACAGGCCGCCCGAGTGGGGCTCGCCGCGCTGCTGCTCTCGCGGTTCGACGTCGTGCTCCTCGATGAGCCCACGAACGACCTCGACCTCGACGGTCTCGATCGCCTCGAGGCGTTCGTACGCGGTCTCCGAGGTGGCGCGGTCCTCGTCTCCCACGATCGCGAGTTCCTGGCACGATGCGTGACCAGCGTCCTCGAACTCGACCTCGTTCAGAACGCGAACCGTGTCTTCGGAGGCGGCTACGAGGCGTATCTCGACGAGCGTGAGACGGCACGTCGGCACAAGCGCGAGGCGTACGAGGAGTTCGCCGATACCAAAGCCGATCTGATCGGCAGAGCCCGGACGCAACGCGAGTGGTCGAGCCAGGGAGTACGGAACGCCATGAAGAAGGCGCCCGACAACGACAAGATCCGACGCAAAGCGTCCGCCGAGTCGAGCGAGAAGCAGGCTCAGAAGGTGCGTCAGATGGAGAGCAGGATCGCGCGCTTGGTCGAGGTCGAGGAGCCGAGGAAGGAGTGGCAGCTCGAGTTCACCATCGGCTCCGCGCCGCGAGCCAGCTCCGTCGTCGCGACATTGAACGGCGCCGTCGTGCGCCAGGGCGACTTCGAACTGGGCCCGGTGTCGCTGCAGATCAGCGCCGGTGACCGGATCGGGATCACCGGCCCCAATGGCGCCGGCAAATCGACTCTTCTCCGGGCTCTACTCGGCCGCACCGTACCGGATGAGGGCACCGCCTCGCTGGGTACGAGCGTCGCGATCGGCGAGATCGATCAGGCGCGAGGACTGCTCGCCGGCCAGCGGCCCCTTGCGGAGACGTTCGAGGGCTTCGTTCCCGAGTCGTCGACCGCCGAGGTGCGCACGCTGCTGGCGAAGTTCGGCCTGAAGGCCAACCACGTCGACCGGCCGGTCGACCAGCTCTCGCCGGGGGAGCGCACCCGAGCCGCTCTCGCTCTGCTGCAGGCGCGCGGCACCAACCTCCTCGTGCTCGACGAGCCGACCAACCACCTCGACCTCGCCGCCATCGAGCAGCTGGAGCAGGCGCTCGAGTCGTACGACGGGGCCTTGCTCCTGGTCACCCATGATCGCAGGATGCTCGCGAACGTGCGGTTGGATCGGCATTGGAACGTCCAGGCCGGGCGGGTCACCGAACACTGACGACGGCGTCCCCCGTAGTCTGGGCGGATGACCGGTTTGCGCGACGTCCACCGCATCATCGACGGCCTGTGGCCCGAGTCCGACGCCGAGTCCTGGGATGCGCCGGGGATGGTGACAGGAGATCCTGAGGCCGAGATCTCGCGTGTTCTGCTCGTCGTCGATGTGGTCGACGACACCGTCAGCGAAGCGATCGACGGCGGGTTCGACCTGATCGTGGCGCACCATCCGCTGCTGCTTCGTGGAATAACCTCCGTCGCGGAGGACGGTTACAAGGGTCGTCTGCTCGCGAGACTCATCCGCGCTCGGTGCGCCGTGGTATCAGCGCACACGAACGCGGACATCGTCGCCGATGGCGTCTCGGACGTGATCGCGCAGCGCCTGGGCCTGCGGGGTGCGCTCCCGATCGTGCCGTCCGTCGATGCGGTGACAGGCCTCGGCCGGGTGGGGTCGTTGGCGGAGCCGACCACTCTCGGCCGGCTCGCCCGAGCGGTTGCGGATGTGCTCCCCGCCACGGCGGGCGGCGTGCGCGTCGCGGGCGAGTACGAACGGATCGTGCAGAGGGTCGCGCTCTGCGGCGGGGCGGGGGACTCGCTCCTGGGTGCAGAACCCGTGTCGGCGAGCGACGTCTACATCACCGCCGACCTGCGACACCATCCGGCTTCCGAGGCGCGCGAGCAGGCCCGCTTCGGTAGCGGTCCCGCTCTCATCGACGTGTCCCACTGGGCGAGCGAGTGGCTGTGGCTCGACGTCGCCGCCGTTCAACTGCGCGAGGCCTTACCGGGAATCGTCGTCGAGGTCAGCGAGACGCGGACGGATCCGTGGGACTTCGCCATCGTGCACTGAACCCGCCCGCGGCGCGGGAGAATGGATGCGGTGCGCGGTCCCGTGCGCACCGAGAAGTGAGGTCACCCCACCGTGAAAGCCAGCCCCGCCCAGCAGCGCGAGCTGCTGACCCTGCAGTCGCTCGACACGCTCGTTCGACAGCTCGACCGCCAGGCGCAGACACTGCCCCAGATCGCGCAGATCCAGGCGATGAAGGAAGGCGACGACACCAGCCGCCGCACTCTGGCCGGCCTGGTCGGTGAACTCGAGGACTCGCGGACAGAGCTGAAACGGATGGAGTCCGACGTCGAGGTGGTCGAGAAGCGGATGGCGCGCGACCAGGATCGACTCGCCAGCAGCTCCTCCACCAAGGACATCGCGGCGCTGGAAGGCGAGATCGCGGCGCTGCGGAAGCGCCGCGGCGACCTCGAGGACATCGAGCTCACGATCATGGAGCGAATCGAATCGCTCGAAGAGGCGGCTTCGGCGGCGCAGACCGCACGCGACGACATCGTCGCGGCGATCGCAGCGCTGGCCGAGGCGCGTGATGGCGAGCTCGTCGTTCTGGCCGACAAGAAGGCCGCACTTGCTCGCGACCGTGAATCGCTCGTCGCGACTCTCGATCCCGA
Organism: Microbacteriaceae bacterium VKM Ac-2855; assembly: GCA_013204985.1. GTDB lineage: Bacteria > Actinomycetota > Actinomycetes > Actinomycetales > Microbacteriaceae > Rathayibacter. The sequence goes on from JABMLG010000001.1 coordinate 129,146, forward strand.
ACTCGTCGCGCTCTACGAGAAGCAGCGCGCGCGGTACGGCATCGGAGCGGGTCTGCTCCGCGGCAAGGTGTCGGAGGGGAGCGGCATGGCGCTGACCGAATCCGACCTCTCCTGGATCCGTCGCGCCCCCTCGGAAGACGTCATCATCTGCCCTGACAGTGGCTGCATCCTGGTGCGCACCGAGGAGTCGCAGCTCATCTGAGCCTCCCGCCTCGCCCCGTCCTCCGCGCCCTGCCCCGTCCCGTCCCCTCCGCGCCCTGCCCCGTCCCGTCCTGGCGCGCCGCCTGCCGGCCAGCCTTCTTGCGAGGGACCCCTCCTGTGAGCGAGGGACCCGCGCAGCGGGGGTCCGACGCGCACAGGGCGGGTCCCTCGCGGGATGCCGTCGGATGCGGGGCCGCGGGAGGGTAGGCTCGACGGTGCGAATGGGTCGGCAAGACGACCGCGTCGTCGCGGCTTCGGCCGAGGCGCCGAGGAACGTCCGGGCTCCGCAGAGCAGGGCGGTGGGTAACACCCACCCGGGGAGACCCGCGAGACAGTGCCACAGAAAGTAGACCGCCACGGGTTCCGACCCGCGGTAAGGGTGAAACGGTGGTGTAAGAGACCACCAGAGGCCGGAGTGATCCGGTCGGCTCGGTAAACCTCGCCCGGAGCAAGGTCAGACAGAGAACGATACGGCTGCTCGTCGTGTTCTCGGGTGGACCGCTAGAGGGTCACGGCAACGTGGCCCCGAGAGAGATGGTCGTCCAGCGTGCCGCCGCGAGGCGCACGTGAACAGAACCCGGCGTATCAGCCGACCCATTCGTGTCGACGCGGGTCAGTGGTGGACGCCACCGCCCGCAAGGGCCGCGGCGCCGAGGATGCCCGCGTTGTTGCGCAGCGTGGCGGGCACGATGGGCGTGCGGATGTCGAGCAGTGGCAGGAACTCCTGGTAGTTCTTCGAAACACCGCCGCCGACGATGAAGAGGTCGGGCCACAGCAGCGCCTCCATCCGCGAATAGTACTTCTGCAGACGCTTGGCCCAGTGCTTCCAGTCGAGGTCTTCGCGCTCCTTGACGGCGAACGAGGCCTTCGTCTCCCAGTCGTGACCCTCGATCTCGAGGTGGCCGAGTTCGGCGTTGGGGATCAGGACGCCGTTGTAGATCTGAGCGGTGCCGATTCCGGTGCCCAGGGTGGTCATGATGACCAGGCCGCTCTTGTCCTTCGCGGCCCCGAAGCGCGATTCGGCGTAGCCCGCCGCATCCGCATCGTTCACGAAGAAGATGTCGCGTCCGATCGCGTCCTCGAAGAGCTTCTCGGCCTCGAGGCCGATCCACTCGTCCGAGACGTTGGCGGCCGACATCGTGCGGCCGTGCACGACCGCTGCGGGGAAGCAGATCCCGACGGGCGTCGACGAGTCGACGTCGGGCAGCATCGAGATGATCTGCGTGACCGCATCGACGATGTCCTTCGGCTTGCCGCCCTTGGGCGTCGGCACCTTCATCCGATCGCTCAGGAGCGAGCCGGTACCGAGGTCGACGAACGCGCCCTTGATCCCGGTTCCGCCGATGTCGATGCCGATGGCCGTCGTCGTCGAAGTCATAACGGCCATGCTACCGGGGCGTAGGATCGGCCCATGAGCGACGACGGCGCGAACAAGTGGTGGTACAACCTCAAGACCGGCGAGGTGGAGCAGGGCTTCGTATCGCCATCGGCTGACCGCGCGGGGCCCTTCGGTACCCGCGACGAGGCAGCGAACGCGATGGACACCCTCCACAAGAACGCACAGAAGTGGGCGGAGGAGGACGCGGCCGATAACCGCTAGTCCCTCTCCTACTCGTACGAGTGCTCGGGTCCCGGGTACGAACCGGCATCGACGTCCGCGCGGTATTCCGTGACGGCGCGGGTGAGTTCACCGCGGAGATCGGCGTACTGGCGCACGAACTTGGGCACTCGACCGGTCGAGAAACCGGCGAAGTCCGTCCAGACGAGCAACTGACCGTCCACGTGCGGGCCCGCGCCGACACCGATGGTCGGGATGCGGATCGCCTCGGTGACCTGGCGCGCGGCATCCGCGGGCACCATCTCGAGCACAACGGCGAATGCCCCCGCCTCTTCGACGGCGTGCGCGTCCGCCAGTAGCTGGGCGAGCCCTTCGCCGCGGCCCTGGATGATGTGGCCACCGAGCCCGTGCTCGCTCTGCGGCGTGAAGCCGATGTGAGCCATCACCGGGATGCCGGCATCGACGATGCGTCGGATCTGATCGGCCGAGCGCACGCCACCCTCCAGCTTCACGGCGTGCGCGTGCGTCTCCTTCATGAACCGGAACGCGGTGTGCAGCGCGTCATCGGCGCCCGATTCGTACGAACCGAACGGCATGTCGGCAACGACGAAGGCCCGTTTGACGGCTCCGGCTACGGCGCGGGCGAGCGGGATGAGCTCGTCGGTCGTCACGGGCAGCGTGGTGTCGTACCCGTAGACGTTATTGCCGGCGGAGTCGCCGACGAGGAGGAAATCGATGCCCGCTTCGTCGAAGATCTGCGCGGAGAGCTGGTCGTAGCTCGTGAGTCCGGTGATCTTGATCCCGGCATCCTTCGCGTTCTGGAAGTGACGGGTACGAACGCGTTTCACCGGCTGCTCTGGCATACCGGCGAGTCTACCGAGGGGCTCAGCTGGTCGAACGGTTCGTGATCGGTAGTCGCCGATCACGGCCGAAGGCCATGCCGGAGATCTTCGGGCCGATCGCGCTCTGGCGCCGCTTCCACTCCGCTCGGTCCACGAGATTCGCGATCCGCAGGACCGTCTCGGCGTCGTAGCCCAGCGCGATGATCTCGTTCCGACCCATCCGCCGGTTCACGTAGGCGTCGAGGATCCCGTCGAGGACGTCGTACTCGGGCAGGGAGTCCTGATCCTCCTGGCTGGGCCGCAGCTCGGCCGATGGCGGCTTGGTGATCGAGTTCTCGGGGATCGGCGCGGTCGTTCCGCGCTCTGCCGCGTCGGCGTTGCGCCAGCGCGCCAGAGCCCAGACGAGCGTCTTCGGCACATCCTTCAAAGGCGCGAATCCGCCGACCGAGTCGCCGTAGATCGTCGAATAGCCGACCGCGAGCTCGCTCTTGTTCCCGGTCGTCAGCACCAGGTGGCCCTCCTGGTTGGAGAGTCCCATCAGGATCACGCCCCGCACCCGGGCCTGCACGTTCTCGGCAGCGAGGTCTCGGAGGCCGAGCTGGTTCTCGAACGGCAGCACCATCTCAGCGATCGCCTCCGTGCGGTAGTGCAGCCCGGTGCGTTCGGCCAGATCGTCGGCATCCGAGCGCGAGTGGTCGGATGAGTAGCGGCTGGGCATCGAGACGCCGAACACGCGGTCCGCGCCGAGGGCGTCGGCGGCGAGTGCCGCGCAGACGGCCGAATCGATGCCGCCGGAGAGGCCCAGGATGACGGACGGGAAGCCGTTCTTCTCGACGTAGCCGCGCAGGCCCAGGACGAGCGCGTTCCACACCTGTGCCAGATCCGTCGGCGGTACCGCGATGTCCACCTCGACCACCCCGCGGGCCGCCTCGTCCGGCGGCGACGGGATGTCGACCACGCTGACGCCCGGGCCCGTATCGCCGAGGATCGATTCGCTCACCTCCAGGTCGGCGATCAGCAGGTGCTCGCGGAACTGAGGTGCACGTGCCCGTATCCGCCCCTGCTCGTCGATGACGACGCTGTCGCCGTCGAAGACGAGGTCGTCCTGCCCGCCGACGAGATTGACGTACGCGACGGTGGCACCGGTCTCGGCCGCGCGTCGCGCGATGAGGGGGAGTCGCACGTCGGCCTTGTCGCGCTCGAACGGCGAGGCGTTGACGACGAGCAGAAGCCCGGCTCCGCTTCGCTTGACCGCCGCGACGGGCCCGCCGTCTCGCCAGAGGTCTTCGCAGATCACGACGGCCACATCCGCGCCCCGCACCCGCAGCAGGAGGAGATCCGATCCGGGGATGAAGACACGGAACTCGTCGAAGACGGAGTAGTTCGGCAGGTGGTGCTTGACGTAGCGACCCACGAGTTCGCCTCGGTAGAGCACGGCGGCGCAGTTCTCGGCGATGGCCGTCGGAGCGTTGACTCGCCCCTCGAGGTGCGGCGCGAACGGCCCGTCGGGGAATCCGATCACGACGGGGACATGACCCAGTCCGGCCTCGTCGAGGCGCTCGGCCAGTCGGTGCAAGGCGGCGCGGCTCTCGAGGAGGAAAGCAGGTCGGGTGGCGAGATCCTCGATCGGATACCCCGAGAGCGCCATCTCGCCGAAAGCGCAGAGATCGGCTCCGGCCTCACTCGCCGCGCGGACGAAACCGAGGATCGTATCGGAGTTCGACGCGAATGCGCCGACGACCGGGTCGGTCTGGGCGAGCGCCACGCGCAGGGTCGGCATAGCCACTAGCCTATTAGGCGAGCAGGAAGGGCCTTGATGGACAAGCAACGGGACTTCGTTCTTCGCACTATTGAAGAGCGAGGGATCAAATTCGTTCGCCTCTGGTTCACCGACGTCGTGGGCACGCTGAAATCGGTCGCGATCGCGCCGGCCGAGGTCGAAGGAGCGTTCGCGGAGGGCCTCGGTTTCGATGGTTCCGCGATCGAGGGTCTCACCCGTTCGTTCGAGGCCGACGTCCTGGCGCACCCGGATCCGTCGACCTTCCAGATCCTGCCCTGGCGGGGCGAGATCGACCCGACGGCGCGGATGTTCTGCGACATCACCACTCCCGATGGACAACCCGCCGTCGCCGACCCGCGCAACGTGCTCAAGCGCACTCTCGCGAAGGCGGCCGAGCGCGGCTTCACGTTCTACACGCACCCCGAGATCGAGTTCTACCTGCTCAAGTCATCGACGTTCGGCGCGGAGGGCCCTGAGCCCGTCGACTCGGCCGGCTACTTCGACAACGTGCCGGGTGGCACGGCGCACGATTTCCGTCGTCGCTCCGTACGGATGCTCGAGGATCTCGGCATCTCCGTGGAGTTCAGCCACCACGAGGCCGGGCCGGGTCAGAACGAGATCGACCTGCGTTACGCGGATGCGTTGACCACCGCCGACAACATCATGACGTTCCGAACGGTGATCAAGGAGGTGGCCATCGAGCAGGGCGTCTACGCGACGTTCATGCCCAAGCCGCTCTCCGGCCACCCGGGGTCCGGAATGCACACCCACTTGTCGCTCTTCGAGGGCGACGTGAACGCGTTCTACGAGGGCGGGGCGCAGTACCAGCTCTCCAAGCTCGGCCGCCAGTTCATCGCAGGCCTGCTCCGCCACGCTCCCGAGATCACCGCGGTGACGAACCAGTTCGTCAACTCGTACAAGCGGCTCTGGGGTGGCGACGAGGCGCCGAGCTACGTCTGCTGGGGCCACAACAACCGCTCCGCCCTCGTTCGCGTGCCGCTGTACAAGCCCAACAAGGGCCAGTCCTCGCGCATCGAGTATCGGGCGATCGACTCGGCAGCGAACCCCTACCTCGCCTACTCGCTCATCCTCGCCGCGGGCCTGAAGGGCATCGAAGAGGGCTACGAGCTGCCGCCCGAGGCGGAAGACAATGTGTGGTCGCTCTCGGATGCAGAGCGTCGCGCCCTCGGCTACAGCCCGCTCCCCGCGAGTCTCGATCGCGCCATCTCACTGATGGAGGAATCGGAACTCGTCGCCGAGACGCTCGGCGAGCACGTGTTCAACTACGTGCTGCTGAACAAGCGCAAGGACTGGGCCGAGTACCGCGCCCAGGTCACGCCGTACGAGCTGCGCAGCAACCTCGAGATGCTCTAGCTCCACGCTCTCGAACCGCCCGATGCCCCGCGATACGACCAGCCTCAGCGAGTTCGCTCGACTGGGGTTCGTCGATCTCGGTGGCACGAGCGCTCGGCTCGATGAGGCGGAGAGCCTCGCGGGTCGCTCGCTCGACGGTGTACTTCCGGCGTTCGCGCGAGTCGCGGATCCGGACGCGGCTCTGACACGGCTCATCGACCTGTTGCGAGCTCATCGTGCTCGGATCGAACCGATCCTCCGCGACGACGCGTCGCTCGAGCGGCTCCTCCTCGTCGCCGGGGGATCCTCGGGGCTGGCCGACTTCTTGCATCGGCGACCGAGCGAACTGACCGTGCTCCTCGAACAGTCTTCGACGCTGCCGAGCCGAAGCGAGATGCGCGAGTCCCTTCTCGATTCGGTGGATGCGCTCGACGGGTTCGCGCGGATCCGTGAAGAGAGCGGGTGGGTGGCCTTGCGCGTTCGGTATCGGCGACTGCTCACCCGCGTCGCGATCTACGACCTGACTCAGACGGATCCCGTCTCGGCGATCGATCGGGTCACGCGCGCGCTCGCCGATCTCGCCGCCGCGGCGCTGGAGGCCTCGCTCGCCGTCGCCCGCGCCGATCTCGTGGAGGGAGTCGGGCCCGGGCGCTTCGGCCGCGACGAGGTGGCGGGCACTCGGCTCGCGGTCATCGGGATGGGCAAGGCCGGAGCGTCCGAACTGAACTATGTCAGCGACGTCGATGTCATCTTCGTCGCCGAGGGCGACGAAGAGAATGGTCTGTCGAACGCCAGGGCGCTCGATATAGCGACCCGTCTCGCCGTGATGCTGATGCGCGGGATCAGCGCACTGGCCACGGAGCCGGAGCTGTGGGAGGTCGATCCCAATCTGCGGCCAGAGGGCAAGCAGGGTGCACTGGTGCGAACGCTGTCGTCGCACATCGCCTATTACGACCGGTGGGCGAAGAGTTGGGAGTTCCAGGCGCTGCTGAAGGCGCGGCCGCTGGCGGGCGATCTCGAGCTGGGCCGCGCCTACGTCGATGCCGTAGCCCCGAAGGTGTGGACCAGCGCCTCGCGAGAGAACTTCGTCGAGTCGGTGCAGAAGATGCGGGAGCGCGTCACCGAGAACATCCCGTCAGCCGATGTGCACTACCAGCTCAAACTCGGTCCGGGCGGCTTGCGCGACATCGAATTCACGGTGCAGCTGTTGCAACTCGTGCACGGTCAACTCGACGACGAGATCCGGATGCCCGGCACGTTGCTGGCGCTCGGCGCTCTCGCCGAGCGAGGCTACATCGGTCGGATCGAGGCGGCCGAATTCGCTCAGGATTACCGGGCGCTCCGGTTGCTCGAGCATCGTCTGCAGCTGCGACAGTTGCGCCGCACGCACATGATGCCGCGCGATGAGCGCGAACTGCGCACCCTGGCTCGAGCGAGCGGGCTCGCCGCCGGAGCCGATGAACTCCTCGAACGCTGGAACCGGATCAAGCACCGGGTGCGGGGATTGCACGAGCGGTTGTTCTACCGTCCGCTGCTGTCCGCGGTGGCGGCGCTCCAAGACGGAGGCGCCGAGCTCAGCAGTGCACAGGCAGAGGCGCGACTCGCGGCTATCGGTTTCACGGACCCCCGAGGCGCCCTCGGTCACATCGGCGCGATGACCTCCGGAGTGTCTCGGCGCGCCACGATCCAGCGTCATCTGTTGCCGGTCATGCTGCAGTGGTTCGCCGACGGAGCCGACCCTGACTACGGCTTGTTGGCCTTCCGTCGGTTAAGCGACACTCTGGGCGGAACGCACTGGTTCCTTCGGATGCTGCGCGACTCCACCGGCGCCGCGAAGAGGCTGACGACGGTGCTGGCCGGTTCGCGCTTCGTGGGCGAGCTGCTGGACCGGAGCCCGGAAGCCGCGGCGTGGCTGGAGAACGACGAGGAACTGCGCCCGCGGACGCAGAGCCAACTGGAGGACGAGTCCCGCGCCGTACTGGCCCGGCACGAGGCTCCGGATTCGGTCGCTGCGGCGATGCGAGGAGCCCGGCGTCGCGAGGTGCTCCGATTGGCGATCGGTTCGATCGTCGGGCTGTGCACCATCCACGAGGTCGCCGTCGGGCTGACCGCCATCAACGATGCGCTGCTGGACGGTGTGCTGACCGCGATCCGACGCGCCTCTGCGGATCGACCGGGCGCCGATCTCGAGTTCGCCGTGATCGGAATGGGGCGCTACGGGGGAGCCGAGCTCGGATTCGGATCCGACGCCGATGTGATGTACGTGTATCGCTCGGCCGGCGACCCGCAGGAGGCGCAGAACTACGCCAAATTCCTCGTGACCGAACTGACTCGTCTCACGGAGGACGCTCGCCTGCCCATCGATCTCGATATCGGTCTGCGCCCCGAGGGAAAGAACGGCGCCGTCGTGCGGTCGCTCGACTCCTACGCCGCGTACTACGCGCGCTGGTCGCTGACGTGGGAAGCGCAAGCGCTGCTGCGTGCGACCGGTGTGGCCGGCGACGTCGCCTTGCAGCACGACTTCGAGGCGCTCGCCGACAGCACTCGATACCCCGCCGCGATCCCGGACCGCGACGTGCGTGAGGTGAAGCGGATCAAGGCGCGCGTCGAGAACGAACGTCTGCCCCAAGGCGCCGACCCCGCGCGTCACCTGAAGCTCGGGCGCGGGTCGCTCAGCGATGTCGAGTGGTTCGTGCAGTTGCTGCAGCTGCAGCACGGTCATCGCCTACCGGATCTCCGCACGACTTCGACGCTGGTGGCGCTCGACGTCGCCGAACATGCGGGGCTCGTCGCGGCGTCGGATGCGGACAAACTGCGGGCGGCGTGGGTCTTCGCTTCACGGGCGCGCTCCGCGATCACGCTGTGGACCAACAAGACGCTCGATGTCCTGCCGACCGACAGGATGCAGCTCGAGGGTGTCGCCCGGCTGCTGGAGTATCCAGCGGGCTCGGCGAGCCGTCTGGAGGACGATTACCTCGGAGTCACCCGCCGTTCGCGATCCGTCTTCGAGCGCCTCTTCTACGGCCCGCCCGAGCGCAGCGACCGCAGCTACCGCTAGGTCCGGAGCCGGGCGCCGCACTTCTCAAGAGATCGACCACGAGATCGAGTGGGCTCGCCGCTGCGCGCACCGCGCCGTGATCAGTAAGCGTCTGAAAACGCCGCGGCGCGACCCGCGATCGCCCGAAAGCCTCAGCTTCCGCTCGAGGGGGATGGCGTTGCGGCCTCGTCGGGCGTGGGCGGGGTGGGTGCCGTGCCGTCGGTGTGCGGCGTGGGTGCCGTGCCGTCGGTGGGCGGGGCGGGTGGCATCGGTGCCGTGCCGTCGGTCGGCGGCGTGGGTGCCGTGCCGTCGGTGGGCGGGGCGGGCCGTGCGCCCGGGCCGTCGACGCCGGGAGCGGCGGGTCCGCACGCGGACGGCGCGGGTCCGGCCGGCGCAGGCGCATCCGTGCCGACGGCGGGCGGCTGTTGCGGTTCCGTCGGTTCGGAGGGCGCCGACGGCGCGGTCGGCGCTGCGCTCGGTGCGGTCGTCGTCGTCGTCGATGTCGACGACGGAGTGTCGGCTGCGAAGGCGGCCGTCGCGCCGATCGTAGCCAGGCTCAGCGCGCCTGCGGCGACGAGGACGGCCACACGGGTTCGGTTACGGGGCGCCGACTTCTTCTCGCCCTGTGTGTTGTTCTGCTCTGACATGGTTTCCTCTTCGGTTCGGCCCGTGCCGAGCCCTGCTGGGCTCGGCTGCATCCGGGTTCCATGTCAGATTCGAAGACCGGTCTGAAGCGATGCTTAAGGTCAGGGAGTACCCAGACGCCGCATAGCTGCGGGCGAAGGCGGGCTCGTACAGTGCTCGGATGATCCCCGCCCGCATCCTGCTCGTCGAGGACGACGACGCCATCCGCACGTCGATCGAGACGGCCTTGCGTGCTGAACACTTCGTCACCCGTGCGCTCGCAGGCGGGGTCGATCTGAACCGCCATCTCGCCGAATTCGTGCCCGACCTCGTCCTTCTCGACTGGATGCTGCCGGGCCCGAGCGGAATCGCATTGGCGGAGAGGATCCGCCGCGGAAGCGATGCCGCCGTGATCATGGTGACCGCGCGCGACGCCGTCGATGACCGTCTGCGCGGGTTCGCGGAAGGCGTCGACGACTACGTGCTGAAGCCGTTCGTGCTCGCTGAGCTGATCGCTCGGGTGAGTGCCGTGTTACGGCGCCGCGGTCGTCTCCCCACCGTCATCGAGATCGGTGATCTGATCGTCGAACCGGATGCCGGTAGCGCTCGACGCAACGGCGTTTCGCTCGATCTGACCGCGACGGAGTTCCGCCTGCTGGCGTTCTTCGCCGCGAGTCGCGGACGCACGCTCAGCAAGACGCAGATCCTGACGCAGGTGTGGGGGTACGACTACCAGGATCCGAATCTGGTCGAGGTGCACGTGAGTGCGCTGCGCAAGAAGCTGGAGGCCAACGGCGAGAGAGTGATCCACACGCTCCGGGGTATCGGCTACCGGGTCGACGCGTGACCAGACGAGCGACACCGACTCCAATGATCGAGCGTCTCCAGACCGGTTCGTTGCGGCTGCGTACGGTACTCGCCGTGGTCGCTCTTCTCGCCGTGCTCCTGATCGCGCTGTCGGTGACCGTTGAGGCGGTGCTCGGAGCTCGCTTGCGCGCACAGATCGAGGAGCGCTTGGCGGATCGGGCGGCCGCTGCGGCGGCGCTCGTGGGAACCATCGCGGATGACGATCTCGCCTCGCGCCTCTCGGCTCAGGGCGTTGCGGTGATGATCACCAGCCCGGACGGCGAGGCCGTCGTCGCGGGACCGAGTCCGGACGAGTTGCGCGCGGGTCCCGCCGCCACCGATCGGCTGCAGGAACCGCCGGGACCGGCGGATCCCGAGGCGCCAACGGGGACGGCGATCCCCGCCCCGGAGGTCGGGGCGGCCACCGTGAGCGTCGCCTCGACCACCGTCACAGGTGACGACGAGGTGATCACGCTGTCCTCGACACTCAGTGACGGCACGCGGCTGGTTCTCACCGCGGACGCGTCGTCGGTCGAGTCGACGCTCACGTCACTGCGGGCCATCATGCTCGCGGTCGGCGCCGCCTTCCTTCTCGCCGCGGCCGGCGCGCTGGTCTTCGTGGTCGGGCGTACGCTCCGCCCCCTGGAGCGGATGACCTCGGTGGCTCGGGACATCGGGCGAGGGGACCGCGGCCGCCGGTTGCATCCGTCGCGGCCCCAGACGGAGTTGGGCCGTGCGGCGACCGCGTTCGATGAGATGCTCGACGATCTCGAACGCGCCGAGCACACCGCGGTCGCGTCGGAACTCCGGATGCGAGCATTCGTCTCCGATGCGGCCCACGAACTGCGTACCCCCGTCGCCGGTATCCAGGCGGCCGCGGACGGGCTCATCCGCGCCGAGGGAACCGACATCGAACGGGACCGACTCGCCGTGCACGTCGTTCGTGAGTCGTTGCGCGCCGGGCGCCTCATCCAGGACCTTCTCCTGATGGCGCGACTCGATGAGGGGCTGAGCCTGCGGCTGCACGCCGTCGATGTGGACGCCGCCGCACGTGTTGCCGTCGAGCGTCAGTCGATGCGGGGGTCGGGCGTCATCATCGACCTCCGCAGCGATGCAGCTGCGCCGCCGGTCTCCGCGGACTCGGATCGTCTCGACCAGATACTCGGAAACCTGCTCGACAACGCCGCGCGCTTCGCCGCGACCCGGATCGATGTCACGGTCAGCGTCGACCCGCGTGATGTGCTCGTTCTGGTGGAGGATGACGGCCCGGGGATCCCCGAGGCCGAACGCGACCGCATCTTCGATCGCCTCGTCCGCCTCGACTCGGCGCGGAACAGATCCGGCGGCGGATCGGGACTGGGCCTTCCCATCGCCCGCGGTCTCGCGCGCGCGATGGGCGGAGAACTGGAATGCCTTCCAGGCTCGGTTGGAGCGCGGTTCCGCATGGTTCTGCCGCGCGTCGACAACATCGCGCTGGCGGATGCAGATCATTCGATTCACCCCTCCAGCATCCCCACTGACCCGCAGCACGAGCCGCGAGGCCGCGGACGATGACAACCGGCCGGATCAGTAGGTGTACGACTCGCCGACCGGGGCGGGTACGCCGGCTTCGGCGCACACACGATCGATCTGCATTCCGGCGATCGCTTCCGCCTGTCCGATGGGCACATCCGAGGGAATTCCGTCGAGGGCGTTCGCGAAACTCGTCAGCTGACCGGCCATGAATTCGTCGGCCTGCGGCACCACCGCCCGCAGATCGATCGCGTACTGGACGAGGTCGCCTGAGTCGTACCAGCGGTCGGTCAGCGCGTAGTAGTCCAGACACGCCGTGTTGTTCACCACGGCGGCGTCCGTCGTCGTCGGCAGGGGCGACGGCGCCACGTTCGGCCGCGACCACGCGGGTGCTGCGGATGCGGTCGGCGAGGTCGGGATCGACGGCGACGGGGCAGCGGGCTCGCCGCCGGTGCATCCGCTGGTCGTGAGCGCGACGGCGGCAACGAGAACCCAGCCAGACCGACGCAGAAGAACCTCCATCTGCGCCTGGGCGCTCCTCGCCTGTCGAAGCCGGTCGGCCCGGACGTCCTGCGGCGGGTGGATCACGCATTCGCGGGGCCCGGAACGAACGAATCCGCACGAGCTGCTGCTGCGAAGACGCGGCTGCTCGTGCGGATTCGTTGCGGATCGATGCCGCTAGATCGCCCGGATCTCGTTACACGCCGTAGTAGAGCTCGAACTCGAACGGGTGCGGACGCTGCGCGAGGGGCTTGATCTCCTTCTCGCGCTTGTAGTCGATCCAGGTGTCGATGAGCTCCTGCGTGAACACGCCACCGGCGAGCAGGTACTCGTGGTCGGCCTCGAGCGCGTCGAGAGCCGCACCCAGGTCGGCGGGAACCTGGGGGATGTTCTTCGCCTCCTCGGGCGGGAGCTCGTAGAGGTCCTTGTCGACCGGCTCGTGGGGCTCGATGCGGTTCTTGATGCCGTCGATGCCGGCCATCAGCTGGGCCGCGAATGCGAGGTACGGGTTGCCGGAGGCGTCGGGCGCGCGGAACTCGATGCGCTTGGCCTTCGGGTTGGTGCCCGTGATCGGGATGCGGATCGAAGCCGAACGGTTGCCGGCCGAGTAGACCAGGTTCACGGGGGCTTCGAAGCCCGGAACCAGTCGGTGGTAGGAGTTCACCGTCGGGTTCGTGAAGGCGAGTACCGACGGAGCGTGCTTGAGCAGGCCACCGATGTACCAGCGGGCGAGGTCGGACAGGCCGCCGTAGCCGTTCTCGTCGTAGAACAGCGGCTTGCCGTCGTTCCAGAGCGACTGGTGGGTGTGCATGCCCGAGCCGTTGTCGCCGAAGAGCGGCTTCGGCATGAACGTGGCGGTCTTGCCCCACTGCTCAGCCGTGTTCTTCACGATGTACTTGAACTTCAGGATGTCATCGGCCGCGTGCACCATGGTGTCGAAGCGGTAGTTGATCTCGGCCTGGCCGCCGGTGCCCACCTCGTGGTGCGCGCGCTCCAGGATCAGGCCGGCGTCGATGAGCTTGAGCGAGATGTCGTCGCGCAGGTCGGCCTGCTTGTCGACGGGGCTGACCGGGAAGTAGCCGCCCTTGTAGGGCGTCTTGTTGCCGAGGTTGCCGCCCTCTTCCTTGCGGCCCGAGTTCCAGGCGCCCTCCTCGGAGTCGACGGAGTAGAAGCTGGAGTACTGGTTCACCTCGTAACGAACGTCGTCGAAGATGTAGAACTCGGCCTCGGGAGCGAAGAACGCGGTGTCCGCGATGCCGGTGGAGGCGAGGTACTTCTCGGCCTTCTTGGCGACCTGACGCGGGTCCTTCGAGTAGATCTCGCCGTTGCGCGGGTTGTAGATGTCGAAGACGAGGATGAGGGTGCGCTCGACGCGGAACGGGTCCACGTATGCAGTGGTCACATCCGGGATGAGCTGCATGTCCGACTCGTGGATGTTGGCGAAGCCACGGATCGACGAACCGTCGAACAGCTGGCCGACGGAGAAGAACTCTTCGTCAACAGTCGAGGCGGGGATATTGAAGTGCTGCTGCACACCGGGAAGATCGGTGAATCGGATGTCGAGGAACTTGACGTCCGTGTCCTTGATGAACTTGAGCACCTCGGAAGAATCTTTAAACATGCAAAGGTCTCCAAATGGCCTGAAACGTGCGACTGCACAGCGCAGCCGCACTTCAGGGTAGTCAGGCGGGATTAATGTGTCATGTCCCGGATGTTTCCGGAATGTTACGGACAATCGCACGCTGCCACCCTCGTGGTGACGAGAAACCCGCCATCACAGGGATCCGGGCACCTCGACGACCTAGAATCGAGCGGTGGAACCCGCGAAGAAGAAACCGATGACGTACGCCGATATGGCGCCGAGCACCTGGCCGGGGGAGCGTCTAGGACTTCCGGACTCCGGCCCGATGTCCGTCGCCCGAGTCGGTCGCCGGTTCGCCGCTCTCGCCATCGATGTCACGGTGCCCGCTCTGTTCTCGCTGGTCTTCTTCGGCTACGACCGCTGGGCGAGTCTGATCCTGTTCGTGATCCTTCAGTCCGTGTTCATCCCGACCATCGGCGGCAGCATCGGTCACCGTCTGCTCGGAATGCGCGTCGTCGCGCTCCGAGGCGGGTGGGTCGGTCTATGGCGACCGGTCGTGCGAACGGTACTGCTGGCGGTGTTGATTCCCGCCCTCGTCTGGGATTCGGATCAACGCGGCTTCCACGACAAGGTCGCCGGCACCGTGCTCGTGAGACTCTGAGGGGCGTTCGACCGCCCTGCACACCGGTGCAGACACGAACGGCCCGGAACCGAGGTTCCGGGCCGTTCGTTCAACGGTGATCAGCGCGAGCGCTGAGGGCGGACCTTGAACGGGTCGACACCCTTGGGGATCGGCAGGGAGGTGTTCAGCGACGAGAGCCGGTTCTGCACGGCGATGACCTCGGCTTTGGTCAGCACGTTCTTCGTCTTCGAAAGCGTTCGGGGGAGTTTGTACAGCGGAACCATCTCGGCATCGGTACCGACGTTCACGAACGTGATCGGGACGTTGGGCAGAATGCGCGTCACCTTCTTGCGCTCGTCGTCGAGCATCCGCTTGGTGCGCGTGGCCGGACCTTCGGCGATCAGCACGACACCGCCGCGACCGACCGCACGGTACACGGCGTCCTGGGTCTTGCCGTTGACGGCGATCGGCATCTCGCCGCCTGTCCAGGTTCCGCGCAGACCGCTCCGGAGTACCGCTCCTACCGCTCCGGGCTGGCCCTCGATCTGGCCGTAGGCAGCGCGCTCGGCCCGACGCGACAGCACGGCGAGGCCCGCGACGATACCGCCCATGACGCCGACGATGATCCACAGGGCGATACCGAATCCGTTTCCCCCGCTCAGCAGGAGAGCCAGCACGAGTCCCACGAGGATCGGGACGACGAACGCCAGCGCGATGAACCACACCGCGTTCGAGTCGTAGCGGCGGGTCATCTGGAAGACCTGCCACATCTGCTTGAGCCGACCGGGCTCCTTGGGTGCCTTCGTCGTCGAATCCGTGCTGCGTGCCATGGACTCTAGGATACCGACCGGTGCGCCATCCGGCGGACCGTGAGCGCGATCATCTCGAGTTCGGCTCCTCCACAGGTCCGGATATCGTGCTCATCGTCGAAGAGGACGCCCATCGTCCTCGACGAGGCTCTCTGCCGGAGCACTGTGGACGGTATGAGACGAACGCGGAGAGAACGTGACCGCACAGGACGGTCCGAGCCATTCGATGACGCCGACGATGCTCTCCTCCCGCAGCCTCGGTTCGACGCCGGGTTCCGCCCACTGCGGCGCCTGCCGGATGACATCGGGGGATACCTCGCCCTGGATGCCAGTGGCCGGTCGGTGCTGGTGGAGGTGATCGACGCCGCCGACGGGGATGAACAGGACGGCCTCTCGCGCGCTCTGCGGTCCCTGGACCGACTGGAGCATCCGCACATCCAACGGATCATGGACCTGGGCGACAGTCGGTCCGGCAGTCTCGTGCTGGCGACCGTCCCCGCTCCGAGCCGCACGATGGCCGGGCTGCTCGCTCGCCGGCGGGCGCTGGATCCGGGCGAGATCGTCACACTGATCGCTCCGCTCGTCTCCGCACTGAGACACTGCCACGAGCACGGGGTCGCCCACGGTGCGATCTCGGCGGTGAACGTCGCGCTGACCGAGGAGGGACTCCCGTTCCTTCGCGGCTTCTCGCAGTCCACATTGCTGCTCGGGCGTCGTGATCGGCGCACTCTCGAGCACGCCGACCTCGACGCGCTGTGCACCCTGGCCCGACGCTGCCTCGGAGAGGACGTCCCAGCGCTGCAGCGCCCGAACGACCTCGATGACTTCGAGCGCGCGCTCTTCGCGATCGCGACACCGGTACCCGTGCGAGAGGACGACGCCGAGCCGAGGCGACGGAATCCCGATGTGCGTTCCGCCTTCGATCCGGCGCCGATTCGGGCGGAACCGGTCGATACGGCCGTTCGTCGTCGTTCGCGCGGGCGCCGAGGCCGCCGAGCCGAGCGGACGGAACCCGAGTGGCCGGTTCGTGTCGCAGCCGTTCTAGCGAAGCGCCGCGGTCCGATCCTCGTGGGCGTGTGCGTGGTGATCGCCGGCGGGATCGCACTCGCGGCGGTTCCGAGCGGGGTCGCGGCAGAAGGGGGCTCACGATCGCATCCGACCGCGTCCCGGCCGGCATCGGAGGCGGCGGCGCCGCCGGACTCCGAACGGGCGTCAGCCGCACCGCACGTGCCGAGCACCTCGGATGATCCGGCTCACGCTGTGCTCGAACTCCGATCGGCGTTACTGGCGTGCGCCGGCCAAGAACCCGACTGCGTCGATGCTCTCCTCACCGCCGATTCTCCCCAGCGTGGGACCGGTATCACGGAGTGGGGGGACGTGCTCTCTGCGGCCCCGGACCAGATCCGCGTCGTCGATCGATCCGGCGACGCCGCGGTCGTCGCCATCGGGCCGCCGGAGGAGTCGTCGTCGATAGTGATGATCCACTCGGAGGGGAGTTGGCTGTTCCGCGACCGGTTCGAGCGGAGTTGACGTCGCCGTCCAACGCCGACGGCCCCCGCCCTCTCGACGAGGAACGGGGGCCGTCAGTGACCGGAGTGGTGTGCTCAGATTCCGAGGACGCTGGTGAAGTCGCCCTTCTCGAGGCGGTTCTTCACCGCCACGAGGAACCGCGACGCATCCGCGCCGTCGACCGTGCGGTGGTCGTAGGACAGTGCGAGGTAGACGGTCGACCGGATGGCGATCGCGTCGGCGCCATCGACCGAGACGACGGCCGGCTTCTTGGTGACGATGCCGGTACCGAGGATCGCGGTCTGCGGCAGGAACACCACCGGGGTGTCGAACAGCGCACCGCGCGAGCCCGTGTTGGTCAGCGTGAACGTTCCGCCGCCCAGCTCGTCCGGCTTCAGCTTGTTGTTGCGGGTGCGGTCGGCCAGGTCAGCGATCGTGGTCGCGATCTGCGCCAGGTTGAGTTCGCTCGCGTTCTTCAGGACCGGCGTGAGCAGGCCGCGCTCGGTGTCGACCGCGATGCTGATGTTCTCGTGGTCGGGGTAGACGATCGAGTCGCCGTCCAACGTCGAGTTGATGACCGGGTAGGCCTTGAGGGCCTCGGCGGCGGCGAGGGCGAAGAACGGCAGGAAGGAGAGCTTGGCGCCCGTCTTCTCGGCGAACTGCGCCTTGACCGAGTCGCGGAACTTCGCGACGGCGGTGACGTCGACCTCGACGACCGAGGTGAGCTGTGCCGTGGAGACCATCGACTCGACCGCGCGCTGGGCGAGGACCTTGCGCAGTCGAGACATCGGCTGCGTGGTTCCGCGCAGAGGCGACGTCTCGGGCGCCGTGTACGACGAAGCGACGGCGGCGGGAGCGGCTGGGGCCGACACGGCGGGAGCAGCAGCGGCCGCGGCAGCGGCGTCCAGCACGTCCTGCTTGCGGATGCGCCCACCGACACCGGACCCGGTCAGGGTGGCGAGGTCGACGCCGTGCTCGTTGGCGAGTTTGCGCACCAGCGGAGTCACGTATCCGGGATTGCTCTCCGCATCGGCCGCGGGCGCAGCGGGTGCAGTCGCGGCGGGTGCCGGAGCCGCGGGCGCCGGAGCGGCGGGCGCCGGAGCGGCGGGCGCCGCAGCGGCGGGTGCCGGAGCGGCGGGTGCAGCAGGGGCGGGAGCAGGGGGTGCCGGTGCGGAGGCGGCGGGTGCCGGCTCGGGCTCGGCCGGCGCCGGAGCTTCTTCCTCGGTCTCCGCCTCCGTCGACGGTACCTCGGGTTCGGGCTCCGGCTCGGCGGCGGGGGCCTCGGGCTCTGCGGCGGCGGGAGCGGAGGATCCGTCCCCGATCCGGACCAACTCGGCGCCGACCTCGACGGTCTCGTCCTCCTGGACGAGGATCTCCTCGATGACGCCCGCCACGGGCGACGGGATCTCGGTGTCGACCTTGTCGGTCGAGACCTCGAGCAGGGGCTCGTCGACCTCGACGCGATCCCCGACGTTCTTCAGCCAGCGGGTGACCGTTCCTTCCGTGACACTCTCTCCGAGTGCCGGGAGGCTGACGGATTCGCTCATGATCCTGTCTCCTTTTAGACGCGTTATTTCGGTTGTCAGCTTAGTGCGCGTGCGGCGACCGGAGCCGTCGAACGCAGGTGTTCACAGTGCGTGCAGGGGCTTACCGGCGAGCGCGAGATGCGCTTCACCGAGAGCCTCGTTCTGGGTGGGATGTGCGTGCACGAGTCCGGCGACGTCCTCGGGATACGCCTCCCAGTTCACGATCAATTGCGCCTCACCGATCAGCTCGCCCACTCGGGCGCCGATCATGTGGATCCCGACAACGGGTCCGTCGACGACGCGGACGACCTTGACGGATCCGCTGGTGCCGATGATGTGGCTCTTACCGTTGCCGGCGAGGTTGTAGTCGTAGCTCGTCACGCGGTCCGCGCCGTACTCGTCGACGGCTCGAGCGGAGGTGAGACCGACCGATGCGACCTCGGGGTCGGAGTACGTGACCTTCGGGATGTTCACGTCCGCGACGGGCTGAGGCGCGAGTCCGGCGATCTCCTCCGCGACGAAGATGCCCTGCTGGAATCCGCGGTGCGCGAGCTGGAGCCCGGGCACGATGTCGCCGACGGCGTATACGCCGGGCACGCTCGTCTCGAGGCGCTCGTTGGTGAGGACGAAGCCGCGATCGATAGCGACCCCGGTCTCCTCGAATCCCAATCCGGACGTCGAGGGACCGCGTCCGACGGCGACGAGAAGCAGGTCGGCGTCGTAGGCGGTGCCGTTCTCGAGTGTGACGTGAACGCCCGTCTCGTTCTGCTCGACTCCAGCGAAACGGACACCGAGCGAGAAGTCGATGCCCCGTTTGCGGAACGCACGCTCGAGCTGCTTGCTCACCGATTCGTCCTCATTGGGCACGAGGTGGGGGAGGGCTTCGACGATCGTCACGTCGGCTCCGAACGACTTCCAGATGCTGGCGAACTCCACGCCGATCACACCGCCGCCGAGAACTACGACCCTGTCGGGCACGGCGTCGAGTTCGAGGGCCTGCTCGCTCGTGATCACGCGTCCGCCGATCTCCAGACCGGGGAGGGACCGCGAGTACGAGCCGGTCGCGAGGACGATCGAGCCGCCGGTGATGACGGTGTCAGCCACCTGCACGGTGTTCGGGGATGTCAGGCGGCCGGCGCCTGCGACGACGTCGATGCCGCGCGCCTTGATCAGGCCCTGCAGACCCTTGTACTTGCTCGAGACGATGCTCTCGCGATACCCGGTGACGGCGGCCATATCGATCCCGCCGAACTGAGCCGTGACGCCGTATTTCAGCGCCTCGCGAGTGACGTCGGCGACCTCGGCCGAGTGCAGTAGCGCCTTCGTGGGGATGCAGCCGCGATGCAGGCAGGTACCGCCGAGTTTGTCCTTCTCCACGATCACGACCGTGAGTCCGAGCTGACTGGCGCGCAGAGCGGCGGCGTAGCCGCCACTGCCCCCGCCCAGGACGACGACGTCATAGCTCAGTTCCGACACTCAGCAACTCCTCGTGCGTCAGGCTTGGGGTTCGCGCGGATCCCGTGAACGGTGTCCGTGCCGGCAACGGCAGCTGCCCCTACGACCCTACTACGCGTGTGCGAAGTGCTCGGCCAGCGTGAGGAGTGCACGAACCGAGACGCCCGTCGGACCCGATCCCGTGAATCCGTACGCTGCGCCGGAGTTCTGAGCGGGGCCGGCGATGTCCAGGTGGGCCCACGGGATGCGCTTCGCATCATCACCCTCACCGCGAGAGCCGACGAAGTCGCGGAGGAACTGG
Organism: Microbacteriaceae bacterium VKM Ac-2855; assembly: GCA_013204985.1. Taxonomy (GTDB): domain Bacteria; phylum Actinomycetota; class Actinomycetes; order Actinomycetales; family Microbacteriaceae; genus Rathayibacter. The sequence continues at coordinate 149,204 of JABMLG010000001.1, forward strand.
GCTGCGATGAGCATGCCGCCCGCGGTGTTTCCGGGCTTGATGTTGGCGATATCGGCGACGTCGCTATTGAGGAGGGGACGCAGCTCCGCGGGCAGCGGCATGTGCCAGAAGAGCTCGTCGCTCGCGCGTGCGGCCTCCAGCACTCCGGCGACGACATCTCCCTCACCCATCACGCCGGTGTAACGATTGCCGAGCGCGACGACGGCCGCCCCGGTCAGCGTCGCGACGTCGACGATCGCATCCGGCTCCTCCTCGCTGGCAGCGACCAGTCCGTCGGCGAGAACGAGGCGGCCCTCGGCGTCCGTGTTCAGCACCTCGACGGTCGTGCCGCCGCGGATGGTCAGGACGTCGTTCGGGCGGGTCGCGGTGCCGGAGGGCATGTTCTCAGCGATGCAGAGCCAGGCCGTGAGTCGCACCGGGAGCGACAGCTCGGCGGCGGCCTTGACGACCGCGTACACGGTCGCGGCGCCGGTCATGTCGTACTTCATACCGATCATCGAGGTCGGCGGCTTGAGCGAGAGTCCGCCGCTGTCGAAGGTGATCCCCTTGCCGACCAGCGCGAGGTGCTTCGTCGCTCCCTCCGGCGCGTACGACACCTTGACCAGGCGCGGCGGCCTGGAGGAACCGCTGCCGACGCCGAGGATGCCGCCGAAGCCGTCCTGCGCGAGTCTGTGCTCGTCCCAGACGGTCACCTCGAGCGGCAGGCCGGCTGCCCCGGCGATGACGGCGTCCGCGAGGGTCTCGGGGTAGAGGTGCGACGGCGGAGCGTTGACGAGGTCCTTCACGACGGCCACGGCCGAAGCGATGGCCAGAGCGCGGTCCGCGATCGCGTCGTCGGCGTCGCCGGCTGTGACGACCGTGACGTTCGACACGGGAGCCTTGACCGTCGCTTTCGTGCTGGAGCGGTACTCGGAGTACGCGTACGAGCCGAGAGCGGCGCCCTCGGCGACGGCGGCGAGCTCTGCATCCGATCCGGCGGGCAGAGCCATCGCGATGGAATCGTGACCCGTCAGGGTCCGGACGGCCAGCCCCGCCGCGCCGCGCAGAACAGCGGAGGTGGGCTCGGCGCTGCCGAGGCCCACCAGAACGATGACGCGAGCGGCGCCGACGAGGGCCGGCACCCGCTGGATCGTCTCGACGTTGCCGGTGACACCGAGAGCGACCAGCTGTGCGGCGACCGGAGCGAACTCGTCACCAGCGAGCAGCCGCGGACCATCGGGGCCGGCGGCGACGCCGAGCACGAGGGCATCGGCATCGATCCGGGTGGCGGGCGCGGTGGAGAAGACGAGAGACGAAAGCGGCATACGGGCCATCGTAATTCGCATCCGTCGGGTCGTTCGCCCGCATCCGACGGACTGAACGCCCGCACCCTCCCGGCTGTTCGCCTGCACCATGCGGCTGTTCGCTCAGGGCGATGCCGCGAGCGCACCCGCCCGCCCGGGCGCCGGTGAGCCCCGTCTAGAGTTGACGCCATGCGTGATCCCGAAGAGTTGTACGAGATGAGCGCCGAGATCGCTGACGTTCCTCGCGGTCTGCACCTGGTGGCGGGCTTGACGGGATTCGCCGATGCCGGCACCGCCGTGGGTCAGCTCAACGAGTACCTCCTCGACACCCTCCAGCACCAAGTCGTCGCGCGTTTCGATGCGGACCAGCTCCTCGATTACCGCGCCCGTCGCCCGATCATCTCCTTCGACGCCGACCACCTCGCCGACTACCGCCCGCTCAAGCTGCAGCTCGCTCTCGCCTACGACGAACTGCACCAGCCGTTCCTCCTCTTGACCGGCTACGAGCCGGACTTCCAGTGGCAGAGATTCACCGACGCGATCGTTCAACTGGTGGAACGGTTCGAGGTGACGGGAACGACCTGGGTCCACGCCATCCCGATGCCGGTGCCTCACACCCGGGCCATCAGCGTCACGGTGAGCGGCAACCGCGAGGACCTCATCGAGTCGATGTCGGTCTGGCGCCCGCACACGCAGGTGCCCTCGAACGTCCTCCACCTGCTCGAATACCGGTTGTTCAACGCGGGTCAGACGGTTGTGGGCTTCGCTCTCCTGATCCCGCACTACCTCTCCGACACGGAGTTCCCGAACGCCGCGGTCGCCGCACTGGAAAGCATCTCCGCCTCGACGGGCTTGATCTTCCCGACGGATCGTCTCCGGGCCGATGGCCGCGAGTTCATCGGCAAGGTCGACGAGCAGGTCGCGGGAAACGATGAGCTGCAGAAGCTGGTGGCGACGCTGGAGACGCGGCACGACACCTACATGGAGGGCACGACCCTCCGCTCGCCGCTCACCGACGAAGACGGCTTCGTTCCCAGCGCAGACGCCATCGCGGCGGAACTCGAGAAGTTCCTGGCGATCCGCAAACCCGGCGACGACAAGCCGGGCACCTAGACACGGGCGGTCGGACCCGGGCGACCGAAGCCGTGCGGCCGAACCCCGGCCAACTAGACTCAGACGAGTGCAATCGCGTCGAGCCTGGGTGATCTTCGGAGTCGGGGCGTTCGCGTACCTCGTCGCCGTTCTGCAGCGATCGACGCTCGGCGTCGCGGGAGTGGATGCCGCTGCGAGGTTCGACTCGTCGGCCGCTCTCCTGTCCACGCTCGCGGTGGTGCAGCTGATCGTGTATGCAGGGATGCAGATCCCGGTCGGTCTGATGATCGACCGCTTCGGTCCGCGTGCGCTGCTACTCGGGGGCACGGCTCTGATGGTCATCGGACAACTCGCCCTCGCCTTCGCGCCCTCGATCGGTGTCGCCATCGCAGGGCGCATCCTGGTCGGCGCCGGAGACGCGGCGATCTTCACGTCGGTCATCCGACTGACCGTGACCTGGTTCCCCGGCTCGCTGGCGCCGCAGCTCTCGCAATGGATCGGCAACATCGGACAACTCGGCCAGATCCTGTCGGCACTACCGTTCGCCATGATTCTGCACACCGCGGGTTGGACCCCGGCTTTCGTCGCCGCCGCGGGACTCGGGGCGGTCGCCTTCCTCGCGATCCTGCTCGGGATCATCGATCGGGCACCCGGCACGGCCGCGACGCTCGAGGTGCCGACCTTCCGCGAGACCCTGACGCAGTTGGGCGCGAGTCTGCGCCGGCCCGGTACACAGCTCGGGTTCTGGTCGCACTTCGTGACGCAGTCCTCCGGCACGGTGTTCGCGCTGCTGTGGGGCTACCCCTTCCTGGTCTACGCCATCGGTGTCGCCCCGGCCGTGGCGGCGCCGACCATGACGATCCTGGTGATCGCGGGTGTCGTCTCGGGCCCGATCATCGGCGTCCTGACGGCCCGGCACCCGATGCGGCGCAGCAATCTGGTGCTCGGTGTGGTGACCGCCATGGCGATCGCGTGGACCATCGTGCTGTTGTGGCCGGGGGTGCCGCCGTACGGCGTCGTCGTCGCGCTGCTGATCGTCGTCGGTATCGGCGGCCCGGGCTCGATGATCGGCTTCGATTTCGCCCGGACCTTCAACCCCGCTCGAAGTCTGGGCGCGGCCAACGGAGTCGTCAACATCGGCGGGTTCCTGGCCACGTTCGTGATGATGTTCGCGATCGGCGCGATTCTCGACGGCCTCGCAGGCGGCGCCTCGGCACCCGCCGAGCTCTACTCCTGGGAGAACTTCCGCATCGCGTGGTGCGTGCAGTACGTCGTGGTCGGCGCCGGCGTCATCGGGTTGGTACTCGCGCGTCGGCGGACACGCCGCGTTTTGGCCGAAGACGAAGGAATAACGGTGGCCCCTTTGTGGGTTGTACTCAGTGCGCGATTGCGGCGCGGAAGAAATGGGGCCTGAGGCTCGGCACGACGGGAATCGCCTCGGAGGCCGACCGTTGGACGGGCTCTCTACTCATCCGTGCAATAATTGTCAATAGGACCCGTTCGGGTCGAGGAGCGACGGCATTCGGCTGGTCGCGGCACTCCCTCGACTTGACATGGGTCCTCGTAATGCCCACCGATCGGCAATCCTTGAACAGGGACGTCGGCCGACGGGACGCGACGGATGGAGAGGTGCCCGGATCATGGCTGCCAGAGCAACGAAGACCGCGACGGTCGAGGCCGTCGACGAGGACGTCACGACGCCCGCGAAGACGACGACGCGCAAGACCGCAACAGGGGCGGCCAAGGCTCCCCGCGGCCGCGCCGCAGCGAAGAAGTCGACCGATGTCGACGAAGAAGAGACCGTCGACGAGGCCGCCGAGCCCGATGACGCCGACGTCGAGGAGGTCGTCGAGGACGACACCGAGACGGCGACCGACGAGGTGAAGGACGAGTCGGCCGACGACGAGGTCGTGCCCGCGGTCGTGAAGCCCGAGGAGCCCCTGCCCACGGGTGCCATGGTTCTCTCCTTCGGCGGCGATGACGACGAGGTGCCGGTCTACTCGACCGCCATCACGGGCGCGACCGCCGACCCGGTGAAGGACTACCTGAAGCAGATCGGTAAGGTCGCTCTGCTGAACGCGGCCGAAGAGGTCGAGCTCGCGATGCGTATCGAGGCCGGTCTGTTCGCCGAGGATAAGCTCGCCAACTCCCGCGATCTCAGCCCCGAGTTGACCCGTGAGCTCAAGTGGGTCGCGAAGGACGGCCAGCGGGCGAAGAGCCACCTCCTCGGGGCGAACCTCCGACTCGTGGTCAGCCTCGCGAAGCGCTACACGGGCCGTGGGATGCAGTTCCTCGACCTGATCCAGGAAGGCAACCTGGGCCTGATCCGCGCTGTCGAGAAGTTCGACTACACCAAGGGCTTCAAGTTCTCGACCTACGCCACGTGGTGGATCCGTCAGGCGATCACCCGGGCCATGGCCGACCAGGCGCGCACCATCCGTATTCCGGTGCACATGGTCGAGGTCATCAACAAGCTCGCCCGCGTGCAGCGGCAGATGCTGCAGGACCTGGGCCGTGAGCCCACGCCCGAGGAGCTCTCGCGCGAGCTCGACATGACCCCCGAGAAGGTCATCGAGGTACAGAAGTACGGTCGCGAGCCGATCTCGCTGCACACGCCCTTGGGCGAGGACGGCGACAGCGAGTTCGGTGACCTCATCGAGGACACCGAGGCCGTGGTCCCGGCCGACGCGGTCGGTTTCACGATGCTGCAGAAGCAGCTCGAGTCGCTCCTCGACTCCCTCTCGGAGCGTGAGGCGGGCGTGATCCGGATGCGCTTCGGACTCGGCGACGGCATGCCCAAGACGCTCGATCAGATCGGCGACACGTTCGGCGTGACCCGCGAGCGGATCCGGCAGATCGAGTCGAAGACGATGGCGAAGCTTCGCCACCCCTCCCGCTCGCAGTCGCTGCGCGACTATCTCGAGTAGGCCGTTGATCCGCTATGCACCGGCCGTCCTCCTCGGGAGGGCGGTCAGGGTCGCCGCGCGGATCCGCAAGCCCGGGGGCGGTTCCGCCGTGCCCGGGCTCGTGGTCAATCGCGTCGCACCGGGGTTCCTGCCGTCGGCGCTGGACGGGTTCCCGGACGGTCTCGTGATCGTCAGCGGTTCCAGCGGCAAGTCGACCACCACGAAGATGCTGGTAGCGGTCCTGCGTGCGCACGGTCTCCGGGTGTTCACCAACCCGTCGACGGCCAACATCGCGCAAGGTCTGACGTCCGCGCTCCTCGAACGTGCCTCCGTGTTCGGTCGGATCGATGCCGATATCGCGGTACTCGAGATGGACGAAGGCCACGGCGCGCGTCTGGCGCCCCGCATCCGGCCCCGTGTCGTGGCGCTGACCAATGTGATGGTCGATCAGATCGACCGGTTCTTCGATCCGCAGATGGTCGCGCGCATGCTCGGAGTCATCGCCGAGCGAGCGACGGAGGCCGTCGTCCTGAACGCGGACGACCGCTCGGTCGCCGACCTGGCGAATGCTCTGGGCGAGTCCGTACCGCGCTGGTACGGCGTCTCGGCCGACGTGCTCGCGCAGGCGACGCAGGGCCTCGGCTACGCCGAGACGGCTGAGGATGGCGCTGATCGCGCGACGACCGTGGTTGTGGCGACGTCGGCGGCGCAGGCGTTGATCCGCTCGGATTCGGACGACCTCCAGATCAGGCTCCCGGCGAAGGGAGTGCACTACGCCGTCGATGCCGCCGCCGCTGTCTCCACCGCCCGTGCGGTTCTGGGGGAGCGCTTCGACGCCGCCACCACCGCTTCGGCCCTCTCGGCGATCGACCCGGTCTTCGGTCGCGGAGAGATCGTGACCGTTCGCGGACACGAAGTCGAATTCGTACTGGTGCAGAACCCGGCCAGCTACCAGCTCAACATCGACGAGATCGAGGCGGGTTCCGAGCAGATCATGCTCGCGATCGGCTCCGACGTCCGCGACCCCTCCTACTTCTGGCCGGTCGACACCTCGGGGCTCGAACGCGTGCGGATCGTCTCCGGCTCGAAGGCGCAGGAGGCCGCGCTGCAGCTGCGGTACGACGGCGTGCAGATCGACGCGGTCGACGAGGATCTCGGTCGGGCGCTCGATACCTTCCTGGCGTTGCCTGCACCTGAGCGCGGACGCAAGACGATCGTCTTCTCCGCCGACTCGATGCGGCGCACCCGCGCGCATCTCGAACTGACGACGAACCGCGAGGATTCAGCCACGTGACCGCTCAGGTGACCATCGCCGCCGTGCTGCCCGACCTTCTCGACAGCAACGGAGACGCAGCCAATGCCCGGGTGTTGAGGGCTCGCCTGGTGTGGGCCGGCGTCGAAGGCGTCGAACTCGTGGCGCTCGCGCGCGCCGAGGACTGGGCCTCTGCCGCGCCGCCCGCGGCGCTCATCGTGGGTACCGGAGCGTCCCACGATCTTCCGACGGCGCGGGAAGCCCTGCTCGCCCATGGAGACCTGCTCAGCGGCTGGCACGCCGACGGTACGGAGATCGTCGCGATCGGCGGCGGCTGGGAACTGCTCAGCGAGGGTACGCAGACGCCTGACGGTTTCGTCGGCGGAGTCGGCCTCTTTCCCGGACACGCGGTGATGGGAGCCGATCGAGTGACGGATGACGTCGTCGTGGAGTCGGCCTTCGGTACGCTCGTCGGATTCGAGAACCATCTGCGGCGCTTCGCCGATCTACCCGCCGGCAGTGCGCTCGGAACGGTGCGCTACGGCGTGGGCAACGGTGACGGAACCGAGGGTTTCGTGAGCGGCCGACTACTCGGATCGCATCTGCACGGACCGCTACTGGCGAAGAATCCCGCGCTCGCCGATGCGATTCTCGGTCGGATCGCCGGACGGTCGGGGTTCGGTTACTCCAACCAGAACAGTGACGCGCGATCCGCGGATGAAACAGCGCGAGCCGCCCGCGATGTGATCGCGAGGCGGCTCGGCCTTCAGAAGTAGGAACGCCCGAGGGCGGAGGGGATCAGGGGCGCTGCTCTTCGAAGAGTCGCGCCGACTCGTCGTGCCAGGTCTTCGCGATGGTGGACAGCTTCTCCTGGTACTTCTTGCCGTGGTGGGCGCAGAAGAGGAGTTCGCCGTTGTTCACGACGACACGGATGTACGCCTGAGCGCCGCAGCTGTCGCAGCGGTCGGCGGCGGAGAGCTGGTGGGCACCCGCGAGCTCGTCCACGGCGCCGTTCTCGGTTGCGATGGTCGACATGTCTTGGCCTCCTGACTCAAGTCTTCACGTTCTGTGATGTACAAGCCATCAAAGCACGCGTTTGTTTCGTCCCGGAGACGATTCGGCGGCATTTCGCCCTGCGCGTAGTCGGCCATCCGATTTCGTCTCCGCCTCGGGGGAGTCGCGCCGTTCGCGGTCGGTACCGGAACGTAGGCTTGACGGCATGGCATCCTCGGACTATTCGGCGCGTCACCTCTCCGTTCTCGAGGGGCTCGAGGCCGTTCGCAAACGTCCCGGTATGTACATCGGATCCACCGACTCGCGGGGTCTGATGCACTGCCTGTGGGAGATCATCGACAACTCCGTCGACGAAGCGCTCGCCGGGCACGGTTCCGAGATCGGCGTGATCCTGCATCGCGACGGCAGCGTCGAGGTCCGTGACAAGGCCCGCGGCGTCCCCGTCGACATCGAGCCGAAGACCGGTCTCTCGGGTGTCGAGGTCGTCTACACGAAGCTCCACGCCGGCGGCAAGTTCGGATCCGGCTCGTACGCCGCGTCCGGCGGGCTCCACGGTGTGGGCGCCTCCGTCGTGAACGCACTCTCCGAGCGGCTCGACGTCGAGGTCGACCGCGACGGCAAGACCTGGGCGATGTCGTTCCATCGTGGTGAGCCGGGCGTGTTCGACGACTCCGGCGCCCCCAGCCCCGACGCGCCGTTCACACCTTACGAGAACGGCAGCGAGCTCCGAGTGGTGGGAAAGGTCGCGCGAGCGAAGACCGGCACCCGGGTCCGGTACTGGGCCGATCGTCAGATCTTCACGAAGGGGGCGGCGTTCCAGACCGACGAACTGGTCAACCGCGCACGTCAGACCGCCTTCCTCGTTCCGGGTCTCACCATCGACATCCGTGACGACCGCGGCGAGGAGAGCACCTCGGAGGTCTTCCGCTACGACGGTGGCATCGCGGAATTCGTCGAGTTCCTGGCGCCCGACGCCGGGGTGACCGACATCATCCGACTCACCGGTACCGGCAGTTTCACCGAGACGGTTCCGGTGCTCTCGCCGACGGGAGCCATGGTCGCGACGGAGGTCGAGCGCACCTGTGAGGTCGACATCGCGCTTCGGTGGGGCACGGGCTACGAGACGGTGATGCGCAGTTTCGTGAACATCATCGCCACGCCGAAGGGCGGCACCCACCAATCCGGCTTCGAGCAGGGGTTGATGCGGCTGCTCCGAGCGCAGGTGGAAGCGAACGCGCGGCGGCTCAAAGCGGGAACGGACAAATTGGAGAAGGACGACATCATGGCCGGCCTGACGGCCGTGCTCACCGTGCGTCTGCCCGAGCCGCAGTTCGAGGGCCAGACGAAGGAGATCCTCGGTACGCCGGCGGTACGGAACATCGTCGCCCAGACCGTCGCCCGCTCGTTCGGAGAGGTCTTCGCCTCGCCCAAGCGCGACGACAAGACGCAGATGTCCGCGCTGCTCGACAAGCTGGTGGCCGAAATGAAGTCGCGCCTGTCGGCCCGGGCCCACAAGGAGACGCAGCGACGCAAGAACGCCCTCGAGAGCTCATCGCTGCCGTCGAAGCTCGTGGACTGCCGCAGCAACGAGGTCGAGCACAGTGAGCTGTTCATCGTCGAGGGCGATTCGGCGCTCGGCACCGCCAAGCTGGCGCGCAACAGCGAGTACCAGGCGTTGCTGCCGATCCGCGGCAAGATCCTGAACGTGCAGAAGGCCTCCGTCGCCGACATGCTCTCGAACGCGGAATGCGCCTCGATGATCCAGGTGATCGGTGCGGGTTCCGGTCGATCCTTCGATCTCGAGGCGGCGCGTTACGGAAAGATCATCCTGATGAGCGACGCCGACGTCGATGGCGCGCACATCCGCACCCTGCTGCTGACGCTGTTCTTCCGGTACATGCGCCCTCTCGTCGAGGCGGGTCGTGTGTTCGCCGCCGTGCCACCGCTGCACCGAGTGATCGTGATGAACCCAGGTAAGAAGCCGAACGAGACGATCTACACCTACTCCGAGCAGGAGCTGCAGGGTGTTCTCGGAGCGCTGAAGAAGTCCAATCGCAAGTACCAGGATCCGATCCAGCGTTACAAGGGTCTCGGCGAGATGGATGCGGAGCAGCTCGCCATCACGACGATGGACCGATCCAAGCGCACCCTGCGCCGAGTACGCGTATCGGACGCCGAGAACGCGGGTCGCGTCTTCGAACTGCTGATGGGCAACGACGTCGCGCCCCGCAAGGACTTCATCGTGCGCGGCTCGGAGAAACTCTCGCGCGACCGCATCGACGTATAGCAGCGCGCGTCCCTCTCGCGTGTCCGTCTGCCGTTACCGGACGGGGATGCGCCGTCGTCGGCTCCGCTCTACGGTGTTCCACGGTCGGTCCCCGCGCCGAGGCTGAGGACCGGTGCCGCCGAAGGCCGAGCCCGACGCGACCCGAGCATCCGCGTGATCTGGAGGGTCCGAGCGTTCACCGAGGCGGTGGCCCTCGGTTGCATCGGTCCTGGGTCCCGTCGAGCGAGGCGTAACACCGTCGCTGAACGACTCCGGTCGGAGGAATGCGTCGTGCGGCCTACGGAGCAATCGCCGCGCGGCCGATGGCGGCGACGGTGCTCGTCAAGGCGACACCCGAGCCGTCGCGGCGCATTCCGGAGTCGGGCAGCGTCGCGACCGAGCCGTTCGGGCCGAGTGCGAGAGCCGGATCGGGACCGACCCACGCGACGGACAGAGCCGTCTCGCCCTTCAGGAATCGCTGTGCCCGCACGCCGCCCGTCGCCCGGCCCTTCGCCGGGAACTCCGAGAAGGCCGAGACCTTCGCGCTGCCGGAATCGGTTCCCGTGAGAGCCCAGCTGTCGATGGCCACTGTCGCGACGACGGTTTGCGCCTCCGCATCCGCCGGCACTACGGCGAATGCGATCGCCATGTCGGTCTCGCCCAGTTTGATGCCGGCCATACCGCCGGCGGTGCGGCCTTGCGGACGTACCGAGGATGCGGCGAAGCGCAGCAGCTGAGCCTCGCCGGTGACGAAGACGAGTTCGTCGTCGTCGGCCGAAGCTGCGGCTCCGACGACGGTGTCCTTCGGCTTCAGCGCGATCAGCTCGAACTCCGGCTTGTTCGGCAGTTCGAGCATGACCACCCGCTTCACAACACCCTGCTGCGTACCGAGCGCGATGGGGCGCGGGTCATCGAGCAGCACCAGCGCGATCACGGTCTCGTCCTTCGCCAGCTGGCCGAGGTATTCGGCGATGCGGACGCCGGCTCCCAGCTGGATGGACGAGGCGGGAACGGCGGGCACATCGACGGCGGAGAAGCGGATGAGTCGCCCTGCGGAGGTGACCGCGCCGATCTCGGTCCGCGTCGTCGTGTCGACCCAGCCGAGAACCGCGTCGTGCTTGCTGCGTCGCGTCGCGCGCGCGGGCGCCTCGACGGACAAGGCGTCGAGTGTCGTGTCGACGCGGATCATCCGCCCTGTCGCGCTCAGATAGACCCGGCACGGAACGTCCGCCAGTTCCAGCACCGCAGCGGCGGCCTTGCTGCGGCCCGTCGTCGCGACGCTCGCCGGCGCCTCCGTGAGCAGGGTCCGCCTCGGCGTTCCCAGACGTTCTGCGACCGCATCGAGCTCGTCGGAGACCAGCGTTTCGATGGCCGCGCGACTGCCGAGCAGAGCGATCAACTCCTCGATCTCCGCCTGCAGCTTGTCGCGCTCCGCCTCGAGTTCGATCAGGGAGAACTTGGTCAACCGGCGCAGTTGCAGTTCGAGGATGTAGTCGGCCTGGAGCACGCTGAGGTCGAACACCTCGATGAGTCGGCTGCGCGCGGTCGCGGTGTCGTCGCTCGTGCGGATCAGCTGGATGACCTCGTCGATGTCGAGGATCGCGATCAGGAGACCCTCGACGAGGTGCAGGCGGTCTTGGCGCTTCTTCAGCCGGAACTGCGAGCGGCGCGTGACGACGGAGACCCGGTGCGCGATATAGACCTGCAGCAGCTCACGGAGTCCGAGAGTACGCGGACCGCCGTCGACGAGTGCGACGTTGTTGATCGCGAACGTGTCCTCGAGCGGCGTGAAGCGGTAGAGCTGCTCGAGCACGGCATCGGGGCTGAACCCCGTCTTGATGCCGATGACGAGGCGAAGCCCGTTGTCGCGGTCGGTCAGATCGGTGACGTCGGCGATCCCGCTGAGCTTCTTGCTCTGCACACCGTCCTTGATCTTGTCGATCACCTTCTCGGCGCCCACCATGTACGGCAGCTCTGTAACGACGAGTCCTGACTTCCGCGCCGTGATCGCCTCGATCGAGACGCGGGCACGGGTCTTGAAGCTGCCACGTCCGCTGGCGTAGGCGTCGCGGATCCCGGCCATTCCGACGATGGTGCCGCCGCTGGGGAAGTCCGGGCCGGGCACGAACGTCATCAGCTCGTCGAGGGTGGCGTCCGGGTGCGCGATCAAGTGCCGCGCCGCGCCGACGACCTCGATCAGGTTGTGCGGCGCCATGTTCGTGGCCATGCCGACGGCGATTCCGCTGGCGCCGTTGACGAGCAGGCTCGGGAAGGCGGCCGGTAGGACCTCGGGTTGCTGCAACTGGTTGTCGTAGTTGGGCACGAAGTCGACGACGTCCTCGTCGAGGTCCTCGGTCATGGCGACGGAGGCGGGGGCGAGGCGTGCCTCGGTGTAGCGCGAAGCCGCCGGGCCGTCGTCGAGCGAACCGAAGTTGCCGTGGCCGTCGACGAGCGCAACGCGCATCACCCAGGGCTGGGCCAGGCGCACGAGCGCGTCGTAGATCGACGCGTCGCCGTGCGGATGCAGCTTGCCCATCACCTCGCCGACGACGCGTGCCGATTTCACATGGCCGCGATCGGGCCAGAGACTCATGTCCGCCATCTGGAAGAGGATCCGCCGCTGGACGGGCTTGAGCCCGTCACGCGCATCCGGCAAGGCGCGCGCGTAGATGACCGAGTACGCGTACTCGAGGAAGGACCCCTCCATCTCGGTGGAGACATCGACGTCCTCGATGCGTTCGGTCACGGAACCGCCGGAGGACGAGGAGGATGCGTTCATAACTCACTTCGGGTCGCGGCGCGCACGGTGTCGGAGCGCTGTGTCAGACTGGGCGCAATGACCCATATGGTACCCGGCGCGCCCGCTCGGCGACGGAGCCTGGCCGACGTGCTGACCAGTTCCCTCGACGCCGTGCACGGGGCCGCGAACCCGTTGGGCCTGCGTCCCGCCGAGCGGATGCTGGTCGTGCTGGTCGATGGATTGGGGTCCGCCGCACTGCGCGGCCGGGCCGGTCACGCTCGCACCCTTGCGTCGCGGCTCACCAAGGCGACGTCCCTCACTTCCGGCTTCCCGACCACGACGGCCGCCGCCCTCGCATCGTTGACGACCGGCGTGCTGCCGGGTGAGCACGGCTTCGTCGGTTATCGCGTGTTCGACGCGGCGAACGATCGTGCGGTCAATCAGCTCTCCGGGTGGGATTCCCGGATGCGTCCTGGCGACTGGCAGCAGGTCCCGACCGTGTTCGAGCGCGCCGCGGCGGCCGGCATCGGCGCCACGGTCATCGGTCCGTCGCGTTATGCGCACTCCGGTCTCACCGAGGCGATCCTGCGCGGGGCCGATTACCGGGTGGCAGCCACCATCGCCGAGAGGTTCCGAGCGGCGCGAGAAGTCTTCGACGGCGGCGGGCCGCAGATCGCGTACCTCTACATCCCCGAGCTCGACCAGACGGCGCACGCACGAGGGTGGGAATCGCCCGAGTGGACCGCCCACCTCGAAACGGTCGACGCCGAAGTGGCCGCGTTCGAGCGGACGCTCCGCGGCACGGAGGGCATGCTCGTGACCGCCGACCACGGCGTCCTGGACATCCCGAGTCACCAGCACGTGCTCATCGACGAGGGCCCTCTGCTGGACGGGGTGCGGTTCGTCGCAGGAGAACCGCGCTGCCTGCAGCTCCACCTCGAAACCGGCGCCGACGTGGATCGCCTGGCAGCTGCGTGGATCGCCGCTGAAGGCGGGCGGGCGTGGGTGGCCACCCGCGCCGAGATCGCCGCAAGCGGCTGGTTCGGCGAAACCGGCGCAGCGGCCCGAAGCCGGATGGGCGACCTCTTCATCGCGGCCCGGAAGGCCATCGCCTATTACGACGCGCGGATACCAGCGGACTCCGGCAGATCCATGATCGGACAGCACGGCTCGCTCACGCCCGAGGAACTCCTGGTTCCGCTCATCGGTTTCGGCACCGCGGCGTAGCCGAGCGGCTTCGGCACTGCGGCGTAGCCGAGCGGCGTCATCCGAACGGGCTACCCGTCCCGAACGGGCTACTCGTCCGAACGGGCGCCGAAGACGATCTCGTCCCAGCTCGGCATCGAGGTGCGGCCGCGGCGCTGCGCGGAGCCGGTGCTGCGCTGGGGGGCGCTGTGATCGCGGTTCGACGGATGATCGGCTGCTGCGCTCGGTGCGGGCTCGAGTGTCGGCAGCGTCACCTCGGTCGGCTGGAACTCCTCGCGAACGGGGGAGAAGGACGTGTGCTCGCGTTCGCCGCGACGGCGACGCAGTGCGTCGAGCAGGTCGGAGGTGTTGGCGAGGTCGCGCTCGCGCTGCTCCGGGTTCTGCACAGTCGCGGCACGCTGGAAGGGGGCCTGCGTTCGCACCGACTCAGCGGCAGCCGGCTGCGGCGCCGTGTCGTGCGCATCCGGCACGGGGGCCGGCTTGGGCGCCGTGGGCGCTGCCGCGAACGCATCCGTGTCGAACCGCGTCGCACGCTCGTCGACCGCAGCGGGGATGACGGCGCGCAGACGCGGGATCAGGGTCGGTCGGATCTCGCCCTGCTGCGAGAGCGTGGTCGCCTCCGGAGTGATCGGGGCCAGCGTCGACTTCTTCGGGTCGAAGCTCCAGCGCGCGTCGTGGTCGATGCGGTCGGAGGTGAAGAGCAGCTTGACGATCCAGCCCTGCTCCTCGTCCTTCCAGCTCGACCACTGCTCGCCGTCGGCGCTCAGGGACGCGAGGCGATCGCGGATCACGTCGCCGAAGGCGGTGCCCTCCTCGAGCGGATCAGGATCGGACGTCGCGTACACGCGCACACCGAGGGCGGAGGCGACGATGTGCTCGCGCTCCGCTGTGACCGGTCCTTCGAAGCGAGCGATGTAGTCGAGTGCGGCGCCCGTGAGTTCGGCGACCTCGTCCGCCGAGAGCCCCGCGCGGATGTGCGCCTGGATCTCCCGGGGTGAGACCCGCTTCTCGCGGTTGGCCACCGGATGCAGCGGCGGACGCAGAGTCGTCTGCAGCGTGTCGTCGATCGCGACGGCATAGCGGTCGCCCTCGTCGGAGACGAGAACGAGCGACCCGCTTTCGACGCCGATCACCTTCAGTTCCTTCATCGCTCGGACCTCCTTCTGGCACGGTGCCTCGTAAGGATCGCACGAGGTCGGTGCGCATCCCGGGAATACCGCGGGCGGGTCGAAAGTTGCTGCGGAATGACGGCGTTCAGCGCGCACTCGGGTTGGTTTGCGATTCGAAACTCCATGGTGCACACTGTCCCCGCCGATTTGTTGAACAGCTGAATACAGAAGTGGATGGGAATGGCAACCGACTACGACGCCCCCCGCAAGACCGACGACGACTCAGACTCGATCGAGGCCTTGAAGGAGCGTGTCCCCGACAAGATGTCCGGGGTGGTGGACGTCGATGACGCCGACAACCCCGGCGGCTTCGAGCTTCCCGGCGCCGATCTCTCCGACCTCGACCTCGATGTCGTCGTCCTGCCCCCGCAGGCCGACGAATTCACCTGCGTGAGCTGCTTCCTCGTGAAGCACCGCTCGCAGATCGACCACGAGGAGAAGCTCGGACCGATCTGCCTGGAGTGTGCTGCGTAAGTACGTAGGCACCGAGGCTCGAGCGGCGACCTGGTGTCGCCGCCTCGCTCGACAGAATGACTAACGTCGCCGTGATCCTTGGATCGCGGCGACGACGTCGTTGGGGCGCCTGCTCGAGATCAGCCAGTACGGCGTCGGGTCCTCCGGATCCTCGAGGGGCACGCGCACCACGTCCTTCACCCATCCGCGCAGCACGAGATACGCGCGTGCATCGAGGACCGGACCCCGCTGGGCGAACGCGCGCTCCCCGGTGAAGCTCTCGGGCTCGCCGACGAGCTCGAGGGGGATGTGCGCCTTCCCGGCGCGCAGTTCGTCCTCCGTGACTTCGAGCACGGGAGACAATCCGATGAGGGTCAGCACCGCCGCCGCGAAGAGACCGAGGGCCACGAAGACGCCCGCGGTGAAGTTGATCGGGGCGAAGACCAGAATGCTGGCGGGGATGACCAGAGCGGTGGCGACGAACACCCAAGGGGTCGGCCAGAGCTTCTCGCGGTAGAGCTGCATTGCTCTATTGGATCAGACAACTGGACTACCCTCGTCACGTGAACCAATCCGTCGACGTCTCGATCTCGGCCGACTACCTCCCCGAGTACGCGCACCCCGGCGACGCCGGAGCGGATCTGCGCTCCTCCGAGGATCTCGTGCTGGGCCCGGGCCAGCGGGCGAGCGTGGGCACCGGAGTATCGGTCGCTCTTCCCGATGGATACGTCGGATTCGTGGTTCCGCGCTCCGGTCTCGCCTTCAAGCACGGAATCACCATCGTGAACGCTCCCGGCACGATCGACGCGGGTTACCGCGGCGAGATCCGTGTCGCCCTCCTGAACACGGATGCGTCCACTCCCTACACGATCACCGCCGGCGACCGGATCGCCCAGCTGATCCTGGTGCCGATCGCCCGCGCCAGGTTCAGTCCGGTCGAGGTCCTGCCCGATTCCGTGCGCGGCGAGGGCGGCTTCGGTTCGACCGGGTCGTCCACGCTCACGACATCCGGAGCCACGCAGGCCGCCACCACCCAGAAAGGCATCGCATGAGCGACATCCAGCCCATCGGCACTCCCGCCGCGACCGACGAGAGCCAGATCGTCCCGGTCGACTTCGAGAAGTCGGCTCCGGAGGATCGTGAGACCGAGGGCCCGTTGGACGAGCTCGAGGCGAATCCGGTGCGGCCCTACATCGACCTGGGCGGCATCAAGATCCTGCCGCGCGAGGGTCTGCATCTGCGGCTCGAGGTGGAGGAGGGTACGCAGCGCGTCATCGCGGTGGGTCTCGACTACGCGGGTTCCACCTTGCAGGTGCAGCCGTTCGCCGCGCCGCGCTCCTCCGGCCTCTGGCACGAGATCCGCGATCAGATCGCCGACCAGATCTCGAAGCAGGGCGGGCGGACGACGGAGCGAGACGGTGTCTTCGGCCCCGAGCTCGTCGCCGAGTTGCCCGTCGCCGGACCGGAGGCGGGCGCGACCCGCATCGCTCGGTTCATCGGGGTGGACGGTCCGCGCTGGTTCCTCCGTGGTGTGATCGCGGGTGCCGGTGCTCTCGACGCCGCCGCGGCCGAGAAGGTCGAAGAGCTGTTCCGCAGCGTCGTCGTGGTGCGCGGTTCCGGGCCTATGCCGCCGCGTGATCTGATTCCGCTGAAGGTGCCGGCCGGCGGCCAGGCGCAGAGCGCGAGCTGAATCCATGACGGAGGAGCGCCCCGAGAACTCGCCGCTCGGCGACGCCATCGCCGATGCCGCTCGACGAGCGGGACTCGGCTCTGTCAAAGACGGTCGCCCGTTCGACGGACGTGCTCTCTTGACCACGATGGGCGGGATCCGCGGCATCGTCGAGGCGGTGCTGCCCGGTCTGCTCTTCGTGCTCGTCTTCACCGTCGGAGCCGGGCTCCCGGTGGCGCTCGGCGTCTCGGTGGGAGTCGCCGTCATCTTCACGATCGTGCGGCTCGCGACCCGCACCCCGGTGGCTCAGGCGCTCGGCGGGCTCGTCGGTGTCGTCGCATCCGCCGCCCTCTCCCTCTGGACCGGTCGTGGCCAGGACAACTATCTCCTCGGCCTCTGGCTCAACGCGGGTTACGGCGCAGCCTTCCTGGTCTCGATCCTCGTGCGCTGGCCGTTGATCGGAGTCGCCGTGGGGTTGCTGCTCGGCGACGGAACGGCCTGGCGCACCGACAAACGCAAGTTCCGGGTACTCACGGTGCTCAGCCTGTGCTGGGCCGCGCTCTTCATCCTGCGCTTGGCGATCCAGCTTCCTCTCTACCTCGCGGGTGACGTCGTGCTGCTGGGTACCTTCAAGCTCGTGCTCGGCATCCCGCTCTACGCCCCGCTGCTCGTGCTGACCGTGCTGACCGTCCGCTCCCTCTATGCCGGCGCATCCGCCCCCGATGCGGGTGCAGCCGAAGACACCACGGAATCGCGCTAGAGTTATCTCGACGTCGAGATACTTCTCTGCGCAGGTGTAAGGCTGGCCTTGCTGGCAGGCACCGTCGCGCGGGAAGGATGATGGACGGGTATCTGTGCAATTCAGAACAGCAGCTGTGCATTTCGGAACAGCGTCGGCGAAGGAGAGGGCGAACGTGTCTGCGGTAGACAGTTTTGGATCGAAAGACGTCTTGAGCGTCGGAGGCACCGACTACGAGGTGTTCCGGATCGACAAGGTTCCCGGCTACGAGAAGCTTCCCTTCAGCCTCAAGGTGCTGCTCGAGAACCTGCTGCGCACCGAAGACGGCGCCAACGTCACGAAGGCGCAGATCGATGCCCTCGGCGACTGGGTTCCCGAGTCGGAGCCCGACACCGAGATCCAGTTCACTCCTGCTCGCGTCGTGATGCAGGACTTCACGGGTGTGCCCTGCATCGTCGACCTCGCGACCATGCGCGAAGCGGTCGGCGCGCTCGGCGGCGATCCGAACAAGATCAACCCCCTCGCCCCGGCCGAAATGGTCATCGACCACTCCGTCATCGCCGATCTCTTCGGTACCGAGGATGCTCTCGAGCGCAACGTCGAGCTCGAGTACGAGCGCAACGGTGAGCGGTACCAGTTCCTCCGCTGGGGCCAGACGGCGTTCGACGACTTCAAGGTCGTTCCGCCGGGAACCGGCATCGTGCACCAGGTGAACATCGAGTACCTGGCGCGCGTCACGATGACCCGCGAGGTCGGCGGCGCTCTGCGCGCCTACCCCGACACCTGCGTCGGCACCGACTCGCACACCACCATGGTGAACGGTCTCGGCGTGCTCGGCTGGGGCGTCGGCGGCATCGAGGCCGAGGCCGCGATGCTCGGTCAGCCCGTCTCCATGCTGATCCCGAAGGTGGTCGGTTTCAAGCTCTCCGGCGCGATCCCGACCGGCGTCACCGCAACGGACGTCGTCCTCACCATCACGCAGATGCTGCGCAAGCACGGCGTCGTCGGCAAGTTCGTCGAGTTCTACGGAGCCGGCGTGGCCGAGGTGCCGCTGGCGAACCGCGCCACCATCGGCAACATGAGCCCCGAGTTCGGCTCGACCGCCGCCATGTTCCCTATCGACGACGTGACCCTCGACTACCTGCGCCTCACCGGCCGCAGCGCCGAGCAGATCGACCTCGTCGAGGCCTACTCCAAGCTGCAGAAGCTCTGGCACGACCCCGAGACCGAGCCGGTCTTCAGCGAGTACCTCGAGCTCGACCTCTCGACGGTCGTGCCCTCGATCGCCGGCCCGAAGCGTCCGCAGGACCGCATCGAGCTCACGCACGCGAAGACGCAGTTCGAGGCCGACCTGAACAACTACGCCGACGTCGAGCACGACCTCGTCGACCTCACCATCTCCGAGTCCTTCCCTGCCTCGGATCCCGGTGAGCTGCAGCCGTCCGACGAGTACTCCACCCACTCGCACCACCACGCGAGCCACGCGCCCAGCACGGTCTCGAAGCCGACCAAGGTCGACCTCGCCGATGGACCGAGTTTCACGATCGACCACGGCGCCGTCGCGATCGCGGCGATCACGTCCTGCACCAACACCTCGAACCCCTCGGTGATGCTCGCGGCCGGCCTGCTGGCTCGCAACGCGTCGAAGAAGGGCCTCAAAGCCAAGCCCTGGGTCAAGACCACCCTCGCTCCGGGATCCAAGGTCGTCACCGACTACTACGAGAAGGCGGGCCTCACCAGCTACCTGGAGGATCTCGGCTTCTACACGGTCGGCTACGGCTGCACCACCTGCATCGGCAACTCCGGCCCGCTGCTGGACGAGATCTCGTCGGCCGTTCAGGAGAACGACCTCGCCGTCACCGCCGTGCTCTCGGGAAACCGCAACTTCGAGGGTCGCATCAACCCCGACGTGAAGATGAACTACCTGGCCAGCCCGCCGCTGGTCATCGCCTACGCCCTCGCGGGGTCGATGAACTTCGATTTCGAGACGGACGCGCTGGGCACGGACTCCGACGGTAAAGACGTCTTCCTCGCCGACATCTGGCCCGACGCGGCCGAGGTGCAGTCGACGATCGATTCGTCGATCGACAAGGAGATGTTCACGCACGAATACGCCGGCGTCTTCGACGGCGACGAGCGCTGGCGTTCTCTGCAGACGCCCGAGGGTTCGACCTTCGAGTGGGATGCGAAGTCGACCTACGTGCGCAAGCCCCCGTACTTCGACGGTATGACGATGGAGACGACGCCCGTCTCCGACATCGCCGGCGCCCGCGTACTCGCGAAGCTCGGTGACTCGGTCACGACCGACCACATCAGCCCGGCCGGTAACATCAAGGCCGACAGCCCTGCGGGCCAGTACCTCGCGGCGAACGGTGTGGAGCGCAAGGACTACAACTCCTACGGCTCGCGTCGTGGCAACCACGAGGTGATGATCCGCGGCACCTTCGCGAACATCCGCCTGAAGAACCAGTTGCTCGACGGCGTGGAGGGCGGCTACACCCGCGACTTCACTCAGGCCGATGCGCCGCAGTCGTTCATCTACGACGCGTCGCAGAACTACCAGGCTGCGGGAGTGCCGCTGGTGATCTTCGGTGGCAAGGAGTACGGCTCCGGCTCGTCGCGCGACTGGGCGGCCAAGGGCACCAGCCTGCTGGGCGTCAAGGCCGTCATCGTCGAGAGCTTCGAGCGCATCCACCGCTCCAACCTGATCGGGATGGGTGTGGTCCCGCTGCAGTTCCCGGCCGGTGAGAGCTGGGCGTCGCTCGGTCTCGACGGCACCGAGGTCGTCACGATCACGGGCATCGAGGAGCTCAACAACGGCGTCACCCCCAAGACGGTGCACGTCGTGGCAGCGCCGAGCGAACACTCGGCCGCAGGCAAGGAGACGATCGAGTTCGAGGCCGTCGTGCGCATCGACACCCCCGGTGAGGCGGATTACTACCGCAACGGCGGGATCCTGCAGTACGTGCTCCGCTCGCTCGTCTAGGGGCCCACGCACTCGACGGGTCGATACCGCAGAACGGCGACCGCATCCACCCCGGGTGCGGTCGCCGTCCTCGTCCCGGCGTCTGCGTACACTCGAAGCAGCGCACGCCTGCGCACGCACGCATCCGGAAGGCGGTCGTATGGCCATTCTCGAGACCATCAACGGGCCTCGTGACCTCGACAGGTTGTCCGGGCCTCAGCTCGCCGTTCTCGCGCGTGAGATCCGGGAGTTCCTCGTCCGCGAAGTCTCCAAGACGGGTGGTCACCTCGGCCCGAACCTCGGTGTCGTCGAGACGACGATCGCGATCCACCGGGTCTTCGACTCGCCTCGCGATCCGATCATCTTCGACACAGGACATCAGTCGTACGTGCACAAGCTGCTCACCGGTCGGCAGGACTTCTCGCGTCTGCGTGAACGCGGAGGGCTCGCGGGTTACCCCCAACGCTCGGAGTCCGAGCACGACATCGTCGAGTCGTCGCATGCCTCGAGTTCGCTGTCGTGGGCGGACGGCATCTCGCGCGCCTTCACGATGACGCACCAGTTCGACCGGCACGTCGTCGCCGTGGTGGGCGATGGCGCGCTCACCGGTGGTATGACGTGGGAGGCGCTGAACAACATCAGCGACGACAACGCGCGAAGCCTGATCATCGTGGTGAACGACAACGGCCGCTCCTACGCACCGACGATCGGCGGCATGGCGCGGTTCCTCAACGGCGTTCGTACGAAGCAGGCGTATCGCGAGCTGCACCAGTCCTCTCGAGCGGCGTTCGAACGTCTCGGCGGCCCGGCTCGCGCGGTGTACCGCGGTCTCCGCGGCGGCACCCACGGTTTCCTCAGTCGGTTCACGAATAACGAGGCGCTCTACTCGAACCTCGACATCAAGTACCTCGGGCCGATCGACGGCCACGACCTCGCGGCGATGGAAGAGGCTCTCGAGCAGGCCAAGGACTACGGCCAGCCGGTGATCGTGCACGCGATCACGCAGAAGGGGCGCGGCTACCAACCCGCGCTGCAGGACGCGGCCGACCAGTTCCACGCGGTCGGGCAGATCGATCCGGAGACGGGGGAGTCCCTCGCACCGTCCGGCCGAACGTCGTGGACCTCGGTCTTCGCCGACGAGATCGTGCGGCTGGCGGATGCGGATCCGAGCCTCGTCGGCATCACCGCGGCGATGCTGCGTCCGGTCGGTCTGGACCGTTTCGCCGAGAAGTACCCGCAGCGCGTCTTCGACGTCGGTATCGCCGAACAGCATGCGGTCACTTCGGCGGCCGGCCTCGCCTTCGGCGGGCTGCATCCGGTCGTCGCTCTGTACGCCACGTTCATCAACCGCGCCTTCGATCAGGTCTTGATGGATGTCGCTCTGCACCGGGCGGGGGTCACCTTCGTGCTCGACCGCGCCGGTGTGACGGGACCCGACGGCCCGAGTCATCACGGCATGTGGGACCTCGCCATGTTGCAGATCATCCCGAACATTCGCTTGAGCGCCCCGCGTGACGCGGCGCGGCTGCGCGAAGAACTCGGCGAGGCCGTGCGTGTGACCGATGCGCCGACCGTGGTCCGTTTCTCGAAGGGCAGCGTAGGAGACGAGATCAGAGCCGTTGAGCGCTTGGCCGACGGCGTGGACGTGCTGGTGCGCGACGAGCGAGCCGACGTGCTGATCGTGACGGTCGGACCGATGGCCGCTGTCGGTCTCGAGGTGGCAGAGCGTCTGGCGGCCCAGGGGATCGGAGCGACGGTCGTCGATCCCCGCTGGGTCGTGCCGGTGCCGACGAGCGTCATCGAACTCGCGCGTGGTCACCGTCTGCTGGTGTCGATCGAGGACGGCATCCGGGTGGGAGGGATCGGCACGCGCATCCGACAGGACCTGCGCGAGGCCGGTGTCGACACCGCCGTGACCGAGCTCGGCCTCCCCGATCAGTTCCTGGATCACGCCACTCGCGAGCAGATCCTGGAGGACGTCGGACTGACTCCGCAGCACATCGCCCGCGACGTGGTGGCGCAGGTGCTGGGGTCGAAGATCCCCGTCGCCCGACCACTGCCGGTCGACGCCGACGACAACGTCGGAGCGCGTGGCTCCGAGTAGGCGATCGGCGGCCCGGAGCGGTCGTCAGGGGCGGGGGACCGCGTAGCGCAGTTCGACGGCTCCGCCGGTGAACGGCGTTACGGCGAGGAGCTCGAGCACGGGCGAGATGTCGTTGAGCGGGAGCAGCGGCCGGCCGCTGCCGAGAGCGATGGGCATCACGGTGAGCCAGATCTCGTCGAGGAGCCCCGCGTCAGCGAACTGTGCCACGACGTTGCCTCCGCCGACGAGCCAGACATGGGCTGAGCCCGCCGCGGCAGTGGCGGCCTCATGAACGGCGGCGACGTCGCCTTCGACGACGTGCAGGACGGCGCCGGGAGCCGCGGGCAGCTCGTGATGCGAGAGCACCCAGCAGGGAGTCTCTCCGTACGGCCACGCCTCGGTACCGTCATCGCCGAAGATCGAGTCGTAGGTGTCGGCGCCCATCACGATGGCGCCGACTCCGGCCAGGAAGCTGTTGTAGTGCTCCTCGTACGCCTCGAAACCGAAAGCGAGGAGCCAGTCGATACCGCCCGCACTGTCGGCGATGAAACCATCGAGGCTGCCTGCTACGTAGTACTGGGTGCTCATGGTCGCACCCTAGACGAAGCCCCCGACACCGAGTGGTGCCGGGGGCTTCGGGAGCGACGGAACCGGTCAGCCCACGCCCTGGATAGGCGGATGATGGAACGTGTCCCCGAACGCCTTCTCGCTCGCCCCGACGCGGTCGAGGTACGGCGTCAGGCCGCCCATCTGGAACGGGTAGCCGGCTCCGAGGATGAGACAGAGATCGATGTCCTCCGCGGCGTGCACGACATCGTCGTCGAGCATCCGCTTGACCTCGTCCGCGAGACCCAGCTCGACGCGGATGCGCAGCTGTTCGGCGGTCATCGGATCCGTGCCGCCGGCGACGATCGCGACGGCCTTCTTATCGACGCCCTTGATCTTCCCCTTGGCGTCTCGCTCGAAGATGTGGCCCAACTCGGCGAGAGCGTGCAGGTTCGCACTGGCGAAGAACCGCTCCGGGAAGGCGGCGTGGTGGGTGTCGAGCACGTGCGCACCGACCTTGAGCCCGACCAGTTCGAGCAACTCGAACGGGGTCATCGGCAGACCGAACGGCTGGAGCGAGGCCTCGACGACCTCGAAGGGCGTACCCGTGTCGACGGCGTGCATGGCCTCACCGAGCACCTTCGCCAGGATGCGGTTGACCACGAAGCCGGAGGTGTCGCGGGTGATCACCGCGTTCTTACGCAGCTTCGCCGCGGTGACCATCGCTGTGGACAGCGTCGCCTCGTCCGTGTGCGGGGTGCGCACGACCTCGATCAACGGCATGACGGCGACCGGATTGAAGAAGTGGAAACCGACGAGCCGCTCCGGATGCGCGAGCTTGGCCCCGATCTTCTCCACCGAGAGCGATGAGGTGTTCGTCGCGAGGATCGCGGTAGGAGAGACGTGCTGCTCGAACTCGGCGAACACGTCCTGCTTCACCGTGAGCTCCTCGAACACCGCCTCGATCACCCAGTCGGCGTCGGCGAACTGCGAACGATCGGTCGTACCCGTGACCAAAGCCTTCAGCCGGTTCGATTCGTCGGGCGAGATGCGGCCCTTCTCGCGCAGGGTATCGATCTCACCGCCGATGTAGGCGACGCCTTTGTCCACGCGCGCCTGATCGAGGTCGGTGATCACGACGGGCACTTGCAGACGGCGCACGAAGAGCAGGGCGAACTGGCTCGCCATCAGCCCGGCGCCGATGACGCCGACCTTGGTGATCGGTTTCGCGAGTGCCTTGTCGGGGGCGCCTGCCGGGCGTTTGGCCCGTTTCTGTACCAGATTGAAGGCGTAGATGCTGGCGCGGAACTGGTCACCCGAGATCAGATCGGCCAGCGCCTCGTCCTCCGCCGCGAACCCCTGCGCCTTGGTCGTGTTCTTCGCCGCCTTGAGCAGGTCGAGCGCCCGGTAGGGCGAGAGCGCCACCGTGCCGATCTTCGACTCCAGAGATTTTCGCGCGATGCCGATCGCCGCATCCCATTTGACCAGGCGCTCGAGCTTGCCGGGCTCGTTCGGGCGCTTCACCGCGATCGCACCCGTGAGGACGCCGTCGGCCCAGCGGATGGAGTCCTCGAGGAAGTTCGCGGGCGCGAAGATCGCATCCGCGATCCCGAGGTCGAAGACCTCTTGACCCTTCAGAGTCCGGTTGTTCTTCAGCGGGTTCTCGACGACCACCTTGAGCGCGTTCTCGATGCCGATCAGGTTGGGCAGCAGCCACGCTCCGCCCCACCCCGGGATGATGCCGAGGAAGACCTCGGGCAGCGCGAGAGCCGGGATCGCGGCGTCGACGGTGCGGTAGGTAGCGTTCAAGCCGATCTCGGTGCCGCCGCCGAGCGCGAGGCCGTTGATGAAGGCGAACGAGGGCACTCCGAGTTCGCCGAGCTTGCCGAGGGTGGCGTGGCCGAGCTGCGCCATCTGCTTGCCGACCTCGCGGCTCGGGATCTCGCTGACTTTCGACAGGTCGGCTCCGGCCGCCAGGATGAACGGCTTGCCCGTGATCGCCACGCCGACGATCTCGCCGCGGGCGGCGCGCTCAGCGAGAGAGTCGAGAACTCCGGAGAGCTCCAGCAGCGTCGCCGGGCCCAGCGTATTGGGCCGGGTGTGGTCGCGCCCGTTATCGAGAGTGATCAGCGCGAGCGTGGCACCGCTGGGAAGGGGGATGTCGCGGACGAAGGAGTGGGTGACGACCTCGTCGGGGTCGAGCGCCGCGAGGGCGGCGTATCGGTCTCTCATGGCGCTCTACTTCCTCTTCTTCTTGCCGTCGAAGTGCGGGTTCTCCCAGATCACGGAACCGCCCTGCCCGAGCCCGATGCACATCGCCGTGAGCCCGTAGCGGACCTCCGGGTGCTCCTCGAACTGTCGCGCGAGCTGGATCATCAGCCGAACGCCCGACGACGCGAGCGGATGCCCCAGCGCGATCGCGCCGCCGTACTCGTTGACGCGCGGGTCGTCGTCGTCGATGCCGAAGTGATCCAGGAGCGAGAGCACCTGGATCGCGAACGCCTCGTTCAGCTCGAACAGCCCGATGTCGTCGATCGTCAGTCCGGCCTTACGCAAAGCCTTCTCCGTCGACGGGACGGGGCCGATACCCATGATCTCGGGTTCGACACCGGCGAACGCGAAGCTCACCAGCCGCATCTTCGCGCTCAGCCCGAGCTCTTTCGCCACGGCGTCGCTCGCAAGGATGGACGCCGTCGCGCCGTCGTTCAGTCCCGAGGAGTTGCCCGCGGTGACCCTCCCGTGCGGTCGGAAGGGTGTGCGCAGGCCGGCGAGGCCCTCCAGGGTGGTCTCCGGGCGCGGCGCCTCGTCCCGAGTCGCGAGACCCCAGCCATCGGCGCTGCGCGTCGCCACCGGCACGAGGTCGGGCTGGATCTTGCCGGCCGCGTAGGCCGCTGCGACCTTCTGCTGGCTGCGCAGAGCGTAGTGGTCCGCGCGCTCTTTCGTGAGGTGCGGGAAGCGATCGTGGATACGCTCCGCGGTCTTGCCCATGTTCAGGGCGTCCTCACCCACCAGGCGCTCCGAGAGGAAGCGGGGATTGGGATCGGCGCCGAAGCCCATCGGATGCCGACCCATGTGCTCGACTCCACCCGCGATGACGATGTCATAGGCGCCGAATGCGATGCCGCCGGCGGTCGCCGTCACGGCTGTCATGGCCCCCGCGCACATCCGGTCGATCGCGTAGCCGGGCACGGAACGCGGCAGCCCGGCCAGGAGCGCGGCGGTGCGACCGAGCGTGAGACCCTGATCGCCTTGCTGGGTCGTCGCCGCGATCGCCACGTCATCGAAGCGGTCCTTCGGGATCTCCGGATTGCGCTCGAGCAGGCCGATCATCGCCTTGACGACGAGGTCATCGGCGCGGGTCTGCCAGAACATCCCCTTCTCGCCCGCACGACCGAATGGTGTGCGGACCCCGTCCACGAATACGACTTCCGATCTTTCGGCCACGTTGCCTCCATAGAACTCAGGACCAGATCCCGATCCTAAGAAGCGCGTCCGACGGCGCGGAATCCTTTGCTTCTTCCTACGAAGCGCTTTCCCGGACCTGCGCGGTCGATTGGGCACCATCGACAATGGCTTCGTTCTCAGCGGAGGGCGGCTCCGACGACGTCGCGTCGCCGTCGTCCGTCGCCGGCTCCGCTGGGTCGGGCTCGGCGGGTCCGGCGATGAAAGCGGCCGCGATCGCGTCGGCGGTCGCCTGGATCTGCCAGTGGCGCGCTCCGTTCTCCGCCAGCGCGGCCCCGACCGATTCGCCGTCGATCACGGCCGGGGGTGTCCACGCGATCCGGCGCAGGACCTCCGGAGTCAGAACGTTCTCGAGCGGGATGTCGAGATCGTCCGCGATCGTCGTGACCGCAGCCTTGGCCGCCTTCAGTCGCGCATCCGCCTCGGGGTTGCGGTCGGCCCACGCCCGCGGCGGGGGAAGCGTCTCGCCGTTGCCGCGCAGCACCGGGAGGTCCTCCGTGGTGCTGCCGCGCTCGATGGCGGCCCACCAGCGCTCCACCTCACCGCGGCTGGCGCGGCCGGTGAAGTCGCGGCGCCCGGAGAGCTGGCGCACGTTCGAGGGGATGTTGCGGGCGACCGCGATGATCGACGCGTCCGGGATGAGTCGGCCGGGCGAGATGTCGCGCTCGCGAGCGAACGCGTCGCGCGCGAGCCAGAGTTCGCGGGCGACCGCGAGGGCGCGGATGCCGCGGAGGGAATGGATTCCCGAGAGTCGACGCCACGGATCGGTGCGGACCGCCTTGGGCTCGCGGGCCAGGGTCGCGGAGAACTCTTCGTCGGCGATCGTCGTCTTGTCCGCGGCCTCCAGCATCTCGACCATGCGGTCGCGCACGTCGACCAGGAGCTCGACGTCTTTCGCGGCATAGACCAACCAGCTCTGCGGCAGCGGACGCGTCGACCAGTCCGCGGCGGAGTGCTCCTTCGCGAGATGGATACCGAGCAACTCCTCGACGACCGCACCGAGACCGACCCGCGGCATCCCGAGCAATCGCGCGGCGAGTTCGGTGTCGAAGATCCGGCTCGGATCCAGACCGACCTCGCGCAGGCAGGCCAGGTCTTGGCTCGCGGCGTGCAGGATCCACTCCTCGTCGTCGATCGCTTCGCCGAGTGCGTCCATCGGGCCGACGGCGGGGGGATCGAAGAGGAAGGTGCCGGCACCCCGACGGTAGAGCTGGATGAGGTACGCCCGCTGCGAGTAGGTGAAGCCGGAGGCGCGCTCGGCGTCGACGGCGATCGGCCCCTCGCCACCGCGGATGATCTCCACCGCGCGCAAGAAATCCTCCGGGGTGGCGATGACGTCGTATTCGATCACGATGAGGCCGTTTCAGTCACGTTGATTCCGTCTGAGTGCGAGTGATGTGACACCCTCTCCGGAATGCGGTGGCAGACCGGCGAGCATGCAGAGCAGTTCCCCCCAGCCTTCCACGTGCGCGGACAGTTCGGCGTCTCGAGGGCTCCAGGACGCCCGGATCTCGATCTGGGCGCCGTCGCCCTGGGCCGCGAGCTCACCGAAGCCGGTCGAGAGCACCTTGGTCGCCGTCCCCGACGCGGCGGTGTAGTCGGCTTCGCGGGTGTCGAGTGCGTCGATCAGCCATGACCAGGCGACCTGCGCGAGGAACGGGTCGGTGCCGATCTCGACCTCGAGCGGTGCCTGCGCGAAGCACACGACGCGGAACGGACCACCCCACTGCTCAGGCTCCTCGGGGTCGTACAGCAAGATGAAGCGCCCGGTGCCCAGGTCCGAGTCGCTGCCCTGTCGGCTCGGTGCCACGTCGCCCGACAGGGCGACGGCGTACGGGGCCAAGCCACTCGGCGACGGGATTTCGGAGACGATCAGTTCCTCGCGGACACGGGCGGAGCGGATCGACGCCAGGGCGGCGGCGAACTCCTCCGGTTGCGGGGAGTGGGCGGAGAAGTCGGACACCCTCGCAGACTAGAGTTTCGGGATGACCGCGCCTCGAAGCCACGCCGCGAACGGCGCGGTCGCCGGTGCGGGCATCGCACTCGGCCTCGCCACCGGGGCGGCCGTCGGCGTCGCAGCGCTTACAGCGGCCTTCGCTCGAGGCGTCGTCACACCTCCCCACTCGCGAACGGAATCGGAACGCGTCCTGGCCGTTCGACCCGATGCTCGCGAGATCGTTCTCGCCACCTCACGAGATGCGCGGATGCCGGGCGAGTACAGCCTCTGGTTCGATCACGGCGCCGGACACGCCCGGGTCGGCCGGGTGCTCGCGGAGGGCAACGGTCGCGTCACGCGCGAGCTCGGGCTCGTCAGCGGGGGCGTGCTCCGCGCCGGATCCCGCGCGCGGTTCAACGGCTGGGTGATGACCTCTCCGCGAGATGTCGGACTCCCGTTCGATGCCGTCCGCGTGCCGACGCAGTTCGGCGACGCACCCGGGTGGCTGTTCCCGGCGTCGGCATCGGGCGATCACTGGGCGATCCACATCCACGGTCGGGCGACGCGGCGCGAGGAGACCCTGCGCGGCGTGCCCGCTCTGCACCGTGCCGGGTACACCTCGCTCGTGATCTCCTACCGCAACGACGGCGACGCGCCCACGAGTCCGGACGGGCGCTACGCACTCGGTGCGACCGAGTGGCGCGATGTGGATGCGGCGATCCGATACGCCCAGGCGCACGGCGCGCGCTCCGTGCTGCTCGTCGGCTGGTCCATGGGTGGCGCGATCGCTCTGCAGACGGTGATCCGGTCCACCCGGCGCGGTCTGATCAGCGGGGTGGTCCTCGACTCGCCCGTCATCGACTGGCGGGCGACCCTCCGATTCCAGGCGCGCCTGATGGGATTCCCGACGTGGATCGGCGCCGCCGTGATCACGACGCTGCAGCAGCGGTGGTCGACGAGGATCACCGGGCAGAGTTCCGTGTACGACCTCGGCACCTTCGACTTCGTGCACCGAGCCGCCGAACTGACGGTTCCGGTTCTGCTGCTGCACAGCGTGGACGACGGCTACGTGCCGAGCGGCCCGTCCGTCGCGCTCGCGGAGACCCGGCCCGATCTGATCACGCTGGTGAAGTACGAGACGGCGCGGCACACCAAGCTCTGGAACGTCGCTCCCGCGCGCTGGGAGTCTGCGGTCAGCGACTGGCTCGCGGAACGGGCTCGTCCCGCAGCCAGCGCGCGTAGCTGAAGCCGCTGTCGTCGAGCGCGAACTGCTGCAGGCGGAAGGCGGCGGATGCGGCGGTACCACCGGACATCACCGGCAGGCCCGGGAGGAACACCTGCGGTGCCGTCGTGAGGCAGATCTCGTCGACGACGCCCGCAGCGACGAACTGTGCGGTGAGCGACGGTCCGCCTTCGCAGACGACCCGATGCATTCCATGACTCGCGAGCACCGCGAGCAGAGCGGGCACGCTCATCCGCCCGCCGCTGGAAGGTACGGCGATCACGTCGACCCCCTGGGCCGGCGGGCGGACGCGCCCGAAGCGGTCATCGGGAACGAGCAGGAGCACGCGAGCGCCGGGACGCAGCTGCAATCGGTGCCCGGTGAGGTCGCCGGAGGCTGACACGATCGCCAGCGGTGCGCTTCGAGGCACGACGTACCCCTCGGCCCGGACGCTCGCCGCGCCGACCACGACCGCATCCGCCTGCGAACGGATCACGCCGAGGATCGCACGGTCGACGCGATTCGAGAGCGACTCGCTGGTTCCGTCCGCGCCGATGCTCGAGCCGTTGATGCTCGCGATCATGTTCACGCGCACCCGATGCTCGGGCACCGGGCGATAGAGCTCCGCCAGGCGTTCGCGATCGACCGCGTCGTCGAGATCGAGTTCCGACGACTCCGGAACGATCGTCCGCAGCCTCACGCGGCTGCGAGCCTGCTACGGATCTGCCGCTTCGTGCGACCGAGCAACGCACTCATCCCACGCAGCCGAAGGGGCGACACGGCCTCGCTCAGACCGACCATCTGGGGGAAGTCGTCGGGCACATCGAGCACCTCCTGCGCCGTCAGCCCGGCCAGGCCCTGCGCCAGGATCGATGCGAAGCCGCGGGTCGTCGGGGCTTCCTTCGGCGCCGTCGCGTGCAGGTGCACGATGCCGTCATCGTCGAACTCCACAACGATGAAGACCGGTGACTGGCACTCCTCGACGCGCTCGAACAGGTCGGGGTGGTCACGGAAGCGCTCCGGGAGTTCGGGCAGTTCGTTGGAGAACTCCAGCAGCAGTTGCAGCCGGTCACGCAATTCGAGGGCGAGGAACTCTTCGCGGATCTCGGCGAGCTTCGCGGGGAGCTGATCGGGGTTCGACACTCAGCGAGCCTCCGGCGCCGTACCGGGCTCCGACCCCTTCACGATGGGGACGCGCACGGCGGAGCCCCACTCGGTCCAGGAGCCGTCGTAGTTGCGCACGCCCTCGAAGCCGAGCAGGTGCGTGAGCACGAACCAGGTGTGCGAAGAGCGTTCGCCGATGCGGCAGTAGGCGATCACGTCGTCGCCGTCCTGCAGGCCGGCGCCGTCGCGGTAGATCGCGTTCAGCTCGTCGAGCGAGCGGAACGTGCCGTTCTCGGCCGCGGCCTTGCCCCACGGCACGTTCTGAGCCGACGGGATGTGGCCGGCGCGCAGGGTGCCCTCCTCGGGGTAGGCGGGCGCGGTGGTGCGCTCGCCGGAGAACTCCTCGGGGGAGCGGACGTCGATCAGCGGGTTTCCGAAGTGTGCGAGGACGTCCTCCTTGAACGCGCGGATCGGCGCGTCCTCGCGCTCGACGACCGGGTACTCGACCGCGGTCGGGCTGGACGCCTCCGTGGTGATCGGCCGACCGTCGGCGATCCACTTGTCGCGGCCTCCGTCGAGCAGACGGACGTCCTCGTGACCGAAGAGCGTGAAGACCCAGAGGGCGTAGGCGGCCCACCAGTTGTTCTTGTCGCCGTAGATCACGACGGTGCTGTCGCGGGTGATGCCCTTGCCGCCAAGCAGCGCGGCGAAGGCGGCGCCGTCGATGTAGTCGCGCTGCACCGGGTCGTTGAGGTCGGTGTGCCAGTCGATCTTGACCGAGCCGGGGATGTGACCGGTCTCGTAGAGCAGGACGTCTTCGTCGGACTCGACCACCACGAGGCCCGAACCGGCGGCACCGACCTGGCCGAGTCGCTCCTCCAGCCAATCGGCGCTGACGAGACGTTCGGGGTGCGCGTACGCGGTGAACGAGGGCGAGGGGTCGAGTTCGACGGTCACGTAAACCTCCATGGGAGCGTGCGTGAGCACGCGGGCGTGGTTCCTGGGGGGCCGACTCGCGCCGGCCGCTGCGGGCTACTGTTGGAAGCAGCTTCCCCAGCGACAGTACGCGAGTGCGCGTGCCCCTGCACGGGGTTCGTAAGACGACGACACACGCCACGAAAGGCAGCCGCGAGTGATCCCCGAGGACGTCCGAGCCACGAGCAGCCTCACGGCGCGTTCGCCCCAGATCACCGGCCAGGAGATCGCCGCGTCGCTGGTGCCACCGCGCCAGTTCGAGGGCGCCACCTTCGACAGCTACCGGCCCGATCCGAATTTCCCCACCCAGGTGGAGGCCGTGGCGACACTGCGCGCGTTCGCGGCGGGCGGCTCCGGTGGCGGTAAAGGCGGCTTCCTGGGCTTCGGCCGCAAGAAGGGGCCGGTCGTGAAACCGGGCGTCTACCTCGACGGCGGATTCGGTGTCGGCAAGACCCACTTGCTCGCCGCGATCTGGCACGCGGTGCCCGGTCGTACCTACTTCGGCACCTTCATCGAATACACCGCGTTGGTCGGTGCTCTGGGGTACGCCGCGACGGTCTCCCTCTTGAAAGGCTCGGCGCTGCTGTGCATCGACGAGTTCGAGCTCGACGATCCCGGCGACACCATGTTGATGACCCGGCTGATCGGCGAGCTCGTGGCCTCGGGCACCCGCATCGCCGCGACATCGAACACTCCGCCGAACGCCCTCGGTGAAGGCCGCTTCGCAGCGGCCGACTTCATGCGCGAGATCCACGCGATGGGCGAGCACTTCGAGACCATGCGGATCGACGGCACCGACTACCGTCGCCGTGACATCGAGGGGCACGCCGTCACACGAGCCGATTCGGAGATCGACGCAGCGATCGAAGCGCTGCCCGCATCCGCGGTGGTGACGGACGATGGTTTCCGCGCCGTCATCGATCACCTGAGCAGCGTGCATCCTTCGCGGTACATCAAGGTGATCGACGGCATCGACACCATCGTGCTGCGCGACGTGGTCGAACTCACCGACCAGACGGACGCGCTCCGGCTCGTCGCCTTCATCGACCGCGTCTATGACGCGCAGATCCCGATCCTCGCGTCGGGCGTCGAACTCGACGAGGTCTTCGGCGGCGGGATGCTCAGCGGCGGGTACCGCAAGAAGTACCTGCGTTCGATGTCGCGCCTGATCGCGTTGACGAACATGAACGCGGCCGACTGACTGCACATCGCTTTCGTCCGATCCGTCGGATTCGAGGGTTCGATCGAGTGCTTTCTCCGGCGGACCGGCCCCCGCTCGGGGTGGATCCCGGGCGCTCCGTAACGTGCTTTTTACATGAACCCCTTTCCCGTAACGTGCTGGAAACCTTCGTTCGCACGGTTCGAAACGTCGCGCCGACAGACTGTGCGGCGTACTCAAGTGACCCGACCTCCCTTGTGCGTACCCCCTCAGCGCGGATCCGTACGTTCGGGTTGCTTCCTGCACACCCGAAGAGAGGTTTCACATGGATCAAGGCAATACCGCCTTCGTTCTGATCGCAGCGGCACTCGTGTTGCTGATGACCCCAGGACTCGCGTTCTTCTACGGCGGACTCGTCCGCGCGAAGAGCGTCATCAGCATGATGATGCTGAGCTTCGGAGCGATGGGTCTGATCGGGGTCCTCTGGGTTCTGTACGGCTACGCCATCACGTTCTCGAACGCCGGGGTGGGCAACTTCGTCGGTATCGACGGCGTCCTCGGCATCGACCTCGACCAGCTCGGTCTGCAGGGTCTGTACGTGGACGCGCTGGGTGAGCAGACCGCCGCGTTCCCGGGCCTCGCGTTCGCCGCCTTCCAGGCGACCTTCGCGATCATCACCGTCGCGCTGATCTCCGGCGCGATCGCGGACCGTGCGAAGTTCGGCGCCTGGATGGTCTTCGCCGGCGTCTGGGCGACCATCGTCTACTTCCCGGTCGCCTCGTGGGTGTTCAACTTCACCATCACGGATGGTGCGATCACCGACGGCGGCTGGATCGCCTACACGATCGGCGCGAACGACTTCGCCGGTGGTACTGCGGTGCACATCAACGCCGGTGCGGCGGCCCTCGCCCTCGCTCTGGTCCTGGGTAAGCGCGTGAACTTCACCAAGGGCGCGCACCAGCCGCACAACCCGCCGTTCGTGCTCCTCGGCGCCGGACTCCTGTGGTTCGGCTGGTTCGGCTTCAACGCCGGCTCCGAACTCGCCGCCGACGGTGTCGCCGCGATCGCGTTCTTGAACACCATCGCCGCTCCCGCCGCCGCCATCCTCGGTTGGCTGATCGTCGAGAAGATCAAGGACGGCAAGCCCACCTCCATCGGTGCAGCGTCCGGCGCCGTCGCGGGTCTGGTCGCGATCACCCCCGCCTGTAACATCCTCACGCCGTTCTGGGCGATCGTGCTCGGTATCGTCACCGGCGCCATCTGCGCACTGGCGATCGACCTCAAGTACAAGCTCGGCTTCGACGACTCGCTCGACGTCGTGGGCGTCCACCTGGTCGGTGGCCTCGTCGGTACCCTCGCCATCGGCTTCATCGGCAACAACGTCGGTCTGCTCTTCGGCTTCGGCTTCGACCAGCTCGGCAAGCAGGCTGTCGCCGCGTTCGCCGTTCTCATCTACTCCTTCGTGCTCACCTACGCGATCGGCTGGGTCATCCAGAAGACCATGGGCTTCCGCGTGAAGAACGAGGACGAGATCGCCGGCATCGACACCGCCATCCACGGCGAGGAGGGCTACGTCCTCGCGGACTAGTCCCACTCGCTGACACAGCACCGAACGGGGTGCCGGCTCTTCGGAGTCGGCACCCCGTTCGCGTCCCGGTAGGGTTCCCTGATGGCGAAAGACGGCGGAATCCTCACCCTGCTCCTGCGGCTGCTCGGTGGTTCGCGCACCCCGGCTCCGCGCCGGACGCCACCCGCGCCGACTCCGAAGCGCAGCGCATCGACGCCGAAGGGCAGCGCATCGCCTCCGAAGGCATCGAGCCCGACGTCGTCGACGGCGTCGGTCCCGTTCGACGCGTCACCGGGGCGCGACGGCGCCGCAGCGACGCGGGAGGTGGACCCGCACGCGGTGCGAGGCATCCGGATGAGCTACTCGCCGTCCACGGACGGAGCGCCGGATCCGGGCGAGATCGTGTGGACCTGGGTGCCGTACGAAGAGAACGACGGGCGCGGCAAGGATCGCCCGGTGCTGGTCGTCGCGACGGAGAAGTCCGGTGCGGTGCTGGCCGTGCAGCTCACGACGAAGCAGCACCAGGGCTTCGTGCCTTTGGGCGCCGGTGCGTGGGATGCGGAGAACCGCCCGAGCTACGTCAACCTCGACCGGGTCTTCCGGGTGCAGCCCTCGGGCATGCGGCGCGAGGCGACCGCGCTCGACCGCGTTCGCTACGCGACGGTCGCCGCCGCTCTTTCGACACGCTACGGCTGGTGATACCGAAAAGTTGCAGGAGTGGGGCACCCACTCCTGCAACTCTTCGGACGGGGTTCGTCAGCCGAACGGGACCGCGCCCACGAGGACGCCCACCAGGAGCATCACGATCGAGACGACGACGGCTCGCCACAGTACCTTCTTGTGGTGGTCGCCGAGGTTCACTCCCGCGAGGGATACCAGCAGCAGGATGGCCGGCACCAGCGGGCTCTGCAGGTGGACGGGCTGACCGGTGATCGACGCCCTCGCCATCTCGACCGGGCTGATGCCGTAGTTCGCGGCGCTCTCCGACAGGATCGGCAGGATGCCGTAGTAGAACGCGTCGTTCGACATGAAGAACGTCATCGGGATCGACAGCAGGCCGGTGATCACCGCGAGGAACGGCCCCATCGCGGCGGGCACCACGTCGACGACCCACTCCGCCATCGCCGTGACCATCCCCGTGCCGTTGAGTACACCGACGAGCACGCCGGCTGCCAGGACCATCGAGACGACGCCGACGATGCTCGGTGCGTGCGCCACGATCTCGTCGGCCTGGCTCTTGAGCTTCGGGAAGTTGATGATCAGGGCGATCGCGGAGCCGACCATGAAGACGTAGGGCAGCGGCATCACGTCCATAACGAGCAGCACCATCACCGCGATCGTGAGGACGAGGTTCACCCAGATCAGCTTCGGGCGGAGGGTAGGCCGGTTCGGGTCGAGCATCGTGTCGGCCATTGCCGTGTCGCCGTCGTCGGGGACCACATCGCCGCCGACCGTGACGATGCCCTGGGTCGAGAGATTGCCGCGGGCGCCGACCGCCGCCTGCGAGCCGCGAGTGAGCTTGGGCCCCTGGAACACCGAGAAGCGGCGGCCCGACTCGGCGCCGACGAGTTCGCGCTCTTCGAGGATCGGCGTGGCGAAGGCGAGGGAGCCGAGGCGCTTGCGCTCCGAGAGGCCGAGCAGCCAGGCGAAGCCGAGGGCGACGACGATGCCGACGCCGAGGGACGGCAGCATGGGCACGAAGATGTCGGTCGGCGAGACCTGGAGGGCCGAGGCCGCGCGCACCGTCGGGCCGCCCCACGGCACGATGTTGAGCGTCCCGTTGATCAGACCGGCGACGCAGGTGAGCACGACGGGGCTCATGCCGAGGCGGAGGTAGATCGGCAGCATCGCCGAGGTGGCGATGATGAAGGTCGTCGACCCGTCGCCGTCGAGTGAGACGGCACCGGCCAGCAGGGCCGTGCCCAGCACGACCTTCGCCGGGTCGTTGCCGAGGAAGCGGACGATGAACCGGATCAGCGGATCGAACAGTCCGACGTCGATCATCAGCCCGAAGTACATGATCGCGAACATCAGCAGGGCGGCCGTCGGCGCGAGGTCGCCGATCGCCTCGATGATCATGTCGCCCAGGCCCAGCCCTGCGCCGGCGAAAAGACCGAAGATCGTGGGGACGATGATGAGGGCGACCATCGGCGTGAGCCGTTTGGTCATGATCAGCACCATGAATGTGAGGATCATCGCGAATCCCAGAATGACGAGCACACCGACTCCTTCGTCGTGGATGTTTTCGGGTCGAGCGACCTCGCGGCCACGATAGGTCCGGCGCGGAGCAACACCGGGTTATCGCTCGTTCCCGCATGATCTGCGCGTTACGGTGGTTCTGCGCATTCTGCTCGCAGGCAGCGCGCGCGAGGACGGAACAGGCGTGAGGAGGCGGTCGGATGCGGTTCGCCACACGTGTACTCGTGCTGCAGCTCGCGACGGTGCTCGCCGTCCTCTCCGTCTGCGTCGCGGTCTTCCTCGCCTTCGGTGTCGACCGCCTGCGTGAGGAGGCACAGGGAACCGCGCTCGCGATCGCCCGCACGCTCGCCGAGGATCCCGATGTCCGAGCCCAGGTCGCCGAAGTGGCCGCTCAGGACCCGGCGCCGTCGGGAGCTCTGTTGCGCGACACTGCACTGGCCCGACACGCGGCGACGGTCGGAGAGCGCACGGGTGCGCTGTTCGTGGTGATCACCGATGAGGAGGGCATCCGGCTCGCGCATCCCGATCCCGAGCGGATCGGCGAGCCGGTGAGCACCAGCCCTGACGCCGCGCTGCGCGGTGAGGAGGTCGTCTCGTGGGAGACGGGCACGCTGGGCGAGTCCGCCCGCGCCAAGGTACCGGTCACCGCACCCGACGGCAGCGCGGTGGTCGGTGAGGTGAGTATCGGATTCGCGCGCTCGAGCGTCTTCGCCAATACGCCGGACGTCGTGGCAGCCGTTCTCGCCGCCGCCGGTCTCGCGCTCGCCCTTGGCGTGATCGCCTCCGTACTGCTCCGGCGTCACCTGGCGCGCCTGACGTTGGGTCTGCAGCCGGAGCAGCTCCGTGCTCTCGTGCAGGATCAGGCTGCGGTCCTGGACGGGGTCGGCGAGGGCGTCTTCGCCCTCGGCCGCGACGGACGTGTCACGGTCTGCAACGCTCCGGCGGTCGAGCTGCTGGGCTTGTCCGATCCGGTCGGCCGTCGGTGGAGCGAGCTGGGTCTCCCGCATCCGCTGGCCGACGCCCTCGCTCAGCAGATGCGCTCAGGGGCGGAGTCGGAACCGGTGACGGCGGTCGTCGGCGAGCGGATCGTGTTCGTGGAGGTGCGGCCCGTGCAGCACGGAGCGATCGATCTCGGCGCGGTCGTGATCGTGCGCGACCGAACCGACGTCGCAGCACTGACGCGTCGCCTGGATGCCGTCGAAACGATGTCGCGCGCGATGAGGGTGCAGCGGCACGAGTTCGCGAACCGTTTGCACGTGGTCGAGGGAATGCTCGCGGCTCAGCGAGTGGACGATGCCCGCGGATATCTGGCCGAGGTCTTGGCGCGGGGTCCGCTGAAGTATCCCGTGCAGCACGCCGATCGACTCGCCGAGCCGTACCTGCAGGCGTTCGTTGGCGCGAAGGGGATCGAGGCGGCGGAGCGCGGCGTCCTGCTGACATTGGGGGAGGAGACGCTGGTGCGCGGTGTCGTGACGGATCCGGAGGATGTGGCGACGGTGCTGGGTAATCTGGTGGACAACGCGATCCGGGCGGCGGTGCTGAGTGGACGCGAGCCGGCCTGGGTAGAGCTGGAGCTGCTCGATGACGGCACGGAGCTGTACCTGACGGTCGCGGATTCGGGTGACGGCGTCGTGGATCCGGTCGCGCTGTTCGATCGCAGCGGGCGAGCGGAGGGCGGTGCGGATCAGGTGCACGGTCTCGGCTTCGGTCTGCCCCTCTCGCGCGACATCGCGCGCAGACGCGGCGGTGACCTGTGGCTGGCGGATGCCGGTGGCGGCGAGCACGGCGCCGTGCTGTGCGCCCGTCTGCCCGGCGTCGTCCTGCCGGCGGAGGTGGTGCGCTGATGGCAGCGGACAAGACGGTACTGGTCGTCGACGATGATTTCTACGTCGCGCGGCTGCACGCCGACCTGGTCGCGGCGACACCGGGGTATCGAGCGCTCCCGACCATCGGGACCGTTCGCGAAGCGCGCGCGGTGATCCGCGACCACAAGCCGGATCTGCTCCTGGTCGACATCCACCTGCCCGACGGCGATGGTGTCGAGCTGGTCCGTGAGGCGGATGTGGACGCCTTCGTCATCAGCGCCGCCTCCGACGGAGCGGTCCTGCGCCGAGCTTTACGGGCGGGTGCGCTCGGGTATCTGATCAAACCGTTCGACCCGAAGCTGCTCCGCGATCGCCTCGACGCTTACCTGCGCTTCTGCAACGTGCTCGACGAATCGCGGGGGGCCGATCAAGAGGCGCTGGAACGCGCGCTGCGCATCCTGCATTCGGGTGACTCCGCGGCTCCACCCTCACGATCGGCCACCGAACAGCTTGTGCTGAGCCTGCTCATCGACGCCGGTGCGGAGCTCTCGGCCCTCGAGGTGGCGGAGCGTGCGGGGATCTCGCGGGCGACGGCGCAGCGCTATCTGGCCGGGCTCGCGGCACGCGGCGCGGTGGAGGTGCGATTGAGCTACGGAGCGACCGGTAGGCCCGAGCACCGGTACCAGGCCGTCGCCGGCTAGCGCGACTGGCGGCGCCTGGGCTTGGGCGCACCCTTCACGTGCGGCGTACGTCCGATGCCCTTGTTCGCTTTGGCCTTGCCACCGCCGTTCCCGGGGGTCACCTCGGGAGCCGGCGCAGCGGCGATCTCGGCGCGAGCGACGGGGAGGAAATCACGGCCGGCACGCGTCAACGTGGTCGTCGCAGCGTCGCGCTCGAAGAGGGGCGCGCCGAGTTCGGCCTCGATGGCTTCCACGGAGGAGTCGAGCTTGCGGCGCGAGATGCCGAGAGCGTCCGCGGCGCGCACGAAGTGCAATTCCTCGGCGACCGCGACGAAATGGCGCAACTGGCTGATCTTCACGCCCCCACGCTACGCGGTCGTGGCGGGTTCGCGGGACGCGGCGAGAGAGGTGCTCAGCTCGGCGGCGACGTCGCGTCCGATCCGGATC
Source organism: Microbacteriaceae bacterium VKM Ac-2855 (assembly GCA_013204985.1). GTDB lineage: Bacteria > Actinomycetota > Actinomycetes > Actinomycetales > Microbacteriaceae > Rathayibacter. The sequence goes on from JABMLG010000001.1 coordinate 189,143, forward strand.
CCTCCGTCGACGTGTTGGTAGCCCTCTGCCGCGAGGTCGCTGCTGGCGAAACGGATCGGTCCGAGCGGCGCGCGCAGTTGCGCTCCCCAGCGGCTGAGTCCGCCGAGGTCGAAGCTGGCGGCGTACGCACCGCCGGTCCACTCCTCCGACACCCAGTCGCTCTCGAAATAGACCTCCGGGTTCAGCGCCTGTTCGCCGTAGTACGCGGCCAGCGATGCCAGGACGCGTTCGCGACGCTCGGATGCGGGCAGCGCGAGCAGCGCATCCGCCGTCTCCGCAGCGACGAAGCCGACCAGGGTGCCGCGGCTCTCCTCGACGCCGTCGTCATCGGAACCGGTGTTGTCGTACGCCTCGTGCACCTCCTGGAACGGGCTGAAGGCGGTGCCGGAGAGCCCGGCGTCGCGCCAGAACGGGGTCGAGTAGACGGCGTGCACCTTGATGACGAGGCCGAGCGAGAGGTGCTGGTGCATCTGCTGCCGGACAGGCGGCAGTGCCGGCACGTAGGCGATCCGCCCGTACAGGTTCGGGGGGACGGCGACAACGGCGTACCGGGCGCGGACAGTGAGGCCGTCCGCGTGCAGCGCGACGCCGTCATCCGTCCACTCGAGGCGGTGCGCGACCGTGCCGAGGTGCACCCGGTCACCCAGCGCCGCAGCAAGTCGCAGGGGGACCTGCTGCAAGCCCCCGACGACGCGACGGTCGAGGATGAAGTCGGCGTCGACCAGGTTGCGGAACCCTCCGGCGCTCGCAGCCATCAGCAGCGCCTGCAGCACGGAGAACGAGTGCGCCGGTTTGGTCAGCATCGCCTCGGCCAGGTAGAGGGCGACGTTCGCCCGCGCCTCCGCATCCTCGGAGCGCTCGTCGAGCCAGGAGCTCAGCGACTGCGCATCGAGCTCAGCCGCGCGCGGATGCGCCCACGGCGAAGCAGGATCGATCTCGGCCGTGAGATCGTCGATCTCGGCGACGAGGCGCTCGATCTCGGCCTGGGTCTCGGCGCTCGTCGGGAAGAGTTCGCCGGTGAACCGCGTAGCCGTGCCCTCCGCATCGACGTACACGCTCTCGCCCTCGCGATATCGAGGGTAGGTGCTCAGGCCGAGGTGTTCGAGCGTCTGGAGCAGAGCGGTCTGGTCGGGGGAGACCCACTGTCCACCGAGTTCGAGTCGAGCGCCGTCGATGGTCTCCGTCCGCAGTCGACCGCCGATGCGATCGCGGGCTTCGACGACCACCGTCTCGTATCCGGCGCTCTGCAACTCCGTCGCGATCGTGAGACCGGTGACGCCGGCTCCGACGATCACGACGTCGCAGGTCAGTTCGGTGGCAGCGGCGTCGTTCATCGTGGGTCCTTCGGGTCGATCGGCGCGAGAAGAGCGCCGTAGCTGTCGGGGCGGCGGGTGCGCAGGAACGGGAAGAGGGTGAGCCAGTCGGTGCGCTGAGCGAGATCGAGCGACGCGAGGAGCACGGCATCCGCATCTCTCGGTGCGCGGACGAGGATGCGGCCGTAGGGGTCGGAGATGAAGGAGGAGCCATAGAACGTGATCAGGCCCTCGTCACCCCACCGGTTGGGCACCACCATGAAGGTGCCGTTGGCGATGCCGTGGCCGACGATCACCTGGCGCCAGAGCGGCTCGGTGTCGAATTCGGGGTGGTCGGGCTCGGAGCCGATCGCGGTGGGATAAGCGAGGACCTCCGCGCCGGCGAGGGCGTAGGCCCGAGCGACCTCCGGGAACCACTCGTCCCAGCAGGTGGGCAGGCCGACGCGCGCGCCGCTCGGCACCGGCAGGGTGTGCACCGGGTACGCGTCCTGCGCAGGTCCGGGTCGGAAGTAGTGGTCTTCGTAGTAGCCCGCCGTGACGGGGATGTGCAGCTTGCGCGTGCGCGCGAGAACCATGCCATCGGGGGCGACGAGCACCGCGGTGTTCAAGCCGCGGCCGTCGCCCGCATCCGCCCGTTCGAAGAGGGAGGCGTGCACGAGAGCCCCCGTCTCGGCGGCGAGCCTGGTCGCGAAGGCGACGGTGCGGCCGGTCTCGAGATGCTCGGCGGTGGCGGCCGCATCGCCGCTCGGCCGCGTATCGGCGGGGTAGCGCGAGAGGGTGAGTTCGGGCAGGAAGACGATCTCGGCACCGGCTTCGCGCGCGGTGCGGATGCCGTCCGCGAGGACGGCCTCGTGCTCCTCGGGGTCGCTGTGCCAGCGCGTCTGCACCGCTCCGACGACCAGGGGCGATCGTGACGTACCGTCGAGGTCTGCCGCCTTGACGCGGGCGGGTGAGCCGAGCGGATCGGCGGTGATGAGCTGCACGAGATCTCCTGTCACGATTCCTGCGCAGCGACGTTATCACGAGGCTTCGTCCGATTGCGCGACGGATACCGCGGTGAGATGCGGTCTGTGCAACAGTTTCCGTAGCGCTGCGGTGGAAAGGTGGCATGCATGGACGGTTGGACGATGCCGGCGGAGGGTGACCCGCACGAACGGACCTGGATGGCGTGGCCGAGCGGCGGCTACACATTGGGGGAGTCCGCGAGCGCGGCGGAAGAGGCGCGAGACACGTGGGCGGCGGTCGCCAACGCTGTCGCCGCTTTCGAGCCCGTGTCCATCCTGGTCCCGCGCGATGAACGCGACGAAGCCCATCGCCGCCTCTCCGCCGAGATCACGGTGCACGATGCCGAGCTCGACGACGCGTGGATGCGCGACATCGGGCCGACCTTCGTCCGTGACGTCGACGGGGAGTTGGCCGCAGTCGACTGGGTGTTCAACGGATGGGGGCAGCAGGAGTGGGCGTCCTGGTCGCGTGACGCTCGGATCGGTCGCCGGGTGGCGGAGCTCGCTGGTGTGCCGGTCGTCGAATCCGAACTGGTCAACGAGGGCGGCGGCATCCACGTCGACGGTGATGGCACCGTTCTCGCCACCCGCACGGTTCAGCTCGACCCTGGTCGCAACCCGGCACTCACGGCGAAGGATGTGGAGGACGAGTTCGCGCGGACGCTGGGCGCCTCGACGACCGTGTGGCTGCCGCGAGGCCTGACTCGGGATTCCGACCGCTTCGGCACCCGTGGGCACGTCGACATCGTCGCGACGCTCACCGCCCCCGGAACCCTACTGCTGCACGAGCAACCGGATCCGTCGCACCCGGATGCGCTCCTCGTCCGAGAGATCGAGGCGGCGCTGCGTTCGCAACGCGATGCGCGAGGTCGGGAGTTCGAGATCGTGCCGCTACCGGCGCCGACCGTCGTGCGCGACGCCGAGGGCTTCGTCGACTACAGTTACGTGAATCACGCGCTGGTCAACGGCGGTGTGGTCGCCTGCGCGTTCGGGGATCCGAACGACGCCCGAGCGGCAGCGATCCTCGCCGAGATGTATCCGGGGCGCCGAGTGGTCTCCATCGACGCCCGCCCGTTGTTCGCCCGCGGCGGAGGGATCCACTGCATCACCCAGCATCAACCGGCGACCGCCTCGTAGGCTGGAGGCATGGCACGCCGGAGACCGCGCAGCGATGTGCGACTGGACGCCGCCCGTTACGTGGTTGATCGCCTGACCGACGCGGATCGGAGCCTGGAGGATCCGCCGGAGCCGGAGCAGACCGGTCAAGCGACAATGGACCAGCGCGCCCAGTACGTCGAGATCGCGATCCAGCAGGCGATGAGGCGGGGCGATTTCGACGACCTTCCCGGTGCAGGCAAACCGCTGGCCGACCTCGGCAGCACGTATGACCCGGACTGGTGGATCCGCCGCAAGATCGAGCGCGAGCAGCTGACCGGTCTGGGTCCGCCGGCGCTGACGCTGCGCACCGAGAACGCGGCGCTGGACGAACGGCTCGACGCGACGCATTCGGAGTCGCGGGTGCGCGAGATCCTCGATGACTTCAATCGCCGGATCGTGGAGGCGCGCCGCCAGCTGCAGGGTGGCCCTCCGGTGGTCACGCCGCTGCGCGACGTGGAAGACGAAGTCGCAGCGTGGCGGCACCGACGGGACGAGCGCCGAAAGGTTCGAGACGAGCAACGCGCAGCCCAGGAGGCGGCGCTCGCCGCGATGTCGTGGCGGGAGCGGCGTCGCGCGCGCCGCGACGCCGGGCGACGCTGAGTCGCACGCGTCGTACGTGCGAGTCCCCGCGGCGGGCTAGCGTGGTGACGACGGATGAGGAGTACGGACGTGTTGAGCGAAGACGACGACGTGGACTCGGTCATCGACGCCTGGGCGTCGGTGCTGCCGGACGTCGACTTCGCGCCGCTGGACGTGGTCTCCCGACTGAGGCGGCTCGGGCCGCGTCTGCTCGAGGTGCGGCGACGCTCGTTCGCCGCGAGCGACCTGCGCCCGTCCGAATTCGAACTGATGTCGATCCTGCGCCAGCACGGTGAACCGGGCATGACGCCGTCGGCACTCGCGGCGCGCCTCGAGATCACGAGTGGCAACCTCTCGGCGCGCCTCGATCGCCTCGCGACGCGTGGGCTGATTTCACGTCGGCAGAACGACGCGGATGCTCGCAGCAAGATCGTCTCGCTGACGCCGCGCGGAGGCGGCCGGGTCGATGACGCGATGCGCGCGCTGGTGGCGGCTGAGAGTGAAGTGCTGGCGGAACTGAGTCGGCCCCAGGCGGCGACCCTCATCGAGTCGCTGCGGATCATCGGTCGTTCGCTCGACCAGACCGAGGCCGTCCGACCTCGCTAATCGGCGTAACTCGTCGCCGGCGACGCTCGACGCCCGCGTGCGGCGCGGCGAGCAAGGTGCTTGCGTTCGAATACCCATACCAGTATGTTCCCGCTGGGGAACTGATTGGTTCTCCGCCGAGTTCCGAAGGTGGGAATGATGAAGTATTCCAAACGCAAGTTACTGTCACTCGCGGCGACGGCAACGATAGGGGTTGGCCTCGCAGTAGTCGCTGCTGCGCCGGCTCAGGCTGATGCGTGGGGTGACTCGTGCGTGTACGTCTGTCTCATGGAGAACGTGAATTTCGGTGGAAACATGACGTTCACCGATCCGAATAAGGCCACGCTGCGGGGGGATTGGTGGAACGATCAGGCGTCGTCGGTTGCGACCAAGGTATATCCGACGCGGTTCTGGCAGAACGAGAACTACACGGGCTACCCAGGCTGCACTTTCGCCGTCCCGGCTCGCGCCTCCGCGAATGATCTGCGCAACAAGCCGTGCAGCGATCCCAATCCGCAGATCGCGATGAACGACGAGATCTCGAGCTGGCGGATCGGCGGTTGACTCGGCACCCGACCAGCGCCAGGTCGCTACCGTTCCTCGCCGGAGGTCTCCTGATCGCGTTGGGGATCACCGCGTGCTCGGGGTCCACCATTTCCGAGCCGCGAGAAGCGTCGGCGATTCCGCTCGCGGAACCGACGTACGAGAACCTCGCTCCCGATCAGTCGATCCATGCGGTGCTCGATGAGGCGACCGAGACGATCCATCTTCCGCTCGAGAAGTACTACATGACCTCGCAGGAGGCGCTGATGGTGCAGCATGTGAACGATCTGCGCATCGATGAATGCCTGTCGCGATCCGGCCGACACTACGCACCCGTGCAGGCAGCATGGCAGGATGGTGTAGCGAGCCCGAACCGGCAGTATGGGATCTGGAGCGTGACCAACGCGGCCAGATACGGCTACGACCTCCCAACGGATGGGTACACAGCGAGTGTCACGGCACTCATCGCAGAGACCGGGATTCCGGACCCGGCCCAGACGGCTGCGGAGGACAAGTGCGCTGCATCCATCGACAATCTCGCGGTCTATTACTACGGTTCCGGGAACTACGACGATGCGAGCCTGTTCATGAAGGTCGTCGACGACGGCGTTGCGGGTGGCTCAGCCGCCGCGGGACGAAGCGAATCGTTCCCGATTCTGCGACAGAAACTGGTCGACTGCCTGCAGGAACAGGGGATTTCCGTCGCTGACGGTCAATGGTTCACTCCTGAGATCCCGGCCGACGAGGAGCGGGCGGTGAAGGTCGCGGTGGCCGACGCCCAGTGCCATCAGTCCACGGGGATCACGCAGGGGCTCTCCGATGTCGAGGCTCAGTACCAAGCCGCCTATGAGACGGAGCATGAGACAGAACTCGCCGCGATCAAGACGAGGGTCGATGCGATCGTGGACGAAGCCGAGGACTACCTTGCGAAGCACGGGTGAACTCGCTGCCCCGAGCGGGCGGGCGCGGCCCGGATGGGTTGCACGCCCGTGGCTGATCCTCGGGTTCGTCGCAGTGATGATCGCGGTCGCGGCCAGTGCTTTTCTCCTCGGTTCTCAGGTGGCGACCCCGGAGTCGGCGGCTGTGAGCGCCTCCGAAGAGATCATTCCCGTCGATGCAACGGTCGAGATGCGCTCCGTCGGCGCGGTGAGGCGGCTCCAGGGGTCCGTCGTCGCCGGCACGATGATGAGCGTCGAGGCGGTTCGGCCCGCCGACACGGCGCGTGCAGTCGTCACAGCGCGAGGCGTCGAGCCGGGGGATGCCGTCTCATCAGGGTCGGTGCTGGCCATCATTTCCGGGCGGCCGGTGATCGCCTTGAGCATGGCCGTCCCGCTCTACCGCGATCTCCGCCTCGGAGAGGAGGGTGATGACGTCTCCGCGTTCCAGCGTGCTCTGGCTGACGCCGGACTCGACGTAGAGGACACCGGCATCGTCGACTGGCAGACGCAACAGGGCATTCGTGAGCTCTACGATCGCGTCGACGCCGATGCGCCCGGTGGAGACGGAACCTCGACGTACGTGGACATACAGGAGCTCGTCTTCTTACCAAGCGTCACGGCGTCCGTGAGCGAGATCGCGGAGGTCGGCACGACCCTCGGCGAGACGACAATGGTCTCGGGCCCGACTAGCGATCCGTCCACCTCCTCCACCTCGGCGCCGACGGCTGCGGCCGCCGCGCCGGTCAGTGGCAGTTCGACGGGTGAGACGCTCGCGACCTTACAGATCGCGCCGAACAGGATCACCGCGCACGCCACGGTCCTCGATGCCGATGCTTTTCCCGTTGGACAGATGGTGACCGTCAGCGCAGCGGCCGGAGCATCGTCCAGGAGCACCGTGACCGCCGTCGGCCCATTCTCCAACGGCGGCAATGACGGCGCGGGCTACGACCTCACGATCGACCTCGGAGATGCGCCCGCTGGAACTCTCTCGATCGGCGCTTCTGTGCAGGTGACGACGACCACCGACAGCACCGAGGGACCTGCGGTCCCTCTCGTCGCTATCCGCCAGTCGGGAGGCAAGACGTTCGTCCAACCCTCGCCTACGGCGGGATCCACACCCCCGCCGATGGTGGAGGTCGTCATCCTGCGTCAGGCCGACGGCTGGGCGGCGATCGAGCCCGGAGACGCGCTTCCGGTCGGAACGAGCGTCAGAGTCTCACCATGACTGCGCTACTCGAACTCCGCGGAATAGGCCGACGGTACGGCACCGGCTCGACCAGCACGGTTGCGCTTCGCCGCGTCGATCTCACCATCGAGCGTGGGGAGTTCGTGGCGATCATCGGACCGTCCGGTGCGGGGAAATCGACCCTGCTCAACGTGCTCGGCCTGCTCGACACACCGAGCGAGGGCACGTACCGTATCGACGGTGCGGATACGACGACGCTGAAAGAGCGGCACCGTGACCGGTTGCGTTCGCAGACCTTCGGCTTCGTGTTCCAGTCCTCCCACGTCCTTCCCGACGATTCCGTGGCACGCAACGCCGCCGTCGGTCTTCGGATTCAGGGGGAAGGCCTCCGCATACAGCGGAGCCGCGTCGCCGAGGTCCTCGAGTTCCTGGGTCTGACGCATCGCGCCGGTGCTGCCGGGCGATCTCTCTCCGGCGGCGAGAAGCAACGCCTGGCTATCGCTCGCGCCATCAGTACCAACCCCAGCGTTGTTCTCGCGGACGAGCCCACCGGCAATCTTGATACGGCGAACAGCGATGACGTCGTCGGGCTGCTCCGTCGTCTTCACGCCGATGGCGCAACGGTCATCGTCATCACCCATGACGAGCGTGTCGCCTCCGCGGCAACCCGTCGAGTGACCATGGTCGATGGCTCAGTGCATGCTGAAGCCCCTCTGGCTGCGCCCGGAGGGTCGGTGCCCCACCGATCGAGACCGAGGGCCGGTGATCGCACCCGTGCACTCGTGAGCACGATCGGGGACGCACTGTCTGCGATCACCCTCCGTCCGGGGAGGACGTTCTTCCTTCTCCTCGCATTCCTCGTGGGAACGGGCGGTCTCGTCGCGGCGACGGGACTCGGTGAGACCGCCGCGGCTCAGATCTCGCAACGTCTCGCCCAAGCCGCGCTCGATCAGGTGACGGTCACACTGCCGACCGTGATAGATCCGGGCGAACGCGTCGGGGCGGAGCAGGTCGCTCTTGACCGTATCAACGCCCTGGATCATGTGACGGGGAGCGGCCGGGCGATCATGGTGGCGTCTGCAGACGCAGACCTCGCATTGCTGCCTCCGGGGTCGGTGGAGGTCACGGGCGAGATCAGTGTTCAGGTCTACGGCGGGGACGACGACTATCTCCGGCTGCAGAATGTGACCACGAGCCCCTCCAGCGCGGCGGGCCTGTTCGACGCCTCCGTGCCTGGCCGTTTCGCCCTTCTCGGAGACGCAGCCGCGAGTGACCTCGGCATCGGCCGCACCGGGCCGGGAACGCAGGTCTGGATCGACGGCGAACCCGTCGACATCATCGGAACCTTCGAGAGCACGGGCCGAGCGCCAGAACTCGACGGAGCCGTCTATGTCTCGCACGGCGTTACAGACACCATCGCCGGTTCGATCAGAACCATCGTCGCGCGGACGGACCTCGGCTACCCCGCCCCTGTCGCTGAAGCGATCCCGTCCGCAGTGGATCCGGGAAGCCCGGGAAGCGTCTCCGTCGACACCATCGCGGACCTGCGTCACCTGCGCCGAGGCGTCGCCGGCGACCTCGGGCAGCTCATCGGTGCGATCTCCTGGGTCCTGCTCGGCCTTGCCACCATCAGCGCGGCAGCGATTCTCTTCGTGTCGGCGAATTCCCGAATCTCCGAGATCGGCCTTCGGCGCGCTTTGGGCGCCAGCCGAATATCGACCACCGGCATGTTCCTTCTCGAGGGGCTGTTCGTCGGTTTCGCAGGCGGACTCGCCGGCGTCGCCGCGGGCCTCAGCACCATCCTCATGATCAGTGCGAGCCAGCACTGGATCGCCGTTCTTTCGCCAGGCACCATCGCCGTCGGCCTCGCCGCAGGCGCAGTCACCGGACTTCTCGCGTCCGTCGCACCAGCGCTTCGCTCGGGCTACATCGACCCAGCGCAAGCCGTGCGCGCATAGCGGGAAGAGTCCGATGGGGGTGCCGTCGCGGCGGGGCGTTCATCGGTGTCGACGACGTGTGACCCTGCACCTTTCGAGCGCCTGCGCGTCAACCGGCCCACGAAGCGAGCTGCCGTCCCTCTGCGTCCAGGCCGAGGACCCGTCGCGAGCTGTCGCTCTCGGCGAGGACGGTGGCGACCGTTACGTCGGATTTCGGGATCAGGCGAACGACCGTCCGGCCCGTTTCCGCGGACGTGTTCGTGGCTGGCGTTGGTGGCTGGTCGCTGGCGCGAGCCGACGACGATAGTTCAGGCGTGGCCCGCTTGAATTTCGTGGTCGTTCCGCGCTGCGCCGGATGAGGGATCGATCGGATCGGCGGGCAGGAGGGGACGTCCTACGTGCCCAGCTGACAGCAGCAAGATCGGTGCTGCTCCCGCAAGCACTCCATCCACGAGACCTCCCGGCAGCATGAACACCATCAGGAGGATCGTCACGACACAGAGAGGGTGTAACTCGGGCGCCTTACGCCGAGCGGCCCCGGTCAGGTGGCCGCACCGTTCACCCGCGCCGTCATTGCGAGCCCGGTTCGCGCGAGATGCGACTCAGCGCCGCGCCCGGATTGCCTGGTGCAGGGGTCGCAGACGCCGAGAGTGACAGGCTGGCCCCAGCGCGTCCGCGGAGACGACCGAATCGACACCGCCACCGTGGCGGGTCGCGGCGGCGTGACACCAAACGCCGGGGATGGCCGCAGCCGTCATCCCATAAACACGAAAGCCCCCGGTTCACCAGGGGCTTCTTCGGTGGGCGATACCGGACTCGAACCGATGACCTCTTCCGTGTGAAGGAAGCGCGCTACCAACTGCGCCAATCGCCCTGACGGCCGTCTTGTGGACGACCCGATGAACGATCGTACCGGATGCGGAGGGGTGCCAGCGACCACACGACCGGCGGGCCCCGCCGCGCCCGGGATGCGCACGAACTTCTCGCAACGTTTCTCCGGTGGTGGCGCGGCCGGAATCGCGCGTCACCACGGATGGGACCGTAGCGGATTTGGAAAGTCGCGTCGCGGTCCGATAAAGTCTCCTAGGTCGCGGGGAACAGCCGGGCAGAACAACACAACTGAACAGCACAACACATCATGCGGATGTGGCGCAGTGGTAGCGCATCACCTTGCCAAGGTGAGGGTCGCGAGTTCGAATCTCGTCATCCGCTCGAATGCTGGGGCCTCCGGGCTCCGCGTTTCTCCGGTTCTCCTGCCTACCGACAGGAAGACCACGCCGGGTCCAGGCCGCCAGGTCCAGATCTGGCAGCGAACCCAGGACACGGTGGATTGGCCGAGAGGCGAGGCAGCGGCCTGCAAAGCCGTATACACGGGTTCGAATCCCGTATCCACCTCGATCGCTCTGCGAGCGAGGCGCGAACCGGTCCTTCGGGCACGGAGCGCATTGGGCGATTGGCGCAGCGGTAGCGCGCTTCCCTGACACGGAAGAGGTCACTGGTTCGATCCCAGTATCGCCCACAGTCGTGTACAGTACTGAGGTCGCAAGCCTTCGTGCTGGCACGGCGAGTCGAGTTCCGGCTCGACGAGAACACCTACAACTGAAAACCCATGCGGATGTGGCGCAGCGGTAGCGCATCACCTTGCCAAGGTGAGGGTCGCGAGTTCGAATCTCGTCATCCGCTCGGACGCCGGGCCTTCGGGCCCGGCCGGTCGCTCCACGGAACGACATGGGCGATTGGCGCAGCGGTAGCGCGCTTCCCTGACACGGAAGAGGTCACTGGTTCGATCCCAGTATCGCCCACCATCAACCCCCGGTTCGCCGGGGGTTTCGTCGTTTAACGCGAAGCCTCGGACGGGCATCCTCGGTCGGTCCGCGCCGCGATCTCACGCATCCGGCACCCATTAGGGGGTGCGCGGCGCGACGGACGTAGGGCTACTGTCCGATCAGAACAACTTCGCGATGGCTGCTCTCGTTTCCTAGACGAGCGCGACCGGAAGACGCGATTCCTGTAAACCCGAGAATGCAGGGAAAGAACCCGTGACTCCTTCCGTCGTGGGACGACACCGTCGTCGTCCCCGTCCATGCCGATCCGATGATCGGTGCAACCGATGACCGCGCATCCGCGGCACCGCCGGCCGCTCGGCGCGGTGATCATCCCCGCGCACAACGAAGAAACCGTGATAGCGCGCACGCTCGCACCGTTGGCGTCGCGTGCCGCATCCGGCGAACTCGAAGTGATCGTCGTCGCGAACGCCTGCCACGATGACACGGCCGGGGTCGCGCGCAGGTTCATCGGGGTCCGGGTCATCGAGGTCGCTCGCGGTTCCAAGCCGAATGCGATGAACGTGGGCGATGCGATCGTGACGGCCTGGCCGCGCCTCTACCTCGACGCTGACATCGAGATCGACCCCGCCGCGGTCACGGGGGTGTTCGGCGCACTCGACGAGCCGGGCGTTCTGGCGGCCCGGCCCTGCGCCGTCTACGACACCGACGGCGCCGTGCTGCCGGTTCGCGCGTACTACCGCGCACGGATGCGCATCCCCGACACCGGGCCTCGACTCTGGGGCGCCGGCGGCTACGCGGTCAGCCGTAAGGGTCATGAGCGTTTCGGTGCATTCGCCGAGGTCACGGCCGACGATTCGTGGTTCGATGGTCGCTTCACGGCGGAGGAGAAGCGTGTGGTCGACACGCCGCCGATGCGAGTACGCACGGCTCGCGATGTGCCGGCGCTGCTCGCAGTGCTGTCGCGCCAGCGCCGCGGCTGCGTCGAACTCGGCCTTCCGGCCACCACCTCAGCCCGCGGCTCGGCCCTGCTCCGCGGCATCCGCGGGCCGGTCTCGGCTCTCGACGTCGCGTGCTACGCACTGTTGACGCTGCTGTCGCGGCGGAGTGCTGCCCGGGCGACCGGAGCCGGCACGGCGCTCTGGGAACGCGACGGCTCGAGCCGCGAGCGGGTGCTGTCGTGACCCCGACCGCCCCCGGGGCCGCGGATGGATTCGATCTTTGCATCGTCGGTGCCGGACCGGTCGGCCTCGCCGCCGCACTGGAAGCGGCCGACGCCGGGTTGCGGGTGCTTCTGCTCGACGCCGGTGACTTCTCGTCCGGCCGGCGCGACGTACCGTCGTCGCGGCGACCGGCACCGCACATCGTCGACGATGCGCGACACGCACCGATGGAGCAGATCGCCCGCCGCGGAATCGGTGGCACATCATGGATGTGGGGCGGCCGGTGTGTGCAGTTCGAACCACTCGATTTCGAGCATCGCGATCACGTGCCGGACTCGCTCTGGCCGATCGGTGTGCACGAGGTGCGACCGTGGCAGAGCGCCGCGGCCGACTACCTGGACTGCGGCAGCGCGACCTTCCGTTCCGATGATCCGGACTGGCCGGGGCTGGAGGACGTCGCGATGTCGCAACTCGAGCGCTGGGCGCGGCAACCCAAACTGGGCCCGCGCCTCGGCGCTCGCGCGCTGGAGCATCCGCTGATCGAGGTGCGCTGCGACACCTTCGTGACCGATGCGGTCCTCACAGCCGATCTGACCGCCATCGACCATCTGGTCGCGGAGAACAACGGACGAAGCACGGCCGTGAGCGCGGCGGAGTACGTGCTCGCCCAAGGCGGGCTCGAGACCACCCGCCTTCTCCTGAGTGTGCAGCGGCGACACCCCGGGCTCTTCGGCGGCGTCGACGGACCGCTCGGTCGCTACTACATGGGGCACGCGACCGGCAGCGTGGCGAACGTCGTGCTCGACGATCCAGCGGATGCGGCGGCTCTCGACTTCGTGCACGATGAGCACGACAGCTATGTCCGCAGACGGTTCACGATCGCCGATGCGACGCAGCGCGAACGGGAGCTGTTGAACACCAGCTTCTACCTCGACAATCCGGCCTTCTACGACGACGAGCACCGCAACGCGACGCTGTCACTGGTGTTCCTCGCTCTGGCGGTGCCGGTGATCGGCCGGCGGATCCTCGCCGAGGGAATCCGCCTTCGGCACATCGGCCCCGCGCCGCGGCACTACGGCAGGCACCTGCTCAATGTGGCACGACAGCCGTGGCGCGCAGCCGCCGATACGTTGGACATCCTGCGGCGCCGCTACCTCTCGCCGATACGCAAGCCGGGTTTCGTGCTGCGCAACGCGGGTGGCACCTACGCTTTGCACTTCCACGCCGAGCAGGTGCCCAACCCCGAAAGCCGCGTCCTGCTCTCCGATGACATCGGTGCCGACGGCTTGCCGGAGCTGACGATCGACTTCCGTTACACGCAGCAGGACATCGACTCGGTACTGCGCTGCCACGTCGTACTCGACGAACGGCTGCGCGCTGCCGGGCGGGGCCGCATCGAGTACGTCGACTCGGAGACGGAGCGTGCAGCCGGCGTGTGGGAGCAGGCGACGGACGGTTTCCACGCGATCGGTCTCACCCGCATGAGCGTCGACCCGACGGTCGGCGTGGTGGACGCGGACTGTCGCGTCCACGGTGTCGCGAATCTGTCGATCGCCTCGAGCAGCGTGTTCCCGACGGCGGGGGAGGCGAACCCCACCTTCCTCGCGGTCTGCCTGGCGCTGCGGCTGGCGCACCACCTCGCGCAGGGACGCGGCCGTGACGACCGGCCCGCCGCCGCGCTGGTCACGGAGGAGGCCCCGTAGGATCACGGGATGCATGCTCGTCCCGTCGCCACCGCTCTGCCCAACGCGCTCCTCGAGCTGCGACCCGTCGGCCGCGAACCCGCCCTCAGGCGCGTCCTGAAGACCGAGCGCTCATTCGCCTTGAACTCGGAGACGTCGCTGTCGTCGGTTGCCGAGACCGTCTTCCGGAAGCGCTACGACGACACGTTCCGCGCGGCGCGGAACGGCACCCTGGTGCCGACATTGGTGTCGGAGGACGGCACCGTGTTCCGACCGGACGGTGCGGCGCCGGTACCAGCGGCGCTCCGCTTCGCGGCGACGGCGATCGCGGCCGGCGTCGACGCATCGCTCGCACGGCTGCGGATGAACGGCGCACTGGTGCAGCACGGTTTCGACGCGTTCCTGCTTGGTGCGGAACACGCCGACGTGCTCGCGTCGGCGGAGCAGTCGTTACGGGACGACGCCGACGCAGCGCCGTACTACGGTCTGCTCGCGACGCTGCTGTGACGCGACCCTAACGCTCCAGAGACCCCAGGACGACCCGCACCACCGCGGCTGAACGGTCTGCGGCGTCGTCGACGTGCGTGAGGAAGTCGTCGGCCCCGGCCGGCCCGCAGAGGTCCGAGATGCCGCGAACGGAGACGAACGGCACCCCGAACACGTGGCTGGTCTGCGCGATGGCCAGCGACTCCATGTCCGTGGCCAGGGCCCCCGGATACGCGTCGCGGACCCGATCGACGCGGTCGGCATCCACGAACGTGTCACCCGACACCAGGAGCCCGCGATGGAGGGCGAGGTCGGGTGAATCGGCAGCGGCGGCCAGCGCCGGGTCGGCCTCGTACCGTGCCGGCATTCCCGGCGACTGTCCCAGCGCGTAGCCGAAGGCGCGCGCATCGGCATCCGTGTTCACGTACTCGGTACCGACGACGACGTCGCCCACGCGGACACCTGCTCCGACACCACCGGCGCTCCCGGCGCTGATCACGGCCTCGGGCAACTGCTGCGAGGCGAGGATGGCCGAGGTCGCCGCCCCGGCCGCGTTCACCATCCCGATGCCGCTCTCGACCAGGAGCACCGCGCGCCCGTCCACGAGGATTCGCCGGTGCACCGCGCGGCCCACGTCGACCGGATCGCCGACGGAATCGGCGAGTGCGATGAAGGGCGCCGCCTCATCCGCCATCGCGACGATGACCACGACCTCGGCGACACTCATGCGGTGGGCGCCGTGACGGTGCTCCAGCCGGCGCGCTGCTCGAGGAAGCCGCGGACGGCATCCTGTGCCGCGACGAGCGAGTGATTCGCACCCCAGCCGCACTGCACCTCGTTGGCGGCGGGCACCTCGGTAGCGGCGAGGATGTCGGTCAACGTCGCCTCGATGAGCGCGAAGACCTCGTCCTGGCTCGGCTCGCCCTGCAGCATCAGGTAGAAGCCGGTCTGGCAGCCCATGGGGGAGAAGTCGATGACGGCGGAGGAGTGGTTGCGGGAGTGTTCCGCGAAGAGGTGCTCGATGGAGTGCACGGCCGGCATCTCGAGGTGGGCGACGTTCGGCTGAGTGAAGCGGAGGTCGAACTTCGTGATGACGGCGCCCGCCGCCAGCATCTTCGTGTCCGCGACGCGGACGTAGGGTGCCGCGACGGTGCGGTGGTCGAGATTGAACGATTCGACGTTCATGTGGGGCTGATTCACGATGCTCCTCGGGCGGTCGATCAGGTGGACGGGCCGGCGGGCGGCCGCTCGTGCATCCATCCTCTCGCAGCATCTCGTGCCAGAGTTGCTGCGTGACGCACGACGCAGACTCCTCAGCATCCGCCGACGGCTCGAGCGACGCGGAGCACGTCGTGCTCCGGCCGGAGTACGACTGGGCCGGCTACGGATTCGACACCCGGCAGATCCACGCCGGCGAGTACGAGGAGACGCCGAATCAGGCGAGGATCGCACCGATCGCCATGACCTCCGGCTACCGTTTCGATTCGTTCGACGACGGGCGCGACCGTTTCGCAGGTACGGCGGACGGCTTCGTGTACTCCCGCTCGCGCAACCCGAGCAACGCGGTCGCCGAGAAGCGGGTCGCTTCACTCGAGGGCGGCACCGAGGCGATCGTCGTCGCGTCCGGGCAGGCGGCGATCACCTCCGCCCTGCTCGCCCTCGCCGAGGCGGGCGAGAGGATCGTCTCGACGGCGAGCATCTACGGCGGCACCCGCATTCTGTTCGGCCGCAGCTTCAAGCGCTTCGGCGTCGAGGTCGACTACGTCTGGCACGATGCGGACGACGCCGAGTGGGACAGGATCATCCAGCCGAACACGAAGGCAATCTTCAGCGAGACGATCCCCAACCCGCGCAACGACATCGTCGATATCGAGCAGCTCGCCCGAGTGGCGCGACGGCACGGCATCCCCCTCGTGATCGACAACACCATCGCGACGCCGTACCTGATCCGACCGGTCGAGTACGGCGCCGACATCGTTGTGCATTCCTCGACGAAATTCCTCAGCGGACACGGCGCGGCGCTCTCGGGCGCGATCGTCGACGGCGGCCGTTTCGACTGGGCCGCTTCGGAGCGCGCGTACCCGATGATCACCGAGCCGCTCCGAGCCGGCGGACCGACGATGCTCGAACGCTGCGGCGACCGTGCCTACGCCAGGCACGTTCGCGAAGCCGTGGTCAACGACATCGGGCCCGCCCTCTCACCCTTCAACGCGTTCCTGCTGCAGCAGGGCATCGAGACGCTCTCCGTGCGGATGGACCGGCACGTCGAGAATGCGATCACCATCGCACAGTGGCTGAACACCCATCCGCTCGTCGAGAGCGTCGACTACGCGGGATTGAGCGATAACCCGCTGTACGAGCTCGCGCAACGGCTCTACGGCGGCCGCACCGGTTCGGTGTTCGCCATGACCGTGCGCGGCGGCGAACCGGGGGCGCGGCGCTTCTTCGATCGGTTGCGCGTGATCAGCCGGATGACGAACATCGGCGACACTCGATCGATGGCGCTGCATCCCGCAACATCGACCCACATCGCGTTCGCGCCCGAGCTGCGAGAGCGCCTGGGCATCACGCCGGGGATGATCCGTCTTTCGATCGGACTGGAGACCGTCGACGACCTGATCGCCGATCTCGATCAGGCGTTGCGCGGCTGACGGCCAGGGTCGGGCGATCGGTGCCCAGTATCGTGGCACCGTGACTCGACGCATCGGCGGTCACGACTTCGACTTCGACCGCCAGGTAGCGGTCATGGCGGTCGTGAACCGTACCCCCGACTCCTTCTACGACAAGGGCGCGACCTTCGCCCTCGATCGCGCCGTCGACGCGGCCCAGCGCGCAGCGGACGAGGGTGCCGATTGGATCGATATCGGCGGCGTGCCGTTCGGCCGAGGACCGGACGTGACCCTCGATCAAGAGATCGACCGTGTCGTTCCGGTCATCGAGGCGATCCACGCGAGCAACGACGTGGTGATCTCGGTCGACACCACCCGGGCCGAGGTCGCACGGCGCAGCATCGCCGCCGGGGCCTCGGTGATCAACGACACCAGCGGGCTGCATGATCCCGAGATGGCAGCGGTGGTCGCCGCAAGCGGGGCGCAGCTCGTTCTGACGCACAGCCTCGGCGAGCCGCGCCGGGGCCCCGCGCGACCGCGTTACGACGACGTGACCGACGAGGTCGAGGCGTTCCTGCGCGATCGCGTCGCCGTCGCCGTGGCCGCGGGGGTCCCCTTGGAACGCCTGATCGTCGATCCGGGGCACGACTTGAACAAGAACACGCGCCACACACTCGAACTCACCCGACGGCTCGAGCAGATCGTGAGCATCGGTCTGCCCACGCTGGCCGCGGTCTCGAACAAGGACTTCATCGGTGAGTCGCTCGACCGGCCGCAGGGCGAACGCCTCTCCGGCAGCCTCGCCGCGGCGGTGATCTGCATCCTCAAGGGCGCCAGGATCGTGCGGATGCACGATGTGCGCGCCGCCGTGGATGCGGTGCGTCTCACCGAGGCGGTGCTCGGTTTCCGCGAGCCCGTCTACCTCAAGCACAACGTGGAGTGACCGTGACGAACCGCATCGACCAACTCGCTCCCGCTCATCGAGAAGCGCTCGACGACGCGGCGCTTCTCGCGCTCTTCGCCCGGCCGGTGCGATCTCGCCCGTGGCTGCGGATGAACTTCGTCAGCAGCATCGACGGCGCGGCGACGCACGACGGGCTATCCGGCGGTCTCGGCGGCGAGGCCGACAGGCGGCTGTTCGACCTGCTGCGCCGGCTCGCGGATGTGGTGCTGGTGGCGGCGGGAACGGTGCGTACCGAGGGGTACGGACCGATGCTCCTCGACGAGGCGTCCGCCGCGTGGCGCATCGACGCGGGTCTGCCCGCGCAGCCGGTCTTCGGGATCGTCTCCGGATCCTTGGAGCTCGATCCGGGCGACCGCATCTTCGCCGAGGCGCCGGTACGGCCGATCGTCGTCACCCACGGCGCCTCCCCGGTCGAGCGACGGGATGCGCTCGCGGAGGTCGCGGATGTACTGGTGTGCGGCACGGAGGCGGTCGATCCTCGTCTGGTCGTGCGCGAGCTGGCCGGTCGCGGCCTCCCGCAGGTGCACTGCGAAGGCGGTCCATCGCTGTACGGCGCGCTCCTCGCGGCGGATGCCGTCGACGAACTCTGCCTCACGGTCAGCCCGCTCATCGCGAGCGGTACGGCGCCGCGGATCGCCACGGGCGCAGGGGTCCTGCATCCGCAGTACCTCGCCCATGTGCTCAGCTCGGAGGAGACGCTGCTGCTGCGCTACCTCCGCGCTCGCTGAGGCACGGCTGCCCCGAGCCGAGGAGATCGGCGGGAACAGTGAAGGGCCGAGGATCCGTGGATCCTCGGCCCTTCATCGACGGTGCGTCAGCGGGAGCGGCGCGAAACCAGCTTCCAGGCGGCCGGAAGCAGTGCTGCCGCGACGAGCATCTTGACCGCGTCGCCGAGGAGGAACGGCACGAGACCGGCCTGCAGCGTCGCGCCGAGATCGTTCGCGACCCCGAAGCTGCCCAGGGCGGCCGACAGCCAGGGGAGGCCGACGGCGTAAATGACGGCGTTGCCCGCGAGGAACGTGACGAGGGTGCCGAGCACCTTCCTGTCCCACTCCCGCTGCGCGAGCCACCCGGTGACCACCGCCGCGAGGATGAAGCCGAGGATGTAGCCGCCGGTGGGGCCGGCGATCACGGCCCAGCCCGACGAACCCTCCGTGAAGACGGGCACGCCGATGGCGCCGACGAGGGCGTAGACGACCATGGCGAGGGAACCGCGCACGGCGCCGAGGGTGGTGCCGACGAACAGGGCGGCGAAGGTCTGGCCCGTCATCGGAACCGGCCACATCGGGATGTACAGCTGCGCCATTCCCGCGGTGAGCGCGGCGCCGGCGAGCACGAGCGCGATGTCGCTCACCCACGAACGTGCAACGAGCCGGTCGGCCAGAACGGGCCGTGACGGTGCGAGCGTGAAGGTGGTCATGGGTGAGTCTCCTCTGCCGTTTGCGCTCGCGCCGAGGTGGGGCGGAGCGACGAAATGAGTGGGATCGCGGCACGATCGGCGCCGAAGGAACGGGCGTGACCCGAGCCCGCGGCTCAGGAAATATACTAGAGGGCTGCTGCCTCGTGGAGTGCGGCGCATCCCCCACTGAACGGAACGCCATTTTTTGGCGGGAACGGATAAGTCACTGTGCTGAGCGTGCACGATCTCGAGCTTCGCGTCGGAGCTCGTCTTCTGATGGAGAACGTCTCCTTCCGCGTCTCCGACGGCGACAAGATCGGTCTCGTCGGGCGCAACGGAGCAGGGAAGACCACACTGACGAAGGTGCTCGCGGGCGATCTCCTGCCCAACGGCGGATCCGTCGACCGCGGTGGCGAGATCGGTTACCTCCCGCAAGATCCGCGCTCGGGCGACCCGGAGGAACTCGCGCGCACCCGCATCCTCGACGCGCGTGGTCTCGGCCAGCTCGTGCTGGGGATGCAGGAGGCGACGGTCGCGATGTCGTCCAGCGACTCCAAGGTCAGCGACGCGGGGATGAAGAAGTACGGCAACCTCACGGACCGCTTCCTCTCTCTCGGCGGCTACGCGGCCGAGGCGGAGGCGGCGTCGATCGCGAGCAATCTGAACCTGCCCGACCGCATCCTCGATCAGCCGCTCAAGACGCTCTCGGGCGGTCAGCGGCGGCGCATCGAGCTGGCGCGCATCCTGTTCTCCGACGCGCAGACGCTCATCCTCGACGAGCCGACCAACCACCTCGACGCCGATTCCGTCGTGTGGCTGCGCGAGTTCTTGAAGAACTACCGCGGCGGCTTCATCGTCATCTCGCACGACATCGAGCTCGTCGGCGAGACGGTGAACCGGGTGTTCTACCTCGACGCGAACCGCCAGGTGATCGACGTCTACAACATGAACTGGAAGAACTACCTGCGCCAGCGCGCCGCGGACGAGGAGCGCCGCAAGAAGGAGCGCGCCAACGTCGAGAAGAAGGCGAGCGTGCTGCAGCTGCAGGCGGCGAAGTTCGGCGCGAAGGCGTCGAAGGCAGCGGCGGCTCACCAGATGGTGGCCCGCGCCGAGAAGATGCTCAGCGGCCTCGAAGAGGTGCGCGCGGTCGAACGCGTCGCCAAGTTGCGCTTCCCGACCCCCGTGGCGTGCGGTCGCACGCCCCTCATGGCGAGCAACCTCTCGAAGAGCTACGGCTCGCTCGAGATCTTCACCGCCGTCGACCTCGCGATCGACCGAGGCTCCAAGGTCGTCATCCTCGGATTGAACGGTGCGGGGAAGACCACTCTGCTGCGCATCCTGGGCGGCGTCGACAAGCCAGACACCGGCGAGATCGAGCCGGGGCACGGTTTGCGGATCGGCTACTACGCGCAGGAGCACGAGACGATCGACGTCAAGCGTTCGGTGCTGCAGAACATGGTGTCCTCGAGCCCGGACCTCACGGAGACCGAGGCGCGACGCGTGCTCGGCTCGTTCCTGTTCACCGGCGACGACTCGCACAAGCTCGCCGGCGTGCTCTCCGGCGGTGAGAAGACGCGGTTGGCGCTGGCGATGATCGTCGTCTCGGGAGCCAATGTGCTCCTGCTCGACGAGCCGACGAACAACCTCGACCCGGCGAGCCGCGATGAGATCCTCGACGCGCTCGCGCACTACGAAGGCGCCGTGGTCCTGGTCAGCCACGACGAGGGCGCGGTCGAGGCGCTCAACCCCGAACGCGTGCTCATCATGCCCGAGGGCACCGAGGACCACTGGACCAGCGACTACCTCGAGCTGATCGAGCTGGCCTGAGGTTGTCGGCGCAGGGTCCTCGTACGTCGTCACCTTCGCGGCGGTCGGCTGTGCGACGGTGACGGGCGCGTACAGCCGGTCGCGTTCGCATCAGCGCTGGACTTCATGGATTCGCCTCAGCGCTGTCGCGGTGGGTGGCCTGTCAAAGAAGCGGCAACCCGAGGGTACTCAGTGGCGATCGAGCAACGCGTCCTCGGCGTCGGCGTCGCTGAGGGGGCGCGAAAGGCGGCGGGCTTCGCGGCGCTCGGCGGCCTGCTGCACCTCGGGGTCGTCGGCATTGCGGATGCGGTACTCGTGCCGGATCGCCCAGGCGAGACCGAAGAAACCCATCAGAGCGAACAGCACCCACTGGATCGCGTAGCTGATGTGCAGTCCCTCATCGGCGACCGGCTTCTCGGCGGCGACGGGGCGCGCCTGCGCGGGCGCAGGGTCCTCGGCGGTGAGCAGACCGAATCCACCGGTGTACGTGGGCTGCTGCAGGATGTCGGCGACGTCGTCGAGCTGGATGGTGGCCACCTGTCCGGCGGGCGCCGAGCGCCCGTCGATGCGGCCTTCGCCCTGTTTCAACCTCGCCGTCACCGTCACCTCGCCGCTCGGTGGCTCGGGGATGAGATCGGGGGAGTCCTGAGCGTCGCCGACCGGGAGCCAACCGCGGTCCACGATGAAGAGCGAACCGTCGGACAGGCGCAGGGGGGTGAGGATCTCGAAGCCCGGGTTGCCGTTGTTCGGGCGGTTGCGCACGAGGATCTGCTCGTCGGACTCGTACACGCCCGTGACGCTCACGGAGCGGTACTTCAACGTCGGATCCCACGAGTCGAGAGCCGGGAGCAACTCGTCCAAGCCCACCGGTGCGGCGTCCCAATTCTCGTCGACGAGCTTGTTCTCGGATGAGGCCTGGTTCAAGCGGGCGACCTGCCAGTTCGAGAGCAACACGCAGGTGATCGCGAAGACGATGGTCAGCCCGAGGTACCCGAACCACCGACGGGAGAAGGCGAAGCGCCACTTGCCGGGCACGCTCTCACTCATACCGCCTCCGTCTCGATGGCGCGCACCGAGAGGGGAAAGTCGCGCGCCGCGAGGAATTCACGCAAGTACTCGAGGTGCGCGTCGCACGCGAGCCAGGTCTTGCGGCGCTCTTCCGAATGGATCTTGGGGTTGCGCCACTCGATCGCCCAACCGGCGCGGTCGGTGCAACCGGCCCGCGAGCAGCTGTGCTGTTCGAGCGGGAGACCGAGAGAGATCATCGACCGGCCTCCGGCGGCTCCTGCTCGTTCGGCTGTGCATCCGGAGCTGCGGTCGACGCACGGGTGGAGCCGTCGTCGGTTCGCTCGAGGCGGACCAGTCCACCCGGGCGATCGACCGGGCCACCTTCGCCCGCGGGACCGACGTTCGCGAGCACCACTGCAATATAGGGAAGAACGATCGCTCCGATGGCGAAGACGAGCAGCCACCAGCCGTGCGCGAAGAGCAGGCACACGATGCACACCATGCGGATCCCCATCGCGATGGAGTACTTGACCATACGCGAGTGCCGCTCGTCGGCAGGCGACGGCGGGAGCGAAGTGATGGAGGAGGACGGCGGTTTCACGGCGCATCTAGCCTACGTCCGCTCGACCATGCCGAACGCCGGTCGGCGGAGTGCGATCTGACGCTGTCGCTGGGCGCCTCTATGCTGTAACGGTTCGTTCGGCGCGATCGCGCGTCGGCAGGAGAGGGACACGACATGGCCACGCCGCGCACCGTACTCGTCACCGGCGGAAATCGGGGGATCGGTTACGCGATCGCCGAGGAGTTCGTCGCCGCGGGGCACCGCGTGGCCGTCACGGCTCGTTCGGGTTCCGGCCCGGCCGGATCGCTCACCGTGGTCGCCGATGTCACCGACTCGGCCTCCGTCGATGCTGCCTTCACTCAGATCGAGGCTGAACTCGGCCCGGTGGAGGTGCTCGTCTCCAACGCGGGCATCACGCGCGACATGCTTCTGCTCCGGATGACCGAGGACGACTTCACCTCGGTGATCGACACGAACCTCACCGGCTCGTTCCGCGTCGTCAAGCGCGCATCGAAGGGGATGCTGAAGCAGCGCTTCGGTCGGATCATCCTGATCTCGAGCGTCGTCGGCCTGTACGGCTCGCCCGGCCAGATCAACTACTCCTCGTCGAAGGCGGCGCTGGTCGGGTTCGCCCGCTCGCTGACGCGTGAACTCGGCGCCCGCAACATCACCGCCAACGTCGTCGCTCCGGGATTCATCGAGACCGACATGACGGCGGAACTGCCCGAGGCCCAGCAGGCCGAATACATGAAGAGCATCCCGCTCGCCCGCTACGGCACCGCGGCCGACGTCGCCAAGGTCACCCGCTGGCTCGCCGAGGAGGAGGCTTCGTACATCAGCGGAGCCGTCATCCCCGTCGATGGCGGCCTCGGCATGGGTAACTGAATCCTCGCTACGAGCGCAGCCCCAGCACGGGCAGCAGCTGGCTGAGGTCGATGCCATCGATCACGAGATCGGCGCGCTCGCGCACGAGCGGCTTGGCGTTGAACGCGACGGACAGCGCCGCGATCGACATCATCTCGAGGTCGTTGGCACCGTCACCGACCGCGATGGTGCGATCCAGGGGAACGTTGCACGCCGCGGCCCACTCGCGCACAGCATCCGCCTTGGCGACGGCGTCGATCACGCCGTCATTCAATCCGCCGGTGAGCACGCCATCGCGTGCCTCGAGGCAGTTGGCGCGTGCGAAGTCCAGATTGAGCTCCGCCGCGAGCGGATCGAGGATCTCGTGGAAGCCGCCCGAGACGACGCCGATCGCGCCGCCGGCGGCGTGGATCCCTGCGACGAGTTGCTCCACACCGGGCGTGACGATGATGGATGCCCGCACCGCCTCGAAACTCTCGACGGCGACGCCGACGAGAGTCCCGACCCGCTCCCGCAGGCTCTCTTCGAAGTCCAGTTCGCCGCGCATCGCTCGCTCGGTCACGGCCGCGACGACATCGACGGTGCCCGCGTGCTCGGCGAGGAGTTCGATCACCTCGTTCTGGATGAGCGTCGAATCGGCGTCGACCACCACGAGGAATCGGGCGCCGCGCCCGCCTCGAGTGTTGACGACGTGCGGGTGCGGTCCTGCCGAGGCACTCACGGGTGCATCCATTCCTTCCTAGGGATGGACGACGACGCCCTTACCGACCACGGTGATGCCGGATTCGGTCACGGTGAAGCCGCGTTCGCGGTCTCGATCATGGTTCACGCCGACCTGCGCACCGGGCTCGACGACGACGTCCTTGTCGAGGATAGCGCGACCGACCGTGGCGTCCGGCCCGATGCGGACCTTGTCGAAGATGACCGCATCGACCACCGTGGCACCCGATTCGATGATGGCCCACGGGCCCACGACGCTGCGCTCGATGTGCGCGCCGGAGATCACGGAACCGAGCGAGACGATCGAGTCGATCGTGGAACCCGGGTTGCCGCGCCCATCACGGACGATCTTCGCCGGGGGCGAGTTCAGCTGCGACGAGAAGATCGGCCACTGCTGGTTGTAGAGGTTGAACACGGGCAGTGCCGAGATGAGGTCCTGGTGGGCGTCGAAGAACGAGTCGATCGTGCCCACGTCGCGCCAGTAGTAGCGATCGCGATCGGTCGAACCCGGCACCTCGTTCAGCTTGAGGTCGTAGACGCCGGCCTCGCCGCGAGCGACGAAGTCGGGGATGATGTCGCCACCCATGTCGTGGTCGGAGTCGGTCTTCTCACCGTCGCGGATGACCGCGTCGATCAGCGCATCCGCGTCGAAGACGTAGTTGCCCATCGAGGCGAGCACCTCGTGCGGAGCGTCGGCGAGGCCGACCGGATTCTTCGGCTTCTCGAGGAACTCGGCGATCTTCGTCGGCACGATGCCGTCGCCCGCTTCGTCGCCCTCGAGCTGGATGACACCGAACTGATCGGCGAGCTCGATCGGCTGGCGGATCGCCGCGACCGTCGCCTTGGCGCCCGACTTGATGTGCGCCTCGATCATCTGCGAGAAGTCCATCCGGTACACGTGGTCCGCGCCGACCACGACGACGATGTCGGGCTTCTCGTCGCGGATGAGGTTGAGGCTCTGCAGGATCGCGTCGGCGGATCCGCTGAACCACCGCTTGCCGAGACGCTGCTGCGCCGGCACCGAGGCGACGTAGGAGTTCAGCAGACCCGACAGTCGCCAGGTCTGAGACACGTGACGGTCGAGCGAGTGCGACTTGTACTGCGTCAGCACGACGATCTGGGTGAGACCGGAATTCAGAAGATTGGAGAGTGCGAAGTCGATGAGTCGGTACTGACCGCCGAACGGGACACCGGGCTTGGCCCGGTCCGCAGTGAGCGGCATCAGCCGCTTGCCCTCGCCGCCGGCGAGGACGATGCCGAAGATCTTCTTTGATGACATGGCTCCAGCGTAGAGGTAAGCGAGTCGCCTTCATCACGGCCTGTCCTGAGAGGTTCCGCTGTACTACGGTTCGGGTGTGCGAGTAGATCTGTTGACCAAGGAATATCCCCCCGAGGTGTACGGCGGAGCCGGCGTTCACGTGGCCGAACTCACCAAGGCCCTCCGCAGCGACATCGACGTGATCGTGCGCTGCTTCGGTGCCGTCCGCGATGAACCGGGCACCTTCGCGTACCCGGTGCCTGCAGAGCTCGCGGCGGCCAACGGCGCGCTGCAGACACTCGGTGTCGACCTGCAGATCGCTCAGGATGCCGCCGGGGCCGACCTGGTGCACTCGCACACCTGGTACGCGAACGCGGCCGGTCAGTTGGCGCAGATGCTGCACGGCATCCCGCACGTGGTCTCGGCCCACAGCCTCGAGCCGCTGCGCCCCTGGAAGGCGGAGCAGCTCGGCGGCGGGTACCGCGTCTCCAGCTGGATCGAGAAGCAGGCCTACGAGAACGCGGATGCGGTGATCGCCGTCTCCGGCGGCATGCGCAACGACATCCTGCGCTCCTACCCGGCCCTTGATCCCGCCAAGGTGCACGTCGTCTACAACGGCATCGACCTGAACGCGTGGCACCCGGTCGTGGACGATGGCGTCCTGGCCGAGCACGGCATCGACCCGGCGCGTCCGTCCGTCGTCTTCGTCGGTCGGATCACGCGGCAGAAGGGTCTGCCCTACCTGTTGCGCGCCGCGGCGCTGCTGCCGCCGGAGGTGCAGCTGGTGCTGTGTGCGGGGGCGCCGGACACACCCGAGATCATGGCGGAGGTGACCGCGCTCGTGCGCGAGTTGCAGGAGAAGCGCACCGGGGTGGTGTGGATCGATCGGCACCTGCCGCGCCACGACCTGTCGGCGATCCTCACGGCGGCGACGACGTTCGTCTGCCCGTCCATCTACGAGCCGCTCGGGATCGTGAACCTCGAGGCGATGGCGTGCGGCGCCGCCGTGGTCGGCACAGCGACCGGCGGGATCCCCGAAGTCGTGGTGGACGGCGTGACGGGTCGGCTCGTGCCGATCGAGCAGCTCACCGACGGCACGGGCACCCCCGTCGATCCGGAGCGTTACGTCGCCGATCTCGCCGACGCCATGATCGAGGTCGTCAGCGACCCCGCCGCGGCCAAGCGGATGGGGGCTGCCGGACGCGATCGCGCGGAGGCGGAGTTCAGCTGGACCCAGATCGGGCGCGAGACGCGGGCCATCTACGACGCCCTCGTGTGAGTCGTGGCGGGCGTGGTCGCCCTTAGACTGGGGACCATGCCCAGCGTTCTCACGTTCGTCGATGTGTCCTTCGTCCGAGACGGGAAGACGATCCTCGATCGGATCGGTTGGACCGTCAACGATGACGAACGCTGGGTCGTTCTCGGCCCGAACGGCGCCGGGAAGACGACGATCCTGCAGATCGCTGCCGCGGCGCAGTACCCCTCCAGCGGCTCCGCCCGCATCCTCGACGAGACCCTCGGTCGTGTCGACGTCTTCGAACTGCGTCCGCGCATCGGCTACGCCTCGACGGCGATGGCGCGCCGGATCCCGGGTGGCGAGCGGGTGGTCGATGTCGTGATGACCGCGGCCTACTCGGTCACCGGGCGTTGGAACGAGAACTACGACGACATCGACGAACGGCGCGCTCGTCGGGTCCTCGCCGAATGGCGACTCGACGACCTCGCCGACCGCACGTTCGGCACGCTCTCCGACGGCGAGCAGAAGCGCGTTCAGATCGCACGGGCCATCATGACCGATCCCGAACTTCTCCTGCTCGACGAACCCGCCGCCAGCCTGGATCTGGGAGCTCGCGAGGAACTGGTTCACCTGCTCGGAGGGTACGCCCGGGCCGAGGACTCGCCGGCGATCGTGATGGTCACCCATCACGTCGAGGAGATCCCCAGCGGGTTCACGCACGCGCTGCTGCTCAAGGACGGCCACGTCGTCGCGGCGGGCCCGCTCGAGGAGGCACTGACGTCCGAGACCTTGTCGGAGACCTTCCGAATGGGCATCGCACTGACCAGCGAAGACGGTCGGCACTCGGCACGCGCCACGGCCTGATCAACACGCTCGAGACGGGACGCGCGGATCACTGCACGTTCTGCTATTCTCGGTAGCTGGCTCGGCCCCGATTCGTTCGGCGTGGCCTTCCTTCATTCCACCCGTTCCCGTCGACGACAGGTGCGGTTCAGGATCACCCAATCGACAGGAAACCGATCATGAAGTCTGACATCCACCCCCAGTACAACGCGATCGTCTTCCGCGACCTCGCTTCCGGTGAGACCTTCCTCACCCGCTCGACCGCGACGAGCAACAAGACCATCGAGCTCGACGGCGTGGAGTACCCGGTCATCGACGTCGAGATCTCCTCCGCCTCGCACCCGTTCTACACGGGCAAGCAGCGCATCATGGACTCGGCCGGTCGCGTCGAGAAGTTCAACTCGCGTTACAAGAACTTCGGCAAGTAGGACTCAGCGCCTCATCGGGATGGCGACCGCCCTTCGGGTGGTCGCCATTTCGCTTTTCCCGGAAGACCTGTCCCGCGCTGTCGTTTTCGCCGCGCGCTGGTGGTTTGCCTGCCGCGCGCGGTGAAAACGACAGCGCGCCCGACTGCTGCTGAGCCGGCAGCTCCCGCGTCAGCGCATCGGCCACTGGCCGGTGGCGGTGAACGAGGGATCCTTCGTGCGGCGCATGTAGTCCTGGAACGACTCGGCCTGCTCGCGCGCCCAGCCGATCTGCAACCGGTGCAGCGCATCCGCCGAGCCACCGAGTTCGGACTCGAAGCGTCGTCCGATCGCTTGGGCGACGCGACCGGCCGCGAGGGCGTCGGCTCCGGCGTCGTGCGCATCCGTGAGATCGACGCCGTAGTGGCCGGCGGCGACCTCGAGCGTGCGCTTGCCTTTGCGGAACCGGTCGACCGCTTTGTCGATCACCAGCGGATCGATGACCGGATACGGGTCCATCAGGATCGGCACCCCGTGGCGGGCGGACTCGAACGCCAGCAGAGTGAGGTCGTACGGCGCGTTGTAGATCACCAGCGGAACACCGTCGGCGAAGAGGCCGCGCAGGGCCGTGACGATCTCCGCGACGACCTCGGCCACCGGCCGCCCCTGCGCGCGGGCGTGCGCGGTGCTGATGCCGTGGACGGCCGTGGCCTGCTCCGGGATCTCGACCCCCGGATCCGCCAGCCAACTCGTGCTGCGCACCACGTCGCCCTGCGCATCGATGACCGCGACGTTGGCGGTGACGATGCGACTGGTCATCACATCGATCCCCGTGGTCTCGAGATCGAAGACGGCCAGCGTGTCGAGCCATCGTGGTGCGCCATCGAGCACGGCGGTGGCACCGGATCCGGACGCGGCATCGGTTGCAGAGGTGGCCGAGAATGCTGCTGTCGAGATGCTCACCCGGTCAGACTATGCGCGGGTACCGACACCGGGCGTGGCACGACGCGCCGCCACGTCCGGATCGGTGTGGGTCGAATCATGCCCGGGCCTTGTCGATGTGCAACCAGAAGAACCCCTGCGTGCCGAGGGTCATCTGCAGTGCGCCGTCGGAATCGATTCCGGGGAAGCGGCCGCCGCCGAAGACGTCGATCAGCTGTGCGTTGGCATTCTCCGTGTCGGTGATCGTCACTGATACCGGGTTGTGGTTGAAGTTGAAGATGCAGAGGATCTCCTCCGCGTTGTCGCCCATCGCGGTACCGGAGCCGGCGTAGCTGCGTACGAACGCCAACACGGACTCATGATCCGTTTCGAGCACGCGCATCGTGCCCAGGCCGAACGCGGGGTGCGCGCGACGCACGTGCAGCACGTTGCGCATCCAGTGCAGGAGAGACCGGGACTGCGCGAGCTGCGCCTCCACGTTGACCTGGTTGTAGTGGTACACGAGCGATTGCACGACCGGCAGGAAGAGCTTGCCCGGGTCCGCCGCAGAGAAACCGGCGTTGCGGTCGGGGGTCCACTGCATGGGGGTTCGCGAGGCATCGCGGTCGTTCAGCCAGATGTTGTCGCCCATGCCGATCTCGTCGCCGTAGTACAGGAACGGACTGCCGGCGAGCGAGAGCAGCAGCGCGTTGATCAGTTCGAGTTCGGCGCGCGCGTTGTCGAGCAGGGGCGCGAGGCGACGCCGGATGCCGATGTTCGATCGCATCCGTGGGTCGTAGGCGTACCAGCCGTACATGGCTTGCCGGTACTCCTCCGAGACCATCTCGAGGGTCAGCTCGTCGTGATTGCGAAGGAACACCCCCCAGGCCGCGCCGGTGGGGATGTCGAAGGTCTCCGAGAGCACCTTCTTGAGCTCGGTGGCCGTCTGCGCGCGCAGCGAGTAGAAGACGCGAGGCATCACGGGGAAGTCGAAGGCCATGTGGCATTCCGGCTCCTCCTCGGTCCCGAAGAACGCCGCCACCTCACGAGGCCACTGGTTCGCCTCGGCGATGAGGATACGGCCCGGGTACTCGCGATCGATCATCTCGCGGAGCTTCTTGATGAACTCGTGCGTCGGCGGCTCGCCCTCGCCGTTGCCCTCGTCCGACTCGTAGAGGTACGGGATCGCGTCCAGACGGATGCCGTCCACGCCCATGTCGAACCAGAACCGGATGATGTCGTAGATCGCCTCGTGCACCGCCGGGTTCTCGAAATTGAGGTCGGGCTGGTGCGAGAAGAAGCGGTGGAAGTAGTACTGGCGCCGCTCGGAGTCGAAGGCCCAGTTCGAGTCCTCGGTGTCGATGAAGATGATGCGGATGTCGGGGTATTTGTCGTCCGTATCGTTCCAGACGTAGAAGTCGCCGTACGGTCCGTCCGGGTCGGATCGCGACTGCTGGAACCATTCGTGCTGGTCGCTCGTGTGGTTCAAGGGGAAGTCCATCACCACGCGCATGTTGCGTTCGTGGGTCTTGCGCACCAACTCGCGGAAATCGTCCATCGTTCCGAATTCGGGCAGGATCGCCTTGAAATCGGAGACGTCGTAACCGCCGTCGCGCAGCGGCGACTGGTAGAAGGGCGGCAACCAGAGCGCATCGATACCGAGCCACTGCAAGTAATCGAGCTTCGAGGAGAGGCCTTGCAGGTCGCCCGCCCCGTCGCCGTTCGAGTCCACGTAGGAGCGGACCATCACCTCATAGAAAACGGCCCGCCGATACCACTGCGGGTCGAGGGCGAGGCCGGGGAGTTGGATCGGGGATGTGAAGCTCACGGTGCTCCTTTGCTCCTGCAGGCGGCGCAGCCGAACGGTGCGTCCTGACGGGGGGACGGCGGCGGCTCCTGGATCGGTGGGCCGCGACTCCGACAAGCTTCGTGGCTTCTCGGAGCGACATGCAAGGCGTTGCGCGACCGCTTTCGAACACTACTGCTTAAACTCGAATCGCTATGACCGTCGCTTCGCCGTACTCCGCAGACCTCGCCGGCCTTCCCACCACGCGGGCGGAGGTCCCGCTCGCGGGCGGCATGACCGCGTACTGGTGCTACGGATCCGCCGACGCGGCGACGACGGTCGTGATGGTGCACGGGTTCCGCGGCGATCACCACGGACTCGAGCCGGTGGTCGCGCGGTTGCTCGCCGGCGGCGCGGATGCGCGGGTGATCGCGCCCGATCTGCCGGGCTTCGGCGATTCGACACCGATGACGCTGCACGCACACGACATCGCGGGCTACGGAGCGTGGCTCCGGCTCTTCCTCGCCGAGCTCGACCTCCTCGGCACGGCGGTCGTGCTCGGCCACTCCTTCGGATCGATCGTCGTCGCCGGTGCGGCGGCGAGCGGACTCCCGGCGCCGCTGCTGATCCTGGTGAACCCGATCGCGGCGCCCGCCCTGGCCGGCCCGCGCGGCGTGATGACGCGGCTCGCGGTGTTCTACTACTGGCTCGGGGCCCGACTCCCGCGGGCCCTCGGTTTCGGGATCCTCCGCAATCGTGCCATCGTGCGGATCATGAGTCTCACGATGGCGAAGACCTCCGACAAGGCCCTTCTGCGTTTCATCCATGATCAGCACGACCGCTACTTCAGCGCCTTCGCCACCCGGGAGACCGTGCTCGAATCGTTCCGCGCCTCCGTCTCGCACGACGTCAGCGAGTTCGCCGCCGACATCGCGATTCCGACGATGCTGATCGCTGCGGATCGCGACGACATCACGCCCGTCGCGGCCCAGTACGAGCTGGTTCAGCGCTTCCCGCACGCCCGGCTGCACGTCATCTCCGGAGTCGGGCACCTGATCCATTACGAGACGCCCGACGAAGCCGCGAAGGTCATCCGTGGTGCCGTCGAGAAGGGGATCGACGCGTGAAGATCGTGATCGACTGCCGGTACACGCGGCTCGAACGTCATGACGGGATCAGCCGCTACACCGCGAGCATCGCCGCCGAGCTCGGGCGCCTCGTGCGACCGGGTGACACGATCACGATGCTGATCAGCGATCGCCGGCAGCTCACGTTGCTGCCGGCCCTTCCGTGGGAGAAGGTGACCGCCCCGACCAGCCCGTTCGAGCCGCTCGTGGCGCTCCTCGTGAACCGGCTGCGACCGGATGTGGTGTTCAGTCCGATGCAGACGATGGGTTCGTTCGGCCGCCGCTATCGGCTCGTGTTGACCGTGCACGACTTGATCTACTACCGGCACCGCACGCCGCCCCGCGACCTTCCGGGCTTCGTCCGTGGGCTGTGGCGGCTCTACCATCTGGCCTGGTGGCCGCAGCGGATGCTGTTGAACCGAGCGGACACGATCGTGACGGTCTCGGAGACGACCCGCGGACTCATCCGCCGTCATCGCCTCACGACGAAGCCGGTCGTGGTCGTGCCGAACGCGGCATCGGCCCCGGATGCGGAGAGCGTCGCGATCGCGGCGCGGCACCCGGATCGTTCGGCCGCGCACAGCCTCGTCTACATGGGCTCCTTCATGCCGTACAAGAACGTCGAGACCCTGGCCAAGGCGATGCGGCTCCTGCCCGACTACACGTTGCACCTGATGAGTCGGGCGGACGCCGATACGGTCGAGATGCTGCGTTCGCTGGCGCCGACGGCGAAGCTCGTCTTCCACCAGGGCGCGAGTGACGCCGAGTACCACGCGGCGCTCTCCCGCGCGACCGCACTGGTGACCGCCTCGCGCGACGAGGGGTTCGGGATCCCGCTGGTGGAGGCGATGGCGCTCGGAACGCCGGTCGTCGTCAGCGACATCCCGATCTTCCGCGAGATCGGGGGAGCGGCCGCAGCGTATGTCGCGCCGAACAGCGCCAAAGGCTTCGCCGCGGCCGTGCGTGAGCTCGAGAAGTCGCGCGTCTGGCGAGATCGCTCCGCGGCGGCGCGCGATCGGGCCGCGCAGTACTCGTGGGCCACGTCGGCGGGCGTCCTCGCGGAGGTGCTCAGCGAGCTCCGACCCCAGAAGTGAGTGGAGGCGCGGCCGGGGCAGTGCTACGCGGCTGTGGCAGTGCTACGCGGCCGGCGCGAACAGCTCGTCGGGGTGGGTGACGCGCCAGCCGAAGCCGGGGTCGACGATGCTGCCCTTCGCACTCAGCGGGATCTCGTGGTCGACGCCGTTCACGGTCACCGTCGCCGTGCCGACGCTGGAGCCGTCAGCGATCGTGCTCAGCGGCGTCAGGTCGACGACGGTGCTCGCGGTGACACCGCCCCAGACGAAAGCGCTCGCGTCCGCTGTGCTCACCGCATCCGCCGACTCGCCCCAGACACTGTCGAAGTCGCCGTAGTCGGTGCCCGCGGTCGTGAGACTCACGGTGTGGAAGCCGGCCTGGAAACTGGGCAGCATCGCAAGGATGTCGCTCGCCAGCTGCGGATGCGTCGCCGCCCCGACGACGACGCCGACGATCGTGAGGGTGTTGCCGTCGATGGTGGCGTCGAGTGAGAACAGCAGGCAGGCGCCCGCCTCGTCGGTCGTGCCGGTCTTGATGCCGTCGATGCCGTTGATCCCCAAGAGGGCGTTCGTGTTCTCCAGAGCGCCGACCCCCGGGATCGTGATGTTCTGCACGGCGACGATCGATGCGAGTACGGGGTCGGCGACGAGGAGTTCGCCGAGGGCCACCATCTCGGTGGTGGTGCTGACCGTGGCGGGCGAGAGCCCGCTGGCGTCCGCCATCGACGTCTGCGGCAGCGCGTGAGCATCGAGCCAGCTGCGCGCCGCGTCGAAGAAGGCGTCCATCGAGCCGAAGGCCCAGATGGCGAGCGATTTCGCGTAGTTGTTGGCCGAGGGAACCAGCATCACGGTGAGCGCCTCCTTCTCGGTCAGCTCCAGCCCTGCCGACACGGGCGCGACCGAACCGTTCTCCGCCACGGAATCGTTGTAGTACTGCACGTCTTCGGTCGTGAAGGTGATGGTCGGCCCCTCCTCCCCGTCCGCGAGCGGCTTGGCGTCGAGAACCACGAGAGCAGTGACGACCTTCGCGATGCTGCCGATCGGCAGGGTGTCGCCCGAGCCGTACTGCGCGAGCACACCTTGGTCGAGGGCTCCCTCGAAGCCGACCGCGCCGATCGCTCCCGACCCGTAGCCCGGCCACGCGATCACCGGGGCATCGATGGACGGCTGCACCGGGACTTCGGCCTCCGTCGTCGCCAGGGGCAGCGGGGCGCCGGCGGCGTTCGCGGCGTACGCTCCGCCGCCGCCGACGACGGCGAGCACAACGAGCGCGACGAGCAGGGCGACGATTCGGCGTCGCCGATACTGAGCCGGGCTCGGTCGCCGACGTGCCTGCGGCTGTTCGGGCGTCTCGGCGGAAAGGTCGGGAACGGTGGG
The DNA here is from genome assembly GCA_013204985.1 of Microbacteriaceae bacterium VKM Ac-2855. GTDB lineage: Bacteria > Actinomycetota > Actinomycetes > Actinomycetales > Microbacteriaceae > Rathayibacter. Next base: position 223,459 of record JABMLG010000001.1, read on the forward strand.
GCTCGGCACGCGGGACATCCTAATCAGGCGTCGGCCCGGATCCGCTGAGCGGCACGCGATCGGGGGAGTACCGGCCCGGCGTCCTCAGTGGGTCAGCGCCCAGAGCGCGACCGCACCGGCGGAGGCGACGTTGAGCGAGTCGACGCCGTGCAGCATCGGGATCGTCACCACGGTGTCGGCCGCGGCGAGAGCGGGTGCGCTGAGGCCGTCGCCCTCGGCGCCCAGCGCGATCGCGACGCGCTGGGGGCGGCGCGCGGCGTAGTCGGCCAGATCGACGGCGTCGTCCGAGAGCGCGAGCGCTGCGACCGCGAAACCCGCCTCGTTCAGGATCCGCCGAGCCTCCGGCCACTCCGGGGTGCGGGTCCAGGGCACCTGCAGCACGGTGCCCATACTGACGCGGACGCTGCGGCGATACAGCGGGTCCGCGCAGCGCGGTGTCACCAGCACCGCATCCGCTCCCATACCGGCCGCCGCCCGGAAGACGGCGCCGACGTTGGTGTGGTCCACGAGGTCCTCCAGGATCACGACGAGACGGGCGTCGCGGAGCAGCTCGGACATCGCCGGGAGCGCAGGGCGGTGCATCGAGGCCAGCGCTCCCCGGTGCACGTCGAAACCGGTGAGCGACGCGATCAGCTCGGTCGCTCCGACGAAGACGGGCACATCGGGGAAACGAGCGAGCACCTCCTCCGCATCCGCCAGCCGCTTCTGCCCGACCAGCACCGAGCGCGGCACGTGGCCCGCCGCCAGTGCGCGGCCGATCACTTTCGCGGACTCGGCGATGTACAGACCGCCCTCGGGTTCACTGACGCGGCGCAGGGCCACATCGGTCAGGCTGCGGTAGTCGGCGAGCGCCTCGTGGTCGAGGTCGTCGATGGGCACGATCGGCATCAGGGAAACATATCGAAACTTCCGTTGTTTAGAATCGACGAGGGTCTCCGGTCGCGCCCGTCGCGGCTCGATTCCCCGGACACGGAGGCACCGATGGACACGGAGCTCGATCGCGCGGCTCCCTCCGCCGAGGCCGAGGACACCCGCGAGGAAGCGCTCGAGCAGGCGATCGAACTGCTCAGCGGCCGGCGCGTGGCGAGTATGACGGGCGCGGGGATCAGCACCGACTCGGGAATCCCCGATTATCGCGGCGCCGGTGCCCCGCAGCGCACCCCGATGACGTACTCCCAGTTCATCGCCGACACCGAGTACCGGAAGCGGTACTGGGCGGGCAGCCAGCTCGGCTGGGCGCGCTTCAGCGCAGCGCAGCCCAACACCGGCCACGCGGCTCTCGCGCGCCTGGAGGAGCGCGGGATCCTCACCGGCGTCGTCACGCAGAACGTCGACGGCCTGCACCTCCGTGCCGGATCGCGGCGCGTCGTCGACCTGCACGGCTCGGCGGATCGCGTCCGCTGCATGACCTGCGGGCAGTACTTCGCCCGCGACGCGGTCGCCGATCGGATAGCGGCCGCCAACCCGTGGTTGACCGACCCGGGCATCTCGTCGTTGAACCCCGACGGCGACGCGGAGGTGCACGACGTCTCGGCGATGACGATTCCCTCGTGCACCGTGTGCGACGGAATGCTCAAGCCCGACATCGTGTTCTTCGGCGAGTTCATCCCGGCCGAGAAGTTCGTCGAGGCACGCGCGATCGTCGCCGGTGCGGACGCATTGGTGGTCGCCGGATCGTCTCTCGTGGTCAACTCGGGCATCAGATTCCTCGAGATCGCACGCCGCAAGCGCCTGCCGATCGTCATCATCAACCGCGGTACGACGAAGGGCGACGCGCGCGCCACCCTCAAGATCGACGCCGGCACCAGCGAGACGCTCCAGGCCCTCGCCGAGCGGCTGCCCGCACTCTGACCTCCGGCGCTGTGCGCCGCCGACCCACCGGAGGGAATCCTGTGACCCGCATCACCCTCGTCCGTCACGGACAGACGGAGTGGAACCTCGTCAAGCGCATCCAGGGCACCAGCGACATCCCGCTGAACGCCACCGGACGCGCCCAAGCCCGAGCAACCGGGCGCCGACTGGCAGCCCGCGACTGGGACGTCGTCGTCGCCAGTCCGCTCATCCGTGCCCACGAGACCGGCGCCATCATGGCTGCGGTGATCGGGCTCGACCCGCCCGAGATCCTTCCCGGCATCGCCGAGCGTTGCTACGGAGAAGCGGAGGGGATGACCGGACCCGAACTCCGCGCCCTGCATCCGAACGGCATCGAAGGGTCTCCGATACCAGGCTTGGAGAGCAGGCCCGAGGTCGTCGAGCGCGCGACGGCAGCGCTGTTGGGGCTCGCCGAGCGCCACCCGGGCCGGACTGTCCTCGTCGCCACCCACGGCGCCGTGATCGGAAGCCTGTTGCGCCACCTCACGGCGGAGGAGCTGCCGCTGCTCGGGGTGACGGTGGGCAACGGCTCCGCCCACGATCTCGTCGTCGAGGACGGCCGCCTGCGTCTGCTCGCCTTCGACGGCTCCGGAGACGTCGAAGTCACCGATGAGGATCTGGCCGACGACCTCTCGACCGTCTGATGTCCGCGGATGCGCCCGATTCAGAGGCGCCCCTCCTCGGCGGCAACATGAACACGGTGCTGCGCGACGGCGACACGGTGCTGCGGATCGCCGGGCCGTGGACCCCGACCGTGCACCGCTACCTGGACTGGCTGGCGATGGCCGGCATCGACTGGGCACCGCGTCCGCTGGGTATCGAACTCGACCGCGAACGGCTGAGTCTCGTAGCGGGGGACGCCCCTGTGTACCCGCTGCCGGACGTCGTGTGGAGCGATGCGGCGTTGCAGAAGGGGGCGCGGATGCTGCGGCGACTGCACGACGCGAGCATCGGCTTCCCGCTCGACGGTGCCATCTGGCAGTCCCGTGCCAAGGTGCCCTCGGAGGTGATCTGCCACAACGACTTCGCGCCGCACAACTTGACGTTCGTGGACGGTACCATCGCGGGCGCGTTCGACTTCGACATGTGCTCGCCGGGTCCGCGTCTCTGGGACATCGCCTACTACGCGACGCGGATCGTACCGCTCACCGCCGACACCCCCTCGAATGCGCCGGACATGACGGATGCGCGCCGCCGGGTGGACCTATTGCTCGAGGCGTACGGTTCCGACGACAGCTGGGCCGATGTCCTGCGCGTGGCCATCATCCGACTGCTCGATCTTGCGGATTTCTCGCGCGAGAAGGCGGTCGAGCTCGGCAAACCCGAGTTGTCGGACGACGCGCTGCTCTACGAGCGCGACGCCGCCTTCCTGACACCACTGCGCGACGCCGCTACGGACGACTAGGCGCGGCTCAGCGCTGCGGCTCTTCAGCGCTGCGGCTTTTCAGCGCTGCGGCTCTTCGGGCAGCAGCACCTCGGCGTCGGCCTCGGCGACGTCCTGCGCGACTTCCTCGGGCGAAGCGTTGCCCGGCGCGACGAGGACCTGCGGCTCCGGCGGAAGCAGGAAGGGCCCGGCATCCGGCCGCTTCGCACTGATGTTGTCGCCGGACGACTGGTGCCGGACACGCCGCAGCACCCAGGGCACCAGGTACTCGCGTGCCCACTTGACATCCTCCGTGCGGGCGGCGCGCCACCGAACGGGCGGCAACGGCTCCGGCCGCAACGGGCGCAGCTCGTTCTCGACGTTCAGCGCCTCCAGAACCATCCGGGCCACCTCGTGGTGGCCGTGCGGGTTCAGGTGGAGGCGGTCGGGGGCCCACATCCGCACGTCTTGGATCTCCGTGAGCGACCACTGGTCGGCCACGACGCAGTCGAAGCGCTTGGCGAGCGCGCGGAGGTTCTCGTTGTAGATCGCGACCTTGCCACGGATGCGGTTGAACACGGGGGAGAAGCCGACATCGACGCCGGTGAAGATGACGACCGTCGCACCCTGCGAGGTGAGTCGTTCCAAGCCGTCCTCGAAGCGGGCGGCGATGTCGTCCGGGTCGGTACCGGGGCGGATCACGTCGTTGCCTCCGGCCGAGATCGTGATCAGGTCGGGGCGCAGGGCGAGCGCGGGCCCGATCTGGTCGTCCACGATCTGCTGCAGCAGCTTGCCGCGTACCGCCAGGTTCGCGTAGGCGAAGTCCTCGGTCTTGCTGCTCAGAACCTCGGCGACCCGATCGGCCCATCCGCGGTGGCCGCCCGGATTCGCCGGCTCGGGATCGCCGATCCCTTCGGTGAACGAATCGCCCAAGGCGACGTAGCGGGACCAGGGATGAAGCTGCTCGACCATGCTCCCATTCTGCTCCCGAGGTTCGCTCCCGCCGGACGCCTCGGGTATCTTCGATGCAAGTGAGCATCCCATCGAACTTCGGCCATCAGGTCGGCACCTCAGCCGCAGAACACCTGTCGCCCTCGTTCCCCGGCAGGGCACCGTGGGGTACCGCCAGCAAGCTGCGCGCCTGGCAGGCGGAGGCGCTGAACGCCTACTTCAGCACGGAGCCGCGGGACTTCCTGGCGGCGGCGACACCGGGCGCCGGCAAGACGACGTTCGCACTGCGACTCGCCGCCGAGTTGCTGCACAACCGCACCGTCGAACGGATCACGGTGGTCGCACCGACCGAGCACCTCAAGCGCCAGTGGGCCGAGGCAGCGCATCGCGTGGGTATCCGTCTGGACCCGACCTTCACGAACAGGATGGGGCGGCACGCCCGGCATTACCACGGGGTCGCCGTCACCTACGCCCAGGTCGGCGTGCGGGCGGAACTGCACAAGGAGATCACCGAGTCGGCCAAGACACTGGTGATCCTCGACGAGGTGCACCACGCGGGTGATGCGCTCAGCTGGGGCGATGCGGTGCGCGAGGCGTTCGCTCCGGCCACCCGCCGCTTGTCGCTCACCGGCACACCGTTCCGCTCCGACACCGCGCCGATCCCGTTCGTGACCTACGCGCCCGATGACGAGGGCATCCGCACGTCGATCACCGACTACGCCTACGGTTACGGTCGAGCGCTCGCCGATGGCGTCGTGCGCCCCGTCCTCTTCATGGTCTACGCGGGCAGCATGCGGTGGAAATCGAAGGCCGGCGAAGAGATGGAGGCCCGCCTCGGCGAGGGCAACACGAAAGACATCACCTCGCAGGCGTGGCGCACCGCGCTGGACCCGAAGGGCGACTGGATCCCTGCGGTACTCAGGGCCGCGAACACGCGGTTGAACGAGGTGCGTCGCGCGATCCCGGATGCGGGTGGGCTCGTGATCGCGACGGATCACTACGCGGCGCGCGCCTACGCCGCGATGCTCAAAGACATCTCGGGCGAACCCGTCACCGTCGTCCTCTCGGACGAGAAGGAGGCGTCGGACCGCATCGAGGAGTATTCCAGAGGCACCAGCCGGTGGATGGTCGCGGTGCGGATGGTGTCGGAGGGCGTCGATGTGCCGCGGCTCGCCGTGGGCGTGTACGCGACGTCGGCCTCGACTCCGCTGTTCTTCGCGCAGGCCATCGGCCGTTTCGTTCGAGCCCGACGTCGCGGCGAGACCGCGTCGGTCTTCCTGCCCAACGTGCCCGGCCTGATGGCCCTCGCCGGCTCGATGGAGTTGCAGCGCGACCACGCGTTGGACCGGAAGTCGAACGACGACGAGGAGTACCCCGAGGCCGACATGATGGCCGAGGCGGAGCGCGAGGAGAAGGCCTCGAGCGAGCTGCTGGAGGAGGGCCGCTTCGAGTCGCTCGGTTCGGATGCGACGTTCGACCGCGTGATGTTCGAGGGCGACGACTTCGGCATGGAGGTCGCCGTTGACTCCGAGGAGGAGCTCGACTTCATCGGGATCCCGGGACTGCTCGAACCCGATCAGGTGCGCGAGCTGCTGCAACACCGGCAGCAGCGCCAGGCGAAGCGCTCGATGACGAAGGCGCACGGTCCGGCGACGCAGGATGCGGCCAAGAACGAGCCGCCCGCACCGCTGTACCGCACGTTGAAGGAGCAGCGCAGCCTCCTGAACAGCCTCGTCGGGCTCTGGGCGCGCAACACCGGTGAGACTCACGGCATGGTGCACGCGGAACTGCGCCGGGTCTGCGGCGGACCAGCCGTGGCCCAGGCCTCGGTCACGCAACTGCAGCAGCGGATCGAACTCCTGCGCCGCCGGATCGGCTCACACTGACCTTTCTCCTGCGAGGGACCCGCCCTGTGCGCGTCGGACCCCCGCTGGGCGGGTCCCGCGCGCACAGACGGGGTCCCTCGGAGGATGGCGCCGAGCGGATGCGGCGGCGGGCCGCTACGGTGCGCCCACGTTCGCGAGCACGATGTCGGTGATCGCCCGTTGGGCGCCGGGTGGGGATGACCGCGTCGCAATCGCTTGCTCCACGCAGGGTGGGCCCGGTGGGCTGCCAGAGCGGCTCCGGCACTGGAAGGTTCGAGAGCCCGGCCAACAGCTCGCCGATGGCGAATTCGAACGCTGTCCGTTCGGCCGGGGTGAGCGTGCTGGCGTAGGCCTCGACGCCGTAGTCGCCGCCGCGGGCACGCACGTTGCAGTAGTCCGCTTCTTCGGACGACGCGCACGTCTCGATGGCTTCGGGACCGACGCTGGGAGCGTCGATCCAGCCGACGGGGTCGGCGGTGGCGCCGGCGAACGATTCGGCTCTCGTCTCGACGAACGTTTCCGCCGTGACGCCGGGCACCACGCGGATGGACATCGCGGAGGCCGATTCGTCCAGCTTCCACGCGCACCCCATTCCACCGACACGCCTATCGGTGTAGAGGGTGGGGATCTGGTACACGGGTGAATCGGCCACCGGGGCTGCCGGCCCGCCGAGAATGGCGACGACATCCGGCGCTGGGATGAGCTGCTCGCAGTTCAACGGAACACGGACGACGGGTGCGGGCGGATTCACCGGCGTGACAGGCGTCGTAACGGGCGGCGCCGACGTCGCCGACGGAGTCGGGGTGGGCGTCGGGGTCGGGGTCGCCGTTTCGACCACGGCGGGGGCGGCGAAGAGGGTGCCTCCCGAGAGCGCGAACGCCGCAGTACCCGAGACGGCGACGCCGGTCAGCACCGCGAGGACGGATAGTCCGGCGGTCCGCGTGTGCCGGCGCCGGCGTGCGGCCGGCGACGTGTCGTCGGCGATCCGTTCTGTGAGTAGAGTGCGGATGGCGTCGCTGCGTCGCGGGTCGAACGAGGGCGACGGCGGCTGCTCGTCGGTCATCGCGCACCTCCAATCGTGCTGGTCATGGGTGTGCGGGTTTCTGCCGCGAGCGCTTGGGTCGTCAGAACTCCGAGACGCTGCTGGCGCGCGAGAGTCGGGATTTGACGGTGCCGACCGGGATGCCGAAGGCGGCTGCGGCTTCCGCGCCGCTGAACTCCTCGAGTACGCAGAGCGTGATGATGTCCTGGTCGGCGCGGTTCAGACCGGCGAACGCCGCCCGCACCACGGTCTCGCGAGAGCGACGGTCCAGTCGTTCACCGATCTCGTCGGCGTGGTCGTCCGCATCCGGCGATGGAGGCAGCTTCGCGAGTGCGCCCGCGTAACGGTTCATGGAGCGACGCTGATTGCGCACGATGAAGTTGGTCGCCACGAGCAGCCACCCCACGACCGAACCGTCCACCACGCGCACAGTGCGTCGCTTCCGCCACGCCTCGAAGAAGACCATCGCCGTCGCATCCTCCGCATCGTGCGCCGAGCGGGTGAGTCGCAGCGCGTGTCCGAAGACCCGGTCACGGTGCCGATCGAACATCGTCGCGAACGCCTCCGCATCCCCGTTCATCGCGGCGCTCCAGACCGTCGCCTCGTCGAAATCGCTGACGTCCATGGGCCCCTCTGGCGTTCGTGTTTCCCGATGCTGCCACCGGAGCGGTTCCCGCCGGACCATTGTCGCGGCATCCTGTCCTGCGAGGGACCCGCCCTGTGCGCGTCGGACCCCCGCTGAGCGGGTCCCGCGCGCATAGAAGGGGTCCCTCGCAGGAGGGCGGCGGGCGGGGAGGGCGCGCATCTCCCTACTGGGCCGGTGGTGGTCGGCGCCACCCCCATCCGATGTCGGCTGTTGTCGGTAACGTGCAGGATGCCGCCGATGCCGTCCGTCGCACGCGGCGGCTAGGGTTGGATGCTGGCCAGGCTCGAACCGCGAGCCGATGCCGAACCGGATGTACGAGTCGTAGGAACGACTGCACCCGAGAAGGAGGACACGTGGCGGACATCGCCCCCACGACCCCGACAGCCCGCTCGACCGAGCACGCCGTCGCGACCCAGAAGCACCACATCGAGAGCTGGCCAGGAACCGCCTACCCCCTGGGCGCGACCTTCGACGGCAGTGGCACGAACTTCGCGCTGTTCAGCGAGGCCGCCGAGCGCGTCCAGCTGTGTCTGTTCGACGAGAGCGGGGTCGAGACCCGCGTCGAGGTGATCGAGTCCGACGCGTACGTCTGGCACTGCTATCTGCCGCAGGTGCAGCCCGGTCAGCGGTACGGCTACCGCGTGCACGGAGAGTACGACCCGAGCAACGGTCTTCGGTGCAACCCGAACAAGTTGCTGCTCGACCCGTACGCGAAGGCGATCGAAGGTGAGATCGACTGGGACGAGTCGCTCTTCCCGTACCACTTCGGCGACCCGGATTCGCGGAACGACGACGATTCCGCCGCGCACATGATGCTCGGCGTCGTCATCAATCCGTTCTTCGACTGGGCCGGTGATCGTCGGCCGCGCATCCCTTACGACAACACCGTCATCTACGAAGCGCATGTGAAGGGGCTCACCGAGCGCCACCCGGAGGTGCCGGAGGAACTGCGCGGCACGTACGCCGGCGTCGCGCACCCCGCCGTCATCGCTCACCTGAAGCACCTGGGCGTCTCGGCGATCGAGCTGATGCCGGTGCACCAGTTCGTGAACGATTCGACGCTGATCGAGAAGGGCCTCTCGAACTACTGGGGCTACAACACGATCGGTTTCTTCGCGCCGCAGAACACCTACGCCTCGACCGGTCAGCTCGGCCAGCAGGTGCAGGAGTTCAAGAGCATGGTGCGCGCGCTGCACGCCGCGAACATCGAGGTGATCCTCGACGTGGTGTACAATCACACCGCCGAGGGCAACCACCTGGGCCCGTCGCTGTCGTTCAAGGGCATCGACAACAAGGCGTACTACCGCCTCGTCGACAACGATGAGAAGCACTACATGGACTACACCGGCACCGGCAACACCCTGAACGTGCGTCACCCGCACTCGCTGCAGCTGATCATGGATTCGTTGCGCTACTGGGTCACGGAGATGCGCGTCGACGGCTTCCGCTTCGACCTCGCGTCGGCTCTGGCGCGTGAATTCTACGACGTGGACCGGCTGTCCACCTTCTTCGAACTGGTGCAGCAGGACCCGGTGGTCTCGCAGGTCAAGCTGATCGCGGAGCCGTGGGACGTCGGCCCCGGCGGCTACCAGGTGGGCAACTTCCCTCCGCAGTGGACCGAGTGGAACGGGAAGTACCGCGATACCGTTCGCGATTTCTGGCGCGGCGAGCCCTCGACGCTCGGCGAATTCGCCTCGCGCATCACCGGATCGGCCGATCTCTACGCGAACTCGGGGCGACGACCCGTCGCCTCGATCAACTTCGTCACGGCCCACGACGGTTTCACCCTGCGCGACCTGGTCTCGTACAACGAGAAGCACAACGACGCCAACGGCGAGAACAACAACGACGGCGAGTCCCACAACCGGTCCTGGAACTCCGGCGTCGAGGGCCCGACCGACGATCCGCGGATCAACGGACTGCGCTCGCGCCAACAGCGCAACTTCCTCGCGACGATGATGATCTCGCAGGGCGTGCCGATGATCCTGCACGGCGACGAGCTCGGTCGCACGCAGAACGGCAACAACAACACCTACGCGCAAGACAGCGAGTTGACCTGGATCGACTGGCAGCACGCCGACAAGCCGCTGATCGAGTTCACCGCGGCCCTGATCCGGCTCCGCCAGGAGCACCCGACCTTCCGGCGCAGCCGCTTCTTCAACGGACGACCCGTGCGCCGCGGACTCAGCGAGCCGCTGCCGGATATCGTCTGGTTCAAAGCCGACGGCAGCGAGATGGAGCCGGAGGACTGGGACTCGGGTCTGGACCGTTCGGTCGGAATCTTCCTGAACGGTCAGGGCATCCGCGAACGCGACCAGCGTGGGCGCGCCGTGAGCGACGACAGCTTCCTGCTGTACTTCAACGCCGACGACAGCGAGGTGGAGTTCGCGCTGCCCAGCGACGAGTACGCCCTTGCCTGGAGCATCGTCGTCGACACCGCGGGCGAGGAGGCCGACTCGGTCGCGCGCCCGGCCGGTGCGAAGCAGACGGTACAGGCGAAATCGCTCGTGATCATGCAGGAGCACCGCGCGCCGGAGCCCGAGATCGATCACTCCGTCGCCGCCTCGCTGGCCTCCTTGGCTGCAACGAGCGCGATCCCGATCATCACCGAGGGCCGGACCAGCCCGCACGACGAGTCCACGAATTCCGCTACCTCTGGAGCCTGAAGCATGCACCTGCCCGCCTCGACCTACCGACTGCAGATTCGTTCCGGATTCGATCTGGACGAGGCGGCAGGGCTCGCCGACTACGTGCACGCCCTCGGAGCCGACTGGCTCTACTTCTCGCCGCTGCTGAAGGCCGAGCCCGGATCGGACCACGGCTACGACGTGGTCGATCACTCGCAGATCGATCCGGAGCGAGGGGGAGCTGCCGGTCTGGCCCGCGCCTCCGCGGCCGCGCGAGCGAACGGGCTCGGCGTGCTGATCGACATCGTGCCGAACCACATGGGAGTCGCCACACCGATCGAGAACGCCTGGTGGTGGGACCTCCTGAAGCTCGGGCAGGGCTCGCGGTACGCGAAGGCGTTCGACGTGGACTGGACGTTCGGCAGTGGACGGATCCGTATCCCCGTGCTCGGCGACGGCGACGGCGAACTCGATGAGCTCACCGTGGTCGGCGACGAGCTGCACTACTACGAGAACCGCTTCCCGATCGCGCCCGGCACGGTTGCGGTGGGCGAGACCGGTCGCGAGGTGCACGCGAAGCAGAACTACGAGTTGGTGAACTGGCGCCGCGCCGACGCCGAGTTGAACTACCGCCGCTTCTTCGCGGTGAACACGTTGGCCGCCATCACCGTCGAGGATCCCGAGGTATTCGAGGCCTCGCACCGCGAGATCGTGCGGTGGTTCACCGAGGGTCTCGCCGACGGTCTGCGCGTCGATCACCCGGACGGACTCACCGATCCCGGTCGTTACCTCGAGGATCTCGCTCGAGCGATCGGCGACAAGCCGGTGTGGGTCGAGAAGATCCTCGAAGGCGACGAGCGGATGCCGTCCAACTGGCCCACCGTCGGAACCACTGGATACGACGCACTCGCCGACATCGACCGGGTGCTCGTCGACCCGATCGCTCAAGACGAACTGGACCACGTGGACGCGGAGCTCGGCGGCAGGTTCGTGACGTGGGCCGAACTCATCCGCGGCACCAAACGCGGCATCGCCGACGGCATCCTGCGCTCGGAGGTGCTGCGGCTCGCCCGTCTGGTGCCCGAGATCGCAGACGCCGACGACGCCATCGCCGAACTGCTCGCCTGCTTCCCGGTGTACCGCAGCTACCTGCCCTACGGCGCCGAGCACATCGAGCACGCCCGGCTCTACGCCCGGAGCGAGCGGCCCGAGATCGCGTCGTCGATCGATGCGGTGGCCGAGCGACTCGCCGAGGCCGGAACGCCGGTGTCCGTGCGGTTCCAGCAGACCTCGGGCATGGTGATGGCGAAAGGTGTCGAAGACACCGCGTTCTACCGCTACAGCAGGCTCACCTCGTTGAACGAGGTCGGCGCCGATCCCGCTGAATTCGCGATCGACGTCGCCGAGTTCCACGATCGTCAGGTGCACCGTCAAGCAGCGATGCCCGCCTCGCTGACGACTCTGTCCACCCACGACACGAAGCGCGGCGAAGACACTCGAGCGCGCATCACCGCCCTCTCCGGTGACGCGCCGGCATGGGCGGCCACGGTGTGCGAATTGCACGAACTCGCGGGTCTCGGCGACGGCCCGGTCGAACACCTCCTCTGGCAGGCCGTCGTCGGCGCATGGCCGGCGTCGCGCGAGCGGCTGCACGCCTACATCGAGAAGGCCGCGCGCGAGGCCGGAACGTCCACGGCGTGGACGTCTCCTGACGAGGTGTTCGAGAAGCGGATGCACGCCGCGGTCGACGCCGTCTTCGATCGGCCCGAGGTGGCCGCGAAGATCGAGGCGACCGTCGCTCGGGTGCGAGCCGACGGCTACGCCAATGGGCTGTCCGCCAAGCTGATCCAGCTCACGGCTCCGGGGGTGCCCGACGTCTACCAGGGCAGCGAGCTCTGGGAGCGCTCCCTCGTCGATCCCGACAACCGCCGCCCCGTCGACTTCGTCGAGCGTCGTGCGCTGCTCGAAAGGATCGACGGAGGCTGGCTGCCGGAGATCGACGAGAGCGGTGCTGCGAAGCTGCTCGTCACCTCGCGCGCTCTGCGACTGCGCCGCGACCACCCGGAGTACTTCGGCCGGTACCTCCCCATCGCGGCGTACGGGCAGAAGGCGGATCACGTCATCGCGTTCGACCGCGGCGAAGCAATCACCGTGGCGACGCGCCTGCCGCACGGCGTCGCGACCGGCTGGGGCGACACCACGATCGAACTCTCTCGGCGTCCGTGGGTCGACGTGCTCACCGGGCGCCGTTTCGACGGCGGAACCGTCGCTCTCGGCGAGCTCCTGGAGCGCTATCCCGTCGCGCTCCTCGCGCCCGCGTCCTGACTCCACGTGTACCGCTCGACATCGAAAGGCACCTCTGTGACCTCGCACCGCGCCGCCATCGGCGGTCTCTCCCACTCCGAGCCGTTCGCTCTCTGGGCTCCGGCGGCCGACTCCGTGGTCCTGGTGACCGGCGGCTCCGAGCATCCGATGACCGCCGCGTCGAACGGCTGGTGGTCCGCTCCTGCGGGTCTGGACACGACTGACGTCGACTACGGCTACCTGGTCGACGGGAAGGGACCGTTCCCGGACCCGCGCTCGCGCCGCCAGCCCGGCGGCGTGCATGAGCTGTCGCGGACGTTCGACCCGGCTGGGCACGTGTGGGGTGATGGCGCGTGGACCGGCCGTCAGCTCGCCGGCGCGGTGATCTACGAGTTGCACATCGGCACGTTCACGCCGGAGGGCACGTTCGACGCGGCCGCCGGCAAGCTGGAGCACCTGCGCTCGATCGGCGTCGACTTCGTGGAGATCCTTCCGGTCAACGCGTTCAACGGTACGCACAACTGGGGCTATGACGGCGTGCTCTGGTACGCCGTTCACGAGCTGTACGGCGGGCCGGCGGGATATCAGCGGTTCGTCGACGCCTGTCACCAGTCGGGCATCGGCGTCGTCCAGGACGTTGTCTACAACCACCTCGGCCCGTCGGGCAATTACCTGCCGGAGTTCGGCCCGTACCTGAAGACCGAGGGGGCCAACACCTGGGGGAGTCACGTCAATCTCGACGGTGATGATTCCGATGAGGTGCGCCGCTACATCATCGAGAACGCGCTGATGTGGCTGCGCGACTATCGGGCCGACGCCCTCCGCCTCGATGCCGTGCACGCGCTCGATGACGATCGCGCCGTGCACCTCCTCGAGGAGCTGGCCGACGAGGTCCGCGCTCTCTCGGCTTTCGAGGGCCGGCCGCTCACGCTGATCGCGGAGTCGGATCTGAACGATCCGAAGCTGATCACGCCGCGGGAGGCGCACGGCTTCGGCCTGGACGCGCAGTGGAGCGACGACTTCCACCACTCGGTTCATGTCGCGCTCACGGGGGAGACCACGGGGTACTACGAGGATTTCGCGTCGCTCGGCGCGCTGGCGAAGGTTCTCAGGCGCGGTTTCTTCCATGACGGCACCCTTTCCACCTTCCGCGGTCGGCACCACGGTCGCCGGATCGACACAGGAGTCATGCCGACCTGGCGACTCGTGGTTTTCAGCCAGGACCACGATCAGATCGGCAACCGCGCGATCGGTGACCGCCTGACGGCGACTCTGAACGACGGCCGTCTCGCCATAGCCGCGGCGCTGACGCTTCTGAGCCCGTTCACTCCCATGCTCTTCATGGGAGAGGAATTCGCCGCCTCGACGCCGTGGCAGTTCTTCACCTCGCATCCCGAGAAGGAACTCGGTGAGGCGACCGCGAAAGGCCGTATCGCCGAGTTCGCCAAGATGGGGTGGGATCCCGACGTCGTGCCGGACCCGCAGGATCCGGAGACCTTCACCCGGTCGCGGCTCGATTGGAGCGAGCTCGAGTCCGGTCGGCACGCGGCGACCCTGGCCGTGTATCGCGAACTCGCCTCGATCCGACGACGCTACCCCGAGATCACCGACCCCCGGTTCGCGCACACCGCGGTGGAGCTCTCGGAGGAGGAGCGCTGGCTGACCCTGCGACGTGGGGCGGTGACCCTCGCGGTCAACGTGGGCGACGAGGCGGTCTCGCTTCCTCTGACGGGAACGGTGCTGTTGGCGGTCGGTGGTGCCTCCGTTTCCGGGAGCACGGCAGAACTCCCGGGCTCGTCCCTGCTGGTGCTGCACAGCTGATCGGCGGTGGCCCGCCTCACACGAGTCGGGCACCGTCGTCGTGCACCAGCACCGTCGCACGATGGGGGAGCGCGCGGCGTCGGCTCGCGGCGGCCAGCGTGTCGATCAGGAGACGGTCGCCCGTGGTGAGGATCGCGACGCCCGGGCGCTCGAACACGAAGACGATGCCGCCGATGTGCCATTCGGCGCTGATCTTCGCGAACAGCGCGACGATCCTGTCGATGTCATCCGCGGGTGGTTCCTGCGGAATCTGATCCACTGGGATCAGGTAAGGCAGCTGGACGCCGGCGTGATCGAGGAAGAGCGGGCAGATCGACCGCCGTTCTGCCGGCCCGAACAGCAGCTCGGCGCGGGCGACGATCTCGGCATCGGTCGTCAGGGGAGGTTGGGAGGTGTCGGTCATGCTCATCCGGCTACTCTTCTCCATCCGAGCGATGCTCGCAGAAGTTATCCACAGGCCAGCGGGCGTCAGCGGAAGTTGCGTGCGTTCGTCTTCGCTCCCACGCTGAGCAGTTCGAATCGGTCGGCGATCAGATTCGTGACGCCCTCCGCCGAGCGTTCCAGGATGCCGCGCACGATCATCGCCGGCGCCTCTCGGGCGACGCGGCGATAACGGTTCCAGACACCGATCGAGCAGATCACGTTGAGGATGCCGTGCTCGTCCTCGAGATTCATGAAGGTGATGCCGTTCGCCGTCTGCGGACGCTGTCGGTGGATCACGACTCCGGCCACCTCGACCCTGCGCCCGGACTCCGCGTCCTGCAGGGTCCGGGTCGAGAGCGCGCCTCGCCGATCGAGCGCGGGGCGCAGATGACGCAGCGGATGATCACCCGGCGAGATGCCGGTAGCCCAGAAGTCGAAGACGATCTGCTCGTGCTCCGACAGCCCGGGAAGCAGCGGGGGTTGGATCGAAACGAAACTGTCGGGCAGGAACTCCGCACGGTCCATCGCCGCGTTGCCGGCCTCCCACAGCGCCTCACGCCGCGAGGTTCCCAGCGAATCGAAGGCTCCCGCTGCGGCCAGCGCCTCGAGCTGGGGCGTGGTGAGCCCCACCCGGCGCGACACGGCCGCCATCGTCTCGTAGGCGCCCGCACGCTCGCGTTCGTCGACGATGCGTTGGGCCACGTCGGCACCGATCCCGTTCACGCCCGCGAGTCCGAGTCGCACCGCGAAGGCGCCGTCTCGGCGATGGTCGTCGCTGTCGAAGTGCTCGGTGCGATCGAAGAGTCCGGTGGGCGGCTGCGCGATGAGGGTGCAGTCGTGACTGCCGGTGGGTGTGCCCACCGCGGGATCCCGCCGCTCCAGGCCGGCGTGCGCCAGAGAGAGGTTGATGTCGGCGTGTTCGACCTGCACGCCGTGCCGACGCGCATCCGCGACGAGGGTGTGCGGCGCGTAGAAGCCCATCGGCTGAGCCCGCAGAAGGGCCGCGAGGAAGGCCGCGGGGTAGTGCAGCCGAAGCCACGCGCTGGCGTAGACCAGCAGGGCGAAGCTGATCGCGTGGCTCTCGGCGAAGCCGAAATTCGCGAAGGCCTGGATGCGGGTGTAGATGTCGTCGGCGACGTCGCCCGTGATGCCGTTGCGGGCCATGCCCTCGTACAGTCGCGCGCTCAGCGACTCGATCTTCTCCTTGCCGCGCTTGGATCCCATCGCACGACGCAGCAGATCCGCATCCTCGGCCGAGCAATCGCCCACGGCGACGGCCACCTGCATGAGCTGCTCCTGGAACAGCGGAACGCCGAGGGTGCGCTTGAGCGGCGTGACGAGCAGCGGATGCTGATACGTGATCTCCTCCATCCCGAGCTTGCGCCGGATGTAGGGATGCACGGCGCCGCCCTGGATGGGTCCCGGTCGGATCAGCGCGATCTCGATCACCAGGTCGTAGAAGCGCCGCGGTTGCAGCCGAGGCAGCGTGCCCATCTGGGCGCGACTCTCGACCTGGAAGACCCCGATGGAGTCGGCCCGGCAGAGCTGGTCGTAGACGCCCTTCTCCTCACGCGGGATCGTGGCGAGGTCCCAGTGCTCGCCGACATGCGTTCCGACGAGATCGAAGGTGTACGAGAGGGCCGCCAGCATCCCCAGGCCGAGCAGATCGAACTTGACCAGGCCCATCCACGCGCAGTCGTCCTTGTCCCACTGCAGCACCGTACGGTTCTCCATCCGCGCCGGCTCGATCGGGCAGACCTCGCCGACAGGTCGATCGGTCAGGACCATTCCCCCGGAGTGGATGCCGAGGTGGCGCGGGAACCCGAGCACCTTGGTGGCGAGCGCGACCACATCGGCGGGTATGTCGTGTTCATCGCTCGAGACCACGGCCCCCCAGGTCTCGACCTGCTTCGACCAGGCGTCCTGCTGACCGGAGCTGTAGCCGAGCGCTTTGGCCATGTCGCGGACCGCGAATTTCGGTCGGTAGGTGATCACGTTCGCGACCTGCGCCGCGTTCAGTCGACCGTATTTGCGGTAGACGTACTGGATCACTTCTTCGCGTCGCTCCGAGTCGAAGTCGACGTCGATGTCGGGCTCCTCGTCGCGGATGCTGGAGAGGAAGCGCTCGAACGGGAGATCGTAGAAGATCGAGTCCACCGCGGTGATGCCGAGCACGTAGCAGACGGCCGAGTTGGCGGCCGAACCGCGACCTTGGCAGAGGATGCCGCGGCCCTTGGCGAAATGCACGATGTCGTGCACGATCAGGAAGTATCCGGGAAAGTCCTTCTTCTCGATCACCGCCAGCTCCTGTTCGAGCCGGTCGAGCACATCGGCGTCGGCGTTCGGATACATCCGGGGGATGCCCTGCTCGACCAGTTCGCGCAGCTGACCCATCGGAGTCCTCCCGTCGGGGTACTGCTGCCGCGGCAGATTCGGGCGCACCCGCCCGAGTTCGAACGCGATCTCGTCGGCGATCAGCACCGTGCGCGCGATGGCGCCGGGGAAGCGTGCGAAGCGTTCGGCCATCTCGCGGCCGGAACGCAGGTGGGCACCGGCCGAGGCGGGCAGCCAACCATCCATCTCGTCGAGGCTGCGCCGGGCGCGCACCGCCGACAGGGCGGTGGCGAGCGGCCGGTCGCGGGGTGCCGCGTAGTGCACGTTGCCGGTGGCGACCAGCGGCAGGCCGAGCCGCTGGGCGATTGCGGCGAGGGCGTCGTTGTGTTCGGAGTCGAGTGGATCGCCGTGGTCGTAGAGCTCGACCACCACGTTCTCGGCGCCGAAGAGCGCCACCAGCTCGGCGACTTCGCGCTGTGCGGAGGCTTCACCCTCCGCGACGAGCGCCTGCCGCACGCGTCCTTTACGGCAGCCGGTGAGGATCAGCCAGTGTCCCTCCGCGAGTGCCGCGAGCTTTTCGATCTCGTAGTGCGGTTTGCCCTTCTCCGCGCCCGCCAGCTGAGCCGCCGTCAGCGCTCCGGCCAGGCGGTGATAACCCTCCTCCTTGCGAGCGAGAACCAGCAGATGCGAACCCTCCGGGTCGGCGACCCCGTTCTGCGGCTTGCTCAGGCCGATCGAGAGCTCGGCGCCGAACGCGGTGCGCAGCGGATACGTCTGCGCGGCCTCCGCCATCCGCACGATGCCGTAGAGACCGTCGTGATCGGTGAGGGCGATCGTGTCGATGCCGAGCCGGGTGGCCTCCTCCACGAGTTCTTCGGGCTTGCTCGCGCCGTCGAGGAAACTGAAGTTGGAGTGCACGTGCAGTTCGGCGTACGGCACGGCCTCTTCGGGAGGGGCGACGGCATCGTCGTGCACATAGGCGGGGCGCTTGTACGACCAGGCGGGCGCGTCACCGCCGTCGCCGTCGTTCGGGCGATCGCTCGGTCGCTTGCTGTCGGAGAGGCGTCGTTCGAACTCCGACCACGGGATCGGTGGATTGCTCCAGCCCATGTGATGTCCTTTCCGGGTCGGGGGGTCGGGTTTCGAGACCGGTGATGCGGGTCGTCGTCAGTCGTAGCGGGCCTCGGCGAACCAGCCCGAACCTTCGGCGACCAGGAGCCACGCGGTGCCGTCGGCATCGATGACTTGGAAGCGGTCGTAATGGCGAGCGTGCTCGGGATCCCACCAGCGTTCGTCGACGGGCCAAGGGCCTGCCCAGCCTTGGATCCGCGAGAGTGCGGCGTGTGCGTCCGCAGCGAAACCGGTGGGTTCCGAGCTCATACCGCCGCGCTCGTCGACAGCGACCGCCTCGCCATCGGGACCGCGCAACTGCACGGGGATGAGATCGTCGAACACGGTGCCGGGAAGAGGCGGTGGCAGCGCTCCGGGCCAGGGCAGCGTGCGCCGAGCTGCTTCGGCCGGAGCGCGATCACCCCAGGGCACCAGATGCTGCCGTTCGCGCAGTTCGCGGCCACCACCGAGAACCGCGGTGACCACGGCGTCGTGGCCGAGCATGCTCTGCACCCGGCTGAGGCCGTGGTGGATCCGCTCGTCGGGAGCGCTGCCCCAGAGGCCCTGCTCGTGGTGCCCGATCTCGTCGACGGCTTCCGGCACCACGTTGACACGGCTGATGGGTGCACCGAGGCCGGCGTCGATCGCGCCGCTGCCCTGCAGCTGCCAACGCACGCGGTCGACGACGTCGGCGGGTGCGAACCAGCGTGGATGCAACCAGCTGCGCGCCGAAACCCGCCCGTTCTCATCGGTGACCTCCACCCGGATCCCTGTACAGACGAGCAGGGCCGCAGTGAGGCCGGCGACGAACTCCTCGGCGGCGACGCGCACAGCGAACGTGACCTGGTCGATCCGATCCAGAGGCGGCTCGAACGAGACGGAGCGTTCGAGATGCGCGGGCGCCGTCCGCGGCACGACTGCGCTGGTGTCCCGGCCGCTCGCCGCCCGGTGCGAACGGGCGCCGGTAGGGCCGAATCGCGACTCCACGTCGCTCTCGGAAAGAGCGGCGAGCCCGCCGAGAGTACGAACCCCGAGCCGACGCAGCAGCGTGACGAAGCCGGCGTCGGCGGGCCCCTCCGTCTCGAGCACCCCGACGGGTAATGGCGCGAGAAAGGCGGGGCTCCCGTCCTCCGGCACGATGGCGACGGGTTCACCACCCCCGACTTTGGCGGCCAACTCGGCGGCGAAGGCACCGTCGGCGATCCCGATGCGCGCTCCGGAAACACCCAACTCGACCAGGCGATCGAGGACGGCTCGAGCCGCTGGGAGCTCGCCGCCGTAGTAGCGGCGGGGCCCGCGGGCGCGGATCGCGCACATCCCGGGACGGATCACCTGGACACCTGGCGTGATCTCCTCGAGCGCGAGGATGACCGGCTCGAAGGCGCGCGCGTCGAGGATCGGGTCGTAGGGCAGCGCCACGAGTGCGGTGCTGCGCGACTGCGCCTCCCGCAGCCGCATGCCGCGCCGAACCCCATCGGCGCGGGCAGCCGCGGAACAGGCGAAGACGAGTCCCCTCTCGGTCAGAGCGAGCGGGAGCTCGGCAGCGAGGGCGTGTTCGGCGGCCGCCGCGACGAGGGGCCAGTCCGGGCACCAGAGGAGCATGGTGCGGCTGAGGGCGGTCGACATCAGACGACCCGTTCGAGTCGTGCCGGTGCCGTGTCGACCCGCGCGAAGTCGTTCGCCGGGCCGGGCAGCCACATCCGCACGCCACGGGCGTACGAACCGGCGCGCCCGGAGACGTCGACGGTGGCCTGGCGTGCGCGGAGTCGACCGTGTCCGCGCCCGATGCCCTGCCAGGAACTCTCGCGCAGTCGGAGCCGTGCCTCGCTCTGCGGCCACTCGCCCAGGACCACCAGCGCAGCGCCACGCTGTCGCAGGCGAGCGCCGAGACGCGCCACGTCGGCCGGTGCCACGGACGCAGGGGGCCGGGCGAGCACCACGGTGAGGACATCGACGAGCGCTGCGGTCACTGTGATCCAGTCGTCGCCCGCATCGGGAACCAGCACGGTCCGCTCGAGGTCGATACCCAGCCCGGCAGCCGCTTCGGCGCCGAACTCCGGAACCCCCACCACTCCGCACCACGCACCGTCGGCTGAGGGGCCGGCGAGCAGCCCCATGGCCAGGCTCATCGAACCTTCGACGGAGTAGGCGGCGCCTTGCTTCAATGCACCGCCGGGCAGGATACTCGCCAACGCCGGCAGCGTGGGCAGATCGCGGGAATCGAGCGTGGTCGCCTGCATCTGCCGGATGCGCGACTGCAGTTCCTGCACCGCGGCCAGCTGATCGAGCACTTCGGCGCGCACGACGCGCGTCGATGCTCGTGGCGCTCTCTCGCGCAGTGCTGGCTGATTCACGCCCTCATCGTCGAACATATATTCGATCAAGTCAATTCCTATTTGCAGATCTCCTCGTACCTCGTCGATCTGTCGCGGTCGGCTCACGAGGGTGGTGGGTTGCAGAGAGCGTCGTGCGTTCGCGTACGACGATTCGCTTGCCGGCTGCTGCGCAGCGGCGCACGAATCGCCGGTTACGCTCGCGTGTCCCGAGCGTACGGGTGACCTCCGACGTTGGATTGTGGGGGATCTCCTCGTACCTCGTCGATCTGTCGCGGTCGGCTCACGAGGGTGGTGGGTTGCAGAGAGCGTCGTGCGTTCGCG
>JABMLG010000001.1:244573-849123 GCA_013204985.1 Microbacteriaceae bacterium VKM Ac-2855
TACGACGATTCGCTTGCCGGCTGCTGCGCAGCGGCGCACGAATCGCCGGTTACGCTCGCGTGTCCCGAGCGTACGGGCGACCTCCGACGTCGGATTCCATGACGGCCGCCTCCCATGCCAGATGCTGTGAGGGTTGGCGGATCCGAGCCCGCGGCGCCCGTCGATACGATGGACCCCATGCCCTCCGACGTCTCCCGCCGCAAGACTCTCGTCGTGAAGATGGGGTCGAGTTCCGTCACCAAGCAGTCCGGCCCCGATCCCGTCCTGCTGGCGCGAGCGTTGGAGAGCGCCCTCACCGCGCAGGGCCACGGCTGGGACGTGGTGCTGGTCTCCTCCGGTGCCGTCTCCTCCGGGCGCGCACTCTTCGCCCGGGGCCGTGGTGCCGAGGACGCCCCGATCAGCCAGCGCCTCGCCGCCGCGGTAGGGCAGACACTGCTCATGGGCTTCTACCGATCGGTGGCCGAGCTGTCCGGATCGCACGTGGCCCAGATCCTGATCGGCGAGTCGGACCTCGGCTCGCCCACCCAGATGGCACACGTCGCGGAGGCGATCCGCCACGCTTTGGACGCCGGTGTCGTACCGGTCGTGAACGGCAACGACACGATCGACTCCGCCGGCTCGGACAACGACGGAGTCGCAGCGGGCCTGGCCATGCTGCTCGGCGCCGACCTCCTGCTTCTGCTCACCGATGTGCCGGGAGTCTTCGCGTCGAGCATCGCGGACGGTGTGCACCTCGAATCGCTCACCGTGGCCGAGTTGCGCAAGATCGCGGTGCAGAAGGGTGGTACGGGGCGGGGTGGCATCCGTTCGAAGCTTCGGGCGGCCGAACTCGCCGCGCACAACGGGGTCGCCACCCGCATCGCCGGTGCCCGCACGGCCGACGTCATCCTCGCGGCGATCGACGGCCCCGGACCGGGCACGCTCATCGAGGCCGTCCACACGCACCCGAGCACCGAGAATCGGTGGGTGTCCGGAGTCGCCACCGCGCGCGGTCGGGTCGAGATCAACCTGGAGGCCGAGCGCAGCATCGCGGCGGGGTCCAGCCTCTTCGCCTCCGGCATCAAGCGTGTTTCGGGCGAGTTCACGCGCGGCGACGTGATCGAGGTTCGCGCTCTCGGCGGCGAACTGCTCGGCCGTGGCGTCTCCCGCGTCTCCTCTCGCCTCCTCACGCTGGTGCGTGCGTTGCGGGTGGATGAGATCGCGCGGGTCTTCGTGGCCGTCCTGGCCAATTTCGCCGGGTTGCCGGCCGATGGAGCGGCCACCCCCGAGCCCCAGGAGCGCCACCAGCTGGTGCGGGCGCTGGAGTACGCCAGCGGTCTTTCGTACGAGCATGGACGATCCGCGGCGCTGGAGATCGTGTCGCTGTTCCCGAGCGAGAGCGTCGCCGGTCTGCTCGGCGTGACGACGGGGGAGATCGAGGAGACCCTCGTCGAGCGCTATACCAGACTGGTCCGCACGCTGCCCATCGTTCAGAACGATCAGATCTTCGTCTTCGCCCCAGGGGGGATCGGAGAGGCGTCCGTCGAGGCGCCACTCGGAAGCCCGACAGCCTAGATTGAGGGCATGTCAGCAGTGCACCCCCGTGTCGCGGTCACGGCGTTCATCGGTCGGATCGGCGATCACAATGATCGAGGTCGGTCGGGAGCGGTACTGCTCGCCGGCGAACTCGGTCGCCGTTTCGGCGTGGACGTCACTCCCATCGGCACACCGGCTGCGGCTCTGAGCGCCGGATGGCAGGAGGAGCTGACCGCCGCACGGCCCGATCTCGAAGTGATGGCGCGACACTACGAGCGGATGCTCGACCATCGCGGCGTCCCGGTGAGTGCGATCGGTCGCTGCGCGACGGCGCTGGCGACCCTGCCGGTGCTCGCTCGGCATCGCCCGGACACTGTCGTTGTCTGGCTCGACGGTCACGCTGATCTGAACACCCCGAGCAACACCGAGACCGGCTACCTCGGCGGGCTCGCCCTCAGCGGTGCGTTGGGCTTCTGGCCGTCCGGGCTGGGCGGCGATCTCGCCCTGGTCAACACCATCCTGGTCGGCGCTCGCGACATCGATCCGCCGGAGCGGCATCTGATCGACAGCGGTGTCGTCGGTTTCATCCCGGTGCTTCCCGATTCCGCCGAGCGCATCCGGCGAGCCGTCTCCGGTCGTCCGGTCTACGTTCACCTGGATTGCGATGTGCTCGAGCCGGGCATCGTGCCGACCGATTACCGGGTCGAGGGCGGCTTCAGCCTGGGCGAGCTGAACGAGATCGCGGGCGTTCTTGCCGAGAGCGAGGTGGTCGGACTCGAGATCGGGGAGTTCGAGGCGGATGATTCGGATGCGCGTGCCGAGCTCGCCGCGGTCGCCCTGCTCGATGCGCTCCAGCCTCTTCTGTACGGCGCCGCCCGCCCGCGCTGACACCGTGCCGAGGTTCTCCACCGACCGCGTCAGATTCTTGGCCGACCCGCGTCATAGTCGGCGTGATCGAGCATCTCTCGGGTAGAGCGATCCACTCGCTCAGGTGACCACGCCGTTCTCGTGCGTGCTCGTTCGTCGTGGACACCGTCGCACCGCAGAGAACCAGGACGCCCATGCACAACAGCACCACCACCCCGCAGCTTCCGCTCGTTCGCAGCATCGGCATCATGCAGATCGCGACCACCCAGAACCGGGTCGAACTGATCGAAGCCGAGATCGCCATGATCCAGGCCAAGCTCTGCGGCTTCACCGATCTCGATACGGGTGTCGTCGTCCCCGCCGCGCAGGCCGGCTACCGCGATCAACTGCTGGCCAATCTCGATGCCGAGCGCGAAGCGCTGGAGTACTGGACGACGCTGCAGGGTAATCAGCTGGCTGCGGTCGTCCGGGTGCCCTGAGAGCGGGCCTTCTCGTGCTCTGAGACCCCGGCGGCGGACTCCGAATCCGGAACTCGCCGTGCGACGATGAGCGTATGGTCAGCCTCAGCGTCGCCGGATCCGCCCACCACCTGCACCCCGCCGAGCGCGGCACGATCCGGTTGGAGGCGCGCCACGAGTCCGCCGATCGTGTCGAGGCCGTCGAGGCGGTCGCGGCCGTGCACACGCGACTCACCGCGGAAGCGGCTCGGCACCAGGAGACGGGCGCGGCGACCCGCTGGTCCGCGGAGCAGGTTCGAGCCTCGAGCTACGTCCGCTACGACGGAGGGCCCGAGAACACCGTCACCGTTCACGTCGCCAGTGCTTCCGTGCGCGTACGTTTCAGCGACTTCGAAGCGTTGGCCGCCTGGGTGGCACAGGTGTCGTCCGAGCCGGACATCACGGTCGACGGCATCGAGTGGAGCCTCACCGACGCGAGCAGAGCCGCCGCGGAGAAAGCCGTACGGATCGAGGCGGTCCGGGACGCGCAAGAACGGGCGAACGCCTACGCGGACGCCCTGTCGCTGAGCCGCACCGTCGTCGTGAGACTCGTCGAACCGGACGCCGAGCCGGATCGTCCGCAGCCCAAGGGCATGATGATGCGCTCGGCCGCGTTCGATTCCGGCGCATCCGCCCTCGAACTCACGCCCGAGCCCATCGCCGTCGCGGCGACGGTCTCGGTGCTGTTCGAGGCCTACTGAGACCGGCCGCGCTCAGCTAGTCGTCCCGACCGGGCGCCAGCCGTACCAGTCGCGCCGTCGAGCTGTCGTCCATCTCGGCAACGGTCGAGCGCGACTTCACGAAGTCGGAGAAGCTTCGAAAGCCCAGTGCCTTCTCGCTGAAGGACGGGTCCATCCGCTTCATCTGCGTCTTCACACTCGACGAGTGCAGCCAATCGGCGTCGTCCTTCTCGTGCCCCAGACGCAGAGCACGCTCGAACAGGCTCGTCGCGAGTTCCTGAGGGTCCTCCTGCTCCGGCTCGACCTCTTCGAGGCTCGGCGTGCCGGACTGCGCGCGTCGTGAGACCCGCTTGCGTTTGGGCGGAGTGTCCTCGTTCGTCTCCGGCATCTCCACGGGTGCGACGAAGGCGATCCCCGGAACGCTCTTGACCTCAGGAGCCGCGGGCTCGGCGTCCGCCGCTTCGGTCGTCTTCGGCGCGAGGGCGCGCTTGCCGCGTGCGGGTTGAGCGGGAGCGACGGGCACGGCCTTCACCCCCGGCAGAGCGTCGTAGGTCGCGAACTCGTCACAGGCCGCGGCGAGTGAACGACTCGTCGAACCGGCCACGCCGATGCCCACGACGTAGCGGCCGAGGCGTTTGCAGCGCTGCGCCAGCGCGATGTAGTCGGAGTCGCCCGCGACGATGATGACGTGCGTCAGGTCGGGCAGGCGGAACATGTCCTCGATCGCATCGACGGCGAGACGGATGTCGGCGCCGTTCTTGGCGTACGCCGCGGCGGGGAACAGCTGCACCAGGTCGACCGCGCGCGCGACCAATTGGCCGCGGTAGTCGGAATTGACCGGCGCCGACCAGTCGGCGTAGGCACGGGTCAGCACGAGGGTGCCGAAGGAGGAGGCGAAGTCGATCACGGCGCCGATGTCGACGGTGGCCTGCGCCACCTTCTCGGTCTCCTCGGAATCACTGCTACCAGCGGCGAGAAGGCCGCGTGACTTGTCGCGCATGAACTGGCCGCGGCCGTGCACCTGGTCGTATCGGGAGATCACGATGTTGTCGAAATCGATGTACACCGCGACGCGCGCGTCGACAGGTTCTGGCATGGTTTCTCTTCTCGTTCGGCTGCGACTCGTTCGGCACGAGACACTCCAGTCTGCCGTGTTCAGCGGGACGCCGCCTGAACCCGCACGCGCGAGTGATCGGATATCGTGGCTGAGGCCATGAATCCGCTCACCGAAACCTCGATCCGATCCTCCCTCGTGAACGCCTCGCAGCGCGAGCGCGCGAGTCTGAGCCTTCCGCCGGGATTCGCGGAACTCGACTGGGAGAATCGTGACTTCATGGGCTGGCGCGACCCGAAACTCCCCAAGTTCGGTTACGCGGTCGTCGAACTCGATGGCGAGTCGGTGGGCGTGTTACTCCGCGAGGCGGATGGGCGCATCCGCGCCCGCCCGCAGTGCTCGTGGTGCGAAGACGTCACACTGCCCAACGACGTCGTCTTCTTCAGCGCCAAACGGTCCGGTGCAGCCGGACGTCGTGGCGACACCATCGGCACACTGGTGTGCGCCGGCTTCCAATGCTCCGCCAACGCGCGCAAGCGCCCGCCCGTCGCCTATGTCGGGTTCGACGTAGAGGCCGCGCGCCAAGAGCGGATCTCCGCACTGCACCAGCACGTGCAGGGTTTCATCCGCGATGTGCGCGACGGTTCGTAACCGCGACTCAGAGCGTGGTGGTACCGACGGCGATCGAACGGAGGCCGGCGATCTCCATCTGCACGACGCCCGCCCGCGTGAGCACCGTGAAGAGCGTGTGCGAACACGTTCGGCACATCACGATGGCGCCCTCGGGGTCGAGCTCGACGATCGCCTGGGCGAGGGGTGCCCTGGCCCGGCATCCGCTGCACTCGCCGGTCATCAGCGTCGCATCGCCGACCAGCAGTTGTTCGAGAAGACCGGCCACCGCGTTGCCGTCAACGCGTTCGCGTCGCCCCGCGCCCACCGCAGCGTGTTCACTCATCATGCGCCTCCGAATCGTTCGGTCTTGATCCGCTCCGGCGCATGGCCGAGCGTTACCAGCGCTGCTGCCACCGCCTCGACGAAGCCCGTCGGTCCGCACACGTAGACCAGCGGATGCTCGCTCGGAGCGAGCGTCAGGGCTTCGAGCAGTGCCCCGTCCACGCGTCCGGCTGGGCGCGACGAGCCTGGGGGTGCAGTCCGGGTGTACACCCAGTCGAGCCTGAACCGCTCGTCCGTGAGGTCCGTCAACTCCTGGGCGTAGAACGCGTCGTCGACCGACCTCACGGAGTACAGCATCCGGAACGGAGCGCTGCTCTGCGCCGACCGGTGTGCGCGCGCGATGGCGACCAGGGGTACGACTCCCGAGCCGCCGGCGACGAGTTGCACGGGGCCGATGTCCTCCGGTCGCCAGACGAAGTATCCGCCGAGCGGCCCTTTCACCTCGAGGGCGTCACCGGGCAGCACGTCGCGGACGAGGTACGGCGAGACCTCTCCGTCGGGCAACTCGTCCACGGCGAGCTCGACCCGTGTCCCGGGTCCGAAGGACGCGATCGAGTACGACCGCACCGCCTGATAGCCGTCCTCTGCCGTGAGGCGGACATCGAGGTGTTGGCCCGGAAGATTGCCGGGCCACCCGGGAACGTCCAGCGAGAGGACTCGGCCGTGGCTCGTCGTGTCGATGACGGAGCGAACCTCCGCTTCAAGCCAGCCGCCCATCACCAGTAGCGCTGCTCCTTCCACGGGTCACCGTAGAGGTTGTAGCCGTTCTGCTCCCAGAATCCGGGGTCGTCCTTCTTCTGAAGGGTGACACCGCGGGCCCACTTCGCGCTCTTCCAGAAATACAGGTGCGGCACGAGCAATCGGGCAGGGCCTCCGTGCTCGGCCGCGAGCGGCGCTCCATCGAACTCGGTGGCCAGCCAGGCTTTCCCACCGAGCAGATCCGCCACAGGAACGTTCGTGGTGTAGCCGCCGTACGAGTGGACCATCGCGTACGCGAGCTGGCTCTCCACTCCGGTGAACAGGGTGTCCACCGAGACGCCGCGCCAGTTCGTGCCGAGCTTGGACCATCGCGTCACACAGTGGATGTCGGTGTGCACATCCTCGATCGGCAGCGCCATTAGCTGCTCCCAGTTCCACGCCGCAGCGACCCCGGCCTCCGTGCGAATGCTGAACGCCCACTCGTCGGTACGGATGCGGGGCGTCGGACCCGCGGACAGGACGGGGAAGTCCTCGGTGAGATATTGACCCGGCGGAAGGTCGGGATTCGATTCGCGGCGGCGCGAGCCGAATCCGCGTGAGAAAACGGCCATGGTGGTCCTTTCGACGGTCGGCGGTGCAACGATCGGAACACGCCGGGTACTCGGTACCGGCTCTGGGCTCAGGCTAGCGGGATCAGGACGACTTCGCCGCTCGCGTCGACCAAAGCGCCCAGGCGACCAGGAGCGGCTGACCGAGCAATCGCAGTGCGCGCTTCGTGTCGGTGTCGAGCCCGAAGGCATCGCGGTGGTGCAGCAGCTGTGCGATGTTGCCCGGGAAAACGGCGATGAAGAACGCCGCAGCGATCCGCCCGACGGTGCGACTCTTCAGAGCGACCAACGCCGTGCCGAGGGCGATCTCGGCCACCCCCGACGCCAGCACCGTCGTGTCCTCGTCCAGAGGCACGAAGTCGGGCACTTGCGCGCGGAAATCCTGGCGCGCGAACGTGAGATGGCTCGTACCCGCGAAGACGAGGGCCGCGCCGAGCAGTACACGGGCGATCGAACGGGCAGGGGACGCAGGGGCCTTGTTCGTGGTCGTCATGCTTCACCCTGACACGGACGCAGGGCCGCGGGCTACGCCCTCCGCCACTCGTACGGCGTTGTGGTCGAGACGGTGACGAGTCCGCACCGCTCGAGGATCGGACGCGAGTACTCGGTCGAGTCGCTGTGCACGAGGCTCTTGCCCAGGTCGAGCGCAGCGTGCGCCCGCGCGGCCGTCAGAGCGCGATAGATCCCGCGGCCGCGATAGGCCGGAAGCGTGGCTCCACCCCAGATGCCCGCGAAATCAGTGCCGGGGACCGGCTCGAGTCGACCGCCGCACACCATCCGCCCATCGCTCTCGGCAACCCACAGCTGCATCCCGTCACCTCGTGCCCGTCGCGCGACCAGGGCATCCGCGATCGAGACGTCGACGTCCTCACCGAACGCCTCGTCGACCATTGCGCTCATCGCCCGGATCTCCGGCTCCGTCTGCACCTGACGGAGCCGGACGCCTGGGGGAGTCGGCACGTCGGTCGCGAGCGCCGTCAACGGACCGATCATGATCGATTCGGTCTCGTCCGGTTCGAAGCCGTGGGCGAGCAGCGCCTCGTGGAGTCCCGGTGCCCGGTCGTGACCGCGCGTCTTCCACTCGACGCGCGAGATCTCGGGATCCGACCGGAATCGCGCGATCGCCGCCGACACCAGAGCCGTCACGTCGTCGGCGTCCGAAGTACCGAGATCTCGATAGCTGATGAAGCCGCGGCCGCCGGCGAACGTGACAAGACGCAACGGACCGAGTCGAGAGACACGGATGGCGCTCGGCGTCTCCGCCTCGCCTCGGAGCTGATCGTCATAGGCCTGCAGATAGTCGTTCATCCGGTTCATGCTCCCACCGGCTTCCGGGGACGACAACCGCGGCCCGGTCTGTCGCGGCTCCGACGGGCGCACGGCGGGCGCCTCGCGACGTGGTGTTTGAATGGAGAGGTGACCGACACCGCAGAGTACATCTCCGACTTCGCCGACTTCTTGCGTGCTTCGCCCTCCTCGTTCCATGCGGCTGCCGAGACGGCGCGGCGATTGGACGACGCGGGCTTCGAGCAGCTCGACGAGGCCGAGGGATGGACGTCGGTGCCCGGGCGGTACTACGTCGTGCGCGACGGAGCCGTCATCGCGTGGCATGTGCCCTCGAGCGCCCATGCCCTCACCCCGTTCCGCATCCTCGGCGCGCACACCGACTCACCCGGCTTCAAACTCAAGCCTCGGCCGACGACCGGTTCGAACGGCTGGCTGCAGGCCGGCGTGGAGATCTACGGCGGCCCGCTGCTGAATTCGTGGCTCGATCGCGAGCTCGAACTCGCGGGGCGGCTCGTGAGCATCGAGGGCGTGGAAGTGCTGGTGCGGACGGGGCCCTATCTACGCATCCCGCAGCTCGCGATCCACCTCGACCGAGAGGCGAACGACGGCCTCACCCTCGATCGGCAGCGCCACACCGCACCGGTCTGGGGAGTCGGGGTCGCGTCGGAGGCGGATCTGCTCGGCGTGCTCGCCGATCGCGCCGGGCTCGACGATGCCGCCGACATCGCCGGGTACGACCTGGTGACCGTCGACACCCAGCCGCCGGCACGATTCGGTCTCGATGAGGCCCTCTTCGCCGCGGGTCGGATGGACGATCTGAGCTCGGTGCACGCCGGTCTCGTCGCTCTCATCGCCGCGAGCCGGGCGGGAGAGGCCGAACCCGGCCACATCAGCATGCTCGCCGCCTTCGACCACGAAGAGCTCGGCTCCGCTTCCCGCTCCGGCGCCAGCGGACCGTTCCTCGATGACGTCCTGGGGCGCATCGCGACGGCGCTCGGCGCCGGAATCGACGAGCGGGCCCGCGCACGCTCGCTGTCCTGGTGCCTCTCCGCCGATGCCGGCCACTCCGTTCATCCGAACTACCCCGAGAAGCACGATCCGGCGAACCAGCCCGTCGCCGGACGCGGCCCACTGCTCAAGATCAACGCATCGCAGCGCTACGCGACGGATGCGCACGGTGCTGCGCTCTGGGCGCGCACGTGCAGGCAGGCCGGCGTGGAATACCAGGAGTTCGTCTCGAACAACACGGTGCCCTGCGGTTCGACCATCGGTCCGCTCACCGCAACCCGGCTGGGCATCCCGACGGTCGACGTGGGTGTTCCGCTGCTGTCGATGCACTCGGCGCGCGAACTCGCTCACGTCGACGACCTCGTGGCCCTCGAGCGCGCGATCGAAGCGTTCTTCTCACCCGCCTGATTGTTCGCAGGTCCGGATCCTTCGCGCGGCCGGATCGCGGGCTCAGGCCTCCGTCGGTGCGCCGAACCAGCGGCGCAGCTGCACCCGGAGATCGGTCTCATCGTCGCCGATCCACGCGACGTGCCCATCCGGTCGCAGCAACACAGCGGGAGCGTCGAGCTCGGCGCCCTCGTCGGCGATGCAGTCCACCCGATCGGCCCAGCCGGATACGGAAAGAGTGGCGGTTCGATCGAGAAGGACGCCCCGACCCGTGTGCATCCGGTCGAAGAGATGACCGTGAGACAGGGCGACGTCGCGCAAGCGCCTCCCCAGCAGTTCGGGTCCGTCGCCGAAACCGTAACGGATGTCGAGGCCGGAGATGCGTTCGGCGAGGGACCGGGCCACGTCGTCGAGCTCCATCAGGTCTGCGATCAGTCGCCGTACCGCGAGCGGTCCGGGCTCGGTCGAGAGTAGCTCGCTCTGCGCCCGTGTGAAGTCGAGCACCCGCTCGGCGACCGGCCGCCGCTCGGTCTCGTAGCTGTCCAGCAGTTCCGGCGGGGCCCATCCGGCGACGGCGGCTGAGAGCTTCCAGCCGAGGTTGAACGCGTCGTGGATCCCGAGGTTCAAGCCCTGACCACCCAGCGGCGGGTGCACGTGCGCGGCGTCGCCGGCGAGCAGCACGCGCTGAACCCGATACGTCTCGGCCAGCCGGGTCGCGTCGCCGAAGCGTGCGAGCGAGCGAGGGGAGTGCACCCCGAAGTCGGTGCCGGTGAATGCCCGCAGCTGAGCCCGGAACTCATCAAGCGTGGGCGGAACCGACCGGTCCTCCGCGACGCCGGCTGCGGGAACGACTGCCCGGAAGAGACCGTCGCCGGTCGGCCCGATGCCGAAGCCGCGTTGCGTCGAGCGCACTCGTTCGGAGACCCGAGCGATCTCGTCCGGATCAGCGGTCGCCTCGACCTCGCCCAGGATCCACTCGGTCGTCGCGGCCTCTCCGGGGAAGCCGATCCCGAGCAGTGCGCGTATCCGACTGCGCCCCCCATCGCAGCCGACGGCGAACCTCGAACGGAGGGAGCCGCCGTCGGCGAGCCCGATCGTGACGCCGGCGTCGTCCTGCTCGAGCTCGACCACGTCGGAGCCTCGACGGATCTCGGCACCGAGCTCGACGGCGCGTTCCGTCAGCAGGCGATCGGTGACGGGCTGGGGAATTCCGAGGACGTAGCCGTGCGAGGTGTCCAGGTCGACGGGATGCGCAGCGGCGATGCCGGCGAAGGACCCGATCGCTGCGGGGTACCGGCGACCCGCGGCGAGGAACCCCTCGAGAAGACCGCGCTGATCGAGGATCTCGATGCTGCGCGGATGCAGCCCGAGCGAGCGGACCGCCGGGCTCGGCTCCTGGTCCTTCTCGAGGACCAGCACTCCGACACCGTGCAGCCGCAGCTCGGCCGCGAGCATCACGCCTGTGGGACCGCCTCCACCGATGATCACGTCGTACACGCCCGACCCCCTTGATTCGTCACGAAACGGCTTCGCCCATTCTGCGCCGACTCCCGCCAGCACCGGCGGACGAGCACGGGCGGGCGAACATTGTTCGGGTGGAGATCGGATGTTTCGTCGGTTGCACGCCCCACTTCGGGGCGGTCCGCACGGTGGAGGCGGCGCGAGGATGAGGCATGAGCCGCAACGATCCCGCCACCGCCCGCGCCGTCGAGTTCCGCCGATTCGGGGGTCCGGAGGTTCTGGAGATCGTCGAGATCGCTCGTCCCGAGCCGGGACCGGGTGAGGTATTGGTCGAGGTGCTCTCGGCCGGACTCAACCACATGGAAGCGCTCATCCGAGCCGGCCTGTTCGACTCCGAGCACTCCGCCGCCTTCCCGCAACGGCAGGGCACGGACCTCGCCGGGATCGTCGTGGGTCTCGGCGCGGGCGTCACCGATCTGCGGATGAATTCCGACGTCGTCGGTCATGCCCTCACGGGCTCGCACGCGACGCACGTCTGCGTGCCGAGGGAGAACCTGCTGCCGAAACCGCGACCCGTCAGTTGGGAGGTCGGCGGTGCGCTCTTCCTCGCTGGAGTGACCGCCTACCGGGCTCTGGAGCAGACGCATGTCGGTCCGGGTGACACGGTCGTGGTCGCGGCGGCGGCCGGCGGCGTCGGCAACATGGAGGTGCAGCTGGCGAGGATGCGCGGCGCGAAGGTGCTCGGCACCTGCGGCGAGCGCAACTTCGACTACCTGCGCCAGATCGGTGTGCAGCCCGTCGTGTACGGCGACGGGATCCGGGAGCGCATCGAGGCGGCGGCTCCCGGGGGCGTGACGGTCTTCCTCGACAACTTCGGAGGGAACAATCCCGAGCTGGCCGCGGACCTGGGTATCGAGGACGGCCGTTTCCACTCCAGCGACGATCGTAAGGAGATCGAGCTGCGCGCGGTCTGGCCCTCCACCGCGACGGCTATCGAAGACACCGAGATCCTCGCCCGACTGCTCAGTCTCGTGGCCGAGCAGAAACTCCGCGTCCTGGTGTCGGGCTTCTACCCGCTCGACTACGTCAATGACGCGTTCGACGACCTGGAGCGGCTGCACTCGCGGGGCAAGATCGTGCTCGGAATGAAGCCCGTCAACCCGGCTCGGGTGCTCAAGGCGAGAGACGTCGCCGACGCACGACCGTGAGCTTCGGCGCCGACGTCGAAGCGACTCGGGCTGTAGCGGAACAGCGGGGAGTGCAGGAGAGTGGGGTTCGACGCGAGGCCTTCGATCGTGAACCCGCCACGGCGACCCTCGCGCCGGGGAGGCGACGATGCCGAAGGATCCGCTCGACCGCGCTGCCCAACGTGCGCGGCGCCGGCGAGCCTTCCGTTGGGCTGGGCTGACCGTCGTCGTCCTGGTCGCGGCACTGTTCCTTCTCGTGCCGGATGCGCGGCGGCTGGCCGATTTCGCATTCCGAGTCGGCGAGGGGGCGGTCGCCGAGGCATCCGTCGCTCCGTTCTACGCCGCCCCCACCGTGTCGCCGGCGCCGGAGGTGCCCGGAACGATCGTGCGGAAGGAGCCGGTGGTCGGACCGCCGGATGGCTCGTCCGCGTGGCGGATCGTCTACCACTCGACCGACTACTCCGGCGCCGACATCCTGGTCTCGGGAACGGTGATCGCGCCAGCGGTCTCGGTTCCCGCTCCCGCCGAGGGACGAACGGTGGTGTCCTGGGCGCATCCGACGACCGGATCCGCTCCGCGCTGTGCGCCATCCAGCGGGATAGCCCCGTTCGTGTTCATCGAGGGGCTCACGGATCTACTGGCCGCTGGCAACATCGTCGTCGCGACCGACTACTCCGACATGGGCATCGCCGGGCCGCCGTCGTACCTCATCGGTGCGACCGAGGCGGCGAACGTGCTCGATATCGTGAGATCCGCGCGGCTCATGGACCTCGGCGCCAGCAGCCGGGTGGTGCTCTGGGGACACTCGCAAGGCGGTCACGCCGCGCTCTTCGCAGCCCAGGAGGCGGCCGAGTACGCGCCCGACCTCACGATTGCGGGAGTTGCGGTGGCGGCGCCGGCGACCGATCTCGGCGAACTGCTGAACGCCGACATCAACGACATCTCCGGCGTCTCGATCGGTGCGTACGCCTTCACCGCCTATGCGCTGGCTTACGCGTCCCGCCTGCCGCCGGACCCGCTGTCGAGCATTCTCACGGATGCCGGCGCCGAGGCCGCCCCCGCCATGGCGAAGCTGTGCCTGCTCGGTCAGAATGAGCAGCTGCACGAGATCGCGAAGCCGCTCATCGGTGCTTTCGTCTCGCAGGATCCAGCCTCCGCCCCCGGATGGGGAGAGTTGCTCGCCGAGAACTCCCCGACGGTCGCGCCGCTTCCGATGCCGTTGTTCGTGGCGCAGGGTGCGAAGGATGTGCTGGTGCGCCCGGAGATCACCGCGGCCTACGTCGCGCGACAAGAGGGGGCCGGCGGCATCGTCGAGTCGCAGGTGTATCCGGATGAAGGGCACGGCGGCGTCGCGATGGCCGCCCTTACGGAGCTGATGGCGTGGCTGGCACGGCTGTCGTGACCAGCCGGTCGACGAGAGTCCCCGGCCCCGGCGGCGACCTGGTCACCTTTTCGCCCGGCTGTGGAGCAGGCTGCACGCGGCCGCTCCGGTCAGTCGGCGCGGGTGGAACGCCGGCGGTTGCGCCGTCGGCGCCAGGCGTCGTCGGCCGCGTGCACCGAGCGTCGCAGGGGGCCCACCATCAGGCGTAACCACGCAGGCCGTCGGCGTACTTTCGCGAGCACCTCGGTCCTCGGGATCAGCTGGGTTCCGGCGAGGCGGAGGCGGCGGGCGTGCAGGTATTCGCGGAAGTAGTAGGGGTGCAAGACCCAGAGCCGCGCCAGATCGAATGCGCTGCGCACACGCTCGCGTCGATACCGGCTCGTCGACACCGTGCGGTCGAAGGGCAGATCGAGCTCGAACTCCGCGCCGAAGATCTCGGGGCGCACGCGGAGTCCACGGACCCCGTTCGCCACGTTGGTGCCGTGGATCACCTGCATCCATCGTGGTGGGCCGACGATGTTCAAGACGTCGGCGAACCAGGCGCTCTCTCCGTGACGGAGACTGCGGAACACCGTACGCGGCTGCTCGCCATCACGCTTCTCGATGTAGGAGAGGAACGGGTTCGACGGCTCGTCGTAGCGGTAGAGCTCGCCGGTGCGCTCGACCTGGACCCCGCACAAGAAGTTGATGTAGAGCGATGTCTGCCGCTCGAAACGAGACTGCACATCGGCCACGAAGCGGGTCGCGATGGCGTCGTCACTGTCGATCCTCGTCGTGATCAGGTACGGCGAAACGGCGACCTCGGCTACGGCCTGCTGCGCCACCTCGTTCGACCAGACGGCGACGAAGCGGGGGGCGAAGAGCCCGGGGCTGAGCTCGTCGATCTCATCCCGCAACCATGCCGGGGTGTCGATATCGAAGAAGACGAGCCACTGGAAGTCGCGGACGGTCTGCGACGCGGCGGATGCGGCGAGCGCGTCACGGAAGAAGGCCCACCGGTAAAAGAGCCAGTCGTCTTCGTTCGGTGGCGCGTACTCGCCGAATCGCACGTTGAAGCGCGTCAGGATGACATGGTCGAACTCCCGTGCTGCGGGTGGTGATTCAGCCGTCATGTCGACAACACCTCCGCAACGGCGTCGATGTGAATCCGCGGCATTCGTCCGTGGATCGGCAGAGCGATCGCCGTGCGGGCCAGCTCGGCGACCTCACGGGCGTCTCCGCCGACGACCCTGGATCCCGCGTACCGTTGACCGTCGGCGCACAACGCCGGGAAGGTGCGCGCGATCACGTCCCGATCG
This sequence comes from Microbacteriaceae bacterium VKM Ac-2855, assembly GCA_013204985.1. Lineage (GTDB taxonomy): Bacteria > Actinomycetota > Actinomycetes > Actinomycetales > Microbacteriaceae > Rathayibacter. The sequence goes on from JABMLG010000001.1 coordinate 259,457, forward strand.
GCCAGCTCGCGGATGATGCGCTGTTGATCGCGAGGGTCGCAGCGCACCACCTCCATCACGAGCGCGCGCTCGTGGCCGGGAGCGTGCGGGCGCATCCGACCGCTGGATGCGATCGCGCTCGCGTACGCCGCACGAATCGCCTCCCGCGCCGCCACCTCGGCGCCGATCCGCGGCAGTGTGGCCAGACCGAGGGCGGCCGCGATCTCCGGGAGTTTGCCGTTGATCCCCGCGTGCGTGTCGCTACCGCCGTCGATCCCGAAGTTCACGGCGTGGCGCACGCGATCATCGAGGAGTGCGCTCTCGGTGGCGACGAATCCGCCCTCGCCCGTGTGCAGGAGTTTCGTCGCGTGCAGCGAGTACGCGGTCAGCACGCCCCGACCGATCACGTCCGGAAGCCCGTAGGCGTGGGCGGCGTCATAGACCACGGGCAGCGAATGAGACGCCGCCAGCACGTCGAGAGCCGGTTCGACGGCCACGCCGAACAGATGCACCGGCAGGATGGCGACGGTGCGGTCGCCGATCGCCTTTTCGACCGCGGCGGGGTCGAGGTTGAGGGTGCTGCGGTCGACGTCGGCGAACACCGGGACGAGACCGGCGCTCTCGATGGCGAGAGTCGTCGCGCGGAAGGTCAGGGGAGTGGTGATCACCTCACCACCGCGGGGGAGGTCGAGTGCGAGCAGTGCCGCAGTGAGGGCAGAGGTGCCGGATGCGGTAACGGCGATGTGCTCCCAGCCGGTGACCTGCTCGAGTCGGCGTTCGAGCGCAGAGGCCAGTGGTCCGCCGTTCGACCAGCGCGCGCGTTCCCAGACGCCGTCGACGAGCTCGTCGAAGATCGACCGGTCGGGAGGGACCGGTTGCCCGAGCGTGCTGATCACGACGACTCGGCGCGGAGCCGTTTCGCCGCGGAGCGCAGCGACTCCCATTCGCGGATGTTGACCGCGCGCGGACTCACCACGACCTCGCCCGCTGCGAGGTCCCGATCGACGACCGCGCCGACGCCGACCACGGCACCGTCACCGATCCTGATCGGGCGCGCGGTCGTGCCGTTCTTGATGATGGCACCAGCGCCGACGAAGACGTCCTGACCGATCTCGACGTGGCCGAGGACGATGCTGTGCGCCGCGAGTGTGGAGAACTCGCCCACCGTGACGTCGTGCGCGACGAGATCCGAGTACGCGATCGTGCCTCGACCGAGCTGGGCCGCGTAGCCGATCCGTGTGGTCGACGAGACGATCACCCCCTCGCCGAAGGTCGCGCTCGGATGGGAGAGCTGGGGCGAGCCCTCGGCACCCAGGATCGGCAGTCCGGCCTCGGCGATGCGGCTGAAGACGGAGCGTCGACCGGTCGGATCGTGGATCGGCACGAAGACGGCGATGTCGTCCCACGTCGCGATCTCGTCGAGGCGGAGGATCGGTGTGCCGTCCGTGTGCTGCCCGCGCGGATCATCGTCGGCCACATAGGCCGCGAATCTGCTGATCCCCTGCGCCTGATAGCTCAGATCGAACGCCGTCTGCACGCACGTGCCGCTCGTCCCGAAACACGCCATCCGCGAGGGGACGCGTGAATAACCAGGGACATACACTTCTTCAGGATAGTGGAGGGGCACCTCCGTCGCGGTGCAGAAACGGAGTGGTCGGTGGGGTCGAGAGCTCGCAACAACCCGGTGGAGGAGTCGTTGGATCCGACCCGACCCGACGAGCTGTTCGACCTGGCTTGGTACCTCGCGAGCTACCCCGATATCGCCTCCGAGACCGGTGAGGGCTGGGCGCATTTCGTGCTGCACGGAGAGCGGGAAGGGCGTTCTCCCGGCCCGGGCTTCGATCCGGAGTTCTATCGGCGGACGCACCTCGCTCTCGAGGCCGATCGTCCTTTCACGCACTACGTCACACAGGGTCGCGCACGAGGCCATGCCCCGAAGGCCGTCGCTGTGGATGAGAACCAGACGTTCCTCGCGATGCGAGCCGCTCTGCACGGGCGGCTCAATCCGATCCTCCTGATCGGGAACGACGCCCGCGCGGCCGGAGCTCCCTTCCTGCTTCTCGAGATCGCGGCCCGGCTGCGATCGCGCGGCTGGTCACCTGTCTTCGTCCTGAAACAGGCCGGCCCCCTCTTCGCGCGGTTCGCCGATCTGGGCCCGACCCTGATCGCCGACGAGGGCTGGAACCTCCCTGCACTGGGCAAGGCTCTGCCCGCGGAGGCGCCGGTGCTGGCGAACACGGCGTGGGGAGCTCTCGTGGCCGATCAGCTGGACGTCGCCTGGCGTTCGGTCGTGCTGGTTCAGGAGATGCCCGAGTATCTCGTCACTCAGGATCTCCTCGCACCGATCAGCCGCGCTCATTCGGTGATCGTCTCCATGCCGCGGATGCAGAGCGAACTCGGCCGCCTTCTCGCGCCGGAGAGCCGACTCGAGACGATCCTCCCCGGTCTGCGCGCTCCGATCGTCTCCCGGCGCAATCAGCGCGCGGTGCGCCGTCTGCTCGACGAGCAGTTCGGCGCCGGCTCACCGGTGTTCCTCGGCGCGGGCTACGCGGATCGTCGCAAGGGCTTCGACCTCTTCCTCGAAACGGCTCGGATGATCGCGGAGCGGGAACCCGCCGCCGTCTTCGTCTGGCTGGGGGAGCTGGGTTCGTGGGCGCGCTCGGCCGCGGACCAGGCACTGGCCGACGGCCTCCGCCTGCTGCTGCCCGGGTTCCGGCCCGACGCCTCGGACTGGTACACGATCGCGCGGGTGTACGTGCTGACGTCTCGTCAGGACCCGGGGCCGACCACGGTCATGGATGCGGCAGCCGTCGGCACGCCGTTCGTCGGCTTGGCCGCCGATATCGGCCTCCGTGATCTGGACGACATCGTCGCCCGCACCGGAGAATTCGTGGGCGACACGGAGGCACTGGCCGATAGCGCCGTGGAGGTCGCCCGTTCGGACTCGCCGGACTCGCGCACGGCGAGGGCGTCGTTCGTCCGCGCCTACCGCTCGCTCGACGGCTACGTCGACGACCTCGAACGCATCGCGGTCGCGGCCGCCCCGGCGGTCGATCGGCGGGTGCGCTCGTGGCGGAGTATCGCTCGTGCTCGCCTCGCCGTGCTCGATCTGATGGAGAGCCAGGCGTACCACGCCCTCCATGCTGCCCCGGGCGCGGTTTGGAGCGGAGCGATCCGGAAAGCGAGGACCCTCGCACCGAGGGCCTTCGCCGCCGTCGCCGGCTCGAGTCGGCGACGCCTCGTATCGATCGCCGTCCCTCAGAGCGGACCGCATCCGCTCCTCGACCTGCCCGACGGGACCGTGGCGGATCCGCAGGCCGCGCACGCTCTCGTCTCCGGCGACCGCGCCTGGCTCGCCGCTGCGCAGCTGCTCGCGTCGATGGCGGAGCCGGCCGATGTGCACCTGCTGCGCGACCCGGATGCTGCGCCGTGGCCGCTGGTCAGGGAGTTGGAGGCCTCAGCGGGTCTCGTGGCGCGATTGCGGCAGTACGACGCGACGAGGCCGCCGCGATGGGCGGCCGCCGGAAGCCCGCCACCGCGGCCGCGTCGCTCGAACGATTCCTCGGGTGTATCGCACGGCAGTGTGACGCTCGCCCCGCACGCGTCCGTGAGGCTCCCGCGCAGTATCGGAGTCTTCCTGCACGTCTTCTACCTCGACGTGGCGGAGCAGATCGCCGATCGTCTGACGGTGATCGATCATCCGTTCCGCCTCTACGTCTCGACGGACGACGAGCGCAAGGCCGAGGCGATCCGCCGGATGCTCCCCGAGGCGACCGTCCGCGTGGTTCCGAACAGAGGGCGCGACATCGCTCCGAAGATCTTCGGCTTCGCCGCGGAACATCGCGATCACGACGTCGTTCTGCACCTGCACACCAAGCGCTCGCCCCACCGTTCCGACTTGGGCGATTGGCTCGCGTACCTGCTCGACTGCCTGCTGCCGTCGACGGAGGGTGTCAACGCGATCCTCGCAGCGTTCGCCGAGACCGAGCGGGTCGGGATGATCAGTCCGGCTCTGTACGCGGGACTCGGACCCACCGCACGGTGGGGGCCGAATCGGGCCATCGCGGAGGTCGTCACCTGGGGCGCGGGGTGGCCGGCGCTACCGGATGACCATCGGCTGGCCTTCGCCGCCGGTTCGATGTTCTGGGCTCGCAGCGCGGCGCTGGAACCGCTTCAGGAGCTGGCCATTCCGAGTGAGGCCTTCAGCGATTCGCGTGCGGCGGATGGCACGCTCGCGCACGCCGTGGAACGCCTCATCGGCGTCTCCTGCTCGGTCGCCGGGCTCGAGCAGGTCTTCGTAGCCCCGGGAGTGTCGGCGTCGCACGGGATCGGGCCCGATGTGGGGCTGACGCCGGCACAGGTCGCGGAGCGGCTGCGTCGTCGCGGGTCCAGAGCCGGCCCGTCGCGGCGCTGACTCGACGGATCCGGTCAGAGCCGCGCCAGTTTCGCCCGGGCGACGAGGAAGACGCCGTACCCGATCAACCCGATGCCGATGATGACGAGGGCGGCGGTACCGTAGGGCGGCACGGCGAGGAACCGCAGAGCGCCGTCCAGACCCGAGGCCTGTCGTGCGTCGCCGGTCGCCGCGGCGACCACGAAGATGGCGCCCACGATCCCCAGAGCGACCCCCTTCGCGAGGTAGCCGGCCGCGCCCAGCGACAGCACAGCGGCGCCGCGGCGACCGAGCGGGATGCGCACGAGCTTCCGGAAGCCGCGACGGATGCCGATGACCACGAAGCCGATTCCACTGCCGAGCACCGTGAGGCCGACGGCGACGAGGATCCAGGATCCGAGCGGGCTCGAGATCAACTCCGTGTTGATCCTCCTGATCGTTGTGGACGAGCTCGTCGAACCACCCAGGGCGAAGACCAGCGTCGTACCGCCGAGCGCCAGGGACGCGAGCCCCTTGCCGGCCTCGGAGATGCGCCGGCCCCAGGTGATCGGCTCATCCGCCACGGTTCCGCCGACGAAGCGCGTCAGCTGCCACAGTCCCAGCGCGACGAGGCCGGAGAACGCCGCCCAGGCGACCGTGAGTCCCAACGGGGTCGAGGCGAGCCGGGCGATGGCTCCGGATGGATCCACCTCGTCGACAGAGTCGTCACCGAACGCGAGACCGATGGCCGTGGCACCGATGAGCACGTGGATGAGCCCGTTCACGGCGAAACCCGTGCGGGCCAGTCGTCGGAATCGGCGCGTCCGTCGTCCGGAGCGCGCCGACAGCGCGCTCTGCGATGGCATGACTCAAGCCTGGCAGGGTTGGGGCGCGCGGGCGAACACCAGCCATCGCAGAGCCGTCACATCAGAAGATCGCAGGGGCTCCGAGCGCCACTGCAGCGGACGAGAGTCGCGTGATCCCCGCCCAATCGCCCGCATCGATCGCGGCTTGCGGCGTGAGCCAGCTGCCGCCGACGCAGGCCACGTTGGGCAGTGCGAGGTAGTCGCGGGCGTTGCCGACGGAGACCCCGCCGGTCGGGCAGAAGGTTACCTGCGGAATGGGAGCGCCGATCGCTGCGAGGTAGGCCGGGCCGCCGGCTGGTCCGGCCGGGAAGAACTTCAACTCCGTCGCGCCTTCGTCCAGCGCCGTCATCACTTCGCCCACGGTCGAGACGCCCGGCAGCACCGGCACATCCAAGGCGCGGAAGTAACGGTGTAAGGCAACGGTCACCCCGGGGCTGACCAGGAACTGCGCCCCCGCTTCGACCGCCGCATCGGCCTGACCCGGCGTCAGTACCGTACCCGCGCCGAGCAGGATCTCCGGCACGTCTGCACTGATCAGTGCCATCGACTCCAAGGCGGTCTCGGTTCGGAGCGTCAGCTCGATCAGGCCGATGCCCCCCGCGACCAGGGCTCGGGCGACAGGGACGGCGTCCTCCGGGTCGAGGATCGTGACGACGGGGATGACGGGGGAGAGGTGCATCACCTCGGTGACGGTGGTCATGCGGAGATCTCTTTTCTGAGGCCGTCGACGCCGTGGCGTTCGAGAGCGTCGTACCAGGGGACGAGTAGTTCGGTGAAACGGGGGTCGGCCGCGAGCTCGGGCGGGAAGACTTTCGAGAAGCGCAGCAGTGCCGGGACGACCGATCGCGCCGAGCGATCGACGGGGACGAGCGCCCGCAGTTCGCCGGCCAGGGGGTCGTCCACGGTCTCGGCGTTCGCGACGCGGTGCAGCCAGGCAGCGACTCCGAGCGCGGCCCAGCGCGGCTGTCGCCCGGCGACGAGGGCGGCCTGGACCGTGGAGAGCAGGCGGAGTCCGAGCTTCTGCGAGCCGTCGGCCCCGACCTTCGCGTTGGTGTGGCCGAGCGCCGGATTCGCGAAGCGCCGCAGAACGGATGCGGTGTACTCCTGGGCATCGAGCTCGTCGGGAACGCGGATCGTGGGCAGGGCATCGTCCGCCATCATCCGAGCGGCAGCGAGGTGGAAGGCAGGGTCCGCGACGCTGTCGGCGATGGTGCGGTACCCCGCGGCGAGACCGAGGTAGGCCAGCAGGGAGTGGCTCGCGTTCAGCAGTCGCAGCTTGGCCGATTCCCACGGCTCGACGTTTGCGGCGAACTGCGCGCCCGCCGATTCCCACGAGGGTCGCCGACCGGCGAAGTCCTCGATGACCCACTGACGGAAGGGCTCGGCCACCACTCCGCCTTCGTCGCGGAAGCCGATCTCCTCCTGGATCGCCGCGAGATCGTCCTCCGTGCTCGCCGGTACCATCCGATCGACCATCGTGCTCGGGAACATCGCGCCGGTCTCGATCCAGTCCTGCAACGCGGCACCTTCGGCAGAGGGCAGGGACTGGACGAAATCGTGAACGAGCCGACGCGTCAGAGCGCCGTTGGTCGGCAGGTTGTCGCACGAGACGATCGCGATCGGGCCCGCGTCCGCGCGCATCCGCTGCTGCAGCCCCCGAACGATCTGACCGATGGGAGTCACCGGGTCCGAGCCGGCGAGGTCGGCTCGTACGTCGACGTCGCGCCGATCGAGTCCACCGGTCGCCGGATCGATACGGTAGCCCTTCTCCGTCACGGTCAGCGTGACCAGCGCGGCGGACGCGATCCGGTCGACGACCGTCGATGGTGACCGGCGACCGGCGAGCACCTCGGTGACGGATGAGACGATGCGTGCCGGCCTCGCCCCGGCCCCGCGCTCCGCAACGGCGAAGAGGCCGTCCTGCGGCGCGAGCTGTCGCGCGACGGTGTCCGAGCGTTGGGTGACGGCGGTGATGCCCCACTCTCGCTCTCCTGTGGCGAGCATCGCATCCTCCGTGAACACCGCCGTGTGCGCCCGGGCGAAAGCTCCGATGCCGAGGTGCACGATGCCCGGTCGTATGCCGTCGAGTGCGGGCGCGCGGCCGGCGTCCGCGAGGGCCGCGCGCGTGAGCCGGGTCACGCTCGAGCCCCTGCGTGCGCCCGGGTCTGGTCCAGCGTCGGGATCAGCCCGGTGCCACCTCTGCCACCGACGACGAGGGAGGCGGCGGCCGCGGCGAGTGTCGCGGCCTCGGCGAGAGCGTCGCCGAGAACGAGTCGAGCGGTGAGCGTGCCGACGTAGGCGTCGCCCGCCCCGGTCTGATCGATCACCACGGGAGCCGGCACGGAGTCGATCCAGACGCGTTGGACACCGCTGGCGAGTTGCACACCGCTCGATCCGCAGGTCACGGCGACCGTCGCGGTGCCGAGCGCGAGGAGCGCTTCGGCGGCCTCGAGAGGCGAGGAACAGCCGAGCAACGCGGAGGTCTCTCCCGGGTAGGAGGGTGTCACGATCGCGGCCGACGCGGCGATGCTTCTCAGATCGGCCGCGGCATCCGCGGCGCTGGTCAAGCGCGGGCGGTAGTTCGGGTCGTAGACGAAGCGGGTGGATGTCCGAGCGGCGTGCAGCACGAGTTCACGCGAGGAGGTGGAGATCGCGCAGGCGATCCCGCTCGCCACCACGGCACCGGCGCTGCGCAGCACGGCGTCGTCCACGTCGTCGACCGACAGGGTCGATCCGACGCTGCCGGAACGCGCGTAGGAGAATTGGCGCTCGCCGCCGGGGTCGCTGTGCACGAGGTACACCCCTTGCTGGCCGCGCCGAAAGCGTAGCAGCTCGGTCGACACCCCGAGTTCGCGGATGCGCGCGGCGATCGCGTGACCGAGTTCGTCATCCGTGAGCACCGCCAGCAGGCCGACGCGCGCACCCGCCGCGGCGGCGGACGCAGCGACGTTCAGTGCGTCACCCGAGATGCCCAGCACCGCGGGAACGCCGTGCGCGAAAGCACTGTCGGTGGCGACTTCGACGAGGACTTCACCGATCGCGATGAGGTCGAACGCAGCGGACGGCCCTGCGGGAGTCGCGGCGCTCACCAGTCGTGCACCGATCCGTCGAGCCGGCGATTGATCGGCAGGTACTTCGGGTCGTAGGGGAACCGCGCCGCGGCCTCCTCGTCGAAGACGATGCCGAGCCCCGGCGCGTCGCCGGGATGCATGTAGCCGTCGTCGAAGCTGTAGCTGGAGCGGAACACCTCGTTCACCGGATCGCGGTGGCCCATGTACTCCTGGATCCCGAAGTTCGGGATCGAGAGGTCCACGTGCAACGCTGCCGACATCGCAATGGGTGAGAGGTCGCCCGCGCCGTGCGAGCCGGAGCGTACGCCGTAGAGGTCGGCCAGGGCGAAGATGCGGCGCAGGTGTGTGATGCCGCCGGCATGCGAGACGGAGGTGCGGATGTAGTCGATCAGCCGCTCCGTGATCAGCTGCTGGCAGTCCCAGATCGAGTTGAAGATCTCGCCGACCGCGATCGGTGAGGTCGTGTGACTGCGGATCAGCCGGAACGCGGACTGGTCCTCCGCCGGGGTCGGATCCTCGAGCCAGAACGGACGGTACGCCTCGACGGCGGCGCCCAACCGGCCCGCCTCGATGGGAGAGAGGCGATGGTGCACGTCGTGCAGCACGTGCACGCCGTAGCCGAACTGCTCACGGATGTGCGCGAGCATCGTCGGCGCGAAGTCGAGGTAGGCCGTGGTCTCCCACGAGTCCTCCTGCGGAACATTGCCGCTGGCCGGTTCGTAGAGCTTTCCGTCGGCCGGCGCGATGCCGTAGGTCTTGTCGAGTCCGGGGATCGCCGCCTGAGCGCGGATCGCCTTGTAGCCGAGATCGAGGTGCTCTTGGAAATCCTCGTCGAGAGCGTCGAGCGTGGACCCGCTGGCGTGGCCGTAGACCATCACGCCGTCGCGGGCCGCCCCGCCGAGCAATTGGTAGACGGGCATGCCGGCGGCCTTGCCCTTGATGTCCCAGAGGGCGACGTCGATCGCGGCGATCGCGGTCATCGTCACGGGTCCGCGACGCCAGTAGGCGCCCTTGTAGAAGTACTGCCAGGTGTCCTCGATCCGGCGTGCGTCGCGACCGATGAGCAGTGGGCAGAGATGGTCTCGGAGGTACGAGGCGACGGACAGTTCGCGCCCGTTGAGCGTGGCGTCGCCGACGCCGACCACGCCGTCCTCCGTCTCGATCACGAGAGTCACGTAGTTGCGGCCGGGGGAGGAGACGACGACTCGGGCGTCGGTGATCTTCACAGAGTGTCCTTCGTGCTGGTGTTGGTCGATCCGGATGCGGCGGCCTGCGGGGCGTCCGAGAGCCGGAGCATGACCTTGCTGCTGCCCGACGTCGGGTCGGTCGCCGTGCGCAATGCTTCCTCCGCCTCCGCGAGAGCGAAGCTGTGGGTCATCACGGGCGTGAGGTCGAGGCCATCCTTCATCGCCTGGATCGCATCCGTGATCTCATCGATGAAGCGGTAATTGCCGATCCAGGTGATCTCGCGCGTGACCAGGTCGCCGAGGGCGGCGGGCGCCGGTGCACCCGGCAGATTGCCGACCTGCATCAGGGTGCCGCCGCGAGCGGTGGCCCGCAGCACGGCTCCGAGGGCGGCGGGTGCTCCGGACGCTTCGAACACCAACTCGGAGTCGGCGGGGAGCGAGGCCCCGGTGGCGACGTTGCGGACCTCGTCCGCGCCCATCCGCTCGGCGATCGCGAGCGATGCATCGCTCAGATCGGCTGCGATGATCCGGCCGGCGCCGGCGTGACGCAATGCGGCGATGACGAGCGAGCCGATCGGCCCCGCGCCGTTGACCAGTACGTCCCGACCACGGACGTCACCGGCTCGCGACACCGCGTGCATCGCCACCGCCAACGGCTCGGCGAGTGCACCGTGCCGGGTGTCGACGCCGTCCGGCAGCGCGCGCAGCTGAGAGGCGTGCACCTTCTTGTACTGGCTGAACCCTCCGTCCGCGTGCGGATGGAACGCCGCCGATCCGTAGTAGCGGATCTCGGGATAGAGATTGGTGCGTCCGGCGAGCCGTTCCGGTAGAACGCCGTCGCCGACGAGCTCGGACGGATGAACCGTGACGGCCTGGCCCGGAGTCCACCCTTCGACTCCGTCGCCGAGCTGGGCGATACGACCCGCGAACTCGTGACCGAGCACGAGGGGATCGATCAGGCTCGCGGTGCCGGAGGCGCCGTGTCTCCAGTAGGAGATATCGGAGCCGCAGATACCGCCCCACTCGACGGCGATCACGACCTCGCCCGGGCCGGCGACCGGATCCGGTCGCTCGTCGATGCGCAGATCGTTCGCACCGTGAACGACGACCGCTCTCATACCGCGTCCTCCAGCTTCACCATGTCGCGTCCTCGCACCTCGGGGCTGAGCAGCGCCGAGACCAGAGTGACGAGCGAGTAGCCGATGACCATCGCGGCGAGCGGCCACCACGAGCCTGTCACGGCGGTCAGCGTCGCCGCGAGCACGGGACCGATCGCGGTGGTGAGGATGCCCCCGACCTCCTTCGCCAGTGCGAGCTGGGTGAAGCGGGTGCGGGCGCCGAACAGTTCGGCCATCGTCACCGACTCGAGCGAGAACAGAGCGAGAACACCGATGTTGAGTCCGACGACGATACCGATCGTCATGAGCACCGGATCATCACTCGTCACCATCAGCATCATGGGGATCGCGAACAGGATCGTGAGCGAGGTGAAGAAGATGTAGAGCGGGCGCCGGCCGAAGCGGTCGCCCAGGATGCCGACGAAGGGGACCGTCACGAAACCGAAGAGCGAGCCGATCACGATCGCGCTGGTGCCGATCGATTTGTCCGCGAGCAAGGTCGTCGCGAGGTAGCCGATCAAGAACGTCTGGATGAGCCCTGAATTGCCCGCCTGCCCGAAGCGCAGGCCGAGCGCGATGATGAACGCCTTGCCCTTCTTCTGCTTGAGCGCGGTCTCGATGCTGCCGGTTCCGGCGATCAGAGCCTGCTCGGCGAGCTGCTTCTTGGTGAGCGCCACACCGTCGACGAGGTCCTCGCGCTGCTCGAACACCGGGCTCTCCTTGAGCGAGGTGCGGATCCACACGGCCAGGATCAGGAGGACGAAGCTGGCCAGGAACGGCACGCGCCAGCCCCAGGTGATGAGGTCGTCGTCCGAGAGGGTGGCCACCAGGATCGCCCACAGGGCGGAGGCGCCGAGGGTGCCGGAGTTGGTGCCGAGCGACACGAGCGACGAGATGAGGCCACGCTTCTTCACGGGAGCGTACTCGGCGAGCATCACGGTCGCTCCGGCGATCTCGGCGCCGGCGCCGAAGCCCTGCAGGAGGCGGAGGAACACGAGCAGGATGGGGGCGAGCAGACCGACCTGCTGGTAGGTCGGCAGCACGCCGATGAGCGTGGTCGAGATCCCCATCAGGGCGATGGTGATGAACAGCACCTTCTTGCGACCGATGCGGTCGCCCATCCGGCCGAAGTAGATCGCACCGAGCAGACGGGCGACGTAGCCGACGCCGTAGGTCGCCATCGCGGCGATCAGGCCCACGGCCGGGTCGAACTCGGGGAAGAAGATGCGGTTGAAGACGATGGCGGCGGCCAGCGAATAGAGCTGGAAGTCCATGAACTCCATCGCCGTGCCCAGCCAGCCGGAGACGGCGACCTTGGCGAGGTCCTTGGTCGAGCGCGCCCCCTTCTGTTCGGGCGCGGTCGTCGTTGCCGACGACGTGGTCTTTCCGGTCATCCGGTGCTCCTTTGCAAGCGATGATTCAGGCGGTCCATCGCTCGTCAGGGTCCATCCTCAGCGAGCGACAACTGCCATACAAGCACTGCCATGGTAGTTTGTCAACGAGCGTTAGACTCCTGACATGGCAGTTACGGGCGAGGCCGCGGGCAGGGCGATGTCCGTTCGCGATCGGACGCTCGACGCGCTGCGCCGACGCATCATCTCCCTCGATCTCAAACCGGGCACACCGCTCTCCGAGAACGAACTGTCGGTCGAGCTGGGCATCTCGCGCACTCCCGTGCGCGAGAGTCTGATCCTGCTGCGAGAAGAGGGTCTCGTGCAGATCTTCCCGCAACGCGGCAGCTTCGTCTCGCGCGTCGATCCCGAGCGGGTCGCCGAAGCGCAGTTCATCCGCGAGGCGATCGAGTGCGCCTCCGTGGCTCAGATCGGCGTGGACGCCGAGATCGATCCGGACCGGCTCGCCGCGTTACGCGACATTCTCGATGATCAACGTGAGGCCGACGCGGCAGCCGATGTCGATCGCTTCTTCCGCCACGACGAGGAGTTCCACCGTGGTCTGCTCGACCTGACCGGCCACGGCAGCGCATGGAACGCGGTCAATTCCGCGAAGGCGCACCTCGATCGGGCACGACGCCTCAGCCTGGTCGACGCACGACCGATCCACGCGCTCATCGATCAGCACGCCGCCGTCGTCGACGCGATCGAACGCGAGGACGTCATCGCCGCGGTCGATGCCCTACGCCGGCATCTGCGCGCCGTCTTCGACGACGTGGAGCGCATCCGCCAGGTCTCACCCGAACTCTTCGCCGACGGCAGTGAGCTCAAGGTCGTGCGTCGAACGGTGTCGGCGCTGGCATGACGCCTCCGCGGCTACGCGTGTGAGGCGCGCGGCCGGATGTGGATACCGTCGAGGTTGGGAAGGGCGTGCTCGAGGCGATGCTCGGCGTCGTCGACGACGGCGGTCGCGGAGGCGAGAGAGCCGTCGACAACGGCGATCGTCGCCGATCCTTGGAGCCGGTGACCCACCCATCGCATCTGCAGATGAAGGACATCGAGGACGCCGGGCGTCGTCCGCAGGGCGTGGTCGGCGCGATCCAGCAATTCCGGTTCGATCCCGTCCATCAGACGGCGGCCGATCGAACGGACGGTTCCCCACAGCAGGGCGATGATCGCCGCTGAGATGAGCAGACCTACGATCGGATCAGCCAGCGGGAAGCCCAGCATCACGCCGACCGCGCCGATGACGACGGCGAGCGAGGTGAAGCCGTCGGTGCGAGCGTGGATGCCGTCGGCTACCAGCGCGGCAGAACCGATGCGGCGGCCGACACGGATGCGGTAGACCGCGACGGCCTCGTTACCGGCGAAGCCGATGACGCCGGCGGCCATGACCCACCAGAGGTTCTCGAGCGGATGCGGGTCGAGCAGTCTCTGGATCGACTGCCAGGCCGCCACGATCGCCGACAGAGCGACGACGAGAACGATGAAGAGCCCGGCGAGGTCCTCCGCACGACCCAGACCGTACGTGTAGCGGCGGGTCGCGGCTCGGCGGCCGAGCAGGAATGCGATCCACAGCGGCACGGCGGTGAGGGCGTCGGAGAAGTTGTGGATGGTGTCCGCGAACAGCGCGACGGATCCGGAGATCACCACCACGACGAGCTGTAGGACCGTGGTGGTGAGCAGGATCACCAGGCTCACCTTCAGCGCTCGGATGCCCTCGCGACTGGCCTCGAGGGCGTCGTCGATCGAGTCCGACGCATCGTGCGAATGCGGCACGAACAAGCCATGCAGGAAACCTCGGATACCGGTCGGATGCGAGTGGTCGCCGTGGCCGTGGTGGCCCTGATTGTCGTGGTCGTGGTCGTGGTCGCTGTGGTCGTGCGGGTGGTCGTGGTGACCCTGGGCGTCGTGCGCGTGAGCGTGCGCCGTCACGGTTGGGTGTGGTGGTGCCGTGGGGTACCGCCGAGTGAGTGTTCGGCCTGGAAGATCGCGTCGCTCACGAGCCGGCTCGCGTGTTCGTCGGCGAGCCGGTAGTACACGCGCGTGCCGTCCTGTCGGGTGGTGACCATGCGCGACAGCCGCAGTTTCGCGAGGTGCTGCGAGACGGCCGCGGACGACTTGCCGACGGTCTCGGCGAGATCGTTCACCGGTTTCTCGCCATCGCGCAGGGCCAGGATCAGCCGTACCCGTGTCGCGTCTGCGAGCATCGCGAACACCTCGACCGCGAGCTCGACATATTGGCTGTCCGGCGCACGCCCGCACATCTGCTTATCTGCATCCATACGCACATTATTACACGTCGTCGACTGTCGGCTGGCGTCGCACCACCCCATGAGGTGGCTGGATTCTCCGCTCGAGATCCGAGGGCGCCATCGTCACGGCGTGACTCCTTCACCAGGACTCCAGAGGTTCCGGCCCGGCTCCGGATCGGGGTCGGGATCTCGCTCTCGCGGCGGCCCGTGCCGTCTCACGCCGGCGATGGTGGCGCGTTGGTTGCCCATCCGTCGTGGTGTCTGCCGCGGGTCGATGTGGGGCGGGGCGATCAGGTGGGGTCGGAGGCCGTCGGCGGTGGCGAGCATTTGGATGCGCCAGTCGAGGTTCCCGTGGATCACGTGGTGGTGGAAGCTGCATAGCAAGACCCCGTTCTCGACGGAGGTCGTGCCGCCGCGGCTCCACCAGGTGACGTGGTGCGCTTCCGTCCACGCGGGTGGGGCTGTGCAGCCCGTCCAGGCGCAGCCGCCGTCGCGCGCGGCGAGCAGGCGCTTCTGGTTCTCGGTGAAATCGCGGACGGGTCGGCCGAGCGCGTCGGTCTGCTCCCGGTCGCCGGTGATCGCGATGCGCACCTCCCCGAAGCACCGCATCCGCCGCACCGTCGATGCCGGTACCGGCTCGTCGACATGATCGAGATACGCGGGGCCCACGGCGTCCTCATCCGCGAGGTCGGCCGCGTTGACGTATGCGGTGATCTGCGGCGTCGCGCCGACCGGCGACTCGGATGCGCCGCCCGCGACGATCAACGACACGGCGGCGTCCGCGGTCTTCTGCCCCGACGTTCGCGTGTCCGCGAAGATCGTCGCGTCGTCGACCTCACCGCTCTGGGCCGCTTCGCAGTCCGCATCCGTGAACCGCGGCTTGCGCGGGCTGGTGTGCGGCGAAAGCGACGCTTTCACCGCCGCAGCCTGCTCGGTGGTCAACGTGAGCACGAACGTCTCGAGCCCGTCCTTCCCTCTGCGCCAGACCGCGTTGCGCCGCTCGAACGCTTCCTCCTCGGTCGGCTCCAACCCATCAGGGTCCAGCCGTGCCCGCCACGCGAGCGCCTGCACCTTCACCAGATCGGCCGCGATCCCGATCCCGGTCACACCGCCGACAGCCACCGCCTCACTCTCGGGATCGGTCGCGGCGGCGAGGATCGACGCCTCCGCCACCGCGAGGTCGTCGGGGTGGATGCGCGCGGCGGACGGCCCGAGGGTCGACACGATCACCTCGGCCGCATCCGGATGCAACAGCCCCGCCTCGACCGCTTGCCCGACGGCGGGGAACAGTGCCGGCACGTCCTGCCCCACGAACCCCGGCCGCTCGTACACGCCCTGCGCGAGCCGGATCCGCCGCGCCACCGTCGCCTCCGACGCACCCGTCAGCATGGCCAGGAACAGCTTCCCGGTGCGCTGCCCGTACTTCCGCGCCAGCGCATCCACCCCGCGCTCCCGCCCCGATGCGGCCTCGACCAGCCCCGCCAACCGCACCCCACCACCCGTCACGGTACGCTCGAGCTCGGCGAAAGCGACCGCCGTCTCGACGAGTTCGGTCTCCGTCATCCGCCGCCACTGCGCATCCGACACCTCAGCGCGCACGGTCGCCGCGAGGGCGGAGATGCGGCTGGCGAGCGTCGAACAAGTCATACCCCCACGTTAGGGGACACCTCCGACACTGAATGCGGTCCCCAGCGACCGACTGTCGAACCCACCTTCGCCTGTTCGACCCGGTCGGCTTGAGCCTCGTTCCGAAAGTCGCAGCTCTCGGCGGGCCTGAGCTGCAACTTTTTCGCGCTACGGGACGGGCGGGCAAGCGACGCCTCAGGGGTCGCCAGCGATCGTCCGCCGCAGGCCGTCGGAGACGACGAGCCCGCCGTCGACAGCACAGGCCAGCACGTCGACGTCGTAGCGCTCGAGCGCGCGGTCGAGACTGGGTCGCCCACCGGCGAGGATCGCTGTGGCGAGAACATCTGCGGTGACGATGTCGCCAGCGAGAACGCTGACCTGCCGAAAGGTCGCGCCGTGGGGATCGAAGGGGCGCCGCCAGATGTGATCCCCGCGTTCGGCTGTCCCCGACGTCGCGACCGCTCGCTTGCCGCCCGTGAGCAGGACGGCGCACAGCAACGCGTTCCGGTCGTCCGGGTCGATGATCCCGATCGACCACGGCGCACCGTCGTAGTCTCCGGCGCCGAGAATGTCGCCTCCGACGGTGAGGAGCCAATCGGCGCATCGAGCGGCCTCGAGCGCGTCGCCGGCTACCGCGATCGCCCGTGCTTTGACCGTTCCTGCGAGGTCGATCACCCCATCTGGTCGGTGCGGTGTGAATGCTCCGTCGGTCGCGGTCCTCCATGCAATGGCGTCCGCGTAGGCATCCCGCATCTCGCTACTGGAAGCGGTCATCGCGAGCTCACCGCGCGCGATCCGGCTGGCCTCCGAGTCAGCACGGTAGAGGCTGAAACGTTCGTCGGCGGCGGCGAAGACGGACACGATCGTGGCGAGCGGCGCGTTGTCATCGGCGTGGAGGCTGACGACCGTGCCCATGGTCGAGAAGGCGTGACCTCTCACAGCCCGGCCTGATCGATCGCCGATTGCAGCGAACCGAGATAGGCGTCGCTGGTGTACGTGGCGCCGCTGACCGATTGCACGTCCGCGGATTGTGCGGCGAGAACCTCGCTGCGGAGAATGGGCGCGGCACGGTTCGAGATGGATACCGACCGGCCGTCTTTGTCGGTGAGCTGCAGAGCCGTGACGTCGGTGATTCCACCGCCTGACACCGTGATCTGCACCTGGACGTTCCCGAATCGGGTGCTCTCCGAGGCGCCGGTGTAGGTGCCGTCCGCGGCGGTGGCCGGGGCCGGGGTCGGGGCCTGGGCCGACGGGGCGGGCGTCGCAGCCGTTCCGGGCGTCGCCGCAACGGATGGAGAGGTGGTGCTCGGAGTCGTGGGGCCCGAGGTCGCGCTACCGGCGGTCGCGCTGCCCGCATCCGCGGTCGGTGCGGATGCAGTGGTGCCGGCGGTGCCGAGTTCCCAGCCGCCGACGAGCACGGCGGTGGACGCGAGGATGCTCGCGATGGCGGCTCGTTTTCTCACCAGTCGAACCTCTCTACGTGGATCTGGCGTTCGGGCAGCCCCGCGGCCCGAGCGTCGCGGATGACGAGGTCGGCCCACGCGGCGGGGCCGCAGACGAAGAGGTCCGAGTCGAGCAGCTTCGGGAAGGCCGAGCCGATGGTCACTCCGCGGGCGATGGACTCCGCCGACATCCAGGTCTGCATCCCCGCCGGCCGCGCACCGAGCATCCCGAACAGTCGTCCGCCGCTGCGGTGCACGAGCTGCTCGGTCTCCTCCCAGAGGTAGGCCTGGCTCAGGTCGGTGCCGCGCAGCAGCACGGTCGCCTCGCCGGGCTCGAGGCGGGAGTGCTCGAGCAACGCACGCGCCGGGGTGATGCCGATGCCGGCCGCGATGACGGCGAGGTTCGGGGCGGTGCGGGCGACGTCGGTGAAGATGCCGTACGGCCCCTCGATCGAGACGACCGTGCCGGGACGCAGTCGAGACAGGCGGCCGGTGCCGGCACCGAGTTCGCGAACCGTGATCCGCGCGTGTCGATCGGTGGGCACGGCGGAGAAGGACACAGGATGGGCGTGCCACCAGGTGGACCCGCTCCAGAATCGCCAGATCGCGTACTGACCGCCGGTTACACCGAGGCGCCTCAGGTCGCGGCCGGCGAGGTGGACGGAGAACACGCCCGGCGCGATGGTTTCGATCGACTCGACGCGGATCCGGTGCCGGAGGGTCGTAATCATCGGCACGGCGAAGCGGAACCAGCCGATCGCGCCGAAAGCGAGCACGTACAGGCCGATCCAGTAGCTCCGCTGCAGCGAGCCCTCCGCGAGAACCTGGCCGGCCGAGAGCTGGTGCGGCACCGCGACGAGCACAGCGGCGTAGCTGAGCAGGTGGATCGCGTGCCACGCTTCGTACGCGAAGCGGCGGCGGACGGCGACGAGCGACGTGATCACGACGACGACCAGAAGCGACGAGCCGAGCAGAGCCAGCAGCATGTCGGTCCCCGAGTACAGCGCGAAGGTCTCGTCCAGCAACGTGACCCCATCGGTGAGGGCGTAGCCGAGTGTGAGCAGGGCACCGTGACCCAGGATCAACACGAGCGCGGGCTTGCCGAGGCGGCGGTGCAGGGCCATCGCCGTGTCCTGCCCGAACGTGCGATCGATCCACGGGATGCGAGCCGCGAGGACCAGCATCACCAGGATCAGGTCGGTGCCGACGAGACCGGCGACGATTCCGGCGGCCGTAAGAGCCGAGGGAAGACCGGTGACATCAGCCGGGCCGCCGGCAGCGAAGTAGAGCGCGATCGCGATGGCGACGGAGGCCCACGCGGCCGTGACGAGAACGTCGGCGGAACGCATCCGAGCACGGTAGGCGCGCAGGCGCTCCTCGCTCGGGCGCAGACGCCTCGGCCGGTCGGGGGAGCGGGTGGGGCGAGTCGCGGTGGTCACGTCGACGTCCCTTCGGGTCGGTCCGATCGGCGATGTCCGATCGTGTGCCCCTACGGTCGCGGCGCAATCTTGGTGCTCACCCGGAGAAACGGGGTCAGCCCTGTTCGAGGTCTCACACGTTCGAGAGTTCCGGCAGCAGGGCCGTCGCCACGACGCCCGCCGAATCGCGGTTGGCGATGGTCACGGAGCCGCCGGCCGCGGCGATGAGAGCGTGCACGAGCGCGAGCCCGAGTCCGCTGCCGCCATCCATGGCCGACCGCGCCTCATCGGGTCGAGAGAACCTCTCGAACGCGCGCGGCACGAACTCCTCAGGCATCCCGCGTCCGTCGTCCGTGACGGTGACGACGCCACCGCGCGGTTCCTGGCGGAAACCGAGCACGACACGACCGCTGCTGGGGGTGGCTGCGAGGGCGTTCGCGCCCAGATTATTCAGGATCCGGGCGAACGCGGTCACGGAGATCGGATACCGTGCGCTCGGGCGAACGATGTCCGTGTCGAGCTGCACCTCAGGTCCGTCCGGGCCCGCCATCAGCCGCATCCGATCGACGGCTGACATCAGCTCGGTCTCGAGGGTCACTGCGTCCGTGCTCTCGTCGCTTCGATTGCCCGCGTCCAGCCGCGACAGCTCGAGCAGATTGTCCGCCAGTTGGGAGAGCCGTCCCAGGGAGCCTTCCACCGCGCGGATCTCGCGCTCGAGGGCCGGGGCGTCGCCGAAATGCCGGTGCGCCAGTTCGAGTTGGGTGATCACGACGGCCAGCGGTGTGCGCAGCTCGTGACTGGCCGCGGACACCATTTCGCGTTCCCGTTCGGCCGTGTCGCGCATCCGCACGATGAAGGCGTTGAGGGTCTGAGCCAGGTCGGAGAGCTCGTCATGTGCCGGGCCGACGGGCAATTCGTCGCCCCCGGGGCGATCGCTCAGCGATTGCGCGGTGAGTCGCATCCGAGCGACGGGTCGGAGCGCCGCGGTCGTGAGCACCCAGGCCGCGATGCCGAAGACCACGACGAGTGCGACTGCGGCGACCGCCAGAGTGCGGCCGAGGGCTTCGACGGTGAGGTCGCCGCTCGCACCGCTTCGCGCCGCCCAGAGCTGCCAGGTCCCGGCGGAGGTGGTGACGGTGCGCGAGACCAGCGTGAATCGCACGTTCTCGTCCGTGATGACGGTCTGCGCGGAGGTCGAGGCGGCTCGACGCTCGATGTACTCGTGGATGTCGTGCGGGGTGGTGTCGATGACCGCATCACCGGCGGGAGAGCGCACGTAGATGAGGACCCCGGCCGCGGGCTGATCGGGCGTCTCCGCGGGATTCGCACGCAGATCGGCCTCGTAGGAGGCGAGGTCGCCCTCTGCGAGCGTCACTTCCGACTGATGCACGATGCTCTCGAACTGCTCGTGCAGGGCGAAGGAGACCGCTGTGACGGCGAGGATCGCGACCACGAGGCTGCCGAGAGTGATCCGAGCCCGGATCGACAGGGCGCGGATCGTGTTCATCCGAGCGACTCGAGGCGATAGCCGGCACCGCGCACGGTCACGATCCGCAGTCCCGCCTGGGCGACGTCGAGCTTCTTGCGGAGGTAGCTGACGTATTGGTCGACGATGGTCGGTTCGAAGTTCTCGACCGAGCCCCAGACCTCGTCGAGAATGTCGGGGCGCGAGACCGTCTCGCCGAGGTGGATCGCGAGGAACCGCAGCAGAGTGAACTCCTTCACGCTCAGCGCGAAGGGTCGATCACGAACCGTCGCCCGAACGGCGAGCGCATCCAGGCGCAGATCGCCCACCTGGACGACCGGCTTCGGGCTGCTTGCGAGTCGGCGCACCTGGGCCCGGATCCTGGCGCTCAGCTCGCCGAAATGGAAGGGCTTCGTCACGTAGTCGTCGGCACCGGAGTCGAGTCCGAAGATGCGGTCCTCGACAGCGTCGCGGGCGGTGATCAACACCACCGGCACCGTGCTTCCGGTCTCGCGGATACGCCGACAGACCTCGAAACCGCTCATCCGTGGCAGCATCACGTCGATCACCGCGACGTCGAGCGGTTCGTTCGCGAACGCGATCAGCGCGTCGACCCCGTTGTCCACCAGGGTGACGTCGTAGCCCTCTTCGCTCAGGCCCCGCCGCACGAGCGCTCCCATCGCCGGGTCGTCCTCGACGAGCAGGATGCGCGGCATCACACCACCCCGGTCGTACCCAGGAGCGACCCGATCGCGAAGGTCGCCGCGAGGGCGAGGGCTCCGCCGAGGACGACCCGGATCGTGGGTCGAAGGGGTGGGCTGCCACCGGTGCGCGCGCTGAGGAAGCCCGTGATCGCCAGCGCGATCAGGACGACGACGAAGGTCACGGGCACCCGGATCGCGGTCGGCGGGAGCAGGATCGCCAAGAGCGGCAGAAGGGCGCCGATCGTGAACGACAGAGCGGAGGCGCCGGCCGCGGCGAGCGGGCTGGCGACGTCGTCCTCGCGCAGGCCCAGTTCGGTCTCCAGATGAGCGGACAGTGCGTCGTGGCGGGTGAGTTCGACCGCGACCTGGCGAGCGGTCTGCGGCGTGAGTCCCTTCGCCTCGTACAGGCCGGCCAGCTCGGCGAGTTCCGCCTCAGGCTCATCGGCGAGCTCCTGACGCTCCTTCGCGATCAACGCTCGCTGGCTATCGCTCTGGCTGCTGACGGACACGTATTCGCCCAGCGCCATCGAGATCGCGCCGCCGATGAGCCCGGCAGCGCCCGCAGTGAGGATCGCCGGAGTGGCCGCGGTCGCGCCGGCCACGCCGACGACGAGGGAGGCGACGGAGACGATTCCGTCGTTCGCGCCGAGGACGCCGGCACGGAGCCAGTTCAGTCGCCCGGCGACCGAGCTGTCGTGCGGTTCGTCGGGATGGGCGCCGGGCGGGGGAGTAGACGCAGTGGTCATGGCGCCATGCAAGCACTCGCGCAGCGACGGCACCAGCCAGGCCAGCCTGCCCTGCACCGAATCCATCACGTCACCCCGCTGCACTAAGGTGCGGTGCCGGAGGCTCACATGGTGACGAACAGCGCGCTCGCTCGACGCTTGGGTACCGTCGATGCCGTCGTGATCGGGCTCGGCTCGATGATCGGCGCGGGGATCTTCGCGGTCTTCGCGCCCGCAGCGGGTGCGGCGGGTCCGTGGCTGCTCGTCGGGCTCGCCATCGCGGCGATCGTGGCCTTCTGCAACGCCACGTCCTCCGCTCAGCTCGCGGCGCAGTACCCCGAGTCCGGCGGGACGTACGTCTACGGACGCGAGCGCTTGGGGGAGTGGCCGGGGTTCGTGGCCGGATGGTCCTTCGTCATCGGTAAGACCGCCAGCTGCGCCGCGATGGCGATGACCTTCGCGAGCTATGCGGTCCCGCTCGAGTGGCAGAAGCCGGTCGCGATCGCCGCTGTTGTGCTGCTCGCCGTGGTGAACGGGTTCGGAGTGACGCGGACCGCGACGCTTGCGACGGTGCTGGTCGTCGTGACGCTGGCCGTTCTGACCCTGGTGACGATCGGCGGCACGATGGCCCCCCTACCCGCGTCGACCGCGGGGGCGACGCCGGGCCCGGTCGGCGCCTACGCGGTCCTGCAATCGGCCGGTCTGCTGTTCTTCGCGTTCGCCGGCTACGCGCGCATAGCGACGATGGGCGAGGAGGTGAAGGCCCCGTCGCGCACCATTCCGCGGGCGATCGTCATCGCGCTCTCCATCGCTCTCGTCGTCTACACCGTCATCGCGTTCGTCGCGCTCGCTGTGCTCGGGCCCACCGTTCTCGGCTCCTCCGCCGCCCCGCTGGCGGACGTCGTGCGAGCAGCCGGCTGGGCCTGGGCAGTGCCGGTGGTCGGAATCGGTGCGGCTGCGGCATCGCTCGGAGCGCTCCTCGCCCTCATCACCGGAATCGGCCGGACGACGCTAGCGATGGCGCGCAACGGCGACCTGCCTCGGGCGCTGGCCACCGTGCATCCGCTCTACCGGGTTCCGCGACGCGCAGAACTGGTGCTCGCCCTCGTGGTCGGCCTGCTCGTCCTCGCCGTCGACGTGCGCGCGGCGATCGGGTTCTCGTCGTTCGGAGTGTTGCTCTACTACGCGGTCGCCAACATCGCGTCCTTGACGCAGACGCGCGAGCATCGGCGGTACCCGCGGCCGGTGGCCGTCCTGGGTGTCGTCGGATGCGCCGCCCTCGTCGCGACGTTACCGCCCGCGTCGATCATCGGCGGGGGTGTCGTGCTCGCGCTCGGGGTCGGCTATCGGCTTCTGGTCCGCGCGATCGTGGACCGACGTCGCTCCATCAGCGGGTGATCCGGATCTCCTGGAGAGCCCAGGAGTTGCCGTCCGGGTCCGCGAAGTACGCGTATCGCACGCCTCCGCCCATGTCCGTGACGCCGGAGACATCGACACCTCGCGAGAGCAAAGACTCCCGCGTGTCGTCGAGGTCGTCCACGACGAGATGGATCCCGTGCACGGCGGGTCCGTCCGGGTCGCCCATCCCGACACCGATGACGATGGAACACGCCGAGCCCGGTGGCGTCAGCTGCACGATGCGCATGCCGTTGCCCGGTTGGACGTCGTGGTCGAGAACGAATCCGACCTGGTCGACGTAGAACGAGATACCGCGGTCGATGTCGCTGCATCGCAGCGGGATCAACTCGATACGCATGGTGGTCACGAGCAACTCCTGAGTGTCTGTACGGCGTCGACCGAGGCTAACGCTTCTCTCGCGATGACGGACGACTGCGGTGATGTGTCGGTCGCGGCGACGGGATCCCCGCATGCCCGGCCCGAGTCGTCGAGGGCTCTGCGGACGGAGCCCGGCGGTCTACGGCCCGCCGAGCCAGTGGTCGATTCGGTGGTGGTCCGGTGTGAAGCCGTGCTCCACACCCCACAGCACGGCCTGCGTGCGGCTGGTGGCGCCGATCTTGCCGTAGACGCTGCGGATGTAGGACTTGACGGTGTTCGGGCTGAGGTACGTGAGCGACGCGACGTCCGCGTTGCTCTTGCCCTGCGTGATGAGCGCGAGGATCTCCGACTCCCGATCGGTGATGCCCTCGTGTCGACCGGGCCAGTCCAGCCCCGGCGCGTTTCCCGCGCGTTTGGGTGGGTCGCTGACGACGATCTCGCCCGCGCCGACCCGCTCGAGGGCAGCGACGAGTTCACGCGCGGGCAAGGTCTTCGACAGGTATCCGTGGACGCCCTGCTGCAGGGCGTCGTCGACGAGCGCCGGCTGAAAATTCCAGGTGTAGACGACGACGTGACGCGCGCGCTCGTTACGGACGAGTTCGGTGAGTTCTTGATGGTCCGACTCGGGTTGAGCGAACGAGTCGTACAGCACGATGTCGATCCGGTCCGACAGCTCCGCATTCGCATCGATCTCCGCGACGAGGATGCGGTTCCGATAGTGGTCGAACATGTGCGCGAGCCCGGTCAGTACGACGTCGTAGTCGTCGACGAGAGCCACGGTGAGGGGCGCGGTGCGGGACATGCTCGGACGATACTGCACGAACCCAGCGAGCGACTACACCCCCAGGGGTGTGCCGGAGCCCCCCTGCCGAGTGGTTCCGTTGCTCTACTGCCCGGTGTTCGCCGGGTCGACTCGCAGACTCCGGTCTGCACAACGGAAGGTGACCATCATGGTCGGTCTTATCATCAGCCTCATCATCGTCGGCCTGATCGCTGGCGCGCTGGCACGCCTGATCGTGCCCGGACGCCAGAACATCAGCATCCTGATGACCATCGTGCTCGGGATCATCGGGTCCTTCGTGGGTGGCTTCCTCGGCTACCTGCTGTTCCAGCGTGACGCGATGGACGGCTTCTTCCAGCCCGCCGGCATCATCGGTTCCATCATCGGAGCGATCATCGTTCTGCTGATCTACACGCGCTTCGCCGGACGCACCGCCGCGCGCCGCTGAACACCGTTGTCCGGAAGCGACGGGTCTGACGATCGCACCGGCGATCCTCCTCGGACCCGCCGTCCTCCCGGTGCTCGTCATCCTGACCGCCGTCGGGGGTCGGGCTGATCGCCTACGGCGTCCACTCCTCCGTTCGAGCCCGCCTCGCGCTGCTCCGAACCGTCCGAAAGGCACATCGTGACCGTTGTGAATCCCGCCGACCCGGCTGCGCGCGCTCGCGCCGCGGTGGTCTACAACCCCACCAAGATCGACCTCGACACCGTACGGGCTGCCGTCACCGCGGCCGAGAAGAATGCCGGCTGGGGTGACACTCTGTGGTTGTCCACCTCGGAGGAGGACCCTGGCCAGGGAGCCACCCGACGTGCGCTGGTCAGCGGTGCTTCCATGGTCATCGCCGCCGGAGGCGACGGCACCGTTCGTGCCGTCGCCGAGATCGTCGCGGGATCCGATGCGAGCCTGGCGCTGCTTCCGTCCGGAACCGGGAACCTGCTCGCCCGCAACCTCAAGCTCACTCTGAACGACCTCGACAACGCGGTCGAGACCGCGTTCACCGGCGTCGACCGAGATATCGACATCGCCGAGATCCGCATCCGCCGGATCAACGAGTCCGTCGACACGCACGCGTTCCTCGTGATGGCGGGCGTCGGCCTCGACGCGAAGATGCTCGCCAACACCAACGAAGAGCTCAAGGCGAAAGTCGGATGGCTGGCGTACGTCAGCGCCATCGTCAAGGCCCTTCGCGACAGCAACCAACTCCGGATGCAGTACCGGTTAGATGAGAAGAACACGCGTCACGTACGTGCGCACACCGTCATCGTCGGCAACTGCGGCACTTTGACCGCGAACATGCTGCTGCTGCCGGATGCGGTCATCGACGACGGAGAACTCGACGTTGTCTTCTTCCGCCCCGAAAGCTTCTACGGCTGGCTGCAGATCATCCGCAAGATCATCTGGGAGAACGGCGTCGTCCGACGGATCCGCGGCGGCAAGCATCTCCTGACCGCTGACGTCGATGCGCTCAACTACGTGCGCGGTCGCTCCCTCACCGTGCGGCTCAGCCGACCCGACGAGATCGAGCTCGACGGTGACGGTTTCGGCACCGCCGTCGGGTTCAAGACCAGTGTCCGACCCGGCGGGCTCACCGTCAGAGTCCCTGCCGATCACGCAACCGCCTGAACGCCGCGCGGTGTCAGGCCCATCGAGCCCGTTGAACGCAATGCCTTTCCCAATCGCCCTGGCAGAGGCGATGCTGATGCTCTCCTGACATCCCGTCCCTCCGCAATCACCAACAAAAGGAACTTTCATGAGCATCGGATCCGGAATCGCCCTGTTCGTCGTCGGCGCCGTCCTCGCCTTCGCCGTCAATATCGAGACCAGCATCGTCGACCTGCACCTGATCGGCTACATCCTGATGGGCGCAGGCCTGGTCGTCTTCATCCTCGGCCTCGCGTTCACGATGCGGCGCCGCCAGAGCACGTCGACGACCCGCTCCGCCGTCGACCCGGCCAGCGGCGAGCAGGTGACCCGTCGAACGACCGACACCGACGGCCCCGTCATCTGAGCTGCGGCATCAGTCCTCCGGACCGAGCGCGTCCGAGACCGACCCGGCACCCGCCCCCTTCAACTCGATGAGGATGGTGTGCGTCGGAGTGTCACCCGTGTTCTGACCCGTGTGCTGCTGCGCGTCGAGCCAGACGGCGGCACCGGCGGGAAGCGCGACGTCCGTCTCACGGCTCCCGGAACTCAGGTGTCTGCGCAGGGCGGTCAGCGTGACCATCACGCTGTTGGGGTGACGGTGGGAGTTCGTCCGATCTCCGGGTTCGTCGTGGTAATCGAGCACGCGCACGAGGTCGTTCTCCCACAGGGTGCGGTAGTGGTCGGGATCGGTCAGGGTCGGATCGTCGTTGATCATGCGGCGACAGTACGCCCAGAAGCGCGCCATCGGTACGGTTCGTAAGCCCCGTGGGTTCAGCTTGCGAGAAGCGGGGACGCCATGATGCCGCTGCGGAATGCGATCGGGTCCATCCCTCTCTCCGCAGGGATCCTGGCGGCTCAGTGCGGAATCGCGGTCGGCGCGGACATCGCTTTCGGGGTTGCGGTGGCTCGAAGAAGGTCTTCGTAGCTGCTCGTTCCATAACATCGTCGGTATGCGCGGTCGAATACTCGTACGTTTCGGAAACCGGCAGCGCGAGCAATGGGAAGCAACGGATTATGTGCACCCGGGTCCACCCCCGCTAAAGCGGAACGAGCGGCCTCCAGCCGCACGGTGATCGGCGGTATCGGGAGCTCACCGGCCACGTCGCTGAGCAGCGGCGCGTGTCGCTTCGTCCGAGGAGTACCCGGTACGGACAGAGTCGCTACGGACGCGTCTTCCGGATAACGAAAGATGATTGCCGCAGCGTTGAGAAGTGCTGCGACGTTCGAAGAACGCACGGAAGTCCTTTCTCCATTGGATTCCCGTCGGTGAAGATCACTCGACGGTGAACACGTTGACATCGACGACGGCCCGTTCACCACTGCGTGAGACTTTCGCGTCGCGATGGCGAGTCAACCGTGCTGCACCCGCCGACGGGGGCAGTGATCTCATCCCTCGAGCGTGAAAGCTCGACCATGAGCGCCCTCGTGGCGGCGGGGATCCTGCACGGGCACTTTTCGCTTGTCGTCGAGGTCGCTTGCACGCCGGGGCCGCAATCGCGCCGCGAGCGACGTGGTATCCGTCCGCCGCGATCCTCTGTCCGCGACGATCCTCTGTCCGCGAACGTACGACCCGGCAGGGCGCTGCACGCTCGACGCCGTTCTTCCGTTCATTCCGGAGAAACAGAAAATTCCCCCACCGCATGTCTGCGATGAGGGAACCTATTTGTGTCCGAGGGGGGACTTGAACCCCCACGCCCTATACGGGCACTAGCACCTCAAGCTAGCGCGTCTGCCATTTCCGCCACCCGGACGAGTGTCTTTTCGTGCTGTTTCTTTCCGGCCGCTTCACCGGCCGAAGAAGACTCTAGCACGGTTCGAGGGGCGCCCTGCACCACCGCCGGCTCGACCGGGCGCACCACCGTCAGACCCGCACCCTCACGAGCCAAGACCCGCCCGGTAGCGTGGCAGCATGACTCCGCAGCCGAACGACGCCGACCTCGACCAGACCGCGCTGATCGCGCGCGATCTCATCCGATTCGATACGAGCAACTACGGCGAAGGCAAGGCGAACCCCGAGAAAGAGGCAGCGGAGTACGTCGCGAGCCACTTGCGCGACCTCGGGCTCGAACCCGTCCTGGTCGACTCCGATCCCGGCCGCACCAGTGTCATCGCCCGCGTGCACGGCGAGGTTCGCGACGACGCGCTCGTCGTGCACGGGCACCTCGACGTGGTGCCTGCCATCGCGGACAACTGGTCGGTGGATCCCTTCGGCGGCGAGATCAAGGACGGCATGCTCTGGGGTCGCGGTGCGGTCGACATGAAGAACATGGACGCCATGATGCTCGCCTCACTCGGCGACATCCTCGGCTCCGGCCGCAAACCCGCTCGCGATCTGGTGATCGCGTTCTTCGCCGATGAGGAGGCCGGGGGAGTCCGCGGCTCGCACCATGTCGTCGACACCCGCCCCGAACTCTTCGAGGGGGCGACCGAGGCGATCAGCGAGGTCGGCGGGTATTCCATCGATCTCGGCGGCAAGCGCGCCTACCTCGTGCAGACCGGTGAGAAGGCTCTGATGTGGATCACGCTCCGCGCCCGCGGCACGGCCGGCCACGGCTCGCAGATCAACCGCGAGAACGCGGTCACCCGCCTCGCGGAGGCGGTAGCTCGTATCGGTAGTGAGGAGTGGCCGACTCGGCTCACCGACACGACGCGCGAGCTGCTCGGCGAAGTCGCGCGCATCCTGGGTCGGGATCCGCAGCGCAGCACTCCCGAAGAGCTCGCCATCGCGACGGGAACCGCCTCGCGCTTCATCGCCGCGACGCTGCGCACCACCGCCAACCCCTCGATGCTCAGCGCCGGCTACAAGGCGAACGTGATTCCCGATGTCGCGGAGGCGGTGATCGACGTGCGCGTCCTCCCGGGCGAGGAGGACACGGTGCTGGAACGCATCCGCGAACTCGCCGGCGAGCACGTCGAAGTGCACATGCAGCATCGCGACATCGGGCTCGAGGTGCCGTTCGCGGGGCCGCTCGTCGACCAGATGGCCGTCTCACTGCGCCGCTTCGACCCTGAAGCGGAGGTGCTGCCCTACCTGCTCTCAGGCGGCACCGACAACAAGGCGCTCTCGAAGCTCGGTATCACGGGCTACGGATTCGCGCCGCTTCAGTTGCCGGGTTCGCTCGACTTCCCGGCGCTCTTCCACGGGGTCGATGAGCGGGTTCCTCTCGACGCACTAGTCTTTGGGCGGAAGGTTCTGACCGATCTGCTCTTGACCTACTGACTCTCCGACCGTTCGCTGGCCGACGACGATCCCAGCCCTCATCGAAAGTGACGCATGGGCCTGATCGAAGCGCTCATCCTCGGACTCGTCCAAGGACTGACCGAATTCCTCCCCATCTCCTCGAGCGCGCACCTGCGCATCGTCAGCGAGCTGCTGCCCTCGCTCGGTGGCAAAGACACCGGCGCGGCCTTCACCGCCATCACGCAGCTCGGTACCGAGACCGCCGTGATCATCTACTTCTGGCGCGACATCGTCAAGATCGTCGGCAATTGGGTGAAGTCGCTGTTCGGGCGCGTGCCCCGGAACGATCCGAACGCGCGGATGGGCTGGTTGATCATCATCGGCAGCCTGCCGATCATCGTGCTCGGCCTGGTCTTCCAGGATGCGATCGAAACGACTCTGCGTTCTCTCTGGGTGGTCGCGACGACCCTCATCCTCTTCGGCATCCTGCTCGGCATCGCCGACCACGTCGGCGCGAAGAAGCGCCGACTGCGCGAGTTGAACGTGCGCGACGGCCTGATCTACGGAGGCGCTCAGGCGCTCGCTCTCATCCCCGGCGTCTCGCGCTCCGGCGGCACGATCACCGCCGGCCTGTTCTTGGGTTACGAGCGTAAGGCCGCGGCTCGCTACAGCTTCCTGCTCGCGATCCCGGCCGTCTTCGGCAGCGGTCTCTACCAGCTGTACAAGAGCATCGCCGACCCCGTCGTCGCGGCGAACCAGATCCAGGTGGGCGGCCTCGAGACGCTCGTCGCCACGATCGTCGCGTTCATCGTCGGCTTCGTCGTCATCGCGTTCTTCATGGGGTACATCTCGCGCCGCAGCTTCCTGCCCTTCGTGATCTACCGCATCGTTCTCGGGGTCGTGCTGATGATCGCGCTGAGCCTCGGCTGGATCGCCGCCTAGCCCGTGCAGTCCTGGTCCCGCCCCGCCGTTCCTTCGCTCCCCACTCGCGGCCCGATCCCGCGCATCCACGACACCCCCAGCCAGCAACTCGTGGAGTTGGCGCCCGTCGACGGCGTCGCGCGGTTGTACGTGTGCGGCATCACCCCCTACGACGCCACTCATCTCGGTCACGCGTCGACGTACCTGACGTTCGATACGGTGCAGCGCCTCTGGCTCGACGCCGGCTTCTCGGTCGTCTACGCCCAGAACATCACGGACGTGGATGACCCGCTGCTCGAGCGGGCGGAGCGCGACGGCGTGGATTGGCGCGACCTCGCGGCCGAGCAGGTCGAGCTGTTCCGCGGCGACATGGCTGCGTTGCGCATCCTGCCGCCGCAGCACTACATCGGAGTCACGGAGGTCGTCGACGACATCGCGGACGCCGTGGCGCGTCTCGAACGAGACGGCGTCGCCTACCGCGTGCCCGCGTACGACGCCGCGGCGCCGGGCGCGTCGGACCTCTACTCCGACAACGCCGCGGCCGAGAACGCGGCGTGGTACCTCGGCGCCGAGAGCGGCTACGATCACGCGACGATGGCGCGGTACTTCGCCGAACGCGGGGGAGACCCCGACCGGCCCGGAAAGCGGTCGCCGCTGGACCCGCTGCTCTGGCGCGCCGAACGCGCGGGCGAACCGGCATGGGATGCCGAGGTCGGTCGAGGTCGCCCGGGCTGGCACATCGAGTGCTCCGTCATCGCGATCGAGACCCTGGGCGCGGAGTTCACGCTGCAGGGCGGCGGATCCGACCTGATCTTCCCGCACCACGAGTTCAGCGCCTCGCACACGGCATCGCTCTCGGGCCTGCCCCTCGCCCGCGCCTACGCGCACGCCGGCATGGTCGCCTACGAGGGCGAGAAGATGAGCAAGTCGCTGGGCAACCTGGTTCTGGTGTCGAGGCTCCGGGCCGAGGGTGCGGATCCGCGTGCCATCCGACTCGCACTACTCGCGCACCACTATCGGACGGATTGGGAGTGGTTGCCGACCGACTTGCCCCGCGCGCAGGAGCGTCTCGCCGCCTGGATCGACGGAGCGTCGCGACCCGGTCTCGCCTCGGCGGCGGACGCGGTCGAGCGGATGCGCTCCGCCCTCGCCATCGACATCGACACTCCCGAGGCGCTCGCGCTCGTCGACGAAGCCTTCGCGACGGGTGTCGACGACCCGTCGCTCCTCGCGGATGCAGTGGACGCGCTGCTCGGCGTCGCGTTGCGCTGACGCCGCTCCCATCCGGGCCCGGTATCCGCCGCCCGGGGTTGTGCGGTCCGGGTGGGCGCAATGCGTCCGTCCCGTCGCGGTTTTCGGGCGTGTCGCGCCAACTCGGGCCGCGCCGTGGGCGTCGTGCGGTCCGGGGTGGGCGCAAAGCGTCCGTCCCGCGTCCGTTTCCGGACGTTTCGCGACAACCCGGGCCGGCGCCGACCCGGTCGTGCGGTCGGGGTGGGCGCAACGCGTCCTTCCCGGGGCCGTTTCCGGATGCCTCGCGACAACCCTGGCCGGCGCCGCGGGCGTCGTGCGGTCCGGGTGGGCGCAACGCGTCCTTCCCGTGCCCGTTTCCGGATGCCTCGCGACAACCCGGGCCGGCGGCGTCCGGGGTCGTGCGGTCCGGGGTGGGCGCAACGCGTCCGTCCCGCGCCCGTTTCCGGACGTTTCGCGACAACCCGGGCTGGCGGTGTCCGGGGCCGTGCGGTCGGGTGGGCGCAAAGGGTCCGTCCCGGGGCGGTTTCCGGGCGTGTCGTGACAACTCGGGCCGCGCCGTGGGCGTCGTGCGGTCCGGGGTGGGCGCAACGCGTCCGTCCCGGGGCGGTTTTCGGGCGTGTCGCGCCAACCCGGGCCGGCGGCGTCCGGCGTCGTACGGTCGGGGTGGGCGCAACGCGTCCGTCCCGGGGCCGTTTCCCGACGCTTCGCGACAGCCCGGGACGGTGCCGACGGCGTCGTGAGTGCGGGCCGGCGGCTACGGCCGCCAGGGCTCCTCACCGGTACGGCCGTCGCCCGGCTTGTCACCGCGGCGGCGGAGGTAGCGCTCGAACTCTTGGGCGATGGCCTCGCCGCTCGCCTCGGGGGAGTCGACGGTGTCGCGCGCCTGTTCGAGCTGAGCGATGTAGGCGGCCATCTCCTCGTCGTCGGAGGCGAGAGCGTCGATACCGCGCTCCCACTCCTGCGCCTCGTCGGCCAGTTCGCCGCGGGGCACAACGACGCCGACGATCTCCTCGAGCTTGTCGATCAGTGCGAGCATCGCCTTGGGCGACGGCGCGTTGTGCACGTAGTGGGGAACGGACGCCCAGATCGAGATGGACGGGATCCCCGCCTCCTGCGCGGCCGCTCCGATGATCGACAGGATCCCGACCGGGCCCTCGTAGGTGCTGCGCTCGAGATCGAAGGCGCTGCGCAGGTCGGAGTCCTCACTGGAGGAGAAGATCGAGATCGGTCGGGTGTGCGGCACATCCGCGAGCATTGCGCCGAGGAACACCACGGTGGAAACGTCCGCCGTCAGCATCGCGTCGACGACTTCGGCGGCGAACGCCTTCCAACTGCGCGACGGCTCGGTGCCGATCAGGAGGAAAAGTCGCGCCTCCGCGTCGTCGTCCGCCTCGGCGGGCCCGAACAACTGCGTGCCGGGCCAGGAGATGGCGCGGCGCCCATCATCCTCGATTCGAAGCATCGGGCGGGTGTACTGGAAGTCGTAGTACTGCTCAGGATCGACGCCGAAGAGCGCACGATAGTCGCCGTTGTCCTTCACGAGCCGAACGGCACCGCTAGCGGCGTCCCCGGCATCGTTCCATCCTTCGAAGGCGACGACCAGGACGTTTCCCTTGACGACGTTCATGCGCACGTTCTCCGCGTTCCGACTCGCTGACAGGCCCGGCCGACCCTCGCACCAGGCTATCCCCCTGCTCCGATGCCCCCGTCGCGCCGGCGGGCTTGTCCGCTCTCCGCGTACGCGACACCGGTACGATGGTCCACCGTGACTTCCGCGACTTCGAGCCCCGCCTTCCCGCGCCCCGCCGCCGTGCTGTGGGACATGGACGGCACTCTCGTCGATACCGAGCCCTACTGGATGGCGAGCGAGACGGCGCTGGTGCAGTCGTTCGGTGGCACGTGGACGCACGAGGACGCGATGAGCCTGGTCGGCTCCGGCCTGCCCAACTCGGCACGCATCCTCCAGAACAAAGGCGTCGACCTCAGCGTGGAAGAGATCATCGACCGCATGACCGACGAGGTCATCGCTCGACTCGCTGCGGACATCCCGTGGCGACCGGGCGCGCTCGAGTTGCTGACCGATCTCCGCGAGGCGCGGATCCCTCTCGCGCTGGTGACCATGTCGATCGGTCGGATGGCCGCGGCGGTGGTCGATCGGATGCCGTTCAGGGCCTTCGACGTCGTGGTGACGGGCGACATGGTCGCCAACAGCAAACCGCATCCCGAGGCCTACCTGCTCGCCGCCGACACGCTCGGGGTCGACATCGCGGCCTGCGTCGCGATCGAGGACTCGCACGCCGGTCTCGCCGCTGCCGTCTCCTCCGGAGCCGTCTCGATCGGCGTCCCGCACCAGCTCGAGCTCAGCGACGAGGCGCCCTACGCGGTCTGGCCCACACTCGCCGACCGCTCGGTCGACGACATCTCCGCGCTCTTCGCCCAGAGGGCGCGGCGCACGCACCGAACGAACGGAACAACCGTATGACCGGCGAGGCACTCCAGCACAGCGGCCCCTTCCGCGCGGGCGATCGCGTGCAGCTCACCGGCCCGAAGGGCAAGCTGAACACCATCACTCTGGAGCCCGGCAAGGTCTTCCACACCCATCGCGGCGGCATCGAGCACGACGCCGTCATCGGCCTGCCGGACGGCTCCGTCGTGCAGAACACGGTCGGAGTCGACCACCTGGCGCTACGCCCGCTGCTCACCGACTTCGTGATGTCGATGCCGCGTGGCGCGGCGATCATCTACCCGAAGGACGCCGCGCAGATCCTCGGCCAGGCGGATGTCTTCCCGGGAGCTCGCGTCGTCGAGGCGGGTGTCGGATCCGGCGCGTTGTCGTTGTGGTTGTTGCGAGCCATCGGCGCCGAGGGTCGGTTGTTCTCGTTCGAACGGCGAGACGAATTCGCCGAGGTCGCGCGCGGCAACGTCGAGACCTTCCTCGGCTACACGCCCGAGAACTGGACCGTCACCGTGGGCGATCTGCAGGATGCTCTGCCGCACACGGTGCGGCCCGGCGAGGCGGACCGTGTCGTGCTCGACATGCTCGCACCGTGGGAGTGCATCGATGAGGTGGCCACGGCGCTCACGCCCGGCGGAGTGCTGCTCTGCTACGTCGCCACCGTGACGCAGTTGTCGCGAGTGGCGGAGGCCATCCGCGCTTCGGGTCTGTTCACGAACCCGGCGTCGAGCGAGACGATGATCCGCGGCTGGCATGTCGAAGGGCTCGCGGTGCGCCCCGACCATCGGATGATCGGGCACACCGGGTTCCTGATCACTGCGCGCCGTCTCGCGCCGGACACGATCCTGCCCGAACTGAAGCGTCGCCCGTCGAAGACCGATTTCGCCGACGAGGACGTCGAGGCCTGGACGCCGGGCGCGCTCGGCGAACGCGAGACGAGCCCGAAGAGTCTTCGGAAGCGGGTCCGCGCTGCTGCGACGAGCGCGGAGCTCTCGCGCGCGCGCGGTTTCGCGGAGGACTCCGAACCGAACTCTCTCGAAGACCCCATCATCTAAGCTGAATCCGCCTTCGGGCGACCAGCATTCCGGGCGCCGATCAGGACCGCCACCACATCGAAAGAGGATCCGTGCGCAGAACAGCCGCGCTCATCGCCACCGTCGGACTCGTGGCCGCGCTCAGCGCGTGCAGCGGCTCCGGCTCCGACACGTCGCAGGCCGATTGCAGCGGCGGATTCGCGTCCGGCTCGGTCTCGAACCAGGTCGAAGCGAGTGGCGACTTCGGCGAGAAGCCCGACGTCACCATCCCGACTCCGCTCAACGCGACGACGTCGGAGACCACGCAGCTGATCGAGGGGGAGGGGGCGCCGATCGAGAAGGGCGCACTCCTCACGATGGACTACACCCTGCTCAACGGCACCACGGGCGACGTTCTCGAGACGACCGGTTACGACGGCACGGACGCGGGCTCGGTCATCGCGGGCGGCACGTCGATCCCGGGACTCGCCGACGGAGTGCTGTGCGCCACCGTCGACTCGCGGATCGCGATCGTCATCGCGCCCGAGGACGGCTTCGGTGATCAGGCCCAGCAGTTGGGTCTGACGGCAGACGACACGCTGGTGCTCGTCGCCGACATCGTCAGCGCATCGCTCGCTCGTGCGAATGGCGCCGACCAGGTGCCGCAGAACAACGTGCCGACCGTGACCCTCGATGAGAACGGGGTACCCGGGATCGCGAAGCAGGACGGCACGCCTCCGACGACGCTGAAAAAGGCGACCCTGAAGAAGGGCGACGGAGCGGTCGTCGGTGCCGACGACGCCGTCATCGTGAACTACACCGGCTGGCTCTGGGCCACCGGCAAGACCTTCGACTCCAGCTGGGAGAAGGGTTCCCCGGTCGCGCTCACGCCGAGCAGCACCGTCCCCGGCTTCGCGGATGCGCTCACCGGTGCGACGGTCGGTTCGCAGATCGAGGTCGTGATCCCGCCGGATCAGGGCTACGGCGACACCGAGAGCGGTGCCGTCCCCGCCGGGTCGACGCTGATCTTCGTGGTCGACGTGCTCGGCATCCAGTAGTCGCTGATCCCGGTAGGCCGACGATCGC
The DNA here is from genome assembly GCA_013204985.1 of Microbacteriaceae bacterium VKM Ac-2855. GTDB lineage: Bacteria > Actinomycetota > Actinomycetes > Actinomycetales > Microbacteriaceae > Rathayibacter. The sequence continues at coordinate 295,185 of JABMLG010000001.1, forward strand.
GCCTCGAGGGCACCCGTAGAATCGTCGGGTGCCCTCCGAAGCGATCTCCTCGAGCCGCATCGCGGCGGAGGAACGCCTCTTCAGCCTCGTCCTCGCGCTCATCGTGGCCGAGAACGGCCTGACCAAGTCCGAGATCCTGACGACCGTGCAGGGCTACCGGCAGCGGGGCGACTCGCCGAGCGGACGCATCGCGACCGAGCGGCAGTTCGAGCGCGACAAGGAGGACCTGCGCGAGCTGGGCATCCCGGTCGACACCATCGACTCTCCCGGCGATCCGGGCAATACGCAGAAGCTGCGGTACCGGATCGCGAAGGACACCTACGACCTGCCGCCCGACATCACCTTCAGCCCGGATGAGGTGCAGCTGTTGCGTCTGGCCGGAGCGGTCTGGCGCGAGGGCACACTGTCCGCGCAGTCGCGCCGCGCGCTCATCAAGCTGCGCTCGATCGGTGTGGAGGCCGAGGATCCGGTCATCGGCCTCGCCCCCCGCATCCGCATCCGCGACGCGGCGTTCGAGCCGCTGGGGGAGGCCCTCGACCGCTCGCTCGTGGTGCGCTTCCCGTATCTCAAGCCCGGCGACGGGGCGCCCCGCGTCCGCACCGTGGAGCCGCGGGCGCTCGTGCACCACCAGGGTAGATGGCATCTGCACGGCTGGGACCGTGACGCCGTCGCGACGCGCACCTTCCTCCTCGCCCGCATCGTCGGGACGGTCGTCATCACGTCGATCGCGTTCGTTCCCGACGGACGCGACCATTCGGTGATCGCGCTCGCGGAGTTGGACGAGATCCTCGAGCGCACGGTGGCACGGTTGCTCGTGCGCGACGGATCCGACGCCGCCTTGCGACTCGTCCGCCGCACGGGGGCTGCTGCCGCGGCGGATGGCGTCGTGGAGTTGCACTACACCGACCCCGCGATCCTCGCCGATGAGCTCGCCGGCTACGGCCCCGAGGTCACGGTGCTCGAGCCCACCGAACTCCGCGAACGGGTGATCGAACGGCTCCGTCGAGTGCTCGAGGACCACGTGATCGAGAGGGAGACGACGGATGCGTAAGTCTCGCTCTCTGCAGGCTCGTGATCGTCTCGCCGTGCTGCTCTCCCTCGTTCCGTATCTCCTCGATAGGGGCCGCGTCGCGGTCGACGAGGCGGCGATCCACTTCGATCTGCCACCGGATGAGATCCGTCGCGCCGTCCGGATGATCGCCGTCTCCGGGGTGCCGGGCGAGACGACGCAGTACCAGCCGAACGATCTCTTCGACATCAACTGGGACGATTTCGAGGAGAACGACCACATCGTGCTCACTCACCAGGTCGCCATCGACGACTCACCGCGGTTCTCGGGTCGTGAGGCCGCCGCGTTGATCGCCGGAATGCAGTACCTCGCCGCCCTGCCCGAGAACGAGGGCAGCGATCGGATCGCCTTGCTGATGGGCAAACTCGCTCGCGGCGCCTCCGCTCAGCCGAGCGCCGTCGCGGTGGGCCGGCGCGTCGGCACCGATGGGGTGCTCGCCACGATCCGCGCGGCGATCGGTGCGGATGTGCAGCTCACCTTCGACTACCGAAACTCCCGGGGCGGCGCTGAGAGCCGGTCGGTCGATCCGTTCGTGCTCGAATCCGTTGACGACGACTGGTACCTGCGCGGCTGGTGCCACCTCCGTGAGGGTGTCCGCACGTTCCGCGCCGATCGGATGAGTCACGTCGTCCGTACCGATCGGCCGATCGTGCATCGCCGCACCGAAGTGAAACTCTCGGAGCGGCTCTTCGAGGCGTCCGAGCACGACCTTCTGGTCGAGTTGTCCGTGGCGCGTTCGGCACTGCCTCTGCTCGGCGACTATCTCGCCGATGCCGAGATCGCCGACGACGATGCCGGGGAGCGCGTGCGGATCAGCGTCCGCGTCGCGCACGAACACGGACTCACACGACTGGCGGCCGGGTTCCCCGGCCTCGTCACCGTTCTCGCGCCGCCGAGTGCACGCTCCGCGGTGGCGGAATGGGCGCGGTCGGCGATCGTCGGTTATACCCCGCACTCGAACCAGAACGGAGGCACGGCGTGAGCTGGTGGACCTGGGTCCTGATCTGGGCGGTGCTGGTGCTCGCCCTTCTGTCCATGCTCGCGATGTTCGCATGGCAGCTGTTCCGCAAGGGCATGCACGTTCTCAGGCAAACCGAGGAATTAACGGCGAAAATGGCCCGGCTCGGCGAGTTCACGGATTCACCACCCACGGAACGTCCCCTCCCAGCCCTGCTCGTTCCCTACGAGGAGGTCGTCCGGCATCGCGAGAACCGTCGCGAACTCCGGGAGGAGCACATCCAAGCCCGACGGGCCGCCCGCGTGCAACGCGGTAAGCTGCTCGTACATCGCAACCCAATCGTGAAGTGAGATCGAAATGTTCGCTGGACTCCAGGGATGGCACCTGCTCATCATCCTCGCCGTCATCGTCCTGCTCTTCGGCGCCCCCAAGCTGCCACAGATGGCCCGTAGCCTCGGCCAGTCGATGCGCATCTTCAAGAGCGAGGTCAAGACGATGAAGGAGGAGGGTTCCGAGACCGACGTCAAGGACACCTCCGTCAAGGACTCGACCACCGGCACCACGCCGCCTGACACCACGAAGTAATCGTGACAGTGGCAGAGAAGAAGCCACGGGCGAAGAAGTCGAAGTCGACGAAGAACGCCGAAGGGCGGATGTCGCTCGGCGAGCACCTGATCGAGCTTCGCAACCGGCTTTTCATCGCGGGGATCGCGATCGTGGTGTGCTGCATCGCCGGCTGGTTCCTTTCCGGTTGGGTCACCGAGGCGTTGCGCGAGCCGATCGAGGTCGTAGCGGCGACGCAGAACAAAGAAGCGTCGCTGAACTTCCAGAACATCTCCGGCGCGTTCGATCTGAAGATCCAGATCTCACTCACGATCGGAATCGTGCTCGCGAGCCCGATCTGGCTCTTCCAGATCTGGGGCTTCCTGGTTCCGGGTCTCACCCGCAAAGAGGTCCGTTACGGACTCGGTTTCATCCTGACGGCGATTCCGCTGTTCCTCGCGGGCTGCGCGTCGGGCTGGTTCGTCTTCCCTCACATCGTCGAACTCATGACGAGCTTCGCCGACAACGGCTCGACGAGCATCCTCGAGGCGAAGACCTACTACGACTTCGTTCTCAAACTCACGCTCGTCGTCGGAGTCGCGTTCGTCCTGCCGGTGTTCCTGGTGCTGCTCAACTTCGTGGGAGTGCTCCCCGGTCGCACGATCCTCAAGTCGTGGCGGATCGCGATCATGGCGATCGTTCTCTTCACGGCGATCGCAACGCCGGCTGCCGATGTCGTCACCATGTTCCTGCTCGCGATTCCGATGGTGGTGCTGTACTTCGCAGCCTGCGGCGTCTCGATCTGGAACGATCGCCGACGGGCCAAGCGTCAGGTGCAGTACGACGACACCGTCGCCTCTGAACTCCCGGTGTGACCCTACGAGGTAACAGGCCGCGAACCACTCGACACGAAGGACGGAACCGATGAGCATCGATCCGTCCCCGTCCGAGAGGTTCGCGGCCTTTCGTACGCGTCAGAGTCATCCGCGCGTCGAAGGTTTTCGCAGCACGCTGATGTTCGATCTGGACCCGTTCCAGCTCGAAGCGTGCATGGCGCTCGACGACGGGCGCAGCGTCCTGGTGGCGGCCCCGACCGGTGCCGGCAAGACCGCCGTCGCCGAATTCGCGATCCACCTCGCGATGATGGATGTCAGCGACAAGATCTTCTACACGACGCCGATGAAGGCGTTGAGCAATCAGAAGTTCCAAGAGTTCGTCCGCGAATACGGAGCCTCTGAAGTCGGCCTCCTCACCGGCGACTCGAATGTGAACGCACGCGCCCGCATCGTCGTTATGACGACAGAGGTGTTGCGCAACATGCTCTACGCGGGGTCCGACCTGCTCCGCGATCTGCGCTACGTCGTGATGGATGAAGTGCACTACCTCGCCGACCGCTTCCGCGGGGCGGTGTGGGAAGAGGTCATCATCCACCTGCCGCAGGACGTGCGGCTGATCTCGCTCAGCGCGACCGTCTCGAATGCCGAGGAATTCGGCGACTGGCTGCAGACGGTCCGTGGCGAGACCGAGGTGATCGTCTCCGAGCAGCGGCCCGTGCCGCTCGACCAGCACGTGCTCGTTCGCGGCAAGCTCCTCGACCTCTTCGATTCGTCGGGACGTGCTGCCACGAATCGCGTCAATCCCGAACTCGCGCGGATGGCGACGGCCGGTTCGCGCGTCGAGCGCGGTCGGGGAGGCCCTCGCAACGCGCGTGGAAGCGCTCGAAACGGCCGCGAGCAGAATGCGCAGGACGACCTGATCCCGCAGAGCGAGGTCGTCGAGCTCCTGCGAGGCAAGAATCTGCTGCCCGCGATCTTCTTCATTTTCAGCCGGGCCGGCTGCGACCAGGCGGTGCGACGCGTCCTGCGTTCGGGGGTTCGGCTGACTGAACGGCACGAACGCGACGAGATCCGCGAGATCGTCGAGGAGCGCTGCCGCACCATCCGAGACGAGGATCTCGCCGTTCTCGGCTACTGGGAGTGGCTCGAAGGTCTGCAGCGCGGCGTCGCCGCCCACCACGCGGGCATGCTGCCGGCCTTCAAGGAGGTCGTCGAAGAGCTCTTCCTGCGCAAGCTCGTCAAGGTCGTCTTCGCCACCGAGACGCTGGCGCTGGGCATCAACATGCCTGCTCGGACGGTGGTGCTGGAGAAACTCGAGAAGTTCAACGGCGAGGCCCGCGTCCCGATCACGCCGGGGGAGTACACGCAGCTCACCGGGCGGGCCGGTCGTCGAGGGATCGACGTCGAGGGTCACTCCGTGATCCAGTGGCGCGGCGGGATGGATCCGCAGGCTGTCGCCTCCCTCGCGTCGCGTCGCACCTATCCGCTCAATTCGAGCTTCCGGCCCAGTTACAACATGGCCGCGAACCTGATCGAGCAGTTCGGCCGGGTGCGCACCCGCGAGATCCTCGAGTCGTCCTTCGCCCAGTTCCAGGCCGACCGCTCGGTCGTCGATCTCGCGCGCCGCGTGCGGCAGCAGGAGGAATCCCTCGCCGGATACGTCACCGCGATGCAGTGCCACCTCGGCGATTTCGAGGCGTACGCGGGCATCCGCCGGCAGATCGGCGACCTCGAGCGACGCGGTGCGGTGCGCGGAGAAAGCGGCTCGCACGCTGAACGCGAGAAGCGTCAGGCCGAGCTGAATCATCTCCGCAAGCGGATGAAGTCGCATCCCTGCCACGCCTGTTCCGACCGCGAGAACCACGCGCGGTGGGCCGAGCGCTGGTGGAAGCTGCGCCGTGAGACGGACGAGATCGAGCGCCAGATCCGTTCTCGCACCGGTGCCGTCGCGCGGATCTTCGACCGCATCACCGAGGTGATGCTCGAGCTCGGCTACTTCCGGCGCGGCGAAGACCACGACCTGGTGCTCACCCCGAACGGGCGCACCCTGCGTCGCATCTACGGCGAACGCGACCTGCTCGTCGCCGAGTGTTTGCGCAAGCTGGTGTGGACCGAACTGGATGCGCCGAGCCTGGCTGCCATCGCCTGCTGCTTGATCTACGAGCCGAGACGCGAGGAGGGCACGCTCTCGGAGCGTTACCTGCCGCGGGGGCCGTTCCGCGAAGCGCTCGAGAAGACTCAGCTGCTGTGGGCAAAGCTCGACGACGTCGAACGCGACCACAAGCTGCCCGGCAGCAACCCGGTTTCGACCGGGCTCGCGCTGGCGATGTACAAGTGGTCGAAGGGCTCGCCGCTCGACGATGTGCTGCGCGAGGCCGACATGGCTGCCGGCGACTTCGTGCGGTGGTCCAAGCAGACCATCGACCTGCTCGATCAGCTCTCCGTCGTCGCCGACGGCAAGGTCGGGCGCGCTGCACGCACGGCGCTGGAGTCGGTCCGACGCGGCATCGTCGCCTACTCGACGGTCGCATGACGGATCCGCTCGTCCCGACCCCGCAACGGGTCGCTCCGCTCTGGCTCGCGCTCCCGCTCTCCGCGCTCGGTGGCGCCGTCCTCGACACCGGCTTCCCCGATCAGAACCTGTGGCCGATGGCCATCGTCGGCACCGCGGCGATGCTTCTCGCCCTCGCCGGGCGCGGCTACTGGAGCGGGGTGCTCGTGGGCTTCGCCGGAGCCGCGACGTTCTGGCTGACGAACATCCACTGGCTCACGCTGTACCTCGGCCCGGTACCTTGGCTCGCCCTCGCGCTTCTGCAAGCGGTCTTCATGGCCTTTGCGGCCGGAGCGCTGGCTGTGGTGCTGACTCGCGGAACGCTCGTCTGGGGCAGTCGATTCGGCCGGATGATCGGCGTACCGGCCGTGGTCGCGGCGCTGTGGACCGGGCGCGAGAGCATCACGAACGTGTGGCCCTACGGCGGCTTCTCCTGGGGACGCCTCGCGGTCTCGCAATCGATGAGCCCGCTGGCGGACCTCGCTGCCTGGGTCGGTTTCGCCGGCCTGACCTTCATCGTGGCATTCCTGGCCGCGGTTCTGGCCCAGGCGTTCCGTGAGATCTCCCTGTCCGCTCCGACCCGGATCTCGGTCGTGGCCGGCCTCACGCTCGCCGCGATCGTGATGCCCGCCTGGCCCGCTCCTACCGACGGCACGACACGCGTCGCAGCGGTACAGGGGGCTGCGGATGCGGGACTCTTCTCAGGCGCCTACGCGGGGGAGATCCTCGACGACCACGTCTCGGCGACGTTGCCGATCGTGGGGGAGGACGTCGACATGGTCGTCTGGCCCGAGAACGGCAGCGACATCGATCCGTTGCGGAACAGCCAATCGGCGAAGATCCTCGACTACCTCAGCAGTCGGATGGACGCACCCTTCGTCGTCGGAACGATCACCTCTCCGAGTGATGGGGTGTTTTACAACAGCTCACTGCTGTGGCGCGCCGGTGACGGTGCGAGCGCCGTCTACGACAAGGTGCATCCGGTGCCGTTCGCCGAGTACATGCCCAACCGCGAGTTCTTCCGGCTGCTGGCTCCCGACTTGGTCGACCTCGTCAGCCGCGACTATTCGATCGGCCAGAAGCCGAACGTCTTCGACATCGATGGCGTGCTCGCCGGCATCTCGATCTGTTTCGATATCACGGACGACTCGCTCGCGAACGAGATGATCGATCGCGGGGCACAGGTGATTCTCGCGCAGACCAACAACGCCGACTTCGGACGCACCGATGAGAGTCAGCAGCAGCTCGCCGCGACGCGACTGCGCGCGATCGAGACAGGGCGCAGTATCGTCAACATCTCCACCGTCAGCGCCAGTGCGATCATCGGTCCGGATGGATCCACCATCGATTCGCTCACCGACTTCGAGCCCGGCGCCATGGTCGACGACGTCCCGCTCAGTTCCACCGTCACCCCGGCGATGGCCTGGGCACGCTGGCTCGGCTGGTTCCTCGCCTTCGCCGGCCTCATCGGCCTCACCCGGATCGTTGTGGCAGCACGACGTGGTGTTTCGGGGACATCCGCGGGAAGCGAGCGCTGAGCAGGGTGCGTCGGCGTCACGCTGTGAACTAAGAAATTCGGAGAGATCGCAGGGATCCCGAGGGTGAGAGCGCGTTCAGCTAGCGTCATGGGTGAGAAAGCTTGCCCGACCGACCGGGGTGGCGTAGACCGGGTCTACCGAACCGGTGTGGATACTCCAATCTTCTTGCCGCTCGGGAACACGATTTCAGGGGGGTTGCATCATGAAGATTTCACGCACTCTCTCCGCTCGTTGGCGTGGCTGCGCTCGTCCGCGGCACTGTCGTAGGCGCGGGTCCCGCGTCCGTTGCGGAAATGGATACACCGGCTCGTTACTACCCGCCCACGACTGCGGATGCGCCTGCGGCTACTACCACGGCGGTTCGGACAGAGCGGTTGGATCAGCGCACGATCGGTCTGTGCAGTTCCGGCTTCGGCGACGTCAGCGTCAATCGTGGGACGATACCGCCCTCGGTCACGGTGACCTGTTCTGTGGCGACAATGCCAGCGGCTACGGGCACATCCGCGATGGCGATGGGACGCCGAACGACGTCAGCCTTGGAGCCGAATGGCAGGCTCTTGTCGACTCGTTCGGCGGCAGGCTGTGGGATGACTTCATGCTCTCCGCGACCGGGGCGGCCATCAAGGGCGATAGAGCGCCTGACGACCACGGCAACGACAAGCTCGGTGTCACTGCTCCGGTCGAGATCTACCAGACCGATGGGACCTACATCACCACCGTCTATCCGACCATTCTCGGGTCGGCGGACAACAAGCGCATCATCACGAGCTATCCCACTCTCTACCAGTCGGACTGCTGACCATGGTGGCGGAATGGATCGTCGATGGACCCGGCCCGGACGCGCAACCTGACCGGACGGGCAAGCCGGTCCTACGCCTCCGGGTCGACCACGGGCAGCGGTGGCCCCTGAACGACCACATCGGTGCCAAGCCGTTCGCGCCCGTCGACTGGCACAGCATCATCTCCGACGATCTCTATGATCGCCTGCTCGCCTGGGCCGCGTTCTTCGATGAACACGCCGACTGGGAAACAGGGCTCTACGGGAGCGAAGAACGTCGCAAGTGGTTCGACCAGGAAGGACGCCGACTCTTGACTGAGTTGAAGCGCGAAGCCGGCGAACAGTTCGATTTCACGCTCCACCTATGGTTCTGACCGGGACTGTCCGATGAACGGTGTGTGGGGCGGGCGTCGTTGGGGAAGTGGCCGCGGGCCCGGACCGCCCGGCGGTAGCGGGCGTCGATCGACTCGATCGGGTTGGTCGTGCAGATCACCCGGCGGATCTCGACGTCGCATTCCAGGAACGGCACGAACTCGGCACAGCACGACGTTCACGCTGACAGTCCTGGGTACGACGAAGGCCCGGCAGCTGGGCTGCCGGGCCTTCGTGGTGAGATCGGGCGTCAGGCGCCGATCTTGTGCTCTCCGCGACGGGCGCGCAGGTAGGTGAGTCGCTCTTCGAGCAGCTCCTCCAACTCGGCCCGGGTGCGGCGTTCGAGCAGCATGTCCCAGTGCGTCCGGGGCGCCTTCTGCTCCGCGCGTTCGATCACGACCGGCTTCGAGTCGACGAGAAGCGTCGCCTCGTGTCCGCATGCCTTGCACTCCCAGAGTTCGGGGGCATCGGCATCCGCGGCGAACACCATGTCGGTGTCGTGGCCGCAGTTCGAACAGTGGTACGTGTAAGTCGCTCGCGGTGAGAAGACGACGCCGTCCTCGCTCTGCAGGCTCTGGGATCCGAGCCTCATTCCGCGCAAGCTTCGATCTGCCATTGTGTGGTCTCCTCTCGCTAGCTTCATCCAGTGTTAACCCGCAACCTGGAGGCTTCCTTCCGCCCTGGGCCTTTGCCAGAGGATGCTCAGCTAGTTCCGTGACCCGTGTGAGCGGCGGCGATGACGGCCGAATCCGTGCGGTCGGTGACGATTCCGTCGACGCCGGCCGCGAGTAACCGACGCATCGTTGCGGGCTCGTTGATGGTCCAGATGTGGATCTCGCCACCGAACACACGCAGGGCGCGAAGGGTCCGTGGACCGGTGGTGCGGATGCCGGCGGCTCGTTCCGGAATCTGCAGCGCATCGACGTCGCGCAACACCCATCGCACCACCGCAGTGAGGCCGAGCTTCGCGGCGAGCAGCGCGAGGAGGACCGGCACGGCGGAAGCGGACGTCGCGACTCCGTCGAGTCGGCGCACGACGGAACGGCGCCGACGCTCCGAGAACGAGGTGATCAGCACGCGACCGACCGCGTGTGCGTCCAGCACCGCGGCGACCACCGGGTCCGCTGCTCGCGACGATTTGATGTCGAGATTGAACGGCGCCGATGCCTCCGCCTCGAGCGCAGACGCGAGCGACGGAACTCCGTGGCCGCCGCCCAGATCGACGTGCTCGAGCTCGGCCCAGACGGTTTCGGCGACGACGATCCTTCGCCCGTCGACGTCGTGGATCTCGGCATCGTGCACCAGCACAGCGACTCCGTCACGAGTGGCGTGCACGTCGCTCTCGATGTGAGTCGCACCGGCGTCGAGCGCGCAATGGAAGGCGGCGAGTGTGTTCTCGGGCACCGCATCCGTCGCACCCACGAAGCCGCGATGGGCGAAGATGCGCGGCCTCGGACCGTCGAAGTAACGACCGGAGGCGCGAGGCCGGCGCATTCTCAACGCTGGGAACTCAGTACGACGGCGGAGAGGCGGGCGGCGCGTCGCTCGGGCGCGCGTGGTCGGCCGCGTTCGCGCCAGCTTGTCCGAACGCCGTTCCGATTCCCTTGAGCGCCTCGGTCAACTCACTCGGGATCACCCAGAGCTTGTTGGCGCTGCCCTCCGCGAGCTTCGGCAGCGTCTGCAGGTACTGGTAGGCGAGCAGCATGTTGTCGGGCTGGCCGGCGTGGATCGCACTGAACACGGTGGTGATCGCCTGCGCCTCTCCCTCTGCTCGGAGGACCGCGGCCTTGGCATCACCCTCCGCCGCCAGGATCGCAGCCTGACGCTGACCCTCGGCGTTGAGGATCTGCGACTGTTTGGTTCCCTCGGCGGTGAGGATGACGGCACGGCGGTCCCGCTCGGCGCGCATCTGCTTCTCCATCGAGTCCTGGATGGAGAGGGGCGGATCGATCGCCTTGAGCTCGACACGACCGACGCGGATCCCCCACTTGCCGGTCGCCTCATCGAGCACGATGCGCAGCTGGCCGTTGATCTCGTCGCGCGAGGTCAGCGCCTCTTCGAGGTTCAGCCCGCCGACGACGTTGCGCAGTGTGGTCGTGGTCAGCTGCTCGACGGCGCCGAGGTAATTGGCGATCTCGTAGGTGGCGGCGCGCGCGTCGGTCACCTGGAAGTAGACGACGGTGTCGATCGACACGACGAGGTTGTCCTCGGTGATCACGGGCTGCGGCGGGAAGGAGACGACCGTCTCGCGCAGATCGATCAACGGACGGACCCGGTCGATGAACGGGATGACCACGTTCAAGCCCGGAAGCAGCGTGCGATGGTACTTGCCCAGGCGTTCGACCACACCGGCCGTGGCCTGAGGGATGATCCGCACGGAGCGGAAGACCACCACGATGACGAAGATGACGACGATCGCGATGATGGCGTACAGGACGATCTGGCCGGCGACATCGGCGGGAGTCACGATGCGCTCCTCTCTGCGGGAACGACGACCGCGGTCGCTCCCTCGATGGCGGTGACGACGACGCGTTCGCCGATTGTCAGGTCGCGGGCGGCGACCAGAGGAGAGAGCCGAGCGGTCCAGGTCTCGCCGTTGGCGAGCTTCACCTGGCCAGGGCCGGCGTGCGCAGCCACGACGACGCTGCCGGCGAGACCGAGCAGGGCGTCGACGTTGCTCTGAGCCGAATCGGCTCCACGCTTCAGAGCACGAAGCAGCGGTGGCCTGACAGCGAACAGCAGCAGCACGGCGATCACGCCGGCGACGGGTACCTGCACCCACACCGGAGCACCGAGGAGGCCGGCGACGAGACCACCTGCGCTACCGATGGCCAGCATGAGGAACGTGAACTCGAGGGTCAGCATCTCGATGATCCCGAAGATCAGGACGAGGCTCAACCAGATGATCCATACGTACGGGGCCACAGCATCCATTGCTGTTCCCTCCCCTCAATGAGTGACTTCCAGATTACCAAGGCCATGTGCGCCGCGGCTGATGGCGCGATGGGAGTTGGTATTCTCGGGTGCCGGGCCCACGCCCGGCCGTGCTCGTACTCCCCGGCCGCCGCCGGGCACTCCAGGAGGTCTTCCGTGTCCAATCCCCTCGCAGCCGGCAGCCTCGACGGCAAGCGCATCCTCGTCACCGGATCCTCCCGCGGCATCGGCGCCGACACGGCGAACTACTTCGCCGAAGCGGGCGCCAGCGTCGTGATCAACTACCGGTCGAAGGCCCCGCGGGCCAATAAGCTGGTCGCCGCGATCACCGAGGCGGGTGGTTCGGCCTTCGCCGTCGCCGCCGACCTCACCGATGCCGCGTCGCGCGACGCGATGTTCGCCGAGGTCCAGGAGAAGCTGGGCGGGCTCGACGTGCTGGTCCTGAACGCCTCCGGGGGAATGGAGAGCAACATGGGCGCCGACTACGCCATGGTGCTCAACCGCGACGCCCAGCTCGCCACCCTCGACGCTGCGCTGCCGCTGCTGAGTGCGGGATCGCGGATCGTCTTCGTCACCAGCCACCAAGCCCACTTCATCCGCACCACGCCCACGATGCCGGAGTACGAGCCCGTCGCGCTGAGCAAGCGTGCCGGAGAGGACGCGCTGCTCGCGCGCATCCCGGAGCTGACGGAGAAGGGCATCGAGTTCGTCGTCGTTTCCGGCGACATGATCGAAGGCACGATCACCGCCACCCTGCTCGAGCGCTCGAACCCCGGCGCGATCAGCTCGCGTCGCGAATCGGCCGGCAAGCTCTACAACGTGAGCGAGTTCGCTGCCGAGGTCGCCCTCGCCGCGGTCGAGCCGGTGCCCGCCGAGAACACCCGTCTGGTCGGCGACACCTCCGACTTCGCCGTCGAGTAGCCGCGTGCCCGACTCCCACCGCCGGGTCTCGCGCATCCTGCTCGTCGACGAGCGCGACCGGATCCTCCTGATGCTCACCGACTTCCCTCGGCTGCGGGAGCCCGTGATCCGCTGGATCACTCCCGGAGGGGGAGTCGACGACGGCGAGAGCTATCGCGAGGGTGCCCTGCGCGAGCTCTGGGAGGAGACGGGGCTCCGGATCGAGGATCCGGGTGAGCCCGTCTGGGCGCTCGACAGCACGGCGGTACTGGCGGACGGTTCGACGCAGTTCAGTCACAGCGAGTTCTATCTCGTACGCACCGCTCACTTCGATCCCGTGGACGAGCACTGGATGGCGGACGAGTTCGTCGATATCCGCGAGGTGCGGTGGTGGAGTCTCGACGAGCTCGCGTCGACCGCGGACGATGTCGCGCCGGTGGGTCTGTCCCAGCGGCTCCAGGAGCTGCTGGGTCGACCCGTCACCTGAGTAGGCTGACGCGGTGCGCATCCCGGATCTCGACGACCTGATCACCCTGTCGCGGCCGTCGGTCGCTCCGGATGGTCGGACGGCAGTCGTCGCCGCCTCGAGGCCGGATCTCGCGGGCGATCGGTACACCGGACAGCTGTGGCTCTTCGCGGTCGACGGTGCCACGCCGGGTCGCCGCCTGACGCGCGGGATCCGCGACAGCGCCCCGGCCTACGCGCCGAACGGGCGGGTGATCGCCTTCCTCCGCGAAGACGGCTCCGGCCGCGCGCAGGTGCACATCGTCGACGCGCGAGGCGGAGAGCCGTTGCGGATCACCGACGCGCCGCTCGGAGTCTCGGAGCTCGCCTGGGCGCCGGATTCCGCTCGCCTCGCCGTCATCGCTCGCGTCCCGGAGGGCGGCCGATACGGCACGGATCCGGCTGTCGGAGCGGATGCCGAGCCGCCGCGGCGCATCGATAGGCTCCGCTGGTCGAGCAACGGTGTGGGGTACGTGCTCGACCGGCCGGCGCACCTGCACGTGCTGCGGGTGCCGGACCTCGCCGCGGAGCCGCCGGTTCCGCCCATCGACCCATCATCAGCGCATCCGGTCGGCCCGGAGCTGCGCCGCCTCTCGTCGGGACGGTTCGACCACTCGTCGCCGCAGTTCTCGCCGGACGGTTCACTGATCAGCGTGATCGCCGCCCGCCACGCGGGTCGCGACGATGACCGACGCACGGGTCTCTACGGCTTCGTCAGCGACGGCAGCGTCCGGGAGCCGATCCTGTTGTCGGGAGCTGGGCCCGATCTGGGCATCTCGGCCTCCTGCTGGCTGCCCGATGGTCGGATCGCGGTCGTCGCCGTTCATCTCGGTCCGAGCGGGCGCGACTTCGTCGGGCGCGACTGCGCGGTTCATCGCTTCGAACTCGACGGCAGCGTCCGACGGCTCACCGGTGCCGGATTCGATGCGGCCGAAGGTGCGCCTCTCGGTGAGGTCGATGGCCGCATCCTCGCTCACCGACGCTCCCGCGGCCGGGTCTCGCTCGTCGCTGTCGACGACGACGGCATCGAATCGTTGATCGACGGTGACGTCGAGGTGCTCGGGCACGGGGTCGGCGGCGGGTGCGTCGTCGCGACGGCAGCGGATGCGAGCAGCCCCGGCGAACTGATGACGGTCGGCGGCGCTCGGCTCAGCGCCTTCGCCGCGCCGCTCGCCGACGAGCTCGTTCGCCCGGTGGAGATCACCGCGGAGGGTCGAGACGGGTATCCGCTGCACGGCTGGGTCGCCGTCCCCGACGGGAACGGGCCGCATCCGACGCTGCTGATGATCCACGGCGGTCCGTTCTCGCAGTACTCGGTTTCGCTGCTCGACGAGGTCCAGATCCTCGTTTCCGCGGGCTATGCCGTCGTATTCGGCAACCCTCGCGGCTCGGCCGGATACGGCGAGGCTCACGCTCGGGCGATCCGCGGAGCACTCGGAACCGTCGACGCCGACGACGCCCTCGACCTCCTCGACGCCGCTCTCGCTCACGATCCCCGGCTCGACGCGGCGCGGGTCGGGATCCTGGGCGGTTCGTACGGCGGCTATCTGACCGCCTGGATCATCGCGCACGAGCATCGCTTCGCCGCGGCGATCGTGGAGCGCGGGTATCTCGATCCGGAGGCCTTCGTGGGCACCTCCGACATCGGAATGTTCTTCAGCGACGAATACGTGGGTGTGACCCCTTCCGACTACGCCCGCCAGAGCCCGCAAGCCGTCGTCGCGTCGGTGCGGACTCCGACGTTGGTGATCCACTCCGAGCGCGACCTCCGCTGCCCACTGGGCCAGGCGGAACGGTACTTCACCGCGCTGCGGCGCAACGGCGTCGATGCCGAGATGCTGATCTTCCCGGGCGAGAATCATGAACTCAGCCGTTCCGGGCGGCCCCGCCATCGAGCGCAACGTTTCGAAGCGATCCTCGAATGGTGGGAGCGCCACCTCCCCGTTCGGGGCCGCGCCGAAGCGGCGACCAGCCCGCTGGCGCCTTAGGCTTACCTGAATGAGTTCGGCAGTTGTCTCGAACGGACCCCACGGTTCCGGCGAGCCCCAGATATCCCGACTCGTCGGACACGGCACCGCTCACGCGAAGGTGATCCTGCTCGGCGAGCACTCCGTCGTCTACGGACTTCCGGCCGTCGCCCTGCCGATCCTGCGGCTGGCCGTACGAGCGCAGGCGACCGAGATCTCCGGCGCGTCGCGCCTCGACACCGAAGGGTACGACGGCACCCTCGCGGACGCACCGGCGAGTGTGGCTCCGCTGGTGACTGCGGTGTCCGCCACCCTCGCGGCGCTCGGGCGTCCCGGCGCGTCCGTCGCGGTGCGGTTGCGCAGCGACTTCCCGATCGGCCGCGGGCTGGGGTCGAGCGCCGCCGCTGCGAACGCGATCGTCGACGCTCTGTGCGTCCTCTTCGACGCGGACCCGGACGAACAGGAACGCTTCGACCTCGTTCAGGCCGCCGAGCGCGTGGCGCACGGTACGCCGAGCGGTCTGGACGCCCGCACCACGCGCGCCGCGCATCCGCTTCGCTTCGTGGCCGGCGCGGCCGAGCGGGTGCCGGTCGATTTCGGCACCGACTTCATCGTCGCCGACACCGGTCTGCGCGGTGAGACGCGCCGAGCGGTCGCCGTCGTGCGCGCAGCCGTCGACAGCGAGCCGGATGCACGCCGACGACTGGACCGCCTCGCGGAGCTGACCGAGACGGCGGCCGTCTGCTTGGCGAGCGACGATCGAGCGGCACTGGGCGAGGCGATGGACGAAGCGCACGGGATCCTGACCGGATTGGGCGTCGGTCACCCCGCGCTCGACGCCGTCGTCCTCGCCGCGCGGAACGCCGGTGCGCTCGGCGCGAAACTCACGGGCAGTGGGCAGGGCGGATGCGTGATCGCGCTCGCGCCGAGCCCGGCCGAATCGGAACGGATCGCGGACGCGATGCTCGCGGCGGGAGCCGTCTCGAGTTGGGTCGTCCGAGCAGGGGAGTACCAGTGACCGCGACCAGCAGCAGTGTGATCACCCGGGCGACCGCGGTGGCGAACCCGAACATCGCCCTGATCAAGTACTGGGGCAAGCGTGACGAAGCCCTCATCCTGCCGATGACGGGCTCGCTCTCGCTGACGCTCGACGCCGCACCCACCACGACAACGGTGTCGGTACTCGAGGGCGCACCCGACGACATGGTCCGCCTCGGCGGAGAGGCACTGACCGGCACGGCGCGCGAGCGCGTCGTGCGTTTCGTCGACCTCGTGCGTGCCCGAACGGGCCGGAACGAGCGCGTCGAGGTCGACTCGGTCAATCTGATCCCGACCGGTGCGGGCCTGGCCTCGTCGGCGTCCGGATTCGCCGCTCTCGCCACGGCGACAGCGGCCGCCTTCGATCTGGCGCTCACTCCGCGCGACCTGTCTCGACTCGCTCGCCGCGGTTCCGGATCCGCTTCGCGTTCGATCTTCGGCGGTCTGGTCGAGTGGCGACCGGGCAGCGACGAGGAGTCCTACGCCGAGCCCGTGCAGGGCACTGTTCCCGAGCTGGGCATGGTCCTGGCCGTCCTGGTGGGCGGACCGAAGTCGGTCTCGAGCCGCGAAGCCATGCGGCGGACGGTCGAGACCTCGCCCTTCTATCCCGCGTGGCTGACGGACGTTCCCACCGAACTCGTCCGGATGCGCGCAGCGATCGGTCGAGGTGACGTCACCGCCATCGGCGAGATCGCCGAGCGCAATGCGCTCCGGATGCACGCCACGATGTTCGGGGCGGTGCCGCCAGTGGTGTACTGGGCTCCGGACACACTCGTGCTCCTCGAGCTGGTGCGCAGTCTGCGAGCCGGCGGCCTGGAATGCTACGCAACGATGGATGCCGGGCCCAATGTCAAGGTGCTCTGCCGTGCGACGGACGTCGACGCGGTCGCGGAGGCCGTCCTCGCCGCACGTCCGGGCACCGCGGTCATCCGCGCACGCTCGGGCGAGGGAGCCCGCTTGATCGAGAACGGAGACGAACGATGATCGAGGTCCGTTCGCCGGGCAAGCTCTTCATCGCGGGGGAGTACGCCGTCGTCGAGCCGGGGCATCCCGCCGTGCTCGTCGCTGTCGACCGCTGCGTCACCGTGCGGCTCGAGCCCTCCGAGAACGAGGGGCGCGTGTTCTCCGAGCAGTACGGTCGCGCGCCCGTGATCTGGCGCCGCGATCACCGCGGCGTCGTGATCGGCGCGGAGGATCGTCCGCTCGATCACGTCCTCTCCGCCATCCGCGTGGTCGAGTCGTTGGCTGCCGAGCTCGGCGTCGCGCCACGGTTCTCCACGCTGACCATCACCAGCGAGCTCGACGACGCCGACGGCCGCAAGTTCGGTCTGGGTTCCAGCGCCGCCGTCACGGTGGCGACGGTCCGCGCGTTGGACGAGTTCTACCGGCTCGACCTCAGCCGCACGCAGATCCTGAAGCTCGCGATCCTCTCGACGGTGGACGTCAATCCGGCAGCCTCGGGCGGCGACGTCGCGGCGAGCGTTTTCGGCGGCTGGCTGCGCTACAGCTCGCCGGATCGCCTGCATGTCCGCGACGTCCGGCACGGCTCGGGAGTGCTCGCCGCTCTGCGGGATCCGTGGCGAGGCCTCGAGCTGGATCGTCTGGCTCCGCCGTCGTCTCTGCGGCTCCTGGTGGGTTGGACGGGGAAGCCGGCGTCGACCGCTCGTCTGGTCGACGAGTTGCAATCGCGTAAATGGGCGGAGTCGGCTCACTACACGGCCTTCCTCGCCGACTCCCGCCGGGCCGTCGATGCCCTCAGCCGCGGCCTGAACTCCGACGAACCCGAGCAGGTGCTCGCCGCTATCCACTCAGCGCGTCGGACGCTCGTCGCCCTCGGCAACGATGCCGGCATGGACATCGAGACCGACGCGCTGCGCGCCCTCTGCGACGTCGCCGACGGACACGGCGGCGCTGCGAAGTCCTCGGGTGCCGGTGGCGGCGACTGCGGCATCGCGCTCCTCGATCGCGGCACCACGGTGCACGAAGTCGAGAAGGCGTGGGCCGAGGCCGGAATCGAGCGCCTGCCGCTCACCGTGCACCGCCCGACCGGAATCATCGACGCCGTGTACACCAGTCGCGACGGCTCGCTCGCCGAGCCGCCTGCGCATCCCACACATCACGAGTCGCACCACACGGGTGGACGCGCCAGCAAGGAGAACAGATGAGCAGCACCGGACGTCTCGCCGCGGAGGACACCTTCGCGCCCGTCCCGATGCGCTGGGTCGGGCCGGTCCGACTCAGCGGCAATGTGATGACGGGGGAGCAGGAGATCCCGCTCGCAACGTTCGAGAGCCCCCTGTGGCCCTCGGTGCGGCGCGGGGCGCGCATCTCGACGCTCGTGCCGGGCGGCATCCGCGCGACTCTCGTCGATGAGCGGATGAGTCGCTCCGTCCTCTTCGAAGTCGACAACGCCGGCGACGCCCTGCTGGCTCTGCGCGAGATCGAAGCGTCTCTGCCGGACCTGCAGGACGTAGTACGGCAGACGAGCAAGTTCGCGCAGCTGATCGAGGTGCACTCGCAGATCGTCGGCAACCTGTTCTTCCTACGCCTCGAGTTCCGCACCGGGGACGCCGCGGGCCACAACATGGTCACGCTCGCGTCGGATGCACTGATGCCCTACCTGATCCAGCGCTGGCCGCAGCTGCGCTACGGCTCGATCTCGGGCAACTACTGCTCCGATAAGAAGGCCACCGCTGTCAACGGCATCCTCGGTCGCGGCAAGAACGTGATCACCGAGATGACGATCCCGCGCGCGATCGTCGAGCGTTTCCTGCACACGACGCCCGAGAAGATCGTCGCGCTGAACGTGCGCAAGAACCTGATCGGCACGATCGTGGCCGGCGGCCTGCGCAGCGCGAACGCCCACTACGCGAACATGCTGCTCGCCTTCTACCTCGCTACCGGGCAGGATGCGGCGAACATCGTCGAAGGGTCGCAGGGAGTCACGCACGCCGAGGTGCACGACGGCGACCTCTACTTCTCCTGCACGCTGCCCAACCTGATCGTCGGCTCCGTCGGCAACGGCAAGGGGCTCGGCTTCGCCGACGAGAACCTCGCCAGGTTGGGCTGTCGGGACGACCGCGAACCGGGCGCCAACGCTCGGCGGCTCGCCGTGCTCTGCGCCGCCTCGGTATTCTGCGGCGAACTCTCGCTGCTCGCCGCTCAGACCAATCCCGGTGAGCTCATGGCAGCCCACCTCTCGTTCGAACGGACCCCTCAGAAGTGACCATCGCCTCCGCCTCGCCGTCGATCGGCATCCACGACATCGCATTCGCCACCGCCGGCAACGTCGTCGACCTCGCCGAACTCGCCACTCGGTTCGGTGTCGACGTCGCCAAGTACCGGGTCGGGCTCGGGCAGGACGAGATGAGTGTGCCGGCCGCCGATGAGGACATCGTCACGATGGCCGCTGATGCCGCCAAGCAGATCATCGACCGACACGGTTCGGCGGGCATCCGCACGCTCCTTTTCGCCACGGAGTCGGGCATCGATCAGTCCAAGGCCGCCGGCGTGTACGTGCACCGGCTGCTGGATCTGCCCGAGAACGTCCGCGTCGTCGAGCTGAAGCAGGCCTGCTACTCGGCCACGGCCGCCCTCCAGTTCGCGGTCGCGCTGGTCGCTCGTCGTCCGGGCGATCGTGTTCTCGTGATCGCCAGCGATGTGGCGCGCTACGAGCTCGACGGTCCGGCGGAGCCGACGCAGGGTGCCGGCGCGATCGCGATGCTCGTGTCGGCCGACCCGGCGATCCTCGAGATCGAACCGGCCACCGGGATCTCGACCCGGGATGTGATGGACTTCTGGCGGCCGAACCATCGCCGCACGGCGATCGTCGACGGCAAGCTCTCGATCGTCGCCTACCAGAACGCCGTCGAGAGCGCGTGGCGGGATTTCGTCGCACAGGGCGGCGCATCCTTCGACGACGTCGCCTACTTCTGCTATCACCAGCCCTTCACGCGGATGGCGGTCAAGGCGCACAAGCACCTCGCGAAGGTGCTCGGTTCCGGTCATGACGCCGCAGCACTCGCCGAGCAGATCGAGGCGACCACGGCGTACAACCGCCGGATCGGCAACAGCTACACCGCGTCGGTGTACCTCGCCTTCCTCGCGCTGCTCGACAGCGACATCGATCTCACCGGCGAGCGGATCGGGTTCCTCAGCTACGGATCCGGCGCGGTCGCGGAATGCTTCACGGGTCTCATCCGCCCGGGTTATCGGGATGCGTTGCGCTCTGAGGCGAACCGGGCGCGCCTGGATGCACGAACCAGCGTGGCCGACGCGCGGTACCTGGAGCTCGTCCGCGGGGCCGCATCGGCCGACGTGAGCAATTCCGACAGGGCGCGCGAGACGACAGGCCCGTTCCGGTTCGGCGGCATCAGCGACGACCGGCGGGTGTACGAATCCGTCTGACGCCGGGAGGCCACCCTCTCGCACGGGTACGATCGCGGGTGTGAGCAAGACGGACGCGCAGCAGAGATTGCACGATCTCGCGCGCCTGCGCCGCATCCGTGATCGGATCGACCGCGAGTACGCTCAGCCGCTCGACGTCGAAGCGCTGGCTCTCGGCGAACACATGTCGTCGGGTCATCTCAGCCGGGAGTTCAAGGCCGCCTTCGGCGAGTCGCCGTACAGCTACCTGATGACACGACGCATCGAACGCGCGATGACCCTGTTGCGTCGTGGTGATCTGAGTGTCACCGAGGTCTGCTTCGCCGTCGGCGGTTCGTCGCTGGGGACGTTCAGCACGCGTTTCACCGAGCTGGTCGGGGTGCCGCCGAGCGTCTATCGCGAGCAGGCCGTGCACACCGAGGGCATGCCGTCCTGCGTGGCGAAGCAGGTCACCCGACCGATCAGGAATCGAGAAGCGACCGGCGCGGCCCGACGCTAACGTGACAGCCATGAACATCAGCATCCACTCCAGCTTCCTTCCGCAGAACGATCCGGATGCGGCGGTCGCGTTCTACCGCGACGCGCTCGGTTTCGAGGTCCGCATGGACGTGGGCTACGAAGGCCTGCGGTGGATCACCGTCGGGCCCGTCGATCAGCCCGAGACCTCGATCGTGCTCTACCCGCCGACCGCCACCCCGGGGATCACGGAGGACGAGCAGCGTGTCATCACCGAGATGATGGCGAAGGGCACCTACGGCAGCCTGCTGCTGGCGACTCCGGATCTCGACGCGACCTTCGAGAAGGTGCAGGCCAGCGGCGCCGAGGTCGTTCAGGAGCCCACCGACCAACCGTACGGTGTCCGCGACAGCGCCTTCCGCGACCCCGCCGGCAACATGATCCGGATCCAGGAGAAGCGCTGACCGTGGCGGTGAGCCCCTTCGGCGTCATCCGCGTGCAGGGTGCTCGCGAGAACAACCTGAAGAACATCAGCGTCGAGATCCCCAAACGGCAGCTGACGGTCTTCACGGGCGTGTCGGGCTCGGGTAAGAGTTCCCTGGTTTTCGGCACGATCGCTGCGGAATCGCAGCGAATGATCAACGAGACCTACAGCGCGTTCGTCCAGGGCTTCATGCCGACCCTCGGGCGCCCTGACGTCGACGTGCTCGAAGGGCTGACCACCGCGATCATCGTCGACCAGGAGCGGATGGGCGCGAACGTGCGCTCGACCGTCGGCACGGCCACGGACGCGAATGCGATGCTGCGCCTGCTTTTCAGCCGGTTGGGTTCACCGCATCTGGGCTCGCCGCAGGCGTACTCGTTCAATGTGGCGTCCGCGAAGGGAGCCGGAGCGGTGACGGTCGACAGGGCGAACGCCCGCGCGGTGCGTCGCAGCTTCGAGATCGTCGGCGGCATGTGTCCGCGCTGCGAGGGGATGGGATCGGTCAACGACATCGATTTCACCGCCCTCTACGACGACAGCAGGTCGCTCGATGACGGCGCGCTGACGATCCCGGGATACAGCATTGACGGCTGGTACGGCCGGATCTTCCGCGGCTGCGGGTTCTTCGCGACCGACAAGCCGATCCGCGACTTCACGGCCAAGGAATCGCGTGCCCTGCTCTACATGGAGCCGACGAAGATCATCGTCGACGGCATCAACCTCACCTACTCGGGCCTCATTCCGCAGATCCAGAAGTCGTTCTTGTCGAAGGACGTCGACACGCTGCAGCCGCACATCCGCGCCTTCGTCGAGCGTGCCGTTACGTTCACGTCGTGCCCCGAATGCCACGGGACGCGCTTGAACGAAGGCGCGCGGTCGTCGAAAGTCGCCGGAATCAGCATCGCCGAAGCGTGTGCCATGCAGATCACCGATCTCGCGGAGTGGGTGAACCGGCTCGTCGAGCCGTCGGTCGCTCCGCTGATCGCCGCCGTGCAGCACATCCTCGAGGCGTTCGTGGGGATCGGCCTCGGCTATCTCTCGCTCGATCGGTCGGCGGGAACGCTCTCGGGCGGCGAAGCGCAGCGCACCAAGCTCATCCGGCATCTCGGATCGTCGCTCACCGATGTCACCTACGTGTTCGACGAGCCGACCATCGGCTTGCATCCACACGACATCCAGCGGATGAACGTGCTGCTGCTGCGCTTGCGGGACAAGGGGAACACGGTTCTCGTGGTCGAGCACAAGCCCGAGATGATCGCGATCGCGGATCACGTCGTGGACCTCGGGCCCGGCGCAGGCTCGAGCGGCGGCGAGGTCTGCTTCGAGGGCACGCTGGACGATCTGCGGAGGAGCGGAACCCTCACGGGCAAGCACCTCGACGACCGCGCCTCGCTGAAGGAGGCGGTACGCACACCGACTGGTTCGCTCGAGATCCGCGGCGCCGACACCCACAACCTTCGCGATGTCGACGTCGATGTACCTCTGGGGGTTCTCGTCGTGCTCACGGGTGTGGCCGGGTCGGGAAAGAGTTCGCTCGTGCACGGCTCGATCCCTGCCGGGCACGGGGTGATCTCGGTCGACCAGGGTGCGATCCGCGGTTCACGGCGCTCCAATCCGGCGACCTACACGGGGCTGCTCGAACCGATCCGCAAGGCGTTCGCCAAGGCGAACGGGGTCAAGCCGGCGCTGTTCAGCTCGAACTCCGAGGGCGCGTGTCCGAACTGCAACGGGGCCGGTGTGATATTCATGGATCTCGGCATGATGGCCGGAGTATCGACGACCTGCGAGGTCTGCGAGGGCCGACGATTCGACGCCTCGGTGCTCGATTTCACCCTCGGTGGTCGCGACATCAGCGAGGTGCTGGCGATGCCTGTCACGGAGGCCGCGGAATTCTTCGGTTCGGGGGAGGCGCGCATCCCGGCAGCGGCGGCCATTCTGAGTCGGCTGGTGGACGTGGGGCTCGGCTACCTCAGCCTGGGTCAACCGTTGACGACCCTTTCGGGCGGTGAGCGGCAGCGCCTGAAGCTGGCCACCCACCTCGCGGAGAAGGGCGGCGTCTACGTTCTCGACGAACCGACGACGGGCCTGCACCTCGCGGATGTCGAGCAGCTGCTCGGTCTTCTCGATCGTCTCGTCGACTCCGGCGCATCGGTGATCGTGATCGAACAGCACCAAGCGGTGATGGCTCATGCCGACTGGATCATCGATCTCGGACCGGGCGCGGGCCACGAGGGCGGTCGGGTGGTGTTCGAGGGGACGCCTGCGCAGTTGGTCGCCGCGCGTTCGACGCTGACGGGTCAGCACCTGGCCGCGTACGTGGGGGAGTAGGGCGGGTTCCCGTTCGTGCGTCGCTGGGTGTTTGGTGCGGAGTGATGTCCCGTCTCGCGTCACCCACCGACTCGCTGCGCAGAGGTCGGAGATCGATTCGATGCGGGGTGTCGGGCACCGCATTCAGTGTCGGAGGTGTCCCCTAACGTGGGGGTATGACTTGTTCGACGCTCAGCAGCCGCATCACCGCCCTCGCGGCGACCGTGCGCGCCGAGGTGTCGGCCGCGGAGTGGCGGCGCATGACGGAAACCGAGTTGGTCGAGACCGCTGTCGCGTTCGCCGAACTCGAGCGTGCCGTGTCGGGTGGTGGGGTGCGGTTGGCCGGGCTGGTCGAGGCCGCGTCGGGGCGTGAGCGGGGGGTGGATGCGCTGGCGCGGAAGTACGGGCAGCGCACCGGGAAGCTGTTCCTGGCCATGCTGACGGGGGCGTCGGAGTCGACGGTCGCGCGGCGGATCCGGCTCGCGCAGGGCGTGTACGAGCGGCCGGGGTTCGTGGGGCAGGACGTGCCGGCACTGTTCCCGTCGGTGGGGCGGGCGGTGCAGGAGGGGCGGTTGCATCCGGATGCGGCGGAGGTGATCGTGTCGACCCTCGGGCCGTCCGCCGCGCGGATCCACCCCGACGACCTGGCGGTGGCGGAGGCGTCGATCCTCGCCGCCGCGACCGATCCCGAGAGCGAATCGGCGACTGTCGGTGGCGTGACCGGGATCGGGATCGCGGCCGATCTGGTGAAGGTGCAGGCGCTCGCCTGGCGGGCACGGCTGGACCCTGACGGGTTGGAGCCGACCGAGGAGGAGGCCTTCGAGCGGCGCAACGCGGTCTGGCGCAGAGGGAAGAACGGGCTCGAAACGTTCGTGCTCACGTTGACGACGGAGCAGGCTGCCGCGGTGAAGGCGTCGCTGTCGCCGCACACGAGCCCGCGCAAGCCGCGGTTCACGGATGCGGACTGCGAAGCCGCCCAGAACGGTGAAGTCGACACTGCCGCGATCTTCGCGGACACGCGAACGTCGGGGCAGAAGACGGCGGACGCCGCGGTGTCGTTGATCGTCGCGGGCGGCGCCTCCGAGTCGGCGGTCGGCGCGACTCCGCAGATCACCGCATACGTCAACGCGGCCGATTTAGCCGATGAGGACGCCGTGGGCCCCGCGTATCTCGATCATGTCGACGAGCCGATACCCGCGTCGACGGTGCGGCGGATGCGGTGCTTCGGGGAGGTGCGCATCGCGATCACCGGCAACCGCGAGCAGACCGACGCGCTCGGCCGACCCGTCCGCGATTTCACCGAAAACCAGAAGCGCCTACTGGCCGCGCGCGACGGCGGCTGCGCCTGGCACGGCTGCACAGCACCACCCGCGTGGACGGAAGCGCACCACGTCACCTGGTGGAGCCGCGGCGGCGCGACCTCCGTCGAGAACGGGGTCTTGGTATGCAGCTTCCACCATCACGTGATCCACGGGAATCTCGGCTGGCGTATCCAGATGCATGCCACGGAGGACGGCATCCGACCCCACTTGATCGCTCCACCGCACATCGACCCGAGACAGACTCCACGACGGATGGGCAACCAACGCGCCGCCATCGCCGGCGTTGATCGACCAGCGCACAACCGACATCGAGATCCCGACCCGAATTCACCGTCTCGGTCCACCGAACCGGGCCCGGCTGTTCGGTAACCCTGCCGTGTGCAGCGAGTGTTCGACCAGCAATTATGTCAAGTAATGATGCGACCAACCGACCTCGTTGACGAGCTTGAGGGACCCCCGCCGCTCGGCGTGATTCGATGCCATTTCGCAGCCGCAGTGGCGTCCGTGCAGCGACGCGACAGTTTTGTGCTTCGAGGCAGCAGGAAATGTCGCCGCGCCTTACCCGCCGTCACGGGCGCGACGGATGCGCACTCAGCCCGCTCCAAACACATCCGATAATGCACATTATGTCAAGTGAACCCTGGCACGTTCGCATCTGATGCGAATTGGCCGGTTCCCTCGACCTGCGCGTTAGGACGCGGCGGTCGGGCGTGGAGATGTTGCGCAGACGTGCCGAGTGGGTGGCGCGGCGTGCGCGTGTCGGGTGGTCAGAACGGCCGTTGACCAGGATTTCTCCGAAGTCGTTGACATCGGTTCGCGGTTAATGCGAATCTTTCGCACATCATGCGAAGGGTCGAGGAGGTCGTTCCGGGCGCGGTTCCCGTTCATCTTCAGGGCGCTGTCGCGGTCTTGAACGCTGAGGAGACGGTGTGGGAGGCGATGCTCGGCGGGTGGCGGGCGCAGCAGCTCGCTCGGAACCTGGCGCCATCGACGGTTGATCGTCGGCGTGAGTTGGTGAGCCGGTTCCGGCGCTTCGTTGATGCCTACCCATGGTCGTGGACGGTTGGCGGGGTGGATGAGTTCTTTCTCGAGCTGCGCGCTGTCGGCGGCCTGTCTCAGTCGACGATCCTGGGCTATCAGGGCGCGCTGCGGATGTTCCTCGAGTACGTCTGCGATCCCCGTTACGGCTGGGTGGAGCAGTGCTGGCAACGCTTCGGCGATCACCCGGCTCAGGTGTTCCACGAATGGAACACCGCCCGTCACGCGCAGAACGGGATCGCGCAGCCGGGCAAACGTCCCTACACCCGGGATGAGCTGCAGGACCTGTTCGATTGCGCCGATGAGCGCGTGCTCCGAATACGGAAGCAGGGCAGCAAGGGCTGGGTCGCCGCGTTTCGGACGGCGACGATGATGAAGGCCGCCTACGCCTGGGGTCTGCGCCGTAACGAGGTCCGCTCGCTGGACCTCGTCGACTGCGCTTCGAATCCGGCCGCACGGCAGTTCGGCGATTTCGGGATCATCTACGTCCGTTTCGGGAAAGCGATGCGCGGGTCTCCGCCGAAGCGACGCAGCGTGTTGAGCCTGCCGGAGATGGATTGGTCGACGGAGATCATGCGGCAGTGGATTGAGGAGGTCCGTCCGCTGATTGCCCGCCCGAAGGCGAGCTGTCTTTGGCCGTCGGAGCGCGGTGGCATGATCACCGCTGACGCGGTCAGCCGAGCGTTCAATGAGGTCAAGCGCGAAGCCGGCCTGGATGATGAGCTCGACTTCCACTCGCTGCGACGCTCCTACGTCACGCACCTGCTCGAGGACGGTTACGACGCGTTCTTCATCCAGCAGCAAGTCGGCCACGAGCACGCGTCCACGACGTCGATCTACACCGGCGTCTCTCCCGACTACCGCGCCCGCGTCGTCGGCGACGCGATCGCTCGCATGGCTGCGGCTATTACCTCCACCACCACAGCGAAGGACTGAGATGCGACGACGAATCGAATACGGCTGGCGACTGCGTGAACTGATGGCTGCCCGAGGGATGAACACGATCTCCGACCTGCTCCCCCACCTCGGGGACCGCGGCATCGAGCTCTCCGCGTCACAGATCTATCGCCTCGTCGGCTCCAAACCGGAACGGATGAACCTCACGCTGCTGGGCGCGCTGCTGGACACCCTCGACTGCAGCTTCGAGGACCTCTGCCCCACCACCGTCGAGGCCGAAAGCTCACGAACTCCGAAGAAGGCCGTCGGAGACGGGACGGCCCCGGACGGCGTGGTGCGGCCGGCGCGAGCTCGGATCCGTCGGCCGGAATGACCGGCCCGCGAACCCCGGGCGGACGCTACTGCGTCCGCTGCGCAGCGACCGGGGTGAAATTCGCGACGACCTGGCCGGAAGGGAGCATCTGCCGACGCTGCTACCAGCAGGCCACCCGCCGACACGGCACCTGCCCGCTCTGCCTCACCCCACGACTGCTGCCCGGGCGCATCGGCGACACCGACGTCTGCACCGACTGCGCCGGCATCCCGAAAGACTTCCACTGCAGCCGATGCGGCCGCGAAGACGAACCCGCCCGAGTGGGGCTCTGCGCCCACTGCGCCCTGACCGATGACCTCACCGCGCTCCTGGACGACGGCACCGGACACATCGCTCCAGCCCTGCTCCCCATCCACACGGCACTCACCGGGCAGAGCCATGCCCGCAGCGCAACGATCTGGCTGATCACTAACCCGGACGCCGCCGCGCTGCTGCGGGATCTCGCGCAAGGGGTCCGGCCGCTGGAGCACGCCACCTTCACCAGCCACCCGCACCCGCGGAGGGTCGCGTTCCTGCATGAGCTGTTCATCGAGCACCAACTGTTGGACCCGATGAACCTCGACATTGAACGCTTCCAGACCTGGCTCATCGCCAAGCTCTCCCCCGCAGCTGAATCGGACGCGAGAATCGTCACGCAATATGCCCGCTGGGTCCACCTCAACCGGATGCGCCACCTCGCCGAGACCGGCAGCCTGAGCAAGGGAACGATCCTCTCCGCGAAGCAGTCGACCACCGTTGCTCTCGACTTCCTCGCTTTCCTCGCCAGCCGCGCCACGACCCTGGACCGATGCGAGCAAGGCGACATCGACCAGTGGCTCGCGGACGGCCCCACCACCCGCAGCCTGGCCCGCGGATTCGTCCGCTGGGCGATCGAGCACCACCACGCACCCCAGCTCGAGTTCCCCTACCGCGTCGCGAAAACGGAACCCGTCCTGAGCCAGAAGCAGCGCCTCGCACTCATCCGTCTGGTCGTCGATGAAGACACCGACCTGGCCGACTCCGATCGCGCCGCCGCAGTGCTCTTCCTCGTCTTCGGACAACCACTCACCCGAATCTCACGCATGACGCCCGACCAGATCAAAAGCCAAGACCAGACGATCATCCTGCGACTGACCGACGATGAGCTCCTCGTCCCACCACCCTTCGACGACATCCTGATCCGACACCTGGAACGGCTCCCCCACCAGACAACGGCGGCCCACCGCGGTGACGCGCGCTGGCTCTTCCCCGGCGCCCGACCCGGGCAACCCATCAACCAGAACACCCTCATGACGCGCATCCGCGACGCGGGCATCGATCTCCGCGCCGCCCACAACGCGACCATGCGGGCCCTCGTCCTCGACATCCCCGCCGCGATCGTCGCCGACTCGCTCGGATACAGCTACCAGATCGCCGACAAGCACCGCCGCAACTCTGGCGCCACCTTCATCGATTACGTCAACCGCCGCGGCTGAACGCGATGAGAGCGTTCCCCGCCTACCGGGGCGCGGCCGCCGAGCGTGTCGGCCATTTCAGCGGGGAACGCAGATCGACGATATCAAGACGGGGCCACAAACTCGGTGAAGCACGAGTGTCGCCAACCCTCCAACAACATCAGCTCGGTCCAGCTCAAGCCGACATCGGAAGCCGAATACGCCGGTCACGAATACGCAGGTCCGTCGCTAGTTGTGATCCAAATGCAGAAGCTGCCGGATTGGGCTCCCCTGATACGCGCGGTGTCGTCAGGTGCTGCTGAGCGTCGAACGGGCTGCTGACCTGGTTTTTGTGTGGAATGGAGTGTTCTGCGTGGACGCTCCTGGTTGTCAGGCAGGCTCGGGCGTTGACTGACTGATTCTGCCGCGTGTTTCTGCGGATTTCGGTATTGCCGATTGCAGTTTTTGCATTCGAAGCGCATTCTTTGCAGGCGGCGAGGAGGCCTGATGGACAGCGATTTGGCTCGGGTGACGCATCTGCCAGCGCCTGCCATTGCGCCGGATCCGGATGCGGTGTTTGCGCAGATGCTGGCTGGGTGGAGGCGTCAGCAGCTCTCGCGGAACTTCCAGCCGGGCACGATCCGCAAGCATGAGCAGGACGTTCTGCGCTTCGCTGATCTGAGCGGGCACTTCCCGTGGGAGTGGAGCGTCGGCGACGTGGACGAGGTCTTCGCGCATGCGCGGTCGGTGAAGAACCTGGCCCAGTCCACGGTGCGCTCGTATCAGGGGTCGGTGAAGCTGTTCTGCGACTTCGCGTCCGATCCGACCTACGACTGGAACGAGCTCTGCGGCCGCAGCTTCGGCTCGTCCGTGTCCCAGGTCGTGACCGAGTTCAATAGGGCCCGTCATGCTCAACGCAACGAGCAGCAGCCGGCGAAGCGCCCCTTCACGCGGCGGGAGTTGCAGGATTTCTTTGACCTTGCCGATCTCGAGGTCGAGCGGGTGATCAACTCGCGCCGCAAGGGCGCGGTGACCGCTTACCGGGATGCGGTCGCCTTCAAGACCGCCTACGCCTGGGGCCTGCGCGCGAACGAGACGGCCCATCTGCAGATCGTCGACTTCTCCCGCAACCCGCACTCTCCACAATTCGGTGACTTCGGCGTTCTGCAGGTGCGCTACGGGAAATCGCAGCCGGGCTCGCCACCGAAGCGGCGCTCCGTGTTGACCGTGTTCGAGTGGTCGGCGCAGCTGATCCACGAGTGGATGCGCAGCGGACTCCCCCGGCTGAACCCGAACCCGTCGGACCTCTTCCCGACCGGCTCGGGGCTCGTGGTTCCGAAGTCGAACCTGCGCCGACGTTTCCGATCGCTCATCGACGAGCTTGGGTTTCCCGTCGGCCTGGACCTGCATTCGTTGCGCCGCTCCTACGCGACGCATCTGGCCGAGTTCTACGGCTTCCAGCAGAGCTTCATCCAACGCCAGCTCGGCCACGAGCACGCGTCGACTACGTCCATTTACACCCTCGTCTCCGACGACTATCAAGTCCGCGAGCTGAACCGCGTGCTGGAGCAGACCCTCGCTGACGCCACCCGACCGTTGAACCCTTGGGAGAAGCCCGCATGAAACGGCAGATCGAATACCAGTGGCGAGTGCGCGAACTGATGGCCCGGCACGGGATGCGCAACAGCCGCGACCTCGTCGGCCCGCTGCGTGAGCGCGACATCACCCTCTCTGAGTCGCAGATCTATCGTCTCGTCGGCCAGGACCCGGAACGCATCGCGTTCAAAGTCCTCACCGCGCTCTGCGACGTGTTCGGCGTCGAAGCGAACGAACTCATCACCTACACCGCGGCGAATGCGCGCACGACAGCCCGCGACCGCGCGGTCGGCGAGGACGCTCCCCCGGCACCGTTGAGCTTCCGGCCTGTCCGAGCGCGGATCCTCGATGATGACGACTGAGCGGCCACCGAAGGGAAGACCGCGAGCGGCCGGGACCATCGAGTGCGACCGCTGCAAACGACTCGTTGCCAAGATCCGAGTCCGCTGGACCGACGGTCGCATCTGCGGCATCTGCTTCACGAACGCCGTCCACACTTTCGGCACCTGCCCCAGCTGTGATCAGGCTCGGATGCTCCCCGGCCGCAACGCCGCGGGCACACCGATCTGCCGCGACTGCGCCGGGATCACCACCGCGCTCACCTGCGACCGCTGCGGCACGGAAGCGGAACGATTCCGCGGCGGAGTTTGCGTGCGCTGCGTGCTCCGCGACGACCTGGGTGAGCTGTTGCAGCCCACCACTCCCCCGGATCTGCGCCTCAAACGCTTGATCGAGGTTCTCGCCGCAACCGAACGGCCCGAGAGCATCTACACCTGGATGCGCGGCGCCGACGCCCATCACCTTCTCGCTCTGCTCGGCACCCGCGAACTCGCGCTCACCCACCACGCCTTCGACGCGCTGCCCGCCTCCCGAGCGCTCACGCACCTGCGGGAGATGCTCGTTCATCACCGGATCCTGCCCGAACGCGACGGCGAGCTGGCCATATTCGAGCGCTGGATCGAGGACCGCCTGGCGACCTTCGCCCATCGGCCGCAGATCAGGGATCCGCTGGGCCGGTTCGCTCTCTGGCATCACCTCGGCCGGCTTCGCCAGCGATCCGGTCCCGGCGTCGATCTGAACTACGCGATCCGCTCCGCGAAACAGGAGATCACCGAGACGGGTCGCTTCCTGGCATGGCTCGCCGACGAGCACAGCAGCGCCGCAACGGACATCCGTCAAGCGCAGATCGACACCTGGCTGGCCGACGGACCCTCCACACGGCAACGGATCCGGACCTTCATCGTCTGGATGATCGACGGCCGTCAGATCCGTCACGTCACCGCCCCGCACCGCATGGCGAAGACCTCACCGATGCTGGACCAACCAGCCAGGATGCAGCACGTCCGCCGCTGCCTCGAGGACACCGGAATGCCGGTCGGCGACCGACTCGCGACGCTGATCCTGCTCCTCTACGCCCATCCCGTCGGCGACATCGCCGCGCTACGCACCCAAGCTATCGAGACGAAACCCGACGGTCTCTACCTCCGGCTCGGCACGACACCGGTGCGAATGCCGGCACCGATGGCCACGATCGCTTGGGAGCACCTGCAGGCCCGCCCGAACCAGCAGACCACGAAC
Organism: Microbacteriaceae bacterium VKM Ac-2855; assembly: GCA_013204985.1. GTDB lineage: Bacteria > Actinomycetota > Actinomycetes > Actinomycetales > Microbacteriaceae > Rathayibacter. The sequence goes on from JABMLG010000001.1 coordinate 327,022, forward strand.
TCCGGAACGTCCTGGCTATTTCCCGGCTCCCTCGCCGGCCATCACATCAGCCCGGAATCGATGCTGAAACGCCTGCGCGGCTGGGGAGTAGATCTCGGCGCTGCCCGCAACGCAGCCCTGCGCGAACTCGTGATGCAACTCACACCAGCAGCGCTGGTGAAGCAACTCGGCTACAGCCCCCAGGTCATCTCGAAACACGCAACCGATTCGGCAGCGCCGCAAGCGAACTACCCATCACTCAAGCAAGACCAGCTGGAAACCGGACCGTCCAACGTCGTGACGGCTCAGCATCCCTAGCCGTCATGCATTGGACGCATTGCGATATGTCCCATCCCCGCTGAACCCTGGCACGTTCGCATCCGATGCGAATCGGCCGGTCCTCTCGACCTCCCGTCTAGGACAGGACGGTCGAGCGTGAAAATGTGTGTGGCCTTCGCCGAGGGGCTGCTTTCCGTCGCCGACGGAGCAGCACTCATCAAGCTCGGCGCCGAAGACGCCGAGCTGATTTTCGATGAACCTCTCGCCCGGGCTACCGCTCGTGTGCTGGCGGCCGGTGCTGAAGCCGTTCTGGAGACAGCCGGCTCCGCAGGCGCTGCACTCGTCATCTCTCGTGAGCGTGTCTCTGTGCCCATCGCGGCGGCTGACGGACCGGTCATAGACACGATGGGAGCCGGCGACGCGACCTTCGCCACAGTGGTCGAGGAGTTGGCAGTATCGAACGATAGCAACATCATCGACCCGCACGCCGTCCTGAATCGGGCGATGAATGTTGCAGCGGCCACCATCCGCGCCGGCGGCGGGCTCCTGCGACTGCCCGCCTGACTGCGAGTCAGTCGTTCCGATCACGACGGCAGGGCCGGTGGCAACGGCCCCATCACTCCCTCTTTCGACATCGAGCCAGGCCGCAGGATGAGGGCAGCTCTGCTCCGCGGCATCAGACGCGGCCACGCTCGAGGAAGTCGATGAGGGGCTTCGATCCTTCGAGAAGGTGGGAGATGCGGACCATGCCGGCATCTGACGTGAGTTCGGAGTCGGCGAGCGGTTCGCGAGTGATGAAACCCTTGCCGCGCAGAACGTCTCGGGCCGGGTCGTCGGCGTCGAAGCCACGGGGTATCCGTTTCGTCCATGAGCCTGACTGCGAGGTGATTCCGTGAGGGAAGAGTTCGATGAAGCGGTCGGAGGTGACTATCTCGGAGAACTCGCCGAAGTCGTTCGAGATTCGGCGGCGGAAGCGGAGGAGCTCCTCCCCCGTGGGATTCGGCGCTCCTCCTCCGACGAAGCAGTTGCCCGGCTCGACGTGGACCGCATAGCTCGCCGCGGGACCCTGGATCCCCTGCGTCCCGATCACGATGTAGTAGTCGGTCTTGTAGGGCGGCCGGTCCGCCCCGAACCGCCTGTCGCGCACCAGGCGAGTCACGCTCTTCTCAGGTCGGAGTGACGACCGGGCGATCACCGGGTCGAAGGCTGAGACCGTCGTGATGAGCTTCTCCGCGAAGGCGATGACGTCCTCTCGCGCGGCCCTGTACTCATCGCGGTGGCTCGCCATCCACTCCTGGGAATCGTTCTCTCGCAACGTCCGGAGGAAGTCGAAGGTCGTCTCATTCAACACGGGGGAACTCCTCAAGTCTCATGGGAGGTCGCCGCCGCTATCGGTGGTGTGGGTCGGCCCTCCTCTGCCCCTGACGTTAGAGGACACCTCCGACATTGATGACCGCGGTCAGTATTTGCTCCTCGCGGCCGGACCGGTCGATGTGCCACCTTCGACGACGGCGCCGAGTGCAGCGGGTCAGAACAACATCGGCGGCAGGTCGGCGATCGGGCGCAGCCCCGTGAGAGTGACCCGAATACTGTCGAAGCGCGTCCTGGAGTAGGCAGCGGTCGTCATGCCGACGATCCGCAGCCACGTCTCCGCTTCCGCGGTGGGTTCCCCCGTGGCGACCTGCAGCGTGACCGGTGCGCCGGAGCTGCTCCGCAGAAGGACGGTGATCCCGGACCCGACGAGTCCTGCGCGCCCCGCGCGGGTACAGGCGCGACGCACGCATAGCTCCACGAGCCCGTCGGTGGTGTGATTGGGTCGCGCATACCCCGCGACCGCGCCCTCGGCCGTCAGCGCTGTACGCGCCTCGACGGGTCGCACCTGATCGTCATCCGTGCCGTCGCGCATCCGACGGAGCCGTCGCGACATCGTTGTGCCGCACGCCGCCTGCAGCCGCTCATCGATGACCGAGTCGAGATCGCCGAGCCGCCGAACGCCGAGGCTCTCCAGTCGGCGGAGCGTGGTATCTCCGATGCCCCAGAGTCGATCAACCGTCAAGGATCTTCGCATCTCCGCATCCTGCTCGCCGTCGATCACCACGAGTCCGTCGGGCTTCGCGGCTCGAGAGGCGAGCTTGGCCATTAGCTTCGTGCGCCCGACACCGATGCTCACGGGGAGCCCCAGATCGCGAGCCGCATCGGTGCGGATCGCAGTGCCGGCCCGCGCCGCCTCCGAGGAGTAATCGGCACCGACATCGAGGAACGCCTCCTCGATCGATCCCGGTTCGACCGCTCTCGCGTGTCGATGGAAGAGGTCGAAGAGCGCATCGCCCGCCTCCTCCACCTCGTCGCGCGGAACGTCGACGAGCTCGAGCTCAGGGCAGACACGCAGCGCGTCGGCGATCATCGCACCACCACGGACCCCTCGCGCCCGGGCTGGGTAGTTGGCGCTCGCGATGAAGTGGTGCACCACCACGGCCATCGGACGACTGCGCAGACGGGGTTGCGACCGCATCACGACGGAGGCGTAGAAGCAGTCGGCATCGGCGTGCAGTAGCGGCATCATCAGCCCTCTCGACGCGTTCGCCGGAACGAATGCCCCGATCGGATGCGTCGATCATGCCAGAGCAAGAGTCGGGTGATCGGAACGGAGCAGTTCGGAGGCAGCGAGTCAGCGGGGCGACGGCGGCCGGCCCGAAGATCGCCCAGCCGTCATCCGCCGAGGGAAGGGCGCACGCACGTTCACCAGCACGTCAAGCGCCGGGTCGCTGATCGGACAGGACCACCGTGGACCGCGAGAAGTGGACGCGTCGCGAACGGTCGATTTCACGACTCTCGCCTGTCACCGCCACATGCGCGCGGCGGGAGTCGTCCTCTGCGTGCAGGCCGACGATGACCTCGACGTCGACCGGATCGACGACGAGCCGCAGATCGGGCAGGGTGTGCGCCAGCTGCGAGGAGTCGACCACGAAGCGCACTCGAGCGCTGCGCCCCGCGTCGAGAGCGACCTCGTGGAATCCCGCGAGCTGCTGGAAGGGTCGGGTGAGACCGCTCCCCCGGACGCGAAGGTAGAGCTGAACGATCGTCGCTCCGTCCCGAGGGCCCGCGTTCGTGACGTCGACAGCGACGTGGATCTCCTCCCGTGTACTGACCTGGGCGCTGACCTCCGGTTGACCGATCTGGAACGTCGTGGTGCTCAGCCCCGACCCGAAGGAGAACGCCGGTGTCGCCGGCATGTCGAGATACGTCGCCGGCGAAAGGTCAGGGGAGGCGGGACGTCCTCCGCTCCCGGTCGCGCGGTGGTGGTAGATCGGAACCTGGCCACCATGGCGTGGAATCGAGTAGGGCAGCCGGCCGATCGGCGAGACGACGCCGGTGAGGACGTCGACCACTGCGCGGGCACCGTGGGGTCCGCCGAAACTGGAGACGATCAGCGCCCGAGCCTGTGACGCCGCGGCAGGAAGGGTGTAAGGGCGACCCTGGACCAGGACGATCGCGAACGGTCGTCCGCTCCCGGCGATCCGGTCGAGGAGTTCGGTCTGAGCGGAGGGAAGGGCGATGTCGGCGGTGTCGCTGGCCTCTCCCTCCGTCCGCTCCCCGCTAAACCAGAGGCTCGCGCCGCCGAGGGCGAGGATCGTCAGATCCGCCGACCGCGACGCCTCGACCGCCTCTTCGATCGCGGAATCGCCCAGGCGCTCGGTGATACCGGATCCGGCACGGTGGACGACCTCTGCTCCGGCGGCGGATAGTGCATCCGCGAGCGACGGGGTCCCGAGGCACTTCCGGGCGAGGTGCTGCGCCTCGCCGGCAGGGAGGAGCGCGTGGTGCCAAGCGTCGGCGCGCTCGTCGACACCGACCATCGTGATCTCACCGCCGAGGTGGATCGCATCGACCGCCTGGCGCCAGGACGGGTAGCTGTAGGCGGCGAACTGCAGTTCCGGCGCGTCCGCGTGCGGACCGACAACCGCGATGCGCCGGCCGCCTGCCGCGAGCGGCAAGAGTCCGTCGTTCTCGAGGAGCACGACGCTGCGGCGCGCGAGCTCGAGGGAAAGCGCGTCGCCCTCCGCCGCGACGGCGGCGATGTCGATGACCTCTTGCGGATACGGCTGCTCGAACAGCCCGACGCGGAACTTCGCGGCCAGGACGCGGGCAACGGCGGTGTCCACGACGTCGGCGGCGAGCCGACCGGACTCGACCTCCTCGACAAGACGGTCGCCGTAGGCGGACGGACGGGGGAATTCGACGTCGAGTCCGGCCTCGATCGCGAGACGTCCCGCCTCTGACAGGTCTCGCGCCACGCCTTTCACGGTCACGAGCTGGTCGATGCTGGCGTAGTCGGCTGACACAAAGCCGTCGAAACCCAGTTCGTCGCGCAGAAGACTAGTGAGGATCTCGCGGGAGGCGGCGACCGGTGCACCGTCGATGTCGGAGTACGAGTTCATCACCGAGCCCAGCCCGGCCAGTTGAATGGCGGCCTCGAACGGCACCGCGAACAGATCCCGTAGGCGCCGAGGGCCGACGGGGACGGTCGCGGCGTTCAGCCCGGCCTCGGGTGCTGCGTAGCCGAGGAAGTGCTTGCCGGTCGCGATCACACCCTCGCTCAGTTCGTCGCCCTGCATTCCGCGGACGTAGGCGACCGAGTTGGCGGCGACGAGATACGGGTCCTCTCCATAGGTCTCGTGCACCCTGCCCCAGCGCGGGTCGAGGGCGACGTCCATCACCGGAGAGAGGACGTGGCGCATACCGACCCGTCGCAGCTGTTGCCGCATGAGGCGAGCCATCTGCTCGACGAGGTCGGGCTTCCACGCGGCAGCCAGCCCGATGGGGGTGGGGAACGTCATGTGGCCCCCCGCGAGCAGGCCGTTCAACGCCTCGGCGTGGAAGAGCGCCGGGATTCCCAGTCGTGTGCGCTCGACGAAGCGCCGCTGCAGCGCAGTCACGTCATCGGCGAGAAGGCGAGGGTCGTCGCGGATCAGTTGCGCGACATGACCGGGCGGGTGGGACAGCACATCGTCCGTCGTATCGAGATCCGATCCGTCCGCGCGGATCAGATCGAACGCCATGATGCTGGTCAATTGGTGCGCCTTCTCCGGGAGCGTCATCACAGCCAGAAGAGCTCCGACCCGCTCGTCGACCGTGCGGGTGATGTCGAGGTGTGACAAGGAAGACTCCTTCGAAGGGTCACGAGCGGTGAATCAGGGTGGGCGTACCCGCACACATCAGCTCGGCGCCGCATTGCTCGAGCAATGATCGCCGCCAAGTTTCAAATGGTGCACTTAGCATTCCACATACTGCAAGGGCACTCTCGATCGCGAACGATCCGCTGTACCCCTCGCCGCGTCGAAACCCGGCTGGGTGGGCGGAGCTCGGCCTCCGCAATCGGGTCAAGTCCCGGCGTGTGGTGTATCGTGTGATCCTTCACTTCAGGCGCTGAGGGCCATGATTGTTTCGGTGCTCACCTCGCTTCCCGAGTCGGCGACGGGGCGTGTGCGAGAGCGGGCGAGGATGTCGAGGCCGAGGTAGCGGCGCCCTTCGGCCCATTCGTCGGTCTGCTCGGCGAGGACCCCGCCGACGAGGCGGATGATCGCGTCGCGGTTCGGGAAGATCCCGACGGAGTCGGTGCGGCGGCGGATCTCCCGGTTGAGTCTCTCGTTGGGGTTGTTCGACCAGATCTGCTGCCAGAGATCTTTGGGGAACGTGGTGAAGGCGAGGATGTCCGCCCGCGCCGTATCGAGGTGCTCGGCGACCGTGGGGAGCTTCTCGGTGACGTAGTCCAGAGTGCGGTCGAACTGGGCATTCACCGCGCTCGCGTCGGGCTGGTCGTAAACGGAGTGGAGCATCGCTTTCACCGCTGGCCACATGCTCTTGGGTGTCGCGCTCATCAGTTTTGCGGCGTAGTGGGTGCGGCAGCGTTGCCAGGCGGCGCCGGGCAGGTTCGCGGCGATCGCGTCCTTCAGGCCGGCGTGGGCGTCGGAGGTGACCAACTGCACCCCGGTGAGACCGCGGGCGACCAGGTCGGCGAAGAACGCATTCCAGGCAGGCCCCGTCTCACTGGTGGCGACCTGCAAGCCCAGGACCTCGCGGCGCCCGTCGCCGTTGACGCCGGTCGCGATGAGGACGACGGTGTTGATGACTCGACCGCCCTCTCGAACCTTCATGGTCAGGGCATCGGCGGCGACGAACGCGAACGGGCCCGCCTCTGCCAAGCTGCGATGCCGGAACTGATCGACGTGCTCATCCAGATCAGCCGCCATCCGCGACACCTGCGATTTCGAGAGAGAGTGAATGCCGAGCTGCTTCACCACTTTGTCCATCCGGCGGGTCGAGACGCCGGCGAGGTAGCAGTCCGCGATGACCGTGATCAGAGCCGCCTCGGAACGTTTCCTGCGCTCGAGGAGCCAATCCGGGAAATACGTCCCCTGCCGCAACTTCGGGACGGCGACATCGATCGTCCCGGCCCGGGTATCGAGGTTTCGGTGCCGGTAACCGTTGCGGTGCGTGGTCCGCGTGTCGGAGCGTTCGCCCCACTCAGCGCCGACGACAGCGTCCGCGTCAGCAGACAGGAGGGCGTTGATCATGGTCTGTAGCAGGTGCCGCATCAGATCCGGAGACGCGTCCGTCAGGGCCTCGCCGAGAACGGTCGCGGGGTCGACAATATGGGGAGCGGTCATCGTGTTGATGCCTTTCGAGTGGGATGTGAGAGTTTCCTCGAAGGAACCCACGGTGGCCGCGCTCACGTCAGCAACGACGCTCGCGACCACCGATCAGTTACACCACTATGCGGGACTCCACTCGCAATCGCCGTCCGCTATCGAAAGCACCGCACGACATCGTCACGATCCGCAACTCGGCGGTGCGCGGCGCGAGGCGATCTCAGCGCAGTCCTGAGTCAGCGGCCGCTCAGGCGAGCGGAACGATTCGCAGCCGAAGCGACGACTCGAGGACGGACGAGCCCGAAAGGATCAGCGGTCCGAGCCCGATCTCCGCAGGACCGGACGGATGCGACGCAGGTTCCACAGCGATCGCGTCGACTCGTCCGAACCACGGCGCGCCCTGCACGCTCCTCCGCTCCTGCCAGAGATGAGCGTGCGGCAGCACCTCCGGGTCCCACGACAACCGGAGCAGAAGGCGCGGCTGCATGAGGGTCAGCTCGATGCGTCCCGAGCTCACGGCAGCGCTGTCGAAGGCCCCCTCACCGGGACCCGCCAGCGCGACCGGCACCTCCCCCAGCCTGATCGAGTCGAGCCCGTCGAGCAATGCGCCGGCGAAGGCCGGGTGCTCCACCCAGCCGAAGCGCTGCGGCACCGGCGACACGTTCTTGATCCGCTGCGTCACGGAAAGACCGTCTCCGTTGATCGTGACGGTGCGTCTCAACTCGAGCGGCAGGGTGCGGAGGCTGAGGAAGGCCGAGAGATGCGTCGCGGAGATGCGCTCGACTCGCCACACTCGTCGCGCCGCTTCGCCGTGGAACTCGTGCTCCACCCCGTCGATCTGACGCGCGTCACCCGCGTGCGGGAGGAGCACGTTCCATCCCGAGGCGAACCGCTGCAGCCACTCACCGTCCGTCCGAGGATCGAGCGGGCCGGCATCACTGTCGGCCGCGAGAAGCTCCAGCGCCGTGGACCTCAGACGTATCGAGCGAATCCGCGCTCCGAGCGCATCGACTCGGACGGAAAGGTCTGCACTCTCCATCGAGTGGGTCCCGTGACCCGGCATCCGAACTCCTTCTTCACGAATTCCATTGGATAGAATCCAATACCGATTATTGCAGGATGGAGTCAACGTGGACGATCAGATCAGGCGAGCCGACGAAGGGCAGACCGTGGTAGCGCCGGGGATGGAGCCCGTGGCAGCGGCGTTCTTCGCCACCGTCCCGGAGGGTGAGGTCGCCGGCGCGTCGCTCTCCATCTGGGTGGACGGACACGAAGTGGTAAGCCTCGCCGCCGGGACGGCCGACGCCGATTCGAAGAGAGCGTTCGATCGTGCCTCCCTCGTCCCGATCGCTTCGGTGACGAAGGGGCTCGCGTCCTTGTTGATCTCAGTGCTCATCGAACGCGGCACCCTGCCCGGGTTCGATGAGCCGATCACCGCGGTGTGGCCGGAGTTCGCCGCGCACGGCAAGGGCGACATCAGCATCGGTGATGTGCTCGCCCATCGCGCCGGGCTGTCAGCGCCTCCTCGGCCGGTCACCGACGACGAGCTCTATGACCCGCTCGCCATGGCACGGATGCTGGCCGCTCAGGAACCGCTCTGGACTCCTGGTGAGGGCCACCAGTACCACACCGTCACGCACGGCGGGCTCACGGCGAGAATCGTCGCGGCCGCCGGCGGCGACTCGTTCAGCAGCGATTTCCGCTCGGTCATCGCCGACCCGCTGGCAGCCGATGTCTGGGTCGGACTGCCGCCGGAGGAGGATCACCGGGTCGTTCGCATGTTCGTCCCTGCGGTCGCCGAGGTATCGGCGTTCGAGACCCAGGTGCACCCCTGGATCACGCGGGCGAACGATCTCGGCCGGGGACTCGACCTGATCGAGCTCCTGCAATCCGAGCAAGGGCGCAGGTCGGCGATTCCGGGAGCGAACGGGATCGGGTCCGCGTCCGGTCTGGCGAAGATCTGGTCGGCCGCGGTCGTCGAGACGGCCGGCATCCGGCTCCTCTCGGAGGAGTCAGCGCGCCGGCTCCGCAAGCCGAGAAGCACGGGCCCGGCGGTCGTCGCCGGAGACCCCCCGTATCAACACTGGGGCGCCGGCGTGATGATCCCGTCGCACTGGGAGTGGTACCTCGGCCCTGATTCCTTCGGGCACGACGGCGCTCATGGTCAGGTGGCCTTCGCTGATGCGTATCACCGGGTGGGCTTCGCATACCTGACGAACCGAAGCGGTGACTGGGAGCGCGGGCGAACGATCATCGAAGCGCTGCGCAAGGCTCTCTGAGGCATCCGAGAACACGAAGGAGGGGGCGCGAGCCGCAGCTGGCGCCCCCTCTTCTTCGTGCTGAGATCAGCCCTTCAGACCGCCTGCGAAACCACGGATGATGTAGCGCTGGAAGAGCAGGTAGACCGCAAGGATCGGGATCATCGAGATGATCAGAGAGGCGAAGATCAGGGGCCAGTTGTTCACGTACTGCCCGACGAACTGGTAGATCGCCATCGGGATCGTCACCTGCCCGCTCCCGGCGAGGAAGACGAGCGGCGTGAAGAAGTCGTTCCAGATCCCCACGCTGTTCAGGATGAGGCAGGTGCCGAGAGCGGGCCGCAGAAGTGGGACGACGATGTGCCAGAACGTTCCCCAGGGCGATGTGCCATCGATCTGAGCCGCCTCCTCGAACTCGAGCGGGACGCTCGAGCGGATGAAGGTCGTCAGCAGGAAGATCGTGAACGGCATCTGCACACCGGCGTAGACGACGACGAGTGACCAGATCGACCCGAGCAGGCCGAGGTCGCGCATCTGGACGTAGAGCGGGATGAGCGCGAGCTGGAACGGCAGCAGCAATCCGATCAGGAACACGAAGTACGTCGTCGTCGAGAGCCGGGCTGTGGAGCGCGCCAGCGGGTAGGACGCCATGGTGCCGACGATCAGCACGACGAGACACGACACCGATGTGACGATGATGCTCGTGATGATCGATTGGGGCAGCGACGACCCGTTCCACGCGTTGATGAAGTTGTCGAAGGTGGGGTTCGCGCTCGGGATGAGCGCAGGGGTCAGATCTGCGGTCGGTCTGATCGCGAGATTGATCAAGACGTAGACCGGAATGAGGAAGACGATCGTGATGCCGTACGCGAGCGTGTTCGATCCGATGCGGGAGGAGAGGGTTGTCTTCATGATGAGCTGCGCTCCTGTCGTCGCAGAACGGTGAACTGGATGGCGGCGAGGATTCCGATCGCGATCGCGAGGACCAGGGCGATCGCCGAAGCCCGGCCGTAATCGCCGTACTGCGAGAAGATCTGGTAGATCTGCGTCGAGATCGTCTGAGTCTGACCGCCGGGGCCACCGCCCGTCACCGAGAAGATCTGATCGAAGATCTTCAAGCCACCGATCAGCCCGAGCATCAGGTTGATCGTGATCGCCGGGGCGAGCAGCGGCCGGGTGACGAACCAGAAGCGCTTCCAGTAGCCGGCGCCGTCCAGGGCCGCCGCCTCATCGAGCTCCGGCGGCACTCCTTGCAGTCCGGCGAGGTAAATGACCATGGTCGAGCCCGTGGACTGCCAGATCACCGTGACGACGATGATCCAGAGGGCGATGGTCGGGTTGCCGAGGAAGTCGACCTGGGGAAGGTTCAGCGCGGCAAGGACCGAGTTCACGCCACCGTAGCCGGGGGGTCCGAAGATGTACTTGAACAGGTAGCCGACCACCAGCGCCGACACGACCACGGGCGCGAAGATGATCGTGCGCAGGATGTTGCGGCCGACGACGCTGCCGTTGAGCAGGAGCGCGATCCCGAGTCCGAGCACGTTCTGTCCGACAACGACCACGAGAGCCAGGAACAGAGTGCGCAGGGCGGCAGGGCCCGCGTCACCCTCGAAGGCCCTGACGAAGTTGTCGAAGCCGATGAAATCGGCGTCCGGCATCGCGAAGGACCAGTTCGTGAAGGCCGCCGCCATCCCCTGCACGGTGGGAACGACCAGCACGTAGACGAAGACCGCGAGGGCGGGAAGCGTCATCCACCACAGGCTCCGACCGACGGACGGACTGCGTCGACGGCGGGGGCGAGATGGCGGGGTACTGAGAGCTGCGTCCGCCAAGGGAGGCATCGCTGAGATCTGTGTCAACATCGACCCTTTTCTAACAGTTGAAACGCCGTTGCGTATCTGTCAATGAGAGTAGTCAGCAGAATCGTCGGACGCAAGTGCTTTGCGGGCCCAGCGCCGCCAACGTCAGCCACGTCGATCTGCGGCTGGGTCGCGGACTTTCGGGCGCGCCGAAAGTCGCTCGGTCGAGCGATGGCTCGAGCAAGCACTAGGAGGCGGCCGCGTCCCGGTGGCTCTCGAGGACACTCCGGATCTCGTCCACGCGCGCGGTCAGGCTCTCGAGCGGAGTTCGGAACGCGAGGCCGCTGATGCTGATCGCGCCGATCGGCGGGAGGCCGGGACCGAGACGTACGGGTAGCGCGATGCAATTGACGCCCAGCTCGCTCTCCTGATCGTCGACGCCGTAACCGCGTTGGCGCGTCCGCTCCAGCTCGGCCCACAGCTCCTCGACGGTACTGAGGGTGTGCAGGGTGCGCTTCGGGAACGAGTCACCGAGCAGGCTGCGCAGGTCGCGCTCCGAGGCGACCGTCTCGGCGAGGAGTACCTTGCCGACGCCGGTGACGTACGCGGGGTTGCGGCCACCGATGACCGAGGTGAGCCGGATCGCCCCGGAAGGAGGATCGACCTTCGCCCGGTAGACCACTTCTTGCCCCTCGAGCACGGCGAAATGCACCGTCTCGCCGAAGCGCCGCGAGAGCTCATCCAGGGCGGGCTGGATCAGTGCGCCCTCCGGCCGGAGCCCATAGCTTCGGAAGGCGAGCCGATAGAACTCGTCCCCGAGGAGATAGACGCCTCGACCGAGTTGCGTCGCGAGGCCGGAGCGCCGGAGTGTGGCGAGGGCGCGGTGCACGGTCGATTTCGTCGCTCCGACAGTCTGCGCCACATCCTCGAGAGTCGCCCCTGTCGGATGCTCGGCCAGCGCGATCAAGACCGCGAGAACGCGGTCGGCCCCGACCAGGCGCTCTTCGTCGGATGAGACGGCCATCGATCCTCCTCGAGGGCGAGCACCGCGGTCTTGCGGTCCCGTTCCCATCACGTACTCGCGAACCCGTCCACGGTAGCGCTTTCGTCGTTGCGTCATTCCGTCGCAGGTCAGCGCGGACACCTGCCCGAGCAGCGCGGAGGCCGATACCAGCGGACGCGTCGCATCACGGATTTCCATTAACCGTAACGCCGTTTTAGTTAGAGTGCGAGCAAGAGTTTCCCGCGAACGGTCTCCGCGACCAGTCGACGAACGCACTGCCATCGAACGAAGGAGACCGATGTGAATCCGACCACCCCCGCTGCTGCGCCCCTCGCCTCCATCGTGCTGGATGATCCGACCGGAGAGAGCGCGGGATCGACGCTCGAGCACGGGTCTGGATCGGCCTGGATCGCCCTGCCGACCCCGTCCGCCGCTCGCAACCTCCGTGCGACGGCCCGAGATCGCGTCGACTGGGCGGGGGGTGTACCCCTGGCGCAGGAATTCACCTCTGAGGGTCACTTCTGCGCAGTCCACGCCGACCTCACCGGTCCACTGTTCGAGGAGGTGGCTTTCGTCCTGGAGGTCGAGTCCGACAAGGGGGAGGTCGTCGGGACTCATGCTGTCGAGGGCCCTCAGCACATCTGGGACCGCTACCTGCACTTCGTCACCCTCGATCCTCCGGCCCCGCCCGGGCGCTACCGGATTCGGCTGACCCGCTCGCGCGGAGTGGTTGGTTGGTACACGGGCGAACCTGAGCCGGTCGCGCCAGATGACGGGGTCTCCGCTCAACCGGTGCGCGGTCGCGCCTTCGCGGGTTCCGAACCGGTGAGCGGTGTGCGCTGCATGGCGGTGGAGACGATCCCCGCGGCCAACCCTCGCTTCGCGAAGGAGTTCCTGGTCGAGAGTGCCCCGTCGAGCGCGCATCTCGCCGCCGTCGTGCTCGGGAACGGCGTCATCACCCTCAACGGGAGCGTCATCGGGGACGAACTCCTCGACCCAGCCCCGACCGTGTACTCCCGGCGCGTGCTGTATAGGAGCTGGGACGTGGCGCCTTTGTTGCGAGCGGGTTCGAACGTACTCGAAGTTCACGCGGGCCGCGGCATGTTCGCTGCACGCGGGGCGAACGTCTGGGGGTGGCATGTCGCCCCGTGGCACGCCGAGCCGATGATGAACGCCGTCCTTCTCTGGCGCGACGATGCCGGCGCCCACGCGCTGGGCACCGATGCGAGCTGGATGGCCGCCCCCAGTGGCACCGTTCTCGAAACGCTTTACGGGGGAGAAACCTCGAGATCGACGAACGACGCCCCGGAATGGACGCCGGCTGTCGTCGTCGCGGGCCCATCGGGTGTCCTCGAGCGGGCCGCACTGCCCCCGACCCGCGAAGCGGGGCGACTGCGCCCCGTCGCTGTCACCGATCATGGAGGAATGACTCTCTACGACTTCGGCCGGGTCGTCACAGGGAAGGTGCTCCTCGACCTCGAGGGGCGAGCGGGCAGCAGTGTCGCGGTCCGCTACGGCGAATACCTCTCGCCGGACGGTCGAGTGAGAGTCGACAACGCGCTTGTCGCCGGTGTTCCCCAGCTCGACGTGCACCGGTTCGAGACGACAGCCGTCGTGCCGGAGTGGTCGGCCCGCTTCGGTTACCGCGGGTTCCAGTTCATCGAGGTCGAGATCGAGGGTGGCGCAGTCGCCTCGATGCCCACCGCAGTGTCGATGCATGCCGATGTCAGCCGGCGCGGCTGGTTCGACTCGGACGAACCGGTTCTCACCTGGGCCGACGAAGCGTTCCGCTGCACACTCCTGAACAATCTTCAGGGCATCCCGACCGACACCCCTGTCTACGAGAAGAACGGGTGGACCGCTGACGCGATGCTGGCGACGGAGGCGGCCCTGCATCAGCTCGACGTCGACGGGTTCCTCGCCAAGTGGCTGCAGGATCACGCCGACTCGCAGAACACGGATGGCGAAATCCCGCAGATCGTACCGAGCCCCGGCTTCGGCGAACGGGCCGATCCCGCCTGGAGTGGATCGGCCGTGCTCATTCCGTGGCAGCTCTACTGGGAGTCCGGGGACGACGACGTACTGTGGCAGTGCGCTCCTATGGTCGAGAGGTTCGCCGACTCGCTGATTGCGATCGCGGGTTACGGAATCTGGCCGATCCGCAGCTGGGGCGACTGGCTCGCTCCCGGGCACTCCATCCCCCCGGAGGGGACGGCCCCAACCGCGACGCTGATGATGGTCACCGTCCTGCAGCACGCGGCACGCACCATGGCCCTGGTGGAGCGCGCGGACGCTGCGCGACGGTTCGCCGCCGCGGCCGCCCGCACAGCCAAGACCTACCACGAGACGTACTTCGACTCCTCCACGGGTCACTACGCAGTCCCCGGCGTCTCCTACCGCCAAACGATGAACGCTCTACCGCTCGTCTTCGGGATCGTCCCCGAGGAACACCGCTCGACCGTCTCCCGCAGCCTCGTGCGCGACATCGAGGATCGGACAGACGGGCACCTGGATGCCGGGGCCATCGGCGCCCGCTACCTGCCCGATGCACTGAGCATCGCAGGACGGGACGACCTCGCCCTCAGCATCCTGACGAGCAGGACGGCACCGGGCTGGGGCGCCTGGTACGCAGCGGGAGAGCAGACCTTGAGGGAGTCGTGGGACGCGGACGCCCGTTCACTCAACCACTACTTCCTCGGCGGTGCCTTGAGTTGGGTGCACCAGCGGGTCGGCGGCCTCCGAGCGGCCGCGCCGGGCTGGACGGTGATCGACGTCGATCCCGTCGATGACCCGCGAGTGCAGCGGGGGTCGCTGCGTCATCTGACGCCGCGTGGGCCCGTCTCACTGACCTGGGCTCGCAGCGCCGCTGGTCTGTCTGGAGAGATCGACGTGCCGCCGGGTAGCATCGCTCGTCTTCGGACGGCCGATGACGTTCACGAGTTCCCCCCGGGCCGTCATCTGCTCGTATCGCTGTGACGGGGAGGGCGGCGATCCTCGAGAACGCCGCCCGTCCTGTCCGTGACACGATGAAAGGCACCGCGAGCTGTGGCTCACGGTGCCTTTCATCGTGGAAGGGGCCCCGACCCTCCAGCGGGGCCCCGGCCCATCCCGGCTAGCCCTGCGCTTCCTGCATAGCCTCGGCCACGCCTTCGGGCGTGGTGTCGCCGAGGAACAGGGACTGGAGTCGCTCGTTGAGCGTGGTCTGCACCTCGGCCCGCACGGTGCCCAGGGGGACGGTCTCACCTGCGGCCACGGCTGCAGCGAAGCTCTCGAGCGCGGCCGGCGGCGTGTACTGGTCGTTCGGCAGCACGGGCACCGACTGGAAACCGTCGGCGTAGATCGCGGAGATCTCCGGCTTGCCCATGAACTCGAGGAAGGCCTGGGCAGCCGCCGGGTTCTTCGCCGAGGCGTTGACGGTGGTCACGAAGCCGGGCAGGGCCGTGGAGAGGGTCTCACCGCTGTCATCGGCGGGCATCGGGACGACGACGTACTCGTTGTCCGGGCCCTGTGCCTGGAGGGACGGGAGGACGCCTCCGACGTCGACGACGCTGAGCGCGTTGCCGGCGGCGACCTCGGTTGCACCCTGGTCGCGGCTGCGGCCCAGAGCGCCTTCTCCGAAGCAGCCGTCATCGAACATCTTCTTGTAGATGGTGAACTGGTCGACGAACGCGGAGTCCGTGTAGGTCGCGTCACCTGCCGCGAGCGCGGCGTCGAACCCCGGGTCGGCGCCCCACACGAGGGTTGCGGACTGCGCATAGGTCAGGAACTGAGGCCCGATGGCGGCATCACCGAGACCTTGGCCGTAGGCGTAGACGCCCTTCGCCTGCGCGTCAGCGCAGAACTGGTACACCTCCGTGAGTGTCGTCGGAGGAGTGAGGCCGAGCTCGTCGAGCTTGGTCTTGTTGTAGATCGACGTGAGGGGCTGGAAGGCTCCCGGGAAGGAGTAGACCTCGCCGTCATAGCTGAAGTTGTTCTCCCAGCCCTCGGGGATCTGGTCACCCCAGGTGACGTCGAGGGGCGCGACGCGTCCTGCTGCGGCGAGTGAGACGACCGTGTCGCCGCTGTCACCGACCGCTCCACCGGGGAAGGAGGTCAGTATGTCGGGAGCGGTGTTGCCCTGCAGCTGCGTCATGACGAGCTGACCGATGTCCCCTCCCTGGTAGTCGAACTTCACCTCGACGTCGGGGTACTCCTTCTCGAACTCCGTCGCGATCTTCGCGTAGGTGTCCTTGAACGCCGAGGCGAAGATGCCGGTGAGCGTCCCGCTCACCTCACCGTCGGCGCTCGGTTCAGTTCCACCACCGCCCGTGCAGCCGGCGAGCAGGAGTGCAGTAGCGGCGGCGAGCGACGTCGCCGCGAAATATTTGATCCTCATCGATCTTGTCCTTCTTCATCTGTGAATGTGCAGGGGTGTTCGAAGCCGTGTTCCTACGCGAGGGCTATCCAAGAATTCCAGCTAATGGAACGACGTTGCGTATCGTTGAGTTAGAGTATCTACTGAGTCCGCGCCTACGCAACAGCGCGGGGTCGGCGAGTACTGATACCGCCCACCCCGAGGACAGGATCCGAACCTCGAACCACCGACAACAACGACGTTGGGAGAAAACCGAATCGTGCAACGACCTCTGGGTACGATGCAGCCGAGGGCAGGCGGGGACCCCGCGAGGTAGCACCCCCACGAGGAAGCGAGTGAACCGCTGCGGTGCACCAGTCCTCTCCGAATCCGGACTCCCACTGCCCCGATCCGGCGCCAGAACTTCATCCCGTGTGGCCTGACCCAGCTTCGGCCCCACCCGACTCCACAGGAGATCTCATGGCTCACAGCGCAGCCCCGACCGTCCCCCGCTTCGATCACCGGACCGAGGCGGGCGCCGTCCTCGGGCTCGCTTCCCCCTGTCCTGCGCTCTCATGGACCGTTCCCTCCGCGGATCCCGGCTACGCGCAGCGTGAGTACGAGATCGAGATCGAGCGCCCTACGGGGCAGGAGCGGTATCGCGTGAGCTCCGCCGATCAGGTACTCGTGCCATGGCCGGGCGCTCCTCTCGTCTCGCGCGAGCGGGTCTCGGTGCGAGTCCGCGTCGCCGATGAGCAGTGGAGCGAGTGGAGCGCGCCCGCCGTCGCAGAGGCCGGGCTGTTCGAGGAGTCGGACTGGACCGCGGGCTTCATCACGCCGGCCACCCTCGGTCTGCTCCGCCAGCCGGCACCGGAGCTGCGCGGCGTCATCTCCATCCCCGGCGACGTCGTCAGTGCGCGCCTCTACGCGACGGCGCATGGCGTCTACTCGGCGCAGCTGAACGGCCTTCCCCTCGACGACAGCGTGCTCGCTCCCGGTTGGACCGCCTACCAGCACCGCCTCCGGTACCACGTGTATGACGTGACAGCGCTGATTCGACCCGGATCGAATCAGCTTGATGTCGTGCTCGGCAACGGCTGGTGGCGCGGCCGCTTCGGCTTCTTGGGCGAGCGGGCGATCTACGGCGATCGCCTCGCCCTCCTCGCCCAACTCGAGGTCACGACAGCGGACGGCGCCGTCCACGTCCTCGGTACCGACGACACCTGGCGCGCTCGGCCGACGGGCATCGTCGAGGATGACATCTACGACGGGCAGACCACGGATCTGCGCGTGGACGCCGCCTTCGACGCGCCCGTCGAACGGATCGACGCCGACCTCTCGCTCCTCGTGGCTCCGGACGGACCTCCGGTGCGCACCACGGAGCGCATCGGCGCCCAGCGCGTCTGGACCACACCTCAGGGGACGACCCTCGTCGACTTCGGGCAGAACGTCGTCGGCTGGGTGCGGATCACCGCTCGGGCTGCACAGCCGGGCAGCCCGGTCGTCGTCCGGCACGCCGAGGTCCTCGAGGCCGGACTGCTCGGCGTGGAGCCGCTGCGCAGCGCGAAGGCGACGGACACCTACCTCCTCAGCGGCGTGAAGACGGAGGTCCTCGAGCCCTCCCTCACCTTCCACGGCTTCCAGTACGCCGAGATCTCCGGGCTATCCGACGTCCGCGCCGAGGACGTCGAGGCCGTCGTGATCGGATCGGACCTCCGCCGCACGGGATGGTTCGACTCGTCCCATCCCCTGCTGGACCGGCTGCACGAGAACGTCGTCTGGGGGATGCGCGGCAACTTCGTCGACGTGCCCACCGACTGCCCGCAGCGCGACGAGCGCCTCGGCTGGACCGGCGACATCCAGATCTTCGCGCCGACCGCGAGCTTCCTCTTCGATAGTGCGGGCTTCCTCACCTCCTGGCTCGCCGACTTGGCCGCAGAGCAGGCCGCGGACGGGAGCGTTCCGCACGTGATACCGGACATCCTCCGCACGCCCCTCACCTCCGCGCCGGCGGCCGCATGGGGAGACGCAGCCGTCGTGGTGCCCTGGGTGCTGTGGCAGCGCACCGGTGACTCGGGAGTGCTGCGCCGCCAGTACTCGAGCATGCGGGCCTGGGTCGACCGGCTGGCCGAGGCTGCCGGTGACGACCTGATCTGGCGTGGCGGGTTCCAGTACGGCGACTGGCTCGACCCGACGGCACCGCCCGAGGACCCCGCGGACGCGGCGGCGGATTCGGACGTCGTCGCGACGGCGTGCTTCGCCCGGAGCACGCGACTTCTCGCGGAGAGCGCCCGTCAACTCGGCTACACCGAAGACGCGGAGCACTACTCGAAGCTCGCCGACCGTATCGTCGCGGCGTTCCGTCGAGAGTTCGTCACGGCCTCGGGTCGGATCCTCTCGGACGCCCAGACCGTCTACGCGATCGCGCTCGAGTGGAACCTCCTCGCCGAGGACGAGCGCCGGGCCGCGGGCGACCGACTCGCGGATCTCGTGCGGCTGGGCGGGTTCCGCATCGCCACGGGGTTCATCGGGACTCCGGTCATCTGCGATGCCCTCACGAATGCGGGGCACAGCGACGTCGCGTATCGGCTGCTGTTTCAGACCCACGCACCGTCGTGGCTGTATTCGGTGACGATGGGAGCGACGACCATTTGGGAGCGCTGGGACAGTTTGCTCCCGGACGGCACCATCAATCCCAGCGGGATGACGTCGTTCAACCATTACGCGCTCGGCAGCGTCGTCGATTGGGTGCACCGGAGCATCGTCGGGCTCGCTCCGGCCGCGCCGGGATACCGCGTCATAGACGTAACCCCGCTACCGCCTACGCAGCTCGATCGCGCCCGGGCCCGGCACCTCACTCCTTACGGCGAGGTCGACGTCTCATGGGTCAGGAAAGATGGCCTCTTCGTACTCGACGTCACCGTCCCCGTCGGCGCGACGGCACGGGTGACGCTGCCGGGAGAGAGCCTGGCGCACACGGTGCGGCACGGTCGTCACCAGTGGAGCGTGCCGGATCCCGTGCAGACCGCGACCGCCTCCGCAACGGTACGCGAGCTCGTCGACGACGCAGCACGCTGGACGCGGTTCAGCGAAGCCGCCATCGGCTCGGACCTCGTCCCGGATGAGGCCGCCCTCGCCCGCGCGCTCGGACCTTGGCTCGACCGTCCAGTGCAGGACCTGCTCGATGGTGTGTGGACGAAGAGGTGGCCCTCGGCCTCCGCGCTCGCCTCGATCACCGAAGCGCTCGACCCGACCAGACCCCTGACCACGACTCCTGGAGCTGCCCATGCCTGACAGGCTCACCGCGCCGACGAACTCTGCGTCCGAGGCGAACGGCGCCGTTCAGCCGATCCTCGCGGGGTTCTTTCCGGACCCGACGATCTGCCGAGTGGGCGCGGACTACTACCTCGCGACGTCCAGCTTCGAGTACTTCCCGGGCGCTCCGATCTTCCACAGTCGTGATCTCGTCGACTGGACGCAGATCGGCAACATCCTGACGACGCGTGACCAGTTCCGGCACACAAGACCCGGCCCATCGACCGGCATCTACGGGTCGACTCTCCGCCACCACGACGGACGCTTCTGGTTCATCACGACGAACGTCAGCGACTTCGACTCTGGACAGGTCATCGTGCATGCGACCGACCCGGCAGGGCCCTGGAGCGACCCCGTCTTCGTCCCGGAGGCGGTCGGCATCGACCCCGATCTGTGCTGGGACGACGACGGGCAGTGCTACCTCACGTGGCACCTGCTCGACTTCACGGTCGGCGGGCAGGGCATCCGCCAAGCGCCCGTTGATCTCGCCACCGGCCGGTTCCTCGAGCCCGCCTACCCGATCTGGCAGGGCAGCGGGATGCAGGCCGCGGAGGGTCCCCACCTGCACCGCGTGGGCCCCTTTTGGTACCTGCTCCTGGCGGAGGGAGGCACCGAACGGGGCCACTGCGTCACCGTCGCGCGGGGCGCGTCGCCGCGCGGCCCCTTCGAGGAGCACCCGTCCAACCCCGTCTTCACTCACCGAAGCAGCTCCCACCCTGTACAGAGTGTCGGGCACGCCGACCTGGTCGAGACGCCGGACGGGGAGTGGGCGGCCGTGTATCTCGGCGCGCGTACGCGTGGCTCGACGCCTGGCTTCCACGTTCTGGGACGCGAAACCTTCCTGGCGGGCATCGAATGGACGGACGACTGGCCCACTTTCGTCGAGGACCGCTTTCGCATCCCTCCCGCCCGCACCGCATTCATCGACGACTTCAATGCCGAGCACCTCGATGCGAGGTGGGTCGTCGCCGACGGCGAACCCGAGGCCGTCGCCGAGACGACACCCGACGGCCTCGCCTTTCGGAGGAGCGGTCGGCCGGCCGATCAGCTCTGCACCCGTGTCCGCGATCTCACCTGGCGGGCCGAGGCTTCCGTCACGACCGATGGCGTATTGGCGCTCCGCCTGGACGATCGGCACTGGTGCGGGGTCATCCTCGAGAACGGTCGCGTCCGCGGCGTGGTGCGGATCGGTGATCTTCAGCAGGAGTTCGACAGTGTGAGCGTCGGGGCGGACTCGGCCGTGCTCGTGCTGGAGTCCGTCGAACCGGGGAGCCCGCCGGTGCCCTTCGGCCACGGTGGCGCGGACGACATCATCCTCGCGGCTGTTGTCGATGGCGAAACCGTCACGATCGCCCGAATCGATGGCCGCTACTTCTCGACGGAGGTCGCAGCGGGATTCACGGGACGGATGCTCGCACTCGGCGCGGTCACCCCCCGGGGCAGGGTCCGCTCGTTCTCGTACCGACCGGCATCGTCATCCTTGCTCGTGGAAGAGCACACCGAACGAGAGGACACCCCGTGCCCCTAGACCCCCGAATCGTCGAACGTCTACCGCTTCTGGAGGGGGTCGGACGCAGCGGTCCGGCGGCGGCGCGGGCGGACGCTGCCTTCACCGAGGATGGGCCGTGGAGCGAGCCGTCCGGCATCGACATCTCCGACCTCGTCGTTCCCGGACCGCACGGCACGATCCCGATTCGCCGTTACGCCCCCCGCGCGTACGAGTCGGCCCTGCTCTGGGTGCACGGCGGCGGATTCTCGTACGGCGGGCTCGACATGCCGGAGTCGCATGTGGTCGCCGCCGAGCTAGCTGCACGGGCGAAGGCACTGGTCGTGACGGTCGACTACCGCCTGGCGCGACCGGAACAGCGATACCCGATCCCGATGGATGACGTCATCGCGGCATGGCAGTGGCTGGGAATCGAGTACCCGAACGCGCGGCGCGCACTCGGTGGGGCCTCTGCCGGAGCTGCGCTGGCCCTGGCGTGCGCGCGCAGTGAACCCGAGAACGTCGCGACACTGCTACTCGCCTATCCGTTCGTTCACTTCCCTGTGCCAGCGCTCGACGATGCGACCGCTGCAGTGATGCGCGGGCTGCCGTCGCGGCTGCGATTCACCCCTCCGGTCATCGACGACATGGTGCTGTCCTACGTCGGCCGATTGCACTCTCTTCCGGAACTCGCCCTGCCGGCAGCCGCGCCGATCGTGGCCACTCATCCAGAGACCTACGTGCTGACCTCGGAGTACGACGACCTGCGCCCGTCCGGCGATCTGCTTGTACGTCAACTCGCCGACGCCTGCATCCGGGTACACGAGCGTCGAGAGCTGGGAGTGCTTCACGGCCACTTGAACCGGCATCCGGGTGCCCCGGGCGTCGACGGCTCGCTCGACTGGTTCGCCTCGGCGTTGCGTTGACCAGGAGCGCTCGGCCGGAGCGGCACGATCCTCTCTCCGATTGATGGAGGTATGTCTGTCGTCGACCGGGCCACCTTCAATGCAGGAGCCGAGGTGTCACCTCTCCCCGTGAAAGCTGACGGAGCCTTGCCTAGCCTGCGTCGTGGTGGGGAGTCATTCACCGAATCACGAGTGACCCTTGGAGCCATACTCTGCGGATCTGGCCACGTCGGGCATCCTGTCCCTCGGGTTCGCTGTTCTCTCCCTGGCTACCCAGCACTTCGCCGCCGATTCGCCCGCATTACTGCCGGGATCCCGTGGTCTGGGGCTGTAGAAGCTGCCTCTTAGAAAGGAGCGTGCATCCCGGGCGACCGGTAGGCCATCTCCATCACCGCTTGTCGCGCGAACCGCCCGAGTAAACGCTGCAGCGCGGCGACGTCGTCCTGAGGCCACCCTTCGATTACCGCACGGTAGGATCGTTCGGCGGTCTCCAGGATCCTCAAGCCGATCTCGCGCCCTGCCGGTGTGAGAGTGACGAGGACGCTGCGATCATCGGTTGGCGAGGCGACGCGGGTGACCAGCTCCGCGTCTTCGAGGCGGCGGACGATCTTGCTCATGTTGGCTTTGCCTGTGCCGAGCGTGGAGGCGAGGTCCGTGGGGCGCAGAGCACCTCGGTATGTGAGCTGGTTGACCACGAGGAACATGGGCATGTCATCGACGGGGAATCCAACTCGGCGTGCGGTTTCCTCTCGCACCTCTCGGCTGTCGGCCCAGTTGATGATCGAGCCGAAGGTGCGGCGGAGATCGAGCGGATCGAGGTCGATGACAGGCGAGATGTCCGGCGAGGTCGCGGTAGTCGCTGTCATGGTCGTGTCCTCCCTGTGCGCTGTTACAGACGCTCGTGGTGATGGCCCTCTTCGAGGCCGCCACCACGAGCATATTCAAGCGAGATGTTGAATCGTCACCGGTCCGAGCAGGCCATGGTCCCGCACGCTCGTCTGGTGAGTTCCGTTGCGTCCCGCCAGACTCAGGGTCATGTCGGGGATGTCTTCGTAGTAGCCGCGTGCGAGTAGGCGGTTGTTGAGTGAACTCGACACTCGAACGACCACCTCATTCTCTCCCTCGCGAACCTCGGAGGTGATGTCGATGACTGGCCGCGACGTGTCGAATCCGTGCAGGACGCCCCCGTTGATGCTGACCGACCCCAGTCCGCCGGAGGTCGTACCGAGATCGAGGATGATCGCGCCCGCCGGCTTCTCGGTCAGCAGGAGTTCGAAGCGGGCGCGGTACTCCCCCACTCCTGACACTTCCGGTCCGACCCCTGCGAGATCCTTCCAGGACCGCAAGTCGGTGTCCGAGCTCTCCAGACGAGTGACGACAGTCGTGGGCCTGATCTCTCGGGTCTCGTATCCAAGGCCCCTGTCTTCGATGATGATCTCGTCCTCGCCGGCGTCCCAGCTCTCCACTGCGATACCCCAGCGCGTGAGTTCCGCGAGGGTGGTCACCTCAAAGGGGGCCGATTCGAGTGCCGGCGAGGAGCGATCGATCGTGAACAGCGCGGACTCGCCCGGAGCGAGGGTGACGGTGACTACAGTGCGCTGATCACCGGTGCGAACACCGCGGTGAAGTGCGGACGTGCCGGTGTTCGGGTCGATCCGGTGGACGGTCCCGGATCCGGGCAGCACGATGTCGACCGTAGTTCCCGGGCGGGTTTCGTACAGGAAGTGGTAGGCAAACAGGTGCAGCAGGTCGCCGTCCTCGCGCAGGTAGGTGAGGATGCTCTGGTTCTCGGCGGTGAATTCGGCGCGCCCCACCAGGCCGAGAGCGCGGAGGGCGCTGATGGTGCGTGCCGGGTCGTCGATCTCGCTCACCGTCGGCAGCGCCCGCAACCCCGCGAGAGTCGATGCGAGCTCGTCGTCCCGACCATCCAGGCCCGGGGTCCGGGACGCGGCAGCGTGGTGGGTGGTGTACTCCCTCGTCTCGAGGCGCTTGAGCTCTCGGGCCTTGCGGCGGGTGTCGATGGTTCCTCCATCACCGCGACGGGGCGGCGGCTGGCCTCGATCGCCGATCTGGGTGATCGAGGAGTCTCACTGCTCCGCGTCGACTGGAACGATCCGGAGACGATCAACGAGGCCATCCACGAGGGCGATCGCGTCCTCATGGTCTCGGGCAGCGAACTCGACCGCCGCGAGGCGCAGCACGGAACCATCATCCGCCGCGCGCAGGACGTCGGAGTGGAGCTCCTCGCGTACACGTCGATCATCCGCGCTTCGGACTCGAGGCTGCCGGTCGCTCCGCATCACGCCGCGTGTGAAGAGGAGATCGCCCGGACCGGTCTGCGCTCAGCGATTCTCCGCAACGGCTGGTACAGCGAGAACTACCTCAGCCAGATCGTCACTGCGGCCACGGTGGGTTCCGTGGTCACCAGTGCCGGCGAAGGTCGTGTCTCCTCGGCGACGAGAGCCGATTACGCGGCGGCGGCGGCGCGAGTCCTCATCGACCCGCCGGCGACGAGCAGGATCTACGAGCTAGCTCCGGCACCGGGATGGACTTTCGAACACCTCGCCGCGGTGGCGAGCCAGATCCTCGGGCGCGACATCAGCTTGCTCGAGCTCACTCCAGAAGAGCACTGGACTGCTCTTGTGGAGTCCGGAGCGAAGGGGCCTCTCGCAGACATCCACCGCCATGTATTCCGACAGCGCGCGTTCGACGAGGGAGGAATCGAGGGCGTCGCACGCTTCCTCGTGGGAATCGACGCCGACGTCCGCGACGGATACCTCGCCTCCACCTCGCGCGACCTCCAGGAGCTCATCGGTCGCGAGCCGACGACTCTGGTCGACGCGCTCCGCGAGCCGGTCCTGGACGCCCTCTCACGCCAGAACCCGTAGAGGCGGCGTTCGGTGAAGATCGTTTTCATCGCGTCTCGACAGCGGCTCGCTCGTTGAGCCCTCGACGTCTGGCGGCAGCAGTGTCACAGTCGCGGAAGGAATCACTGGCGATCAGTGCTTCGTCCAGCTCACTGCGGCGGCCGTTGTCGACGAGCGATGGACTGCCATTACATTTCGGGCACCGCCTCCTCGCAGATGAAGCGCGTGACGCAGGCGAGGCGATGGCAGACAGGAGGGCATGGCGGATCGCGTCACAAAGCGTACGGCTCCAGGACCGCGCGCACGTACTGGGTGAGTGCGGCGCGCATCGTCTCGCGGTCGACTCCGTTCAGGGATGGGTCGATTCCGGCGACCATCAGTCCCCCGCCGGCTGCCGCGAGGGCGACGCGCGCGGCAGCGCTCGGTTCGCGCCCGATCAGGAGAGCGTCCATCTGTGCAGTGTGACGCTGGTACCGCTCGTCGGAGCGGAGGATGCGGGTCATCTCGGGATCACGAGGCAAGGTCGCCGCGAAATCGCGATGGTCGAGCACGAGTGCGACCAGGCCGGTGACGGTCATGTCGAACCGCGTGACCTGCGTCGGCTGCATCGACGCGTCCTCGACGAGCGAACGCAACTGCTCGATCGCGGGCTCCGCAGTGGCCAGCACGATCTCATCCTTCGACTTGAACTGGTGGTAGACGGCGGCCTTCGTCACCCCGATGTGATCGGCGATCATCTGCAACGACGTGCCGTGCACGCCATGCTGCGCGAACAGAGTGCGCGCGGCGTCGAGCAATCTCAGTCGGCTGCTGCCCGTACTGCCGGGGGGTCTGCCCATACGCGCACTCCTTTGTCTGAGCGATTGTACGCGAGCCTGAGTGTCCGCCGAGTACTCGTGGCCTAAAACTAGCCGAGCGGCTAGTTTTGATGACATCGAGATCCCGACCAGGAACAGGCCGAACCATGTCGAAACCTGAAGCCAATGGAACACCGCTCGAGCAGAGCGTGCTGATCGTCGGCGCGAGTGCTGCCGGGCTGGCGACTGCCGAAGCCCTCCGTCGTGGGGGTCACCGCGGCGCACTGACCCTCCTCGATGCAGAGGCGCACCCGCCGTATGATCGGCCCCCTCTGTCGAAGCAGCTGCTCGCGGGTCAATGGGACCGGGAACGCGTGGAACTGCGCCCCGCAGGAATGCTCGCTGACCTCGATGCGAACTTCCTCCTCGGCCACCGCGCGGTACGGCTGGATGTCGACGATCGCTCGGTCACCATCGACGACGGCCGCCGGCTGAGCGCCGACGCCGTCGTGATCGCGACCGGGGTGACCCCACGTCGCCTGCCGGGCCAGGACCAGCTCACCGGAACGCACGTGCTGCGCTCGCTCGACGACGCGCTGCGGCTGAAGGACTGCCTCGATCCCGGCCGCAGGCTCGTGGTCATCGGGAACGGCGTCCTGGGCTCCGAGATCGCCGCGACCGCTAGCGGCCTCGGCGTCACCGTCACTCTCGTCGGCGCGGATCCCATCCCCATGCAGCGCCAGCTCGGTCGCCTGAGCGCCTGGCAACTCGCCATCCTGCACCAGCAGGCGGGCGTGGTGCTCCGCGGTGGGAGCCGAGCCACGCGCTTGCTCGGACAAGGCGGTCACGTGTGCGGTGTCGAGCTCGACACCGGCGAGTTCCTTCCGGCGGACGACGTGGTCGTCGCGATCGGCTCCGATCCTCAGACGGGCTGGCTCGAGCAGAGCGGACTCCGATTGGACGACGGGGTCGTCTGCGACGCCGGGTGCTCGGCGGCACCCGGTGTGTGGGCCGTCGGAGACGTCGCTCGCTGGCAACACCCGTTCCTCGGCAGTCAACGGTTCGAGAACCGCACCAACGCGACCGAGCAAGCACTCACCGTTGCTCAGAACATCCTCGGAGGCGAAACCGACTACGCGCCGATCCCGTACTTCTGGACCGATCAGCACGGCATCAGGGTCATGGTGCACGGGGCGATCCCCGCGGATGCACACACGGTCATCACCGATGGCGATCCGGCGGCTGGCCGCTTCGTCGCGATGGCCTTGTCCGCGCAGGACGCCAGCCCCGTCGGCGTCCTCGGCTGGGGGATGCCCAAGCAGACCCGGCTCCGTCGAGCAGAACTCGTCGAAGCCCGCGATCGCGCGGGCGCGATGCCCGACACGCCTCGCATGACGACTCCTGAAGCCTCTCGCCTCAGGTACTCACCCGCCTGAACGCGGGCGCAATGCTCCACCGAAACCCCGACACGGAGGAAAACGAATGCCCATCAGCACCGATCATCCGGCCGACAACGATGCACTCGAAAGCATCGGCTCCTTCCCGCTTCAGCGAGACGCGCAGTGCCCGTTCGACCCTCCTCCCCGAGGACTCGAGGCCCAAGAAGCCGGCCCTCTCACGAAAGTGACGCTGTGGGACGGCAGCACCCCCTGGTTCGTCACCCGCTACGACGAGCAGCGACAGCTTCTTGCCGACCCGCGTGTCAGCGCCGATGTCTCCAAAGCCGGGTATCCCGGACCCTCCGCGACCGAAGGGGACGCGGGACTGAGCTTCATCCTTATGGACGACCCCGAGCACGCCCGGTTGCGGCGGATGGTGACCGCACCCTTTATGGTGAAGCGCATCAACGCCATGCGACCGGCTATTCAAGAACTCGTCGACAGCTTGATCGACGACCTCCTCGCCGGCCCTCATCCGATCGACCTCGTCGAGGCGTTCGCGCTTCCGATGCCATCGCTGGTGATCAGCCGGCTGCTCGGCGTTCCCTACAGAGACCACGACTTCTTCCAGCGCAACAGCAAGATCTTCGTCAGCCGCGACAGCACACCCGCCCAGACGCGCGAGGCAATGGGTGCGCTCGACTCCTACCTTCGCGCGTTGATCGACGTGAAGCTCGCCGAGCCGACGGACGACGTCTTCTCCGACCTCGCGGGGCGGGTGGATGCCGGGGAGCTCACCCGCGAAGCAGCTGCGCAGATGGGCGTCCTGCTCCTGATCGCCGGGCACGAGACGACCGCGAACATGATCGCATTGGGCACGCTCGCGCTGCTCGAGCACCCCGACCAGCTCGCGCACCTGCGCGACTCGGGCCAGCCCGATCTTGTCGTTTCCGCGGTGGAGGAGCTGCTGCGCTACCTCACGATCACTCATGACGGCCGCAAGCGCGTCGCGCTCGAGGACATCGAGATCGCCGGCCAGACCATCAAGGCGGGGGACGGGCTGATCATGGCGACCGATCTCGGGAATCGTGATCCCGAGGCGTTCGAGAACCCCCACGCGCTCGACCTGCGGCGCGATGCCCGCCACCACGTCGCCTTCGGTTTCGGCGTGCACCAGTGCCTCGGCCAGCCTCTGGCCCGAGTCGAACTGCAAGTCGTCTACAGCACCCTCTTCCGACGCATCCCCACACTCGCTCTCGCGACGACCCTCGACCAGATCCCGTTCAAGCACGACGCTCACATCTACGGCGTGCATTCGCTCCCTGTCACCTGGTGAAGAAGATCTTCGCCCTCACGAAAGGACTGGACCATGAAGGTGATCCTCGATCAGAGCAAGTGCGTCGCCTCCGGGCAATGCGTCACTGCAGCCGACACCGTCTTCGACCAGCGGGATGAGGACGGCATCGCGGTCCTTCTCGACGAGAATCCCGGAGAAGACCGCGAAGCCGAGGTGCGTCAAGCGGCGGCCGTCTGCCCCGCGCTGGCCATCCGCATAGAAGCCTGAGCTTCCGGAGATCTTCTGCTCGGACGTTCGCATCCACTCGCGGGCATTCCTTTCTTCGGGCCATGCCCTCGTCGAACGATGTCGTGATCGTCGTGTGTTCCATCAGACCCGCAATTCCCCCTCCCACCATGACCATCGCCGTCCCGCTGAAGGAACTTCATGACAACGTCTGCAGAGACAGCCACCGAGCCGCATCGATCCCCTAGTGCTGCACCGAAGACGCGGGGCCTGGTCACCACCCTCGCCTTCGCCGGAATCACGGCCGCTCTTATGCAGACGCTCGTCACACCCCTGATCGCGACCTTGCCCGTCATCTTCGACACGAGCGCATCGAACACCGCCTGGATCATCACGGCCACGCTGCTCTCGGCAGGGGTCTTCGTACCCATCGCCGGTCGCCTGGGCGACATCCTCGGCAAGCGGCCGATGCTGATCGCCTGCACGGTCCCGCTCATCGTCGGCTCCATCGTCTGTGCGCTGGCACCCTCTCTCATGCTGATGATCATCGGCCGAGCACTGCAGGGCATGGGAATGGGAATGCTCCCCCTGGGACTCGCGGTCCTCCGCGATGTCCTCCCGCGAGAGAAACTCTCCCCCGCGATCGCGCTCGTCAGCGCCACCATGGGGGTGGGCGGTGCCATCGGACTCCCCATCGCCGCCGCCGTCGCCGAGTTCGCCAGTTGGCGCGTGCTCTTCTGGGGAGCGGCAGCACTCGCCGTCGTCGTCGCGGCTCTCATCATTCTGTTCGTGCCCGCCACTCCCGCAGTCGCTCGAGGGCAGCGTTTCGACGTTCCCGGCGCGATCGGTCTCGGTGCAGGTCTCGTCGCGGTGCTCCTGGCCGTGTCGAAGGGCGGCGAGTGGGGATGGACTTCGGCACTCACCTGGGGGCTGATCGGAGGCGGTGTCCTCCTCCTCGTGCTCTGGGGCTGGTGGGAGACCCGCATCCGCGATCCTCTCGTCGACCTTCGGACAACAGCACGGCCGCGCGTGCTCATGACGAACGTCGCGTCGATCTTCGTCGGCTTCGGGATGTACGCGAGCATGCTCGTGATCCCTCAACTGCTGCAGTACCCGACCTCCACCGGATACGGGCTGGGCCAGAGCATGCTGCAGGCCGGCCTCTGGATGGCGCCGGCGGGAATCATGATGATGGTCCTCTCCCCCTTCGCCGGCAGGCTCACCGATCGACGCGGACCGAAGATCACCCTCGTCGTCGGCACGGCGATCATCACCCTCGGGTACGTCATCAGCCAGCCGCTCCTCGGAACGGCGTGGGGGCTCCTCGTTATGTCACTGGTCGTCAACGCCGGCGTCGCCTTCGCCTACGGCGCCATGCCCACGCTCATCATGAGTTCTGTGCCGGTCGGCGAGACCGCCTCCGCGAACGGTTTCAATATGCTGATGAGATCTCTCGGCACCACGATCGGCGCTGCCGTGGTCGGCGTCGTCCTCGCCGAGAACACCGTCGGCTCGGGCTCCGAAGCGCTCATCTCGGAGGGAGGATTCCGGCTGGCTCTTCTCACCGGTGGCGCCATCGCCCTGATCGCGGTCATCCTCGCGGCGCTCATCCCAGGGCCCCGGACGAAGGACGACGGTCCCGGCCGTTCGCGGTCGGGGGCCCACGGCCTGCAGAGTGCGAACAAGGGGTGAACAGCCGGTCACGTCGCAGGTGAACTCCCGCTCAGTCCGGATCAACGAGAAGGATCGAGCGGAGGAAGGTCTGCACTCCCTGCTCGATCTCGACAGCCCCCGGGTTGTAGGACCACTGCAACTGAAGACCATCCTGGACAGCGATGTAGAGGTTCGCGAGCTGCGCAGGATCGGCGTCGACCTTCAGGAGGCCCTCGTCCTGCGCGTCCTGGAACGCACCCGTCAGGTACTCGCGGTAGTCGTCAAGGCGCTGAGCGAAGTACTCGTGCGCGGGATGGCTGACGCTGGACGCTTCGGCCGAGATGATCGTGTGCAGCCGGATGATCCCCGGTTGCCCGGTATTCTCGCGAAGAACCCGCGCCTGGGCGGCGAACACGTCTTGGCGGGGCACGGACGTGACCACAGCGGCGGAGTCGTCATACCGACGCCGCAGAACCGAGTCGAGCAGCTCGGTCTTGGTGGGGAAGTGATGCAGGAGACCCGTGAGCGAGATCTCTGCTTTCGCTGCCACGTCCTTCATGGTCGTGCCGTGAAAGCCTCGTTCGCCGAACTGCGCGAGGCAGGCGTCGAGGATCCGCGTGCGTACCGCATCGGATTTCGCGTATCGGCCGCGGGGGCCGCGCGGCCGCGCGGCCTCTGTCGTTCGCGTCACGATGCGAACGCAGGTCGACCGACACGGCGGCACACCAGCCGCGCCGCATCCCGACGAGGCGCGACCGGTCGCACGTGCGGCGACCGGTCGGCCCACGCTGGACGTGCGGCAGGCAAGGCCGGGCGGGCCCGCGTCGTCATCGGCCCTCTGCTGTGACGCCGTCCGACGTCGACTCCCGAAGCTCACCCAGCCGCTTCAGCAGCCGCTCCCCCAGCAGAGGGAACGGCAGCTTGGAGGCCGCCATCGGCAGGATGGTCCGCAGCGGCATGGGGAGCACCAGAGGGAGCGTCGCATCGTCCCACTCCCCAGAGCCCTGAGTAGCGAACTGCGCCATCATCTCCTTCAACGCCACGGAGCCATCGGCGTCGGCGAACCACTCGCCCATAGCCGAATCGAGCGTCAACTGAGGCGCCGGCTCCGTTCCCTCGAGGACGAATTCCACCTCCGCGCGAACATCTCGAGAGGAGGCCGCCGCCTGAAGCCGGTACCTGCCGCCGCTGCGCGCCCACGCGCGATGGCGTGAACTCCAGAAGTCGAGGTCCGCGAGTGGAATCCGGGTCGTCACGACGACGCTGCTTCCTGCTGCGACGTCGACTTTCTCGAAGCCGACGAGCTCGTGTGCGGGACGGTCCTCCCTGGACGCAGGAGGAACCGAGTAGAACTGGACGATCTCCGCTCCGTCCCGCGCTCCCGTGTTCGTGATCCGCACCTCGACCTCCAGCGTGTCGTCGGCAGCCGTTACGACCAGGCTGTCGTACACGAACGTCGTGTAGGAGAGCCCGTGACCGAACGGATAGGCGACGTCCCGCTGCACCGAATCGAAGTGGCGGTATCCCACGTAGATCCGCTCACCGTAGATCACGTCACGCCCGTCGCCCGGGAAGTTGTGGAATGAGGGACTATCGGCGAGAACGAGCGGAAAGGTCTCCGCGAGCTTGCCCGAGGGTGTGACGTCGCCGAAGAGGAGAGAGGAGGCGGCCGCACCCGACGCCTGGCCGGCGAGCCACATCTCGAGGATGGCCGCGACGCGCCGACGCCAGGGCTCGACGGCCACGACGCCGCCGTTCGCCAGGACGACGACAACCCGATCGTTCACTGCGCAGACCCGCTCGAGCATTTCGAGTTGATCGGAGGGGAGATCGATGGAGGAGCGGTCGAAGCCCTCCGATTCGTCCTCGTCGGGCAGGCCGAGGAACACCACGACGTCCCGCGCAGTGCTCGCTGCTTCCACCGCTCGATCCCCCATCTCCGGATCGGCCGCTCCATCGAGCGAGAATCCGGGCTCGAAGACGACCTTCCGCTTCGGAGCCCGGGCAGTGATGGCGTCGAGAGCAGTGTCCAATCGAGTGGGCACGACGTGGCTGCTGCCCGCCCCCTGGTATCGCGGGGTGCGGGCGAACTCGCCTATGACGGCGATCGGCCCCTCATCCTCGTCTCTCAGCGGGAGCAATCCGTCGTTCTCGAGGAGGACTGCGGACTGCTCGGCCATCTTCTGTGCGAGTGCGTGGTGCGCGTCGTGATCGAAAGCCACGGGAGCGTCGGCCCCACGCGAGCCGAAGGCCGAAGCCAACGCGGCGACGCGAGCGGCGGCACGGTCGAGAACCGACTCCTCGAGCGTGCCGTTCGTCACCGCTTCGATCAGGACTGCCGACCCCGCTCCCGTACCAGGCATGTCGAGATCGAGACCCGCCGCTACGGCGGCGATCAGATCGGACGCTGCCCCACCCCAATCGGAGACCACGACGCCGTCGAAGCCCCATTCGTCTCGAAGGATCTCGGTGAGCAGCTTTCGATTCGTGATGACGGGCGTTCCGTTCACCGCGTTGTACGATGCCATGACCGTCGCCGGCTCGGACGTCTCGACGACGCGCTGGAAGGCTCTGAGGTAGATCTCGCGCAGGGTTCGCTCATCGACCTGAGCACTGATGCTCATCCGGTCCGTCTCCTGATCGTTCGCCACGTAGTGCTTCACCGATGCCCCGACTCCCTGGGTCGCGAGCCCGCGTACCCAGGCGGCTCCGAGTTCTCCGGAGAGCAGAGGATCCTCAGAGAAGTACTCGAAGTTGCGGCCGCCGAGCGGACTGCGCTTGATGTTCACCCCTGGGCCGAGGAGGACGTCCACACCGAGTGCTCGAGCTTCCACACCGAGTGCGGCACCCAGATTCCAGAGCAGATCGCGGTCCCAGGAGCTAGCCGTCGCCGACGCGGTGGGGAAAGCCGTGGACGGTTCAGCGGCGTTGATCCCCAGGTGGTCGGTGCCCTGCGCCTGCCGCCGGACGCCGTGAGGTCCGTCCGAGAGAACCACCGCGGGGATTCCGGCCGACGGGACTGCCGTGGTATTCCAGAAGGCGAATCCGGAGACGAGCGAGGCCTTCTCGGCCAGGGTCATTGCGCTCACCGGGGCGTGGACGCCCCCGTGAGCGCTGCTGCTCTTGCTGCTCTTGCTGCGATCGCTCTCAGACATGCGCCAGGCCTGCGCTCTCGCCGCCATCCGCGACGAACTCCGCACCCGTCGAGAAGGAGGACTCGTCACTCGCGAGGAAAACGACCAGCTTCGCGATCTCCGTCATCTCCCCCATACGATGCAGCGCGACGTGATTCTGCGGGAACTCCATTCCCTGCAAGAGGGGCGTGCGGATGAGACCTGGGTGCACGGTGTTGACGCGGACGTTGTAAGGTCCGAGATCGAGCGCGGCACTCTTCGTCAACCCGCGGAGCCCGAACTTCGATGCGTTGTACCCGGTGATGCCTCCGTATCCCTGCAGGCCCGCATCCGAGGAGATATTGATGATCGAGCCGCGACCGGACGCCTTCAGGGCCTCGGTGGCGGACCGCATCCCGTAGAAGGAACCGGTGAGGTTGACGTCGATCACCAGGTTCCAATCATCGACCGAGTGCTGGTCGAAGGGCGCGTTCCTCACGACCCCGGCGTTGTTGACGAGCACATCGAGACGCCCGAACTCCTCCAGCGCCACCGCGACCGCTGCGGTCCACTGGTCGTAGCTGCGCACATCGAGCGGGACGAAACGCGCCGAGGCGCCGATCTCCTCAGCGAGTTGACGACCGTCCTCCTCGAGGACGTCGCCGATCACGACCGATGCTCCCTCCGCAGCGAGTGCACGGGCGAACTCAGCACCGAGACCGCGGGCGGCTCCGCTGATGAGGGCGACCTTGTCGTTCAAGCGATTCATAAGAGGCCTTTCTTCGTGAGGCTGTCGACCAGCCCCCTCACTCGATCACAGCCGCCACGAAAGTGCAATCGCGTTTCTGTTTTCAGCATCTCCGGCGGAGTTGCCGCCGACTAGGCTGGAGGCCCCCGTCGCGTTCGCGACGTGCGCCTCCCGAATCTCGGTGAGGCTCGGGTACGGTCTGGATCCTGCTGACATGCAGCAACGCCGTCTCTTCTCTTCTGGTCGGTCGGAACATCGATCGCAACCCGCTTCGCCGCCCTCCGACCGTCGAGCTGCCGGCTTACCGATCGTCGGGCTCCTCGCATTGGCCGCGGGGATCTTCGTGGCGCACACCGCCGAGTTCCTCCCGGGGGGCCTCATCCCGCTCATCGCCGACGACCTCGGAATCGACGTCGGGCTGGTCGGCCAGATGGTGTCGGTTTTCGCCTTCACGGTCGTTCTCACGACTGCGCCCCTGGCCCTCGTCACTGGCCGGATCGGTCGGAAGACGCTCGTGGTGGCGAGTCTCGCCCTGGTGAGCCTCAGCAACGTCGCAGTCTCGGCTGCTGCATCGTTCGAGTGGATCCTTGTCGCTCGTGCGAGCGGCGCAATCGCCCACGGACTGTTCTGGGCCGTCGTCGTCACCTATGCGGTGGAGATCGTTCCGCTAGACAAGTTGGGCCGCGCGATGGCCTACACGGGTGCAGGCAGTTCGCTCGCAGGTGTTCTCGGGATCCCGATCGGGAACGCTCTGGGCGAGTTCCTGGGCTGGCGGGAGGCATTCCTCGCGGTCGCCCTCGCTGGAGCCGTCACCACCCTCGTGCTCTGGCGATGGCTCCCCCCGATCGACGCCCAGCGGCGTGTGCCCGCGGCTCCGCACCGCCCGATCGTCCGGGCTCGCTTGCTCGTCCGGGATCGCTCGCTCGCCGTCGTCGTCCTTCTCTGCCTGCTCATCCTCGTGCTGGTCCTCGGCCAGACCTCGTTCGGTCCCTACACGACCGTGTGGCTCGGAGTCGTCGCGGGGCTCGACGGCGGAGCGATCCCCGCCTACCTCTTCATCATGGGGATCGCCGGTGCCATCGGAGCACTCGCCGTCGGCCACCTTTACGACCGCTTTCCGCGAGCGACCTTCGTCCTCGCCGGGTCGATGCTCACTGCGGCGATGTGCCTGTTCCCGACGCTGGCGGCCGAGGGCTTCTCGCCACAGCTGACCGCGGTGGCGATCTGCGCCAGCGTCTCGTTCGCCGGCATGCCGATGATGCTGCAGGCGCGGATGATGCAAACAGTGCCTCCCGCGATGCGGCGAGTGGCCGGGGCGGTGCAGACGACTGTCTTCAACCTTGCTATCGGAGGAGGCGCCGTTGTCGGCGGTCTCGTCCTCTCGGGCGCGGGAGTGCAGGTCCTCCCGTGGGTCGCCGCGGGTACCGCTGCCACTACCGTCGTGATCGCCGTCGTCTGGGAATCGGTTCGATCGCGCGTGCCGTCTCGTTCTCGTCAGTAATTGTCAAGGAGACGGTTAGTACTGCCGTGAGGACAGTACTTTGCGGTAGGGTCCGAGCGGAATCCAGTGACCCATCCACCGACTGCACATCGGCTCTGGCATCCGAACCGAGGAGGACTCATGACCGAAGGACAGCCCGTACCGCCGCAGGATCCCGAAGCGGAGACGGCGCTCCTCGCACTCATCCCTCCGGGATCGAGCCGCCCCGACCCGGATCTCATCCGGATGCGCGCCCCTGCCATCGAGCACGCCGACATCGAGGCACTCGACCCGGACGGCCGGTTCTCGCTCACACAGCAGGTGGTCGCGACGAGCGACGGCGGCGAGATCCGCCTCATCGTCGCTCGACCGACGACGGTGGCACCGAGGGGATGCGCGTACAACATCCACGGTGGCGGCATGGTCTCCGGCTCCCCCCTCGACGGGATGGCCGAACTGCTCGATCACGCCGCTGCTCTGGGCCTGGTCGTCGTCTCGGTCGACTACCGACTCGCGCCGGAGCACCCCCACCCCACTCCGCTCGAAGACTGCTACGCCGGTCTCGTGTGGGTCGAGTCGATGCTCGACACGTGGAACGTGCCGCCGCACGCGCTGATCATCACCGGCGGAAGCGCAGGCGGAGGGCTGGCGGCGTGCTGCGCCATTGTCGCTCGTGATCGTTCGGGCCCGGCCCTGGCCGGGCAGCTCCTTCTGGCGCCGATGCTCGACAGCCGCAACGACAGCTACTCGGTGCATCAACTCGCCGGGACCGGCACGTGGGACAGGGCGTACAACACCTTCGGCTGGGCGGCCCTGCTCGGCCGGAGGAGCGGGTCCGAGGAACTCGATCCGCCGGCGTCCGCCGCGCTGGTCCCCGACCTGTCGTCGCTGCCGCCGACGTATCTCGACGTCGGCAGCACCGACACCTTCCGCGACGAGACCGTCGCCTACGCCGACCGGCTGTGGAAGGCGGGCTGCTCCGCGGAGCTGCACGTCTGGCCGGGAGGCTTCCACGGTTTCGAGGTCTTTGCGCCCCGGTCCGCTCTCGCGGTCGCCGCACGTGCTGCTCGCCTCGACTGGTTGCGGCGGCGACTCCGCACCGCGTGAGTACCGGGACCGCTGATGCTGCAGGCGCGGATGATGCAGACGGCGCCTCCCGCGATGCGGCGAGTGGCCGGGGCGGTACAGACGACTGTCTTCAACCTCGCGATCGGAGGAGGCCCCGTTGTCGCGGTCTCGTCCTTTCGGGCGCGGGAGTTCAGATCCTCCCGTGGGTCGCCGCGGGAGCCGCTGCCGCCACCGTCCTGATCGCCATCGCCTGGGAAGCGGTTCGACCGCACGGTCTTGATCGGGCTGGAAGTGACTTCCGGCCCATGCGCTCTACTGTCGGGAAGACGGTTAGTACTGGCGTGAAGACAGTAATCGACGGTATCCTCGGAGCGGTGTTCAGTGACTCACTCGCCGACTTCAAAGGAGAAGCATGGTTCAGAATCAGCGGACGGCCGGCCCCTGGTGGGTGGCGGTCGTATCCGGAATGGCGTCCTACATCGACGCAGCCGCCATAATCAGCTTCGGGATCGCGATCGTCGTCTTCCAACAAGCCCTCGGACTCGACGAACTCCAGGTCGGCCTCACCTCCGGATCCCTGACCTTCGGCATCGCAGTCGGAGCGCTCATCGGGGGTCGACTCGGCGATCGATTCGGTCGACGCCCGATCTTCACCATCACGATGGGCGTGATCCTCCTCGCACTCCTCGGGCTGATCCTCGCTCCGAACTTCGTCGTCCTGCTCGCCGCGGCGGCGCTACTGGGCCTCGGGACCGGAG
Source organism: Microbacteriaceae bacterium VKM Ac-2855 (assembly GCA_013204985.1). Classification (GTDB taxonomy): domain Bacteria; phylum Actinomycetota; class Actinomycetes; order Actinomycetales; family Microbacteriaceae; genus Rathayibacter. The sequence continues at coordinate 364,414 of JABMLG010000001.1, forward strand.
CTGATCTGCCCGTTTCGCTCTCGACCATCTCCGAGGCGGCCACGGACGCTAACCGCGGGCGGCTGCTGGGGCTGTCGAACCTCCTCTGGATCGCAGGCATCGTTGTGAGCACCGCCGTCGGATCGCAGTTGGCCGCCGCGGGCATCCCGGGAGTCCAGCTGATCTTCGCGATCATCGCGGTGGTCGCGTTCCTGACGATGATCGCTAGGCTCACCATCCCGGAGTCGACCGTGTGGCAGGCGGCGCGACGGGCGCAGCGAACCAACACGGCGCGCTCCGGAGCGGCTCGCGGAGCGGTTCGCGAGCTCTTCCGAACGCCCTACCGCGCGCCGTTCGTCGCCCTCATCGTCTTCTACGCCCTGACGAATCTCGTCGCGAACACCACCGGTCAGTACGGCAACTACGTGCTCGTCAACTTCGGCGGCATTCCGATCGAGACGGCGGCTCTGATCGGACTTCCGCTTCTGCCGCTCTCCATCGCCGGCTTCCTGTGGTTCATGAGGATCGCGGACAAGCCATCGCGATTCAGCTACTTCACGATCGGCGCCGTGTGCATGGTTGCCGCACCGCTCGTCTACGCCGTCTTCGGCGTGAGCATCCCCTCTTACCTGGCGCAGGCCGTCCTCGCCACTCTCGGAAGCGCGTTCGCCTTCGAAGGCATCATGAAGGTGTGGGCCCAGCAGTCCTTCCCCACCCTCCTTCGGACGACTGCGCAGGGCGTCATCATCGCTGTTGCTCGTTTCGCCGCAGCAGGCCTCGCCTCCGTCACTCCGCTGCTCCTGGTGGTGGGGCCGTCGGTGATGTACGGGGTACTCGCCGCTCTCGCCCTCGTCGGCGTCTCCTGGGCGTGGCTCGTCTTCCGGCGGCGGGATTCCGCGAGCGAGTTCCTCGCGACGGACGAGGGGAGTCGGTCCATCGAGCCGCCGACCGCACGGGTCGCGGCAGACTTCTCGCCCGTCGACCCAATCCACGAAGAGAGAACGACATGACCTCCTCCGTCTCAGCACTGACCGTCGATGACCGTTCAGAGCCCCTCGGAATCGATTCATCAGCTCCGCGCTTCGCCTGGAAGGTGTCGACGCGTCAAGACAGGTACGAGATCGAGGTGTCACTCGACGCCGACTTCTCTGAGTCTGCAATCACCTGGCGCTCGGAATGGAAGGAGGATTCACGGCCCTTCGGCCACGCCTATGAAGGTCCCCCATTGGCATCGACGACGCGGTACTGGTGGCGCGTCCGAACCGACTCGGGCGGCACCCTGTCCGAATGGAGCCCGCCGTCGTTCTTCGAAACCGGACTCCTCGAGGAGAGCGACTGGTCCGCCCGATGGATCACCGATTCGGATCCGACCTCGCCGAGAACGCTGTACTTCCGTTCCGACATCGACGTGCCGGGAGGCATCGTTCGCGCGCGTGCGTACGTGACAGCCCTCGGCTGGTACAAGCTGTGGATCAACGGGCGGAACGTGACGGGACAGGCTCTCGTTCCGCGCTTCACACCCTTCGATTCGTACGTCGAATATCAGACGTACGACATCAGCGAGTTCCTGGAGCCGGGCAGGAACGCCGTCGGAATCGTTGTGTCCGAGGGACGCTTCCGCGGCCGCCTGGGAGCGTTCTCCAAGCCCGAGCGCTTCGGCGATCGCCTCGCAGCGATCGCCCAGATCGCTGTCGACCTGGAGACGGGGGGCCGAGTGATCATCGGCAGCGACACCTCATGGACCGTCGGCGACGGGCGGATCCGCTCCGCCGACCCAAAATTCGGAGAACGCGTCGACCTCCGGGTCGAGGCAGAGGACTGGCTGCACCTCGGAAGCGGACCGGAGAACGCCCGGGGAGCGGTCCTTCTGCCTCCGCACCCCCGGCGAATGATCGCGGAGGAGGTCGAGCGGGTCACCCAAGTCGCCGCTCTCGCGGGAACGGTCTGGGCGGCCCCGAGCGGACACCAGCTCGTCGACTTCGGCCAGAACATGAACGGGCACGCACGACTCGTTCTCGACGGACCCTCCGGAACCACGGCCGTCGTGAGGTACAGCGAGGTCCTGACCAGTGACGGCGAGTTGAACACCGATTATCTGCACTTCCCCGGGTCCTCCCAGCGCGATGAGTGGTTCCAGCGTGACGAGGTGATCCTGGACGGAGCCGAGCACGTCTACGAGACAACGTTCGCCATCCGCGGTTTCCGGTACCTCTCGGTCGAGGGGAGCACCCGCACCCTGACGGACTCCGACGTCGAAGCCGTCGTCGTCTCGACACGGATGGAGCGCACCGGCGGCTTCGACTGCTCGGACCCTCGCCTCGTGCAGCTGTGGCAGAACTCCTGGTGGTCGATGAACTCGAACTTCGCCGATACTCCGACGGACTGCCCGACTCGCGAGCGGTCCGGTTGGACCGGCGACATCCAGATCTTCGGCCCGACGGCCAGCGTCCTCGCCGATACGAATGCCTACCTTCGACGCTTTCTCCGAAACCTCGCCGTCGATCAGTTCGAGGACGGAACGATTCCTCCGGTCATCCCTTCCGAAGCGCCTCGGTCTCTCGGCGAGAAGGACAAGCTGCAGGACATGGCCCGGACCTCCGTGGGATGGGGTGATGTCGCGGTCATGCTTCCGTGGACGTTGTACCGGTACTTCGGAGATGTCGGTGTACTCGAGCGCCAGTACTTGAGCGCCAAAGCCTGGGTGACGTTCCTCGAGCATCGCGGACGTCGGCGGGGAGTCGCGCGACGTCTGGGGCGACGTCTCGGAGATCTCGAGAACTTCATCATCGATACCGGCTTCAATTGGGGCGAATGGCTTCGCCCGGGCGAGAGCGCAGCCTCGCAGATGGCCGGGAATATGCTCACGGGACGACCTGAAGTGGCGACGGCGTACTACGCGAACTCTGCTCGACTCCTCAGCATGATCGCCGCGGTCCTCGGATACGACGACGATCGTGAGCACTTCGCGGATGTCGCCGCACAGGCGCGAGAAGCATACAATCGCGCCTTCGTCCGACGCGGAGGAGCCCGGATCGGTGCCGACCGGCAGGACGACTACGTGCGCGCGCTGGCGTTTGGCCTGCTCCCGGAGTCCGAGACGACCGCCGCTGCCGATCGTCTCGTCGAGCTCATCGACAGCAACGATGGACACCTCGACACCGGATTCCTCAGCACCGCCCTCCTCCTGCCCGCACTGTGCGACAACCGCCGGGACGATGTCGCCTGGCAGGTCCTCCTTCATCCGACCTCACCGTCATGGCTGGCGCAGGTGACGCGGGGGGCCACGACCATCTGGGAGACCTGGGAGGGATACGACAAGAAAGGCGCAGCACTCGACTCGCACAATCATTATGCGTTCGGAAGTGTCAGTCAGTTCCTGCATGAGTACGTGGCGGGCGTGCGCCCACTCGACGCGGGCTACCGCAGATTCCTGGTCGCCCCGGTTCTCGGCGACCTCGACTTCGCCGAAACCACTCTCGCCAGTCCTTACGGCACGATCGCCTCGAAGTGGGAGCGGTCGGGTGATCGGGTGATCCTCCACCTCACGGTCCCTTCGGGGACGGAGGCGGAGGTCGTTCTTCTCGGCACCCGTCGTCACCTCGGAGCCGGCGAGCACGTCGTCTCGTGCTCCGTCGCCGACGACGATTCCCAGCTGTCACCCTCGGCGACGATGCCGTGACGATCCCCTGCCGCGGTCGGAGGCAACCCGCCCTCGATCTACACTCGAGGAGTGGCTCGTCGACCTCCGTCCGACGGAGGATCATGACCGACGGGCACATGGTCGGGAGATCGGATGGGTGGACATGGCTAGGGCTCGGCATGCGTCGCGATTGCCGTCATCCGAAGTGATGCAGCCACTCGTCGGAATCGAGGAGGCGCGTCTCCGGGTGGCCCTGCACGCATTCGTGACCTGGTCGACCGCCAGCAGCTCTCGGGAGCGGCTGATGCGCGAAAGCGAGTTCCCCCTTCACGATGACCTCCCCGCCTTTCTTCTGGTGAATCAACTCATCTATCGCGGCGCGGTCCGGCCGTCGGACGTCGCCGACGCGATCCAGACCGGGACCTCCAACATCAGCAAGATCGTGCGGCGCCTCGAGGACGCCGACCTGGTGACGAGGATGGCTGATCCGAAGGATGACCGCGCCACCGTCATCGTGCTGACCGAGCACGGTCGGAGTGTTGCCGCACGGATCAGCACAAGCATCGACCGGACCAGCATGCCGGCGGCCGACGGCTGGACCGCTGAGGAGTTCGACAGTCTCGAGCGCCTTATGCTCAAGCTCGTCCTGTCCCTCGACTCCCTCCCGAATGCCCCCCTGTCGACTGTCTCCGGAGTGGATCTGCGGCGGCTGTCAGGGGCGTGACGGAGTTCCGTCCACCTGCTCCCACGGCCCGGGATGGACCATCGCTCGCGTCAACAGCTTCTGGATCTCCAGGAGGTTCTGGCCCGTCAGGCGACGCACCGAATCCTCCAGCAGTGCCGCGACGTCGAACCCGCGGTCCGACTGCCAGAGCTGCCCGAGACCGTCCCAGATCGCGATGACTTGGCGGGCGGTCATGACCGGATCCAGTCCGTCCAGGATGAGCCCCGCCTCCTGCGAGTGGCGGATCAACTGGGCGAACAGGGCGACCTGGCGCGCGGCTCGCTCCCTGAAGTACTCGGTGGCGGGATGCCCACTATCGCCGGACTGGCCTCTCAGCATGAGGAAGAGCCTGAAGCGAGGGTTCTCGAACTCCATCGACGGCACCCGCGTGATCGCCCCGATGTCGAGCACAGCGTCGTCCGCGTAGGCGTTGGCGCGCTCGGCCTCCGCGTCGTCGGCGAGAGCGAGGGCCGCGACCAGGAGGTGATCCCGCGAAGGGAAGTGGTAGAGGATCGTCGTCTCGTTGATGCCGGAGCGCTGAGAAACCAGCGCCGTCGTGACGCCCTCGTGGCCGAGTTCGTCGACGAGTTCCAGCACCACTCGTGCGATCGCCTCGCGACGTCTTCTCGTGGGGGCGTACGGGCCACGTTTCGTCGGTGACGAGGTGCTCATGATCACAACTCTACTTTCGCGCCCAACCCGCTCGGACCGACTGACGTCGATCGGAGGTGCCGACTCCAGCCTCGGCGGTGGTGGCCCGGACATCAGAGCGGCATGATGTCCGGGCTTTCGGTTCAGGCGTCGACGATCACACGCGCGCGAGCGATGTTCTCCACCCGCCCGAAGCGGTCCGATGGGTCGGCGTTGGTCTGTGCGGTCACTCGGACGGCCAGGAAGCGAGTGCCTGGCGCGTCGAAGGTCAGGGAGTAATCGGTCGCGACGCGGACTCCTGGCTCGAAGTCGATCGCAGCGCCGAGGACCTCCTCTCCTTCTGCGGTCGTCGTCACTTCGCGGAGCTCGACGACGACACCGCCGTCCGCCGCTGCCGCCTCCACCCGGACCGACACCGGCTCCCCCACCTGCACGTGGGCGCTCTCCGCGTCGTTGACCGAGAGGGTGACCGTGGGCTGGACGCCGCTACGTTCCTCGACGCTCGCCGGCACGAGGACCTGTCCGTCGGCCACCTCGTAGACCGTCGTCGGTGCCGGCTCGACGCCTCGCTCGACCCACGCGGCGAGCTGGCGCAGCGCGGTCTCGAGCGCACCCACATACGCGACGCTGCGTGCGGGGAACTCCTGGGGCCCATCATCGCCGTGCAGGGCATTGTCGATGTACCAGAGGCGGAACTGCTCGGTCTCGTCACCCAGATGCTCGATGACCTTCCGGCGGTACCAATCGGCCTGCCAGGCGAATGCCTCTCGATCGAGCAGGGTCGATACGACGATCATCTTCCCCGCGATCCGACCCGTCTGCACGGTGCCCGACGCCCCGCGACTGAGCAGCGGCCCCAGAAGCACCGGCCGCTGAGGCAGCGCGGGCTCCCCCTTCTCGTCGCGGAACTGGTCCCAGACCGGGAAGTCCGGACCGGGAACCTGGTGGCGGTGATAGGTCTGGACGGCCAGGAAGTTCGAGGTGTCGACCATCACCTCATCGCCGACGGCGAGACCGGCGAGCACGTCGCCCTGGCCGGGTTCGATCTCGATCACGCCGTCCTCGATCGAGTTGATCTGCACCGTCCGTCCCGCCGACCTCCCGGAGAGGATGTCGAGCTGTCCTCCGAGCAGCCACCCGGTCGGATTCTCCGCGATGCGGACGCCGGTGATGCGGTGGGCCCCTCCTGTCGAGTGCATGAACGACTCGTCCACGCTGCCGGCGATCAGGTCGCCGTCCTCGTTCTCGACCGCTCCGAGCAGCTCGATGATCGTGCTCCGGTGCTGGATACGGTCCCGGTGCACCGAGGAGCCCCCATCGGCGCCGAGGTAGCCGTCCTGTGTCCAGAAGTCGTCGGAGTAGCTCGGATCGGCCGCCATGACTCCGGGGTAGAGGACCCGGAAGCCGTGCATCCCCATGGTCTTCCAACCGAACCACGAACGTGGAGGGAACCCCATCTTCGTCACCTCTGCGAAGGCGTCCGCCTCCTCCTCGCTGAGGTCGAGGGCCGAAGGATCTCCGCCGACGTCGTAAGCCTCGACGATCTGCGGCAGTTTGTCGCGCAGGATGCGCATCGCATGCATGCGTACGGTGAAGACGTTCGGTATCGCCACAGAGCTTCCGATGACGTGCGGGGCGAAGCCGTCCCACACCCCCTCCGTATTCTCGGCCGCGCCGATACTCCGGTAACCGCCGCCGCTGCCTCCGTACAGATAGCCGAAGACACGATGATCACCGAAAAGCCGTTGCGCGACGCGGCGGGAAAAATCAGCGGATGCCGCGTTCGCGCGGTAGGCGCCGATCGAAGGATCTGCCTGAATGGGATCGAAGAGCTGCCCGCCTCCGCCGTTCGTCTCGACGAAGTACGCCCCACTGGCGATGGAGAACGCGATCTTGTTGTGCTCGCCGTCGTCCAGCGGCGCGAGGTTCTCGCTCTGGGGGAACGGGGTCACGTGCTGGAAGAACCGGCCTTCATAGCCGGTCTGCTCGGGGAAGTAGAACGAGAAGAGGGCCTGCGTCCCTGCGAACCCGCCGTGGACGTACCGGTGGCGAACCGGTCCGTCGCGCCATTCGTCGATGTCGATGAACGGCGAGAGGAACAGCTCGTCCTCCGTCTCGAACGGCCACGAGCCGAGGAGGCTTGCGGTGAGGGTCTCTGCTGGTGAGGTACTGGTCATGGTTCGTGCCTTTCTGGATGCCGGCGAGGAAAGGGGAGTGCGGTCACTTGCCGCGGCGACGGCGACGACCGAAGGGAGAACCGCTCTCCTCGCGCACGACGCGGATGGCCTCGGTGCCCGAGATGGTGGTGGAGGCTGCGGCCGACAGGGGGACATCTCCGGCGATCGTGCCTTCCTTCGCTACTTCTCGGCGGGCGAGGACCTCGGCGCTGATCACCTTCATCTCCTTCTCGAGACGGTGGTAGTAGAGAGCGACGAAACCGACGAGTACCGCGAAGATGGCCGGGATCCAACTGTTCAGCGCGATGATGCCGTCCAGAGCGGCCGCCGACTGGGTCTCCGAAGACCCGCTGTAACCGGCGACGGAGAGGACGATGCCGAGGACGCCGGCGGAGAGCGCCGCTCCGACGGTTCCGGCGAACGAGAACAGGGCACCCCCCACACTCTCCAACCGTCGGTTTCCCTTGTATTCGTTGTAGGTCGAGTTGTCGATGATCAACACGGGAGCAAGGAAGTTGAACGGCAGTGAAGCGAGAGCGGTGAGCACGGAGGAGACCATGATCAGCGCGATGTTGCCACCCGCGAACATCATCACCATGAATCCAATGGCCCCGATGAAGCTGGAGACGGCGATCATCCGCGAGACGGAGAACTTACGGATCAGGACGGGGAAGAACACCATCAGCGGGAGCAGCGCGACGAAGGAGATCGAGACGATGCCCTGCAATCCGAGATTGCCGACGATGTAGCGGAAGTAGTAGGCGCCCGCTCCGAGGCCCGCGTAGATACCGACGAGGAGAGCGATGATCGAGATCACCCAGATGTAGGGGTTCGTGCGCAGGACGAGCATGATGTCCTTCATGCGAAGCCGCTCGGCGACGATCTCAGCCGCATCCTGGGACTCTCGGAACGCCCAGAATCGGATCAGCCCGATGAGGGTGAACGGAACGGCGAGGGCGAGCGCGACCAGAGCCCACATGCCCGGGTCCTTCCCAGCCGCCTGAACCGCGAGCGGTACGCCGATGGTGATGAAGATCGCCACGACAACGGTGACGAGACCGCTCTTGGCGGCCAGATCGCTGTAGTGCTCCCTCTTCGGGAACACCCGCGCCGTGTAGAGCGGGCTGTTCGCGTTGTAGAGCGGCATGAAGAGAGCGGTGAGCAAGGTGTAGGAGCTGAACAGCCAGATGTACTTGACCAGGTCGCCGGCGTCACCGGGGACGGCGAACATAAAGGCCGTCGTCGCCCAGCAGAGGATGATCAACAGATCGAACGGTCGGGCCTTCCCGAAGCGGGTGTCCGGCGCCCGGTCGATCAGGTAGCCGGCGAGCAGGGCGCCGATCGCATCGATGACCTTCGCGAGGACGAGAAGACCACCGACGACGGCAGGATTGAGCGCGAGGGTGTCCGTCGCGTAGATCGTGAAATACCCGGTGAGCACGATCAGCGCGTTCATGGAGAACGAGTGCGTGGACCAGGGGATCACCTTCCGGAAGGGGACGCGGTCTTTTCGCTTCTCCGCCTTCTCGGCAGCGCGATCAGCTCCCGGGGGCGTCTCCACCGTGATTGCTTCGTTCGACTCCATCGTCATTCCATTTCCCGCTCGTCACCGTGTCCAGGGCGGAGCCGGGTGAGAGCATCCGCATCCCCTCAACTTTGAGGATGGGGCAACTTTAGAGGCATTGGGCTCGGGCAATCAAGACGTTATGCGAGATTTAGCCCTCAAATCTGAACTTGTGTGACTTTTGTCCGGCGGCGTCTCGGCGGTCAGCGCCAGCGCGGACAGCGGTGCGGCGCTCGGCGGCGGTGCTCGTCAGTCGAGAAGGGGAGCGCACTGAGACGCAACGAGATCAACGAGTTGCTCGTCTTCGAGACGGAGGTTCTCGCTCAGGCCGAGGTTCGCGAAGAGGATCTGCGAGATCGATCGCGCCCGAAGCGCGGCGTCGCCTTCACTCAGTCGGCCGTCACGGCCGAGGATCTCGGCGATCACGGCGTCGGCCCGGTCGACGATCGCCAGCGCCTGGACGCGATGAGGCTGATCCGGATCCCCGAAAAGTACCTCCTGGAGGTAGCGGCGGCCCGTTTCGATGCGGTGCCGGTTGTAAGCGACGATCGCGCGCAGCATCGCCCGCACCGCTTCGAAACGGTCGGGGACCGCCGACGCCGCTGCACGACCCCGCGCCACCGCCTCCGCGTAGTGGGCGTTCTGCACCAGGAGGAGGAGCTCGCCCATCGTCTTCGCGTAGAGGAAGAGCGTGCTCTTGGCGATCCCGGCGCGCTCGGCGACGAGTTGCGCCGTCACGCTCTCGAAACCCAGCTCATCGAAGAGGCTTCCCGCCGCCGCGACGATGCGGTTCAGCTTGTCCTGCTTATTGCGCTCCCGTTTGCCGGCCGGGCGATCAGAGGTCATGGTCATCACCCGATTCTGTCGGAATAATTTCCGACCATGGTCAGTTTTCAAGATGCACACCCCTGAATGGAGACAGAACCATGGCACCATCACCGACCCTCTGGCAGCCCCACACTCTCGGACGCTTCGAGCTCCCCCACCGTCTCGCCCTCGCCCCCATGACCCGCAGTCGCGCCCGAGCCGACGGAACCCCGCATGCCTCCGCGGCCGAGTACTACCGTCAACGCGCCGGCCTGGGTCTCCTGATCTCGGAGGGCACTCAGCCATCATCCGTTGGACAGGGTTTCATGGGTTCCCCCGGCATCCACTCTCCCGAGCAGATCGAGGGATGGCGCGCGATCACGGACGCGGTGCATGCAGAGGGCGGCGTCCTGTTCATCCAGGTGATGCACGCAGGACGGGTCTCCCACCCCGACAACACGGCGCACGGGAGCGGCCCCGTCGGACCCTCGGCGATCGGTGCCGACGTGGACATGTTCACACCGACCGGGCCGCAGAAGACTCCGGTTCCCCGGGCGCTGACCACCTCGGAGGTCGAGGGCATCGTCGAGGAGTTCCGTCATGCTGCGGCATCGGCTGTCGCGGCCGGCGCCGACGGAGTCGAACTGCACGCCGCCAACGGCTTCCTCCTCCACCAGTTCCTCGCCCCGAATGCGAACGTCCGCGCCGATCAGTACGGCGGCTCCGTCGAGAATCGCGCGCGTATCGTGGTCGAGGTCGCGCGCGCGGTGGCCGAGGAGATCGGTGCGGATCGCGTGGGTGTGCGGATCTCGCCCGCGATCGCTCTCGGAGGTCTGGAGGAGGGGACCCCTTCCCAGGTGCTCGAGCAGTACCTGCATCTCGTGTCAGAACTCGCCCCGCTCCGACTCGCCTACCTCCATGTTCTGCACCTCGGAGACGAGGAGCTGCTCCGGTCGATCCGGAGCGCGTGGCCGACGTCGCTCCTCGTGCTCAGACCGGGGCAGGCGCCCGATCGTCTCGGCGACGATGTCGAGGCCGGCCTCGCCGACGTCACGCCGGTCGGACGTCTCGCGCTGGCGAACCCCGACCTCGTCGAGCGCCTGCACGCGGATGCCGACCTCACCGAGGCGGACCCGGCGACCTTCTACGGTGGCGGCGACGAGGGCTACGTCGACTACCCCGCGCTCGTGCGCGGATGAGCCATGCCTGCCGAGTACGCCGCATCGAGTGCACTCGGCAGGCGGTCCCCGCACGGCGGATCATGTCGATACGGGAACCATCGGTATGGCCAGGACCTCCGCGCGCCCGTCATCGCCCTACTCCCGCTGCAATACACGGGTCGAGCCGGCGGTACGACGACGAGGACATCAACGCTCGCGAGGCTGGAGTCATGTCGAACAACTCTCCTGCCGTCCTCCCGAACAGCGAGTCCGTCTCGAGCACCACCCCTTCTCGACCACGCGTTTCCCGCGCCGCGGTGGTGGTGAACGCCGCCAAACTCTCGGGAGCCGCCCTGGCGGAGTTCCAGGCGGTAGTGGACCGTGCGTTCCTCGACTCAGGAGTTCGCTCCCCTCTGTGGCTGCCGACGACCGAACGGTCCAGAGGTGCCGAGCAGACGCGAGAGGCGATCCGCAGCGGCGCCGATCTCGTCCTGGTCGCCGGAGGTGATGGCACCGTCCGCACCGTGGGTCAGGAGCTCGCGGGTACCGGCGCGACGCTCGCGCTCCTTCCCATCGGCACCGGCAACCTCCTCGCCCGTAACCTCGACATCCCGCGTCGCGACCTCCGCGCCGCTGTGCACGTCGCTGTCCACGGCCACGACCGCAAGATGGACGTCGGCCGTCTCGAGCTCGATCGTGACGGTGACGGACGCGGCATCGAGCACCACGCCTTCCTTGTGATGGCGGGAGCCGGTTTCGACGCAGCGACCATGGCGGGAGCGTCGACGATGCTCAAGAGGCGCCTTGGCTCCGCCGCCTACCTCGTCTCCGGAGCTCTGGCCAGCCAGAGGCGGATGGTCGAGGTGACGACGGTGGTCGACGGGGGCCCTCGCCAGAGTGAGCGGTCACGAGGCATCGTCGTCGGCAACCACGGTTCGTTGACGATGGGGCTCACCCTCTTACCCGAAGCATCGTGCGATGACGGGCGGCTCGACGCGGTCCTTCTGCTGCAGCACAGCGTCAGCGACTGGGTCCGATCCCTGTGGCGGCTCATCACCTGCGACGTCCGCGGCAACGAAGATATGCCGCAGCTGCAGGGCCGCGAGATCAACCTCAGAAGCGAGATCCACCTGCCTGTCGAAGTCGACGGCGACGTCGTGGGAGAAGCCAAGTGGGTCCACTTCAGCGTAGAACCGGGAGCGCTACTCGTGCGCTGCCCGTAGTGGAACCGCTCAGACCAAGGAGCGGGCAGCGGCCGCGGGACATCGGCCGGTGCCGCGCCGAAACGCGGCCCAGAGGTCGACCGGCGATTACTCTTGCTCGCGACTACTGCGCTGGGAGTACAGGCTTCGACCTGTGGCCTGTGACCATGAGGGGTGGCTTCCGATCTTCTCGACCTCAGCGCGCGTGGCCGCGCTTCAACTCGGCGTATTCGCCTGCTCGACCGTGGCAGCCTGATCGTGACGGGGGTGGCGAGTACCGTAGCGTTCGTTTCGCTCTTCACCAATGGCTTCATCGAAGGCCGTCAGGTCGAGGAAGGAATCGGCGGATACGTGGGACTCGGTGTATCCCTCCTCGGCGTCGCGATCATCCGTGACCTTCTTCCCATGAAAGTCCTGAGCACCCGAACGCGGTTGCGGCTCGGTACGGTTGTCTTGGTCCTCGGCCCCCTCTCATCGGTGGCGCTCGGAACGGACCCGGTTGTCCCCTGGAACATCGCCGCCTTCACCGGCTTCGCGATCGCGCTCCGGGGGCTCTCCGGACCTCTGGTCGGCGCATTCGTCGGCCTCGTCAGTTATGCCTCGATCGCCTTGTTTCAAGACATCGGCTGGGTCAATCCCATTGCGTTCGCTGCCCTGGCGATGTCGTTCGCCTTCGCTTCGGCCGGCACGGCGCTGCGCAGCTATGCGCAGTTCCAGCAGGAGGTGGAGAGCCGCGCTGTCGAGGCGATCGCCATGCGGGAAGCGGACGCCCATCGGCGTGTCGCCGTGGAGCGGCTCAGTATCGCCCGTGACCTTCACGACGTGGTGGGCCACGAGATCGCTGTGCTCGGCATCCACCTCGGAGTGGCTGAAGTGAATCTCCCCGATGGGGCGGAGACGTCGCGTGCGTCGCTCGAGAAGGCCAGAACGAGTGTGCAGTCGGTCCTGCACGAGACGCAGCGGGTGCTGCACGTACTTCGTTCCGACACGGAGACCTCCGCCGATACCACCCCGGTCCCTGACTTCGCGCGGATCCCGGCGCTCGTCGAGTCGTACCGCGCCGCGGGGGTCGTCGTCGAGGCCGAGCTGATCGATTCGCCGGCGGGTCTCGACCCCGAGGTATCGACCGCGGCCTATCGCATCGTCCAGGAGGCGCTCACGAACGCGCGGAAGCACGGAGTCGGCTCCGCCTCGGTCTCGGTGCGCGCCGAGAAGCGACATCTCATCCTTTCGATCTCGAATCGCAAAGACCGTGATCGGGCATCGGAGCGTCGTGGCTTCGGGCTGATCGGCATGCGCGAGCGCGCCCACTCGGCGGGCGGCACGCTCCGCATCGATGGGAACGACGACGAGTATCGGGTTGTGGCGCAGCTGCCGATCGAGGGAAGCAGGATCTGATGGTGCGAGTTCTGATCGTTGATGACCAGGAGATGATCCGCGAGGGTATCCAGGCCATCCTCGCGAAGCAGGAGGGGATCGACGTCGTCGGTTCAGTGGGCGACGGCTTCGCAGCCCTCGAGTCGATCGGCTCCCTCGCCGCCGACGTCGTGCTGATGGACATCCGCATGCCGGGTATCGACGGAGTCGAGACCACCCGGCGCCTTCGCGAGCGTTACGCCGCCGAGGATCTGCGCGTGGTTGTGCTGACGACCTTCGACAACGACGAGAACGTCTTGGCCGCATTGCGCGCGGGAGCCAACGGCTTCCTCAGCAAAGGGGTGGGCCCGACGGCCCTTGCCGACGGCATCCGCGAGGTGGCGGCCGGAGGCGGCGCCCTTTCGAGTGCGGCCAGTGCCCTGCTCATCGGCCAGCTCTCGGCGCAGGCCGCCGCCCCGACCGTCGACACCGGGATGCTCGACCGGTTCTCAGCCCTCACCCCGCGCGAGCGAGAGATCGTCGCGGCGATCGCCACTGGCCTGGACAACGCGGCGATCGCCGAGCAGCTTTTCGTCTCTCCGTTCACGGTGAAGACGCACGCCAACCGGGCGATGGCGAAGGTCGGCGCACGCGACCGAGCGCAACTCGTGTCGTTCGCCTACCGCGCGGGCTTCCCCGCGTAGCGCTGCGGATCTACTGCATCCGAACGACTCGGGTCGATCCGAGTGGACGACGAGCGCAACGATCGAATCGGACATTCTCGAAGGACAGCGACGCACCCTGCATCGCCCCACCCGAAGGATCCGTTATGCCGCAGCTCGCCGCCCGCACCGCCGACACTCATCTCCTCACCGCGCTGATAGACCCGTCGACGACTCGTGCGACGACGCTCGATCTGGGCGACTCGATCGAGCTCTTCCTCGCCAGCATCTCGACCGACGCCCGCTGAACGTGACCCCGCTCATGACCCGCTCAGGAACCTTCGCACTCCTCACGGCATCGGCCGCCGCCGCCCTCCTGCTCGCCGGCTGCGCATCCAGTTCAGAGACCGCCGCCACCGCGCCCGCACCGACGACCATTGCAGAGCAGACCCACTGGTCGTACGAGGGCGACTCCGGCCCGACCAGCTGGGGCGGCCTCGAGGACAGCTTCGCGACATGCGCGACCGGCCAACGTCAGTCCCCGATCGACATCCCCTTTTCGACCACAGCCCCCGGGCCGTCGCTCACGCTGGACAGCGAGCCGTCCGAAGGCGAGGTGGAAGACACAGGTCACACGGTTCAGATCGGAGCCGACGGCGAAGCCTCGCGGGTGGACTACAACGGGATGACCTATTCGCTCGCGCAGATGCACGTGCACACACCCTCCGAGCACACCATCGACGGTGTCGCCGCTGATGCTGAGTTCCACTTCGTTCACCAGAGCGAGACAGGCGATCGCCTCGTGGTCGGCGTCCTCGCCGTCGAGGGCGCCGCGTCCGAGGCCTACGACGCATTCACGGAGAACGCCGGCAAAATCGCGGGAACCGACGCCGACACCGAGATCGATTTCGACGTCGCAGCGATGCTGCCAGCCACGCTCGATCACTTCGCCTACGCAGGCAGCCTGACCACTCCTCCGTGCAGCGAGGGAGTGCAATGGATCGTCCTGAGCACCCCGATCGAGCTCTCCGCCGAGCAACTGGACGAGGTCGACAAGGCCCATCCGGGCAACACCCGCCCAGCCCAGCTGGTCGGCGATCGCCTCATCACCCGCGGCACGGGATCGGTCATCGTCGGCAACGATTGAGCAAACCGGTCCCGACGAGCAGACCTGACCGGAGTGCGCGTCGAAACGAACGTGGGGACTGTCGACGCATCCGGCAAGGAGCGAAAATAGGACCAACGTCGCAGATTGCTTCCGACGATGAGGGCAGGCGCACCATGATCAGCGACCCAGTGCTGAGGGCACGTATCGCGCAGCTGGAGGCATCGCTGTCGTCTGAGCGGGGCGATGCGCTCGTGCTCCGTGATTCCTGGCAGCGCTCAGCAGCTGCAGGGGTCAACCTGAGTGGTCTTGAGACGGTCTTCGTCGGGAGTGCACAGGGTGCGGCAGACCTCGAGGTCTGTGCTCGAGATCTTCTTGATGAGGAACCTCCGATGGGAGTCTTCTCGATCCTGGTTCTGGATGCGGGGGGTGTGGTTCGGTCACGTCGGGACGGTGATGCTGCTCTCGCTCGACTGTTGGATGCGCTGTCGGTGAGCCCCGGCTTCGACATGAGGGAATCGCAGGTCGGGACGACGGCTCTTTCCCTCGCCCTTTCGTCCGGGCGAGATGCCTGCCTTCCCGGCGAGTTGAACTTTCATCCGCAGCTCGCCGGCGTGACGAACGCGGCTGCTGTTGTGATCGACGAGGAGACAGCATTGCTGCACGGGTGCGTGTGGGTGCTCTCACGTAACGGCCGGCCGGAGGATCTGCTGCTCGCCTACGCCCGTGTGTTCGCACACAGCCTCGCACGGCGTCTCTCCGCTGAGGATTCGCGACGGAGCCGCGCTGTCTTCGACCGGTTCGTCCGCTTCTGCGCGCAACGTCGGGACTGGGTCGTCGGCACTGACGGCAACCACGCGCACGTCAGCGACTCCGCTCTGCGATTGGATCCAGAGGACCTCAAGGTGCTGACCGACAGGGCGGCGGAAGCCTTCGTCCTGCGCGAGGCCGGGGACTCCGAAGCCGTCCTCCCCTCGGGCACTCTCCTGGATCTGAAGATCGAGGCGGTGTCGCTCGAGGACGAGATCGTGGGCGTTGTCCTGGCCGCTGCGCCTTGCGTTGCAGAGCACGGGGGCCACTCGGAGGCCAGTCGTCGCCAGGGAGCGCATGTGACGAACGGTGTGCGACGCGACTACGCGAGCGCGTTCCGTGGTGATGCCGAGGTGCCGGCCGGTCACCCCATCCACTCTCTCGAAAGTGGACGCGACCACCGGGATCTCCTGACTCCCTTCGCTCGAGCTCGTCACGACGTCGCCGCCAGCGTGAGGGCGCACCGTGATCATCTTCTGATCGGAGAAGCGGGGTCCGGGAAACGCGCGCTGGTCGGCGCCGAGTTCCGGGTGGTTCATCCGCAGGGCCGCATCTTCACCGCCGACTGTGCCCAGTTCACCGGGGACACCCTGCCGATCAGGTCGTCGTCAGGGGCGCTGTTTCACGGGGCCATCGAGGACGGCCCCTCGCTTCTGCTTCTTGGGGGGCTGGATGCACTCACCCCTCTTGCCAGTCGTCGCCTGGATGAGATTCTCCGCACTGTCACATCCGGTGCGGCAAGACCCCTGCTAGTCGGCAGCATCAATGACGTCACTGTCGATGCGTCGAAGCCCTACGGGCTGGTGATGCGGTACTTCCACGAGACCATCCGGGTGCCGCCGCTGCGCCTGCGCGTCGAGGAGATCGGAGACATCGCCCGCGAGGTGCTGGGGAGCATCTCGGGAGGACGCTCCCTCCGGCTCGGCCCGCAGGCGACCCGCGTATTGGAAGGGTACTCGTGGCCCGGGAACGTCAACGAATTCGAGGACGTCCTGCGGTACGTCGTCGCTCGGAAACCAGTAGGAGAGATTCAGGCGCGGGATCTTCCCGCTTCGTGCTTCAACGGCAGATCGCGCCGGCTATCGCTGCTCGAAGCAGCGCAGTGTGATGCGATCATCCAGGCGCTGTACGAAGCGAAGGGGAACCGGTACAAAGCGGCGGCCGCGCTCGGGATAGCCCGGTCCTCCCTCTACCGCAAGATCAACGCTTTCGGGATCAGCTACATCGGGTGAGCGATACGCGGCTCGCTTCACCGCTCACCCTTCGCATCCGTCAGAGCATCGGCGTGATGATGACCTTCAGGGCGTGGTTCGAGGCTGCGTTCTTGAAAACGTCGTACGCCTCGTCGATCTGGTCGAAGGTGAACCGGTGGGTCCCCATCTTCTCCGAGGCGATCCGTCCGCTCGAGACCATCTTGAGCAGAGTCGGGATGGTCACCGTGTCGACGAGCCCCATCGTGAGAGTGAGGTTCTGGATCCACATGTCCTGCAGGGGAAGTTCGACGGGAGACCCGTGTACGCCGATGTTGGCGATGGTGCCCCCTGGCCGCACGATGGACGCCGCGGTCAGCAGCGTTTCCGGATAGCCGACGGCCTCGATCGCGACGTCCACTCCGAGCCCATCTGTGAGTGAGAGGACGTCCGCGACGGTGTTCGGGCCGACTTCTACGGTGTCCGTCGCACCGAACTCTCGCGCCTTCTCGAGCCGGAAGGCGTTCGAGTCGATCGCGATGACCTTCGATGCCCCCCACAGGCCGGTGGTGAGGATCGACGAGAGGCCGACAGCGCCGGCCCCGACGACGGCGACCGTATCGCCGGGCTTCACCTTGCCTGCGATGACCCCGACCTCGTACCCGGTTGGGAGAGAGTCAGCGAGGAAGATCGCCTGCTCGTCCGCTACGTCTGACGGGATCGAATAGAGAGAGGTGTCGGCGAAAGGCACGCGCACATACTCCGCTTGCGTTCCGTCGATCAGGTGGCCGAAGATCCATCCGATACCGCCAACAGTCTGGCAGTGCGAAGGCATGCCCCTCTGGCAGTACTCGCATCGCCCACACTTCGTGACGGCGGGGACGAGGACGCGATCGCCGACGGCGAAGCCACGGATCGCATCACCTACCTCGGTGATGGTGCCGACCGCCTCGTGTCCGAGGATTCGTCCATCGGTGACTGCGGGAACATCTCCGTGCAGGATGTGGAGGTCAGTTCCGCAGATCGTGGTCATCTCGACCTTGACGATCACGTCAGTGGGGTCCTCGATCATGGCATCGGGCACCTCTTCCCAAGCCTTGCTGTTCGGGCCGTGGTAGACGAGAGCTTTCATGGAATTTACCTCCGTTGGGATTCCGCACGTGTCGTGCTGTTCTCACGCTAAACGCCGAACAAATCGGGGATGCTCCACTTTCGGACGACATCTCCCGTTGCAGAAAGTGGACCCGAGCAGGGTTGACCCGTTCTGGGACACTTCTCCTTTGCCATGGGTGGTGGGTGTGGGTCGTGCCGTTGAGTCAATCGGCGGTGACGTCGCGGATTGTGGGCCGGTTCCGAGAACCCTTATCAATGCAACGGTTGCCTTCATCGAGCGCGGCATGTCGACGATCGGCGTCGTCGGGTGCTCGCCGAAGCACGGAGCTGCGGGGAAAGTGTGGCAAATTCCGGGATTCCGCGCTGAGGCGGTCGGAATCATTGCGGCAGGACGAAGGTCCGCGACCCGGGCGCCACCTCGATGTCCTTGCGTCCCGGCCATCGGAGCAAACCCGGAACCGGTAGATCAACGTCCAGTCGTACGTTTGCCGGCGATGCGCTCCCACCGGACGGGGATCCGACCGGCGGGCGAATCGAGGCTGGTCTCGCACCAGTTGAGTCCAGGACCGGGCACCGGGGCGAGCAGTACGCGACGGTAGCCGGGTTCGAGAGGGGCGATTCCTCCGACCGTGCGGTGCAGCCATTTCGCGTGCAACGATGCGATAGCCCTGGCGGTCTACAGAGCGGCAGCACATCTGCGCTTGCGGATCCCGCGGGATGTCGGCGTCCCGCTGACATCCGTGCAGCAACCGCTGCGCGCAATGGCAGAGCGCGCCGTGGAACTGATCAGTGAGTTCCGTCGGCACGAAATGGATCATTTCGAGAGGATCGAGTTGTCGTCGCGGCTCATCGTCCGGGGATCGTCAGTGCGGTCGTGACCTGCAACGGCGACGCCGCCTCGGCCCGCACACTGTCATCCTCGCGCGGTACGGCCGATTGCCCCGGTTGAATCCGGATCGAAACGCCTCAGCCATCGAGAAAGCGGATCAACTCGTCCGCAACGGCGCTCATGCCCGCCTCCTTGGGGTGGATGGATCCAGCGGTACTCACCGGATCGGCTCTGAAACCGAAGATCCACGGGTTTGCCGAGCCGAGGGCGTTTTCGCCGCAGATCGAGGAAACCGCCAACAGCTCGATGCCCGCGTTCCTCGCGATCCAGAATGCCTCGGCGACGGAATCCCGCATCGAGGGGAACACGCGCACCTACGGGTACAGCCCGCACACCTGAACGGTGGTGCCGCGGAACTCGTCGGCCGCGACCACGTTCACGGCCTCACCTCCCCCGCGACCGAGCCAGCCGCGAATCGTCGGACGCAACGGACGGCGAAGCGCCGCTCCCGTGCTTTTCCAGCCACCGTGCGGGATCTCAACCGTCTTCCCCTCACGGCGACGGGTGCGCGGACGGGTCCGCTCCCGCGGCCAGCAAACGTGAGAGCGTTGAAGGGCTCGCGCGTTGCGCGCCTGGATCGGGCCGCTGTCGTGCTGTCATGCCAGGTCGATGCGGAAACGGCGCCGGCGGGCGTCCCGCCGCCAGGAAGCTCTTCTGGGGAACTGAGCAGATTTCCCAGCAGCTTGCTGGGAAATCAAGCGATCATCGGTAGGTTTCGGTGTCTATCACTGCCGATCGTTCAACGACCTTGCTTGCTGCGATCTTGCTCTCGGGTCTGACCCCGTCCACCGCGGGTCCTCGGGACATGGGTCCGCCCCGCCGGTGCTCCCTCGTGTGCTGGCGTCGCGAAGGACGCGTCTACGGTCATTCGGTCCGCGACAAGGTTCTCGGGAACACCTTGGCTACGCATCGCGGCGGCGGTGTGTTCGCGGCGTTCGGAGCTGTCGTAGACGATCTCGCTGTCAGCTCGCGCGGCGGAAGCCCGCCCGTCCGGGGAGGGCGCTGACGGTGTGCCGGCGCTGAGCTCAGATTGGTCGTCGTTGCGGAAGAGTGCGGCCTGTGTTCGGGCGTCATCAGCGAGTGCTCGAAGTTCGTCGACGCCGTGGAAAGGTGTGCCGCCGGCGTCGGCGTCTCGGTCGTACTCGGCCGCTTGCTGCTGCAGCTCGTTGGCGCGATCGACCGCACCGGTCGTCATGAGGGGTTCGGCTGCTGCAGCGTCGTTGGCACGGTCGAGGCGATCCGCCTCAGCGATCATCACCTGCGCCTCGGAGAGGTCGCGACGCGCCTGCGCTCGCTCGGCATCCGCCGCGACGACGTCGGGACCGCCGGCCTGCTCAGTCCGCCACTCCTGAACCAGTGCCGCTCGGGCGCCCTCAGCCACGGCGGGATCCGCCGACGTTGCGCGACCGTTCTCATCGAACACGACCGCCGTTTCGACGCGGTAGTCCTGATACCCAGTCGGGTCGTTGGCCCGTTTCCATTCCTCTGCGACGCTGAGTTCGAGCGCCGGAACATCGCCGGCGACAGCGGCGCGGTAGTCCGCGATGAGGGCGCGCTCGGCCGCAGGGTTTGGCTCGAGGTTGTCGCTGACGCGCATGGTGAGGCGGTCGTCGTCGTGACGGTGATAATCCTCGGGCGCCGCGGTCGCGGCCCACTGCTTCGCCAGGTCTAGATCCGTGGGGGTCTCGCGGGCGACGGCGCGCAGCGTGGACACGTCCACGCCGTACCGCTCGAGCGCCTCAGACGCGATCACCGCGTCGGCTCGGGCGATCTGCGGATCCTTATTCTTCCACGCCGCCGCTGTTTCGGCGACGCGGGCGACGTCCTGGATGTTTGCCTTGTCCCACCATTGCGGATCGTTTACGACCGATACCGCCTGGCGTGCCGCTGCCCGCTCGCCCTCGAACCGGGCGGCAAGCTCCCGCGCTCGGGCGGCGTCGCGTTGCTGCGCGTCGCGCATCGCTTCCTGGTAGGAGCGGGCCAGTTTCTCGCCGAGTTGGATCGCGATCGTGAGCGCGATCCGGGCGGAAGAGTTCAGGGACTCGTCCACGCCTCCGTCGTCATCCACCATGGTGATTCCTCCCCTTCACTGATCTGGATCTAACGTTCGTTGCCGTCACGCTCACGCGGCACCGGCGCCCGCTGCGGCGAGACGGTCGTTGTGGCATCCGGCGTCGCTGGCGTCAGCTTCGTCGGGACCGGGCTACCTGTCCCGAAGCTCGTCTCCACCACGGCCCGCGCACGCCGAAGGTCCTCGGGGAGCGCGTCGATGGTGTTGCGTTGTATTTGAGCGGTGTAGCTGTCGTGCACGGTCTTCAGCTGAGTGCGGATCGTGGTCGCGAGCTCGTGCGCACGACGCGCGTCGCCGGCGGCTTTGTGGGCGTCCATGATCGCCCGGGTGGTGCGCACGATCTGCCGCAGCAGCATCGCCTCTTCCGCGGCCTTGTTACGTTTTCCTGCGGTCGCGAGTATCAGCATCGTCGTGCCCGCCATCGACGGCATCGCTGCCGGCCGCCGGGTCGACTCGTGCGCGCGCAGGTGCGCCGACCGGGCGAGCTGCCGCGACGCTTCCGCCAACGGTCCCGGCGTCACTTCCAGCCGCCGCGACCACGCCGCGTACACGCCCGATGCCTCGCGGGCGGCGTGCGCCCAGGTCGCCCGGTCCGACGGGTCCACCGTGCTCAAGTACTCGTGCAGACGACTCATATCCTCGGCGTACTTCGCATACAGGTCAGCCGACGGCTCGGCGACCTCGCGACCCGGCTGCACCGGTTCGTACCGCCACGGGTTCTTCGCCGTCGCCCGCCACTCATCGACCCCGGCCTGCGCCGTCTCCGGCTGATCAGGCCACCCCTTCCGCAGCTCCGGGAGAGTGAGATCTCGCGCGAGCCTGCCACCGCCATGCCACACCACCGGCTGACCCTTTTCGGGTCGCAGCGCGACGGAGTAGCCGGCGACGACGTCGTCACGGCCGGCCGCGAACCGGGGCCGGATCAGCACTCCCGCCTGCCGCGTCCGACGCACGAACTCGGCTTCGTCGACCGAGCTGGTCGCGGCCGCGCGGACGGTGCGCTCGAGACGGTGCGCGTCGACTTCGACCGCGCCGCGACGCTCGGTCGACTCTCGCTCCCCCGGCCGGACGCCCCGCTCCCCCAGTTCCCGTTCCGGCTGGTGCAGTTGCTGCAGTCCGTACTCGCGCTCGAGGTCGCGGCTGATGCTTTGTGCGCGGGAACGGTCGTTGTGCACGGACGCTTTCGTGCCGTCCTCGCGCACGAGCGACACGGCGATGTGGACGTGGTCGTTGCCGTTCTTCGACAGCCCGTGCCGCACCGCGACCCACCGGCAATCGGCCTTCCCGATGTCCTCACCCGCGAAGCCCATCCGCTGCACGAACTTCGTCGCGACCGCACCCCACTGCTCATCCGATAGCACGCCCTCGTCGGCGCTCAACGAGAGCGAGCAATGCCACACATCCGCCGGCACCCGCTCACGAATCACCACGCCCGTGTCCGGATCGGTGACCGTCGACAGACGCGTCACTTCCACCCCCAGCAGATCCTTCGGCTGATCAAGATCCCGCGCGATCGCCAACGCCGCCGCCCGGTCCAGAACCGCTTCGCCGTGCATCGCCATGATCGCCGGATCCCCGGCAACAAGATGCTGTTCCGCGTGCTCGTTCGCGCGCCCCTCACCAGCGAGGTAACTCATCAGCCCCGACATGCGCGAGCCGCGGGTGATGTTCGGAATCATCGTCCCGCCAACCGATCCAACACGGCGTTCATCCGCGTCACGATCGACCGATGCTCCGCAACAACCTCACGCGCCTCCTCCACAAAGCGGCCCTCGGCGTTGGCGAACTTCGCGATCTGGTTCACGTTGTTCGCGACCGTCGCCATCAACCGACGGATTGCGAACAGCTCCGCGACCGCACCCTTCCACTCCGTATCCGTGCGGACCTGCGCGTTCATCGCCGACTCGAACAGCAGCCGCGGCACCGTCACCCCAAGCACCTCCGCGCGCGCTCGCAGATGAGCATCCTCCTCCGGAGACACATACACCCGGTACGCCTTCTCCCGACGTTGCTCCCCCGACAGGTTCTCCCGCCGACGCCGACCAAACAGACGACGCTCATCCGGTACCGACACCAGCAACCACCATCCCTCCAGCCCAGCGCAGCGAACCCGCCACCAGCGGGGACCACACCACCAGTGTGCAACGAGGGCCAGCGCAGCGCCAGCCCGGAAAGCAAGTTACCGGCGGTAACCTTATAGCTTGCTCCAGAAATGGCCCATCTGCAGGCCCGCCTCGGGCCTGTGGACAGCAGAGCCCGCCGAAGGCGGTCCTTCAACCGCGCCGCTGCTCTAGCGGACCCATTCCGACGCTGTTAATCTGACGGCATGAGCGACGTGAACCGCGACCCAGAAGAAGCCGCCCGCAAAGCACGCGAACTGCTCGAACAGGACGTCGAACGACGCGTGCAATCCGTGAAGACCCTCGTCTCCGCGATCAACGACGCCGACGCCGCCGACCAGGCCGCCCGCGACGCCGCAGACGCTCACGCCAAGGCCTGGAACGACGCCATCGCATCCGGATGGAACGAACGCGACTTGAAAGCCACCGGAGCACGAGCACCCGGTGTCGCCCGGACCAAGAAGGCGCCGCGACGTCGTCGTATGAACGAACCATCCCCTGGCTCCGCCGCGTTGGCGACCGAGATTGACGAACGCGAACCGGTGCACGCGTGACCGCACAGAACCAGCTGCGCGAGTGGGCCGCCGGAGAGCGGCCTCGCGTCGCCGCAACAGAGGTTCTCATCCGCTCCGGACTCGCCGAAGACACCGACCCGTGGGTGCTCTACGACGCCGCATGGAAGACCCGAGCGATCGACTTCGACGCCATCACCGAAACCGCCATCGCCGACCGCCCCTCCACGCACCGACACCTGCTCCGCATCATCGCGTCCCTCGGCGCAGGGACACCCGTGAACCTGTGGGACGAAGTAGCCGGACTGGACTACACCGAAACCGAACTCGTCATGATCGCGATCGCCCACGCCGCCGGTTTCTCCGAGATGACATCCACTCTCGACGACTCCGACGGCACGCCCCGCGTCGTGCCCACACCGCCGCTCGCGAGCTGGCCGGACTAACATGCAACCGGTGAAGCGTGCCCCGCGCTGACACTACCTAGGCCCCCGCTCGAGCACCGCTCGCGGGGGCCTTCGGTAACCCGATACCGGACAGCTCGGCTGTCCGAACAATTCCCAGACCTCCTCCTTCCCTCCACTCGCGAGCTGGTCGCAGTCACCAACCGGCGGGATGCAGCGTGCCCGCCTCCTCCGCGGGCATCACCAGGTGAGCCGTATTCCGACTCAGTGTCAGAGGCTCATGCCAGAATCGCCACAACGTAAGGGGGCTCCTTGGTAGCGACGACGGAACGAAGTTCGTGGGCGGAGCAAGGCTCTGTCGAGGCATCGAGGAAGACCTACGCCTCCGTGAAGACCGCGCTGGAGCTGTCGACTGAACTGGACGACATCGACTACAAGGTGTTCCTGCAGGGGTCATATGCCAACGACACCAATACCCGCGGCGATTCTGATGTCGACGTCGTGGTCATGATGACATCAACGTTCATGCCTGACACCTCCCAGCTCGGAGCAACCGAGAAGGACTCCCACGCGCGCAACCGAATCCCCGGCACGACGACCGCGCAGGAACTGCGCGGCAAGGTCGAACGCGCGCTACGCAGCTATTACGGCGACTCACGCATCGAGCCGAAGAACAAGTGCCTTCGAGTGGCCAAGACGGCAGGATACGTCGATGCAGATGTGGTCCCCGCGCTGCAACACAGGCGTTTCACTAGCTACACCCCCTCGGGATCGTCTGACTGGATCGAAGGAATCTCGATTCAACCGCTGCGGGGCGAGCGCATCGTGAACTACCCCAAGGAGCACATCCGAAACGGACAGAGCAAGAACGGCGTCGCGAACGGCAACTACAGGCCCACCGTCCGACAGGTCAAGCGACTCCGACGACGCGCGGTAGACCTGGGCCGGCTCAGTCGGACGGACGCTCCGGGCTATCTGCTGGAGTGCCTCGTGTCGAACGTGCCGAATCGGTACTTCGAGAACGACCCGTCAGACCGGCTCCTCGGGGTTCTGTCCTACCTCAGCATCTTCGACGCAGCTGCACTGCGCGAAGAAATGTGGTCGGGCGACCGCATTCACAAGCTCTTCATCGACGACCCCGGCGAGCACAACGAGTACATCGCCGCTCGGGTGCTTGGCGTGCTATGGGATCTCGTCTGATGCACGCCTACGCGACGAATTCCAGGACGCAGGTCTTCGGCGGCCTCGCCGTAGTGGCCGTGGTGATCGCGATCGCGTGCAATCGAGCGGTCGACGCAACCGGCTTCTCCTACGGTTGGCTGATCAGCGCTCCCTCAGTCGGCGCCGCCTTCGTCGCCCTGCTCGGGATCTTCGACGTCTGGATCTGGCGATGGCGATGGTTGCACGTACTCGGAGCCGTTGGAACGCCCGTGATTGACGGCACCTACGAGGGCACCATCCGCTCGAGTTACGCCGCCACCATGGTGCCCGTCCGCGTCGTGATCGATCAACGCTGGCTCGGCATCCTTATCCGATTCGAGGTATTGGGAACGACGACCTCGACGTCGAACTCGGTGACAGCAGCCGTCTACTCCGAAGGCCGCAATGATGCACGGCTGACCTATACGTACTCGAACCGCATCCGCCCCGGCATCGCCGACGATGACATGGCCGATCACGACGGCACAGCCGACGTTACAGTCATGCCAGATGGCCGAATGCACGGTCGATACTTCAACCTCCGAGGACGACAAGGAGTGATGGAACTCCAGCGCGTCGCCTGAGGATGCCTGTCGAGCGGTGGCAGGGGGCGCAAGCATGCATGCATGCGGTCGCAGCAGAATTATTCAAGAACGTCCAGAGTGGAGAGCGTTAGGTTGAACGACACCACAGCACCCGAATCTGGCCGCGCGGTTGGCTCTCCCGCGTGGTGCGGCCGCCTCCTCCGCTCGACCCTCAGCGACACGCTTCCGCTGATTGTGGAAGCTCTGGGAACGGCCGCCGATCTTCCTACCGGCGCACCGCGAACGATCCTGCACGACTTCGTGTCCAACCATGAACACGCAGAGTTTCTGGGCGGGATCGTTCTCCAAAGCAAGATCGACATGGAGCGGTCGATCCGCGCAGTCGCTGATTACGTCTCAGCGATCGTTACCCTTCTCGAAACCGGTGGTGACGCCGTAGTGAGCGTCATGGCACTCTCCCGGTCGGCCGGCGAGTCCGTCCTCCGGTTCTGTCACATCCACGACCCAACGGTCACACCAGCGCGCACACTTACGCGCATGGCTGCGTACCAACTCGAGTCGATTGAGGACAATCTCCGCACCGCGGAAGCCTTCGGCGAGCATGGCGAAGACGATGCCCGCGAAGCCCGCGAGAACATCGCCACCATGCACCGTTACCTAACGGACCACGGGTTCTCCCGACTCCCTGGGCAACGACGACCCGAATTCACCGTGAATATCACGCTCGCTGGCGAAACTCAGAACGTCAGCTTCAACGCCACAGACGCCTACAGACGATATCTCGCCGTCGGGTACTGGGACTGGGCGATCGGATCTGGCGCGACCCATGGGCGCGGATGGCTCCTACCCAACATCGTCGGAACGTTCGACGAAGAACCATTTATGGAACGGAGCGACGTCGCAACTACCGTCACACTGCAACTCCTCGAGCTAGCCGACGCTTTCGCGACCGCGATCGGAGGTCACACCGGCATCAGCATCGAGAACTACAAACGCAAGATCCATCAGCGCCGCATCGGTGCGACAGCAGCGGATCGCCCTCACGATGGACAAGCCGTCAGCCACCGCGACTACGGCCTCGAGCGCGCCGCCCCTAGTTTCCCGCTTGGCACAGACGGGTCAAGCTTCCGCGGAACCCCATGATCATCAGCCGCGCGAGGATCTGCGAAGTCCGCGCGAGGCCAACTCATGGACGCACGACGACTCGGCGTGGAATCGTTGGTTGTATGTCGAATGCCTCGAAGTTCGCTCGGTCTGCGTTGATCTCGGACGGGATGGTCTGGTTCGGGCTCGCATTCTTCTTCGCCGCGATCGCCGGAGAGCAGACCTACGCCGCGTTCACCGGCCAATGGTTCAACGTGCTCGGCTGGATCCTGCTCGTCACAGTCGCGCTCGGCCTCGCGACGGTCGGAGTGATCGAGAACCGCAACATCCGACGGAAACGCCGCGCATCGCGCTGAGCTTTACCGCGTCGCGAACGGTTCCCTCGATCATCACGCGACCGCAGTTCTACCGGGGGGGGTCGAGGGGGCTCTCCCCCTCGCGACGTCCCCGGGCTGTCTCTGCGAGATGGTACGGGCGTCGTAGCCGGACGGGAACCGACGGTCCGCCGGTCCCCGTCCGAACAGCTAGCTCACCCCTGCGGCGTCGGCGGCGGTGGTGTCGCCGGTGACGATCTGCTCGACCGGGGACAGGTCGTACCCCCACGCGGCGAGCTGACGGAAGTAGGCCGAGGCACGCTCGTCACCGCGCCGCCACGACTCCTTGCTGGTGTTGGCCTCCTGCCCGGCGAGCACGACGGCGAGGGACACCAGGCGCGCTTTGCCGGGGTTGTTCTCGACGAGGGCGGCGAGGGCGTCGGCGTGGTAGCCGGTGGGCTGTTCGATGCCGAGGAGGGTGTGGGCGAGTTCGTTGCCTCGGCTCATCGCGCCGGAGACCGCGAAGCGATGTGCGGTGAGTCCGGCAGCGATGACGCGGTCGGTGTCCTTCGGGAGCGTCTTGCGGGTGAGCAGCGCGGTCACCCAGTCGCGGCGCACCTTCTCTGACGCGGCCCAGGCTTTGTTGTTGGCGAGGAGGATGCGCCGTTCGGCGGACTTCGCGGCACGCTCTTCCTCCGTCTCCGGCGCGGCGGGGGCGGAGTGGGCGTAGGTGAACCCGAGCGCGTCGACGTCTTGGACGAAGTAGACGGTGCCGACCTCGCCGTTCCAGTTCGTCTCGACCAGCACCCCGCGGGCGGGTGCTTCGCTGATGTGCTCGACGGTGACCCACTCCCCCTCCGCGGTGCGCAGCGGCGACAGGCCAACCCACGCGGTCCCTTCTCCATACGCGTCGGTGCGGCTGAGGATCTGGAAGCCGCGCTCGGCGTGCTCGGCCTGCACCTGCGCGATGCGGGCTTTGCGTTCCTGCTCATCGCGAAGGCGTTGCGCGGCGTGCGCGAACTGGCGCGGGTCGGCGGTCGCGACCTCGACCAGTTCGTCGCGAGCGTCCTGGTCGTCCTCGAACTCCAGCAGTACCGCGGCCTGATCCAGGGTCAGCTCGTGCTCGTGCAGGACCGAGGTGACGACGGCGGAATCGGCGACGGCGAGTCCGGCTTTCACGGTCGCAGCTTTGGTGCCGGTGCGCTTGGCGATGGTCGCAGCGGTGACGCCTTCGAACGCGAGTTGCGCCCACGCCGCCGTGCGATCCGCGGTGGACAGTTCGGTGCGCTGGTCGTTCTCGATAATCTGCTGCACGATCCGATCGCTGCTCGTCTCGTCCGCGTCGATGACGTAGACGGGGATCGTCGCGAGCTGCGCTTCGCGGGCGGCGAGGGTGCGGCGTTGTCCGGCGCGGACGATGACGTTCCCGTGCTCGTCGCGGCGGGCAAGGACCGGGGTGATGACGCCGTTCTCGCGGATCGATGCGACGAAGTCGCGGGTGATCGGAGCGCTGCTTCGCACGTTGGCCTCGATGACCAGGGTGGTGGGGTCGAGGTGCTCAACGGTCCCGCTGGTGGTGGTGCTGTTCACGATGGTTTCTCCCTAGGGGTTGTGCGATCCTGGAAGCCGACGAGTCCCGTCGTTCTAAGCCAACTACGGGGCTCTTGTCGTTTCTGGTGATCGTTTTTCGGTGCCTCTTCGGCGGGTAGATCCGTTTGAGCGCAGGCGGCGCAGTGCCACCGATGCTGGGCGAAATAAGGGAGCCTGCGACCGCGTCCGGCATCGGTGGCACGCAGCTGCAGGAGCGAAATAGGGTCGGACCGCGCAGAGGTGCAGACAACCGGTAGGGGTGCGCCGCGCAGCGGCTCCGGGTCGCCGGCGGCGATGTGAGCGCAGCGAACCCCGCCACCGGCGGCGAACGTGGGGGTGTGCGAGGGGGCTCGCCCCCTCGCGGCCGGCCCGAAGGCCGGCCGCGACCGTTGGCTACTACGGGAGCATGTCGCGGACGTCGTCGGCGCTGGTGATGAGTTCGGCGCCGAACTCGCGGATCAGCCGATGGCAGCCGACCGAGCTAGCGGAGGTGACAGGTCCGGGGATGGCGCCGACGGGGCGCTGCAGGTGCAGCGCGTGTCCGGCGACGTTCAACGCTCCGGACCGGGCGCCGGCTTCCGCGACGAGGACCGCGTCCGCATTCGCGGCGAGCAGCCGGTTGCGTTCCAGCATCCGAAACCGCGTCGCCGAGGCCCCCGCGGGCCGTTCCGCGATTACCGCGCCCTCCTGCGCAATGCGGCGCAGCAGCGCCTCGTGCGCGGTCGGGTAGGTGCGATCGATGCCGTTGGAGAGGTAGGCGACGGTCGGGAGCCCGGACGCGAGCGCGGTGCGGTGGGCGACGCTGTCGATGCCGTAGGACGCTCCGGCAGCGATGACGACATCATCCCGCAGCTGCCCAACGAGGTCCGCGGTGACGTGCTCCCCGTATCCGGTCGACGCCCGCGATCCCGTCACCGTCAACGTCCGGCGGCTCAGCAGCGCGAGATTGCCGAGGATCCAGAGGGCGTGGGGTTCGGCGGCGCCGAGGTCGGCGACGCGTTCGGGCCAGCCGATCCCGCCCCGGGTCAGCAGCTGCGCCCCGGTAGTTCGAGCGAGACCGAGCGGATGGTATCCAGCGCGCATCACTGTCGCGAGGGCGGCGGCGAGGCGGCTCTCGGCGTCGGGTCCGTCGGCGGGGTGAGCGGCGATGTAGTCGAGGCCGTCGTGCAGCCCGTGCACGGTGATAATCGGGGCGGACAGGAGAGGGGATTCGGCGATGAGGTTCCAGAGCAGGTGCGCGAGCGCGTTGCGGTCCTGCCGGAGGGTGTCGTCGGTGGGGAGGAAGGTGGTGAAGGTGTCGAGGATCGTGCTGGTCATGGTGCGTGCCCTTCGCTGGGTGATCGTTTTTCTGTGCCTCTCCGGCGGGAAGTACCCGTGCGAGTGGGAGCAGCGCAGTGCCCGCCCGGGACCGGCGAAATCAGGGAGCGCAGCGACCGCGTCGGTGCCGGGTGGGAACGCAGCTGCGGGAACGAGCTAGGGTCGCCACTCCGGAGAGGGCCAGAAATGCCCTGGCAGGGCGGTACCGCGTAGCGGTTCCACTCCCGGGTCGGCGCTCCGTCGCGGACAGCGGCCGCACCGCGGCCGCCCGACCACCGGTCGAGCTCGTCCGAGGGTGTGCGAGGGGGCCGGCCCCCTCGCGGCCGACGGAAGGCCGGCCCCCGCTTCCGCGAGAACCGGCCTCCGCGAGTGATCAGTCCGTGTCGCTGCGCGGAGTGCGGGTGACCTGGACGGTGGCGCGGGCGAGGCTGGCGCCGATGGCGTCGGCGGTGATGACGCGGCCGTACCGCTTGGCTTCGCCCTCGCCCCAGGAGACGGTGTGCTCCTGTCCGACGACGATGACCGCATCACCACGGTGCAGGCTCGCGGCGGTGTTGTGGCCGAGGTCGAACTTCGCTTCCACGAAGTGGGTGGTCGCCGCGTCGTGCGCCGCCCATTCGCCCTGCCGGTATTCGCCGGTGTTCTCGATCACCCGCAGCTTCACGATCTGCACCCGCCCGACCTGGCTGGTTTCGGGGTCGGCGGCGAGGTTCCCGGTGATGGTCCGAACGCTCATGATCTGGTGTCCTTTCGGTCAGGCCGGAGGTGTGATCTGGTTGATCGTTTTTCTGTGCCTCTCCGGCGGGAAGACACCGTTTGAGCGCAGACGGCGAAGTGCCGCGGTGGGCGGGCGAAATAAGGGAGCGCAGCGACCGCGTCCGAACATCGCGGCACGCAGCCGACGAAGCGAAATAGGGTCAACCCCCGGAGAGGCCAGAAACCCATAGGGCGGGCCGCGCAGCGGCTCCACTTCGGCGGTGCTCCGTCACCGCTGCGCGGACACCGCCCGCGCCCCCGGAACGGGAACGGCGGGGGTGCGCGAGGGGGCCCGCCCCCTCGCGGCCGGCCCGAAGGCCGACCGCGCCAACCGGGTCAACTGACCGCGGCAGGCTCCGGCTCGGTGTCGTCGGCGGGGTCGAGGATCTCGGCGATGTGGTGCGCGGCGGCGAGGACGCGGGAGGCGGTGGCCTTGATGATCGCGGTGTCCGCGCCCGACCATCCGGCGATGTAGCCGACGCTGTACGCGGCCGTGTCGAACCCGACGATTCCGGCGACGACGTAGGCGACGGACTCCGCTTCGGTCTCCATCAGCCCACGGTGCTGCGCGTACTCTTCCAGGTCCGCGACGTGCTCCAGGACGATGTGCGCGAGCTCGTGAATCAGCGTCTTCGCCTCCTGCTCCACCGCCAAACCCTCAGCGAGGACGACGGTGCGGGCCGCGGGGTCGGCGTAACCGTTCGTCGTGCCGCGCAGCGGGCGCCGCTCCACCGTCCAGCCCTCGGTTGCGAGGTGGGCGGTGAGGGTGGCGATGACGCCGTGATCGTCGGTGCCGGTGAGGCGGTGCGCGAGGGCGGAGGCGTCCTGGGCGCCGTCGATGAGGTCGGTCTGGCCGATGTCGAACACCGACACCATCGGATAGAACCGGACCACCTTCCGCCCCGCCGCATCCGTCGCCTGCTCCCCCTCCGCCTCGCCGGTGTCCTCCGGGGTCATCGTGCGCTGCGCGAATCCGAAGATCCGGATCGCTTTCTCGCCTTTACGTACCTGGCGGCCCTTCGCCTGCCACGCACGAAACCCGGCAACGTACTGCGCATCCGGGCACTGCGCCAGAATCAGCATCAGGTTCCCGAAGCTGTAGCGGTGAAACGACGACGTGAACCGCAGGAACCGGGTCCACGCGCCGGAATCGCGCAGCTGCTCGACCTGTAACGCGATCGACTCGTGCAACGCGGCCGCCTGCGCCTGCCGCTCGTCAGCGCTCACACGCGGGGTACGCTTCGTGGACTTCTTGGTGGTGGTCATGGTGGGTTCTCCCTCGGTGAGGATCAGCCGCGGATACTCCGGGTGCCCGACCTGCGTCGGTGTCTGACTGATCGTTTTTCTGTGCCTCTCCGGCGGGGAAGACCGTTTGAGTGCAGGCGAGCGAAGTGACGGGGGGTCCGGGCGAAATAAGGGAACGCAGTGACCGCGTCCGGACGCCGCGGCACGCAGCCGCCGTAGCGAAATAGGTTGGAACCGCGGAGAGGTGCAGAAGAGCACTTCAAGACCGGCCGCGCAGCGGCTCCACCTGGGCGGCGCTCCGTCGTCGCTGCGCGAACCACCGGGTCGCGCTTGCCCCGGTGAACGGCGTGATTGTCAGGGGTGTGGCGCGGGTACTGTTCCGGCATGGACTCGGTCAGCCTCGAGCTGCTCATCTGTCGCCAACGCGATGCGTTGGCGACGCTCGGCAGCTCCGCGCCCGAGGTTGTGATGTCGATCGCCGAACTCGATCAGATCCTCGCTGAGGTCCGCGGCCAGCACTGACCTGAGCGTGTAGCCCACTGCGTCCCTGGTGGGCACGTGGCATTCAGTGTCGGTGGCTGCTGCCAGCATGACGGCAACGACCTCAACGGAAGGACCCCGGAATGTGCACCTCGACCCTCACCCGCAACGGGCACCACTTCGACTGCGTCATGGACGAACCCGACTGCACCGTTCACGCAGCAGACGACATCGACGGCGACTTCGTCACCTGGACCGACTAACCCACACCCCTGCAGCCGCGGTGCCGGCCGATCCCTGTCGACGCGCGCGGATGCGCCAAGTCCAGTCGCGCAGCGACGCCACTTGGGCGGCGCTCCTTCGCCGCCGCGTCAACCTGGTACACGTGGCCGCCTGCGGCCCACAATGCGCGTGCCGCTCGTCGATGTCGAGGATCGAGGCGGGCGTACGCTGCCGTCATGGCTCTCCGTTTGCGACAAGTCGTCCTCGATACCGAGGATGCCCGCGCTCTCGCCGCGTTCTACCTCGCCCTCGTCGGCGGCAGCTATCGGCCAGGAGACGAACCGCCCACCGACGGATCCGACGACGACCCCGAATGGGTCGCCCTGCGCACCCCGGAAGGCGTCCGGATTGCGTTCCAGAAGGTCGCGCAGCTTCCCCGGGTGACGTGGCCGGACGGGCCGGTACGGCAGCAGCTGCACCTGGACTTCATGGTCCCCGACGCCACCGAACTCGAACGGCAGCGGACGCTCGCCGTCTCGCTGGGTGCCGAGGTGATCGACGATCAAGGTGGCGACCCCGACGAGGCGCTCTACGTGTTCGCGGACCCGTCGGGGCACCCGTTCTGCATCTTCGTCGCCCCGGACTACGGCACCGACGTGCTCGACTGGCCCTGAGGTCGCTCTGAGCGTGTGGCGCTGAAATGACGCGGCGCTGCCGGATAAGCCGGACCGTTGCTTGCGTTCGGGGTGTCTCAGCGCTCGCGTGCCGGTGTCCGCAGAAGGCGGATGCCGTTGCTGAGCGTCGCGATCGCGCCGATGACGCCGAGGAACCACCACCAGTGGAACTCGCCGGCGACCAGCTTCGCGGCGAACAGCGCCAGCAGGAACACGCCGACGA
Source organism: Microbacteriaceae bacterium VKM Ac-2855 (assembly GCA_013204985.1). Lineage (GTDB taxonomy): Bacteria > Actinomycetota > Actinomycetes > Actinomycetales > Microbacteriaceae > Rathayibacter. The sequence goes on from JABMLG010000001.1 coordinate 398,220, forward strand.
CAATGCACGCCGTCCCGTAGAGGCGGCCTGGTCGCGTTCTGGTCGAGAGGCTATCGGTCATGATCGGGACCTTACCGGGACGCTCCGACATCGAATCAAACGTCTGGTGCGGCTACTCGACGGAAGTCGCGGCCGAGCGGCGTTGAACCGTCGCGGTCCCACGGCGAAGGTCCGGGCCGATCGCATCAGCCTCGAGCACCCGCCCGTACCGCTTCGCTTCGCCTTCGCCCCAGGAGACGGTGTGCTCGTAGCCGACCACGATCACAGCGTCACCCTTGTGCAGGGTGGCGAGGACGTTCTCGCCGAGCTCGAACTTCGCTTCCACGAAGTGCGTGGTCGCGGCATCGTGCTCGACCCATTCCCCGCGCCGGTACTCGCCCGTGTTCTCCAGCACACGCAGCTTCACGATCTGCACCCTCCGAACCTGCACGGCGTCAGGGTCGGCGGCGAGATTTCCGGTAATCGTTCTGGTGCTCATGTCACGTCTCCTGCTCATCCGATTCGTCCGCCCAAGCGACGGCGCAGCCTCTACCTCTGGATCCACGGCGCTCTTAGCTTGCGGTTCCGGTTCGATACCCCACGAAGCGAGCGCGGCCTCGCGAGTGATGTACGTCGGGGGTGTGGAATGGCGGAGGCGTTCCAGCTCCGCGCGGGTGACGATGTGCTCACTGCGGACGCGCCGCTCATCCGAATGGATGACGCGGTACAGGCCGTCCGCGATGACCTCGAGCTGATCCACCTCCAGCTGCCGAGACTCGAACCCCGCAAGCCACCCGGCCCGGAACAGGTCCAGCTCCGCTGCCGTCAACTCCACACCGTCGGGTGGAAGTGGTTGGGGTCGCGACCCGGTCATGACGCGATGTGCTTCGCGATCAGATCCGGCCGGAAACCTGACCAGTGGTCCTCATCTGACACCACAACCACCGGGGCTTGGCTGTAGCCGAGGTCGTCTTGCACGTAGGCGAGGGCGTTCTCGTTCGTGGTGACGTCCACCACTTGGTACTCGATGCCTTTCGCGTCCATCACTCGCTTGGTCAGCATGCACTGCGGGCACGACGGCGTCACGTAGACAACCACGCGCTGTTGCGACTGCTGCATCCGGACGTCACCCCTTCCCCACTCTCCAGTATCCGAGACACCTCCGACATCGGATTCACCCTCGCCGATCGAACCGTTCGCACTCATGGCCGTCTCCTTCCCTACTCTGACTGATCGTTTTCTTCGCCTCTTCGGCGGGAGGAAACCGTTTGAGCGCAGCCGAGCACAGTGCCCGGCCAGGTGGGGCGAAATCAGGGAGCGCAGCGACCGCGCCCAACCCGGCCCGGAACGGAGCGGGCGAAGCCGAAATAGGTTGGAACCGCGGAGAGGTGAAGAACCAGAACCGGAACCGGCCGCGCAGCGGCCCCACCTGGCGGCGCTCCGTCGCAGCTGCGCGCACCGCGCGCCGGCTCCGCCGATGGAACTCGCCGGGGTGTCGGTGGTGCGTGGGACGATGAGCGCATGTGTGGCCGCTACGTCATCTCCGACAGCTCGACCCGGATCGCGACCGAGCTGATGAACGAGTACGACAAGGAAGCCTTCAGCGAGAAACTCCGCGAAAGCTACAACGTCGCCCCCTCCCAGCAGGTACCGATTGTTCGCGAACGCGACACCCGCGAGCTCACTACCGCACGATGGGGATTCATCCCCGCCTGGTCCAAGAGCGTGAAAGCATCGGGACCGCGAGACTTCCGACCGATCAACGCGAAGATCGAGACCGTCGCCACATCGCGGTTCTTCAAAACGGCATTCGAACGCTCACGCGTGATCCTGCCGGCCGATGGCTACTACGAGTGGACGGTCATCAACCCCAAGACGAAGCAGCCGCACTACATCCATCAACCCGACGCATCCGGTCTCGCGATGGCCGGCGTCCTCTCCGTGTGGGCGGACCACTCGAAGGACGAGGACGACCCGGAGCGGTGGGTCCTCTCTACCGCGATCATCACTCGAGACGCACACCTCGCGCCCGGCGAAGTCCATGACCGGATACCGGCACTGCTGACGCCCGACGGATACGACGCCTGGCTCCACCCCGCCTCCGGCTCAAGCCAGCTGCTCGAGCTGCTCGAACACGAATCACGCGCGGCCGCCCGAACCCTCGATCACTATGAAGTCTCCCGAGATGTGAACAGCGTTAACGACGCCGGCTACCTCATCGCTCCGCTGCCGGTCAGCGCCCAGTGATGCGCACGCCCGAGAACGGGGACAAGGGCTCCTACGAGTCCTTCGAACCGCTCTTCCCGGCGAGCCGAGACCCGGGAATCGCCAGTTGGCGCCGTCGGCTGGCAGCCCTCCCGGCGACCGACGCCGTGATTCGCGCAGCCGTCCCGAGCGGGCAAGACGGCCGCCGGACGAAAGACCTGCAGGTCGCGTGTTCCCCGATCACTCCCCAATCGGTCAACGACAACGTCGGGATGATCTCCGACCGACACGTTCTCCTCGCCGAGATCGACGGCATCCACGTGGGCTTCTGCGTCTCGTTCCCTGGACCGGAAAGCTCCGACCCTCTGTACATTCAGGTCGTCGGCGTGGTTCCGGAGGCACAGCGGCGAGGGGTGGGACTCGCATTGCTCACCGCCGCAGCTGAACACGAACCCCGACCAAACATTGTGCTCGCTACCCAGAACGAGAACCTCGGCGCTCGCGCATTGAACGCGCGATTCGCCAAGTCAATCGGCGCCAGCATCGCTCGTGTCCCGCTATCCGGATACCGTCACAACGATCTCGGAATCCCGCGTGGCGCTGGCTACCACGCGTGGCTCATTCAACGTGCGCCAGCCAGCTGATAGCGCAGATCGTGATCAAGTGACGCACTGACCTGGTCGCGCGCTTCCGTCTCTGATCAGTGGGCTGCGTCGTAGGCGGCTTGCACGTCTGAGGGAATGCGGCCGGACTTTGGCACGTCATGGCCATTCTGGGTTGCCCAGTGGCGGATCGCCGCGATCATCTCCGGGCTCTTGCGGCCAGCGCTTGCGGCGATCGCGGTCACGCGCGAGCGTCCGGCGCTGCCGGAAGAGGATCGAGCTGCGTCGATGAAAGGAGCGAGGGCGACGTGGAGACGACCGACGTTGCGTGCCGTCAGGTCGATCTCGTACACGACATCATCGACGGAGAAGGCGATGGTCCCACCACGGCCGTCCACGATGGTGCTGCCATCGATGTCATCAACCAATACGACCTTCTGCGCCAAGCTGTCCTCTTCCATCCTCGCCACGATCCAGGGAATTCAGGTTAACCGTGAATCACCGGCTCGACGGATGCAAGCAACTGCCAGGCCCCTCGCAATCGCTCGTCCCTCCCGCTGAGCTTCGCGTCGATCGCGCTCGAAGAAAGCGTGCGCACTGCAGCGGCGCGGATCCCCGACCCAGTGTCATAAACGATCGTTCACGAGACGACCAAGGTGCTGGGTCTCGGAAGCTGTGGAGTTGCTCGCTTGATGGCGGTGTTCTGTGATCGCTCGATGGCGCCGGTCAGCTCCCGATGACGAGGACGCTGGCTGCGGCTTCGATGACGTCGTCGGTGATCGTCTCCAGCTCGTTGATCTTGAGCACGCGGCTGATCTGAGGGAACAGGCGCTCGAGGAGGCGGAAGTTCCCGCGGGTGATCCGTTCGATGGCTGCGACGGCTTGGGCGTCGGTGAAGTCGTCGGGGTTGAGGGTGCGTCCGAGGCGTTTCCAGTGTCGGTCGAGGACGAAGAGGAGTTCGTCTCGGCCGAGGGCGCGGTAGCGGTGGGAGAAGCCGAGGCGGCTGTAGAGCTGGGGGTAGTGGCGGAAGCGCTGGTCGATGCCGGGCATGCCGATCAGGATTATCGCGAGGTGGGTGCGGTCGTGTTCGTCGCGGAGCAGCTCGAGCGCGGTGGGCGTGAGCCGCTCGGCTTCGTCGACGATGAGCATCTCGACCCACCGAGTGGTGTTGCCGTTGTGCATGCCGCTGACTTTCCCGATCGTGCGGAGGTGCTCGTCGATGCACATGCCGAGGTGGGCCTGCCACTTGCCGATCTCTCGCATGAGGTCCTTGGGTCGCGGCAGTACCTCGGGTGTGTAGAAGACGGTGCGGGAGCGATGCGCGAGCGCGTTGTGTTTCGCGTCGTCTTCGCCGCGCGGGCCCCACGCGGTGATGTAGGGCTCGAGAACGTCCCAGTTCGCGTAGCGGCGGGCGGAGTTGGTCTTGCCGACGCCGGCGTCGCCGTGGCAGATGCCGATGGTGCGTTCCTTCTTCACGGCGTTCGCGAACTCGGTGAAGCGGCGGTGTTCCTTGGTGGCGATGAAGGTCTGGGTCATCACTCCTCCTCGTAGGTGCGGAGTCGTTTCTTGCGCGGGGTGGGTTCCGCGAGGTGGGGTTCTTCGCGGTGGGCGACGGTGGGGATGCGGTCGTTGATGGTGCGGCGGAGTTCGTGGCGGCGGGCGCGGCGGGCGGCTTCGATGTCGCGGAGGCTGAGGCGGATGTTGGGGTGGGCTTCGTCGACGGCGACGCAGAGGAAGGTGTCGTGGTCGTAGACGCGGATCTCGGAGACGTCGCGGGGGTCGTAGCGGATGGTGACGGTGTGTCCGACGAACGGGGCGAGGGTGGGCGCGAGGTAGCGCTGACCCTGGAAGTGGATTCCGTCTCGTTGCACGGTCCGATGCGTGGGCACGGTGAGCAGCAGGCCGTCGAGCTCGTCGAGGGTGTCGGGCATGCGGGGTATCCAGCCGTCCGCGACCCACGCGTCGCGCGGGGTGACACCGAGCTCTTGGTGGGTGCGCTGGTTGTAGGTGGCGATGAAGGCGCCGATTGCCCGGTCCACGCCCGGGAGATCGAGCACGGGCTGCGGGCTGCGGTTCCCGGGGCCGAGGTGGCCGGGGAGGGTCGGGAGGACTTCGGTGTTGATGGTGCCGAAGAAGCGCTCGATCTTGCCGCGCCCCTGGGGCCGGCCGACGGTGGAGAAGATGAGCCGGAGGTGCAGCTCGACGGCGGTGCGTTCGAGGTGGTGGCTGGTGAAGTCGGAGCCGTGGTCGACGTGCAGCACGTCGGGGATTCCGCACATCGCCCATGCGGGGTCGGTCTTCCGCCAGATCGCCTGGCGCAGCGCGAGGGCGGTGTTCAGTGATGAGGGCGCTCCGGTGAAGACCATGTAGCCGCAGATCGCGCGGGAGTGATCATCCATCACGGTTGTCAGCCAGGGGCGGTCGGGCTTCCCGTTCGCTCCGACGATGAGGATGTCGAGTTCGGTGTGGTCGGCCTGCCAGATCTGGTTCGGCCGCTCCGCCCGGCGGCGGAACACCAGCTCGTGGCGGTCGCGGTAGGAAGCCGGGCCCTCCAACGCGAGGGTGACGAGCGCTGGGTCGAGGGCCTGCACGATCTGCCGGACCGTCGCGTAGCTAGGCGTTGGCCGGCCGTCGCGCAGGCACTCCTTGACGGTGAGGCGATGCAACGTCGCGATCGACGGACGAGGCCGGGTCAGGGCGAGCCGCTCGATGGCGGCGACGGTCGCCGGATCCGTGCGTCGGCCGCCCTTGTCTGTTCTCGCAGTGTCGTCGAGCCCGGCGAGCCCGTCCGTCTTATAGAGCTGATGCCAGCGCTGCAGCGTCCGCGTGCCGATGCCGCTCTCGCGGGCGAGGGCCGCGAGGGGGACCTGATCTTCGACGTGAAGTCGAAGGATCCGCCACCGCTCGAGGCCGTCCATCAGTCGCTACATCGCTGCGCTCTCGCGGGCCGCGTGAGCCTGCTGGTGGCGGTAGAGCGTCGCGCGACTCCACCCGACGAGACGAGCAGCGTCCTCGGCGGTGCGGCCACGGGCGCGAGCGTCCGCGGCGATCGCGAGCTTGTCCGCGATCACGACCGGATCCGACAGGGGCCGGCCGAACCGGGTCCCGTTCGCGCGGGCGGCCGCGATTCCGGCGTTGACTCGTTCCACGATGAGTTCGCGCTCGTACTCCGCGAGCGTGGCGAGCATGTTCAACATCAGCCGGCCCGTCGATGTCGACGGATCGATGCCGTCCGAGATCGACCGGACCTGCACCCCGCGCCCGCGCAGCAGGTTCACCGTGTTCAGCACGTCGATCAGGGAGCGGCCGAGGCGGTCGACTCGCCACACGACGACGGTGTCCCCGTCCTCGGCGTACTCGAGGAGCTTCTTCATCCCGGTCCGCTCGATCGCGGTCTTGCTCCCCGAGGTGACGTCCGCGAAGACGTCGCGCTTCTGCACGCCGGCGGCGACGAGCGCGTCGAGCTGCAGCTGCGCGTCCTGACTCGACGTGCTCACACGCGTATAACCCAGGAGTCTCACGAACCCATTCTGACTCGGAAACACCCTCCGCGACCCCTCCTGAGACGAAACACGGCAAGACGGCTTTCCGAGACAGACTCGCGCGCGAGATCTCGCCTGCAGCGGACCTCGAGTCGCATCTTGATGAGGTGTCTCGAAAAACTGCTGTTTTCCGGACAAGCCGAGAGCGCAACCTCCGCAGGGCGCGCAGCTCGAAGGAACGCCGCGTAGTTCCACAAACGTTGCTCGTGGGCGTGAGATGCTCTCGCTGACGGCGGGGGGGGGCGATGCAAACCGAGATGTCGTTCCTCATTGACTCGAACGTCATCATCGCGGCCGAGCCATTCAACGGTGAGCTCGAGGACGCCCATCCTGCGGTGAGTAGTTTCCTCCGCCTCGCCGCTCAGAACGGACATCACGTCTTCGTGCACCCGGCGACACGAGACGACCTTGCCGAGACGAGCGATTTGGCTCATCGCGCCCAGAACCTGGCCGCGTACGAGAAGTACCTGATCTTGTCCGAGGTGAACGTGTCCGGCGACGTCTGGAACGTCTTCCCCGATCCTGCGGGACCGAACGACCAGCGAGACGCACGCATCCTCGCCGCCCTGCACGCGGAGGGCGTGCACTTCCTCATCACGAACGACGGCCGACTCCGTAGGCGTGCAGCGAGGCTCGGGCTCGAGCACCGCGTCTTGCGCACCGGTGAAGCCGCGGCACAGCTCGCCGCCTGGCATCCGGACGCGCCCCCGCCGCCGCCCATGGTCGAGCGTCTGCAGACCAACGAGCTTGAGACCTCCCAAACCTTTTTCGACTCACTGCGCGAGGACTATCCGGACTTCAACGCCTGGATCGGGAAGGTCAAGAAGGATTCGCTCGCTCGACGCGCCTGGGTGATTCGGGACGATCGCTCGCAGTACGCGGCGCTCGCGCTGGTGAAGATGCTGGACGCTCACCCGGTGGACCGAGGCCGCTCAGCGATCAAGCTGTCGACGTTCAAGGTCGGGGATACCGCCGGCGGCAAGCGGTATGGCGAGTTGCTCCTCAAGGCAGTATTGCGCTGGGCAGCGGCCGAGCCGGGCCGTCCCGGCGACATGTTCGTTGAAATCAATACCCGACAGGAGCGGCTGCTGGAGTTCCTGGCCGACTTCGGGTTCGCCTACGTCACCGAAAAGGGAAGCGACCCGGACGAGCAGATCTGGCTCAAGCACCTGGACCCGCCTACCGTGTCACAGCTGAACGGCCTGGACTTCCACATCGCCTACGGGCCCCCCGCGATCCAGCAGGGCAACCCCATCTTCGTGATCCCGATCACACCCCAGTGGTACGACGACCTGTTCCCCGACGCGACGGTCGTCGGCACGACGGGTGCGACGATGCTCGCCGACACCTTCTTGACACCGAAAGCGCACGGCAACGCCATCCGGAAGGCGTACCTCTGCCGCAGCCCCACCAAGGACATCCCTCCGGGGTCGACGCTGCTGTTCTACCGCAGCCAGGGAGGGGTTCGAGGAGACGGCTCGATCGTTGCCGTTGGAGTTGCCGAGCGCTCCCACCGCTCGGCCGATCCGATGGCCACCATCGAACTGTCCTTCAAGCGAACCGTGTATTCCGCTGCCGAGGTCGCCGCGATGCACCAGGACGGGAAGGCCGTTCTCACGATCCTCTTCCGGCAGGACCGGTTCATCGAGCAGCCCTGGTCGCTGACCGAACTGGTGGAACGTAGGGTCGTAACGTCATGGCCACAGTCCGTTGTTCGGGTGAAGGACGAGGAAGGAATCGCATGGGTGCAGCAACAGCTGACCGAGTCGCACTGATGTCGATCCATCAACGCTGGGCGGAGGCAATCGTCGACGGCCGCAAGCGCGTCGAGTTCCGCAAACGACGTCTCGCCGAGGACATCCGCACCGTCCTCATCTACGCAACTGCTCCCACGAGCCAGGTCATCGGCCAGTTCACGATCGACGAGATCGTCACCGACACCCCAACACGAATCTGGGAACGGTTCGGCGCTGTTGGCGTCATCGAGAAGGACGCGTTCTTCGCGTACTACGGCGACGCCGTCTCGGCCGTCGCCATCGTCGTAGCAACAGCGGAGCGGTTCCCGGATTCCCTCGCGCTCACCGACTTCACACCACGACCCGCCGTTCCGCAGTCGTTCATCTATCTTCGTGCGGATGCGCACGAACTGGCCTCGACGAGCTGACTCGACAGGCAGACAGCTCAAAGCGTCTACGGAACGATGTGAGGATGTCAGGATTGCGGCACCCCGCTTCTCTTGTTCTGGCAGAGTTGCAGGGTGTTGTACCCACCCGAGGAGCGCGTCCTCACTGCCGCGTTGCGCCAGGCTGCATTACTAACCGGCGACCCGGACCACACCGTTGCGGCCGCAGCAATGGACACGACCGGTCGTATCTTCACCGCGGTGAATGCCCACCACTTCACGGGCGGCCCATGTGCCGAGCTGGTCGTGCTGGGACTGGCTGCGGCGGCCGGAGCCGGGCCGCTAACTACGATGGTGGCAGTCGGGGACCGCGATCGTGGGGTCATCGCACCGTGCGGCCGTTGCCGCCAGGTGCTGCTGGATCAGCAGCCAGGCTGTCATGTCATCGTTCCGACACCTGACGGCCCCGAGCTGGTGCCGGCGCGCAAACTGCTGCCCTACAGCTATGAGTTCCCGGACGCGAACCCGCAGCGGTTCATCCGCTTCAATCCCCGCTACTACGACAGCGTTGCAGCCGGGAGGAAGACTGCGACGACTCGATTTGACGACCCCTGCGCACTTGGGCCGACATCGTTGGTCTTTGAGTTTGACGATGAGTATAAGCAACTGCGCGGCGTGGTCGATCTGATCGAGACCAAACGATTCGATGAAATTACAGACGCGGATGCGCAACTCGAAGACGGCAAGGTCGCTGATGATCTACAAAGCGGACTGAAGGGCCACTATCCCGACATTCGGGACGAGTCCATGGTCGACGTCGTCCACTTCCACCTCACGCCTTCCACGCCATAACCACCACTTACCGGCTCACACACGATGAACCTTGCTCAGGGTGCGCTCTGGCGCCGCCACCAAGCAATCACAAAAATCCGCCATTAAGCGATCAAATCCACATTTCGCGGCGGTCGGTGTCGCTCATGCGTGTACCGGTGAACGATCCCCTACCGGACACCACATCCTCTCAGGCCGCTGTTCTGGGAGAGTGGACTGAATCGTGAGGGGCACCAATGATTGATGCGCGGCGGACCGTAGAGATGGATCGGCTGCCCGGAGGGTTCCGATGAACGGTCCGCGCGAAGTGCTCGGCCTTCCGCCCTTCGCGCTGTTCTGGAGCGCAACGACCATCCGCTCTTTCGGCAGTGCGATCGCGGGTGTCGCGTTCCAGGTGCTGATCGTCTCGGTACTGAACGCAACGCCTGCGGAGATCAGCATTCTCGCGGCGCTCGGCGTAGTGCCGTACCTGCTGTTCGGTCTGATCGTGGGCGCGCTCATGGATCGGTGGCGGCGCCAGCGGACGTTGGTCGTCACCAGCATCGGGCGTGCGCTGATTCTGGGAATGATCCCCGTCCTTCTCCTTCTCGATGCGCTCACCTTCTGGTCACTCGCCGCGGCAGTCCTGCTGCTCGGTGTCCTGACCTTGTTCGCGGACTCCGCCGCGCAGCCGTTCCTCCCGCAGATCGTTCCCCGGTCGTCCTTGGTGATGGCCAACGCGCGACTGGGCCAGAGCGAGACCCTGGCGGGAACGGCAGGACCCGCGCTCGGCGGAGCACTGCTCAACCTGATCGGCTCACCACTCCTGCTCGCCTTCGACGCTGCCATCAACGCGGTGTCGGCGGTGCTGCAATCACGCATCAAGGTGGAGGAGCGCCGGCCCGATCGCCGCGCACCAGGCCGTCACATCGGTCACGACATCCTCGAGGGAATGCGATTCACCTACCGGCACCGCACCCTCCGGCCGCTCGCGCTCTCCGTCCACGCCTGGTTCCTCGGCAACAGCATCGTGACGACGGTGTTCGCGGTGTTCGTTCTCCGAGAGCTGTCCCTGCCCGCTTGGGCGTTCGGCGTCTCGCTCGCGTTCGGCGGCGTCGGTGGCCTCCTCGGAGCTCTCGTCGCACCTGCTGTCGGGGCGCGGGTCGGAGCGGGTCGTGCGATCCTGCTGGGCCGTGCGCTCGTCATCCTGCCCTGGCTGGCACTCGCCGTTCTTCCCCTCGACGTGGACAGCGGCCTCGGTCTCCTGCTTCCCGTCGTCTGCGCCGTGCAGTTCGTCTACGGGCTGTCGATGGGTATTGAGGATGCCAACGACACGGGATACCGGCAAGCGATCGCGCCCGACGAGATCCAGGGCCGCATGAACTCCACCATCCGCACAGCGAATCGCGTCGTGTTTCTCTTCGGTGCGCTGTTGACCGGCGTCCTCGTAACGGCTTGGGGCTACAACCTGACGATCGGAGCGGCGGCGATCGCCTTCACCGCAGCCGCGCTCATCGTCGCACTCTCCCCCCTGCGCAATGCCCGCCACGAAGACGCAGAGATCTCTCCCGAGCAGGCTCCCGACTCGATGGACGAGACAACTCGCTAAGCGAGCCCGCCTGACGCCAAGTTGAGGTGTGCTCCAAACGAGCGCTCTCTGCCGCCATAATGCGATCGCAGAACACCGCCACAGAGCGATCATCTCTACACTCGGAAGCGGCGTGTCCTGTGCCATAACCCGTGTCCGTGAGCTTTGTGTCGCCACCAACGTCTGTGGACAGAGCCTGGCACCAACCGAAATCTGAGATCCCATTGTCGGTTCTCGTCCCGATCATCGGCGCCACCAAGACCAAGCACCTCACCGACGCCGCCGCCGCACTCGAGATCACCCTCACCGACGACGAGATCACCGCACTCGAAACGCCCTATACCCCGCGCTAGCCGACCTCCTTCTAGACGAGAAGCGGGCGCGATACGCCCCGCAAGCATCTTCACGAGGGCCGGCGTACACCTCCACCGGCCCTCTGTACGCACCGTTCCTGACAGGAGGTATTGCGGTCTGGGAGCGACTCCCGCATACTGGTCCTGCGTTCTTCGTGCGCGAAAAAAATAGGTCGGCTTTCGAGCCGGCCTTTTCTGTTTCCGGCGCGCGGCTCCCGCCCTCCGCGGGATGAGGCCCCCTATCGTCAGAATCGGCGCTTGACGCCCGCCGCGTGTCGCCCCCTAATGTCGAAGATGAGGGGATCGCCGCGATCCTCACCCCAGCCGGCCCCGTGCCGGCTTTTTTCATGCCCGGACGGGATCTGAGCAGAAACAGCTCTCCCGGCCCCCTTGTCTCCTGAACGAGGATTCCTGTCCTCGTTCAGCTCGATCTCATCGCGCCGGCCGGCGCGATGTCACCAGGGCGCGCCTGCGCGCCCCACCAGTGGAGGTACGACATGTCGAACCTGCTGCTCGAGTGCACCGAGGAGGTGAATCTCATCGAATCGCTGATCGCGATCACGCCGCAGCTGGCCCTGATCGCCGTCTTCGCCCCGCTCGTCTACATCGTCGTGCTCGGCAAGCGCGACAAGCCCGCGAAGCGCCTCAAGAGATTCATCGCAGCTTGGAGCCGCCGCACGCCTCAGGCGTAGCGCACTCGAAAAACGCACACCTCCCTGGGTAGGGAGAGCTCTGCCCAAAAGTGTCTTAAAAAGTATTAGCTTTCCGAGACATTCGTTCTTTGGAGATCTGACCGATTCTCTCCGCGCAAATTCGGGCGTTCTGGTGTCTCGCAAAACCGTCTCGTCGTGTTTCGCCTCAGATGTGTCACGACTGGGACTTTCCGAGTCAGAATGAAGGCGTGAGACACCTCGGATATACGCGTGTGAGTACGACCGGTCAAGATGCGCAGCTGCAGCTGGACGCGCTGGTCACCGCCGGCGTGCAGAAGCGCGACGTGTTCGCCGATGTGACTTCCGGCAGTAAGACCGCGATCGAGCGGCCCGGGATGAAGAAGCTCCTCGAGTACGCCGAAGAGGGCGACACCATCGTCGTCTGGCGCGTCGACCGGCTCGGGCGCTCCCTTCTCGATGTGCTCAACACGGTGAACCTGCTGCGCGAGCGCGGCATCCATGTGCGCTCGATATCCGACGGCATCGACCCGGCCACCTCGACCGGACGGATGATGCTGAACCTGCTCGCCACGCTCGCCGAGTACGAGCGCGAGCTCATCGTCGAACGCGTCAACGCCGGCATCACCGCCGCCCGACAGAACGGCACCCGTTTCGGCCGGCCCCTGGCAGATCCGGCCGTCATCGCGGACAAGCTCGCGATCGCCGCCGACGCTCGCGCGAAAGGCCGCACCGCCGAAGCCGCCGCGAAACTCGTCGGCTGGAGTCGCGCCACCCTCTACCGACACCAGCAAGCCCAAGCCGCTCGCGAGAGCGCATCCATGTAGCCAGCGATGGACGGGCTCGAGCGGTGGCGGATCCTTCGACTACACGTCGAAGACCAAATCCCGCTCACCACCTCGCCCGCGAGACGGGAATTGGCGCGCGCACGGTGCAGCGCTGGCATCAGCGCAGCCGCGATGGCGGTATCGCCGCCCTCGATCGCCGAATTTGAGCACGACCTGATCGTTGAACGCACCCACGACGGCCTAGCCGCTGCGCGATCTCGCGGCCGCAAGAGTGGCGGCCGCCACAAGATGACCCCGACGAAGGCCCGGCAAGCACGGGCGATGTACGACGAGAAGACGTACACCGTGCAGCAAATCGCCGAGACCTTCGGTGTCTCCCGCGGCACGATCTATCGCCACCTCGCCGAGAGCAGCGGACGCGACTAGGCGGCCGGCGACGCTCTCCGAGCCCTCGAAGAGTACGCAGACACGCCCGCCACTGTTATCAACAGTGAACAAACTTCGTTCCTCCACAGCTGTGGAGAGCGTGCCGCCTCCGGCAGCTTTCCAGGGCTTATCGCGGGTGGCCCTGTGCATAACTTCGGGTGCCTTGGTGGAAAACTACACAAATGTAACTACTGCATCTAGTGATGCTCCCCGACCGCTGCCCCTATATGTAGTATTGGCGGCAGACATAGCACGACCCCGAACCGTTCGGGGAAGCCGTCAGATTCGGGGTCGAAGCGCTAGTTGGTCCCAGCGCTTAGAACCTAGCACTGCAGAAGGAACCGAACCATCAGGTCGGCTCCGCGGTCCATGCGTTGCGTGTTCAGAATGGTCAGTCTCATGACTGCTAGCAAGCCGCTGAGCCCCGGGGACAAGACCCCGCGGTCCGGCCAGTACGAGATCGTCGGCGCACGTGGCGCCCGTACCGGGGTGGAGCGAACCTCCACCCGAGGGAACCCGCTTCCGCCAACACCGAAGTCGGGTCAGGGGTACCGGCTCGTCGATCCGACGAAGCACTAGGAGCCCGCGATGGTGACGCGCCGCGTCAGCGGTCTCATTTACGTTCCGTGTCCGGGGTGCAGACGCAAGCTCGGGCCGTTCACTCGCCTCACCACCGGCGTGGCCCGCTGCGGGCACTGCAACACAACCTTCACCGTTCGGTGAAGGGCTCGTGTCGAGCACATCGCTATTGGTGCGCTCGACACGAGTGCAGACCGACTTCACAGGTCGAGGGTGACTGGCTCGCTCTCGCGCGGAACGATAGCTACCGACACAATGCTGTAGCTACGGACGCCATGTGGTCGGGCGGGTGATGTCGTCGTGGTCACCATGAACTGTGCGCGCACGTATTGGTCCGGTTGGACGTCGAGTCGTGCGACTTCCAGCTGCACCTTCGGATTCTCGAAAGTGGCAGTGATCGATGACGCTTGGTTGGCGGCAATGAATCTCATCGTGTTCGTCGACCACGTGTGTCCGTCCAGGAACCCCGTCGTCTCCCACGGAGACCGAGACACCGATCGATCGACGAGCACATCCCGCAAGAAGCGGGCGCTTTCGTTCGAGAGATGCAGTTCGGTGGGTTGGCGCCCACGTTGCGTGAAATCTCCCCACAGGTCCCAACCCTCCGACACGACCTCGTCCATCGCTTTCCGGAGTTCGAATCGCGCCTGCCCGGGCAGTGCGGCGAGAGCGCCATCAGCGACCGCCGATCCGTCCTCGGTCGGACCCGCGTTCGCCAGAACGGTCGCGAGACGCCAGAGGGACTCCGAGTAGGAATCGTCTTCGGGAATGGTCTCGTCCAAGGACTCCGGAACTTGCATCACATCGGAGGAGTGTCGCGGCGGAGCGATGAAGATGGCGCGGACCGACCCAGGTCCGGGCTCGACGAGAAGTTCGTCGGGAGCCTTGGCGATACCGGAGATGTCCTTCATCGTCCATTTCGCGGAATCCGCAATGGCTGCGACGAACTTTCCGAAGGATTTCGCAACGGTGCGATGCGGCGCTCCTGGGCTTCCCGACACGTGGATGTCCAAGTGACCCGTCCGGGGAGCAAGTTCCGCGTGCGCGACCTCGATAAGCGCGGGCGTGTCAGCCACCGCGGCGACCAGAGACGCAATCTCGTAGTCACCGTCCGGCTCGGTGAGTAACTCACGGATGGATCTCCTCAGGAGACGAGCGACCTCGTGATCAGTAGCCACGGATCACCTCCACGAACCCCTTGGTCGTACCCGTATCGGAGCCATCGGGTCCGCGCACTTTCGACCACAGCGCCTGGTACAGCTCAGCTCTAGCACCGGTAGCCAAGTAGGCATCCACGAGACCTCCGAAAGCCCTCAACTTCGTCAGCTTCGGCAGTACCCGATCGTTGGCAGTTGACTGCACATCTTTGAGCGTGAGAAGTCCCTGACTCGCCAGTTGCGCTTTGGCTTCTGGTGAGGCTGTGGCAACAACAATGACGACGTCGACGTCTTCCGGCTCCGCCCACGTCTTGTGCGTCAGGAACCCGCCGTCGACCCAGATCTTCGCCTCTGGAAGCACCTCCCACACGCACTCCGCGTGCAGCACGAGGGCGTCATAAAGACGTTGTCGCCGTTCCCGGAAGGGAGCCTCGGCAACAAACAGCTGATGGACGTCTGCAAAGGTCACACGGTAGGGCCGAGCGCGCGGGGGCAGGGTGCCCAGCAATGGATCGAGCGCCGGAAGGACGGCGATCTCGTCACGTAGGTCCTCCGGCATGCAGCGAGTGTAGCGATTCGCCTCTCCCGTCAGCGCGTCAGGAGACGCCTCCCCGGTCGCCTCTCGAGAGACGAGAGGGGCTGGGCTCGCTATCCCCAGCGCGTTCATACCGCTCGAGCTGTTGCGAGCTCGTTCCAATGCGTGGTCGCTCGAGGCGAGAGCCTGCCTCGTTTCATCTGCCACACCGGCCCAGTCCGGATTCCACCGAGGCCCAAGCCGATCGTGCCTGTGCCATGCCTCTTCGTGATGGCGTCGAGGGTGGAGCCGAGATCGCGGCGGTCGTAATCCGCCTCAAACATCGACAGCGGCATCGTCGCGCCGCGACGGCCGATGCCGTTGAGGATGATCCCAGCGCGCACGTAACGGGCGCCGGGCACGAGCCGGCCCTTGATGGCGCCGATCGCGGCTTTCGTCATCGCGATCGGGTCATCCGTCGGCGTCGGAAACCCCACCGAGGCGCCGGCCGAGAGGTACGGTGCATCCGCGTACGGGGAAGTACCGACGAAAATCTGCGCCGTCTTCGCTACCGAGCCTTGCTTCCGTAGTCGTTGCGCGACGCGCTGCGCGTAAACGGAGAGCACCTGTTCCATCTCGAGCTCGGTCGTGACGGGGGCAGAGAACATCCGCGAGTAAATTAGCTGTTCCTTCGCCGACCGCGGCCCCTCCAGCGGGATGCAGTCGATGCCGCGCAGCTCGTACACGGTGCGCTGCAGCACGACGGAGAACTTCTTCCGGATCAGCGCCGGGTCCGCATCGCGCAGCTCGCGAGCGGAGTGGATGTCGAGCTCGGCGAGACGTTTTGCCGTGCGGCCGGCGACACCCCACAGATCGGTCACGTGCGTCGCGTCGAGGATCTGGGTGAGCTGGTCCGGGGTCCACCAGTCGATCGCAGCGACACCGGCCAGGCGCGGATGCTTCTTCGCGCCCTTGTTCGCCAGCTTCGCGAGCGTCTTCGACGACGCAATCCCAACACACACCGGTACCCGGATGTGCCGACGCACGGCCGCGCGGATCTCCCGACCGATCTGAGCCAGCTCCGGCTCGGTGCCGCGCAGGCCGAGGAACGCTTCGTCGATGGAGTAGACCTCGATCCATGCTGAGTAGCGCGAGAGCAGCTCCATGATTCGCGCCGAGATCTCGCCGTACAGCTCGTAGTTGCTGGAGCGGTATTCGATCGGCGGCAGCTTTCCGACACGGATCAGCGGCTCAATCTGGAACCACGGCGTTCCGTTCTCGATCCCCAACGCTTTCACCTCGTCTGAGCGGGCGACGACGCAGCCGTCGTTGTTGGAGAGGACGACGACGGGGACACCGTCGAGTTTCGGGTCGAAAATGCGCTCGCACGAGACGTAGCAGGAGTTGACGTCCACCAGCGCGATCCGATCCAGCTGCCCCTCACGCATGACGCAGGTTGTGCAGCGCGTAGGTAGCGACACCCCAGATTTTCAGCTCGGAAAGTTCCTGGATCCGGATCGACGGATATGCCGGATTCGCAGCCTCGAGGGTCACTCCCCCGCGCTCGAGGCGCAGACGCTTGACCGTGAGCTCACCATCGAGCACGGCAATGACGATGGAACCGTCTTTCGGCTCGAGGGCGCAGTCAACCACGAGCTCGTCTCCGTCGGCAATGCCGGCACCGATCATCGAGTCACCGGCGACACGCAGCACAAAGGTAGATGTGCGGTCCTTGATCAGGTGCGTATTTAGGTCGAGCGGTCCGTCGTAGTAATCCTGCGCCGGCGAGGGGAATCCGGCGTGGACGGCTTCCGAAGGCACCAGCACGAGCACCCGGGTCGGATGTTCGGTCAACGGCGCGATGCGGTCGACGATCGTCAATGGCACCCTGCGTCCACCTCCTGCGCTCACAATTCTGTTCGAGCAAGAGGTTACGCGAGTGCTCCGACATTCGAATAAAATGCCTGATCAGACGCACTCGCCTGGGCGTGTGCGGAGCGGTCAGCCCTGAAGTTGCGAACCCCAGTACGCACGAACTGCCATCTCAATCACCGAACGCTGAGTGATGCCTTCTCTCGCGACGGTGTCATCGATCAGTTCCGACACGTCCTGAGCGACCCGAGTCGAGAAGGGAATTGTCACCTCGCGTCCTCTCGGCCGCCCCCGACGCGCGGTCGTCGGCGCAGCATCGACTGGTGTCACATGAGCCGACCGCTCGGTGAGAATTGGCTCGCCCTGCTCTACCGCCGGTTCGGGCGTCGGCTCGACTGCAGCCGGCTGAATCGTAGCGGCGGCCGGCTGGTAGTCGACGGGATCAACTTTCTCATCAGCTGCCGGACGGGGCTTCCGACGCAGAGACGCTGGTCGGTCTTGGATCTCGCTCATCGAATCACCTTTCCAACGATCTCCGTATACGCCTGAAGAACGGGCGCACCTTTTCGATAGTTGCCGTACCACTCCCCCACGAGCCGAACCTCAGGAACGATCGCTCGATCCGGCACCAGAGGCGTCAAAAGCAATCCGGTCTCTCTGAGTTCCTCGATGCTCGCAACAGCCGGCCGACTCATGATCGTTTCCTTGACACCTCCAACAACGATGCCCGCCTCTACGAGGTTTGTCGGAGCGCCGAGCCGGGTCCTGTTGAGTCGGAACTGCTCGATGGTCTTCCGCGCTCCCTCTACGCCGTCCACGCCGTCGCCACTTGGAGTCGCTGCATATACGACGGTGTCTGCCGCATTCAGTGCCGCCAACGTCAGAGGACCGCCCTGCCGGTTCGGGCAGTCGATGACGACAAGATCCGCGTCTAGCCCGATGAGCGAGACCTTGAGCCGGATCTCTGCATGGTCAGCGCGGTCCGCCTCGCGATTCGACACCGATCGCGCCGAAGGAATAACCCGAAGGTTTGAGTTCCATGCGCTGGTGACCGCGAGGTCTTGCGCCCAGCCTTCGGGATCTTCGTCGCCGAGGATGGCACCCACGTGGAGGCCCTCACCTGAGGGTTCGACGTTCAGCCACTTTGTACTCGCGGCCCTCGGATCCAGATCGACCAACACGACCGCCTTGCCCTCACTGGCGGCGATCATCGCGAGCGATACAGCAGTGGTCGTCTTGCTGACGCCGCCGGATTCGCTGTACACCATGACTGTCTGCATGTCCGCAAGTCTACATTACAGACAGCTTTCATGCATGCATTTACCGACGCACAAAGGCATGTTTGCGGTACATCCAGCATGATTGCAGTATTGCATGCATGCACGAAATGGCGAAGCTCGAGCGTCCCGGCCTGCTACGCAAATAACCGGCCTCTACGACAAGGGGCTAAATAGGCGCCAGAAGAAGACCCTCGCACAGACAGGGGGAGCGCTAAGCCGCTCGCGACGACCACCAAAGTGAACCAGGTCTCAGCATGCCGGTCCGACCCCAGTGGTAGGCCTCCCTGTGATCGGCTCGACCTTGAGCGTCACGCGGGTACAGGGGCCACACCCTCTCACCAGACCCGTCACTCTCTTCAAACAAAAGCCGGCTCGAAACATGCGGGCGACGTGGACGTTGTCTTGGCTCAGAACTACGGTGTCCAACCTCCGCTTGCCACCATGCCCATACTTCACGTTCAACGGCGTACCGAGCAGCTCGATCGGTCAAGGTACCCTCGATGCCCAGATTGCGAGCAGCTGCGTTACGCAGGTCACGTTTCGAACGCGTCCATCCATCGGCGTCCCGAACAATCAGGCGGTGAACCTTGAGACGACTCAGAACCGTTCCCATGTGCCGTGCGGTCACGCCCAGCGCCTTCGCGGCAGTCCCAACAGAGACGCGGGAAGTCTGTCGGAGGAGGCTGTACACCTTGCCAGCAAGATGGCCGAGGCCCTTCCTGCTGAATAGATCGTGCCGAGCATCCACCAGGTCGTTCTCGACAGCCTCTAGAAGAACCGCACGATCGTTGAAGAGCTCTGCGGGGGGGCGGGGGTTATTAAGTGGTTGTGACCGGACTGTTCCTGAAGCTGTGGAAAAGTCGCTCCGCAAGCTCCACTGGCTCGCGTTCCCAGCATCAGCTGCGATGTCCAAATGGACGTAGCCGGCAGCGCGGAGCCCCTTGAGCGCATCAGCTGCAGTGGTGCGTCCCAGGCCCGTCAGCAGAGCGAGATCACGGATGGACGCCGCTACCGAACGCTTCCCGGTGTGAAGCGTGAGATACGCCAGGGCAGTCATGATGGAGCGCTCGCTGATCGCGCGCTCGGTGCGACCCCAACGGCCGGGAGACACGCGGAAACGGTCAAGAAGATCGCGTACGGCCGCAACGAGGGCGCTCAGTTCGACGAGGTCCGCCGGATCGCGAGGGGAGGCAGACACCGGCGGCAGGACCGCGTGAAGCGCTGCATACTGCTGGGCCTTCTCCCACTGCCGTTCCAGCCGCTCGGCAGCTTCGTGGGCGCTCCGTGCGCGCCGGTCCCCTCGCCCCGTGTTCTTCGTTCGGTAGTGCTCCATTCCAGGAGCAACTCGCGCCGCTTGTTGCACGTCGACGTAGGTCCATCCGGCGGACGCTGCGGCGAGCAGGCACATGAACCCGGTCCAGGACGGGTTGCTCCCGCCGTCGATCGTTCCCATGTGGTTCTCGCCCCAGGAAGAAAGCGCTTTGTGAACCTGGTGAGAGGCATCGACCCCGCCGGACGGCTGCGAATGCTCGACTCTCAGAGCCGGCTTTCGGCGGTGTAGCTCGTCGCTGAGCCGGTCGATGTCGCCGGCGGACACCGTTGAGTTGAGCAGCTGCTCGAGGTTGCCCTGGATGACGGTTGAGGAGCTGCCGTCGCGGTGAGGGGAGAGCGGGGGCCGCGCTGCTCCCTGGCGAGGGTTCAACAGCATGCCGTGGTCGAGCGATCGGAAGTTTGCGCGAGCGGCGATCGCCA
Source organism: Microbacteriaceae bacterium VKM Ac-2855 (assembly GCA_013204985.1). Classification (GTDB taxonomy): domain Bacteria; phylum Actinomycetota; class Actinomycetes; order Actinomycetales; family Microbacteriaceae; genus Rathayibacter. The sequence goes on from JABMLG010000001.1 coordinate 418,460, forward strand.
TCGCCCCGACGGTCTCCGCCGGGACTCCGAAGGGGAGTGACACCCAAATGTGGCGACCACCACTCGCCGAGGACGAGCACACCACGTGGTCGATCCCGCAGATCCGCAGGACGTCGACGAGTGCGGAGCAGTCGTCAACTGCTCGCTCGACGGCCTCCTGGCCGTCCTTCTCCTTGCCGTCGAAGTCGAAGCACAGAAGTCGGAACGAGCCGGACTCGTCTGCAAGAGGCATCGCCCACGGCGTGGAGGGTTCCTGGGGCCCAACGGGGAAGAACCGAGGATAGGCGTTCTCGAAGAGCCCGCCATCGGCCTCGCGGACCATGACGCGCACCGCAGGGCGCGGACAAAGCCGACGCGTCAGTGACCACGCCTCGGCAATTTGGGCGCGCTGAGGTGCGTTTTGCGCGCGATGCGCTACGCTAGCGGGCATAGAGAAGCCTCCCGTGAGGGCTGGTGACTTGATTAGCTCTGATCTCGAGGTTTGGTCGCCGGGTGAGATCTGAGCTACGAATCTTCTAGGGCCCGTCGCGCAAGCGGCGGGCTCTTTCGTTTATGCGGCTGTCGTCTTGGGTACCTCCGTACCGTCGAGTTCGGGGGAGAGCACGGGCAGTTGGCCGTGCTCCGACTTGATCTGCGCGAGCAGAAGTTCGAGGTAGAGGGAGCGGGATACCTTGCCTGAGGCCTCGCACGCGGCCGTCAGTTCGGCGTCCGTGGCTGGATCGAAGAAGAGTTTGCGTGCGTGCGCTTTGGTCCCCGTGGGACGGCGGTTGCGCTTGATGCCTGCGTTGCTGCCCTGAACCATGCGCCCATGGTGGCGCGTTAACGACACCCTTAATGGAAGCTGGGGCGGCGTGTCGCTGATCATGGTCCTCCTGACGGTCGGACCGTCGCTGGACGACGGCCGTCCGGTCGCGATAGTTCTACCGAAATGAGGTTACCAAACTACCGACTTAGGTTTAGAACCAATCTCGCGGGCCGTCGAAGATGACGCACGGTGCATCCGGAGCGGCGGATACAGCACGGCCGCCAGTCATCTTGCAGCAGTTTCCCGCGCACTCAGCCACTCGGTGATCGCGCCATTGAACCGATCCGGAGCCACATTGAACTCCCAAGCGTGAGCCGCATTAGGTATCTCGACGAGGTCAACCCTGGACGGGTGCGCGGCGGCGAAACGCTGCGTCAGCGAAAGGGGGATCTCGGTGTCGCCGTCGGAGTGAATGACCAGAGTGGGGGTGTTCAGTCGGCGGTGAATGGTCCAGTCGAGCGTGTTGAAATCGATCGGTGCCGGCAGGCCGGTCAAGCGACTCAGTGGCGCCCACGACAGGAACAGCGCGGCAAGTGAGCCGAGTGCTTGAGGAAGATGCGCACGGGCCGCACCCGCGCGAATGGCGGTTCGCCATTCGGTCACGGGGGAGATCAGCACAAGCGCTGCAACCGCCGCCCGATGCACCGCCCTCTCCGCGGAGAGCAGCACGACACTTGCGCCCATGGACCACCCGAACAGTACGACCTTCTCTGCACCGTGCTCGATCGCGTAACCGATCGCGGAGTCGATGTCACGCCACTCTGTCTGCCCGAGAGTGGAGGCGTTGCGTTGGGTCTGCGGCCCTTCACCATCACCTCGGAAGGACGGGACGAGAGAGGTGTAGCCCAGCAACTGAGCCGCGGGGACGGATCGGAGCGCAGTGATACGCGTCGTGCGGATTCCGTGAACGTGGATCGCCCAGGTGGCCTGTTGCTCTTCTGACGTCGACGGGATGACCCAAGCGGGCGCCACGCCGCCCTCAACCGGCATGTCGACCTCACGGGCTGCAGGATGCAAGTCAGTCGGCCGCGCAAACACGTGACCGCTCCAGCGAACCATGGCGGCCGATCGTAAGTCGCCACCCGTGACTGCCAGGATTTTCCGTGTGACGGTCTTCGCCTGCGCGTCTTGACTCACAACCTCGCCGATTCGCGCATGTCCGTGGTCATCGTTGAACCACACGCCGAACTCACCGGCATGACGTGTGTCCGGGTTCGATTCCAGCGTCAGCTCATCAGCAGTGACGGCCACGACGCGGACGTACTTCGGTCGACCCGGCATGACGACTCGGCGCCCCAGGGCGACGCCCGCCAGGGTGGTGACAGCAGCTGCGCCGATCGTGGCAGCGATGGCGATCGTTCCGGCTCTCATGATGCTCTCCTCCTCTGCCGAGGCCAGGGGATCGACCTCGGCTTCGGATCGTGGTGGGCGCTGGTCAAGTACTGCATCACGACGTTCTCCGCAGACCTGATCTTGGCGGCCTCTGGCTCACCGATCTTCTGCGTGACGTTCTCGTAGTCCCGGATCGCGATGACGTGGTTGTAGACGTCGAGGATGAGTTCGCGCCTGTTGTGCATGACGGGCGTCCTGCGAGGCGTGATTCCTCGACGCACACAAATGGCCTGAAGGTCACGCTTGTGTCGCAACAGCCGACGATCCCGCGCGAAGCGCGTGAAGGTGAACGACGCCACACCGAGGATCACGAGAATCGCACCCGGGTAGAACAGCGCGTCGAAGACGTTCCGAAGGACGTCTCGCAAGAGAAGGTCCGCGTACTGAAAATGGTCGAGTGCGAGCGAGACGATCTCGTCGACGCACGCAGCAATGACCAGGATGCATCCGACCAAGAAAAACCGATAGGAGCGGGGCTGCCGGCGACGCAGACCGACCACCAGCGAGAGGGCGATGGAACCGAACACCGCCATGTAGATGGAAGCGTAGAGCCACGTTCCCGTCTGCGTGATGTGATCAACGATGAAGCTGTCGGAGGTGGATCCACGGTCGGTGAAAACGAACGGAACCGTGAACGCGACGAGGAACAGCGGGAGGAGCCACCATCGACGCGGCCGACGCCCGTTCTGCGCCAAGGCGGCCTGCGTCAGGAGCCAGAACGCCGTGACCGCGCATACGTTCTGGATGAGGCTGATGTAGTTGGTCCCGCCGACAAAACGGTCTAGAGAGGGAAACGCTCGAGCAGTGAAGGCGAGCGTCCCTACGAAGGTCGCGGCCCATGAGAGCCGCGACTGCGGGTTGACGATCGCGCTGGGGAGTCGGACGAGGGTGATGATGCCGAAAACTGCAAGCGCAGATAATTCGAGGATCAGCATCTACCCGAAGACGTCCTCGTCCTCGCGGAAGCGCGGCCGGAACAACGTGCTGGACAGCAGATGGGCTAGATGCTCCGCCTCGCCCTCCATGACCTCGCGTTCACTGACTGCGACGTTCGGAACGGTCTGAGGACTGGTCTCGAGGAATCGGCCGCGGACCACCCCGGCGCCGTGATACCCAGTGAGGTCCTTCTTCTCCGGGAGTACGTTGCATCCCGGGTGCTGCAGAGCGATGTGCGCGAGCTCGTGCAGGATGCAGTGCGTGCGATACAGCTCAGTGTCCGTCGACCGGTAGTAAATCTTCGCTTGGTTCGGGTAGTCGACCCAGAGCGCCGTCAGGGTGTCCCAGTCCTCGTCTGTGGTGGCACTGATATCGATCGGCTTCCCGTGCAGAGCCGAAACATGATCGACGAGAGCCGGGAGGCTACGGTCCGCAGCAAGATCGTTCTGTACGAAGGTCTGAGTCGCACGAGCAACGATCTCATCGCGCTCGACCCAGATTCTCTTCGCATTCGAGTTGTCGTCGGTCATGCTGACGAGCCCCCTTCCCTCGATTCCGTTTCGATCGATCTGATGGCTCTGGCGATAGCCTGCAGCTGCTTCACGGAGGTTCCGCCGAGGGCACGAGCGCTCACGGAGGTAGCGCCAGTCTCCATCAGCGCTCTGTCGAGGTCTACTTCGGCTTCAACGCGTTCGGCGAGTTCCGCGTCTCGCGTCGAGCGCAGATAGGGCGGCTCAACATCGAAATACTCGGCGATGGCGTCCAAGAGGCGCAGTCCAAGGCGGACTGTTCCAGCCTGCGTGAGGAGTGATGTCCAGGTCTCTGCGGTGAAGTCGAGGGAGCGCTCCTGCACGTAGGCGACGAGCTCGTCGACCTTGAACGCGCGGGCGTCGCTGCTGGTGGGAGCTGCTGCGAGGAACGTCAGGCGTCGAGCGAGCTCTGGCCCATCCAAGCGTTCGGTCCAGTCGGATTCGTCGTCTGCCACAAGATCGTCGGATTGGGCCAGGCGAAGAAGCTCGTAAGGCTCGACGTTCAGAGCGTTGGCGAGCTTTTCGATGTCGTTCGTGTTGAACGGCGCCTCACCGCGAAGCCGGATATAGAAGTAGTTCGCTGAGAACTCCGCCGCACGGATGAGCTCGGTGTTCGACAGCCGGCGCTGGTCGCGAAGCTGCTCAATCGCTCGCACCACACGGCGCGAGAACGCCGTCGATGTCGATGCTGGCCGTCTACCCACATGGAAAACCTACCAAAGGCGCGTTAGCCTCACTTAGGTAACCGAAGTGAGTTGTAGTTCATACTCATTTCGGTACAGAATGGAGCCATGGCGGGGACAAAGATACGGATCAGACGCGTTCTGACGCCTTGCATCCTCGGCGTCGCCGGGCTGCTCATCATCTCTGGGTGCGCCATCGCCGTGCCATCGAGCTGGTCCGATCCGGAGCCAACTTCGGAGACTCCTGGTGCAACCCCAGGCTCCTCGAGCCCGTCTACACCGATGACGGACGTAGAGCCGGCGGCCGATCCGACGGCGGGTGCCGAAACGACGGCCATAGCGCTCGCGACGATGGATGCGTTCTGCCGCCCCACGCTTGGCTACGAGTCGTGGATCGACGACCTGTACCCGTTCCTGAGTCAGTCCGCGGCCGTCGCTTACGAAACGGTCGATCCGGCGAACGTGCCGTGTACGACAGTCACCGGCGACGCGGTCGTGCGTGACGGGGACGATGCGTTCACGATGCGGATCCTCGTGCCCACAGACGCGGGGGAGTACTCCGTCTATGTCCACCGCTCCTCCGAGGCTGCTGCCTGGGCGGTGGAGCAGATCACGCCCCTGACGTCGGAGTAGAGCGTGGAGAAGGGGGGAGTGGGTGTGCTTGTCGTTGTCCTGGTGCCGGTGTTGGCGATCGCGATGCTGCTGTGGGTGCTGTTCTTTGGCGGCTCGGCCGCGGCAGCGTGTGCGCCGAGCGTCGCGGGCCAGATCGACGTCGCGGCGATCCCCACGGATGCGCAGGTGGGCGCATACGGGCGGGAGCAGCTGGTGAACGCCGCGCTGATCTCTAACGCGGCGACAGCGAAGGGGATGCCGGCGGCCGCGCAGGCGCTGGGTGTGCAGGCGGCGATCGGCGAATCCTCCCTGCGCAACATCGGCTACGGCGATGGCGCGATCAATCCGGACGGGACCGTTGCCGACTCGATCGGTCTGTTCCAGCAGCAGTCAAGCTGGGGCACGGTCGAGCAGCGCATGGATCCGACGACGTCGGCCATCTTGTTCTTCGATCGCCTCGAGACCGTCGACGGGTGGGAGGCGATGGAGCCGAGTCTCGCGATCAATAAGGTGCAGCGCAACGCCGACCCGAACCACTACACGAAGTACCGTGCCGACGCGGTGGCGATCATGGCCTACCTCAGCGGTCTCACCTCAAGCGCCGCGACCACCCCGACCCCGGGCGCGACGATCACGCCGGCAGCGGGAATTCCCGTCACCGGGTGCGTTGCAGTGTCGGGCGACGCGCAGGCCCTCGCGACGGGCCTGGTGGCGGCGATGGATCGTGGTGACCTGACCCTGCTTGCGGACCGTTACGCGCAGCAGATCCGAGACATGGCCGCGGGTGCTCCACGGGAGAACTGCGCGATCGATGTCCGCATCCTGCAGGTCATCACGATCGCGGTGAACACCTTCGGCAAGGTCGGCGTCTCCGACCTGAACCGACAATGCACAGGGTCGCTTCTGGGTGCCGGGACCGGGTCATCGCACTGGAGAGACGGCGGCGGCAAGGCCGTCGACTTCTACAGCTTCGCCGGCACCGCAACGACCGGCTGCGACACCAACGCGCTGCAGCTACTGACCGTCCTCGATCCGCAGGTGCCCGCGGGATCGCGCGCCGGTCAGATCCAGTGCCGCTCGACGAGCTACACGCACATCACGCAGTTCGAGGACGAACCGAACCATCTGCATTTCGACGTCGCTTACGCCGACGGGCCCCTTACCACCGGCTGACCCAGCCGGTGCACAGTCTTCACCCCGCGACCGCGGTGGTGACCCCCGAAAACAGAAACGGAGAACCGATGTCTCTTCTGGTTGCAGCCAACGACATCATCACCACCGCGGCCTCGGTAGGCAGCGTACTTCCCGGCGTCGTCCCCGACCCGGGCCCGGGCGGGATGCCGCCCGGATTCGAAGCGTTCACCACCGTCATGGGCTGGGCCAAATGGGTCGGCCTGGGCGTTGCCGTGGTGGGCCTGATCATCCTCGGCGTCACCATGACCGTCTCCGCCCGCCGCGGCGAAGGCGGCGAGATCGGCGGCTGGCTCGGCCGCCTCCTCGTCGGCGTGATCATCGTGTCCGCCGCGTTCACCATCGTCGGCTTCCTCATGGGCGCCTAGCGCCGCAGGGGAGTCGACCCGTTCCCTCGATTGAAAGGACAACGTCATGCGCGACACGGAGAACCGCACCCCGTTCACCAGCAGAGGATTCATCCTCGGAGCCGTCATCATCGGCGTTCTCGTGCTGGTGGCGATCCTGATCGCGGTGACGTCCCTGGGTGGCGGCGGGCAGGACACGCCCGCCGCCACCGCAACGCCCTCGACGCCCGCCTCGACGGACTCGGACGCGGCTGCTGGCAGCATCTGCGATCTGGCCGGATATGAGGAGACCAGCTCGCTGGCGTCCCCGCCGTCCGCGGACTGGACGATCGCGGGGACGGTCGCGGTGCCGAGCTCTGCGACAGCTGGTCCCGGGGTGGTGGATGACGATGGTTTCCGGTCGTGTTTCGCGCACACCGCTGAGGGTGCGCTGTTCTCCGCAATCAGCTTCGTCGCTATGTCGTCCGACGCCCGTACCGCGTCGCGCGTGAGCGAGATGGTCGCTCCCGGTGTCGGCCGCGACGCCGCGATCGCGAACACCGACCCCGACGCCCCGATCTCCTCGTCGCGGCTGCAGCTCGCTGGCTACACCGTCACCGCTTACACGGCGGATGAGGCGGTCATTGATCTTGCGTGGAGCGTCACCTCCAGCGGCGGCGCCCTCGTGAGCTACCCCATCGCCCTCGCCTGGGTGGAGGGCGACTGGAAGGTCGAGGTCGCCGACAACGGACAGCCCCGATTCTCCGCCTCGCCGCTGGAGTCCCTCGGCGGCTACATACCTTGGAGTGGCATCTGATGACCACAACCCCCGACGCGGGTTGCCCACCTCTGGATCTCTTCTGCACCATCGGTGAAGGCGTCGGCGACGTCGTCTCCGCCGCCACGAACGACGCGCTGCAGCAGTTCGTGAACAACATCCTCGAGGGCTACGGCAAAGCCGTCGTCTCCCTCGGCACCCTCTGGGTCAACGTGCCCTCCCCAGTCACCGTCGTTGACCGCGGCGGCGGCGTGAACGGCGGCGGCACCCCGCCACTGCCGTCCGCGTTCGAGACGATCCTCGGCTACGTCACCTGGGTCTCCGCAGGACTTGCGGTCATGTCGCTGATCATCGCCGGCGTGATGATGGCCTCCCGCCGACGCCACGGCGACGGCGAAGCACACCTGGGCCGCATCGGCGTCATCCTCCTCGCCGTCATGCTGCTCTCGTCCGCGTCCGCGCTGGTCACCGGGTTCCTACCGTTGGCGATGCACCTGAACGAGTCCTCCTCGGTCGTCGGCTGGGTGCAGGGACAGCTCGAGTGGTACGCGGGCGGCCTGGCGATCCTGTCGATCCTCGTCGCCGCCGCCCGGATGGTGTGGACGCAGCGCGCGATGGAACTGCGCACCCTGGCCCGCTCGGTCCTGACCCTGATTGCCGTCGCCGGCGCCGGCCTGGTCGTGATCCGGTTGGCGACGCAGGCGGGGGATGCGTTCTCGGTGTGGATCCTGAACAACTCGACCGACTGCGACGTCACCAACGGCGAATCGAACTGCTTCGGCACGAACGTGTTCGCGATGATCAACCTCACCGCCGTGTCCCCGATCGGGCTGATCGGCCTGTTCTTCCTCGGGATGCTCGCTGTTTTGATGACCTACATCCAGGTCGCGCTGATGATCTTCCGCGGCGCGATGCTCGTCGTCCTCGCCGGCATCTTCCCCATCGCCGCGGCCGCCACGAACACGGAGATCGGGCAGCAATGGTTCAAGAAGGCGATGGCGTGGACGCTCGCGTTCCTCCTCTACAAGCCCGCCGCGGCGATCGTGTACGCGATCGCGTTCCGGATGACCGGTACCGACCTGTTCAAATCCGACGGCACCGGCCTCTTCCAGATCGTCACGGGCCTTGCCCTTATGCTCATCGCCCTCATCGCGATGCCCGCGCTGATGCGCTTCCTCGTGCCCGCGGTCGCCTCCGTCGGTGGTGGCGGTGGCGGCGCGGGCCTGCTGCTGGGCGCGGCCGGGGTCGCGGCCGCGGGCGAGATCGCGTCGGGCGCGATCCGCGCCAGCAACAACGGGGGCGGCTCCGACGGCCATGGGAGCGGGGGAGGCGGCGGCGGGTTCGGGTCCGCGCCGACTGGCAGTAACGCATCGCCCGGCAGCACGGGCTCACCCGCAGCCACCCCGACACCCTCCGGTGCCGGCGCTGCGGGACCTGCCGCGGCAGGGAGCGCGAGCGCTGGAGGAGGCGCTGCAGCGGCGGGTGGCGGTGCAGCGGCCGCCGGGGGCGGTGCGGCCGCGGCGGCGGGTGGTCCGATCGGGATCGGTGTCGCCGTGGCCGGGAAGGTCGCCGAAGGCGCGAAGCACGCAGCCGGCGCGGTCAAGGCCGCCACCGATGACGCCACCGGCAGCAACGAGAACGGGAACTCATGACGACCACCACGAACGCCCCCGCGCGCAGTGCCGAGGCGCCGCGCACATACGGCAACTGGCGCCGCCCGCAGACGGCAGGGCTGGGCGGGCTCGGGCAGCTCGCGACCGGGGTGCTGTTCGTCGGGATCCTGTCATCGATCATCGCGTCGATGTTCTCCGGCCTTGGCGCCGCACTGATCGTCGCGGCCGTGTTCGGCGGGGTGCTGTTGACGGTGTCGGTGAAGGACAAGCACGGCCAATCGGCCCTGGGAAGGAGCGTCAATCGCGTGAACTGGATCCGCACGAAAGCCAAGGGAGCCAACCTGTACCGCTCCGGGCCCACGGGACGTGCGAAGTGGGGCACCTTCCAACTCCCCGGCCTCGCCTCCGGCTCGCAGCTGACCGAGCACGAGGACTCCCACGGGCGCCGGTTCGCGCTCGTGCACACCCCGGCGACGAAGCATTACACGCTCGTCATCGCGACCGAGCCCGACGGCGCTGCCCTCGTGGATCAGGAACAGGTCAACAACCAAGTCGCCGAGTACGGCATCTGGCTCGCCAATCTTGGCGATGAACCCGGCATCGAAGCCGCCTCCGTCACCATCGAAACCGCACCCGACACCGGCACCCGCCTGCGCTCGGAAGTCGAGGGATCGATGGACCCGGACGCGCCGGCCTTCGCCCGCGCGATGCTCGCAGAGGTCGTGAACAGCTACCCCGTCGGATCCGCCACGATCCGCGCCTACATCGCCATCACCTTCTCCTCCCTCTCCCGCATCGGCGGGAAACGCCGCAACGCGAAGGAAGTCGCCACCGACCTCGCTGCCCGCTTGCCCGGACTGACCTCGAGCCTCGCGGCGACCGGCGCCGGCGCTGCACGCCCCCTCGATGCGCAGGAACTGTGTGAAGTGATCCGCGTCGCCTACGACCCCGCCGCCGCCATCCTGATCGATGAAGCACGCGCCGCCGGCGACGTGCCGGAACTGTCGTGGACGGACGTGGGACCTGCGGCCGCGGATGCGCGCTGGGATTCGTACCGGCATGACGGGGCCGTGTCGACGTCGTGGACGATGACCTCCCCGCCGCGTGGGGTGGTGCAGTCGGGGATCCTCGCTCGCCTGCTGGCTCCGCACCGGGACGTCGCCCGCAAGCGCGTCACCCTGCTGTACCGGCCCATCGATCCGGCACGGGCTGCGGCGATCGTGGAAGCGGACCTGAACGCGGCCCAGTTCAACAGCTCGGCGTCGACGAAACCGACGGCCCGCTCGACCCTGTCCACCCGTTCCGCGCAAGCGACCGCCGCCGAGGAAGCCTCCGGTGCAGGCCTGTTGAACTTCGGGCTGATCGTCACTGCGACCACCACCGATACGGCACACGAGGCGGATGCGCGGGCGGCGATCGATTCATTGACCGCCGCGGCCCGGCTGCGTGTCCGGCCGGCGTTCGGATCCCAAGACACCGTCTTCGCCGCCGGACTACCGCTAGGACTCGTGCTCCCACGACACCTGCGCCTACCGACCGAAGTAAGGGAATCGCTGTGACCGACAACACACACGAAGAGGTCCTGGCTGCCGCGATCGTGGACGGTGGGCTGACGGCGGGAACAGCGCTGATCGTCGCTGCTCTGCTGGACGATCCTCCCGAGCAGCAGCTCCCGGCGGACCCGGCAGCGCGGGACTCCTTGGGAGAGCACGGTCAGGTGCAACGGGACGAACGCCGGGCAGAGCGAGAGTACGAGGTGAGTCAGGAGCGCGCGATGCACCTGCGACACCGCCGCGAGGTCCAGTCCGCACCGGACGCGCAGCCGCCCGGGGTGGGTGCGGTTTCGCTGACGCGCGGCCAGCCCAAGCGCGGCCGCGGCGGCCGGGCGAAGCCGATCCCGCACGGTGGCGGCACTTCAAGCAGGCGCGCCTCGGGCACGAAGCGGCCGTTGCGGCCGAGCGTCCGCGGCTGGCTGGGCCGTGGGGGAGGGGAAGCGGTCAACGTCGTCGCGGCGGACGAGTTCCGCGGCACAACGGTGCAGGTGTGCGGGCTCTACCCGTTCTCCGTCGGCACCGGCACACCCATGATCGGAGTCCCGCTCGGGAAGAACCTCTCCACCGGTGCATCCGTGTGCTGCGACCCGATCTCCTGGTTCCAGCGCGCGAACCTCATCTCCAACCCCTCCATGTTCGTCCTCGGCAAACCCGGCCTGGGCAAGTCCTCCCTCACCCGCCGCATGGCCGCAGGACTCGCCGGCTACGGCACCATCCCCCTCGTGCTCGGCGACCTGAAACCGGACTACGTCGACCTCATCCAAGCCCTCGACGGACAAGTCATCCCCCTGGGACGCGGCCGCGGCTACCTCAACATCCTCGACCCCGGCGAAGCCTCCGAAGCCGCCCACCGCCTCCTCACCGAAGCCGACCACTCACTCACCCGCGCCACCGAGCTCGCGCGACGCGCCGACGAGCTCGACGCGTCAGAGAACGCGGCCGCGATGACCGCAGAAGCGAACCGGCTGCGCAAGCAGGCGGCAAAAGTGCAGCGCCTCGCGCACCAGGTCCTCGCCGACGCGCACGGCCGCCGACACACGATGATCGCCGCACTCCTGACGATCCTGCGGTCCGAACCGCCAACGGATCGGGAGGAGACGATTATCGACCGGGCGCTGAAGTACCTGGACGAGCACCACGATGGCATCCCCGTCCTTGCCGACCTCCTCGCCGTCATCCAGCAAGCACCCGACGAGATCCGACAGGTCGCCCTCGACCGCGGCGACCTCGCGCGGTACAAGGAGATCACCGAAAACCTCGAAGCCTCCCTCATCGGCCTGACCACGGGCGGCCGCCTCGGCGAGGTGTTCTCCAAGCAGACCACCACCCCGATGCGCCGCGACCGGCCCGTTGTCTACGACGTGTCCTCCATCGACGACTCCGAAGGCGACCTGCAGGCGGCGATCCTGCTCGCCTGCTGGTCCGCCGGTTTCGGGACCGTGAACGTCGCCGCCGCCCTTGCCGACGCGGGCTTGGAGCCGCAACGGCACTACTTCGTCATCCTCGACGAACTTTGGCGAGCCCTCCGCGCCGGCCGCGGGATGGTCGACCGCGTCGACGCGCTCACCCGCCTCAACCGCGCCCGCGGCGTCGGGCTGGCCATGATCTCCCACACCATGTCCGACCTCCTCGCCCTCGCCTCACCCGAAGACCAGATGAAAGCGAAAGGGTTCGTTGAACGCTCCGGCATGGTCATCTGCGGCGGCCTGCCTGGCGCCGAGATGCCGCTGCTGACTTCGGCCGTGCCGATGTCGACCGCGGAACAGGCGATGCTCACCTCGTGGCAGGACCCGCCCGCGTGGGATCCGGTCTCGGGTCATGAATCCGAGCCGCCCGGCCGCGGCCGCTTCCTCATCAAGGTCGGCGGCCGACCCGGCATCCCCGTCCGCGTCGAACTCACTGCTGCCGAGAAGGAGGTCAACGACACCAACAAGCTCTGGCACACCACCTCCCGCGCCGGCCGCGCCGCAGAACCCCTGCCCACCGACCCCGTGAACGTGGAGATCCTGCCGTGAGCGCCACAGCGAACAACCGGCGCCGCGAACCCGGCAAAGCCAACAACGACGGCCTCATGCTCGGCGGCACTCTCGCCGCGATCGCCGCAATCGGCATCGTCTGGATCGCCGTCGCCGTCGGCTCCAAGCTCGACGGCGTCAACGAGGGCCTGCCCTCGGATCCTTTCGAGATCCTCTCCGGCCTCGCCCGCGGCACCGTCACCTGGTCAGCCGCCGCGACGGGGATCGCGCTGGGTGCGGTCGGCGCCCTCGCGGTCGTCGCGTTGTGGGTGGTGTGGTTGCGCTCGCTCGGGCGGAAAAGCCGCTCGAGCGTGGACCACGCCGCCCGCTACATGGCCACCCAACGCGACCTCACACCCATGCTCCACAAGCAGGCACTACAGAAGTCCGCCCGCCTCGGCGTCACCGGCAACCCCGGCGTCCCCGTCGGGCGGCTGCACCTGGGAAAGCAGATGCTCTACGCCTCCTTCGAGGACATGATGCTCCTCATCGCCGGACCCCGCGTCGGCAAATCCACCTCCCTCGTCATCCCCGCGATCATGGCCGCACCCGGAGCTGTCGTCACCACCTCCAACAAACGCGACGTCCTCGACGCCACCCGCGACGTCCGCGCCGAGAAAGGCCGCGTCTGGGTGTTCGACCCGCAACGCGTCGCGTTCGAAGACGCGACCTGGTGGTGGAACCCCCTCACCTACGTCACCGACGACACCAAAGCCGCGAAACTCGCGACCCACTTCGCCTCCGGCACCCGCGCCCTCAACGCGAAGACTGATGCCTACTTCGACGGCAAAGGGCAGGAATTGCTGTCGGACCTGCTGCTCGCCGCCGCCGTCGGACAACGTCCGATCAGCGAAGTGCTGCTCTGGCTGACCTCCGTCGAAGATGAAACCCCCGTCGAGCTTCTCTTCGACAACGGCTACCCCAGCAACGCCCGCGCCGTCCGCGGCATCATGAACACCGCCGAAAAAGCCCGCGACGGCATCTACTCCACCGCCCAAGGCATGGCCATCTGCCTCAAAAGCGCCGCCACCGCCGACTGGGTCAACGCACGCCCGAGCGACACCCGACCGCAGTTCGTGCCGGAGACGTTCGTTACGTCCACCGAGACGCTGTATTCGCTCTCAAAAGAAGGCGCCGGAACCGCCGGGCCACTCGTGACCGCGCTGACCGCGGCGACGATCGAGGCTGCCGAGGAGCACGCGGCGCGCTCGCGCGGCGGCCGGCTCGCGACGCCGCTGCTGGGCGTGCTCGATGAGGCCGCTAACGTGTGCCGGTGGAAAGACCTCCCGGACCTGTACTCGCACTACGGCTCCCGCGGCATCCCGATCATGGCCGTGTTCCAATCCTGGTCCCAAGGCGTCGGCGTCTTCGGCAAAGAAGGAATGCTGAAGCTCTGGTCCGCAGCGAACGTGAAGCTCTACGCCGGGGGAGTAGCCGAAGACGAATTCCTACGCACCCTCTCCGACCTCATCGGAACCTATGACAAGGAAACCACCTCCTCCAGCTGGAACAAGGGCGTCCGCTCCACCACCTCCGCACTACGTCGCGAGAAGATCCTCGAAGTCGCCGACCTCACCAGCATGAGCCGCGGACGCGCGATCATGCTCTCCTCCGGCGCCAGAGCCGCGCTCGTCGACACCGTCCCCTGGTATGAAGGCCCGAAAGAACAGGTCACCGCAATCAACGCCTCCATCACGGCCCATGACGCGACCAGCGAACCGGCATCGGTAGACACGCGCACCCGCGAAGGAGCCTCCGGCGATGAGATCGATCGGGAGGCGGCGGCGCGAGCCGAGTGATGGGCGACGACGATCTTTTCGACGTGGACGAGAGAGCATCCGCCGCTCTCGTCCAGGCACCACCGCCGGGATCGACTGAGGCGGAGCCTGGTTCCGGCCACCTCGACGAGGAGCGGACAACCTTCTACGGCTCGACCGATGAATGGGTCCGAAAGTTCTTACTCCCCATCTACCGCCGCCGCGTCACAGCAAAAGGACAGAGCGGCGGGTCGCGTTGGGCCGCCGAATGGTGGAACAGCGTCGAGGCAATGCTTCGCCTCGAATCACAATGGCGCATGTGGGAGGAAGCACGAAAGAATCCGGGTGAACTCAGCGCGTGGATGATCAACCACCTCGATGTGCACATGGGCGTGCTGCTGGCGATCGACGGACCATTCGCAACGTCTTCAGACGAGAACCGGCCCGGCGAATCTCTGCCCTACCAACCACCACCGAACGGGATGTTCGCTTCCGACCTCCAGGCTGAGAGGCGAGTCGGTGACACGAGCAAGGGCGACGAGGCGAAACCGACATGAGCTAAAGCTGGGCGCAAACTGCGGGCGATCGTCGACGTGAACCGAACGGGTATGTCGAAGTCGTGGATCAGAGTCTCGTAGAAGATGGTCCACGGCTTTACCCGCTCCGGGTTCGCGAGGCCGGGGTCGCGGGTCAGAGAGCGTAGCAGCTGCACGGATCCGATGCCGCCCGTGGTGACGACGCGGTGCGCGGCGGCGAAGTCGGTGCCGAAGCGACGGCTGAAGCCCACCTGCCGCGGCACCCCGGCCGCGGCGGCGGCGGCGACGACGAGGTTCGTGTGCGTGAACGCGGGGGAAGAGATCACCACGCCGTCGATCGAGTCATCCGGGAACAGCTCGGCCGCGTCCGTGTAGGTGATCGCCACGCCCAGAGGAGCGGCGACGCGCGCGGCCGCGCCGGGCGCCGGATCCGCGACGGCGGCGAGCTCCACGCCGTGGATGCGGCGGGCAATGGTCTCGGCGCGGAAGGCACCTATCCAACCGGAACCGATCAGACCGAGGCGGATGGGGGCGAGGGCGGGCATGGTTTCTCCTGAGGACGACGGTGTCGACAGATCCGGAACTAGATCGGTCTAGCTCCGTTCTGTGGTCCGGCTGTGCCCATGTCAATACAAGATCGACGCGGCGGCGGTGCTGCGAGGATTGTGTCGGCGGCAGCGGTCGCGATGGTTAGCCTGGAGCGATGACCGATCGGCGCATCCTGGAGCAGTCCTCCAAGCTGAGGAACGTCCTCTACGAGATCCGGGCCGTGCCCTCGTGGAGGCGTCGCAGCTGGAGGCGGACGGTCATCGAATCCTGAAGCTGAACATCGGCAACCACGCAGCGTTCGATTTCGAGGCACCGAAGCAGATCATGCGCGACATGATCGCGGCGATGCCGCAGGCTCACGGCTACAGGGACAGCCAGGCATCCTCACGGCGCGTCGCGCCGTCTCGTACCGGTACGAGGAGGTGCCCGGTTTCCCGGAGGTGGATCCGGCGTGGGTGTTGCCGGGCAACGGGGTCTCGGAGCAGATCACGATGATGTTGCACGTTCTGCTCGACGACGGTGACGAGATGCTGATCCCCTCGCCCGACTATCCGTTGTGGACGGCGACGACGAGCCTCGCCCGCGGGGTCGCGCTGCACTACCGCTGCGACGAGGAGAACGGCTGGCAGCCGGACCTCGATGACATCCGCGCGAAGATCACGCCGCGCACGAAGGCCATCGTTGTCGTACGGACCATTTGCGACGTCAACAGACGAGAATCGCGTCGGGAACCGCTAGCCCACAAGCCGCTCCCGGCGGGGATGCTTTCCGCTGACCATCAGCCGAACTACGGGTGCGGAAAAAGTTCCCCTACCGAGTGACCGATCGGATTCGTTTTCATCATGTTTCGCGGCGCTACCGCCGCTATGCCTAGTCGACTGCGATCTTCCTGCCGATGGCGGCTTCGACGGCTCCGTTTCGGACGACGGCGATAGCGCAGCCGTCGTCCACACGCAGCTCCTACCAGTGCAGATCATCGAGCCGAACCAGCAGAGCCGCGGCTCCCGCGGTGGTGTCTATAGTCACGTCGAACGACCACCACCCTGCGGGTCGATTTTGCCGTCGTTGGAGCGTTGGTCCTCAGCGAGCAGAATGGAGCCGCGGCGAACTGTGCGATCGGCTTCGACGATCGCGAGTTGACGGGTTAGCCCGACGAGGAAGCGGTCGCCGGGCCGAGGGAAGGCGCAGCCCACCTACTCGCCGAGTTGGATCCGTTCGACGGCGCCGACTGCGCCGTCCTAAAAGCTGGCCGCAAGTACGGTGCCGGCCTCGATTTCGACGCAGGTGAGACGGGCCGTGGTCGGGTCCCAGATAGGACACTCGCTGAAGGTGCAGGGCTAAGTGCCGGCGATTGGATGTGCGTGGATGAGAGAGTCGTCGGTCATCGATCAGTAGGTGGCGCGACCGCCGCTGATGTCATATACGGCGCCGGTAGAGAAGCTGAGCTTGTCGGAGGCGAGCCAGGCGACGAGTTCGGCGACTTCGTCGGGGCGTCCGACGCGCTTCATCGGGATCAGGCTGGTTATGTGGGCGAGGACGTCCGGCGCGGTGGTGTCATTCATCGGCGTCGCGATCACAGCAGGAGCGACGGTGTTGGCGAGGACACCGCTGGTGGCGAGTTCCTTCCCGATGGATTTCGTCAGCGCGATGACGGCCGCTTTCGATGCGGAGTAGGCAGAGAGGTTGGGGTTACCGTCTTTGCCAGCCATGCTGGCGAAGTTCACGATGCGGCCCCAGCCGTGTTCGCGCATGCCGGGGATGAAGGCGCGGCACATGTTGAACGTGCCGTTGACGTTGACGGCGAACACCGCCGCCCATTCGCGGTCAGTGACCTCCCAGAGGGGCTTATTCGGGCCAACGATGCCGGCGCAGTTGATCAGGATGTCGACGTCACCGATGGCGGCTGCTGCCTTGGTGACGGCGTCCGCGTCGGTGATGTCGAGCACGACGTCCGCGTCGGGGGAGATGTCGACGGTGACGACCTCGATGCCGTCGGCCGCGAGTCGGGTCGCGCTCGCGGCGCCGAGGCCACTGATGCCTCCGGTGACGACTGCTCTTCTGGTCATGGTTCTGCTCCTTCGTGGGGCGATCGAGCCGATGCTCGAATCGGGAGTGCTGGATGGCAGTGGCCGACCCATCAGCCGTTGCGTGCCGCGCTTGGGTTGATGATGGGCCGGCGGTTCGGGGCCGCGTCAGATCACGGGACGGGTGGCACGCTCGAGCACCTCGAGCAGATGCTCGTACTCGTGTCCGGTGGCCTTGGTGAGGCCGAGCTCGCAGGTGCGGTTCGTCGATGCGTACGCGTCGAACTCGCGGGTGGCGACGGCGGCGGCCTCCCGTTTGGTGGCGGAGGCGGTGAGTTCGGGGTGAAGCATGCCTCGGTCGCCGGCGTAGCCGCAGCAGCCCCAACCCTCGGGAACGACGGTCTCTTCGGCGACGGCGGCGCCGATGCGGTTGAGTGCATCGTTGGTCCCGAGGTGGGTGGAGGAGCAGGTCGGGTGCAGGGCGAGCGAGCCGATGCGCTGCGTGACCGTGAGCCGGTTCAGGATGAATTCGTCGGTGAAGGCGACGGCGTCGACGATGCGCAGGCCCGGGTAGCGCTCATCGGAGCTGCCGACGAGTTTTTCGACTCCTTCGGTGCAGGAGGCGGCGTCGACCACGACCGGCAACTCGCCGTGGCGGCTTGCTTCCCAGAGGGCTGGGAGCACGCGGTCGCGCATGCTCTCGTAGCCGCTGGTGAGGCCCTTCGATTTCCAGGGCGTGCCGCAGCACATGCTGCCGATGTCGTCGGGGATCATGATCTGGATCTCGGCGCGGTCGCAGAGGGCGAGGAACGCGGAGGTGACGCCGGGGGAGTGCTCGGTGGGGCCGAACATGGTGCCGATGCAGGCGGCGAAGTAGACCGCCTGCGCGTTCGGGTTCGGCCGGGGTACGCGCCTACTGCCGCCACCGGGCAGGTCGTCGGTCCAGCGGGGGACGGTGTCCGCGCCGATGACGGTGCGGGCGAGGTTGCTGGCTCCGGTGATGAGCGGTGCCGGGAGCTTCTTGACGGTGCTGAGGACAACACCGCCGGTGCGGCTGACGAGGTCCCAGTTCTTCGCGGCGAGGTTCCAGCCGGCATTGGCGATGCCGCCCTGTTTCTCCTTCCGCAACCGGCGGACGAGGTCTCCGGTGTCGATGAGGACCGGGCACGCCGTTTGGCACATGCCGTCCACCGCGCACGTGTCGATGCCGTCGTACTGGTACTCGCGATCCAGCTGCTCGAGGAGGTCGGAGTCGCCGGCGAGTTCGGCGGCGGCCATCTCGCGGCGCAGCACGATCCGTAGGCGCGGCGTGAGGGTGAGGTCCTTGGAGGGGCAGACGGGTTCGCAGTAGCCGCATTCGACGCAGCGGTCGACCTCCTTCTCTACGGTGGGGGTGACCTTGAGGTCGGAGATGTGCGAGGCGGGGTCCTCGTTGAGCAGGATGCCGGGGTTGAGCAGGCCGCGCGGGTCGGCGAGGCGCTTCACCTCGAGCATGACCTCGTACAGTTCGTCGCCGTACTGGCGCCGCACGAAGGGGGCCATGATCCGGCCGGTGCCGTGTTCCGCTTTGAGGGTGCCGTCGTTGCCGAGGACGACGTCGACCATGTCGTCGGTGAACGCGATGTACCGCTCCAGCTGCGTGGCGTCGCCGAAGTGCTCGTTGAGCAGGAAGTGGATGTTGCCGTCCTTCGCGTGGCCGAAGATCACGCTGTCCTCGTAGCCGTACTGGTCGAAGAGGTCGACGAGTTGCTCGCACGTATCCAACAAGCGCGGGACCGGCACGGCGATGTCCTCCAGCAGCGCGGTGGTGCCGGAGGGCCGGTTCCCGGCGACGGTCGCGTACAGGCCTTTGCGGATGTGCCAGAGCGCAGCCCGCGTTTTCGAGTCCGGACTGAGCTCGGGGGCGGAGGCGAGCGGCAGTTCGCGCAGCAGTGTCGCACTACCGGCGATGGCGTCGGCGAGTTCGGCGGCCGAGGTCGCTTGGTGCTCGACGAGCAGCGCGGCGTGCCGGTCCACGTTCAGCTCGAGCAGCGAGGGCACGGCTTCGGGGTCGCGCTGGGCGACGCGCAGCGAGGTGGCATCGAGCAGTTCGACTGTGGCGAATCCCGACGACACGAGCGCGGGCAGCGCCGCGGTGGCGTGGCTGAGGTCGTTGAAGTAGAGCATCCCGGTCGCGACGTGGCCGAGGACGGAGACGGTGCGGAAGGTGGCGGAGGCGACGAACGCGAGGGTGCCTTCGCTGCCGATGACGAGGTGCACGAGGATGTCGATAGCGCTGTCGTGGTCGACGAAGGAGTTCAGGCCGTACCCCATCGTGTTCTTGATCGAATAGAGCTTCTCGATCATGCGCAGCGAGGCGGGGTTGGATCGGACCCGATCGCGTAGCCGGAGCAGGCCTACGTGGAGTTCCGGCTCGAGGGCGTGCAGCCGGGCGTCGGCGTCGGGCGTGCTGCTGTCGATGACGGTGCCGCTGGGCAGCACGAGGACGGCGGACTGGAGGGTGCGGTAGGTGTTGAACTCGGTCCCACACGCCATGCCGCTGGAGTTGTTCGCCACGACTCCGCCGATCGTGCAGGCCGCCTCCGACGCCGGGTCGGGACCGAGCTTGCGCTTGTACCGGGAGAGTTTCGCGTTCACGGCGCGCACGGTCGCGCCCGGCTGCACGCGCACTCGCTCGCCGCGGTCGAGGACGTCGATCTCACGGAAGTTGCGTCGGGTGTCCACGAGGACTCCCGAGGTGGAGGCTTGGCCGCTGAGGCTGGTGCCGCCGGAGCGGAAGGTGAGGTGCACGCCCTGCTCCGCGCTGGCGCGCAGCAGCTTCGCGATGTCGTCGGTGCCATGAGGTGTGACGACGGCTTGCGGTGTGAGGAGGTAGTGCGAGGCGTCGTGCGCCTGGCCGAGCCGGTCGGAGGCGCGCGCGTGCAGTTCGCCGGGAACCGCCTGCTCCAGCGCGGCCAGCAGGCCGGGGTCCACCGGCGGCAGGCGCGGGGGCATTTTCAGGGTCAGCTCAGTGCGACTCACGGGACACCTTCGATCCGCTCGATCCCTGCAGGAAGTCCAGATCCGCTCCGCTGTCGGCCTGCATGACGTGATCCACGTACAGCCGTTCCCAGCCGCGTTTCGGGGACGCGAAGCCGGCCAGGGTCGCCGCGTTCGGCACCCGATGATCGAGTTCCCCCTGCGGGACGTCGAGCGTCAGCGTGCGGTTCGGGACGTCGAGGATGATGTAGTCGCCGGTCTCGACGATGCCGAGCGGCCCGCCGGCCGCAGCTTCCGGGGCGACGTGCAGTACGACGGTGCCGTAGGCGGTGCCGGACATCCGGCCGTCGCAGATGCGCACCATGTCGCGCACGCCCTGCTCCAGCAGCTTCTTCGGCAGGGGCATGTTCGACACCTCGGGCATACCGGGGTAGCCCTTCGGTCCGCAGCCGCGCAGCACGAGGATCGAGTCGGCGTCGACATCGAGGTCGGGATCGTCGATGCGGGCGTGGAAGTCTTCGATGGTGTCGAAGACCATCGCCCGGCCGCGGTGGGTGAGCAGTTCCGGGGAGGCGGCGGCGGGCTTGATGATCGCGCCGTTGGGGGCGAGATTGCCGCGCAGCACGGCGATCCCCGCGTCCGGGATGAGTGGCTCATCGCGCAGAGTGATGACGTCCTTGTCCCAGATCTGCGCCTCGTCGAGGTAGGAGACCAGCGGCTCGCCGGTCACGGTGAGGGCGGTCGGATCCAGCAGATCCTTCACTTCGCGCAACACGGAGAGGAGCCCACCGGCGCGGTGGAAATCGTCCATCAGGTACTTCCCGGCGGGCTGCAGGTTCACCAGCAGCGGCACGCCGGCGCCGATGCGGTCGAAGTCGTCGAGCGTGAGGTCGATGCCGAGGCGGCCGGCGATCGCGAGCAGGTGCACGACGGCGTTGGTGGAGCCGCCGATCGCGGCGAGGGCGACGATCGCGTTGTGGAAGGACCCCTTCGTCAGGAACGTGCTCGGTCGGCGGTCGGCGTTGATCAGGTCGACGATCAGGCGACCGGTGTCGTGCGAGGCTTCGAGGAGTCGGCTGTCGGGGGCGGGGGTACCGGCAAGGCCCGGGATGATCGTGCCCAGCGCTTCGGCGACGAGGGCCATGGTCGAGGCGGTGCCCATCGTGTTGCAGTGTCCGCGGCTGCGGATCATCGAGGACTCGGACTTCAGAAATTCTTTGTTCGAGAGTGTTCCGCCGCGCACTTCCTCGCTGAGCCGCCACACGTCGGTCCCGCAGCCCAGCGGCACGCCCTGGAACGTGCCGGTAATCATGGGCCCGCCGGGGACGACGATCGCGGGCAGGTCGACCGATGCGGCGGCCATCAGCAGCGACGGGATGGTTTTGTCGCAGCCGCCGAGCAGAACGACGCCATCGATAGGGTTGGCGCGCAGCATCTCCTCGGTCGACATCGCCGCCATGTTCCGCCACAGCATCGCGGTCGGGCGTACCTGCGTCTCACCCAAGGACACGACCGGGAGATTCAGCGGGACGCCGCCGGCCTCGTAGATGCCCTGCTTCACGCTCTCGGCGACCTCGTCGAGGTGCGAGTTGCACGGCGTGAGGTCGGAGGCGGTGTTGGCGATCGCGATGTGCGGGCGGCCGTCGAAGGCGTTCTCGGAAAGACCGCGGCGCATCCAGGCTCGGTGGATGTAGGCGTTGCGGTCGCTGCCGGCGTACCACTCCTGGCTGCGGTTCTCGCGTTCCGGGTGCGGGGTGAGATTCTTGGCGCTCATCGGCGTCGCTCCGACTGGCTCATCATCGAGGGGCCTTTCCATTTGATGGATTCACTGTCTAACATATGGATCGTGGTGAACGCTAGTACGCAATACCTCGCACGCGACGCGGCAGCGGAAGAAAAGCTGGTCGGCTCCGATCGGGTCCTCGCCGTGCTCGTCGAGCTCGCGAAGTACCCGTACGGAATCAGCCTCGACGAAATGGCCCGCGCGATCGGCAGCCCGAAGGCAACGGTGCATCGGGCTCTCGCCTCCTTGCGACGGGCTGGTTTGGCTGGTCAGGATGCCCCCGGCCATTACGTGCTGGGCGACGAGTTCCTGCGGATGGCGTTCGCCAACCACGAGGCCCGACCCGACCACATCCGCGTTCAGCCGATCCTCGAACAGTTGACGGCCCGGTTCGGTGAGACCGCGCACTATGCGGTGCTCGACGGCGTTTCCGTGGTCTACCGGGCGAAGATGGATCCGCTCGTCGGAGCCATGCGGCTGACGTCGACCGTCGGCGGCCGCAATCCCGCCCACGCCACCGGGGTCGGCAAGATGCTGCTCGCACTTCACCTACCGGATCGGTCCGCTGTGGCGGACTGGGTCGGAAATCGCGAACTCGAGCGCCCGACGGCACGGACCGCGGCAACCGTCGACGAGCTGCACCGCGAGCTGGAGCTGATCCGCGAGCGCGGTTACAGCCTGGACGATCGCGAGAACGAGCCCGACATCAACTGCCTCGCCGTCCCTCTCTACCTTTCTTCACCGAACATCCCCACTGGGGCGATCAGCATCAGCGCGATCGCACACCGCACACCCGTGCAGGAGCTCATCGACGATCTCCCGGCCATCCGGGCGATCGTCGACGGTCGATTCGAACCCGACGCCGCCTGAGCCCGCTCAGCCCGTCACCCTCACCAACCTGGAGACAACCATGTACTTGATGCGCCTCGGATCTGTCGGAGCAGAGAAGCCCGTCGCCCGGATCGACGACACCCACTACGTCGACCTGTCCGACGTCGTCGACGACTTCGACGAAGCATTCTTCGGCAGCGGCGGCATCGCACGCATCGCCCCGATCGTCGCCGAGCGCGCCGCAGCCGGCGCGACGCTCATCTTCGGCGACGAGCGCATCGGTGCCCCGTTCGCCCGCCCGCACCAAATCCTCTGCATTGGCTTGAACTACAGCGACCACGCCGCCGAGACCGGCCAGGCCGTGCCGGCCGAGCCGATCCTGTTCACCAAGTCCCCCAACACCCTCATCGGGCCCAACGACGACGTGCGCATCCCGCGCGGCTCGACCAAGCCCGACTGGGAAGTCGAACTCGGCATCGTCATCGGCAAGCGCACCAGCTACCTCGACTCCGTCGAGGACGCCGCGGACGCGATCGCCGGCTACGTCCTCGTCAACGACGTCTCCGAGCGAGCTTTCCAGCTCGAGCGCGGCGGCCAATGGTCCAAGGGCAAATCCAGCGAAACCTTCAACCCCGCCGGCCCGTGGCTCGCCACCCCCGACGAGATCGCCGACGTCAGCAACCTCGGCATGTGGCTGGACATCAACGGCACCCGCCGCCAGAACGGCTCCACCTCGACGATGATCTTCGACCCGTTCTTCATCGTGCACTACCTCTCCCAATTCCTCGTCCTCGAGCCCGGCGACCTGATCAACACCGGCACCCCACCCGGAGTCGGTATGGGCTTCAGCCCCCAGATCTGGCTGCAGCCCGGCGACGTGATGGAACTGGGCATCGACGGCCTCGGCGCCCAGCGCCAGAACGTCCTCGCACCCCGATGAGAGCCTTCGTCCTCACCGGACCCCGAGAATTCGAGGTCCAGGACGTCGCACCGCCCATCGCCGCCCCCGGCCAGGTCGTCGTCGACGTCGAACGCGTCGGCGTCTGCGGCACCGACGTCGAGTTCTATACCGGCGAGATGCAGTACCTGCACGAAGGCTTCGCCGAATACCCGATGCGTCTCGGCCACGAATGGGCCGGCATCGTCTTCGCGGTCGGTGAGCACGTGGATCCCGCGTGGATCGGTCGGCGCGTCACAGGCGACACCATGCTCGGCTGCGGGGTGTGCCGTCGCTGCCTCGCTGGACACCAGCACGTCTGCGAGTTCCGCTTCGAAATCGGGGTCCGCGGCGGCTTCCCCGGCGCGCTCGCCGAACAACTAGCCGTACCCGTCACCGCGCTGCACGCATTACCCGATGACATCGACCCCGCGCTCGGCGCCCTCGTCGAGCCCGGCGGAAACGCACTTCGTACCGTGTGGGGCGCCGCACTGCAGCCAGGCGAGCGTGCACTCGTGCTCGGCCCGGGAACGATCGGCCTGCTCGTCGCGCTCTTCGCGAAGGCGCAGGGGGCGGAAGTGCACCTGATGGGCCGCTCCCAACGTTCCCTCGGCTACGCGCGCACCCTCGGCTTCGACGGCGTCTGGTCGGCGGACGAGCTGCCCGAGCTACCGTTCGACGCCGTCATCGACGCATCGAACGCGCCGTCGCTGCCGGCGAAAGCGCTCGAACTCGTCGAACCGGCTGGCCGGGTCGTTTACGTCGGCCTCGCCGGCAGCCCCAGCCTCATCGATACGCGGACGCTCGCCTTGAAAGACGTCACCGCCGTGGGCGTACTCAGCGCCTCTCCCGGTCTGGCCGGGACGATCGAGCTGTACGCATCCGGCGCCGTCGATCCGCGACCACTCATCGCAGCCACGGTCGGGTTGGACGGAGCGGGAGCAGTCCTCGCGGGCGAACGACCGGCCGGTGCCGGAGCCGGGCCGAAGATGCACATCGATCCGCGGCTCTGAACCGCACACTCGCGTGCTAACGGAGAGAGATAGTTCAAGAGCAACCGAATTGTCCGCTACGCCCTCGAACGAGGTCACTCTCCGATGGCCGTAGCCACCTACACCTACGAGTCCCTGCCACCCGAGGAGCAGCGTGCGCTCCCGGATGCTCAGCACCTGATCTACGCCATCACTGCTGATGATGGCGACGACCAGGCCCGCCGGCCGCAGAGTGGGTAGACAACGTCAGAACAAGCATCGCTCGCGGCGAGCCGACTGACTCCGCAAGTTCGCCTCCGGTTCACGATCGAGCTCGTGGAAGCAATGGCCGATGCCATCGGCGCCCATCGCATCGGCCTGCGCCTCGCGCCCGGTGGCACGGCTTGGGGCATCGTCGAGGACGACCTCCAGGCCCTCTACCAGGCGTTGATGACGGAGCTGAGTCCCCTCGGGATCGGATACGTCCATGTCCTCGACACCACCGACGTCGACACGATCGGTCTCCTGCGGAAGTCCTGGTCCGGAACCTTCATGGTGAACCCCGGCGGGCAGTGGTCGAAGCCCGGCCAGTCCGACCAGACCGATCAGCAGGCGGGACAGGCGTGGCTGGACCGCGGTGCCGACCTGGTCAGCTTCGGCCGCGCGTACCTCGCGAATCCCGATCTGGTCGAGCGGTTCCGGCAGGGCCTCGAGCTCCGCCCCGCGCCCACTCAAGACCTGTGGTACGGCGGAGACGAGAAGGGTCTGATCACCTACCCCACCCACGCATACGACGCGGCTTCCTAACCCTCCGCGGGGTGCCCTCGCCGCCTCCGCGCGAGGGAACCCCGCACCCCCTCACCCACGAAAGGCCTGATCGCCATGTCCACGCCCTCAGCAGAAGTTGTCATCATCGGCGCAGGATCGGTCGGCATCGTTGCCGGATACGACCTCACTCGCGCCGGTGCGCACGTCACCTACCTGGTCCGCCCGCACCGCACCGAGCAGCTGTCCCACCCGCAAGCGCTCTACTCCTACGACGACAACACCCTCGACCACTTCTCCGCGTACGACGTCATCGCTGACCCGGCCGCACTGGCGAGCACTCCCGCTGACCTCGTCATCGTGACCCTCGATGGGGCTGCGCTCCGCTCCGACGCCAGCCAGCAGCTCGTCCGCGCGGTCGGCGCCGCGTACCGCGACAGCGAGACCCCCATCGTCCTCGCCACAGGAGGCATCGGCATCCGCGATTGGTTCGTTGCAGAATCCGAGCTGACCCTCGAACAGGTCGCCATGGGCAGTGCCACCACACTGATCCACGACATCTCCGCAGCAGCGCTGCCCGTCGACCCCGCGGTCGATGCGGAACTACTGAACTCCGCCGACTACGCCTACCGACGCCTCTCCTCGGTCGGATTCAGCGTCGATGACAACGCCCCGAAGGTCGCAGAGGCGATCGTGAGCGCCTTCGAGAGCGGGGCGCTCCCGGCCGTCACTGTCCCGGCCGACCAGACCAAGCTGGGCGTCGCCGGCCTGGCTCCCCTCCTTGCATGGGGGCTCCTCGGCTGGAAGCCCCTCGACGAGATCGACGCGAACGACTCGACCTGGGAGCTCGGCGTCGACAGCATGCGTGAGGTCCAGAGCCTTTCCGTTTTCGGTGCCGCTGGGCGAGCCGCGGCGAAGCAGACCGAGCCGGCCGCGGTCCTGGAATCGTTCCGTCAGACGACGCAGGCCGTCCGGCCACTCGATTACGCGGCCTTCAACGCCTACCACCACGGCGACAAGGTGAACCAGCAGAATCTCGACATCCTCACCCACGCCGCGAACCTCGCCAAGGCCGACGGTCTGACAACGCCGGCACTGGATGACCTGATCATGCGCCTGACGGAGAAGTGAGTTCCTCATGAAGACCGACAACACGGCCGCCGTCGTTACCGGGGGTGCCTCCGGGCTTGGAGCTGCTACCGCCGCTGCGCTGGCAGGGCAGGGCATGCGCGTCTATGCGCTCGGTCTCCAAAGCTCCATCGACCATGCCCCCACAGTGGCGGGGGTCGACTACATCGCTGCTGACGTCACGAACGAGGAAGAGGTCCGGGCGGCGGTCTCGTTCGCTAACAGCGAGGTGCCGTTGCGTGTCGTGGTCAACTGCGCCGGCCTCGGCACACTGGCCAGGATCGTCGGCCCCACGGGCGCTCCCGATCTGGGTCAGTTTGCTGCGACTGTCCGGGTGAACTTGATCGGCACGTTCACAGTGCTCGCCCTCGCCGCCGAGGTGATGGCTCTCAATGACGCCGATGCCGAGGGGTACCGCGGTGTCATCGTGAACACGGCATCGATCGCGGCCTTCGACGGACAAATCGGACAGGCCGCCTACTCGGCCTCGAAGGGCGGCATCGTCGGAATGACTCTGCCGGCTGCCCGCGACCTGGCAGAGCACCGCATCCGAGTGTGCGCAATCGCTCCGGGCCTCGTAGACACCCCGATGCTCGGGGCCATCGAGGACGATTCCCGGGCGGCTCTTGCGGCAGAGGTTCCATTTCCACAGCGCCTGGCCGCTCCCGCGGAGTTCGCCCAGCTGGTCACGATGGTCATCGACCACAACTACCTCAACGGCGAAACGATCCGGATGGATGGGGCTCTGAGGATGCCGCCGAGCTTCTGACCGTGAAACCCTGCGGGCGCCGAGGAACGTAGCCGTTCGGTGTCATCATCTTCAGATGAGTAGTGAACGGCCGACGGCACTGCGGCGGTTCCGCACTGCCCACGAGAATTCGATCGCTCAGGCGTTGCGACTGCGCGGTCCCCTGACTCGGCAGGCGCTGCAGGAGGAGACCGGCCTCTCGCGAACGACCGTTCACGCGATCGTCGGCGATCTCATCGAGGCGGAAACGCTTGTCGAGAGGCCCGCGACCGGTCCTCGGGGGCGTGGGCGTCCGTCGTCGGAGCTCACATTGAATCCTCAAGCGGCGGAGTTCGTCGGAGTCGAGGTGGGCCGCAGCCACGTCGGGGTGGTCGTAGCGAATGTCGCGCACGAGATCCTCGTCGGCACCGACCATCCGGTCGTCGTCGGCACAGGTATCGCCGCTCTGGCGGATACCGCGCTCGAGGCCGTCAAAGCTGCAGTCGCAGACCGAGCCCTAGCAGTGGGGAGAGTGGCGCGGATCGTCATCGGCACGCCGCTGTTCTTCGGTGCAGGGCTCGAGTCCGTCGAGGGCATCCAGGAGCGGATGAGCCGGCTCTTCGTCGAGGAGTTCGGCGTGCGCCCCGTCTTCGACAACAACGCTCGCTTGTTCGCCCTTGCCGAGATGCAGTTCGGGGCAGCCACCGACGTCGACGACCTGCTGTACCTGCACCTCGACGAAGGGGTCGGCGGGGGAATCGTCCTCGATCGGAGGATCCATCGTGGCGGCCACGATCGAGCGGGTGAGCTCGGCCATGTCAGCGTCGACCCGGCCGGCCTGGCGTGCTGGTGCGGCGGCGTGGGCTGTCTCGAGCGATACGTCGCGATCCCCGAGCTCGCTGCACACGCGCAGGTGTCGCCGGCCGACCTCCTCACCTCCGCAGACGCAGTGAAGCGCGTCTCTGATCGCCTCGACCTCATCGCTCAGGTAGCGGCAGGGATGGTCAGCGCGCTCGACGTGCGCGTCATCGTCGTGGGGGGCGCGCTCGCCGCAGCCCCGGGAGTGGTGGAGATGCTGCGGCGCAGAGTGACCCAGATCGTCCCGTCGCACATCCAAGGCGAAGTCGACGTTCGAGTGGCTGTCCTCGGCAGGCTCGGTGCTGCCCGGGGCGGGGTGGTTCTCGCGCTGGGCGAGTCCTCGCCGTAACGGAGCCCGCAATAGATTTAAACCGATTGTTGACATTAATAGAGTCGGACACGTAGCCTCCCGATGAGTCTGTGAGGACGCGACCGTAGCGGGACAGTCGACACAGACCGACGAAATCGTGCAGGGCATTTACGCGCTCATCACCCTCGGTCCCGCAGTTCTCTTCGGACTCTTCACGCTCGTCATCGGCCTGCTCTATCCGCTGACGCGTCGGCGGGTCGAGGAGAACAGGGAAGTCCTGCTGCGACGCCGGGCCGTCGTCGACGCCGATGTCCTCGCGGACCCCGAGAACCTTAACCGAGAGGACCACCGATGACTGATGCCTTCACGTCATTCCTGAACAGTGTCGAGAAGCGATCGGCACGTCCCCCTGCCCCGCCGGCGGGTGCGGTGTGGGGCGACCTCCACCGCTCCGCAGAAGAACGAGCCGATGCTCTGGTCGCGGAATTGACGCTCGAGGAGAAGACCGGGCTACTGCACGGTCGAGGTTTGAAAGTGTCGCCCGAGATGAACGTCTGGCAGGCGTGGGTGCAGGGGGTCGACCGAGTCGGGATCCCCGACGTCACGCAGGGAGACAGCCCCGACCTCCCCCTCATGGGACCGAACGACGCGACCCAGATCCCGTCCGAGCTGGCGCTCGGTGCCAGCTTCGACCCGGACAACGCCCGACGGGCGGCCGGCGTGCTCGGCCAGCAGGTGCACCGCGTCGGATACGGGGTGTGGCATGCCCCGACCATGGATGTGACCCGCGACCCCCGGCACGGCCGCTCCCACGAGAACTTCGGGGAGGACCCGCATCTGGTCTCGATGATCGGGCAGGGCTACACAGAGGGCCTCCAGAACACGAGGGTCGTCGCCGATGTCAAGCACTTCGGCATGAATGCTGTCGAGACCGACCGTCACTCCGCCGACTACCTGATCGACCACGACCGGCTGATCGGCCACTACCTCGCACCGTTCCGATCGCTGCTGGCCAACGCCGACATCCACATGGTGATGACCGCCTACGCGAAGATCAACGGACATCACGTCAACGACACCGGCACCTACTTCGATCTGCTCCGGAACGACTGGGGCTTCGAGGGCGTGGTACGCAACGACGCGATGGCGGTGCACACCCTGTCCTCACTCGGGTTCGGGCTCGACCAGGAGTTCCGGGAGGAGGAGGTGTTCGGGAGAACCCTCCGCGACGCCGTCGCCAGCGGTGAGGTCCCCCTGGAGGTCGTCGACCGCGCCGTCCACCGCATTCTCGTGATGATGATCCGGACCGGCCTGTTTGACGAGGTCCCCGTCCCCGAAGAGTGGACAGGACCCACGCCGGAGGAGTTGCACGACGCGCAGACGGCGGCCGCGCAAAGCCTCGTGCTGCTGAAGAACGCGGATGATCTGCTGCCGCTTCCGGCCAAGACAGCGGAGAGGGTCGCGGTGTTCGGCCCCACGGCGGTCGACACCGAGATCGCAGGAGGGCCGACCCGGCACGTCGATGGTCGCGACACCTTCCTGGAGGCCATAGCGACATCGCTCCCCGACGCGGACATCGACCATCACGCGATCATCGCCCCGATCGCTCTCACCGATCAGCTGCCGGGCTACGACGAGTTCCCCGCAGAGCTGCTCACCTTCGCAGAGGGAGCAGGGCCCACGATCGTGTTCTTCGATGCCGACGGATCTGTGATCGAGACCCGCCGCGGCGCTCGAGCCGCCTTCCACTCCACGAACTGGGCCGTCGGCGAGGTCGATCCTGCTCTGTCGATGCCGGAGGGCACCGCTCGGGCCACGCTCTCGGGGATCTGGGTCGCGGAGGCGGGCCTCTACGGCCTCGACGTGGCGACAGGAGGTTCGGCGACCGTGCGCATCAACCGAGAGACAGTCCTCACCCACGACGGCGGAGGACTGATCTTCTCTCGAACCGCCTGCGAGCTGCAGCTGCGTGCCGGTCGGTACGAGATCGACGTCGATTACACCGCGCCGGACGAATCCGCCCGTGCCTTCGTCGACGCCTCGGCGGCGCCGCTGAAGATCGGGCTCCGGCTTCCGGCTGAGATCCGACTGCCCAGATTCGAGGCCGCGGCCCGCGTAGCAGCGGACGCCGATGTGGCGATGGTCGTCGTCCGCGACTTCGCCAGCGAGGGGTGGGACAGGATGAGCCTCCGCCTGCCCGGACGACAGGACGAGCTGATCGCGGCGGTCGCCGCAGCGAACCCCCGCACCATCGTGGTACTCCAGACCAGCAGCGCCGTGCTCACTCCCTGGCGAGACGACGTGGCCGCCATCCTGCAGGGCTGGTACGGCGGCAGCCGCGGGAACAGTGCCCTCGCCGACGCGATCGTCGGCGCAGTGGATCCCGGCGGCCGACTTCCGGTCACCTTCCCCGCTCACGACGAGGACCTTCCCACCTTCCCGCCCAGCCGCTTCCCGGGCGTGGGCAAGGTCGTGCAGGTCGATGAACCCGAGACGGGCTACCGGTACTTCTCTGCGCGATCGGCACCGGATCCGGCGTACCCCTTCGGCTTCGGCCTGTCCTACGCCTCACACGCTCTTGGAGCACTCACCGCTCCCGCGAGAGCCGCCGTCCCGGCGGACGCAGCGAAGAGCGCCCGCCGCCGAGAGCACATCCCGGTCACAGTCCACGTCGCCAACACGAGTGCGCGCGCGGGCCGGGTCGTTCCCCAGCTCTACGCCCTGGCTCCCGGTGCGGACGTCGCCACGCTCGTCGCCTTCACCTCCGTCGACCTCGCTGCCGGCCAGGAGCAGGAGATCGACCTGTCGGTCGCCTGGGCCGACCTCGCCCACTACAAGAACGGGCAGTGGAGCATCCCCCTCGGCCGGTACGAACTCCGCGTCGGAATCAGTGCACGAGACATCACCGCAACCACCTACATGGAGGTCATCTGACATGTCAGATCCCAAACGACCCAACATCGTCATGGTGCTCACCGACGATCACGCCTCACGGACGATCGGCGCCTACGGGTCGACCATCAACGCGACCCCCCGAATCGACGAGATCGCCGACAACGGCTGGCGCTTCGACCGGTGCCTCGTGGCCAACGCGCTCTGCTCGCCCAGTCGAGCGTCGATCCTGACCGGAACGCACAGCCACATCAACGGCGTCTCCACCCTGGTCACGCCCATCGACGCGAGCCAGCCGACCTTCGTCTCCCAGCTGCGAGCGGCGGGTTATCGCACCGCGATGGTCGGCAAGTGGCACATGGGACACGACGCGGGCCACGTCCCGGAGGGCTTCGACTACTGGGACATCTTCGTCGGCAGCGACGGACAGGGCGAGTACTGGAACCCGCTGCTGCTGTCGGAGAGCGGCGAGCGTACCGAAGAGGGATACGCCACCGACATCGTCACCGACCTCGCGCTCCGCTGGCTGGAGACGCTGGACTCGGACGAGCCATGGTGCGTGCTCATCTACCACAAGGCTCCCCACCGACCATGGCAGCCGAAGCCCGAGCACGCCGAACTCTACCGAGACACCGTCCCGGTACCGGAAACGTTCAATGACGACTACGACTCGCGCTCCAGCTCGGTGCGCCGTGCTCTCATGCGCATCGCCGACAGCCTCAACGTCGAAGACCTGAAGCTCCCCGTCCCCGAGGGACTGAGTTACGACGAGATGGCCGTCTGGAAGTACCAGAGGCTCATGGAGGACTACCTCGCCGTCGTCCACAGCGTCGACGAGAACGTCGGCCGAGTGATCGACTGGCTGCGGGACCGTGAGCAGTTCGACGACACCCTCTTCATGTACGCGTCTGATCAAGGGTTCTTCCTCGGCGAGCACGGATGGTTCGACAAGCGACTGATGTACGAGGACTCGCTCATCATGCCGATGCTGCTCAGCTACCCTGCCGCGATCCCCGGCGGCCGGATCCACTCCGGCCTCGTCTCGAACGTCGATTTCGCCCAGTCGATCCTGGAAGCAGCCGGAGTGGCCCCGCACCCCAGAATGCAGGGTCGCAGCTTCTGGGGCGATCTCACCGGACACGGAGCGACTGCCCCCGCGGAGGGCCTCTACTACCGGTACTGGGAGCACGACGACTCTTTCCACCATGCTCCCGCGCACTACGGGTACCGCACGGATCGCTACAAGATCATCTACTACTACAACGACGGCATGGGGATCCCCGGAACTGGACCCTTCGTCTATCCGCCGGAATGGGAGCTGTACGACCTCATCGAGGATCCCGATGAACTGACGAACGTCTACGGCGACCCCGCGTACGCTGCCGTGCGAGAGCAGCTCGAAGCCGCCATGTGGACCGAACAGGCACGCCTGAAGGACCAGCCTCACCCGAGCCAGCCCACCCCGGCGCTTCTCCGCGCGCACGACGATCAGTCATGACTGGTCGCGGAGCTCAACCGGGACCTGACGGAGTTGCGGCACCTCGAACGCCCTGAAGCTCGGGTCGCGTCCGCTCGTCCGCATGGCGAGTGCGCGAGGCACCGTTCGGTCGGCTTCACAGAAGAGCGTCGGTCGCGGTCGACCGACGGCGCCGGGTGCTCCGCGTTCTCCGCGGCCGCGGTCCGTGCACAACGAAGGCTGGAAGGCGGGGCCGGTCGAGGGATCGCGCTCTCGACGGGCACCGCCTTGCTCGTGCACGGCCGTGGGCCGACCGCCGGGCCGGCCGTTCTCAGAGCGCGGTGACGACGACGAGTAGTGCCGCCGCTCCCGCCAGGAGTGCGGCCGCGGCGACCAGTGCGGGGAGCCGCCCGTCGGGGAGGGGAACGCGGTCGGTGCTGCTGGTGGTGAGCACCCGGTGGTGAGTCCGGTAGCGACGGTGCGACTGGACGAGGATCAGGAGCGCGAGGAGCAGCCCTCCGCCGGCGGGCAGGAGGGCCCAGGGTCCGAGGATCGCGGGCAGGATGCGGATGCCGACGAGGGCTCCGACGGTGAGCGCGAGCGCGGTGCGGCGCCAGGCGAGCGCGGTCCGCTCGGGCTGCAGCCCGGCGTCGAAGGGGCGCGAGGAGCGGTCGGCTTCGCTCATGCGAGGACGATCGCGAGGAGCACCAGGATCCCGGTGACGACGACGATCAGGCCCAGGGGCAGGGCGAGGGCGGCCGAGGGCAGGGGTGTGTTCAGTCGCAGGGCGCGCTCGGTGCGCGTCCAGCCGATCCAGGCCTGTAGAGGGGTGAGGATCCCGGCGGTGATCAGCAGGATCGATGCCGCGAGCCGGAAGCCGGGGTGCAGCCCCAGCCCGAGCGCCTCGAGGGCGACGCCTCCGGCGAGCAGGGCCAGCGCGGTGCGGATCCAGGCGAGGAACGTGCGCTCGTTGGCGAGGCTGAAGCGGGCGTCGGGCTCGGCGCCGTGCCGGTAGACGTTCGCCGGGAACCGCTTCACGACAGCTCGCCGTCGCGCAGGCCGACGGTGCGGAAGCCGGCGTTGCCCATCGAGGAGTCGGGCGTGTTCGAGGAGCGGGCGGAGTTGCGGTAGCGGTTGCAGTAGGAGAGGTGGCAGAGGTATGAGCCGCCGCGGAGCACGCGCGCCTGCCCGGCCGACGGCCCGCGCGGATCGGCGACGGGCTCCGGCGTGTAGGCGCGGGGGTCGTACCAGTCGGCGCACCACTCCCACACGTTCCCGACGCTCTGGTGGAGCCCGTACCCGTTGGGCTCGAACGCAGTGGCCGGCGCGGTGGTGAGCCAGCCGTCCTCGGCCGTGTTCTGCGTGGGGAAGCGGCCCTGCCAGATGTTCGCGCGCCAGCCGCCGGCGTCGACCTCGTCGTCGCCCCACGGGTACTTCGCGCCGTCGATCCCGCCGCGGGCCGCGTACTCCCACTCCGCCTCGGTCGGCAGCCGGCGCCCGGCCCACGCGCAGTACGCCTGGGCGTCGTTCCAGCTCACGTGCACGACCGGATGATCGAGGACCTCCTCGATGCCGGAGTCGGGTCCGCCCGGATGCGCCCAGTCGGCCCCGCGCACTCCGTACCACCAGGGCGTGCCGGCCGCGGGGCCCATCACAGCGTGCCGCGGGGCCTGCACGGCCAGATGGAACACCGCGGAGTACCCGAACGTCTCGGCCTCCGTGCGGTATCCGGTCGCGGTCGTGAAGAGCTGGAAGTCCGCGTTGGTCACCGTCGTCGCGTCGATCGTGAACGCTTCGAGCGAGACCCGGTGCCGGGGGGTCTCGCCGTCGCCGCGGTTCTCGTCTCCGGACGAGTCGCCTCGGAGGTAGTCGCCTCGGGGGATCCGCGCCTGGGGTACCCGGTGCTCACCGCTGGTGGTGAAGCCGAGCATCTGTGGACGGGATCCGATGCTCAGAGGTGTCCCGCGGGAGGGCGGGCCGCAGGTGCAGGAGGGGCCGCACTCACTCATGCGTCGAGCCTAGGGCGACCACCGCCGTGAGAGGCAGCTCCGTGACGGAGGATCCCGCGTGGAGGGTGAAGTCGCCAGGTTCGTACCGCCAGGCTCCGTCGCGCCAGTCGGCGAAGGCTCGTGCGGGGACGTCGATCGTGACGGCGGTGGAGGCTCCCGCGTCGAGGACCACGGTCGCGAAGCCGACGAGCCAGCGGACCGGCCGATCGATCCGGGACTCGGGTCGGGACGCGTAGAGCTGGACCACGTGCTTGCCGCGGCGGGCGCCGGTGTTCGCGACGCGGACCGTCACGGAGAAGTCGTCGTGCGGGTTCGCTGATCCGGGGGCGGTGAGCTCGCTGAGCTCCCAGGTTGTGTAGCCGAGACCGTGGCCGAACTCGTAGGCGGGCTCGGCTCCCGCGCGGAGCCAGGCGCGGTAGCCGATGTGGATGCCCTCGCTGTAGGCGACCTTCCCGTCGATCGGAGTGACATCGAGGACCGGGACGTCGGCCGTCCAGGCGGGCCACGTGGTGGGCAGGCGTCCACCGGGTTCGGCGGCGCCGGTGAGCACGTCGCCGAGGGCGTGGCCGTACTCCTGCCCGCCGAACCAGGTGAGCAGCAGCGCGGCGACGTCCTCGCGCCAGGGCATGGCGACGGGGGAGCCGGAGTTGACGACGACGACGGTGCGGGGGTTGGCGGCGACCACGCGACGGACCAGCTCGTCCTGGCGGCCCGGGAGATCGAGCGACTCGCGGTCGTAGCCCTCGGACTCCACTTTGCTGTTGGTCCCGACGACGACGATCGCGAGGTCGGCCGCAGCGGCGGACTCGACGGCGGCGGCGAGCAGGGCCTCGGGGGCGCTGTCGTCGGGCTCGAGGCCGAAGGTGAAGCTGAGCGCCCCGCCGAGCGGTCCCGTCTCGATCGTGTGCTCCACGACGATCTCGATCGGCTGTCCCTCGGTCACGTCGATGGGGACCGACTGCGAGGGTGGCGCGAGGAATGCCGCGCCGAGGTCATCGCCGACGGCGTCGATCCGGCCGTCCAGCACGACCTGTCCGTCGACGGTGATGGTGCTGTGACCGGCGGAGGCGACACCGAGCAGAACCTGACCGGTGACTTCGGGTGTGTACCGGGTCGAGAACCGCGCGGTGTCGCTCCGGCCGATGGGCGCGTCGCCGCCGAACCAGACGAGCGCGGTGGCCCGCCGATCCTCGGCGAAGAGCTCGCGTCCGTCGGCGAGGAAGGTCACCCGCACGCCGGGTTCGCCGGTGACGGGGTTGCTGATGCGCTCCAGGGGCAGCTCTGCGACCCCCTCCTGAACGACCGCCCCCACGGAGTAGCCGACCTCGGCATCCGGGAACGCCTGCTCGATGCCCTCGAGTGGAGTGACCACCTTCTCCGGGAGAACGGTCGCGCTGCCGCCGCCCTGCGTGCGGGCGAAGCGGGCGTTGTGCCCGATGACGGCGATGCTGCGGACGCTCGCCTTGTCCAGGGGGAGGAGCGCGGACTCGTTGCGCACCAGGACGGTGCCGGCCGCGGCGGCCTCGCGCACGAACGCGACACCGTCCTCGACGACCGTGGGCCCGGCGCTCACCGGCTCGAACCCCTCGAGGGCGCCGACACGGGCAGCGAGCTGCAGGAGACGGAGGACCTTGCGGTCCACGGCTGCCTCGGCGACGCGGCCTTCGCGTACGGCGTCGACGAGCGCGTCGCCCCAGGGGCCGGCCGGGCCCGGCATGACCAGGTCCTGGGAGGCGTTCGCGCTCTCCACGCTCCGCACGGCGGTCCAGTCGCTGATGACGACTCCGTCGAAGCCCCACTCGCTGTTCAGCGGCGTCTCGAGCAGCTCGTGCTCGGTGACGGTCGTGCCGTTGACGGAGTTGTACGACGACATCACGAGCCACGCGTGCGCCTCGACGATGGACTTCTCGAACGCCAGCAGGTAGAGCTCGCGGAGCGCGCGATCGCTCACCTCGGTGCTGGCGGTGAAGCGGTCGGTCTCGTAGTCGTTGGCGACGTAATGCTTGGGAGTCGCGCCCACGCCGTTGTCCTGCACGCCGTGGACGTAAGCCGCGGCGAGGTCCGCGGTGAGGACGGGGTCTTCGCTGAACGCCTCGAAGTGCCGGCCACCCAACGGTGAGCGGTGGAGGTTGATGGTGGGGCCGAGCACGACGTCGACGCCCTTGCGCCGCGCCTCGACGGCGGCCACTGCGCCGTAGCGGCGCGCGAGATCAGTGTCCCAGGAGGCGGACAGCGCGGAGGCACTGGGCAGGTTGAGGGAGGGGGAGCGCTCGTCCCACACCTCACCGCGCACGCCGCTGGGGCCGTCGCTGACGAGAATCCGCCGGAGGCCGATCTTCTCGATCGGATGGGTGGTCCAGAAGTCGCGTCCGGTGAGCAGCTGCACCTTCTCCTCGAGCGCGAGCTGCTCGAGGAGGCCGCGAAGGCGGTGGTCGTGGGAGGAAAAAGAGGGAGAGGAGGAGGGGGTCATCGTCGGCCTTTCGCGAGCGTGCTGCCCTCGGGCTCGGCCGGTCGCGTGGGCGGGGCCGAGCCCGAGGGAGGTGGGAGTCTGCGCTCGCCCCTCCCCGAGGGGAGAGACGACCGCGGACGAGGAAGAGGATTTCGGGTGCGGTGCCTACTGCGCCGAGCGGATCGAGGCGACGTACTCCTGCAGGCGCCCGAAGAGCTCGTGGTCGTATGGTCCCCACTCGGGGCGCGGCGTCTCCGGGCCCGCGTAGGGCTCGTCGTCGTAGTGCCGCTGGTACTCCGCAAGTTTCACCTCGAGGCCGGCCTTGATCTCGGCGTAGGCCTCGTCGTCCGCGACGTTGCGCATCTCCTCGGGGTCGGCGGTGAGGTCGTAGAGCTCCCACTCGGGCTCGAAGACCGCGTCCGAGGCGCCCGGGACGCCGAGGCCCGCGCCGTAGTAGTAAATGAGCTTGTAGGCGTCCGTGCGGATGCCGTAGTGGGCGGGAGCGGCGTGGATCGGGTCGTTGTGCTCCCAGTAGCGGTAGTACATGGCGTCGGGCCAGTCCGCGACCTGCTCGCCGCGCAGCAGCGGCAGGAAGCTCCGGCCCTGGGACGTGGGCAGGGCCTCGTCCGCGGTGATGCCGCAGACATCGAGGAACGTGGCGGCGAAGTCGACGTTGGTGATGATCGCCTCCGACCGCGTGCCCGGCTCGATTGCGGCCGGCCACTTCATCAGCATCGGCATCTGCAGGGACTGGTCGTACATCAGCCGCTTGTCGAACCAGCCGTGGTCGCCGAGGAAGAAGCCCTGATCGGAGGTGTAGACGATGAGGGTGTCCTCCGCGAGGCCCTTCTCCTCCAGGTGGTCCAGGAGCCGTCCCACGTTGTCGTCGATCGACTGGATGCACTGCAGGTAGTCGCGCATGTAGATCTGGTACTTCCAGCGCATCCGCGCCTCGCGGTTCTCCGGCCCGCGCAGCTCCTCCGGCATCTCCACCTTGAGGTCGTCGCCACCCATGTCGTCGGCGATCGTCATGTGCACTCCGCGGACCGCCTTGCTGCGCGAGGCGTTGTCGTCGAAGAAGCTGTCGGGCTCGGGGATCGACCCGTCGGCGTAGAGGTGCGCGTGCTTCTCGTCCGGCACCCAGGGGCGGTGCGGGGCCTTGTGGTGCACCATCATGCAGAACGACTCGCCCTCGGCGAGACCGTCGAGCCAGTCGATCGAGAGGTCGGTGACGATGTCGGTCGCGTAGCCCTCGACGACCGAGGTGCCGTCCTCGTCGATCATCTCGGGATCGACGTAGTCGCCCTGCCCGGGGAACACCTTCCAGGTGTCGAAGCCGCGCGGCGTGGACACCCCGTGCTCGCCGAGGTGCCACTTCCCGAACATCGCAGTGCGGTAGCCGGCGTCGTGCAGGACGTCGACGAAGGTCGGCACGCGGTAGTCCATCTCGGTCCAGATCGACGAGACGCCGTTGAGGTGGCTGTAGGTGCCGGTGAGGATGGACGCCCTCGACGGGCTGCAGATCGAGTTCGTGCAGTACACCGCGTCCATGCGCATGCCGTCGCGGGCGATCCGGTCGAGGTTCGGTGTGGTGTTCACGCGACTGCCGTACGCCGAGATCGCGTGGGCGGCGTGGTCGTCGGACATGATGAAGACGATGTTCGTCATTCTGCGCCTTTCGTGTCGTGCAGCCGGACCGGCGATCGGCCGCCGGCATCGAGTGCGGAGGTGAGGGTTGAGTCGAGGTGCGCGGCCTGCGCCGGCGTCGTGGGGCTGTCCATCGGTCAGGACACCGCGACGACGCGACGACTCTCGAGCTCGTCGCTGTTGCTCTGGACAGCGCGGCGTCCGAGCGGGTACCAGAACAGCAGGATCAGGGCTACGACCGCGTAGAGCACGCCCGGCACCAAGGTGGCGATCGTATAGATGCCGTCGATGGTCTCGGCGGACTGGGTGGCGGCTCCCGCCTCGTATCCGATGAACGCGAGAGCGTAACCGCCGAGGCCGCCGGCGAGTCCGAGTCCGACCTTGCGGGCCCAGGTGTTGACGGCGTAGACGGTGCCGTCGTCCCGCTGGCCGGTCCGCACCTCCTGGAAGTCGATGACGTCGCTGATGATCGCCCAGACCAGCAGGTTGAACGTGCCGATGCCGAAGCCGGCGATCACGCTGATGCCGATGAACACCCAGGGCGAGGTCACTCCGAGGAGGAAGAGCACGAAGTAGAGCGCCGAGCTGCTGAGCAGCAGAACGACGAGCAGCTCCTTCTTCCCCCAGCGTCGGCCGATGCGGGTGACGAAGGGAGCCGCGATGAGGGCCGGAAGCACGTTCGCCAGCGCGGCGACGCCCGAGAGCGCTCCGTTGTTGAAGTAGTTCAGCCAGAGATAGGCGCCGACGGAGCCGGTGAGCAGCGACGACAGGATCAGGACCAGGTTCGCGGACATGAGCGAGATCAGGGCCCGGTTGCCCGCGAGGGAGGCGAGCAGCGTGCCGAAACCGGGCTTGTCGACGGTCGGGAGCGAGCGGATCCGCTCCCGGACCAGCGAGTAGCAGAGGACGTAGAACACCAGGGCGAGCGCGGAGAAGACGATCCCGATGGTGAAGAACGCCGAGGGGAGGACCTGCGAGACGCCGTCGACGGTCGCGTAGAGGAAGAGCGGAGGCACGAGCGC
Organism: Microbacteriaceae bacterium VKM Ac-2855; assembly: GCA_013204985.1. GTDB lineage: Bacteria > Actinomycetota > Actinomycetes > Actinomycetales > Microbacteriaceae > Rathayibacter. The sequence goes on from JABMLG010000001.1 coordinate 458,524, forward strand.
CACGAAGATCCCCGCGAGGTTCGCCCCGACGCCGCGGAACACCGACAGGGAGGCGCGCTGAGTGGGCACCTGGGTCATGACCGAGGCCAGCGAGCCGTAGGAGATGTTGACCATCGTGTAGAACACCGTGCCCCAGAGCACGTAGGTGACGACGGCCCAGACCATCTTCGCTCCGTAGTCCCACTCGGCGACGAAGGGCGCATAGAGCAGCGCGCTCACGACGACGAGGGGGAGTGCGGCCCGGAGGATCCAGGGCCGGAAGCGCCCGTGCCGCGAGGGCGTATGCCGGTCGAGGAACTGGCCCCAGCCGACGTCGGTGAACGCGTCGACCAGGCGCATCACCAGGAAGAGGGTGCCGACGTGGGCGGGGTTCAGGCCGAGCACGTTCGTGTAGAAGATCAGCAGGTAGCTGGAGGCCAGGGTGAACAGGAAGTCGTTGCCGAGATCACCGAAGAGGTAGCCGACCTTGTCCTTCCAGGAGAAGGGCCTGACGGAGTCGATCGTCTGCGTCGAACTGGTGTGGGTGGTCATCGTTTCCTCGTCTGGGTGCGGTCGGTCTCTCGGCAGGAGCGGGGCGCCGGGTCCCGGGTCGCAGTCGGTGTCACGACTGCGACGTGCTGGTGAGGAGCTCGCGGTAGCGCTCCAGCTGCGGGTCCTCGACGTGCGCCATCCACCGCTCGAGCTCCCGCCGCCGTTCGGCGAGAACGTCCTCGTGTGAGGCGGAGCCGGCCAGGTCGTTCAGTGCGAACGGGTCCAGGACGAGGTCGTACAACTCTTCAGGTGCGCGGGAGCGGTAGAACGAGACGCGGGAAGCGACGGCGGGGTCGGACTCCGCGGCCTCCACCATGGCGGCCCAGCTCAGGCCCATCATGTTCTCGGCGCGGTAGTCCTCGACGCCGTCCGCCCAGCCGTTCCAGATGTAGCCGAAACGGCCGTCCTGCAGACAGCGCATCTCGTAGCGGCGCTTTCCGGCCGTCTCGTGAAAGACAGTGACGACGCTGCTCCGAGGTGCGGCATCGTCCGCTCCGCGGAGCAGCGGAAGCAGGTCCTCGCCGTCCGTGTCGCCGGGTTCGACCCCGGCTACGGCGCAGAAGGTCGGGAAGAGGTCGAGCAGGGAGACGAACCCGTCCGAGTCGCGTCTGCCGGCGGCGACGACGCCCGGCCAGCGGACGATGAGCGGGGTGTGCGTGGACTGCAGGTAGCAGTTGGCCTTCGAGAACGGGAACGCCATGCCGTTGTCACTGAGGAAGACGACGAGAGTCGTCTCGGCCTGTGCGGAACGCTCGAGCTCCGCCAGGACCGCGGAGACGACGTCGTCGCACCGCCGCGCCGAGCTGAGGTACTGCGCGTACTCGCGTCGGACCTCGGGGAGCTCGGGCAGATAGCCGGGAACGGGACCGGCGTCCTCCGCGGAGAAGAGACGACTGGGGGCGGGGATCCCCTGCTGCTGCTGATCGTCGAAGAAGCGGCCCACATCGTCCGCGCCGTGGAAGGGCCGGTGCGGGTCGTGCGCGTTCACCATCAGGAAGAACGGGTCGTTCCCGGCGTCGGCGAGGAATGCGGCGGTCTCTTCGGCGTAGCGCCGCGGGTCGCGCCCCATCCCGAGCTCCTCCATGTCGACCGCCGTGTCCCAGCCGAAGCGAGCGACGGGCTGCAGATGCGTGACCTTGCCGAGGATGCCGGTGCGGTAGCCAGCGGCGGCGACGAGGGTGGTGAGCAGGGGGACGCCGTCGTCGATCGGCTCGAAGCCCTCGGCCCCGTTCCGGTGCGGCCAGCGCCCCGTCATGAGCGCCGATCGGCTCGGCTGGCAGACCGCGATCGCCACGTGCGCGCGATCGAAGACCATCCCCTCGGAGGCGAGCCGGTCCAGCGTCGGGGTCGCGCCCTCGGGACCACCGAACGCGCCGGGCGTGGTGCCCTCCATGTCGTCCGCCGTGATCAGCAGGATGCTGGCCGGTCTGCTCATGATTCCTCTCCTCGTCGAGATGAAGTAGGTGCGGCAGCGAATACTTCTCTCCGGAGCCGCAGCGGCAAGGGTCTGCTCTGACTAGATGATTAGTATCACAGTTCGAGTCGTTCAACGCGGAACGATCGCAAGGAGGTCGACCACCATGAAGCTGAATCTGCTCGAGTCTGTCCTGCTCGGACTCCTCGCTCGGCGGCCCAGCGCCGGCTACGACGTGCGCAAGTTCCTCGAGCGCGAGGGCCGGGTCTTCGGCTACACCCCGCAGAGCTCGCAGATCTACCGCCAGCTCAGCGCGCTGGTCGCCCGTGGCCTGCTCGGCTTCGAGATCGATTCGCGACGCCTCGGTCCGGACGCCAAGGTGTACTTCCTCACGGGCGCCGGCTGGGCGGCGCTGCTGAACTGGGTCGGAGCGCCCTTCGTTCCGAGTCAGCGACCGTTGGATGCGCACTTCCAGCTGCACTTCACCTTCGCCGGCGCCATCTCGCCGGTGCTCGCCCTGCAGGTCGTCGAGACCGAGCTCGCCTTCCGGCTCGACCAGGAGTCGAACTCCCGGCCGGTCGGCTTCGCCGCCGCGCGCGACCTGCCGGCGCCGTTCGACCCCGACTGGGCCGAGGAGGTCCATTTCCTCGGCGACGCGCGCGGCAATCAGCTGGCGCTCGTGCACATCTCCTGGCTCCGCACGACGCGCGCCCGACTCGAGCGGTACATCGAGCGGCACGACTCGCGCTGGCCGGATCCGCGCTGGGTCCGTCTCGCAAAGGGGGCGTCCGAGTTGGCGCTCCCTCAGCTAGATGACTTGTTATCTAACCGCGACACAGAAGATGTCATAGATTCCTTGTTCAGCTAGGTGCATATATGTACTGTTACCCGCATCGGCGGATCTGAGAACGGATCAGCCGTCCTGCTCACACGACGAAGGAGTCCCTGTGATGAAACTGACGCGCGCTGCGCTCGGGGCGATCGCTCTCACCACGGCATCGGTGCTCGCACTGGCCGGATGCGCCGATTCGGGCTCGTCCACCGGATCCGCTCCGGAGGAATGGCCGACACTCACGATCGCCGCCGTGGCCGAGCCCACGTCGTTCGATCCCTCTCAAGCCGCTGAGGCCAACTTCGCTCAGTACTTCCAGCCGGTGTTCGACACACTGATCCGCCGTGCCCCTGACGGCACGCTGGAGCCGATGCTCGCCACCGAGTGGAGCCTTTCCGACGACGGCCTGACCGCGACTCTCACCCTCCGCGACGACGTGACCTTCTCCGACGGCACTGCCTTCGACGCGACCGTGGCCAAGGCGAACCTCGAGCGCTTCCGCGACAACGGCGGACCCTTCTCCGGCAACCTGGCGACGATGACCACGGTCGAAGCGCCCGACGCGACGACGATCGTGATCACGCTGGGAACCCCGGACCCCGACATCTTCCAGTACCTGGGCAACAGCGCCGGGTACATGGCGAGCCCGGCCCAGTTCGACAGCCCGACGAAGGACACCGAGCCCATCGGCTCGGGCCCGTACGAACTCGACCGCTCCCAGACGGTCACCGGCTCGGTGTACACGTACACCAAGCGCGACGACTACTGGGACACCGAGGCGACCTGGGACTTCTTCGACACGCTCGAGATCAAGCCGATCGTCGACCCGACTGCCCGCGTCAACGCTCTGAAGTCCGGAGAGGCGGACGCCGGGATCGTCGAGCCCAAGGCCATCCCGGAGGCCGAGGGCTCGGGGTTGAACGTGACCACGTTCCAGGTGAACTGGTACGGCCTCTCGCTCTTCGACCGGGACGGTGCGATGGTCCCCGCCCTGGGTGACGTCCGGGTACGGCAGGCGATCAATCACGCGATCGACTCGGACGCGATCCTGCAGGCGGTCGAGCTCGGTTACGGCGAGCTCACAGACCAGACCTTCAACACGGAGTCCGAGGCGTACATCGAGGCCGACGACGACGCGTACCCCTACGACGTCGAGAAGGCGAAGGAGCTGATGGCCGAGGCCGGCTACTCCGACGGCTTCGAAGTGACCGTGCCGAGCACCTCCTCGATGGACCCCGCCATGGTCGCCGCCGTCACCCAGGACCTCGCGGAGATCGGAATCCGAACCGACTGGACCGAAGTCGCCGACGCGGACTTCATCCCGCAGCTGCGCACGGGCTCATTCGCGATGAGCTGGATGTCGTTCGCTCAGCCGCCGACCGCATGGGGCACCATCAGCCGCTTCGTTCTCCCGACCGCGCCCTGGAACGTCTTCAAGACTTCGGACGAGACCATCGACGCAGCTGTCCAGACCGCTCTCGCCAACCCGACGGACGAGGCCGCCTACGCGGACGCCGTCCAGACCATCAACCAGACCATGGTGGACGAGGCCTGGAACGCACCGTTCTACCGAGTGCAGCAGGCCGTTGTCTCCGTGAAGGGAATCACCGCCGAGGGGCAGGCCGGCCAGGCGGCGCCGTCGATCTACAACTACTCGATCGGCTGAGCCGACCCACCGACCGGGAGCCGCATCGAGCGGCTCCCGGTCCCATTTGAAAGGACGACCACTCGATGTTGAGTTTCGTTGCCCGCCGTCTCCTGGGCGGTATCGCGCTCCTGTTCGTCGCCTCCTCGCTCACCTTCCTCCTCATGAACGCCAACAGCAGCGGCATCGCGCTCAAGCTGCTCGGAGATCAGGCCACCGCCGAGCAGCTCACGGCGAAAGAGGCACAGCTCGGCCTCGACCAGCCCCTGCTCGTGCGCTACGGCGACTGGCTCGTCAACGCCCTCGGCGGTGACCTCGGAGTCTCCTGGTTCTCCAACGAGGAGGTCTGGCACACCGTCTTCGCCCGTCTCCCCGTCACGCTCTCGCTCGTCGTCGGCACCATCACCGTCGCAGCGATCATCGCGACCGTCCTCGGTGTCCTCGCCGCGACGCGACGGGGCTGGGTGGACCGCGTCCTGCAGGTGGTCTCGGTGATCGGCGCCGCCGTGCCGAACTTCTGGCTCGGGCTCGTACTCGTCATCGTCTTCGCCCTGACCCTCGGGATCTTCCCCGCCACCGGCTACGTCGACCCCGCGGACTCCGTGAACGGATGGCTCCTGTCGATCACCCTGCCGATCGTGGCCCTCGCCTTCGGCGCCATCGCCGCCGTGACGCAGCAGGTGCGCAGCGCCTTCATCGAGGTGGAGTCGAAGGACTACGTCCGGACCCTCCGCAGCCGCGGCCTCAGCGAGCGCACCGTGCTGCTCGGCCACGTCCTGCGCGGTGCAGCGACGCCGGGACTGACGATCCTCGCGCTCAACTTCGTCGCACTGCTCGGCGGCGCAGTCGTCGTCGAGCGGGTGTTCTCCCTCCCCGGTCTCGGCGGCACCATCGCCGACGCGACCACCAGCGGAGACATCCCCCTGATCATGGGCGTCGTGACGGTCTCCGTCGCACTCGTCGTGATCGTGAACCTCCTCATCGACATCCTCACCGGATGGATCAACCCGAAGGCGCGCGTCTCATGACCACCGACACCCTCTCCGCCGACGCCCTCGAGGCGGCCGAGGCGGGCAACGGCCGGGGACTCTTCCGGCGCATCCTGAAGAACCCCCTCGGCGTGATCGCGCTGGTCATCCTCGGCGTGATCGTGCTCGCCTCCGTCCTCGCTCCTCTTCTCTCGCCCTACGACCCGAACCTGGCCGAGCTCGCCAACGCGTTCCAGCCCCCCAGCTCCGAGCACCTCCTCGGCACCGACAGCGCGGGGCGCGACGTGCTCTCCCGGCTCCTGGTCGGCGGCCGGCTCACGCTGCTCGGAGCGCTGCTCGCCCTCGTCGTCGCCGTCGTCATCGGCCTGGTCTCCGGACTCATCGCCGGCTACTACGGCGGCTTCTTCGACACGCTCAGCGACCTCTCCACGAGCCTCGTCATGGCGATGCCGAACATCATGATCCTGCTCGCCGTGCGCGTGGTCGTCGGCCCGTCGCTCTGGATCACCATGGCGATCTTCGGCGCCCTCATCTCTCCTGGCATCTACAGGCTCGTCCGCAGCGGCGTCCGCCAGGTCCGCGGAGAGCTCTACGTAGACGCCGCGCGGGTGTCCGGCCTCTCGGATCTGCGCATCATCGGACGCCACATCCTGTTCGTCGTCCGAGCGCCGATCATCATCCAGGCCGCCCTGATCGCCGGCATCGGCATCGCCATCCAGTCCGGACTCGAGTTCCTCGGCCTCGGTGACGCCACCGTCGCCACCTGGGGCGTGATGCTCAGCGAGGGCTTCCGCAACATTTACATCGGCCCGCTGCTGGTGATCTGGCCCGGAATCGCCATCGCCCTCACGATCGGCTCCCTCGTCCTCTTCGGCAACGCCCTGCGCGACGCGCTCGAGGACAAGCCGACCGCTCCGAAGCTCAAGCGGACGAAGAGCGCGGGCGGCCCGCCGGCCACCGTCACCACCGGCGTCCCCGTCCCGCTGCCGACCGGACCCGTCCCCGTCACGGGCGGCATCGCCATGGCGCCCGACGCGGCGCTCAGCGTGCGCGGCCTCACCGTCGGGTACCCGACCGGCGGCGACTCGGTCAAGGAGGTCATCCGCGACGTGTCCTTCGACGTGCTCAAGGGCGAGATCCTCGGCCTGGTCGGAGAATCCGGATCCGGGAAGACGCAGACGGCGTGGTCGATCCTCGGGCTCCTGCCCCGGGGTGCCGTGGTCCGCGGCGGCTCGATCCTCATCGACGGCAAGGACGTGCTCCGCGCCGGCAGCCGCTACCACCGCTCCCTCCTCGGCAAGCGCATCGCCTACGTGCCGCAGGAGCCGATGTCGAACCTCGACCCGCTCTACACAATCGGACACCAGCTCGTCGCTCCGATGCGCAAGCACCTCGGCATCTCCAAGCAGGAGGCGCAGGAGCGGGCGATGGCTCTCCTGGAGCGCGTCGGGATCAAGGACCCGGCCCGCACCATGAAGGCGTACCCCTACGAGGTGTCCGGCGGCATGGCGCAGCGCGTCCTCATCGCCGGGGCCGTCTCCTGCGACCCGGCGCTGATCGTCGCCGACGAGCCGACGACGGCTCTGGACGTCACCGTCCAGGCCGAGATCCTCGACCTGCTCCGCGACCTCCAGGCCGAGCGCGGCCTCTCGATGGTGCTGGTCACGCACAACTTCGGCGTCGTCGCCGACCTCTGCGACCGCGTGGTGGTCATGCGCGGCGGCGAGGTCGTCGAGGACGGCCCGGCCGAGAAAGTGTTCTACACGCCGATGCATCCCTACACGAAGGCGCTGCTCGGAGCCACGCTCGACGGCACCGAGGCCCGCTCCGACCGCGATGCCCATCCTGTTCCCGCGGCACCGACCGCCCCCGAGAAGGGAGCCCCTCGTGGCTGACACCATCCTCGACGTCCGCGATCTCGTCGTCGAGTTCCCCGGCCGTCGCCGTAAGCCGCCGTTCCGCGCCCTCAAGGGCGTCTCCCTCGACATCGCAGCGGGCGAGACCGTCGGGCTGGTCGGCGAGTCCGGATCCGGCAAGACGACGATCGGACGCGCCATCCTCGGGCTCACACCGGTGACCAGCGGCACGATCACCTTCGAGGGCCGCTCAATCATTGGGCTCCCACGGGCGGCGAGGCGAGCCGTCTCGAAGGACATCCAGGCGGTGTTCCAGGATCCGTACACCTCGCTGAACCCTGCGATGTCCATCGAGGACATCCTCGCCGAGCCCCTCACAGTGCAAGGAGTGTCGAGCGTCGATGCCCGCCGCCGAGTGCGCGAGCTACTGGATTCCGTCGGCCTGCCGACGGATGCCGCGCACCGTCGACCGAGCGAGTTCTCGGGTGGCCAGCGCCAGCGTGTGGCGATCGCTCGAGCACTGGCTCTCGAGCCCAAGCTCATCGTCTGCGACGAGCCCGTCTCTGCTCTCGACCTCTCGACCCAGGCGCGCGTCCTCGATCTCTTCATCGAGATCCAGGAGCGCACCGGTGTCGCCTACCTGTTCGTCTCGCACGATCTGATGGTGGTGCGGCATATCAGCCACCGTGTCGCCGTGATGTACCACGGCGAGATCGTCGAGTTCGGGGAGGGAGCGGAAGTCACGCAGAACCCGCAGCACCCCTACACGCAGCGGCTGCTGGGCGCCTCGCCCGTCTCGGATCCGCGCGAGCAGAAGCGCCGACGCGAACAGCGGTGGGCGGAGATGGCCGCCGAGAAGGTCGCCGGCTGAGATGGCTCCCCGTCCTCGCCCGAACATCGTCTGGATCTCGACGCACGACATCAATCCGCACCTCGGGTGCTACCGCGGAGTCTGGCCCGGCGCGGAGGTCGCCGTCACACCCCACCTCGACGCACTCGCCGCCGAGGGGGTGCGCTTCGACCAGGCGTTCGCGACCGCGCCCGTCTGCGCACCTTCCCGGTCGTCGATCATGACCGGCTGCTTCCCCACGGCGATCGGCACGCACCACATGCGCTCCAAAGCGGTGCCACCGCCGGAGGTGCGGCTGCTCAGCGAGTACTTCCGGAAGGAGGGCTACTACACGACCAACGCCGCCTTCACCGACTTCCAGGTGGAAGTCCCCGGCACCGCGTACGACGACTGCGGACCGGATGCCCACTGGCGAGGGCGCCCCACCGAGGACACGCCGTTCTTCGCGGCGTTCCACGGCCTGGCGACTCACGAGTCCCAGCTCTACCTCGATGACGACGCCTTCGCCACGGCCACCGCCGGACTCGCACCGGAGCACCGCCACGATCCGGCGGCCGTGCCCGTTCCTCCGTACCACCCCGACAGCGACGTCTACCGCTCCACGTGGGCGCGCTACCACGACCTCATCACCCTGATGGACGGATGGGCGGGTCGGATCCTCGCGCAGCTCGACGCCGACGACCTGACGCGCGACACGATCGTGGTGTTCTGGAGCGACCACGGAGCAGGGTTCCCCCGGGCCAAGCGATGGGCCGGCGAGGCCGGCCTCCGGGTGCCGGTCGTCGTGCGCTGGCCTGGGCGCATCACCGCGGACAGCGTCCGAACCGACGTCGTCCACCTCGCCGATCTCGCCCCGTCGATGCTTCGCATGGCAGGCATCGACGTCCCGGCGCACATGCAGGCATCGCCTCTCTTCGATGAGGCGGGCGGCTTCCTCGAGCAGGGCGGGTACGCCTTCGGGGGACGGGACAGGATGGACGAGCAGCACGACTCCACACGGACCGTGCGGGACGAGCGGTACCGGTACATCCGGCACCGGCACCCGGACCGGTCGGGCTTCCAGCTGCAGCACTTCAGTGAGAAGTTCGCGACATGGCGCGAACTGCGTCGCTTGGTGAACGACGAAGCCCGGTCGCTGGCGGCCGGCGAGGAACCGCACGCACTCACGCCGCTCCAGCGCCGCGTCACCGCTCCGAGCAAGCCCGCCGAGGAGCTGTACGACATCGCCTCCGATCCCCACGAGACGCTCGACCTCGCCGCCAGTTCCGAGCACGCCGGCATCCTCGCGCGTCTCTCGCTGGAGCTCGACGCCTGGATCGACAGGGTCGGGGACCTCGGCCTGCTTCCCGAGGAGGAGCTCCTGTCGCTCTGGCGTCCGGAGGGGCAGCAGCAGGTCACGGCGGATCCGGACGTCGTCGCCGGCCCCGACGGGCTCCTGCACGTCTCCTGCGAGACGGCCGGGGCGATGACAGCGTGGAGTTCGGACGCTCCTGTTCCGATGCCCGACCGCAGTCTCCAGGAGCGGATCAGCGGCGACCCCCTCGCGGACGGTCGCCTGTGGACGATCATCAGCGGCCCGCTCGAACCGTCCGAGGCTCCGCGATGGGTCAGGGCGTGGCGGCTGGGCTACGCGGCCAGCGCCGACATCCGGATCTGATCGTGACCGGTCCCCGCGGCCCCTACCGCAAGAGCGCCGCGCAGCGACGTCGCATCCTGGACTCCGCCGAGACGACCCTCCGGATGAGGGGAGTGGACGCGATCTCGTTGCAGGCCCTGGCCGCCGAGGCGGGCCTCTCGAGCGCAGGAGTGCTGCACCACTTCGGATCCAAGGACGCCCTTGTCGCGCGCGCGGTCGCCGGCGTAGTCCGCCAGTTGCGGGAAGCGGGGCTCATCGCCGGTCACCTGGTGCGGAACCCGCAGCAATGGGTGATTCTGCTGGCCCGCGTCCGCGCCGTAGCGCCGGGACTGGGCCGGACCTCTTCGCTGCTCCTCCTCGGGACATCGGCGGCCAGCTTCGGCGACGGCTCCCCGTCTCGCGCCCACCTCCTCTATCAACGGCTGCGCACCCGCTTCCTCGCGGAACTCGCAGCGGAAACCGACAAGCAGACTGCTGCTCGTGTCATCGCACTGATCGACGGGAGCTGCCTTATCACCGGGAGGTCCGAGGAACTCACGGCGACGAGAGTCCTCCAAGAGGGAGTCCAATGGGCGATTAGATCGAGGGACAGAGGCGGTGCTTTTACGAAACCAGCGATCAGGGCTCACCCGGGAACCGGTTGAACTCGGAGTCATGGCGCGAGACCAACTTCAGTAGGCGGCTCTTGGTCGTGGTCAACCACGCGATGTGCGACATCGCGAGCTGATATCCGCGAGCCTCGCTCAAACCGGTGAGAGTTTCAATCCACTCGGCGTGGAATCCCGATTCCGGATGCACCACGAACTCCTCGGGTGCGCGCAGGACGTCCCGGTCGCGCTCCTGCTCGAGGCGGTAGTCGAGCTCCTCGGACACAAGCCGCAGGGCGACAGACGGCGAGGAAATCCCCGCGAGCAAGAAACGCAGCTGGAAGTTGGCGTCTAGAGGACGAGGCGTCGGGACGTACTCCTCATCAATCCAGGCTTGGTAGCCGCGCCAGCCATCCTCAGTCAGGGCGTAGACCTTGGCGTCCGGGCCGGCTCTGTTCGAGTCGACGTTGAAGACGAGCAGGCCCCGCTCGACGAGCGAGGAGAGCTGCCGGTAGATCTGCGAGGACTTCGGCGAGTAGCCGAAGATCCGCCCGTTGCGCTCGAGGTACTTCGAGAGGTCATAACCGGTGCGCGGGTGCATCGCGATGAGGCCGATGAGCACCGAGTCGAGCAGATTCACCGTCGCGACGATACCGGGTACCGCTGGTCTCGAAGCACATCAGCTTCTGCGTTGCAGCAGTGATGCTGTCTGCGGCGCCCAGACGACGTTGCCGGGGCAGACGAGTCGAGGAAGACGGACGCGGCGCACCACCGAGCAGACCAGAGCCCGTCGCGAGAGCGAGATCGATGCCTTGCGGAAGGAGATCAGGCCCGTCCCTGCAAAACCTATCTGCGCCAACCAGCGGGGCGTGCTCACAGGATATCTAGCCGTGGACGCTTCAATACAGGTCGCCGTCATCGGGGCGATCGTCTCGTTCGTTGTCGCGATCATCCCGAGCCTCAGTAGCTTTGTTCTCCAGTGCGCGAAACTGAAGCAAGACCTTCGTGCGGAGTTGATGGCGGAGCTAGAGCTTCGCCAACTCCTATACGCTCAAAATGACATCTACGATCACTTCTCATGATTAATCGCCGTGTCGGGGTTCGTTTCAGATGAGCTGCGCCAGCTTCTCGCAAGTTCCGGAGCAGTCCGATTTCAGAAGAACTCTTCTGCCCCTGAGTATTGGGGTTCGATGAGCGCTGTCCCGACCTAACGGACCTCGATGGCGACCTCCGCAGAGACGAACGTGACTGACTTGGCGCGACCCGCTCCACCGGTCGCGCTCTGGGCGGCCGAACGCGAGGGCGCCTGCACGCATTTGTCTGCAAGAAGATCCGAACGCTCGGCGGAGTTCGGAATAGGGATGCGTCGCGCGAGAGCCCGCGGTGGCGAGGCGTCGCGCAGACTGGTACCTGGCCTGCGATCCGCAGAGGTCACTGCAGACGCCAGCTGAGGTGTAGCGGAGTATCTAGGAGAGACGCGCCCACATGCAGCGAAAACTCGCCGGGCTCGGTTCGCCAGCCGTTCTCGGTCCAGTGCGCGAGCCGACGCTCCGGGATCGGAACGGTGGCGCGAACGCACTCGCCAGGGGCCGCCCTGACCACAGCGAAGCCCACTAGCCAGCGCTCGGGTCGCTCGATCGCACTCGCGTCCCGCTCAGCGTAGACCTGCACGACCTGCTTCCCCGCCCGATTCCCCGTGTTGCGGAGGTCCACCTCGATCACGTCCCCATGACGGTCTGCGGCCTCCCACTGCCACGTCGTGAAGCCCAACCCGTGCCCGAAAGGGTGGAGCGGTTCGATCCCTTTCCGAAGCCACGCCCGGTAGCCGACGTGGATGCCCTCGTCGTAGCGCAAGACCCCCTCGGCCGGCGTGACCTCGGTCACGGGCGCCTGCTCGAGGGAGCGCGGCCAGGTCGACGGCAGGCGCCCGCCGGGTTCGGCGTCGCCGGTGAGGATCGCCGCCACCGCGGCTCCGAATTCCTGCCCTCCGAAGAAGCCCTGGAGTACTGCCGCGACCCGGGGTGCCCAGGGCAGCAGGACCGGGGCTCCCGCGTTGAGAACGACGATCGTGCGCGGGTTGACCGCGGCGACCGCTTCTACGAGATCGTCCTGACGACCGGGCAGGCGCAGATCCGTCCTGTCGTGGCCCTCGGACTCGACCTGGGAGTTGGTGCCGACCACGACGACAGCGACCTCCGCTCTGCGAGCGGCGTCGACAGCGCGCGCGATGAGCTCGTCTGGATCCGAGGTATCGGGTGCGATCCCGAGGGTGAGGCTCAGTGCGGCCCGGGAGATCGCGAACGCGTCGATGACGAACTCTGCTCGGAGCGCCACTGAACGGCCCGCGATCAGATGCACGGAGGTCGTCGCCGACGGGGGGTTCAAGAACGATGCGCCTAGCTGGGCACCCTCGGCGGCGAGCGCTTCGTTGAGAACGAGCCGGCCGTCGACGAAGAGACGACCCGAGCTCATTCAGTCCGAGATCCTGATTAGCTTCCCAGCATGTCGGCGACCTGCGTAGGACCGGACAATATCCGATAATTGATATTATGTCAGTTTAACCCTGGCACGTTCGCATCTGATGCGAATTGGCCGGTTCCCTCGACCTGCGCGTTAGGACGCGGCGGTCGGGCGTGGAGATGTTGCGCAGACGTGCCGAGTGGGTGGCGCGGCGTGCGCGTGTCGGGTGGTCAGAACGGCCGTTGACCAGGATTTCTCCGAAGTCGTTGACATCGGTTCGCGGTTAATGCGAATCTTTCGCACATCATGCGAAGGGTCGAGGAGGTCGTTCCGGGCGCGGTTCCCGTTCATCTTCAGGGCGCTGTCGCGGTCTTGAACGCTGAGGAGACGGTGTGGGAGGCGATGCTCGGCGGGTGGCGGGCGCAGCAGCTCGCTCGGAACCTGGCGCCATCGACGGTTGATCGTCGGCGTGAGTTGGTGAGCCGGTTCCGGCGCTTCGTTGATGCCTACCCATGGTCGTGGACGGTTGGCGGGGTGGATGAGTTCTTTCTCGAGCTGCGCGCTGTCGGCGGCCTGTCTCAGTCGACGATCCTGGGCTATCAGGGCGCGCTGCGGATGTTCCTCGAGTACGTCTGCGATCCCCGTTACGGCTGGGTGGAGCAGTGCTGGCAACGCTTCGGCGATCACCCGGCTCAGGTGTTCCACGAATGGAACACCGCCCGTCACGCGCAGAACGGGATCGCGCAGCCGGGCAAACGTCCCTACACCCGGGATGAGCTGCAGGACCTGTTCGATTGCGCCGATGAGCGCGTGCTCCGAATACGGAAGCAGGGCAGCAAGGGCTGGGTCGCCGCGTTTCGGACGGCGACGATGATGAAGGCCGCCTACGCCTGGGGTCTGCGCCGTAACGAGGTCCGCTCGCTGGACCTCGTCGACTGCGCTTCGAATCCGGCCGCACGGCAGTTCGGCGATTTCGGGATCATCTACGTCCGTTTCGGGAAAGCGATGCGCGGGTCTCCGCCGAAGCGACGCAGCGTGTTGAGCCTGCCGGAGATGGATTGGTCGACGGAGATCATGCGGCAGTGGATTGAGGAGGTCCGTCCGCTGATTGCCCGCCCGAAGGCGAGCTGTCTTTGGCCGTCGGAGCGCGGTGGCATGATCACCGCTGACGCGGTCAGCCGAGCGTTCAATGAGGTCAAGCGCGAAGCCGGCCTGGATGATGAGCTCGACTTCCACTCGCTGCGACGCTCCTACGTCACGCACCTGCTCGAGGACGGTTACGACGCGTTCTTCATCCAGCAGCAAGTCGGCCACGAGCACGCGTCCACGACGTCGATCTACACCGGCGTCTCTCCCGACTACCGCGCCCGCGTCGTCGGCGACGCGATCGCTCGCATGGCTGCGGCTATTACCTCCACCACCACAGCGAAGGACTGAGATGCGACGACGAATCGAATACGGCTGGCGACTGCGTGAACTGATGGCTGCCCGAGGGATGAACACGATCTCCGACCTGCTCCCCCACCTCGGGGACCGCGGCATCGAGCTCTCCGCGTCACAGATCTATCGCCTCGTCGGCTCCAAACCGGAACGGATGAACCTCACGCTGCTGGGCGCGCTGCTGGACACCCTCGACTGCAGCTTCGAGGACCTCTGCCCCACCACCGTCGAGGCCGAAAGCTCACGAACTCCGAAGAAGGCCGTCGGAGACGGGACGGCCCCGGACGGCGTGGTGCGGCCGGCGCGAGCTCGGATCCGTCGGCCGGAATGACCGGCCCGCGAACCCCGGGCGGACGCTACTGCGTCCGCTGCGCAGCGACCGGGGTGAAATTCGCGACGACCTGGCCGGAAGGGAGCATCTGCCGACGCTGCTACCAGCAGGCCACCCGCCGACACGGCACCTGCCCGCTCTGCCTCACCCCACGACTGCTGCCCGGGCGCATCGGCGACACCGACGTCTGCACCGACTGCGCCGGCATCCCGAAAGACTTCCACTGCAGCCGATGCGGCCGCGAAGACGAACCCGCCCGAGTGGGGCTCTGCGCCCACTGCGCCCTGACCGATGACCTCACCGCGCTCCTGGACGACGGCACCGGACACATCGCTCCAGCCCTGCTCCCCATCCACACGGCACTCACCGGGCAGAGCCATGCCCGCAGCGCAACGATCTGGCTGATCACTAACCCGGACGCCGCCGCGCTGCTGCGGGATCTCGCGCAAGGGGTCCGGCCGCTGGAGCACGCCACCTTCACCAGCCACCCGCACCCGCGGAGGGTCGCGTTCCTGCATGAGCTGTTCATCGAGCACCAACTGTTGGACCCGATGAACCTCGACATTGAACGCTTCCAGACCTGGCTCATCGCCAAGCTCTCCCCCGCAGCTGAATCGGACGCGAGAATCGTCACGCAATATGCCCGCTGGGTCCACCTCAACCGGATGCGCCACCTCGCCGAGACCGGCAGCCTGAGCAAGGGAACGATCCTCTCCGCGAAGCAGTCGACCACCGTTGCTCTCGACTTCCTCGCTTTCCTCGCCAGCCGCGCCACGACCCTGGACCGATGCGAGCAAGGCGACATCGACCAGTGGCTCGCGGACGGCCCCACCACCCGCAGCCTGGCCCGCGGATTCGTCCGCTGGGCGATCGAGCACCACCACGCACCCCAGCTCGAGTTCCCCTACCGCGTCGCGAAAACGGAACCCGTCCTGAGCCAGAAGCAGCGCCTCGCACTCATCCGTCTGGTCGTCGATGAAGACACCGACCTGGCCGACTCCGATCGCGCCGCCGCAGTGCTCTTCCTCGTCTTCGGACAACCACTCACCCGAATCTCACGCATGACGCCCGACCAGATCAAAAGCCAAGACCAGACGATCATCCTGCGACTGACCGACGATGAGCTCCTCGTCCCACCACCCTTCGACGACATCCTGATCCGACACCTGGAACGGCTCCCCCACCAGACAACGGCGGCCCACCGCGGTGACGCGCGCTGGCTCTTCCCCGGCGCCCGACCCGGGCAACCCATCAACCAGAACACCCTCATGACGCGCATCCGCGACGCGGGCATCGATCTCCGCGCCGCCCACAACGCGACCATGCGGGCCCTCGTCCTCGACATCCCCGCCGCGATCGTCGCCGACTCGCTCGGATACAGCTACCAGATCGCCGACAAGCACCGCCGCAACTCTGGCGCCACCTTCATCGATTACGTCAACCGCCGCGGCTGAACGCGATGAGAGCGTTCCCCGCCTACCGGGGCGCGGCCGCCGAGCGTGTCGGCCATTTCAGCGGGGAACGCAGATCGACGATATCAAGACGGGGCCACAAACTCGGTGAAGCACGAGTGTCGCCAACCCTCCAACAACATCAGCTCGGTCCAGCTCAAGCCGACATCGGAAGCCGAATACGCCGGTCACGAATACGCAGGTCCGTCGCTAAGCCTTGGCGGCTTGATCATCCAAGACCCCGCTCGCTCAAGTCGGCTCTCAGTCGCCGAGCTTCGATCCTCACGGTCTCCGGGAGCGAATCACGAGGCTTTTCGTCGCGGATCAGTTCGCCCAGAGCCTGTGAATACATGCCGTCGGAGAGCAGGAAAGACAACCGAGACCGAAGGTCAGGTGAGAGAGAATCAGTTCGATTTTGGGTGATTTCGACAACGCGAGCGAAATGCTCGGCCAGGTCCCGATCATGGGCCAGCGCGTCGGCCAGAGCTGCAGGGGTCAGCCCTGCGATTGACGGTGTTGACGGGAGCGCCAGCCTCTTGCCGACTCGCGCGACTGCCGCGCGGACATCCGCCAGACCCAAACCGGCCGGATCCCCCGTCCGAAGCATGCTGCGGGCGGGTCGATGCATCGTCACTCGCAGCACGCGCCCGCTCAACCGAACGGTCGTGTGCGTCTTTAAAGTCTCGTTCATGAAGAACCCCTCTACTTCGACGCCATCGACCGGTGACTGCGAGAGCCACGCGTCGCCAGCGACGGACACCTGATCCCAAGCATCCATAACCGTCCGGAGATAAAGCACGGGCGTGTCCGACGACAACCAGTGGCCCCGGTACTGCACCTTCCTCAGCACAGACGCAGGAAAATCGACCCCCGGGACTCCCGTCACATCAGCCACCCACCAATCTTGGCGCGAATACGCCGGTCACCAGCACGCCGGACCGTGGCTAACGATAATCACCCTCGGAGGACGCTCGATGGTGCTCCCCCGACGTGCGCTGCATTGTGCCGGAGTGCCGTGGATGCGCCGGATGCGCTCCACTGCGGCGACGACGGAGTTCTAGTTGAACCACCCACTGGGCGGACGTCTCCGTAGCTCCGCACGGGCCGGCGGGCGGCGGAATACGACGTCACGCAGAACCTGCTGGAAGGGTGGAGCTGCGGCGCGCGGCGCGGATGCCGTTGGCGATGATCACGACTTCGGCGAGTTCGTGCACGAGCACGACTCCCGCGAGTCCCAGTGCACCCGTCAATGCGAGCGGGAAGAGCACGATGATCACCGCGAGGGCGAGGGCGATGTTGGCGGTCATGATCCGCCGGCCTCGTCGGGCGTGCAACAGCGCGGCGGGGATGAGGCGCAGATCGGAACCGGTGAACGCGATGTCGGCCGACTCGATCGCCGCGGCCGACCCGGTCGCGCCCATGGCGATGCCGACGTCGGCGGAAGCCAGGGCCGGGGCATCGTTGATACCGTCACCTATCATCGCCACGACGCGGCGTTTCTGGAAGCCGCCGATCGCATCCGCCTTCTGCGCCGGACTCTGCTCGGCATGGACTCCGGAGATCCCCAGCTGAGAAGCGAGCGCGTGCGCGGTGCGCGAGTTGTCGCCGGTGAGCATCACCGAGCCGATGTGGAGCCGCTTCAATTCAGCAATGGCCGCCGCGGCCTCCGGCTTGAACTCGTCCCGGATCCCGATGAGGCCGAGAGGGGTGCCGGCGCGTTCGAGAACCACGACGGTCATCCCGGCATCCTCCAACTCGTCGCGGCGCTTCGCCAGCGGGCCGGCCGGTACCCAGCGAGGGCTGCCCGCGCGCACGCCGACATCGCCGGAACGCCCCGAGATCCCCTCCCCCGGATGCTCCGTCACATCCGAGACAAGCGCCGCATGCGGTGCCGCAGCAACGACGGCGGTCGCCAACGGATGCGTGCTGTGCGCCTCCAGGGCTGCCGCGAGGTTCAGGATCTCGTCGCGATCGGTCCCGTCGACGCCGACGACCTCGATGACGCTCGGCCGGTTGCGGGTGAGAGTGCCGGTCTTGTCGAACGCGACGAGCTGCACGCTCCCCAGCTGCTCGAACGCGTGCCCGGATGTGATGATCAAGCCGAAGCGACTCGCCGCTCCGATCGCGGAGATCACCGTCACCGGCACCGCGATCGCCAGCGCGCAGGGCGATGCGGCGACGAGCACCACCAGAGCACGCTCGGTCCAGGTGTCCGTATCTCCGACCAGCACACCGAACAGAGCGATCAGACCTGCGACGACGAGGACGAGCGGCACCAGCGGTTTCGCGATCCGGTCGGCCAGGCGCGCTCGATCACCCTTCTTCGCGTGCGCCTGCTCCACGAGGCGAACGATGGTGGTGAGGGAGTTGTCAATCCCGTTCGCGGTCGCCTCGATCTGAAGGGCACCACCTCCGTTGATCGATCCGGCGCTGACCGGGTCACCTGGGCCGACCTCGACCGGGATCGATTCGCCGGTGACCGCGGAGGTGTCCACGCTCGAACGACCCGACACGACGACGCCGTCCGTCGCAACCCGCTCCCCCGGCCGGACGACGAGGATGTCGAACTCCTGCAAATCCCTCGCCGCGACGATGACGTCGCCGCCGAGTCTGGACACGATCGCGGTCTCCGGGATCAGATGCAGCAGGGCCCGCAGACCCGAGCGAGCTCGATCCATCGCCCGATCTTCGAGCGCCTCCGCGATGGAGAAGAGGAACGCCAGCGCGGCCGCTTCGCCGACGTGGCCCAGCAGGACCGCCCCCAGAGCCGCGATGCTCATCAGCAGCCCGACTCCCAGCCTGCCGGCCAACAACCGGCGCACGGCGCCGGGAACGAACGTCGACGCGCCGGCGACCAGGCTCGCCGCCAGCACCACCGGCGCCGCAACCGGTGCACCGGTCCACTCCATGAGGTAACCGGCGAGGAGCAGGACACCCGAGGCGACGGGGATCAGAACGTTCAGGTCCCGCCACCACGACACGGACTCTTCATCGTCATGGCCGTGCTCATCGTCATGGCCGTGGCCGTCATCGTCATGGCCGTCATCATCGTGGGAGTGCGGGGCGGCCTCGTGCGAGCGAGCGGGTGCGGCAGCACGAGCCGGCGGGCCGGGGCGACTGCTCAGCGTCATCGCTACGGGCTCGGGTGCGCAGCACGCGTCGGCGCGATCGGGTCGCAGCAACAGAGGGCGGCGGATCGGGACCTCGTCTCCCCCGCAGCACTCGGCGCTCATGCGTCCACTCCGCAGCACAGCGGCACGTCGCAGTTCTGGTCGACGCAGTCGACGCCGTCGTCAACGGCGAGAACCACATCGAGCACCGCCAGCAACGCCCTCGTCAGGTGCGGATCCGCGATCTCGTACCGGGTGCTGCGCCCCTCCGGCACGGCGGCCACGATGCCGCAGCCGCGCAGGCACGTCAGGTGATTCGACACGTTCGAGCGGGTGAGGTCCAGCGACCGTGCCAGCTGACCGGGATATCCGGGCTCCTCCATCAGCGCCAGCAGGATCCGCGAGCGCGTGGGGTCGGCCATCGCCCGCCCCAGACGATTCATCACATCGAGACGCGAAGCAATAGTCAGCATGCGATGACCTTACAGCGTTCGCTGACATGAGGCGGTGGCGCTGTCGTCGCGCGAGCTCGCGTCAGATCGAGACGAGCAGCGCGGCGACGTTATCCAGTGCACCGGGCACGAGCCGGAAGTACGCCCAGGTCCCTCTCTTGGATCGCGTCAAGAATCCGGCCTCGACCAGAATCTTCAGATGGTGCGACACCGTCGGCTGCGACAGACCCAGCGGCTCCGTCAGATCGCAGACGCACGCCTCCGAGCCGTCGTGCGAAGCAACCATGGACAACAGCCGCAATCGTGCGGGATCCGCGAGAGCTTTCAGGGTTCGGGCCATCGCCTCGGCATGGTCGGCTGCGATCGGCTCTCCCGACGCCGGATCACATGAGGCGGACACATCCGTGATCGGGAGGAGTTCGGCGACGGGCATACGAACAGCTTGCCACCAATATTGACAACCGTCGATGTTCTACCCGACACTGACTGCATCGAAGTCCGTCGATATGCAAGGAAGGTCCTCACTATGGCCGACAAGCCCGCCGTTCTCTTCGTCTGCGTTCACAACGCGGGTCGATCGCAGATGGCCGCCGGTTACCTGAGCGCCCTCGCCGGTGACCGGGTCGATGTCCTCTCCGCGGGCTCGGAGCCGAAGGATCGGATCAACCCGGTCGCGGTCGCCGCCATGGCCGAGGACGGGATCGACATCGCCGCGAACGTGCCCAAGATCCTGACCACGGACGCGGTCCGCGACTCCGACGTGGTGATCACGATGGGTTGCGGCGACACCTGCCCGATCTTCCCCGGTAAGCGCTACGAGGACTGGGAGCTGGACGACCCTGCCGGTCAGGGTATCGAAGCCGTCCGGCCGATTCGTGATGAGATCAAGGCCCGCATCACCGCGCTGCTCTCAGAGCTTCTTCCCACGCGCGCCTGACCGGATCAATCACCGTGTCGCGCTCCCGGACCGCTCCCCCACGACGCTCGGCGTCAGCGCTCATCGGATTGCCGATCGTGATCATCGGCGCCGGCCCGGTCGGCCTCGCCGCTGCCGCTCAGTTGCTCGAGCGGGGTCTCGACCCGGTGATCCTCGAAGCCGGAGAGAGCGCCGGCGCCTCCATCGCGGCCTGGGGCCATGTCCGGCTCTTCACTCCCTGGCCGCTTCTCGTCGATGACGCTGCCGCCCGCCTGCTCGAGAGAACCGGATGGACACTTCCCGAGTCGGTGCTCTCCCCCAGTGGACGCGACTTTCTCGATGCGTACCTCATTCCGCTCGCAGCTCACCCTGAACTCGTCGGGCGAATCCGATACCGGCATCAGGTCACCGCCCTCAGCCGGCTCGGGATGGACCGCACTCGGTCCGCCGATCGAGCGCAGACGCCCTTCGTGCTCCGCTCGGTGACGCCGGACGGCGTCGTCGAGATGCTCGCAGCTGCCATCATCGACGCCTCTGGCACCTGGTCGAATCCGAACCCACTGCTCTCCTCCGGGCTGGCGCCCACCTCTGATGTGGCCGAACTGCTGGCTCCTGCCCTGCCCGACGTCGCTGGGCGGCACCGCGCCCGCTTCGCCGGCCGGCACACGCTCGTCGCGGGCGCCGGACATTCCGCCGCGAACACGCTGATCGCCCTCGCCGCGCTGGACGAGCCCGGAACGCGGATCAGCTGGGCGGTTCGTAACCGTGCAGCGACCCGCATCCTCACCGCAGAGAGCGATGGCCTGCCGGAGCGTGCGACTCTGGGCCGGCGTGTCGCGGAGCTCATCCGCTCCGGTCGCATCGAGGTGATCAATCAGTTCGAGATCGACGACATCTCCCCCGACGGTGATCGCGCACGGATCGTCGGGCGCCGAGCCGGCGAAGAAGTCAGCATCGACGTCGACCAGGTCGTTGTCGCAACAGGGTTCCGGCCCGACCTCTCCATGCTTCGCGAGATCCGCCTCGCGCTGGACGACATCGTCGAAGCTCCCCGCGCGCTCGCCCCACTCATCGATCCGAACCTGCATTCCTGCGGATCCGTCCCGGCACACGGCGTCGCTGAGCTCATGCAGCCCGAATCGAACTTCTTCATCGCCGGAATGAAGTCCTACGGCCGCGCCCCGACGTTCCTGCTGCCCACCGGGTATGCACAAGTCCGCTCCATCGCCGACGAACTCGCCGGCGACCACCTGGCTGCCCGCGAGGTCCATCTCATGCTGCCCGAGACCGGGGTCTCTTCGACCGTCATCCCCGATCTCTCCTGCTGCTGATGGGCGGGGCACGGATCCGGTCCCTCCAGCCGGCGGACTGGCCCACGGTCGAACAGATCCACCGTGACGGTATCGCCACCGGTCATGCGACCTTCGAGTCCGAACCGCCCGATTGGACGACGTTCGACGCGGAGAGGATCCGCGACGTCCGCCTCGTCGCGACGATCGACGACGCGGTCGTCGGCTGGGTCGCCGCGTCACACGTCAGCAACCGCGCCGTCTATCGCGGAGTGCTCGAGCACTCCCTCTACATCGCACCGACCGCGCGAGGCCACGGCATTGGCGGCGCTCTCCTCACCGCTTTCATCGCGGCAGCCGACGACGCCGGATTCTGGACCATACAGTCCAGCGTCTTCCCCGAGAACGTCGCCAGTCTTCGACTGCACGAGAAGGCGGGGTTCCGCGTCGTCGGTCGGCGCGAAGCGATCGCGCGCATGTCCTACGGTCCCTATGCCGGACGATGGCGCGACACGATCCTCATCGAGCGGCGCCATCAGCAGCGCTAGCCGAGTCATCGCCCCGCGAATGCTGCTCGGGCGATATCGAAAGCGCTCATTCCGATGCCGAGGCATTCCGGTATCGTCTCGACCGGCATCGATGGGATGCGTCTCTCAACCTCCCTCCAGAGGTGCGGGTCACGAACGCCTCGACGCTGCGTCGGTTATTGCGAGAAATTCGATTGCCGAAGGCCCACAGAGTCGGGACGCGCATCGCGGAAAGGATCATCACAACCGCCGGCCGCGGAGACGAGGCGAGAACTTCCACTCCTCCATATGAGAATCGGTGTCTTGACCAGGGTTAACATCGGCACCGGTTGCGTGACGTGGAGGCTTGGAAAAGCACCGACGATTGCAGATAGTGAGGCGAAATCGATAGAGCAAGAATGCCGAGGAATCGTCGCTGATTCGGGTCCCGTCAGGCTGACAGCGCATCGACGAATGGCATGCCAAAATTGGATAGCACCACCCGTCGGAAGCGGACCCCGATACGGCTTCCTTACCTCGACCGATAAGGAATGACATCTGTGGGAATGCGTGAATACGGACGGCTTCTGCGCCGCGGCTGGCTCCTCATCTCCGTGTGCGTCGCTCTGGGACTCGCGATCGCCGCGGCGGTCACCCTGACCTCGCAGTCGGAGTACCGGGCGCAGACCACCGTCTTCGTCTCGGTGTCAACCGCGGAGAATCAGTCGAGTGCCGAGGTCGGCGCTTCCTTCACGAGCGCTGAGGCGCGGGTGGCCTCCTACGTCGCACTCGTCGACTCCAGCTCCGTGCTCGAGCCCGTCATCAGCCAGCTGGGTCTGGACATGTCGGTCGACGATCTCGCGGACGAGGTCACGGCGGAGGCCCTGCCGAACACGGTCATCATGAGCATTGACGTGGTCGACGAGCGAGCGGAGCGCGCCGCCGAGATCGCCGATGCCGTAGCCACGAGCCTGAGCGAATACGTCGCCCAGATCGAGGCACCCTCCACCGGAGGTCCGAGCCGCGTCGATGTGACGGTGCTCGAGTCGGCGGCGGTACCGAACTCACCGCTGAGTCCCGATCTGATCGTGTACCTCGTGCTCGGCGGCGCAACCGGGCTCATCGTCGGCGTGGGGATCATCGTGCTGCGATCGCTCGGCGACGCACGCATCCGCTCGGCGAAGGACCTCGTGAGCGGCACGACGTTGCACGTACTCGAGTCGATCCCCTACGACGCGAAGGCGCGCAAGACGCCCCTCGTCGTCGAGGCCGATCCTCGCGGAGTGGCAGCCGAAGCGTTCCGGATGCTGCGCACGACGATCCTCTTCGGCTCGGATATCAAGGGCCGCACGCTCCTCGTCACGTCGGCGCGGGCCGGGGATGGGAAGAGCAGCGTGGTCGCCAACCTCGCGCAGTCGATCGCCAATGTGGGCCGAACGGTCGTGGTCGTCGACGCGGATCTCCGCAGCCCGATGCAGAGCGCGCTCTTCGGCCTCAGTGATGAGGGACCAAGCCTCGTCGAGCTTCTGCAGGTCGGCGCGACCGCAGCACCGGCTCGACTCCCCGTCACGGAGAACGGCGTCGCGGTGCTTCGCGCCGGCCAGAGCCCGGCGAGCCCCGGCGACCTGATCGGATCGGAGACTATGGAACGGGTCCTCGCCGACCTCGCCGCTCGCTACGATCACGTTCTCGTCGACTCGCCCGCGATCCTGTCAGCCACCGATGCCGTCCTTCTCGGCTCCATCGTCTCCGGCACCGTCCTCGTCGCCGGCGTCGGCGTCTCCACCACGCCCGACATCGTCGCAGCGGCCGACCGCCTCCGCGACGTCGGTGGCACACTCGTCGGTGTCGTCGTTTCTCGGGCGGCTGTCAACGCGTCGAGCCCTGTGGCCGAGACGTCCATCGCGAACTGAGGCGGCTCGTATGCGGCACGGATGCGGCACGGCTCGTGCCGCATCCGCCGCCCCCGGTGTGGTTACTCGTCAGTGCTTCCGGCGCACGGGTCGAATACCGGAACTCGGCCGGCCCGCCACGAGACCGATGCCGCACACGATCCAGAGCGTGTACGCCACGGGTCCTTCCTGCAGCGTCGGCAGAACCGTGAAGCTCACCAGGGCTCCGGCGATCGCTGCCGTCGGAAGCAGTCCATCGAGAGTGCCGGCACGGATCCCGTGCACGAAGAGGTAGGCGACCAGAGCCGCGAACAGAGCCATCACCAGCAGCCCGGATTCGATGGCCAGTACGAGGAAGAAGCTTTCGACCAGCACGCTATCCGTCGAGTACAGCTGCGCCCGTGGTCCGACCTTGCCCAGCCCGAGTCCGAACGGGTGGGAGATCAGGAAGGGCAGATTCTCGAAGAGGCTGTCACTGTGCCCGATCAGCGACGGATCCGCGACGTGCGAGATCACCTTGTCGATGTACAAGTACAGAGTCACGCCGGCCACCGCGGCGACGCCGGCGATCGTGAACATCGCCCATACCAGCATCGGCCGGCGGCGGAACAGAGCCCACGCGACCAGGGTCACGGCAAGGATCGCGAGTCCGATGTACCCGCTTCGTGACTGCGTGAGGGCGATCGCGACCAGCGGCATGGCGGTGAGAACGCACTTCAGCAGGATCGGCCAACCCGGTCGCGTCCAGAGCAGCGCGAGCGCGATCGTGGTGGCGACGGCGTTCTCGTTCGGCGCGCTGTACGGGCTGAAGGCGCGGGGCTCGATGCTGCCCGCCACGAACAGCGAGGATGGGAAGAGCGCGTCGGGCGCCAGCGGGAACACGCCGAGCGTGAACAGCCAGTCCAGGCCTTGATTCCAGGTGACGATCGTCGTGGCGGACGCGAGCTGAAGCGCGACCACGAAGGCCGTGGTCACGATCGCGAGGTGTCGGCGCTCGATGATGGCGGGGACGACGACCAGCGCGAGGAGGGGCAGGAAATCGTTGCGCCACCCGTAGGCAGCCTGCTCGAGGTTCGGCGTCCACACCGCCGACACGGCCCCCAGCGCTGTGATCATCACGACCAGCACGACGACGGGAACAGGGACGCGCCTGATCCGACCGGTCACGACGACGAACGCGAACAGGCCCAGGATGATCGCGTCCTTGATACCGCCGAAAGCGGTCGCGAGCGCACCGGAGAGGAAGGCCGACGTCACTCCGTTGGCGGGCAGGATGAACGCCAGAACGAGGATGCCCAGCCACGGCACGCCCAGTTTCGCCAGCCGGTCGAGACCGAGTCGACTGATGGCGCGCCGTCCGGGGCTCCCCCCTGCTGCCGCTCCCTCGCGCAGATAGCTGTGCCGTTGCGGTGCAGTGGTCACGCCGAGCCTCCTCGACTCGTCAGGCGCCGCACCACGAGGCCGACATCGGATGGCCGGGGGACCAGATGGCGGACGGACGGCCTGATGGCGAAGATCATCACGATCAGCGCCACCACGATTCCGCCGGCGTTCGCGATCGCCGCGGCGATCGCTCCACCGGACGGGCCGAACGTGAGGAGAACGCTCAAGCAGACGATCAACCCGACCACCTGAGCGGTCGTGAGGCGGAAGCCCTTATTGCCCGCGGAGAGCACTTCGACTCCGCTCACCGCGACGACGAGGAAGATCGAGCCGATGATGGCGATGTAGACCGCCGGCAGAGCCTCGGCGAATTCGGCTCCGAAGAGGAACGGGACTCCCCAGTACGACGCGATGCCCAGGAAGACGGCGGCGACGATACCCACGACGAAGGCCGAGCGGAGCGCGTCACCGACCGCCCGCATCCGCCCCGCCTCGGACGCTTCGGAGACGTCAGCGAACACCGGGGCGGCGACCGCGTGGGCGAGGAACACCGGCAGTGTGCCGATCGTCACCGCGACGGAGTAGAGGCCGGCCTGATGTGCGCCGATGAGCGGAAGCATGATCACCTGATCGAGGCGTTGGTAAGCCGCGTCGGAGGCCTGCGCTCCGTAGAACGTCAGACTCCCGCGGAACAACGGCCTCCAGGGCGTTGCCGTACTTCCGGAGGTGCGATTGATGCACCATCCGACCACCGCCGTCACCGCCGACCCGGCGAGATTCGACCAGATCACCCCGGCGACGCTGATGTGACCGAAGAGGAACAGGGCGAAGACGCCGCCGACGTAGACGATCGGTTGCGTCGCCTGCAGCAGCGCGACGGCGCCGAATCGTCGGTGCGCCCCCACGACTCCGATGTCCACCATCCAACTCACCATCAGCGGTGCGGAGGTGATGCCGACGAAGGCCGCGATTTTCGCGTCGTCGTCCAGCGTCACGAGCAGGGTGGACGTGACGAGCCATGCGATCAGTGCCGCCGGGATCACCGCGAGCACGGCGAGGCGTCGGGCGGTTCGCACGGCGCCCAGATCGCTCGACTCCAGCACGCGTCGGCGGGTCTCGAACGGCATGCCGAAGGCGAGCACGATCGGGATCAGGTACATCGCTGCCAGGCTCGCGGCCGTCTCGCCGCGCCCACTCGGTCCGAGGGACTGCGCGATCAACGGGGCGCTCACCAGCCCGAGGGCCGCCACGCTCAGCCGGCTCGCGAGCATCGCGATCGGGGAGTTCAGCAGCGAACGGATGCGTCCCATCACGCCCGCGCCGAGGACGAGGCCGTGTCGATCGCGGTGTGCAGCCGCGCCTCGAATGCCGCGAGATCGAACGTGCCGGTCTCATCCCAGACGGTGACGTGCATCGTGTCGCGCATCGGGGCGACCTCGACCCAGACGCCGAGTGGGAAGTCGAGGTGGCCCGGGATGCCGCCGACGATCGATGCCGGTCCGATCTCCGGCATGAGCGACTCCGGCACAGCCGCCTCGAACGAAGGCAAGGAGAGATGGATCTCGAACGGGATACGAGGCGTCTCGCGCGGCGGCCGTCGACCGGCGAGCAGATGCCGGACCGTGTTCTTCAGGGTCACCAGGGCGCCGGCCAACAGCCAGGTGATCGGTAATCCGGACTTCGTCGCGGAAGAGATATGGCCGAGCAAGGAGGTCGCCGACCAATCGTCGCCGCGCAGGGTGCCCATGGGCACCGACGGCGAGAAGTTCCCCGCGACATCCGTGCCCTTCTCCGCCCACCGGCGCGCGTCGATCGGAACGACCACCCGGAAGTCGAGTCCTTCGGTCGCACAATCGCGGAGGGTGCGCAGAACCAGACTCGCGGCTTTCAGCGAGACAGGTGGTCGTGCCGGTCGCTTCCCGTCCGCCGCCTGCTCCGGGATCGCCGCGATCCGGCGCAGGGTCCCCTCGTCAAGGATCGTGCTGACGAGGCGGGTACGCCGAACGGATTCCGTCTTGCTCAGGGTCGAGCCGAGCTGGTAACCGGTGTCGGTCGAAGCGGTCAACGACCGGAATGTCGCTCTCGCCGTGCGGATTCCGGCGAGGCCGGTGAGCGAGAACTTCTGCATCGCGGTGCGCAGCGGCTTCACGGTCGCAGGTTTCGCGGCGATGTCGTCCCTGCCGGGTGACGCCAGCTTCTCGACCACGAGGCCGACGATGACCGTCGCCCCGGTTCCGTCGAAGAGGGCGTGCGGCATGGCGAACGCGAGCACCCCCTCGTCGAGCATGATCCGGATCGGGAGGTCGCCAGGAACGAACTGCACCTCGAGGATCCGCTTCGCCGCCCGTTCCAGACCGAGCCCGTCACTACCGTCGCCGGAAACAACGGTGACGGCGCGCTCGAGAGCAGCATCCGCTCCGACCGAGCGCCAGCGTCCGCCCCGCGTCCGGACTCTGAGCAGCGCTCCCCCGCGCGGCGACGCGAGCACGTCGCGCACGGCCCGACGAACGTCGTCGGCGGTCACGCCGACGAGCGGTCCGACGAAGTAGCCGACGACGAGGCGGTCGTAACCGAGGTCACGGAGGCTGTTCATGCTCGCGACCTGCTCGTGCTCGCCGTCGTCTTCGATTCGATGAGACGAAGCAGCGCCTGCTCGTAGGCCGCGTTCACATCGTTCCACGAGTAGTGAACGCGAGCGCGTTCCTGGCCCAGAGAGCCCAGCTGCTCTTGGGCCACCGGATCCTCGAGCACCGCGAGCATTCCTTGCGAGATGGACGCCACATCCGGCTGGACGAAGCGGCCGGTGTCACGGAGGACCTCGCGGTTGAACACCGTGTCGCGCGCCACCACCGGCGCGCCGCAGGCCATCGCCTGCACGAGTGCCGGATTGGTTCCGCCGACGCTGTGCCCGTGGAAGTAGGCGCCGGCGTGCTGCCAGAGGGAGAGCAGTCGTTTGTCGTCGCTCACATGCCCGAACCAGTGCACCCGTGGGTTGGTCGCGGCGAGTGCGGCGACCGCGCTCTCGATCTCGCCGCCGTAGCCCGACGAACCGACGATCACGACGTCGGTCGTCTTGGAGAGGTGCTCGGCCGCTTGCACGAACTGAGGAACCGTGTTCTCGGGGACGAAGCGCGCCACCATGAGCGCGTAGCCGCGATGGCTCAGCCCGGGTTCGACGGGATACTCCGGCGGGATGTCGCCGCCGTAGGAGATGACGTCGCCGTCTCGACCGAACTCTCGACCCCACCGATCCGAGATCGCTGCGGCATCGAAGACCAGCCGGTCTCCGAAGCGAGCAGTCCACTTCGCGCCGGTGTGGAAGATGTACTTGGCGAACCGACCCCACTTCGCGCGCTCCCACTCGATCCCGTCGACGTTGACCAGGGTAGGGATCCCGCGCTGCTTCAAGATCGGGAGCCAGTACCCGTTCGCGCAATTCAATACGAGCGCGACGTCGGGCTTGCGTCGAGCGGCATCAAGACTGGAGGTGAGCCCGTACGAGAGGGTGCTGATCGACTTGGTCTCGACACCCACCGTCACCCGCGTCTTCACGCGCGGGTCCCGATCCGGGTCCTCGACGGTCGTACCGGGGCGACCGTAGACCGTGACATCCCACCCGCGCTCGGCGAGGTAGGGCGCCAACTTGCGGACCGCAGTCTCGAACCCGCCGTAGTAGCTGGGGTACCCGCGGGTCCCGATGATCGCGACTGAATTCGCCACTGCTAACCCCAACTTCCAGAAGCGCCCGCGCGCACCGTTATCGCGGAGCGCTCGACGACAGAACATGATCGACATACCGGCGATGCCTCGCTGCACGGCAATCCCGTCCGGCAGCGACCGGGTCCGGGGTCACTCACTGGCGGAAGTGGTATTCCCCCACTATAACGCCCTTATCCGCGCTGATCGCCAACGCTGGAACACGGTGAATGCAGCCCCGAATAGGAAGAATATCGTGAGGATAAGAACAGTCATGAGGATTATTTTCTGAACGCCCCCCGCGAGCGAGGGGTTGAGGAATTCGTACACGTAAGCCCCGGTCATGGCGCCCCTGATGAACGTGTAAAAGAACCACAGGACCGGGAATACGGCGATCCACCCGAGGATGCGGAGAGGCACCGGTCGACGGCCCGGAGACAGCAGCCACTCGATCAGAGCAGCCGCAGGGATGACCAGGTGCAGGATGATCGTGTTGACGTTCAGCTGGTTCGGATCGCTGAAGACGGTCGTGCCGTAGATGCCCAGGAACAGCGTCGACATCGCGCTCAGGTACGTGACGACGACCACCCGGAACGAGGTCATCCAGCGGGAATCCGCGGATTCCCGCCACGCTACGACGCTCGCCAGTGCGAAGCACACCACCGCGGTGATGTTGGTCAGGGCCGTGATGGAACTCAGGAAATCGGCGGTCGCTGCAGTCCCGACGCTCGTCTGGGCGACGATCACGGAGTTGCACACCACGATCGCTCCGAGAACGGCGATGGCGGAGCGGGTCAGGGCGATTATGGGGCGGGATGTCATTCGTGACCTTCCGAGATCGTCGCTGTCGCGGTTCATGTGGAATACATCGGACTCATCTGTTCGATACAGTCGGACTAATTATTCGTGAAGTCAGTCTCCGACGGGGGTCTAATGCCTGAAGAGGTTGTGCGTCAAGGATTGATTCGGGTTCTCTTCGATGGTACGTGGTGGTCTGAAGGGCCGATTTCGAATCGACAGGTTCAGCGAGAGATCATCCTCGCTTGGTCCCGGATATTTCCGGATGACGCGCTCATCGTGGCTACCCCTCGCTCGGCGATGCAGGAGGCCCGACGTGAACTCGGGAGAAGCGCCAGGGTCATCGGTACGCGCTTGCGTCCGCATGGGGTGAGCGCCATTCTCGAGATGGGGCTGATGTCGCTCCGGCTGCGTCCCGACATCACCATCACGCATAACTTCACTCCGATCGTGGGCCGTTCGGCGGTGCTCGTCAACGACTTCCTGTTCCTTACGAATCCGGAGTGGTTCACCCTGAAGGAACGCGCCTACTTCGCCCTGATGCCCGCGACGATCCGCTGGGCGGACGTTGTGCTGACGAGCACCGCGAACGAAGCCGAGCGGATCGTACGCACGTCGGCCGCCTCGTCGGTCGTGCCGATCGGGCTCGGCCTCAATCGTGCACTCGAGAACGCCGCGGCCACCCGCCCGGTCGGACTCGGCGAGGTCGATGGCTTCCTTCTCACCGTCGGCCGGTTGAACGCGCGGAAGAACCTCGCCATGACGCTGCGTGCCGCCGCGCGCTCGGGCGTCCTCTCCCCGCGATTCCCGCTGCTGGTGGTCGGCGAAGCATCCGGTCGATCGGCCGAGCTGCCCGACGAGATTCGCGGCGCCCTCGACGATGGCTCCATCCGTCTCCTGGGCCGGATGAGTGACGACGAACTGCGTTGGCTCTACGAGAACGCCGATGTCTTCCTGTTCCTCACCCTCGATGAGGGCTTCGGCATGCCGATCCTCGAAGCCCTGGCCTCTCGAACGCCCATGCTGGTCAGCGACATCCCCGTCTTCCGCGAGCTCCTGGGTGAGCGAGGGAGGCGCGTGGACCCGCGCGACTTCGACGCGATCGTCGCGGCCATCCGGGAGGTGGTCCGCGATCCGCAAGGGCCGATCGATCCGACACCGCTGCTCGACTACTACACCTGGGAGAACGCGGCACGTCGGATGCGCGCGGCCGTGATGGAGGTGGTTCGATGACCGGCTCACCGGTCGTCAGCATCGTGATCGTGACGTACAACAGCGTCGGGGTCATCCGCTCGTGCCTCGACGCGCTCGTCGGACTCGCCGGTCACGAGGTCATCCTCGTCGACAATCTCTCGCGCGACGACACCGTCGCCGTCGTCACAGCGGAGTATCCGTTCGTGCGTGTCATCGAGAACAGCCGGAACGACGGCTTCTCGCGAGCCGTCAACCTCGGCGCCGCCCAGGCGCGCGGGCGTCACCTCCTCCTGCTCAACCCCGACGCTCAGATCTCCGCCACCGTGATCGACACGCTCGCAGGCATGCTCGATGAGGATGCGTCGATCGGCGCCGTCGCTCCCCTGCTGGAGAACGAGGGTGAGGAGGTCGTCATCGTCGCCGCGGGCCACGCTCCCACGATCGGGCGGATGTTCCTGCACCAGTCGGGCCTCTCCCGGCTGGGACGACGGATGCCGGCGCTCGAAGGTCACTACCTCTTCGCCGCCGATCTGCACGGCGAACCCCGCGACGTCGACTGGTCCAGCGGCGGCTGCTTGATGATTCCACTGACGATCTGGCGCCGGCTGGAAGGGCTCTCGGACCGGTGGTTCATGTACGCGGAGGACGTCGAGATCTGTCTGCGCATCCGTGCCGCGGGGCTTCGCGTGGTGATCGATCCGCGGCTGCGGGCGCTGCACGCGATGGGCGGTTCCTCGAGCGACGTGGACGGACGGGTCAACACCGCCTGGATCGTCAACCTGTTCGACCTCTACGGGTGGCGCATGGCGCGCAGCGCCGCGCAGCAGCGGCTCTGGCGAGCCGTCGTCCTGAGCGGGATGTACGGGCGGATGGGATTCTTCACGGTGTCGTCTCTGCGACCCGGTCGTGCCGCCAGCGCCCGCGCGCAGATCCGCCGCTACCGCATCTACACCTCGGCATTGCGATCGGCGCCGATCACCCGCGAGCGCGCCGCCGTCAGTTGACGGTGAAGGGCGCGCTCGAGACGTTCGTCCGCCCGTCCGGCCCGGTCGTCGTGATACGCATCGTGTAGCTTCCGGCCGGAGCTGTCGACCCGTTGGCGAGTTTCCCGTTCCAGCTGAGCGTCTGTCGGCCGGCGAAGTAGCGGACGGAGGACGCGAGCGTCTTCGCGACGGCACCGGTCGACGTGATGACGGCGACCGTCGCCGTCGAGGAATCGCCGCTCATCCAGTCGACCGTGAAAGCGCTGCCGCGGGCCGCGCTGGTCGGGGTCACGCCGGAACCGGCGTTGATGAACACCGGCCGAGTACCGAGAGCAACCGTGACGTGTGAAGACGCCACGGTCAGTGCTGTGCCCGGCACGACGGAGCCTGAACTGGCCGTCGTTCCGGATACCTGCACCGAGGCGGACGCGGCGGTTGTCGTGTACAAGGCCTGCGTCGACCCCGTCGGGGTGGCGAAAACCGTGCCGTGCACGTTCACGCCGGAATCGGTCGTCACGTCGTCGATCGAGATGGCGCCGGAGGTGATGCCCGAGGTGCTCTTGTAGACGAAAGTGTCCGTGAGTTTGATCGGGTAGTCCCAGACGCCGTCGTTGTCACCACCGGTGTGGACGTAGTTGGGATTGAGTCCGTCGGAGTACAGCGTCATCTTGGTCCAACCCGCCGCGCCGGCATGACCGACCAGACCCTGGAAGGTCTCGCCCGTGGCATCGGTGAGCTTGAGGTAGATGGGACTGCTGCTGGCGTCACCGTTCACCCACATCGAGACGGCCGTCGGACTGCCCGGCAGAGCGGTAGCCGACTGGATCTGCGCACCCTGCGACGATCCCGAGAAGTCGTAGCTCAGTTTGAGCGCCCCGGCGCCCGAATTGGCCGAGGTCGTGGTCGTGAGCGTGGCGGTTCCCCCGCCGACCGGCGCGGCCACGTACCCGGTGGTCGACGCGAGGTCGTCGGCCTTCACCGAGGCCATCGAAGCCGTGGCTCCCGCCCGTCCCGCCGCCGTTCCTCGGGCGAGGATCTCGCCGACCTCCTTCAGAGCGCCGTAGGCCGGCTTCTGGCGTCCCCCCTTCTCGGTCACCGCGAAGGTGTCCAGCGGCTGGTCGAGGTCGGTTCCACCGACGAGGTTGTACCAGGCGATCGCCTTGATGCCGCGTGCGGCGGCGTCGAGATAGGAGCGGGACAGGTAGTCCGCCTGATCCGCTTCCGAGGTGGCCCCGACGCAGCTCGTGCAGGTGGCCCAACCGACCTCTGTGATCCACAGGCTCTTGCCCGGAGCCGAGCGAGCCAGGAACGCCTGCGCGGCATCGATGTAGGTCGGGATCGCGCTGAGCTCCGGAGCACCCGATGTCGCGTACGTGTGGATGGCGAGCCCGTCGAACGACGACCCCGCCCCGGCCGCGATGACGCCCCGCATGAACGGGTCGCTGAACTGATCCAACCCACCCACGAGTACTGTCGCCGTTGGGTCCGCGGCCTTGATCGCCGTGTAGGTCGCCTTCAGCAGCGCGCCGTACTGCTCCGCAGTGGCTCCGCGCCAGTAGTAGTCGGTGTTCGGCTCGTTCCACACCTCCCAGATGTGCACGCGATCTTTGTAGCGGTTGACGACGGCCGTCGCGTAAGCCGCGTAGTCGGCGACATTCGTCGGCGGATAGTACTGCGCGATCTCACCTGAGGTTCCGGCCGGCGCGGACGACGCCCAGGGCGCGGAATAGACGAGTTTGCCGATCATGTCGACGTTCCGGGCCTGGCTGATCGCCACGGCCTGATCGAACTTCGCCCAGTCGTAGTACCCCTTTCGAGGTTCGACGCGCTTCCACTCGAACTCCTCGCGCGCCCAACGCACCGATGTGTTCTCGAGCAGGGCGGCTTGACGGTCCGCCTCGGCGGCACTGTCCTGTTCCGTCAGGAAGCTGTTGATACCGCTGATCGACGTGGGCGTCGCCATCGTGGGCCGAGCCGTGACACCCGTCAGGTAGGGCTGCGCGGCAACGGCTGCGGATGCATCGAGCGTTCCGTCGGCCGTGGTGTCCCAGGTCAGTCGTCCGGAGACGCTGCCCGCCATCCCCACGCCGGAACCATCGGTTCCGTCCCAGCTCACTGAGACGGCGCCAGGCGAGGTCGCTGTCCCTGTGAAGGTCTTGGTGCGGCCGCCGTTGTCCTTCAGCTGCAGCGCGTAGTCGCCGGCCGCTCCGGCCGTGAAGTCCAGGGTGGTCGTCGCCGCGTTGGCCCGGGAGAACCGAGCAGCAGACGCGGTCGGCAGGGTCCAGTTCTTATCGACGACGCGCAGGTTGTCGAGAACGACGGTCCCGGTCGCCGGTGCCGACGCGCCGTTACGGACGACGTTGATGCGCACGAGCGAGATGGGGTAGTCGAGCACGCCGTCCTCGTTGCCGAGATGGGTCGTCGCCGCCGGCGTACGGAGGTCGATCGTCACCGTCGTCCAGCGCGTCAGCCCCATCGCGTCGACGCGGTAGAAGAACATCTCGCCGCTCGCGTCCCTCACCTTGAGGAACACCGTGTTGTAGCTGCCGTCTCCGAGCATGTCGATCTTCAGCGCGGAGGCCGGCGCCGTGGCCAGCGCGGCGGGAGTCGCGGTCGTCTCGATCTCGGCGTCGGTCTGCGCGACGTCGTAGGCGATCTTCAGGGCACCGGCGCCTTCCGTGCGGGTCGTGGTCGTGCTCGGAACGACCGTTCCTGCCGCCGACAGCCACGACGTCCCCGCTGCGTCGAACGAATCGGCGGTCGACGCGTCAGGATCGGTATCCGCGACGGTGAGCAGTAGCGGGATCCCGCTGCGCGTCGAATACGAGGCGACGACACCGTCGGAAACGGTGTCGTGAACGAAGACGGCACTCACGTCCCCGCTCATCTTCGCGCCGGCGTCGTCGGTGCCGTTCCACAGCAGCGACACGGTGCCCGCTGCGCTCGCTGCGCCCGTCAGGATCTTCGTACGACCGGAGGCATCACGGAGCTCGAGCCGATAGTCGCCCGCCGTCGCCGCGCCGAACGAGATGGTCGTCGTCGCCGCACCCGACGGCGTGAAGAACGACGTCGCCGACGTCGGCAGGGCCCAACCCGACGAGACGGTCCGCAGGTTGTCGAGGATCACGGAGCCGGTAGCCGGCTGGGTTCCGTTGCGCACGACGATGAAGCCCGAGAGCTTGACGGGCATGTCGAGCACGCCGTCACCGTCGCCGCCCTCGACCAGGGCCGCGGCCGCGGTGAGATCGATGTCGAGGGTCGTCCAGGTGGAGGAGCGCATGGCGTCGAGCCGGTAGGTGAACGACTCGTTCGACGCATCACGGATGCGGACGTACACCGTGTTGTAGGTGCTGTCGCCGCGCATGTCGATCCGCAGGCCCGTCGCCGGCTTGCTCACCACGGTCACCGGCGTGTTCTGCACCGTCTCGACGAGGCCCGCGCTGAGGTCGTAGTCGATCTTCTGCGCGTACGAGCCCTGCGTCTTCTGGGCACTGGTGCGCGAGATCGAGGCCGTCCCCATCGCGACGCTCCATGCCGAAGCCGAGCTTTCAAAACCTTCGGCGACACTCGTCGTGGTCGTCGGCGCCGCCGCGACGGTCAGGAGGATCGGCGTCGCCGAACGGGTCCGCGAGGCGGCGAAGCTGCCATCGGGAGATGAGTCCTGCAAGAACATGCTGCGGATCGGGCCGTCCATCTCGGCACCGTCATCGGCAAGGCCGTTCCAGTCGAGTTCGGCCTCGCCGGGGTCCGCGCGACTACCCGTGATCGTGCGTGAACGGCCCGCGTCGTCGCTCAACACGATCATCCAGTCACCCGCGGTCGCGGCGGTGAAGCTGATCCGGGCGATCTCCCCGTCGGCCGGGGCGAGGAACTCCACATCCGATACCGGCA
Source organism: Microbacteriaceae bacterium VKM Ac-2855 (assembly GCA_013204985.1). Classification (GTDB taxonomy): domain Bacteria; phylum Actinomycetota; class Actinomycetes; order Actinomycetales; family Microbacteriaceae; genus Rathayibacter. The sequence goes on from JABMLG010000001.1 coordinate 494,656, forward strand.
TGGTCCATCTGCTCGACACGATCCGGAGGTTGTCGAGGGTGACGGACCCCGTCGCCGGTTGTGTGCCGTTGCGCACGATGTAGAAGCCCGAGAGGGTGAGCGGCATGTCGAGCACGGAGTCGGCGTTGCCACCCTCGGCCAGCACCGGATCCTGCGTGAGATCGACGTCGATCGTGGTCCACGTCGACTGGCGCATGGCGTCGAGCCGATAGGTGAACTCCTCCCCCGTCGCGTCGGCGATGCGGACGTAGACCGTGTTGTACGTGCTGTCGCCCTTGAGGTCCACCTTGAGTCCGGTCACAGGTGCGGCGGCGATGTCCAACGGTGCACTCCGGGTGATGCCGGCCATACCGGCGCCGAGGTCGTAGTCGACCGTCAGGGAGTCGGTGCCCTGGGTCCTGTTCGCAGGATCAGCCGACTGGCTCCGCACCGTCGCCGTCCCGACGGCCGTCCGCCATCCGGATGCGCCGGAGTCGAAGCCCTCGACGAGGTCGGTCGTCGTCGCGTCGTCGACGGCCGCGACGGTGAGCAGCAGCGGTATCCCCGTGCGGGTCGCCCCCACGATTCCTCCGCCGACCGCCGCGTCTTGGCGGAACACGGCGCCGATGCCGCCGACCATCGTCGTTCCGGCATCGTCCCGCCCGTCCCACTCGACGTCGATGTCGCCTGCAGCCGTCGCCGTGCCCGCGAACGTGCGAGTTCTCGCTTCCGCATCGGTGAGCACGAGGTCCCAGTCCCCGGGCGAGGCTGCGTGGAACGAGATCGACGCGCTCTCTCCGAGTCCCGGTGAGATGAACCCTTCCGCAGCCTGCGGCAGACTCCATCCGGAAGTAGCGGCGCGCAGATCGTCGAGCACGAAGGATCCGGTTGCGGGCTGCGCTCCGTTGCGTACCACGATCACCCCGGCGAAGGACAGCGGTGCGTCGAGGACACCGTCAGCGTCGCCGCCGTCGCGAGCGACCGGGTCCTGCGTGAGATCGATGGACAAGGTCTGAAACGTCGTGGCCCGCATCGCGTCGACGCGGTAGACGAAGGTCTCCGCCGTCGCGTCGCGCACGCGCAGATACACGGTGTTGTAGGTTCCGTCGCCGCGGAGGTCGACGGTCAGGCCCGTCAGCGGCGCCGGGATGGCCGGTGCGGAGACGGGGTCGTAATCGACCTCGGCGAGCCCTCCGGCGACGTCGTACGACACGGCCAGCGCCGAGGAGCCCTCCGTGTGCGCGGGACTCGCCGAGGGGGTTGCCGTACCCGTGACGGTCGACAGACCCTGGGGCGCGGTTTCGAAACCGTCGACGAGCACGCTGTCCGCTCCGGCCGCCCACGCCGCGGTCGGAGCGACGAATGAGCTGACGACGAGGGCGGTGACGAGGGCGGTGACAAGGGCGAGAACGGTTCCGACGCGCGACATGGGCACTCCAGGAGGCGACTCCGCCGTGAATGGACGACGGTCGTCGGTGCGGTGCGGAGCGCACTCCAGTCGGTGGCTCGCTTTGTCAAAGTAGGAGGTGCGGCGGAGCGCGGAACGCGGATGGAGAGAATCTTCCGTCGGTTCAGACTCTGACAGGGGTAGTCATCGCCATCGAGCGCCGCCTTCCCGGACTCGGCGTCGCCCTCCGGCTCGGCGGTCGTTCGGCCATGATGGGGAGGCGGACAGTCCGCCGCGCTGAAAGGATGGCCCCACCGATGTCGTACGTCGTCGATTTCACCATCGTCTCCACCATCGGGCTCGAGTCCTCGCCCGTCGTCGACGCGCTCGCCGGGCTTCGAGCCAACGCGGCCCGCTACTTCACGAACAAGTACGACCATGTGTTCACCGTCGAGCCCGCGAGCGAAGCGGCTGAGACCCTCGCCTGGGTCGAGGGGATCCTGAAGTCGGAGCGCGATATCGAGATCGCATCGCCGCCGCTGGAGGCCACGCAGTTCGAGGTCGCGGGGATCCGCATGGCGTACGTGTTCTACGAGAGCGGCCTCTCGATCAACGTGATGTACACCATCGAGGATGCCGGCAAGCGCGCGGTCGGCTTCAAGCTCTCCGACGGCATGGAGGTGCCGGAGGAGCTGGCGACGCGGTTCAAATTCGCTCGTCAGAAGTCGAAGCTGGCCGGCACCATCCGCGGGTCGTACTTCACGATCAAGAGCGAGCACTGACCTCGCGGTCGGGCTTCGCGCGACGTGACGTTCGTGTCAGGCGCGGCTGTCGAACAACGCGCGGAACACGTCGTCGAGTGGGCCGCTCAGAGCGGCATGATCCGCTGAAGCGATCGGTTCAGCGACAGCCGAGGTGCGCAGCACCACGAGCCCGAGCATCGTCGCGAGCGCGATCTGAGCGCGGAGGAGGATCGGCGCCGTCGCCTCGACGGTGCGGCGGCGGATGCGATCGGCGTTCTCGTCGCCCGAGGAACGGAGGGGCCGACGCTCGCCGCTCACGCGCTTCGCGCGGGATTGGTCGACGAGATCCAACGATTCGTCGCGCCGGTCGTCGTCGGCGGCGGCACCCCCGTGTTCCCGCCGGGACTCGCGCTGACGCTTGCCCCGCGGGAGGAGTGTCACTACGACCGCGGCATCTCCTTCCTGCCATACGACGTCCTCCGGTGACAGCCGAATACGCCGCCCATCATGACGTCTCAGCCCGGAGATCGGCGGGTTCCGCACCGTCGGACCCGAAGGGGAGGTGGACCCGGGATCGCTTCGCCGCCCGACGGAAGGCTCGGAGCGCGTAACGTGAACGGTAGCGGTCGTCACCCTGGACGCCGCGCAACAAGAGGAATCACGTGCCAGCCGAATGCATTCACGGTCTCGACGAGGGATTGTGCGACGTCTGTTATCCGAAGAAGCGCCCGGAGCCCGACGTCTCCGCACCGCGCGTGCGCGCGACGCGTCGCGCCGTAGCCGGAGTGAAGATGCCCACCCGCGCTCCGGCCAAGCCGGTCTCGTTCCGCGACAACAAGCCCGTCACCCTCGACGTCGCCTCGCAGAGGATCTACCACGTCACCCACATCGACAACCTCGCTGCGATCATCGCGTCGGGTGCCATCCAGGCCGACAGCCTCCTCGACCAGCGACCCGTGGTCGATGTCTCCTCCGAGGAGACGCGTTCGCACCGCCGGTCGATCGAAGTCCTCGAGCACACCCACGTGGCCGACTACGTGCCCTTCTTCCTGTCCCCGCACGCCGCGCGCTGGGCCGACCTGCGCGACGGGGCGGGCGGTCCGCACTGGTCGCAGGACGCGCGTGCCGCCGTCGCCGGTGACTACGTGCTCCTCGTCGGCTCCCTCGCCAAGGCGCACGTGCTCACCGATGGGGACGCTTCGCACCTCCTGACTCGTTTCGCGGCGACCCCCGACACCTTCGGGCGCACCCTGATGCGTCTGCTGAAGGACGAGCTGGCGCTCTCGAGCGCCGAGGCCCTGGTCGCGAAGTCGTTCGACCTCGATTCGGTCGCCGTGATCGGCGTGTCCAACATGACCATGCGCAAGCGGGTCCGGGCGTTGTTCGAGGATTCGGGCTTCGACCCGAAGGTCGCCGTCTACCCGCCGTGGTTCGCGCCGCTCCCGGTCGAGGAGGAGTAGCCCTCAGCATCCTCGTGCCCTGAGTGGTTCGTCCGCTCAGGGCAGTCCGTCCGCTCAGGGCAGTCCGTCCGCTCAGGGCAGAAGGCCGACGCGGTCCTCGAGATAATGGGCGATGGGCATCAGGCTCGCGTCATCACCACCGGGGCGCCAGCGGATGAACACCGCACCATCGCGCACTGCGAACGGCTCCGCCGGTTCGTTCAGGTCGACCGGAACCACGTCGTAATTCACGACATCGCCCGGCTCGAAGGCGCCCTCGAAGGCCGCGCGGCGCATGTCTCGGCGTTCTTCGGCCGACACGGCCTGGTTGTTGGCGTGTCCCGGAGCGACCGCACGCGTGACGCGACCGACGCCGTACACCGCGCCGTCTTCGCCGAGGAGGAGCACTCCGATTCGGCGGACACGAGCCAGAGGCTGCAGCTTCGGGCCTCGTCGGAACACCCGGCCGCGAGCTGCTCGGAACTCGGCGACCGCCTCGTCCGGAACGCCCCGATCGCGAAGCGAACGCTCGGTCCGCTGGAGAAGGGCGGGGAGCTCCTCGACGGTCGTCATCGCTCCAGTATCCCTCCCCGACCCTGGTCGCTCGTTCCGCGTCGAGAGAGGTCCTCGTGAGGGTACAACGCCGAACGCCGCCCGGACCGGATGGTCGGGCGGCGTTCGGCGTCGTGGAGGATCGCCTAGGCGGCGATCGAGGACGACAGCACGTCGTCGAGCACCTTGGAGGCCTCTTCGTCGGTGGCCTTCAGGGCGAGCGAGAGTTCGGAGACCAGGATCTGGCGCGCCTTGAGCAGCATCCGCTTCTCACCGGCCGAGACACCGCCGGCCTGTTCGCGACGCCACAGGTCGCGTACGACCTCGGAGACGCGGTAGACGGATCCGCTGGCCATCTTCTCCTGGTTGGCCTTGAAGCGACGGGACCAGTTGCTGGCCTCCTCCGCGACGTCGCTGCGCAGCACCTCGTAGACCGCCTGCACACCGGCGTCGTCGATGATCTCGCGAACGCCGACGAGTTCGGCGTTCTCGATGGGGAGGGTGATGGTCAGTTCGCTAGTGTGCACGTTCATGGTCATGAAGCGCTTCTCGACGCCCTTGATCGAACGGGTCTCGACGCCCGTGATCGTCACCGCACCGTGGTGGGGGTAGACCAGGGTCTCGCCGACCTCGAATGTCATCATGTCGTGCCTTTCGTCAGTGATCTCGTGGATCGGGATCCCGAGCGGGATCCCACGGGGTGGGAAGGGGAAGTCTCGATGAGCCAGCCCGGAAGCTGCGCGACCAGGTGATCGACGAGTTCGTCGTCGGTTCCGTCGAGCCGCCCGCCGATCCACCCGCCGATCACGGCGAGCGAACCGCCGGCGACGTAGCGCGCGGTGAACTCGGCGTCGATGCCGGGTGGCAGATCTGCGGGGAGCACCGACCGCACCAGATCGCGACAGTAACCGGTGACGGCGTCGTCGTACGCGCCGCGCATCGGCGGCAACGCTCGCAGACTCGAGTAGAACGCGTAACGATCGGTGAGGTGATCGACCAGCCGTGCGTAGCCCAGGCGGAGCGCGTCCACGTTGTCGCGAACGGCGGCGTCGCGCGCATCGAGAACCTCGATCCGGGCGAAGCTCTCTGCAAGCACACCGGCGGCGACGTCCGCGACGTCGTCGAAGTGGACGTAGAACGAACTGCGGCTGATGCCGGCGACGCGGACGATGTCGCTCACCGTGATGTCCGGTTCGCCGGGGCGAGAGGCTGCACCGCCGATCGCTGCACTGTCGGCGGCTGCACTGTCGGCGGCTGCACTGTCTGCGGCTGCGCTATCGGCGGCGAGGCGCTCGACGGCGTCGAAGATGGCTTGTCGGGTGCGCAGCGCCCGAGGATCAGGCACACGTTCGAACGACACAGCTATAGTCTAGCACTTTCCGGACACCTGTTCGAGAAGTGGCCGGAAGACCCGCCCGATCACTCGCCGTGCAGGCGCGCCACCCGTCGCCGAGCCGCCCGTTCGCTCGGCGAGACCGTGCCGAGGGTCGCCCTCAGGGCGGCGAAGAGCAGCCGGTTGGCTGTGATCGCGGGCCAGCGCGGGCGTCGGAGGCCCAGTAGCTCCCGGTACTGGGCCGGCAGCGACGCGACGGCTCCACCGAACAGGATGCGGTACGCGATCCGCGGGGTGTCCGGCAGCTCGAGGTCGCGGAGGAAGCGCACCGCCTCCGCCGTGCGTTCGTCGGCCCGGAACTCTCCGGCGAATCCGGAGAGCTGCTCGCGCAGTTCCGCCTCGCTCGTCGGCGGATCGACGACGCCCAGCAGCCGGCCCGACTCCGCCCACTCCCGGACGTACGCGTCCGCGCCTCCCGGGATCGGTCCACCCCAGATCCGGTGCGCGCCGAGGAAGGCTTCCGTGAACGCATCGTGCACCCAGAGCAGCAGATGCGGATCCCGCGCCGAGTAGGCGCGCTGCTCCCCCGCCGCGTCCGTGTAGTCGCCCGTGACCCGATCGTGGATACCGCTCACGTGGCGCGCCGCCGATGCGGCGGAAGCGGTATCACCGAAGGTCGTCGTCAGCACCCACCGCACGGTGTTGTCGAGCCGGCCGACCGGATCCTCGCGGTAGCGCGAGTGATCGTGCACCCCGGCCATCGCTCCCGCCTGCAGGGTCTGCATCAGCAGTGCGCGGATCCCGGCGACCATCGTGATGCTCGTGCCGTTCACGGCCCACACGGCACTCCCGGGGCCGAAGAGACCGTCGTCCGTGCCGTGCTCGAAGTCGAGCATCCACTGCGGATGCTGCGGCGGTGCTTGCGGTCGCCCGCCGTTGCGCAGACGTCCGATCAAGCGACCGAGCGGTGGCCGACGGTGCTCGACCTCGACGGGTGGCGCGGAAGCAGGCATACGACCAGTCTGCGCGCCGGTCGCTGCCGCGGGGCTGGGAGCCTGGCCGGTTGCGCGAGCGCCCTCTTCGCGATAGTCAGTCCAGCAGGCTCCGGATGTCCTCCGCCGTCAGCGGTTCCGAGAACGGCTCGCCGTCATCGAGAAGGGCACCGGTCAGCGCGCGCTTCTTCTCCTTCAGCCGCATGATCTTCTCCTCGATGGTGCCGGCGGCGACCAGCCGGTACACGTTCACGCGGCGATCCTGGCCGATCCGGTGCGTGCGGTCGACAGCCTGCTCCTCCGCCGCCGGATTCCACCATGGATCCAGGATGAATACGTGATCCGCTTCCGTGAGCGTGAGTCCGAATCCGCCGGCCTTCAGGCTGATCAGGAACACCGGCGCGGAACCGTTGCGGAAACGCTCCACCACGGCGCCGCGGTCGCGGGTCGAGCCGTCCAAGCGCACGAAGGGGATCCCGTGCGCCGTCAGTCGCTCGGATGCACGATCGAGGAACGACGTGAAGGTGCTGAACACGAGGGCGCGCTTGCCCTCGGCGACCACCTCGTCCAGCTGCTCGAGAAGGGCGTCGAGCTTCGCCGACGGGATATCGCTCGCGTCGGGATCGACCAGGGAGGCGTCGAGGCTGAGCATCCGCAGCAGCGTCAGCGAGCGGAACACGATGAAGTGGTCGCGATGCTCCTCCTCCGTGAGAAGCTTCAGCAGCTTCTGGCGTTCGCGCTGCAGGTGCAGGTCGTACAGCGCTTGGTGGCGAGGGTCGAGAGCAACCTCGAGCACCTGTTCCTGCTTCTCCGGAAGCTCGGGCGCGACCAGCTCCTTCGTGCGGCGCAGCAGGAACGGACGGATGCGGGAACGCAACCGCGCGAGCCGTTCGGCCGCCGCCTGCGCCTCCGTGCGCGTACGTCCGTTCGAGAAGTCCGGTCCCTTCAGTCCCTGCGGCTCGGCGTGCTCTATGGGCCGCAGATACTCGTCGCGGAAGCGCCTCAGCGGCGGCAGCAGCCCCGGAGCGACCACGGCGAGGATCGCCCAGAGATCGGTGAGGCTGTTCTCGACCGGAGTGCCGGTCAGCGCGAGCGTGAACGGCGCACCGAGGTCGCGGGCGCTCTCGTGCGCCTGCGAGCCGGGATTCTTCACGAACTGCGCCTCGTCCAGCACGAGACCCGCCCATTGCCGACCCCGATAGGCCTCCTGGTCGAGGCGGAACAGCGCGTAGGAGGTGATGACCAGGCGCGACCCATCGGGGATCTCCGCGAGCGAGCCGCGCCCACTGGAGCGCGTCACCGTCGCGACCGCCGTCCCCGGAACGAAGCGTGAGGCCTCAGCCGCCCAGTTGGGCACCACGGATGTCGGCGCCACCACGAGGAACGGGCGGTCCTCCCCCGCCTCAACGGCATGCGCGATCAATGCGAGTGTCTGCAGCGTCTTGCCGAGGCCCATATCGTCGGCGAGGATGCCGCCCAGGCCGTGACGCCAGAGGAAGACCAGCCACTCGAAACCCGATTGCTGGTAAGGGCGCAGCGTCGCTGTGAGACCAGCGGGCACGGCGACGTGCTCGACCGTGTCGCCGACGCGCAGTCCCGTCAACGCCGCGCGCCAGCTGTCGGGCAGAACGGCTTCGTCCGCGAGTTCCTCGAGTTCGTCCCAGAGCGGTGCCTGGTAGCGGCTCAGGCTCGGCGTGGTCTCCCATTCGCCCAGTCCGCCGGCCTCCGCGATCAGTTCACGCAATCGTTGGAGCGCCGGATGCGCGAGCGACAGGTACGACTTGTCCACGAGGAGCAGTTTGGTCTGGCCCCGCGAGAGCGCGGCGAAGAGTTTGCCGAAGGGTACCGTCCTGCCGTCGATCGTGACCGTGACGCCCAGGTCGAACCAGTCCGTTCTCTCGGTCTCGAGAACCGTGACGGCCAGGTGCGGCTCGCCGGTCAGCGCGCGGTAGTCCGCTGCCGTCCCGGTCACGTCGACGCGGACGCCCGGCAGGGCACGCAGAGCGGGCAGCAGCTCGACGCTGAAGGATGCGGTGTCGGGTCCGCGCAACACGGTCGTGTCGTCGAGATCCACCGCGACGAGTTCCGCCGCAGCCGCCAACGTGACCGCTTCGGCGGCTGCTCGACGCTCGTGGTCCGTGCGGTCCGACGCAGCGTCACGGTCATCGCTGCGTTCCCAGTGCCATCGGAGTCGGAGCACGTCGCGCGGTTCGTAGCGCGCCGTGAGCACCAACGCCGAGGGTGGCGGCGCGGGGAGCTCGACGCTGTCGTCACTGCTGGCCACCGCGAATCCCCGGCGCAGCGCGGGCAGGTGTTCGCGGAAGAACTCGACCGACTCGGCGGTCGGTACGGCGAAACCGCTCGGATGCGTCAGCGCTCGGCGCTCCTGCGCCGTGAGGGCGAGCGAGGTCGGCGCGAGCAAGATGCGCGGAGCCGGCTCGAAACCGGAGCGGTACACGCCGTGGTCGCCGACAGCGCCGGCCTCGAGGAGTGGCACGGCGCCCCCGTCGATCTCGAGTGTCGGAGTGAAGCTCAGCGTCGAGTCGCCGCGGCGCGCATCCAGCGTGAAGCGGGCTGTCGCGCCCAGGGCGACCCGTGCATCCTTCGCACTGCCGACGAGCGCGATGCCGAGGGATTCGGTCTGAGCGAGAAGGCTCCAGACCAAGGGGCTCGCGTAGTCGTCGAGAAAGATCCAGTCCGGATCCTGACCGAGGTGCACGGTCCGGGTCGCAGCGTACAACGCCGCGAATTCGGCGAACCAGCGCTGGTGCCCAGGATGCAACGAGAGCCGGTGGGTCTGGAAGTTGAGCGACTTCCACGTCACGTTCTTGCGCGTCCACGCTCCGGAGGCACCGCGGATGACCGGTCGCGCACCGAGACGGTAGTCGGCCCGATCGGCCGCGTCGACCGTGCTCGCGGTGACGCGTTCGGGAGTCGGAGGTCGCCACGCATCCGTCCCCTTGCGCACCAGTCGCAGCAGCTCCAGCTGCAGGCCGATCGAGGTGAGCGCGCCTTCGGCGACTCCGCTCGCCCGAGTCAGTTCACCGACGGCGCTGCGCCAGTCGTCCGCACGGGTCGAAGTGGGCTCGGTCGAAGGCATCGCTCCATGCTCTCACCGCGACGGTCCTTCTCTGGTCCGTCAGGGTCCAGAATCGAGCTATGACGACCAACGAGTCCTACACCTTCGGATCCGACGCCCTCACGGTGCGCGTCGCTGCGCATGGCGCGGAGATGACGTCGCTGCAGGATGCGGACGGGACGGAATACCTGTGGCAAGCCGGCCCGGAATGGCGCCGACACGCGCCGGTGCTCTTCCCGATCATCGGGCGCGTCCCCGATGACACCATCCACCACGATGGGCGCGACTACGAGCTGCGCCAGCACGGCTTCGCCCGCGATCGCGTATTCGAGCTGGCCGGCATCGCTGCGGACGAGGCGGTGTTCCGTCTGCGGAGCGACGCGGAGACGCTCGAGAAGTGGCCGTTCGTGTTCTCCCTCGCCATCGGCTACGCGGTCGACGCAGCGACGGTGCACATCACGCAGACCGTGACGAACACCGGTGATGTCGCGTTCGGGGCATCCGTCGGCAACCACCCCGCCTTCGGCTACCCGTTGCCCGGCGCCACCGGGCCGCACGCGATCGCCTTCTCGCAGCCCGAACCGGCCGGCTTCAAACGTGCGCCCGAGAACCTCCTGCTGCCGACGAGCTATCCCGCACCCTTCACCGACGGAGCACTCCCGGTGGACGAGACGCTCTTCGAGGACGGCGTGCTCATCTTCGACGAGCCCAAGCGCCGCACCGTGCGACTCTCTGCACCCGGCGCGACGTCGATCACCATCGACACCGGAGACTTCGACGTGATCGGCGTTTGGAAGCCGGTCGGCGCGCCGTTCCTGTGTCTCGAGCCCTGGCGGAGCATTCCGACGCCGGCCGGTTGGAACGGCGACATCGTGGACAAGCCGGAGCAGTTCGTCCTCGAAGCCGGCGAATCCAGGGCGTTCGGGTACAGCATCACGATCGGCTGAGTTCAGCGGGTCTAAGACCACGGGGACGACGCCCGAGGTCAGGTGGTCGAAGCGGCGCAGGATCAGGCCCTCACGGGTCGCCCACGGGCAGATCTGCAGCGTCTCGACGTCCAATGCCTCCATCGCCGCCTCTGCGACGAGGGCTCCGGCCAGCAGTTGCGGGGCCCGCAACTCCGAGACGCCGGGCAGCGCGGCGCGATCCTCGGCGCGGATCGCCGCGAGTCGCGATGCCCAGAGGCGGAGGTCGACGAGATGGAGCTCGCGCTTCACCAGGGGGCCGGCCCCACGCGGGGCGGCACCGGTGATGCGCGACAAGGAACGGAACGTCTTCGAAGTGCCCGCGACGAGGTCGGGACGGCCGAGCGCGGCCAATCGGGTGACGGGCTCAGCGAGAACGGTGCGGATGTGTTTGCGCGCCGCCTTGATGCTCGTCGCACTGGCCGGATCGCCGATGAGGAGGTCGCGGGTGACCCGACCCGCTCCGAGCGGCACCGAGAGCGCCAACTGCGGATGCTCGTCCGCGCCCATCGACAGCTCGAACGAGCCGCCGCCGATGTCGAGATCGAGGATCGTGCCCACTCCCCAGCCGAACCAGCGTCGCACGGCCAGGAAGGTCGCCGCGGCTTCGGCGGGTCCGCCGAGTTCCTCCAAGCGCACGCCGGTCTCGGCGTGTACCCGGCGCAGTACCGCCTCGCCGTTGCCGGCCTCGCGGATCGCGGAGGTGGCGAAGGCCAGGAAGTCCTCCGTCTCGTGCTCCGAGGCGAACGCCCGCGCCTCCGCGACGAAGTCGATCAGCTCGCGCTGGCCCTCCTCGTTGATGTCGCCCTTCGAGTCCAGGTAGGCCACCAGCTGCAGCCCGCGCTTGTGCGAACGGTAGGGAACAGGTCGGGCACCGGGATGCGCGTCGAGCAGGAGCAGATGAACAGTGTTCGAACCGATGTCGAGTACGCCGAGCCGCATGTTCCGAGGTTAGGGCACCGCGCGACGCAGCCCGGACGGCGGCATCCTCGAGACGCCCCGGAACGCGCGAAACCCCCTGCAGCACGAGGGTGTCTCGCACGCTGCAGGGGGTTTCAGGCTGACGCCGGAATGCGGAGTGGAACCTAGTTGTCCCAGACCTCGACGGCGTCGACGGAGGAGGACGAGCCGACGACGTGCACGCGCATGTCGTTGGTCGTGCCGGCGCGGCCGGGAGGGGATCCGGAGACGACGACGACGGTATCGCCGGGCTTGGCGAGACCCTTGCCGATCAGAACGGCATCCACCTGGGCGAACATCGCGTCCGTGTGATTCACGCGAGGGGTCACGAACGATTGCACGCCCCAGTTCAGCGCCATCCGTCGGCGCACGGCCGGCTCGGGCGTGAAGCCGATGATCGGGATGCCGTGACGCAGTCGCGTCATACGACGCACCGAATCGCCGGACTCCGTGAACACGCACAGGTACTTCGCCTGCACGAACTCGGCGACCTCGGCGGCCGCCAGAGTGACGGAACCGCCCTGGGTGCGCGGCTTGGAGCCGAGCGGAGGGATGCGCTCGAGGCCGTGCTCCTCCGTGGACTCCACGATGCGAGCCATGGTCTGCACGGTGACGACCGGCCAGGCCCCGACCGAGGTCTCGCCCGAGAGCATCACGGCGTCGGCACCGTCGAGGATCGCGTTCGCGACGTCGGATGCTTCGGCGCGCGTCGGGCGCGGATTCTCGATCATCGACTCGAGCATCTGAGTGGCGACGATGACCGGCTTGGCCCAGCGTCGAGCCAACTCGATGGCGTGCTTCTGCACGATCGGCACGGCCTCGAGAGGCAGCTCGACGCCGAGGTCGCCGCGGGCGACCATGATGCCGTCGAAGACGTCGATGATCTCCTGCAGGTTGTCGACCGCCTGCGGCTTCTCGATCTTGGCGATGACCGGAGCCTTGCGGCCCTCCTCCGCCATGATCTCGTGCACGCGGGTGATGTCGCTCGCGTTGCGGACGAACGACAAAGCGATGATGTCGGCGCCGAGGCGGATCGCCCAGCGCAGGTCGTCCTCATCCTTCTGCGACAGCGCGGGGACATTGACCGCGACGCCGGGAAGATTGATGCCCTTGTTGTTCGAGACCGCGCCGGGCACGGTCACCTTGGTGACGACGTCGTTGCCTTCGACGGCCGTGACCTGCACGGCCACCTTGCCGTCGTCGATCAGGAGGAAGTCGCCCACGTTCACGTCGGCGGTGAGGCCCTTGAAGGTGGTCGAGGACCGCTCCTTCGTGCCGACGATGTCGTCGGTGGTGATCGTGAAGACGTCGCCTTCCTTCAGGTCGTACGGTCCGCCCTCGAACTTGCCCAGGCGGATCTTCGGACCCTGCAGGTCGACCAGCACGGCCACAGCGCGGCCCGCGTCGTCCGCGGCCTTGCGTACCGTCTTGTAGACGCCCTCGTGGACGTCGTAGGTGCCGTGGCTCAGGTTCATTCTGGCCACGTCGACACCGGCGTCGATGATCGCACGGATGTTCTCGTACGACGACGTTGCCGGCCCGAGGGTGGCGACGATTTTCGCTCGTCTCATCTTGGAAGTGCTCCGTAGTTCTGCGCCCGGAGGCGCGTCGGTTGCAAGGAGGGTTGCAGTTCGGTTGGCGCGCTCGAAGACTATCGTCTTCGGGCGAACGCCCTAGAGGCTGAAGCCGCGATCGTTGGGTCCGACCGGGGTCGGTAGCTGGGTCGTGCCTTCGAGGTAGCGGTCCACCTCGGCCGCGACCGAGCGGCCCTCGGCGATGGCCCACACGATGAGCGACTGGCCCCGACCGGCGTCGCCCGCGACGAACACGCCGGGTGCACTGGTCTCGAAGCTCTTGGACCGGTCGACGTTGCCGCGATCGGTGAAGGGGACCTCCAGCTGAGCGGAGAGCTCGGCCGACTCCGGTCCGGTGAAGCCGAGGGCGAGCAGCACGAGATCGGCGGGGATCTCACGCTCGGTGCCCGCCTTGGGTACGCGGCGCCCATCGAGGTACTCGGTCTCGGCGACGCGCACGGCGCGCACCTCGCCCGCATCGTTGTGCAGGAACTCGACGGTCGACGCGAGGAAGACGCGCTCGCCACCCTCTTCGTGAGCACTGGCGACCTCGAAGAGCGTCGGATCCATCGGCCACGGCTGGTGCTCGGGTCGACCGGTGGGCGGCTGCTGGCCTATCGCCAGATTGGTGACGGATGCGGCCTTCTGACGGTTCGCCGTGCCGATGCAGTCCGCGCCGGTGTCGCCGCCGCCGAGGACGACGACATGCTTGCCCTCGGCGGTGATCTGATCCGGCACGGAGTCGCCGGCACCGACGCGGTTCGCCTGCACCAGGTACTCCATCGCGAAATGCACACCGGGCAGGTCACGGCCCGGGATGGGCAGGTCGCGCGGCACCATCGCGCCGGTAGCAACCACCACGGCGTCGTAACGAGCCCGAAGGTCGTCCCACGTGATGTCGACGCCGATGTTGACGCCGGCACGGAAGCGGGTCCCCTCCGCCTTCATCTGAGTGAGGCGGTATTCGAGGTGCTTCTTCTCCATCTTGAAGTCGGGGATCCCGTAACGCAGGAGGCCGCCGATGCGGTCGTCGCGCTCGTAGACGGCGACGGTGTGGCCGGCTCGCGTGAGCTGCTGGGCGGCGGCGAGTCCGGCCGGGCCGGAGCCGACGACCGCGACGGTCTTGCCGGTGAGACGCTCCGGCGGGTGCGGCTGCACCCAGTCGTTGCCCCACGCCTGGTCGATGATCGACACCTCGACCTGCTTGATCGTCACGGCGGGCTGGTTGATGCCGAGCACGCACGACGACTCGCACGGGGCCGGGCAGAGGCGTCCCGTGAACTCGGGGAAGTTGTTCGTCGCGTGCAGCCGCTCGATGGCCTGACGACCCTCGCCGCGCCACATCAGGTCGTTCCACTCGGGGATCAGGTTCCCGAGCGGGCAGCCCTTGTGACAGAAGGGGATGCCGCAGTCCATGCAACGACCGGCCTGACGACGCAGCTCAGCGGGATCGCCCTGCTCGTAGACCTCTTTCCAGTCCATCAATCGAACCGAGACAGGACGACGCTTGGGCGTCTCCCGCTCCTGTACCTTCAGGAATCCCTTGGGATCAGCCACCGGTCACCTCCAGAATCCGTCCCCAGACAACGTCCCCATCGGGGTCGAGTCCCTCATCAACCGCGGAGCGGCGCGTCTCGAGGACGGCCGCGTAGTCGCGGGGCAGTACTTTGACGAACCGGGTCACGGTCTCGTCGAAATCGGCGAGCAGACGCTCGGCGAGGGCCGAGCCCGTCTCCGCCACGTGCTTCTCGAGGAGATCGCGCACGATCTCGACGTCGGCGCTGCCGAGACCCGAGAGCGTGAGTTCACCCGTCGCCAGTGAGTCGCGGTTGACCAGCTCGCGCTTGAGGTCGTACACGTACGCGGTTCCGCCCGACATGCCGGCACCGAAGTTGCGTCCGGTCTCACCGAGGATCAACGCGAGTCCGCCGGTCATGTATTCGAGAGCATGGTCGCCCACACCCTCGACGACCGCCGTCGCACCGGAGTTGCGCACCAGGAAGCGCTCGCCGACCATTCCGCTGATGAACATGCTGCCCTGAGTGGCGCCGTAGCCGATCACGTTGCCGGCGATCACGTTCTTGGCCGGGTCGAAGCGGCTGCCCGCAGCGGGCAGCACCGTGATCTGACCGCCCGATAGACCCTTGCCGACGTAGTCGTTCGAGTCGCCTTCGAGGCGCAGCGAGATACCGGCCGGCAGGAACGCCCCGAAGGACTGACCGGCGGATCCGTGCAGGGTCACCGAGATGGAGCCGGCCGGCAGACCGTGCTCGCCGTACTTCTTGGTCACGTGATGACCGAGCATCGTGCCGACCGCACGTTCGGTGTTCTTGATCGGCAGGTCGATCTGCACCGAACCGCCGTGGTCGAGGACGTTCGCCGACAGGCGGATCAGCTCGTTGTCGAAGTGCTCCTCGAGCTCGTGCAGCTGAGCGCGTCCGTGCTTGCGGGGCTCCTCCGCGGCGAAGACCGGGCCGACGAGGATCGGCGAGAGGTCCATGCCGGACGCCTTCCAGTGCTCGACCGCGTTGTTGACATCGAGGAGCTCGTGGCGACCGACGATCTCGTCGATCGAGCGGTAGCCGAGCTGCGCCAGGTACTCGCGCACCTCCTGAGCGATGAACTCGAAGAAGTTGATCACGAACTCGGGTTTGCCAGAGAAGCGCTTGCGCAACTCGGGGTTCTGCGTCGCGACGCCGACCGGGCAGGTATCGAGGTGGCAGACGCGCATCATGATGCAGCCCTCCACGATCAACGGCGCCGTGGCGAAGCCGAACTCCTCCGCTCCGAGCAGAGCACCGATCACCACATCGCGACCCGTCTTCAGCTGACCGTCGACCTGAACCACCACGCGGTCGCGCATCCCGTTGAGCATCAGGGTCTGCTGCGTCTCGGCCAGGCCGAGCTCCCAGGGGGTACCCGCGTGCTTGAGCGAGTTGACAGGGCTCGCTCCCGTGCCGCCGTCGTGGCCGGACACCAGGATGACGTCGGCCAGAGCCTTCGCCGTGCCGGCCGCGACCGCACCGATACCCGACTGGCTGACAAGCTTGGCATGGATGCGCGCGGACGGGTTCGCCCGTTTGAGGTCGTAGATGAGCTGCTTGAGGTCTTCGATGGAGTAGATGTCGTGGTGCGGCGGCGGCGAGATCAGGCCCACACCGGCGGTGGCGTGACGCGTCCGCGCGACCCAGGGGTAGACCTTCGTCGGCGGCAGCTGACCACCCTCGCCGGGCTTGGCGCCCTGAGCGAGCTTGATCTGGATGTCGTCGGCGTGCGTGAGGTACATGCTCGTCACGCCGAAACGGCCGGATGCGACCTGCTTCACGGCGGAGCGGCGCTCCGGGTCGAGCAAGCGGTCGGTGTCTTCACCGCCTTCGCCGGTGTTCGACTTGCCGCCGAGGCGGTTCATCGCGATCGCCAGCGTCTCGTGCGCCTCCTTCGAGATGGAGCCGTAGCTCATCGCGCCGGTCGAGAAGCGCTTCACGATCGACTCGACCGGTTCGACCTCGTCGAGCGGCACGGGTGTGCGTCCGCTGGTGTCGAGCTTGAACATCCCGCGAAGGGTCATCAACTGCTCGGCCTGGTCGTCCACCATGCCGGTGTACTCGCGGAAGATGTCGTAGCGACGGTTGCGGGTGGAGTGCTGCAGGCGGAAGACCGTGTCCGGGTTGAACAGATGCGGTGCGCCGTCGCGACGCCACTGGTACTCGCCGCCGATGGCCAGGCGCTCGTGCGCCGTGACCGCGCCGTCCTCCGGGTAGGCGGCCGCGTGCCGGGCCGCGTTCTCGCCCGCGACGACCTCGATGCCGATACCGCCGAGCTTGGAGGTGGTGCCGGTGAAGTACTGGTCGATGAAGTCCTGTGCCAACCCGACGGCCTCGAAGGCCTGGGCGCCGGCGTAGCTCGACACGGTCGAGATGCCCATCTTCGACATGATCTTGAGAACGCCCTTGCCGAGCGCCTTGATCACGTTCTTGACCGCCTTCTCCGGCGAGATGTCCGAGATCATGCCCGAACGGACGAGCTGCTCGCACGTCTCCATGGCCAGGTACGGGTTCACCGCGGACGCGCCGAAACCGATCAGTGTGGCCACGTGGTGGACCTCGCGCACGTCTCCGGCCTCGACGACCAGGCCGACGCGCATCCGCGTGCCCTGGCGGATGAGGTGATGGTGCACGGCGGCGACCATCAGCAGCGAGGGGATCGGAGCGAGGTCCTTCGTCGAGTCGCGGTCCGAGAGCACCAGGAACTGGGCCCCCGCAGCGATCGCCTCGTCGGCCTCGGCGCACATGCCGTCGATGCGGTCCTGCATCGCGCGCTGACCGGCGTCCACCCGGTACAGGCCCCTGATCGTCGTGGTGATGTGGCTGAGCGGGCGCGGAGCGATGTGCTGGATCTTCGCGAGCTCGTCGTTGTCGATCACCGGGAAGTCCAGAACGACCTGGCGGGCGTGCTCGGCACCGGAACTCAGAAGGTTCCGCTCGGGGCCGAGGCCCAGGCGGAGCGACGTGACCACCTCTTCGCGGATCGAGTCCAGCGGCGGGTTGGTGACCTGCGCGAACGCCTGCGTGAAGTAGTCGAAGAGCAGCCGTGGTCGCTTCGAGAGGATCGCGACGGGGGTGTCGGAGCCCATGGCGCCGAGCGGCTCCGCTCCCGCCTTCGCCATCGGCATGAGCAGGATGCGCACCTCCTCCTCGGTGTACCCGAAAGTGCGCTGGCGACGGTTCACCGACGCCGGCGTGTGCACGATGTGCTCGCGCTCGGGGAGGTCCTTGAGGTTGATGCGCCCGTCGTCGAGCCACTTCTCGAACGGTCCGGAGGCGGCCAGCTCGGCCTTGATCTCCTCGTCCTCCACGATGCGTCCCGCCTCGGTGTCGACGAGGAACATCTTGCCCGGCTGCAGCCGGCCCTTGCGGACGACCTTCTCGGCCGGGAAGTCGAGCACGCCGATCTCACTGGCCAGCACGACGAGGCCGTCGTCGGTCACCAGGTACCGCCCGGGGCGCAGGCCGTTGCGGTCGAGCGTCGCACCGACGAGAGAACCGTCGGTGAAGACGATCGCGGCCGGCCCGTCCCACGGCTCCATGAGCATGGAGTGGTACTCGTAGAAGGCGCGGCGTTGCGGGTCGATCGCGGCGGCGGCCTGGTTCTCCCACGCCTCCGGCACCATCATCATGATCGCGTGCGGCAGCGAACGTCCGGAGAGGCTCAACAGTTCGACCGTCTCATCGAACGACGCCGAATCGCTGCGGCCGGGGCTGACGATCGGGAAGAGCGGCTCGAGGTCTCCGAGCACCTCGCTCTTCAGCTGCGACTGACGCGCGCGCATCCAGTTGCGGTTGCCCTGCACGGTGTTGATCTCGCCGTTGTGCGCGATCATCCGGAACGGCTGCGCGAGCGGCCAGGACGGGAACGTGTTCGTGGAGTAGCGCGAGTGCACCAGCGCGAGCTTGGAGGCGAAGCGCTCGTCCGACAGGTCGGCGTAGAACGGCTCGAGCTGCAAAGTGGTGACCATGCCCTTGTAGACCAGGGTGCGGCTCGAGAGTGACATGAAGTACACCTCGAGCTCGCGCTCGAGACGCTTGCGCAGCCGGAAGGTGAGGCGGTCGAGGCGGATCTCGGAGAGGGTCTCCCCCGACTCGTCGGTCAACCCGGTCGTGATGTAGAGCTGCTCGATGGCCGGCATGGCGGCGCGAGCGAGCGTGCCGATCTGCTCGGGGTCGACCGGTACCGGCCGCCAGCCGAGTACCTCGAGGTTCTCCTCGCGGGCCAGCTCGGCGACGCGCAGCTTGACCCGGTCGCGTTCGAAGACGTCGACGGGCAGGAAGGCGTTGCCGACCGCGTACCGGCCGACCGCAGGCAGCTCGAAGCCGGTGACGGCACGGAGGAAGTCATCGGGGATCTGCGTGATGATGCCGGCGCCGTCGCCGGTACCCGCGTCGGAGCCGACCGCGCCGCGGTGCTCGAGGTGCCGGAGCGCGTCGAGAGCGGCGTCGATGATGTCGTGGCCGGCCGTGCCGCGCAGGGTCGCGACCATGGCGAGGCCACACGCGTCCTTCTCGTCACGGGGGTCGTACATGCCCTGCTGCTCGGGCCAGCCGATGAACGGGGCTCGTACAGGGGAATGCGGGGGCGAGGGCTGGGCTGATGCCATGAGAACCGTCCTCACGAAGGTGGTAGCGGATGAGGGACGTCAGTGGCCCGCAGAGATGTGGTGGTACGTGTCGCGCTCCGTCAGCGCGGACGTACCGGTGAGGGTCCACGGCAGCGCTTGTGGCTGTCGCCGTGTGAAGACCCGGGTCGATCCTACGGCCGCTCGCGCTCCACCGAACCGTAGGCCGCGGCCCCCGAGGGCGCCGCGTTCACGATTTGGCAGAAACGGTGGCCTGAGGCGACTGCTCCTCGGCGTCGTCGTCGAGGTTGCTCGGGTCGGAGTGAACGTCTTCGAATTCTACAGCAGGGCCCGCCGGGTCCCACTCCTTGCCGGCGCGATACGGCGACGCCTCGAGACCGGTGTGCTCGCGTCGCTGGATGATGAGGATCAGCAGACCGACCACGATGGCGATCAACGCCGCCCAGACGTTCGTGCGGATTCCCCAGAACACCTCGCTGGGGTCGATGCGGATCGACTCGAACCAGGTGCGTCCCAGGCCGTACCAGATCAGGTACAGCGCGAAGGTCTTGCCCCACTGCAGGGTGAACTTCTTCTCGAGCAGCAGGATGACCGCGATCCCGACGACGTTCCAGAGGATCTCGTACAGGAAGGTCGGGTGGAAGAGCGTTCCCTCGGGCAGCCCGACGGGATACGCCGCGTTGCCGGTCTCGATCTCGAGGCCCCACGGCAGCGTGGTGGGGAGTCCGAAGAGTTCGTGGTTGAAGTAGTTGCCGAGCCGACCGAACGCCTGCGCGGCGAGCATCGCCGGCGCCAGCGCATCCGCGAAGGTCCAGAAGCGGATGCCGCTGAGCCGGCAGCCGATGTACGCGCCGACCGCGCCGCCGATCAACGAACCGAAGAGGGCGATGCCGCCCTCCCACACGTAGAACACGGCCCACGGATCCGCGCCGGCCGCGAAGTAGTAGTCGGGGTGGGTCAGAACGTGGAAGATCCGCGCGCCCACGATCCCGAGCGGAACCGCCCAGATGATGATGTCGAGAACCACACCCGGCTCGGCGCCGCGCTGCTTGAGCCGTCGATTCACCCAGATCGTGGCCACGACGATGCCGACCAGGATGCAGATCGCGTACGTGCGGATCGGCAGCGAGAAGAGGTGGAGCGTCTGCCAGTCGTAGGACGGGCTCGGGATGCTCAGCAGGGCAGACATCGGGTGGGACCTTTCGGGGAGGAAGGAGGTTAGCGCGCGGTGCCGGCGGCGAGCATCCGGGAGGTCTCGGCGACCGCCGCGACTCCCCCGCTGCCGAGTGCGCGCACGAGCGCGGAGCCGACGATCGCGCCGTCGGCGTAGGCGAGGATCTCTGCGACCTGCTCACCGGTGGAGATACCCAGACCGACGCACGCGTAGGCGTCGCCGGCGAGCCGCAGGCGATCGACGAGCGTTCGTGCCGCCGAGTCGACGTCGGTCCGCGCACCGGTGATGCCCATGGTCGACACGGCGTAGACGAAGCCGCGGCTCTGCGCGACGGACTGGCGCAGTCGCGCATCCGTCGACGAGGGGGCCGCGAGGAACACCCGGTCGAGTCCGAGCCTCTCCGAGACGGCGATCCATTCCGCGCCCTCATCGGGGATGAGATCGGGGGTGATCAACCCGGAGCCGCCGGCTTCCGCGAGGTCGGTCGCGAACCGCTCGATGCCGTACTGCAGCACCGGGTTGTAGTAGGTCATCACCAGCACCGGAACGTCGACGCGCTCGCGGATCGCCTTGACGGCCTCGAAGCCGTGCCGGAGCTTGAATCCTTCGGCGAGGGCTGTCTGGGTGGCCCGCTGGATGACCGGGCCGTCCATCACCGGGTCGGAGTAGGGCAGCCCGAGCTCGATGGCGTCGACACCGTTCTCGGCCATGGCCACGGCAGCGTCGATGCTCGTCGTGAGATCCGGGAATCCGACCGGGAGGTAACCGATGAGGGCACCCGCTGCCTCGGCGTTGCGACGGCTGATCGTCTCGGCGACGGAGCTGACCGCGTGGGTCGTGGTCATGACTGGACCGCGCCTTCCTCGACGAGCCCGAACCAGTTCGCGGCGGTCGTCATGTCTTTGTCGCCGCGCCCGGAGAGGTTCACCAGGATCGTCGCATCCGGGCCGAGCTCGCGCCCCAACTCCAGCGTGCCGGCCAGAGCGTGCGCCGACTCGATCGCGGGGATGATGCCCTCCGTGCGGGTGAGCAGACGCAGGGCCTCCATCGCCGCGGTGTCGGTGATCGGACGGTATTGCGCGCGCCCGATGCTGGAGAGCCAGGCGTGTTCCGGTCCGACGCCCGGGTAGTCCAGGCCCGCCGAGATCGAGTGCGACTCCACGGTCTGTCCGTCCTCGTCCTGCAGCATGATGCTGCGCGCGCCGTGCAGCACGCCGGGGCGGCCCATCGAGATCGTCGCTGCGTGCCGCAGGGTGTCCACTCCGTCGCCCGCGGCCTCGAAACCGACGAGCTGCACCTCGGGATCGTCGAGGAACGCGTGGAAGATCCCCATCGCGTTCGAACCGCCGCCGACGCACGCGGTGACGGCGGTGGGCAGGGATCCTGTGAGATCGAGCACCTGCTGACGCGCCTCTTCGCCGATGATCTTCTGGAAGTCGCGCACCATCGCCGGGAACGGATGCGGACCCGCGACCGTGCCGAAGATGTAATTGGTGGTCTGCACGTTGGTGACCCAATCGCGCATCGCGTCGTTGATCGCGTCCTTCAAGGTGCGCGAGCCGGTCTTCACCGAGACGACCTCGGCGCCGAGCAGACGCATCCGCGCGACGTTCAGCGCCTGGCGCTCGGTGTCGACCTCGCCCATATAGACGACGCAGTCGAGACCGAAGAGCGCGGCCGCGGTGGCGGTGGCGACTCCGTGCTGGCCGGCACCCGTCTCCGCGATGACGCGGGTCTTGCCGATGCGCTTGGTCAGGAGGGCCTGACCGAGCACGTTGTTGATCTTGTGGGAACCGGTGTGGTTCAGGTCCTCGCGCTTGAGGATCACGCGCGCACCGCCGGCGTGCTTCGCGAAACGCGGCACCTCGGTGATGATCGACGGGCGACCGGTGTAGCTGCGGTGCAGCTCGGTCAATTCGGCTGCGAACGCCGGGTCGACCTTCGCGAGTTCGTATTCCGCGCTGAGTTCGTCGAGGGCTTCGACGAGGGACTCGGGAACGAATCGTCCGCCGAATTCACCGAAGTAGGGGCCGAGTTCGTCTCGGAGTAGTGCCATGGTCATACCGCCAGGAAGTCGGAGAGCGTGGATGCAGGATCGCCGTGGGTGACGAGGGCCTCGCCGACGAGGACGACGTCGGCGCCGGCGCGACGGTAGTGCGCGACGTCGTCGGCGTTCTTCACGGCGGATTCGGCGACACGGATGGCGCCGTCCGGGAAGGATGCGGAGAGTTCGCCGAACAGGTCGCGATCGAGCTCGAAGGTGGAGAGGTTGCGGGCGTTGACACCGATCAGCCTCGCGCCGATGTCGCTCGCGCGACGCAGTTCCTCGGCCGAGTGCGTCTCGACGAGCGGGGTCATGCCGAGCTCGGTGATCAGGTCGTACAGGTGAACCAGCTCGACCTGCTCGAGAGCGGCGACGATCAGGAGCACCAGGTCCGCTCCGGCGGCGCGCGCCTCGAACACCTGGTACGCCTCGGCGATGAAGTCCTTGCGCAGCACCGGGATGCGGACCTGGGCGCGTACTGCTTCGAGATCGGCGAGAGAGCCGCCGAACTTGCGCCCCTCGGTGAGCACGCTGATCACACTCGCGCCGCCGCGCTCGTATTCGGCGGCAAGGGCGGCCGGGTCGGGAATCGCCGCGAGGGCACCGCGGGAAGGACTCGATCGTTTGACCTCGGCGATGATGCGCACGCGCTCGGCAGGAGCGAGGGCCGCGAGGACGTCCAGTGCCGGGGCACGGTCGATCGCGGCGGCCTCGACGGACGCCAGCGGCGTGGATTCACGGCGTACGGCCGCGTCGGCGAGGGCGCCGGCGGTGAGATCGGTCAGCACTTAGTCGTGCACCTTCGCCAGGACCTTGTCGCCACCGACGCCGTAGCCCAACTTGGCCATGATCATGCCGACGGCCAGGCCGACCAGGGTGAGGACGGCGCTGGCCCACACGAGCCAGACGATCTCGAACCAGAACGCGAAGGTGCCGATGGTGATGAACACGAGCATCAGTACGACCGCGGTCCACGCTGCGGGCGAGTGGCCGTGGCTGTCTTCGGACTCAGAGCTCATGGGTGTTCCTCCGTAGCTGTGCCCGGCAGGATCCGGGCGCGAGATGTGCGCGTCGAGTCTACCGGTTGCTCGTGCGTCGATCGGCTAGCGGTCGGGGCCGGTCGGGTCGGGGCCGGTCGGGTCGTCGCCGCGTGAGAGCTCGTCCCACGAGACGACCGGATCGATGTCGCCGTCGTCGGTGCTCACGGTCGACGCACCGTGGCCGTAGCCGTCAGCGGGCTCGAACCGTGAGGCTCGCTTCTTCGCGCCGGAGTTCGGCCAGCTCCGCACTCCCCCGAGGACGACGACGCCCAGTGCGGCGGTGAGGACGGCGAAGACGAGCGTGATGACGGGCCAGCCGGTCGACGTGGTCTCCGACACGAGCGCGGACACCGAATCAGTTCCCGCGATCGCCGTGGCCTTCGTGATCAGGGACGAACCGGCCGCGATCGGATCATTCAGCGCCGTGAAGGCGGACAACGCTATGCATCCGCCGAGCAGCAGTTGCAGCACCCCCAGCACGACTCGGAACGCCGGGCCGGCGATCGCGAGCGCCGCGGCGAGAGCCAGGCTCGAGAGGGACAGTGCCGTCAGAGCCGGCGCCGCCGCGGTTCCGGCGACCGCGATGCCGTCCGGATGACCGGCGGTCGCCACGAGCCGAAGCGTGAACCAGTTCTGAGTCGATGCGGTGAGGTGCACCGCCGCGACGATCACGATCGCGAGGATCGTGAGGTACTTCAGACGCCGACCGGTCATCGCCGGCCTAGCTCGTCGGCTCGAGGCCGGTGAAGGGCTGCAGCGGATCCACGTCGAAGCAGGAGTGCGCACCGGTGTGGCAGGCGGCACCGATCTGATCGACCTGAACGAGGAGCGCGTCGGCATCGCAGTCGAGCGCGGCGCCGCGAACGTACTGCGCGTGCCCCGAGGTGTCGCCCTTGCGCCAGTACTCCTGGCGCGAGCGCGACCAGAAGGTCACACGCCCCTCGGTCAGGGTGCGGCGCAGAGCCTCGTCGTTCATCCACCCGAGCATCAGCACCTCGCCGGTGTCGTGCTGTTGGATGATCGCGGCGATGAGACCCTTCGAGTCGAAGGAGGCGCGGTCGATGATCGCCTCGGTGTCGATGTCGCTCATCGAACGTCGATCTCGGCCGCGGCGAGGGCTTGCTTGACGTCGCCGATCGTCATCTCTCGGTTGTGGAACACGGAGGCGGCGAGAACGGCATCGGCGCCGTGCATCACGGCGGGCGCGAAGTGCTCGACCGCGCCGGCACCGCCGGAGGCGATCACCGGGACGCGGCTGTTCTCGCGCATCATCGAGACGAGCTCCAGGTCGAAGCCCTGCTTGGTTCCGTCGGCATCGATCGAGTTGACCAGCAGCTCACCCGCACCGCGTTCGATCGCCTCGCGAGCCCAGGCCACCGCGTCCAGATCGCTCTCACGACGGCCGCCGTGCGTGGTGACGACGAAGCCGGACGGCATCCGGTCGCTGCGCTTCACGTCGAGCGAGAGCACGAGCACTTGGGCCCCGAAGACGTCGGCGATCTCGCCGATGAGTTCGGGACGAGCGATCGCCGCCGAGTTGACGCCGACCTTGTCGGCGCCGTGCGCCAGCAGCTTGGAGACGTCCTCCGTCGAGCGCACGCCCCCGCCGACGGTGAGCGGGATGAAAACCTGCTCCGCCGTCGCCTTGACGACCTCGTACGTCGTCGAACGATCATCGACGGTCGCGGTGACATCGAGGAACGTGAGCTCGTCCGCGCCCTGCTCGAAGTACAGCTTCGCGAGCTCGACCGGATCGCCCGCGTCGCGCAGGTTCTGGAAATTGACGCCCTTGACCACGCGGCCGGCGGCCACGTCGAGGCACGGGATGACCCGGACGGCGAGAGACATGAACTGCTCCCTCTAAAGACGCGCCGCGTGGATCGGGCTGACCAGGATCGCGCGGGCGCCGAGATCGTAGAGGGCGTCCATGATCTGGTTGGTGTCGCGGCGCGGCACCATCACCCGAACGGCGACCCACTCGGGGTCGTGCAGCGGCGAGACGGTCGGCGATTCGAATCCGGGAGTGACCTCGGTCGCCGCCTCGAGCAGCGCGACGGGCACGTCGTAATCCATCAGCACGAACTCGCGGGCGACCAGGACGCCCTGGAGACGTCTCAGCAGCACGCTCGCCCCGGCCGGTTCGGTCGGCGACGAGATCAAGACGGCGATCGAGTCGAGGATGACCGGGCCGAAGATCTCCAGCCCCGCCTTGCGCAGAGTCGTACCGGTCTCGACGACGTCCGCGATCACATCGGCGACACCGAGCTGGATCGCCGATTCGACGGCCCCGTCCAGCTTGATCAGGGTGACCTCGATCCCCGCCTCTCGCAGGAAGTCGCCGACGAGGCCCGGGTAGCTCGTCGCGACGCGGAGACCGTCGAGTTCGGACAACTGGCTGTACTTCCCGGCGGGGCCGGCGAAGCGGAACGTCGAGCCGCCGAAGCCGAGGCTCGCGGTCTCGACGGCGGTGGATCCGCTGTCGAGCAGCAGGTCACGGCCGGTCACGCCCACGTCGAGCGCGCCGGAACCGACGTAAGTGGCGATGTCGCGCGGGCGGAGGTAGAAGAACTCGACCCCGTTGCGCTCGTCGATGATGTGCAGCTCTTTGGGGTCGCGGCGGCCGCTGTAACCGGCCTCGGCCAACATCAGCGCGGCGGTCTCGGACAACGAACCCTTGTTGGGAACGGCGATGCGAAGCATGGTGTGCTCTCTGTGCGAAGCGGACTCTGTGATGCGCGCGTCACGGCGCAGCGGATGGATCCGAGTGCGGGCGTGACGCCGACGCAACCCGGTAGGCGGATGCGCGTTCACAGATGTCGGTACACGTCGGCCGGCGTCAGGCCCTTCGCCAGCATCAGAACCTGCAGGTGGTACAGCAGCTGCGAGATCTCCTCGGACGTCGCGTCGTCGCCCTCGTACTCGGCGGCCATCCACACCTCTGCGGCCTCTTCCACGATCTTCTTGCCGATGAAGTGCACACCGGCGTCCAATTCGCGGACCGTGCCCGAACCCTCGGGACGGGAAACGGCCTTCTCGCTCAGTTCCACGAAGAGGTCGTCGAAAGTTTTCACGCCGATATCTTAGCCCGGCTCCTCGTCCACCGCGTGCCCGAGCGCCCGTACCATGTGCAGCATGACGCAGCAGGAACCCGAGGTGTTCGAGGCGCGGACCTCGAGCGAGGACATCGCCGATCTGCGTCATCGATTGCAGGCGACGCGCTGGCCGCACGCGCCCGAAGAGGCCGGCTGGGCGCTCGGCACGGATCTCGACTATCTGCGCGAACTGGTGGCCTACTGGATCGACGGGTTCGACTGGACGGTTCACGAGGAGGCCCTTCTTCGGCTCCCGCGCTTCCGGCTCCGGGTGGGCGGACTCGGCATCCACTACGTCCACGCTCGAGCGGCAGGCGGCCGAGCGGCGCTGCCTCTGATCCTGAGCCACGGCTGGCCGGATTCGTTCTGGCGGTACTCGAAGGTCGTTCCCCTTCTGACTGATCCCGGCGCGCACGGCGGCGATCCCGATGACGCGTTCGACGTCGTCGTGCCGGACATGCCCGGCTTCGGCTACTCCGAGTCGCCGGCGGGTCCGGCGCTCGATTCGATCGCGGTCGCCGGGCTGTGGGCCGAACTGATGACGGCTCTCGGCTATGACCGTTTCGGAGCCGCCGGCGGCGACATCGGCAGCCACGTCAGCCGCTACCTGGCGCTCGACGCCCCCGAGCGGGTCGTCGCGGTTCACCGCACGGACGCCGGTCTCCCTTCGCCGATCGTCGACGTGTCCGATCTCTCCACGCATGAACGCGAGTGGCTCGCGAGCGCCGCATCCTGGGCAGCGAGCGAAGGCGCCTATGCGGCGATGCACCGGACGAAGCCGCAGACCGCGGCGTACGGGCTCACGGATTCCCCCGTCGGACTCGCGGCCTGGGTCGTCGAGAAGATGCGCGGATGGAGCGACGGCGGCGGAGACATCGAACGCAGCTTCACGAAGGACGAGATCCTGACCAATGTCACGATCTACTGGCTCACGGCGACCATCGGCTCCTCGATGCGGATGTACGCCGCGAACGCGGCGATCCCGCCCGCGCAGCTCGGGCGCCGCGTCGAGGTGCCGTCCGGCTTCGCACTGTTCCCGGGCGACATCGTTCTGCCGCCGCACGACTGGCTCGAGCGCACCACGAACCTGGTCCGCGTCACGCATCCGCCGCACGGCGGCCACTTCGCCGCGTTCGAGGAGCCCGAATCGTACGCGCAGGAATTGCGCGACTTCTTCCGCCCCTGGCGCGTCTGACGCGTCCGACGCGTCCGACGCGGCGCGCCGATCTCCGCTCAGTGGTGGTGCAGGTGCGGGGTCGCTTGGTCGCGGAGGGCGGCGATCGCGGCTTCGGGGTCTGCGGCACCGAAGACGGCTGAACCGGCGACGAAGGTGTCGGCACCGGCTTCGGCCGCGATCTCGATGGTGTCGGGGGCGATACCGCCGTCGACCTGGAGCCAGACGTCCAGCCCTGTGCGGTCGACGACGTCGCGCAGCGCCCGCAGCTTGGGCATCGTCTCGCGCATGAAGCTCTGTCCGCCGAAACCGGGCTCGACCGTCATCACCAGCACCTGGTCGAACTCGGGCAGCAGCTCGAGGTAGTCGTCGACCATGGTGCCGGGCTTCAGAGCGATGCCGGCGCGGGCGCCGATCTCGCGCAGACGGCGGGCGAGCGCGACGGCGTCGTGGGCGGCTTCGGCGTGGAAGGTCACCGAAAAGGCGCCGGTCTCCGCGTAGCCGGGAGCCCAGCGATCGGGGTCGTCGATCATCAGGTGCACGTCGAGCGGACGCGGCGTCACCTGCTGCAGGCGCGCCACCATGGGCAGGCCGAAGGTGAGATTGGGTACGAAGTGGTTGTCCATCACATCGACGTGGATGAGATCAGCCGTCGCGATCCGCTGCAGTTCGGCCTCGAAGTTGACGAAGTCGGCGGACAGGATGCTGGGGTTGATCCGTGCGGGCATGGTTCCGAGCCTATCGGCGCCGCACCCGGTCTCCGGCTCTCACCGCTTCCGGAACAGGGCGATGAACATCGCGTCGGTACCGTGCCGATGCGGCCAGAGCTGCACCTGCTCCTCCGGACCGCCGAGTTCGAGCGGCTCACGCGTCACGCCGGCGAGCACAGCACGCGTCGGCATCCGCTCGAGCTCGTCGCCGTGCCGTTCGAGTGCGGCGGCGACCACGTGGGCGGTCTCACCGAGATGCGGCGAACAGGTGACGTAGGCGAGGAGCCCCCCGGGTCTCAGGGCCGCGACCGCGGAGTCGAACAACTCGCCCTGCAGCGCCGCCAACTCCGTCACGTCGGCCGAGCTCTTGCGCCAGCGCGCCTCGGGCCGCCGGCGCAACGCCCCCAGGCCGGTGCACGGGGCATCGAGCAGGATGCGGTCGAACGCCCCCGGAGCCACCGCTCCGAGTACACGACCGTCGCCCTCGATCACCTCCACGTCGGGCGCGACCGCTCGCAACGCCGTGCGCACCAGACCGGCACGCGCGGGAACGACCTCGTTCGCGGTGAGCGTCGCGCCGCCCCGCGCCGCCTCGGTCGCCAGCAGCGCGGCCTTGCCACCGGGGCCCGCGCACAGATCGAGCCAGCGCTCTCCGGAGCGGATCGGCTCCGCGCGCGACAACGCCAGCGCGGCCAGTTGCGACCCCTCATCCTGCACGCGCGCGCGTCCCTCACGGACGGCGTCGTTCGCCTCCGGGTCGCCGCCGAGGCTCACGGCACCCAGGGGTGAGTAGATGTCCGGCATCGCTTCAGCACCGAGGTCGTCGACGGTTGCGAAGCCCGGCAGGGCGACGAGGTTCACCCGTGGCGCCACGTTGTCGGCGGCGAGCAGCGCCTCGAGTTCGTCGGCCGCGCCCTCGGCCGCGAGCGAACGTCGCAAGGCGCGAACGATCCAGGTCGGATGCGAGTACAGCGCGGCGAGGCGGTCGTCGGCGTTGCGGGCGCCGTCGGAGACCCTCTGGTACCAGTCCTCCGGACCCGACCGCGAGATCGTCCGCAGCACCGCGTTGGCGAACGAGACAGCTCCTCGTCCGGCGGCGGCTTCGACGAGGGCGACGGTCTCGTTGACAGCGGCATGAGCCGCGACGCGCATCCCGAGCAGCTGGTGCGTCCCCAATCGAAGGGCGTCGAGAACGACGCGGTCGATGGCGTCGACACCACGCGCGGCGGCGAGAGAGATCACGCGATCGTAGTACCCGCTCATCCGCAGCGTGCCGTAGCAGAGCTCGGTCGCGAGCCCGGCGTCCGCGGGCGACAGGGCCGCCTGGCGGATGCGCGAGGGCAGGACGAGGTTCGCGTACGCGTCGGATCCGCTCACCGCTTCGATCACATCGAACGCGACCTGTCGCGCCGGGCTGATCGCCACCGGTCGACGACCGTCGCGGCTCATGCCAGAACCGCCGTCTCGAGCCCGCGGAGGCCGCGGAGCCACGCCGCCCCGGCCATCGCGCTCTTGCCGGCGGGCTGGACGGTGACGAGTTCGAGGCTGCCCGCGCCGGTGCCGACGACCGCGCGGCCGTCGATGAGCGCGAGCCGTCCGGGCGGCAGATCCGCATCCACGGCCGGTTCGACATCGAGCAGCTTCACCCGCAGCTCCCCCGCTTCCGCGGACACGAGCACCGTCGACGCACCGGGTTCGGGCGTGACGCCGTGCGCCAATGCCAGCACCGCGGCAGCGCTCCGGGTCCAGTCGATCCGACCGTCGGAG
This sequence comes from Microbacteriaceae bacterium VKM Ac-2855, assembly GCA_013204985.1. Lineage (GTDB taxonomy): Bacteria > Actinomycetota > Actinomycetes > Actinomycetales > Microbacteriaceae > Rathayibacter. The sequence continues at coordinate 524,793 of JABMLG010000001.1, forward strand.
ACGTCGAGCTTCGGGGCCGACGTGACCTCGCCCTCCTGCGGTACGGCCACAGCGGTACCCGCCGCGATGCCGTTCACGACGTCGACGGTGAGCGCCGCACCCGAGCGGGCCAGCGAGACGAGAAGCTCCCCCGCCGTCCGACCGTCGACCGGTACGGATTGCTCGGCGAAGACATCACCGGCATCGAGTTCCGCGACGAGCTGGAAGACGGTGGCACCGATGGTCTCGTCTCCGGCCATGATGGCGCGCTGCACGGGGGCCGCGCCGCGCCATCGCGGCAGGAGGGAGAAATGCAGGTTGATCCAGCCGTGCGTCGGAACGGCCAACAGCGCCGCCCGGACGAGACCGCCGTACGCGACGATCACTCCCAGATCGGGCGAGAGCGCTGCGATCTGCGCCGTTACGGCGTCGTCGAGCCGGTTCGCTTTGATGATCGGCAACCCCAGCTCTTCGGCGACGACCGCGACCGGCGATGGCGTCAGCAGCCGCTTGCGTCCGAAGGGCGCGTCCGCGCGGGTGATCACGGCGAGCACCTCGTGTGCGGACTCGGCGAGGGCTCGGAGGGTGGGCACGGCGGCCTCGGGGGTGCCGGCGAAGACGAGACGCACGGGTTCTCCTGGTTCGATCGAAGCGTGAGCGGCGGATGCGGGGTGGGCGCGCATCACAGCACGTCCGGGTCGTCGAGTCGGACCCGCAGCTTGGGGGCGGGACGGAAGTCGCCCTTGCCGGTCGGCGCCTTGCGGCGGCGGGTCGCGTTCTTGACCACGGCGCCGCGCAGTCGTGCCGCGATGTCCGCTCCGCGAGCGTAGTCGAAGCGGACGATCGCGCGGACGCCGCCCTCCTCGACTCCGACCGGTCCGAGGGTTTCGCTGCGATCCGCCTCGTCGAGTGTGTCCAGGGCTTCGGCCACCGCTGCAGCATCGCCGGTGACCGTCGCGAGGCGGACCGCGGGCGGGAACCGCAAAGCGCGTCGTTCCACGAGCTCGGCGCGCAGGTACTCGGGCTGAGTCCACGTGGCCAGCGCGGTGCCGATCCGCCCACCGACGCCGACGAGCAGCACCGGGGCACCGGGATGCGCGAGGGCCGCCGCGTCGGACCAGGTGCGGAGGGCGTCGTCGGCGACGCGCAGGCTCTCGCGCGCCAGCATCCGCTCGCCGTCGAGGAGCAGGATCGCTCGATAGCCGCCGTCGGCGCGCGGCTCCGCACCGCGGGTGGCGACCACCAGGGCCGGCGCCTCGCCGATCGTGAGCAGCGGACGCGACCCGTCGGAGACGAGCACCCGGACGCCGGGGAAGGCTCGGCCCAGCTCCTCCGCGGTGCGTCCCGCGCCGAGAGTGATCATCCGCAGCGCCGTCGCCGCGCAGTTCGAGCAGCTCCAGTCCACCGCGATCAGTCCGCACCAGCCGCAGCTCGGTCGAGCGCCGGGCGAGCGGACGGCGAGCGGACCCTGGCAGCGGTTGCAGCGGGCGACGGTTCGACAGCGAGCGCACGCGATCGCCGGGGCGTAGCCCGGACGCGCGACCTGCACCAGTACCGGGCCGGTCTCGAGTGCCTCCCGGGCCTGCCGCCAGGCCGCCGAGGGGATGCGCGCCGTCGCATCCCGCTCCGACGGCGCGTTCTGCCCGGCGGTGAGGATGATGTTGGGTCGGGTGAGCGGATGCGGGTCGACCGGCGTCATGAAACCGATCTCGACGAGACGCTCGACCTCGACGGAACGCGTGTGCCCGAGCACGACCAGTGCGGCCCCGCTCTGCTCCTGGCGCAACAGCGCGACGTCTCGGGCGTGGGCGTAGGGCGCGAGCGGCTCGGCGAAGAGGGGGTCGCCGTCGTTGAACAACGCGATCAGCCCCAGCCGGGCTGAGGGCGCGTACAGCGTCGAGCGGTTGCCGACGATCACGTGCGGTCCGTCTCGCAGGCAGCGCAGGAACGATCGGTAGCGTTCGGGATTCGACTGCCGTGCGTCGAGCCGGACGATCGCCTCGATGGGCAGCGTCGCGGCGAGGGCGGCCTCCAGCTGCTCCTGGTCGCGGTAGTCCGGTACGGCGAGGATGGCGTCTCGGCCGCCGGCCAGCGTGCGTCGGGCCAGTTCGGCGAGCGTGATCGCCCACCGCCCCACCCACGCGCCGTCGTCGAGACGGCTGAGCGCGGGAATCGCGTTCATCGCGGTGCGCTCGCCGTCGGTCAGGGCGGAATCGATCGCCTCCGCCCGGTAGCCGGAGACGGTGCCGGGTTCGATCGGCGGTACCGAATCGGCCGGTCCGCCGGCCGCGAGGTACGCCTTCTCCACACGAACCTGACGCGGGGGCACGGCGAGGCGCAGCACATCGCTCGCTCCCCCGGCCGCACGGTCGGCGACCCGCCGAGCGAGCAGCCAGACCTCGGGTGTGAGCACCGGCAGCGTCGAGACGACGGCCTCCACCGCACTCAGGGCACCGCCGTGCTCGGAGGAGTCGACGACGTCGACGACGAAACCATCCGCGATCCGCCCGCCGGTTCGCAGCGGCACGCGGACCCGGATCCCCGGCACGACCTGCTCGCGCAGTGCGTCCGGGATCTCGTAGTCGAACAGGTGGTCCAACTGCGGGAGCGGCGAGTCCAGCAGCACCCGCGCGACGGCCGCCTCGCCCATGACCTCGGTCAGAGCCCGGAGGCGGTGCGGAGATCGTCGACGCGGTCGAGGCGCTCCCAGGTGAACTCGGGCAGTTCGCGGCCGAAGTGGCCGTAGGCCGAGGTCTTCGAGTAGATCGGACGCAACAGGTCGAGGGCCGAGATGATCGCGGCCGGACGCAGATCGAAGACCTCGCGGATCGCATCGATGATCACGTCGTCGGAGACGGTGCCGGTACCGAAGGTCTCGACGTACAGGCCCACGGGAGCAGCCTTGCCGATCGCGTAGGCGATCTGAACCTCGAGTCGTTCCGCCAGCCCCGCGGCGACCGCGTTCTTGGCCACCCATCGCATCGCGTAGGCCGCCGAACGGTCCACCTTCGACGGGTCCTTGCCGGAAAACGCTCCGCCACCGTGACGCGACGCGCCACCGTACGTGTCGACGATGATCTTGCGACCGGTGAGGCCGGCATCGCCCTGCGGGCCGCCGATCTCGAAGCGACCGGTCGGGTTGATCAGCAGACGTACCCCGGCGGAGTCGAGATCGACGCGGTCGAGAACGGGACGGATGACGTGCGCCTCGATGTCCGCATGGATCTGCGCCGTCGATACGTGCGGGGCGTGCTGCGTGGAGAGCACCACGGTGTCGACAGTGGCCGGGCGGCTCCCGTCGTAGCCGATGGTGACCTGGGTCTTTCCATCGGGCCGAAGGTAGTCGAGCTCACCGGTCTTACGCACCTCGGCGAGGCGCTCGGCGAGGCGATGCGAGAGCCAGCTCGGCAGCGGCATGAGCTGCGGCGTCTCGGTCGTGGCGTAGCCGAACATGATGCCCTGGTCGCCGGCGCCCAGCTGATCGAACGGATCCGCATCGCTGGCGTCGGTGCGCACCTCGAGCGAGGTGTCGACACCGGCCGCGATGTCGGGCGATTGCTGCCCGATCGAGATCGACACACCGCACGAGCGGCCGTCGAAGCCGACTTGCGACGAGTCGTAACCGATCTCGACGATCGTGTCGCGCACGATGCTCGGGATCTCGACGTAACCCTGCGTGGAGACCTCGCCGGCGACATGGACCAATCCGGTGGTGACCATGGTCTCGACGGCGACCCGACTGTTCGGATCGACTTCGAGAAGCGCATCGAGGATCCGGTCCGAGATCTGGTCGCAGATCTTGTCGGGGTGCCCCTCGGTGACGGACTCGGAGGTGAACAGGCGCAGGGAAGTCATGCGGGAACGTCTCGTTTCATAGCTGCAGCAACGGCGGCCGCGTCGGAGTGGACACCGGGGTGTCGAGATGGAGCGGGGAGCGGCCGCTAGCGGGTGACGACATCGAGGATGCGGTCCGAGACCTCCGCCTTCGTGCCGGAGGCCTCGATCACTATATCCCCGGCCTTGTCGAGCACGATGACGTCGTTACGCTCGGTGGCGAAACCGGCGGTCCAACCGACCCTGTTGAGGACGAGAAGATCGCAGCCCTTGCGTTCGATCTTCGCCCGGCCGAGGGCGAGCAGCTTCTCCCGGTCGGTCTCGGTCTCGGCCGCGAAGCCCACGACGAGTTGTCCATCGCCGCGATCGGCCGCGAGCCCGGCCAGGATGTCGGGGTTCTTCACGAGCTCGAGCACCAGCGTCTCGCCGGTCTGCTCCTTCTTGATCTTCGACTCCGACAGCCGGGCCGGCCGGTAGTCGGCCACCGCCGCCGCCATGATCACGATGTCGGCCTGCGCGGCCAGTTCGACGGCCGCCTCCTGCAGCTCGAGAGCCGTGCCGACCGCGCGCACCACGACACCGGCGGGCACGTCCACCTCGAGGTTCGCGGCGAGCAGGGTGACGCTCGCCCCTCGAGTCGCGGCGGCGCGGGCGAGAGCCACGCCCTGCTTGCCGCTGGAGCGATTGCCGACGAAACGCACCGGATCCAGAGGCTCGCGCGTTCCACCGGCCGAGACGAGCACGCGCAAGCCGGCGAGATCTCGCTTGGCTGCGGAGGCGGCCGCGTGGACCTCGAGCGCCGCACGCACGATCGTGTCCGGCTCCTCCATCCGCCCCGGGCCCGAGTCGGCGCCCGTGAGCTGTCCGACCCCGGGGCCGACGATGGTGATACCGCGTGAGCGCAGCAGCGCCACGTTGGCCACCGTCGCGGGGTTCCGCCACATCTCGGTGTGCATGGCCGGAGCTACGACCAGCGGAGCCGTGCTGGCGAGGATGGTGTTGCCGAGCAGGTCGTCGGCGAGACCCGTGGCGATCTTCGCCAGGGTGTGCGCGGTCGCGGGGGCGACCACGATCAGGTCTGCGGCTTGGCCGATGGCCACGTGCCGCACCTCGGCGACTCCCTCGTACAACTCCGTGTGCACGGTGTTGCGCGAGATCGCCTCCAATGTCGGCTTGCCGACGAATCGGAGCGCGGCTTCCGTCGCGACGACGTGGACGTCGTGCCCCTCCAGAACGAGGGAACGGACGACACCGACCGCTTTGTACGCGGCGATGCCGCCCGTGATCCCGACGACGACGTTCAGCCGTCGCCGGGCGGTCGATGAAGATCGCACGGCGGTGGATCGCCCTCCGGTGAGGACGATTACTCGCCCGCGATGGGGCGGGCGATCAGCTTGTCCTCGCCGATCTCGTGCAGCGCGACGGACAGCGGCTTGTCGTCGATCGTGGAGTCGACGAGCGGGCCGACGTTGTCGAAGAGGCTGCCCTCGTGCAGGTCGGCGTAGTAGTCGTTGATCTGGCGAGCACGCTTCGAGGCGAAGATCACCAGGGCGTACTTGGAGTCGACCTTCGAGAGCAGCTCGTCGATCGGCGGGTCGATGATGCCGAGATTGTTGGCCATGTCTGTCTCCTAGCTGAGCGCGTGAGGCGCCGTGGTGGTTCCGAGCCGCGCCGATCCGGTGGAATCGCGGGCGGGGATGGTCTGAGTCGCGATCGTCAGGCGCGCGCGGAAGCGCCGAGCCGACGAGGCGTCATCAATTCTACGACCTCGCGGGCGGCATCGGCCACGGTACTGTTCACGATCTTGTAGTCGAACTCGTCCTGCGCGGCCAGTTCGACCTTCGCCGTGTCGAGGCGACGGCGCTGCTCGGCCTCGTCCTCCGTGCCGCGACCGACCAGCCGTCGCACGAGTTCGTCCCACGTCGGTGGAAGCAGGAAGACGAGCTTGGCCTCCGGCATGCGCTGCTTGACCTGCCGCGCGCCTTGGATGTCGATCTCGAGGAGCACCTGCGTGCCGGCGCCGAGCGCGGCGTCGATCGGGCCGCGCGGCGTGCCGTAGCGGTAGGCGTTGTGCACGGTCGCGTACTCGAGGAACTCCCCCGCCTCGACCATGCGATCGAACTCGGTGTCGTCGATGAAGTAGTAGCTCACCCCGTCGACCTCGCCCGGTCGCGGCGCACGCGTCGTCGCCGACACGGAGAGCAGCACCTCGGGGTAGTTCTCGCGGATGAAGGTCGAGACGGTTCCCTTGCCGACGGCGGTCGGACCGGCGAGCACCACCAGCGTGTTGCGCTGCTTCGCGCGGTTCAGCGCATCACGCTGAGCGAGGAAGGCGCGCAGCACGTCGATCTGACGCCGACCGAGACCGCCGAGGCGCTTCGCATCCGCGATCTGCAGGGACTCCATGACTCGCGGCGTCTTGACGGCGCCGAGAGCCGGGACCGCTCGCAGCAATTCGCTCACTCGCATCCGCCCCTCGACCCCGCTCGGCTCGGCCACCGCTGTCGCGAGCACGTCGACCGCCGAGCGCACCCCGGCGGCGACATCCTTCTTCACCGCCGCACGCGCGCGACGGGCGGCGATCGCGGCCGCCGACGCGGCGGCGCGATCCACCTCGGGCGGGGCGGGGCGGGCGCTCGCGCCGTCGTCGGACCCGGGCTGCTGCGCGGTCATCTCTTCAGCGGACAAGGGTCTCCTGTACCTCACGGGCTCGTCGTTCGATGGCCGCGGCGATCTTCTCGGGACCGGCGGCGAGGACGCTGCGCGACTCGCTCACGATCGTCGCCTCGGCCAGCCGACCGAACAGTCGACGGGCGTCAGCGGGATCTGCTCCCTGGTAGCCGAAGCCGGGTGCCAGCACGGGCAGCGCTGGTGCGTATTCCGTGGCGGTGTCGATGCCGTAATCGGCGAGGTCGACCGTTGCGCCGAGCACGACGCCGACCGAACCGATCGCACGGCCGTCATCGGCTTGCTTCGAGGATGCCACAACCGCGTTCCACGCCGCCACGTCCTCGAGCACGGCGGCCGCGATGGTGCCGCCCGCACGCGGGCCGTCCTGCACGATCGCACGCTGCACGACGGCCGCCTCCGGGTTCGACGTTGCTGCCAGCACGAAGACGCCCTTGCCGTTCGCCTCGGCGAGGGTAAGCATGCCGTCGAGCGAGCCGACACCCTGATACGCGGCCGCGGTCATCGCATCCGCTTCGAGGGGCGAACCCGGCGAGAGCCAGGCCTCGGCGTAGGCGGTGACGCTCGTGCCGATGTCGCCGCGCTTCACATCGGCGATGACGAGCAGGCCCGCGGCGCGGGCATCGGCGAGCACCCGCTCGAGAGCGGATAGGCCCGCGGAGCCGTGGCGCTCGAAGAACGCGATCTGGGGCTTCACGATGCCGACATGATCCAGCGCCGCGGCTACCACCGTGCGGCCGAACGATTCGAGCCCCGCGGCGTCGTCGTTCAGACCCCAATCGCTGAGGAGGAATCGATGCGGGTCGATGCCGACGCAGAGCGGGCCGGAGCGCTCGAACGCTCCGGCCAGACGTACGCCGAACGCCGTCACGCCGTCGCCTCGGCCAACCGCTCGGCGCGCTGGATCGCGTAGTCCTGCAGGCTGGTGACCTCGAAGCCGTCGCGGACGGCGTCGATGGAGGCGACCGCCGCGCCGAGCTGGGCGATCGTGGTGAAGAGCGGCTTGTCCGCCGCCACCGCCGCGGCGCGGATCTCGTAACCGTCGGCACGCGACGCGCCGCCGCTGGGCGTGTTGATGACGATGTCGACCAGGTCGCGGTTCACGAGATCGACGATCGAGAGCCCTTCGTTCGGCCCCGAGTCGAAGGCTTGCGGCTTACCGCCCGTGAGCTTTCGGACGACCTCGGCCGGGATGCCGTTGCGGTTGAGCACCTCGGCGGTGCCCTCGGTGGCGAGGATCGTGAAGCCGAGCTGCTGCAGGCGCAGCACCGGCAGCACGATGGCCCGCTTGTCGCGGTCGGCGACCGAGACGAACACGGTGCCGCTGGTGGGCATGCCGCCGTACGCGGCCTCCTGGCTCTTCGCGAAGGCGCGCGGGAAATCGCGGTCGATCCCCATGACCTCGCCGGTGGAGCGCATCTCCGGGCCGAGCAGGGAGTCGACGATCTGGCCGTCCTTGGTGCGGAAGCGCTTGAAGGGCAGCACGGCCTCCTTGACCGAGACCGGCGAATCCATGGGCACGATCGAGCCGTCCTGCTGCGGCAGCAGACCCTCGGCCTTGAGCGCAGCGATGCTCTCACCGACCATCAGGCGCGACGCGGCCTTCGCCAGCGGGATCCCGAGCGCCTTCGAGACGAAGGGCACCGTGCGCGACGCACGCGGGTTGGCCTCGATGACGTAGAGCACGCCCTGCCCGATCGCGAACTGCACGTTGAGCAGACCACGGACGCCGATGCCCTGAGCGATGGCGAGGGTCGCTTCGCGGACCTTGTCGATCTGCTGGCGGCCGAGCGTGACGGGCGGCAGGGTGCAGGAGGAATCGCCTGAGTGGATGCCGGCCTCCTCGATGTGCTCCATCACGCCACCGATGTAGAGCTCGGTTCCGTCGTAGAGGGCGTCGACGTCGAGTTCGACGGCGTCGTCCAGGAAGCGGTCGACGAGCAGCGGGTACCCGGGTCCGACGATGCCCTGATCGGCGATGCGGTCGAAGTAGTCGGCGAGCGACGCGGGGTCGTACACGATCTCCATGCCACGGCCGCCGAGCACGTACGAGGGGCGTACCAGCACGGGGTAGCCGATCTCGGCGGCGATGGCGGTCGCGCCGCGCAGATCGGTCGCGGTGCCGTTGCGCGGCGCCATCAGGCCGGCCGCGTCGAGGATGCCCTGGAACAGTCCGCGCTCTTCCGCGAGGTCGATCGCCGAGGGGCTGGTGCCCAGGATCGGGACTCCGGCCGCCTCGAGGCCCTTCGCCAGACCCAGCGCCGTCTGGCCGCCGAGCTGAACGACGACCCCGACCAGCTCACCGGATTGCGATTCGGCGTGGATGACCTCGAGCACGTCCTCCAGCGTCAGCGGCTCGAAGTAGAGCCGGTCGCTGGTGTCGTAATCGGTCGACACCGTCTCGGGGTTGCAGTTGATCATGATGGTCTCGTAGCCCGCATCCGACAGAGCGAACGATGCGTGCACGCAGGAGTAGTCGAACTCGACGCCCTGGCCGATGCGGTTCGGGCCCGAACCGAGGATGATCACCTTGCGACGCTCGCTCGGCGCCACCTCGGTCTCGCTGTCGTACGAGGAGTAGTGGTATGGCGTGAGCGCCGGGAACTCCCCCGCGCAGGTGTCCACCGTCTTGAAGACCGGGCGGACCCCGAGGATGTGGCGCACCTCGCGCACCTGCTCCTCACCGAAACCGCGCAGCTCGCCGATCTGGGCATCCGAGAAGCCGTGATCCTTGGCGAGGCGCAGTACGCCGTGATCGAGGGTATCGGCCTCGTGGATCGCGACGGCGACCTCGTTGATCAGCACGATCTGGTCGAGGAACCACGGGTCGATCTTGGTCGATTCGAAGACCTGCTCGACCGACGCGCCCAGGCGCAGTGCCTGCTGCACGGTGACGATCCGGCCGTCGGTCGGCGTCTTCGCGATCTCGAGCAGCTCGTCGATCGAGCGGGGCTCCTCGCCCCAGTGGAAGCTCGAACCGCGCTTCTCGAGCGATCGCAGCGCCTTCTGCAGAGCCGTCGCGTAGTTTCGGCCGATCGCCATCGCCTCACCGACCGACTTCATGGTCGTCGTGAGCGTCGCATCAGCTGCGGGGAATTTCTCGAACGCGAAGCGCGGCACCTTGACCACGACGTAGTCGAGCGTGGGCTCGAAGCTCGCCGGGGTCACCTTGGTGATGTCGTTCGGGATCTCGTCGAGGCGGTACCCGATCGCCAGCTTCGCCGCGATCTTGGCGATCGGGAAGCCGGTGGCCTTCGAGGCGAGCGCCGAGGAGCGGGAGACACGGGGGTTCATCTCGATCACGATCACCCGGCCGTCCTTCGGGTCGATCGCGAACTGGATGTTGCAGCCGCCGGTGTCGACACCCACGTCGCGGATGATCCGGATGCCGATGTCGCGCAGGTTCTGGTACTCGCGGTCGGTCAGCGTGAGCGCGGGAGCGACGGTGATCGAGTCACCCGTGTGCACACCGACCGGGTCGACGTTCTCGATGGAGCAGACCACGACGGTGTTGTCGGCCGTGTCGCGCATGAGTTCGAGCTCGTACTCCTTCCAGCCGAGGATCGACTCCTCGAGGAGGACCTCGGTGGTGGGGCTCTGGTGCAGGCCGTCGGTCACCATGCGGATGAGTTCCGTGCGGTCGTAAGCGAAGCCCGAGCCGAGTCCGCCCATGGTGAAGGAGGGTCGGATGACCAGCGGGTAACCGAGGTCCTCGGCGAACTCCACGGCCTCGTCGACGGTGTGCGCGATGTACGACTTCGCCACACCGGCACCCGCGTCGAGCACGAGCTGCTTGAAGATCTGCCGGTCCTCGCCCTTGTTGATCGCCTCGAAGCTCGCGCCGATCAACTCGACGCCGTACTTCTCGAGGATCCCCAGGTCGTGCAGCTGGATCGCGGCGTTCAGCGCGGTCTGGCCGCCGAGGGTCGGCAGGATCGCGTCGGGCTTCTCCTTCTGGATGATCGCCTCGATGACCTGCGGCGTGATCGGCTCGACGTAGGTCGCGTCGGCGAAGTCGGGGTCGGTCATGATCGTGGCCGGATTCGAGTTCACCAGGATGACGCGCACGCCCTCTTCGCGGAGCACGCGGCAGGCCTGCGTGCCGGAGTAGTCGAACTCGCAGGCCTGGCCGATGACGATCGGACCGGAGCCGATGACGAGGACGCTCTTGATGTCTTCCCTGCGGGGCATTAGTTCTGGTCTCCAGGGGTCGTGGTGCTGTCGGTAGCCCGCTCCGTGCTGTCGGTAGCCCGCTCCGTGCTGTCGGTAGCCCGCTCCGTGCTGTCGGTAGCCCGCTCCGTGACCATGTCGCGGAAGCGGTCGAAGAGGTAGTTGGAGTCGTGCGGGCCGGCCGCCGCCTCCGGGTGGTACTGCACCGAGAAGGCGGGGATGTCGAGGCACCGCAGGCCCTCGACGACCGAGTCGTTGAGGCTGTAGTGGCTGACCTCGACGCGGCCGAAGCCCTCCGGCGAATCCAGCTCGCCGTCGATCGGCGCCTTCACGGCGAAGCCGTGGTTCTGCGCGGTGATCTCGACCCGGCCGGTCAGCTTGTCGAGAACCGGCTGGTTGATGCCACGGTGTCCGAACGGCAGCTTGTAAGTGTCGAAACCGAGTGCGCGGCCGAGCAGCTGGTTGCCGAAGCAGATGCCGAAGAACGGCAGGTCGGCACGCAAGGTCGTGCGCAGGAGGTCGACGTGGTGATCGGAGGCCTCCGGGTCGCCCGGCCCGTTCGAGAAGAACAGGGCCGACGGCGCCAGCGCGAGCACCTCCTCAGCGGTGACGGATTCCGGCAGCACGTGCACGTCGAATCCGCGTTGCGACAAGTAGTTGACCGTGGACGTCTTCACGCCCAGATCGACGACCGCGACGGAGCCGATCCGCTCGCCCTGGGCGGCGACCGTGTACTGCTCGTCGGTCGAGACGGCGGCAGAGAGGTTGAGTCCCTGCATCTGTGCGCCGCCGAGCACCAGCTGCAGCTGCTCGTCGTTCGACAGCTCGAGGTCTGCACCCGAGAACACTCCGGCACGCATGGCGCCGGCCGAGCGGATGTGCCGGGTGATCGCTCGGGTATCGATGCCGGCGATGCCGACGATGCCGTCCTTCTCGAGATCGGAGTCGAGGGAGCGCTGCGAGCGGAAGTTCGACACCACGCGGGACGGATCGCGCACGACGTAGCCGGCGACCCAGATGCGGCGCGACTCCATGTCGTCGTCGTTCATGCCGGTGTTGCCGATGTGCGGCGCGGTCTGCACAACGATCTGGCCGGCGTAGGAGGGATCGGTGATGGTCTCCTGGTAGCCGGTCATACCGGTCGTGAAGACGATCTCACCGAGCGTTCGGCCCTTGGCGCCGTAGGACTGACCCGGGTAGCGTCGGCCGTCCTCCAGGACCAGGACGGCGGTGGGTTCGGTTCGGAGGCGTGTCGATGGCACGGACTAGTTGCCCTTCTGTTCGGCGGGAAGCTCGGGGACCAGGCCCCGGATGTTGGTGAGGGTCGCGGCGCGCTGGCCGACGTCCCCGATGCGGAAGTAACTGTCGACCACGGAGTCGCCCTGCGGCGCCCAGGTCACGACGATCAGGCCGTCTCGCTCGACGACGCGGTCGATCGTGTAGGTCGCGGCTCCGGCACCACGCAGTGCGGCGGCCGGTATCACGGTCGGATGCTCGCCGCGCGGTTCGATCACGAGACCGGCCTCGAACATCCGCAGCACTGCGTGAGCGCGGAAGCCCAGGCCCGGCAGCACTACGCGCTCGAGCGGCTCCTCGACGACGGTCGTCGCGACGTACTGCGCCTCGACCTCGGCCGTCTCGGCGCCCAGGGACGCCACATCGACCGGCGTCGGGGCCAGCTCCGCGGATCGGCGTCGCCGAGCACGCCACGAGAGCGCCATGCCGAGGAAGATCAGCAGGACGATCGCGAGGGTGACCAGAGTCGGTAACAGCTTGTCATCCATGCGCGACCTTCGCCGCATCCGCGACCGTCGCCGCATCGACGAGTTCGCCGTCGCGCACGGTGAGGTAGCCGTCGTGGATCGTGGTGACGACCCGGCCGGGCAGCTCGACGCCGAGGTAGGGCGAGTTGACGCTCTTGCCGCGAAGGTCGCCGGTCGCGAAGGAGCGGGTGACGTTCGGGTCGTAGAGCAGCACGTTCGCGACCGCGCCCGCGACGAGGCCGTCCTCGTAGCCGCCGAGGCGACCGATCCGTGCGGGGGTGGCCGACATCGTGCGCGCCACATCCGCCCAGTCGAGCCGGCCGTCGGCGACGACCGCCGCGTGCACGACCGAGAGGGCGGATTCGAGACCGACCATGCCGAACGCCGCGGCGTCCCACTCGCAGTCCTTCGCCTCGACCGGGTGCGGAGCGTGATCGGTGGCGACGATGTCGATGGTGCCGTCGGCGAGAGCCTCACGCAGCGCGTGCACGTCCTCGTCGCGGCGCAGCGGGGGGTTCACCTTGTAGCGGGCGTCGTAGGACGACCGCGCCCCACCGCCCGCGACGAGGTCCTCGGTGAGCAGCAGGTGATGCGGCGTGACCTCGGCGGTCACATCGATGCCGCGGGCCTTCGCCCAACGGATGACATCGACGGAGCCGGCTGTCGAGACATGGCAGACGTGCAGCCGGGAGCCGACGTGCTCGGCGAGAAGCACGTCGCGCGCGATGATCGACTCCTCCGCGACGGCCGGCCAGCCCTGCAGGCCGAGCGCGCCCGAGACGGCGCCCTCGTTCATCTGCGCTCCGATGGTGAGGCGCGGCTCCTGCGCGTGCTGCGCGACCACGCCGTCGAATGCCTTCACGTACTCGAGTGCACGGCGCATCAGCAGCGCGTCCGAGACGCACTTGCCGTCGTCCGAGAACACGCGGACGGCCGCTCGGGATCGGGCCATCGCACCGAGCTCGGCCAGCGACTCTCCCGCCAGCCCCACCGTGACCGCACCGATCGGCCGCACCGTCGCGTAGCCGGCGCGCTCGCCCAGGCTCAGCACCTGCTCGACGACACCCGCGGTGTCCTGCACCGGCGAGGTGTTCGCCATCGCGAACACCGCGGTGAAGCCGCCGGCCGCCGCGGCGCGGGAGCCGGTGAGCACCGTCTCGCTCTGCTCGAAGCCGGGCTCGCGGAGGTGCGTGTGCAGATCGACAAGGCCGGGAAGCGCGATCAGGCCGTCGGCGTCGATCACCTCGGCGCCGAGCGAGTCGAGGTCGGGACCGATCTCGACGATGCGACCACCGTCGATCAGCAGATCCGCGCCGCTGCCGTCGGGGAGGGTCGCTCCCGAGATCAGGATCCGTGCGTCGCTCATCAGTCGATCTCCCGTTCGCCGGACAGCAGCAGGTACAGCGCCGCCATCCTCACCGACACCCCGTTCGTGACCTGTTCGAGCACGGTCGAGCGGCTCGAGTCCGCGGCGGCCGAGCTGATCTCGACGCCGCGGTTCATGGGTCCGGGGTGCATCACAATCGTATCCGGGCCGAGCCGCGCGAGGCGCTCGTCGTCGAGCCCCCAGATCCGTGCGTACTCGCGACCGTTCGGGAAGAATCCGCTCGACATCCGCTCGAGCTGGATGCGCAGCAGCATCACGACGTCGGGCAGACCCGCATCGATCGCCTCGTCGAGGTCGTAGCGGATGCTGGCGGGCCAGTCCTTCGTGTCGACCGGCACCAGCGTCGGCGGAGCCACGAACGTCACCTCGGCGCCGAGGGTGGTCAGCAGCCACACGTTCGAGCGCGCGACGCGCGAGTGCAGGATGTCGCCGACGATCGTGACCGCCACGCCGTCGAGTCCCTTCCCGCGCGAGTGCGAACCGTGCAACCGGCGGCGGATGCTGAACGCATCCAGCAGCGCCTGCGTCGGGTGCTCGTGCGTGCCGTCGCCCGCGTTCAGGATGGCTGCGTCGATCCAGCCGCTGCCGGCCAGCACCGCGGGGGCGCCGGAGGCGCCGTGACGGATGACCACACCGTCGGCGCCCATCGCGGCCAGCGTCTGGGCGGTGTCCTTGAGGCTCTCGCCCTTCGAGACGCTGGATCCCTTGGCGCTGAAGTTGATCACGTCGGCGCTCAGGCGCTTCGCCGCGGCCTCGAACGAGATGCGGGTGCGGGTAGAGTCTTCGAAGAACAGGTTCACCACGGTCTTGCCGCGCAGGGTCGGCAGTTTCTTGACCTCGCGATTCTGCACCTCCGCCATGTCCTCGGCGATGTCGAGCAGCGCGATCGCGGCGTCGCGCGAGAGGTCGCGGGTCGAGAGCAGGTGCTTCATCGCTCGTCTCCGCTCTCGATGCTGACGTAGTCGTCTCCGTCGGTCTCGGTCAGCTTCACGTTCACCCGCTCACTCGTGGATGTCGGCAGGTTCTTGCCGACGAAGTCCGCGCGGATGGGCAGTTCGCGGTGACCGCGGTCAACGAGGGCCGCCAGCCGCACGGCGCGCGGTCGGCCGATGTCGCTGAGCGCGTCGAGAGCGGCGCGGATGCTGCGACCGGAGTAGAGCACATCATCCACCAGCACGACCGTCTTGCCGTCGATGCTCGCGGGAACCGTCGTCGGCGCGGGCGTGCGCGTGGGATGGCGACCGAGGTCGTCCCGATACATCGTCACGTCGAGCGAACCCGCGAAGACGGGTGCAGCCTCCGGCTCGATCCGAGCGATCGTGGCGGCGATCCGCTGAGCGAGGATCACCCCGCGCGTCGGGATGCCGAGGATCACGAGATCCGACGCGCCTCGGTTGGACTCCAGGATCTCGTGAGCGATCCGAGTCAACGCCCGAGTGATGTCAGCGTTTTGCAGCACGGTACGTGCAACCACACCGACCCCCTTCCCCGCCTCACCGGACGGCCTTAAAGGTGATCTACCGCCGTCCACTATAGCGGGGGTCGCGGGGTCGGTTGCGGAACGCACCCTCACCTTCCTGCTCTACTACCGGGAGTGGGATCTGGCGATCGGATGTCCGATGTCCCAGAGCTGCTGAGCCCGCTCGACCGCTTCCGACTCGTTCACGACCACATCGTGCCAGGCCGCGCCCGGTTACGGGAAATGGCGCCTCCCGACAGGCGGGAGGCGCCATTTCTGTTATGCGGCGCGAGCTAGGCCGTGGCCTTCGTGGTCGACACCTTCGCGAGCAGGCCGTTGATGAAGCCGGCCGAATCCTCGGTGCTGAGCACCGTCGCGGCCTCGACGGCCTCGGCGATCGCGACCGGGTCCGGTACCTGCTCGTTATGGAGGATCTCCCACACGCCGATGCGCAGGATCGCGCGATCGACCATGGGCATGCGGGCGAGAGTCCACCCGACGGCGAGCTGTTCGATCAACGCGTCGATCTCGACGGCGTTGTCGATCACACCGTCGACGATCTCGCGCGCGTACAGCCACGACGCCTCGCGGGCGGGCTCGTTGACCGCGCGCTCGGACTCGACCCGCAGCGACTCGGAGAGCGGGATCTGGCGCACATCCGCGTTGTAGATCACGTCCAGGGCGCGCTTACGCGCCTTCGTCCTCGCGCTCATGCGTCAGCTGACGCGACCGAGGTAGTCCCCGGTGCGGGTGTCGACCTTGACCTTGGTGCCGATCTCGAGGAACAGCGGGACCTGGATCTCGTAGCCGGTCTCGACGGTGGCGGGCTTCGTGCCACCGGTCGAGCGATCGCCCTGCAGACCCGGCTCGGTGTACGTGATCTCGAGGATCACGGATGCGGGGAGGTCGATGTACAGCGGCGATCCGTCGTGCAGCGCGAGCGTCACGTTCTGGTTCTCGAGCATGAAGTTCGCGGCGTCTCCGACGACGGCCTCGGCGACGGTGATCTGGTCGTAGTCGCTGGTGTCCATGAAGACGAAGTCGACACCATCGCGGTACAGGTACTGGAAGTCGCGGCGGTCGACGTTCGCCGTGTCGATCTTGGCGCCCGCGTTGAAGGTCTTGTCGACGACCTTGCCGGTCAGCACGTTCTTCATCTTCGTGCGGACGAACGCGCCGCCCTTGCCCGGCTTCACATGCTGGAAGTCGATGACGTTCCAGAGCTGGCCGTCGATGTTGAGGACCGTGCCGTTCTTGATGTCGGTGGTTGAAGCCATGAGAGAGAGGTATTCCGTTTCGAAAGTATCGGTGCCGGGCTCGAAGCCCACGGCGATGAGAGGCCGGTGCGGCCAACCCATCGAGTGTAGCCGCTCCCCCGGTTTCAGCGCGGAACCCGCGATGGCGACCTGGGCACCCGGTGAGAATCGCTCCCTGGCGCATTTCAGGATGCAACGGTGGAAGGACAGAGGAAACGAAGGAGAACACTCATGCTCACCAACTCGACCCTCACTGAATTCTTCGGTCCGACCGTCCCGAACCCGAGTAACCCCATCATCCCGTCGTGGTTCGACGTCGTGTGGACGGCGTTCCCGTTCGTCTTCGGAGCCGTCGTGCTCGTCATCGTCGTGTCGATCGTGCTCAACGTCCGTCGCGCACGCAAGCACGGCCTGAATCCGTTCACGATGCGAACCGACATGGCGGCGCGGTACATCGCGAGCGGCACCCGCGCCGCTCCGGACTCGCGCGCGCCGCTCCAGGACCGACTCGCCGAACTGGAGGCGCTCAGAGCGAGCGGCACGATCACCGAGCGCGAGTACGTCTCGGCCCGGTCCAGCGCCCTGAACGGCGGCTAGCTGCCGACCTCTTGGTAGGCCGCGAACAGCAGCGAGGTCTCGGGCCCCTGCAAGATGCTCGGCTTGGCGATGTCGTCGAGCACAACGAACCGCAGCATCCCGGCTCGTGCCTTCTTGTCGCGCTGCATGGTCGCGAGCAGCGACTCCCAGCGGCCGAGCTGATAGGTGGTCGGCAGGGTGAGGCTCTCGAGCACCCTGCGGTGCCGGTCGACGACGGCGTCGCTGAGCGTGCCGGTGAGGCGTGAGAGTTCGGCGGCGAAGACCATGCCGACCGCAACCGCCGCACCGTGGCGCCACTGGTAGCGTTCAGCGTGCTCGATGGCATGACCCAGCGTGTGGCCGTAGTTCAGGATCTCGCGGAGGTCGGCCTCGCGGAAGTCCTCGCTCACGACACGGGCCTTGATCCCGATCGAGAGTTCGACCAGGCGACGGAACTCCTCGGAGGTCGGATCGGTCGCGCGATCCACGTCCGCCTCGATGATGTCGAGGATCTGAGGCTCGGCGATGAAGCCGTACTTCACCACCTCGCCGAATCCCGCGAGGATCTCGTTGCGGCTCAGCGAGGAGAGGACGTCGAGGTCGGCGACGACGGCCTTCGGGGCGTAGAAGGCCCCGACGAGGTTCTTGCCCTCATTGGTGTTGATCCCCGTCTTGCCGCCGACGGCCGCGTCGACCATGCCGAGGACCGACGTCGGGACCTGTACGAGCGTCACGCCGCGAAGCCATGTCGCGGCGACGAAGCCGGCGAGGTCGGTGATCGATCCGCCGCCGAAGCCGACGACGGCATCGGTGCGGGTGAAGTCGGACTGCCCCATCACCTGCCAGCAGAACGACGCGACCTCGATCCGCTTGGCGGCTTCTGCATCGGGGACCTCGGCGAGAAGCACCTCGTAGCGCTCGAGCAGGCTCTCGCGCATCTCGGCGGCGAGCACGGCGAGAGTCGGCGGATGCACGATCAGCACCTTCTTCGCGCGCGGTCCGATCGCGTCGGCGAGGCCGTCGAGGAGCCCGCGACCGACGACGATGTCGTAGGGATTCGCGCCGGTGACGGTGATGGCGGTGGAGCCGGAGGTCATGAGTGTGATCCTGTCGCAGGGGTGGTCGTGGATGGGTCGGATGCGCGGAGCCAGTCCGCGATCTCGGCGGCGATCAGAGAGATCGGGCGCCTTGACGTGTCGATACTGAGGTCGGCCAGCGACTCGTAGACCGCTCGGCGGGATTCGTAGATCCGGGTCCAGTCGGACACTCCGCCGCGCACGAGTGGACGCTTGCCGTTGCCGATCCGGTCGGCGACCGCCTCCGGCGTCGTCGTGAGCAGCACGACGGGCACCCGGGCGAGGTCGGCTCGGGTGTCGAGGTCGAGGACCGCTCCCCCGCCCAGCGCCACGACGGCATCGCTCGCCATGACCTCGGCGACGGCAGCGCGCTCGTGATGTCGGAACGCGCCCTCACCGTGCAACTCGAAGAACGCAGCGATGGCGCCGTGACGCCTCACGAACTCCGCATCGGAGTCGAGGAACGGCGCCGAGATGAGGCGGGCCACCCGCTTGCCGATGGTGGTCTTGCCTGCACCCATCGGGCCGATGAAGACCACCCGTGCGCGCGGCGTCGTATCGTCGCCGTCCATCAGGCCGCGGCGCCGTCCATCAGACGGCACCGAGGGCGGAATCGCTCTCGGCCGTGGTGTGCAGCGCATCCGGGATCGCAGCGACGTAGGCGTCGAGGTTGCGCTTGGTCTCGGCGACGTTATCGCCGCCGAACTTCTCCAGCACGGCGTTGGCGAGTACCAGTGCGACCATCGCCTCGGCCACGACTCCGGATGCGGGCACGGCACAGACATCGGAGCGCTGGTGGTGGGCCCCCGCCGCCTCGCCCGTCGCGACGTCCACGCTGCGCAGTGCGTGCGGCACGGTGGCGATGGGCTTCATGCCGGCACGGACGCGCAGCACGGTACCGGTGCTCATCCCGCCTTCGGTGCCGCCCGCCTTGTCGCTCGAACGCGAGATGCCCCGCTCGTCGTAGAACAATTCGTCATGCGCCTGCGAACCGCGACGAGTCGTGGTGAGGAATCCGTCGCCCACCTCGACGCCCTTGATCGCTTGGATCCCCATCAGGGCGCCGGCGAGCTGGGCGTCGAGACGGCGGTCCCAGTGCACGTAGGAGCCGAGGCCGGGGGGCAGATCGTAGGCGAGTACCTCGACGACGCCACCGAGCGTGTCGCCGTCCTTCTGCGCGGCGTCCACCTCGGCGACCATGAGTGCACTCGTCGCGGCGTCGAAGCAGCGCAGCGGATCCGCGTCCAGGGCGGCGACGTCGCTCGACGAGGGCAACGGAGCACCTTCGGGAACGCGAACCGGGCCGATGGCGAGAGTGTGCGAGACCAGGGTGATCCCGAGCTCGCCCAAGAAGTTGCGTGCGATCGCTCCGAGCGACACGCGGGCCGCCGTCTCGCGCGCCGAGGCGCGTTCGAGCACGTTGCGCGACTCGGCGAAGCCGTACTTCTGCATCCCGACGAGGTCGGCGTGGCCCGGACGCGGTCGGGTCAGAGCAGCACCGCGACCCTTCGGAAGTGTCTCGGGATCGCGCGGATCCGGCGCCATCACGTCGACCCAGCGCGGCCACTCGGTGTTGCCGATACTCAGCGCGATCGGGCTGCCCATCGTGTAGCCGTGCCGGATGCCGGACGAGATGGCGAGTTCGTCCTGTTCGAAGTTCATCCGCGCCCCACGGCCGTAGCCGAGCTTGCGTCGCGCGAGGTCGGTTCGGATGTCGTCCATCGCGATCGGGACGCCTGCGGGGAGGCCTTCGAGGACGGCGATGAGTTCGGGGCCGTGGGATTCCCCGGCCGTGAGCCAACGGAGCATCCTACGATTCTGGCACAGACCGCTTCGGCACAGGCACCGCAAGCGTCTGATGCACGGACACCGCGGCGCGCATGGCGGCCACCACCGCGTCCTCATCGGCCAGCGGGATCTCGGGATCACCGGCGACGAAAATCCGCACCTGCACGACCGCCTGATGCAGCAGCATCGCGAGCCCCGAGACGACCGGGGAGCCGGCGGACGACCAGACCGCGCCGAGCACACTGGGCCACGGCGCGTAGGCGACATCGAACAGGGTCGAGGTCGCGGCGAGTTCCTGCGGGACGACCGGTGCCGCCGCCCCGCCCGGAAGGGTGCTGACCACGAGATCGGCTCCGGGTGCCCAGTCGGCGAACGAACGGATGCGCAGAGCCACCCCCAGCGCTCGCGCCACGTCGTTCAGACTCACGGCGCGGTCGGGCGAGCGGACGGTGACCGTGACGAGCTCCGCACCGAGCGAGGCCGCCGCTGCGACGGCAGAAGCCGCCGTCGCTCCTCCCCCGAGCACCTCGACCTGTCGCGCCGAGTGGACACCGGCCTCGGCCAGCGCGCGCACGATTCCGGCGACATCGGTGTTGAAGCCACGCAGGCGCAGCGGTCCGTCCCGGTCGAACAGGACGGTGTTGACCGCGCCCGTGGCGCGGGCGACGAGGTCCTGCTCGGCCAGCAGTGGCCGGACGGCGACCTTCAGCGGCATCGTCAGCGAAAGGCCGCGCCAACTGTCGTCGCGTCCGGTCACGAATCCGGCGAGGCTCTGTTCGTCGACCTCGACCGCCTCGTAGCTCCAGTCCAAGCCGAGCGTGGCGTAGGCGGCCGCGTGCAGCAGCGGCGACCGCGAGTGCGCGATCGGCGAACCGAGTACAGCGAGCCGAGCGGTCACTGGTACTCCGGGTGATCCGCCATCCACGCCTGCCACTGGGCCACGGCCGTCTCGTGCTCCGCCAGCGTCGTCGAGAAGATCGTCTCGCCGGTATCGAGGTTCCAGGTCACGAAGTACAGCCACGTGCCGTCCGCCGGATGCATCACCGCGTCGATCGCGATGTCGCCCGGGTTCGAGATGGGTCCGACCGGCAGACCCGGGTGGATGTAGGTGTTGTAGGCGTTGTTCGCATCCGCACGCTCGGCATCGGTTGTCGACACGCGATGCGTCTGGCCCGTGCCGTAGGCGACCGTCGCGTCGGACTGCAGGAGCATGCCCTGGTCGAGTCGGTTCTGGAAGACGCGCGCCACCTTCGGGTAGTCGTCCCGCAGGCCGGCCTCGCGCTGCACGAGGGAGGCGAAGACCACGACGCGGTAGCGGTCGTCGACGCCGACCCCGGCGGAGTCGAGGGCCTGGAACATCCGATCGACGAGTGTCTGCAAGACGTCGTGCGCGCTCGTGCCGGGAGTGATGTTGTAGGTGGCCGGGAAGAGGAAGCCCTCGAGACTGGTCGCTCCAACCGGAAGACCGAACGAGCCCCAGTCGGCGGCCGCCGCTTGCAGATCGGCGAGAGCGATCCCGCTGCCGTCGGCGATGACGGGAAGTGCGTCCGCCAGAGCCGTCCCTTCAGGGATCACGAAGGTGTTCTCGAGACGCGTGCTCGAGTCCAGCAAGGCGGCGAGGGCGGCTTTCGAACTCATCTGGCCCGCGAGCTGATAAGCGCCGGGCTGGAACACGGGTTCCGGGGTCTGGGCGAGCAGGAGCGAGTAGAACGGACCGTACGACTTGATCACGTCGGAGTCCACGAGATTGGTCGCGATCGAGTCACCCGTGTCGCCCTCGTGGATGGTGAAGATCACCTCACCGGTTCCGGTACCGGTGTAGTCGTCGCTCTCAGGAGTCGCGAAGAGCGCCTTCACCGGCTCGACGAAGATCACGGCGGCGACCACGATCATGGCGACGAAGACGCCCACCGCGATCAGCCCGGCGAAGATGCGGCGCTTACGACCCCGCGGCTTGGGCGTCTCGCCGTACGGCGAACCACCCCGGCGGCGTGGGCTCGGCGCCGTCTCGCGCGCGGCACGGCGCGATCCGGTCCGCTCGGGAGCCGGCGGGATCTCTGGGCCGGAGAACAACTGCTCCAGCGGGTCGTGCGACGCGTCGGCCTCGACGGGCCGCTCGGGTTCGACGGGCCGCTCGGTTTCGACGGGCCGCTCGGTTTCGACGGGCCGCTCGGCATCGAGGGCTGCCTGACGCTGCGCTTCTTCGCGCACGGATCGGCGGCTCGGGGGAAGGTCTGTCACGAGGTTAGGGGTCCTTCGCTCGGGTCGACGGCGGTGCCGGCGGGGCGACCGGTTCCGCGTTCGGTATCGATGGCGTGTTGCAGGATGACGACGGCGGCGATCTGGTCGATGACCGACCGCGAGCCCTTCGTCGTGCGACCCGCGCGGTGCAGCGCTCCCTGCGCCGTCACGGTCGAGAGTCGTTCATCGACGAGGCGTACCTCGGTCGAGGGGATCGCGCTCGCCACGCGTTCGGCGAAGGCGACGGCGTCCTCCGTGGAGGGTGTCCGCGCGCCGGAGAGCGAGAGCGGCAGCCCGACCACGATTCCGACGGGCGACAGATCGTCGGCGAGGGCGACGATACGGCGGATGTCCGTTCCCGAACCATCGAGTGCGCGCGGCACCGTCTCGACCGGGGTCGCCAGCATGCCGTCGGCGTCGCAGCGCGCGACACCGATGCGGGCGCGGCCCACATCGATTCCGAGGCGCACGCCGAACCGGGTCACGAGGCGGAGAGCCCCGCCGCGATGGCCTCGAGCGCCGCGGGGATCGCCGACACATCGGATCCACCGCCCTGGGCGAGGTCGGCCTTGCCGCCGCCGCCGCCGCCGAGGACACCGGCCGCCGTCTTGGCCAGTGCGCCGGCCTGGGCGCCGTTCTCGCGAGAAGCCGGGTTCGTCGCGACGATCACGGCCGGCTTGCCTGCGACATCTGCTGCGAGGGCGACGACCGACGGCGCGGAGCCGACACGTTCGCGCACCGCGGTGACGAGGCTGCGGAGCTCATCCGAGGAGCCGACGGTACCGACGTTCTCGAGGACTGCGATCACCCCGCCGATCGTGCGCTGGCGTGCAACGAGGTCGGGCACGCGATCCGCGAGCGCCTTGGCCTCGAACGCTGCGATCCGCTTCTCGGCGGCTTTCAGGCTCAGCACCAGGTCGTTGATCCGCTCGGGCAACTGCTCGCGCGGAGTCTTCAGCGACGAGCTGATGGTGTTCACCAGCGCGCGTTCTGCGGCGAGGTTCTGGAACGCCTCGAGGCCGACCAGCGATTCGACCCGACGATTGGCGGAGCCGACGGACGATTCGCTGACCAGATTGATCATGCCGATCTCGGCCGACGTCGCGACGTGCGTTCCGGCGCACAGCTCGCGCGACCACGGTCCACCGATGTCGACCATTCGCACGGTTGCGCCGTACTTCTCGCCGAACAGCGCCATGGCGCCCAGGGCCTTCGCCTCGTCGACGGCCATCTCGCGGGTGGTCACCTCGAGGTTGTCGCGGATCGCGTTGTTGGAGATGTCCTCGATCTCGCTCTTGGTCTCGGCGCTGAGGCCCTTGTTCCAGGAGAAGTCCAGGCGCAGATAGCCGGCCTTGTTGTACGAGCCGGACTGGTGCGCCTGCGGGCCGAGCACCTGGCGCAGTGCCGCATGGATGATGTGGGTGCCGGAGTGCGCCTGACGGGCACCGCGACGGTAGCCCGGGTCGACGACCGACGTCGCGACGTCGCCGACACCGACCTCGCCGGAGGAGATTTGCACCTTGTGGCTGATCAGACCCTTCACCGGCTTCTGCACGTCGAGCACCTCGAGCTCGAAACCGTTGCCGACGATGAGACCGGCGTCGGCCTCCTGCCCGCCGGACTCGGCGTAGAGCGACGTCTCGGCCAGGATCACCTCGGCGATGTCGCCGGCGACGGCCTTCGTCACGGAGTGACCGTCAACGATGAGGCCGACGATGCGCGACTCCGTGTCGAGCACGTCGTAGCCGGTGAAGACCGTTTCGCCCTGGGCCCGGAACTCGGAGTACACGGAGAGGTCGGCCAGCGCCGACTTCTTCGACTTCGCGTCGGCCTTGGCCATCGCGCGCTGCTTCGACATCAGTTCGTCGAATGCGGTGCGGTCGACGCTGAGCCCCGACTCCTCCGCGATCTCGAGGGTGAGGTCGATGGGGAATCCGAAGGTGTCGTGCAGCAGGAAGGCCGTGTCGCCGGCGAGTGTCGTCGACCCGGTCTTCTGCGTCTTGACGACCGCGAGGTCGAGGATCTCGGTGCCGGAGGCGAGGGTGCGCAGGAACGCCTCCTCCTCGCCGACGGCGGAGCGGGAGATGCGGTCGTAATCCGTCTCGACTTCGGGATAGGCGGCCTTCATCGCTTCACGCGACGCGGCGAACAGCTCGGGGAAGGTGGCGACATCGACGCCGAGCAGGCGCATCGCGCGAACCGTACGACGCATCAGGCGGCGCAGGATGTAGCCGCGGCCCTCGTTCGACGGCGTCACACCGTCGGACATCAGCATCAGTGAGGAGCGTACGTGGTCGGCGATCACGCGCATCCGTACGTCGTCCTCGTGCACCGCGCCGTACCGGCGGCCCGAGATCTCGGCGGCCCGGTCGAGTACGGGCCGCACCTGGTCGATCTCGTACATGTTCTCGACGCCCTGCTTCAGGAACGCGACCCGTTCGAGGCCCATGCCGGTGTCGATGTTCTTCTGCGGCAATTCGCCGAGGATGTCGAAGTCGACCTTGCTGGTGCCCTCGCCGCGCAGGTACTGCATGAAGACGAGGTTCCAGATCTCGACGTAGCGGTCGTCATCGGTCGCCGGGCCGCCGTCGATGCCGTAGGCGGGGCCCCGGTCGAAGAAGATCTCGGAGCACGGACCGGCCGGACCGGGCTGACCGGTGGACCAGTAGTTGGTGTCCTTGTCGAGGCGCTGGATCCGCTCCTCGGGCAGGCCGGCGATCTTCTTCCACAGGGCGATGGCCTCGTCGTCGTCCTTGTAGACGGTGACCCAGAGGTCCTTCTCGTCGAACCCGTAGCCGCCGGAGCTCTCGCTCGACGTGAGCAGCTCCCAGGCGTAGCCGATCGCGCCCTCTTTGAAGTAGTCGCCGAACGAGAAGTTGCCGTTCATCTGGAAGAACGTGCCGTGCCGCGGCGTCTTGCCGACCTCTTCGATGTCGTTCGTGCGGATGCACTTCTGCACGCTGGTCGCGCGCGGGAACGGGGCCGGGACGACGCCGGTGAGGTACGGCACGAACGGCACCATGCCCGCGACCGTGAAGAGCAGGCTCGGGTCGTCGCTGACCAGCGAGGCGGAGGGGACGACGGTGTGTCCGCGGTCTCCGAAGAAGTCGAGCCAGCGATTGCGGATGTCTGCGGTCTGCATGAGTGCCGTTACGTTTCTGCCACCGAGGAGGCGGCGAGGTAGAGGAGAGGGAGGCGCGGAGGCGGCGTCAGGCCGCTGGTTCCTCGCCGATCGCCTGGCGGAGCTCGGCCTCGCGCTTGTGGTAGCCGTCGGAGACGGCATCGCCGAGTTCCTTGGCCTTCTGATTGATCTCAGAGAACACACGGTTGCCGGCCTCGGTGCGCGACACTCGGTGCGCTACGGCGAACCCGATGGCGACTCCGACGACGACCAACAAGAGGTTCTTCACGGCTGTACCTTCCACTCCGGCGGGACGGATCGCGGTGCGGAACCGCGATCGAGGGCGGGGGGCGCGACTCCGACGGGGGTCAGAACGCCTCCACGAGTCTAGGCCCGATCGGCTGGGGTTACTTCGAGCGCGAGCCGCGAGTGCGCCGCACGCTTCGCTTGGGCGTGCTTCCGGTGGCGGCGCGGGTGGCGAGGATCGCGGCGCGGACGCCGGCCGTGAAGCCGGCGATCTTGATCAACGGACCGCCGATGGTGGCCGCCGTGAGTGCGATCAACGCGTTCACGTTGCCGGTGACCTCCGCGACGTCGCGTGTGATCGTGTCGACCCGGGCCAACTGGGCGTTCGCCTCGCGGAT
The DNA here is from genome assembly GCA_013204985.1 of Microbacteriaceae bacterium VKM Ac-2855. Lineage (GTDB taxonomy): Bacteria > Actinomycetota > Actinomycetes > Actinomycetales > Microbacteriaceae > Rathayibacter. Next base: position 550,775 of record JABMLG010000001.1, read on the forward strand.
CGTCGTTGCGGACTCGTCGAGGATCGGTGTCAGCCCGTCGCTGGCATCCTTGATGGCGGCGCTGGTGCTGTCGAAGACCCGGCCGAGCTTGACCAAGGGGATCGCGATGATCCCGACCAGTACAGCGAAGACTCCTGCTGCGATCAGCCCTGCGATGTCGCCACCCGTCACGGACCCACCTCGGTTTCTGCCGCGGCGCGGCGACGTATCTGTTCGCCGCGCGTCGCGGCTGTCGTTCACCCTATCGGCGTTCGACCACGACCACGTGATCGGTGCGGGTGCCGGTGGTGCCATCCGGTAGGACGCCGTCGCGGGAGGTGTATTCCGCGCTCGCGCGCCATCCGGCGGTCTCCGGTAGCCGGAGCTGCGCCAGAGTCCGGGCCGCGTTGGGTAGATCCTGGTGCGCGTGAGCGTGGCCGGCGGGGAAGCCTGCGTGCGAGAGGATCACCAGACGCCCGCCGGGGGCGACCGCCTGCCAGGCCCGGCGCAGAATCCGGTCGCGCTCGAGGGCGACCGGTGAGTGCAGGTACGAGGCGGTGACCAGATCGAAGGCGCCGCCGGGGAAGCTCTCGTCGAGGTCTGACCGCTCGAAGCGGACCGAGACGGACTGCTGCTGCGCGTGGGCGCGAGCGCGCTCGAGAGCGATCGCCGAGACGTCCACGCCCAGTACGTCCCAACCGTTTCCCGCGAGCCAGATCGCGTCGCCACCCTCACCGCAGCCGAGGTCGAGGGCGGTGCCACCGGAGGGAGCCGGTGCATCGCCGACGACGGGAACGAGCAGCACGTTCGGCCGGCCGCTCCACTTGCGGGCTCCCCGGTAGACGTCGTCCCAGACCGCGGCGGTGTCCGGTGCGGCGGTGTCCGGTGCGGCGGTGTCCGGTCGTGCGGTATTCGCTGCGGCGCCGTCCGGTCGTGCGGTTTCCGCTGCATTCGGCGCATCGTCGTGCGTGTGACTCATGTCGCCAGCCTCATGCCTCGGCATCGATCGCTGCAACTCCTGTTGCCGTTCCAGCAACTCCTCCGGCGGAAACGACGAAGGGGCCCCCGTCTTGGACGGGAGCCCCTTCGAAGAGAGTGCGACGAGACGAACTCAGCGCGCCGCGTAGTACTCGACGACGAGCTGCACTTCACAGGTCACGGGGACCTCGGCGCGCTTCGGGCGACGCAGGAGCGTGGCCTGCAGCTTGTCGATCTCGACCTCGAGGTAGCCCGGGGTCTTGGGCAGGACGTCGACGTGTCCACCGGCGGCGGCGACCTGGAAGGGCTCGGTGCCCTCGGAGCGCTGCTTGACGTGGATCTGCTGACCCGGCTTCACGCGGAAGGAGGGGCGGTCGACGATCTTGCCGTCGACGAGGATGTGACGGTGGGTGACGAACTGGCGGGCCTGCGCGGTGGTGCGGGCGAAGCCGGCACGCAGCACGAGCGCGTCGAGGCGCATCTCGAGGATCTCGACCAGGTTCTCACCGGTCAGACCCTGGGTGCGACGCGCCTCCTGGAAGGCGATGCGCAGCTGCTTCTCGCGGATGCCGTACTGGGCACGCAGACGCTGCTTCTCACGCAGACGGACGGCGTAGTCGCTGTCGGCCTTGCGCTTCGAGCGGCCGTGCTCACCCGGAGCGTAGGGACGCTTCTCGAGGTACTTGGCGGCCTTCGGGGTCAGGGGGATGCCGAGCGCACGCGACAGGCGCGTCTTGCTACGGGTACGTGACTTGGTGGACACGATTTCCTTTCAGAGGTTCTGACATGTCGATCACAGGCCTCGACGCGGGATATCCGATCCCGGATCGCCGCGCGCGTGTCCGCAGCTCGAGAGCAGCGGCAGGGTGCGCACGGAAGCGTCCTGTGCATTTCAGAGGGAGAAGCTCGCCACCCGATGGGCAGCCGGTTCGCGGATGTGTGCATCCGGAACGTGAGCAGCGACCAGACTAACAGATAACCGGCCCGAAGGACCGGATCAGCGGCCCCGGATGATGCGGAGCAGCTTGGCCAGCCTCGCGGACACGTCGCGTTCGTTGCCGTGCTCGGTCGGGTGGTAGTAGCTCGTGCCGACCAGTTCGTCCGGCAGGTACTGCTGCTCGAGCACACCGAGGTCGGCATCGTGCGGGTACTTGTAGCCCGCACCGTGGCCGAGACGTTTGGCACCCGGGTAGTGGGCATCGCGCAGATGCTTCGGCACCCGACCGGCTTTTCCGGCCCGCACATCGGCGATCGCTGCGTCGAGAGCCATGTAGGACGCGTTCGATTTCGGAGCCGTGGCGAGGTGCACCACGGCCTGCGCGAGCGGGATGCGCCCCTCCGGCATGCCGATGAACTGCACCGCGTCGGCGGCGGCGATGGCGACGACGAGGGCCTGCGGGTCGGCCATCCCGATGTCCTCCGACGCGGACACGATGATGCGGCGGGCGATGAAACGCGGGTCCTCCCCCGCCTCGATCATGCGCGCGAGGTAGTGCAGGGCCGCGTCGACGTCGGAGCCGCGGATCGACTTGATGAACGCGCTGATCACGTCGTAGTGCTCGTCGCCGTTGCGGTCGTAGCGCAGCAGCGCGCGGTCGACCGCGCGCGCGACGATCTCCTCCGTGATGACCGGGAGCTCCTCGGACTTCGCCTCGCGCGCATCCGAGCGCGCCGACGTCGCGGCGGCCTCCAGCGCCGTCAACGCCCGTCGTGCGTCGCCCGAGGCGAGACGCACGATCATCGCGCGAGCGGCCTGTTCGAGAACGACGTCGTCACGCAGGCCGCGTTCGTCGGTGACCGCGCGATCGACGAGCACGCCGAGGTCGTCGTCGCTGAGCGTCTCGAGGGTCAGCAGCAGCGAGCGCGAGAGCAGCGGAGCGATCACCGAGAACGATGGGTTCTCGGTGGTGGCGGCGATCAGGATGACCCAGCCGTTCTCGACCCCGGGGAGCAGCGCGTCCTGCTGGGCTTTGGTGAAGCGGTGGATCTCGTCGAGGAAGAGCACCGTGGAGATGCCGTAGAGGTCGCGAGTGGACAGCGCCTCGTCCATGACCTGACGGACATCCTTCACTCCGGCGGTCACTGCTGAGAGCTCGACGAAACGCCGACCGCTCGAGTGCGCGACGGCCTGCGCGAGAGTCGTCTTGCCCGTTCCGGGCGGGCCCCAGAGGATGACCGACACCGCGCCGCGCTCTCCCGTCACATCGCTGGCCAGGGCGACGAGAGGGGAACCGGGGGTGAGCAGGTGCCGTTGGCCGGCGACCTCCTCGAGACTGCGGGGTCGCATCCGCACGGCGAGCGGAGTCGCCCCCGAGCGGAGCCCGGCCTGCAGATTGGTCATGACGTCAAGCGTAACGACGGCCACCGACATCGGGCGTTCCCCATAATCGTTTTGTGGGGCCGTAGGCGATTCTCGTAGAGTTCTACGCGGCCCGACCGCTCGCGGGACGGCCGATCCCCGTGCGCTCGCGAGACCGCGCACGACGACGTCCGGAGGATGCAGTGGCCCAGGGCAAGTCCAACGACCGCGAGGCGCGTACCCGCCTGCGGGCATACCAGGCTCGGGTGAGCCTGCACACCATCCGCGGTCGCCGCCGCGTGCGCGACAACATCATCGCCGCGATCGTCGCCGTCGTCGTGATCAGCCTCGCGGTCGTGGCTCAAGTGAGCTACCTCACCGTCGGGCCCGGCGCACCCGTCGCGGAGGCGACGTCGTCCCCGACGGCGACGCCCACCCCCGCCGCGACGGACGCGAACACCGGCGACGTCCCGTCGAGCGACCTCGCCGAGGCGCGCAGCTGGACCGGCACGATGACGATCAACTCGGACGCCTTGGGCATCACGCTCGACGGTGCCGCTGCGCCGCAGGCGGTCTCCTCCTTCATCTCGCTCACGCAGTCCGGTTTCTACGACGGCCTCAGCTGCCACCGTCTCACCACCGACGGACTGTTCGTGCTGCAGTGCGGCGACCCGAACGGCGACGGAACCGGCGGGCCCGGCTACAGCTACGGCCCGGTGGAGAACGCTCCGGCCGATGGCGTCTACCCCGCTGGCACCATCGCCATGGCGCGACAGGGCGGCAACGGCTACAGCCAGGGCAGCCAGTTCTTCGTCGTCTATCAGGACACGACCCTCCCGGCTGACGCTGCGGGCGGCTACACGGTCATCGGCCAGGTCACCTCCGGCCTCGACGCCTTGCAGGCCGACGTCGTAGCGAAGGGCACGGCGGACGGCTCGACCGACGGCGCACCCGCCGAAGCCGTGACGATCCAGTCGGTCACCGTCCAGTAGTCGGCACCAGGACGCCTGTCCGGCAGCGGCGACCCGAGGAGACGAAGCGCCGGTCGCAGGCCGGATGCCGCCGCGATCCGCGCCGGTCCCGGTAGGCTGTTCGATACTGCCCGTTTCCTCTGCGACAGCACAGGGAGCGATGGCAGACGAGGCAAGTCCGCGATTCAGCATCGAACAGCAAGGTGAGGCTCCAGGCGATGAGTGACCAGCACCCATGGGGACGAGTCGACGACGACGGAACGGTCTACGTGCGTGTTGCCGATGGCGAGCGCGCCGTCGGCCAGTACCCGGACGCGACTCCCGAAGAAGCACTCGCATATTACGAACGCAAGTACACCGAACTCGCCGGGCAGGTGACCCTGCTCGAGCAGCGCGCCAAGGGCGGCGCCCCGGCGAACGACGTGGCCCGGGCCGTCGCGACGCTCAGCTCGGCCATCGCCGACGCGAACGCGGTGGGCGATCTCGCCTCGCTGCAGGAGCGCATCGGGGCGCTCGGCGGATCCGTCGAGCAGCTCACGGAGCAGCAGTCCGCCGAGAGCAAGGCCGCTCTGGACGAAGCGCTCGCCTACCGCGAGGCCATCGTCGCCGAGGCGGAGGCACTCGCCGCCGTCGACCCTGCCAAGACGCAGTGGAAGCAGGCGAGCGCGCAGATCGACGAGCTCTTCGCCCGGTGGCAGAACCACCAGCAGCAGGGCCCGCGACTGCCCAAGAATGAGGCGAACGAACTGTGGCGCCGATTCCGTGGTGCGCGCACCACGATCGAGCAGCACCGCAAGGCGTTCTTCGCCGAACTCGACTCCGCACATCGTGAGTCGAAGACGACGAAGCAGAACCTGATCGACCGCGCCGAAGCCCTCGTATCGAAGGGTGCCGACGCGATCCCCGACTACCGCGCTCTGCTCGACCAGTGGCGCGCTGCGGGTCGCGCCGGTAAGCGTTTCGATGACGCCCTCTGGGCGCGCTTCAAGGCAGCGGGCGACGCCATCTACGGCGCGAAGGCCGAGGTCGTCGCGCAGGAGAACGTCGAGTACACGGCGAACCTCGAGCTCAAGGAGGCTCTCCTCGTGGAGGCGGAGCCGCTTCTCGAGGAGAACGACCGCGAGAAGGCGAAGAAGATCCTCCTGGGCATCCAGGAGCGCTGGGACCAGATCGGCAAGGTCCCCCGCGAGCAGGTCCGCCCCATCGAGGACCGCCTCCGCAAGGTCGAAGCGCATGTGCGCAAGCTCGATGAGGATCACTGGAACCGCAGCAATCCCGAGCGCAAGGCCCGCTCGGAAGGTCTTGCGGCGCAGCTGGAGTCCGCGATCCAGAAGCTGCAGGATGAGCTGGACGAGGCCACCGCCCGCGGTGACAAGCGTGCGATCGCCCAGGCCCAGGAAGCACTCGACGCCCGCAAGGTCTGGCTCGACGCCCTCGGCTGATCCTGCGAGGGACCCCTCCTGTGCACGTCGGACCCGCCCAGGGCGGGTCCGACGCGCACACCGCGGGTCCCTCGCAATGCGGCGGGCGAACTTTCCACAGATCGACCGCGAGGCGGTTCCGGGATGCGCGGAAGCGGCATCCTGGATGCATGGCACGGCTTCCCACGGTTCTCTCCCCCGCGCACCTGCCGCTCGCCGAGTTGTCGGCGGCGCGGCTCGACGGCGAACTCTTCCCGCTCGACGAGTGCTTCAGCTTCTCCGACCTGCCCGTCGGCAGCCGCGAGCGCGCTCAGGCGCTCGCGGCCGTCGTACCGCGGCGTGCTGTCGTCGAGCGCCTCAGCGCGGCGTGGCTGCACGAGGCGACGGACGAGCCGCCCGCCGTGCACACGATCGCTCACGATGTTCGCGAGCGTGCCGTCGCATCGTTCTCGACGCGCTTCACCGTCCGTGAGATCGTCCTCGTTCCCGGCGACGTCGAGACGATCGGAGGATGCCGAGTGACCACCGCGATTCGAACCCTCGCCGACCTCGCCCGCACCCGTACCGAGTGGACAGCGGAAGACGTCGAGATCACATGCCGCCTGGCACAAGCCGCGCACGCGGACGTCGACGCCTGCGTGAGGCATCTCGCCGACAGCACTCGTCTGCCGGGCAAGCGCCTCGCTATCGAACGCATCCGTGATGCGCTCGATGCTCAGCCGGCGTTGACCCGGTACACGTCGTAGACGGCGTCGATCCGGCGTACCGCGTTGAGGACGCGGTCGAGGTGGGTCGTGTCACCCATTTCGAAGACGAAGCGACTCAAGGCGAGGCGATCGCTCGAGGTGGAGACCGTCGCCGACAGGATGTTGACGTGGTGTTCCGAGAGGACCCGAGTGACGTCGCTCAGCAGTCCGGAACGATCGAGCGCCTCGACCTGGATCTGCACCAGGAACAGGCTCTTCGATGACGGGGCCCACTCGACCCCGATCATGCGTTCGGGTTCGTTCAACAGCGACTGCACGTTGTGGCAGTTCGCCTGGTGCACCGAGACGCCGGCGCCGCGGGTGACGAAACCGACGATGCTGTCGCCAGGCACCGGCGTACAGCACTTGGCGAGCTTGACCAGGATGTCCGGAGCACCCTTGACCAGCACGCCCGAATCGCTGTTGCGGTTACGGGGCCGCGGTGCACGCGGCAGCGTGACCTCGTTCTCATCGGCCTCGGTGTCGCCCTGGATGGAGGCGACGACCTTCTCCAGCACGGACTGGGTCGAGACATGGCCCTCACCGACGGCCGCGTACAGCGCCTCCACGTTGTCGTACCGCAGTTGCGCGGCGACCTCGGCGAACGTGTCCTGACTCATCAGCTTCTGCAGCGGCAGGTTCTGCTTGCGCATCGCGCGGGCGATGGCGTCCTTGCCCTGCTCGATCGCCTCGTCGCGGCGCTCCTTGGTGAACCACTGGCGGATCTTGTTGCGCGCGCGGGGGCTCTTGACGAAGTTCAGCCAGTCCTGCGACGGGCCGGAGTCGGGATTCTTCGAGGTGAAGACCTCGACGACGTCTCCCGTCGTCAGCGACGATTCGAGCGGTACGAGGCGTCCGTTCACCTTGGCGCCCATCGTGCGGTGACCGACCTCGGTGTGCACCGCGTACGCGAAGTCGACCGGAGTGGCCCCGGTCGGTAGGCCGATCACGCGACCCTTCGGCGTGAAGACGTAGACCTCCTTCGCACCGATCTCATAGCGAAGCGAATCGAGGAATTCATTGGGGTCCGTGGTCTCCGACTGCCAGTCGGAGAGGTGCGCGAGCCACGCCAGGTCGGCGTCGTTGGCGGCGTTGGGCACCTTGCCCGTCGCCATCTGCTCCTTGTACTTCCAGTGCGCCGCGATCCCGAACTCCGCGTGCTGGTGCATCTCGTTAGTGCGGATCTGGATCTCGACCGCGCGCCCCTTGGGTCCCACCACCGTGGTGTGCAGCGATTGGTACAGGTTGAACTTGGGGGTTGCGATGTAGTCCTTGAAGCGACCCGGCATCGGAGTCCAGCGCGCGTGGATCGCACCGAGCACGGCGTAACAGTCACGCACCGAGTTGACCAGCACGCGGATACCGACCAGATCGTAGATGTCGTCGAACTCGCGCCCGCGGACGACCATCTTCTGATAGATCGAGTAGTACTGCTTCGGGCGTCCGACCACTCGTCCGCGGATCTTCGAGACCCGGAGGTCCTCGGAGATCAGGTCGATGATGTTCTGGACGAACTCCTCGCGCTGCGGCGTCCGCCGCTTCACCAGACTCTCGATCTCGGAGTAGATCTTCGGATACAACACGGCGAATGAGAGGTCTTCGAGCTCCCACTTGATCGCTTGGATGCCCAGGCGATGGGCCAGCGGCGCGTAGATCTCGAGGGTCTCCGTCGCCTTGCGCGACGCGGACTCGGCCGGTACGAAACCCCAGGTGCGGGCGTTGTGCAGACGGTCGGCCAACTTGATGATCAGCACGCGGATGTCCTTCGACATCGCGACGATCATCTTGCGCACCGTCTCGGCCTGAGCGCTGTCGCCGTACTTCACCTTGTCGAGCTTGGTGACGCCGTCGACGAGCATCGCGACCTCATCGCCGAAGTCGGCGCGCAGTTCGTCGAGCGTGTAGGCGGTGTCCTCGACGGTGTCGTGCAGCAGCGCGGCGGCGACGGTCTTCGAACCGATGCCGAGGTCGGCCAGGATCTGCGCGACGGCGACCGGATGGGTGATGTACGGCTCGCCGCTGCGGCGCTTCTGGCCGCGGTGCGCCAGTTCCGCCGCGGTGTACGCGCGTTCGATCAGCGCCGTATCGCTCTTGGGATGATGCATCCGCACCGTTCGCACGAGCGTCTCGACGGCTCCCGTCGGCTGCGCCCGCGAGAAGATCCGCGGGACCAGACGGCGCAGCGCAGCGGTCGATGATGTGGTCGTCGTTTCCGTCACGCTGTGACCTCCCAAGGTCCATTATCGCGCGCCGCGAGGCCCGCTCGGACCGCTCCGCTCTGAGCGGAGTCGGTGGGCGCCTCAGTCGACCCGGCCGGGCTCCCCTGCCGAATCGAGGACGACGCCCCCGGCCGCGACCCAGGCGGACATCCCACCCTCGACGTTCGCGGACTCGTAGCCAGCGTTCTCGAGTGCCTCGCTCACCATCGCCGAGCGCTGTCCGCTGTGGCAGACCACTAGGATCGGCGCCTCCGCGGGGATCTCCTCCTGGCGCGAGCCGAGCTCACCCATCGGGATGTGGTGCGCCTCCGGGGCGTGCCCGAGGTCCCACTCCCAGGTCTCTCGCACATCGAGCAACCACGCCTCGTCGCGCTCGATGATGCCTCGCGCATCAGCGGCGCCGACCTGGGAGTACGCGTCCATCGTCAGTCGTCGACTCCGGCCGCGACCGGTGCGGTCGTGGCGCGAGCTCGGGCGGCCTCGACGCGCTTGTCGTGCCGCATGATCTCGACCTCGCGGCTGCGCAACTGCGCATACAACGGGGCGGCCACGAAGATCGTGGAGTACGTGCCCACGATGATTCCGATCAGCAAGGCGAGCGAGATGTCTCGCAGCGTGCCGGCACCGAGGACGAATGCGCCGATGAAGAGAATCGCCGCCACCGGGAGCGCCGCGACGATCGACGTGTTGATCGATCGCACCAGCGTCTGGTTCACCGCCAGATTCACCGTCTGCGAGAAGGTGCGCACCGTGCTGCCGAGCGCATCGACCGTGTTCTCGCGGATCTTGTCGAAGACCACGACCGTGTCGTAGAGGGAGTACCCCAGGATCGTGAGCAGACCGATGACGGCCGCCGGCGAGATCTCGGTGCCGGTGATCCCGTAGACCCCCGCGACGATGACCAGGTCGTGGATCAGCGCGACGATCGCGGCGAGCGACATCTTCCAGGTACGGAAGTACGCCCACATGCCCAGTGCCGCGAGGATGACGAAGACGATCAGGCCGCGCAGGGCCTGCTGCGTCACATCGCTCCCCCACGAGGCGCCGATGAACGAGGACGTGACCTGTTCCGTGTCCACGTTGTACGCCTCCGCCAGCGCGTTACGCACCGCGGTGGACTCGTCGGTCGTCAGCTGGGCGGTCTGCACGCGGACCGCGTCATCGCCGACGACGGAGACGCGGGGCGCGGCTTCGGGTGCGACGCCGGTCACGGCGTCATCGGCGAGCGACTGATCGGTGCTGGACGGAGCGGAGATCGTGAACTCCGATCCACCCGTGAACTCGATGCTGAAATTGAAGCCGCCACGGACGGCGGTGCCCAGCACCGTGATCAGGATGATCAGGAGGGAGATCGTGTACCAGAGCCGCCGACGGCCGACGAAGTCGACCGATCGAGTGCCGGTGTAGAGGTCGTTTCCGAACTGCGAGAAGGAGGCCATCACGCGTCCTTCCCGGTCGTATCGGTGCTGCCGGCCTTCACGCCGTCGGCCTTGGTGCTGTCGGCCTTGGTGCCGACGGCCGTGGAACCGGCCGGGCGGGTCGCGGCCGCCTCGGCCGCCTTGCGCTCGGCAATGGTCTGCCGCTTCGCCGCTTCCTTGCCGGCGGTGGCGCGCTTGCTCGCCGGGATCGCATCCTGCGGACGGAACTGGGCCCGGCCGCGGTACACCGCACCGAGAGCCCGCGGATCAAGTCCGCTGGCTTTGTGACCCTCACCGAAGAACCTGGTGGTGCCCAGCAGTTGCAGCAGCGGATGCGTGAAGAGCGCGACGACGATGAGGTCGATGATCGTGGTGATCAGCAGTGTGAACGCGAAGCCGCGCACGTTGCCGACGGCCAGGATGAACAGCACGACGGCGGCGAGCAGGTTCACGGTGTCGGACGCGAAGATGGTGCGGATCGCGCGGCGCCACCCCGCCTCGATGGCCGACTCGAGACCGCGCCCATCGCGCAGTTCGTCGCGGATGCGCTCGAAGTACACGATGAACGAGTCCGCGGTGATGCCGATGGCGACGATCAGACCCGCCACACCGGCGAGGGAGAGCCGCAGGCCCTCGCGCCAGGACATGATCGTGATCACCAGATAGGTCAGCACCGCCGCGACCACGAGGGACGCGATCGTCACCGTACCCAGAACCCGGTACTGCACGAGCGAGTACGCCACGACCAGGATGAGTCCGATCAGGCCGGCGATGAGGCCGCTGGTGAGCTGGGTCGAACCGAGGGTGGCCGAGATCGTGTCGGAGCTCTGCACCTGGAAGCCGATCGGCAGCGCGCCGTACTTCAACTGGTCGGCAAGCGTCTTCGACGACGCCTGATCGAAGGAGCCGGTGATCTGCGGCTTGCCGTCCGTGATCGCGGCGTTCGTGGCCGGGGCCGAGATGACGCGACCGTCGAGCACGATCGCGAACTGGTTCTGCGAGCCGGTCAACGCGAACAGGCGCGTGGTGACGTCGGAGAAGGTGGTCGTGCCCTGCTCGTCGAAGACGATGTTGACGGCCCACTCGCCGGTGCTGGCACCGGTCGAGGTGGTGACGAGCCCATTGGAGGCGTCGGCGATGTCCTCACCGGTCACCTCGACCGGGCCGAGGATGTACTTGATCGTCCCGCTGTCGTCGCAGGTGATCAGCGGCTGGTCGGCCGGCGCGAGGTTCGGGTCGGACGACGCGAGATACGCGCAGTCGAACGAGGTGTACTCCGCCTCGAGCGCAGGCGTGATGTAGTTCAGGTCGCTCGCGTCCGTCGGGGCGACCGACGGCGTGGTGGCCAGCGACGGATCCACCGGTGTAGGGGTGGGTGAGGCGGTGGAGCCGTCCTCCCCGCCGACGGCGGTGTTCGTCGCGGCACTCGCCACGAGCACGGCCCGGAACTCGAGCTTCGCCGACGCCTCGATGCGCTTCAGCGTCTCGTCATCGGGTGTGCCGGGGATCGAGACGACGATGTTGCTCGAGCCCTGGGTGTTGATCTCGGCCTCGGAGACGCCCGAGGCATCGATCCGCTGCCGGATGATCGACACCGCCTGCTGCAGCTGATCGGCGGACACGGTCTCGCCGTCCTGCAGCTGCGGCTCCAGGATGATCTGCGTGCCGCCCTCGAGGTCGAGGGCGAGTTTCGGCGCCCACGAGCCGCCGCCCCAGATCACCGCCGCGGTGTTGAGGGCGACGAGCGCGAGGACGATCGCGCCGAGCCAGCCGAGGGATCGGCGGGCTTTCTTGACAGGGGTCGATGCAGCCACCGAGGGCTCAGCTTTCTCTAGGAGTCCGCAGCGACGCCACGTCGCCCGCGGAAGGTGCGGGAGGGCTTAGTCGTTCGACTTCGTGTCGCGCTTGGCGGTGTCGGGCAGCGCATCCTCGTCGTGCGGCTGGTGCGCAGCGTCGCGCTCACCGAACTCGGGGGCGGCGGCGTCGATCGCGGCCTCGTCGGCGTCGGGCTCCTCCGCCACGACCTCTTCGGTCGGGTCGATCAGACGGGCGATCGCCTGACGGTGGATCGTCAGCTGCGTGCCCGGAGTCGACTCGATGACGAGCTTGTTGTTCTCCTCGTCGATGGCCAGCACCGTGCCGAAGATGCCCGAACTGGTCATCAGCTCGACACCCGGAACGAGCTTGGTCTTCATGTCCTCCGCATCACGGGCGCGCTTGCGGCTGTTGCGGATCATGAAGATCACCATCACGGCGAGCAGCGCGACGAGGAGGAGGATTGTGGGATCCATGCGGGTGGAGAGCCTTCCGGGTGGTGAAAAGAGCGGGACGGCCCGGCGGGCCGTCAAGAATTATAGGTCATCGCCGAACAGCACGTACTGTGACTGTGCCGCCTGTGTCGCGGGTAGCCCGAAGTGCCGGTAGGCGGCCGCGGTGGCGATGCGGCCGCGCGGCGTCCGAGTCAGTAGGCCGATGCGCACCAGGAAGGGCTCGACCACGGACTCGATCGTGTCGCTCTCCTCACCCACGGAGACGGCGAGGGTGTTCAGACCCACCGGTCCACCGCCGAAGCGGTCCAGCACGATCCGCATCACCGCACGGTCGAGTCGATCCAGACCCAGGGCGTCCACGTCGTAGAGGTCGAGCGCTCCCCGGACGGCCGTGACATCGGCGCGGCCCCCGTGCACGAGGGCGAAGTCGCGGACCCGGCGCAGCAGCCGGTTCGCGATCCGCGGGGTACCGCGACACCGGCCGGCGATCTCGGCGATGGCCTCCTTGTCGATGTCGAGTTCCAGCAGCTGGGCGGCTCGGTGCAGCACCTGCCGCAATTCGCTCTCGTCATAGAACTCGAGGTGGGCGGTGAAACCGAAACGGTCGCGCAGCGGGTTCGGGAGCAGCCCGGCGCGCGTCGTCGCCCCGACGAGCGTGAACGGAGCGAGATCGAGCGGTACCGAGGTGGCGCCGGCGCCCTTGCCGACCATGATGTCGATGCGGAAGTCCTCCATCGCGAGGTACAGCATCTCCTCCGCCGGCCGCGCCATCCGATGGATCTCGTCGATGAAGAGCACTTCTCCCGGAAGGAGCGATGACAGCACGGCCGCGAGATCACCGGCGTGCTGGATCGCCGGGCCGCTGGATAGACGCAGCGGACTGTTGCTCTCGTGCGCCACGATCATCGCGAGGGTGGTCTTGCCCAACCCGGGAGGGCCGGCGAGCAGGATGTGGTCGGGAGTGCGCCCCTGCATCGCAGCCGCCTTCAACAACAGCTCGAGCTGACCGCGCACCTTCGTCTGACCGACGAACTCGCCGAGGCTCTGGGGCCGGAGCGCGCCCTCGAAGGCGATCTCCGCCTCCGAGATCAGTTCGGGATTCACCAGCGAGTCGCTCATCAGCGCCTCGGGCCGAGTCGAGCGAGCGAGAGCCGCAGCAGAGCCTGCACGCTGCTCGCATCAGAGGGTGCCGCCTCGGCGAGGACCTCGTCCACGGTGTCCGCGGCGGTGCGCTCGGGCCAGCCGAGACCGACGAGCGCCGACATGACGCTCTGCGCAGCGGTCGCCGTCGCTCCGGTCGCGCGTGCGGCGCGAGGCTGCACCGTGAGCTTCCCGGCCAGCGAGAGGATGATCAGCTTCGCGGTCTTGGGGCCGATGCCGGACACCTTCCGGAACACGGCGTCGTCCTCGTTCGCGACCGCGGCCGCGATCGCATCCGGTTCGACCGCGCCGATCACGCCGAGCGCCGATTTCGGGCCCACACCGGTGACGGCGATCAGCAACTCGAAGATCTCGAGCCGCTCGGTGTCGGCGAAACCGTACAGGGTGAGGGAGTCCTCTCGGACGATCAGCGTCGTCGAGACGATGGCCTCGGTGCCGATCCTCAACTCGAGAGCGTGCTCCGGGGTGACGTTCACGGCGTAGCCCACACCGCCGACCTCCAGAACCACGACGCTTCCGCGCGCGCTGAGGACGATGCCGCGGAGGGAGGAGATCACCGGGTCAGTCTAGGGGGTCGAACAGGCGTTCGACCGGAGGACTCGGCGGCGCGCCACGCCCGTTGCGCCGGGGTCAGCTGGTCGGAGTCCGGGCCCGCCGCTGCGATCGGCGCGCGCCACGCGTGGCACACCGCGAGCGCCAGCGCATCCGCCGCATCCGCGGGCTTCGGCGGCTCGGCCAGGCGCAGAACACGCTGGATCATCGTGGTCACTTGGCGCTTGTCGGCGGACCCGTAACCGGTGATCGCTGCCTTCACCTCGCTGGGGGTGTGCATCCCGACGCTGAGACCGCGTTTCGCCGCAGCGTGCATCGCGACTCCGCTCACCTGAGCGACGCCCATCACGGTGCGCACGTTGGCTTGTGCGAAGACGCGCTCGATCGCCACGGCGTCGGGCCGGTACTCGTCGAGTGCCGCCTCGATGCCGTCGGCGATTCCCAGGAGGCGTCGCTCCAGGGCGAGATCGACCGGAGTGCGGATGACTGTCACGTAGACCAGCGTCGCGCGCCGATCGCGCGCCACGTCGACGATGCCGACGCCGCAACGGGTGAGACCGGGGTCGATGCCGAGGACGCGCATCTCAGCGCGTCCCGGGCATCGGCTCCGCGGCCACGATCAGTCGTTCTCGAGTTCGGCCTGCACGTCGGCGGACAGCTCGAGGTTCGTGTAAACGTTCTGCACGTCGTCCGAGTCCTCGAGGGCGTCGATGAGTCTGAAGACCTTCCGCGCGGTCTCGGCATCGGCCTCGACCTGCAGCGACGCGACGAACTCGACGTCGGCGGCGTCGTAGTCGATGCCCGCCTCCTGCAGCGCCGTGCGAGCCGCGACGAGGTCGGTCGCCTCGGTGAGCACCTCGAAGGTCTCGCCGCGATCGATCACGTCGTCGGCGCCGAAGTCGAGTACAGCTCCGAGGATGTCGTCCTCGGTGACACCGTCGCCGTGCGGCACCGTGATGACTCCCTTGCGGGCGAAGTTGTACGCGACGCTGCCCGGGTCGGCCATCGTTCCGCCGTTTCGGGTCATCGCGGTGCGCACATCCGCCGCCGCGCGATTCTTATTGTCGGTGAGGCACTCCACGAGCAGAGCGATGCCGTTGGGACCGTAGGCCTCATAGACGATCGTCGTGTAGTCGACGGACTCACCCGTGAGTCCGGCGCCGCGCTTCACTGCACGGTTGATGTTGTCGATCGGTACGGAGGTCTTCTTCGCCTTCTGGATCGCGTCGACCAGCGTCGGGTTGCCCGCTGTATCGGCACCGCCCATCTTGGCCGCCACCTCGATGTTCTTGATCAGTTTGGCGAACGACTTCGCGCGACGCGAATCCTTGATCGCCTTCTGGTGCTTGGTCGTCGCCCACTTGGAATGCCCGGACACGGTGCTCCTCGAATTCTTCCGTAACCGCGCGGTGACGCACGGTTCTTGCCGCCACAGTCTACGACGTGGCGTCCGCCCGGGCCGCAGGCGCGTCGCCGGGTCCGCCCTGGACCCGGGTAGCCCGGGTGGTCACGAACCGGCCCCGTCGGGCACGATCCGGGGCGGTCAGCGACAACCCGGGGCTCGCGCGGGGGCTTCCCGCGGCGGGCTTCGCGCGGGTCACTCGAGCGGGTCACTCGAGCGGGTCACTTGAGCAGGCGCGAGAGCAGCCGATCGGCGAGGACCTTCCCCCCGGTCTGGCAGGTGGGGCAGTACTGCAGGCTGGAGTCGGCGTAGATCACCTGGCGCACGGTGTCTCCGCAGACGGGGCAGATCTCGCCCGCGCGACCGTGCACCTGCAGTCCGCTCTTCTTCTCGGCCTTGAGTTCGGACGCGGATCGGCCCTGCTCACGGGCGATCGCGTCGCGCAGGGTGCTCTGCACGGCGTCGTAGAGCCGTTCGATCTCGTCCGGCGCGAACGCCGCAGGCTTGAACGGCGACATCTTCGCCGTGTGCAGGATTTCGTCCGAGTAGGCGTTCCCGATGCCTGCGATCACGGTCTGGTCGCGCAGCACTCCCTTGATCTGAGCCCGACCGGCATCGGCCAGGATGCCCGCGAGCGTCTCGACGGTGAAGGCGGCGTCGAGCGGATCCGGCCCCAGGCGCGCGATCCCGGGCACCTCCAGCGGCAGATCGACGAGATAGAGCGCGAGGCTCTTCTTCGTGCCGGCCTCCGTGACGTCGAAGCCGGAGCCGTCCTCCAGCACCAGACGCGCCGCGAGCGGACTCCGACCGGGCTTCACGGGCGCGGTCGGCCGTGATGGCCGCCATCGGATCCAGCCGGCGCGGGCCAGGTGGATCACGAGGTGGTGCGGGCCGACGGAGAGATCCAAGAACTTGCCGTGCCTCGCCACACCGTTCACGGTGGCGCCGGCGAGATCCTTCGGCGAGATCGCGAAGGTCTTCATCGCCGCGAACGACACCAGGTCGAAACGTTCGACGACACGCCCGCGAAGCCGACCGTCGAGGTCGGCCACGAGTGCGGTGACCTCCGGCAGCTCCGGCATGGCTCCAGCTTACGAGCAGAAGGTCGTCAGCGGCCGAAGCGAACCGCGGCCACGCGGTCGAGGAAGTAGGCGTGGAAGCGATGCTCGCCCGTGATCTCGGGATGGAACGAGGTGCCGAGCAGATTTCCCTGCTCGACCGCCACCACGCGACCGTCGGCCAACGACGCGAGCGCAGTGGCGCGCGGGCCGACCGTGTCGACCACAGGAGCTCGGATGAACACGGCGTGCACGGGAGGTACTCCGATCGCCGGGATGTCCAGATCCGTCTCGAACGAATCGAGCTGAGTGCCGAACGCGTTGCGGCGTACGGCGACGTCGAGCCCGCCCAGGCTCTGCTGCCCGGGGATCGCGTCGAGCACCGTGTCGGCCAGCATGATCAAGCCCGCGCAGGTTCCGTACACCGGGAGCCCCGCGGCGATCGCGGCCTTCAACGGGACCGCGAGATCGAACGCTCTCGACAGCTTGTCCATCACGCTCGACTCCCCGCCGGGGATGACCAGGCCGGACACTGCGGCCAGTTCGGCGGGTCGACGCACGGTGATCACATCGGCCCCGAGGCCGCGCAACACCTCCGCGTGCTCGCGGAAGTCTCCCTGCAACGCAAGGACCCCGACGGTCAGGCCGTCGAGGTCCGTGCGTGCAGAAGCGTCTTTACCAGCCACGCTCGGCGAGGCGGTGCGGAGCGGCGAGGTCGGATACGTTGATGCCGACCATCGCCTCGCCCAGGCCGCGGGAGGTCTCGGCGATGACCTTCGGGTCGTCGTAGAACGTCGTCGCCTTCACGATCGCGGCGGCGCGCTTGGCCGGGTCTCCCGACTTGAAGATGCCCGAGCCGACGAATACGCCGTCGGCGCCGAGCTGCATCATCATCGCCGCGTCGGCCGGGGTGGCCACGCCGCCCGCGGTGAACAGCACGACGGGCAGCTTGCCCGTCGACGCGATCTCCGCGACCAGCTCGTACGGGGCCGAGAGTTCTTTGGCCGCGACGTACAGCTCGTCCTTCGTCAGCGAGGTGAGACGGTTGATCTCGCCCTTGATGGTGCGGATGTGTTTGGTCGCCTCGGAGACGTCGCCGGTGCCGGCCTCGCCCTTCGAGCGGATCATCGCTGCGCCCTCGGTGATGCGGCGCAGCGCCTCACCCAGGTTGGTCGCGCCGCAGACGAAGGGAACCGTGTAGCCCCACTTGTCGATGTGGTTCACGTAGTCGGCGGGCGAGAGCACCTCGGACTCGTCGATGTAGTCGACGCCCAGAGCTTCGAGCACCTGGGCCTCGACGAAGTGACCGATGCGTGCCTTCGCCATCACCGGGATGGACACCGCCGCGATGATGCCGTCGATCAGGTCGGGGTCGCTCATCCGCGCGACGCCACCCTGCGAGCGGATGTCGGCCGGAACGCGCTCGAGAGCCATCACCGCGACCGCCCCGGCCTCCTCGGCGATCTTCGCCTGTTCGGCGTTGACGACGTCCATGATGACGCCGCCCTTGAGCATCTCCGCCAGACCGCGCTTGACGCGGCTCGAACCGAACTGCTCCGTGGCAGCCGTGGTCTCAGTCATTTCGAGTGTCCTGTTTCTGCGCACATGACCGTGCGCCGTGTCGATGAGCCGTCTCACGCGCGGAGAACCGCGGCGGTGGCAACGGCATCAATAGTAGATGTTCACTCGTCGTTCAGACGCCCGTTCAGGCACTCGGCCACGCATCCGCGATCGTCCGTCTCACGTCACCGAGAAGCTGGGGCAGCGCCTTCGTCTTGGCAATGATCGGGAAGAAGTTCGCGTCGGTTGCCCACCGCGGCACGATGTGCTGGTGCAGATGCGCGGCGATCCCGGCCCCGGCGACCGCACCCTGGTTCATCCCCAGGTTGAAGCCGTCGTTGTTCGACACCTGGCGGATCACCCGCATCGCGGTCTGGGTGAGCGAGCCGATCTCGGCCACTTCTTCTGCAGTGGCCTCGTCGTAGAGCGGGATGTGCCGGTACGGGCACACCAGGAGGTGGCCGGAGTTGTACGGGAACAGGTTCAGCAGCACGAACGCGTGGGTGCCGCGCGCCACGATCAGCGCGTCTTCGTCCGACAGGCTCGGTGCGACGCAGAACGGGCACTCGTCGCGCCCCTTCGGCTGCCCCTGCTGGATGTAGACCATCCGGTGGGGAGTCCACAGCCGCTGGAACTCATCGGGGACACCGACCAGATGCTCCGAGCCTTCGATCTGCACCGCTAGACCTGCGCCTTCGTCGCGATCGCCTCGCGGATGCGCGCCACCGCGACATCACGCGGAATGCCGTTCTCCTGCGTGCCGTCGCGGAAGCGGAAGCTCACGGCGCCGGCGTCGCGGTCCTTCTCCCCCACGATGATCTGGAACGGCACCTTCTGCAGCGTCGCGTTGCGGATCTTCTTCTGCATCCGGTCGCTGGAGTAGTCGATCTCGGCACGGACACCGGAGGATTTCAGCTCCCCCACGATCTCCTCCAGGTACGGGAGGTACTCGTCCGCGATCGGGATACCGACCACCTGTACGGGCGAGAGCCAGACCGGGAAGGCGCCGGCGTAGTGCTCGGTGAGGATCGCGAAGAAACGCTCGATCGAGCCGAACAGAGCACGGTGGATCATCACCGGCCGCTTCTTCGTGCCGTCGGAAGCGGTGTACTCGAGCTCGAAGCGCTCGGGCTGGTTGAAGTCGAGCTGGATGGTCGACATCTGCCAGGTGCGGCCGATCGCGTCGCGCGCCTGCACCGAGATCTTGGGGCCGTAGAACGCCGCTCCCCCGGGATCCGGAACCAGTTCGAGCCCCGAGGCGATCGCGACCTCGCGCAACGCTTCGATGGCCTCGTCCCACTGCTGCGGTGCACCGACGAACTTGGGGTTGCCCTCCTCGTTGGTCGAGAGCTCGAGGTAGAAGTCGTTCAGCCCGTAGTCGCGCAGCACCTGCAGCACGAATTCCAGGTTGCGGGTCAGCTCGGCCGACACGTCCTCTTGAGTGACGTAGATGTGCGCGTCGTCCTGGGTGAGGCCCCGGACACGGGTGAGCCCCTGCAGGGTGCCGCTCTTCTCGTAGCGGTAGACGGTGCCGAACTCAGCCAGACGCAGAGGCAGCTCACGATAGCTGCGGCCGCGCGAGCGGAAGATGAGGTTGTGGAACGGGCAGTTCATCGGCTTGAGGTAGTAGTCCTGGCCCTGCCGGGTGATGTTGCCGTCCGCATCCTGGAGCTCGTCGAGGTGCATCGGCGGGAACATGCCCTCGCTGTACCACTGCAGGTGGCCCGAGGTCATGAAGAGGTCACCCTTGGTGATGTGCGGCGAGTTCACGAACTCGTACCCGTGTGAGAGCAACTGCTCGCGCATGTACTGCTCGATCTCATAGCGGATGATGCCGCCCTTGGGGTGGAAGACCGCCAGCCCCGAGCCGATCTCATCCGGGAAGGAGAACAGATCGAGTTCGGCGCCGAGCTTGCGGTGATCGCGGCGCTGCGCCTCCTCGATACGGGCCTGGTGCGCGCGCAACTCGTCCTTCGACGGCCAGGCGGTGCCGTAGACACGCTGAAGCTGTGGGTTCTTCTCGGATCCGCGCCAGTACGCGGCCGCGTTCCGGGTGAGCGCGTAGCCGTTGCCGATCATCCGCGTATTGGGCAGGTGAGGGCCCCGGCAGAGGTCCTTCCACACGGTCTCGCCGGTCTTGGGGTCGACGTTGTCGTAGATGGTCAGCTCGGCGCCGCCCACCTCCACGTTCGAGCCGTCCTCAACGGAGCCGCCGCCCTTGATGCCGATCAGCTCGAGCTTGTACGGCTCGTCCGCCAACTCTGCGCGCGCCTCGTCCTCGGTCACGACGCGGCGCATGAACCGCTGCCCCTGACGGACGATGCGGTCCATCGCCTTCTCCAGCGCCTTCATGCTCTCGGGGGTGAAGGGTTCTGCGACGTCGAAGTCGTAATAGAAGCCGTCGGTGACGGGCGGGCCGATGCCGAGCTTCGCCTCCGGATTGATCGACTGCACGGCCTGAGCGAGCACATGCGCTGCGGAGTGTCGCAGGATGTTCAACCCGTCGGGGCTGTTCAGGAAGACCGGTTCGATGCGGTCGCCGACGGAAACGGCGGCGGCCAGATCCTTCAACTCACCGTTGACGCGGATCGCGACGACGGCACGATCGGTGAAGTGCGTGAAGCCCGTTCCGGTCTCGGTCACTTCGATGCTCGACTCGACCGGCTCGCGATCCTTCGGATCGACGCTTTCGGGCTGTTCTGACACGACGGCCACTCCTTCACTCGCGGGACCAACCCTGCAACTTTACCGGCGCGGCGACCGGCGCGTTCCCGCCGCGCGCCGCAGACGCGAAGCCGCGGCCTCGAACCCATCGCGCGATGCGCGCACGGTGTTATATGGTTCGGATCATCGCCGTTCCCGCTGTCGGGAACCCGCCGTACCGAACGGATTCGTCCGCGCGAGCGGCGCGACGGCGACGAACACCTCGGCACGACGACGACGAACATCACGGCACGAGGGAGTGCCGTGGAGAACAACGGGCAGTCCGGCTCCCGGCTCGCCCCGTCCCGGAGGGGACGCGGCCCGAGCGAACCCGGGCCGCGCCGGCCTGCCCGGCGACCCGAATGAGTTCCTAGCGCACGCGGGAGCACGAAACCGGCCATGACCGCGCAGCAACCCGGTTGCGGAGCGGTCGTGCCCAGGATAGCGGTGAGACCGCTCCCACCGTCGCGCCCCCGAACGCGCCGAAACGGCCGGAGTCGTCCAGGATCACCCGTGATCGGGGGGTCTGCGCGGGCTTGCTTGCGAGCTATGGTCAGATCCGTACACACAGACCATCGCCCTCGTCCCCGAAGACGGAGCACCGGTCGAAGAGAGGTCGCGACGGCGCGACACGCTTTTCCTAGAAGCGCCCGCATCCGTCGCGATCGAGAAGATCGCCGGCGCGGGCCACCCACCTGTTCCGGGATCTCACCGCTTTCGCTTATTCCCTGTGTAATCCCGGAATGCAGGTTGACGTCATGTACGACCCCTGTGCGCGGTTCACCGCCGCGCCGAACCCACCCGACAGACCCACTCCCCCTTACGGCGGCCACTTCACCAGCCGGGGATGAGCGCCTACGGCCATGAGGCCGACTCCTTCCTGAACCCGTTCGCTGCCAGCGCTTCCCGACCCCGAGCGGACGCCCACAGCCGCAGCTGGCGCGCTCGCTACCGCCGCCGCTCGTTCGCCGCCGATGCGACCGCCATCTTCGTCTCGATGGCGGCCACGCACGCCGCCCTCGTCGTCGATGCACGGCTCGACGGCTCGCCGATCGCCGGACCCGATGCCCTCCCGATCGCGTTCGGACTGGCGTGGCTCCTCGCCCTGTTCATCGCCCACAGCCGCACGCCGCGGCACCTGGGCAGTGGGCTCGACGACTACCGTCGCACCGTTTCCGCGACGGTGTGGGTCTATGGCGCTCTCGCGATCGCCGCAGTGCTGACCCACGCGACGGTGCCTCGGCTCTATTTCGCCATCGCGCTTCCACTCGGCCTCATCGGCCTGCTCACCGGCCACTGGCTCTGCCGTCGAGCCCTGTGGCGGGCGCGGTTGCGAGGCGAATCCCTCTCCCGGGTCATCGTGCTCGGCGAGCGCGGCGACGTCGCCTACGTCGTCGGACAGATCGAGCGGCGCCGAGGCCGAGTCGAGTACGAGGTGATCGGTGTCGCCGTCGCGTCGCTCGAGGCCGAGCACAGCATCACCGTGCGCGGCCGTGCGATCCCCGTGGTCAGCGCCATCGATCACGTGGCTCAGGCCGTCGTCGAATCGGGCGTCGATGCCGTGATCGTCGCGGGTCCCGTCGATGGAGGGAACGAGTTCCTCCGCAGGCTGGGCTGGGCGCTCGAGGAGTCGGCAGCCGAGTTGGTGCTCGCCCCGGGGCTGACGAACGTGGCGGGCCCACGGATCCATTGGCGCCCGGTGGAGGGTCTGCCGCTGATGAGCGTGGAGTTGCCCCAGTACTCCGGAACGCGGCACGCGATGAAGCGGTGTCTCGACATCGCACTGTCGGCATCCGCTCTCGTGCTGCTCGCGCCGCTGCTGCTCGTGCTCGCGGTGCTGGTGCGTCGAGACGGACCTGGCCCGATCGTGTTCAGCCAGCAGCGCATCGGTCGCCATGGGCGCCCGTTCACGATCTACAAGTTCCGGTCGATGATCATCGATGCCGAAGATCGTCTCGCGGCGATCGCGCACCTGAACGAAAGCACCGGACCGCTCTTCAAAGTGCGGAACGATCCACGGGTCACACCCATCGGTCGGGTGATGCGACGGTATTCCCTCGACGAGTTGCCGCAGTTCTGGAACGTTCTGCGCGGTGACATGAGCCTGGTCGGCCCCCGGCCCCCGCTGGCTCGGGAGGTGCAGAGCTACGACGCGATGGTGAATCGCCGGCTCTACATCAAGCCCGGCATCACGGGAATGTGGCAGACCAACGGCCGCTCCGAGCTCGATTGGGAGGACGGCGTCCGCCTCGACCTCTACTACGTCGAGAACTGGTCGCTCACCGGCGATCTGGTCATCCTCTGGCGCACGGCGCGGATGCTGCTGCATCCGGTCGGCGCGTACTGACCCGCTTCGCTCCCTCCTCCGGCGCTCTCGTGCGCCGATCCCGGCGACCCCGCGTGTCGTCTTCTTTCCCCTCTCTCTCCCGAAGGACTTCTCTTATGACTGCACAACTCCGCGTCGCCCTCGTCGGCGCCGGCTACTGGGGGCCGAACCTGGCCCGGAACTTCGCCGCGAGCGACGATTGGAATCTGGTCGCCGTCTGCGACCCGGACAACGCTCGGGCCCGTGCGGTCGCCGCCGCGAACGGCGACGTCGCCGTGCACGACTCGCTCTCGGCGGCGATCGCGAACCACCACCTCGACGCCGTCGCCATCGCGACCCCCGCCCGAACGCATCACGGCATCGCGATGACCGCGATCGCGGCGGGGCTGCACGTGCTGGTCGAGAAGCCGCTCGCCGATTCGAGCGACCGCGGCGCCGAGATGGTCGACGCCGCGCAGGCGGAGGGTCTGGTACTGATGGCCGATCACACCTACTGCTACACCCCGGCGGTGCTGAAGATCCGCGAATTGATCGCGAACGGCTCGCTCGGCGACATCCTTTTCGTCGACGCGGTGCGGATCAACCTGGGCCTCATCCAGCCCGATGTCGACGTGTTCTGGGACCTGGCGCCGCACGATCTCTCCATCCTCGACTTCGTCCTGCCGGGTGGTCTGCGCGGTGGAGCGGTGGCCGCCCAGGGCTCCGATCCGCTGCACGCCGGTCGCTCCTGCGTCGGCTACTTCACTCTCCCGCTCGGCTCCGGTGCCGTCGCCACCGTGCACGTCAACTGGTTGAGCCCGACGAAGATCCGGCGGATGGTGATCGGCGGCAGCAAGCGCACGCTGGTCTGGGACGATCTCAACCCCGTACAGCGCCTCAGCGTCTTCGACCGCGGCGTCGATCTCGGGACCTCCTCCGTTCTCGGAGCCGACAAGCGCACGGCGGCGATCTCGTACCGGTTGGGCGACACATGGTCGCCCGCTCTGCCGGAGCGCGAACCACTGCGTGACATGGTCTCGGAGTTCGCCGCGAGCATCCGAGAGGGTCGCGCCCCGCGGACCGACGGGCGGGCCGCGCTGCGGGTGCTCTCGGTCTTGGAGGCGATCCGCAGCAATCTCGATGACGGCGGGCAGATCAGCACCATCTCCGCACCGGCTCTCCGACTGGAGGACGCTTCGTGGATGATCTGACCACCCAGGATCTCGCACCGCGCGCACTGGCCGGGGCGGAGGTGCTCGTCACCGGCGGGGCGGGCACGATCGGCTCGACTCTGGTCGACCAGCTGCTGGACGCCGGCGTCGCGCGCATCGACGTGCTCGACAACTTCGTCCGGGGCCGCCGCGAGAACCTCGCGACCGCCTTCGGCCGACCGGGAGCGAGCGGTCGGTTGCGCGTCGTGGAGGGCGATCTCGCGGATCGGGAGCTCGTGCACGACCTCGTCCGCGGCAAGGACGTCGTCTTCCACCAGGCGGCGATCCGGATCACCCAGTGCGCCGAGGATCCGCGTCTCGCGCTGGAGGTTCTCGTCGACGGCAGCTTCACCGTCTACGAGGCCGCCGCCGCTCACGGTGTCGGCCGCGTCGTCGCCGCCTCCAGCGCTTCGGTCTACGGCCTCGCCGCCCGCTTCCCGACGCACGAGCAGCACCACCCCTACGCCAACGACACCTTCTACGGCGCGGCGAAGACCTTCACCGAGGGGATGCTGGCGAGCTTCGCCGCCATGAACGGCCTCGACTCCGTGACGCTGCGCTACTTCAACGTCTACGGGCCGCGGATGGACGTGCACGGCCTGTACACGGAGGTGCTGGTTCGCTGGATGGAGCGGATCGAAGCCGGGCTGGCGCCGATCGTGATGGGCGACGGACGACAGACGATGGACTTCGTCTTCGTCGAGGACGTCGCGCGGGCGAACCTCCGCGCAGCGACGGCGCCCGGACACGGCTATCTCGGCGCCTTCAACGTGGGCACCGGGGTGGAGACGAGCCTGCTCGAACTCGCCCGGACGCTGCTGCACGTGATGGACTCGCCCCTCGCTGTGGAGTTCGCGCCGGCCCGCGGCGTCAACGCAGTCACCCGTCGGCTCGCCGACACCCGGCGCGCCCGCGACGAGCTCGGCTTCATCGCATCCGTTCGGCTCGAGGAGGGGCTGCGCCGGCTCGTGTCCTGGTGGCGCGCTGAGCGCATCGCCGCGAATCCGGCCGTTCCCGTTCTGGACGAGGTGCGCTGATGGAACGCATCAACGTCATGCAGCCCTCCCTCGGCGACGACGAGGTCGCCGCGCTGGCCGACGTGATCGCCTCCGGCTGGGTCGCCCAGGGCCCCCGGGTCGCCGAGTTCGAACGCGGGTTCGCCGCGGCCCAGCAGATCGACGAAGCGGTGGCGCTGTCGAGCTGCACCGCGGCGCTGCACCTCGCGCTGCTCGCCGTCGGTGTCGGCGCGGGTGACGACGTCGTCGTGCCGTCCTTCTCCTTCATCGCCACCGCGAACGCCGCCGCCTACGTGGGCGCCCGCGCCGTCTTCGCCGACGTGGACCGGACCACGGGCAACCTGACCGCGCAGACGGTTCGCGAGGCGCTCACCCCGCGGACGACGGCGGTCATCGCGGTCGACCAGGGCGGGGTTCCGGTCGATCTCGCCGCGATCCGCTCGGTGACCGATCCGCTCGGGATCGTGGTGATCGAGGACGCCGCGTGCGGGGCCGGTTCCCAGTACGCGGGCCGCCCCGTGGGGGCCGGTGCGTTGGTCTGCACCTGGTCGTTCCACCCGCGCAAGGTGCTGACGACCGGCGAAGGCGGCATGCTGACCACCTCGGATGCCGGAATCGCAGCGCGCGTACGCACCTTGCGCGAGCACGCGATGTCCGTCTCGGCCGCGGATCGACACGCGAGCGTGCTGGCGCCCGCCGAACGGTACGACGAGATCGGCTTCAACTTCCGGATGACGGATCTGCAGGCTGCGATCGGGCTGGTGCAGCTGAGCAAGCTGCCCGGGTTCATCCGTCGTCGTCGCGAACTGGCCGCCCGTTACACGGCTGCGTTCGCCGATGTGCCCGGGCTGCGTGCCGTCGCCGATCCTGCCTGCGGCACCAGCAACTTCCAGTCGTACTGGGTGGAGGTCGGGCCCGACTTCGGCCGATCGCGGGACGAGCTGCTGCTCGCCCTGGCCGAGAACGGCGTGTCGGCACGTCGCGGCATCATGGCCGCGCATCTGCAGCCGGCCTACCGCGACCGCGACACCGGCGACGCTTCGCTCGACGTGACCGAGCACCTGACGGCGAACACCCTCATTCTCCCCCTCTTCCACGCGATGACCTGGGTCCAGCAGTCCCACGTGATCGCGACCGTGCTGCGCGCCGCCGCGCCTCGAACGATCGGAGCCGTCGCCCGTGTCTGAACTCCTCCTCGTCGGCGCGAGCGGGCTCGCCCGCGAGGCGCTCGCGATCCTCGCCGCCAGTCGCAGCCACCGCCTGGTCGGCGTGGTCGACGACGTCGAGAGTCGGTGGGGCAGCACGATCGACGGCGTCGGGGTGATCGGGGGGCTCGACACGATCACGCACCATCCCTCGGCGAAGCTGCTGATCTGCGTCGGCCACGGCAGCACCCGAGCGCGCATCGCGGCACGCCTCGCCGCGGCCGGCGTGCCGGATGCCCGCTATGCGCGACTGATCCATCCGCTCGTACAGGTGCCGCGAACCGTGCACGTGGGCGTGGGCAGCATCGTCTTCGCGGGAGTGGTCATGACGGCGGATGTCGTGCTCGGCCGCCACGTGGTCGCGATGCCGAACGTGACGTTGACCCACGGCAATCGGATCGACTCGTTCGTCACGCTCTGCGCCGGGGTCACCCTCGGCGGCGGAGTCCGGGTGGGCGAAGAGGCCTACCTCGGCATGCGATCGTGCGTTCGCGAGAGGGTGCGGATCGGCGCCCGGTCGACGCTCGGGATGGGCGCCGTCCTGCTGCGTGATCAGCCGGCCGGAGAGACGTGGATCGGTGTGCCCGCCGCAGCTCACACACCCGTCGGCGGGAACCGGCGATGATCCGGCGCGGCCTGGCGTGGAGCGCCCTCAACACCGTCGTGATCCGAGTGGGATCGCTGGCATTGGGCATCCTGCTGGCACGACTGCTGACACCCGAACAGTTCGGCGTCTACGCGCTGGCGCTCAGCGTGCAAGCAGTGTTGATGACACTGGCCGACCTGGGCCTGAGTGCCGATCTCGTGCGCGCCGAGGACGCCGAGCGACGTGCGCCGACCGTTGCGAGCCTCGGTCTGACCGCCGGCTTCCTGCTCATGGTCGCGATGCTCGCTGCGGCGGCCCCGGTCGCCGAGCTGCTCGGCAGCCCCGCCTCGACCGGTGTACTCGCCGCGCTCGCACCGACCCTTCTGCTCGCGGGGGCAGGCGTCGTGCCTCTCGCACTCCTCCAGCGGCGCTTCGATCAGCGCCGCCTCTTCTTCGTCGCGCTCGTCGACTTCACCGTGTCGACGGCCGTCACCCTCGCGCTGCTCGCCGTCGGCGCCGGTGTCATCTCGCTCGCTATCGGTCGGCTGTGCGCGATGTCTGCGGCACTCGTGCTGCAGTTCCTGCTCGCCGGGGTGGCCCCGCGCCTGGGGCTGGACCGCTCGCTGCTGCCGTCGGTGCTGCGGTTCGGGCTGCCGGTGGCCGGCGCCAACCTGCTCTCGTGGGCCGTGCTGGGCTCCGACAAGATCGTCGTCGCCGCTCTCGCCGATCCGGTCGCGCTCGGCTTCTACGTCCTCGCCTTCAACGTGTCGACGTGGCCGATGACCGCCCTCGGACAGGTGGTGCGCTCCGTCGCCCTTCCCGCGTTCGCGCGCTCCCGCTCCGTCGCGCAGCAGGCGCTGCCCGCGGCTCTCGGGGTCACCTGGGCGCTGGCCCTGCCGCTCGGCGTCGCTCTCGCGGTTCTGGCCGAGCCGCTCGTGTCGGTCGTCTACGGCACGGTCTGGCTGCCCGCCGCCTCCGCCTTGGCCGGTCTGGGTCTCGTCGGCGCTCTCCGCGTCGTCTTCGACCTCTTCGCTTCGGCTCTGCTCGCCGACGGCGCTGCCGGTGCCGTCGCGGCGGTTCAGGCCGCCTGGCTGGTGGGTCTGATGGCCGTGCTCATCCCCGCGACCGCGGTGTGGGGCTTCACCGGTGCGGCGTGGGCACACGTCGCCGCGGCCGCCGTCGTCGTGCTGCCGCTCTACCTGCTGGCGTTCCGACGCGACGGTCACCGCCTGGCTCCGCTTCTCGGTGCGCTCTGGCCACCCGTCCTCGCCGTGATCCCCGCCGCCGCGGTCGCGGCAGCCGTGCCCGCGCTGCTGAACGCACCCAGCGCGTGGCTGACGCTGATGGTCGGCGGCGTCGGCGCCGGCGGGCTCTACCTGCTTCTGCTCCTGCCGTGGTGGCGCCGTCGTCTCCGCACCCTCACCGCCCTCCGCCCCACCGCCCTCCAACCCGCCGCCCTCGGCCCCACCGCCGCGTCCGGTGAGCCGCTCGACGACGCGCTCGACGGTTCCCTCGACACCCCAGTCCCTGCATCCGATCCCGTTCCCACCTCCCTCGGAAGGACCCTTCCATGAGCTCCGCACGCGCACCTCTTACCCACGCCGCCGTCGCGGCGGCGCCGACGGTCGTCCCTTTCGCCGACCTGGCACTGCTGCATCGCCGCGTCGAGCATCGGATCCGCTCCGCCATCGAACGGGTGCTGGACGACAGCGCCTACGTGCTCGGCCACGAGGTCGATGCCTTCGAGCGCTCCTTCGCCGATTACTGCGGAGTGCCGCACGCGATCGGCGTCGGCAACGGAACGGACGCGCTCGAACTCGCGCTCCGTGCCGCCGGCCTGCGTCCGGGCGATGACGTGCTCGTCCCGGCGAACAGCTTCGTGGCCACCGCCGAAGGCGTCGTCCGCGCCGGCGGGGTGCCCGTGTTCGTGGACTGCGACGACGACGGACTGATCGACGTGGAGGACGCGGTCCGGGCACGGACCCTGCGGACCCGGGCGGTGATGGCGGTGCACCTCTACGGTCAGTGCGCACCGATCGAGCTGCTGCGCGAGGCGCTCGGCCCCGAGGTGATCGTGGTGGAGGATGCGGCCCAGGCGCAGGGAGCCCGACGCAACTGGGCACGGGCTGGCTCGCTCGGCGATGTCGCCGGCACGAGCTTCTACCCGGGTAAGAACCTCGGCGCCTACGGCGACGGCGGCGCGGTGCTGACCCCCGACGCCGAGATCGCGGATCGCGTACGGATGCTGCGCAACCACGGCGGCATCGCCCGCTACGAGCACCGCATCGTCGGCACCAATTCTCGGCTCGACGGTCTGCAGGCCGCCATTCTGGCCGTCAAGCTGGAGCAGCTCGATCGCTGGAACGACGAGCGGCGCGCCGCGGCCGAGTACTACGCCGAATTGCTGGGCGACGTGCCGGGCGTGGAACTGCCGCGGACGGCGATCGAGAACGAACACGTCTTCCACTTGTACGTCATCCGACTCGATGATCGCGATCGGATGCACGACGCACTCGCGGCCGCGGGTATCGGCACGGGCGTGCACTACCCCACCCCGATCCACCGTCTCGCCGCCTTCGCCTCCCCCACTCAGCGCACGCTCCCCCGGGCCGAGAGTCAAGCTCGGCGGATCCTCTCGCTGCCGATGTTCCCCGGCATCACACGGCCGCAACAGGAATACGTGGCCGATAACCTGAGCGCCGTCCTCGGAGCCAGGGTTCCCTTCGCGGCGGCGGTGGGCGCATGAACGCGCACGTGATCGCCCGGCGGCTGCCCATGCCCTCCGCCGCGAACGCGTCGGCGAGCGTCTCGGTGCTGATGCCCCTGTACGACTACGCCCGCTACCTCGAGGAGGCCGCCGCGAGCGTTCTGTCGCAAGAAGGCGTGCAGGTACAGCTGGTCATCGTCGACGACCACTCGAACGACGACGGTCTCGCCGTCGCTCGCCGCATCGCCGCTGCGGATCCGAGGGTCGCCGTCATCGCCAGTGCGGTCAACCGTGGGCCGGTGGCCGCGGTGAACGCCGCGCTCGAGGTCGCAACGGGCGAGTTCCTCTGGTACCTCGACGCGGACGACCTGGTCACACCCGGTGCCCTCGCGCGCGCCGTCGCCGTGGCTCGAGCGCATCCGTCCGTCTCGCTCGTCTACGGGCATCCGCTGCACTACTCGGGGCCGACGCCGCCCACCCCTCGCACCGACGCCTCCGGCATCCTGCTCTTCCGCGGAACCGACTGGCTGGCCGACCGCTGCCGCACGGGGCTGAACGTGATCACGTCCTGCGAAGTCCTGCTGCGCCGCTCCGCCGTCGACGAGGTCGGCGGACCGAGCCCCCTGCCGCACACCTACGACATGGAATGGTGGATGCGGGTCGCCTCGGTGGGTGATGTGGCCTATGTGCAGGGTGTCGACCAGGCGTGGCACCGGGAGCACCCCGGATCCCGCTCCGCCGAGAATGCGACGCCGCTGATCGACCTCTTCGAGCGTCGACGCGCCTTCGTCACGTTCTTCGATCTGCGCACGCCCTACCTCGAACACGCGGCGAGCCTTCGCGCCGAAGCGGAACGCGCCCTCGCGGCCGGGGCGCTCGAGAAGGCGTGCCAACTGCTCGACGGTGGTCACTGCGGCCCGGCGGAGGCATCAGGTTACGAGGCCTTCGCGCTGGCGACCTGCGGGCGGGCGCGCGAGTTGCCCGAGTGGCGACGGTGGCAGTCGCGAAAGCGGCTCGGCGAGCGCTGGACGCAGACCGATCCCCGTTTCCTCGTCGAGCGGGTCGTGCGGCGACTCCGGAGCGATCGCAGTTGGCGCGCCTGGGAGACGACGGGACTGTTCCGATGAACGCCTCCCTCGCCCTCCTGCGCCGGCTGCGACGCAGCGGCGGCCGCGACGTCGCCCAGCGCCTGGTCCGTCGGCTCTCCGATCGTCTCGGTGCCGCAGCGCTCGATTTCCCGATCCTCGAACACGACATCGCCGACTCGACGCGCCTCACTCTGCCGCCGTCACCTCGGCCGGGAGCGGCCGGCGCGCGCCTCGGCTTCATCTGCACTCCAGCCGACGCCGGATCGGGTGGCCACACCACGCTGTTCCGGATGGTGCAGAGCCTGGTCGAACGCGGCCACGCGTGCACGTTGTTCCTCTACGACCGGCACGCGGCCGATTTCGAGACGCGGCGCGGAATCATCCGCGCCGCCTGGCCTTGGCTGGACGTCGAGTTCCGCGACGTCGAGGCCGGGATCAGCGGCGTGGACGCGTGCGTTGCGACCTCGTGGGAGACCGCGCACGTGCTCGCGACGCACGGCACGGCGCCGATGGCGCGGCTCGCGTTCGTGCAGGACTACGAACCGCTGTTCCATCCCCGCGGCACTCTCGCGGCGCTCGCCGAGGACAGCTACCGCTTCGGCTTCCGCACCATCGCACTGGGCGCCATGGTCGCGGGTCACCTCCGTGATCTCGGCGTCGATGTCGATGAGGCGCCGTTCGGCTGCGACACCGCTACCTACGCGCTCGAGAACCCGAACGGACCGCGTGCCGGGGTGGTCTTCTACGCGAAGCCGAGCTCCGACCGCCGGGGGTACCTCCTCGGCAAGAAGGCACTCGAGCTGTTCCACGAGCGGCATCCCGAGCAGCCGATCCACCTCTACGGCGCTCGCGTCGCCGACTGGTCGATCCCCGTCGTCCAGCACGGGATGCTGCGCCCGGCCGAGCTGGCCACGCTCTATAACGGGGCACTCGCCGGCATCGCGCTCTCGTTCACCAACATCTCCCTCGTCGCCGAGGAGCTTCTCGCGTGCGGCGCCGTCGCCGTGGTGAACGACTCCCCCGACGCGCGCGCCGACCTGCCCCATCCGGAGGCCCGCTGGGCCCTCGCCACCCCGGGAGCCATCGCCGACGCCCTCGCCGACGTCGTCGAGCGCACGGATGCCGCTCGCCCGATCCGTTGCGCCGCGATGGTCCGCTCCGGCTGGGCTCCCGCCGCCGAGATCGTGGCACGCGTGATCGACGACGAGCTCGAGCCGAGCCCGCGACACCTCAGGGCCCGATCGACGGGCACGATCCGATCGGAGACGCGCTCGTGACCCTTCTCGACAGCCGACGGATCACCCTCGGCGGCACCCCCGTGGACCTGTACGAACGCGACGAGGCCGTCGCCCTGATCGCGGAACACGCCGCCCGTCACGACGGCCCTCCCCTCGGCGTGCTCTCGGCCAATGTCGATCACCTCACGCATTTCGGTGCCGGTGGACGCTGGGCCCACGTGTTGGAAGAGCACGGAGGGGAACGTCGCGACGAGCCGTCGGGAGTGCGTTCCGTCGACCCCGCGGCGGTCGAAGGGGTGCTCGCACCGGCCGGCACCGAACGGACGGCGGTGCAGTGGCTGCACCTGATCGACGGGAGCCCGCTGGCGGTGCACGCGCGTCGACTCACCGGCAAGGCGTGGCCCCGACTGGCCGGCAGCGATCTCATCGACCCGATCTTCGACCACGCTGACCGCCTCGGCCTCCGGGTCGCGGTGCTGGGCGGCAGTGTCGACGCCCAGGACAATCTCCGAGCACGGCTGGCCGAACAGCGGCCCGATCTGGTGATCGCGGGGATGTGGTCGCCCGATCGCGAGCAGCTGACGGATGATGCGTACAACCGCGCTCTCGCGGCCGAGATCGCCGAGAGCTCGGCCGAGCTGCTGGTCGTCGGATTCGGGAAGCCGCGGCAGGAGCTCTGGATCAACGAGTACGGTGCCGCGACCGGGGCGCACGTCCTCCTCGCTTTCGGTGCGGCCGTCGACTTCCTCGGCGGTTCGGTGCGCCGAGCACCTCGGTGGATCGCGACCCACGGTCTCGAGTGGGCCTGGCGACTCGCCCTCGAGCCGCGCCGACTGGCCCGTCGCTACCTCGTCGACGGCCCGGTCGCCTACGGCCGGTTGCGGATGCACAGCGCGCTCGAGCCGAACCGGCTCGCACCGGTGCACGCGGCCGCGCACGCGGTCGTGCGCCCGACCGTCACACCCGGGAGCACCGGCACCTTCGTCATCGATCCGGACGCGCAAGCCGAGGTCGCCGTCATCATCGTCAGCTTCAACAACGCCGACTCGATCGATCGACTTCTCCTGAGCCTGCGCGCCGAGGCGACGGTGACCATGCTGCGCGTCATCGTCGTCGACAACGACTCGACCGACGGCACACTCGATCTCGTCCGCCGTCACACCGACGTCACCGCGGTCGCTGCGGGCGGCAATCTCGGCTACGCGGGGGGTATCAATCGTGCCCGTCGGCTCGCGGGGCCCGAGGAGACCCTGCTCGTGCTCAATCCCGATCTCACGGTCAGCCCGGGCGCGATCGCACGGATGCTCGACCGGATGGACGGGTCGGAGGCCGGAGTCGTCGTCCCGCTGATCCGCAGCGACGACGGTGTCATCACCCGCTCGCTGCGGTGGGAGCCGACGCGGTTGAACGCGCTCGGCGAGGCGATCCTCGGCGACCGGATGCCGGAGCGGCCCCCGTGGCTCGCCGAGACCGACCGCACAGCCGAGAGCTACCGACACGCGCATCCGATCGATTGGGCCACCGGTGCCGCGCTCTTGATCGACCCCGTGGTCGCGGCGCGGATCGGCGACTGGGACGAGCGCTTCTTCCTCTACTCCGAAGAGGTGGACTTCTTCCGCCGCGCTCGCACGCTCGGCGCCGACATCTGGTTCGAGCCGGCCGCCGAGGTCGTGCACACCGGCGGCGGCTCCGGAGGGCCCGCGGAACTGGCCGAGCTCATGGCGGTGAATCGCGTGCGCTATATCGCGAAGCACCACTCCGGCGTCTACACGGCCGGCTACCGCGCCGTCGTGACCACGGCGGAGGCGGCTCGCGGAGTGCTGCCGGGGGCCGTGGGCGCGAGTCACCGCCGAGCGGCCGTCGCCGTCGCGGACGAACGGCGCTGGCGCCGTCTCCCGGCCGCCGTCCCCGCATCGGTACCCGCCGGGCAGCCGTCCCGGCATCCGGGTGGATCGGTGGTGATTCCGGCCTTCCAGGAGCAGGACCGGATCGCGCGCGCTCTCGCTCCGCTCGCCGCGCTCGCCGCGGACGGCACCATCGAAGTGGTCGTCGTCTGCAACGGCTGCACCGATCGCACCGCCGAGATCGCCCGCGGATTCACCGGTGTGCGCGTCGTCGAGATCGCCGAAGCCTCCAAGCCTGTCGCCCTGAACGTGGGCGATGCGCACGCCGGCCGATGGCCGCGACTCTACCTGGACGCGGACGTCGAGATGCCGACCGAGTCGCTCTGGAGCGTCTTCTCGGCTCTCGAACACGGCGGGCTCCTCGCGGCCCGGGCCGCCGTGGTCTACGACACGGTAGGGGCCAGCCCGCTCGTGCGCGCCTACTACCGCGCGCGTCGACGGATGTCCGCCCCGGCGACCGCGCTGTGGAGCGGCGGCGGCTACGCGGTCAGCGCAGAGGGTCGCGCTCGCTTCGGGGCGTTCCCCGCGGTGCACACCGACGACGTGTTCGTGCACGGTCGTTTCACGGAACGCGAGCGCGGCGTGGTCGGCTGTGCTCCCGTTGTGGTGCGCGCCCCTCGCAGCGCCCGAGAACTCACGCTCGCGCTGCAACGCATCCGCCGCGATTCGACCGAGATCGCCGACGTGCTCGCCGCCGGTGGAGCAGCGGCCGCTCCCACGG
The DNA here is from genome assembly GCA_013204985.1 of Microbacteriaceae bacterium VKM Ac-2855. GTDB lineage: Bacteria > Actinomycetota > Actinomycetes > Actinomycetales > Microbacteriaceae > Rathayibacter. The sequence continues at coordinate 585,493 of JABMLG010000001.1, forward strand.
CCGCACGCACCCTCCGTGAGTTGTTCGTCACCACGCGCACGCCGGTGCAGTGGTTCGACGCGACGATCTACACGGTGTTCGCGCTGGTGGCGAGGGCGAAACCCACGGTGGAATCGACGGCGGTACCGACGGCGGTACGGACTGCGGTACGGACTGCGGTACAGGCCGGGGTCGAACCGCGTGGAGCTCGATCGGCGCGGGAGATCTGAGATGACGATCGCGAGCGGGACGCGACAGGTCGGCGGGCCACCGTGGTTGCTGCGCGCCACGGCCGTGACGCTGCTCGTCCTGCCCGCGGATCAGGTGTTCGCGCCACTCGGCGCCACGGGTTACGTGGGCATGATGCTCGCGCTGCTGCTCGCGGTGGCGTGGCTGGGTTCGTCTCTGTTCGGCCTGCACGATCCGATCGCTCGGCGGCACCCGGCGAGGGTCGCCATCGCGCTCCTCTTCCTGGTCAGCTGCGTCTCCTACGCGCTCTACGTCAGCGGTATGACGATCCCGATCCTGCCGATCGGTCAAGCCAGCGCCGATCGGTGGCTGCTGCTGCTCGTCGCGGGCGCCGGGATCACCCTGGTCGCGAGTGACTCGGTGCGCACGCTGGACGACGCGATGGTGCTGGTGCGCGCCTTGACGTTCGGCGCCTTCCTCTGCTCGATCGTCGCGGTCGTGCAGTTCACCACCGGGCTGAACCCCGTCGATCTCATCCGCGGCGCGATGTGGGGCTTCGAGAACAACGGCGGCAGCACACCCTTCCAGGTGCGCGACGGCCTGACCCGCGTAGCCGGCACGACCTACCACCCGATCGAACTCGCCGTCGTCACGGCGATCATCCTGCCCCTGTCGGTGTGGCGCGCCCTGTACGACCGCAAGCGGCGCGCGTGGTTCCGGTGGTCGATCCCGATCGTGCTGCTCGTGGCGAACGCGGCGACCGTTTCGCGCTCCGGGCTGATCGCTCTCCTGCTCGCCGCCGTGCTCAGCGTCGGCTTCCTGCCCACGGTCGCCCGCCGGTGGGCGCTGCTCGCGATCCCAGCCGCCGTCGCGGGGTTGTTCCTGACCACCCCCGGACTCATCGGCACGCTCACCGGCTCGGTGACCGCCGGCACCAGCGACTCCTCGATCACGAACCGTCTCGACAACTATCCGCGCGTCGCAGCGCTGGTTCTTGAGCATCCGTTCTTCGGCACCGGACCAGCGACCTACCTCCCGGTCAACGCGAAATACATCCTCGACAACCAGTACCTGAACGCCGCCATCTGCCTGGGCGTGATCGGCGCGGCCTGCGTGATCGCCTACCTGTGCGTTCCGGCGGTCTTCGCCCTCATCGCCGCACAGTACGCTCGCGAACCCCGGCTGCGCAGTCTCGCGGGAGCCGTCGCCTCCGGCTGCGCCGTCTCGGCGGTCTGCTCCGCCACCTTCGACTCGATGGCCTTCCCGGTCTTCGCCCTGCTGTACCCGTTCGTCCTCGGCCTGGCCGGTTCCGTGTGGATCCTCGTCAAGGAGGAGCTGGCCGGGCACCGACAGTCGCGCCTGCGCGTGAAAGCGCGCACCCGTCACCCCCACCGCCACCATTCGCCGCGACCACACGCGTCACGAACCCGCGCGTCACGACCAAGCGCGTCGCAACCCCGGCTTGATGTCGCCGGGGACCCCTCCTCCCGGCCACCGACAGAAAGGTGATCCCGACGTGGACCCGATCTCCGTCCTCCGCACTCTCTGGAACCACCGATTGATCGCCTTCTCGGTGTTCGCCCTCACCGCCATCGTCGGCGCGTACGTGTTCTTCTTCTCCGCCCGCAGCTACGAGTCCACCGCGACTTACGCCCTGGTCAACCCGGCTGTGCCGACCGCGCTGCAGATCGAGAAGGATCCCGCGCTCGAGGCGCTGAATCCCGATAATCCGTACCTGCGCTCCTCCGACAACTCGCTCGCCGCTCAGGTGCTCGTGAGCAAGCTCAACTCCGACAAGACGGTCGAGGCGCTGGACGAGCGCGGTCTGAGCACGACGTACGCCGTCACACGCAGCGACTGGTCGGGGCAGGGTCTCGTGCTCACCATCACCAGCGATGCACCGACCGCGAAGGGTTCGATAGCGACAACGGAAGCGGTCGGAGCGTTGCTCGTCGACGAACTGCACGCGATGCAGACCGTCAACGGGGCGTCCGAGGAGTACCTGTACACCGCGCTGCAGGTCGAGGAACCCGATCGGGCTACCGAACAGGTGTCCAACCGGCTGCGGGCGCTGATCATCGTCGCCGCCGGCGGCTTCGTGCTGCTGTTCGGAGCCGTGTCGGTCGCGCGGGCGATCGACAACGCTCGCGAGGTCCGTCGAGCGCAGCAGGCCCAGAGCACCTCCCTCCCCGAATCGGCGCGCCGCCGCCGAGAACCACCCGCCGGAGGCGGCTCCACACGTACCCGACGCACGTCAGCCCGCGCCGCAGCCCCGACGCTTCCCGCGCCCGTCGAAGAACCGCGTCCAGAAGGTCACGCTCCGGGCGCGCCCGCCGCTCTCACCCGCACGAAAGGCCGCCGCTAATGTCCGAGCACGAGACTCCCAGAAACCTCCCGGTACCGCTCGCCGGTCTCGGGGCAGACGAATCCGCCGTCGTCATCGGTGGGCACCAGTCGAGCCCCGGCTCGGCCGACCCAGCCGATGCGCCGAGCGGGTACACCGGCGACGAGGGCGTAGGGGGCCACGTCCTTCGTGACGACCGCTCCAGCGGCCACCATGGACCACGCGCCGATCTCGACCGGAGCGATGCACACGGCACGGGCGCCGATGGCCGCCCCCGTGCGAACGACGACACCGACGGCGTGCCAGTCGGCGGCCGTTTTGAGCGAGCCGTCGGGCGTGACGGCGCGGGGCAGCACGTCATTGGTGAAAACGACGGCGGGACCGACGAAGACGCCGTCCTCCAGCACGGCCGGCTCGTAGACGAGCGCGTGGTTCTGGATCTTGCACCGGTCGCCGACGACGACGCCGGGGCCGATGTACGCGCCTCGGCCGATGATGCACTCGAGGCCGACGCGGGCCTCCTCACGCACCTGCGCGAGGTGCCAGATGAGGGTGCCGTCTCCGATGGCGGCGCGGTCGTCCACATCCGCGGAGTCCGCGATGCGCGCGGGGGCGAGCCCCGGGGGAACACTGTTGTCCATGCGCCGCAGTCTGCTGGAGCGCGCATCCGCGCGCAATGGCGGATGCGCTCGCGACGGATACCGCTCGTCGCGCTCTTCAGCGCGCTGCTGCTGGCGATCGTGGGAACGGTCGTGCCCGCGGCGAGCGCGGCCACGGCGTGCACGCCGGCCATGAACGCGATCGTGTGCGAGAACGCGCAGCCGGGAGCGGATCCGGCCGACTGGGACGTCTTCGGCGCCGGCGACACCTCGATCCAGGGCTTCTCCACCGATGTCAGCGTCAATGTCGGCCAGCGCATCGACTTCAAGATCGACACGGATGCGAGCGCCTACACGATCGGCATCTATCGCACCGGTTGGTACGGCGGTCTCGGGGCGCGCCTCATCGACACCGTGACTCCGAGCGTCGCGCTGCCGCAGAATCAGCCGCAGTGCGTCTCCGATCTGACGTCGGAACTGTACGACTGCGGCACGTGGGCGGTGTCGGCGAGCTGGAACGTGCCGGCGACTGCCGTGTCCGGTGTCTATCTCGCCGTTCTGGAGCGCGGCGACGACGGTGGCCGCAGCCACATCACCTTCGTGGTCCGTGATGTCGCGAGCACCTCGGCGGTGCTGTTCCAGACCTCGGATCCGACCTGGCAGGCGTACAACACCTACGGCGGTTCGGACTTCTATCAGGGCGGCGCGAACGGGCGCGCCTACAAGATCAGCTACAACCGCCCCGTGATGACGCGCGGCGACAATCTCGGCCGCGACTTCTTCTTCTCCTCCGAGTACCCGTTGGTGCGGTTCCTCGAGCGCAACGGTTACGACGTCAGCTACTTCAGCGGGGTCGACACGGACCGCTTCGGTTCGCGGCTGACGCAGCACAAGGTCTTCCTCTCGGTCGGTCACGACGAGTACTGGTCGGGGGCGCAGCGCGCGAACGTCACGGCGGCTCGCGACGCCGGCGTGAATCTGCAGTTCCTCGCGGGCAACGAGGGCTATTGGCGCACGCGCTACGAGCCCTCCGCGACGACCGGAACGGCGTACCGCACCCTCGTCACGTACAAGGAGACCTGGGCGAACGCGAAGATCGATCCGCTGCCCGAATCGACGGCGACGTGGCGCGATCCACGGTTCGCCTCGGTCGCCAACGGCGGCGGTCGGCCCGAGAACGCGTTGTCCGGAACGCAGTACATGGTCAACTACTCCGACCTCGCCGTGCAGGTGAGCGCGGTGGAGGGGAAGCTCCGGCTCTGGCGCAACACGAGCCTGGCGAGCCTCGCAACCGGTGCGACCGCAACACTCGCGGCGCACACGATCGGCTACGAATCGAATGAGGACGTCGACAACGGTTCGCGCCCGCCCGGCCTGGTGCGGCTCTCGACGACGAACGGTGCGGTGCCGGAGTACCTGCAGGACTTCGGCAACGTGGTCACGGCGGGTACGACCCGGCACAATCTCACGCTGTACAGGGCGGCGAGCGGCGCACTCGTCTTCTCGGCGGCCTCCATCCAGTGGTCGTGGGGGCTCGACGCGGAGCACGACGGCAACGGCGCGGCAGCGGACGTGCGGATGCAGCAGGCGCAGGTCAATCTGTTCGCCGACATGGGCGTGCAGCCCGGCACCCTGATGTCTCCGCTGGTCGCGGCGACGAAGAGCACCGACACGACCGCTCCGACGGTCACCGTGACGGCTCCGGCCGCGAACGCGAGCATCGCGAACGGGGCGATCGTCTCGGTCGCCGGTACGGCGAGCGACGCGGCGGGCAAGGTCGCCGGGGTCGAGGTGTCGACGGATGCGGGGGCCACGTGGCACGCCGCGTCCGGCACCACCTCGTGGAGCTACTCGTACGTCCTCCACGGATCCGGCGCCGGGTCCGTTCGCGTGCGCGCGATGGACGACTCGGCGAACATCGGTGCCGCCGTGACCCGTGCGCTGACCATCACCGGCACCGCGACCGTCTTCGGCGCCGAAGTACCGAAGAAGGCGGACTCGGGTGACACCGACTCCGTCACACTCGGTCTGCGCTTCACGCCGACGATCGACGGCTTCATCCGCGGCGTGCGCTTCTACAAGAGCACGGCGAACACCGGCACCCACACCGGCGCACTCTGGAGCAGCGACCGACAGCAGTTGGCCGGCGTCACTTTCGCGAACGAGACCGCGAGCGGATGGCAGACCGCCTCGTTCGCCACCCCGGTCGCGGTCACGGCCGGCAGCACCTACGTCGTGTCCTACACGGCGAGCCGCGGCCGGTATCCCGCGGCCGAGTACTTCTGGGCCAGCGCGGGCTACACCTCTGCCCCGCTTACGGTCGCGGGCGGTTTCGGAGCCGATCCGGCGGGGGTCTACACCACCACGGGCGGCTTCCCGAGCGACAGCTATCGGATGGGCAACTACTACGTCGATGCCGTGTTCGACACCGTCGATGCCACGCCGCTCACCGTCGCGTCGCAGCGTCCGCTGGCCGGTTCTTCGAGCGTCGCGCCGAGCACCACGATCTCGGGCGTCTTCTCGAAGGCCGTCACCGCCTCGACGGTGGTCTTGACGGTCAGGTCGGCCGCCGGCGCGACCGTGGCCGGAACCACCGCCTACGTCGCTTCGACGCGGACGGCGACTTTCACGCCGAGTGCATCGCTGTCCGCCGCCACCGGCTACACCGCGACCCTCTCGGCCACAGCGACGACCGGCGGAACCGTCACTGCCGGCGGCAGCTGGGGCTTCACGACCCAGCGGCCGAACGCCGTCGTCGGCGTCTGCCCGTGCAGCCTGTACGACGACTCGACCACGCCCGGCGTGGCTCAGGTCGCGGAGGGTGTGCCCTTGACCCTCGGCGTCCGATTCGCGGCCACCGGCAGCGGCACGGTCTCGGGACTCCGCTTCTACAAGAGCGCAGGCAACACCGGCACTCACGTGGGGACGCTCTCGACCATGGCGGGTGTCGAGCTCGCACGGGCCACGTTCACGGCGGAGAGCGCCGCGGGATGGCAGACCGTCATGTTCTCCTCGCCGGTGAACATCGCCGGCGGAGTCGAGTACATCGCGGCGTACACCACCCCGACGGGAAGCTACTCCGCAACCGTGAACGGCTTCGGCCCCGGCGGCTCCCGAGGTCCGCTGCTCACCGACAGCGATTCCGGCGCTTACAGCTACAGCGGCGGATTCGCGAATGAGCGTTCGACGACGAGTTACCTCGTCGATGTGGTGTTCAGTTCGACGAGCACCCCGACCCCGACCCCGACCCCCACACCGACTCCGACGCCGACCCCGACGCCGACCCCGACGGGCTCCCGCCTGTTCGCCGGCGCAGTCCCGACCTCCGATACCGCCGCGGACTCCTCCTCGGTGGAGCTGGGCGTGGCGTTCACCGCGTCGGTCGCGGGTAACGCCACCGGTATCGCGTTCTACAAGGGCACCCGGAACACGGGAACGCATGTCGGCTCGCTGTGGAACGCCGCGGGCGTCCGCGTCGGTCAGGTGACGTTCACGAACGAGACGGCGAGCGGATGGCAGACGGCGACGTTCGCGACACCCGTTCCGCTGACGGCGGGCGCGCGCTACACCGTGTCGTACCTCGCCCCGAACGGGTACTACGCCTACACCTCCAACGGTCTCGCCTCCCCGGTCACGTCGGGGCCGCTGACGACCGCCGCCGCTCCGAACGGCCTCTACCGCTACGGCTCGGGAGGTGTCGCTCCGACACAGACGTACAACAACACGAACTACTTCGTTGATGTCTTCTTCCTTCCTACCCAGTGACTGGGCCGACCCGAGGTGGGGTCGGCCCGACTCGACGATCAACCGCCGCCACACTCGCTGACGTCCGGCCGGGTGCAGCCTGTTCGAGAAATCTCAACACCGGAGCACCGAGGGCGCCGCGGAGTCGTGCACGTGTTCTGACCCCGAGGTCTGACGGCTGTCGGACTCGGAGAGCGACGCCGCTGGCGCCGTCGTCAGCGGTCGCGGAACTTCGTTGGACGAATCCTTCGATCGGAAAGGTGTCGGCCCGAGGTCGGGTGGAGGCGGGTCGAAGATCGATTCCGGTGGCCCCGATGTCGGAGGAGGCGTGTCGATAAAGCGGGGTGGCGGTTTCGCTCCCGGCACGGGAGCGGGGCGGGTGGTGACGTGGCGGCCGGTGGGAGTGGTCCAGTCGGCGGTGCCGTCAGTGTGCGGTATGTAGGTCCACCGATCGCCGTGACGCACGTGATGGTGCGACACGCATAACGGCAGCAGGTTCTTGGTCGCGGTGTGGCCGCCGTTGCGCCACTCGATCGCGTGATCCATCTCCGCCTTCGACGCGGGGCGAAGGCATCCCGGGAACATGCACGTGTCGGCGCGCAACTCGATGAACAGCCGCATCGCCTTCGGCGGCGTGCGCAGCATCCGCTCGACACTCGTCACCATGCACGTCACCGGATCGGTGAACACCCGGAAGAACGCATCCCCCGCGGCGACGAGTTCGCGCGCCGTGTCGGCGTCGATGACGCCGTACCCATCGAGGTGACCGTGCTCGTCGTCCAACCCGGCCGCGGTCGTCGCGGGCAGAGTGAGGCGCACTTCGGCGCGGATGCCGCGCACGAACGTGGGTGCGGGGGTGGTGTCGTCGTGGATCGGGGTGGTGCCGGCGACGTCACCGTCACACAGCAGATCGCCGGCCGCATCCGCCCGCAACTGTGCGAGGGAACGCTCCTCACCCTCCAGATCACGCGCCGCATGGGCGATGCGATCCAGACGGTTGAACGCTGCGACCGCGACCGGAGCAGGCAGCAACGCGGAAAGGGTCGCCATCCCGTCCGGCTCCGGCGTCACCCACACATTCCGCCGCGTCTTCGCTGCCGCGTGGCGCTCGCTCAGCGGCGTCTCGTCCAGAATCTCGCGCAGCTGCTGCAACGCCTTCTTCAACTGCGCCGGCGTCAACTCGCCAGCGAGCTCGACCGCCCGTTCATCCAACGCAGAACGGCAGGAGCGATTCAGACCGCCGGCGACATCGCAGATGACCTGCCCCGCATCCCACCGCATCCGCGCATCCGCCAGCGCCGAACGCGTCAACGGCAGATCCTCGACCAGCAGTTGCGCCCGACCCAGCTCGCGCGACGCGACCCACTCCGACACCCCCAGCGCGACGGCGAACTCGGCGCGGATCGACCGCTCCACCAGCTCTTGCAGATCCCCGCGCACCATATGCTTCCCGGCGGCGAAAAGTTCGGGTCGGCTCCGGGCGACGAGGTACCCGGCGTGCAACTCTTCTAGCCCCGCGAGAAGCGTCGGCGCGGCAGCACGCGAGAGGTGCGCGGCGCGGTCTCCGTGTTGCCGGACCGTGTCGCGCACCTCTTCGGGTGTCTGCTCGTGACTCGTGTCTTCCATACGGATATGACACCACGGACCCCCGACATAGAACACACGTTCGACCGCATCCGGGACAACTCACCCCGAAGCTCACCCTGTGGAGGAGGCAATGGGCCCGAAGCACACGATTGGCGCCGTGATCCACGATCGCCCCAGCGGCGTCCGACGTCACCGACGACGAAGCACCCTCCCCACCATCTGGCGCGCCAGAGCCGCGCGGAAGATCGCATAGCGCAGCGTCGGATGCGCCAGCATCCGCAACCGAGCGACGAGCCCGTCGCGACGGCGTCGCACGACTCCCTCGTAGATTTCCACCTGCCGCCGTCCGGCGGCCTCGAGACTGAACCGCTCCGTCACGACCTGGCGCCCCAGCGCTCCGAGGGAGGCCCAGCGCGCAGGCTCCGCCGCGAGCGGCTGCAAGACCTCGAGCAGTCCAGCGGCGCCGTCGCCGCCGTCGCCACGGGCGTACCAACCGCCGTCGAGGAAGAACGGCAGTGTCTCCGCCGTCAGCAATCGCCAGAACCCGCCTTCCCCTTGCACGACAAGCGGCTTGCCGAACGCCATGCCCTTCAGGGCCGAGCTGCCCATGCCGAGCACGATGTCCGCCGCGGCATAGGCGTCTCGGGGATCCAGCAACTGGCCCGTGAGCGTGACCAGCGGACGCCCGGAGCCGACGTTCACCGCATTCGCCGCCGCCTGCAACTCTGCCCGGAGCGGGCCGTCGCCGACGACGATCAGCCGACAGCGCGCCGAGGAACCGAGCCGTCCGATCGCCTCGATCGCCGTGCGCAGACCCTCACCCTTCAACGCTTCGACGAGCCGAGCGACCGTGACCACGGCGATGTCGTCCGGCTCCAGCGAGAACCGCGCCCGCGCGGCCGCGACATCGACGGCCGGCGAGTTGCGTGCCGTGTCGACCGGCGGCTCGATCAGGTGGACCTCCGGCCGACGGGCGCTCTCCTCCTCCGCCAGCTCCACGACCCCGACGACGAGCGGGAACCGCGGCACGAAGTCGGGCACGATCGGTGAAAGCACCGTCGCCACGATCGGCGTTCCGGCGAACAGATACGGCCCGTACGCCGCGTCCATCGTGGGCGACCATTCGTAGCCGTGCACGACATCGATCCCGAGTTCGCGCACGACGGCTCGCATCCGCCGCATGCTGCGCAACGACAGCCGTGATCCCTTCGGCGGGGCGGCGATGAAGCGCAGTCCCTGCTCCGCCACCATGGGCACGAGGTCGCCGGGAGGACCGTAGACGATCGCCTCGTGCCCCAGTGCGGCCAGGGCGCCGGCGATCTCGATGGCGTTGATCTGGCTGCCGCCGACCTCCATCGTGTGCACGCAGGTCAGGATCCGCATGTCGCTCCTCCGCGGCCGCTCACTCGGCGATCACCGACGGCGACCAGGCGTGTGGGATGAAGAGGGTCGGATCCGCGCCCGCACGCGCCGGGATGGACCACACATCGCTGTCGCCGGGCTGGTCGGCTCGCGCGAGCCCGTAGATCAGCGTGCCCGCGTCGAGCCAGACGACCTGGTCGTCGACGCTACGGCTCTCGGCGAGAACGGTCTCGCTGTTCGACGCGAGATCGAGCACCGCGATGCGCCAATCGGGAGTCGCGCTGTCGCCGACGTTCTTCTTGTAGGCGACGCGCGTCCCGTCGGGAGACAGCGACGGGCACTCGGCGGTGTCGTGGATCGCGGTCAGCGTCCGCCGGCCGATGCTGCCACGAACGAGCCAGGTCCGCGTTCCCGATGCCGCCGTGGCGTAGAACGTCTCGCCGTCGTCGGCGAACGTGACGCCCCAGAAATTCCGGTCCACCGCGGTCATCGGCTCACCGGCGACCGAGAAGGCGAAATCCTCGAGGCTCAGGGCCTCCGCGTCCCCGGTGAGCGTTTCGAGTACCGTCGCGGTCGAGAACGTGGTCGGCGCATAGGAGTGTCCTGTGACGAAGGCCGTGCTCGCGAGCAGGCCCGCACCTTCCGAGATCCTCGCCCGACTGGGCACGCCCGGCAGAGGCCAACTCCGGATCGTCGCGCCACCGGCATCCGTGAGCACCGCCTCGAAGGTCGTCAGCACGCCACGATCCGTGCGCAGGCAGAGCCGGTGCTCGACCGTCGCCCACACCCGATCACACACCTGCTCGGTGAGACTGCGCGGCCCGGACGGGTCCGTCAGCGGCACCTCCGCCACCAGCCCGTAGCCGTCTCCGATGGCAGTGTTGCGGAAGACGACACGCGCTCCCGCACCCGGGGCGCCCGTGCTCACGGCAATGACGCTCGCGGCCGAACCGCGCTCCTGGTAGCGCACGAACGCCGAGACTCCGTAGGCGAGAGCCCCTCCCAGCAACAGCGCGGCCGACGCGATCGCGACGATCCAGCGCAGCCGAGCGCTCACCGGATCCCGCCATCGGCACGACGAAGCCGCTCGCGCAGCAGGAGGAACGCGCCGATCAGACCGAGCACGAGTCCCCCGGCGATCGCGAGCATCGCCCCGTCACGGCCGAGCGCGAACCACAGCACCCCGAAGCCGACGGAGGCGATCAGCCGGGCCACTGCCACCACCGTCTGCGCTGCGGCGATCCCGCTCGCGCGGAGCTCGGGTCGCACGCTGCCGCCCGCGATGGCCGCGAGCACTCCATCGGTCGAAGCGTAGAAGATGCCGAGCAGCAGGAGGCACAGCAGCGTGACGGGCGCTCCGGACGCCGGTGTCGCCGCCAGCAGGTACACGGCCAGCAGCACACCGTGCCCGGCCACGAACATCCGCACCCGGCCCCAGCGGTCGGCGAGTCGACCGAACGGGATCGCCAGGGCGAGATACGCGGCGTTCGTGCCCACGTAGAGAAGTGGGAACCACTGGGTCGCGAACGCGTCGCGGCTCTGCAGTACGAGGTAGACGAAGCCGTCGCCCACGGTGAGCAATCCGAGCAGGCCCGCAGCGAGAAGCATCCGTCGCGGTGCGGGCGCAAGCAGTTCCCGCCACGGCAACCTCACCCGCTGTCGGATGCGCGGGGCCGGCTCCGCGCGGCGGCGCAGATCGGGGACGAACAACAGCAGCACCACGACGCCGAGGGCCGCGAACGCCACCGACACCACGAACACCGTCATGTACCCGTCGGGGACGAGCAGCAGCACCACGAAAGCGAGCAACGGACCGACCGTCGCCCCGACGGTGTCGAGCATACGATGCACTCCAAACGAGTGCGCCAACGCGTCGGCCGGCGCAGCGGCCACGATGAGAGCGTCTCGCGGAGCGGTTCGAATACCTTTGCCGATACGGTCCACGGCGACGACGGACGACACCAGCCCGAGACCGGCCGCGGCGCCGCCGCCTCCGCCGCCGCCGCCGCCGAACAGCAGCGCGATGCGTGCGAGCAACGAGAGCCCGTAGCCGGCGACGGCGACGCCCTTGGAACGGTCCGTTCGATCGGCGGTCCAGCCCGCGCCGATGCGCACGATCGCGCTGATGCCCTGATACAGGCCGTCGAGGAAGCCGTAGGCGATGGTCGACAGACCGAGCGCGGCGGTAATGTAGAGCGGCAGAACGGCGGCCGTCGATTCCGATGAGACATCCGTGAACAGGCTGACCACGCCGAGGGCGATCACGGTGGGAGCGACGGGAAGGCGTTTCGAGGGTCGAGTGCCGGTGCCGTGGTCCTCGCCGGGTCGATCGGAGAGGGAGATGTACACGATCAGCCCTCGGCGTGCAGCACGGCGAACACCGAGTAGCTCAGCCGAGCCGTACCGGTCGGTTCGATCGTCAGTGCGATCGAGTCGCTGCCCGAGCTGAAGAGGGTCGATGCGCCGTCGCCCGCTGTCGGGACGTCCACGAAGACGAAACCGCGTGCGCCGAGAGCGTCGCGGTAGCCGGCACTGATCTCGGCCGGACTCGCGTCGATCGTCGCGGTGAGGCCGGCGCGCAGGACCGTTCCCCCGGTCGTGATCGAGCTCGAGCCGAGCACGCTCCCCGGCAGCACGGGGATCACCTCCGGGAATCCCGCGACGAGCGCGCCGTCGGCGCTCGCATCCGCGGGGAAAGGACGCGCCACGAGGGCGGCACGGGGCGCGGATGCGGGCAGACCCGTGGCGGCCGGCGTCGGCGCCGAGACTTCGAGCGGATCGGCGGGATCGGCGACGGATCCGATCGCGGCGGGAGTGCCGGGCAGCACGTCCGCGGCCGTAGCCCGCGGCGACGCTCCGGCGGCGCTCGGCGCGTACGACGAACTCGTCGTCGGCGCGGCACCGGACGTCGCGACCCCCGCAGGCGCGGAGCCGGGCGGCTCGGCACCCGGGCGCGCAGGATCGAGCCCATCGAGCATGATCGCGCAAGCGATCACGACTCCGGCGATGACGGCGCTCGCTAGGACGAGACGACGACGAACACCCATCAGTATCCTCGTATTCGCGCACCCGACGTCGTCGACGTGACGCGGCCGGGTTCCGAATCATCAGCGAGGCGGGGGTGCAGAGCCAGGCTAGCCAGTCAGCGGAACCGAGCGCCAGTGCTCGGCGCGCCGGCCCTAGACTTCTGCTCATGTCAGATGCGAATTCCGCCGCTCCGCAGACCCCGCCGGCCGGCTGGTACCCGCATCCCGCGGATCTCGACGCCGAGCTCTACTGGGACGGGACGAGCTGGACCACGAGCAGTCGCGCCGTCGGCAGCAGCTCCGCATCGACCACGATCCCGCCGTACGGGACTCCGGCTTCTGAGGTCTCGGCCCCCTACGCTTCACCGGCCGGGGTCTACACCGGGCCGGTCCGAGGCGACGAACGCAATGGCATCGCCGTTGCTTCGCTGGTTCTCGGCATCATCAGCCTCTTCCTCAATCCGATTCTCGTGCCGTCGGCCCTCGCGATCGTCTTCGGCGTGCGTGGCCGCCGTATCGGCACGGCCACGGGAGTCCGGCGAGGAATGGCCACGGCGGGTCTCGTGCTCGGCATCGTCGGAGTCGCCGGTTCCCTTCTCCTTCAGGTCGTCAGCCGGACCTGAACCGAGCGGCGACCGAGGCTAGAGGCGGTCCCACTCCGCGCGCGCAGCACTCAGCCGCTCCGTCGCGGCGCTTTTCTCCGCACGTGCCCGATCCCGCTCCGACCGCGCCGCCTCGAGCCGCTCGCTCGCATCGGCGAGTCGTCGACGCAGACTCTGCAGCGTCTCCTCGGCCTCGTCCACTGCGCTCTCGGCGTCGCGAGCACGATCCTCAGCGGTCGTCGCTTTCGCCTCCGCCCGGGCCAGCTCCTTCTTCGCGCGCCGCCGCTCGAGGCTGGTATCCACGGCCGCCGGCCCATCGGCCGAAGCGGGGGCCGACGGGATCGACGGTCCCGCGACCGCGTCGGAGAGGTCGACCGGCGAGAGTCCATCGGAGCTCAGGGCACGCACCAGCCGGCCGCTGCGAAAGGCTTCGGCCGCCGCAGCATCCGCGATCGCGGCCAGAACCGTCTGCTTCAATTCGTCGGCACCAGCGCCGCTGAGGCGATCACCCGGCGCGTGACTCGCGACCCTCGCAGCCACATCCCGCAGCAAGCGATTGCGTCGACTTCCGAGCTCGCGCAATGCGGGTCGATCGGCGTTCGACTGCGCTGAACGGAATTCGCGCCCCAGCGCGAGAACACGGTCGAGGATCTCCGGATCCTCTCGCGCGATCCGATTCGCGGCATCGGCCGCCGCGCTCGGCTTCGGGTAGGCCTTGACCACGGCGGCCCGGTCCGCTTCTCCGTCCGCCTTGAGCTCCGCGGCACGAGCGTTGCGTGCCGCGACGAACTCGGATCGCGACGCGCTGTACAACTCGCGGACCTCCTCCGCGATAGCGCCGTCGGACTCAGGCTCGTTCATGCTCCACCCGGCGCGAGCACGGCGGCCTCGCTGTCGTCGGCTTCCTCACAGAGCCGATGACCCAGCGCCGCACTCCAAGGGGGGATTCCCGTCGCCCGATCGCGCACGACCCGCATGACGTTGCTCGGACGCAGTCCCGGCACGGCACCCTCCTTCCGACGACGATTCCCACCGTACGCCGCCCGCCGCCGCGTGACCTACGGTGGTGGTGTGACCGATCGTGGAACGCCACCTCCCGCGTGGCGCTCGGCGACCTGGCTGCTCGTGGTGGCCATCGCGCTGGTGGCCAGCGTCCTACGCGGACCGATCGTCGCCGTCTCGCCCGTCGTCGAGGCGATCCGCGATGATCTCGCACTGTCCGCCACGCAGGCCGGCCTGCTCACGAGCATCCCGGTGCTCTGCTTCGCCCTGGCGACACCGCTGGCGATCGGAGTGATCGGACGGGTCGGGCCCGATGCAGCGATCACTGTCAGCGTCGTCGGCGTCGCCCTGGGCACGATCGTGCGATCGTCCGGCGAGGTGGGCGCGACGGTCGTCGGCACCCTCCTGATCGGCGCGTTCATCACGATCGGCAACGTGGTGGTGCCGGTCGTGATCCGCCGCGACGTCTCACCCGAACGCGTGAACCTCACGACGGGGGTGTACACGGCATCGCTCAACATCGGCTCGACGATCACCGCGCTCGGCACCGCGCCGCTGGCGGAGGCGTTCGGTTGGCGGCTCGCCCTCGCGACCTGGTCGCTGTTCTCCGTGCTCGCGCTCGCGGCGTGGGTGACCGCGATCGGCCGCCGCCGGGCGTTCGTGCCGGTGCGAGCAGCGGCCGAGGCTCCGTCGAGCGACGGCACCGCCTCCGCGCGGCCCCGCGTGTTGCGCAGTCTCACCGTGCTCATGCTCGCTGTCTCCTTCGCCAGTCAGGGCTTCTCGTACTACGGCGTCACCGCCTGGCTACCGACCCTCCTCATGGACGAGAACGGTTTCACGATCGCTCAGGCCGGCGCGAGCTCGTCCGTATTCCAGATCGCCGCCGTCATCGGCGCGCTCGGCGTTCCCGTGCTGGTGACGCGCCTTCAGCCCTTCGGCAGCTTCCTCGTCGTCGGGGTGCTCTGGGCGTGCGTCCCCGTCGGACTCCTCCTCGCGCCCGAACTGTGGCTGCTCTGGTGCGGTCTGGGCGGCATCGCCCAGGGCGGCGGAATCACCATCATCTTCGTGGTGATCGTGCGCATCGCCCGCAGTGACGCTCACGCGTCGCGGCTCTCGGCCACGGTGCAGGGCATCGCCTACGCGTTCTCGGCCACCGCGCCGACGGTCGTCGGCTTCGCGCACGACCTCTCGGGAGCCTGGACCGCCCCCCTCCTCGTGATCCTCCTCGCCGTCCTCTCCTTCGTGGTCATGGGTTGCCTGGCCTCCCTGCGTCAAGGCCGACCGGTCTGACTGGCCTGCGCCACTCCCGTCAAGGAGTGGGCAGAAGTCGGTGCACCTCCGTACCGTGGGGGCATGGCACAGAAGAGCAGTACCCGCGAGAAGACTGCCCCCGAGCCCGACGACTCGCGTAAGGCAGACAGCCCCACCGACATCACCAAGCGATCGTGGTTGTACGTGGCGAAGAAGACGCTGCGAGAGTTCGGCGCCGACCAGTGCACAGACCTCGCCGCCGGTCTCACCTATTACGCCGTGCTCGCGCTCTTCCCCGGACTGCTGGCGGTGGTCTCCGTGCTCGGACTCTTCGGTGCTGCCGAGAAGACGACGGACACCGTGCTGGAGCTGATGCAGAATCTCGCATCACCGCAGGCGGTCGAGGTCCTGCGCGGGCCGGTCGAATCGCTCACCACCTCTCCGGCGGCAGGCATCGCGTTCGTCACCGGTATCGTCGGCGCGATGTGGTCGGCCTCCGGGTACGTCGGCGCCTTCGGTCGCGCCATGAACCGCATCTACGGCATCGATGAGGGTCGGCCGATCTGGAAGCTGCGCCCGACGATGCTGGGCGTGACCGTGTTCACGGTGATCCTGATCGTGATCGGGGCGCTCATCCTGGTCCTGAGCGGGCCGGTGGCATCGGCGGTCGGCGACGTCGTCGGTCTCGGCGAGTCGACACTTCTGGTCTGGAACATCGCGAAGTGGCCGGTCCTGGGTGTGATCGCCGTGGTGGTCATCGCGGTGCTGTATTACTGGGCGCCCAACATCCGGCAGCCGAAGTTCCGCTGGATGAGCTTGGGCTCGCTGCTCGCGCTCGTGATCTGGCTCGCCGCGTCGATCGGATTCGGGTTGTACGTTGCCAACTTCTCGAACTACGACCGCACCTACGGCTCCTTGGGCGCCGTGATCGTGTTCCTGCTCTGGCTCTGGATCACGAACCTGGCTCTGCTCTTCGGCGCCGAGTTCGACGCCGAACTGGAACGTGGGCGCGAACTCCAGGCGGGCATCGCGGCGGAGGAGACGCTGCAACTGCCGCCGCGCGACACGACCGCGAGCGACAAGAAGGCGAAGCAGCACGAACAGGACGTCACCGATGGGCGCTGGCTGCGCCTGACCAACGACACCGCCCGCGCCAACGCTCCTCTTCCGGCGAACGACGACGAGAAGCAGCAGAAGCGGGAGGACCAGTCCGAGAAGGGCTGACGCGCCCACACCCACCACCGTGTTCTTGCGGGCACTCGTGTGGTCTGACCACAGGTGCTACTGTGGTCTGACCACAGCATCGAGGAGGACCCGTGAGCGATGACGCCCGCGCCTGGGAGACCGTGCTCGCGCACGTGGAGTCCCGTCTCCTCTCGGGCGAACTCTCCCCCGGTGACCGGCTTCCCGCCGAACGCACCCTCGCGACGGATCTCGGCGTCGGCCGCTCCTCCGTTCGGGAGGCGGTGCGCGTGCTCGAGGTGATGGGACTCATCCGCACCCAATCCGGCTCCGGTCCGACCGCGGGTGCCGTGATCGTCGCTCGACCCGGTGGCGGGATGAGCGCGCTGCTGCGATTGCAGGTCGCGGCGAGCGGATTCGTTGTCGCCGACATCGTCAAGACGCGCCTCGTGCTCGAAACGGCGGTCGTCGGCGAGCTCGCGGCGCTCTCCGGCGTCGATCTCGTGGCCGGCCACGAGTTGCTCGACGCGATGGACGCCGACGACCTCGAGCACGACGCCTTCCTCGCGCTCGACCAGCAGTTCCACCTCTCGCTGGCCGCCGCCACCGGTAACGCGGTGATCGCTGCGATCACCGCCGGGCTTCGCGACTCGGTCGAGAGCTACGTGATCGAGGCAGCGCGCACCCTGCCGTCCTGGCAGAGCACCCGTGCACGTCTGCGGCGCGAGCATCGCGCCATCGTCGCCGCGGTCGAGGCGGGCGATGCGGGCCTGGCCCGCGCGCTCGTCGGCGCGCACATCACCGGATATTACGCGGAGACCCAGCTCACACGAGCCGGAGCTCATCCCGAGCATCGCGCCCTCTGACCCCCACCACCCGAACCGACCCCCACCACCCGAACCGCTCGAACGAAGGAGCCCTCATGGTCGAGAGACGAATCCCGAAGGTGCGCGACCTCGCGCCCCTGATGCAGTTCAAGAAACCCGAGCTGAACCTCAAGAAGGCGCGCCTCGAATCGGCGCTGACGATCTATGATCTGCAGAAGATCGCGCGTCGGCGTACCCCGAAGGCGGCCTTCGACTACACGGAGGGCGCGGCCGAGGCCGAGATCTCGCTCGCACGCGCACGCCAGGCGTTCGAGGACATCCAGTTCAACCCCGCGATCCTCCGCGACGTCTCCGCTGTGACCACGAACTGGGACGTTCTCGGGGCAGACGTCGCGCTGCCTTTCGGCATCGCGCCGACCGGCTTCACCCGCATGATGCAGACCGAGGGCGAGATCGCCGGAGCGCACGCGGCGGCGAAGCACGGCATCCCGTTCTCCCTCTCGACGATGGGAACGACGGCCATCGAAGACGTCAAGGCTGCGAACCCGCTCGGCCGCAATTGGTTCCAGCTGTACATGTGGAAGGACCGCGACCGCTCGATGGCGCTCGTCGATCGCGCCGCGAAGGCCGGCTTCGACACGCTGCTGGTCACCGTCGACGTGCCCGTCGCCGGTGCGCGCCTGCGCGACAAGCGCAACGGCTTCTCCATCCCGCCGCAGCTCTCGCTCGGCACCGTGGTGAACGCGCTGCCCCGCCCGTGGTGGTGGATCGATTTCCTCACCACCGAGCCGTTGGCATTCGCCTCCCTCGATCGCTGGTCGGGCACGGTCGGCGAGCTCCTCGACTCGATGTTCGACCCGACCGTCACCTTCGATGACCTCGCCTGGATCCGCGATCAGTGGCCCGGCAAGGTCGTCGTCAAGGGTGTGCAGAACGTCGACGACGCGAAGAAGCTCGCCACCCTCGGTGTCGACGGCATCACCCTCTCCAACCACGGCGGCCGCCAGCTCGACCGCGCACCCATCCCGTTCCACCTGCTGCCCGAGGTGGTCCGCGAGGTCGGCTCCGCCAGCGCTTACGGCGGAATGGAAGTACACCTCGACACCGGCATCATGTCGGGTGCCGACATCGTCGCCTCCGTGGCGCTCGGAGCACGCTTCACTCTCGTCGGCCGCGCCTACCTCTACGGTCTGATGGCCGGCGGTGAGGCCGGCGTCAATCGGATGATCGAGATCCTCGCCGAGCAGATCGCCCGGACGATGCGTCTGCTGGGTGTCAGCTCTCTCGAGGAGCTCGACCCGGGCCATGTCACCCAGCTGCAGCGGCTCGCGCCCAGGGCGATCTCGCCGCAGTTCCAGCCGGTCGACTGACTCAGGAGGCGTGCGAGACCGTCGTCGGCTCGGTCTCGCGCCCCTCGTGATCACGGTGCGGCAGCCGCAGGGCGACCAGTTGGGCCACGAAACTCGCCCCCTGCCGAAGGTCGGCCTTCGACGAACCCGCGTAGCGCCGAGCGAACACGAACGGCTCCTCCAACACGGTCGGCGCATTACGGACGAGGATCTCGAGCAGGATCTTGAAACCTCGCGGCTGCAGACGGCGCACATCGATCGCGGCGCGTCGCACCGCGAAGTATCCGGTCATGGGGTCGGTCACCGCGCCGAGCAGGCGCGGGAACAGGCTGCGGGCGAGGAGGGTCGCCGCAGCCGACACCAGGTGACGCATTCCGTTGTCGAGGCCCTCGGACGATCCGCCGGAGACGTTGCGCGAGGCGACGACGACGTCAGCCCCGCCGAGACGACCCCGCGCGAGCAGGATCGGGATCAGCTCCGGCGGGTGCTGCAGATCACCGTCCATCACGATGCACCAGGCGCCGTCGGCGATCTCGAGGCCGCGGATGACAGCCCCCGAGAGACCACCGTCGGGCGAGGTGCGGTGCTCCAAACGGATCGGTACGACACTGTCGCGGGAAGCGGCACGGATGACATCCGGGGTCTCGTCCGTCGAGTCGTCGACGAACAGGATCTCGGTGCTGCCCGGATCGACGGAGGCGGAGATGCGTCGAACGAGTTCGTCGATGTTCGGCGCTTCGTTGAACGTCGGTACGACGATGGAGACACCGCTCCTGGACAGTGGACTCATGGTGCTCGAACTCCCTCTCCGGCGGACCGTTTTTCTCAGAATAGGAGCGTTCACCGCGCGATCGCCCTGATCCGGTCCAGCGTGTGCGCATCCTCAATCACCCCGCGGCAGAGTCCAGCCGACACCCGGCGCACGTACAGGTTTCGGTCCGGGCGGCGCCGGAACCCCTCGCGCCGGGGTCACGAACTCGTGACCCCGATGTTCGTTACCCGAAACAAACAGCGGCATCCCGCGGTCTAGGGTTGCGGACATGTCAGACAGCTGGACAGGCCGCGCGGTGGGTGGCCAACGCGTCGGCGCGGTCGAGTACGTCCTCCGCGACGTCACCGACGCGATCGAAGCCGGGATCGTCAAGGTGGGCGAGCGCCTTCCCTCCGAGACGGCTCTCGCCGCTCGGTACTCCGTCAGCCGCACCGTGATCCGCGAGGTCCTCCGTGCCTGCGAGGCACGCGGACTCACAGTGACCCGGAACGGTAAGGGCACATTCGTGCTCGGACCACGCAGCTCGCACTCGCTGCTCTTCGGCGACTACTCCGCCGCGCATCTGCTCGAAGCTCGCCCGCACATCGAGGTCCCGGCCGCCGGCCTGGCCGCGCTGCGCCGGACCGAGGCCGAAGTGGAGGCGCTGCACGAGATCGTCGAGGCCATGGAAGTGGAAACGGATCCAGCGGTGTGGGTCGCCATGGACGGATCGTTCCATCTCGCCCTCGCCGACGCCTCGCGCAACCCCGTCTTCGTCAGCGTCTTGCGGAGCATCCGCGAGGCGTTGTCGGATCAGTCGGCACTGCTGAACCGCGGCCCGGGTCGCCGGCAGGAGTCGGATGTCGAACATCGCAGCATCGTTTCCGCGATCGCCCGCGGGTCGTCGGTCGAGGCGGAGGATGCGATGCAATACCACCTCGACCAGGTGAAAGACGCCGTCTCCGCTGCGAGCACGGCACCTCCGGGAGCGACACCTGCGAGCACGACACCACCGAGCACGACCGCACCGAGCACGACCGCACCACCCACGACCCAACACCCCCGTTGATGCAGAGCATCGCCGAATCCCCCTCAAGGAGCGACCAATGACCGACATCAAGAAGCCCGACGATACCGTCGGCGCAGTCCGCGACTTCTCCCACGAGGAGGAGGGCTACAAGCACGGCCTCAAACCCCGCCAGATCCAGATGATCGCCATCGGCGGCGCCATCGGAACCGGACTCTTCATGGGAGCCGGCGGACGCCTCGCCAGCGCCGGACCAGCCCTCTTCCTCGTGTACGCCTTCTGCGGCGTCTTCGCGTTCTTCATCCTCCGGGCCCTCGGTGAACTCGTTCTCCACCGCCCCTCGTCGGGCTCCTTCATCTCGTACGCCCGCGAGTTCTACGGCGAGAAACTCGCCTACGTCGCCGGCTGGATGTACTTCGCCAACTGGGGCACGACCGCCATCGCCGATGTCACCGCCGTCGCCCTCTACGTCCAGTTCTGGTCACCCTTCACCAGCGTCCCCGAATGGCTCCTCGCCCTGATCGCGTTGGTCGTTGTGCTCGGCGCCAACCTCGTCTCGGTGAAGGTGTTCGGCGAGATGGAGTTCTGGTTCGCCCTGATCAAGGTCAGTGCGCTCGTGATCTTCCTGATCGTCGGAGTCGTTGTGCTCGCGTTCGGCTTCCCCCTCAGCCATGACGGAGTCACCGAAGCCGGTGGTCTGCACAACTGGACCGATCAGGGTCTGCTGCCCAACGGACTCCTGCCCGCCGTGCTGGTGATGCAGGGAGTCGTCTTCGCCTACGCCGGCATCGAGCTGGTCGGTACCGCCGCCGGCGAGACCGCCAACCCCGGCAAGACGATCCCCCGCGCCATCAACTCGGTCATCTTCCGCATCGCGGTCTTCTACGTCGGCTCCGTCGTGCTGCTCTCGCTGCTGCTCCCCTTCGGCTCGTACGTGGCCGGCACGAGCCCCTTCGTGACCTTCTTCTCCAGCCTCGGCGGCGAAGAGTTCGGCGCCATCGCCGGTTCGATCATGAACTTCGTCGTCCTCACGGCCGCGCTGTCGAGCCTGAACGCCGGACTCTATTCGACCGGACGCATCCTGCGTTCCATGTCGATGAGCGGATCCGCGCCGGAGTTCACGAAGAAGATGAACAAGCAGGGGGTCCCCTTCGGTGGCATCCTCCTGACCGCGACGTTCACCCTGCTCGGCATCGTCCTCAACCTCTTCCTCGGCGGCACCGCCGCATTCGACATCGTGCTCAACATGTCCGCGATCTGCATCGTCTCCGGCTGGGGCGTCATCGTGCTCTGCCAGATGAAGCTGCGCAAGTGGGCTCTCGAAGGCAAGCTCCAGCGCCCCGCGTTCCGCATGCCCGGTGCGCCGTACACCTCGTGGGCCACCATCGGGTTCCTGGTGCTCGTGCTCGTGCTGATCGCGATCGACTTCCCCACCGGCACCCTGACCGTCGGCTTTTTCGTGATCATCGGCATCCCCGCACTCGTCATCGGCTGGTTCGCCACCCGGAAGAAGATCTACGCGATCGCCGCCGCCCGCGACGGCTTCACCGGCGCCTACCCGATCGTCGCCGAGACGCCCGCCATGATGGCGATGCTCGACGACAACGAGAAGAAGGACGACAAGAAGGACTGATCCCTCGCCCCGCGAACGACGAAGCGCCCCGGACCACGAGGTCCGGGGCGCTTCGTCATAGCGGGGTACTACATCGCGAAACCGAGGGCACGCATCATGTCGCGGCCGTCGTCGGTGATCCGCTCCGGACCCCACGGCGGCATCCAGACCCAGTTGATCCGGAACGCATCGACGATCCCGTCGAGCGACTCCGCGGTCTGCTCCTCGAGGACATCGGTCAACGGGCAACCGGCCGAGGTCAGCGTCATGTGGATGACGAGCGCGTCGTTCTCGTCGTCCCAGCCGAGGTCGTAGATCAGACCGAGGTCGACGACGTTGACCCCGAGTTCGGGATCCATAACGTCTTTCAGCGCCTCTTCGACCTGGTCGAAGAGTTTGGGCTCGAGAGTGGTGACGGCCATGACCCTAGCCTACGTTCGACGGCTCGAGGAAGCGATCGTAGCCCTCGTCCTCGAGGCGTTCGGCCAGTTCGTGACCGCCCTGTTCGGCAACGCGGCCGGCGACGAAGACGTGCACGAAGTCGGGCTTGATGTAGCGCAGGATGCGCGTGTAGTGCGTGATCAGCAGAACACCGAGGTCGGTCTTCTCGTGGGCGCGGTTCACACCTTCCGAGACGATCTTCAACGCGTCGACGTCGAGGCCCGAGTCGGTCTCGTCGAGCACGGCGAACGTCGGCTTCAGCAGCTCGAGCTGAAGGATTTCGTTGCGCTTCTTCTCGCCGCCCGAGAAGCCCTCGTTCACGTTGCGCTCGGCGAACGACGAGTCCATCCGCAGGTCCGACATCGCCTGGCGGACGTCCTTCACCCAGGTGCGGATGGCGGGAGCCTCACCGGCGATCGCGGTCTTGGCCGTTCGCAGGAAGTTGGTGTTCGTGACACCGGGGATCTCGACCGGGTACTGCATCGCGAGGAAGAGCCCGGCGCGCGCACGCTCGTCGACCGACATGTCGAGCACCTCGACGCCGTCGAGGGTGATCGATCCACCCTCCACGTGGTACTTCGGGTGACCCGCGATCGTGTAAGCCAGGGTCGACTTGCCCGAGCCGTTGGGGCCCATGATCGCGTGGATCTCGCCCTTGTTGATGGTGAGGTCGACACCGCGGAGGATCTGCTTCGTCCCCTGGTCGGTCTCGACGCTGACGTGAAGATCGGTGATCTGCAGAACTGACATGAGTGGCTAGCTTTCCTTGGGTACGGAGGGATCGATGTAGATGTCGCCGTCGACGATCTCGACGGCGAAGACGGGGACCGGCTCGTAGGCCGGGAGGTTCAGCGGTGTGCCCGTGAGCAGCGAGAACTGGGAGCCGTGCGCCCAGCATTCGAGCGTCTCGCCCTCGACGAATCCTTCGGCCAGCGAGATCTCGCCGTGCGTGCAGGTGTCTCCGATCGCATGGATCTCGCCCGCCGAGTCCTGCACCAGAGCGATCGCGACGCCGTCGACGACGACGCGATGCGCCTGGTTGACCGTGAGCTCCGTGACGGAGCAGACCTTCGTGGACACGGCTACTGCTGGGCTGCCGAGCCGGTCTGGCCGGCCGAACGTGCGAGCTCGTCCTCGATCGCCTGCTGCAGGCGCTCCTCGAGTTCGGGCACACGGATCTGCTGCACGATCTCGCTGAGGAACCCACGCACGACCAGGCGGCGTGCCTCGTCCTCCGGGATCCCGCGCGACTGCAGGTAGAAGAGCTGCTCGTCGTCGAAACGCCCGGTGGCACTCGCGTGACCGGCGCCGGCGATGTTGCCGGTCTCGATCTCGAGGTTCGGGATGGAGTCGGCGCGCGTCCCATCCGAGAGCACGAGGTTGCGGTTCTGCTCGTAGCTGTCCGTACCGTCGGCGCTGTGCCGGATGAGCACGTCGCCGATCCAGACCGTACGAGCGCCTTCGCCCTGCAGCGCACCCTTGTACGTGACGCGGCTGCGGGTGTCGGGGGC
This sequence comes from Microbacteriaceae bacterium VKM Ac-2855, assembly GCA_013204985.1. Classification (GTDB taxonomy): domain Bacteria; phylum Actinomycetota; class Actinomycetes; order Actinomycetales; family Microbacteriaceae; genus Rathayibacter. Next base: position 609,878 of record JABMLG010000001.1, read on the forward strand.
ATCGTGATCGACGTACACCTGTTGCTCGAGGTGCTGCCCGCCATCCGCGAAGTACAGACCCAGCAACTCGCCGTCGGCACCGCGCTCTGCGAGGTGCGCGGCCGGGTTCACCCGCACGATGTCGCCGCCGAGCGAGACGACGATGTGCTTGAGCTTGGCGTCTCGGCCGACGCGCGCGAAGTGGTTCGCAAGGTGTCTGGCAGCGTCGTTCCACTCCTGAACCGTAACGACGGTGAGCTGGGCTCCCTCACCGACGAGGATCTCGATGTTCTCGGAGAGCACCGCGTCGCCGGTGTTCTGCAGAACGATGACGGCGCGGCTGTACGGCGCGGCCTCGATGAGCGTGTGCGCGCCGCGCGGAACGATTCCCAGAGCACCACGGTTCAGCGTGAACACCTTCGCGTCCTCGCCCGTCACGTGGATCGCGAGCGCCTTCTCGAAGCTCGACCACGCGTTCGCGGCAGCGCGCTCCTCGGGCAGACCCGCGGTGCCGATGCGTGCATCCGAGCGGTCGACCCAGGTCACCGCGATGTCGGAGACCTCGGTGGATTCGACGTCGTACGCCGAGCCGTCCAGGGCTCCATCGATGAGGTCGCGCAGTTTCGCGACCGGGGTCAGCTTCCAGGCGATCTCGCGACCACTGGGGCTCTCGAAGGCAGCCACATCGGTCGACGTGAAGCGCCCGGAGCGGGTCTGCACCGGAACGGCCGACCTGGTGTGCAGCGGGCCGTCGGAGTGCGCCTTGATACCGAGGCGTGCAGCGGCGTCAGCCGGCTCCACGACGGAGACGTCAGTCAATTCTGGGGTCGTCATCTATCCGACAGAGCCTTCCATGCCCATCTCGATGAGCTTGTTGAGTTCGAGTGCGTATTCCATCGGCAGTTCGCGCGCGATGGGCTCGATGAAGCCGCGGACGATCATGGCCATGGCCTCGTCCTCGGGCATACCGCGCGACATCAGGTAGAACAACTGTTCCTCGCTGACCTTCGAGACGGTCGCCTCGTGGCCGAGTTGCACGTCGTCGACACGGATGTCGATCGCGGGGTACGTGTCCGATCGCGAGATCGTATCGACCAGGAGCGCGTCGCAGCGCACGGTGTTGGCAGAATGGTGCGCGTTGGCGTCCACGCGGACCTCGCCGCGGTAGCCCGCGCGACCGCCGCCTCGCGCGATCGACTTGGACACGATCGACGACTGGGTGTAGGGCGCCATGTGAATCATTTTCGCGCCGGCGTCCTGGTGCTGGCCGGGACCCGCGAACGCGACGGAGAGCGTCTCGCCCTTCGCGTGCTCGCCGACGAGGAAGATGGACGGGTATTTCATGGTCACCTTGGAACCGATGTTGCCGTCGATCCACTCCATCGTGGCGCCCTCGTGCGCGATCGCGCGCTTGGTCACCAGGTTGTAGACGTTGTTCGACCAGTTCTGGATCGTCGTGTACCGAACGCGGGCGTTCTTCTTCACGATGATCTCGACGACCGCGGAGTGCAGCGAGTCGGACTTGTAGATCGGCGCGGTGCAGCCTTCGATGTAGTGCACGTAGCTGCCCTCGTCCGCGATGATCAGCGTGCGCTCGAACTGGCCCATGTTCTCGGTGTTGATGCGGAAGTAGGCCTGCAGCGGGATGTCGACGTGAACGCCCTTGGGAACGTAAACGAACGAGCCTCCGGACCAGACCGCGGTGTTCAGAGCGGCGAACTTGTTGTCTCCCGACGGGATGACGGTGCCGAAGTACTCCTCGAAGATCTCCGGGTACTCCTTGAGGGCTGTGTCGGTGTCGAGGAAGATCACGCCCTGCTCCTCGAGGTCCTCGCGGATCTGGTGGTAGACGACCTCGGACTCGTATTGCGCGGCGACGCCACCCACCAGACGCTGACGCTCGGCCTCGGGGATGCCGAGCTTCTCGTAGGTGTTCTTGATGTCTTCGGGGAGGTCGTCCCACGTCTGCGCCTGCTTCTCCGTCGAACGGACGAAGTACTTGATGTTGTCGAAGTCGATCTCGGAGAGATCCGCACCCCAGGTCGGCATCGGCTTGCGCTCGAAAAGCTGCAGAGCCTTGAGGCGGCGGTCACGCATCCATTTCGGCTCGGTCTTCAGCGCCGAGATGTCGGAGACGACCTCGGGCGAGATGCCGCGCCGGGCGGAGGAACCCGCTTTGTCCGAGTCGGCCCAGCCGAACTCGTACACTCCGAGGCTCTCGAGCTCGGGACGGTCGATCAGGATGTCTGACATGTGTACCTCGTTTCCTACCCACTGCTAACCGGTTCTGATCCGAAGCCATTCCCGGAGACCCTGGGGTCTTCGAGTCCGTCTCGCGGAGCACACTCCGGCAGTTCGCAACAGTCGGGGAGTCGATGTGCGGGCGGTTGATGTGCGTACCTGAGATGTCCAAGAAGTGCGGCGGCGCGTCCTCGAGCCGGCCGTTCCGTGCCGACGTGTTCGGCGACGCCTTTCGGCACCTGTGTTGCAGGCGGGATTACTTGAACCAACTACTCATTCTACAGATCCTGCCGCGGATCGGTAGCCGTCGGCCTGAGGGTCCGCCGGGATCCGCCCCGTGATCGGTGACAATACTCGGATGACCACTTCGGTGTCGGTGGTCGGTGGTTCCATCGACGTATGAGAAACGATGACCTTCCCGTCCCGACCGTCCTCCCGTCGCAGCCAGGCCATAGCGTCACGATGAGCCGCCGCCTCGCGACCGCGATCGCGCTCGAGCTCCCGCTCGCCGAACGCGCTCTCCATGACGGCGCGATCGACGGGATGCACGTGCGGATCCTCGCCGTTCAGGTGCGTCGTCTGCCGATCGAACTACGCCCGATCTTCGATGAGCTCGGCACCGCGCTCGCTCGGGAGCTGCCCTCAGCGGCGTTCCTCCGGGTCGCGGCGAATCTTCGTCGACACCTGCACGGCTCGCGGGATTGAACGACCTCAGCGGGTCGCGGCCAGTTCCGGCTCTTTCGCCGCCTGGGGCGTACGTGTCGCGAGCAGACGCGGGTTCACGTCGAGGAGCACTCGCAACGCACCGACCCAGACCAATGCGGAGCCGAGCAGGTGCAGGGCGACCAGGGCCTCGGGCAGAGCCAGTACCGCTTGGGCGATCCCGATCACCGCCTGCAGGAGGACAACTGTCACGTACCCGACAACGCGTCGACGTGCGAGCACGGCCGAGGGGTCGCGACGCAGGACCAGCCACAGCCCGATACCGAGCACGAGCGTCGCGGTGCCGAGTACGCCGTGCACCGCTGTGACGCTCTCCCAGTGGAACTGCATGCGCGGAACTTCCGCGGAGTCGCCCGCGTGCGGCCCGGTACCCGTGACCAGGGTGCCCACCAGGATCACTGCGAGCGTCACCACCAGAAGAGCGAGGCTCAGACCTCGCGCCGCCCCGGTCGGCACGAAGTCGCGGCCTTGTGAGCGGTGGGCGCGATGCCACGTGAGAGAGGTCGTGGTGAGCAACGCGATCGCGAGCACGAAGTGCCCGGCGACGATGTAAGGGTTCAGTCCGGAGTGCACCGTGGCGCCGCCGGCGAGGGCGTTGGCGACGACCAGCCAGAACTGAGACCAGGCGAGTCTGGTCATGGTGCGGTCGCGCGGCTTCTGCAGCCGCGCGGCCGTGATGGCCCAGCCCACGGCGACGATGAGGACACCCGTGAAAGCCCGGTTAGTGAACTCGATGAAGCCGTGGATGCCCAGTTCGGGCGTGGATGTGAGCGAACCAGGTTCGCAGGCCGGCCAGGTCGGGCAGCCGAGTCCGGAACCGGTGAGACGAACCACTCCTCCGAAGAAGATGATCAGAATGCTGGCGATCAACGCCGCCGTCGTTCCCCATCGCAGGGCGCGGGGTGAGAGCGTGACGCGCTGGGCCAGGTATCCGAACGGAGTGTGCACCCATCGATGGTACTCGCCCCTTCATCCGGCTAGCCGTGCACCGGCTCCGCGTCGATCGCCGTCGACCCACGATCCGCTTCGGCATCTCCGAAGCCGCCGAGCATCGAGCGCACCAGCACGTCCTCGTCGAGGTCGGTGGGATCCGCGTCCAGAACGATCCGCCCCTCCGCGACGACCACGACCCGATGACTCCACCGCAGGAGTTCGGTCATGTCGCTACCGAGGAAGAGGACTGCGGCCCCGTCCTCGACGAGGCGGTGCAACAACTCGAAGACCGCATCCCGAGCCCCGGCGTCGACACCACGAGTCGGATGAGCGAGAACGAACACCTGTCCCCCACGCTCGATGGCATGCACCAGTTCCGTCTTCTGCTGGTCGCCGCCGGACAGACGATCGGTCGACGTTCGAACGTCGTACGTGCTGATCCGAAGCTCTCGGATGATCTCGATCGTCCGGCGCGCTCGGCGGATCTCGGCATCGAGCGTGTCGACCTCGTCGGCGACACCGTCGATGAGCAGACGGTCAGCGGACGACACCGGCGCCGCGTCGGCCAGGTAGCCGATCCCCTCGAGGCGGGCATCGGCGGTCGAGGCGAATTCTCGTCGCCGACCGTCAACCTCGATATGACCGCTCGACGGTCGACGCTCACCGCCGAGGATCTCGAGGAGTCGACCAGCACCGGAGTCGTGGGTGCCCGTGATGCCGACGATCTCGCCCGCGCGAAGGATGAGGTCCACGCCGGTGAGCAGGTCGTCGGCGACGCCGACGATCGACAGGACGGGCTCGGAGGCCTCCGGTCGCGCCGCCCTCCTGGTGGACGGTACTCGTTCGGCACCCAGCAGAAGCCTCACGAGTTCCTCCGACTCGAGGCCGGCAGTGCCGCGGTCCTCGACGATGCCACCATCCCGGAGGACGATCACCCGCGTCGCGATGGACCTGATCTCATCCATCCGATGGGTGACGTAGAGGATGGAACGGCCCCGAGCCGCGAGGCGACGAAGGACGCGGTGGACGACCGCGATCTCGTGGTCGGCGAGCGTGACGGCGACCTCATCGACGATTACGAGGCGCGCCTCCTCCGCGAGCATGCGCACGATCTCCACGAGTGCCTGGCGTCCGCGATCCAGGTCGTCCACGATCGCGTCCGGATCGATTCGGACACCGGCCTCTCCGAAGAGCTCGAGCGCATCCGCTCTCAGACCGGCGTTGTCCTCGGTCGCTCGCGCTGTGAAGCGGAACAGGGCGCGAGCGACCGTCATCCCGTCGGCGAATTCGAAGTTCTGCGCCAGAACGCCCACGCCTCGCGCACGCGCCTGCTCCGGCGACACCGGCTCGAACACCTCTCCGCTCAAGCGGATCACTCCCGCATCGAGACGATGCTGACCGGACAGCGCCCGCACGAGAGTGCTCTTGCCGGCACCGTTCAGGCCGATGAGGCCGACGATCTCGCCCTCGGCCAGACTCAGGTCGACTCCGCGGAGCACGACGCGCGATCCGTAAGCGGCCACCGCCCCGTCGATTCGAACCAGCTCGCTCATACCGCCTCCGCACTGCGCCTCCCCGACCGGAACGGCGCGCTGGTTATCGAGCATACCTCGCCTCATACCGATATATGAGCCGTCGTCAGTTTGGATACAGTCGTAACCGGCCGCATCCGGCGGCCATCTCAGCCCGACTCAGCCCACTCGACCGAGGTACCCGTGAACCCATCGTCTTCACCCCGTTGGTGGCGCAGACGGGCGGGTTCCACCCCGGAAACACCCCCCGCAGGGGACGGAACGACCGACCTCCATCGACTCGTCCGGTGGGTCGAGGGCGGGACCGACGACGGCGATGCGCCGGTCGGTACCGAGCCCGACGAAACGATTGCGTCAGCGACCGTCGCATCAGCGACTCTTACTGCCGCCCGTCCGCCGAGCCGACTGAGCGCAGTACCAAGTGAAAAGGAACAGCAGATGAGTTCATTGGACGAAGCCCTGCAGGAGCTTCTGGCGATCGAGGGTGCGACCGGCGCCGCGATCGTCGACTACGCGAGCGGCATGGCGCTGGCGCAAGGAGGCAACCCTGCTTTCGATCTCGGGGTCGCGGCGGCCGGCAACTCCAACGTGGTGCGCGCCAAGCTCGCGACGATGAAGGACCTCGCCATCACCGACGAGATCGATGACGTGCTGATCACCCTCAGCTCGCAGTATCACCTGATCAACGTCCTCAATACGCCGAACGCGAGCGGCTTGTTCATCTATCTCGTGCTCAATCGTGCGGGTGCGAACCTCGCTCTCGCGCGTCACAAGCTCAAGACCGTCGCCGCTTCGTTCTCCATCTGATCACGGAGCCACCCGGACTCCGCGTGCCGGAGAACGAAGGAGGGACGGACCATTCGGTCCGTCCCTCCTTGCATGGCGCTGTGCGCTGCGGTGTACCCGCAGGACCCGTCGGGCGTGGCGGCGTCAGAACGGCAGCAGCGGATCGATCGCAACCGCGAGGAACAGCAGCGTGAGGTAGCTGATCGAGCCGTGGAAGACGCGCATCGGCGAGACCTTCTCGTGCCGGATCGCGAGACCGTAGAGCCGATGCGTCTCGTAGATGAACCAGGCGCCGGCGGCCAGGGCCGTCACGGTGTAGACGACGCCCATCTCGGCCACGGGGATCAGCAGCAGCGAGCAGGCCACCATCGCCCACGTGTAGAGGATCATCTGCAAGCCCACGATCGTGCGCCCGCGGACGACGGCGAGCATGGGCACACCGGCCGCCTGGTAGTCGTCGCGGTATTTCATCGACAGCGGCCAGTAGTGCGGGGGCGTCCACAGGAAGATCACTCCGAAGAGGATGATCGGGGCCCAGCTCAGATCGTTCGTGACCGCCGCCCAACCGATCAACACGGGCATGCAGCCCGCGATCCCGCCCCAGACGATGTTCTGCGGCGTACGGCGCTTGAGAAACAGGGTGTAGAAGACCACGTAGATCAGGATGGCGGCGAGCGACAACCCGGCCGAGAGCCAGTTGGCCGCGAAGCCGAGCAGAAGGATCGAGGCGACGCCAATGACGGTCGCGAACACCAGGGCCGAACGGTCCGAGATCTCCCCCGTGACGAGCGGCCGGTTCTTCGTGCGGTTCATCACGCGGTCGATGTCACGGTCGAAGTAGCAGTTGAACGCCCCCGCCGATCCGGCACTCAGCGCGCCGCCGACGAGGACGACGACGATCAGCAGCAGATTCGGGATCCCGCCCTGGGCCAGCACCATCGCCGGAACCGTCACGACCAGCAAGAGCTCGATCACGCGGGGCTTCGTGAGTGCGATGTACGCCTTCACCGTTCGCGCGAATCCGATGCGGGCGGGTTCGACACGGTTGTCTACGGCTACGTCCATTGCTCCTCTAACGATCGACATTCCCGCCCATCATAATCGGGCTCCGGGATGCACGCTTGCCCAAACGGATCAAGACATATGCGATGCCGACACAGCGGCCACGTACAGGAGCCTCTCCATATACTTGGGGTTGCTCGCAAGCGCCGCCTCCGACGGGTCCGTCACGCCGAGGAATCGGCCGGCCGCCGCAAGCGACGCACGCTCGTGCCGATGATGTCCCGGCGTGCTTCACCATGCGAGGGGACACCCTGTCCGGTCGTCCCCTCAACTCTCCAGAAGGGTCAGTACCAAGTGTCAGAACTGCAATGGGAACCCATTGACGAAAAGGCAGTCGACACGGCGAGGATTCTCGCCGCGGATGCGGTGGAGAAGGTCGGTAACGGTCACCCCGGCACGGCCATGAGCCTCGCCCCGGCTGCCTACCTCCTCTTCCAGAAGGTCATGCGCCGCGACCCGTCCGACAGCACCTGGATCGGCCGCGACCGCTTCATCCTGTCGGTCGGCCACTCCTCGCTCACCCAGTACGTCCAGTTCTATCTGGGCGGCTACGGGCTCGAGCTCGACGACCTCAAGGCACTGCGCACCTGGGGCTCCAAGACCCCGGGTCACCCGGAGTACGGTCACACCGACGGCGTCGAGATCACCACCGGCCCGCTCGGCCAGGGTCTCGCCTCCGCCGTGGGCTTCTCCTACGCGTCGCGTTTCGAGCGCGACCTGTTCGACCCCGAAGCCGAAGCGGGCACGAGCCCCTTCGATCACTTCGTCTACGTGATCGCCGGCGACGGCGACATGCAGGAGGGCGTCACCAGCGAGGCGTCCTCGCTCGCCGGCCACCAGCAGCTCGGCAACCTCGTCGTGATCTACGACTCCAACCAGATCTCGATCGAGGACGACACCAACATCGCCTTCACCGAGAGCGTGCACGACCGTTACCTCGCCTACGGCTGGGACGTCCAGGTCGTCGACTGGAAGAAGACGGGTGAGTACGTCGAAGACGTCGCCGCCCTGAACGACGCGATCGAGGCGGCCCAGGCCGTCACCGACAAGCCGTCGCTGATCATCCTCAAGACGATCATCGGGTGGCCCTCGCCGAAGAAGCAGAACTCGGGCAAGATCCACGGATCCGCGCTCGGTGCCGAGGAGCTCGCCGCGGTCAAGGAGGTGCTCGGTTTCGACCCCGAGCAGACCTTCGAGGTCGCCGATGAGGTCCTCGAGCACACCCGCAAGGCCGTCGAACGCGGCCAGGCGCAGCACGCCGAGTGGGCGACGAAGTTCGACGCCTGGGCCGCGGCCAACCCCGAGAAGAAGGTCCTGCTCGACCGTGTGCTCGCCGGTGACGCGCCCGACGGCCTCGACAAGGCCCTCCCGGTGTTCGAGGCCGGTAAGGAGGTGTCGACCCGAGCCGCTTCCGGCAAGGTGATCAACGCCATCGCTGGTGTCATGCCCGAACTGTGGGGTGGCTCCGCCGACCTCGCCGAGTCGAACCTGACCACCATCAACGGTGCCGGCTCGTTCGTCCCCGCCGAGTTCTCGACCCACGAGTGGACGGCCAAGAAGGGCGGCCGCGTGCTGCACTTCGGTATCCGTGAGCACGCCATGGGTTCGATCCTCAACGGCATCGTTCTGCACGGGAACACCCGTCCGTTCGGCGGTACCTTCCTGATCTTCTCCGACTACATGCGCCCGGCGGTCCGACTCGCCGCGCTGATGAAGGCGCCGGCGATCTACGTCTGGACCCACGACTCCGTGGCACTGGGCGAGGACGGACCGACGCACCAGCCGATCGAGCAGCTGGCGACCCTGCGCGCGATCCCGGGCCTGGACATCGTCCGTCCCGGCGACGCGAACGAGACCGCCTACGCCTGGAAGACGATCCTCGAGCGCCGCGAAGGCCCCGCCGGAATCGCCCTTTCGCGCCAGAACCTGCCCGTGTTCGAGCGCGGCGACGGAGAGGCGGAGGGCGAGACCTTCGCGCACGCCTCCGGTGTCGCCAAGGGCGCGTACATCCTGGCGGAAGCGCCGAACGGTACGCCCGACGTGATCTTCATCGCGACCGGCTCCGAGGTGCAGATCGCCGTCGAGGCGCGCGAGCTGCTCAAGGGCGAGGGCATCAACGCCCGCGTCGTCTCGGCTCCCTCGCTCGAGTGGTTCGAGGAGCAGGACGCCGAATACAAGGAGAAGGTGCTGCCGAAGGCAGTCACCGCCCGCGTGTCGATCGAGGCCGGCCTCGCTCTGGGCTGGTCGCGCTACGCCGACAAGCACGTCTCGATCGAGCACTTCGGTGCATCGGCGGACTACAAGACCCTGTTCCGCGAGTTCGGGATGACCACGGATGCGGCCATCGAGGCCGCCAAGGAATCCCTGGCAGGTCTGTAACCCCGGACGCCGCGCCCACTCGGGCGCGGCGTTCGCCGTCGCAGCCTCCACCGTTCATATCGAAGAGATAAGAAGAAGAACATGACTGAAACCACTCCCACCGCAGCCCTCAGCGCCGTCGGCGTCAGCATCTGGCTCGACGACCTCTCGCGCAGCCGCATCACGTCGGGCGGGCTCCAGAAGCTCATCGCCGAGAAGAACGTCGTCGGCGTCACCACGAACCCGACGATCTTCGCCGCGGCCCTCAGCAACGGCGAGTCCTACGACGCTCAGGTACGCGAACTCGCCGCCGCCGGCAAGACCGTCACCGAGGCCGTCTTCGAGATCACCACCGACGACGTCGCTCAGGCGTCCGACATCTTCCGCCCGGTCTACGACGCCACCGGCGGCTACGACGGCCGCGTGTCGATCGAGGTCGAACCCGGTCTGGCCAACGACGCCGCCGGCACCATCGAGCAGGCCAAGGCGCTGTGGGCCAAGGTCGACCGCCCCAACGCGATGATCAAGATTCCCGCCACGATCGCGGGCCTCGAGGCCATCACCGAGGTCATCGGCTCCGGCATCTCGGTCAACGTGACGTTGATCTTCTCGCTCGCCCGCTACCGCGCCGTCATCAACGCCTACCTGGCCGGACTCGAGAAGGCCAAGGCCGCCGGCATCGATCTGGGCACCATCCACTCCGTCGCTTCCTTCTTCGTCTCGCGCGTCGACACCGAGATCGACAAGCGTCTCGAGGCCGTCGGCACCGACGAGGCCCGCGCCCTCAAGTCCAAGGCCGGCGTCGCCAACGCACAGCTCGCCTACGAGGTCTTCGAGGAGGCCTTCGCCTCCGAGCGCGCCACCCTGCTTCTCGATGCCGGCGCCAACAAGCAGCGTCCGCTCTGGGCGTCGACCGGCGTCAAGTCCGCCGATCTGCCCGACACGCTCTACGTGACCGAGCTCGCCGCCTCCGGCGTCGTGAACACCATGCCCGAGAAGACGCTCGACGCGACCTTCGACCACGGCGTCATCACCGGCGACACCGTCACCGGTTCCTACGCCGAGGCCAACAAGGTGCTCGACGCCGTGGCCGCTCAGGGTGTGTCCTACGCCGACGTGACCGAGCTGCTCGAGACCGAGGGCGTCGAGAAGTTCATCGTCTCCTGGAACGAGCTGCTCGACACGGTGACCGCCGCGCTCGAGGGCGCGAAGGTCGAGGCGTAGTCGCCATGACGATCCAGATCCACGTCAGCGGAGATGCAGAAGCCGCTGTCGATCGCGTGGTCCCGGACCTCGTGGCCGACGAGGTCGCATCCGGCATCACCGCACTCGTGCCGACCCTCTGGGGCCCGGCAGCGGAGGAGGAATCGGCCAAGCGCCTCGGCTGGACCGAGTCGACGACCGTCTCGCGTCCGTTGATCCCCGAGATCTACGCCCTGCGCGACGAACTGCGCGCCCAGGGCGTGAACCACATCCTGCTGGGTGGCATGGGCGGGTCCTCCCTCGCCCCTGAGGTGATCACCCGCACGGCGGGCGTCGAACTCACCGTGCTCGACTCCACGGCTCCCGGCCAGGTGCTCGCCGCGTTGAACGACCGGCTCGCCACCAGCGCCATCGTGATCTCGTCGAAGTCGGGTTCCACCGTCGAGACCGCGAGCCAGAAGAAGGCTTACGAGAAGGCGTTCACGGACGCCGGGATCGACCCGCTGCAGCGCATCGTGATCGTGACCGACCCGGGTTCGCCGCTGGATGCGTCCGCTCGCGAGGCGGGCTACCGCGTGTTCAACGCCGACCCGAACATCGGCGGCCGCTTCTCCGCGCTGTCGGCCTTCGGCCTGGTCCCCTCGGGCCTCGCCGGCGTCGACATCGAGGCGCTGCTTGACGAAGCGACCGAGGCCTCCATCGGTCTCGCCGTCGACTCCCCGGAGAACCCGGGTCTCATCCTGGGCGCCGCGATCGCGGCGACGGTCCCCTTCCGGGACAAGCTCGCGATCGTGTCCGACGGCACGCACATCGTCGGTTTCGCCGACTGGGCGGAGCAGTTGATCGCGGAGTCGACCGGCAAGGACGGCACCGGCATCCTCCCCGTGGTCCTGGGCACCTTGGCTCCCGAACTCGAGGAGAACCTGCCCGACGTGCAGGTGGCTCGACTGGTCGAGGACGCCACGGCGCTGCACCTCTTCCCCCGCGATCGCCACCACGGCGAGATCCTGCTCTCCGGCTCGCTCGGTGCGCAGATGCTCACCTGGGAGTACGCGGTCGCCGTCGCCGGACGCCTGCTCGGTATCAACCCGTTCGACCAGCCCGACGTCGAGTCGGCGAAGATCGCGACCCGCGCTCTTCTCGATGCGAAGCCCGAACCCGCCGCTCCGGCGTTCACGGATGCGGGTATCGCCGTCACCGGCACCGCATCGGTCACCGACGGCGTCTCGACGGTCGCCGAGGCCGTCGACAAGCTGATCGCGTTGCTGCCCGAGGGTGGCTACATCTCGATCCAGGCCTACGTGGACCGTCTGGCGCTGCCGCAGCTCGAGGGCGCGCGTGATCTGCTCGCCGCACAGTCCAAGCGCCCGGTCACGTTCGGCTGGGGCCCGCGGTTCCTGCACTCGACCGGTCAGTACCACAAGGGCGGCGCGCCGGTCGGGGTCTTCCTGCAGATCACCGAGAAGGCGCCCGTCGATCTCGCCATCCCGGACAGCCCCTTCACTTTCGGCGAGCTGATCCTCGCCCAGGCGGCCGGTGACGCGAGCGTGCTCGCCGAGCACGGCCGACCGGTGTTGACGCTGAACCTGACGGACCCGGAGAACGACCTCGTCGCTCTCTTCGAGGCCCTGAACAACTGATCCGATCCGGGCGCTGCGCCCGGACCGACGGACACGGGGGCAGCGGCCGGACCGCATCGAGCGGACCGGCCGGCTCCCCCGTGTCCTCACACACATTTCCTGAACTGAGGAGTTGCATGTCCCCCGTGGATATCACCCCGGAGTTCAACCCGCTCCGGTTGACCTCCGACCGCCGCCTGAACCGGATCGCGGGGCCCAGCGGCCTCGTCATCTTCGGAGTCACCGGCGACCTGTCCCGCAAGAAGCTCATGCCCGCCGTGTACGACTTGGCCAACCGCGGCCTGCTGCCGCCCGGATTCGCGCTGGTCGGCTTCGCCCGACGCGATTGGGACGACCAGGACTTCGAGAAGGTGGTGCACGATTCCGTCAAGAAATACGCTCGCACCGAATTCCACGAAGAGGTCTGGACCCAGCTGGCCCAGGGCATCCGCTTCGTCCAAGGCGAGTTCGACGACCCCGAGGCGTTCGATCGCCTGAAGACCACCGTGGACGAGCTCGACCGCGAGCGCGGCACGATGGGCAACTTCGCGTTCTACCTCTCGATCCCGCCGAAGTCGTTCCCGCAGGTCACCGAGCAGCTGCGCAACTCCGGCCTCGCTGAGCAGAAGGACGGCCAGTGGCGCCGTGTCGTCATCGAGAAGCCGTTCGGCAGCGACCTCAAGACGGCCCGCGAACTGAACGACGTCGTCGAATCGGTCTTCCCCGCCGATTCCGTCTTCCGGATCGACCACTACCTCGGCAAGGAGACGGTCCAGAACATCCTGGCCCTGCGCTTCGCCAACATGCTCTATGAGCCCCTCTGGAACTCGAACTACGTCGACCACGTGCAGATCACGATGGCCGAGGACATCGGAGTGGGCGGCCGCGCCGGCTACTACGACGGTATCGGCGCTGCTCGCGACGTCATCCAGAACCACCTGCTGCAGCTGCTCGCGCTGACGGCGATGGAGGAGCCGATCTCGTTCGACGCCTCCGCGCTGCGCGCCGAGAAGGAGAAGGTGCTCGCCGCCGTCCGTCTACCGAAGGACCTGTCCACCGCCACGGCGCGTGGACAGTACTCGGGCGGCTGGCAGGGTGGAGAGAAGGTGCTCGGCTTCCTGGACGAGGACGGGATGAACCCCGAATCGACCACCGAGACCTACGCCGCGATGCGTCTCGACATCGGCACCCGCCGGTGGGCCGGCGTGCCGTTCTACCTCCGTGCCGGCAAGCGACTGGGCCGCCGCGTCACCGAGATCGCGGTCGTGTTCAAGCGCGCACCTCAGCAGCTCTTCGCCGAGAGCCAGACCGCGACGCTCGGCGCCAACGCCCTGGTCATCCGCGTCCAGCCCGACGAGGGTGTGACCATCCGCTTCGGCTCGAAGGTGCCCGGCGCGGGCATGCAGGTGCGCGACGTGACCATGGACTTCGGCTACGGCCACGCCTTCACCGAGGCGAGCCCCGAAGCCTACGAGCGTCTCATCCTCGACGTTCTCCTGGGCGAGCCGCCCCTGTTCCCCCGGCACGAAGAGGTCGAGCTCTCCTGGAAGATCCTCGACCCCATCGAGGAGTTCTGGGAGACCCAGGGTCAACCCGATCAGTACCGCCCCGGAACCTGGGGCCCCGAATCCGCCGACGAGCTCATGGCCCGCGACGGTCGTACCTGGAGGCGTCCATGATCGTCGACCTGCCCGACACCACGACCAGTGAAGTCTCGAAGACTCTCGTCAAGATCCGCGAAGAGGGCGGCGCCGTCGCCCTCGGGCGCGTACTCACCCTGATCATCGCGACCACCCGCGGACACGAGGAGGAGGCCATCGAGGCCGCCAACGATGCGTCTCGCGAGCATCCGATGCGTGTGATCGTCGTCTCGAAGGACGACGGCCTCACCACCGTTCCCGTGAGTTCCGACCCCCGGGTGGACGCGCAGATCCGGGTCGGTGGCGACGCCGGTGCGAGCGAGGTCATCGTGCTGCGCGCCTTCGGTGCCGCAGCCGATGACGAGGAGAGCCTGGTCACCGGACTCCTCCTCCCCGACGCCCCGGTCGTGGCCTGGTGGCCGACCGGTGCACCGGAGAACGCGTCGCAGTCGCCCATCGGTCGGATCGCCCAGCGCCGCATCACGGACGCCTCGGCGCAGATCAACCCGTCGGAGGCACTGCACCACCTGGCATCGACCTACGCTCCGGGCGACACCGACTTCGCCTGGACCCGGTTGACGCTCTGGCGTGCCCAGCTCGCCGCGGTGCTCGACCAGCCGCCGTACGAGCCGATCACCAAGGTCGAGGTGTCCGGAGCGGCCGACTCCCCGTCGACGGTGCTGCTCGCCGCGTGGCTGCAACTCGAACTGCAGGTGCCCGTGCACCACGAGCTCACGGTGAGCGCGACGGGGTCCAGCGGGATCCACGGCGTTCGTCTGCACCGCGCATCCGGAGTGATCGAACTCGAGCGATCCATCCCGAACGTCGCGACGCTGACTCAGCCCGACCAGCCCGTGCATGACATCTCGCTGCCACGACGCAGCCTCCGCGACTGCCTGGCGGAGGAGTTGCGCAGACTGGACCCGGATGACCTGTACGGTGAAGTGATCTCGCGCGGCGTGGACCTCCTCTCGGAGCCCCAGTCCGCGTCGTCGACAGCACACTGAGCCGGACCGCCGCTCACACCACGGAACACCCCGAAGGAGTCACCCGCCATGACAACCGACCGCCGTGTCCTCGTCCATCCCGACAAGCAGACGCTCGCCGGATCGGTCGCCGCTCGCTTCATCGTGAAGACGATCGACATCCTGGACGAGATGGACACGGCCAACGTGATCTTGACGGGTGGCACCATGGGTTCCGCCGTCTTGGCGGCCATCCGCTCGTCCCCCGCCTCCGCCACCGTCGATTGGTCGCGGATCCACTTCTGGTGGGGAGACGAGCGGTGGCTGCCCAGCGGCGATCCGGAACGCAACGAGACCCAGGCTCGCGAGGCACTGCTCGATCACATCGATGTGCCTGCGGCGAACGTGCACGCGTTCCCGTCGTCCGACGGCGAGCTGACCCTCGACGAAGCCGCCCCCTATTACGACCACGAGCTTCGGCAGCATGCGACGGAAGGTCGCGAGTATCCGCAGTTCGACATCACGTTCCTGGGCGTGGGGCCGGACGGGCATATCGCCTCGCTCTTCCCCGACCGTTCCGCGATTCGCGACAAGACGGTCGGCGTGCTGCCGGTACGGAACTCCCCCAAGCCTCCGCCCGAGCGCCTCACTCTCACTCTTCCGCTGATCAATCAATCGGATCGCATCTGGATGGTGCTCGCCGGCGCGGACAAGGCGTCCGCGCTGGGACTCGCTCTCGCCGGCGCGAGTGTCAACGAGGTGCCCGCGGCCGGCGCCTACGGACGCAAGCGCACCGTCTTCTTCGTCGACAAGGAAGCTGCGGCCGAGGTGCCTGAAGCGCTCATCGCTCCCAGCTACTGAGTTCACTGCTCAATGCAGAAGGGCCCGATCCTGTTGGATCGGGCCCTTCTGCATTGAGGCGGACGACTACTGCGGCTGCGCGGTGCCGCGACGGGTCCGCAGCTGCTGCAGCGCCTCCTCGAGAAGCTGAGCGGCCTCGGCCTCGGTACGACGCTCCTTCACATAGGCGAGGTGCGTCTTGTACGGCTCGGTCTTCGCGACCTGAGGCGGGTTGTTCCGGTCGCGGCCGGCCGGCAGGCCCGACTGCGGCGAGTCGATGACGTCGGGGATCTCTTCGTCGGGCAGATTCGCCGCGAAGTAGCGGACCGTCTCGTTACCGAGAGCGTCCCAATACGAGACCGCGACCCGCTCCGCGTGGAAACCGCGGTCTTGTTCGCCCATCGGTCCCGCGCCGACGCGCGAGCCGCGGATTGCGCTTCCGCCTGATGCCATTCGTGTTCCCCTATGCTCCGGTGTCGAACTTGGTGATGAGGCCGAGGACCACGATGCACGCGATCCAGATGAGGCCGAGGATGACCGTGATCCGGTTCAGGTTCCGCTCCGCGACGCCCGAGGCACCGAGGTTGGAGGTGACGCCGCCACCGAACATGTCGGAGAGGCCGCCACCGCGACCCTTGTGCAGCAGGATCAGCAGGGTGAGCAGGAGGCTCGTCAACCCCAGGAGGACCTGGAGTACGACCTGGAGGATTTCCACGCGTAACCTTTCAGCGACCCGCAGGTCTCTCGAAATCTGTCGGATGCGCGCGCGAACGCCCGCAAACCCTCGACGAGTATATCTTGACCCCGACACATCCGCGGGCCGCCGCGCCTCGCGGGATCCTGGTCGACGTGCAGAAGGGCCCGGCTGCATCGCAGCCGGACCCTTCTTGTCTCACCGGCCCGCTTCGCAGGAGCGCGACGGGCAACGACGAGTGATACAGGCGGGACTCAGACGCCCACGTGCTTCTGGAAACGAGCGATCGCGGAGAACTCATCGAGCTGCAGGCTCGCACCCCCGACGAGAGCACCATCGACGTTCGGCTCACGCATGAAGCCGGCGATATTGCTCGACTTGACGGAACCACCGTAGAGGATGCGGGTCTTCGACGCCGTCTCCTCGCCGAGAGATTCCACCAGCAGCGCACGCAGCGCAGCACAGACCTGCTCCGCCTGCTCCGGAGTCGCCGCCTGACCGGAGCCGATGGCCCACACCGGCTCGTAGGCGACGACGATGTCGGCGCCGGCTTCGACCGAGCCGAGCGCGATCTTCAGTTGCGCGACGGGCACGGCACTCGGACCGAACTCCTCGAGATCGTCCGAGGTCTCGCCGACGCAGATCACCGGGACGACACCGTGCTTGATCGCCGCTGCCGTCTTCGCGGCGACGTCCTCATCGGTCTCGTTGTGCAGCGTGCGACGCTCCGAGTGACCGATGATGACGTAGTCGCAGTCGAGCTGCGACAGGAACGCCCCCGAGATCTCACCGGTGTAGGCACCGCTGTCGAATTTCGAGATGTCCTGCGCGCCGTACTTGAGCGAGTACTTGTCCGCATCCACGAGGATCTGAACCGGGCGCAGGTCGGTGAACGGCGGGAACACGGCGACCTCGACGGCGTCGAAGTCGTGGTTGGCGTCCTTCAGCGCCCACTCGAGCTTCTGCACGAAGGCGATCGCCTGGAGGTGGTCCAGGTTCATCTTCCAGTTACCCGCGATGAACGGGGTTCGTGTCGTTACCATCCGAGGACCTCCAGTCCGGGGAGACGCTTGCCCTCGAGGAACTCGAGGCTCGCGCCGCCGCCCGTAGAAATGTGACCGAACTGGTCATCGTCGAAGCCGAGGGCGCGGACGGCCGCGGCCGAGTCCCCGCCGCCCACGACGCTGAGTCCGTCGACCTCCGTGAGCGCCTGAGCGACGGCCTTCGTGCCGGCCGCGAACGGCTCGAGTTCGAAGACGCCCATCGGTCCGTTCCAGAACACGGTCTTCGATGCGGCGACGATCCCGGCGAAACGTTCCGCCGTCTCCGGGCCGATGTCGAGACCGAGACCGGATGCGCCGAACGGGGTGCTCTCGATCGCGTCCGCAGTCGTGGTCTGGTACTCGGCATCGGCACCGAACTTCGATGCGACGACGACGTCGGTGGGCAGGACGATCTCGACGCCCAGCTCCTTCGCCTTCTCGAGGTAGCCGAGGACGACGGGGATCTGATCCGCCTCGAGGAGGCTCGCGCCCACCTCGTGGCCCTGCGCCTTCAAGAAGGTGAAGAGCATCCCGCCACCGATGAGCAGGGAATCGACGCGCGGCAGGAGATGGTCGATGACGCCGAGCTTGTCGGACACCTTCGAACCGCCGAGGACCACGGCGTACGGTCGCTCGGGCTTCTCGGTGAGCTTGTCGAGCACCTCGAGCTCGGTCGCGATGAGGGTACCCGCCGCGCTTGGCAGCAGTTTCGCGAGCTCGTAGACGCTCGCTTGCTTGCGGTGCACGACACCGAATCCGTCGGAGACGAATGCGTCGCCGAAAGCGGCGAGCTTCGCCGCGAAGGCCTCGCGCTCCGCCGCATCCTTGCTGGTCTCGCCCGCGTTGAACCGCAGGTTCTCCAGCACCACCACGTCGCCGTCGCTGAGCCCGCGGACGGCCTCTTCGGCGGAGGCGCCGACGGTGTCGGACGCGAACGCCACCGGCTTCCCGAGCAGTTCCGAGAGCCGCTGCGCGACCGGTTCGAGACTGTAGGCGGGGTTGGGCTCGCCGTCCGGGCGCCCGAGGTGGCTGATGACCACGACACGGGCGCCCGCGTTGACGAGTTCGTTGAGGGTGGGCAGCGACGCGCGCACGCGACCATCGTCCGTGATCCGACCGTCCTTGAGGGGAACGTTCAGATCACAGCGGACGACGACCGCTTTGCCGGCGAGTGAGCCCAGTGATTCCAGAGTGCGAAGCGTCACTGCCGCTCCCCCGTTAGAGCTTGGCCGCGACGAACTCGGCGAGGTCGACGAGGCGGTTGGAGTAGCCCCACTCGTTGTCGTACCACGACGCGACTTTGACCTGGTTGCCGATGACCTTGGTCAGGCCGGAGTCGAAGATCGACGAGTGCGGGTCGCTGACGATGTCGGAGGAGACGATCGGGTCCTCGGTGTAGCTGAGGATGCCCTTGAGGTCGCCCTCGGCGGCCGCCTTGTACGCGGCGTTGATCTCCTCGACCGTGGCCGGGTTGGTCAGCTCGACGGTGAGGTCGGTGATCGAACCGGTCGGGACCGGAACGCGCAGGGCGTAGCCATCGAGCTTGCCGACGAGCTCCGGG
This sequence comes from Microbacteriaceae bacterium VKM Ac-2855, assembly GCA_013204985.1. Taxonomy (GTDB): domain Bacteria; phylum Actinomycetota; class Actinomycetes; order Actinomycetales; family Microbacteriaceae; genus Rathayibacter. Next base: position 629,057 of record JABMLG010000001.1, read on the forward strand.
ATGACCAGGCCGAGGGCCTTGGCCGCACCGGTGGAGGTCGGGATGATGTTGGCAGCGGCGGCACGCGCGCGACGCAAGTCGCTGTGCGGGCCGTCCTGCAGGTTCTGGTCGGCGGTGTACGCGTGGACCGTGGTCATCAGACCGCGCTCGATGCCGAAGTTGTCCAGAAGGACCTTCGCCAGCGGGGCGAGGCAGTTCGTGGTGCAGGACGCGTTCGACAGGATGTCGTGCGTCGCGGAGTCGTACGTGCCCTCGTTGACGCCGAGGACGATGGTGGCGACGTCGGCGCCGGTAGCCGGAGCCGAGACGATGACCTTCTTGGCGCCCGCGGTGATGTGCTTGCGCGCATCCTCGGCCTTGGTGAAGCGACCGGTCGACTCGATGACGATGTCGACGCCCAGCTCGCCCCAGGGGAGGTTCGCGGGGTCGCGCTCCTCGAGCACGATGATCGGCTTGCCGTTGACGACGATCTTGTCGCCGTCGAGCTCGACGGTCGCGTCGAGACGCCCGGTGATGGAGTCGTACTTCAGGAGGTGCGCGAGCGCCTTGTTGTCGGTGAGGTCGTTGACGGCGACGATCTCGATGTCGCTGCCCTTGGCCAGGGCGGCGCGGAAGAAGTTACGACCGATACGACCGAAGCCGTTGATGCCGATCTTTACGGACACAGATATCTCCTGAAGAGGGAAGGGCACCCCGTATGGTGCCGTGGAGGGTTGGAACGGTACGAGGGAGGCGCCCCGGGCCGGGACCCGGGACGCCGACATCGTTTACGACAGTAGCAGCAGGCCCGAGGTCTTCTCGCGGGCCTTCTCGAAGCGCGCGGAGACGTCGGCCCAGTTGGTGATGTTCCAGAAGGCCTTCACGTAGTCGGCCTTGACGTTGACGTAGTCGAGGTAGAAGGCGTGCTCCCACATGTCCAGCAGCAGCAGCGGAACAGTGGCCGCCGCGAGGTTGCCCTGGTGGTCGTAGAGCTGCTCGATGATGAGCTTCTCGCCCAGCGAATCCCACGCGAGGATCGACCAGCCGGAGCCCTGGATGCCCAGAGCGGAGGCGGTGAAGTGCGCGCGGAACTTGTCGAACGAACCGAAGTTGTCATCGATCGCCGCCGCCAGTTCGCCGACCGGCTTGTCGCCGCCGTCGGGCGAGAGGTTGTTCCAGAAGACGGTGTGGTTCACGTGACCGGCGAGATTGAACGCCAGGTCCTTCTGCAACTTGTTGACGTTCGCGAGGTTGTCGGAGTCGCGAGCCTCCTGCAGAGCAGCGATCGCGGTGTTCGCACCGGTCACGTACGCGGCGTGGTGCTTGTCGTGGTGCAACTCCATGATCCGCCCACTGATGTTCGGCTCGAGGGCCGAGTAGTCATAGGGAAGTTCGGCGAGCGTGTAGTCAGCCATTGAGTGATCTCCTCTGTTGTTCCCGATCGACCTCGGTGCCTCCCGCGGGAGTGGATCGACCGGCTCTGAGCGACTTCCCTAGTCTAGTGAGGCAGTCCTCACCCGTACGGCGCTTATCCGACGTGCGTCCGGTGAACGCTCAGGGAACGCTTTCGATCAGAGGTCGCGGAGTTCCGCGGGGAGGTTCGCGTCCGTGCCGGGGATGCCCAGATCGCTCGCACGCTTGTCCGCCATCGCGAGCAGCCGGCGGATACGGCCGGCCACGGCGTCCTTCGTCATCGGCGGATCGGCATGGTGACCGAGCTCGTCCAGGCTGGCCTCCCGATGCGCGAGGCGCAGGGTGCCGGCGTAGGCGAGGTGCTGCGGGATGTCTTCGCCGAGGATCTCCATCGCCCTTTCCACCCGTGCGCACGCGGCCACCGCTGCCTGGGCCGATCGACGCAGGTTGGCGTCGTCGAAATTCACGAGCCGGTTCGCGGTCGCCCGGACCTCGCGGCGCTGGCGCAACTCCTCCCAGCTGGCCACGGTCGCGGTCGCACCCATGATGGTCAGCATGGCCGAGATGCTCTCCCCATCGCGGATGACGACGCGGTGCACGCCACGGACTTCGCGCGATTTCGCCTGGATACCGAGGCGCCCGGCGGCACCGACGATCGCCATCGCCGCCTCGTTACCGGGGCAGGCGATCTCCAACGCGGCCGAGCGTCCGGGGTCCGTCAGCGTCCCTTGGGCGAGGAACGCACCGCGCCAGATGGCGGCCAGTTCGTCGCGGGATCCGGTCGTCAGGCGATTGGGCAGACCGCGAACCGGGCGGCCGCGCTGGTCGAGCAGACCGGTCTGCCTGGCGAGTGTCTCACCACCCTCGACGACGCGGACCAGCCAGCTGGTTGAACGGCGGGTCCCGCCCGCCGACACGACGGTGCCTTCGCTGCGGACGCCGTAGAGCTCTGCGAGATCGCGCCGGACCCGGGTCGCGAGCGGCGCGGAATCGAGCTCGCACTCGACCGCCAGCCGGTTCGAAATGATGTGCAAGCCACCCGAGAAGCGGAGGATCGTCGCCAGTTCGGCGGCGCGAACGGTGTTCTTCCGCGAAACGATCGCGATCAGTTCGCCCTTGACGTCGGCGGTGAGGGCCACGGAGATTTCCTTACTCAGTTGTTGCGCTGTGACGCGCGGGATTCATTCTCGGCCCAGGTCGCGGTGCTTGACGCTCACGGCCACACCGGGCAGACCGCCGAGCTGTTCGGCCAGACGCCCGGCCATCGCCACGGAACGATGCTTGCCTCCGGTACAGCCGACGGCGATCGTGGCGTGCCGCTTGTTCTCACGCTGGTAACCCTCGACGACGGGTCGGAGCGCAGTCGAGTACGCGTCGATGAACTCCTCGGCCCCGTTCTGGGCCAGCACGTATTCTTTCACCTCTTCGTCGAGGCCGGTGTGCGCTCGTAGCTCGGGGATCCAGTACGGGTTCGGCAGGAAGCGCGCATCCGCCACGAGATCGGCGTCCGCGGGCAGGCCGTATTTGAAGCCGAAGCTCATCACGGTGATCTGCAATCCGGCGCGACCGATCTCGGCGAATCGCTCCGTGATCGATGTCGCGAGCTGATGGATGTTCAGATCGGAGGTATCGATCACGATGTCCGCGGACTCGCGCAGCTGGGCCAGTCGCGCCCGCTCCGCGGAGATTCCGTCGAGCAGGGTCCCCCGACCCTGAAGCGGATGCGGTCGGCGAACCTGCTCGAACCGCCGAACGAGCGCCGCGTCCGTCGCCTCGAGGAAGACGACGCGCAGGTCGACGCCTTGACGCATCTCGCGCACGATGTCGCCCAGATCCGCGAAGAAATCGCGCCCGCGGATGTCGACGACGGCGGCGATCCGCGGAAGCGTCGTGCCGGCACGCTGCGCGAGGTCGACGAGCGGGCGGAGCATCTGCGGCGGCAGGTTGTCGACGACGTACCAACCCAGATCTTCGAGCGCGTTGGCGACTGTGGAGCGCCCCGCTCCGGACATCCCCGTCACGATGAGGACGTCCTGCTGCTCGGTCTCTGTCGTCATGAGGAGCTGTTCCTTCTTACATCGAGAGGGTCGTCTGTTCGTCGAGGTGAGCGTCCAGCCTATCGGCGGTGCTCGCCCGGCGAGAGCCGTGCCCGTGAACTCACGACGACGTTCAGCCCTGCAGGTGCGTGTGGATCGCACTCGCGAGGTTCGGGCCGATGCCCTTGACCTCGGTGATCTCCTCGAGCGTCGCAGCCCGCAGTCGGGTCACGGAGCCGAAATGCTTCAGTAGGTCCTTCACCCGGTTCGGGCCGAGGCCGGGGATCTCGCCGAGCTGCGAGCCCAGATCGCGCTTGCGCCGCTGCCGCTGGTGCGTGATCGCGAAGCGGTGCGCCTCGTCACGGATGCGCTGGAAGAGGAAGAGAGCGTCGCTGTTGCGCGGCAGGATCACGGGGAAATCCGAGTCGGGCAGCCAGATCTCCTCCAACCGTTTGGCGATCCCGCAGAGAGTGATCCCGGTCACCCCCGATTCGACGAGCGCGCGTTGCGCGGCTGAGACCTGCGGCTGACCGCCGTCCACGATGAGGAGGTTCGGCGGGTACGCGAACTTCTTCCGTTTCGCCTGCACGATGTCGCCGGCGCTCGCGCTCGGGTCCGGGACCGGTTCCGCTTCGGGATCCTTCAAATAGGCGAGACGCCGGGTGAGTACCTGGTAGAGGGAATCGGTGTCGTCGGTGGACTCCGCGATCGTGAAACGCCGGTACTGGTCCTTGCGGACCAGGCCGTCCTCGAACACGACCATCGACGCCACGATGTTGGTTCCGCTGAGATGCGAGACGTCGTAGCATTCCATCCGAAGCGGCGCTTCGGCCATGCCGAGCGCGTCCCGGATGTCCTCCAGGGCCTGCGTGCGGGCGGTGAAGTCGGCCGATCGCCGAGTCTTGTAGAGCATCAGCGCCTGTTTGGCGTTCTGCGTCGCCGTCTCGAGAAGCGCAGCCTTGTCGCCACGCTGCGCCGCCCGAAGAGCCACCTTCGACCCCCGGATCTCGCCGAGCCATGTCTCCAACGCCTCGGTGTCATCGGGCAACTCGGGTACGACGATCTCTCGCGGCGGGATGTCCCCACCCTCGTACGCCGCCTGCAGCGCCATGTCGACGAGCTCGGGGGTCGACATGTCGAGCTCCTTGTCGACGACCCAGCCGCGCTCACCACGGATGCGACCTCCGCGGACCCGGAACTGCTGCACCGCGGCCGCCAGCTCATCGTGCACGATCGCGTAGAGGTCGACGTCGACGTTGTCCTTCAGCACGACGGCGCTCTTGGCGAGGACGGCGTCGAGTGCCGCCGCCTGGTCGCGGAGCTTCGCAGCCTGCTCGTAGTCGAAGTCGGCTGCCGCGATGCGCATCGCCTTCTCGATCTCGCCGATCATCCGCCGGTCGTAGCTGCCCATGAAGGCGACGAAGCGGTCGACCATCCGCCGATGATCCTCGAACGAGATCTTCTGCGAGCACGGGCCGCCGCATCGGCCGATCTGACTGGCGAAGCAAGGCTTGCCGCTCTGCATGGCGCGCTTGTAGTTCGCGTCGTTGCAGGTGCGGATCGGAATCGCCTTGACCATCAGATCGATGGACTCGTGGATGGCCCAGATCTTCGGATACGGACCGAAATACCGCGCGCCGCGGATTCGCGTGTTGCGCGTCACCATCACCCGAGGCGCCTCATCGCCGAGCGTCACCGCCATGTACGGATACGACTTGTCGTCGCGGAACTTGACGTTGAACGGTGGATCGAATTCGTTGATCCAGGTGAATTCGAGCTGCAGCGCCTCGACGTCGGTCGAGACGACGGTCCATTCGACGCTCGACGCACTGGTGACCATCCGCCGTGTGCGTTCGTGCAGGCTCGGCAGCGGCTGGAAGTAGTTGCTCAGCCGCTGCCGCAGGTTCTTCGCCTTGCCCACGTAGAGCACACGTCGGTGCTCGTCGCGGAACCGGTAGACCCCCGGCGAGGTCGGGATCTCCCCCGCCTTCGGCCGGTAGTCGACGGTGTTGCTCACGGTCAGCGGGCCGCAGCGACCACCGGAGCGGCCGAGCGGGGCTTGGACGCGATCTTCGGGTGGGGGTGCGCAGCGTGCCGCTGGGCATCCTCGGCGAAGATCTCGGCGAGGAACGCGCCGGTGTAGCTGTCGGGGTTCTTCGCGAGCGTCTCGGGGGTACCGATGCCGACGACCTGGCCACCGCCTGCGCCGCCTTCGGGCCCCATGTCGATCAACCAGTCGGCGGACTTGATGACGTCGAGATTGTGCTCGATCGTGATCACGGTGTTGCCCTTGTCGACGAGTCCGTTCAGTACCAGCAGCAGCTTGCGGACGTCTTCGAAGTGCAGACCTGTCGTCGGCTCATCGAGGACGTAGATGCTGCGGCCGTTGGAGCGGCGCTGCAGTTCGGTCGCGAGCTTGACGCGCTGGGCCTCGCCACCGGAGAGCGTGGTCGCGCTCTGGCCGAGCCGCACATAGCCGAGGCCGACCTCGACGAGCGTGCGCAGGAAGCGATGGATCGCTGTGATCGGCTCGAAGAAGTCGGCCGCCTCCGCGATCGGCATGTCGAGCACCTCGGCGATGTTCTTGCCTTTGTAGTGCACCGACAGGGTGTCTCGGTTGTACCGCGCTCCCCCGCACACCTCGCATGCCACGTAGACGTCCGGGAGGAAGTTCATCTCGATCTTGATGGTGCCGTCACCCGAGCAGGCCTCGCAACGACCGCCCTTGACGTTGAAGCTGAAGCGTCCGGGGAGGTAGCCGCGAGCCTTGGCCTCCGTGGTCTCGGCGAAGAGGTTGCGGATGCGGTCGAACACGCCCGTGTAGGTGGCCGGATTCGATCGCGGGGTGCGGCCGATCGGGTTCTGATCGACGTGCACCACCTTGTCGAGATTGTCGAGGCCGGTGACACGGAGGTGCTTGCCCGGCACCTTGCGGGCGCCGTTGAGCTGGTTGGCCAGCACCCGGTACAAGATGTCGTTGACCAGCGTCGACTTGCCGGAGCCGGATACCCCGGTGACGGCGACCATCGTGCCGAGCGGGAAGTCGACGCTCACGCCGCGCAGATTGTTGGCCTGAGCGCCGTGCACGCCGATCATCCGCTTCTTGTCGACCTTGCGGCGTTTCTTCGGGGTCTCGATCGCCTTGCGGCCCGAGACGTAGTCACCCGTGAGGGAGTGCGTGTTCGCCAGCAGTTCGTCGTACGAACCGGAGTGCACCACCCGGCCGCCGTTGACCCCGGCTCCTGGTCCGATGTCGACGATCCAGTCCGCCGTGCGGATCGTGTCCTCGTCGTGCTCGACGACGATGAGTGTGTTGCCAAGATCGCGCAGCTTGACGAGGGTGTCGATGAGTCGACGATTGTCACGCTGGTGCAGGCCGATGCTCGGCTCGTCGAGCACGTAGAGCACACCGGTGAGGCCCGAGCCGATCTGGGTCGCGAGGCGGATGCGCTGAGCCTCTCCTCCGGAGAGCGAACCCGCAGCACGGGAGAGGTTCAAGTAGCTCAGGCCGACCTCGATGAGGAAGTCGAGTCGTGCCTTGATCTCGCGGAGCACCTGAGCGGCGATCATCGCCTCGCGGTCGGTGAGCTGCAGCTGGTTCATGAATGCGTGCGCGTCGGCGAGCGAGAGTTCCGCGACATCGGCGATGCTCGCCTCGTGCACGAGCACGGCGAGCACCTCGGGCTTGAGCCTCTTGCCCTGGCAGACGGGGCATGCCACCTCGCGCAGGTACTCCGCCCAGCGGGCCCGCTGCACATCGGTCTCGGCCTGAACGTACTGGCGCTCGATGTACGGCACCACACCCTCGAAGCCCGAGGTGTAACTCATCTCACGGCCGTAGCGGTTCTTCCACTTGACCTTCACCTCGAAGTTGTCGCCGCGCATCACGGCGGCCTGCACCTCGGAGCTGAGCCGCTTCCACGGAGTGCTCAGCGAGAATCCCAGATCGCGCGAGAGGCCCTCGAGCAGCTTCTCGTAGTACTGGAACAGGCCCTTGCCCTGGGTCGTCCACGGGATGATGACTCCGTCGGCGATGCTCAACTCGGGATCGCCGAGCAGCAGATCCTCGTCGACCGACATCCGGGTACCGAGGCCCGAGCACTCCGGGCACGCGCCGAAGGGCGCATTGAAGGAGAACGTACGCGGTTCGATCTCGGTCAAGGCGATCGGGTGCTGGTTGGGGCAGGAGAGCTTCTCGGAGAAGGTGGTCCAGGCCTCGTCGCCCTCGAGGTCGACGAAGTTGATCTGAACGAGACCGTCGGTGAGCCGGAGCGCGGTCTCGAGCGAGTCGGTCAGGCGACCCAGGATCTCGGGACCGGCGACGAGACGGTCGACGACGACGGAGATGTCGTGCTTGAGCTGCTTCTTCAGTTTCGGCGCATCACTCAACTGCACCATCGCGCCGTCGACCATCGCGCGCGAGTAGCCACCCGAGGTGAGCTCCTTGAAGAGGTCGACGAACTCGCCCTTCTTCTGCGACACGACCGGGCTCAGAACCTGGTAACGGGTGCCCGCACCCAGTTCCATCAGCTGGTCGGCGATCTGTTGAACGGTCTGCGCCTCGATCTTCTCGCCGCAGATCGGGCAGTGCGGCACGCCGATCCGCGCCCAGAGCAGGCGCATGTAGTCGAAGATCTCCGTGATGGTGCCGACGGTCGACCGCGGGTTGCGGTTGGTCGATTTCTGGTCGATCGAGACGGCCGGGCTCAAACCCTCGATGAAGTCGACGTCGGGACGATCGACCTGACCGAGGAACTGGCGGGCGTAGGCCGACAGCGACTCCACATAGCGGCGCTGACCTTCGGCGAAGATGGTGTCGAACGCCAACGACGACTTGCCCGAGCCGGAGAGTCCCGTGAACACCACGAGCGAGTCGCGCGGGATCTCGAGGTCGACGTCGCGCAGGTTGTGCACGCGCGCGCCGCTGACGACGAGTTTCGAGACGGAATCGTCGAGCGGGGTGATGCTGGCGCCCTCCATGTGGTCGTGGTGCGGAGTCACGGTATCCGTAGGTACGTTCGATGTTGGCACTCGGAAAGTGTACGCGTCGCCACCGACATCGATCGCCGCGTTCGCTCCTGGCTCATCCGAGGTGTCCCGCCTTCTCCATCTGCCTCAACTCGCGTTTGAGCTCGGAGACCTCGTCTCGCAGACGCGCAGCGAGTTCGAACTTCAGCTCGCCGGCAGCCTGCAGCATCTGGTCGTTCAGGTCGCCGATGATCGATTCGAGATCGTTCGCCCCGTTCGCCGCCAGACCCTCACGGCGCAGATTCGGGGTCGGGCTCTTCTTCTTCGCGTTGCGTCCGGCCAGCAGCTCGGCCGTGTCGGCGCCCTCCCGAGCGAGCATCGCGGTGATGTCGCCGATCTTCTTGCGCAACGGCTGCGGGTCGATGCCGCGCTCGAGGTTGTAGGCGACCTGCTTCTCGCGCCGACGGTCCGTCTCCTCGATCGCCAGCTTCATCGAGTCGGTCATCCTGTCGGCGTACATGTGCACCTCGCCGGAGACGTTGCGGGCGGCGCGCCCGATCGTCTGGATCAGCGAGGTCGAGGAGCGCAGGAAACCCTCCTTGTCGGCGTCGAGGATCGCGACGAGCGAGACCTCGGGCAGGTCGAGTCCCTCGCGCAGCAGGTTGATGCCGACCAGCACGTCGTAGACGCCGGCGCGCAGCTCGCTCAGCAGCTCGACCCGCCGCAGGGTGTCGACGTCGGAGTGCAGATAACGCACCCGCACGCCGGCCTCGGTGAGGAAGTCGGTGAGTTCCTCCGCCATCCGCTTGGTCAGCGTCGTGACGAGGATGCGCTCGTCCTTCTCGGTTCGGATCTTGATCTCTTCGAGCAGGTCGTCGATCTGCCCCTTCGTCGGCTTCACCACGATCTCCGGATCGACGAGGCCGGTGGGGCGGATGATCTGCTCGACGATGCCGTCGGCGATCCCCATCTCGTAACGCCCCGGTGTCGCCGAGAGGTACACGGTCTGGCCGACCCGGTTCTTGAACTCCTCCCACTTCAACGGACGATTGTCCATCGCGCTGGGAAGACGGAAGCCGTGCTCGACCAGCGTTCGCTTTCGCGATGCGTCACCCTCGAACATGGCGCCGATCTGCGGCACCGTGACATGCGACTCGTCGATGACGACGAGGAAGTCGTCGGGGAAGTAGTCGAGGAGGCAGTGTGGCGCCTCCCCCGGCTCGCGGCCGTCGACGTGCCGGGAGTAGTTCTCGATGCCGGAGCAGAAGCCGAGCTGTTCCATCATCTCGAGGTCGAAACTGGTGCGCATCCGCAGCCTCTGGGCCTCGAGCAGCTTGTTCTGCGACTCGAGCTCCTTCAGACGCACCTCGAGCTCGGACTGGATGGTACCGATCGCGCGCTGCATCACGTCATTGCTCGCGACGTAGTGGGAGCCGGGGAAAACGGAGACGGAATCGAGCTTCTGGGCGATATCGCCGGTGAGCGGATGCAGGGTGTAGAGCGCCTCGATCTCGTCGCCGAACATCTCGATCCGGATCGCGAGTTCCTCGTACATCGGGATGATCTCGATCGTGTCGCCGCGCACCCGGAAGGTACCGCGGGCGAAGTCGACGTCGTTGCGGTTGTACTGCATCGAGACGAATTTTCGGATGAGACGGTCGCGGTCGATCCGCTGACCGACCTGCAGGGCGACCATCGCCTCCAGGTACTGCTCGGGCTGACCCAGGCCGTAGATGCAGGAGACGGTGGAGACCACGATCACGTCGCGTCGGCTGAGGAGCGAGTTGGTGGTGGAGTGCCGCAACCGCTCGACCTCCGCGTTCACCGAGCTGTCCTTCTCGATGAAGGTGTCCGTCTGCGGGACGTAGGCTTCCGGCTGGTAGTAGTCGTAGTAGCTGACGAAGTACTCGACCGCGTTGTTCGGCAACAGTTCGCGGAACTCGGTGGCCAACTGCGCGGCCAGGGTCTTGTTGTGTGCCAGCACGAGAGTCGGGCGCTGCACCGCCTCGATCAGCCAGGCAGTTGTGGCGGACTTACCGGTACCGGTGGCGCCGAGCAGGACCACGTCGGTCTCGCCCGCGTTGATCCGCGCGCTCAACTCCGCGATCGCGGTGGGCTGATCGCCGGAGGGCTGATACTCACTGATGACCTCGAAGGGGTGCACGGCACGGGTGGGCTCCATGAGAACCAGGCTAGCCGCGACCTCCGACACCGAGTGTCGATGCGCTCCGGGCGAACGTCAGACGAGCGTGGCCAGCCGCTTCCACAACGCATCCGTCTGCGCGAGCGTCTCATCGAGCGACCCGGAGGAGTCGATGACCGCATCCGCCATCGCGAGTCGCTCATCGTCCCCGGCCTGCGAAGCGACCCGGTTGCGCGCCTCCTGCTCCGCCATCCCTCGGAACTCGACCAGCCGACGGATGCGGGTCTCGGCCGGTGCGTGCACCACGACGACCTCACGGAACTCCGCGGAGCCGCGGCCCTCGGCCAGCAGCGGCACGTCGTAGACGACGACAGCGTTCACCGGCGCCGCGGCGAACCGCCGCTGCGACTCGGCGACGACGGCGGGGTGCGTGATGCCGTTGAGGTCGAGCCGCGCACGCTCATCGGTGAAGACGATGGCACCGAGTGCCGGTCGGTCGAGCGACCCGTCGGCCGCGATCACGTCGGGTCCGAAGCGCTCCGCTATCGCTGCCAGGGCCGGCGTGCCGGGCTCGACGACCTCGCGAGCGATCCTATCCGCGTCCACGATCATCGCTCCGTGTTCGGCCAGCCTGCGTGCGACGGTCGACTTCCCCGACGCTATTCCACCCGTGAGCCCGATCAAGTACACGGGGTGAGCCTACCGACTCCGCCGAGACGAGGACATCAAGAACGCCGCAGGGCCGGCCCGACGAATCGGACCGGCCCTGCGGATGCACGCTCCCGGAGGAGCGGATGCGACTTAGTTGTTCGAGCTGAGCTTCTCGCGCAGCGCGGCGAGCGACTCGTCGTCGGCGAGCGTGCCGGCTCCGGTCGACTCGCTCGTGAACGAGCTGCTGACGGAAACGCCGGCGGAGTCGTTCGCGGCCTCTTCCTGCGACTTGGCGACCTGCGCCTTGTGCGCCTCCCAGCGAGCCTGGGCGGCAGCGTAGTCCTGCTCCCATGCCTCGCGCTGGGACTCGAAGCCCTCGCGCCACTCGTTGGTCTCCGGGTCGAAGCCCTCGGGGTACTTGTAGTTGCCCTGGTCGTCGTACTCGGTGGCCATGCCGTAGAGCGCCGGGTCGAACTCGGTGCCCTCGGGGTCGACGTTCTCGTTCGCCTGCTTCAGCGAGAGGCTGATGCGGCGACGCTCGAGGTCGATGTCGATGACCTTGACGAAGACCTCTTCGCCGACCGACACGACCTGCTCGGCGAGCTCGACGTGCTTGCCGGAGAGCTCGGAGATGTGCACCAGGCCCTCGATGCCGTCGGCGACGCGAACGAACGCGCCGAACGGAACGAGCTTCGTGACCTTACCCGGGGCGACCTGACCGATCGCGTGGGTACGGGCGAAGACCTGCCACGGGTCCTCCTGGGTCGCCTTGAGCGAGAGCGACACGCGCTCACGGTCGAGGTCGACCTCGAGGATCTCGACGGTGACCTCCTGGCCCACCTCGACGACCTCGGAGGCGTGCTCGATGTGCTTCCAGGAGAGCTCGGAGACGTGGACGAGACCGTCGACGCCGCCCAGGTCGACGAATGCGCCGAAGTTGACGATGGACGACACGACGCCCTTGCGGACCTGACCCTTGTGCAGGTTGTTCAGGAACGTGGTGCGGCTCTCGGACTGCGTCTGCTCGAGCAGTGCACGGCGCGACAGAACGACGTTGTTGCGGTTCTTGTCGAGCTCGAGGATCTTCGCCTCGATCTCCTGGCCCAGGTAAGGGGTGAGGTCGCGGACACGGCGCAGCTCGATGAGCGACGCGGGGAGGAAGCCCCGCAGGCCGATGTCGACGATGAGGCCACCCTTGACGACCTCGATGACCGAACCGGTGACGACACCGTCGGACTCCTTGATCTTCTCGACGTCGCCCCACGCACGCTCATACTGCGCGCGCTTCTTGGACAGGATCAGGCGACCCTCTTTGTCCTCCTTCTGCAGCACGAGAGCCTCGACGCTGTCGCCGACGTTGACGACCTCGCTCGGGTCGACATCGTGCTTGATGGAGAGTTCACGCGAGGGGATGACGCCCTCGGTCTTGTAGCCGACGTCGAGGAGGACCTCGTCGCGGTCGATCTTCACGACGGTGCCTTCGATGAGGTCGCCGTCGTTGAAGAACTTCAGAGTCTTTTCGACCGCGGCAAGAAAGTCTTCAGCAGACCCGATGTCGTTGATCGCGACCTGCTTGGTTGCCTTTTCGGTCGTTGCGGTTGTCATTAAGGGATGCTCCAGTATGGACAGAACTCGGGCCTCACCCGCGCGCACAGCGTCGTGGGTTCGGCGAATCGGTGGTGGTGGGTTGCCGCACCCTTCCGGGCACGACGGACGTCATAAAACTGACGTTCGAGTCTATCCAACCAGAACGGCCGCCGCAATCTTCCCGCGCAGCCATCCGATCGCCTCTCCATGCGAAGAGTTGCAGGAGTGGGGGCCCACTCCTGCAACTCTCCGGATCAGTCGTTGGCGAGTTCGGAGGTCGGCACCCCGGCGGGCGCGGCCGGCCCGCGGACGGCGTCGTGAGCAGAGATATCCGCGTCGTCGCTCCCGAGCTTCGCCTGCATCCCCTTCGAGTTGAGCAGGAGGTTCAGCAGGATCGCGACGATCGCTCCGGCGCTGATGCCGGAATCGAAGATGATCGTGAACCAGGTCGGGAACTGCGCGTAGATCTCGGGGCTCACCGTCGGCAGAAGCGCGACGCCGAGCGAGATCGCCACCACGAGGATGTTCGTGTTGTTGAACTTCACCTTCGACAGCGTTCGCACACCGCTGGCCGCGACCATGCCGAAGAGCGCGATGCCCGCACCCCCGAGCACCGCTACGGGGATCCCCTCCACCACGGCTCCCAGCGCCGGGATCAAGCCGAGGATCACCAGGACGCCGCCCGCGAAGGTGGCGACGAAACGGGACTTGACCCCGGTCAGTGATACCAGACCGACGTTCTGCGCGAATGCGGTGTACGGGAAGGTGTTGAAAAGCCCACCGATCACGGTCGACAGGCCGTCGGCACGCAGACCGTCCGAGAGCTGCTGCGGCGTGACCGGCTTGTCGACGATCTCACCGACCGCGATGATGTCGCCGGTCGTCTCGGTCATGATCACGAGTCCGACGATGCACATCGAGATGATCGCGCTCACCTCGAACGTCGGGAAGCCGAAGTGGAAGGGTAGCGCGATGCCGAACCAGGCCTCGTCGCCGACGCCGCTCCAGTCGGTCAGGCCGAACGGGATGGCCACGATCGTGCCGATCACGAGTCCGAGCAGGATGGACAACCTCTGCAGCACGGGCGGAGCGAACCGCTCGATCAGGATGATCAGCAGCAGCGTCCCAGCCGCGAATCCGATGTCGAGCGGATTGCCGAAGTCGTCCGATCCGGCACCCCCGCCGACCCAGCCGGCCGCCACATCCATCAACGAGACACCGATGATCAGGATGACCGTTCCGGTGACGATCGGAGGGAAGAAGCGCACGAGCTTCGAGAAGACCGGCGCCAGGAGCATCATGAAGAGTCCGCACGCGATCACCGAACCGTAGATGGCGGTGATGCCGTACTCGCCTCCGATCGTGATCATCGGACCGACCGCGGCGAAGGTGCACCCCTGCATCAGCGGCAACCGCACGCCGAAACGCCAGAACCCGATCGACTGGATGAGCGTCGCGATGCCCGCGACGAGCAGGTCGGCACTGATCAGATACGGCAGCGCGCTCGGTTCGAGTTTGCCCATACCGATCAGAGCACCACCGACGATCAGCGGAACCGCGACGGCGCCCGCGTACATCGCGAGCACGTGCTGGAGGCCGAGCGGCGCCAGACGCGCCAGTGGCGGGATGCGATCGACGGGGTGTTTCTCAGTAACTTCCGCAACGGACATTTCGGCTCCCCGATCGTGATTGGCGTACCTGCAGGACGCACAGGGCCGTGTGGATACTCAGACCGTACGAATTCCATGTTTCCGAGTCGATCCCCGCCGTGTTACCGGGGTGTTAAGCGCATCCTGGACAGTGCCCCGAGGTGGGGCGGGAACCTGTTCGTTCGCTTCGATACGATCAACTCATCCGGCATCGACGACTGTCACCCTGCCGATCCGCAGATTGGTGCAGTGCCGTGGCCGGACTCTCCCGCCGTTCCTTCGTCGCGGGCACGGCAGCTCTCGCGAGCGCGTGGCAGCTCGAGCCGGACGTCCTGCGTGCACGGCTCTCCGCCGACCTCGGCGCGACGACGGCCGCGGCCCGCGAGGTGCCGAGTACGCTCGAGCAGACGGTGCTGCGCGGCAGCGTGCTATCGAAGAAGTACCGCGGGCTGACGACCGGAGCCGGCGAGCCTCATCTCGCTCGCCTGGACGTCCTCGGTCGCGCTCCGGACGCGGGCCGGTCGGCGAACCGGCGCTCACTGCTCTATCTCGCTCATCTCTCCGACATGCACGTCATCGACGCTCAATCGCCGGCACGGATCGAGCCGATGATCGTGCAGGACCACGCCTCGTGGGGCTCCGCGTTCCATCCGCACGACCCGCTCACCGTCCACGTCACTGCCGCGATGGTCAAAGCGTTCGCGGATCTGCGGATCAGCCCCCTCACCGGCGCCCCGATGGGCGCGGCGATCGTGACCGGTGACAGCGCCGACATGCATTCCACGCATGAGTTGCGCTGGTACATCGATGTTCTCGACGGCAAGGAGATCCTGCCGAACAGTGGTTCGGCGACCACGTTCGAAGGGGTGCAGGCCTGGCCCGAGGCGAGCTGGGCCTACCGGCCGGCCAACCCGCGCGGCGGCGAATTCGGTGACTACGGATTCCCCGAGCTGCCCGAACTGCTCGAGGACGCCTCCCGCATCGCTGTGCAATCGGTGGGCCTGCCCGTGCCCTGGTTCGCCGTCTACGGCAACCACGACACGCTCCTGCTCGGTACGTTCGACCTCAGCCCTCAGCTGCACAGCCTCGCCCTCGGCGCGCGCAAGGCCTACACGTTGGAAGCTACCGCGACCTCGATCCTGCAGGGCTATGCCTCCGCTTCGAGCCCGATGCAGCAGGCGATCGACGCGATGGGGCTGCAGCTCGGCTTCCGCCACGGTTTCCGGTCGGTCGCCGCCGATTCGTCCCGTCGACTCTTCGCTCAGTACGATTTCATGGCCGAGCACTTCCGGACCGAGAAGACGCCCGGCCCGGTGGGTCACGGTTTCACACAGCGGAACCTGGACTCGGGTGAGACGTGGTGGCGCACCGAGCTGTCGCCCGATGTCCGCGCTTTCGGTCTGGACACCTGCAATCAGGTCGCCGGACCGGATGGAGCGGTTCCGGATGCGCAATTCCAGTGGTTGAAGACGGAACTCGCGCAGGCGCAGAAGGACCAGAAGCTGGTGCTGATCTTCAGTCACCACAACAGCCTGACCCTCGAGAACCGTGCGCAACGACCGGGTGAAGAGGTCGTGCTGCACCACGCCGAGGAATTCGTGGACCTATTGCTCGCGCACCCGAACGTGATCGGCTGGCTGAACGGTCATACTCATCTGAACCAGATCCTGCCGCACATCACGTCCGGTTCCGGATCCGCCGGCACGGGTTCCGGGTTCTGGGAGATCACTACGGCGTCCTGCATCGATTTCCCGCAGCAGCAACAGCTGGTCGAGATCGTGGACAACCGCGACGGGACCCTTTCGCTCTTCACGACCGTCGTCGACCACGCCGCACCGACGACCCCGAGCGCGGGCTCGGACTACCTCGACCTCGCCGCACGCAGCCGGGAGTTCGCGCTGAACGACTGGGCGGAGGACCCACTGATGCGACGAGGTTCCCCGCTCGATCGGAACACCGAGTTGCTGGTCGCGGCTCCCTTCGATCTCGCTCGGATCACGGATGCCTCCGTGCAGGCGCGCCAGGCCGCTGACCATGCCCGGTTGCTCGCGTACGAGCAGAGGGCCGTGCAATGAGACGGGTCGAAGCGGCGTCCGTCGTCGTGATCGCGTTGATGCTGACCGGCTGCACTCAGGTCGCCGCGATCGCGCCGGTGGGCGGTGACCGCGTGTCGAATGTGCGCTACGCCACCCTCGATGTTCTGGTGGCGGAGGGCGTCGAACTCCTCGCCGCCCCCGATTGCGTCGAGAGCGACCGATCGGTGACCTGCACCGGCAGCACCGTCGACGGCACCGTGATCACCGCGACCTCGGCTGCGACGACGGAGGACCACCTCGAGATCGTCGTCGGAACGTCGACGCTCTTCTCGGGCTCCATCAGCGCCGTGATCGAGGACGCCGTCGACGGGGTCGTGCCGTGATGCGTGTGCGCCGTCTCCTCCGCCTTGCGCCCTCCGTGGTCGGACTGCCCGTTGCACAAGCCGTGCTCGTGCTGCCGGCGACTCCACCACTTTCGGATCCGACATTCGTATTTCTTTCGCTCCTCTCTTTCGCGGCCGTCGTTCTCGCGACCTGGCTCCTCGTAACCGCGATCGCGGCGGGTCTCGACCGCGATCGGTGGCGGTTGGGGCTGCGGAGCCTCCTGTGGACACTGGGGCTCGGCTTGATCCTGATCGCGTGCGCGGTCGTGAATCCGCTCATCGCGTTGCCCGCACTGGTTCTCGCAGCATTCATCCTTCCCGCGACGGC
The DNA here is from genome assembly GCA_013204985.1 of Microbacteriaceae bacterium VKM Ac-2855. Lineage (GTDB taxonomy): Bacteria > Actinomycetota > Actinomycetes > Actinomycetales > Microbacteriaceae > Rathayibacter. The sequence continues at coordinate 646,230 of JABMLG010000001.1, forward strand.
GACGGGATATCCGGTCGTCGCGGGGCTCCGTGCCTTCCGTCACCACCCCTGGCGGACCGCCCTCGTGGCGACGGGCTGCCTCGCCCTCGCCGTCCTCGCGTGGGTGGTGGCGCTCGTCACCGGCCTGTTCGTGACCGGCGCACTCGGCGCCCTGCTGTGTTGGCTCGCCTTCACCCTGGCCGGGGCACTGGCGCTGAACGGTACGAGCTCACTCCTGCGCCGCGCCGTCTGAGCTCGTGTCCTGATTCGGTACGTCTGTGTCCCGAACCGGTCTCACGGCGAGCCGTCACGATTTGCAACGATGGAGACCGGTCGGCTCCTCGACCCTCGTCGGAAGGATCGGTGAGTGCACAGCGCCCGAAGTCCCCTCGCGGAGTTCCTCCGCGCTCGTCGTGAGCTGCTCCAGCCGGAGGAGGTCGGGCTCGAGCGGGACCACAACCGACGCGTCCCCGGACTGCGCCGCGAGGAAGTGGCGCGCCGAGCGGGCATCAGCCCGGAGTACTACCTGCGATTGGAGCAGGGGCGCGACCATCAACCCTCCGCTCAGGTGCTGAGTGCGCTGGAGCGGGCGCTCGTCCTGGACGACGACGCCCGCGCATATCTGCACAGGCTCGCCCATCCCGGACCGACCCTCCGCCGAACCCGTATCGCCCCGGTCGAGCCGACCGTTCTGCAACTGCTCGGTCGGATGTCCGATGTGCCGGCGTACGTGTCCGACCGGCACCTCGACATTCTGGCCGTGAACCCGCTGGCGGCCGCGCTGGCGCCCGGCTACCTCATCCCCGGCACGAACCTGCTCCAGGCGGTCTTCGATGAAGCGGAACAGGCGCACTCGTCGAGCGATTGGCGCGAAACCGCCCAGCGCCTGGTCGCCGCTCTGCGCCACGGTGCCGAACCCGCCGATCTCCGCCTGCAGGAGATCGTCGAGTCCCTCTCCGCACAGAGTGTCGAGTTCCACCGGATGTGGGCCCAGCACGACGCCCGGCCGCAGACCTCCGGATTCGCTCTGCACTGGATCGCGTCGCACGGCTGGGTACGGCTCCGGTGGCAGACGCTCCAGGTACCCGGCGGCAGCGGTCACGCGCTGACGAGCATTCTCAGCGACCCGGGAACCGTCGGCGCCGACGCGGTGAACGCTTTGGCGCAGAGCCTGCGTTGACTTCCGGGCCGCCGGTATCCTCGACCCATGCCACGACCTCGACGTTTCGACGAGTACGTCCTGCTCGACGGCGCGCAAGAGCTCTTCTGGAAGCGCGGCTACGAACAGACGTCCATCGATGACGTCGCGCGAGTTACCGGGGTGGGGAACGGCAGCATCTACGCGGCGTACGGCAGCAAGCTCGGCCTGTTCGTGGCGGTCTTCCGACGGTACTGCGCCGGACGCGTTGCTCTCGTCGAGTCAGTGGTCGCGACGGAGCACGGCGATTTCGCCGCCGTCGTGGCGGGGTTCCTCGAAGCCATCGTCGTGGACTGCACGGGCCGTGACGACCGCCGCGGTTGCCTGATGCTGAACGGCCTCGCCGAACTCTCCGCGCGTTTTCCCGACGTCGGCGTGATCGGATACGAGGCGATGGCTCGCATGAACGACGTTCTCGCGGTACGAGTGCGGTCGGCGATCGAGGCGAACGAGATCAGACTGGATCCGGACGAGGCCTATGCCGTCGGCGCCCACCTCGTCGTCGTCTCGCAGGGACTCATCAATCTCAGCCGGATCGGCGTCTCCCCCGACGAGCTCCGCTCGATCGCGGCGGCCTCAGTGAGGATGACAGCGGGGCTCCGCGCTGCCTGACGGCAGTCAGCCGGCGACGGCACCCGTCGCTTCCCAGAGCTTCAACAGCTTGAGCGCCAGGTGCAGGGTGCTCCGCTGCCAGCCGTCCTCGAGAGCCGAGCGGACCGCATCCGGCATGTTCTCGAGCCGGTAGTACAACGTGGTGCGATGGATGTGCAGCCGGTCGCAGGCAGCACGCACCTGACCACCCTCGTCCAGGTAGACCTCGATGGTTTCGCGCTGCACGGGATCGCCCCGGCCCAGTTGTGCCGCCGCCGGAGAGATCTCGGACAGGCGACGCGGCCCGGTCGCGACGGACTGCAAGAGGATCCACCCGCCGAGCGCTGACGGCAGTTCGGCGCCGAGCTCCGGGAGAACGGCGATCAGTTCGGCACCGGCGCGTGCCCGCTCGGCGGTCTCGCCGAGGTCGGCCGCGTCGGGATCCAGAACGGCAGAGCCGATCCCCCGCACCTCAACAGCGGCACGGGTCGCCTCGGCGCGGATCCACTCCTCGAAACCGCTGGTGTCACCCAGGTCACGAGAGACGAGGTAGACGATCCCATCGTCCTCGCGGATGAAACTCGTCCTCGCGGGGGCCGCGAACGAGATGTGTCGGCCGAACCCGTCGGCCGCGCCGGGGATCGATCCGCATTCCAAGAGAACGGCGGTGACCGTGGTGCGCGGACCACGGTCGAGCCAGTGTCGGGAGATGGCTTCGAGGAAGGCGCCCCGTCGCTCCCCCGCGGCATCATGCAACAACGCTGCGATGGTGCGCTCCCGCGTCGATGCGGTGAGGAGATGAAGCGTCCCCTCGCGAGGGACGGCCATCGATTCGATCGGCTGCGGTTCCATCGAACGCTCCTCCTGGGATCGGGATCGTGCGATTCCACGTTAGAAGGACGACAGTGCGTGTGCGTGTCCCTGAGCGAGCCACCCTCGGCACGCCGCGGGTCATGAGGCCGCGCGGATCTCCGCCGGCTCGTCGCGTACGGTGGTGCGGAAACGGCGCTGGTACTCGGACGGCGTCACTCCCCGACGCGTGACGAACGCCCGTCGCAGCGCTGAGGGCGAGCCGAAGCCGACATCCGCCGCCGCCTGCGCCACGGACGAACCCGACTCCAGCAGCACGGTCGCCAGATCCAGGCGCATCGAGTTCACGTAATCCGTCGGTGTCATCCCGACCTCATCGCGGATCACTCGGTTGAGGTGACGGATGCTGACATTGGCGTGCGCCGAAAGATCGGCGAGGGAGCTGGGGCGGGTCGGGTCGGCGTTGACGTAGTCCGCGATCGCCCGCGCTATGGGTGTTCGCGGCGCGGTCGCTCTCAGGGAGGCCGAGAACTGGGACTGTCCGCCCGAGCGCTGCATGTAGACGAGCAGCAGTTGCGCGACCAGCCGCGCGACGCCCGGCCCGTGGTCCTCCTCCACGAGCGCGAGGGCGAGGTCGATACCGGCCGCGACTCCGGCGGATGTGTAAACGGGGCCGTCCACGATGAAGATCGCGTCGGGCTCGACGGCGACAGCGGGATAGCGTGTTGCGAGCGTGTCGGCGAACTTCCAGTGCGTCGTCGCGCTCCGACCGTCCAGGAGTCCGAGAGCGGCCAGAGCGAATGCGCCGCTGCAGATGGATGCCACTCGGTTCGCCCGCCCTGCGAGCAGGTGCGCGGCGGCGAGCAGTTCGGCATTCTGGAAGACCTCCGGAGCGCGTTCACTGCCCGGGATGATCAACGTGTCGATGGGCCCGGAGTCGGCCGCGGCCGATTGGACACCGACGCGCAGACCCATCGACGTCGTGATGTCGGCGCCGTCGACCGAGAGCATCACGACGTCGTAACCGTCCACCCGCTGATTCGCCTCGAGGAAGACCTCCGCAGGACCCACGAAGTCGAGAGTCTTCACACCGTCGAACAACAACACCGCAACCCGGTGACGCCGACCGATCGGACTCGTCATGGCTGACCTTCCCCGGCCGGCGCAGGGTGCACGGCTCATTCTGTAATGGTGGCTCCATTACAGCAGATGGCCGACGCAGTGCCTACTCGGGGTCGCTCGGATTGATCTTCGGCACCAGTAGCGGATCCGTCGGCGTGAACGGGAACGCGGGCAGCGCCGTCTCAGGCACTCCGAAGGTGGCCGCCAGCACCGGCCGCGAGAACGCCGACACGGATGCGCGGTAGCCGATGTCGCCCGGGATCGGTCGGTCGAAGAAGATCAAGAAGTGGATCTCGTCCTCACCGACGACCTCGATCTGGTGCGGATACGCCTTCGGGATGAAGTACACATCGCCCGGCTCCAGGAGGTAGGTGTCGACGGTACCGTCGGGGTCGAGGATCGACATCCGCGCTCGGCCACGGTGCACGTATCCCATCTCGGCGGTGCCCGGGTGCCAGTGCGGTTCGCGCATCCCGTCGTCGCGAATCGTCAACGAATACATCGACAGATTCTCCAACGCCGGCCAGAACTGTCTCCGCGCCGTTTTCACGAACGCGTACGGATGCTGGAGCGGGGCGTTCTGGGCCTCCACGTCGAACTTGTGCGCGTTGTTGAACCGGGCCGCATCCGGCACCACGGCGACACCCTCGCGGCGGACGATGTCCGCGGAACCCGTGTCGCGAACCAGCGGTGCGAGCTCGGAGGACTCGAGGCCGTACGTGTTGCCGAGCACCGCATCCGTCATCGCACCGAAGGCGGCGTGCAGCGAGAAATCCTCGGGCCGTTCGTGGGAGAACGCGACCACGATCTCGACCGCGATGTCGCCGATGTTCTCGATGTGGTGCAGCGAACCGGAGGCGATGATGAACATCTGTCCTGCCGTGATGGTGAAGGAGGAGAACGCACTGCCATCATCCAGGATCGAGACGAGCGCGGATCCACTGAGGCAGTAACCGATCTCGTCCGCGTTGGCGTGCCAGTGCGGCTCGCGGATGCTACCGGGTTCCAATACGAGGCGTTTGATGGACAGGCCCGAGAGGATCGGCAGATCGTCCCCCGTCAGTCGACGGATGCTGCCGAGCTCGCTGTCGTGTTGCGCGGGAGCGGAGAGGAGGGATCGCACGTGGCGGGAGGTTCTGGGCATGGACGGATCGCTTCCGGGTAGACGTAGCGGTGGTGGCGGTGGCGTCAGCCGACGGACTCAGCCGCCGAAGGACGAAATGACGGCGTTCGACGGTGCGAAGAAGACGGCACCGGTCACGGGCGTCGCGAAGTCCAGCATCCGGTCGTAGCTGCCCGTGGGAACACCCACGAACATGTTCTGCAGCATCCGTTCGATCACCCAGAGGTCACGGGAGTAGCCGATGAAGTAGGTGCCGAACTCCCCGAGACCCGGGCGACCGAAGGGCATGTTGTCGCGCAGGATGTCGTGCTCGACACCGCCCTCGTCGACGATGGTCGCGAGTGTCTTGTGCGAGGCCCTCTGACCGTCTTTCAGCTCGACGTTGTCGGCCTTGCGTCGGCCGATGATCGCCTCCTGAACCTCGGTCGTCAACGACTGCCAACCCGCGAGATCGTGCAGATACTTCTGCACCACGATGTAGCTGCCGCCTGCGGCGGAGGCGTCATCGGATCCGACGATCGTCGAGTTCGCGATGTCGTCACCGGTCGGATTCTCGGTGCCGTCGACGAAACCGAGCAGGTCGCGCGCATCGAAGTAGCGGAAACCGACCGTCTCGTCCGCGACGTCGACGTCGCTGCCGAGCGACTCCAGGAGCAGGCGCTCGAACTCGAAGCACAGATCGGCTCGATCGGCGCGGATGTGGAAGAACAGGTCACCGGGTGTTGCTACCGCTGTGTGCACTGATCCACGCACAGGCTCGAACGGATGCAACTGCGCGGGCCGCGGCAGCCGCGTCACCGAGTCCCACACATCCGATCCGATGCCGACCACGCACGAGAGTCGGCCGTCGAGGTCGCGGAAACCGACCGCCCGCACGAGTCCTCCGACATCACCCAGGACGGAACGCGCTCGGTCCGCCGCTCCCTCCGTCGCGCTCAGCGTGAGCGTCAGGAAGACGGCCGCGCCCGAGAGCGGTGCATCGATGCTTTGGGGCTGGAGGGGCATGCGCATCCCGGCGTCGTCCGTCATGACCCGCACACTAGTCGGCTGCCGGGCGGCGCTGTACGACACGTGTCGAATGTTGTGTCGACGAAGGGCCGTAGGCCCCTCGGGCCGAGCTGAAGCTGCTCGCCGATGCCGGATATCGCGCGATCGCTCACGATCGCCGGGGCCACGGCCGCTCCTCGAAAGGCTACGCCGGTAACGACATGGACACCTCGTCGAAGCCCCGGATCTCACGGAGCTCTCCCTGATCGGTCACTCCACCGGCGGTGGCGAGGTCGTGCGATACGCGGCCCAGTACGGCGGTGACCGCGTCATCAAGGTGATCACGGCAGGAGCAGTACCACCGATCATGCTGAAGTCGGAGAGCAACCCTGAGGGAACTCCGATCGAGGCGCTCGACGACATCCGTGCCGGCGTGTTGAAGGACCGCTCGCAGTTCGACCAGGACCTCGCCGTAGCGTTCTTCGGCGCCGACCGCGAGGGCAACACAGTGTCGCAGTAAGCGAGGGACGACTTCTGGAGGCAGGGCATGCTGGTCGGGATCGCAGCCGCCTACGATTGCGTCAAGGCCTTCTCCGAGACGGACTTCACCGCTGGCCTCGTGACCGGTGAGGTCGCCGTCCGAGCGGCGACCCCTCCGGACTCAACCCAGCAGACTCGCGCGGAGCGTGTCCAGACCGACGCCGCCGAGGTCGAGCGCTCGCCGGTGGAACCCCGCGAGTGAGAACGAGGCGCCTTCGCGTGCGGCGTACTCGTCGCGGAGCTGCTCCCAGATCCGCTGCCCGACCTTGTACGACGGCGCCTGGCCGGGCCAGCCGAGGTAGCGGTTCACCTCGAAGCGGATGAAGGCGTCGTCCATGTTCACGTTCGCGCGCATGAAGGCCAGTGCGCTGTCCGCGTCCCACACGCCGGAACCGTCCAGCCGTGGCTTCCCGAGATGCACCCCGATGTCGAGAACGACGCGAGCGGCGCGCATCCGCTGACCGTCGAGCATCCCCAGGCGATCAGCCGGGTCATCGAGGTAGCCGAGTTGCTCCATGAGTCGCTCGGCGTAGAGAGCCCACCCCTCGGCGTGGCCGGAGGAACCGGCGAGCTGCCGGCGCCAAGTGTTCAGCTTGGCGCGGTTGTAGACGGCCTGCCCGATCTGCAGATGGTGCCCCGGCACACCCTCGTGATACACCGTCGTCAGTTCGCGCCAGGTGTCGAACTCGGTCACGCCATCGGGAACCGACCACCACATGCGTCCCGGGCGCGAGAAGTCGTCGCTCGGACCCGTGTAGTAGATGCCGCCCTCGTGGGTCGGCGCGATCATGCACTGCAACGCGCGGATCTCTTCGGGGATGTCGAACGCCGAGACGGAGAGCTCGGCGACGGCGCGGTCGCTCGTCTCCTGCATCCACCGCTGCAGCTCGTCGGTGCCGTGCAACTTCCGCGACGGGTCCGCATCGAGATGGGCGATCGCTTCGGCGACGCTCGCGCCGGGCAGGATCTCGTCCGCGATGGCCTCCTGCTCCGCGGTCATCCGCGCGAGTTCCTCGACCCCCCAGTCGTAGGTCTCGTCGAGGTCGACCTCGGCGCCGAGGAAGCGGCGCGACTGAAGTGCGTAGATCCCGCGGCCGACCGCATCCGCCGAGGTGGCCGAGGGAGCCAGCTCTGTGCGCAGGAACTCGGCGAGACGGCCATAGGCCTTGGCAGCGTCATTCGCACCGTCGTGCAAGTCGGTCGCCAGGGACGCGGGCAACTCCCCAGCCTCCAGCGTGGCATCCGCTGTGAATTCGAAGAAGAAGCCGGTGCGGGAGGCGTGCCTGGCGACCTGTTCGGCGACGAGTTCGACCTGGCGGACGGCCGGGGTCACGCCGCGCTCGATGCCGAGGCGGAGCGTCTCGATGTAGCCGGCGACGGCCTCCGGAAGGGCGTGCAGACGCGAGGAGACGTTGCTCCAATCGTCGACGGTGGCGGTCGGCATCAGGTCGAACGCCTCGCGCAGGTCCTGCGCCGGCGAGGCGATCACGTTCAGGTCGCGGAGCTGCAGCTGCGCCTCGGCGGATTCGAGCGTCAACCGCAGCTCGGCACCCAGATCGGTGACGGTGACGCGGTCGACGCTGTCGACCGGCGTAGCGACCTCGAGGGCGGCGAGTGTCGAACGAACGGCGTCGAGGTATCGCTCATGTCCCGCCGGAGACAGATCGCCGAAACGGCTGTCGGCATCGGTGCGGCCGATGTAAGTGCCCACGGTCGGCTCCAGTTCGACCAGGGTGTCGACCCAGGTCTCGGCGATCACGTCGACAGCGGTCGCCGGTCGGATCGGGCCCGGGAGGGAATCGTTCACATCGGTGGTCATGACATCGAGCCTACTCAGGCGGTTGACTGAACCGAGTGAACACGACTTCCGTTCTCCTCGACGTGCTGCTCCTCATCGCCTCTGTCACGGGGGCACGCTCCGCAGGGGTCTATCTCGCGGTCCAGGTGATGGTGCTGCCGTCCCTCCGCGGCGGCGATCCCGTTGAGGCGGTCCGCACGATGCGACGGGTCAACGAGACCGCGATGCGTCCCGTGTTCCTGAGCGTCTTCTTCGGCGCCGGTCTCGCCGCGGTCGGCCTCGTGGTCGTGGCGGTGGTGACGAACGGCGGCGTCCATCCGCTGCAGCTGGTGGGGGCGGCACTGCTCAACGCGAGCGTCCTCCTGACGATTCTGGTGAACGTGCCGCGCAACAACGCACGTGCGCGGGCGGATGCCTCGACGTCGGCATGGACGGCGTCCGACCGAGTCTGGTCGCGGGCGAACGCCGTGCGCTGCTGCCTGTCGGCGCTCGGCGCGGCCCTCCTGACCAGCTCGGTCCTGCTCTGATGTCGCCGTCGCGCGGCTGATCAGTGCGCTGCGTCGTCCCAATCGGCGCCGTGGCCGACCTGGACGTCGAGCGGAACCCGCAGTCCGGCGGCGTCACCGGCATGGGTCATGCCGTGCCGCACGACTTCCTCCAGCACATCGGCCTCTCCGGGCGCGACGTCGAAGATCAGTTCGTCGTGCACCTGCAGCAGCATCCGCGACTGCAGACCCTTCTCGTCGATCTGCCGCTGCACACCGATCATCGCGAACTTCATGATGTCGGCCGCCGAGCCTTGGATCGGCGAGTTCAACGCTGCACGCTCGGCATTGTCTCGGAGGACACGGTTGTTGCTGGCGAGATCCGGGAAGGGGCGCCGGCGTCCGAAGATCGTCTCGGTGTAGCCGGTGTCACGGGCCACCTCGACGACGCTGCGCAAGTACTCGCGTACCGCACCGAAACGGACGAAGTAGTCCGTCATCAGCTTCTTCGCCTCGGCACTCGAGATGCGCAGCTGCTTGGAAAGACCGAAGGCGCTGAGCCCGTAGGCGAGCCCGTACGACATCGCCTTGACCTTGTTCCGCATCGCCGGCGTCACGTCGGCCGGCTCGACGCTGAAGATCCGGGCGCCGACGAAACGGTGCAGATCCTCCCCCGAGTGGAAGGCCTCGATCAGGCCCTCGTCCTGCGAGAGATGCGCCATGATCCGCATCTCGATCTGGGAGTAGTCGGCGGTGACGAGATTCGTCGCCTGGGGGCTGTGCACGAAGGCCTTCCGAATACCACGGCCGACCTCGCTGCGCACCGGGATGTTCTGCAGGTTCGGATCGTTCGACGAGATGCGACCTGTAGCCGTGCCCGTCTGGTCGTAGCTGGTGTGGATCCTGTTGTCGGAGGTGATCGACTTCTCGAGCGTCTCGATGATCTGTTTGAGCTTCATCGCGTCGCGGTGCTCGAGAAGCAGACCGAGGAAATCGTGCGGATGGGAATCCTGCAAGTCCGCCAGCGCGGCCGCGTCGGTCGAGTAGCCGGTCTTGGTCGCCCGCGTCTTCGGCATGCCGAGCTCCTCGAAGAGCACCTGCTGCAACTGCTTCGGCGAACCGAGGTTGATCTCGCGACCGATTTCGGCGAAGGCGCGCTCCGCGAGTTCGGCGGACGTCTGGGTGAGCTCGGTGCGCAGCCGAGCGAGCAACTCGGAGTCGACCGAGACACCGGTGGTCTCCATCGTCGCGAGCACGGACACGATCGGCAACTCGATGTCGTCGAGCACGGATCGCGAGCCTGGGTCGAGGAGACCGGCGAGATGTTCGGCCACGCGCAGGGCGTACCACGCCTCCGTCGCCGGGCCGACGGCCTCCTGAACCGGGACCAGCTGGAGGGGATCGGCGACCGGCAGGCTCTCGCACAGGAAGCTGAAGACCTGTTCGCGCAACGGCACCGAGTGCCCCTGCGGCTTGAGCAGCCAGGCCGCGATGCGGGTGTCGAAGGCGATGCCGGCCACCGAGAAACCGGCTGCCCGCAACGTCTTCACCTGCGGCTTCGCATCGCTGAAGTACTTCGGGGTCGGGCCGGCGAACCAGGCTTCGAGGTCGGCGTAGTCCTGGCGATCGGCCGCCCAGGGCACGTAGACCGACTCGGTGAGTGTCGAGAGGCCGACTCCGGCGAGCGTCCCGTTCGGATCTGTCGCGACCTGGACCGCCACTGGAGTCGTACCGACTCCGGCGAGCCAGTGTCCGAGCTCTTCGTCGATGATCGTGCGCACGGCGGGCGCCGCCGCCGCACGGACGTCCTCCACGACCTCCGTCGACTCGGTGGCGTCACCGCTCTCGGTCGCGATCTTCAGCAGACGCTCGAGAAGCGTGCGGAACTCGAGGCGGCCGAAGATCTCGCGCACGGCCTGCACATCGATCGGCTGACGCGCCAGGTCGCCCGGCCCCACGGGCAGCTCGACATCGGTGACGAGGCGGTTGAGTTTGCGGTTGCGCAGAGCCTTGTCCTTCTGCTCGCGCAGCTTCTCCCCCACGACGCCCTTGATCTCATCCGCGTGCGCGATGATCTCGTCGACCGTGCCGTACTGGTTCACCCACTTGGCCGCCGTCTTCGGTCCGACTTTGTCGATACCGGGCAGGTTGTCGCTGGTCTCGCCGACGAGGGCGGCGATCTCGGGGTACTGGTGCGGCTCGATCCCGTATTTCTCGAAGACCTTGTCCCGGTCGTACCGGGTGAGCGCGGAGACCCCCTGGGTCGACGGGTAGAGCAGCGTCACGTCGGGCGTGACGAGTTGGATGGTGTCGCGGTCTCCCGAGACAACGAGCACCTTGAAACCCTGTGACGCTCCCTGCGCGGCGAGCGTCGCGAGGATGTCGTCGGCCTCGTAGTCCTCTTTGGTGATCGTCGTGATGTTCATCGCGTGCAGGGCCTCCTGCAGCAACGGCACCTGGCCCTTGAACTCCGACGGCGTCTCGCCGCGGGTGCCCTTGTACTCGGCGTATTCGCGGGTCCGGAACGAGAAGCGCGACAGGTCGAAGGCAACGGCGAGGTGACTGGGCTTCTCGTTCTGCAGCAGCAGCAGGAGCATCGAGATGAAGCCGTGGATCGCGTTCGTGTGCTGGCCGTCGCGCGTCGTGAAGCTGTCGGCGGGAAGGGCGTAGAAGGCCCGGAATGCCAAGGAATGGCCGTCGACGATCAGGAGGGTAGGCTGTTCAGGATCTGACACACGGCCAGCCTACACACGGCCTCCGACATCGAATTCGCGGGGTCCCGCGGCCGGTCGACGACCTCCAGGAGAGCCCGTGACCAGCGCCGTCGCCACCCCGTTCATCCGCCCTGATGCCCTCGATCTCGTCGCCATGCTCGGCCGCGGCATCGGCGAACTCGGCGAGAAGATGGACATCCGGTTCCACGAGCTCTCGGCCCAGCACTCGGTGGCCTCCATGCCCGTCGAGGGCAACCGTCAGCCGGTCGGAATCCTGCACGGGGGCGCCCACGTCGTACTCGCGGAATCGATGGGGTCGATCGCCGCGAACATCCACGCGGGCGCCGGCCGCATCGCGATGGGCATCGAGCTGAACGCTTCGCACTCCCGCTCCGTGCGCGAGGGCTTCGTCATCGCCACCTGCGACGCGATCAACCTCGGCTCGACACTGGCCACGCACGAGATCGTCGTCCGGGACGAGTCCGGCCGGCGCCTCTCGACCGTGCGCATCACGAACATCCTCACCGAGAAGCGCTGACTCCGCACGCAGAAGAGCCCGGCACCGCTGACAGCGGAGCCGGGCTCTTTCGATGCGTGAGGGCTAAGCCTTCTTCGGGCTCAGCTGCTCGATGATCGCCTGCGCGACATCGTGCATGGTGAGGCGACGGTCCATGGATGCCTTCTGGATCCAACGGAACGCCTCGGGCTCGGTGAGACCCATCTTCTCGTTGAGGAGGCCCTTCGCGCGGTCGACGAGCTTGCGGGTCTCGAAACGCTCGACCATGTCGGCGACCTCGGCCTCGAGCGTGAGGATCTGGGCGTAGCGCGAGAGCGCGATCTCGATCGCGGGAAGCAGGTCGTTGGGTGTGAACGGCTTGACGACGTACGCCAAGGCGCCGGCCTCGCTCGCACGCTCGACCAGTTCCTTCTGACTGAACGCGGTGAGCAGGACGACCGGAGCGATGTGCGCCTTCGAGAGCCGCTCGGCCGCCGAGATGCCGTCCAGCTGGGGCATCTTCACGTCCATGATGACGAGATCCGGGCGCAACTCGGTTGCGAGCGCGACGGCCGTCTCGCCGTCTCCGGCCTCGCCGACCACCTCGAATCCGTTGTCGCGCAGGATCTCGACGATGTCGAGGCGGATGAGGGACTCGTCTTCAGCGACGACAACGCGACGCGGCGCTGCTGGTGCGGAGGTTTCCTGGTCTGTCACGCCCGAAAGCCTACGGTATTCTCAACACGGTTGTTGTGCGCCGGTGTGGCGGAATGGCAGACGCGGAGCACTCAAAATGCTTTGTCCGAGAGGGCGTGTGGGTTCGAGTCCCACCACCGGCACAACCACGAAGGCCCCTGCTCCCCCGATCGTGCGGGAGCAGGGCCTTCGTCCTGCCGATGCCCGGGACCGGCAGATCCCTAGTCTTAACAGGTTTTTTCGACCGCTCTGATCTCGACGGCTCAGACGGCGCTCAGCGTCAGCCGAGCGGTCGATCCGGCTTCGGCTGCGAACACGAGCGTGCGCGTAGCGATCTTCTCGGTGAAGAATCGATCGTGGCTGACAACGACGACCGCGCCCGGAAAATGCACGAGTGCACGCTCCATCACCTGGGTGCTCGCCAGATCGAGGTGGTTCGTCGGCTCGTCGAGCAGCAGCACCGACGCACCCGAGAGCAGACACTGCGCCATGGCGACGCGCGCGCGCTGGCCTCCGGAGAGCTCACGGATGCGCCGCTTCAGTTCGGCTTCCGAGAACTGGAACATGGCGAGGAAGCGCCCGACGGACTTCTTCGTCGCTGTCAGAGCGAGACTGTCGGGCATCGCGTTCACCGAGTGCACGACGGTGTCGTCGTCGTCGAGCTCGGCGAGGACCTGGTTGTACGACACGACTTTCACGCCCGCGGTCCACGCGACGGAGCCCGCATCCGCACGCTCTTCGCCAGTCAGCACGCGCAACAGGGTGCTCTTACCGCTGCCGTTCGCGCCGATCACGGCGATCCTGTCGCGGCGATGCAGCTCGAGGTCCAGCCCGTCGAACAGGGTTCGACCGCCCAGTGATTTCGACACCCCACTGACGCGGCAGAGCACGTCCTTGACGTGCAATCCGCCGTAGATCTCGGTGATGATCTGGTCGACCGGGCGGGGGGCGCGCTCCTTCTTGATGCGGGCGAGCTGTTTACCGAGGTCGGTGTTCCCGTTCCGGGCCGCTTTGGCCGCGGCGCGGCGGTCGGCGATGCCCTCCGACTCGAACGCGAGCAGCTCCGATTCGTGCACGAATTGTTGCTCCAGAGTCTTCAACCGGAACTGCTTCTGCACGATGTACTCGGCGAAATCGCCGGCGTACTCGTGCAGGTGGCGGTTCTCCACCTCCACGATGCGGGTGACGACGGCGTCGAGGAATCGGCGATCGTGCGAGACGATGATCGCCGCGCCCGCGAAGCCGCGGAACCACGATTCGAGCCACTCCACGCCCGCTACGTCGAGGAAGTTGGTCGGTTCGTCCAGCAGCAGCACGTCGGGCTTCTCGAGCAGGATCTTCGCCAGAGCCGCGCGATTGCGCCATCCGCCCGAGAGTTCGTCGATCGGACGGCTGCGGTGCTCCGCGCTGAATCCGAGGATGGTGAGCGCCTGGTCGATGAGACGCGGGTAGTCCCAGCCGTCGAGACGGTCCATCTCGCCGAAGAGCACGGATTGCCGTTCGATCAGCGCGTCGAGGTCGCCGGACGAGTCCGTCGCGATGGCGGTCTCGATCTCGGCGAGTTCGGCCTCCACCGCGTGCACCTCGGTGAACAAGCCGTCGAGCACTTCTGCGATGGTGGCCGTGCCGTCGAGTTCCGAGAACTGCGAGAAGTAACCGATCCTCACGCCCGCGTCGACGGTGACCGCGCCCGCATCCGGCTGCACCTGCTCGAGCACGAGCTTGAGAAGCGTCGTCTTGCCGGAACCGTTGCGACCGATGACGCCGACGCGATCGCCGATCTCGAGGCGGAAGAACGCCTCACGCAGGATCGGCGTGTTCTCGAAGCGCACCTCGACGTCGTTCAGCCGGACCAGGCTCATAACGGTGTTCCCTCCGCGCGTCTCCCGGGCGGATCGGCGCCCACCGACCTTACTCGGCGGCGTTGCGCGCGACGGCGACCGCCCGCGCCCGCTCGGCCACGGCGGGCGCGAACGCCGCGGCCCACACGTCGTAGCCGCGATCGTTCGGATGGAACAGGTCGCCGGCGAACTGCGTGAGGATGCCGCGCAGACCCTGCCGTCGCGTATCCGCGTACAGCGGGGCGACCACGAGACCGTGCTCCTCGGCGACGGCGTGCAGCACCCGGTTCGCCGAGCGCACGTTCCGCTCGCCGGGAAGGAAGTGGAAGCTGGGCAGCTCGGCCACGATCGTGTGCGCGGGAAGCGCCGCGAAGAGGCGGCGGATGTTGCGTTCGAAGGCGAGCGGATCCCAGCCCGCGATGTCGTTGGCTCCGATCGCGATGGTGCAGACGTCGGGCTGCAGCCGGGCGAGCTTGGGCAGCTCGTCCCGCACGGCGACGTAGGTGGTCGCGCCCGAGATCGCCAGGTTGACGACTCGCACGGCTCTCCCGGACTCGCGACCGATCAGCCGAGCCAACGCGCCGACGTAACCACGGCCGGGCTTGCTCGCCCCGATCCCTTGCCCGGCGGAGTCGCCGAGCGCGACGTAGAGCACCTCACCGTCGCGGCGACCTCGAGTTCGCCAGTAGGCCGAATTGACCGGGATCGCATCGTTCAGACGCCGGTACCAGCGCCGACGCCGCGTCACGAGCCACCCCACCCATACGCCGACGCCCGCCCCCAGCGCGATGCCGGCGCCACCTCTGATCCATCCCGCACCTGTCATCCACACAGCCCGACCGTATCGGTCGCATGCGCGTCATCCCACCGAAACACGCCTCGCGTACGGTCGGCGCATGACTTCCCGCTTCACGGTCGCCGTCTTCTGCGGTTCCAGCCCCGGCAACGACCCGCAATACGTCGCCGCGGCGACCGCCGTCGGCGGCTCCCTCGCCGAACGCGGGATGGGCGTCGTGTACGGCGGCGGCGACGTCGGACTGATGGGCGCGGTCGCCGACGGCGCGCTCGCCGCGGGCGGCCACGTCACCGGAGTGATCCCCCGTGCCCTGCACCAACGCGAGCGGATGAACGACCGGGTCAGCGAGCTGATCGTCGTCGATACCATGCACGAACGCAAGACGATCATGGCCGAGCGCTCGGATGCCTTCATCGCCCTGCCGGGAGGCCCGGGCACGCTCGAGGAGATCACCGAGCAATGGACCTGGGCTCAGCTCGGCATCCATGCCAAGCCCTGCGGCTTCTTCAACATCGACGGCTACTTCGACCCGCTCTTCGCCTTCATCGGCAACATGCGCGATCGCGGCTTCACGCATCCGCGCTACACCGACATGTTGATCGCCGATGACGACCTCGACCGCCTTCTCGACGCGATCCTCGGCTACGTCGCCCCGACCCCCGCCGTGCGCTCTCCCGGCCAGGAGATGGACGACGCCTCACGCCTGCGCCCGTAGCGTCCCGTCGCGACGGACCCCTTCTCGGTTCGAGGGCGCCCCACTCGGAGGCGCGCTCGAACCGAGCGCGGGTCCCTCGCGGGGTTCAGCCGAGTTTGTCGAACGCGGCGAGCAGCCGGGCGACGGAGGTACCGAGGTTCCACTCGGTCGCGAGTCGCTCGAGTTCGGCGCGCGCCTCCCCCGAGATCGGTGACAGCGTGGCCCCGAGATCGGCCGGGGTCGGCAGCTCGAGGTCGCGCACGACCCGCACCACTGTCGGCGCCACCGCGAGGTAATCGCCCCCCGCGGCGAGCTTCGAACGCACGGATGCGGACACACCACCCTGCGGATCCGCTGCAGCCGCGAGGATCCCCTCCAGCGAGCCGTGCTCCTTCAGCAGCCCGGCCGCGGTCTTCTCGCCGATCCCCGCAACCCCCGGGAGGCCGTCCGACGCGTCTCCACGCATCGTCGCGAAGTCGGCGTACTGGTCGGCACGAACGCCGTACTTGCCGAGTACGACGTCCTCGGTGAGCACCTCGAGGTTCTTCATCCCGCGGGTGGTCGATATAACGCGCACCCCACGACCGTCATCGACGAGCTGGAACAGGTCGCGGTCGCCGGTGACGATGTCGGTCGGCATCGAACCGCGACTCGCGTAGCTGCCGATGACGTCGTCGGCCTCGTGCTCGGCGACCCCCACGATCGGAATCCCCGCCAGTGCGAGGGTGTGCCGGATCATCGGGATCTGCGCGGTCAGCGGGTCGGGCACCTCTTCCACGTCGGGCCCGGACGGCACGGGTTCGGCCACGCGGTGCGCCTTGTACGTCGGGATGAGGTCGACGCGCCACTGCGGTCGCCAGTCGTCGTCCCAGCACGCGATGAGCTCCGTCGCCTCGAACTCGGGTACGAGGCGGGCGATCATGTCGAGCAGTCCGCGCACCGCGTTCACGGGGGTGCCATCGGAACGACGGATGCTGTCCGGCACACCGTAGAACGCGCGGAAATAGAGCGAAGCGGTGTCGAGCAGCATCAATCGATCGGGCATACGCCGATCCTGACACGTCGGACGTAGGCTGGCCCACATCATGAACGTTGCGCTGAACGACATCCCGCTGACCACGATCGACGGAGCGAGCACGACCCTCGCCGAGTACGCGCCCGTCCGACTCATCGTGAACGTCGCCTCGCGCTGCGGCCTCGCGCCGCAGTACGAGAAGCTCGAGGAATTGCAGCGAAGCTACGGCGACCGCGGCTTCACCGTGCTCGGCTTCCCGAGCAATCAGTTCCTGCAAGAGCTGAGCGACAGCGAGAAGATCAAGGCGTACTGCTCGACGACCTGGGGCGTGACCTTTCCGATGTTCGAGAAGGTGCGGGTGAATGGGCGAAACGCGCATCCGCTGTACCAGGAACTCACCAAGGCAGCGGATGCGGAGGGCAAGGCCGGCCGGGTGAAGTGGAACTTCGAGAAGTTCCTCGTCACCGCCGACGGCACCGTCCATCGCTTCCGGCCGACCGTCGAGCCTGACTCGCCCGAGATCGTCAGCGCGATCGAGGACGCGATCACGGCCTGAACGTCCGCGGCCCGCTCTAAGGTGAAAGCATTGTTCACCGGTGAGAGGATCCGCTCGTGCTCGCAACCGTCCTCTCCGTCGTCCTCGCCGTCGTCTCAGCCGGCCTCGTCGGCTGGGTGAGCCGGCGGATCCTTGGTACGCCCGTCGGCTGGCCGCGGAGCGTCCTCATCGGCCTCGCGGTCTTCGCGACGGGGCTGCCCGTCGCGCTCTGGGTCGCGAAAGAGACGGGCATCGTCACCGAGGATCGCGGAACGGTGCAGAGCACCACCAGCGTCGCCGTGATCGTGATCCTGCTCGCGATGGCGTGGGTGTTCGCTCTCGGTGTCGCCGTACTCGTCGGACTGGAGGCGATCTGGCCGACCCGCTCGCTGCCGAATCCTCTGGTCGCGATCCGGGAGGCCCTCGACCGTCGCAAGCGCACGCGGCGCTACCTCCAGATCCTCTCGATCGCTTCGAGGCACGGGGCCGGTTGGATCTTCCACGGTCGCGGGCATCGCGAGGGCACAACGGCCGGACAACGGGCGAGCGCCGTCGTGGCGACGATCAACGCGTCAGGGGTCAGCTTCGTCAAGCTCGGTCAGGTGCTGTCCACTCGGCGAGACCTGGTGCCGGAGCCGTATCTCAGCGCTCTGGGGACCTTGCAATCCGGCGCGACGACGTTGCCATGGGAGACCATCCGCTCCGTGATCGAGGAGGAACTCGGGCGTCCTCCTGCCGAGGTGTTCGCCACGATCGATGAGAAGCCCCTTGCCGCCGCTTCCGTCGCCCAAGTGCACACGGGGACGCTGCTCGACGGTCGACCGGTCGTCGTCAAGGTACAGCGCCCGACCGCGCGCGCGCAGGTCGAGGCCGATGTCGACATCATCCTGCGCCTCGCCCGCCGAGCCGAGCAGCACACGGTGCAGGGCCGCGATCTGCGCGCGGAATCGGTCGCCCGCGGCTTCACCACCACTCTGCTCGACGAGCTCGACTACAGCATCGAACAGAGCAACACCGAGATGATCCGCTCGACCCTCGCCGACATCGCCGAGCACGACGCCGATACCCTCACGATCTCCGTGCCCGAGATCCATCCGCAGGCGAGCAGCAGACGCATGATCACGATGGACCGTGTCGACGGCGTCCCGCTGAGCGGCGCCACCGCCGTTCTCGCGATGCTGACCACGGCGGACCGCCAGCGGATCGCTACCGGATTGATGGGTGCCGTGATCGAACAGATCCTCGTCTACGGGGTCTTCCACGCCGACCTGCATCCCGGAAACGTCATCCTGAAGGACGACCACAGTCTCGGCCTGATCGATTTCGGAGCGATCGGGATCATCGAGCGCAGCCAACGCCAGAATCTCGCCGCGCTGCTGCTGGCCGCCTCGAGCGAGGACGACATCGCGGCGACGGATGCGCTGCTGCTGATCGTGGATGTCCCCGATGAAGCGGATGTGGATGCGTTCCGACATGACATCGGTATCGTGCTCACCTCGGTGCGCCACCGCCCGCCCGGGGACGGCTCGATCTTCACCCTGATGCTCGACGTGATCAGGAGCCACCACATCGCGCTGCCGTCGACGCTGGCCTCGGCGTTCCGCAGCTTCGCCACGCTCGAAGGCTGCCTGCGCGTGCTGGATCCCGATTTCGATATGGTCGGTCGGGCGCTGGAGCACATGCCGGCGCTGATGAGGAAGATGCTGAGCGTCAAGCGCCTCGCGGCGTCGGCCGAGGCCCAGGCGGTCGTCGCCGCAGCGTACGCCCGCAAGCTGCCGCGACGTCTCGAGACCCTGACCTCTCAGCTCGAGAGAGGCACGCTGAGCGTCCGGGTGCGCAGCTTCTCCGGCACCGGTGAACGGAGCTTCGTCAGTGCTCTCGTCGCCCAGCTGATCGGCGCGCTGGTGTCGATCACGGCCGTCGTCCTGGCGATCGTGCTCGTGGTGAACGGCAGCGGACCTCAGCTCGCGCCGCATCTGACCCTGTTCGAGTTGCTCGGCGGGATCATCGGTTTCGTCGGTTTCCTCGGCATCCTGCGAGCTGTGCGGCACGTACTCACGGCCGAGCCGCGCTGACACCGCGACAATGGAGCCATGGAGCCCGTCGATGCGCTGACCGAGATCGCTTTTCGCCTCGAGCGCGAGTTCGCGCCCGCGTTCAAGGTCAAAGCATTCCGTCGGGCGCTCGACGTCATCACCACGCTCGGGCACGAACGTGTGCGCGCGGGTCTTGAGGACGGAAGTCTGCGCCGAGCGAAAGGCATCGGCGATTCGACCTACGGGGTGGTGCGCCAGGCGGCGGAGGGCGACGTACCCGACTATCTGCAGAAGCTGCGTGACCGGGCCGAGCCGCTGAGCCTCAGCGGGGGCGGTACGGCTCTCCGATCGTGGATCCGCGGCGATCTGCACAGCCACACGGAGTGGTCGGACGGAACGACGAGCGTTCAGAGCATGGTCGACGCCGCCCGCTGGCTGGGACGGGACTACCTCGCCATCACGGATCACTCCCCCAACTTGAAAATTGCGAACGGGCTCACCGCGGAACGGCTGGCCGAGCAGATCGATACGGTCGCCGCCGTCGACGCGGCGACCGACGGCATCCGGGTTCTCGCCGGGATCGAGGTCGACATCCTCGAGAGCGGCGAGCTCGATCAGGCGCCGGTTCTCCTCGATCGACTCGACATCGTGGTCGCGAGCGTGCACTCCCATCTCCGAGCCGACTCGACGACCATGACAACGAGGATGCTCGCGGGCATCGACCACCCGCGAACGACGGTTCTCGGGCACTGCACCGGTCGGCTCGTCGCCGGCTCGCGCGGCACCCGGCCACCGTCCGACTTCGATGCCGAGCGCGTCTTCGCCGCGTGCGCTTCCGGCGGCGTCGCCGTCGAGATCAACTCGCGGCCCGAACGACAGGACCCGCCCGATCCGTTGCTGCGCCTTGCGGTGGAGTCGGGCTGCGTGTTCAGCATCGACAGTGACGCCCACGCCCCCGGCCACCTCGATCTCGTCGGCTCGGGCGCCGCCCGCGCCGAGCAGTTGGGCATCCCGGTGGAGCGGATCATCACGAGTTGGCCGCTGGAACGGCTTCAGGAGTGGCTCGCCAACCGGCGAGGATAACGACGACGACGCACTCGACGTCGGTGGTCTGCGCGAAGCTGGACTCATGACAGCTGCACAGCCCACCGGCACCCTCGAGCTCAGGGCCGAGGCGAACGACATCCTGCGCCGACTCGTCGGCCGTGACGACGCGGAGTTCCACGACGGACAGTTCGAGGCCATCGAGGCTCTGGTGTCGCAGCGACGCCGGGCACTCGTCGTCCAACGCACAGGCTGGGGCAAATCGGCCGTCTACTTCGTCGCGACCCTCCTGCTACGCCGCCGGGGCTCCGGGCCCACGATCCTCGTCTCGCCGCTGCTCGCGCTCATGCGCGACCAGACAGCGGCAGCGGCCCGCGCCGGCGTCCGTGCGGTAGCGATCAACTCGGCGAACGCCCACGAGTGGGAGGACGTGCTCGCGCGTCTCGCCGACGATTCGGTCGATGTGCTGCTGGTGTCACCGGAGCGGTTGAACAACCCCCGCTTCCGCGACGAGCAGCTCCCACGATTGGTGGCACGCACCGGCCTCCTGGTGATCGATGAGGCGCACTGCATCTCGGATTGGGGCCACGACTTCCGACCCGACTACCGCCGCATCCGCGATCTGATCACCCGGCTGCCCGACGGCGTCCCGGTGCTGGCGACCACCGCCACGGCGAATGCACGCGTGGTGGCCGACGTCGCCGAGCAGCTCGGCGGTTCCGAGGTGCTCACCATCCGCGGCCCGCTCGCTCGCTCGTCATTGCGATTGGGGGTGCTGCGACTTCCGGATGCGAAGGCCCGGCTCGGCTGGCTGCTCGGCCACCTCGCGGAGATCCCGGGAAGCGGCATCATCTACGCGCTGACGGTGTCGGGCGCGGAGGACACCGCGCGGTTGCTGCGCGAGAACGGCCATGACGTACTCGCCTACACGGGCCGCACGGATCCAGCCGATCGCGAGGCCGCCGAGCAGGCGCTCAAAGAGAACCGCGTGAAGGCTCTCGTCGCGACGAGCGCGCTCGGGATGGGATTCGACAAACCCGATCTGGGCTTCGTGGTCCACCTTGGCGCACCGTCGTCTCCCGTCGCGTACTACCAGCAAGTCGGTCGCGCCGGACGCGCGACCGACGACGCGCGGGTGCTCCTGCTGCCCGGCCCGGAGGACCCGGACATCTGGCAGTACTTCGCCACGGCATCGATGCCGAGCGAGACGAAGGCCCTCGCCGTGCTGGACGCATTGGAGAGCGCGAACGGTGTGCTTTCCACGCCGGCGCTCGAGTCGATCGTCGACCTGCGTCGCTCGCCGATGGAGCTGCTGCTCAAGGTGCTCGATGTCGACGGCGC
This sequence comes from Microbacteriaceae bacterium VKM Ac-2855, assembly GCA_013204985.1. Classification (GTDB taxonomy): domain Bacteria; phylum Actinomycetota; class Actinomycetes; order Actinomycetales; family Microbacteriaceae; genus Rathayibacter. Next base: position 668,071 of record JABMLG010000001.1, read on the forward strand.
CGTTCACCGTGTGCAGGGCGGCTGGCAGAGTACCGGTGTTCCGTGGCGATACGATCGCGAGCGCTACGAGCGGATCGCGACCGCACGGAACGCCGAGCAGGACGCGATGCTCGCCTTCGAGCGCACCGACGGCTGCCGGATGGAGTTCCTGCAGCGTGAACTCGACGACGAGACCGCCACCCGTTGCGGTCGCTGCGACCGGTGCACCGAGCCGTGGTATCCGACGGGGGTGTCCGCCGACTCGACCGGAATCGCGGCGGGCGCTCTTTCACGGGTGGGTCTGACGGTCGACCCCCGAGCGTTGTGGCCCACCGGGAGTGACCGACTCGGAGTTCCGGTGAAGGGCAAGATCCCGCCGAGCGAGGTGGTCTCCGCCGGGCGTGCGGTCGCCCGGTTCACCGATCTCGGCTGGGGGCAGAGCCTGCGGGGTCTCCTCGCCGCCGATCGACCGGACGCGCCGGCCGCACCGGCGCTGATCCAGGCCTGTGTGCAGGTGCTCGCGCAATGGGGCTGGGCCGATCGACCGATCGCGGTCGTGAGTATGCCGTCGCGGACGAGACCGCAGCTCATCGACTCCGTGGCCCGCGGGCTGGCGGATGCAGGACGGCTCCCGTACCTCGGCTTCCTCGACATCGCTCGCGAGCTCGGGCCCAGCGGGAGCGGCGGCAACAGCGTGTACCGCCTCGCGGCCGTATGGGGCGCCTTCGAGGCCGGTTCGGGTCAGCGCGAGTTCCTGGGCGAGCACTCCGGTCCGGTTCTTCTGGTGGATGATCTGATCGACAGCCGGTGGACCATGACCGTCGCCGGTAGGGCCCTGCGCTCGGCCGGAGCGACCGCGGTGCTTCCCTTCGCGCTGGCGACACCGGCCTGAGTGCGCGCGCGAGCGATGGAGGTGAGGCCCGGCCCGACCAGACCATCGCCAGGTAAGGTTAGCCTCGCCATATTCGCACCGTAGAAAGTCCCGTGATGACCTCTGCCCCCGCTGCCCGTGTCCGCGTCCTCCGTTCTGCCACTGTGGTTCGGACCGAATGGCCGGCACCGGATATGGTGCGTGTCGTCTTCACCGGCGACGATCTGCGCGGACTACCCGAAATTGCGTTCACGGATCACTACGTGAAGCTGCTCCTCCCCCCGGCCGGCGCCGATTACTCGTGGCCGTTCGATCCGGAGCGGATCAAGGAGACGCACCCGTCCGACTCCTGGCCCGTGACGCGGACGTACACGATCCGCTGGTTCGATCGGTCGGCCAATGAGCTGGCGATCGACTTCGTCGTGCACGGCTCGGAGGGGCTGGCTGGTCCGTGGGCCGCGTCGGCGAAGGCGGGTGACGGGTTGAGCTTCTACGGACCCGGTGGCGCCTACGCCCCGGATTCGATAGCCGATTCGTACCTGTTCGTCGGCGACGAAGCGGCTCTGCCCGCCATCGCGGCCGCGCTCGACGCGCTCGCTCCGGATGCGGTAGCGGATGTGTTCCTCGAGGTCGCGTCGGCTGCGCATCAGCAGCCGCTTACCGTCGGTCCGAACACGTCGGTGACCTGGGTGTATCGCGCGGACAGCGGCCTCGGTTACGGCGAGCCTCTCGCTGCCGCCGTTCTCGCAGCACCGCTTGCCGAGGGTCGGATCGACGCCTTCGTGCACGGTAACGCCGAGATGGTGAAGGTGCTTCGCCGTTTCCTCCTCGTCGAGAACCGCATCCCGAAATCGCAGGTCTCGATCTCGGGCTACTGGCGCACGGGCCACACCGAGGACCGCTGGCAGGCCACCAAGCGCGACTTCAACGCCGCAATGGAGACCGAGGCCCCCCTCTCATGACCTCCCACCGCACGCGCACCTAGCCGACGCCGGCCGCACCCGCCGCCGCCCTCCTCCCGCACCATCCCGCGCGCAAAGCGCCGCGACAAAAATCGGCGTTTCAGCCGATTCTTTGCAGCGCGCCGTAACCGGCTCGAAACAACGCAACCACCTGCCCGAGCCGACCGCCGCGCGGCTGACGAGGAACGAGAAAGCCGCGCCGCAGCCTCCCACCTACCTACCTGCCACACCACCCCACGCACAAAGCGCCGCGACAAAAATCGGCGTTTCAGCCGATTCTTTGCAGCGCGCCGTAACCGGCTCTGCACAACGCAATCACGTACCCGAGCCGACCGCCGCGCGGCTGACGAGGAACGAGGAAGCCGCGCCAACCAAAGCTGCCGGCGTCTCAGCCGATCCTTTGCAGCGCGCCGCAACCGGCTCCGCACAACGCAACCACCTGCCCGAGCCGACCGCCGCGCGGCTGACGAGGAACGAGGAAGCCGCGCACAATAACTCAGTCCGTCCCGGCGTCGAACGCCGCACCTTCGGAGGCCGCGTCGGTGGCGCGTTCGAGGGCGTCGGTGGCCGCGTCGTGGGCGTCCGACTTCTCGAGGATCTCGTTGGCCTCTCCGGGCTCGAGCTCGCCGACGAGTTCGGCCGTCGCTCCCCCGATGATGCCGGCGGCGGCGTACTGCTCGAGACGCGAGCGGGAGTCCGCGATGTCGAGGTTGCGCATGGTCAGCTGGCCGATGCGGTCTCCGGGGCCGAAGGCGGCGTCGCCGACGCGCTCCATCGAAAGCTTGCCGGGGTGATAGCTCAGCGAGGGGCCTTCGGTGTTGAGGATCGTGTAGTCGTCGCCGCGTCGCAGGCGCAGAGTCACCTCACCGGTCACGGCCGAGCCGACCCAGCGCACCAGGGATTCGCGCAGCATCAGCGATTGCGGGTCGAGCCAGCGGCCTTCGTACATCAGGCGCCCCAGGCGGCGCCCCTCGGCGTGGTAGTTCGCCACCGTGTCCTCGTTGTGGATCGCGTTCAGCAGCCGCTCGTAGGCGATGTGCAGCAGCGCCATCCCGGGAGCCTCGTAGATGCCGCGGCTCTTCGCCTCGATGATGCGGTTCTCGATCTGGTCGGAGACACCCAGCCCGTGCCGCCCGCCGACGGCGTTGGCCTCGAGGACGAGCGCGACCGCATCCGCGAATTCGACGCCGTTGATGGCGACCGGTCGGCCGGCCTCGAAGCGGACGGTGACGATCTCCGTGGCGACCTCGACCTCGTCGCGCCAAGCGGCGACACCCATGATCGGCTCGACGATGTCGAGACCCGAACTCAGTTCTTCGAGGTTCTTCGCCTCGTGCGTGGCGCCCCAGATGTTCGCGTCGGTGCTGTAGGCCTTCTCCGTCGCGTCGCGGTAAGGGAATCCACGCTCGACGAGCCACTCGCTCATCTCCTTGCGGCCGCCGAGCTCGTTGACGAATTCGGCGTCGAGCCAGGGCTTGTACACGCGCAGGCGGGGGTTGGCGAGGAGTCCGTAGCGGTAGAACCGCTCGATGTCGTTGCCCTTGTAGGTCGAGCCGTCGCCCCAGATGTCGACGCCGTCCTCCTTCATCGCACGCACGAGCATGGTGCCCGTCACCGCACGGCCCAGGGGCGTCGTGTTGAAGTAGGTCTTGCCGCCCGAGCGGATGTGGAAGGCTCCGCATTGCAGGGCGACGAGGCCCTCCTCGACGAGGGCGCTCTTCGCATCGACGAGGCGGGCGATCTCGGCGCCGTACTCGGTCGCGCGGCCGGGCACCGAGTCGATGTCGGGCTCGTCGTACTGCCCGATGTCGGCGGTGTACGTGCAGGGCACGGCGCCCTTCTCGCGCATCCACGCGACGGCGCAGGAGGTGTCGAGCCCTCCCGAGAATGCGATGCCGACTCGTTCGCCGACGGGGAGACTGCTCAAGACCTTGGACACAAGAGCAAATCATAGAAGGATTCCGCGGGCGAGAAATCCTCCGGCTCACGGCCTCCGACGGACATCGCCGATTTCTTCGCTATTTTGCAGAGGGATGTCGATTCCGGTCGATCCCGTTCGACGAGTAGGCAGAGGGATGCCGCCGGCAGCCCCGGACGATGGAGGAATCCCATGAAGTACATGCTGATCATGCGCCAGAGCGCTGCTGCTCTCGAAGCTGCGGCTGATCTCGACTTCGAAGCGGTCATCAATGCGATGGGCGAGTACAACGAGGCGATGATCGCCTCGGGTGTTCTGCTCGCCGGCGACGGGTTGTCGGATGCCAAGGAGGGCTTCGTCGTCGACTTCGCCTCCGAGAAGCCGATCGTGACCGACGGCCCGTACGGCGAGATCCACGAATTGTTCAACGGCTTCTGGATGATCGAGGCGGCGAGCAAGGAGGAGGCGATGGCCTGGGCCACCCGCGCACCGCTCGCGCCGGGCCAGAAGCTCGAGGTGCGGCGTGTCACCGATGCGAGCGATTTCGAGGACTTCGCCGACAACGATCACATCAAGAAAGAAGCCGAGTTCCGCGACAAGAACGGACTCCCGGCGAGCGGCGAGCACTGAGCCCGAGCGGATCACCCCCGTGTCCGACATCCGACTCACGGTCGACGCCGTCTGGCGCATCGAGAGCGCACGCATCGTCGCGACTCTCGCCAAGCTGACGGGCGACGTGGGCCTTGCCGAGGATCTCGCGCAAGAGGCCGTGATCGACGCCCTCGCGCAGTGGCCCGCCTCCGGAGTGCCCGACAATCCGGGCGCCTGGCTCACCGCCGTCGCAAAACGCAAGGCGATCGACGCCTGGCGGCGTCGGGAACGCCTCGATGAGCGCTACCACGCCCTCGCCCGCGATCTGGCGGAAGCGCGTGAGGATGAATGGCAGCCGATTCCGGACGACGTGCTGCGGCTGATCTTCACGGCCTGCCACCCCGTCCTCTCCCGGGAGGCGCAGGTAGCCCTCACCCTGCGTGTCGTCGGTGGCCTCACCACTGATGAGATCGCGCGGATGCTGCTGCTGCCGATCGCGACGGTGCAGCAACGGATCGTGCGCGCGAAGAAGACGCTGTCCGCGGCTCGCGTTCCCTTCGATGCGCCCGATTCGAGCGAGTTCACCACTCGGCTCGGCACCGTTCTCGGGGTGATCTATCTGATCTTCACAGAGGGATACGCCGCGACGAGCGGTGATCGATGGATCCGCGCGGAACTCGCCGATGAAGCACTGCGCCTCGGCCGCGTGCTCGCTCGACTGCTGCCGCGCGAGGCCGAGGCGCACGCTCTTGTCGCCCTGATGGAGTTCCAGGCCTCGCGCTTCTCGGCCCGCGTCGCTCGTGACGGCGCACCCATCCTGCTGGCGGATCAGGATCGATCGCGGTGGGATCGCGCTCAGATCGGTCGCGGTACGACCGCGCTCGAGCGGGCGGATGCGGTCGGCCGCGGGCGCGGGCCGTACGCATTGCAGGCGGCGATCGCCGAGTGTCATGCGACGGCCGTGAGCCTCGATGCCACCGATTGGCCTCGCATCGTGCTGCTCTACGAGGCGTTGGGGCGGCTCGCTCCGAATCCGGTCGTCGAGCTCAATCGTGCGGTTGCCGTGTCGATGGCGGTCGGGCCGGCGAGCGCCCTCCGGATCGTCGATGGACTCGCAGCCGAGGGGGCGCTACGGGGCTCCCACCTCCTGCCGAGCGTGCGCGGCGAGTTGCTCTCCCGCCTGGGCGGCCGCGATGCGGAGGCGCGTTCCGAGCTGATAACGGCGGCCGGGCTCGCCGCCAACGAGCGCGAACGCGATGTGCTGTTGGCGAAGGCCGAGGCGCTGGGCGCCTGAGGCTCAGGCCGCCGCCCAGCCCGCCGCCAGCAGCACCTCGCGCACCGATTCGGCAGGCCCCGCCGTCGCGTCAAGCAACAGGTCCTCGAATGCTGCGGTGCTCAGCACAGTCTCTAATTCGATCGCACGATCCAGGTGCCAGTCACGGCCGGCGGCATCGGTTGCGTGACGCGTGCGGATCCGCTCCGCAACGACGTCCGCCGGGGCTCGGAGCCGAACGAGCAGGATGGACGCGCCGCCCAGGGCTGCCTCATAACGCCTCCGCTCCTGCGCGCTCTCGACCACTCCGGAGATGACGAAGCGCTGCGCCCCAACGGCTCGATAATTCGATACCAGGGCCGCCAGGTTCGCGAGTTCGACCTCGAGCGCGAAGCGATCATCGGCGGGCACGGGGCGGAGTCGGCGGATCTGGTCCAGGTCGATCACGGCGTGCGCCGGCAGCCGGTCGCCCAACGCATCGCTGATCGCCTCGCCCACCGTGCTCTTCCCGACCCCGACGGTCCCGGTCAGCAGCACGCACTCCACGCCCGATCCCACCAGAGGATCCTTGCAGAGGTCGACGTAACATGCGCGCAGACGAGTCGCCGATTCGTTAGGGTCGAAGGACGCGGCTCGGCAACGAGCCGCAACGGCGTCGTGGCGGAGTGGCTACGCAGCGGTCTGCAAAACCGTGTACACGGGTTCGAATCCCGTCGATGCCTCCATGTTCAGGCCGGTTCGGCCTACGGCAGCGTGTGACCGGCCGCGGTGAAGAGCCGGTACCACTGCTCACGGGTGAGCGGGAGGTCGGAGCCGAGCGCGGAGGCCCGGACTCGCGAGATGGTCGTCGTTCCCAGTACCACCTGCATCCGAGCCGGGTGTCGGGTGATCCAGGCAACGGCGATCGCCTCCGCGGGCACCGAGTATTCGGCCGCGAGATCGTCGATGACGTCGTTCAACTCGGCGTGCGTCTCGCGATCGCCGAGGAAGACACCGTCGAAGAAGGCCTTCTGGAACGGCGACCACGCCTGCAGCGTGATGTCGTTGAGTCGGCTGTAGTCGAGGATGCCGTTGTCGCGATCGATCGACTGGTCCAAGCCCACCATGTTGGCCGCGATGCCCTGGGCGATCAGCGGGGCGTGCGTGATGCTGAGCTGGACCTGGTTGATCGCCAGCGGCTGACGCACGTAGCGCTTGAGCAGCTCGGTCTGACCCGGCGTGTGGTTCGAGACACCGAAGGCGCGCACCTTGCCAGCCTGCTCCAGTTCATCGAATGCGGCGGCGACCTCCTCGGGTTCCACCAGGGTGTCGGGCCGGTGCAGCAGCAGCACGTCGAGGTGTTCGAGCTGCAGCGCGGCGAGCGACTCGTCGACGGTGCGGAGGATGTGCTCCTTCGAGAAGTCGAAGAATCCCTCGCGGATGCCTACCTTCGACTGGATCACTACCTGCTCGCGCTCAGCGGGTGAGAAGGTGACGGCATCACCGAAGCGCTGCTCGCAGACGTGACGGGCCCCGCCGTAGATGTCCGCGTGGTCGAAGTAGTTGATTCCTGCGTCGCGAGCCGCGCCGACCAGGGCGCGGATCTCGTCGTCGGAGAGGTCGGTGATCCTCATGAGTCCGAGGATCACGTTGGAGGTCTCGAGGGTGGTCTGTGGCATCGTTGCGATCTTCACTCCCCCATCCTCGCCGGATTCCGCTGCTCCAGCGACGACCTCGCCACCGGCGCGTCGGATCCGTCTTTCCATCGTCCGGCGGACGCCGCGTTGCGTTCCGCGAGTAGCGCGAATGCGTTCGCCAGTTCAGACGGACCGACGACGTCGATGTCGGCATCGAATCTGTTCAGCGATGCCGCGAGAGCGACCCACGACCATGAACCCGATTCGAATCGGCATCGGTCGTCACCCAGGTCTTCGATGATGCCGTCGCCGGCGAACGGAGCGACCTCTTGTGCCGGCAGATGGAGGATGACCGTGCCGACGCACGGCCACCGGTCGCGGTCATCGGAGCCCTTGAATCGTGCGGCCACGTAGCCGGCGACGTCGTCCCCGGGAATCCGTCGAGGGGGGAATCGAGGTCCGTTCGGCGTTCGCGGGGCGATCCTGTCGGCGCGGAAGATGCGCCACTCCAGCACCCCGAGGTCCCAGGCGACCAGATACCAGCGACCACCCATCGTCACAAGACCGTGCGGCTCGACTCTCCTCGGCGGCGCCGTTCCCGGATCCCTCCCGGCGGACGCGTAGTCGAAGCGCAAGACCTCGCACGACCGCACCGCCGTCGACAGCGCGATGAGTACATCCGGAGCGACACGGGTGGGCGAGGTGCCACCGGGCTGCGCCGTGATCGTGGTGAACGCCAATGCATCGAGCCGGTGACGCAGCCGAGAGGGCATCACCTGGCGCACCGTCGTCAGCGCGCGGACAGCGGCCTCCTCGATACCCGCGCCTGTCAGGGTGGCGGCCTGCAGGGCGACGGCGAGGGCGATCACCTGATCGTCGTCGAACAGGAGCGGGGGAAGCTCGCTGCCTGCGTCGAGGCGGTATCCACCATCGGGCCCCATCACGGCGTGGATGCTGTATCCCATCTCGCGCAGGCGATCGACGTCACGACGCACCGTCCGATGACTGATGTCCAGACGCTCCGCCAACACGGGTCCGGGCCAGTCGCGTCGCGTCTGCAGCAGCGACAGCAGCCGCAGCAGGCGCGAGGTCGTCGTCATGATTTCGAGGATATGAGAGATGTAGGACCGAAAGCGTCCTAGACGGCTGAGACGGTCGTTGCAATCCGGAGAATCCGGCGCTTATCCCGCGCAGGAGCTGTTATGACCATCACCTCGACCACCCACCTCAACTTCCGCGGCGACGCTCGGACGGCACTGGAGTTCTACCAGTCCGTCTTCGGCGGTCGACTGACGCTCTCGAGCTACGCCGACTTCGGCATGCCGAAGGACGCTCCGGGCGCCGACGGCATCGTGTTCGGACAGCTCGAGAGCGAGGACGGCTTCCGTGTCATGGCCTACGACGTCCCCGGGGTCACCGGCGGCTCGCTCGTCTCCGGCGGCTCGACGAAGCGCGAGAACGGCATGACCTTCACGGATCAGTCCGTGTTCGTCGCCGTCCGCGGCGAGACGCTCGACGAGATCGAGGGCTACTGGGTTGCGCTCGTCGCCGGCGCCACGATCGTCGAACCGCTCGCCGCCTCCCCGTGGAGCCCCGGCTTCGGCATGCTCACCGACAGCTTCGGCGTCACCTGGATCCTCGACGTGGCCAGGGCGTTCGTCGCCGAGTAGGGGACGCTCCCACCCGGTACGCCGGGCGGGGACGCATCAGCTCGGACGGCGACCGACGGCGAACCGCAACACGTTGTGGAAGCGGTAACCGCCGTCGGTGGCTCGGAACGGGAGCGCCGCCGCCACCACGACCGGTGCCAGCTCGCTCTGTACGGATGCGTCCTCGCCCAAGAGCACTCCGCGGATCAGAGCGTCGTCCGACGCGGCGGACCACGGCGCCTCGACCTCACCGACCGCGACCAGATCGAGTCCGGCCGCGCTCAGCATCCGCTGCCACCCCCCGTCCACCCGGACGTCACCGTCCGGAGGCGACTCCGCGCCGTCCGCGGCGGCCACGGCGGACTCGAGCGCATCGAGGTCGTTGCGTTCTCGTTCGGCCCAGTTCGCCACCGCGAGGCGGCCGCCGGGGCGCAGGACCCGGATCGCCTCCACCACGGCGGCCTCGAGATCGTCCGCGAGTTCGAGAGAATTGACCGCGGTGACCACGTCGAACGTGCCGTTCGGCCAGGGCAAGTCCTCGGCGGAGCCTGCGCGGACGTCGGCCCGTGGCGCCCGCGCGCGAGCGATACGCCGCATCGCTTCCGCCGGCTCGATTCCGGAGGCGCATGCGCCGAGTTCGCCGAGCTCGGCGAGGAACTCGCCGCTACCGCAGCCCACATCGAGGACGTCCATCCCGGCGCGGATTCCGGCTGCGCCGATCAAGGCGTGCCGCGCGGGTTCAGCGAGCGACCCCCAGTCGCGAGCCCAGTCCTCAGCGATCGGACTCCAGCGGTCGTCCGCGGTCGTCACGCCTCGCCGAAGCCGGATTCGACGAGTGCGGCGAGGGCCTCTACGGCTTGCTGCGCATCCGCACCGCTTGCCGAGATGGTCACTGAATCGCCCTTCAGCAAGCCGAGCGACATCACACCGAGCAGACTCGTAGCATCCTTGCCGTTCGCGTTCACACGCGCTGCGAACGTCGAAGCGAGGGTGACGAAGTCCGCGGCCGGACGCGCGTGCAGGCCGTTCGGGTTGATGAGTCGCACCGTCCGCGACGGCCCGGGCTCCTGTACTGGCACCGGCATCGACTCCCGTGGCGCGGATGCGCCTCCACCGGCTTCCTCGGCGGCCGCTCGCACCTGTTCGAGCGTTGCGCCCGTCTCGGCAGCGACGGCAGCCGACACCGCGCCTTCGACCAGCGGAGCGTCGGCGATCACCACCCGCCCGCGCACCTCGTCATCGAGGAAGTCCAGAGCCGTCTCCGCGGTGAGGATGGCGGAGCCCAGATCGCAGAGGACGACCACGCCGGCACCCGAGTCGGCCTCCGCGATTCCCGCGGCCACACGATCGAAGCTGGTACCGATGCCGCCATCGTCCGTTCCGCCCGCCGCGATGAGCGCGACCGAGCCGGCCATCTGAGCCGCCAACTCGGCCAGGCCCTCAGCGATCTTCGAGCTGTGCGATACGAGCACCAATCCGACGAGCGCCACCCTCATGCTCCCGCACTGTCGACGGCCGCGCGCAGGAGCAGAGCGGTCGACTCGCTGCCCGGATCACGGTGACCGATCGCCCGTTCTCCGAGGTAGCTCGCGCGGCCCTTATGGGCGACCAGAGGTTCCGTCGCAATGGCGCCTTCCGCCGCCGCTTCCGCAGCAGCCGTGAGCACCGCCGTCGGCTCGGCGCCGGATTCGGCCGCCACCTGCGCCGCCTCGACGGCCGGCGTCCACGCGTCGACCATCGTCTTGTCACCGACAGCGGCCTTGCCGCGGAGCACGATACCGTCGCGCGCTGCTCCGAGGAGCGCCACCACGTCGTTCGAGTCGAGGGTCGGTTTTCCGGTGACAGCGGCCGACGCCTTCAGGAACGCCGTGCCGAAGAGCGGACCCGACGCCCCGCCCACAGTGCTGATGAGTGTGGTGGCGACGAGTTTCAGCACGTCCGCCGGCGTGGCGTCTTCCGCGACACCGTCGAGTTTGGCTGCAACCGCGGAGAACCCGCGATCCATGTTCTCCCCGTGGTCGCCGTCCCCGATCGCTCGATCGAGCGTGATCAGCTCGACACGGTGCTCGGCGATGACCGCCGCGCACGCGCGAATCCATTCGATCGTCCAGTCACGATCCAGCATGCAGCGTTCCCCTTCTGGTTGTGTAACGGCTTCCCGGGGTGGACCGGCGCTCGTACACCGTCAGCGACCCCAACGGAGAGCGGCGGTCTGCACCGGCGCATCCCACAGAGCCGTCATCTCGTCGTCGAGCTTAAGGACGCTGATCGAGAATCCCTGCATCTCGAGCGACGTCGTGTAATTGCCCACGAGGCTGCGAACGACGTCGATACCGCGTGCGGCGAGCACGTCGGCAGCGTGACCGTAGGCGATGTACAGCTCGATCAGCGGCGTGCCGCCCATACCGTTGATCAGCAGCAGCACCTGGTCTCCCGAGTCGAACGGGAGATCTTCGAGGATCGGCTCGAGCAGACGCTCGACGATCGCGTCCGCGGGCTCGAGCGGGATCTTCTCGCGGCCGGGCTCGCCATGGATGCCGATGCCGATCTCCATCTCGTCCTCGCCGAGTTCGAAGCTCGGCTCGCCGGCGTGCGGCACGATGCACGGAGTCAGCGCGACGCCCATCGTGCGCACGTGGGCGTTCACCCGCTCCGCGATCTCTGCGACCGCGTCGAGGTCGTCGCCGCGTTCGGCTGCGGCTCCGGCGATCTTCTCGACCAGCACGGTTCCCGCGACACCGCGGCGACCGGCCGTGTAGAGCGAGTCCTTGACGGCGACGTCGTCATCGACGATCACCGCGCGGACCTCGATGTCCTCAGCCGCCGCGAGGTCGGCGGCCGTCTCGAAGTTCAACACGTCGCCCGTGTAGTTCTTGACGATGTGCAGTACGCCGGCGCCCGCATCGACCGCCTGCGTCGCCGCGACGATCGGGTCGGGGGTCGGCGAGGTGAACACGGCACCGGGAACAGCGGCGTCCAGCATCCCGAATCCGACGAATCCGGCGTGCAGGGGCTCGTGTCCGCTGCCGCCGCCGCTGACGATGCCGACCTTGCCGGCTTTCGGGGCGCCGGCTCGTACCACGAACGCAGGATCCGCGGACACCGTCACGAGGTCCGGATGCGCACGACCGAAACCGGCCAGCGACTCCGCCACCACGTTCTTCGGATCATTGATGAGCTTCTTCATTGAAATCCCTCCGGGTCCGCGAGCCGCTGCCTTTCGACATACCGGCGAGCACTCCATCGCCGGGCGCGCCATCGCGTCCGGTGGCCTCTCACGTTACGCCTCAGCACCGACGGCGCGAGAACGATTCAGGCCACGCGGCGGGTCGCCTCGACCCATTCGGTCAACTTCGCCTCCGCCGCGCCGGAATCGATCGCTTCGGCGGCGCGCACCATTCCGGCACGGAACCGTTCGACGATCGGCTCGTGCATCCGTTCCGGGTCGCGCGCGAGATCGAAAGCCGTCAATCCGGCAGCCGCATTGAGCAGGACGATGTCGCGGACCGCTCCGGTGTCACCGGCGAGCAAGCGCCGCACCACCTCGGCGTTATGACCCGCATCCCCTCCACGCAGCTGATCGATCGAGGCGCGCGCGATGCCGAGATCGCGCGGATCGAGATCGTGCTCGGTGACGAGCCCTCTCGAGACCTCCCAGATGTGACTGTGGCCCGTAGTCGTCAGCTCGTCGAGCCCGTCGTCGCCGCGGAAGACCAGCGCCGTCGCGCCGCGCGTGCGGAACACACCCACGAAAAGAGGTACACGGTCCAGTTGCGCGACCCCCACAGCGGACGCCTCCGGGCGGGCCGGGTTGCACAGGGGGCCGAGGATGTTGAAAACCGTCGGCACGCCCAGCTCGGCCCGGACAGCACCCGCGTGCCGGAAACCGGGGTGGAACATCGCAGCGAAGGCGAACGAGATCCCCGTCTCGCGGAAGATCTCGCCCACCCGTTCCGCGGTGAGAGTGAGGTCGACGCCGAGGGCGGCGAGAACATCGGAAGAGCCCGACTTCGAGGACGCGGCCTTGTTGCCGTGTTTGAGGACCGGGGTGCCCGCCGCCGCGCAGACGATGGACGCCATCGATGAGACGTTCACCGTGCCATAGCGATCTCCGCCCGTTCCGACGATGTCGAGCGCCATCGGGTCGACGTCCAACGGCATCGCGTGCTGCAGGACGGCATCGCGGAAACCGACGATCTCGTCGACGCTCTCGCCCTTCGCCCGCAGCGCCACCAGGAGACCGGCGAGCTGCGCCGGAGTAGCGTCGCCGGTCATCACCTGCTCCATCGCCCACGTCGCCTCGCCGATCGACAGATCTGTAGATGCGAGGAGTGAGCTGAGGATCTGGGGCCAGGTAGGGGTTTCCGACATGGCTCCCAGATTATCCAGCTACGACGGACCATGCGGAAGTGCGAATAGCGTCGCCGAGCATCGTCCATAATGGTCTGTGTGACGAGCACCTCTATTTCTCCCTCGGCGAGTGCGCCCGTAGTGAACAGACCCAACCCCGTCGCGGTCGGAACGATCGTATGGCTGGGTAGCGAGGTCATGTTCTTCGCGGGTCTTTTCGCGATCTACTTCACGCTGCGATCGACTTCGCCCGACCTCTGGGCGGCGGAGACGAGCATCCTCAACGTGCCGTACTCCACCGTGAACACGATCATCCTCGTGGCCTCCTCGTTCACCTGCCAGGCCGGCGTGTTCGCCGCCGAGCGCCTGCAGCCCGAGAGCAAGAGCTGGAGGCTGAAGGACTGGGGCATGGTGCGCTGGTTCTTCCTGACGTACGCCCTCGGCGCGACCTTCGTCGCCGGCCAGGTTCTCGAATACGCGACCCTCGTCTCGGAAGGCGTCTCGCTCTCGAGCAATGCGTACGGCTCGGCCTTCTATCTGACCACCGGCTTCCACGGCCTGCACGTCACCGGTGGTCTCATCGCCTTCCTGCTCGTGATCGGACGCGCGTTCGCGGTCAAGAACTTCGGCCACAAGGAAGCGACCAGCGCCATCGTCGTCTCCTACTACTGGCACTTCGTCGACGTGGTGTGGATCGGCCTGTTCGCGGTCATCTACATCCTCAAGTAGGCCGGGTCAGTCGCCGATGAATGACAACGATCGTCTCCCCCCGAAGAAGGACGCAGTGCAGAAATCCACCGCCACTCCGAAGCGCTCCCCGAAGAAGGGCCGCCGCCACCCGCTCGCGACCCTCGCGCTGATCGCGATCGGCCTCGGCCTCACCGGCGGAGCGTATGCGGCCGTCGGTACGGCGACAGCGGCGTCTGCCGAGACGGACAGCAACAGCCAGCAGACCATCGACGAGGGTAAGAAGCTCTTCGCCGCGAACTGCGCAACCTGCCACGGCCTCGCCGCCGACGGCACCGACGTCGCTCCCTCGCTGATCGGCGTCGGCGCCGCAGCCGTCGACTTCCAGGTCGGTACCGGCCGGATGCCGATGCAGATGCAGGGGCCGCAGGCCCTGGAGAAGCCCGCGCAGTTCACCGATGAGCAGACCAAGGCACTCGCCGCCTACGTCGCATCGCTGGCTCCCGGCCCCGCCATCCCCGAGGGTGAAGTCCTCGACGCCGAGGGCGACACGGCGAACGGTGCGGAGCTCTTCCGTATCAACTGCGCCATGTGCCACAACGTGGCGGGAGCGGGAGGCGCCCTCACCGAAGGCAAGTTCGCCCCTGAGCTCACCGGTGTCAGCGCCTCGCACATCTACGAGGCGATGGTCACGGGCCCGCAGAACATGCCCGTCTTCAACGACCTGAACATCTCGGCCGAAGACAAGCGCGACATCATCTCGTACCTCAAGTACATCGAGGCGAACCCCTCGCCCGGCGGCTACCAGCTGGCTTCGCTCGGCCCCGTCGCGGAAGGCCTGTTCCTCTGGATCTTCGGCCTGGGCGCGATCGTCGGCCTCACGGTGTGGATCACCGCGAAGTCCAACTAGCAGCACCGACCCCCGCATCTCGGCGGGGAACACAGTTTCAGACAGGCGTGAAAAGGAGAACCATGGCACAGCACGATGACGGCGGTAAGGACCTCGCCGCCTCGTCGGCCGCCGAGCACGGGACGTCGACTTCGGTCGGCACCGCGGTCGTCGCGAGGGACAAGGTGGCGGACCCGGGTCTGCCCCCGCACCGTCCCCGGGTGACGGACCTCGACCCGAAGGCCGCCAAGCGCGCCCAGCGCTCCGTCTACACGCTGTTCTACCTCTCCATCGCCGGCAGCATCTTCGCAGTCGCGGCGTACATGGCGTTCCCGATCACCGACGACATCGAGTCGGTGCGGGCGAACACCCTGTTCATCGGGCTCGGCATGTCGCTGGCCCTTCTGGGCATCGGCATCGCAGCCGTGCACTGGGGCAAGCAGCTGATGTCGGACCACGAGGGCATCGACATCCGCCACCCCGTCCGCTCGGCGGAGCCGACTCGCGCCCGCGCGATCGAGATCTTCGATCAGGCCGACAAAGAGTCCGGTTTCGGTCGCCGCGCGGTGATCCGCAACAGCCTCATCGGCGCCCTCGTCGTCTTCCCGCTTCCTGCGATCGTGCTCTTCCGTGGGCTCGGTCCGCAGAACGAGAATCCCGTCGCGCTCCTCAAGGAGACGATGTGGGATGAGGGCGTCCGCCTCACGCTCGACCCGTCCGGTGCGCCCATCCGCGCATCCGACGTCACCCTCGGATCGGCGTTCCACGTCATTCCGGAGGGCCTGAACGACTCGGAGCACAAGCTGGAGGAGAAGGCCAAGGCCTCCGTTCTCTTGATGCGCCTCAAGCCCGAAGACCTCACCGTCTCCGAGGGTCGCGAAGACTGGAACTACCAAGGGATCGTCGCCTACTCCAAGATCTGCACGCACGTCGGTTGCCCTGTGGCGCTGTACGAGCAGCAGACCCACCACCTGCTGTGCCCGTGCCACCAGTCGCAGTTCGACATCAAGCACGAGGCCGCCGTCATCTTCGGCCCGGCGAAGCGTCCGCTTCCGCAGCTCCCCATCACCATCGACGACGAGGGCTACTTGATCGCGCAGAGCGATTTCCAAGAGCCCGTCGGTCCGAGCTTCTGGGAGCGTTGATCATGTCGATAACCACACCCCACTCCACCGAACAACTCGAGTCGGGCGCCCCGGCTGACAAGGAGAACGGCGTCATCCTCGGCTCCGGCTCCTTCCAGAAGGGATACGTCGGCAAGGCATCGAACTACATCGATGAGCGCACGAGCATCTCCGCGGTCGTCAAGGAGTTCGGCCGTAAGATCTTCCCGGACCACTGGTCGTTCCTCCTCGGTGAGGTAGCGCTCTACAGTTTCGTGATCATCCTGCTGTCGGGTACCTTCCTCACCTTCTTCTTCCAGGCCTCGATGGTCGAGACGGAGTACGACGGCAGCTACCTGCCGCTCAAGGGCATCGAGATGTCGGCCGCGATGAAGTCGACGCTCGACATCTCGTTCGACATCCGTGGCGGCCTGCTGATGCGCCAGATCCACCACTGGGCCGCTCTGCTGTTCGTGGCTTCGATCGGCCTGCACATGCTGCGCATCTACTTCACCGGTGCGTTCCGCAAGCCTCGCGAGCTGAACTGGGTGATCGGCTTCGTGCTGTTCATCCTGGCGATGGCGGAGGGTTTCACTGGCTACTCCCTCCCCGATGACCTCCTCTCCGGCAACGGCCTGCGCATCATCGACGGCATCATCAAGGGCATCCCGATCGTCGGCACGTGGATCTCGTTCCTCCTCTTCGGCGGCGAGTTCCCCGGTACCGACATCGTCGGCCGTCTGTACACCCTGCACATCCTGCTGCTTCCGGCGCTGGTTCTCGCGTTCATCGCGTTGCACCTGGTGTTCGTGGTCGTGCACAAGCACACCCAGTTCCCGGGTGCGGGCAAGACCGAGCAGAACGTGGTCGGCTTCCCGGTGCTCCCGGTGTACGCCGCGAAGGCCGGTGGATTCTTCTTCATCGTCTTCGGCGTCGTCGCCCTGATCGCCTCGTTGTTCACGATCAACCCGATCTGGAACTACGGCCCGTACGACCCGTCCCCCGTGTCGGCCGGAACCCAGCCCGACTGGTACATCGGCTTCGCGGACGGCGCCCTGCGCCTGATTCCGCCGGGACTCGAGACCGAGTGGGTCGGCGTCGGGACGATCTCCTGGAACATCCTGATCCCGCTCGTCGCGATCGGAATCTTCATCGCGCTGGTGCTCTTCTACCCGTTCATCGAATCCTGGATCACGGGCGACAAGCGCGAGCACCACATCCTCGACCGCCCGCGCAACGCGGCCACTCGCACCGCCATCGGCGCCGCCGGTGTCACGTTCTACGCCGGTCTGTGGTCCGCTGCATCTTCCGACCTCATCGCCACGCACTTCCGTCTCACGATGGAGGGTGTCATCCACGGCATCCAGTTCGTCACCGTGGTCGGCCCGTTCATCGCGTACTTCATAACCAAGCGCATCTGCTTGGCATTGCAGAAGAAGGATCGTGAGATCGCCCTGCACGGCTTCGAGTCCGGCCGTATCGTGCGTCTCCCCGGTGGCGAGTACATCGAGGTGCATCAGCAGCTGGACGATTACGAGCGCTGGAAGCTGGTCGGTCACGAGGAGTATCAGCCTCTGATGATCCGCCCGAACGCCCGCGGACGCATCAGCTCCGTGCAGCGGGTCCGCGCCGGCCTCTCGCGCTGGTTCTTCGAAGATCGGATCGCCCCGGTCTCGCAGCGCGAGCTCGAGTCGAGCGACCACCACTAGGCACTCCCCCACGAAAGGCCCCCGACGTTCGCGTCGGGGGCCTTTCTGCTGTGCGCCCGGGCTGATTCCCCTACCGCGCTGTCGTTTTATGCGCGCGCTGACAGCCAAAAACCCCCCCGCCGCGCCAACGACCACGCCACCCCCCACGCACGTGCGTCAGTTGACTGCTGTGACGCCGACGATCGCGGAGCACGCCGGAACTGTTGGCGGGGATGTGGTCGCTGCTGAAGGCCAGTTGGGCACGGTGCCGCGTCGGCTGATCCGGGACAACGAGTCCGGCATCGGCCGCGGCAACCGCTTCGCCGAGGGGCGTGACCGGATTCAGCGGAACCCTGGCGACCCGGATCCAGCAGCTGCGACCGCGGGATCCGGAGTCTTATCGAGCGGACTAGGCGGGGGTTCGCGCGTGGCAACCATCCGGCCAGGGCCCGGCCGATTGGTCTGATCGGGGCAGGATCAGACGGCGAGGCGTGACGTTGCCGCCGATCTCGGGATTTCGGACCCGGGTGCGGTTGGGGCGGGACTATCACGTCCGCGCCGCGACGAACGACTACTCCGTGGACTCGGCCTGGAACGACCGCATCGGTCGATCACCACCGCCGCCGTGCCCTCCGAGCACCTGGGTCGCGTGGTCAGCACGACGTCGGCGACGGTGGGCGCACGTTCACCGCAAGTGGGCTGCGCTGTCGTTTTGTCCACGCGCGCCCGGCATGCCACCCGCGCGTGGACAAAACGACAGCGCAGCCGGGGAGGCACCCGCGCGGCCGGATGGCGATGTGTCCCGGCGGAAACGGAAAAGGCCGCTCCCCCGGTGGGGAGCGGCCTTCGTGACGTGCGGCTCAGCGGCCGGAGATGACGTTCTAACGGGCGAAGTAACCCCGGTAGTACTCGTAGGTCCAACCGACGATGGAGACCAGGATGACGGCGCCACCGATGAACGAGATCCACGGCCCCACGGCGAGTCCGAGGGTCATCACCGCGGCAGCCCCGGCGAGCATGATCGGCCACCACGACCAGGGGCTGAAGAAGCCGAGCTCGGGGTCACCGTCGTCGATATCGGCGTCGAGACGATCTTCCGGCAGCTCGGCGCCCTGGGCGCTGTGCACTCGACCGACGTAGAAGGCGATGAACGCCCCCAGCACCGCAGAGAGGAAGATCGCGACCGACCCGACCCACTCGACCTGGCCGGTGTCGATCAGGCTCCACACGATGTAGATCACATCGGCGAGAAGGAAGAACGCTGCGAGCAGCCAGAAGAGATTGACGTTGGCGCGCATCGCGTTACTTCACCTTGCCCTGGGACTTGTCGTACGTGGGAGCATCCGGAGCGTCCTTCGCCGGTCCGATGCCGACGGGGATGCCGGCCTCGGGGTGGTTCAGATCGAACGCCGGGGATTCGGAACGGATCCGCGGGATCGAGGTGAAGTTGTGGCGAGGCGGCGGGCAGGAGGTCGCCCACTCGAGCGAGCGGGAGAAGCCCCACGGGTCGTTCACGGTGACCTTCGGCGCCTTGCGGGCCGTGATGTACACATTGAGGAAGAACGGGATGAGCGACACGGCGAGGATGCCCGCACCGATCGTCGACAGCTGGTTCATCCAGGTGAAACCGTCCTCCGGCAGGTACGACGCGTACCGACGCGGCATACCGATGACGCCCAGCCAGTGCTGGATGAGGAAGGTCGTGTGGAAACCGATGAAGAGCAGCCAGAAGTGCCACTTGCCGAGAGTCTCGTTCAGCATCTTGCCGGTCCACTTGGGCCACCAGAAGTAGAAGCCCGAGAACATCGCGAACACGACCGTGCCGAAGACCACGTAGTGGAAGTGCGCCACCACGAAGTACGAGTCGGAGACGTGGAAGTCGAGGGGCGGCGATGCGAGGATGACGCCGGTGAGCCCGCCGAAGGTGAAGGTGATCAGGAAGCCGATCGCCCACAGCATCGGAGTCTCGAACGTGACCGAACCGCGCCACATGGTGCCGATCCAGTTGAAGATCTTCACGCCGGTGGGAACCGCGATGAGCATCGTCATCAACGAGAAGAACGGCAGCAGCACCGAGCCCGTGACGTACATGTGGTGAGCCCAGACGGTGACCGAGAGCGCAGCGATCGCGATGGTCGCGTAGATCAGCGTCTTGTAACCGAAGATCGGCTTGCGGCTGAACACCGGCAGGACCTCGGAGATGATGCCGAAGAACGGCAACGCGATGATGTACACCTCGGGGTGGCCGAAGAACCAGAACAGGTGCTGCCAGAGCAGGACGCCACCGTTGGCGGCGTCGTAGATGTGAGCGTCGAACACGCGGTCGGCACCGAGGGCGAACATCGCCGCGGCGAGGACCGGGAACGCCATCAGCACGAGGATCGAGGTCACGAGGATGTTCCACGTGAAGATCGGCATCCGGAACATGGTCATGCCCGGTGCACGCATCGTGATGATCGTGGTGATGAAGTTGACGCCACCGAGGATCGTGCCGAAACCGGAGAGGGCGAGACCGAAGACCCAGAGATTACCGCCGACCCCTGGCGAGAACGTCGTACTCGAGAGTGGTGAGTACGCGAACCAACCGAACGACGCGGCGCCCTGCGGGGTCACGAAGCCGGCCACGGCCATCAGGGAGCCGAAGTTGTACAGCCAGTAGGCGAAGGCGTTGAGTCGCGGGAACGCGACATCGGGGGCGCCGATCTGGAGTGGCATCAGCACGTTGGCGAAGCCGGCGAACAGAGGCGTCGCGAACATCAGCAGCATGATCGTGCCGTGCATCGTGAAGAGCTGGTTGTACTGCTCCTTGGTCTCGACGACCGAGAGACCCGGCTCGAAGAGCTGCGCGCGGATGACCAGGGCCATCACTCCGCCGATGCAGAAATAGATGAACGAGGTGATCAGGTACATGTACCCGATGACCTTGTGGTCGGTCGACGTCACCCAGCGGACGATGACGTTCGCCTTGCGTTCGACCGGAGCCGTTCCGAAGGTTCGGGACGACGGGGCTGGTGCCGTAGCGGTACTCATGTGCCCTACTCCTCGGTCTTTGCCGGCGCGTCGGTGCCGGGCAGGTTGGTGTTGCGGTCGTAGTCGGAGCCGAGCTGGCCGGTCTGGCCGAGATCACGCAGCGACTGGATGTAGTCGTCGTACTCGGACTGCGAGACGACCTTCACGTTGAAGAGCATCGCGGAGTGGTACTCGCCGCAGAGCTCGGCGCACTTGCCGGAGTACGTGCCCTCTTTTTCGGGGGTGACGTACATGTAGTTCGTCTTGCCGGGGAGCATGTCCTTCTTGTAGAGGAAGTCGATGACCCAGAAGGAGTGGATGACGTCGCGGGAGTCGAGCTGGATCTTGATCGACTTGCCGACCGGCAGGTACAGGGTCGGCACCTCGGACTCGACGAGCGAGCCGTTGTCTCCGGTGTACTGCGCCTGGACTCCGGGCGAGTAGACGTCCTCGTCGACGTAGTTGAAGTCCCACGCCCACTGCTTGCCGTAGACCTGGATCGTCTCGTCGGGATCGGTGAGCGGCTCCTCGATCGCAGCCTGGTCGCGCGCCGTGAAGGCGAAGAACCCGATCACGAGGATGAGCGGCACGATCGTGTAGAAGATCTCGATCGGCATGTTGTAGCGCAACTGCACAGGCAGGCCGGTCTGGCCCTTGCGGCGTCGGTACACGACGACCGCCCAGATGGTGAGGCCCCAGGTGATCAGGCCGACGGCGAGGAGCACGATCCAGGACGTGACCCAGAGACCGATGATCCGGTCGACGTGGTTCGTCGTGCCGGGTTCGGTGGGGAGCCAACCCTGGAGCTGCTCCTGCGTGCAGCCCGCGAGGACGAAGGCGAGGGTTGCTGCGATAGGGACAGCGAACCATCGACGGATTCGGCGATTAGAGCGCACCGGTGACCTTTCGGAAGACTGGGGACCAGTTCACACGAAACTGTATTAGACCGGCACTAGCCTACCTCGCCGGTTGCACCTCGGTGTGCACCCGACGAGGCGCTTGCGCTCGTGAACGACGCGTGTGTGGCGCTTAAACACGTCGCGACCGCGCCCTTCCGGACGCGGTCGCGATCAGCACGAATCGGTTCCCGGCGTGTCGCCCTGGCCCGATCTGCGAGTGCCTAGTGGAAGCTGTCGCCGCAGGCGCAGCTACCGCCGGCGTTCGGGTTGTCGATGGTGAAGCCCTGCTTCTGGATGGTGTCCTCGAAGTCGATCGACGCTCCGTCGAGGTACGGCACCGACATCTTGTCGACGACGAGGCCGACACCGTCGAACTCGACCGCGGCGTCACCGTCGAGGAAGCGCTCGTCGAAGTAGAGCTGGTAGATCAGACCGGAGCAGCCGCCGGGTTGTACGGCGACGCGGAGGCGGAGATCGTCGCGCCCCTCCTGCGTGAGCAGGCTCTTGACCTTGGCGGCCGCGGCTTCGGTCATGGAGACGCCGTGGGCGACCGTGGTCGTCGGTTCGGCGGTCAGTGCGGTGTCGGTCATGTCACTCCTCGTGGCCGGGATGGGCGGATCGGGTGGATCGTGCGGACCCCAGGATCCACTCCGATTCTATCTCCGCAACGGCGCGTGTACGCGGGGCATTCCCGATTCGGTCGCTCCGTTCAGCTCCGGCGTGCGTTCGCTCGGAGCAGGAAGAGCGCTTCGGCTTGGGCCGCTCGCTTGAAGACTCCCAGATGCAGCGACTCGTTCGGGCTGTGCGCCCGCGAGTCCGGGTCTTCGACGCCCGTGATGAGGATCTCCGCCCCGGGGAACTCCCGCACGAGGTCGGCGATGAACGGGATGCTGCCGCCGGCGCCGGTCTCGAGCGGATCGCGGCCCCACGCATCAGCCATGGCGCGCTTCGCGAGGTCGACCGCCCAACCCGTCGTGTCGACCAGGAACGGATCGCCGGTGTCGACGTCGCTGATCTCGATGTGGGCACCGAAGGGCGCATTCTCGAACAGGTGCCTCTGCAGCGATTCGAAGCCCTCGCTCGCGGCCTGGCCGGGTGCGATGCGAGCGCTGATCTTCACCGTGATCTCCGGGCTGAGCGTGTTCGAAGCGTTGGCGACGGAAGGCGCGTCGATTCCTGTGACCGTGATCGCGGGCTGCGACCAGATCCGCGACAGGATCGGGCCGGTGCCGATCGGCGTCACTCCGTCGAGCAGACCGGAGTCGCGACGGAGATCCTCCTCCGTGGTCTCGGGGACCGGGCCGTCGTACGAGCGCAGCCCGTCGACCGCAACGGCGCCGTCCGGCGACCAGAGTGTCGAGAGGAGGCGGATGGTGGCGAGCATCGCGTCCGGCACGGCTCCACCGAGCATTCCGGAGTGCGAGGCGTGCTCCAGCGTCCGCACACGCAGCTTGAAGGTCACATTTCCGCGCAGCCCGACAGTGAGGGAGGGCGTCTCCGTGTCCCAGTTGTCGCTGTCCGCCACGATGATCGCGTCAGCACGCAGCGCTGCGTGGTGATCGCTCAAGAAGGACGGGAACGAGCGCGAACCGAATTCCTCTTCCCCCTCGATGAAGAGGGAGAGACCGAGGTCGAATCCACCCGCCACCTCCGCGAGCGCACGCACGGCGGCGATGTGCGCCATCACGCCGGCCTTGTCGTCCGCCGCGCCGCGACCGTAGAGACGGTCACCGCGTACGGTCGGTTCGAACGGCGGAGTCTCCCAGTCGGCGTCCGAGCCGGCCGGCTGAACGTCGTGATGCGCGTACAGCAGAACGGTCGGTGCACCGTTGCGCGCGGCGCGGGTAGCGAGTACCGCGGGCTGGCCGAGTTCGTCCGTGCCCGGGATGCGAGACCGCGCCACCTCCACCGTCTCGAAGACGCCGATCTCGCGTGCCAGCGTGGCGATCGCGTCCGCACTCGCGGCGACGCGGGTGGCGTCGAAGCCGGTCCACGCGACCGACGGGATGCGTACCAGACGTCCGAGGTCGGCCAGCGCGGCGGGCAGCGCGTCCTGCACCGCGTCGAGGAGCGCCCGCTCCGTCGTGTCGAGATCGGATCGGTCGAAGATCGGAGCGTTTTCAGACATGGAGGTAATCTTAAGAGACCCCCGATTCCAAGGACGTTCCCGTGGCCAAGCAACCGCCCGTACAAGACACCACCGAAACCGCCGACGCGGGCGGTTCGAAGAGCAGCGGCAAGGGCCACGCGACCCCCACCCGCCGCGAACAGGAGGCGGCCCGGAAGCGTCCGCTCGTGGTCACCGACCGCAAGGCAGCAGCTCGGGACGCCCGCGAGAAGCAGGCCGTCGCCCGCGAGCAGGCACGCATCGGTCTCGCCGCCGGAGACCAGCGCTACCTGCCGCTGCGCGATCGCGGCCCGCAGAAGAAGTACATCCGCGACTACGTGGACGCTCGCTTCAGCCTCGGCGAGTTCCTCATCCCCGTGATGTTCGTGGTGCTGCTGCTGAGCTTCTTCCCTCAGCCGCAGCTGCAGATCATCACGCTCTTCGTGCTGTGGACCTTCTTCCTCGCCTCCGTCCTCGACTGCTTCCTCCTCGGGCTCCGGCTGCGCAAGAAGCTCGGTGCGAAGTTCGGCGCCGACAAGGTGGAGCGGGGCATCCGCTGGTACGCCGCGATGCGTGCCCTTCAGCTGCGACTGATGCGCCTGCCCAAGCCGCAGGTAAAGCGCGGACAGTTCCCGAGCTGAACCTCCTGTGACAATCGAAGGCCCCCGATCCACGATCGGGGGCCTTCGGTGTTCACGAAGCGTTGTCGCGCTCAGCCGCGGAGACGGTCGAGGCCGCGATTGATGCTTCTGGCCCAGAACGGGCCCCGATAGACGTAGGCCGAATAGCCCTGCACCAGCGTCGCGCCCGCGTCGAGACGCTCGGCGACGTCTGCGGCGGTATCGATGCCTCCGACGGAGATCACGCACAGCTCGGCCGGCACGACGGCGCGGATGCGTCGCAGCACGGCCAGCGAGCGTTCGCGCAGCGGTGCGCCGGAGAGCCCTCCGGCTCCCGCGGCGGCGACGACGCCTGGGGCGGTGCGCAAACCTTCGCGAGAGAGGGTGGTGTTCGTGGCGATGATGCCATCGAGCCCGAGGTCGACGACGAGTGCTGCGACCCGGTCGACCTCGTCATCGCTGAGATCGGGGGCGATCTTCACGAGCAGCGGGGTCTCGTCCGAGGCGTCCTTGACAGCGCGCAGCAGCGGCTCGAGCTTCTCGATCTCTTGCAGGCCGCGCAGACCGGGCGTGTTCGGCGAGCTGACGTTGACGACCAGGTAATCGGCCAGTGGCGCGAGCATCCGCGCACTGATCAGGTAGTCCTCGATGGCGTCGTCCACGGCGACGACGCGGCTCTTGCCGATGTTGACCCCGATGATCGGTCGACGCGGTGAATTCGCCAGACGGGCCAGGCGACCGGCGGCGACACGCGCTCCCGCGTTGTTGAAGCCCATCCGGTTGATCAGAGCCCGATCGGGCACCAGACGGAAGAGGCGGGGCCGGTCGTTACCCGGTTGCGGCACGGCGGTGATGGTGCCGACCTCGACGTGACCGAAACCGAACGCTCCCAGGCCCAGCACGGCGCGTGCATCCTTGTCGAACCCGGCGGCGAGCCCGAAAGGAGTCTCGAAACGCAGGCCGAGAGTCTCGACGGACTGATCGCGGCGCGGCATCGTCACTCGACGCAGCGGCGAGGCGACGACAGCTGCAGCGCGGATGACGTCGAAGGCGAGATGGTGGGCGGTCTCGGGATCGAACTTCGACAGCACGAGTTTGAACAACAGCGGATACATCGGCACCTCAGAGCTCGCTCGCGCTGCGGGGAGGCGTCGAGCGCTCGACCCGCAACAGGGTGATGGCCGATTCGAAGTCCTCCAGCGAGTCGAAGGCCTGGTAGACGCTGGCGAAGCGCAGGTAGGCGACCTCGTCGAGTTCGCGCAGCGGTGCGAGGATCGCCAAGCCGATGTCGTTCGCGTCGATCTGTGAAGCGCCAGTGGATCGGATCGTCTCCTCGACCCGCTGCGCGAGCACCGCGAGATCCGAATCCGTCACCGGACGACCCTGACACGCCTTCCGTACGCCGCTGACGATCTTCTCGCGGCTGAAGGGTTCGACGACGCCGCTGCGTTTGATCACCGCGAGGCTCGCCGTCTCGGTCGTGGAGAACCGGCGTCCGCAGTTCGGGCACTGGCGCCGACGACGGATCGCGAGTCCATCATCGGTCGTGCGCGAGTCGATCACCCGCGAGTCGGGGTGGCGGCAGAAGGGGCAGAACATGGTTCCGGGCCTCTCGGTCGGTCTGGTTCAGGTCGGCGGATGCGCGGACCAAGCGAGCGGTCAGGCGAAACGTGCGTCGACGGCGTCGCCGTGCGCAGGCAGCGCCTCGGCGTCGCTGAGCGCGCGGATGTGTCCGGCGACGCGCGAGAGCGCGGCGCGGTCGTAGCGGACCACCTGCTGCGGGCGGAGGAAGGTGTAGGCGCCGAGTCCCGAGGAGAAGCGCGACTGGCCGAGTGTCGGCAGCACGTGGTTGGAACCGGCCAGGTAATCGCCGAGGCTGACGGGAGCCGAGTCGCCCACGAACACGACACCGGCGTTGTTCACCCGTTCGGCGAGCTCATCGGCGTTACGCGTGTGGATCTCGAGGTGTTCGGGGCCGTACGCGTCGCTGAAGGCCACGGCGATGTCGAGATCGTCGACGATGACGAGGGCGGATTGCGGCCCGCCGAGCGAAACCGCGACGCGTTCGCGGTGCGTCGTGATCGACGCTCGGACCTCGACCTCGGCGGCGACGGCCCGCGCGAGCTCGATGGAATCCGTCACGAGCACCGCGGACGCGTTCTCGTCGTGCTCGGCCTGACTGATCAGGTCGGCGGCGATCAGCCCCGCATCCGCAGAGGCATCCGCGATGACGAGGATCTCCGTCGGACCGGCCTCCGAATCGATGCCGACCTGGCCGAGCACCTGGCGCTTCGCCGTGGTCACGAAGATGTTGCCCGGTCCGGTGATCATCTGTACGGGCTCGAGCCCGATGTCGGGCACGCCGTACGCGAGGGCGCCCACGGCACCGGCGCCGCCCATGACATAGATCTCCTCGACACCGAGGAGCCCGGCCGCGGCGAGGATGGTGGGGTGAGCCTCTCCCCCGAAAGCGCGTTGTGCCGGGGTCGCGATCGCGACGGAGCCGACGCCGGCCGCCTGGGCCGGGACCACGTTCATCACGACGCTGGACGGGTAGACGGCCTTGCCGCCGGGAACGTAGAGTCCGGCGCGCGTCACCGCACGCCAACGCTGCACGATCGTCGCCCCGTCGTCGAGCACGGTCGTGCGCTCCGGTGGGATCTGCGCCGCGCTGCCCTGGCGCACACGCGCGATCGTCTCCTCGAGCGCCGCGCGGATCAACGGGTCGAGAGCCACGACCGCCGCCGCGATGGCGTCCGCGGGCACGCGCACGGAAGCCGGACGCGCACCGTCGAACCGCTCGGACTGCTCGAGCAGCGCCGCTGAACCCCGCTCGCGGACCTGAGCGATCAGCTCGGCCACCGCCGGCCCGACGGAGGCCGCGGTCTCGGAGCCACGCGGCACCAGAGCAAGGAGGTCGGCAGCGGACGGGCGGCGCCCACGGAGATCGAGTGTCTGCATCATGACCGAACGAGTCTACCGGGGCGCGGCGACCCCGCCTTCGCTCAATACAGGCAGTTGGGGCCGAGAAGCGACTTCAGTTCGCCGAACAGATCGGGGCTGACCTTGACGGGGAACGGCACCTCGAAGACGCGCGCAGTATCGCCCTTGATCAGCTTGAGCCGCACCTCGGATTCACCGGAGTGCCGGATGAGGATGTCACTCAGAGCCGAGACGGCGTCGATCGTGGCACGAACCTCCGGCAGGTTGATCAGCAGGGGGCCCGAGTCGCCGGCCTGGCCCATGTCGGGCGTGAACAGGCTGAACGCGTGCAGGTTCATCCCGTCATCGCGCATCGACACGCGGCCGCGGACCACAACGATGGAGTCGTTCGTGAGCGCGGGAGCGAACTCCTGGTAGGCCTTGCCCATGAACATGCAGGTGATC
Source organism: Microbacteriaceae bacterium VKM Ac-2855 (assembly GCA_013204985.1). Taxonomy (GTDB): domain Bacteria; phylum Actinomycetota; class Actinomycetes; order Actinomycetales; family Microbacteriaceae; genus Rathayibacter. The sequence goes on from JABMLG010000001.1 coordinate 695,669, forward strand.
TCACCGCCGAAGTCCTCGACCTGGATCATGCCGTACTGGTTGCCCGAGGCCTTCGCCATCCGGTGCTGCACGCTGGTCACCAGACCGGCGACCACGACCGTGTCGCCGTCCTGCACCGTCTCGGACGTGAGCAGGTCGGTGATCGTCGTGCTGTAGTGCTTCGCCAGCTCGGCCTCGAGGCCGGCGAGCGGATGATCGGAAACGTACAGCCCGAGCATGTCGCGCTCGAAGGCGAGCTTGTCGCGCTTGGCCCACTCCGGCCGGTCCGGCACCTGGATCGCGGCCTGCGGCTCGTCCCAGAGCGAATCGAAGTCGAAACCGACCTGACCGTTCGCCTCGTTGCGCTTCTCGGCGACGGCACCCTCCACGGCATCCTCGTGGATCTCGACGAGGGCGCGCCGCGTCGAACCGAGCGAGTCGAAGGCACCGGCCTTGATGAGGGACTCGATCGTGCGCTTGTTCGCCACCGCCATCGGCACCTTGCGCAAGAAATCGTGAAAGCTCTCGAAGCGGCCCTTCTCCTCACGCGCCGCGCGGATGCCGTCGACGACGTTCATCCCGACGTTCCGGATAGCGCCGAGACCGAAGCGGATGTCGGTGCCGACCGCCGCGAAGAAGCCGATCGACTCGTTGACGTCCGGCGGAAGGACCTTGATCCCCATCCGTCGGCACTCGTTGAGGTAGACCGCGAGTTTGTCCTTCGAGTCGCCGACGCTGGTGAGCAGCGCGGCCATGTACTCCGCGGGGTAGTGCGCCTTGAGGTAGGCGGTCCAGTACGACACGACGCCGTAGGCCGCCGAGTGCGCCTTGTTGAAGGCGTAGTCGGAGAACGGCAGCAGGATGTCCCAGAGGGTCTTCACGGCCTCCATCGAATAGCCGTTGGCGATCATGCCGCCGGAGAATCCCTCGAACTGCTTGTCCAGTTCCGACTTCTTCTTCTTACCCATCGCGCGGCGCAGCAGGTCGGCCTGGGCCAGAGTGAAGCCGGCCAGCTTCTGCGCGATCGACATCACCTGCTCCTGATACACGATCAGGCCGTAGGTACCGCCGAGCACCTCGAAGAGCGGTTCGGCCAGCTCGGGGTGGATGGGGGTGATCTCCTGCACACCGTTCTTGCGCAGCGCGTAGTTGGTGTGCGAATCGGCGCCCATCGGACCGGGGCGGTACAGCGCCAGCACCGCCGAGATGTCCTCGAAGTTGTCGGGCTTCATCAGTCGCAGTAGCCCGCGCATCGGCCCGCCGTCGAGCTGGAACACCCCGAGCGTGTCACCGCGGGCGAGCAGCTCGTAGGCGGGTACATCGTCGAGCTCGAGCTCCTCCAGCACGAGCTTCTCGCTGCGATTGGAGAGGATGTTGTCGAGGGCGTCGTCGATGATCGTGAGGTTGCGCAACCCCAGGAAGTCCATCTTGATCAGGCCGAGGGACTCGCAGGACGGGTAGTCGAACTGCGTGACGATCTGGCCGTCCTGCTCGCGCTTCATGATCGGGATGATGTCGATCAGCGGATCGCTGGACATGATCACGCCCGCCGCGTGCACACCCCACTGACGCTTGAGGTTCTCCAGGCCCAGCGCGGTGTCGAAGACCAGCTTCGCCTGCGGATCCTCCGCGATGACGTTGCGGACCTCGACGGCCTCCTTGTAGCGCGGGTGCGCGGAGTCGATGATCCCGGTGAGCGGGATGTCCTTGCCCATGATCGCGGGCGGCATCGCTTTCGTGAGCTTCTCGCCCATACCGAACGGGAAGCCGAGCACGCGGGAGGCGTCCTTCAACGCCTGCTTGGCCTTAATCGTGCCGTAGGTGACGATCTGCGCCACGCGGGCGTCACCGTATTTCTCGGTCACGTACTTGATGACCTCGCCGCGGCGCCGGTCGTCGAAGTCGACGTCGAAGTCGGGCATCGAGACGCGGTCGGGGTTGAGGAAGCGTTCGAAGATCAGCCCGTGTCGCAGCGGGTCGAGATCGGTGATCTTCATGGCGTAGGCCGCCATCGACCCGGCACCGGAACCACGCCCGGGCCCGACCCGGATGCCGTTGCGCTTGGACCAGTTGATGAAGTCGGCGACGACGAGGAAGTAACCGGGGAAGCCCATCTGCCGGATGACGCCCATCTCGTAGTCGGCGCGGTCGCGCACCTCCTGCGAGAAGCCCTCCGGATAGCGCTCCTTCAAGCCCGCTTCGACCTCCTTGACGAACCAGGTGTCCTCGGTCTCCCCGTCCGGCACGGGGAACCGCGGCATGTAGTTCGCCTCGGTGTCGAACTTCACCTCGCACCGTTCCGCGATCAGCAGCGTGTTGTCGCAGGCCTCGGGGTGATCGCGGAACACCTGGCGCATCTCGCGCGCGCTCTTGAGGTAGAACTCGTCGGCGTCGAACTTGAAGCGCTTCGGGTCATCGAGCGTCGTGCCGGACTGCACGCAGAGGAGAGCAGCGTGCGACGTCGCGTCGCCGGCGTGGGTGTAGTGCAGGTCGTTCGTGGCGACCAGCGGGAGGTCGAGTTCCTTCGCGAGGCGGATCAGGTCGGACATGATCCGGCGCTCGATACCGAGACCGTGGTCCATGATCTCGGCGAAGAAGTTCTCCTTGCCGAAGATGTCGCGGAAGTCGCTCGCCGCCTTCTTCGCCTCCTCGTACTGCCCCAGACGCAAACGGGTTTGCACCTCGCCGCTCGGGCAGCCGGTCGTGGCGATGAGACCGTCCGAGTACTGCGAGAGGATCTCGCGGTCCATCCGAGGCTTGAAGTAGTACCCCTCTTTCGACGCGATCGACGAGAGGCGGAAGAGGTTGTGCATCCCGGCCGTCGAGGACGAGAGGAGCGTCATGTGCGTGTACGCGCCGGACCCGGACACGTCGTCGCCGCCGCCGTCGCCCCAGCGGATGCGGGTCTTGTCGCTGCGGTGCGTGCCGGGCGTCAGGTACGCCTCCGTGCCGATGATCGGCTTGATGCCGGCGGCCGTCGCGGTCTTCCAGAAATCGAACGCGCCGAACACGTTGCCGTGGTCGGTGACCGCGATGGCGGGCATGCCTTCTTCGACGGCGGCGTCGATGAGCGGCTTGACGCGCGCGGCGCCGTCGAGCATCGAGTACTCGCTGTGGACGTGCAGATGAACGAACGAATCGCTGCTCGACAAGGTAGGAACTCCCGAAGGGCCGAAGATGAAAACCCGGCCTACAGCCTAACCGCGGGCACCGACACAAGAGGCCGGGTACGACGAATCACCGGTACGACGAACGGCGGGCCGGAGGAACGGCGAGCTACTCGCCGCGGAGCACATCCAGTGCGTGCTGCAGGTCGGCCGGATAGCCGGCCTCGAACTCGACCCACTCCCCCGTGGCCGGATGCTCGAAGCCCAGGCGGACGGCATCCAGCCACTGGCGGGTCAACCCGAGTTTCGCCGAGAGAGTCGGATCGGCGCCGTACATCGCGTCACCGACGCACGGGTGGCGCTGCGCCGCCATGTGGACCCGGATCTGGTGAGTGCGGCCGGTCTCGAGATGGATCTCGAGCAAGGAGGCGAAGGGGAACGCCTCCGTGGTCTCGTAGTGCGTGATCGACGGCTTGCCGTCCGCGCGGACGGCGAACTTCCAGTCCGACTTCGGATGCCGCCCCAGCGGCGCGTCGATGGTTCCCGCCAGCGGGTCCGGATGCCCCTGGACCACAGCGTGGTACACCTTCTCGACCGTGCGTTCCTTGAACGCCCGCTTGAGATGCGTGTAGGCGTGCTCCGACTTCGCGACGACCATCAGGCCGCTCGTACCGGCATCGAGACGGTGCACGATACCGGCGCGTTCTGCGGCTCCCGAGGTGGAGATGCGGAAGCCGGCGCCCGCCAGGGCACCGAGCACGGTGGGACCCTCCCAGCCGACGGACGGATGCGCGGCGACGCCGACGGGTTTGTCGATCACCACGATGTCGTCGTCGTCGTGGACCACGGTCAATTCCGGCACGACGACCGGCACGATCGTCGGTTCGGTCTTCGGAGTCCATTCGATCGAGAGCCACGACCCGGCACTGACCCGGTCGCTCTTGTCGAGCGTGCGACCGTCGGCCGTCACGCCGCCCTGCTCGGCGACCTCCGCCGCGAAACTGCGCGAGAAGCCGAGCAGTTTCGCCACGGCGGCGTCGACGCGGAGACCTTCGAGGCCGTCCGGAACCGGCAGCGATCGCGACTGCACGATCAGACCGCGCTCTCGTCGGCGGATGGCTTGTCGGCGTCTGCGCCCTTGGGCTCCCTCGTCGCGCGTGTGCCGTCGATGTTGATGCCGCGCAACGTGAGGATGACGAAGATGGTCATCGCCGCGCAGATCGCGATGTCGGCGATGTTGTAGATCGCCGGGATGAGCCACGGCGTGGAGATGAAGTCGACCACGTGGCCGACACCGAAGCTCGGCTCGCGGAAGAGTCGGTCGGTCAGATTCCCGAGGAGTCCCCCGAGGAGGAGGCCGAGGAAGATCGCCCAACCGAGCGAGCGCAGTCGTCGCGAGAACCAGATCACCGCGACGGCCACCGCGCTCGCGATGATCGAGAAGATCCAGGTGTAACCCGCACCCAGTGAGAACGCCGCACCGGAGTTCTTCACGAAGTGGAACACCAGTACATCGCCGAGTACCGGCACATTCGAACCCTCGACGAGGTTCGTGACGACGAGATACTTCGCGATCTGATCGATCACGAGGATCGCGAGCGCAACGAGGCCGAGGGTGACGAGCACCCTCGGCCTGACGTTCGCTGCGACGGAACTACGCCCCAAAGCCGGGGAAGGACGACGCCTCGGCTGACACCGGCGTGGTGTCGAGCTCGCGGAGCTGGCCTTCGATGTAGCTCTTCAGCTTCTGGCGGTACTCGCGCTCGAAGGTGCGCAGCTGATCGATCTTTCCCTCGATCGTGGCGCGCTCCTCGTCGAGCTTCGCGATCTTCTGGCGCTGCTCGGCCTCGGCCTCGGCGACCAGACGAGCTGCGGTCGCGCGGCCCTCGGCGATGAGGGAGTCGCGCTTCTGCGCGCCTTCGGCGACGTGCTCCTCGTGCAGGCGGCGCGCGAGCTGGAGCAGGCTGCTGGAGCTCTCGGCGTCGTCGGCACCGGAGGCGGCGACAGGCGCCGCGACCGGGGCGGCCGCGACAGGAGCCGGCGTGGGCTCCGGCTCGGGCTCGGGAGTCGGTTCGGGCTCGGGAGCCGCGTCGGCGACCGGAGCGGCCGCGACCGAACCGCCGCTGCGCTGCAGCTCAGCGATCCGCGAATCACCGGCGACGAGGCGCTGCTTGAGCTCCTCGTTCTCCTGGTTCAGGCGACGCAGTTCCACGACGACCTCGTCGAGGAAGTCATCGACCTCGTCCTGGTCGTAGCCCTCCCGGAACTTGGTCGGCTGGAACCGCTTATTGACAACATCTTCGGGAGTGAGCGCCATGGCTTTCCACCTTCGATTTCAAGTAGGTACGCGTTGTTTAACGTTCGACTAAAGCTAGCAACTTCGAGCGCGCGGCGCATCGCGAGCACGTCGGAGAACGTCCTGTTCGTCTTTCAGGATACATGTGTGGCCCGGTCGCTCGCGCCACCTGCGACCTCCCGCGTCCCACATCGTCGGATTGCACGTGTTCCGTGCACAACGGGCGATCAGCGGAACGAACCCGCCACGTACATCCCGATGATGACGCAGAGCATCGTGAGGCTCCAGCCGAAATCGAGCGCGATCGGTCCGATCGAGACGGGCTTGAGCAGCCGACGGAAGAACGCGATCGGAGGATCGGTGATGGTGTACACGAATTCGGCTGCAACGAGACCGAGCCCGCTGGGCCGCCATTCGCGGCGGATGACGCGCACGAGGTCGAGGACGAACCTGGCCCACATCGAGAAGAAGTAGAGCAGGAAGGCGTAGTAGACGATGGTCGCGAGGACCGAGATCACGGAGAACACGGAGTCGTTCGGGGCCCCGCCTGGATCAGGACTTCGCGAAGAACGACGCGTCGCCCTCGTTCTCGGTCGCCGAGGCGTCACCTGCAACCGTGATGTGCGACGGAGAGAGCAGGAACACCTTGCTCGTCACGCGCTCGATGCGCCCGTAGAGGCCCTGGGAGAGCCCGCTCGCGAAGTCGATCAGACGGCGCGCGTCCGCATCGCTCATCTGCGAGAGGTTGATGATGACGGGGATGCCGTCGCGGAAGTTCTCCGCGATCACCTGGGCGTCGCGGTACTGCTTGGGGTGAACCGTGAGGATCTCGTTCATTTCGGCGGGTGCCGTCGCCTTCGGAGTCGGGGTGGTGGTCTTGCGCAGGGGGGTGACCGTGGCGCGCTGCTGCGACACAGGGGTCACGGGTTGCACGGGTTGGACCGGAGCGGGAGCCGGGGCGGCCGTCGGGTATGCGGTGGCGTCGCCGGCACGCTCGTACTCGGCCTCTTCGTCTGCGAGGCCGAGGTAGACCATCGTCTTCTTGAGCGGGTTGGCCATCTGTTCCTCCGTGTCGTTGGGTCTCGTGATGAGATCGTCCTCCCGACGAGATTAAGGGGGCGAAGGCCGATTACCCGTGATTGCCGATCCGATTCGCAGGTGTGTCGCCCCTTCGGCGATCGCCTCGGCGAAATCGTGCGACATGCCGGCGGATATCGAATCCGCCGTCGGCACGATCGTCCGTACCTGCTCCGAGTACCCGCGCAGACGCTCGAACGCCGGACGCGGCTCCACTCCGAGAGGGGCGACGGCCATCACGCCACGCAGGCGCAGCAGCGCGGCGCCGGCGATCTGTTCGACGAGCGGCAGCAGGCCGTCCGGATCGACACCACCGCGCCCTGGATCACCGCTGAGGTCGACTTGGACGAACACGTCGCGGACGTCGTCGCCGGAATCGAGGAGGGGCACCAGGACTCCTCGGTCGACGGAATGGATCGCCGTCGCGTACGCACGGACCTGTCGCGCCTTCTTGCTCTGCAACTGGCCGATGAAATGCCAGTTCAGACCGAGGTGCGCCAGATCGGTAGCCTTTCGCTGCGCCTCCTGGTGCCGATTCTCCCCCACATCGCGCACGCCGAGTCCGTGCAGATCCTCGATGAGGGATGCCGGGTGGAACTTCGTCACCACGATCGTGGTGACCGAGCCGTCCACGCGCCCGGAGGCGCGCATCGCATCAGCGATGCGCGCCTGCACGGAAGCGAGTCTTTCGGCCAGCTCCGGGTCGGCGACCCCGACGGGTGCGGAGGACGCGGCCACGGGTCAGCGCAGGAAATCGGGGATGTCGAGATCCCCGTCCGCGTCCGCGTCGTCGAAAGCCGGATCGGCGACGGGCGCCGGAGCGCTCGACGCCGGGCTCGACCAGACCGAGGGCGAACCCGTTTCGGCCGCGACCGACCCGGTCGTCGCCGCAGCGGGAGCGGCGCTGTCGACGAAGCTGGCACGCCGCGGCTCCGCGGCGGGCGTGGGCTGTGCGCCCGGCTCGCCGCCGTCGAAGCCCGCCGCGATGACGGTGACGCGAACCTCATCGCCGAGCGTGTCGTCGATGACGGCGCCGAAGATGATGTTCGCCTCCGGGTGCACGGCCTCCTGCACCAGCCGCGCGGCGTCGTTGATCTCGAAGATGCCGAGGTTGGACCCGCCCTGGATGGAGAGGAGGACACCGTGGGCGCCGTCGATACTCGCCTCGAGCAGCGGGGATGCCACCGCGAGTTCGGCCGCCTTGATGGCGCGATCGGCCCCACGGGAGGAGCCGATCCCCATCAGCGCGGAGCCGGCACCCTGCATAACCGACTTGACGTCGGCGAAGTCGAGGTTGATCAGGCCGGGAGTCGTGATCAGGTCCGTGATGCCCTGGACACCGGCGAGGAGGACTTGGTCGGCGGTCGCGAAGGCCTCGAGCATGCTGATCCCGCGATCGCTGATCTCGAGAAGACGATCGTTGGGCACGACGATGAGCGTGTCGACCTCGTTCTTCAGGGTGGCGACGCCCGCCTCGGCCTGCGTCTGGCGGCGGCGGCCCTCGAACCCGAAGGGCTTCGTCACCACGCCGATCGTGAGCGCGCCGATCGACTTGGCGATGCGAGCGACGACGGGCGCGCCACCGGTACCGGTACCGCCACCTTCACCGGCGGTGACGAAGACCATGTCCGCACCGGCGAGCACCTCTTCGATCTCCTCCGCGTGGTCCTCCGCAGCGCGTCGGCCCACCTCGGGGTCTGCACCGGCGCCGAGCCCTCGGGTCAGCTCGCGGCCGACGTCGAGCTTGACGTCGGCGTCGCTGAGCAGGAGCGCTTGCGCATCGGTGTTGATGGCGATGAACTCGACGCCGCGTAGGCCGAGTTCGATCATGCGGTTCACGGCGTTGACGCCGCCGCCGCCGATGCCGACGACCTTGATCACGGCAAGGTAGTTCTGGTTTGAAGTCACGTCTCCGGCCTCCGGGCTGAACCTTAAACCTCAGGTAGAGACTTAAAGTTATGCTGAGTATGCATTTGGGTCAGTCCGACGGTAAGCGCGATGCGCCCCGTGGACGAGCTGACACGCCCGCGTCGGCCAAACGCGTCGGCGTATTGGCGGCGACGGGTGCCCGATCACTGGGGCAGCACGACGGCGCTGCTGGGTGAGGACACGTTGTACTGCGCGACGCCCGCGGGGTCCGTCGCCGTCATGAGGTCGTCGAGCACAACGGCCTTCAAGGCCGAGTCGTCCGCGCTCCCCCACACGACGGTCGCGCCGCTGACCAGAGTCAACGTCACATCGTTCGCCGTGGTCGCGGATGCCGCCGCTACCTGGCCATCGAGATCGCCCGGCAGGGAGCGCACCACCGTGGCGACGGCCGCGAATGCGTCGCCGGTCCAGTTGCCGCTCGGCGTCGTGATGACCGGATACCCCGCGGGAGCCGCCGCACCGCTCTCGATGGTGACTCCAGCCGCGTCCACCAGGGTGAAGACACCGGCGTTCTCGAGCACGCCGACGGGAGTGCGTTCGATGATCCGCACGAGGAGCGTGTCGGGTGGACTCGCCTCCACCGCGTAACTCTGGATCAGCGGGAAGTCGGCCAAGGCATCCCCGACCTCTGCACGATCGACGAGAGTCAGGGGCACGCCCATCTCGCTCGCCAGCGCTGAACGGATGTCGTCGGCGTCGACTCGGGATGCGCCGTCGACCTCGATCGTGCGCACCGACATCAGAGGCGAGTACGCAGCCACCGCGACGGCCAGCACCAGGAGCAGGAGCGCACCGACGATCGTCAGCAGCACCGTACGCCGATGCCGGGACCGTTTCGTGAAACGCCGTACCTCGCCGCGCTCATAGCGACGGCGCCGCCGAGCCGCTCGGGCGAGCGCCCACCGGCCCGAGCCGGGCTCCGGCTCGCCCTCGACCGCCACCTCATCCGCCGGCGAAGCCTTCGGCGACCGGAACGGGGCGACGACCGCGACAGGCTGGGTCTCGGCCTCCCTCGACGACGGCCCCGCAGAGGGCTGGGGCACCTTGGTGGGCGCCTGGCGTTTGACCGCAGCCTCACCGGCGTCGAGATGCCCGTGAACACCCTGCGGGCGCTTCACCGTCCCGCTCCCCCGCGAGAGGGAACCGTCTCGCTACGCGTCGGCATCCGCACCGAGCGATCCGAGCAACTGGGGCACGATGCGGTAGACATCGCCGCAGCCGAGGGTGATCACGAAGTCGCCGGGCCGAGCGATCGAGGCCGTGTACTCGGCCGCATGCTGCCAATCGCTGATGAAGGCCACGTGAGCCGGGTCGGAGAATTTCTCGCTCACGAGCGCGCCGGTCACTCCCGGCTCGGGATCCTCGCGGGCGCCGTAGACGTCGAGCACCACGGTCTGATCCGCGTAGCGCTCGAGAGTCTCGGCGAACTCCTGCGCGAACAGGCGCGTGCGGCTGTACAGATGCGGCTGGTGCACCGCGATGATCCGACCCTCGCCGACGACGGTGCGGGCGGCCGAGAGCGCCGCGGCCACCTCGGTGGGGTGGTGCGCGTAATCGTCGTAGACGCTGACGCCGCGCACGGTGCCGTGCAGCTCGAAACGCCTCTCGGTGCCACCGAACTCCGCGATCGCCGCGAGCGAGGCCTGCGGCTCGAATCCGAGCCCGACGAGAACGGCGAAGGCACCGGCCGCGTTCACCGCGTTGTGTCGTCCGGGGATGCGCAACCGCGCGCTGTACCGCTCGCCGGCGTACTCGAGAGTGAAGCCGACCGGGCCGTCGAACTCGAGGTCGACGACGCGCACATCCGCCCCTTCCGCCTCCCCGAACCGCAGGATGCGCTTGTCGCGCAGCTTCGAGGTCACGCGGACGGCGCCGGGATCGTCGGACGAGATGACGACGAACTCGCTCGACGCCTGGGCGAAGGCGACGAAAGCGTCCTCGAACGCCTCCAGCGAGCCGTAGTGGTCCAGGTGATCCGGGTCGACGTTGGTGATGAGCGCCACCGATGTGTCGTAGAGCAGGAAGCTGCCGTCGGACTCGTCCGCCTCGACGACGAAGAGCTCACTCGAGCCCGCGGCCGCGGAGAGGCCGAGGCTCTCGATCACGCCGCCGTTCACGAAGCTGGGGTCGGCGTCCAGGCCGAGCAGACCGGTGACGATCATCCCGGTCGATGTGGTCTTGCCGTGCGCTCCGGCGACAGCGACGAGTCGACGATGCTGCACCAACCACGCGAGGGCCTGTGAACGGTGCAGGATCGGCAGTCCGCGTTCCTTCGCGAGAAGGTACTCGGGGTTGTCCGCCCACAATGCGGAGGTCACCACAACGGCCTCGGCGTCTCCCAGGTTCGCGGCGTCGTGTCCGATCGCGACCGGCACTCCGAGCGCGCGCAGCTGTTCGATGTTGTGCGATTCGCGCACATCGGAGCCCGTCACGCGGTGGCCAGACCCGACGAAGAGCCGAGCGATCCCGCTCATCCCGGCGCCCCCGATGCCGATGAAGTGCACCGAGCCGAGTTCGTCGGGGATCGTGACGGAGAGATCGGGTTTGATCACGGTGTTCTCGCTTTCGAGTGGTTCGGCGCCCGGCGCTGGAGGTGTTCCACGCGCCGCGCCGGTTCAGTGTAGACGGTGAGGCGGAGTTCCCCTTGGAGGCTCAGTCGAGGCCGCGCTCGATGAGATCGACCATGCGGGAGGACCCGTCTCGGACGCCCACGGACGCGGCCTGCGCTGCCATCTCGGTGAGGCGAGCCCGGTCGCGCAGAAGCGGAACGACGTCACTCACGACCCACTCCGGCAGGAAGCGCGCGTCATCGACGAGCACCGCACCGCCGGCCTCCACCACGCCGCGGGCGTTGAACCGTTGTTCTCCGTTGCCTACCGGGTACGGCACGTAGACGGCGGGGATCCCGAGCGCCGAGAGCTCGCTCACGGTCGCGGCCCCGGCACGTGAGATCGCGACATCCGCAGCGGAGAGCGCGAGGTCCATCCGGTCGCAGTAGCCGAGCATCCGATAACCCTCGACGCCCGGATCCGCGATCTCGGACCTGTCGCCCGTGATGTGCAGGATCTGGAAGCCGGCATCGAGCACCGCACGGACGGACTGCACAACGGTCGCGTTGATCCGCCGGGCACCCAGGGAGCCTCCGGTGACGAGCAGAGTGGGGCGATCAGGGTCGAGCTGGAACATCGCGATCGCCTCGTCGCGATGCGCAGAGCGGTCGAGCTCGGCGATCTCGCGCCGCAACGGCATACCGACGAGCTGCGCTCCGCGCAGAGGGGTGCCGGCGAACGCGACGCCGACGGAGCCGGTGTACCGCGCCCCGAGTCTGTTCGCCAGTCCGGGGCGTGCGTTGGCCTCGTGCAGCATGAACGGTCGACCTGCGCGTCGAGCGGCGAGATAGGCGGGGGCCGCCGCGTATCCGCCGAAACCGACGACCGCATCGATCTCGCGTTCGCGGATCGTCGAGACGATCTGCGCGATCGTCGCGCGGAACGCGTTCGGGAATTTGAGAGCGGCGCCGTTCGGCCGCCGCGGGAAAGGAAGGCGCGGAATCGTCGCCAGTTCGTAACCGCGTAACGGGACCAGGCGCGACTCCAGGCCCTCGCGCGTGCCCAGAACGAGCACCTCGGCACCGGTGTCGCGGCGACGGATCTCATCCGCCGTCGCGAGCAACGGATTCACGTGGCCGGCTGTACCACCACCGGCGAGCAGGTAGCGGGTCATCGAGCGGTGTTCCGTTCGCGCAGGCCACGCGGTACCGCGAACGTGGGCATCGCCGCGGTCTGAGTGCGGGCGAAGGACAGCACGACTCCGATCGCGAGCATCGAACTCAGCAGAGCGGTGCCTCCGGACGAGATCAGTGGCAGCGGCACGCCGAGGACCGGGAGCAGCCCCAGCACCACCCCGATGTTGACGAAGGCCTGACCGACGAGCCAGAACATCACTGCGGACGTGGTGATCTTGACGAAGGGATCGGTGGCGGTGTGGATGATGCGGAAGAACGCGACCGCGAGGACGATGAAGAGCAGCAGCACGACGATCGCGCCGATCAGGCCGAGTTCCTCGCCGATGATGGCGAAGATGTAGTCGTTGTCGGCTGCGGGGAGCCACGACCACTTCGCCTTGGAGTTGCCGAGTCCGACGCCGAAGATGCCGCCGCTCGCCATCGCCCAGGTTCCGTGCAGAGGCTGCCAGCAGGTCGTCTCGTAGTCGATGTCACCCGGTTGGCAACTGTTCATGAACGACAGCAGCCGGGTCACCCGGTTGTCGCTCGTGAAGGCGAACAGCACGGCTCCGACAGCACCGAGGAGCAACGGGCCCAGGATGATCCGCAAGCGGACGTTCGCGTAGAAGAGGGCAGCGAAGATGATGCCCGCCATGATCACGACGGTGCCCAGGTCGCCGCCGAGCAGAACCAGCCCGATCGCCGCGCCGCCGATGGGCAGAGCCGGTATCAACGCGTGCTTCCAGTCGCGGCTGTGCCGGAGTCGCCTCTCGAGGACCAGACCCAACCACATCACGAGGGCGAGCTTGATGATCTCGGACGGCTGCAGCGAGAACGAGCCGAGATTCAGCCAGTTCTTGTTGCCACCCACCTCGATGCCCAGCGGTGTGTAGAGAACCAGGAGTTGCAGCGCGCAGCCGACGAGCAGCGCCGGCCACGCGACGACCTTCCAGAACCGGGTCGAGAATCGCGAGCAGATCAGCATCAGCGGCACACCGATGATGGCGAAGAAACCCTGACGCATGAACCCGGCGAACGAGTCGCCGGCATCGTCCTTGTAGGAGGTCACGGAGGAGGAGGACAGCACCATCGTCAGTCCGAGGATGACCAGGAAGAGCGTGGTTCCGAACAAGAGGTAGAAGTTCGCCGACTCGGAGGCGAACACCTTCGAGAGGACCACCCGGGCGGTCCTACCGGCCGCTCGCGGCTCGTTGCCGCCAACCCCGTCAGTGCTCGGGCGACTCGGAATCCGCGTCGTCGACGTCGGAGCGCTCATCGGCTCCTCCTCCCAGATGTTCTTCGACAGCAGCGGCGAACGCCCGCCCACGGTCGCCGTAGTCGCGGAACTGATCCATCGATGCTGCAGCCGGCGCCAGCAGGACGACGTCGCCTGCCTGCGCGAGCGTTGCCGCAGCGACCACGGTGGCCTGCATGACCGTCTCAGTCTCGACGGGCACGACCTCCGTCACGGGCAGCCCCGGGGCGTGTCGCCGGAATGCTTCGAGGACCGGCTCCCGATCCACGCCGATCACGATCGCACCGCGAAGGCGATTCACGTGCGCCGCGACCAGCGCGTCGATGTCGACACCCTTCAGGAGTCCTCCCACGACCCAGACGACCGACGGGTACGCCCGCAGTGATGCATCCGCCGCGTGGGGGTTCGTCGCCTTCGAGTCGTCGACCCACGTGACGCCCTCCCGATCGGCGACGACCTGGATCCGGTGGGCGTCCAGCTCGAAGCCGGCGAGTGCACGGCGAACGGCACCGGGCTCGATCCCGCACGCGCGCGCCAGAGCGGCCGCCGCGAGGATGTTGGCGACGATGTGCGGAGCGGCCAGACCGCGCGCGGCCAGCTCGTCGACCGTCGTGATCTCGATCGCGCTGGAGTGGCGCTCCTCGAGGAAGGCGCGGTCGCACAGGATTCCGTCGACGACGCCGAAATCGCTCGGCCCCGGTACGCCGAGGCCGAAACCGATCGCCCGGGCGCCCTCGATCACCTCGGCATCCTCGACCATGGCGAGAGTCACCGCATCCGCCTTGTTGTAGACACACGCGACTCGGGTGTTCGTGTAGACCTTGGCCTTGGCCGCGCGGTAGGCCTCGAACGAGCCGTGCCAGTCGAGGTGGTCCTCGGCGATGTTCAAGCAGACGCTGGCGATCGGCTCGATCGGGCTGAGGTAGTGCAGCTGGTAGCTGGAGAGTTCGACGACGAGCACGTCGAACCCCTGCGGATCGCGGATGGCGTCGAGAACCGGGATGCCGATGTTGCCGCATGGAGCGGCGCGCAGACCGCCGGCGACCAGCATCGAGGCGGTGAGCTGCACCGTGGTCGTCTTTCCGTTGGTGCCGGTCACCAGCACCCACTCGGCCGGCGTGCCGTCTGCGCGCGGGACCTTGTCGCGTAAGCGCCACGCCAGCTCGACGTCGCCCCAGATCGCGAGGCCGGTTTCGCCCGCCCACTCGAGCACCGGATGCGTCGGGCGGAAGCCGGGCGAGACGACGAGCAGTTCTGGTTCGAAGGAGCTCAGTTCCTCCGGGACGCTGTCGAGCTCCGGCACGTGCGCCAGCCGAGCGCCGATGACGTCGAGGAGGCGTACGCGGTCGGGGTCGACGCGGTCGGCCACGACCAAGACGTCGGCACCGAGCTCCGTCAGGGTGTCGGACACGGAGAAGCCGGTCACGCCGAGACCCAGCACGGCGACCCGCAGCCCGCTCCAGTCGGCGCGCCAACTGCGCAGTCCGTCGAGTCGAGCGGCGAGGTCGGCCGGGTTCACCGGTGAGTCGGTCATCGTGAGAGCCATTCGAGGTAGAAGAGTCCGACGCCGGCTGCGACGAGGATGCCCGCGATGATCCAGAACCGCACGACGACGGTGACCTCGGCCCACCCCTTCAACTCGAAGTGGTGGTGCAGCGGGCTCATCAGAAAGATGCGCTTGCCCTTGGTGAGCTTGAAGTAGATCCGCTGCAGGATCACCGAACCGGCGACGATCACGAAGAGTCCGCCGATCAGGATGACCAGCAGCTCGGTGCGGGTCAGGATGGCCAGCGC
Organism: Microbacteriaceae bacterium VKM Ac-2855; assembly: GCA_013204985.1. Lineage (GTDB taxonomy): Bacteria > Actinomycetota > Actinomycetes > Actinomycetales > Microbacteriaceae > Rathayibacter. The sequence continues at coordinate 710,830 of JABMLG010000001.1, forward strand.
GGCCAGCGCGCCGCCGAGTCCGAGCGAACCCGTGTCACCCATGAAGATCTGCGCCGGCGACGTGTTCCACCAGAGGAAGCCGACGAGAGCCCCGGAGACGGCCGCGGCCACGATCGCGAGGTCGAACGGGTCGCTGACCATGTAGCACTTGTAGAGAACGTCGGAATCGAGGTGCGGGTCGAAGCACGACTGGTTGGACTGCCAGAAGCCGATGATGACGTAGGAGCCGATCGCGAGGATCGACGAGCCGGTGGCGAGCCCGTCGAGGCCGTCGGCGACGTTCACTCCGTTGGACGTGCTGGTCACGATGAGACAGATCCACAGCAGGAACAGGCCGATGCCGATCCAGCCGAGGGTCCCGAAATCGATCGGGAGATCACGGATGAACGAGATCGATGTCGACGCAGGCGCGATGCCGTTCTCGTCGCGGAACATGATGGCCATGATCGCGAAAGCGATCGCAACGATGACCTGGCCGGCGATCTTCGCCCAGCCGCCCAGCCCGAGACTGCGCTGGTTCCTGGTCTTCAGGAAGTCGTCGACGAAACCGACGAGACCGAGACCGACCATCATGAAGAGCACCAGCAGTGCCGACGGTGCGATGGCGCGGTTGCCCAGGAGCATCGCCACGAAGTACGCCAGCACCGCGCCGAGGATCACGACGATACCGCCCATGGTGGCGGTGCCGTGCTTGGCGTGATGCGACTGCGGGCCGTCGTCCCGGATGAACTGGCCCCACTGCAGCTTGTGGAACAGCTTGATGAACAGCGGAGTCAGGAAGAGCGTGAAAGCGCCGGAGAAGGCACCCGCGATCAGCAGTGCCCTCACGAGTGCCGCTCCCCGAGCCGGTCGGCCAAGAACCGCAGGCCCGCCGAGTTGGAGGACTTCACCAGCACCGTGTCTCCTAATTCCAGGTAGCCCTCGAGGAAGTCGTATGCCTCGTCGGCCGTGTCGAAGTACTTCGACTCGCCGTTCCACGACCCCTCGCGCTCGGCGGCCACGTGGATGCGGCGGGCGCCGGGCCCGACGACGACGAGCTGCGAGACGTTGAGGCGGACGGCGAGCAGGCCGATCGTCTCGTGCTCCTCATCCGCCCATGTGCCCAGCTCGCTCATCTGACCGAGCACGGCGACGGTTCGGGCGCCCGGCTCCACGATCTGGGCCAGCGTGCGCAGACCCGCGGCCATCGAGTCGGGGCTCGCGTTGTAAGCATCGTTGATGATGCTGATGCCGTCGGCGCCGCCGAGCACCTCCATCCGACCCTTCTCCGCGAGCGTGACGGTCTCGAGCGCGTCGATGATGTCGTCGAACGGCACGCCGAGGGCGAGCGCCGCCGTCGTCGCCGCAAGGGCGTTCATAACGTGGTGCTCTCCGAGCACGCGGAACAGCAGTTCTCGGCTCGAGCCGCCGCGTTCCGTGATGGTGAAGCGGGTGCCGCGAGCCGTCGCGACGACATCGGTCGCACGGACATCCGCGCCCTCGCCCCGGCCGAACCAGCGAACGGGCGCTGCGGTCTTGTCCGCCATGCTCGCGACCCGCGGATCGTCGAGGTTCAAGACCGCGACGTCGTCGGATGCCAGGTCGGTGACCATCTCCGTCTTGGCGAGCAGCGTCTTCTCGATCCCGCCGAACTCCCCCGCGTGCGCGAGGCCGACGGAGAGCACGATGCCCACGTCGGGCTTGGCCATCCGGATGAGACGGGAGATCTCTCCGACGCCGCTGGCGCCCATCTCAGCGACCAGGAACCTGGTCGACGCCGACACCTGCAGCATGGTGATCGGGGCGCCGACCTCGTTGTTGAAGGATCCGCGCGGGGCGACGGTGTCACCGACGCGCTCGAGGATCGTCCGCAGCAGGTTCTTAGTGGTCGTTTTGCCGTTCGACCCGGTCACCGCGACGATCTCGAGCCCGCCGAGGGCTTTCGCACGGCGGATGACCTCGGTCGCGAACGCGCCGAGCGCCAGCACCGAATCGCGCACCACGATCTGCGGAACGGGCAGCTCCAGTTCACGCTGCACGATCAGCAGTGCGGCACCGTTCTCGACGGCGACGGGAGCGAAGAGGTGTCCGTCGGTCACCTCCCCCGGCTTCGCGACGAAGACGGATCCCGGCACGATCTCGCGGGAATCGGTCTCCGTCGGGCCCGTGATGAGGGTGTCGTCGTCCGTGCTCGACACCAGTCGTCCGCCGACGACGGCCGCGATCTCGGACAGCCGCATGCCGATCACAGCCAGCCCGCCTCGCGGAGAGCCAGTCGGACGTCGTCTCGTGCCGAATACGGCATGTGTACTCCTGCAACTTCGTGGTAGTCCTCGTGGCCGGGGCCCGCATAGAGGATCGAATCGCCCTCCTTCGCGAGGGCGATCGCCTTGCGCATGGCAGCGCGAGGGTCGGCGATCTCGTAGATCTCGCGGTCGGGTACGGCGCGGGTCGCGGCGTCGACCAGGACGGCGCGGATCGCCGCCGGGTCCTCCCACCGCGGATGGAAATCGGTGACGACCACCACGTCGGCGCCGCGCGCCGCGATCGCCCCCATGTCGGCACGCTTGGTCGGGTCACGGTCACCGTCGGCGCCGAACACCATGATCAAGCGGCCCGGGGTCAACTGACGCAGCGCATCGAGCGTGTTCAAGAAGGCGTCCGGGCTGTGTCCGTAATCCACGAAGACGCGGGGTCCGCTGTCGCCGGAGATGCGCTCGGCGCGGCCGGGGATGTAGACGTCGAGCCCGCCGCGCTCGTCGAGCGCGTGGGCGATCGCATCGAGATCGAATCCGGACTCGACCAGCATCACGATCGCCAACGCCGCATTCGCTGCCATGAACCAGCCGATCAACGGGATGGTGACCTCGACGCTCCGGCTCTCCGGACCGTCGAGACGGAATGTCGTGCTGTCGCTCGCGGTCTCGAGCAGGGTCATCCGCCAGTCGCCTTCCGCAGCCGGCTTCGGCGCGGTGGAGAGAGTGGTGACCGGGATCCGGCTCTCCTCGGCGAGGCGCACGCCCCACGGCGAGTCGACGGTGATCACTCCGCGGCGCGAACGATCGGGATCGAAGAGCTCGAGCTTCGCCTGGAAGTAGGCGTCGAGGTCGCCGTAGTCGTCGAGGTGATCGTGCGTGAGATTCGTGAAGCCGACCACATCGAACGCGATGCCGTCGATGCGGTGGCGCGTGAGTGCCTGCGCGGAGACCTCGATGGCGACGGCCCGCACGGCGGATTCGCGCATCCGAGCCAGGAGAGCGTGCAATTCGCTCGCTTCCGGAGTCGTCAACGTGCTCGTCACCGCGATGTCACCGATGCGGCGCTCGGCGGTCGAACTGAGGCCGGAGACGACACCGAGCTGACGCAGCAGGGCATCGATCAGGTAGACGACGCTGGTCTTGCCGTTCGTGCCGGTGACCCCGAAGATCGTCGGTGCGTCCTCGTGGGTGCGATACACCCACGCGGCCACGTCGCCCAAGGCCTCGCGGGGGTCGGTCGTGACCAGGATCGGCAGCCCGCTGGCGCGGGCCTCGTCGATGCCGGCGGCGTCGGTCATCACGGCGACGGCACCTGATGTCGCGGCGTCGGCGGCGAATCGCGCTCCGTGCACGTTGCGACCGGCGACCCCGACGTAGAGATCACCCGGTTGCACCGACGTCGAGCTGAGGGTGACCCCGCTGACCTCGACGCCGTCGACACTGCCGACGTGCTCGATGCCGAATTCGGACACCAGCTGCGAGAGCGAGCGCGCGACGGGATGCTCGGGACGGAGGGAGGAGGGCATGCTGGACATCAAGAAGCCCCCTCTTTCATCGTTTCGTTCGGTGCTGTCACCACGTGGACGGGTAGTTCACGGCTGGTGTCGTCGAAGGCTGTTCGCGGTAGGTCTTGAGGACCTGGGTCATGACCTGCTGGAAGACGGGGGCCGTCGCCTGGGACGTGTTCATCTTAACCGGATTGGCGATGACCACATAAACGACGTAGTCCGGATCCTCTGCCGGAGCGAGACCCGCGATCGACACGGTGTAGCTGGAGGAGTAGCCGCCGTCGCCGTCGGACTGCTGCGCCGTTCCGGTTTTCGTCGCGACGTTGTAGCCGTCGATGTGGATGTAGTTCGCCAGCCAGCCTTCGTTGTACTGGGTCTGCAGCATGTCGACGACGTCCTGGGCGCCCGTGGGCGACACGACCTGGGTACCCGTCGCATCCGGAACGTCGATCTCCGTGCCATCGGCCAGCGTGCAACCCTCGACCAGCCGCGTCGGCAGGTGAACGCCTTTGTTGCCGAGGGTCTGATAGATGCCCGCGACCTGCATGGCGGTCGTCGACACGCCCTGGCCGAACATCGTCGCGTACTTGGTCTGGTTGTCCCAGTCCTGCCACGGATTCAGGATGCCCGCGGACTCCCCGGGGAATCCGACCGCGGTTTCGGAACCCACGCCGAAGGCTTCCATGTAGTCGGAGCGGACCTCGGGACTGAGCTGCTGCCCGAGAGTCGCGATGCCCACGTTCGACGAGTCACGCAGGATGCCGGTCAACGTGTAGTTGGTGGGCGCATGGCTGGAGTCGTCGTTGAACTGCGCGTCGTCGGCGTTCCAGCTGTCGGGGATGGTCGCCTGCGTCGTCGGGGTGGCCACTCCCTTGTCGATCAACATCGCCGCGGTCATCGCCTTGAAGGTCGAACCCGGCTCGAAGGGCACGGAGAAGGCGCGCGATCCCCGGTCGTCCGCATCCGTCGCCGCTGGATTGTTCGGATCCACGGCGTTCGTCTCGGCGACGGCGAGCAGCTTGCCGGTCTTCACCTCCTGCACGATCACGGATCCGTAACTCGCTCCGACCTCCGCGACGCGCGCCGCGACGACCTGCTGGGCGTAGTACTGCAGATCCGAATCGATCGTCAGGCGAACACTGCCGCCATCGACGGCGGGCGTCTCGGTGACGGTGCTACCGGGAATCCGGATGCGGTCGCCGCCCTGCTCGTACGTCTCCGAGCCGTTCGTGCCGGCGAGACATTTGTCTTCGAGGTACTCGATACCCTCCTGGCCGGCGCCGTCCGCACCGACGTACCCCACGAGGTTGCCGGCTACCGAGCCGTTCGGGTACGTGCGGCCCGGGTCGTTCTCGAAGTAGGTCCACGGGATGTCGAGTGCGTCGAGCTTCTGGTACGTCGCGAGGTCGAAACCCTTCGCGAGTTGGAGATAGTCCGACCCCGGATCCTCCGCGAGTGCCGCGCTCACCGCCGCCATGATCTGCTCCACCGTCTGTCCGGTGATGGCACCGATCTCGGAGGCCGCCTCCTCGACGCTGATGATGACGTCCCCCTGGTCCAGTTCACGGGGGAATTCGGCCACGTTCTTCGGCGAGACGGTGAGCGTGTACCGCATCACACTGTCGGCGAGCACGACGCCGTTGGTGTCGACGATCTGTCCGCGCGTGCCGTAGGTGGTGACGCTGTTCGACTGGTTGCCCGCCGCCTCGGTCGTGAGGGCGTTCGCCCGAACGATCTGGATGTCGACCAGGCGTCCGACGAAGACGCCGATGATGGCGACGATCACCACGAACGTGATCACGGTGCGGCGCCGGCTGGCGAGGGTGTGTCTCATCGGTACGTACTCACTGCTCGGTCGTTTCCTCTCCGGGGCGGGGAGTTCGGTGTGCGGTGCTGCGCGCTCAGTGCGTGACCGGCGCAGGCAGCTCGCCCTGCAACGGTACGGCCGAGGTCGCCTCAATTCCGGCCGACGCGCTCGGATCGGGCGAAGTCGGTGCCGCCGCGGTCGGAGCAGCCGGCTCGAGCAGGGCGTTCGGGACGAGGTTCGCCGCCGCCGAGGTGGCCGCCGCCGCGGAGGAGCTCGCCGCTGCCGGGACGCCGAGCACCGCGCCGTCCGAGAGACGCAGATACACCGGCGATGAGTTCGCCACCATGCCCTGCGCGGACGCAGACGAGGCGAGGTTCTGCGGCGAACTCAGTGCGTCCACCGCATCCTGCTTCTCCTGATTCGCCCGGGTGAGATTCTTCTGCTGCGACTGCAGGTCGACGATCTCGTAGGCGCCCTGCGACAGCCCGACGCTCACGAGCAACTGCACCGCGATGATCAGGAACAATCCGGCCACCGCCACGAGCGCGTAGACGACGCGCGGACGGGACCCCGCCGACGCCGGCGCAGGGACCGCCTCGATGTGCGGCCTCGACGGAGCCGCGGGGCCCGGTACGCGAAGTGGTTCGATGACGGCGGTGTCGATGACAGCGGTGACGCTCATGCGTTCCTCCTGATCCTCTCGGCCGCGCGCAATCGCACGGGTGTCGCTCGGGGGTTCTTTGCTTTCTCGTCGTCGTCGGCGAGTTCGGCGCCTCGGATCACGAGGCTGAATGCAGGTCGGTGCTCGGGCAGTTCCATCGGCAGGCCGACCGGAGCCGACGACGAGGAGGCGCGAGCGAACTCGCGCTTGACGATGCGGTCCTCGAGCGACTGATAGGCCTCCACGACGATGCGTCCCCCCACGGCGAGGGCGCCCATCGCGTTCGGAATGGCGCGTTCGAGGACGGACAGCTCCTGATTGACCTCGATCCGGAGCGCCTGGAACACGCGTTTGGCGGGATGACCGTTGCGCTGGATCGCGACCGGCGTCGCCGCCTGGATGATCTCGACCAGCCGACCCGACCGGACCAGGCGCTCGTGCTCGCGTGCCTCGACGATCTTCTTCGCATACCGGGCCGCGAGCTTCTCCTCGCCGTACTGGTGGAAGATGCGCCGCAGATCCGATTCGGAGTAGCTGTTCAGCACCTCCTCAGCGGTGAGGTCGGACGTCGCGTCCATCCGCATGTCGAGCGGTGCGTCCTTGGAATAGGAGAAGCCGCGCTCGGTCTCGTCGAGCTGCAACGAGGAGACGCCCAGGTCGAACAGCACGCCGTCGGCGGCCTCGATGCCGAGATCGTCGAGCACCTCGGGCAATTCGTCGTACACCGCGTGGACCAGATCGATGCGCGTCGCGTGCGCCGACAGCCGTTCACCGGCGAGGGCGAGGGCCTCGGGATCGCGGTCCAGTCCGACGAGGTGGATGTTCGGGAAACGCTCCAGCAGGCCGAGCGAGTGACCGCCCATGCCGAGCGTGCAGTCGACGACGACGGCGCCGTCGCGCCGCAGCGCGGGCGCGAGCAACTCGATGCAGCGCTCGAGCAGCACCGGGATGTGGCGCTCCTCGGTGGGTCGCACTCCGCCGTCGGAACCGTCGAGGGATCCCTGGGTGGTGTCGTTCGGTTCGGTGGCCATTGCGGTCCCCGGCCGATCCGGTTCCTGTCGCCCGATCCCCATCCATCGCTACCGGACACCGGGGAAGGTGCGTCCGGGAGCCGAATGGCTGGGAGTCGCGCGGCAGGAGCTAGAACAGCCCCGGGATCACCTCCTCCTGGGTGTCGGCGAATACGGATTCTTGTTCGGCCAGGTAGCTCTCCCACGCGTCCGCTGCCCAGATCTCGGCACGGTTGCCCGCCCCGATCACAGCGAGGTCGCGGTCGAGGCCGGCGTAGGCGCGCAACGCCGCCGGGATCGTGACGCGATTCTGCTTGTCCGGCTCCTCCGAGGAGGCGCCGGAGAGGAACACGCGCAAGAAGTCGCGCGCCTGCTTGCTCGATACAGGAGCCGAGCGGATCTTCGTGTGCATCGCCTCGAATTCGGCGCCACTGAACACATAGAGACAGCGTTCCTGGCCACGTGTCACCACAACACCCGACGAGAGTTCATCGCGGAACTTGGCCGGCAGGATGACGCGGCCCTTCTCGTCGAGCTTCGGGGAGTAGGTGCCGAGAAACATGGCGCACTCCCCCACTTCTTCCGGCCAAGGTTGATGTTGCTCCACAGTACTCCACTTCACCCCACCGACAACCCCAGCGTGGCGGTGAGTCGATTGAGTTCATTGCAACATCCCCGGAATTACAGGGAAAAGTGCGGTGGAGGGAGGTGGAGGAAGAATGGAGCCAGAGGGAGCAACCGGGCACGAAAAAAGGGCCGATCCGTGAGGATCGGCCCTTCAGTGGTGCGGGGTGGGGAATATCGGCGGGTCAGCTCCGACCATCGCCGCGGTTGTCCCACCGCTCGTTCAGTTTGTCCATGAACCCGGTGGAGGGGTTGGAACCCCGAGCAGGCCGCGGTGCCGCGCCGAGGTCAGACAGATCGTCGGGAGTGGAGCCCCCGGGTCGCATCGCGACCACGACACCGCCCAGCATCAGCGCGAAGCCGGCGATCCCGACCAGGGGCTGGTGGACGACGACGCCGGTGACGAGCACCGCGAGACCGACGATGGCGAGCAGCACACCGAGTACGATCGCGCGATAGTTCGTCTTCCCACGGCGATTCCCGACGGCGGCGACGAAATCTGCGTCGTTCTGATAGAGGTTGCGCTCCATCTCGTCGAGCAGCCGTTGCTCATGTTCCGAAAGCGGCATCAGGACCCCTTCAGGGTGGGCATCGGCGCTTGTTCCGATGCCAGTTGTTGGCGACACGGTTGTGTAGGGCACTGACCGGGTCGACTGGGCGGGTGGCGGTTCATTGTAAGCCCTCCGCAGCGGCGTCGTACAGGAGGCGACGAAGCTTAGGCTGGTCGAGTGAATCACTCCACGCGTCTGGTCGATCGTGTTCAGTTCCGTATCGATGAATTCCTCACCGAACGCACCCCAATTCTCGTCTCGATCGGAAGCGACGCACGCGCTCTCGCCGACGTTTCGCGGGACTTTCTCAGCGGGGGCAAACGCTTTCGAGCGCGCTTCTGCGAGGCCGGTTGGGATGCGGTGTCATCGGGGTCGTCGCTCGAGCATCCGAGCGGTTCCGATCCGGTCGCTCGCGCCGGTGCAGCGCTCGAACTCTTCCACGCCGCTGCCCTCATCCACGACGACGTGATCGACAACTCAGACACCCGCCGCGGCGCCCCAAGCGCCCATCGTCGCTTCGCGACGAGTCACGCGGCGGGCGGCTGGCACGGTTCGGCGGAGGAGTTCGGTCGCTCGAGTGCGATCCTGCTCGGCGACCTCGTTCTGGCATGGTCGGACGAACTCTTCGCGGATGCCGGCGACCGACTCGGCGCACCCGGTTCGGCAGCGACGGCTCGCCGCGAATTCAACACGATGCGCACTGAGGTGACCCTGGGGCAGTATCTCGACATCCTGGACGAGAGCGCCTGGGCCGATTACGACGAGAGCGACCACATCGAGCGCGCCCTGCGCGTGGTCACGTACAAGAGCGCGAAGTACAGCGTCGAGGCGCCGCTGACGATCGGTGCGGCTCTGGCCGGCGGATCCGTGGCGGAGCTCGACGCTCTGCGTGCCTTCGGAGTGCCGATCGGAGTGGCGTTCCAACTGCGCGACGATGTTCTCGGCGTCTTCGGCGACCCGTCCGTGACCGGTAAGCCCAGCGGGGACGATCTACGCGAGGGCAAGCGCACGGTGCTCCTGGCCCTCGCGCGAGAAGAGGCATCAGCAGCGGATCGCGCCGAGCTGGATGGCATCGTCGGGCATCCCGACGTCGATGACGCGGGTATCCGTCGGGCCCAAGAGATCATCAGTGCCGGTCGGGCCCTTCCCCGGCTCGAGACCATGATCGAGACCGCCGTGGCGGAGGCCCTCGACTCGCTCGAGGATGCCCCGCTTCATGCGGACGGGATCAGCCGGCTGCGTGAATTGGCCGATGCGGTGACGGTGCGATCGGCCTGACCCGGCCCCTCTCGGCCGACGCGGCGTGAAGCGCCGGGCCAGAGCGCGGAAGTGTCGGCCAGAGCGTGGATGCGTCAGGCCAGAGCTTGGGCGACGCGGCGAACTTCCGCCTTGCGGCCGGCTCGGAGCGCGTCGATCGGTGAAGCACCGAGGCTCTCCTCGACGGCCAGCATCCACTCGACCGCTTCGTCGTCACTGAATCCCGAATCGCCCAGCAGGATCGCGGTGCCCCGGATCTCGGGCATCGGGGCGCCGTCGCGTACGAAGGACGCCGGGACCACGAGGATGCCGTTGCGACGCGTCGCGAGCAACTGGTGTTCCTGGATCAGTTGGCGGACCCGGCTGACCGTGAGGCCGAGGATGTCGACGAGGTCGGGAACCGTCAGCCACTCGGCGGCGGTGCTGTCATCGGGCGAGGTATTCGATGTGGTTGACACCTCTCAAGAGTGGCACGGCGCGCCGAGCGCTCCAAGCCGGATTGCGTGCTCGATCGCGGAGCCGGGCGTACGGTTGGCTCTAGGTCGGTCGGCATCGCGCGAACGGCGGTCAGCGTTGCGCGGCGGTTCCGAGGCTCGCCTTGCCTAGACTCGTCGCGTGACCACCAGCCAGATCGATCCGCTCCTCGGCCGTCTCGTCGACGGTCGCTACGAGGTGCGCTCTCGGATCGCGCGCGGCGGCATGGCCACGGTCTACCTCGCGACCGATCAGCGCCTCGAGCGCCGAGTCGCCATCAAGGTCATGCACGGGCACCTCTCCGACGATACGACCTTCAAGAACCGCTTCGTGCAGGAGGCGCGGTCGGCGGCGCGCCTCGCTCATCCGAATGTGGTCAGTGTCTTCGATCAAGGCCAGGACTCCGACATGGCCTACCTCGTGATGGAGTACCTGCCGGGCATCACTCTGCGCGACCTGCTGAAGGAACGCGGGATGCTCACGGCTCAGCAGACCGTCGACATCATGCACTCCGTCCTCTCGGGGCTCGCCGCGGCTCATCGTGCGGGGATCCTGCACCGCGACCTCAAACCGGAGAACGTGCTGCTCGCCGATGACGGGCGCATCAAGATCGGTGACTTCGGCTTGGCGCGGGCGGCGTCCGCGAACACCGCCTCGGGACAAGCTCTACTGGGCACCATCGCGTATCTCTCGCCCGAACTCGTCACTCGGGGCACCGCGGATACCCGCTCCGACATCTACGCCATCGGCATCATGCTCTACGAGATGCTCACGGGTGAGCAGCCGTTCACGGGCGAGCAGCCGATGCAGATCGCCTACCAGCACGCGAACGACAGCGTGCCGTATCCGAGCGCGAAGGTGCCCTCGGTGCCGCAATCGCTCGATGAGCTGGTGCTGTGGGCGACCGAACGCGATCCCGACATGCGTCCCCGCGACGCCGGAGTGATGCTCGCGCAGCTTCTCGAAGCCGAGCGCCTGATGGGAGTGACGCCGACGGACCGCCGGGGTGAGACGCAGGCGACGGTCGTCGCACCGGCCCTCGAAATCGGCGACACCACCGTCTTCCACGGCGACGCCCTCCTCGCCGCGAGCCCAGCCGCGTCCGAGACCACCGCGGTCGGTCGCCTCGAACCCTCCGACCCCGTCGAAGCCCTGACCGCCACGACGACGAAGCGGCGTCGTCGCGGGGTGATTCTCGTCGTGCTCGTGCTCCTCGTGGCTCTGCTGGGCGGCGGTGTCGCCTGGTGGGTCGGCGAGACCTCGCCCATCGACATCCCCGATGTCACGAACCAGCAGGCGGATGCCGCGCGCGACCAACTCGTGGCTGCCGGCTTCGAAGTCGTCGAGGAATCGGCCAACGATCTGACTATGGCATCGGGGCTGGTACTGCGCACGGATCCGCCCAGCGGAGAGCAGCGCAGTCGGGGGTCGAGCGTCACCCTCGTCGTCTCCGCCGGCCCCCGCATCCTCCCCGTGCCCGACGTCGTCGGCTCGAATCTGGAGGACGCGAAGGCGACCATCGCCGCCGATGGGTTCGTCGCCGGCGCAGTCACCTCGTATTTCGACGCGGAAATCGCTGCAAACGTCGTCATGCGCGCGCAACTGCCCGACGGTTCGGATCTGCCCGCCTCCCTCGCCGAGCAGTCGACGATCGACCTGGTGCGTTCGCTGGGGCCGGTACCGAATGTGGTGGGCCTCACCGAGGATGAGGCATCGACCGCGCTCAAGGACGCCGGCCTGGCGATGGACAAGTCCGCCGCTGAGTTCAGCGACGATGTTCCGAGCGGATCGATCATCTCTCAGACCAACCCTGAGGATCCGGCGAGCCCGGGCGACATCGTGACGGTCACCGTCTCGAAGGGTCCCGACGTCGTCGCAGTTCCCGATGTCGAAGGCATGACCCGCGATGCGGCGAAGGCCGCTCTCGAGGCGGCCGGATTCGTCGTGGTGATCCCTGATGGGGTTCCGGTCATCCTGTACACCTGGACGACGCTGCCGAATGGGTACACGAATGTCGTCGGCACCACACCCTCGATCGGCGAATCGATCCGTCGCGGGTCTTCCGTCACGCTGGACATGCAGGTGCGCCTGAGCTGAGGCGGCTCGTGCGGGTGCCGTAGCGCCGGTCACTGCACATTCACCGCTCCCACCGGTTTCTCGTCGAATCGCCGTTGAGCGCTCCGGTACCGGATCTCGATGTCGACGTCGAAGGTGGTGGCGGATCCGGTTCGGTCGCGGGGGTTCGTGGTCGTCTTCGCGTGATGCCGGCGATGGTGGGCGTTGGTTGCCCATGCGTCGGGGTGTCTGTCGGGGGTCGATGTGGGGTGGTGCGATGAGGTGCGGCCGGAGGCCTTCGGCGGTGGGCAGCATGTGGATGCGCCAGCCGGTTTTTCCGTGGATGACATGGTGGTGGAAGCTGCAGAGCAGAATTCCGTTGTCGACGGATGTCTGACCGCCTCGGCTCCACCAGGTGACGTGGTGGGCTTCGGTCCAGGCGGGTGGGGCGGTGCAACCCTGCCAGGCGCAGCCGCCGCCGCGGGCGGCGAGGAGGCGTTTCTGTTTCATGGTGAAGTCGCGGGCAGGTCGTCCGAGCGCGTCGGTCTGCGCGCGGCTGCCGGTGATCGCGATGCGGACCTCGCCGAAGCAGCGCAGCCGCCGCACCGTCGCTGCCGGGACGGGCTCCTCGACGTGGTCGAGGTAGGCGGGCCCGGTCGCGGTTTCGTCGGTGAGGTCGTCGGCGTGGATGTAGGCGGTGATCTGCGGGGTCGCTCCGACGGGGGATTCGGAGGCGCCGCCGGCGACGATCAACGACACTGCGGCGTCCGCGGTCTTCTGCCCGCTCGTGCCCACGTCTGTAAAGATCGCGCCGTCATCCACGTGACCGTTCTCGGCGGCGTCGCAGTCCGCATCCGTGAACCGCGGCTTGCGGGGGCTGGTGTGCGGCGAGAGCGACGCTTTCACCGCCGCCGCCTGTTCCGTGGTCAACGTGAGCACGAGCGTCTCGAGTCCGTTCTTCCCGCGCCGCCAGATGCCGTTGCGCTTCTCGAACGCCTCCTCCTCCGTGGGCTCGAGCCCGTCGGGGTCCAGTCGTGCCTTCCACGCGAGGGCCTGGATCTTGACCAGGTCGGCGGCGATCCCGATCCCGGTCAATCCACCGGAGGTCGCTGCTTCACCGTCGGGGTCGGTCGCCGCGGCGAGGATCGATTCTTCGGCGATCGCGAGCTCATCCGGGTGGATGCGCGCAGCCGACGGCCCGAGGGTGGTGAGGAGGGCGTCGGCCGCATCCGGATGCAGACGCCCGTCACGCACCGCCTGCCCGACAGCGGGGAACACGGCGGGCACCTCCTGGCCCAGCATCCCGACACCGGCGAACACGCCCTGCGCGAGCCGGATGCGCCGCCCGGCGGTCGCTTCTGAGCATCCGGTGAGCATCGCGATCACAGCTTTGCCGGTGCGTTGCCCGTGCGTGCTCGCGAGTGAGTCCATCCCCCGCTCCCGCCCCGATGCGCCTTCGATGACACCGGCGGCCGCGACGGCACTCCCGCTGACGGCTCGCTCGAGTTCTCCGAGCGCGACGCATGCTGCGACGAGTTCGGTTTCGGGCATCCGTGCCCAGTCGACCCCGGTCAGTTCGGCGCGCACGGTCGCGGCGAGGGCTGCGATCCGTGTGCCGGGCGTCGATGTGGTCATGACCCCACTATGGGTCACACCACCGACATTCAGTGCGGACCGGCGAAGCCCACCGACCACCGGCGCCCCCGCCAACGATGAACGCCGTCGCACCCGGAGGTGCGACGGCGTTCATCAACAGCGACTCACCGGCCGCCGAGCTCCTCCGCCACGAGGAAGGCGAGCTCGAGCGACTGCATGTGGTTGAGACGCGGGTCGCACAACGATTCGTAGCGCGTGGCCAGCGTCGCCTCGTCGATCTGCTCGGAACCGCCCAGGCACTCCGTCACGTCGTCGCCCGTGAGCTCGACGTGGATGCCACCCGGGTAGGTGCCGACGGCGCGGTGCGCCTCGAAGAAGCCCTTCACCTCGTCCACGACATCGTCGAACCGTCGGGTCTTGTAACCGGTCGGCGTTGTGAGGCCGTTGCCGTGCATCGGGTCGGTGACCCAGAGCGGCAGGGCATCGCTGTTCTTCACGACCTCGAGCAGCGGCGGCAGCGCGTCGCGGATCTTGCCGGCGCCCATCCGCGTGATGAAGGTCAGGCGACCGGGCTCGCGGTCGGGATCGAGCTTGTCGATCAACTGCAGCACGGTCTCGGGCGAGGTGCTCGGGCCGAGCTTGACGCCGATCGGGTTGCGGACCCGCGACAGGAAGTCGACGTGCGCACCGTCGAGTTCACGCGTACGCTCACCGATCCAGATGAAGTGGCTGGAGGTGTTGTACGGCGTGCCGGTGCGCGAGTCGATGCGCGTCATCGGCCGTTCGTAGTCCATCAGCAGGCCCTCGTGGCCGGTGTAGAACTCGGTGCGCTTGAGGTCGTCGAAGTCGGCACCGCAGGCGATCATGAACTTGACCGCGCGATCGATCTCCCTCGCCATCTGCTCGTAGCGCTGGTTCTGCGGGTTCTCGGTGAAGCCCTTGTTCCAGTAGTGCACGAGCCGCAGGTCGGCGTACCCGCCCTGCGTGAAGGCACGGATGAGGTTGAGGGTCGAAGCCGCCGTGTGGTACCCCTGCACGATGCGCTGCGGGTCCGCCGTGCGGGACTCCGGCGTGAAGTCGTAGCCGTTGACGATGTCGCCGCGGTAGGCGGGAAGCGTCACGTCGCCGCGCGTCTCGAGGTCGCTCGAACGCGGCTTGGCGAACTGGCCGGCCATGCGCCCCATCTTGATGACGGGCATGGACGCGCCGTACGTGAGCACAACGGCCATCTGCAGAACCGTCTTCACCCGATCGCGGATCTGCTGGGCCGTCGCACCGGCGAAGGTCTCGGCGCAATCGCCGCCCTGCAGCAGGAACGCCTCACCGCGAGCAGCGGCCCCGAGACGCTCACGCAACTGGTCGACCTCGCCCGCGAAGACCAGGGGCGGGAAAGCGGCGACCTGAGCTGACGCGGCGCGGACGGCATCCGCATCCGGCCACTGGGGCTGCTGCTTGATCTCGAGCTCGCGCCAATAGTCCAGGCCTGCGACCACGGAGGGGGCGGCGAGGACGTACGGTTCGTTCGGATCGATTACCACGAGGTTTTTCCTGGTTCTGGTGGGTGGGTACACACGCCAGTCGGCGGTGCGTGAACGCACCGGAATGGATCCGGCACGGACTGTCGAGCTTATCGCGAAAGAAGAGGCTCGGATCGGTGGCCCGACGAGCGACCCTCAGCGGATGAGCGCGGCGCGCTTCTCCTTGACCGACGTCGCGTAGACGTCCTGATACTCCTGACCGCTCAGCCGGAGCAGCTCGTACATGATCTCGTCGGTGATCGAACGCAGGATGAACCGGTCGCCTTCCATACCCTCGAAGCGAGCGAAGTCGAGCGGCTCGCCGAAGACGACACCGATTCGGCCGAGTCGAGGCAGCCGGCGACCGATCGGCATGATGGTCGCGGTGTCGATCATGGCGACCGGGATCACCGGGACCCCCGCCTCGAGCACCATCCGCGCGACACCGGTGCGTCCGCGATACATCTTACCGTCGGGACTGCGCGTGCCCTCGGGATAGATACCGAGCACCTCACCCCGAGCGAGGACCCGCAGACCCGTGTTCAGCGAAGCTTCCGAGGCCTTGCCGCCGGATCGGTCGATGGGGAGCATGCCCGCCGCGTTGAAGAACAGGCGGGTGGCCCAGCCCTTCAGACCCTTGCCGGTGAAGTAGTCGCTCTTCGCCAGGAAGACCATCGGCCGGTCGATCACGAGCGGCAGGAAGATCGAATCGATGAACGACAGGTGATTGCTCGCCAGGATCACACCACCCGTGTCGGGCAGCCGCTCCGCACCCACGGACCAGGGCCGGAAGATGGTCTTCAGGATCGGGCCCATGATGATGTGCTTCATCAGCCAGTAGAACATCGGTGGTCTCCTCCGCCGGCGCCCCACGGGCTCCGGCGCACTCAGCTTAGGCTGTCCGGCTCGCTACAGCTGGGCGGCGTGCAGGCGCGCCAGGTCGGCGGCGCCGACGACTCCGGCATCGTTCACGAGCTCTGCGATACGGAACTCGGGCTCGGGGTGGTATCCGCGCGCCGGCAGATTATCGAGGAAGGCCTGACGGATCGGGTCGAGCAGGAGATCGCCCGCCTGTGCCACTCCTCCACCGATCACGAACATCTGAGGATCGAGCACGGCACCAAGGCTCGCGGCGGCCTCACCCAACCAGTGGCCGAGCTGACGCAGGGCCGCGATCGCACCCGGGTCGCCCGCCATGATCAGTGCGCTGATCGCCGGGCCGTCCAGCGTTCCGTTCTTCTCTCGAGCGTCGGCGAGCGCCTGGCCGATTCCGCCGGCGTCGGCGAACTCGTTCGCGAAGCGCTGCAGCGCACGACCCGAGCCGTACTGCTCGATGCAGCCGCGGGCGCCGCAGCCGCAGGGCAGTCCACCCGGGACGACGCGCATGTGGCCGATCTCGGCGGCGGCACCGAAACCACCGCGCAGCAGAGTGTCGTTGATGACGATCGCGCCGCCGACACCCGTGCCGATGGTCAGGATGACCATGTCCGACACGAGGCGTCCGGCCCCGTAGCGGAACTCCGCCCAACCGGCCGCGTTGGCGTCGTTCTCGATGATGATCGGCAGATCGATCCGAGCGGCGAGTTTCTCGCGGAACGGCTCGTTGCGCCAGTTGATGTTCGGCGCGTAGTAGACGACCGATTGCGATGCGTCGATGAATCCGGCTGCCGCGACGCCGACCGCCGCGACCTCCGCTGCGCCGAGGCCCTCCCGGAGCCGGGCGACCATCTCGACCACGATGTCGACGATCATCTCCGGGTGACCGGCGGGGGTCGGCTGTCGGTCCTCGCGGAGGATCCCGCCGAACTCATCGACCAGAGCTCCTGCGATCTTCGTGCCGCCGATGTCGATTCCGATCGCGTGCACGCGTATCGCCTTCCTGCCGGTGAGCGGTCGCCGGGGAGAGATTGGCGACCACATAGAGTGTAGTAATCGGACAGGACCCCCGCCATCCGAGCCGAACTCACCATCCGCCGTGCACCTGTCACCAGTCGTCCCTGAGAGGATGAACAGGTACAGCCATGCGCGGATAGAATCGTCTCGTCCCGACGTGGTACCGAAGGAGTTGCCGTGGAACAGTTCGATGCGCCCGCCCTCGTGGCGGCGGATCCGGAAGCGAACACCGCCGATCTGCTGATCGAGCGTGTGCGCCAGACCCCGGATCAGGCTCTTTTCGCCCTTCCCGTCGGTGACGCCTGGCGAGACGTTTCGGCACGCGAGTTCCTCGCTCAGGTGACCGCGCTCGCCAAGGGCTTCGTCGCAGCCGGTATCGAGCCCGGTGAACGCATCGGCTTGATGTGCAAGACCCGATACGAGTGGAGTCTGATCGACTTCGCAGCATGGTTCGCCGGAGCGATCCTGGTGCCCGTGTACGAGACGTCCTCGCCGAGTCAGGTCCAGTGGAATCTGACGGATTCGGGCGCGCACGCGATCATCGTCGAGACCGCCGATCACTTCGCTCGATTCGACGAGGTGCACCCGGAGTTGCCCGACGTGCGAGCGGTGTGGCAGATCGAACTGGGCGACCTCGACAAGCTCGCGGAGTCGGGCGTCGATGTTGCGGATGCAGAGATCGAACGGCGCCGCTCCCTCGCGGTCGGCTCCGACATCGCCACCATCATCTACACCTCCGGTTCGACGGGTCGCCCCAAGGGCTGCATCATCACGCACTCGAATTTCGTCGAGCTCAGTCGCAACTCGGCCGTCGCTCTCACCGAACTGATCCACCAGCCGAACGCCTCGACACTCCTCTTCATCACGACCGCGCACGTGTTCGCGCGGTTCATCGCGATCCTGTGCGTACACGGCGGCGTGAAGGTCGGGCACCAGGCCGACACGAAGCAACTGCTGCCCTCGCTCGGTTCGTTCAAACCCACCTTCCTCCTCGCGGTGCCCCGCGTCTTCGAAAAGGTCTACAACTCGGCCGAGCAGAAGGCGGAGGCGGGGGGCAAGGGCAAGATCTTCCGTCGGGCAGCCGCGGTCGCCGTCGAGCACTCCACGATCCTCGAGCGCGGCGAGAAGGTGCCGTTCGCGCTCAAGCTGCAGTTCGCGCTCTTCGATCGGCTGGTCTACTCCAAGCTGCGCGAAGCGATGGGCGGCAACGTGCGCTTCGCCGTATCCGGCTCCGCCCCGCTCGGCGACCGGCTCGGTCACTTCTTCCACAGCCTCGGCATCAAGATCCTCGAGGGGTACGGCCTGACGGAGACGACCGCGCCCACCAGTGTGAACCGCACGGAGAAGTTCAAGATCGGCACGGTCGGTCCTGCGATGCCGGGTGTCTCGATCCGACTCGCCGACGACGGCGAGATCGAGGTCAAGGGCATCAACGTCTTCGGCGGCTACTGGAACAACCCCGAAGAGACGGCGTCGGTGTTCGACGGCGACTGGTTCAAGACCGGCGACATCGGCGTGCTCGACGAGGACGGCTACCTCAAGGTGACCGGACGCAAGAAGGAGATCATCGTCACCGCGGCGGGCAAGAACGTGGCACCGGCTGTCCTCGAGGATCCGATCCGAGCGAATCCGCTCGTCGGTCAGGTGGTGGTCGTCGGCGATCGCAAGCCGTTCATCTCGGCGCTGATCACGCTCGACCCCGAAATGCTGCCGACCTGGCTGGGTAACAACGGTCAGAACAAGGACATGTCCCTCGACGACGCGGCACTGAATCCTGCGGTCCTGGCCGAGATCCAGCGCGCGGTCGACGAAGCGAACTCCCGGGTGTCGCGCGCGGAGTCCATCCGAAAGTTCATCGTGCTGCCGACGGAATTCACCGAGGCGAGCGGGCACCTGACCCCGAAGATGAGCATCAAACGCAACGTGATCCTGAAGGACTTCGGCGGCGTGATCGAGAACCTCTACTCGGCCGCCCCCGCCACCCAGGGCTTCTCCCTCGCCGGCTGAGACCCCGTGCCGCCAGGAGTGAGCGCGTGGTCTCGGGCTGAGGTGACTGCGACATCACAACGAGGCGCTCCGCCTCAGCCCCGGGATCCGCACGCGTAACCGGCGATTCGCGTTGCAGCGAATCGTGGTACGCAAACGCAACCGGCTCTGCAGGACCCCACCACCGCGATCGCCGACCGCCGCTGATCGACGAGGCACGAGGAGACCAGCAGAACGAACTCAGAACCAGGAGGACTCCCGCACGGCCTTCATGGCCGCGCGGCGGTCCTCCTTGGACAAGCGATCGAGGTACAGCGTCCCGTCGAGGTGGTCGCATTCGTGCTGCAGCGCCTGCGCCATCAGGCCGTCGCCTTCGAGAACCACGTCATTGCCGTCGAGATCGGTTCCGCGCACCTTCGCGTGCGGGTAGCGGATGGCGGGGTACCAGAGCCCGGGCACAGACAGGCACCCTTCGTCGACCGGCTGCGGCTCCCCCGATAGTTCGATGATCTCGGGATTCAACACGTAGCCGATGACGCCGTCGACGTTGTAACTGAAGGCGCGGAGGTTCACGCCGATCTGAGGGGCTGCGACACCGGCGCGGCCGGCCGGCTTGACGCTGTCCACGAGGTCGTCGACGAGACCGCGGATACGGTCGTCCACGGCACCGATCGGCGTGGAGACCGTCTTCAGCACGGGGTCTCCGAAGATGCGGATCTGGCGTTCGGTCATTCGCGTTTCTCCTTCAGGGCGTCCTCCGCCTTCAGGAGGGCGTTCTCGATGACTTCGCTCGCGGCCGGGTGGGGCCAGTACTGGCCGCGGGCGAGTCCGTGGACGGTCTGTCCGAAACTCGCCGCCTGCACGAGCGGCTGAATGAGGATACTCGCTTCGGGGCCGAGGATGTGGGCACCGAGCAGGGCTCCGTCTCGGGCGACGACGAGCGTGCAGACGCTCGTGGTGTCCTCCAGAGCCCAACCGAAGGCTGTGGTGCGGAACTCCTGCGTCACGGCCACGACGTCGAGCTCCTCGGCGCGGGCCTGCGCCTCGGTGAGCCCGAAGTGGGCGATCTGCGGATGCGCGAAGACGGCCGCCGGAACCGGACCGAGGGTGTTCGCCTCGAGCTCCTCCGGATGCGCGAGGTTGTGCGCGACGATCCGGGCCTCGTGGTTCGCGGTGTGCTTGAGCTCGTGCGCCGATGAGACGTCGCCGAGGCCGAATAGCCCGTCGACGGGAACGCCGCCCGAGAGCACACGCTGGAACTCGTCGACGACGAGTCGCCCATCCGGATGCAGATCGAGACCGACCGCGGTGGCGGCGATCGTATCCGTGTTCGCGCTGCGACCGAGCGCGACGAGCACAGCGTCGGCCGCGACGACCGATGCGTCGTCGAGGGTGACCTCGAGCCCCGAGGCGGTCCGCTCGATACCGTCCACCTCGCATCCCAACCGCACATCCCACTTCTCGGAGGCGATTGCGGTGAAGCGCCGGGCGATGTCCTCGTCGAGGCTGCGGAGCAATCGATCGCCCCGAGCGATCACGGTGACCGTGGAGCCGAAAGCGGCGAAGACGTGCGCGAACTCGACGGCGACCGCTCCCCCGCCCAGGATCACCAGGCGTTCCGGGCGATCGGCGATCCGCATGATCGAGTCCGAGTCGTGAATCGCGGGGTCCGGCGCATACGCCGCCAACAGCGGATTCGGCCGCGAACCGGCGGCGATGACCACCCGCGGCGCGACGATCGTGACGCCACTGGCGCTCTCGAGCCGGTGCAGGCCGTCCTCTGCGACGGCTGCGAACCCGAAGCTCTCGCGGTAGACCGTGACGTTCGGCGACTTCTGATCCCGATAACGGAATCCCGCCGCGCTGATCTTGTCGGTCTTCGCGAACACCCGGTCGCGGACGGTCGCCCAGTCGGGCCCGGGCACGGAAGCTTCAACGCCGATGGGGCCGCCTTCGCGGACGTCGGTGACCACATCGGCCACATGCACGAACATCTTCGTCGGGATGCAGCCTGCGTTGAGGCAGGTGCCGCCGAACCACTCGCCGGCATCGATGAGCGCGACGTCGAGGTCGGCGAACTCCGGACCGATGACGGAGTTGCCCGACCCCGCTCCGATGACGATGAGGTCGTGATGACGGATGGGGTCGGTCTTCTCAAGCACCACGGCGGGCGGGGATCCCTTCGACGACGAGCGCGGCGAGCAGCCGCGCGGCTTCCTTGGTAACGGGCTTCAACCGCTCGAACTTCACGACCGATCCGGCCGCGAGCACGGGGTCGTACGGGATCCGCACGATCTCGCGCACCCGGGAGCGGAAGTGCGACTCGATCTCCTCGAGCTTGACCAGGTTCGTGCCCTGAGTCGCGGTGTTCAGTGCGACGACACTGTTGCGTACGAGATCGCCGTAACCGTTCGCGTCGAGCCAGGTCAGCGTCTCGGAGGCGAGACGCGCCTCATCGACGCTGCCGCCCGAGACGATCACGACGGAGTCCGCACGCTGCAGCGTCGCGCGCATCACGGAGTGCACGATGCCGGTGCCGCAATCGGTGAGCATGATCGAGTAGAAGCGCTCGACCAGGTTCGCCACGACGTTGTAGTCGTCCTCGTCGAACGCCTCCGAGAGCATCGGGTCGGTGTCGGAGGCGAGGATGTCCAGCCGGGTGTCGTCACGCGAGACCATCGTCGAGAAATCCGTGAAGCCGGTGACCGAAGCCGCACGCGTCACGACGTCGCGCACCGTCGAACGCGTCTGCTTCGGCACGCGCTCCGACAGGGTTCCGCGATCGGGATTCGCGTCGATCGCGATGATCCTGTCCTCGCGCGCATCCGCGAGGGCCATGCCGAGCAGCGTCGTCACCGTGGTCTTACCGACACCGCCCTTGCGCGTCATCACCGGGACGAAGCGCGTGCCGCCCTCGAAGGGGCGTTGGATCCGCTCGGTCATCGCCTTCCAGGCGCGCACCTTCTTGGAATCACCGAGGTTGATGCCGTGGAAGCTGGCGTTGTACAGGAGGGTGTTCCAGGCGCCGGTCGGCGCGGGACGAGTCTTGCGGTTGACCTCCAGCAGACGATCGGGAGTGAGCATCGAGGAGGATTCGGGACTGTGCGACTGCTCGCCGCGCAACCGATCGCGCCGCGTCGGACCGCCGGCCGGCTCGCCCGACGTGGGAGCGTCCGAGCGCGTGCGGGACTCGCTGCGCGTGCGGGCCGCGTCGAAGCCGGAGGATCCGCGCCGGATGGAGAGCGGACCCGTTCCGGAGGGATCGCCCGCGGAAACCGGCGCCATCGGTGACGGCTCCACCGGTGCAGCGACGATCGGCACCGATCGAGTCGCTGCGCTCAATCGACCGGGATCGACGGCGTCCTCGTCGATACTCACCGCTCGCTCGTCATCGGGGACAGCAGCGCGCGCAGGGGCGGGCAGAGCGACATCGATCGCGAAGCCGTCGGGAATGGGCGTCGGCGCCGTATCCGGCGCGCGCTCATAGGGGTCGTCGTTACGCTCTTCCGTCATGGCAGAGCTCCTTCCGCTTCCCGGCCCAGCTTAGCCGTGGCCCCCTGTCCACCAGGAGGGGGGCCACGATGCCGCGCCCGGCTGTCAGGCCGGAGCGATCACCACGAGCAGGTCGCCCGCGTCGACCTGCTGCGTCGTCGGCACGGCCAGGCGCTGCACGACGCCGCCGACCGGCGACGTGATGGCGGCCTCCATCTTCATCGCCTCGATCGTCGCCACAGCACCGCCGGGCTCGACCGTGTCTCCGACGGCGACTTTCAGTGTCACCACACCCGAGAACGGAGCCGCCACCTGCCCGGGCTGAGACTTGTCGGCCTTCTCAGCGCTCTTGGACTCGACCACGATCGTCTTGTCGCGGACGAAGACGGGCCGCAGCTGACCGTTCAGGATGGTCATCACGGTCCGCATGCCCTTGTCGTCCGCTTCACCGATCGCCTCGAGCCCGACGTACAGGCGCACACCCTTGGCGATCTCGACGACGTGCTCCTCGCCCTGTTGCAGGCCGTAGAGGTAGTCGACGGTGTCGAGCTTCGACAGATCGCCGTAACTCTCGCGAACGTCGAGGTACGACGCGGTCGGAGCCGGGAAGAGCAGACGGTTCAGCGTCGCGCGACGCTCCGGCGCGTCGACACTCTCGAGCCCGGCCTGATCCTCCGGCGAGATCTCGGTCTCGACGACCCGGACGTTGCGGCCCTCGAGAACCTTGCTGCGGAACGGTTCCGGCCATCCGCCCGGCAGCTCTCCGAGTTCGCCGGCCATGAAGCCGACGACGGAGTCGGGGATGTCGTAGTTCTGCGGGTTGGCCTCGAAATCCGCCGGGTCGGCGTTCACCGCGGCGAGGTGCAGGGCGAGGTCGCCCACCACCTTCGACGACGGCGTCACCTTGGGCACGCGACCGAGAATGCCGTTCGCCGCCGCGTAGAGGTCCTCGACGACCTCGAAACGATCGGCGAGCCCCAGCGCGATCGCCTGCTGGCGCAGGTTCGAGAGCTGGCCTCCGGGGATCTCGTGCTTGTAGACCCTGCCGGTGGGGCCCGGCAACCCGGACTCGAAGGGTCGGTAGACCTGGCGCACGGCCTCCCAATACGGCTCGAGGTCGGAGACCGCGCGCAGCGAGATCCCGGTGTCGCGCTCGGTGTGCGCGAGCGCGGCGATCAGAGCGGATGCCGAAGGCTGGCTGGTCGTGCCGGCCATGGGCGCGCTGGCGACGTCGACCGCATCGGCACCGGCCGCGGACGCGGCGAGCAGGGTTGCGAGTTGGCCGCCGGGAGTGTCGTGCGTGTGCACGTGCACCGGAAGATCGAACCGCGAGCGGAACGCCTCGACGAGCTTGGACGCGGCGAACGGGCGCAGCAGACCCGCCATATCCTTGATCGCGAGCACGTGAGCTCCCGCGTCGACGATCTGCTCCGCGAGCCGGAGGTAGTAGTCGAGCGTGTAAAGATCCTCCGCCGGGTCGAGCAGATCGCCCGTGTAGCAGACGGCCACCTCGGCGATCGTCGACTGCGTGGCGAGCACGGCGTCGATCGCGGGCCGCATCTGGTTCACGTCGTTCAGCGCGTCGAAGATGCGGAAGATGTCGATTCCGGTGGAAGCCGCCTCGGCGACGAACGCGTCCGTCACTGCCGTCGGGTACGGCGTGTAGCCGACGGTGTTGCGTCCACGCAGCAGCATCTGGATGTTCACGTTCGGCAGCGCCTCGCGCAGGGCGGCGAGCCGCTCCCACGGGTCCTCGCCGAGAAAGCGCAGTGCGACGTCGTAGGTCGCTCCGCCCCAGGCCTCGACCGAGAGCAGCTCGGGCGTCATCCGAGCTACGTACGGCGCCACGGCGACGAGGTCGCGAGTGCGCACGCGCGTCGCCAACAGGGACTGGTGCGCATCGCGCATCGTGGTCTCGGTGACCGCGAGCGCGGTCTGCGCCCTCAGCGCCTCCGCGAATCCCGTCGGGCCCAGTTCGAGCAGCTTCTGCCGCGAGCCGGCCGGAGCCGGCTGCGAGAGATCGATCGCGGGCAGCTTCGCGGCGGGATCGATCGAACCCGGTCGTCCGCCGTTGGGCTGGTTGACGGTGACCTCCGCCAGCCAGTTCAGCAGCTTGGTACCCCGGTCGCGCGATTCGCGCCCCGTGAGAAGCTGCGGTCGTTCGTCGATGAAGGCCGTGCTGAGGTCGCCGGCGGCGAACTGCTCGTCGTCGAGCACGGCCTGCAGGAACGGGATGTTCGTGGAGACACCGCGGATGCGGAACTCGGCCAACGCCCGTTTGGCGCGGTTCACCGCCGCGGTGAAGTCGCGTCCGCGACAGGTCAGCTTCGCCAACATCGAATCGAAGTGCGGACTGATCTGCGCGCCGGGGTTGATCGTGCCGCCATCGAGGCGGATGCCGCCGCCGCCGGGCGAGCGGTAGGTGGTGATCTTTCCGGTGTCGGGACGGAAGCCGGCAGCGGGGTCCTCCGTCGTGATGCGGCACTGCAGTGCCGCACCGTGCAGATGGATCTGGTCCTGGGTGAGGCCGAGTTCCTTCAACGTCTGACCGTAGGCGATCCGCATCTGCGACGCGACGAGATCGACATCCGTGACCTCTTCGGTCACGGTGTGCTCGACCTGGATACGCGGATTCATCTCGATGAATACGTGCTCGCCCTTGCGCTCACCCGCCGTGTCGAGGAGGAACTCCACGGTGCCCGCGTTGACGTAGCCGATGGACTTCGCGAACGCGATCGCGTCGCGGTACATCGCCTGACGCGTGTTCTCATCGAGGTTCGGCGCCGGTGCGATCTCGACGACCTTCTGGTGCCGTCGCTGCACCGAGCAATCGCGTTCGAAGAGATGCACGGTCTCGCCGTCCGCCGAGGCCAGGATCTGCACTTCGATGTGCCGAGGCCTGACCACCGCCTGTTCGATGAACATGGTCGCGTCGCCGAAGGCGCTGTCGGCCTCGCGCATCGCGGCTTCGAGAGCCGCGCGGAGGTCCTCCGGTTTGTCGACACGGCGCATGCCGCGTCCGCCACCGCCGGCGACCGCTTTGGCGAAGACCGGGAAGCCGATCTCCTCCGCTCCGGCGATCAGGACATCGAGGTCGGTCGTGGCCTGCGTCGACTTCAGCACCGGAACCCCGGCGGCGATCGCGTGATTCTTCGCGGTGACCTTGTTGCCGGCCATCTCGAGGACCGACGACGGGGGCCCGATGAAGGTGATCCCCGCATCCGCGGCCGCTTGAGCCAGGTCCGGGTTCTCCGACAGGAAGCCGTAGCCGGGGTAGATGGCGTCGGCGCCACTCTCCACCGCAACACGGACGATCTCGCTGACATCGAGGTAGGCGCGGACCGGATGGCCCCGCTCACCGATCTGATACGCCTCGTCGGCCTTCAGCCGATGCATGGAATTGCGGTCCTCGTAGGGGAACACCGCAACGGTCTTCGCGCCCAGCTCGAACGCTGCGCGGAAGGCCCTGATCGCGATCTCTCCACGATTGGCCACAAGAATCTTCTTGAACATGGGCACCTTTCCCCGGGCACGCGGCACGCAGCAAACGGTTAGGTTCTCCAACACTACTGAAAGTAAAGTTGCTGACCATGCATGTACTCAGCGTGAGCTCCCTCAAGGGCGGCGTCGGCAAGACCACCGTGACCCTCGGCTTGGCCTCAGCGGCGTTCTCGAAAGGTCTGCGCACGCTCGTCGTGGACCTCGACCCGCAATCCGACGTCTCGACCGGCATGGACATCAATGTCGCGGGCCACCTGAACGTCGCCGATGTGCTCACTTCTCCCAAGGAGAAGATCGTTCGCGCGGCCATCGCGCCCTCCGGTTGGACCAAGGAGCGCCAAGGCGTGGTCGACGTGATGATCGGCAGCCCGTCGGCGATCAACTTCGACGGACCTCACCCGAGCATCCGCGACATCTGGAAGCTCGAGGAGGCTCTGGCCACGGTCGAAGCGGACTACGACCTCGTCCTCATCGACTGCGCGCCGTCGCTGAACGCGCTGACGCGCACCGCGTGGGCTGCGAGCGATCGCGTCGCCGTGGTCACCGAGCCGGGCCTTTTCTCGGTCGCCGCCGCGGACCGGGCACTTCGGGCGATCGAGGAGATCCGTCGCGGCCTCAGCCCGCGTCTGCAGCCGCTGGGCATCATCGTGAACCGCGCTCGGGTGCAGTCGCTGGAGCACCAGTTCCGGATCAAGGAACTGCGCGATATGTTCGGACCGCTCGTCCTCAGCCCGCAGCTGCCCGAGCGCACCTCCCTGCAGCAGGCGCAGGGAGCGGCGAAGCCGGTGCACGTCTGGCCCGGCGAGAGCGCCCAGGAGATGGCGCACAACTTCGATCTCCTCCTCGAGCGCGTGATCCGCACGGGCCGCATCGGCGAGGCCGCCGAACTCACCGCCAAGTAGCCCGCGACTTCCGCCCTCGCTCAGGCGCGAGGGGTTGTCCATTCGTGATGGCGCCGTCTTCGGCGCTGTCACGAATTGACAACCCCGAGTGCCGGCCTACCCACCCGAGACGCGCGAAGCGCCGTCGAGAACACTCCGGCCCGCCACTCGGTCAAAGAACCGGCAACCCCAAAGACCGGTCAAAGAACCGGCAACCCCAGGCACGTCACAGAACCGGCAACCCAGGAGACCCGGCGACCTACCTCGCTCGGAGCGGACGCGTTCAGCCGACCTTGCGCGCGACGCGACGGGCCGACAGTTCGTCCATCGGGTCGACGGACTGGCTGCCGATGTCGACGAGGCTCGACTCGACCTCGCGCAGCACCTTGCCGACAGCGATGCCGAAGACGCCCTGGCCACGGCTGAGGAGGTCGATGACCTCATCGTTCGACGTGCACAGGTAGACGCTCGCTCCGTCGCTCATCAGCGTGGTCTGGGCGAGGTCATCGACCCCTGATTTCCGCAGCTGGTTGACTGCGGTCCGGATCTGCTGGAGGGAGATCCCGGTGTCGAGCAGTCGCTTGACGAGCTTGAGCACCAGGATGTCGCGGAAGCCGTACAGGCGCTGGGTGCCGGAGCCCGACGCCCCGCGGACGGTCGGCTCGACGAGCTCGGTACGCGCCCAGTAGTCCAGTTGGCGGTAGGTGATGCCGGCCGCGCGAGCGGCGATGGCGCCGCGATAGCCCTTGTCGGCGTCGAGATCGGGCAGGCCGTCGGTGAACAGCAGACCGAGGTAGCGTTCACCGCTGGTATCGCGGCTGACTTCACTCATTCGGTTGCCTCTCGAGTCCGCGCGACTCGGATCATCCGTTCGCTTCCCCTACGCTATCGACCTGCCCGGGGGCATTCAACGACATCGGCCTCTTCGGCGCGGCGTGTCGCGGTTCGGCGTCAGGGTCTGGCGAGTCGGCCGAGTGCCGAGCGCACCATCGCGCCGCGGATCGTTCCGAGGTGGGTGGCGAGGTCGCCCGCCTGCTCGATGGCCGCTGCTGCACCGGATGCACTGCCGCGCCGCATCCCGGAGCTGATCGCGCTCTCGAGAAGATCGATCTCGCGCTCGATGGACGCCCGGAGCGGCCGGAGGTGCCGCGGCTCGATGCCGGAGCGCCCGAGTTCGACGAGCGCCCGCACGGTGCTGAGCGCTTCGTCGCCGTAACGGTCGGATGCGCGCAGGAACCCCGCGCTGATCGCCTCGGCGACGAGATCGGGTCCGGCCCCGGCTTCGGCGGCGAGCTGATCCCGGGTGAGCCGTTTCACCGAGGTGAGCAGCGAAGCCGGGGAACCGGTCGCACTGGGGAGTTTGGGTTCGCGCCCCGCATCCACGTCGTCGAGATAGGCCTTGATCACCTTCAGCGGCAGGTAGTGATCGCGTTGCATCGCGAGGATCATCCGCAGCCGCTCGACGTCGGCGTGCGAGAACTTGCGGTACCCCGACTCCGTGCGCGACGGCGTCACGAGCCCCTGCTCCTCGAGGAAGCGCAGCTTGGACGGCGTGACGTCGGAGAATTCGGGACCGAGCTTGGCAAGTACTTGGCCGATGCTCAGCATCGCGAGAGGGCCGGACGGGATCGTCCGAGCGGTGGCGCGTGGCACGCCTAGGCGTCCGTGGCGACCGCGAGGTCGGCGCGCGAGGCGTAGAAGGTGAGGCGGAACTTGCCCACCTGCACCTCGGAGCCGTCGGTCAGCAGAGCGGATTCGATCCGAACGCCGTCGAAGTACGTACCGTTCAGGGAGCCGTGGTCGCGAACCTCGAAGGTGGTGCCGCGGCGGATGAAGTCGGCGTGCCTTCTCGAGACGGTCACGTCGTCGAGGAAGATGTCGGCATCCGGGTGACGCCCGACGGTCGTGGTGTCGGTGTCGAGCAAGAACCGCGCACCGGTGTTCGGCCCACGCCGGACGACGAGCAGGGCGGAACCGGACGGGAGTGCGACGACGGCCTCCGCCTCCTCGCGAGAGGCCTTGCTGTCGAGTGCGGCGAGCTGCGCTCCGATGTCCTCGGAGAACGTCAGCGTCGTATCGGTCGACGGTTCTTCACTCGTGGCACCCACCGACGTGACAGCAGCCGGTGCGTCGATGCGCTCTTCGCGTTCGAACTTTTCCAAGACGAGCCTCCCTACCGATCCAGCGTATCGGAAGTGCGCGGCCCGGGCCGACCCTTATCGCAGTACTGCGCTCAGGCTGCGCGCGTGATCCGCACGGTCTGGATCGCGTAAACGATGCCCGCCCACCAGTAGAGGAAGGCGCCCCACAGGGCGAAAGCCCATCCGACCGGGACCGATACGGCGCTGATCGCGGGGAACGCCTGTCCGAGCATGATGAGCGGAAGCGCGTAGAACAGAGCGAACGTCGCGAACTTGCCCAGATGATGGACCGGAAGCGGGCCGAATCCGTGGTTCGCGAGGACGACGCCGAGGACGAGCAGCATCACGTCCCG
Organism: Microbacteriaceae bacterium VKM Ac-2855; assembly: GCA_013204985.1. GTDB lineage: Bacteria > Actinomycetota > Actinomycetes > Actinomycetales > Microbacteriaceae > Rathayibacter. The sequence continues at coordinate 740,374 of JABMLG010000001.1, forward strand.
CGCGATGATCACCGCTACCAGCCACCACGGCACCAGATCGCGCCATGCCAGACCGATGACCGTGGCGAAGATGTAGAGCCGATCGGCCGCCGGGTCGAGGACCTGCCCCAGCTTCGTGATCTGGTGCAGGCGACGCGCGAGATAGCCGTCGAGGTAGTCGGTGATGCTGGAGATCACGAGGGTCAGTAGGGCGAGGGCGTCCTGCCCGGTCGCCACGAGGACCAGGAAGACCGGCACGAGCAGGAGCCGGATCATGCTGAGGACGTTCGGGATCGTCCAGATCCGGGAACTGATCTCCTCGGTCTCGGTCACGTCCTCAGCCTAGGCCGGGCGCTACTTCTTGTCGCGCCATACCCGCTCGAAGGGCAGCCGCCACGCGTGCGGCGCGATCAACTGGTGGATCGCGTTCGGCCCCCAGGAGCCCGGCGCGTACAGCCGCACGGGTGGCGGGTCCTGCAGCAACGGGGCCGACACCTCCCACAACCGCTCGATGCCCTCGGCTGTCGTGAACAGCGTGTGGTCGCCGCGCATCGCATCCAGGATCAGCCGCTCGTACGCCTCGAGCACATCGCCCGCGCGATCGGTCTCCTGGAGGGCGAACTGCATGCTGAGCTTGTCGAGCCGCATACCCGGGCCGGGACGTTTGCCGTAGAACGACAGCGACACTTTGGAAGCGTCGGCGAGGTCGAAGGTGAGGTGGTCCGGGCCGTGTGCACCGACACCGGAACCCTGGGGGAACATGCTCTTCGGCGGTTCGCGGAAGGCGATCGAGATGATGCGCTGCCCCTCCGCCATCCGCTTGCCGGTGCGCAGATAGAACGGCACGCCCGCCCAGCGCCAGTTGTCGATCTCGCACTTGAGCGCCACGAAGGTATCGGTCTCGGAATCGGGGGCGACGCCGGGCTCCTCGCGGTAGCCGATGTATTGGCCGCGCACCACGTTCTCGGGATTGAGGGGGCGCATCGAGCGGAAGACCTTGTTCTTCTCCTCGCTGATGGCCTTCGGCTCCAGCGCCGTCGGGGGCTCCATCGCCATGAACGCCAGCACCTGGAAGAGATGCGTCACGACCATGTCCTTGTAGGCCCCGGTCGATTCGTAGAACTCGGCGCGGCGGTCCAGCGTGAGCTTCTCGGGGATGTCGATCTGGACATGATCGATGAAGTTGCGGTTCCAGATCGGCTCGAACAGCCCGTTCGCGAAACGGAACGCGAGGATGTTCTGAGCCGGCTCCTTGCCGAGGAAGTGGTCGATCCGGAAGATCTGGCTCTCGTCGAAGGTCTCGTGCAGTTCGGCGTTGAGGTGCATCGCCGAGTCGAGGTCGACGCCGAACGGCTTCTCCATGATGATGCGCGAGTGGTCGACGAGACCGGCCTCGGCCAGCATCTTCACGACCGAGAGCGCCGCCTTGGGGGGAACGCTCAAATAGTGCAGGCGTCGCGCGTCGGGGCCGAGCTTCTTCTCGGCGTCCTGCACCGCCTTCGCCAACGCTTTCGGCCCGGCCGATTGCGGCACGTAGCAGAGCTTCGAGGCGAAATCGTCCCACTGCGCCGGCGTCAGCGAACGGCTGCCGAATTCGTCGTACGCCAGCTTGGCGAACGCCCGGAAGGACTCGTCGTCGTGCTCCTCGAGCGAGGTTCCGACGATGCGCAGATCGGGGGCGAGGGAGGAGAGCGCGAGGTGCGCCATTCCTGGGATGAGTTTGCGCCGGGCCAGGTCGCCGACGGCCCCGAAGAGGACGACCACGTGCGGGGTCGCCTGCTCGGACTGCGCGGCGGAGCTGAAGGCTGCTGAGGACTCGGTCACGCTCCGATCATTCCAGTCGTTCGCGGCCGCATCCGAATCGAGGGAGAGGTCGTTACCTCTCGGAAACGTGAAGAACGCCGAAACGACGGGTAGCAGGCCCAACATCGGCACCGGAATGGTGACATCGAACGTCATGCCGTCACACGCCCGATACATCGCACGGATAGGGTCTGTCAGGTGTCCACGAACTCCGCTGCCCCCACTGCGTCCGTTCCGCCCCGCGATCCGTCACTGGAGTCGCCCCAGCTCGACGAGTCGATCCGCTCCGACGTGCACCTCCTCGGAGAGCTGCTCGGCGAAGTGTTGCGCGAATCCGGTGAAGAGGGTCTCTACGAAGACGTCGAAAGACTGCGCGAGCTGACGATCCGAGCCTTCGAGAGCGCGCAGGCGGATGACACCGCTACCGCCGAGACATTCGTCGCATCGCTCTCGCTCGATCGAGCCGAGGAGGTGGCCCGCGCCTTCACCTGTTACTTCCACCTCGTCAATGTCGCGGAGGAGTTCCACCGCGTGCGCGTTCTGCGTCGGCGCGAACTCGAGCAGGGCGACGCATCCCCGGAGGACTCGATCTCGGCCGCTCTCGCGCGTCTGACGGAGGAGGTCGGCCCGGACGAGGCGAGAACGCGGCTGCAGGGGCTGGAGTTCCGCCCTGTGCTGACCGCGCATCCGACAGAGGCACGCCGCCGTGCCATCAACTCCACGATCCGTCGGATCAGCTCCCTGCTGCAGGATCGTGACGACCCGCGCCTGGGAGGAGTGGCCCTGACGGAGATCCGTCGCCGCCTGCTGGCCGAGGTGGACACGCTGTGGCGCACCGCCCCGCTGCGCGAGAGCAAGCCCTCGCCGCTCGACGAAGTGCGTACCGCGATGAGCGTCTTCGACGAATCCCTCTTCTCGGTACTCCCCCGCGTGTACCGACGTCTCGACGATGCGATCCAGGGCGCGGAATCAGGTACCCGAGCACCGATCGCCCCCGCCTTCGTGCGGCTCGGCACCTGGATCGGCGGCGACCGCGACGGCAACCCGTTCGTGACCGCCGCGACCACGTTGGAGGCTGTCGACATCGCCTCCGAGCACGTGCTGATCGGTCTCGAGCGGGTGGCCCGTCGCGTTGGCCGCGCACTGACGCTCGACGGAACGACTACGCCGCCATCCGCGGAGGTGCTGGCGCTCTGGGACGCGATCGTCGCATCCTCGCCCGAGAACGCACGCGTGATCGCCGAGCGATCCCCCAACGAGACGCACCGCCGGGTGCTGCTCTTCGCGGCGGACAAACTCGCCGCGACCCGCTCCGGTCGCGACGGCGGCTACGCCGATGCGGACGAGCTGCTCACCGAGTTGCGCCTTCTGCAGGACTCCCTGATCGCCGCGGGAGACGCGCGTGCCGCGTACGGTGACCTGCAGCACCTCATCTGGCAGGTGGAGACCTACGGCTTCCACCTCGCCGAGATCGAGGTCCGGCAGCACTCGCAGGTGCACGCGGAGACGCTCGCGGCCGTGCAGGCCGGCGGCGAACTCGACGAGCGCAGTGCCGAGGTGCTCTCGGTCTTCCGGGCGATCGCTCGGATCCAGAGTCGATTCGGCACGGCCGCCGCCCGCCGCTACATCGTGTCGTTCACGCAGTCCTCGCACGATCTCGAGACGGTGTACCTGCTCGCCGATGCCGCCACCGACGGCGACGCGCCGATCATCGACGTCATCCCGCTCTTCGAGACCTTCGCCGATCTCGACGCGAGCACCGACATCCTCGCCGAGATGATCCGGCTGCCCCAGGTGCAGGCGCGACTCGCCGCCACCGGCAATCGCCTCGAGGTCATGCTCGGCTACTCCGACTCCTCGAAGGACGTCGGCCCCGTCTCGGCGACCCTCGCGCTGTACGACGCCCAGGCACGCATCGCCAAATGGGCCGAGGATGAGGGCATCCAGCTCACCCTCTTCCACGGCCGCGGCGGGGCCCTCGGCCGCGGTGGCGGCCCCGCCAACCGTGCCGTCCTGGCGCAGCCGCCGGGATCCGTCGACGGGCGCTTCAAGCTCACCGAACAGGGCGAGGTCATCTTCGCTCGCTACGGCAACCCCGACATCGCTACGCGTCACATCGAACAGGTCGCCGCCGCCACTCTGCTCGCCTCCTCCCCCACCGTCGGTGCGCGCAACGCCGCAGCGGCGACGGAGTTCGCGGCCGTCGCCGAGACGATGGACCGCGAGTCGCGGCGTCGGTTCTTCGAACTCGTGAAGGCGGACGGCTTCGCGCCGTGGTTCGCCCGCGTCACCCCGCAGGAGGAGGTCGGCCTGCTGGCGCTCGGATCGCGACCGGCGCGACGAGGCCTCTCCGTCGAGTCGCTCGCCGACCTCCGCGCGATCCCGTGGGTGTTCGCGTGGACTCAGGCGCGGATCAACCTGACCGGTTGGTTCGGTCTCGGCACCGCGCTCGCCGCCGTGGGCGACGTCGAATTGCTTCGCACGGCGTACGAGCGCTGGCCGCTCTTCACCACGATGATCGACAACGTCGAGATGTCGCTGGCGAAGACGGATGAGGGCATCGCCCGACGCTACCTCGCGCTCGACGAGCGCACCGACCTCGCAGAGCTGGTGCTCGACGAGATGGAGCTGACGCGTGAATGGGTACTCTCCATCACAGGAACCGAGAGCCTTCTCACTGGCCACAAAGTGCTCGGCCGCGCGATCCAACTGCGGACCCCGTACGTGAACGCGCTGTCACTGTTGCAGCTGCGCGCCCTCCGAACGCTGCGCCAAGACGCCGTCGGCTCGGCGAAGGAACAGAATCAGCGCCTGCTGCTGCTCGCAGTCAACGGAGTCGCCGCCGGTCTGCAGAATACGGGTTGAGTCGTTCTGCGCCGTCTCCTCGTTCCACGTCGACGGCGCGGCAGTCGGCGTTTCGAGAGGGTTGCGTTTCATAGACCCGGTCGCTCCATCGCGGCGCTGACCGTCAAAGAAACGGCAACCCACCACTCGGTCCCCCGACACCGCCCCACGCGCGAGCGCCGCGCGCGCAGCGCCGCGACGCGCCTCCACCCCACCAGCATCGCGGTCACCGTCAAAGAAACGGCAACCCACCACTCGGTCCCCCGACGCCGACCCACGCGCGAGCACTGGCGCGGGGTTGTCCATTCTTTGCGAGCCTGCGAGCACAGAATTGACAACCCCGCGCCAGTGCGAGACACCGCCGCGCGCGCAGCGCCGCGACGCGACTCCACCCCGCCAGCATCGCGGTCACCGTCAAAGAAACGGCAACCCCTCCACCCGGTCCCCCGACGCCGACCCACGCGCGAGCGCCGCGCGCGCAGCGCCGCGACGCGACGCGACGCGCCGCGACGCGACTCCACCCCGCCAGCATCGCGGTCACCGTCAAAGAAACGGCAACCCCTCCGCTCGGGAGGAGCAGCGCCGGACTACTCGGTGGCGCCTGCGGACGCCGCCTGCTCGGCCTTCGCCGCCTCGTACTGGGTGCGGACCTCGGCCATGTCGAGACCGCGCACCTGCGAGATGAGGTCGTCGAGTGCGGCGCCCGGCAGCGCACCGGCTTGCGCCATGAGCGGGATGCCGTCGCGGTAGACGACGAGCGTGGGGATCGAGCTAATGCCGTAGCTGGCCGCCAGCTGCTGCTCGGCCTCGGTGTCGACCTTCGCGAAGGTGACGTCGGAGTTCTTCTCGCTGGCCGCTTCGAAGACGGGGGCGAACTGGCGGCACGGGCCGCACCAGGCCGCCCAGAAGTCGATGAGGACGATGCCGTCGGAGACGGTGTCGTCGTGGGTGTCCAGGGTGAGGGTCGTCGTAGCCATGCCGAGGAGAACCGCGGCGCACCACCGCGTATTCCCCTGGCCTAAGCCTCGGCGTCGAGGAGGTCGAGCAGGCGGCCGGGCCCGAGCGCGGCGGCGCCGAGCGCGATCACGCGCTCACGTAGCTCCCGGTCGGCGGTGACGACCAGCGCCGAGCCCGTGATACCGGCGACCGCGGCGACGATCGCGTCGTCACCCGAACCATCCGCCGCGACCACGCGCACCCCCGCGGGGGCCGGCACGTCGGCGGCGGGCCGAGCGGCACCCTCGATCACAACGAGGAGCGTGGGCCAGACGCGATCGGCGTCGACCCCGACGGACTCTCCGGCCACACCGATCGCGGCGAGACGCCCGAGGGCGGCGATCAGGCGACCGGCGGCACCGGCGCGATCGCGCCACCAGCCGTCCGGACGCGAACCGACCACGTTCGCGGCGTCCACGACGAGCGTCGGCACCACCGCCGCCAGCCCGCGCAGTTCGTCCCATCGCGCGCCGAACCCGGGATGCAGCGGCAGTGCCGCCACGTCGTCGGGGGCGACCCATCGCAGTTCGCGGCTCTCCGCATCCGTGATCTCCGGGGTGAAGCTCTCGGTCGCATCCGCGATGACGGTCGTGTACGACCAGGGTCCGACCGTGACGACGCTGGCGAGACGTGGTCGCACGAGTTCCGGCGGCACGCCCGCCTCTTCGCCGGCTTCGCGGAGTGCACCCTCGAAGGCCGTCTCGTCGGGGTGGCGTGCACCGCCCGGCAGCCCCCAGGTGTCACCGAAATGGCTCCAGCTCGCCCGATGCTGCAACAGGATGCGCCCGTCGGGATCGCGCAGAAGGAGACCGGCGGCGCCGAAGCGGCCCCAGAAGCGACGCCCGTCTCCCACCTCGACCCAACCATCGCCGAGCGACGCATCGAACGGGTGGCGCGGCAGTGCGGAATCGTGCGGCAGCGCGGAATCGTCTCGTGCGGCCGGCGTCACCATGGTTCCAGGCTACCCGTGCGTCGGGTGCCCCTCCTGCCGCGGGGCTGGCAGAATCATCTGATGCACCGCGGACGGCTGGCCCTGACGATCGCGACGGCCGCTTGGCTCGTCGTGATCGGCCTGATCACCCTCACGCCGGCCACCACACCGCCGAACGAAGTCGGCTTCATCCGCTCGGTGATCGCGTGGATCGGCGGCACGCCGGTTACGAGCTGGTTCACCTACGATGTCGCCGAGTTCACCGCCAACGTCCTGATGTTCGTCCCATTGGGAACTCTGGTCACCGGCCTGCTCGGAGCACACCGGTGGTGGTCGGCCGGACTGTTCGCGCTCGCGATCTCGTGCTGCATCGAGTCGGCGCAGGCCCTGTGGCTGCCGAGTCGGGTGCCCGACGTCCGCGACCTGATCTCGAACGGATCCGGCGGTTTCATCGGCGCGGTGATCGTGCTGTCGGCCTCACGGATCCGCGCAACACGCACTACGGAGGTACAGAATGCCGGTTGAGACTCTCGTCATCGTCACCGACCCGGCCGGAGCGACGACTCCGTCGCCTACGCCGTTCCGGGTCGCCCCGGCCCCGGCCGGTCACGTCGACGTCCTCGATCTCGGTCTGACCCGTGGCGACGGCGTCTTCGAGACGATCAACCTCGTCGACGGCCGGCTGCAGGCTCTGGACGCGCATCTTGCTCGCTTCACCCGCTCGGCGCGGTTGCTCGATCTGCCGCTTCCCGACCTCGACTCGTGGCGCGCCGCGATCGACGCCGCGGTCGCCGCTCATCCGCTTGCGCCCGAGGCCATCGTGAAAACGATCCTCACCCGCGGCGTCGAAGGCACCGATGGCCCGAGCGGCTGGGTGCTCGTCATGAACAGCCCCGATTTCCGCACCCCGCGCGAGACGGGGATCCGGGTCGTACTGCTCGATCGCGGCTACCGCTCGGATGTGCAGCAGACGTCGCCGTGGCTCCTCGCGGGTGCGAAGACCCTCTCGTACGCGGTCAACCGCGCCGCCGTCCGCGAGGCGAACCGTCGCGGCGCCGACGACGTGGTCTTCGTGTCGAGCGACGGCCTGCTGCTGGAAGGACCGACGGCGAACCTGGTGCTGCTGCGCGACGGCGAACTGGTCACGCCGCCGGCAGAACTCGGGATCCTGCCCGGCACGACGCAGGCGGATCTCTTCTCCCTCGCACCCGATCTCGGCCTTCGTGTCGCGATCGCGCCGCTCCGGCCTGACGACCTCCGCTCTGCCGACGCGGCCTGGCTGGTATCCAGTGCGCGCAACGCCGCCCCGATCCGCTCGGTGGACGGTGTCGACCGCGCCATCGACGCCGCACTCACCCGACGGATGAACGCTGCTCTGCACGCCCGCTGATCCGCGCGGCTCCGCGACGGATCAGCCGCGGCGCGTCAACTCAGGCCGTCGACGTTCGACCGTGACCGTGTGATCAGGCCGCCGCGAACGTGCTCCGCCGGCGGGTTCACGTCGTGTCGGGGCCGCTCGACACCGTCGACGTCGTTGATGACGGCGGCGAGGATCCCGCGCCAGTCGGTGCCCTCGAAAGACGTGTCGGCGCCGCGTGGAGTACCGAGGTAGACGGACTCCCCCTCTTCGCCGGCGCTGGAGAGGACGCCGAGCGAACCGACCAGAGAACCGTCGGCCTCGACGATGTCCCACTCGAGCGGCGCTCGGCGCACGACCGTGAACTGGACGCCACCGTGCGGGAACACGAGGCGATCGGACTGCAGCTGGCTGTCGACCATCGACGTCACCTTCCTTCGTCGGCGCCAGTGTATGCCCGGCGTCCGCGGAGCAGAAGGGCGTCGCTGCGTAGGCTGATCGTATGCAAGCGACGCCACTGACCACTGCCCGCGTCGATGCGTGGCTCTGGGCGGTGCGGATCTACAAGACGCGATCCGCTGCGACCGCCGGCAGCCGGGCCGGTCACGTGCGGGTGAACGGCGAGCGCGCGAAGGCGGCGCAGACGGTGCGCGCCGGCGACGAGGTGCGCATCCGCCTCGAGGGTGTCGAGCGCATCGTGATCGTTCGACGGTTGCTGGTGAAGCGAGTCAGCGCCGTGGTCGCAGCCGAGTGTCTCGACGACCTCACCCCGCCGCCACCTCCACGGGAGGAGCGGGTGCTCGTCGCCGAGCGCGACCGTGGAGCCGGTCGCCCGACGAAGCGCGACCGACGCGAGATCGAGCGGCTGCGAGGCCACTGATCACACGAACCGCACCCCATTCTGGATGCGGGTGCGCACCTCGAAGGATTCGCCGTAGCCGCCCAGCCGGGGATCGCCGAGGCCGGTGCGCAGAAGCTGCGGCAGCACCGAGCGCTGCACGATCACGCTGCCCGAGTGACGGCCCCGCTCGACTTGCGAGATCGGTTCCTCCAGGGCGTCATCGGGGACGACGATGACGGCGGCGTTGAAGCGCACCCCGAGTTCGCGACCGAGGCGGCGCGCGTTCCGAGCGAGCCGTGCGATCGGCTTGTCGTCCTCGGGCACGGCGGGTCCCTCGACCTCGCTCTTGCGCAGCCGCACCGTGTCGCCCCAATCCTCCGATGCGATCGCGACGAGTCCCGCCGGCCCCAGCACCACGTGGTCGATCTTGGCGCCGCCGTCGCCCACGGCGACGTCGTTCCAGATGGTGAAGGCGATGCCGAGCCCGCCGACGACGGTCGCCGTCGATTCTTCGGCCATCGCCTTCGCCAGGCGAGCGCGAACCTCGCGCGGCGCTCGCCGCACGATCGACTCATCGAACGGATCGTCGACCGCGACGCCGCGGCCCAGCCACTCGCGCACCAGCACCAGGTAGCTTTCACGGGCGCGGCCGCCGGGGTGCCCGTACGAGCGAGCCCGAACCGCCGAGCTGCTCGCCGATGACCGCGGTGTGCCGGTGTACGGCGCGTGCGTCGGAGCGGACGGGCTGGTGCCGCGGTCATAGTCGCGGCGGGCATCAGCGCTGCCGATCCGCTCCCAGGCGAGTTGCACGGCGTGGAAGCGGCCCGCTTCTCCGCCCGTATCGGGGTGCGTCTCTCGCAGCAGTCGGCGGTAGGCCCGACGCAGTTCGTCGTCACTGGCGCTCGCGGGTACGCCGAGCACCTCGTACGGGGTTCGGGCGGATGGGCTGTCGGGCATGCGTCTTCCGGAAGGGGCGTCGTCGGCGGTCGAGTCGATGGGGCGCCGTGCTGGTCGTTCCGCGGCGTCCGGGTCCACGATAACGGCGGTGGATGAGGATCCGATGAGCGCTCGCGCCCGAGCGGGAACGAAGATGGAGGCATGGTGCGCAAACGAGTGATCGTGACCGGGATGGTGCAAGGCGTCGGCTTCCGCTGGTCGACAGGTCAGGAAGCCGCTCGGATCGGCGTCGCAGGATTCGTGCGCAATCGAGCGGACGGCACGGTCGAGGCGGAAGTGGAGGGCCCCGCGGACACGGTCGCGGCCATGATCGACTGGCTGCGGCGAGGTCCGCCCGGCGCGGACGTGCTCGGAGTCGAGATCTCGGACGTGCCGGACACCGGCGAATCGGGCTTCAGCCTGCGGTCATGACCCGAGCGTCTGCTACCGCGGACTGCATCTGTGCGAGCATCGCACCGGCTCGCTCCACTACGTCCGGGGCCGCGGAAATGCTGTACTCGACGCCGGCGGGCATCCAGACCAGACCCGAGAGCAGACCCTCGATGCTGTCCGCATCGATAGGCCACCGAGTGCGCTCGTCGCCAATCGCCTCGGCTCCCGCCGACCACCGGCCGAGGTGCTCGCGGAACCGATCGATCGGGAGTTCGACGACGACCTCGGCGCGATAGCGGCGTCGCTGCGCCGCCATCGCTCGCTCGAGATAGGCGGCAGCGTCGCGCTCCGGCAGCGCCCGCTGCTCGAAGTGCACCCGCGTGCCGAAGAAGCGGCTCATCCTGTCGAGCCGGAAGGTGCGCCAGTCGCCGCGGCGCAGATCCCAACAGAGCAGGAACCACGTACGCGAGGTGGACACCACCGAGTGCGGCTCCACGACTCGATCGGTCTCGGTGCCGTCGGCCGCCACGTAGTGGAAACGGATCCGCTCGCGGTCGCGGCAGGCGAGAGCCAGTTGACCGAGCATCTCCTGCGGGACCGTGGTCTCACGCGGTCGCGCCGAGCGGACGAGACCGCCGACCGCATTCACCCGCTCGCGCAGGGCGGGTGGCAGGACCTGTTCGAACTTGGCCAGCGCGCTCAGCGTCGTGCGCTCGCCGTCGTCGAGACCCTCGTCGGCGGCTAGGCGGAGGCCGACCGCCATGGTCACGGCCTCGTCGTCGTTCAGCAGCAGCGGCGGCAACTGCGATCCGGCCTCGAGCCGGTATCCGCCGGCGGCGCCTCGTGTCGCCTCGACCCGGTAACCGAGCTCGCGGAGACGCTCGATGTCGCGGCGAAGCGTGCGTTCGGTGACGCCGAGGCGCCGCGCCAGAGCGGGCCCGGCCCACTGCCGATAGGTCTGCAGCAGATCGAGCAAGGTGAGCACACGCGACGTCGTTTCTGACATGTTGTGATTCTCGCGCGCATTCAGGACTGATCGCGTCCTGAATACCTCCTACCGTCGAAGCATCAAGCGCCGAAAGGCACTCAGCCACCGAGAGGACTCTCCCATGGACATGAAGCTCGAACTCGTCGCCGTTCCCGTCACCGATGTCGACCGCGCCAAGGACTTCTACGTGAACACGATCGGCTTCCACGCCGATCACGACCACCTCGTGCACGAAGGCCTGCGCTTCGTGCAGCTGACCCCGCCCGGATCCGCCTGCTCGATCGTGCTCGGAGTCGGGATCACCGACATGGCACCGGGCTCGCAGAAAGGGCTGCAGATGGTCGTCGCGGACGCCACTGCCGCCCGGGCCGAGCTGATCTCGCGCGGGGCGGAGGTGTCGGAGATCGATTCGCAGCCCTGGGGCGAGTTCGTCTACTTCGCCGATCCCGACGGCAACACGTGGGCACTGCAGCAGATCGTCTACCCGAGCGCCCCGTAGCTCACTCGGCGAGCATCTCACGCACCAGGGGGATGACCCGGGTGCCGTAGAGCTCGATGTTGCGCATGATCGCGTCGTGCGGCAACGTGCCCGCACTGTATTTGAGATCGAACCGGTCGATGCCGAGATCGCGGACGGTGCTCGCGATCTTGCGAGCGACGGTTTCGGGCGAGCCGACGTGCAGAGCGCCGTCGGGGGCGGCCTCCTGGTCGAAATGGCTGCGCGTCATCGGCGCCCAGCCTCGGTCGCGACCGATCGAATCCGCCATCTTCTTGTAGTGCGGGAAGTACAGTTCGCGCGCCTCCTCATCCGTCGCCGCCACGAACCCGGGCGAGTGCGCGGCGACCGGAAGGCGGGGTTGCTCGAGCTGGTCCAGCGCCCGGCCGAAAAGATCGACGAAGGGCCGGAATCGAGCCGGTGATCCGCCGATGATCGCGAGCACGAGCGGGAAGCCGAATCGCGCCGCGCGGACGACCGACTCGGGGCTGCCGCCGACGCCGACCCAGGTGGTCAGCCGGCCGCTCTCGACGGGCGGATACACCTCTTGAGCGTTCAGACCGGCGCGGGTCTGCCCGCTCCAGGTCACCGGCCCCTGCTGGAGCAGCTCGGCGAACAGTTCGAGCTTCTCCTCGAAAAGCAGCTCGTACTGCGCCAACTCGTAGCCGAAGAGCGGGAACGATTCGGTGAAGGAGCCTCGACCGAGAATGACCTCGGCGCGGCCGGAGGAGATGCCGTCGAGGGTCGAGAATCGCTGGAACACGCGCACCGGGTCATCGGAGCTGAGAACCGTGACCGCCGAACCGAGGTGGATCCGCTCCGTGCGGCCCGCGATCGCGGCGAGCACGACATCGGGTGCGCTCACGGCGAAGTCCGCGCGGTGGTGCTCACCCACGCCGAAAGCATCGATTCCGACCTGGTCGGCCAGCACGCCCTCCTCGACGACATCGCGCAACACCTGCGCGTGGGTACGCGGTGCGCCGTCCGGGCCCACGGTGACATCGCCGAAGGTGTCGACGCCGAATTGGAGCTTCGAGGATTCATGCATACTCATGAAACTAGCCCAATCCGGCCTCCGTGTGCCGAAGATGAACGCCCGGCGCCAACGCACTTCACGCGAGCGTCGGTCATCGCGTCGACCTGCTGCCGCCCGCATGAGACGGGACGTGTCCGGATGTGAGATATCGTCGACTGTTCACCGAGCAGCGGTTAGGTTCCGGGTCGGCGTGTCCGCGACGGAGTCGATCGGATGCGCTGATCGACGGCTCGCGCTCGACGTCGCGCAGCGACTGCGATAGCTCACGAGATCGATCGCCCGGCGATCGGAAGAAGGAAGAAATATGACGAAACTACTCGAGGCACACCAGGTGCATAAAGAGTTCCCGACAGGCGGCGTCACCGGACTGACGCGCGTCCTGAAAGGCGTGTCGCTTCAGGTCGACCCCGGTGAAATGGTCACCATCGTCGGGCCGAGTGGTTCGGGCAAGTCCACACTTCTGCAGTGCGTATCCGGGCTCGATTCCGTGACGTCGGGAGCCGTGACGATCGATGGCACCGATATCGCCGGATTGAGTTCGGACGATGCGGCATCATTCCGGCGAGAGAACATCGCATTCGTCTTCCAGTCCTACAACCTGATCCCGGCATTCACCGCCTTCGACAATGTCGCCATCGCCATGCGCCTGTCCCGTGGCGTCGTCGACCGACGAGCGGTGAACTCTGCTCTGGATTCCGTCGGTCTGCTCGAGGTCGCCCGACAGCGCCCGGGCCAGCTCTCCGGGGGTCAGCAGCAGAGGGTCGCGATTGCTCGGGCATTCGCAACGACCGCTCGTCTCCTCTTCGCTGACGAACCGACCGGTGCTCTCGATACCGACGCGGGACGGAAGGTGTTGAACCTTCTGAGGGACTACGCCCGAGATGAGCGCAGTGTGGTGATGGTCACCCACGACCTCGATGCAGCTGCGCTCGGTGACCGCGTGCTGGTCATGCGTGATGGACGGATCCACGGCGAGCTTCGTCGTCCGACCGTCGCCCAGATCCTCGATGCGGTCGAGCTCGCACGGAGGCCGTCATGATCTTCGCATTGGTGACGAGAGAACTGGCCATCGGCTGGCGGCTGTGGGCCGGCGCATTCGTTCTGGCGTTCTTCGCGGGCCTGATCGCCTGCGTGTGCGCCGGGGATATCTCGACAGCGCACGCGATGACGCCCGACCAGGACCCGGCCGGCCTGATCAACCACGCCTACATCTACATGGGCTTCAACGCGCCGGTGGTCGTGGGCGCACTCAACATCCTGATCACCTACATCGTCGCCTTGCAGCGTCCGCGTTACGCGCTGTGGCAGCTCGCCGGCGTCGCCCCGCGCACGATCCGAACGGTCGTCCTCCTCCAGACCGCACTGCTCGGTCTGGTCGCCTTCGCGCTGGCGCTGTTGGTAGCGGCACCGACACTGAACTTCACGCTCAACACACTCTCGGCACCTCTCCGATCGGACGCCGAACCCATCCGAGTCGTGACGCTGGCGTGGCCTGAGGTGACGGTCGCCTTCCTCGTCTTCATGGCGGTGGTGCTCTTGAGCGCGCTCGGCGCGGCGACGAAAGCACGTCGCACGCCCATCCTCGCGGCAATCCGCACGCCGGAGGTGACCAACGCGCCACTCTCGAAGGCGCGCTTCGTGTGGGCGATCGTGTGTCTGGCCATCGTGGTCGTGTGCACGATATCGATCATGGTGACGGGGAGTGGATGGTTCGCCTTCGGTCAGATGCTGATCATCATCGTGTTCCTCCCCGTCGCATCCTGGGTGTCAGAGCGTGTGATGCGACTCTGGGTCGGACTCGTTCCTGGAGGACACGAGAGCTGGTACATCGCTCGAGAGTCCGCGAAATACAACGTGACCCGCAGCCACGCCGGAATCAGTCTGATGGTGATCGCTATCGGGCTCGGGATCTTCACCGGCGCATTCGGCTTGTGGAGCGAACCGGAATACGCAGCGATCGCGATCGTACTGTTCGGCTCGCCTCTCGCTCTCGCACTTTTCGCCGGTGCGGCAACGATCATGATGACATCCGTTCATCGCCGTCGGGAGTCGGTCCTCCTCACGCTGTCGGGCGCGACCCGGTCCGTGCTGATCGTGGCGGCAGCGCTCGAGGCGCTCATCTTCACGATCACCGCAGGAATCATCTCGCTTGCGATCGCGGTTCCCTTCATACTGACGCCGACCCAACAGGAGACGGCCACGGGCGAGACCGTCATCGACAATCCGCTCATCCCTCTCGTACCGATTCCTTTCGTTCTCGTCATCGGATTCTTCGTGCTCTTCGTCACGACGGTTCAGCCCATCCTTCAGGCGAGCCGCAACAGCCCCGCTTCCGAGTTGCGACGCGCAGCCGTGTAGCCGCCTCGAGTCCGGAAAGTTCATCCGCGACATCGGTTCGTCGCTACGGTGTCATCGGCTCCGTCATCGGCTCGGAACCGAGGGCCATTCCGGCGGCGCGCGCAGGCCCGCGGTAGGCACACGCGAGGGAGTCGATGGTGTCGTGCGCGTTCAACCCGGACGGGTTGGGCAGCACCCACAGCTCGGCTCCCCCGAGTGTCTCATCCTGCCTCCCCTGCCTCGCGGTCCGGCGGCCGAACGCGGCCCGATACGAGGTGATGCCCACCATCGCGACGACCGACGGAGCGAGCCGCTGCACCGTCTCGATCAGACGCTCGCCGCCCGCGCGGAGCTCCGGCAGCGTCAACTCGTCCGCTCGAGCCGTCGCCCGGTGCACCAGATTGCTGATGCCGATGCCTTCCCTGATCAGATACTCGCGGTCGGTCGCCGACATCCCGTCGGCCGCCCGGATGAGGTGATCGGTGATGCCGGCGGCGAAGAGCGCCGGGTAGAAGCGGTTGCCCGGGTGCGCGAAGTGGGCACCCGTCGCGGCCGTCCACAATCCCGGGTTGATGCCGACGAACAGCAAACGCATCCCGGGGCCGGCGAGGTCGTCGATCTCGGTATCGCGGAACGACTCCAGCTGAGCCTTGGTGAATCGCACCCCTCGATCCTGCCGCATCGATGCCGCCTGAGCATCGGGTGCAAGCCTTCGCAGACCGGCACGTCGAGGGGCACGATGGGAGCATGTCGAACACAGAGCAGACTCAGCCCGTCCAAGCCGGCAGTGATGACGCGCACATCGACGAGAAACTGCGCGGTATCCTGCTGCAGCTGGCCGCCGATCACGACTCCCGTCCGGATGAGGATCTGGAAGCCGTGCTGACGAAGCGGCTGAAGGACTCGGACATCTCGCTCTCCACCGAGACGGTCGCCTCACTCGCCCGGAAGATCCCTGGACTCACCCGCGCCGACGGCACCGACCTGCAGCCGGGCGTGCACTGACGCCTCAGGCGCGGCCCGCCGCCATCCGCTCGTCGAGCTCAGCGATCCGCGCCCGCTCGTCGATCGAGACGGCGACGTAGGCGCGGAGTTCGTCGCCGTCGCGGCGGAGCAGGTATTCGCAATCCGAATCGGTCAGTGGCAGCTCATCCGCACCGAAGTAGTGCCAGCGCACCAGCACCCGCGCGATGCCCGGGGTGAGTGCGACCCAGTCGAGCACGGTGAAGTCGACGCGTTGCATCCCGAAGCGACGGTAGGCCGGGTAGCCCTGCTCGAGTTCTTCGCCCATCGCGGTGCGCGTCTCGAGCGCACCGCAGAAGTCATCGGTGATCACCATGCCCGGCGTGCCCCACAAACGGACGATCGCCGCCGTATCGTATGCCCCCGCGGCCGCCGCGTAGGCGGCGAGGTAGCGTTCGACTTCGGGCTTCGTCACTCCGGTCATGCTCCCAGTCGGCCACGTCGCGCCTGGGAACTCAAGGGGCGGCGTCACTCCGGCACTGCCGGACCTTTCGTGTGATGGTCGAAGACGATGCTCGTCCGTGTCGAGGCGACCGCGGGATGCGCCGACAGGTTCGAGACGACGAAGTCGCGAACGTCGTCGGAGTCGCGCACGGCGACATGGATGATGAAGTCCTCCGAGCCGCCCAGGAAGAACAGCTGCACGACCTCCGGGAGAGCCCGGATCTCGTCCGCGAATCGTGTGATCGCTTGACGCTGTCCCGCCCGGATGTTCACGCTGATCAGCGCCTGCAGCCGCAGTCCCAGCGCGGCGGGATCGAGCTCTGCCGTGAACCCCGTGATGATGCCGCGGTCGAGAAGCGAGCGCACCCGTGCGAGGCAAGTCGACGGAGCGATCCCGGCTCGTTCGGCGAGCTGGCTGTTGGGCGTGCGCGCGTTCGCCCGAAGCACGCGCACGAGCGTGCGATCGACCGTATCCAGCTCCGCCAGGTCGTGCAGATCGTTCGGTCGCATCGGTCGCAGCCCCCTGATTTCAGTCGATCCTGCGGAATTAGGTCTCAATCAACGAATCATCTGCGGACTGACACCAGCTCGTAACACGATCTTCGCACGATAGGGGCATCGCCGGTGCATTCGTACGGCGCCGCCCACGAAGGAGACGTCATGCGGATCGGCATCCCCACCGAGATCAAGAACAACGAGAACCGCGTCGCCGCGACGCCGGCCGGCGTGCACGAGCTGGTGCGGCGCGGCCACACGGTCTCGGTGCAGGCGGGCGCCGGCCTCGGCTCCCGGATCACGGATGCGGACTACGCCGCGGCCGGAGCCGGGATCGTCGCCGAGGCCGACACCATCTGGGCGGACGCCGATCTGGTGCTGAAGGTCAAGGAGCCGATCGCTGAGGAGTACCCGCGGATGCGCGCCGGCCAGATCCTCTTCACCTACCTGCACCTCGCGGCGTCCAAGCCGTGCACGGATGCACTGCTCGCTGCCGGCACGACGGCGATCGCTTATGAGACGGTCCAGCTCGCGAACCGCCAGCTGCCCCTGCTCTCGCCGATGAGCGAGGTCGCCGGTCGCCTCTCGATCACGGTCGGCGCGTATCACCTGATGAGCGCGGCGGGCGGGCGCGGAACCCTGCTGGGAGGAGTGCCGGGCACTCCGAAGGCCAAGGTCGTTGTGATCGGCGGGGGCGTCGCAGGTGAGCACGCAGCCGCGAACGCCTTGGGCATGGGCGCCGATGTCACCATCATCGACCTCTCGCTCCCCCGACTGCGCGAGCTCGAGAACCGTTTCAACGGCGCGATCCAGACGCGCGCCTCCTCGGCCTACGAGGTGGCCGCGCAGGTCAAGGACGCCGACCTCGTGATCGGCTCCGTGCTGATCCCGGGCGAGAAGGCGCCGAAGCTGGTCACGGATGCGATGGTCGCGACGATGAAGCCGGGCGCCGTGCTCGTCGACATCGCGATCGATCAGGGCGGCTGCTTCGAGAACTCGCACCCGACGACCCACGACGACCCGACGTTCGCGGTGCACGACACGGTCTACTACTGCGTGGCGAACATGCCGGGCGCCGTTCCGGAGACGTCGACCCGCGCGTTGACCAACGCGACTCTGCCCTACGTCGTCGCGCTCGCCGATAAGGGCTGGCAAAAGGCTCTGGCCGACGACGAAGCGCTCGCGAAGGGCCTGAACACCCACGAGGGCCAGGTCACCAACGAAGGCGTCGCCGCCGCATTCGACCTGCCGTACGTCGCGCCGCTCAGCCTGGTCTGACGCCCGCTCCTCGCCGGATCAGCGCGCCCGAGCTCCCGCCGCGCGTGCGACGGCGAGGGCCGCCGATGCATCCGTGCCGTCCTCCTGACTCCAGGCGGCCGAGAGCATGGCGTAGATGAGAACCCAGGCGGAGAGGTCGTCTCGACCGACCCGATCGGCGACGATCGACAGCCGGCGGTCGAGGGCGGCGATCGCTGTCGCAGGGTCGGGGTTCAGGAACAGCGCGAGGTGATCGAACACCGTCGGCCCGCGGACGCCCTTCGGATCGATGGCGAGCCAGAGCGGCCCGGTGGCATTGCCGAAGTCGAGCACGTTGTCGTGGTGGCCGTCTCCGTGCAGAAGCCTGATCGGGTCGGACTCGTTCAGCCGCTCACCCAGGAGGGCGGCTGCGCGCCGGTGCAGACCCGGCTCCGGATGGGCGCGATCCGGAGAACTCTGGAGCGACCTCGTCCGCTCGCGCAGCGACGGCGCCGGTGCGCCCGAATCCGGAGCCGAGTGCAACCGCGCGAGCACGTCGCAGATGATGCCCGTCGCCTCGTCGTCGTGGCCGGTCGCGGCGAGACGCGCGAGATGCCTCGGGCCCGTCGCCCGTGGCATCAGCACCGCGTCGCCGTCGCGCTCGATGACGGCTGCGGCCCCACGGCCCGCCCAGCCGGCGAGGACGGCGATGCCACGACGCTCCTCCTCGATGCGCGCGAGCTTCAGCATTACCGGCGCACCATCGCGACGGCCGGGCAGCAGCTCGCTCGACATCGTCGCGAACGCGGGGCCTGTCGGCTCGACCCTCCACCGGAGGGCGTAGTCCACGATCTCGGCCATGGCAGAACCCTAACCGGTGGGCAAGCGGTTGCCTCCGCCCGTCGCACGCAGCAGAGTGGGCTCATGCTCCTGGGGTATTCGGCGCAACAGGTACGGCAGGCGGAGTCCGTCCACCTCAGAGCCGGCGAACCATTGATGCAGCGTGCGGCCACGGCCCTGGCGCGCGAGATCCAACTGCTGCTCGCCGCGAGGCCCGATCGGAGTCGCCCGCCGCGCGTACTGGTGCTGCTCGGCTCCGGCGACAACGGTGGTGACGCCCTCTTCGCTGCGGCCTTCCTCGCGGCGTCGGGGACGGAGGTGTGGTTGGTTCGCGCCGGATCGCGGGTGCATCGAGCCGGCCTGGCCGTCGCCCTCGACGAGGGCTGCAGCGAGGTGGTTCCGGATCCGATCGCGGTCGCTGCCCTCGCAGCGCGCTGCGATCTGGTGGTGGATGGCTTGCTGGGCACCGGAGCGACGGCAGCCCCCGCGCTGCGCGGTCTGCCGCGCGACATCGTGGCGGCCCTCCTGAGCGTCGTGACCGCGGCGGATGGTCCGCTCGTGGTCGCCGTCGATCTGCCCAGTGGGATCCATCCGGACGACGGCAGTGTTCCGGATCCGAACGTTCTGCCCGCCGATCTGACGGTCACCTTCGGAGGCATCAAGGCCGGGCTCCTGCTCGAGCCCGCCGCGGCGCTGGCCGGGCGGGTGAGGTTGATCGACATCGGGCTCGGTCGCGAGCTGGCGGCGATGCATCCGCTCGTCAGCCGCTGATCGACTGTCGCGTCGCGGTCTCACTTAGGTTAGGGTAACCTCACCAGCCCGCCAGTCAGAGGAACCTCGCCGTGAGCAATATCGCCATCACCCACGCCCCGAGCGGACTCGTGCACGCCGAAGTGGTGCGCTCGATGTACGTCACTCCGCACATGGTGCGCGTCACGATCACCGGCCCCGATCTCGAACGCTTCGAGTACCGCGGCTTCGACCAGTGGTTCCGGCTGGCGATTCCCACGAGCGACGACACCCGTTTCGATCGCCTCCCCGACAAGATCGACACGCGCGGCTATCTTGCGTACCTGATGCTGCCGCGGTCGACCCGGCCCGTGATCCGCAATTACACCGTGCGCGCCTATCGCGCCCTCGAGCGCGAGATCGACATCGACTTCGTGGTGCACGGCGATGCGGGAGTCGCGGCTCCCTGGTCGCGCACGGTGCAGCCGGGAACGCCGGTGGCGTTCATCGACCAGGGCTGCGGCTACTCCCCCGTTCCCGCCGACCGGCAGCTACTCGTAGCCGACGAGACCGGTCTGCCGGCGGTCGCGGGAATCCTGCGCGACATGCCCCGCGACAGCGTCGGCGACGCGATCATCGAACTGCCCGATCTCGCCGACGTGCAAGAGACCGATGCTCCCGAGGGCATGACGGTGCGCTGGGTGGTGCGCGCTGCCGATGCACGACCCGGCACCGCCGCTCTCGAGACGCTTCGCGCCCTCGAACCGCCCACCGGAACGGTCTCGGCCTTCGTCGTCGGAGAATCCGGTCTCGCGACCGGTGGGCGACGGCACCTCGTGAACGACCGCGGGGTCCCGAAGAGCAACGTCACCTTCTGCGGCTATTACAAGCTCGGTAAGCACTGACGAAGCTCGGTAAGCACTGACGAAGCTCGGTGAGCACTGACGCCACCGGCGACGGAGGTCGGCGTATCGTCGGTCTCGTGCTCGCCATTCATTACCGCGTTCCCCTCCCCGCCGACTACGACATGTCCGTGATCCGCGAGCGCGTGGCCTCGCGCGGTCACGCCCTCGACGAGCGGCGTGGGCTCGCCTATAAGGCCTATCTGGTGCGGGACGTCGCCGACGGCGAACCCGTGAACGAGTACGCGCCCTTCTACCTCTGGCGCGACCCGGAGGAGGCGGCGCGCTTCTTATGGGGCGGTGCGGGCTTCGGCGGAATCGTCGCCGACTTCGGCCGGCCGCCCGTCTCGACGTGGATCGGCGACTCCATCATCACCGGTCCCCGTTTCACCGACGTACCAGGATTCGCGAGCCGGGTCGACGAAGCCCTCCCCCCGGATGCGGATCCGCACAAATACGCCGTGCACGCGCGATCGGCACTCGAGGCCCAGGCGAACGAACCCGGCGTCCACTCGGCGGTGCTGGCGATCGATCCGTCGCGGTGGAGGGCGACGCGGTTCGCGCTCTGGGCCGAACCGCCGAGCCCCGGCCACGGCACCGTGTTCCGGGTGCTGCACCTGTCGACGCCCGAACTGCGCGAACTCGTGCTGGACGCCGCCCTGCCGTCGACGCACTGAGCCGAGCGATCAGCGCGAAGCGAGGATGCACATTCAGGAGGCGAGCAGGCTCGACTTCTCGGGGTGCTTCTCGAACCAGGCACCGACGTACCAGCACATCGGCACGATGCGCTGCGCGCCCGCCGCCTCGATGTCGGCGACCGCCCACTCGACCAGCTCCGCCGCGAAGCCCCGGCCGCGGTAGGGCGGCGAGGTGAACGAACGCACGAGCGAGATGCTGTCGCCGTTCTCGTGATAGTCCAGAACGCCGACGAGGGTGCCGTCGAGGTGCATCGCGAAGCGGGAGGCGTCGGCCTCGCGGCTGAATTCCTTGGCCATGAACCCAGCGTAGGCATCCGCGTGGAGCTTGTGCGTCACTCCGCCAGGATCGTCCCGTCGAGATAGAACCAGCGACCGTTCTCGCGGATGAAAGCGCTGCGTTCATGCAGCAGACCCAGGCCCTCGTCGGTGCGGTAGGAAGCTCGGAACTCCACGATGCCCTCGTCGTCTGCCTCTCCACCCCTGGCGACGTCGACGATCTGCAGCCGACGCCACGAGAAGTCGTCGTCGAACTCGATCGTGGCGGGACGCGTCGTCGGATGCCAGCTGGCCAGCAGGTACGGGTCGAAGTGCAGCGCGTACGCGCTGTAGCGCGAGCGCATCAGTCGCTCGGCGGTCGGTGAGGGCTGATCACCGATATGGGCCGGGCGGCAGCACTCGGAGTAGTGCAGCTTGCTGCCGCAGGGACAGGCGTCGACGGTTCGCATCCGACCAGTCTTCCAGGTGGGCCGAAAAGTCCTCCAGGTGGGAAAGGCCTGGACGTCTGCGAGACGGACTTGAGACACGAGCGGATTCTCGGAAGCGTAGCCACCTCATCGGGGACGACCCCGGCCTACGGAAGGAACGATCGATGCTCACTCTCACCGACACTGCCAGCACCGTGGTCAAGACCATCACCGAGCAGACCGAGCTGCCTCACGAAAGCGGCCTGCGCATCAGCGGCAACGATCTCGACGCCCGCAACTTCGCCGTCGCCGTCGCTCCCGCGCCTCAGACCAGCGACGCCGTCGTGGAGCAGGACGGCGCGCGCGTCTTCCTCGACATCGCCGCCTCCGTCGCGCTGAGCGACAAGATCCTGGACGCGCAGGTCGACCAGAACGGCTCCGTCAGCTTCGCCATCGCAGCCGCGTAGCACTCGGCTCCGGTTCTGAAAGGGACGGCACGTCATCGCTCACCAGCCGACGAAGTGCCGTCCCTTCCGTTCGTCAGGCGAGGATGTCGCGAGTCGTGAAACGGCCGTACGCGAGGGCGCCGAACACAGCGACGTATCCGAGCTGCACGAGCGCGTTCTGGCCGAAGGAGTCCCAGTACAACGGCTGGCGCAGCAGATCGGCGAAGTTCAGCCAGTACTGCGTGAGCAGCCACGGATGCAGCCACTCAAGCTGCGGCAGAGCGCCCACGATCTGCGCCGCGATCGAGACGACGACGGTGGCGGCCATCGCGCCGACCGGCACGTCGGTGATCGTCGAGATGAAGAGCCCGACGGCGCACAGGCCGATCAGGCTGAGCGTGACGTACAGCGCGATCAGCAGAGCGCGGAGGAACGATTCGCCGATGCCGATCGTGTCGCCCGAGAGCAGGGTGACCGGTCCGATCGGGAACAACGCCAGGCCGATCGCCGCCCCGGTCACCATAACGGCGAGGGCACCGCTGAAGGCGAAGATCACCGAGGAGACGAACTTCACGAGCAGGAGTCGCACGCGGCCGACCGGAGCGACGAGCAGGTAGCGCAGTGTTCCGGCCGCCGCCTCGCCCGCGATGGTGTCCCCGGCCACCACGCCGATCGTGAGCGGCAGGAAGAGCGGGATCGCGACCGTGACGGCCGCGAAGCCGGTGAACAAGCCGTTCTGACTGATCTGGTCGAGGAACGATGGGCCGCGCCCGGTCGATGGACCGGAGGTGAGTTTGACCGCGACGGCGAGCAGGATGGGGATCGCGGCGAGCGCGGCCAACATCGCCCACGTTCGACGACGGCGGTACAGGATGCCCAGCTCCGAGCCGAGCAGACCTGCGAACGCGAATCGCCTGGTTTCAATGCGCGACATCGAAGCCCTCCCCGGTCAGTGCGACGAAGCGGTCCTCGAGGGATGCCCTCTCGACGCCGAAGCCGCGCAGGCGCACGCCCGCGTTCACGAGTGCGGCGGCGAGGTCCTCGGGCTGAACGCCGTCGGGAACGTCGGCCGTGACCCGTTCGTCCTCCACCCGAGGCGCGAGGCCGAGGCGGGTGAGTTCGCGGGCCGCCGAATCCGCATCCGGAGTCAGCACGGACACGACCGGGGCTCCCCCGCCGCGCAGTTCGTTGAGACTGCCTTGGGCGACCAGCGCTCCCGCACGCATGATGGCGGCGTGCGTACAGATCTGCTCGATCTCGGCGAGCAGATGGCTGGAGACGAGCACCGTGGTGCCGTCGTGGTTCAGCGTGCGGATGAGGGAACGGACCTCGCGGGTGCCCTGCGGGTCCAGACCGTTCGTGGGCTCGTCGAGCACGATCAGCTCACGCGGGCTGAGCAGGGCGTTGGCGATGCCGAGCCGTTGCTTCATCCCGAGCGAGTAGGCGCCGACCTTCTTGCCGGCCGCGTGGCTCAGGCCGACGCGCTCGAGCGCTGCAGAGGCGCGCACCCGCCGCGTGCGCGGATCCGCGTGCCGATCGGCGGCGTCCAGCCGGTGCAGGTTGGCGGTGCCGGAGAGATACGGGTAGAAGCCCGGCCCCTCGACCAGTGCCCCGACGCGCGGCAACACCTCGGCGGTTCGAGCCGGCATGGCGCCGCCGAGCACCTGGATGCCGCCCGAACTCGCGTTCGCGAGCCCCAGCAGCATCCGGATGGTCGTCGTCTTGCCGGAACCGTTCGGTCCGAGGAACCCGAACACCGCGCCCCGGGGTACCGCGAGGTCGAGACCGTCGACGACGGTCTGCCGGCCGAAACGCTTCGTCAGGCCCGTCGTCTCGATCGCGAGGTCACCGGCCGCGAGGCCGTCGGTCACCGCTGCGCTGCGGTTTCGAGCGCCGATGCCGGCACAGCGCCGGCGAACACGCGACCGTCATCGGTCACGAGGACGCTCACGAGGGCGGTCTGCAGCACGTGGCCGGAGTCGGTGGCGGTCATCACCTGGTCGAGCAGCGGGTTGTCGATCAACGACGTGTCGCCACCTGGAAGTTCGACGACGGCGTTCCAGCCCTCGCCGGTGACGGTGGGCTCGGCGCCGGAAGCGTCGCTGCCGGAAGCGCCGGGGCCGGAGGCGTCACCGGCGGGGGCGTCACGCTCGGGAACGACCTTCTCGGTGACCTCGGTGCCGGCAGGCGGCGTGAACGCGAAGAGCGATGCGTCCGGCGTCTCGAACGACACCGAGCTGAAACCGACGCTGAACGCCGGGCTCGTCCCGCCGCTCGCGGTCACCGCGACACTCAGCGGGACTCCCGTCTCGGCGTCGACAGCGATCCCGACGGAACCCACGAGCGTATCGCCCGACTTCGGCGAGAGGACGAGCTCGTAGGCGTCGCGGCCGGCGACGGCGGTGTTCGATCCGACGGCGACCGTGGTCGTCGGGTCGATCGCGGCGAGGAGGCGATCAGCGAGCTCAGCCGGTGTCGGCACCGTCTCCGGGAGGGTCGGTTCGCCGCTCTCGTACTGCGGGACGGAGGAGTGCACCGCCGTCTTCTGCTCGGAGTCGTAGAGCCACACATCGGTGCCGTTGCTGATGAGGTCGCGCTCGGCCATCGAGTCGAGCACCTGCACGCGGGCGCCGACCCCCTCGGAGAGGTAGACCCGCGCCTCGTGGTCCGCGGTGAGCAATTCGAGAGCGCTGGTCGCGCCGTCCGAGCCGAGGCCCGACAGGTCGGGCACTCCCAAGTCGGAGGTTTGGTTGATCGTGCCCGAGAGCGAGGTCACATCGCTCGACTGCACGAACTGCAGCAATTCGGAGGCGGACTTCTCCGGCAGATCCGAGGAGGCGTTCGCCGACATCGGCACGGCGATCACGAGGCCGGCGATCACGGCGGGAACGGCGACGGCAGGAGTCCAACGGAGCCACTTCTTGGTCATACCAGCACGGTACGCCTGCAAGCTGGACGCGGCGCCCGCCGGGCGGATGATCGCAGGTACTCCCAGAGGTGTACGAGCCGCCCGCGATGGCACCATGATCGACTCATGACGCTGCCGTTCACCCTCCCGATCGCTCCGATGCTGGCCAAGGCGGTGGATGGCGTGCCCGACCGGGCGGGCCTCTCGTTCGAGCCGAAGTGGGACGGCTTCCGCGCGATCATCGTGTTCGACGGCGAGAGCGTCGAGATCGGCAGCCGAGGGTCGAAGCCGCTCACCCGCTACTTCCCCGAGCTGGTCGCGGCGTTCGCGGCGCTGCTTCCCGAGCCGTGCATCCTCGACGGCGAGATCGTTCTCGCTCAAGGACCGGACGGTGCGCAGCGGCTCGACTGGGAGGCCCTCTCGCAGCGGATCCATCCCGCGGCGAGTCGGGTGGCACTGCTCGCCGAGCAGACGCCGGCCATGTTCGTGGGCTTCGACCTGCTGGCCCGTGGTGAGCGCAGCCTGATGGACGAGCCGTTCTCGGTGCGGCGTTCGGAGCTGGAGGACGTGATCGGTGCGCTGCCGCATCCGGTGCACCTGAGCCGAACCACCGAGGATGCCGACATCGCGCGGCGGTGGCTGGTCGAGTTCGAGGGCGCCGGGCTCGACGGCGTGGTCGCCAAGCCGCTCGACGCGGTCTACGCGCCGGGCAAGCGGGTGCTGTTGAAGGCGAAACACCACCGCAGTGCCGATGTCGTGCTGCTGGGCTACCGGATCCACGCGAGCGGCGTCGGCGTCGGTTCGCTGCTGCTGGGCCTCTACGACGGCGACGAGCTGCGGATGGTGGGCGGTGCATCCGCCTTCACCACCGTACGACGCAGCGAACTGATCGACGAGCTGGCGGACGACGTGCTGCGCGACGAGAACGGCGAGATCGTGCGCGGCGAGGGCGAGAAGAGCCGCTTCTCGGCGGGCAAGGACACCTCGTTCGTGCGCCTGCGCCCGACACGGGTGATCGAAGTGCGCTACGACCAGATGGAGGGAGCACGCTTCCGGCACACGGTGCAGTTCGAGCGGTGGCGACCCGACCGGGAGCCCCGCTCGTGCGTCTTCGAGCAGCTCGAGGTGCCCACGAAGTACGACCTGAAAGAGGTGCTCGACTGAGCCTGCGTCTGTGCGCCGCGACTCGAACGGCCTCGCGCCGGCTCAGGCTTCGGGCTTCTTCGCCCGGCTGGGCTGGACGCGAGGCGGCTCGCCGGGCATCTTCGGGAAGTCGGGCGGGAAGGGCAGCTCTCCGAGCCCGCCGGCGAGGTCGCGCTCCCACCAGCCGAGCAGCGCATCGATCCGACCGGGCTCGTCGTGCATCCTCTGCCACGGGTCGCCGACCGATCGCAGGCGATCGGGCACCGTCATGATCGTGAACGCCGTCGGATCGGCGTTCTCCAACTCGTCCCACTCGAGCGGGCACGATACGGGCGCGTGCGCGATGGCGCGCGGCGAATAGGCGCCGGCCATCGTGCGGTCGCGGTTGGCCTGGTTGAAGTCGACGAAGATCTTCTTTCCGCGCTCCTCCTTCCACCAGGCCGTGGTGACGGTGTTCGGCAGACGCCGCTCCAGCTCCCGCGCGGCGGCGATCACCGCGTGCCGCACATCGAGGAACTCCTGCTCGGGCACGATCGGCGCGAACACGTGCAGACCACGATTGCCCGACGTCTTCACGAAGGCCGTCAAGCCCACCTCGGCCAGCAACTCGCGCAGGGCGAGAGCCACGGGGATCGCGTCGGCGAAGTCGGTGCCCGGCTGCGGATCGAGGTCGATTCGCAGCTCATCGGGGTGATCCGAGTCCTCCGCGCGCGAGGCCCACGGGTGGAAGATCAGCGTGTTCATCTGCGCGGCCCAGACCGCGACGGCCGGCTCGTCGATCACGAGCTGCGGATGCGAGCGCCCGCTCGGGTACGTGACGGTGACGGCCCGCACGTAGTCGGGCGCACCCTTGGGCGGATTCTTCGAGTAGAACTGCTCGCCGTCGATCCCGCCCGCGAAACGCTGGAGCGAGACCGGACGATCGCCGTTGGCGCGCACGAACGCGTCACCGACGGCGATCAGGTAGTTCGCGAGATCGAGCTTCGTGATGCCGGGCTCCGGCCAGATCACCCGAGTCGGACTCGAGAGCCGCACGGCGCGCTCGCCGTGCGGACCGGGGACGTTGAGGACGACTGCGTCGCTTGCCATGCGTTCAACCTACGGCCACGGTGGCCGCTGCGCCCGCCGGAATCGCGTTGCGACGCGGATCCAGGTGGATACCGGCGAGCATGCAGCGCACCGAACCTCCGGCGAGCTCGATGGTCGAGACGTCGACGGGCAGCACTGTGCAGGATCGCTCGATGATCTCGAGCTGCTCCGGGCGCAACGCAGCGTGCGCGCGCGTCGACAGCGCCAGCACGCGCCCAGCGCTGCCGTGGAGCTCGATCGCGTTGCCGGCGAAGGCGCGGATCTGCGCCGCGTCGAGCTCGATCACGACTCGACCGGGCGCGGCGAGTCGCTCGCGCACCTCGTCCCGACGGGGCGGCGAGACGATCGAGGCGGCACCGACGAGCGCGAACTCGGTTGCGATGCACATCATCACGTTGGTGTGGTAGATCGGGAACCCGGAGTCGTCCACCGCGTCGAATGCCATCGGTTCGTAGCCGAAGTGCGTGCAGAACCGCTCGAGAGCCAGCGGGTCGGCGCGGAAGGAGCGCGACACGTAGGCGAGCCTCGAGACGTGGTCGAGCACCATCGCGCCGGTCCCCTCGAGGAAGATGTCGTCGTACTCCAGCCCGGAGTAATCGACGACGTCCTGCACGCGGTACTCGCGCTTGAGCATCTCGACGATGTCACCGCGACGCTCCGTGCGTCGATTCGGGGCGAACATCGGGAACAATGCGACCCGGCCCCCGCTGTGGGTCGAGAACCAGTTGTTGGGGAAGACGCTGTCGGGACGCTGCTCGTCGTCGTCGTCGAAGAGGTGCACGGTGACACCGAGAGCCGTCAGAGCGTCGGCCAGCGCCGTGACCTCGCGATACGCGGAGGCGGCGAGCACGTCGGCATCACGGCTCGCATCCAGCGATTGGAACACGTTGTCGGAGGCGGTCTGCGGGTTGGGCCGGAAACGGCGCGGGCGGACGAGCACGACCGAGGATGGGGCTTGGATTGACACGGATGCCACGCTAGAAGTGTGCGATGTGAAACAGCAAGACGCATCCGGCGGCATTTCTGCGTGCTGATCACACAGAATGCATAGCTGGATCGTACGATGTGCGTATGTCCGATCTCGACGACCTCGATCGGCGGCTGCTCGCCGCGCTCCGGACCGACGGACGCGAATCCGTTGCCGCGCTCGCCCGCCGCCTCGACGTGACTCGAGCGACCGTGACCAGCCGGCTCGACCGGCTGGTGGCCGACGGCGTCGTGGTGGGATTCACGGTGCGCGTGCGCGAGGAACGCGACCCGCAAACGATCCGCGCCGTCTCGCTCATCGAGGTCGAGGGTCGAGCGACGGACGCGGTGATCCGGCGTCTGCGCGGCTTCCCCGAGATCGAGTCGCTGCACACCACCAACGGCGGCTGGGACCTGGTGGCCGAACTGCGCACCGCGACGCTGGCCGACTTCGACCGACTGCTCGGGCGCATCCGTTCGACCGAGGGCGTGCTCAACAGCGAGACGAGCCTGCTGCTGAGTTCGGTGCTCAGCTGACACGGTGCTCAGCTGACACGGTGCTCAGCTGGGTTCGGTGCTCAGCTGACACGGTGCTCAGCTGAGTTCGGTGCTCAGCCGAGGCGGCGGCGGAGCCGGATGGGTCCGCGCGCGGACGCGAGTTCGACCACCTCGCCGTGCTGCGTCACATCGATCTCACCCGCGTCGACGAGACGTTGAGCCGCATCGCGTGCGGCAGGCATCAGATCGCGCCACTCGTCTCCACCCACGCGACGAGCCGCCTCCGACGGGCAGGCGGTCGCGCTCATCGCCCGCGCGGCGAGCAGATCGCGGATGGCCTGCTCGAGTTCGCGCTCGTGAGTACTCATGGTTCCAGCGTGACGGGGGTCGGACGCGGTGACAACCCCTCCCTCAGCCGCCCGGCGGTCTTGCGGGTGAGGAATGCGAGCTGGGCACGTTTGGTGGGCAGTTCGATGACCGGGCCCAGTTCGAAACCGACCCGACGCATCCGAGCCACCGCCGCTTCGTTGCCGGTGTCGGGCTCGACGACCACGCGGTGCGCATCGGGCTCGGCGAACACGAACTCGGCCAGTACCGCGACGACTCGCGTGGTCAGCCCGGCGATGGGCGCGCCTCGCCCGCCGAGGAAGAAGTGCACCCCGACGTCGCCCGGTTCGACCGGGTAGTACGCCCCGACCGGGTCGTTCTCGGGTTCGTACGTCTGCACGAGCGCGATCGGCTCGCCGTCGCGCCGGAGCACGAAGGCGTGGTGCGACGGCAGCGAGTCGACGAATGCGTAGGTCTGACGCAACTCGTCGCGGCTGAGGTCGCCGAGGCCCCAGAATCGGGCGCGCTCCTGCGTCACCCAGCCGTGGATGAGATCGAGGTCACCGTCGGGATCGAGCACGGTGATCCGGATGTCGCCGAATCCCTGGACGGACCGGTGATACACGACATCGCCGGGAGCGCCGGTGACGAGCCGGCCGGTGGTGGTTCTGGTCATCGGGCGAACTCCTGGATCGAGACGGGGACGGACACGGTCTCGGCGCGGCTCCAGGCATCGAGCTGGTCCGCGTAGTGCGGACTCCGGATGTCGCCGGAGGCCCCGAACGGCACGCCCCAGCGGGAGGCATCGCGATCGGCGAGGTCCCAGACCCAGCGGGCGACGGATCCGCGGATGGCGAGATCGGTGACGCCGGGTACGGAGGACGTGCAGCGGATCGCCTCCGTGTCGCCGCCGAGCGGAACCGTCGGGAGGCCGGGCGCCGTCGGAAGTCGATGCGAGTCACCCCAGCGCCCGGGAACGGGGCCGAGCTCGTTCAACGCGGCGAGCGCCACCGCTCGCCCGTCGATGTCGAGGGCACCGTGCAGCAGCCGCGGCAGTGCATCCGCGATTCGACCCGGGAGCGAGAGCCAGGGATCGAAGAGCGGGCCGAAACCGTGCGGGCGGTGCAGCGCGCGCAGTGCCGGCTGCGCGATCAGGTGGCGCACGAGCCCGGAGCGCCACGCGGAGAAGACGGCGGCGCCGCGGCTGTCGGCGTCCATCCGTCGATTCCAGGCGAGCAGTTCGCGCCGGTGCACCTCGGCCCGCAGCGAGAGCGGGGTGAGGTCGACGAGGAGGGCGAGGAGGGGGCCTGCGTCGATGAGGGTGTCGGGATGAACGGGCTCACCCGCGTCGAGCAGTGTGCGGATGCGGCGGGCGCGGTGGTCCGGGGCGTAGCCGGCCCCGAGGTCGAGGGCGTCGCGCTCGTTGGCGTCGACGGCTGCACCGGTGACGGCGTCGGGCTCGGGCAGCTTCCGCCACGGTGCGGTACGAACCGTGGCCGCGTCGTGCGGCAGCATCCGTTCGGCGCGGGCGCGCTGCGGCAGTCGGCCGGCCGTCATCCGCAGCACCGAGCCCTTGTCGTCGGCCGCGAGGACGCGGTTGACCGGGTCGACCCAGCGGGAGAACGCCGAGGCGATATCGGCGGCGCCGCGGGCCCGCAGCAGCGGTCGCAGGGCGCCGAAGCCGAGGTCGCCCACGACTCGTGCGGGCAGGCGCAGACTGTACGTCTGCTCCCCCTCGACGATCACGGGGCCGCGGGTCGTCGAGGTGCGGTGCAGCAGTTCCGAGCCGGCACCGCGGATGCGGATCCGCACCGTGCTCTCGTGCGTCGGCTCCCAGCCGTCGGGCCCGAGCGACTCACCCGGGCGCAACGTTTCCCGGAAGAGCTCGGCGCTGTGTGCGAGAGCGTTGGTCACTCCCCAGGCGGCCCGACCGGTGTGCCCGAAGTGCGGCAGACCCGGGACTCCGGGGAAGGCCAGCCCGATCGCGTCGTACTCGGGGCAGGCGAGGCCGATCTGCTGGTACACGCCCGGCATCTCGAGCAGCCGGTGCGGGTCGCCCGCGAGGAGCGGGAGCCCGGAGGCGGTGCGCGAGCCGTGCAGGGCCCACGCGTTGCTGCCCGAGCCGGGGCCGCCCTCCGCCCCGAACACGGCCAGGGCCGCCTCGCCCAGGGTGTCCGCGACGTGCTGCCGCCAGAGCAGGTGCGGGAAGGTGGAGAACAGGATGTGATTCACCAGGAACACCCCGAGCGGGGCCCAGTCCGGCCAGGGAGCGGGGTCGAACGGTACGTCCTCGAACTCGGGCTGCTGACGCCCGCGTTCGAGGCCGGCGTTGACGCCGCGCACGTACGCGGCCACCCACGCGCGGTCGTCGGCGCTCAGCTCGGCGTAGGCGCGCTGAGCCGTGTCGGCGAGCATCGACCGGTGCGCGAAGCGATCCCACTCGAGTTCCGCCGGGCCGAGGTGTTCGGCGAGTCGCCCCTCCGCGCGCCAGCGGTCGGTCTCGATCTGCCAAGCGCGGTCCTTCGCGGTGACGCGTCCCTGCAGTTCCGCGAGTTCCAGCTCGGTGTCGGCCCAGAGCGACGGGATGCCCCACTCGTCGCGGCGCACCTCAGACGCCATCGGTGCGCCCGATCGGGTTGGCGATCGTTCCGGCGTAGATCAGCGACTCCGACTGATTCGCGATGTCGACCATCTGCAGCGTGTTGCGCAGCTGCAGGCGGTTCAGGCAGGAGTGCGCGAATCGCGGGCTGCGCAGATCGATGCGGGTGTTGCGTTCGGGGTGCCCCTCGGCGTGCTCGTCGATGCATTCCCCCACGAGACGCCAGAACTCGGCCTCGGGCAGCAGGCCGTCGTGATCGAGGATCGCCGCGAGGTGGCGGAACACCCCGTCGAAGACGTCCGTGAAGACGGCGAGAGCCTTCTCCACGTCATCGACCACCTGCCGCACGCGTTCGACCTCGGCCGGCAGTGGCCGCGTGCCGAGGACGGCGATCTCTTCGCCGATGTCCTTCATGAAGACCCGGGTGACCACGTGATCCTGCAGCACGAGGATCAGGTTCTCGCCGTGCGGCATGAAGGCGAGGTCGTGCACGGTGAGGCAGTGCACCAGCGGGAGCAGGTACGCGCGCAGATACGAGCGGAGCCATTCCTCGGGTGCGAGAACGGACGCGCGGATGAACGCCGTCGCGAGCGAACGGCCGTCCGCATCCCGGTGCAGCAGCGAAGCCATGGTCGCCGCGCGCTCGCCGTCGCCGAGCCGCGGCACGGGGCTCTCGCGCCAGAGCGCGGCCAGCATCTTGCGATGCGGCGACGGCTTCGCCGTGCGGTGGTACACGTCGCCCGTGTAGCCGATCGCCGCGTGTTCGCGCAGGATCGAGAAGCCGGCGGCCTGCAGCGTCGCATCCGCTCGGACGAGCTCGGCCACCCAGTCGTTGATGGCCGGGGTCGGCACCATGTAGGCGGGTGAGAGGCCGCGAAGGAAGCCCATGTTCTGGATCGCGAGCGCGGTCTTGACGTACGAGCGCGTCGGGTCGCTGCGGTCGAACATCGTGCGGATCGACTGCTGGGCCTGGTAGTGGTCGGGCGCCTCACCCAGGTGCACGAGGTCGCGGCGGGCCAGGTCGACCGCGAAGGTGATCGCGATCCGGTGCTGCCACTGCCACGGATGCACGGGGAGGTAGCGATAGTCGAGCGGGTCGAGTCCCCGCACCCGCAACCGGTCGGCGAAAGCGTCGAGGACGTCTTGGCCGAGCTCGGCCAGGTAGTGATCATTCTCCTCGACGCCGTCTCCGAGCGTGAGTGTCGCCAGCTCACGCCGGGCCGCCAGCCAGATCAGCCGGAACGTCGCCCCGGTCTCGGGCGCGTACGCGCGGTACTCGTCGAGTCCGAAACCGATGCGCCCGTTGTTCGCGACGAAACCCGGGTGCCCCTCCGTCATCGCGGCCTCGATGCTCTGGTAATCGGCGTCGACCAGCACGTCTACGCCCGGATGAGGAACAGCCAGCTTGAAGGCGGCGCTCGCGAGAGTGGAGGTGATCTCCTCGAGGTAGGTCGCGATCAACGCATCCGGGATTCCGAGGGTCTCCTGCAGTTCCAGCACCAGCTCGCGCGCATCCAACGGCTGCTGCGCACCGTCGACGACGCGGATCAGGCTCGACTCGTCGATCACCCAGTGCTCCAGCGCGAAGCGGCGCGCGTCGAAGCTGTACAGCGTCGCACCGTCGCCGATCGGCAGCACGAAGGCGCCCTCCCCGACCTCACGCGGGGCGAGCAGGCGTTCGTGAGTGAACTCCGCGATCGCCTTCGCCACCAGGTGGCGCTGCGCCACGGCCATGATCCCGGGGGTGAGATGCCCGGCTGCCGCTCCCTCCGCCCACCGCTCCCGCTCGAGAACCGAGAGGTGGGCGACTTTGCCCGGCAGCTCGATCTCGCGCAGGATGCGGAAACCGACCTCGGCGTTCTTGGCTGCGATCCGCCGGTTCTGCACATCCGGCTCGACGACGATCCGCTCGGCACCGAGGCGCTCGAACAGGAAGGCCACGACCGTGGCCATCACCGCGAAGGTGAGACCGCCGACCCGCTCACCCGTCGGCGGTGCGACGAGCAGATGCATCCCCACATCGCCCGGCAGCGCATCATGGATGCCGTTCAGCAGGACGCGAGCCGGGTCGTAGCTCTCGACCAGGAAGGCGGGCTCGCCGTCGCGCCGGCCGAGCCACGCCTGCTGATCCGGATCCGCCGACAGTTGCGCGAAGTAGTCGCGCACCTCCAGCGCGCTCAGCTCGGTCATCTGCCAGAACGCGGAGTTCGGATGCGCGAGCCACGACTGCACCAGTGCCGCATCCTCGAGCGCCAGCGGCTCGATGCTGAGCCGACCGGCGACGGTTGCGCGCTCGAAGCGTGTCGTCGTCGAGATCATCGGACCACCGCCTCGACACGGGCGTCGGCGGGTACACCGAACTCCTGGAACGCGATCCGCCGTTCGATCGCGTACACCTCGCGCCCCATCACCGCGGCCAGGATGCTGGCGTTGCGCCACGCGCCGAAGCCCAGATCCGGCGCGGTCAGCCCGTGCGTGTGCTCCTCCGCGTTCTGCACGAACAGGCGGCGCTCGCCGTGATCGATCGAGTAGTCGCGAGCGACGGCGAGCCGACCCCGGGAGTCGCGATCGATCCGGTCCGCGATCGGATCGAGGAAGGTCGGGATCCGGGCTGCGTAGCCGGTCGCGGCGATGATCGCGTGCGTCTCCCGTTCGAAGGACTCATCGAGCTGGTCGTGGCGGAGCCCCAGCGTGAATCGCTCACCGTCCCAGCGCGCGCTGCGCACCTCCGTGTCGGTGAGCAGCGTGGTGGGAACGGGACGGGCAGCGCTCTTGCGGTAGAGCGTGTCGTAGATCTCGTCGATCAGATCGCCGCTGATGCCCTTGTACAGCCCCCGCTGCTCGCGACCGAGCCGATCGCGCAGCCCCTCCGGCAGGCCGTGGAAATGGTCGGTGTACTCCGGCGAGGTCATCTCGAGGGTGAGCTTTGTGTACTCCATCGGGAAGAACCGCGGCGAGCGGGTGATCCAGTCGAGCCGGTACTCGTGGGCGTCGATACTCTCGAGAAGGTCGCGGTAGATCTCGGCGGCCGATTGCCCGCTCCCGACGATCGTGATCGAGGGGGCGCCGACGAGTTCGTCCCGACGGTGCAGGTACTCCGAGCTGTGCAGCACGCGGCTGCCGAGACCCTGCAGCGCGGGCGGCAGCACCGGCGCCGTGCCCGTACCGATCGCGAGGTGCCGGGCCCGGAACTCCTCGACGCCATCGCTCGTGGTCGCGGCCACGACGTAGATGTCGTCCGCCTCATCGAAGCGTACGGCGGTGACGGTGCGCCCCCAGCGCAGGCTCGTCAACCGCTCGCTCACCCAGCGGCAGTACGCGTCGTACTCGGCGCGAAGCGGATAGAAGCTCTCGCGGATGTAGAACGGGTACAGCCGCCCCGTGCGCTTGAGGTAATTGAGGAACGAGAACTCCGACGTCGGATCCGCCATCGTGACGAGATCGGCCAGGAACGGCACCTGGATGGTCGCGCCCTCGATCATCATGCCGTGATGCCAGCGGAAGCCGTCGTTCGCGTCGAGGAAGACGGCGTCGAGATCGAGCGGCGCGGCCAGCGCGGCCAGCCCGAGGTTGAAGGGCCCGATGCCCACTCCGAGAAGGTCGTAGACGCGCCCGCTCATCGCTGCACCGCCTCGAACGCGAGCAGGTCGTCGCGTTCTCGCAGTGCGGCTCCGGCCCCCTTCACCAGGTCGAGCACCGCCGCCACCTGCTCGATCGTGGTCTCCGGGTTCAGGAGCGTCAGCTTGAGGGTCGGGCGGGAGTGGATCACCGTCTTCGCGACCGCCGCGCGACCGGATTCGAACAGCACACGACGAATCAGCGGCACCAGGGCATCCGCATCCTCGGCGGAGAGATCGGCGGGACGGTAGCGGAACAGCACGGTGCTGAGCTGGGTCGAGCCGACCAGTTCGAGTTCGGGATCTTCAGCCACCAGCGCGTGCACGCCCTGCGCCAGCGCGAGCACGTCGTCGAACATGGCGCCCAGGCCGTCGGCGCCCAGCGAGCGCAGGGTGGTCCACAGCTTCAGGGCATCGAAGCGACGTGTGGTCTGCAGCGACTTGTCCACCTGGTTCGGCTCCTCGTTCTCGAGCGGATTCAGGTAATCCGCGTGCCACGCGATCGCGGCGAGATCGGCCGCATCGCGCACCACGATCGCGCTGGAGGAGACGGGCTGGAAGAAACTCTTGTGGAAGTCGACCGTGACGGAGCGCGAACGCTCGATGCCCGCCAGCAGGCCGCGATGCCGGAGCGAGACGAGCAGCCCGCAGCCGTAGGCCGCGTCGACGTGCAACCAGACGCCGTCCGCGTCGCAGGCGTCGGCGATCGCGTCCAGCGGATCGATGCAGCCGCGGTCGGTCGTGCCGGCCGTGGCGACGACGCACATCGGCACGCGGCCGGTGGCACGGATCGTAGCGAGCGCCGGCGCCAGGGTCTCGGCGCGCATCCGCCCGTCGCTGTCGGTCGGAACCGTCACCACCGCATCCTCGGCGAGGCCGAGCAGCAGCGCCGACTTCTGCACACTGAAGTGGCTCGAGTGGGTGGCCACGACGACCAGCCGGCGAATGATCTCGCTCCGATCGGCGCCGGGCATGCCGCTGATCACGGCCTCGCGCGCCAGCAGCAGTGCCTACAGGTTCGACTGGGAGCCGCCCGAGGTGAAGACCCCGTCGCCGTCGGCGTAGCCGATCCGTCCCGCCGTCCACTCGATGAGGCGGCGCTCCATCAGCGTGCCGATCGCAGACTGGTCGTAGGTGTCGAGGGAGGGGTTCACCGCCGCGATCACCGCCTCCGCCGCGACGGCAGGCAGAACGATCGGGCAATTGAGGTGCGCGACGTACGCGGGATCGTGGAACCAGATCGCGTTCGGCAAGTAGTAGTCGGTGAGTTCGGCGAGGGCGGAGGCCGTGCCGGCACCCGGCTCGTCGAGGTCGACGGCGTCGACCAACGCTTGCAGTTGGGCTCGACTCGCGCCCGAGAACGGCTGCTCGGCGCGCCGCAGACGGTCGGCGACGCGATCGACAGCGTCGCGCACGACGGCGCGGTACTCGTCGGCGGTGGACGAGGACAGAAGTTGTGACACGGTTCGCTCCTGGATTCGGTGACAGGGACCGGCAGCCACGGTAGCGTTAAGTAGGTAAGCCTTGCCTAAACAATTTCTTCATGTTTGGGACGATCGGATTCCGCGCGACGGAAACGGAGCATCGGCGCGACCACGGAATGCGTCACATTGCGAAATGCTGGCGAGCCGATGGACGTTGCAGTGGAAGGTAGAAGTGATCGTGCCCGCCCGCAGTCAGAGGAGCATCATGAGCCACAGCGGCCTCGCCTCCATCCCGTCCGACGACGCACCGCGTCACGCCTTCGCCGGGCTCTCCGCGGACGAGTTCAAGCTCGCCTTCCGCAACCACGCCGCGGGCGTCGCCGTCATCACCGCCGACGCGGGCAACGGCCCGGTCGGCCTCACCGCGACCTCCGTGTTCTCCGTCAGCGCGGAGCCGCCGCTCTTCGTCTTCTCGCTGTCGGGTTCGTCCTCCAGCTCGCCGACCATCCGCGAGGCCGAGACCCTCGTGGTACACCTCCTCGGCGCCGACCAACTCGATCTCGCCAAGCTCTGCGCCACCAGCGGCATCGACCGCTTCGCCGACACCTCCATCTGGAGCCGTCTGCCCAGCGGCGAGCCGTACTTCCCCGGGGCCGCCGCATGGATCCGCGGCACGGTGATCAACCGGATGGAGGCGGGTTCGTCGACGGTCGTCGCCGTGCACGCACTCGAGGCGCACCTGCCCGACGACGCCGCCGAGGCCGCGCCGCTGGTCTACCACAACCGCACCTGGCACCACCTCGGCGCGCACTCGCAGCTGTAGACGCGCACTCGCAGCTGTAGACGGGCCCGTCGCCGGCGCTCAGTCGCCGGCGACGATCGCGGCGATGAGCCCCGGGAAGCGGTGGTCCAATTCGGCGCGACGCAGTTGGATGGCGTGGGTGCGTCCGTCGACGATGGTGAGCGTGACACCACCCTCGCGCAGTGACTTGAAGTGGTGCGCGAGCGTGGACTTCTGCACGTCGAAACCCCAGTCGGTCGCAGATTTCGGATGCGGAAGGCCGTCGGCGAGGGCCCGCACGATCTGCAGACGGATCGGGTCGGCGAGCACCCGGAGCAGATCGACGAGCTCGATGCCGTCGATGTCGGGCGCCGGATACTCGGCGCTCATCGAGCCACAATCGTTCGATGCCGATCAAACAGTGCTACGGTCATCCGTATGACGTTCATCGAACAATCGTATCCGAATACGGCCGGGGCGCGCCTGTATCCGCGACTGGCCGTCCTCGCCGGCGGGCTCTTCGTCGTCGGTACCAACGCCTTCGTCATCGCGGGCCTGCTGCCCTCCATCGCTCGGTCTCTGGCCGTGACGCCCAGCGCCGTGAGCCTCTCGATCACGTCGTACTCGCTCGTCGTCGCGGTCGTGGCTCCCGCGCTCTCCATCCTGCTCCCGAGGCTCTCGCGGACCACGTTGATGGCGAGCGGGCTCGCGCTCGTCGCCCTCGGCACGCTGATCACGGCATCCGCCTCCGACCTCGGCCTCTTCACCGTGGGCCGCGTCGTCGCCGCACTCGGCGGCGCCGCCCTGGTGCCGCCGGCGACGGCCGCGGCCGCGAGTCTCGCCCCCGCCGCGCAACGCGGACGAGCGATCGCGTTCGTCGGCGTCGGCTTCACCGCGGCCACGGCGTTCGGCGCACCGGTCGGCACGGCTCTCGCGGCCGACGGCGGCTGGCGCGAACCCCTGCTCCTCCTGGCCGCCCTCGCGGCTGTCCTCGCGGTCGTCATCGCCCTCGTCATCCGGAACGTGCCGATCGGTGACCCGGTCTCGTTGCGCCGACGGCTCGGAGTACTCCGCGAGGGGCGCATCCTCACCGTGCTGGGAGCCACCGCACTCACTCTGGCCGGCTTCAACGCGGTATACATCTTCAGTTCGGCGATCACGGCCGGTGCCACCGGCGGAGACGGCGCCGGGCTCGCCGTACTGCTGCTGATCTTCGGTGTCTCGGGGATCGTCGGTACGGTGCTGGCCGGACCCTCGACGGACCGCTTCGGCAACCGGGTCTCGGCCGTCGTCTTCCTCGGCGGGCAGGCGCTCATCCTCGCCGCTCTCCCCCTCGTCGCGACCTCGTTCGCAGGCTCCGCGGTGCTCTTCGCCCTCTGGGGCGTGACCGCGAGCGGCGCCGCGCTGCCGCTGCAACACCGCCTCGTCGCGATCGACCCCGGAGCGGCCGGGATCACCCTCTCCTGGTACTCGACCGCCATGTACGCCGGCATCGCGCTCGCCCCCATCCTCGGCGCGACCGCGCTCGCCGCCGCCGGGCCGGAGGCGGTTCCGCTGGTCGCAGCGGCTGCCGCCGCCCTCGCCCTGCTGCTGTTCGTGAGCTTCACGCTGCGGCGATCGGGACGCGACGCGCGCTGACCGACGCGCGCTGACACATCCGTGGCCGCCGACGCAAGCGCCACGTCATCCGGTGGTCACATGACGCGACGTGACCACCTCGGCGCGACGCGGGGACGGCGTGGCCTGGATGCTGTCTGCTGCGCCGCCTTTCGAACGGCGCTGTACGGAGGATGAACGATGACCACGCAGCGACAGATCCACCTGGGCCTCTGGCTCAGCCCCATCGCCGGCCTCGGCGGCTGGCGCGACCCGGACAGCAGGGTCGAGGACGTGAACACGCTGGAGCCCTACGTCGAGCTGGCCGAACTCGCCGAACGCGGGGCGCTCGATGCCGTGATCCGCGGCGACGGCGTCAACGTGCACAAGGATCGAGCGAAGGACGGACCGTTCGGGCCGCTGGAGCTGATCACGCTGCTCTCGGCCCTGGCCGCGCGGACCTCGACGGTCGGGCTGATCGGCACCGCGTCCTCCACATTCAGCGACCCCTACAACCTCGCCCGGCAGTTCGCCTCGCTCGACCACATCAGCCGCGGCCGGATCGGCTGGAACCTGGTGACGAGTTCGGCCGGCGAACGCAACTTCGGGTACGACGAGATCCCGGATCAGTTCGCGCGCTACGCCCGAGCCGAGGAGTTCCTCGACGTGGCGAAGAAGCTCTGGGACAGCTGGGCTCCGGATGCGATCGCGATCGACCGCGAGAACGGCCGGTACTCGCACGCCGATCGCGTGCGAGAGATCCACCACGAGGGCGAGCACTTCCGTGTCGACGGTGCCCTGAACGTGTCGCGGTCGCCGCAGGGTCGGCCGGTCCTCGTACAGGCCGGCTCCTCCGGGCCCGGGCGCGAGTTCGCGGCCCGCAACGCCGAGGTGATCTTCACCGCCGCCACCTCCAGCGACAAGGCGCAGGATTTCTACCGCGACATCAAGCGCCGCATCGGGGATGCCGGACGCGATCCCGCCTCGGTCAGCGTGCTGCCGGGCTTCAACCTCTTCGTCGCCGAGACCGAGAGCGAGGCGAAGCGGCTGTACCGCGACCGCCTCGGCGACTTCGACTTCGAGAAGGCGATCCCGGCGCTGGCCGAGACCCTGGGTGGCGCCGACTTCACGGACATCGGGCTGGACGAGCGCATCCCGGCCGATCGTTTCGTCGACACGTCGACGCTGTCTCGGCGCCAGAGCCGACCGCAGATCTTCGTCGACCTCGCCGTCGAGCGCGGCTACACACTCCGCCAGGT
The DNA here is from genome assembly GCA_013204985.1 of Microbacteriaceae bacterium VKM Ac-2855. Lineage (GTDB taxonomy): Bacteria > Actinomycetota > Actinomycetes > Actinomycetales > Microbacteriaceae > Rathayibacter. The sequence goes on from JABMLG010000001.1 coordinate 781,014, forward strand.
GCTCGAGGTGTACCTGACGAGTTTCGGCCACAACAGTTTCGTCGGCTCGGCGGAGCAGGCGGCCGACGAGCTGGAGCGTTGGTTCCGCGAGGGCGCGGCCGACGGCTTCGTGATCTTCCCCGGGCGAGGGATCGAGAGCGCGCGACTGCTCGTGGAGGTGGTGGTGCCCATCCTGCGCAGCCGCGGGCTGTTCCGCGAGGAGTACGAAGGCTCGACGCTGCGCGATCACTTCGGTCTGCCGCCCGTTGAACCGGTGCTGCCGGCCGACTTGCGCGGCGAGGTGCTGTACGCCTGAGCGGGTTGTCGCGAGCCCGGGTTGTCAAGAAACGTCTGAGCCCGGGTTGTCAAGAAACGTCCGCAATCACCGCAAAAACGGACACTCTTCGACAACCCGGGCTTCGGGCTCCGTGTGAGCGGCACCGCCACCGGGTGACGGCCCGCCCACCTCACGCGAACACGGCCGCGCGGCTCTCCCAGGCTCGGACGTCCGCGTCGATGAGGGCGCGGAACTGCCCGGCCGCGCCGGCCGGCGAGAGCTTCCAGCTCGCGAGTGTCGCCTCGTCGACACGGTCCGCGCGCCCGGCCGCCTCGAGCAGCAGTTGCGTCTGCGCCGCGCGCTCGATGGAGAGGAAGTAGAAACCTGCCTCGGCGATGCTCTCGCCGAAGGTCACCGCACCGTGCGAACGCTGGATCAGGATCCGCGCACGGGCACCGAGGGCCTCGGTCACCGGCTGATCGAAACCGGTGCGGAAGGCCTGCAGCCCGTCGAGCCAGGCGGAGTCGGTGGTCAGCGGGTCCAGCAGGCCGCCGCGACTCGACCACGCGAACGTGTGCAACGAGTGCACGTGCAGCCCGGCCGACAGATCGGGCCGCGCCCGGTGCACCTCGACCTGGCTCTGGTAGCCGTGCGCCTCGTGCCGGCCCTCGACGACGCGGCCCTCGCCGTCGACGAGCACGATGTCGGTCGCATCCGTGTGCTCGAACGGAACGCCGGCGGGGTTCACCCAGTAGCGCTCCTCCGCGCCCGGGTCGCGCACGGTGGCGTGACCGGCCAGGCCGTATTGGAAACCGCGAGCGCCCAGGATACGCAGGGTCGCGGCGATGTCCGAGCGGATGCCCGCCCGGGCGAGATCGAGATCGAGATCGGTCATGAAATGGCTCCTTCGTGTGGAGCGGGACCGGATCGTCCCGCTGTACACGAGTCTCGGCACGGCAGATGCACGACGTCGAAGCCGGCGCGCAACACGGCGACGCACTCGTCACAATCCGCAATCCGGCTGAGAGAACTCGACACCGACCGGCGAGTGTTGTTCAGGAGGCCTCGTCGCCGCGGCAACGACGACGAGACCGATGCACCCATCGTTCCCCGCAGTATCGAGCTACCAGGAAGTAGAAATGCACAGCCAGAGTACCCTCGCGCCTCGACGCCGCCGGCGATCCGCCGTCGTCAGCGCCTCCGTCCTCCTCGCCACCCTCGCCCTCAGCGGTTGCGCTGCGGGAGGAGCCGCGGACGCCGAGCCGAGCGCATCCGCCGAACCGCGCAGCGGCGGCGACTTCGCGGTCGGCGTCGCCGCGTTCACGACCTGCTTCGACGCGGCCCAGACGCCGTACGTCCCGTACGTGCAGCAGGCCGTCGTCGACAATCTGCTCGAGCAGAACAAGGAGACGGGCGCGATCGAGCCGTGGCTCGCCGAAAGCTACGAGATCGAGGACAACGGAGCCCGCTACGTGTTCCACCTCAAGCAGGGTGTGACCTTCTCGAACGGCGAACCGTTCGACGCCGAGGCGGTCAAGCTGACGTTCGAGAACGCCCTCGAACTCGGCAAGCTCGGCAAGTCCTCGCAGGCCTCGGCCTACCTCCTCGGCTACGCGGGCTCCGACATCACCGACGACTACACGATCGCGGTGAACTTCGACGCGCCCAAGGCCGGCTTCGAGCAGGCGCTCGCCGAGAAGCCGCTCGGCATCATCGCCCCCGAGACGATCACCACGAAGACCCCGGAGCAGCGCTGCGCCGAAGGGGTCATCGGCTCCGGCCCCTTCGTGATCTCCGAGATCGTCGAAGGCCAGAAGGTCGTGCTCGATGCCCGCGCGGATTACGCGTGGCAGTCGCCGAACCAGGACCACGCCGGCCGCCCCTACGTCGACACGCTCACCTTCCAGCTCGTGCCCGAGGACAGCGTGCGCGTCGGCAGCGTGCTCAGCGGCCAGCTGGACGCGATCAACACCGTGCCAGCACTCGACATCGACCGCCTCACCGCCGCCGGCTCCGAGATCGTGGCCCGTGCATCCGGTGGCGTCGTGCCGTCGTTCTACTTCAACTATACCAAGGCCGTGCCGTCGGACCCGGCGGTGCGCAAGGCGATCCAGACGGGCATCGACCGGCAGGAGATCATCGACACGGCCTACAGTACGTACGACCACGCGCCGACGAGCGTGATCTCGGAGGGCGTCCCGCAGTACATCGATCTCTCGGATGAGCTCGCGTACGACCCGAAGGCCTCGAAGAAGGTGCTCGACGACGCCGGATGGACGATCGGCGGCGATGGCATCCGCGAGAAGGATGGTGCCCGGCTGAGCCTCGCACTGAAGTACGCCAGCGCCGCAGACCAGGTACCGCTGGAGCTGATCCAGCAGCAACTGAAGGAGATCGGGATCGAATTCCTGATCACCCAGGTGACCCAGGCCGAGGCGACCGAGTCGCAGCAGGGCCTGGACTGGGACATCCAGTACGGGAATCTGACCCGTCCCGACGCCGATGTGCTGCTGTCGAACTACCACCCCGATTACAGCTGGTGGCTGCGTCGGCAGGGCGTGGATCCCTACCCCGACGTGACCGCGCTGCTCGAGCAGCAGACCGTCGAGATCGACCCGGAGAAGCGGGCCGAGCTGGTCGCCCAGGTGCAGAAGCTGCTCGTCGAGAACGCCTACGCCGTGCCGATCCGCGAATCCTCGCAGATCTGGGCCCTATCGACCTCGGCCCACGGCCTCTGGCTGACCACGCCGTGGTGGGCGAACTTCTCCGACGTGTGGGTCGACCAGGAGTAGTTCCGCTCGTGCCGGGCCGACCCCGCGCGGGTCGGCCCGGCCTGATCGCGCCGACCAGGCGCTGAAAGGAGTGCGGAATCGTGCCGCGCTATCTCCTCCGCCGGGTGTTCAATGCGGTGTTCGTGGTCTGGGCCGCGTACACCGTGACGTTCTTCCTGCTCTACCTGCTGCCGAGCGATCCCGTCTCGATGCAGCTGAACAACGCCGATCAGAACGCCTCGGGCGGCAACGTCGCCCTCGACGAGTCGATCGTGGCCGCGCTGAACGAGCGCTACGGCTTCGACAAGCCGCTGATCGTGCAGTATCTGACGATCGGAGGCCGGTTCCTCACCGGCGACCTGGGCACCTCGATCGCGACAGGGGTGCCCGTCGTCGCCAGTCTCGCGGAGGCTCTCCCCCAGACGGTGATGCTCGCCGGTCTTGCGCTGCTGCTCTCGATCGTCTTCGGGGTGGGGCTCGCAGTGCTGGCGACGTATACGCAGCTGCCGTGGCTCCGGCAGGCGCTGCTGTCGCTGCCGCCGCTGGGCATGTCGGTCCCGACGTTCTGGGTCGGCCTCGTGCTGCTGCAGCTGTTCTCGTTCCAGCTCGGTATCTTCCCGGCACTCGGGAACGAGGGTTTCGAATCGCTCGTGCTGCCGGCGATCACGCTGGCGATCCCGACCGCGGCGGTCTACGCCCAGGTGCTCGCGAAGAGCCTGCTCGACGTGCTCGACCAGCCGTACATCGAGACGGCCAAGGCGAAGGGCGCCTCGCGCGTGCGGGTGCACCTCGCGCACGCCTTCCGCAACGGCGCGATCCCCACGCTGACTCTGGTCGGGCTCACCGTCGGCAACATCGTCGCGGGCGCCGTTGTGATCGAGACCGTGTTCTCGCGCGCGGGAATCGGTCGGATCACGCAGATCGCCGTCAACGCGCAGGACATCCCGGTGGTGCAAGCCGTCGTTGTGCTCTCCGCCGTCGCGTTCGCGGCGGTCAATCTCATCGTCGACCTCGTCTATCCGCTGGTCGACCCGCGCATCCGCCGCGTCGCGGCCTGAACTCGAAGGACCCTGATGACCGACACTCTCGCGGCCCGCACCCCGGCGGCGCCGACGCTCGACACCGCGCTGGCCGAGACGGCCGCAGGCGAACGCCCGCAGGATGCGCCGCGAGGCCGACTGCGCTGGTTCCTGCGTCGCCCCGGGCTGATCCTCTCGGTGCTGGCGATCGTGATCGCCCTCGCCTGGGCGTTCGCGCCCGCCCTGTTCACCTCGTTCGACCCGATCGACGGGGTGCCCGCCGACAAGTTCCAAGCGCCGAACGCCGAACACTGGTTCGGCACGGATGCACTCGGCCGCGACCTCTACGCCCGCGTCGTCTACGGCGCCTCCAGTTCGTTGACCGCGGTGGGCGTCGCTCTGCTGGTCGCCTTCGTCTTCGGCACGCTGCTCGGCACGCTCTCCGGCTTCGTCGGCGGGCTGCTCGACGAGGTGTTGATGCGCGTCGTCGACGTGCTGCTCTCGGTTCCCGGTCTCTTGGTCTCGCTCATCCTGGTGACGGCGCTCGGTTTCGGGATGGTGAACGTGGCGATCGCCGTCGGAGTCGCCGCCGTCGCGTCCTTCGCCCGTGTGATGCGCTCCGAGGTGCTACGGGTCCGCACCGCGCTGTACGTCGAGGCCGCTGCCGCGAACGGCGTGCGCTGGCCGCACGTGCTGTGGCGTCACGTGCTGCCCAATTCGATCGGACCGATCGTGGTGCTCTCGACCCTCGAGTTCGGCTCCGCGATCCTGTCGATCTCGGCACTCAGCTTCCTCGGCTTCGGCGCGACACCGCCGGCTCCGGAATGGGGCGCCCTGGTCTCCGACGGCCGCAATTACCTGGCCACGGGCTGGTGGCTGACCACTCTGCCCGGCCTCATCATCCTCGCGCTCGTGCTCTCCGCCAACCGGATCAGCCGCGCGCTCGACCGTGAACGAAAGGACCGCTGGTGAGTTCCGACACCATCCTGCTCTCCGTCCGCGACCTCCGGGTCGACTACCGCACGGCGCACGGCACGGTGCCCGCCGTGCGCGGCATCTCGTTCGACGTGCGCGCCGGTGAGACGGTCGCGATCGTCGGCGAGTCCGGCTCCGGCAAGACGACCGCGGCGCACGCGCTGCTGGGCCTGCTCCCCGTGGGCGGCCGGCGTACCGGTGGTGTGATCGCGCTGAACGGTCGCGACGTCGCACGGCTGGGCGAATCCGCACTGCGCTCGGTACGCGGCTCGCAGATCGGGCTGGTGCCGCAGGATCCGACCGTGTCGCTGAACCCGGGCAAACGCGTCGGCGAGCAGATCGCCGAGGCTCTGCGGATCCACAAGCTCGCCGGGAGGCGCGAGGCGGCGATCGCCGCCGTCGAGATCCTCGCACGGGTGGGGATCGACGAGCCGAAGATTCGCGCACGGCAGTATCCGCACGAACTCTCCGGAGGGATGCGCCAGCGCGTGCTGATCGGGGTGGCGCTCGCCTGCAGGCCCCAGCTGATCATCGCCGACGAGCCGACCTCGGCGCTCGATGTCACGGTGCAGCGGACGGTGCTGGACACCCTCGGCTCTCTCGTCGCCGAGAGCGGCACCGCCGTGCTGCTGATCACGCACGACCTGGGCGTGGCGGCGGATCGGGCCGACCGGATCATCGTGATGAACCGAGGCGAGATCGTCGAGGAGGGCTCGGCGCGCGCGGTTCTCGCGGCGCCGGCGGATGCGTACACGAAGCGCCTCGTGACCTCGGCTCCCTCCCTCTCCGGCGGTCGGCTGCAACCGGCGAGAAGTGTCGTTCCCCCCGATGGACCTCCCGCGCTCGCGCTGCACGACGTGGGCAAGACCTTCCGCGTGCACCGCCCGGGCGGCGGGAGATCGACGTTGACCGCCGTGGACAGCGTCTCACTCACCGTTCCGCGCGGCCGTACGCTCGCCATCGTCGGCGAGTCGGGCTCGGGCAAGTCGACGACCGCGCGGATCGCCGTGCGGCTCACGAACCCGAGCTCTGGACGCGTTGAGATCGGCGGCGACGACGTCACGTCGCTGCGCGGAGAACGGTTGCGGACCCTGCGTTCGCGGGTACAGCTCGTGTACCAGAACCCGTACGCGTCACTGGATCCGCGATTCACGATCGAGCAGATCATCGCAGAGCCGCTGCGGGCCTTCGGCCACGGCGATCAGCCCGCGCGTCGCCGCCGTGTTGCGGAGCTGCTGGAGCAGGTCGCCCTGCCGCCGGGGATCGCGAGCCGAACGGCGGCGGAACTCTCGGGCGGCCAGCGCCAGCGCATCGCGATCGCACGCGCCATCGCTCTGAAGCCCGAGCTGCTCGTGCTGGACGAGCCGGTGTCTGCACTGGACGTCTCGGTGCAGGCGCAGATCCTGCAACTCCTCGTCGATCTGCAGGGTGAGCTCGGGCTCAGCTACCTGTTCATCACGCACGACCTCGCCGTCGTCCGCCAGATCGCGGATCGTGTGGTCGTGATGCGCCAGGGCCGGGTCGTGGAGGAAGGTGCGACGGAACAGCTGTATCGCGAGCCGCAGCATCCGTATACGCGGGAGCTGCTGGCCGCGATCCCGGGCGAGGTGCGCGCCTCGGTCTGAGGCCGCGCTGCTGGCCGAGCAGCACACCGCCGAGCACGAGCACGATCCCGAGGAGTTGCCGCGGTTGGAGCTGCTCGGCGGCCAGCAGCGTACCGAGCAGCACGCCGGTGACGGGATTCAGCAGCCCGATCAGACCGACCGTCCCCGCGGGGAGGTGGCGCAGACCGCCGAACCAGGCGACGAACGCGACGGCCGTCGCGATGACGCTGACATAGGCGAAGCCCGCCACGGCTGCGGCGTCGAGAGCCGGCGGCGCACCCTCGACCACGATCGCGAAGGGCAGCAAGAGCACTCCCCCGCCCAGCAGCTGCCACGACGTGACGGCGATCGTGGACGCGGTCGGCGCCCATCGCTTGGTGAGCACGAAGCCGACGGAGGACATCAGCATCGCTACGATCGACGCGACCACGCCCAACGGCTCGACGCGCCCGCCGACGCCGGTGAGCAGCAGACACACCCCCGCGAAGCCGAAGGCGGCACCGCCGACCGCGACGAGCGTCGGGCGCTCATTGAGCAACGGCCAGGCGAGCAGCAGCAGCGCACCTGCCGAGGTCGCCATGATCGTGGAGGCGACGCTCGAGGGCAGCAGTTGCGAGGCGACGTAGATCAATACGAAGAATGCTCCGACGTTCACGGAGCCGAGCAGCAATGACTTCCACCACCAGTCGCCGTGCGGGCGTGCCCGTGCGATCAGCAGCAGGATGAGCCCGGCCGGCAGTGCGCGCAGGGTCGCGCCCCACAGCGGATCGCCCACCGGCAGGAATTGCCGCGTGACGTAGTAGTTCGACCCCCACGCGATCGGGGCGATCGCGGTGACCAGAATCCAGCGCCATTTACCTTCCACGGAAGCTATCTTAGCTTCCCGGGAAGGTAAAGTGTCGGGCATGACAGTTGAATCCGACCGCGTCGCCCGGATCCAGGCGCAGTGGCGGCGCGAGCGCCCGGAACTCGATGTCGACCCGCAGGGCGTGATCGGCCGCTTGCATCGCGTCGCGGCGCACCTCACCGCCCAGATCGTTCCCGTCTACGCGAAGCACGGACTCGGCGAGGGCGAGTTCGACGTGCTGGCGACCCTGCGCCGCGCGGGCGCACCGTTCGAGCTGGCCCCCGGCGAACTGGCCGAGCACACGATGGTGACGACCGGCGCGATGACCAAGCGTCTGGACCGCCTCGTCTCCGCCGGGCTGGTCGAACGTCGTGCCGCCGAATTCGACGGGCGGCGGAGGATCGTTGCGCTCACACCGGCGGGCGTCACCACCATCGACGCGGCGTTCGCGGAGCACATCGCCAACGAACACCGACTGGTCGACGTGCTGACCACCGCCGACCGCGCGGCCCTCGAACGCATCCTCATCCGCTGGCTCGCCGTGTTCGAGGCGTGACCGCACCGACTGGACGCCGAACGGGCTACCAGTCCAGGTCGAGCGGGTCCGTCGAGTTCTCGCCCGGAGGTCGCTGCCGCGAGCGGGCCGGGGGTTGCGGCTGGGGCTGCGGCTGCGGTGTGTCGATGCCGACTCGGCCCCGCACTCCGGAGCGCTGGATGGCCCGCTGGATCGACAGATCACGCTCGTTCGGATCGCCCACATAGCGGATGTCGCGGAGACCCTGGCCCTGAGCCGCGGACTCGAAGACGAAGTGGCCGTAGCCGAGGATCCTGCCGATCAGCGGCTTGTGCACGGCGACGTCGAGGATCCGCGACATCGGCATGGTGGCGAGGTGCTGGTCGAACACGCCGTGCACCCGGAACACGCGGATGTTCGTGATGACGAAGCGGTCCATGTGCAGAGCGAGGATCCGGTACCCCGCCTCCGCTGCGACTCCGACGGACAGAGCGAGCGCGATCCAGCTCACCCACGAATTCAGCATGATGGCCAGGAAGAGCAGCATCAGTGCGACGAAAAGTCGCGCGAGCGGCCCCACGATCGCCATCCAGTGCCGACGGACTTCATCGATCACGACCTCGCCCTCATCGGCGATCAGGTACTGGTCGATATTCGGGTCGAACCACCGATCGAGGATCGGCACGGGTTCACTCCGCCAGGGCGGTGAAGAAAGTCACGATGGCGTTGACGGCGGCGACGATGCCGTCACCGATCCCGCCGACGACGTTCGCGGCTTCGGTCGGGCGTGTCACGAGGTAGAACACGCAGAACAGCGCCAGCAGAACGACGATCGTGCGCCTGATGAATTTCACTCGTGGCCTCCTCTCGGCGGGCGCGCTCACGCAACGCCGACGGTCACTGTGACACACAACGCGGCGTATCCATCGAGGCGCGCCGCGATCAGCGGGGGTCGCAGCGCTGGCATGAGCGGGCGCCGCTCGTTCGTCGCCGGGCCGCGCTCCTGACAGCATGGGCGGATGACCGAACCGACGCTCGTCCCCGAACTCCTGGTCCGCGACGTCGCGACGAGCGTCGCGTTCTGGCGCGACCTGCTCGGTTTCGAGGTGCGCTACGAACGGCCCGAGGAGGGTTTCGCCTACCTCGCCCGCGGCAGCGCGCACGTGATGCTCGACCAGCTCGGGGTCGGTCGCGATTGGATCAGCGCGGAGATGACCGCGCCCTTCGGGCGCGGCGTGAATCTGCAGATGACGGTGGCCGACATCGAGCCGGCACGCGTGGCGCTGGAGCGAGCCGGTGTCGAGCTGTTCCTGCCCGTCGAGACGAAAAGCTACCGAGTCGGCGGCGACGAGCGCGCGGTGCGCCAGTTCGTGGTGGCGGATCCGGACGGGTACCTCATCCGCATCCAGAGCACCCTCCGACCCCGACCAGCGCGACCGCTGAGTGCGGATGACGACCTTCATCCGTTACCGCGCCGGGTGCTGGTGGCCGGCCCCTCCGGATCGGGCAAGACGACGCTCGCGCTCGGGGTCGATAAAGTACTCGGGCTGCCGCACACCGAGATCGACTCCCTGTTCCACGGCCCGGAATGGACCGTGCTACCGGGGTTTGTCGAGAAGGTCGAAGCCTTCACAGCGGAGCAGCGATGGACGACGGAGTGGCTCTACTCCACCCAGCTCGGCGAGCTGCTGCCCTCGCGCGCCGACACACTGGTCTGGCTCGACCTCTCCGTGCGGGTGCACATGTCGCGCCTCATCCTGCGCACTCTGCGACGACGCTTCGGCCGTCTGGAGCTCTGGAACGGCAACGTCGAGCCGCCGCTGCACACGATCTTCCGCGACCCCGAGCACATAGTGCGCTGGGGGTGGACCGGGCGGGCGAAGCTGCGGATGCGCGTGGCCGAGGCGGCGCGTGATCACCCGCACCTGCGCATCGTGCGGCTGCGCTCGCAGCGACAGGTCACCCGGTGGCTGCGCCACCTCGAGCGTGCCGCAGAGTAGAGCGGTGCTCCGCTTCGCGCTCGTCCTCGTGACCGCTGTCTTCGCTGCGGGCGAGATCGCGCACGCCCGTTCGTCCCGCCGTCGGTTAGGGGCGCGGCCCGGGCCCGGCCACGGCGCCGCCGTCGTGGTGTTCGGCTACCGCAATCCGGGGCATCGAGCCAACGGCGTGAATCGTTTCCGCGTGCGGGCGGGACTGCGCTCGATCCCCGCGGATGCGGATCCGCTCGTCGTGATCTTCACCGGCGGCGCCGTCGGCGGCGACGAGGCCGAGGCGACGATCATGGCCCGGTACGCCCGCTCGAGACGGCGCTATCGGGGTCCTCTCACACTCGAGACGGCCAGCCGCACCACCTGGCAGAACGTGCAGAACATCATCCCCCTGCTCGAGGAAGCCGACCGGATCCTGTTCGTCTCGAATCCGCTGCACGCCGAGAAGGCCCGCGGCTACCTGTGGAAGCTCCGGCCCGACCTCGCCGAACGACTGGTCCGTGCGCAGGACTACCGCTTCGGTGAGACCCCTCTGGTGAAGCCGGTGGCCACGATTCTGGGACTCGGTGACCTGTGGGCTCGGCGGCGCGATGTGGCGCGCCGGCCCCGATCGGCCCAGGGCACGGAACACAACTCGTAACCAACTCGCGCGAGGGCGGCTCGATGTGCCAGCGTCGAACGATGAATCAGCGTGTGGAGACCAGCGCCCACTGGGGCACGTATACCGTCGAGGTGTCGGCCGAGGGTGACGTGGTCGCTGCGAGGCCGCACGCGGACGATCCCGACGCCTCCCCCGCCATCGGCAACGTCGCGGACGCACACCACGCCCGTTCCCGCGTGCTCCGCCCCGCCATTCGGCGGCGATGGCTCGAGAACGGACCGAGACCGGATGCGCGCCGCGGCGACCCCGACGACGAGTACGTCGAGGTGGAGTGGGAGCAGGCGCTCGAGGCACTCGCCGGCGAGCTCGACCGTGTCCGCACCGTGCACGGCAACTCCGCGATCTTCGGCGGCTCGTACGGCTGGGGCAGCGCCGGTCGATTCCATCACGCCCAGAGCCAACTGCACCGCTTCCTCAACACGATAGGCGGATACACCCGCTCCGTGAACTCGTACAGCCGCGGGTCGAGCGTGGTGCTGCTGCCGCACGTGATCGGCAGCCAGGCCGACCTCGACCTGCGCGCCAAGCCGGTCTCCTGGGCCGACATCGCCGAGCACACCGACCTCGTGGTGACCTTCGGCGGGATGCGCCGCTCCAACACGTGGGTGGTCCCCGGCGGCCACGACCGCCACATCGCGAGCGACCGCGCCCGAGCGGTGGGGCGAACAACGCAGGTGGTCTCGCTCTCGGCCCTGCGCGACGATGCGTTCGCGGATGTGGGCGCCGAATGGATCGGCGTGATGCCCGCGACCGATACCGCCGTGATGCTCGCCCTGATCCACGTCCTCGTCGTCGAGGGTCTCGCGGACGACGCGTTCCTCGCCCGGTACACCGTCGGCGCGGAGCGTGTGCGCCGCTACGTCCTCGGCGAGGACGACGGAATCGCGAAGACACCGGAGTGGGCGGAGGTCATCTCGCGGGCGCCGGCCGACCGCGTCCGTTCGCTCGCGCGACGGATGGCGGGCGGGCGCACCCTCGTGAACGTCGCTTTCGCGCTGCAGCGCGGCGAGCTGGGCGAGCAGGCCGTCTTCGCCGGGGTGACCCTGGCGGCATTCCTCGGCCAGGTGGGGCTGCCGGGCGGCGGCTTCGGGCACGGCTACGGCTCGATGGGCGACTACGGCGTCGGCGTGTCCGGGCCGAAGCTGCCCACGTTCGGACAGGGCCGGAATCCCGTCGACGCGTTCATCCCCTGCGCGCGGATCAGCGACCTCCTCCTGCATCCCGGCGAAGAGTTCAGCTACGACGGCGAGCGGCACCGGTACCCCGAGACCGCGCTGGCCTACTGGGCCGGCGGGAACCCGTTCCACCACCATCAGGACCTCCGCCGGCTTCGCCGCGCGTTCGCCCGGCTGGACACCTTCGTGGTGAACGAGACGCACTGGACGGCGACCGCGAAGCACGCCGACATCGTGCTCCCCATCGCGAGCTCGCTGGAGCGGGACGACGTCGCAGCGGGTGCCGGCGATGCGAGGCTGCGCGCCGTGCCCCGGGCCGTCGCTCCGCTCGGCGAGAGCCGCGAGGAGTTCGCGATCTTCGCTGAGCTCGCCGGTCGGATGAGCCTCGGCCCGGCTTTCCACGAAAGACTCGATTCGAGCGGATGGCTGCGCCGGCTGTACACGCAGTGGCGGGAGGCGCCGGGCTCGCCGACCGCGCCGGCGTTCGATGAGTTCTGGCAGGAGGGCGGGGTTCCGCTGCCGCAGCAGCCTTACTCGGACACGGTTTTCGCGGCGTTCCGAGCTGATCCGGAGGCGCATCCGCTTCAGACGCCGAGCGGACGGATCGAGCTGTTCTCAGCGACTCTCGACGGCTTCGGCCTCGCGGATGCCCCCGGCCAGGCCCGGTGGATCGAACCGACGCAGTGGTGGGCCTCGCCTCACGCGGAGCGTTACCCGCTGCACCTGCTGGCCAATCAACCCAGTCACCGGCTGCACAGCCAGCACGACATGGGCTCGGCGAGCCGCTCGACGAAAGTGGCGGGGCGGGAGGCGATCCGCCTGCATCCGCGGGATGCGCACTCGCGCGATGTGGTCGACGGCGACGTCGTGCGCGTCAGCAGTCCACAGGGATCGCTGCTCGCCGGTGTGCGCATCGACGACGCCGTCCTGCCGGGGGTCGCTCAGATGCCGACGGGCGCCTGGTACGACAACTCGCGGCCCGACCTCGCGGACTGCATCAACGGCAACGTCAACGTGCTGACCCGCGACGTCGGCACGTCCTCCCTCGCTCAGGGATCGAGCGGCGCCCACGTGCTGGTCGATGTCGAGAAGTGGACCGGCGAGCTGCCGCCGGTGCGCGCGTACGAGCCACCGCTTCTGCGCTGAAGGGCGCGGTGACGGTCGCCCGCGCCGAGGGGTTGCCGTTTCTTTGACAGCGCCCTGTCAAAGAAACGGCAACCCCTCTCTCGCGGTGAGCGGCTACAGCTCGAAATCGACGCTCGCGCGCTCCGAGACCAGGGTGCCGACGAAGGCCGCGACCTTCACGTGCTCGGGGTGCACCTGGTAACGGCCGAGGGCGTCGAGGTCGGCGTACTGCGAGACGAGGGCGATGTCCCAGTTGCGCTCGGGGTCGGCGATGTTGCCGCCGACCTCGATCGCCTCGATCTCAGCGATGACGCCCTTCAGGGCGAGCAGACGCTCGGCGATCTGGGCGGCGTGATCGCGCTTGGTCTCAGGATCATTGGCGTTCAGACGCCAGGCCACGATGTGTCGGATACTCATGCTCCGACGGTAGCGACGCCCGTGGTTCGCACGCCTGCCGGGACGTCTCGGATCGTCATACGGCGTCGGCGAACCGGCCCGCCGTCGACGAGCCGACGCTCCCGAGCGCCGGAGCGAGGGCCACCACATCCGACACTGGGCCGACGATGGCCCCACCAACCTCGACAACACCGCCCTGCCCGCCGAGAACACCACCCCACCCAGTGGAGGATCGTCATGATCATCGGGATCCCGCACTTCACCCCGCCCTGGCAGATCGACCCCCACCAACACCCCACACGCAACCGAAGACATCGCCTCCCGAAGACCACCCGACGCACCCGCATCCGACGCACCGACCACACATGACCGGCGCACTCGCGAAGGGTTTCCGCCAACGGGTTGCCAGTTCTTTGACATCGCTCTCCGCTGGGACCTCGATCATCAGCGGCCGACGGCGTGGCAGAAGCTCACGCTTCGACGCGGGGCCGACGTTCAGGCGCGGGCCGGCCGAGGTGGCCGCGCAAGGTGGAGGTGTCGTAGTCGGCGCGGAACAGACCACGCTCAGTGAGCAGAGGCACGACCGTCGACGCGAAGGCATCGAACTGCTCGTGCAGGTAGGCGCTCAGAATCATGAAGCCGTCGACGGCGCTCGCCCGGTACCACTCCTCGATGTGATCGGCGATGTCCTCGGGAGCTCCGACGATGATCGGCGTCCTCACCAGCTGCGCGACGAGCAGGTGCCGATAGCTCACCGCCCGCTTCGAACCGACTACTCGCCCGCTACGGGCGCGCACCACCTCGAGCAGATAACGGCCGGCCGCGTTGAATTTGCCCGCCGTCGTCGGCGACACCGTCTCCTCCAGGCGGTGCGAGGTGAGTGGGATGCCGATGAAGCGCAGCAGTTGAGGGACCCCCCGGCTCGCGGGCTGCTTCCCGACCGCCGGATCCGTGTCGTCCAGCGACACACGTTCGACCAACCGGTCGTAGACGTCCCACGCCTCGGCGCGGGTCGCCGCGACGATCGGCATCAGCGGCGCCAGCAGAGTGAGAGCACCTTCGTCGCGGCTTTCCGCCCGCACGCGCCCGCGCATCTCGTGGTGGAACTCGATCGCGTCACCGAGGCTGGTGGGGTCGACGAGATGGATGTCGGCGTGACGGGCGGCGAAGTCGCGCGAGCGCACCGAGGTGCCGGAGTGAACCAGCGGCACGTGACCCTGCGGCGGCCGCAGGACGTTGAGTGCGCCGGCCACGGAGAACTCAGCGCCGTCGTGCTCGATCGGAGCCAGCTGGCCGGAATCGATCAGGCGGCCTCGGCGAGCGTCTCGCACGAAGGCCTCCGGCCCGAAGCTGTCCCACAATCCGCGCAGCACGTCCACGAACTCCTCCGCCTCGTCGAAGACGTTGAGAGCGGATACCCGGCCCGTGCGACCGAAATTGGCCTGCGCGCGGGCATCCGCGCCGAGCAACAGGTTCAAGCCGAAGCGACCACTGCTCAGTCGATCGATCGACGCCGAGATTCGCGCCACCGAATACGGCTCACTCACCGCGATCGACATCGTCGCGACGATACCGATCCGTCGGGTCTTGGCTAGGAGGAACGAGGCCGTGCTGATCGGCTCGGTGCGCGCGAGCAGGTACGGCTCGGTGGTTTCGAGTTCGGGGCCGGTCGAGAGCCAGTCCCCGATGAACACGAAGTCGAGGTGAGCGGCCTCAGCGGTGCGGGCGAGACGCGCCAGAGCGCGCGCATCCGCGGCGGGGTCGTTGTGAGCCCCGGGCATCCGCCAGCCGGAGGGGAAGGCACCCAATGAGCGTGCCGTCGTCCCGAGCACGACGTGCCCCGATCTCTCGAACCAACTGTTGTCGCTTGGAATGGTGCTCATTCCTTCGATGTTATGGACTCTCGAAGAACCCGGATCTCTTGTGACGAATGAAGACGGCTATCGATGAGCATGCCCGATCGATACCGATTGGATAATGTGATGCCTTTCTTCCTTATCGACCTGTGCAGACCGATAGATCATCTGACGCGACGGCGGGATTCGAACCCGCGTACACGGTTTTGCAGACCGCTCCCTGACCACTCGGGCACGCCGCGATGAGAACGCTAAGACGAGAACGGACCCGGCTCCACGTCGCCTGCCCCAACGGCTCCGTCAGCCGCTGCCGCTGCCGCCTCGACGGCGGGGTTGAGCTGACAAGTCGCGCGCGTCAAGCGGGCACCAGCACCGCGTCGGCCGCGATCGCTCCGAACCGGATGATCGCCTCCTCGGCGTCGATCTCGCCTGCATCGAGCGCGGCAATGGTGCGGAGTGCGTCGATCTTCCGGCGCGCTCGGTCGGCGGGCCCGGAGCCGACCGAATCGATGGCGTTGAATGCACAGAGCCTGGCCAGTACCGCGTCGCGGCTCCAGCGTCCGATGACGGAAGTCATTCGTGCCTCCCGGCGTATCTCGTCGTGTCGCGAATAGAGGAATCGTGCCGCGAACAGACGAATCGCGTCGCGGATGGATGAGAGAAGAGTGACGAACTTGCACTGAGAATGCACGCACTATGACGGGTTATGTCGTTTATCGCACCGATTTCGTTGCGGTTCATGGCCGAGTGCACCTCGACGTCGGCGCCGTGATCGAAGGGTCGGATCAGGTACGGGGTCGCGATCGTATCGTCGATCACGAGCGGGATCCGATGCCGTCGTTCCCGTTCCCGTCGTTTTCAGGGGCGAGCGCGGCATGGTCGTCGGGCGCGATGGCGTGGTGGTCGGCACCGAGGGGAGGGTATCCACGGAAGTGTGGGAACCTCCGCGGACCGAAGTCCAATCGTCGCGACCCGGGGCGTAGCACTCGACACACTCCGCAACGCAGAGCCCACCGCGATCGTTCCGGCGTCAGAGTGGTCGCGTCGTCCACCCCCGAGCCCGGAAGCAGACCGCAATGACCAGACACAGCATCCGATGACCCGCCCACTGAAGCTCGGGTTCCACACCCGCGTCCCCTTCCCCGACGGCCGCGTCGCCGACGGGGTCCGCGAAGGCATCGAGCTGTTCCGTGCTGGTGAGGATCTCGGATACGACCGCGGCTGGGTCTACCAGCGCCACTTCGACAACTACCTCGCCTCTCCCCTGGTCTACCTGCCAGTGGTGGCACAGCACACGAAGCGGATCGGTCTCGGCACAGCCATCATCGGCATCCGCTACGAGGACCCGGTGCTCTTGGCCGAGGCGGCGAGTGTCGCCGACCACCTCACCGACGGTCGGCTGCAGCTCGGGCTGAGCACGGGTCAGGGCGGCTACGACGCCGCCTTCGGTCAGCCGGTGAACGACGGCCGCGAGCAGGCGCAGCAACGGCTGGCCACGTTCCTGCGCGGTATCCGCGGCGAGAGCGTCGGCGAGGCGACCGACCGCGACGGTACCCCGCTCGGTCTGGATCTCACGGTCCGCGGCGCCAGCGCCGGGCTGCCCGGTCGGGTCTGGTTCGGCGGCGGATCCGTCGCATCGGCCGAGCGGATCGGCTCGCAGGGCCTGCGGCTGATGCTCAGTACCATCCTCACCAGCTCGGTCGATGACTACAACGCGGAGCAGCTCCGCGCCATCGAGGCGTACCGCGCGGCGCACGTCGGCCCAGAGGTGCCGCGCGTCTCGGTGAGCCGCTCCATCCTCCCGGCGACCAGCCCGGAAACGGCACGGCTCTACGCCGCGTACGACGAGGAGCGCAGAACACAGGGACCAGCGGCATCCCGTCCGTCGGGTGCGCTGGATCCGCGGATCGTTCCCGAGGCGAAGTTCACCGTCAGCGGCTCGATCCACGGCGATCCGCAGTACGTGGTGGAGCAGTTGCTCGCCGACGTGGCGGTGGCCGAGGCGGATGAGCTGATCGCGTTCCTCCCGCCGGCCTTTGGCCTGGCCGAGAACCTGCGTCTGATCGAGGACATCGTGACCCACGTGGCCCCGCACCTGGGCTGGCAGCCCGCCACCTGATCGGCTGCGCTGTCGTTTCCGCCGCGCGCGGGTGCAATGCCACCCGCGCGCGGTGAAAACAACAGCGCAGCGGAGGCCCTCGAAGCCCGGGCTCGAGGCATTCGTCGATCACGTGATGCCGACGACCGTTGACCGTGCGTCGACCCTGCGACTCCGGCCAGCCGAGTACCCCGCGGGCGAATTCCTTACTGAAGCCGTGCCCGTGCGCGTGTGCGGAAGCGCTGTTCCGCGACCAGAAGATGACCTCCGGTGGTGACTGCTCGAAATCGAACCATCCACGAGCAGCCACTCGTGATAGTCGACGCACTCTGCGGCGAAGGCCTCGGCGAACGTGCCGAACCAGTCCGGGTTCTACTGCAGGGCATGGGCGACGGGGCGGCCGGGGCGGCGGTCCTCAGGAGCAACTTGCCCTCTCCGCTCACCCGCCGATGCCCCCACGTCCAGTTCCCGCGTAACGAAGCGCGCCCCACGTCACACTCCGCAATCACCCTCGATATCCGTGGGCGGGAGGCGCAGGGTGAAGAGGACGCCGCTCGCCCGGCGCCGCCCCACCGCCGACCCGCACCGCCGAACAGAACGGACCGATCATGAGCATCACCGACGAGCTCCTGCGCAACAACGAGACCTACGCCGCCGCCTTCACCGGGCCGCTGCCTCTGTCGCCGAGCAAGCACCTCGCCGTCGTCGCGTGCATGGATGCGCGGCTCGACGTGTACCGCATCCTCGGCTTGAACGAGGGCGAGTCGCACGTGATCCGCAACGCGGGCGGCGTGATCACCGAGGACGAGATCCGCTCGCTCGCGATCAGCCAGCGCCTACTCGGCACCGAGGAGATCATCCTGATCCATCACACGGATTGCGGCATGGTCACCTTCAGCGACGACGAGTTCAAGGAGCAGATCCGCGCCGAGACCGGCATCCGGCCGCCGTGGGCGCCCGAGGCGTTCCCCGATGCGGCGGAGGATGTGCGACAGTCGATCGCGCGGATCACGGCCAGCCCGTTCATCCCGAAGAAGGACGCCGTACGCGGCTTCGTCTTCGACGTGGCGACAGGCCGACTGAACGAGGTGCTGTAACCGCACGGTCGTGTCGCGCTGTCGTTTTCACCGCGCGCTGGTGGCATGCCGCCCGCGCGCGGTGAAAACGACAGCGTCGCGACGGCGCACCGACAGCGCCGCTTCAGCGCACCAGGCGCACCTCGAGTAGGCCGGCGAAGTCGGGGTCGGCGAACGTGGCGCCGTCGGGCGCGAATCCGTTGCGCTCGTAGAAGCGCCGAGCGCGCGGGTTGTCCTCCGCCACCCACAATTCGGCCGGCGCGCCGGCCGGCAACACGGTATCGAGCAGCCGCCGCCCCGCACCGCGGCCGTGCCACGCCGCCAGCACGTAGATCGTGAAGAGCTGCCTCGCTCGCACCGGCGGATGCCCGCCCCGCGCCTGCGCGGAGCCCACGTAGGCGAAACCGACCACCGCCTCGTCGATGACCGCGACCGGCGGTGTCGCGCCCGCATCCAGCCACCCCTGCCACCGCTGCACCGTCTCCGAGAGCGGATGCGCGGCCCAGAACTCCGCGGGCAGCATCCGCCCGTAGGTCTCGCGCCACGACGTGAGTTGCACGATCGCGATCGCCTCCGCGTCCGCCGGGCGCGCCGGCCGGACCTCGAGGCCGCTCACGCCTCGCCCTTCACTCCGGCCCACGCCCGATGCAGGGCGGCGTAGCGCCCGCCGAGTGCGACCAGCTCAGCGTGCGAACCCTGCTCGGCGAGACGACCGCCGGCGAACAGCAGCACCGTGTCGGCGCCCTCCGCGGTGATCATCCGGTGCGCGATGGTGACGGTGGTGCGCCCGCGCGTGACAGCGGCGAGCGCTCGCTGCACCCGCACATCCGTCGCCGGATCCACGCCGCTCGTCGCCTCGTCGAGCACGAGCAGATCGGGATCGACCAGCGCGGTGCGCGCCAGCGCGATCAACTGCCTCTCGCCCGCCGAGAGCGCCTCGCCCCGCTGCCCGGTGCGGGTGTGAAGTCCGTTCGGCAGCGCATCCGCCCACTCCTCGAGCCCCAGTCCGCGCAGCACGCCGCGGACGGTGGCCTCATCGGCGCCCGGGCGTGCGATCGCGATGTTATCGAGAACGGTGCGGTCGAAGACGAACGCCTCCTGCGGCACGATCGCGACCCGGCGGGCCAGTGCCGCGTCCGCCACCGTGCCGAGATCGACGCCGTTCAGCCGGATCAGCCCCTCCGCCGGCTCGAGCTGTCGCGTGAGCAGCTTCGCGAAGGTGGTCTTGCCCGAGCCGGTTTCGCCGACGACGGCGACGTGGGTGCCGGCGGGGATGCGCACATCGATCCCGCGCAGCACGGGCGTACCCGGGTTGTAGCTGAAGCCCACGCCGTCGAAGGCGACGTGCACGGCACCCGACGGCAGCTCGGTGCCCTCCTCCACCGAGACCGCACCGGTCGGCAGCGCAAGGATCTCGAGGATGCGCCGCCATCCGGCGACCGCACCCTGCGCCTCGCCGAGGATCGATACCGAGAACTGCAGCGGACGCACGAAGAAGGTGATCAGGAAGAGGAACGCCACCAGCTGTCCCGCCGAGAGCGCGACGATTCCGCCGCCGATCAGCCCGGTACCCAGCGCAACGCCGGCGACCACGACGGTCGCCGTGATCAGCCCGCTCGCGGCTTCGCCGACGGCGGTGTTCGCGTTCAAGGGCCACAGCGTGCGCAGCTGTGCGCCGTGCACCTGTTCGATCGCGTCGTCGACCGCGGCCTGGTTGCGCGCCGCGACGCCGTAAGCGCGGATGATCTCCACGCCGCGCACCGTCTCGCCGATGCGTCCGTACAGCCCGGCGATACTGGTCCGCACCGCCTGGTAGCGGCCGGCGATGCTGCGCTGGAACAGCCGCATCCCGACTACGGCGAGAATCGAGACCAGGAAGACCACGATCGCCAGCAACCACGAGTAGCTGAGCATGATCGCGGCCGAGACCAGCATCTGCGCGGCGTTGATCACCAGCGTGATCCCGCCGCTCTGCACGAACTGGGTGAGGGTGTCGGCGTCGTTCGTGACCCGCGAGACGAGAGCCGATCGACGCTCCGCGGGCAGGCGAGCGGGCGAGACCGCCAGGATGTGAGCGAAGGCGCGCGAGCGAAGGCCGGCGATCGCCCGCTCGCTCGCCGCGATCAGTCGGCGGTTCATCAGCAGGGAGGAGAGCCCCGCCGCCACGACGCCGCCGAAACCGATCAGGACGACGACGGTGATAGTGGAAGCGACGTCACCGCGCTCGCCACCAGGGGTGAGCACGTCGTCGATCGCGTACTGCACGGTGAGAGGAACGGCGACGCGACCGGAGGCTGCGATCAGACCGATGAGAGCGGTCAGCCACCAGCCGCGCAGTACGCCCGGTGACGCGGCGATACCCGCGCGGACGACCGGCCAGGTACCGGCGGGCAGAGCACTCATGATGCCCCCTTCGTGTTCTCGGGGCCTTCACCGAATCGACCCGTGGGCCGGATCTCGCCGTCCGGATCCGCGGAGCGACCGCTGAGGGCATCCAGGGTCGTGTCGTAGGCGGTGACGATCGCGCGGTAACCCGGATGCCGAGCGATCAGCTCCGCGTGCGGGCCCACGGCCACGGCGCGACCGCGCTCGAGGTAGACCACCCGGTCGGCCAGGCGCACGCTCGAGGCACGGGACGCCGCGATCACCACCGTTGCGGCGCGTGGGCGCTGCGCTCCGAGGTGACGGCGCAGGCCGTCGACGACGTCGCGCTCGACCTCGGCATCGAGAGCACTGGTCGCGTCATCGAGCACGAGGAGGCCGGGCTCTCCCGCGAGAGCGCGTGCCAGGGCGAGCCGCTGACGCTGGCCGCCACTGAGCCCCGACCCCGCCTCACCGACGGGAGCGTCCAGGCCTTCCGGCAACGCGCGCACGAATCCGTCGGCCGCGGCGACCTCCAAGGCGCGCCAGACCTCCGCATCGTCGATCCGGCGACCCAGAGTGACGTTGCCGCGAACACTGTCGTCGAAGACGAACGCCGTCTGCGGCACGATAGCGACACGGCTCGGGATCACCTCGGCGGAGTAGGCAGCGACTTCGACGGCGTCGTGCCGAACCGAGCCGCGGTGCGCGTCGAGCAAGCGGGCGACCAGACGGAGCAGAGTGCTCTTGCCCGAGCCGGTCGCGCCGACGACGGCGATGATCTCGCCCGGCTCGACCTCGAAACTGACGTCGGCCAGCGCTGGAGCCGTGTCGTACACGTGCCCGGCCGAGTCGATGCTGACGGCGACCGCCGCCGCCGCATCCGCCGCCGCACGCTCGCCGTGCGCTGGGAACTCCGAGGAGTCGAGCACCTGCGAGACGCGCTCGTGGCCCACGACCGCCAGCGGCAGCACGCTGAGGAAGCGGCCGATCACGTTCAGCGGCAGCGCCATCGTCAGCAGAAGGTAGATCACCTGCACGAGGGTGCCCGTGCTGATGTCGCCGTCGGCGACCCGCAACGAGCCCACCAGCAGCACCACCAGCACGGTCACCGTCGGCGCGAGCTCTATCACCGGATCGAACACGGCGCTGACGAACCCCATCCGTGTGTTCGCGCGACGCAATTCCCCCGTCGCTTCGTCGAAGCGTCGTTCCTCCGCGGCGGCGATGCCGAGCGTGCGGATCACCTGCGTTCCCTCGAACGCCTCATTGGCGAGCGAGCTCACGGCGGCGCGTGCCTGCTGCGCGCGGCGGGCGCGCGGGGCGATCACGCGCTGGTAGCCGATGTTGGCGGCCAGCACGACAGGAACGAACACCAACGCGACCAGCGCGAGTCCGCCGTCGGTGAAGGCGAGGTCGACGATCGCGAGCAGCAACATGAAGACCATGCCGATGGAGAACGCGAAGTTGAGCATGGGCTGCCACAGCACTTCCACGTCCGACACCGCGTTCGAGAGCAGCTGCCCCGACGAGTGCCGGCGGTGCCAGGGCAGACCGAGGCGGAGGAACTGCCGCGTCACCGCGCGCCGGGTGTCAGCCTGCGCGCCGAACTGCATGTAGCCGGTCGCGACGCCGCGGATCACGATCGTGGACAAGCGCAGGAACGAGACGCCGATGATCGCCAGGAACGCGGCCGACCAGACCCCGCCGGCCACATCGTCGCCGTCGAACGCGGGAAGCACCAGGTGGTCCGTCGCCCAGCCGATCGCGGTGGCGCCGAGCACCATGGTCGAGCCGTTGACGAGGCTGCTCAGGATCGCGACGGCGGAGGCGACGGGATGCAGCCGTGCCCCGCGGATCATCACCCCGAGCCCGGTGCGGAAGATCGTGGCGGTGCGGCGATCGCCGAGTTCGTCCGGCACCTCCGCCGGTGAGCCCCTCACGCGCGCACTCGGAGGTGATCGCGGCGGATACCGGCGAGGTCGGCGACGCCGGCCAGCCGCAGCAGGTGCTCGAACGCGTCACGGAGCGCGCCCAGCTCCTCGGCGACCGCATCCGCACCGCCGCGCCAGAGCGCGCGGACGACGGGTCGGCCGATCAACGCCGCATCGGCGCCCAGGGCGAGGGCGCGGAAGACGTCGTCCTCGCTCCGAAGCCCCGAATCGGCGAGGACCGGCACCCGGCCGGCGACCGCGTCGACGACCTCGGGCAGCGCCTGGGCCGAGGTGATGCTCCCGCCGATCTGGCGGCCGCCGTGATTCGAGACCACGACACCGTCGGCTCCGGCATCGATCGCGTCCACCGCGTCCTGCGGATGCAGCACACCCTTGACCACAACGGGCACGCCCGATCTTTCGCGCATCCAGGCGATGTCGTCCAGTGTCACGGATGCGGCGAGTCGTGCTCCGGGAGCGGTGACGTCGACCGGTGGTCGCCGCGGCCGCGTCCCTGCGATCGCATTCCGCCGGAACGGGTGCTGGTACTCCGATCCGGGCTGATCGAGAGTGAGGATCAATGCGCGGGCGCCCGCCGCCACGGTGCGTTCGATGAACGGGACCAGCACGGAACGATCCTCCGTGAGGTAGATCTGCTGCAGGTAGGGCCCCGCCGCGGCCACATCCTCGACGTCGCGCGAGGCGGCTTGGCTGAGAACGACGGCGGTGCCGGCTCGATGTGCGCCCTCGGCGGTACCGACCTCGCCCTCCGGAGCGCCGAGGCCGTGCGCCGCGCTGGGCGCCACGAGAACGGGGAAGTCCAGGTCGAGGCCGAAGAGCGAGAGGCTGGTGTCGACCGCGGTCGGGGTGCGGAACATCCTCGGCACGATCGCGTAGCGATGCCACGCCTGCTCGTTCTCCGCGGCGATGCGGCCATCGCCGGCCACCCCCTCCAGGTAGGCGACGGCGAGGTCCGGGGCTGACGGGTACGTCATGTCGTACGGTTCCGTTCGGGACGCACGGAAGCCGGTGGAGTCCCGAAGGCGCTCCACCGGCATCCGCTGGTGTGGATCTCATTGTTCCGGCTCAGGCGGGGTCGGTCGCGGTTCGCGTACTCGCGTTACGTCGCAGACCCCTCCTCGGGCCGGCGCTACTTCTCGAGCCAGGTGTCGGCGAAGTCGCCGAACGCCTCCGAGGTGTACCGGAAGCCGTGCACGGCCGAGGAGAAACCGGCCAGCTGCACGCGTTCGAAGGTCGGGAAGACCAGGGCGTTCTCCAGCAGGTAGCTCGACAGCTCGGCGTACACCGCGGCCCGGGCTTCCGGCTCGATCGTCGTCCCGCCGGCATCCACGAGCCCCTGCACCTCGGCGGACTGCTCGGGCGAGAGCAGGTTCGCGGCCAGGGCCTTCGACGTCGCGTAGCGGCTGTCGATGATGGCTTGGATCACGACCGGGTCGCCCCGGGTGAGGTAGGAGCCGATGAGGTCGTAGTCGCCCGAGTTCAGCACCTCGCTGCGCTGAGCGGCCGTGATCACGTTGAGCTCGGCATCGATACCGACCGCCTTCAGCTGGTCCTGCACGAGCTGGTCGCCGGGCAGCGCGGCGCTGACGGGGATGGAGATGGTGAGCTTCTGGCCGTCCTTGCTGCGGTAGCCGTCGTCGCCGAGTGTCCAGCCCGCGTCGTCCAGCAGCTTCGCGGCGCCTTCTTCGTCATGGGCCAGGAGCTCAGACTCGTCTTCGTAGCCCGGGGTGGTGGTGTCGAAGATGCTCGAGACGACGGGATAGTCGGCGCCGTAGATCGTGGATGAGTAGCTCTCCAGGTCGAGCGCCTTCTGCACGGCGGTGCGTACCTCCGGGTCGGAGAGCACGTGCCCGGCGCTGGTGTTCGGGTAGTAGTTCGAGGCGGGGCCCGGCAGCGAGCGGCTCTCGACGGTGTCGCCGCTGGCGGTGATCAACGCCTGGTCGTTCTCGGTGAACGGGTTGCGCGGCCACGCGACATCGATCGCGTCGCTGGTCAGCTGGCCCACACGAACGCTGTCCTCGGCGACGTAGCTCACGTCGATGCCGTCCAAATACGCTGCGCCCGTGTGCGCGCGAAGCTCGGAGCCCCACGCGTAGTCATCGCGCTTGGTCAGCGAGAGCGACGTCGCCGGCACGTAACTGTCGAGGGTGAACGGCCCGGAGCCGATGAGGCCCTCACCGAGGCAGCGCTGCTCGGGAGTCTGAGCGTAGGAGGACGCGGCCAGAATGGCGAGGTTGGTCGTGGAGGTCGCCTGCAGGAACGCCGCGTTCGGCGTGCTGAATGTTACGACGACGGTGTCGTCGTCGACGACCTCGGTGGAGTCGTAGCCGGCGATGTAGCTCGCGCCGAACACCCCGGGAACCGCCGCCGCCGTGGCCTTGTCGTTGTCGAAGGCGGTCTTCACACTGGTGGCATCGAACTTCGTGCCATCGGAGAAGGTGACGTCGTCGCGCAGGTTGAAGGTGTACTCGGTGCCGGCATCGTTGATCGACCAGTCGGTCGCGAGCCACGGGGTGATCTCGCCGGTCTCCGGGTCCTGGTCGGTGAGGGAGTCCGCGAAGTTGCGGATCACCGTACGGTGCTCGATCCAGTAGACCTGGAAGGGGTCGACGCAGGCGAACGCGGCGTTGTCGGGCCAGAAGGCGAGCCGGAGGCGGCCGCCGTCCTGCGGCGTCTCGGTCGACGCGGATGCGGATGCGCCGGGGCCGGCGGATCCGCTGCCGGAGCATGCGGTGAGGGCGAAGGCGGCGGCCACGGCGACCGCGGTCGCGGCTCGCCAGCGTCGTCGGGTGGAGTGCAGGGTCATGATTCAGAGTCCAAGTCGGTGGGTGGGGGCTGTGGGTCGGGGTGGGTCGGGGGGCTGCGACGCGGGCTGCGCGAGGCGTCGAGGGAAGTGGCGCTCAGGAAGCGAGCGATCGGCGTCCGGCGATCACCAGCGCGGCGTCATCCTGCGGCGGATGCACGCGTGACGCGAGCACGTCGCGCAGGTGCCGCTCGAGCGGGTTGTGCCGGGTGAGACCGGGGTTGCCGAGAGTCGCGACGGCGGTCTGCACCGCGGTCACTGCGCTGCGCGTGGCGAGCAGCTTCGCCGCCACGAGGCGCTCGCCGACGCTCTCGTCTCCGGCGTCGATCCGCGCGGCGAGACCCAGCAACAGCTCTTCGGCCTGGATGAGCTGCGCCTCGATCTCACCGGCGACGGACTGGATACGCTCAGTGGCCGCGATGGGCCTGCCCAGTGAGGTGGGGACGCGCTCGTTGGCGAAGCGTACGAAGAATCGTTGAGCTGCCCGCGCAACGCCCACGTAGAGCGAGACCGCGCCGAGGCCCGAGACGTTGCTGCGCTCTGCCGAGATCGTCGAGGCGCGGACACCCTGGAAATGATCGAGCGGGATGCGGACGTCCGAGTAGATCACGTCGTGCGTGCTGGTGGCGCGCTGGCCCAAGTGGTCCCAGGTGCGCACGATCTCGATGCCGGGTGCATCCGCAGGCACGATGGCGTGCGCGAGCTCGGGTTCTCCGGACGGCGCGTCGTGGTCGACGGCCCAGACCAGGTGGTAGGCCAGGCCTTCGGACCCGGTCGCGAAGCCCTTATGGCCGTTGAGGATCCAGCCGTCGGCGGTGCGACGGATCGTGGTCGACGGCAGCCCACCTCGCGCCGGTGCGCCCCACTCGGGCTCGGCGCGGATCGCGTTCAGCAACCGCGGGCGCTCGGCGGATTCGGCGACCAGCGAGCGGTACAGCTCCTCCGGCCACACCGATGTCGCATCCTGCCGCGCGTGCTGGAACACCGTCATGGCCGTGATGAGCGCAACAGACGGATCGCCGGCGCCGAGCGCCTCGAACACCCGCACGCCGTCGACCGCGGTGAGGCCGGGGCCGCCGTACCGGGTGCCGATACCGAGCGTCAACAGTCCCGCTTCGTGCACCGCGTCGATTCCTTTCCACGGGAAGGCGCCGCTGCGGTCGTACTCCGCCGCCGTCTCGGCGAGCCGAGCGGTGATCCGGGCGAGCGCCGCATCCGAGAGATCAGGTCGTGCGATCGCAGGCGGCGTCGCCGTGATGCCGCTCACGCGCGGGCCTCGGCGAGCTCGGCGAGCGGCGGCTGCGCGACGACCTCGCCGCGGCGTCCGGTCGCCGCGCGGTGCTCCAGTTCTTGGCGCACGAGCGGCAACACGTAGCGGCCGTAGTCGATCGCGTCGTTGAGGTTGTCGTAGCCGCGGATCGAGACCAGGCTCGCTCCGAGGTCGACGTAGTCGAGGATCGCGGCGGCGACGGTCTCGTAGCTGCCGACGAGGGCAGTCGAGGCGCCGCCCGCGTTGGTCACCTGAGCGGGTCGTGTCCACAGAGCGCGGTCGTGAACGTCCTGCCGCGACGCGATGTCGAGCAGGCGTTGCGAGCCGACGTTCTGCGGGCGGGTCGGATCCGTCAGCTTGCGACCGCGGAATGAGCCGGCCGTGTAGGTCTGCTCGACCGTCGCGATGGTGCTCCGGGCCTTCTCCCAGGCCAACTCATCCGTGGCCGCCACGATGGGGCGGAAGGTGACCCAGGTGCGCGGGGTGTCGCTACGGCCCGCCTTCCGGGCCTCGGCGGCGACGCGGTCGATCTGCTGCTTCGTGTCGGCGAGTGGCTCGCCCCACAGCCCGAAGATGTCGCCGAGGCGGCCGCCGACCCGGTACGCCGCGTCGGAGGAGCCGCCGACGGAGACGGGGATCGTGCCGTTCACCGTCGGGAAGCCGGGGCCGAAATCATCGAACCGGTAGTACTCCCCCGCGTAGCTCCACGCCTCCGTCTCGCTCCACGCGCGCTTGAGGATCTCGACATACTCCTCGGATCGGTCGTAGCGCTGCTCTTTCGTGGTGTGATCGCCCTGACGCGCCTGCTCCTCCTGGCTCCCGCCCGAGATGATGTGCGTCACCGCGCGGCCGCCGGAGAGCTGATCGAGGGTCGCGAGCGCCTGCGCCGCGACGGTCGGGTACACGGTGTTCGGTCGTAGTGCCACGATCGGCTTGATCCGCTCGGTGACCTGCGTCACGGCCGTGGCGACGGTGAACGGGTCGTAGCTGTTGGAGTTGTAAGCGACCAGCGTGTAATCGAATCCACCGTCTTCGAGAGCGCGAGCGTAGCGCTTCAAATACGGCACATCGATTCCACTGCCCGGATTCGGCTTCAGTTCGCTGGACTCGCGGACGTTGATGAGGCTGATGAATTCGACCTCGGGGGTGTTTTCAGGCATAACAGAATGCTCTTTTCAAGCGAAGAGGAATGAGATGACGAATTGTGTCGCGAACTGTGTCGAAATGTGTCGACAGGAATTGCGACGATCAGGCCGGACAGGAACATCCGCGCACCGACGCGTCGCTCCCGTCCCTGATCATTCGCATCGCCATCGCGACGACGCCCGCAATGCGCCGAGCGCGCGCGCTGATTGCGCGGCTCTTCTCGGCACGGTTCGGGATCATGCTCATACTGTATGGGCGCTTATCATTCCGGGTCCAACAACGATTCCCGATGCATTCGCATCCGCTTATCGAATGGATAAAGTGTTGGCTGAGCATTGTCGCACCGTGTCGCCGAATAGCGTGGGCCGCAGTACGACTATCGCCGCTCGATCCTGTCGGAGACGCTTCCCGGGTACGTGACGCACAATGCGTCGGCGTCCGGAGGTCGGCGCCCGGTGTTCGGTGCCTTGGGTTCGGCACTTGAGGGTCGTAACCCTGGGGCCGGTGCCCTGGGGCCGGCACCCTGGGGCCGGCAGGTGACGCGTGGGTGCGCGGCAGGATGGGGCTGTCACCCCGTCCCTTCGCATGGCCGCCAGTTCTGGACCTGGGACGCAGTCATCTCTCTCCAGCGAGTCCGATTGACCCCTCACTCGAGAGGCGCGTGAGCTCCCCGACGACACGAACTGAACCTCCGCCTCCGAGCGGTGCGCACCGAAGCGCGCTTCCGAAGCCTGCTTCATCACTCCATCCCGCCCTGAGACGACCAGGACGCACCCGAACGTGGGGCGGAGCGACAACCCCCGCTGCACGCCTCCAGCACATGCCGCGCCTGCCACGCCGCCGCGCCTGCCGCGCCTGCCGCGCCTGCCGTGCCTGCCGCGCCTGCGATACACCCGAACCTGGGACGGAACGACTCCCCCTTCTGCACGCTCGCAGCGCCTGCGATCCCCATGAGCCACCAAGGCGCGCGTCATCGCGACTGGCATCTGAGTTCGAGCCGAAGACGCCAGCTCTGTTCCTGGGCTCGGTTCGTGAGTCGTTCCGCCAATCGATGCCCGCGGAGGTTCCGAAACACGGAAGGGAGTAAAGACCCGCCTCTCAGGAGGCCGAGGGCGAAGGTGTGTTCGAATGCTGATGCCGGGCACTGCACTCAATGTCGGAGGTGTCCCCTAACGTGGGGGTATGACTTGTTCGACGCTCGCCAGCCGCATCACCGCCCTCGCGGCGACCGTGCGCGCGGAAACGGCGGCGGTGGAGTGGCGGCGGATGACCGAGACCGAACTCGTCGAGACGGCGGTCGCATTCGCCGAACTCGAGCGTGCCGTGTCGGGTGGTGGGGTGCGGTTGGCCGGGCTGATCGAGGCCGCGTCGGAGCGTGAGCGGGGGATGGATTCGCTGGCGCGGAAGTACGGGCAGCGCACCGGGAAGCTGTTCCTGGCCATGCTCACGGGTGCGTCGGAGTCGACGGTCGCGCGGCGGATCCGGCTCGCGCAGGGCGTGTACGAGCGGCCCGGGTTCGTCGGGCAGGACGTGCCGGCACTGTTCCCCGCCGTCGGGCAAGCGGTGCAGGAGGGGCGGTTGCATCCGGATGCGGCCGAGGTGATCGTGTCGACCCTCGGGCCGTCCGCCGCGCGCATCCACCCCGACGACCTCGCGGTGGCGGAGGCATCGATCCTCGCCGCCGCGACCGATCCCGAGAGTGAGGCGGTGGCTGTCGGCGGTGTGACCGGGATCGGGATCGCGGCCGATCTGGTGAAGGTGCAGGCGCTCGCCTGGCGGGCACGGCTGGATCCCGATGGGTTAGAGCCGACCGAGGAGGAGGCGTTCGAGCGGCGCAACGCGGTCTGGCGCAGAGGGAAGAACGGGCTCGAGACGTTCGTGCTCACCCTCACCACGGAGCAGGCTGCCGCGGTCAAGGCGTCGCTGTCGCCGCACACCAGCCCGCGCAAGCCGCGGTTCACGGATGCGGACTGCGAAGCCGCCCAGAGCGGTGAGGTCGACGACGCGGCGATCTTCGCGGATACGCGAACGTCGGGGCAGAAGACCGCGGATGCCGCAGTCTCGTTGATCGTCGCGGGTGGCGCCTCCGAGTCACCGGTCGGCGCGACTCCGCAGATCACCGCATACGTGAACGCGGCCGATTTAGCCGATGAGGACGCCGTGGGCCCCGCGTATCTCGATCATGTCGACGAGCCGGTACCCGCGTCGACGGTGCGGCGGATGCGGTGCTTCGGAGAGGTGCGCATCGCGATCACCGGCGACCGGGAGCAGACCGACGCGCTCGGCCGACCCGTGCGCGACTTCACCGAGAACCAGAAGCGCCTGCTCGCCGCGCGCGACGGCGGTTGCGCCTGGCACGGCTGCACCGCACCACCCGCGTGGACGGAAGCGCACCACGTCACCTGGTGGAGCCGCGGCGGCGCGACCTCCGTCGAGAACGGGGTCTTGCTATGCAGCTTCCACCATCACGTGATCCACGGGAACCTCGGCTGGCGCATCCAGATGATGACAACGGAGGACGGCCTCCGACCCCACCTGGTCGCTCCACCGCACATCGACCCGAGACAGACGCCACGACGGATGGGCAAGCAACGCGCCACCATCGCCGGTGTTCGACGACACGTACCGGATCGGGAGCCGGATCCACCGCCGGATCCGGGACCGCCACTCAAACACGGCCCGGATACCTGGGGGCCGTCGAACGGCGGGCTGTACGAGTGGTAGATGTACAGGCGCTAGCTGTACAGGCGCACCGGCGGACCACCCGCGGGAACAGCACCGGCCAGCTCCTCGCCACCCTCCGAGAGCACGCGCTCGAGGCGCTCGCGCTCGACGATCGACGAGCGGATGAGCGGCAGACCGCGACGGATCGCGTTGCCGATGCGCTCTTCCAGCAGCGGGGAGGTGATGACGTAGTTCTCGAAGTCGCGATCGTGCGCGTACACGCCCAGCGGCAGGGTCAGCGCCTGGAAGAAGCCGAACAACGGACGCAGCTGATGCTCGAGGATGAGCGCGTGCCGCTCGCTGCCACCGGTCGCCGCCAGCAAGACCGGGGTGTCGACGAGTGCGTACTGCTCGACGAAATCGAAGAGGTGCTTGAAGAGGCCGGTGAACGAGGCGCGGTAGACCGGCGTGGCCACAACGAGCAACTCGGCCTCCTCGATCCGCCGCAGCTCCTGTTCGACCGCGTCGGGAAGCTGTGAGCGGTAGAACGCACCCGCGAACTGCGGGCCGATCTCGCCGATGCGCACCAGATGCACATCGATCGGCAGTGCGTCGGCGAGCGTCTCCAGGATCGCCTCGACCAGCACCTCCGTCTTCGACGGGCGGTGCAGGCTGCCGATCACGGCGACGACGCGCAGGGGCGCCACGCTGTTCTTCTCTGGACTCATCAGAGTGCCTTCCCGGGGTTGAGGATGCCGTTCGGATCGAACACGGCCTGCAGCCGACGCTGCAGATCGACGACCTGCTCGCCCAGCTCGCGCCGGGCCCATTCACGCTTCAGCCCGCCGATGCCGTGCTCTGCACTCACCGTCCCGCCGAATTCGAGAGCCAGGGCGAAGATGGCCTCCGCGGCGCGATGCGCCTGGGCGGCGGCGGCATCGCTGTCGTCGCGCAGACGGATGATCGGATGCAGATTGCCATCGCCCGCGTGCGCGAACACGTAGATGTCGGCACCGGTGTCCTCCGCGACGCGGTGAACCCGGCGGATCGCCTCCGCGAGACGCGAGCGCGGCACAGCGATGTCCTCGATCAGCACGCGCCCCCGCGCCTCGATCGAGGGAAGTGCATCGCGTCGTGCGGAGGAGAGAAGCAACCCGACGCCCGGGTCGAGTGTCGTCTCGACTCCGGTCGCGGTGAGCGCGAGCACCTCGGCGACCGCCGCGATCTCGGTCTCTGCACCGAAGCCATCCGTCTGCACGAGCAGGAAAGCGCCGCCGCGGACGGCGTAATCGGTACCACGCAACGCATCGATCGCGCCGAGGGTCTTGCCGTCGACGAGCTCGATGACGCTCGGGCGCAGGCCCGCCAGCGCGAGCGCGATGGACGCTTCCGCCCCCGCGGTGACGTCGGCGAAATAGGCGGCGGCTGTGGCGACATGCCGGGGTCGCGGCAGCAGGCGCACGGTCGCGGCGACGACGACGCCGAGTGTGCCCTCCGAGCCGACGATCAGCGCGGTCAGATCGAGTCCGACGACTCCCTTCACCGTCTCGCGGCCCACGCGGATGAGCGAGCCGTCGGCCAGCACGACGTCGAGCGCCAGAACGGCGTCGCGCGTGACGCCGTACTTCGCGCCACGCAACCCGCCCGCATTCGTCGCGATGTTGCCGCCGATGGTCGAGATCTCGACACTGCCGGGGTCGGGTGCGTAGAAGAGGCCGTGCTCGGCCGCTGCGCGATCGAGGTCGGCAGTGATCACTCCGGGCTCGACCCGTGCGACACCGTCGACCGCGTCGATCGAGAGGATGCGGTTCAGCCCCGACAGGTCGAGCACGATCGCGCCCTCCCCCGCGCTGGCTGCGCCGGCGAGCCCGGAGCCGGCGCCGCGCGTGACGACCGGGATGCGGTTCTCGTTCGCGTAGGCGAGCGTCTGCTTGACCTCTTCGACCGTCGTCGCGCGCACGACCCCACGCGGTTCGCCGCCCGGTGTCCAGCCCGAGCGATCGACGCGCGCGAGCGTCAGCGCGTCGAGGTCGTAGACGGGAGCGGGCGAGATCAGCGTCATGCGTTCGCCCGGCGGATGATGGGCAGGTTCGCGTCGCCGTTGACCTTCAGCCGCTCGAGGAAGAGGGTGACGGTCGCCGCCACCGAGCGGTGGCTGACGTCGTTGAGGATGTCGTGACGCCCCGCGGTGACGGTGAACAGCTCGAAATGCGGGAGCTGTGCGTAGACGGCGCTCGCATCGGCGAGGGGGCTGACCGCATCCGCTTCGCCGTGGATGGCGAGCACCGGCGCGGTGACCGCACTCGCGGCGACCGCGAGCAGTTCGGCCGGGAGGGTGCGGTCGAGAGCCGAGTCGCCGACCTCGCGGCGCAGCACCTTCTGGTGGTTCGGGCAGGCGGTCCGCGCCTCGATCTGGTCGGCGGCGGCAGAGGCCGAGCCGGCCGGCAGACCAGCGAGGACGACGCCGTCGAGACCGTCGCCGGCCGTGGCGGCGATCTCGAGCGCGAGCGACGCGCCCGCATCCGAACCGACGAGGATCTTCGGCGAGGGCAGCTCGGAGTCGGCGAGGATCTCGAGCGCCGCCGCCCGCACCGCATCCGTGTCAGCGGTGGCGTCGCCGAGTACACGCAGCTTGTAGGCGTCGCGCGAGATCCGAGTGCCGAAGCGTTCGTAGACGGCCGGCGTCTCTCCGCGGCCGCCGAGAACGATGAGGGTGCCGCGCGCGGCGACGCCCTCGGGCTCGTCGAAGGAGCCGATGGCGGTGGCGGCGCTGCTGGTTGCCGCACTGCTGGTTGCCGCACTGCTGGTAGCGACAGTGCTGCTGGCGGATGTGTCGATGGTCATGCGAAGACTCCGGAGTCGATGAGGAGGTCGGACAGGGTGTGGGTGCCGGGCGCATCGCCGGCCTGGGCCTGCGCGCCGAGGATGCGCTGCAGCCGCTCGTTGACGGGCGCCTCGATTCCGGCGCGCCGCGCGATCAGCACGACCTCGCCGTTGAGGTAGTCGACCTCGCTCGAGGCGCCGCGTGCGAAGCTCTGCCAGGTGGAGAGCTTGCCGGGCGTGTGGCCCGGGATCGTCTCGATGCGCAGAGCGAACGGGCCCGAGTGCTCGGCCACGGCGATACCGGCCGCCTCGAACACCGCGGTGGTCTCGGCCGTGATCGCCCGACGTGCGTGAGCACGCTCCTCGTCGGAGCCGTCGAGGACGTCGAGGCCGTTGTTCACGTTGCCGATCAGCTTGCGCGCCTTCCAGGCCGACACGTTCGGCACGCTGGTGGCCTCGTAGCCGGCGGTGGCGAGGTCGGCCACGAATTCGTCCTGCAGGGCGTCGTGCGCATCCGGGAACCGCCCGAGCCAGAGCACGCCGACGATGGGGAACGAGGGTGAGACGACCACGCCGGGCTCCAGGTAGCTCGCGGCGATGCCGATCGAGACCGCGTAGACGCGCGAGAAGCGACGCAGCGCGAGGTCTTCGGTGATCAGACCGTTCTGGAAGGTCAGGATGGGAAGATCGGCCGCGACACCGCCGCCCGCCACGGGCTGCCAGGCCCATTCGGCCAGGGCGGC
The DNA here is from genome assembly GCA_013204985.1 of Microbacteriaceae bacterium VKM Ac-2855. Lineage (GTDB taxonomy): Bacteria > Actinomycetota > Actinomycetes > Actinomycetales > Microbacteriaceae > Rathayibacter. Next base: position 815,140 of record JABMLG010000001.1, read on the forward strand.
TTCGGCGTCCTGCGTCTTGGTCGCCAGCACGAGCACATCCGCCGAGGTGAGTACGAGGTCGTCGGGCCCGGAGGCCGTTTCGAGTCGCACCACGTCGTCGCCGGCCGGCCGGCGCACGCGCAGACCGTTGGCGCGGATCGCCTCGAGATGCGCGCCTCGGGCGACGAGGATCGAGCGGATACCCGCCTGCTCGTACTGCGCGGCGAGGGTGGCGCCGATCGCGCCGGCCCCGATGATCACGTAGCGTCGGCCGCTCTGTTCGGAGAGGCCGCGCTCGGAAAAGCTGTCCGTCATTTGTCGACCTTCTCACGAGCGCCGCCCGGGATGGCAGCGAGGAGGGCTTGTGTGTACTTCTGTTGCGGATCCGCGAAGACCGAAGCGGTCGTGCCCTGCTCCTCCACGCGGCCGCGATTGAGCACGGCGACCCGGTGCGAGACCTGCGCGACGACCGCGAGGTCGTGCGAGATGAAGAGGTAAGAGACGCCGAGTTCGCGCTGCAATTCGACCAGCAGCTCCAGGATCTGCGCCTGCACCGAGACGTCGAGCGCCGAGACCGGCTCGTCGAGGAGCACCAACTCGGGTCCGACGGAGAGCGCGCGGGCGATCGCGACACGCTGGCGCTGGCCGCCGGAGAGCTCGGCCGGCAGCCGCGACAGGAACGACTCGGGCAGGCCGACCCTGTCCAGCAGCTCTTTCGCGCGAGCCAGGCGGGTCGCGCGGTTGCCGATCCGAAACGAAACGAGCGGCTCGACGACGCTTTCCAGCACGGTGAAGCGCGGATCCAGCGCGGCGAAGGGGTTCTGGTGCACGAGCTGCACGCGGCGGCGGAGCGGGCGCCACTGCTTCCAGCTGGCGTTCGTGATGTCCTCGCCCTCGAAGAAGACGGAGCCTGAGGTCGGCTTCTCGAGGCCCAGAGCGACGCGCAGCGCGGTCGTCTTACCGGAGCCCGACTCGCCCACGATCGCGAGCGTCTGCCCGGCGCGGATGGAGAACGAGACATCGTCGAGAGCGCGGAACGGCTCGCGACCGCCGGGAAGCGCGAAGTCCTTCGTGACGTTGTCGATGCGCAGGATCTCGGGAGCATCCTCCACCGTCGTGTACCGCGGCCGCACCTGGCCACCGTGTCCGAGGCCGGGGGCGGCGGCGATCAGCTGCTTCGTGTACGCCTCGCGGGGCGCAACGAGGATCCGACCGGGGGCGCCCGCTTCCACGACGAGACCCTGCTGCATCACCAGCACACGGTCGGCCCGGTCGGCGGCGACGGCGAGGTCGTGGGTGATGATCAGCAGCGAGATGCCGCGCTCGGCGACCAGGTGCTGCAGGTGATCGAGGATGCGCTTCTGCACCGTCACGTCGAGCGCCGAGGTCGGCTCGTCGGCGATGATGAGTTTCGGATGCCCGGCGAGCGCGATCGCGATCAGCACGCGCTGGCGCAGGCCTCCCGAGAGCTCGTGCGGGTACTGCTTCGCGCGCAGCTCCGGGTCGTCGATGCCCGCATCCTGGAGCGCGACGAGCACCTCGGCGTCGACCGACGGCTTGGCGACTCCTCGGAGTCGCACCGCTTCGGCCACCTGGGTACCGACGCGCTGGGTGGGGTTCAGGCCGACCATCGGGTCCTGCGGGACGAGCCCGACGACGCGCCCGCGGATCGTCCGCAGCTGGTTGTCGGATGCGTGTGTGACGTCCACGCCGTCGATGCGGATCGACCCCGCCGTCACGTGTCCGTTGGTCGGCAGCAGACCGATCACGGCGTTGGCCGTGGTCGTCTTGCCGGACCCGGACTCGCCGACCACGGCGACGACCTCGCCCGGCGCGATCATGAGCGATACGTCGTGCACGGCGGGCTTCGCCGTCTTCTTGTCGCGCCCGTAACGGACCTCGAGGCCCCGGATCTCGACGATGGGTGTTGCTCCCGAGCTCGTGGCTTCGGCGGGGACTGTGCCGGGGACAGTGGATTCGGCGGGGACGCGGGCTTCGGCGGGGACGCGGGCTTCGGCGGTCATCGCTGCACCTCTTCGATCGTCTTGGAGATGTGGTTCAGGCCGAACACCAGCAGGCCCACGAAGAGGCCGGGCAGGAGCGAGAGCCACGGGCTGGTGACCAGGAAGTTGCGGCCGTTGGAGATGAGGGTGCCCCACTCCGCGGCGGGAGGCGCGGCGCCGAAGCCGAGGAAGCTCAGCGCGGCCACCGCGATGATCGCGGCGCCGAAGTCGAGCACCGCGAGCACCGCCACAGGGCCCCAGGAGTTCGGCAGCACGTGCTTGACCAGGACGCGCAGCCACGAGGCGCCGCCGGTGCGGGCCGCCTCGACGTAGGGCAGTGTCTTCACGCGCAGCACCTCGGCCCGCGTGGTGCGGGCGAAGCCGGGCACGATGCCCACACCGACCGCGATCGCGACCGGGATCGTGCCGAAGCCGATCGCCGTGACGATGGCGAGGGCGAGCAGCAGGCCGGGGATGGCGAGCAGCACATCCACGACGCGCATCACGACGGCGTCGATCCAGCCACCGAAGAAGCCGGAGACCACACCGAGCACGAGACCGGCGACGAGCGCGATGACGATCGCCAGGAGCGTGGCCTGGATCGTCAGCGCGCCGCCGTGCAGTACGCGGGCGAAGAGGTCGCGACCCAGCTCATCCGTGCCGAACGGATGCGTGAGGTTCGGGGCGAGCAGCTTGTCGGCCGGCGCCGTCGCGTTCGGGTCGTAGCCCGTGAAGAGAGCGGGAGCGATCGCCGAGATCAGCACGAAGAGCACGAAGGCGAGGGCCACGACGAAGCCGGGGCGGCGCAGCAGTGCTCGCGCGGTGGCGATCCGTCGGGCGGAGCGACCGTGACCGCCCCTCTCCGCGACGGGTGCCGCAGCAGCGGGTTCGGTCACGGTCTCGCGGGTCAGTTCGAGCGTCATGGTCAGCTCACCTTCGGGGTGTGGGTGATGCGCGGATCGAGCAGCGGATAGAGGAGGTCGACGATCAGGTTCACCACGACGAAAGCGGCGGCCGCGAGCACCACGATGGCCTGGACCACGGGCACGTCCTGCGTGAGCACCGACTCCTGAGCGAGGGTGCCGATCCCCTGCCGGGCGAAGATCGTCTCGGTGACGATCGCGCCGGTGACGGTGGAGCCGACGAGCAGACCGAGGATGGTCAGCGTCGGCAGCGCCGCGTTGCGGAATGCGTGCTTCCACTGGATCGCACTGCGCGAGAGCCCTTTCGCCCGGGCCGTGGTGATGTACGCCTCCCCCAGCGTGTCCGCGAACGAGCGCGAGAGCACCTGGGCGAAGACCGCCGAGGTCGGGATCGCCATGGTCACCGCCGGCAGGATCAGCGACTCCGGTCCGTTCTGACCGGTCGAGGGCAACAGGTGCAGGGTGAAGGCGAAGACCTGGATGAGCAGCAGACCGATCCAGAAGGAGGGGAACGCGACGCCGACCGAGGGAAGCCGGTTCAGGAAGACCTTGGCCGGCTTCCACTGCACGAACGCGGCGAGGTAGGCGATGGCGATGCCGGAGACGAGAGCGATCACGATCGCGAGGATGCTCAGCTGCACCGTGCCGGGCAGACGCTGTGCGATCAGCTCTGTCACGGGCACCCCCTTCGTGATCGAGGTGCCGAAGTCGCCCTGCAGCGCGTTCGTCAACATCGTGAAGTACTGCAGCCAGACCGGCTTGTCGAGGCCGTACTGTGCCTGCGCATCCGCCAGCTGGGTCGGGGTGAGCGAGTCCACCTCGACGTTGTTGGCCGAGAGCAGCAGAGCGAGCGGGTCGCTCGGCAGCAGCCACAGCACCGCGAAGGTCACCGTGTAGGCGGCCCAGAGCACGAGCACGGCCTGGCCGACGCGGCCGAGGATGTAGCGGGCGAGCCCGTATCGGGCGCTGCGGCCCGCTTTGACGGGGCTCGCATCCGGCGCGATGGCGATCGTGGCCATGTCGTGTCCTTTCGGTGAGGGGGTCGTCACTCCGTCACGCCGCGGAGCGGGGCGGAGTGACAACCCCCTGAGGGGTTACTTCTGCAGCCAGACGCCGGCGAAGTCGCCGAACGCCTCGGAGGTGAAGCGGAAGCCGTGCACCGCGGACGAGACGCCCACCGTCTGCACACGTTCTGCGAAGGGGAACACCAGAGCGTTCTCGATCAGGTAGTCCTGCAGCTGGGCGTAGACCTTCGCTCGCTCCGTGGTGTCGATGGTCGACGTGCCCTGGTCGAGCAGGGCCTGCACCTCCGTGGCCTGTTCGGCCGTGAAGTTGTTCGTGGCCTGCGACTTCGAACCGGCGTAGCGCGGGTCGATGATCCACTGGATCACGCCCGGGTCGGCGCGGGTGTAGTAGGTCGAGATGAGGTCGTAGTCACCCGAGTTGAGCACCTCGCTGCGCTGAGCCGCGGTGATGACGTTCAGCTCGAGGTCGATGCCGACCTGCTTGAGCTGGTCCTGGACGAGCTGGTCGCCGGAGCCGAACTGGGTCACGATCGGCGTCGAGAGCGTGAGCTTCTGGCCGTCCTTGTAGCGGTAGCCGTCATCACCGAGCGTCCAGCCGGCCTCGTCCAGCAGCTCGTTCGCGCCGTCCTCGTCGAAGGCGATCGCCTTCGACTGGTCCTCGTAGTAGGGCGTGGTGGTGTCGTAGACACCGGTCGCCGCCGGGTAGTCGGCGCTGTAGACGGTGGACGCGTAGGTCTCCTTGTCGATCGCCTTCTGCACGGCCTGGCGCACCTTCTCGTCGGAGAGGATCTTGCCCTCGGCGACGTTCGGGTAATAGTTGTAGGCGGGGCCCGGCAGCGAACGCGATTCGACGGTGTCGCCACCAGAGGTGATCAGCGCCTGGTCGTTTTCGGAGATCGGGGTGCGGCCCCAGGCGATGTCGATCGCGTCACTGGTGAGCTGGCCGACGCGGACGCTGTCCTCGGCGACGTACGTGATCGAGATGCCGTCGAGGTAAGCCTCACCGGTGTTCTCGCGAAGCTCGGAGCCCCAGGCGTAGCCGTCGCGCTTCGAGAGCTCGATGCCCGTGCCGGGGGTGTAGGAGTCGAGCACGAACGGGCCGGAACCGATCAGTCCGGTGCCGAGGCAGCGGGTGGTCGGGTCCTCCGCGTAGGAGGACGCGGCGAGGATCGCGAGGTTCGTCGTCGAGGTGCCCTGCAGGAAGGATGCGTTGGGCGTCGCGAACTTCACCACGACGGTGTCGTCGTCGACGACCTCGGTCGTGTCGTAGCCCGAGAGGTAGACCCCGCCGTACGCGGCGGGCAGGGTGGCCAGGGTCGCCTTGTCGTTGTCGAATGCGGTCTTGACGCTGGTGGCGTCGAACTTCGTGCCGTCCGAGAAGGTGACGTCGTCGCGCAGGTTGAACGTGTACTCGGTCCCCGCGTCGTTGACGCTCCAGTCGGTCGCGAGCCAGGGCTTGAGCTCGCCGGTCTCCGGGTCCTGGTCGGTCAGCGAGTCCGCGAAGTTGCGGATCACCGTGCGGTGCTCGATCCAGTAGACCTGGAACGGGTCGACGCACGCGAAGGCCGCGTTGTCGGGGAAGAACGCGAGCTTCAGCGTTCCGCCGGCGACCGGGGTCGCGTCATCGGAGGCGGGGGCCGCTTCGGTTCCGGCGGAGCAGGCGGTGAGGCTCAGGCCGGCGGCGACGGCGAGAACCGTCGCGACCTTCCACGAGCGTCGGAATCGGGTGGTCTTCATGGGGATGCTGTGTCCTCTGGTGGTGCGGATGGGGAGAAGTCGCCCGCGAGGGCGATGGGGAGCAGCCGGTGGCGATCAGGCCGGTGGCGATCAGGCCGGAGCCGTGTAGCTCGCGAGCGAGCGGCGCCCGGCGATGAGCAGCGCGGCGTCGTCCTGCGGCGGATGCACGCGCGAGGCGAGCAGGTCGCGCAGGTGCCGCTCCAGCGGGTTGTGCCGGGTGAGGCCGGGGTTGCCGAGCGCGGCGACCGCGGTCTGCACCGCCGTGATCGCGGATCGGGTCGCGAGCAGCTTGGCGACGACGAGGCGCTCGCTCACGCCCGGGTCACCCGCATCCGCTCGTGCCGCGAGACCGAAGAGCACCTCTTCGGCCTGGATGAGCTGCGCCTCGATCTCACCGGCGACGGACTGGATCCGCTCGGTGGTCGCGATGGGCTTGCCGAGCGAGGTGGGGACGCGCTCGTTGGCGAAGCGGACGAAGAAGTCCTGCGCCGCGCGTCCGACACCCACGTAGAGCGCCGTGATGGCCAGCCCGATGGGCCCACCCGTCTCGCGCGGGATCTTCGACACCGGTACGCCGGTGAAGTACTCGGCCGGGATCTCGACATTGTCGTAGATCACGTCGTGCGTGCTGGTCGCGCGCTGGCCGAGGTGGTCCCAGGTCTTCTCGATGGTGATGCCCGGCAGAGTCGCCGGCACGATCGCGTGCGCGAGTTCGGGTTCGCCGGACTCGGTGTCGTGGTTCACGGCCCACACCAAGTGGTACGCGAGGCCCTCGGAGCCGGTGGCGAAGCCCTTGCGGCCGTTGAGCACCCAGCCGTCGGCCGTGCGCACGACCGTTGTGTTCGGCAGGCCGCCTCGGGCCGGGGCGCCCCATTCGGGCTCGGCCCGAATCGCGTTGAGCAGCTGCGGCTTCTCGATCGAGTCCGCCACGAGCGAGCGGTAGAGCTCCTCCGGCCACGTCGGCGCCACGGCCTGGAACAGGTGCTGGAACACGGTCATCGCCGTGATCAGCGCGACCGACGGGTCACCCTTGCCCAACGCCTCGAAGACGCGGACGAGATCGAGCGTCGAGATGGCCCGCCCGCCGTAGTGCGGTGCGATGCCGATCGTGAGCAGCCCGGCCTCGTGAACGGCGTGGATGCCCTTCCACGGGAACTCCGCGGTGCGGTCGTAGTACTCGGCCGTCTCGGCGAGTCGTGCGGTGACGGCGGCGAGGGCCGCATCCGACAGGTCGGCGAGCGGGATGCGCGCGTCGGACGGGGACTGCGCCGGTGCGGCCGGCGTCTCGATCAGCGTCATGCCTCGACCAGCTCGCGCTCGCGGACGACCTGGGCCAGCTCGGGCTGCGCGACGACCTCGCCGCGGCGACCGGTGGCCTCGCGGTGAGCGAGTTCCTGACGCACCAGGGGGATGACGTAACGGCCGTAGTCGACGGCGTCGTTGAGGTTGTCGTAACCGCGGATCGAGATCAGGTCGGCGCCGAGGTCGATGTAGTCGAGGATCGCGGCGGCCACGGTCTCGGGGGTGCCGACGAGGGCGGTGGATGCGCCCTGCGCACCGGTGGCCTTCGCGGTGGGCGTCCACAGCGCGCGGTCGTGCAGGTCGCCGCGGTCGGCGATCTCGAGCAGGCGCTGCGAACCGCGGTTGGCGGGTCCGTCCGTTCCCGGGGTCTGCACCCAGAGGCCGCCCTTGCGCGTCTGCCCGCCGGCGCGACCCTCGAGGATCGCGAGGGTATTGTGCGCCTTCTCCCACGCGAGTGCCTCGGTCGGCGCGATGATCGGGCGGAAGGTGACCCAGGTGCGCGGGGTATCGGTACGGCCGGCGGCACGGGCCGCAGCGGCGACGCGGTCGATCTGCTCCTGCGTGTCCTTGAGCGGCTCGCCCCAGAGGCCGAAGATGTCGGCCAGCGCGCCACCCTGACGGTACGCGTCGTCGCTGGAGCCGCCGACGGAGATCGGGATATCGCCGTTGACCGGGCGCACCCGCGAGACGAAGTCCTCGAAGGAGTAGTACGTGCCCGCGTGATCGAACGGCTCGGTGTTCGACCAGACCGCGCGGAGGATGCGGATGTACTCCTCCTGGCGCTCGTAACGCTCGGTCTTGTTCAGGCGGTCGCCCTCGCGTGCCTGCTCGTGGTCGTTGCCACCGGCGATGAAGTGCACGACCGCTCGGCCGTTCGAGAGCTGGTCGAGCGTGGCGAGCGCCTTGGCGGCGACGGTCGGGTAGATGGTGTTCGGTCGCAGCGCGACGATCGGCTTGATGTGCTCCGTGTACTGCGTCACGGCGGAGGCGATCGTGAAGGGATCGTGACCGGCCGAGCCATAAGGCACCAGCGTGTAGTCGAATCCGCCGTCTTCGAGGATGCGCGAGTAGCGCTTGAGGTGCGCGACATCGATCTTCGGGTCGGTGAGCCCGTTGATCTCGTTGGCGGCGTTGACGTTGATGGCGGAGATGAACTCGACGGTCATGACTGTTTCCTTTGCGGGGAGGGAGAGGTGTTCGGGCGCGACGAAGGTCCCGGAGGGTGCACGAGGATGCGGCTGCGCGGGGAGACCAGCCGGAAGAGGCGCCTCAGAGGCGCGCGCGGATGGGGCGTGCTACGACAGCGGACAGGAACATCCGCGCACCAGCGCGTAGCCGTTCCTGTCCGGGAGCATTCGCATCATCATCATCTCGGCCCGCGCGTCGGCGCTCTGCACGCCGGAGGGCGTGAGGCGCACGGAGGCACGGTTCGAGGTCATGCTGCAACGCTAGGTGCCGAGCACCGATCGCGTCCAACGATGAAAGCGGATGACTTCCGATCAACTAAGCCGATCGTTGGTAACTTTTCGACATATGGATTCCGGATGGCTCGTCGTAGCGCAAGCGAGCGACCGCTCGGCGCCGGCCGCCGTCTCGCCGCGACGCATCGTCGGCGGGGTGTTGGGGATCGCCCTCGCCGTGATCCTGGTCGTCGCGGTGCTCGGCGTGCTCGCCGCGCAGCGCCTCGCCGAGGCGGAAGCGGTCGACGATGCGGCCGACACCGCCGAGCTGATCGCCGAGCTGCTGGTGCAACCCGCTCTGACCGACGGTGTCGTCTCCGGTGACGCGGCTGCGCTCGCCGCGCTCGACGACGTGGTTCGCGACCACGTGCTCAGCGACTCGATCATCCGGGTGAAGCTGTGGGACGACACCGGTCGCATCCTGTATTCCGACGAGCCGCGACTGATCGGCACGGTCTTCCCGTTGGAAGAGGATGAGGAGGAGGCCTTCGCCGACCCGGTGGTGCAGGCGGACGTCTCCGACCTGCACGAGCCCGAGAACGTCTACGAGCGCGACCGCGGCACGCTGCTCGAGGCGTACCGGCCGGTGTGGACGCCGAACGGAGAGACGCTGCTGTTCGAGAGCTACTTCCGTTACGACGAGGTCGTGCGTCGGAGCGGCGAGCTGTGGCAGGGCTTCGCCGCGATCACCGTCGGCAGCCTGGTCCTGCTGGTGCTGCTGCTGCTGCCGGTCCTCCGTCGCCTGATCACCCTGTTGGAGCGCGGTCGTCGTCAGCGCGAGGATCTGCTGCAACGCGCGATCGACGCATCGGCGGATGAACGGCGTCGGATCGCCGGAACGTTGCACGACGGGGTGGTGCAGGAGCTGACCGCCGCTTCCTTCGCAGTGCACGCGGCCGCGGAGCGAGCGGATGCGGACGGGGATCCGGATGCTGCGACTCGACTGCGCGACGTCTCGCAGACCGTCCGCGCGGGCATCGTCGGCCTGCGTTCCCTGCTCGTCGACATCTACCCGCCCAGCCTGGCCGAGTCGGGACTCGCGGCCGCCCTGGGTGACCTCGCTGCGATCACCCGCGCCCGCGGCGTGGCGGTTCGGCTCGATGTTCCCGTCGAAAGCGGTCTGGATCCCGACGCCGAGCGGCTCGTCTTCCGGATCGCGCACGAAGTGCTCGCGAACGCCGTCGCGCACTCGGGCGCCTCGACGGTGCACCTGCGCCTCACGGCCGGCGTGCTCGAGGTCAGTGACGACGGTGTCGGATTCGATCCCGTCGCCGCGCTCGCCGCTCCCGAGCCGGGCCACCTGGGTCTGCGTGTTCTTCGCGATCTCGCACTCGAACACGGCGCTCGGCTCGCGGTGCGCAGCGCGGCCGGCGAGGGCACGCGCTGGCGGTTGGAGACGACGGCGTGATCCGCGTGCTGCTCGTCGACGATCATCCCCTCGTCCGTGCAGGGCTGGCCGGTCTGATCGGCGCGAGTGACGGGATGCTCGTGGTCGCCGAGGCATCCGGCGGCGCTGCCGCGCTCATCGCCTACGCCGAGCACCGGCCCGACATCGTGCTGATGGACCTGTCGATGCCCGGCATGGACGGGGTCGAGGCGACGGAGCGGCTCCGGGCCGAGGACCCGGCGGCCCGCGTCGTGGTGCTGACATCCTTCGACGATCGGGCGCGGGTTCTCGCCGCCCTGCGCGCCGGGGCCGTCGGTTATCAATTGAAGGATGCTGATCCAGCGGCCGTTCTCGCCGCGATCCGCTCGGCGGCTGCGGGCGACGTGCCGCTCGACCCCCGCGCGGCGCGTGCGCTGCTGCCCGGCTCACCCGCTGACGGCCCCGAACTCAGCGCCCGCGAGGAGCAGGTGCTCCGGCTGATCGCCCGCGGCTGGTCGAACAAGCAGATCGCCGCCGAGCTCGGCATCGCGGAGCGCACCGTCAAGGTGCACGTCGGTCACCTGTTCCGTCGAATCGATGTGCGCGACCGCACGAGTGCGGCGCTGTGGGCGCGCGATCACCTCTGAGCGCACTGCGGCGAGCAGGCGGCGCCGGCCCATCAGGTACTAGTACCGAAGTCCGATTGCCGCACCGCATCCGGTGTCGGAGGGTGAGACCACCACTCCCCCAGCAGGAAGGCCCTCGGATGCCCTCGATCCGCCCCCGCATCTCCCGAGCCGCTCGCGTCGTCGCGATCGCCGCGGCCGCCCTCGTTCTGACCGGCCTCGCCGCCGCGCCGGCCGAGGCCAAACCGTCCGAGAACGGTGGCGACTACGCCGTCACTGTGAACGGTGTCACCTACAATCCCGCCACCGGAAAGGACGTCAAGCTCAAAGACCTCGCCGCCTCCGGAACCATCGCGGTTCGTGGCCTCAACAACCGCTTCGACATCCGCACGTCGACGCTCGGCGTCTACGACTACACGCTCACCGGAGCACCGGACGCGCTGCGGATGGTGACCGCACCGACGGTGATCTTCGCCTCGAAGGTGCCCACCCTGACCCCGGCGCAGCTCGCCGGCGCGAAGATCAAGGAGCTGGAGGTGAGGGACGACTCCCTCGTGATCATCTTCTCGACGGCAGCCGGCAAGCTGAAGATCCAGGCGAAGGACGGCGCTCAAGGCGGCATCTTCCAGATGGAGCCCGAGTTCGCCGGCAACGTCGAGCTGGTGCACACGCTCGGCCCCGGCCTGTTCTACTTCGTGAACAGCTTCACGGGCAAGGTCAACTTCGGCAATGGCGTCGACGCCGTGACCGCGGCGCAGAGCCCGACCGGGTACCACCAGATGCTGCTGGGCAAGGACAGCCCCCAGGTCGCGACGAAGACGTTCCAGAGCGGCACGGTCACGAGGTGGTCCGTCGCCTCCGGCGGCCGACTCGGCGGCGTCCTCGGCGAGGACGCGATCGAGCTCTCCCAGGGTGCGACCAACTGCACGCAGCAGTGCCAGGCGCAGAACCGGATCCACGGATCCCTGCCCGTACCGCCGAACCCGACCAACCCGACGCCGATCGGCTGAGTCGGTACCTCTCGCCGCCCCCAACGGGTCCTGTGAATCGTCACAGGACCCGTTGTAGGGTTTCCCCGGCGCGGTCGCCGAGACCGCGGTCTCGGAGGTTCATCGTGCGTCACCGTTCCCGCATTCTCGCTTCCGGTCTGATCGCGCCCGTGCTCGTCGCCGCTGTGCTCGCACCGCCCGCCGATGCCGCGGCCGTCATCGTCCCGGTCGTCGGCGACATCGCGGTCGACACCACCTGGGGTGCGGGCAACGTCTTCCTCATCGAGCACGACCTCGCCGTGCTCGAGGGTGCGACCCTCACGATCGAACCCGGCGCCGTCGTCAAGGTCTCCCCCGTCATCACGCTCTCGGTGTTAGGCACAGTGTCGGCGAGTGGCACTGCGGCGGCTGCGACCATCATCACCTCGTCGCGCGACGACACGGCCGGTGGCGACACCGATGGGCCCGGCGGCGCTCCCGAACGCGGCGAATGGGGCGGTTTCGTCCTCGAAGAGAGCGGTGTCGCGACCTTCGACGCGGTGGAGGTCCGTTACGGCTCGATCGGCACTTCGAACGCCGTCAACACCGGACGACTGCAGGTCGTCGACAGCGTGGTCGCCCAGAGCATCAGCGGGATCACGTTCACGGGTGAGAACATCGAGGTCCGCGATTCGTCGATCGATGCCGGACTGGTCGGCTTCAGCACGAGCGACTCGAGCGACCCGGCCGACGGGCTCCGCTTCGAGGGGAACACCGTCGACGGCGGGCCGCTGCTCGCGGTCGGCGGCGGGTCGTCGGCGGATGCGGTGCAGCCGGTCGTCCGCGACAACCACGTCACCGGAGTGGTCGGTTACGCGCTGCCACTGCAGTACGGAGCGTCCCGGCTGCTGCCCTCCGACGTCACCGGCAACACGGCCGTCGGCAACGACGTGAACGCGATCGGCCTCGCAGGCACCCTGCAGGAGGACTGGACGATCACGGGCGACGAGCCCCTGCCCGTGCTGCTCGGCACCACCGGCAACGCCTTCGGTGGTCTTCGGGTCGGCGCCGGGCACACCCTGACGCTCGAGCCCGGCGCCGTGCTCAAGCCCGCCGCGTCCGGAAGCATCGAGGACCCGGGCGCCCGTCTCGCGGTCGACGGCACGTTGGAGGTGCTCGGCACCGAGAACGAACCGGCGACGCTCACCTCGCAGTGGGACGATGAGATCGGCGTCGCTGCTTCGGGCGGCGGTATCACCGAGCCGAGCGTCGACGATTGGGGCGGGGTGACCGTCTTCGCCGGCGGAACCGCTCGCTTCGAACACGCCCAGCTGAACAACGCCGGGCTGCAGGCCTTCGGCTCGCTCACGATGACCGACTCGGTCGTGACGCAGACGGCGTTCGGCATCGAGGCCGACGGCCCCGGCTCGACGATCGTGCGGCGCAGCGGCATCGACGGCGGCCTGGCCGCGCATCCGTTCGCCCCTTACGACCAGAGCGTCGCGGCGGCGATCGAGTTGACCGACAACGAGGTCCAACGCGGCCAGTTGATCGCCGCGGCTGGAACCGACCCGACGGTCGCCTTCACCGTCATGGGGAACCGGGTGACCGGGGCCCTGATCGACGGGACGGCGGATCCGAGCCTTCCGTACGCCATCGTGCTCAGCTCGCCGCGACTGCGACCGATCGCCTTCGCGGGCAACAGCGCGGAGGGCACCGGTTCGGATGCGATTGCGCTGAACGGCACGCTCGTCTCGGACTGGTCGGTGCCGGCAAGCGGTCCCGCCTACGCGATCACGCCGTACGGCGCCGATCGGCCCGGACTGACCGTCGCTCGAAGCGCCACGCTGACGCTGCGCCCGGGCGTGGTGCTGAAAGTCGGCACCGCGGGCGATCAGGAGGGCGCGTTCGATGTGGCCGGTCGCCTCGCCGTGGTCGCGGCGCCCGCCCGCCCGGTGATCGTGACGTCCACCTTCGACGACGCCGTCGGGGTGCCCATCGACCCGAGCGACCGCGGACCCGCGGTGAGCGACTGGGCCGGCATCCGCGTCACGGGTACCGGCGTGATCGCCGCCGCCGGGCTGTCGCTGCGGTACACCGACGGCACACCACTCACCACCCGCTCGACGCTGCTCGGCGTCGCGAAGCCGAGCTGCGGGTACCTCCTCGCCGCTGGTCGGGCGACGGCCCGCTGCTTCTGATGGTCTTGCCCTTACGCCGTGACCGGCACCGGGCGCTTCGCGAGCGCCGCGGCGAGCACCATCACGATCAACGCGGCGAACGTGATCGCGGCACCGGCCCAGAGCGGTGAGGTGTAACCGAGACCGGCCGCGATGGTGAGGCCGCCGATCCAGGCGCCGAGGGCGTTGCCCACGTTGAAGGCGGCGATGTTCGCGCTGGAGGCGAGGGTGGCGGCGCCGTCCGCGGAGTGCATGATGCGTGTCTGCAGCCCGGGCACCGTCGCGAAGCCGAGTGCTCCCATCAGGAACAGCGCCACGAGGGTGAGTACGGGGTTCGCGGCGACCGCGGCGAAGGCGATCAGTACGACGGTCAGTGCGGCGAGCACAACGATCAGAGTGGTGTCGAGCCGACGGTCGGCCGCCTTGCCGCCCGCGATGTTGCCGAGGAACAGTCCGACGCCGAAGAGCACGAGCAGCCACGGCACGGCAGCGGATGCGAAACCCGAAACTTCGGTGAGGGTGTAGGCGATGTAGGTGAAGGCGCCGAACATCCCGCCGAAGCCGAGCACGGTGACCACCAGCGAGAGCCACACCTGCACCGAGCGGAACGCACGCAGCTCGCCGAGCAGGCCGCCGGCAACGCCGTTGTGCCGGACGTTCGGCACCAGGGTGAGGATTCCCACGAAGGCGATCACGCCGATCGCGGTGATGGCCCAGAAGGTCGAACGCCAGCCGTAGGCCTGGCCGAGGAACGTGCCGAACGGCACGCCGAGAACGTTCGCCAGGGTCAGGCCGGTGAACATCACCGCGATGGCGCCGGCCTTCTTGTCGGCCGCGACCATATCGGCGGCGACCACGGCGCCGATCCCGAAGAAGGCGCCGTGGCAGAGCGCCGCGACGATGCGTCCGAGGAGCATCACGGAGTAGTTCGGCGCGATCGCCGAGATCAGGTTTCCGGCGATGAACAGCAGCAGCAGGGCGAGCAGCACCCGCTTGCGTGAGAATCGCGTGACGGCTGCCGTGAGCGCGATCGCTCCGACGGCGACGCTCAGCGCGTAGCCCGAGATCAGCCAGCCGGCGGCCGCCTCGGTCACGGCGAAGTCCGCCGCGACCTCGGGCAGCAGTCCGGCGATGACGAACTCGGTGAGTCCGATGCCGAAGCCGCCGAGAGCGAGCGCGATGAGTCCGATGGGCATAACGGGGCCTCCTGAGGATGGGGAGTAGCGGGTGGCCGGATCCGGCCGGCACGCGTACGCTGGTAGTTGCACGCGCGGCCTATGTGCGACCTAGATAGTTGCACACGCGGTGTATCGGCGCAAGCAACCAAGGAGGCACCGTGAGCATCGAGGACGACGCCGTCGAGGTCCGCGCCCAGGGCTGGCGAACGCTCGCCGCGCTGCACGGCGCGATCGAAACCGCCCTGGAGAGGTCGCTCTCGAACGGTCCAGGGATATCCGTGATCGAGTACACCGTGCTCGACGCGCTCAGCCGCCAAGACGGCTGGCACATGCGGATGCAGCAGCTCGCTCGGGCCGCTGCCCTGTCGAGCAGCGCCACCACGCGTCTGGTGAATCGACTCGAGGAGCGTGCCCTCCTCACGCGAGTGCTCTGCGCCGATGACCGCCGCGGCGTCTACACCGAGCTCACGGCCGCCGGACGCGCGCTGCTCGAGAAGGCGCGCCCCGTGCACGACGAGACGCTCGAGGCAGCTCTCGACGCGGCACGCGAGAGCCCCGAACTCGCGCCGCTCGTCGACGCGCTGCACGCACTCGCTGTGCCCGCCTGATTCCGGCGTCGCACTGGCCGGGGTACGGGCGTTGTCGACTGAACACCCGACTGTCCGGAAGCGGCCCACCGGCCTACCCTTGCCCGATGACCGAGACCCTGCCCCCCTACCCGAGTTAGCGGCGGCGCGAGCGTCGTGCGTCACCGTGGCGATGACTTCCCCCTCGTTTCCGCGTCAGGACAGGCGAGAGACCGTCACACCCCGGAAACACTCCCGCTACACCGCATCCGTAGCTTGGGCTCAGCGACTCCGCAGACACGCGCGGAGCAGTAGGCCGCGCAAAGGGGCAAGAGCATATGAGTGGAAATACCGTCCGCCGAGAAGCGATCAAAGACGTCGAGGCGTACATTCCTCCCGCCGTCAGCTTCACGGATGCGGAAGCGCCCGGAGAGATCTTCGGCGAGAACGTGTTCAGCACCATCGTCATGCGTCAGCGCCTGCCGAAGTCCGTCTTCAAGTCCGTGATGGCCACGATCGAGCACGGTGCGAAGCTCGACCCGCTCGTCGCCGACGCCGTCGCGTCCGCGATGAAGGATTGGGCACTCGAGAAGGGCGCGACGCACTACGCGCACGTCTTCTACCCGCTGACCGGCCTCACCGCCGAGAAGCACGACAGCTTCTTCGAGCCCGTCGGCGACGGATCCGCGCTGGCGGAGTTCGCCGGCAAGACCCTGATCCAGGGTGAACCGGACGCCTCGTCGTTCCCCAACGGCGGCCTGCGCAACACGTTCGAAGCCCGCGGCTACACGGGTTGGGACGTCACGAGCCCCGCCTACGTGCTGGAGAATCCGAACGGCAACACGCTGTGCATCCCCACCGTCTTCGTCTCGATGACCGGTGAGGCCCTCGACCACAAGACCCCGCTGCTGCGTTCGCAGCAGGCGATGGGCACCCACGCCGAGCGCATCCTGACGCTCTTCGGCTCGACGAGCAACGCGAAGGTCGTCTCGTTCTGCGGCCCCGAGCAGGAGTACTTCCTCGTCGACCGGCACTTCTTCCTCGCCCGCCCCGACCTGCTCAACGCCGGTCGCACTCTGTTCGGCACCAAGCCGCCCAAGGGCCAGGAATTCGACGACCACTACTTCGGTGCGATCCCCGAGCGTGTGCTCGGCTTCATGATGGACACCGAGCGCGAGCTGTTCAAACTCGGCATCCCGGCGAAAACGCGACACAACGAGGTCGCCCCCGGCCAGTTCGAGATCGCGCCGATGTTCGAGCGTGGCAACATCGCGGCCGACCACCAGCAGCTGCTGATGACCACGTTCAAGACCATCGCCAAGAAGCACGGCATGGAGTGCCTCTTCCACGAGAAGCCGTTCCAGGGCGTCAACGGGTCCGGCAAGCACGTGAACTGGTCGCTCGGCAACAACGAGGTCGGCTCGCTCCTGGTGCCCGGCGACACCCCGCACGAGAACGCGCAGTTCCTCGTGTTCTGCGCCGCGGTCATCCGCGCCGTGCACCTGTACGGCGGCCTGCTTCGCGCCTCGGTCGCCTCCGCCTCGAACGACCACCGCCTGGGCGCGAACGAGGCTCCCCCGGCCATCATCTCGATCTTCCTCGGCGACCAGCTCGCCGATGTCTTCGAGCAGCTGTCGAAGGGCCCGGCGACCTCGTCGAAGGGCAAGGGAAAGATGCAGATCGGTGTCGACACCCTCCCGGTGCTGCCGACCGACCCGGGCGACCGCAACCGCACCAGCCCGTTCGCCTTCACGGGCAACCGCTTCGAATTCCGGGCCCCGGGCTCGATGCAGACCGTGAACGGACCGATCGTCACGATCAACACGATCATGGCCGACTCGCTCGACTACGCGGCGACCCAGCTCGAGACCGCCATCGCAGCGGGCACCGACTTCGACTCGGCCGTGCAGACCCTGCTCACGCAGATCATCACCGACCACGGCGCCGTCGTCTTCAACGGCGACGGCTACTCGGATGCGTGGCCCGTCGAAGCCGAGAAGCGCGGACTCGCGAACCTGCGCACCACGCTGGACGCGCTGCCCGAGCTGATCACGGACGAGGCGCTCGCGCTGTTCGAGAAGTACAAGGTCTTCAACGACCGCGAGATGCACAGCCGCTACGAGATCGGACTGGAGCAGTACATCCTGAGCATCGGCGTGGAAGCGCGCCTCACGCTCGAGATGGGTACCACCTCGATCCTGCCCGCGGCCGTACGACACCAGACGGAGCTCGCCGTCAACGTGGGCGCCCTCAAGGCCGCCGGCGTCGAGGCGGACACCGCCGCGCTCGAAGAGATCAGCGGCGTGGTCACCGAACTGCGCTCGGCCCTCGCCACCCTCAAGGCGGCGCTCGCGGAGGAGATCGGCCACGACAGCCTCGCCGAAGCGACCCACGCGAAGGACGCCCTGATCCCCGCGATGGACGCCGTGCGCACCGCCGCCGACACCATCGAATCGATCATCGCGGACGACCTCTGGCCGCTGCCGACGTACCAGGAGATGCTGTTCATCCTGTAATGGGAATCTCCTCGTTCCTCGTCGATTCCCGGGCGGTCGGCTCAGGTGCGGTGACGGTTCTGCAGAGCCGGTTGCGACCGCGTACGACGAATCGCTGAAGACGCGATTCGCCGGTTACGCTCGCGCAGAGACGGTCACGTTATCGAGAATGGCCGGAATCCCGGTTTCGGGAACTGTAGAAAGAAGACGGCCGAGAGAAGATAGAAGAGCATGACAGAGAGAGGGTCGCCGGAGACGGCGGCCCTTTCTCGTGGGGGCGACTAGCCTGGGAAGTCACATGGCACACGACAACGAACCCACCGTCACCCTCACCGACTCCCTCGAAGAGCGGATCCGCACCCAGGTCGGCCGCGAGAACGAGCGGATGGTCGCGCTGCGCGCCGCAGCACTGCTCCGAGGCGGTTACGAGGGCGAGTCGTTCCTCCTCGTGGTCGGCGGCGAGCACGCCGACGGCATCCTCAAGGGTGCTCCGTCGCTGTACTGGCCCGAGCTCTGGGGCGCCCGTGCCCTGCTGTACGTCTGGGACGACGAGGCGACGGATGCGGTCCTCGCCGGCCTCGCCAACCCGGCGTGGCGCGTGCGCGAGATGTGCGCCCGCGTCTGCACGGAACGCGTGCTCGGCGGGCAGAAGAAGCTCGCCCGACTGACGACGGATGAGAACCCGCGCGTCCGCGCCGCGGGTGCTCGCGCGCTGGCGGCGATCGCCGCTGCCGGCACCGCCTCCGGACGCGACTCCGGCGGCGAATTCGCCGCCAGCGTGGTCCAGACCCTCACCGCTATGCTGCGCGATCCGGACCGTGAGGTGCGTCGCGCAGCCCAGCAGGCGGCCGACTCCCTGAAGCAGTGATGCAGCAATAGCACCGCACGACGAAGAAGGGGGTTGTCACTCCGTCCCACTGGACGTGAGACGGAGTGACAACCCCCTTCGTGTCGTTGCCGCGGCGGTCAGTGCGCGAGCACCGGCTCCGCATCCGCGGCGGGGGCCTGATGCGCGTTCGCCAGCGATAGGCCCTGGCCCTTGCGGCGGAACAGCAGGGCCGACATCACCGCGCCGACCGCGAAGAAGCCGGCACCCCACCAGTACGCCGCGGCGTAACTGGCGATGGCGGCCTGGGCGGCCACCTCCGCCGTCGCCGGCAGGTGCGCTGCCACGTAATCAGCAGCGGCTGTGGCGGCGAGCGTGTTCAGCAGAGCCGTGCCCACGGATCCGCCGACCTGCTGGCTGGTGTTCACCATGGCCGACGCGACCCCGGCGAACTGGCGGTCCACGCCGAGCGTGGCGGTCTGCATCGAGGCGGGCATGATCGAGCCCATCGCGAATCCCATCACCATCAGCGCCGGCAGCACGTTCGCGGCGTAGCCGCTGTCGAGGTCGAGGCGCGTTAGCATCACCATCGCGATCACACCGAGCACCATGCCGAACGGAACCATGATCTTGGGCCCGAACCGCGGCACGAAGATGTTCGTACCCAACTGCGCCGCGAGCACCAGCATGGCGATCATCGGCAGGAACGACAGGCCGGTCTGGATCGGCGAGAAGCCGAGCGACACCTGCAGGTAGTAGGTCACGAAGAGGAAGATGCCGAACATTCCGGCGCCGGCGATGAGCACCGACATGTAGGCGGCGCCACGGTTGCGGTCGAGGATGATCGACAGCGGCAGCAGCGGATGCGCGGCACGGCGCTGCCAGAGCACGAACGCGACGAGCAGGACGGCGGCGCCGGCGAGCATGCCCCAGGTCGCCGGCGAGTCCCAACCGTCGGTCTCGGCGTTCGAGAAGCCGAAGACGAGACCGAACAGGGCGCCGGAGACGAGCACGGTACCGGGCACGTCGAGCTTCGGACGCGGGCCGGTGCGCTCGAGGTGGTCGACGAAGAGGACGGCGCCGATCACGGCGACGACCGCGATCACGACGTTGATGTAGAGGTTCCACCGCCAGTCGAGGTTCTCGGTGAGCACGCCGCCGAGCAGCAGACCGACGGCACCACCGGCTCCGGCGATCGCACCGAAGACGCCGAAGGCACGAGCGCGTTCCTTCGGGATGGTGAAGGTGGTCGTGAGCACGGCGAGCGCGGTCGGGGCGAGCAGCGCGCCGAAGACGCCCTGCAGGGCGCGGGCCGCGACGAGCATCTCGAAGCTCCCGGCCGCTCCGCCGAGGGCGGAGGCGATCGCGAAACCGATCAAGCCGATGACGAAGGTGCGCTTGCGGCCGATGAGGTCGGAGAGCCGGCCGCCGAGGAGGAGCAGGCTGGCGAAGGCGAGCGAATACGCGGTGATGACCCACTGGCGCTGGCCGTCGGAGAAGTCGAGGTCGGCCTGAGCCGCAGGCAGAGCGATGTTCACGACGGTGGCGTCGAGCACCACCATGAGTTGGGCGAGGGCGACCGTGGTGAGGGTCCACCAGCGCCGCGAAGAGGCGACGGGAGTTGTCGAAGTCGTTGGCATGTCGGCGAGCATATACGAAACTCGAAAGTTACGAAACTAGTAAGTTTCGGATCTAAGCAGTCTTGTAATCCTCGAAGATGAACTACGATGGCAGCTGGAACAACGCCCGAGATTCGCCACGGGCAGATGGGAGCAGCAGCGATGACGCCGCTCGACCTCGAAGAAGCCCCCCTCGACACCGAAGCCGAGACCACCCCGAAGCTCGGCCGCAAGCGCGACCACACGCGAGACCCCGAGATCCTCGCCGCTGCGCTGGATGTGCTCGCCGAGACGGGCTACGAACGCATGACCGTCGACATGGTCGCCGCGCGGGCGAAGGCCGGCAAGGCCACGGTCTACCGCCGCTGGGGCTCGAAGGAAGAGCTCGTCATCGAGGCCGTCGCATGCATGAAGAAGGCCGACCTCGACGAGGCGACCGTCCCCGACACCGGCAGCCTGCGCGGCGATCTCGTGGCGATGATCCGCCCGCACTCGATCGAGGAGGGAGAACGCAAGCTGCGCATCATGGCCGGACTGACGTCGATGATCGCCCGCGACCCCGACTTCGCGAAGGCCGCGGCGGCCGCGATCGTCGAGCCCCGCGCGCGGATCAACCGGATGTTCCTGCAGCGTGCGATCGATCGTGGCGAGATCAGCGCCGATTGCGACGTCGACGCCATCTCCTCCATCTCGCCCTCGATGGCGTTCTACCGCACCCTGATGCTGAACAAGCCGGTCGACCGCGCGTTCCTGATGTCGGTGATCGACGGCGTCATCCTGCCAGCAGCGGGCCTCCCCCGCACCTGACGGTCGCCCTTGCCGCGAGCTAAACGTTTCACATAGGCTGGTCTCGCGAGGAAAGCGTCTTCCTCTCACATCAGCGAGGAGGCTCCGTGGCGGAGATCGGCATGCGCGACGTCGCCGCCCTCGCCGGCGTCTCGGTCGCGACCGTCTCGTACGCGCTCAACCGACCCGACCGGGTGTCCGCCGCATCCGCTGCCCGCGTCGCTGCCGCCGTCGCCGAACTCGGCTACGTACCGAACATCGCGGCCCGCCAGCTCAAAGCCGGTCGCAGCTTCGCGATCGGTCTCGCCGTCGTGAATATGGTCAACCCGTTCTTCGCCGACGTCGCCCTCGGTGCCGAAGACGCCGCCGACGAGGCCGGCTATTCGCTCCTCGTCGGCAACAGCAACGATTCGGCCGTCAGGGAGGCCCGCTACCTCGATCTTTTCGAGCGCCAGCGCGTCGACGGCGTGCTGTTCGCACCACGACTGGCCGAATTCGCCGATCTCGATCGGTTCCGCGCCAGGAACATTCCCGTCGTGCTCGTCGACCGCGTCGATCCGGCCGGACTCATCCCGTCGGTCTCGTTGGACGACGTCCTCGGCGGGCGCCTGGCCGCCGAACACCTGCTCGCGGGCGGATGCCGAAACATCCTCTTCGTCGGCGCTCACCTCGCGATCCCGCAGATGCGCGAGCGCGCCGACGGATGCCGGTCGGCCGTCCTCGAGGCGGGGGCACGCTTCGAGCTCCTTGAGTCCGACACCCTGAATCCTCGCCTCGGCCGACAGGTCGGCGAAAGGATCGGTGCGCTGCCGCCGCGCGAGCGCCCCGACGGCATCTTCTGCGGCAACGACGAGATGGCGCTGGGAATCACCCTGGGACTGCTGCGATCAGGCGTCTCCGTGCCCGACGGCATCGCCGTGATCGGCTACGACGACATCGCCTTCGCGGAATCCGCCGTCGTGCCGCTCAGTTCGATCCGTCAGCCGAGCTACGCGATGGGGGCCGCCGCGACTCGGCTGCTGCTCGCGCTACTGGACGGCGAACCCGAGCCGCCCTCCGTGCGCTTCGAGCCCAGCCTCGTGGTCCGGCACTCGACGCGCGCCGTCTGAGCGCGACGGAACCCGGACCACCGGCACCGGAACCGGCGCCGGCACCCGACCACGACCACGACCACGACCACGACCACGACCACGACACCAACCCGAGGAGAGCATCCGTGTACTACGGCGGCGACTACAACCCCGAACAATGGCCCGAGATCGTCTGGCCCGAGGATGCGCGCCTGATGCGCGAGGCCGGCGTCACCATGGTGAGCCTGGGAATCTTCACCTGGTCGCGGATCCAGCCCGCGGAGGGCGTCTTCGACTTCGAGTGGCTCGACACCGTCATCGGTCTGCTGCACGAGAACGGAATCGGAGTCGACCTCGCCACCGCGACCGCATCTCCCCCGCCGTGGGCCACGGCCGCGTATCCGCAGATGCTGCCGCAGGATGAGAACGGCGCCACCTACTGGCCCGGCAGCCGCCAGCACTTCGCACCCACCTCGCCCGACTACCGCCGTCTCGCGGCCGAGCTCGTCACCGCGCTGGCCGAGCGCTACGTCGCGCATCCGGGCGTTGTGATGTGGCATGTCAACAACGAGTACGGCTGCCACCTCAACTACGACTACTCCGACAACGCGCGTGACGCGTTCCGCCGCTGGCTCGAGGCGAAATACGGCGACATCGACACCCTCAACGCCGCGTGGGGCACCGCGTTCTGGTCGCAGCGCTACACGGCGTTCGACCAGATCGTGCCGCCGCGCAAGGCGCCGTATTCGCAGAATCCCGCCGGTGTGCTCGACTTCAAGCGCTTCTCGTCGGATGCACTGCTCGAGCTGTACATCATGGAGCGCGACATCATCCGCGCAGCCGGTGCCGCGCAGCCGATCACCACCAATTTCATGGGCGCCTTCCCCGCAGCCGACTACTGGCGATGGGCGGAGGAGGTCGATCTGATCAGCGACGACTCCTACCCCGACCCTAACGACCCGGAATCGTTCCGGGCCGCCGCGTTCACCCGCGAACTGATGCGATCGCTGAAGCCCGGCGTGCCGTGGATCCTGATGGAGCAGTCGACGAACGCCGTGAACTGGCGGCCGACGAACGCGCCCAAGGCCCCGGGCCAGATGGCGGCACTCTCGATGCAGGCCGTCGGTCGGGGCGCCGACGGCATCCTGTTCTTCCAGTGGCGCCAGTCGCGCGCCGGGAGCGAGAAGTTCCACTCCGCGATGCTGCCGCACGCGGGAACCGATACGCGCACCTGGCGAGAGGTCACCGCGCTGGGGGCCGATCTCGCCGCGCTGCCTCCGCTGCCGCTCGGCTCCGGAGCCCGCGTCGCGCTGGTCTTCGACTGGCAGAACTGGTGGGCGATCAGCGGGGCCGACCACCCCGTCGCGGTCGAGTACGACTCCCTGGTGCAGCGCTGGTTCGCCGCCCTGCACCGTCAGCACATCTCGGTGGACATCGTCCGCGCCGACAGCGATCTGAGCGGATACGCGCTCGTGGTCGCCCCGCAGCTGTACCTGCTCACGGATGCGGGCGCCGCGAATCTCACCGCTTTCGTCGAGGGTGGCGGGCACCTGCTGGTGTCGGCGTTCTCCGACGTGGTCGACGAGAACGACGCGTTCCGCGACGGTGGTTTCCTGCAGCAGCTCGGTCCGACGCTCGGCATCACGGTGGAGGACTTCGGCGCCCTCGTGCCGCCCGCACGCGCGACCGGGCCGACGTCGGCCGGGGAGGACCCCGCCACACGTTCCGCGTTCGGCCCCGGTGAGGATCACGCGACCGTGGCCTCCCCCGCCGGTGCGCTGCGCGGCGAGTACTTCGCCGAGCAGATCCACGCCGTCGACGCCGATGTGCTCGGGGCCTTCTCCGACGGCAGGCTCCGTGGCGCCCCCGCGCTCACCTCGCGGGCGAGTGGCGCGGGTCGCGCACACTACCTCGCGACGATCCCCGACGACGCCGGGATGCGTGTGATCACCGGATGGGCGGCGGGACAGGCCGGCGTCGAGCCCGAGCTCGGCGGTCTCGACGAGTTCGTCGAGGTGGCGCGACGCGGTGATGTGCTCACCGTCATCAACCAGAGCGATCGACGCGTCGATGTCGCGATCACCGGCACTGAGCTGCGCTCCGGCGCGGCGGTCGACGGTCTCGACCTCGCCCCGTTCGGCTGGGCGCAGCTGCGCGTCTGACCCGCTCTGTTCGACGAGCCGCCGGTTCCGACGAGCCGCTGCACCGACGAGCCGCTGCACCGACGAGCTGCTGCACCGACGAGCTGCTGCACCGAAGAGCCGCTGCACCGACGAGCTGCTGCACCGAAGAGAACGGCCCTTCCGACGCGATCGGAGGGGGCGTTCTCGTATGCTCCGCGAAGCGTCAGTCGCGCGCGAGGCGCAGAGCCAGCGCGGCGAAGGCGAGGCAGCCGAGGCACGGCACGATCAGGGGCGCCAGCTGCCACGTGATCAGCGCGGTGAGCAGCAGCGCGACGACCAGGAACGACGTGCTCCGTGCATCCGTCGCCGCGTGACGAGCGGAGGCGCGCAGCAGCGGCAGCCATCGAGCCCCGGGCGCCCAGTCGGCGGCGGCACCGACGAGCACGACCAGGGCGGCGACGAGCGCCAGCACCAGCACGACCGCCACGCCGATCCCGCCCGGCAGCGCGCCGGTCGAGGCGAGCACCAGGTCGAGCGCCACCACAGCGGATCCGCCCAGCAGCGCGAGACCGACGGGAAGCGAGCGTGCGAAGCCCGCCCGAACATCCGCCCAGGCCGACGCCACCGACGACTCCTCGTCGAGCACGAAGCGACGAAGATGTCGGATGCCGACAGCCAGGGCCAGCGGCAACGTCACCAACGGCAGAGCCACGATCGCGATGAGCAGCCCCGTGTAGAGCACCTCCGCGAACAGGGCGAACTTGTTCGTCGCCCCCGGCCAGCGCAGTGCCGTGCCATCGGCGGAGGCCGCCCGGGAGTCCCGAGCGGCCCGCCGTGCGCGCGAGGCGACGGTCATCCCTTCAGCCCCTGCGTCGCGACGCCGTCGACGAGGAAGCGCTGGAAGATGATGAAGAAGATCATGATCGGCAGGAGCGCCAGCACCGAGATGGCGATCGTCGCACCGTAGTCGGAGGAGGAGGTCTGATCGTTGTAGACCCGCAGCGCCAGCGGCAACGGCTGCTTGTCGGGCGTGTTCAGGTAGAGCAGCGGGCCGAGGAAGTCGTTCCAGCTCCAGATGAACGCGAAGATCGACGAGGTGATGATGGCGGGGCGGATGAGGGGCAGCGTGATCGAGCGGAAGATCCGCACGTGTCCCGCACCGTCGATCCGGGCGGCTTCGTCCAGCTCCATCGGCAGGTTACGGATGAACTGCACCATCAGGAACACGAAGAACGCCTCCGTGGCCAGGAACTTGCCCACCAGCAGCGGCCAGTAGCTGTCCATCATGCCCAGGGTCCGGAAGATCGTGTACTGCGGGATGATCAGCACATGCACCGGCAGCAACAGCGTGCCGATCATGATCGCGAAGTACATCGGCCGGCCGCGGAAGTCGAGTCGCGCGAACGCGTAGGCGGCCATCGAAGATGAGATCACGACGCCGATCACCGAACCGACGGCCAGCACGGTGGAGTTCAGGAAGAATTGCCACAGCGGCACGCCGGCGACGCCCGAGAACACCTTGATGTAGTTGTCGATCGTCGGGTTCTCCGGCAGCAGTGAGGTCACCCCGCCGAACTCGGCGGACGGCTTGAACGAGGCGAACACCATCCAGATCAACGGATACAGCACGATCGCGGTCAGCACGATCATCGCCACGATCCAGACGATCGTGCCGATCTTGGGCTTTCGCCGATTGCGTGGCGGTGTGGTGCCGGCGGTGACGATCCCGGTCGTCGTGGGGTGTTCCAGGACGCTCATTTGGTGTCTCCCGAGTAGTGCACCCAGCTTTTCTGGGTCTTGAACAGGACGAAGGCGATGATGCCCACGAAGACCAGCAGCACCCAGGCCATCGCGGAGGCGTAGCCCATCTGGTTGTTCGTGAACGCGCGCGTGTACAGGTACACCGTGTAGAAGTTCGTCGCGCCGGCCGGACCACCCGTGCCGTTGCCGATGATGTACGCCGAGGCGAACACCTGGAACGCATTGATGAGTTCCAGCAGCAGGTTGAAGAAGATCACCGGCGAGAGCATCGGCAACGTGACGCTGGTGAACTTTCGCCACGGGCCGGCGCCGTCCATCGACGCCGCCTCGTAGAGTTCGCTCGGCACCTGCTTGAGCCCCGCCAGGAAGATCACCATGGGAGCGCCGAACTGCCACACTGCGAGCAGGATCATCATCGGCAGTACGAGAGCCGGCACGCCGATCCAGCCGCCGAGGTTGATGCCGAACAGGTTCAAACCGGAGTCGACCGGCCCGTTCGTGGAGAACATCGCCCGCCAGACGATCGCGACGCTGACGCTCGCGCCGATCAACGACGGTGCGTAGAACGCGGAGCGGAAGAAGCCCGTGCCCTTCGCCTTGTAGTTCAGCAGCATCGCCACCAGGAGTGCAGCGGCGAGCTTCACGGGGGTACCCACGAAGACGTAGGTCAGCGTCAACTGCACCGACTGCAGGAACTTCGGGTCCGAGAACAGCCGCTCGAAGTTCGCGGTGCCGATCCATTCCGGAGCGCGGAACAGGTTGTAGTCGGTGAACGCGAAGTACAACGACATGAGCATCGGGCCCAGCGTCAGGGCGACGAAGCCCAGCAGCCAAGGTGAGAGGAAGGCGTAGCCGGCGAGGGTGTCGCGGCGGCGGTTCTTCCGTGGCGCGGAGTCCGCGGCGGAGCGGGCTGAGCCCGCCCCGCCGGGACCGGACGCGGCACGGCCGGGTGCGGTCGTCCCGCTCTCGGTGTGCAGTGTCGTCATGATGTGCCTTCCGGTTCCTGTGCAGACGGTGGGCGGGGAGCTAGTTGCCCAGGGTGACGGCGGTCTCGTCGAAGAACTGGTCGACGGCCTCGTCGACCGTGATCGCGTTCAGTCCGATGCTGGTGCCCAGATCGAGGAAATTCGCCTCGATCGCGCCGTAGCCGGCGACGGGGGCCTCGGGTGCCTCACCGATTCGATCCGAGATCGAGTCGAGGTAGTCCGCGACGGCCTTGTCCGGGCCCTGAAGATCCGCTCCTTCGAGCTGAGCCGACGAGGCGGGGATTCCGAGCGTCGCTCCGAAGATCTTGCCGACCTCGGGGCTGTTGATCAGGAAGTCCAGGAAGGTGGCCGCAGCCTCCGGGTGCTTCGTGCTCGAGGAGATCGCCTGCATCAGGCCGACCTTCTGGTAGAGGTCCTTCGAGTCCTCGTCGTCGGTCGGCGGTGCGACCAATGTGATGTTCGACGAGCCGGAGTCGCCGATGTAGCCACCGAGGAAGTTGCTCCAGCTCATCTCCGCCGTGGCGAGGTTGCCACCGAACGCCGACTTGGGCAGCAGCTCCTGAAGCCGCGCACCGGGCACGCCGCTCGTGGTGCGCATCTCGTCCCCCTGCTCCCAGTAGGCCGCGAGTTCATCCTTCGTGAAGCCGAGCTCGCCGTCGTCCGTGAAGAGCTTCTCGCCCTTCTCGCGCAGCTGCAGCTCGAAGTTCTGGATCCGCGTGGTCCAGTCGGAGCTGCCGTACACGGCGCCGCCGGTCTTGGCCGTGACCTCGGCGATGTAGGCCGAGTAATCGTCCCAGGTGCCGCCGCCGGCGTAGGGCTCGACGCCGTTCGCGGCGAGCAGGTCTTCGTTCTGGAAGATCGCCCAGGCGCTGTAGCCGGTGGGGATCGCGTAGGTCTGGCCGTCGAGTTCGCCCGTGGCGAGCAGGTCGGGCGAGATCGTGCTGTCGTCGACCACGCCGCCGAAGTAGCCCGAGAGATCGCCGAGCAGGCCGTTGTCGCCGTACTGGCGGAGGTAGGTGTAGTCGAACTGCATCACGTCGGGCAGACCGCCACCGGCGGCCTCCGTCTGACGCTTCTCCCAGTACGAGGAGTAGTCCGTGAAGGTCGAGTTGACGGTGATGTTCGGGTGCTCCTCCTCGAAGAGCGCGATCGCCTGATCGTAGCGACCGGCGCGGTCGTCGTTGCCCCAGAACGTGTAGTTCAGGGTCACGTCCTCGTCGGGGTCGAGGGTGGCGGAGGCGCTGGAGCCACCACCGGCGCAGGCGCTCAGCCCCAACGCGGCGACGGCGGCGATGGCCACGGCGCCGAATCGGAATCCGTGCGTGCGCGTGCTGCGGCCGGGCTTTCGGGTGCTATTACTGGGGAACATCATCGTCCTTTCGAGAACCTCATCGTTCGTACCCGGTCGGATCGGCACCGCGGTGGGGTCGTGGTGTGAAACGTTTCGGGAAAGCGTTTGCCCTACGATAAGTACCGACCCGGACGCACGTCAAGACCGGATCCGAATCGACCACGAGAACGGCACCGTCGCCGCTGGAAAGGAGCACCCGTGCCCCAGTTCGATCTCCCCCTGGAATACCTCGAGACGTACGCCCCTCCGCGAGAGGAACCCGACGACTTCGCAGCCTTCTGGGTCGACACCGTCGCCGAGGCACGTGCGCTCTCCTGGCCGGCCCGCTTCGAGCCCGTCGAGGCGGGATTCGCGCTGTTGGACACGTTCGACGTCACGTTCGCGGGCTTCGGCGGCCACCCCATCAAGGCCTGGCTGATCCTCCCTCGCGGGATCGACGGGCCACTGCCGGCCGTGGTGAGCTACATCGGCTACGGCGGAGGTCGGGGCCTCGTTCAGGAGTGGTCGGCGCTGTCCGCCGCGGGCTACGCGCATCTCGTGATGGACACCCGAGGCCAGGGCAGCGGACACCGGCCGGGCGACACCGCGGATCCGGTGGGCAGCGGGCCGCACGCGAGCGGCTTCATGACGCAGGGCATCGAGTCCCCCGGCGAGCACTTCTTCCGTCGGGTGTTCACGGACGCGCTGCTCGCTCTCGACGTGGCTCGCGCGCACCCGCGGATCGATGCCGATCGGGTCGCGATCTCGGGCGGGAGCCAAGGCGGCGGGATCTGCCTCGCGGTGGCGGGGCTTCTGGGGTTGCTCGGCGAGTCGTCCTCGGCGCGCGCGGCGATCATCGACGTGCCGTTCCTCAGCCACATCCGGCGCGCGACCACCATCGTCGACACGATGCCGTACGGCGAGATCGTGCAGTACCTGCGGGTGCACCGCGGCGCCGAAGAAAGTGTGTTCAACACTCTGCGCTACCTCGACGGCACCAACTTCGCCCCGTACGCCGTCGTGCCCGCGATGTTCTCGGTGGCGCTCCTCGACGAGATCTGCCCTCCCTCGACGGTCTACGCCTCGTACAACGGCTACGCCGGCGACAAGCGGATGAAGGTCTACCCCTACAACGGTCACGAGAACGGCGAGGTCTTCCAGCTCGTCGAGCACCTGCGCTTCCTGGCGGAGCTGCTCTAGCGGCCGGGGGCGGCTCCCCGCTGCGTCACTCCACGCGAAGGGTCTCCCCGTCGATTGCGAGCACCGCGGCGCGGACGTGACTGCGGCGCTGAGCGAGCGAGGGCGTTATGTCGCCGAGCTCGGTGCCGTCCCAGCCGGGATGCGTGAAGTAGACCAACAGGGCGCGAGAATCGTCGAGCGGCACGACATCCGCGTGCCGCGCCGCGATCGCCGCGCCGTCGAGGATCTCCGCGTCGGCGAGCAGCAGCCCGTGCTGCTGCCAGTCCCCCGTCGCATCCGCCGAACGGTACAGCCGCTGCCCGCGCCACTCGTCGACGATCATCCAGAACCAGCCGCCGAGCCGGAACACCTTCGGCCCTTCGTGCGGGCGTCCGCCGATCGCCAGCCCCTCGACCCGCCACGACGTCGGATCCGCCGGGGTGTCGCTGACCGCGCACCAGGTCGTCGACTCCTGCCGCTCATCCTTGTACCAGAGCCGGTAGCGTCCATCGCCGCAGAGCGCCACCGCGGCGTCGATGACCCGGTCGGAGCCGAGGTCGATCGCGCCGACGCGGCACCAGCTCCGCAGATCCTCGCTCTCGAACTGAACGATGCGGGCGTGTCCTGTCCAGTCGGAGCGCACACCCTCGATCCAGGTCAGGAACATGAGGTATCGGCCGTCGACCCGCACGATGTCGGGTGCCCAGTGCGTGTTCGATGCATCCCCCGAGCTCGCGCCCGGCGGGTCGAGACCGTCGACGACGCCGCTGT
Organism: Microbacteriaceae bacterium VKM Ac-2855; assembly: GCA_013204985.1. Classification (GTDB taxonomy): domain Bacteria; phylum Actinomycetota; class Actinomycetes; order Actinomycetales; family Microbacteriaceae; genus Rathayibacter. The sequence goes on from JABMLG010000001.1 coordinate 845,399, forward strand.
AGCTCCACGTCACGCCCCCGTCGTGCGAGGCCGCGACTCCGATCGCCGTACCGTGCACCCACTCGACGCCCGGCGACTCGAGGGTGGCGCGTCTCTGCGTATAGAACAGCCGCAGCGATCCATCGGGCGCCGTGACGACGATCGGGTCCGTCGGGCCATCGAACACGGGGTCGCAGTAGGGCGTCGCGAAGGCATCCTCTCGCAGTTCGGTCACCAGCTCGCCTCGATCTCGGCGATCGAGAGCGACCGGTCGCAGACCAGCAGTTGCCAGCACCACGTCGCCTCGCTGTCGGCCGCGAGCGTCCAGGTCTCGTGGAAGAACGGCGCGGCGCAGAGCATCGGCGTGGCGTCGGTGCGGATGAACCACGGCGACGGATCGACGGGCGCGTTCGGATCTGCTCGCATCGCGACCGTCGCACCCGCCTGCAGGGCCGCCCAGCGCGCCGCCCCGCCCATCCGGATCGGGCCGTCGGGTCCGAAGGCGTCGGCGCCCGCGAACGACGGATCCAGGCGCAGGAACCATCCGCCGTACCCCGCATCGGCTCGGCCCGCGGTGGTCGGCGAGCCGAAGGTGATCGCGCGCTCCCCGGCCCTCCAGCGACTCTCGACTGTGAGCACGGCGACGTCGCCCCGCCGGCGCGTGCTCAGCCGACGCCGTTCGTCGAGGAAGCGACGCCCCTCGGCATCGAACCAGCCGATGCGGTCGCCGCCCGCGCTGCGCTGGGAGCCGTTGTTGGGCAGTTGCACGTAGCCGTCGCCGCCGACCCAGGTGACACCGCCCCAGAGATTCGTATCGGTGGTATCGCCATCGATTCGGATGTTCGCGATCGCGAGCGAGAGACCCCAGTGCCAGTCGTGGTCGTCAGGACGGAAGTCGCTGACCACCCGCCCACCGGGAGTGCGCAGCGGATGCACGTACGGTCGCGGCGAGCCGATCGCCGGCAGGGTGGGGTCCTCCAGGACGTACGAACCGAGCCCCTCCGAAAGGTCGAGCGCGTTCACCGCAGATCCACGACCGCCGCGGGGGCGAGACCGCGGGCTGCCGGGTCGCGCATCGCGGCGATCGACACCGCTGCCCCCGTGCGGCTCGAGGCGTACAGAGCGGCGACGATCTCGAGCGAGCGCGCCGGAGCCGTGGCGACGTCCGGCAACGCGGAGCCCGTGGCGATGGCCCCGTAGACCGCGTCGAGGTAGGCGACGTGCCCGCTCGGCACTTCGTCTTCCGGGAACGACCAGTCGGGTGCGGGTACGACTCCCGGTGCCGGGGTGATCCGCCAGTTCGCGTGACCGTGCCCGTAGAGATGCTCGAGTTCGATCGTCGCCTTCTCGGTGTCGATCCGAATGGAACTCGTCTCGCGAGGCGAGATCGCCGAGGTCAGCACCGAAGCGATCGCGCCGGATTCGAATCGGAGCACCGCCGTCGAGACGTCCTCCGTCTCGATCTCGCGGCCGAGACGCCAGGCCTGACCGGTCACCTCCGCGACCTCGCCGAGCAGGTGCGCGAGCAGATCGAGCTGATGGATGCCGTGGCTGATCGTCGTTCCGCCTCCTTCGCTCTCCCACGTGCCGCGCCAGGGCACCGCGAAGTACTCGGGCCCGCGGAACCACAGCGTGTCGCAGCGGGCGACGAGTACCCGGCCGAAGGCACCCTCGTCGAGCAGTCGCTTCACGTGCGCGGCCGCCGTGCCCGTGCGCTGCTGGAAGACCACGGCGAGCAGGCGACCGGCCCGCTCCGCCGCGACGATCATCCGGTCGACCTCGGTGAGGGTGAGTGCCGGCGGCTTCTCGACGACGACGTGCGCGCCCAGCGCGAACGCGGTCTCGGCCTGCTCCGCGTGGATTCCGGGCGGCGTGCAGAGGTGGACGACATCGATGGCGGGGAGATCCGCCATCGCTGTTCCGGAGCCCTCGAACCCGTACCGCTCCGCGAAGTCGGCTGCGCGACCGGCGTCGACGTCGATCGCCGCGACGAGCTCGACGTCCGTCCGAGTCTGCAAGGCCTGGGCGTGCAGGTGCGCCACACCCCCGGTTCCGACGACGGCGACGCGGAGTCGGGATGCGGGCGGAGCGGCATCGGTCATACTTCCGACGCTACACGGGAAAACGCTTGCCCGCTAGCGATCCGCCGGGGCGATCGCGGCGATCGGAGCCACGAACCCGGCGATCTCCTCGGTCGAGAAGGCGAGGTACACGCGCTCGATGGAGGGCGGACGCGTTACGACGCTGAGCCCCGGCCGCCAGGCGGTTGCGGGCCGGATCGGCCGCGCCGCGAAGCCGCCGCCGCAGTTCGGGCAGACGTTCAGCAGCTTCGTCTCGACGCAGTCGGTGCAGAAGGTGCACTCGAACGTGCAGATCATCGCGGTGGTCGAGGCCGGCGGCAGGTCGACGTCGCAGTACTCGCAGTTGGGGCGGAGCTCGAGCGCCATACCGTCAGACTCCCGGAACCACGCGGAAGCGCCGGTTCGCGAGTGATGGCACCCGCGCACGCACCGCGTCCAGCCGCACCGGGTCGAGTTCGGCGAACACCACTCCGGGTGCTTCGCCGGCGGATGCGATGACGACGCCGGCCGGGTCGACGATGATCGACTGCCCCGTCGCCAGCGGCCCGGTCTGGTTCGCGCTCACCACGTAGGCGGTGTTCTCGATCGCTCTCGCGCGCACGAGGGTGGTCCACGCATCCTCCTTGCCGGGTCCGGCGACCCACATCGCCGGCAGCAGCAGCACGGTCGCGCCCGCGTCGACCACGCGCCGCGCACTCTCCGGGAAGCGCAGGTCGTAGCAGGTGAACGCACCGATCCGGAGACCACCGAAGTCGAGCACGAAGGGTTCCGCGTACTCGCCGGGCGCGATGCCGTCGCTCTCCGCGTAGCCGAACGCGTCGTAGAGGTGGATCTTGCGGTAGGTCCCCACAACGGTGCCGCTCGCGTCGATCGCGACGAGAGTGTTGTACGGATGCCCGCTCGGGTTCGCCTCGATCACGCCGATTACCGCGGACAGACCCAGCTCGGCGGCGCGCGCGGCGACGGCGGAGACGAACGGTCCATCCAGCGCCTCCGCGATCGACGCCATCACGGTGGACGGCTTCGACGTCGCATAGCTGCTCATCTCGGGCAGAACCACGAACTCGGCTCCACCCGCGGCCGCCTCAGCCATCAACGCGAGAACCGTCGCGAGGTTGGCCGACACGTCGACACCCGCGCTGAATTGTCCGGAAGCGATTCGCATGTCCCCAGCTTGCCAGGGCGGGCGCCGCGTGGCCGGATCGGAACCGACGCGCACGGTTGCTTTCGCGCCATTCCTGTCGCGCGCCTGCCTGCGCCCCGCCACGCCCCGCGTGCCGTGCCCGGAAGCCGGGTTGGTGCGAACCGTCCCTCCCCGACGCCGAACCGGACGCTTTCCCGACCACCCCGCCTCCGCCGCCCCCACCGCCGAAGCCCGGGTTGGCGCAAACCGCCCTTCCACGACGCGACCCGGCCGCTTCCCGACCACCCCGCCTCCGCCGCCCACCCCCGCCGAAGCCCGGGTTGGCGCAAACCGCTCCTCCACGACGCCGACCTAGGCGCTTCGCGACCACCCCACCTCCGCCGCCCCACCACCGAAGCCCCACCACCGAAGCCCGGGTTGGCGCAAACCGCCCCCAAACCACGCGGCAGAGTCATACGGTCGTTGCAACGCTTTGATGATCGGAGCGTGTGATGGCGTGGACGAATGGAAGCAAGTTCAGC
>JABMLG010000010.1 GCA_013204985.1 Microbacteriaceae bacterium VKM Ac-2855
GAAGACCTCGACCTCTTTCATGGCTCCGACGCGCCAACCTCACACCCGTACGGCTACACCGTCTTTTGCGATGAGCCACTTTTGTCGGCGAGCGGTTTCGGTGCTGCCGTAGTCTCTCGATCGTTCACGGACGACGGGTATGGCTCGGTGTTTTCGCCGCTGGATGGCCCGAGAAGAATGGCCGCCCCTCGTCGAGCCCGAAAGTCCGCTGACTCACTTCTACGGAGCAGCGGGAGCAGCGCTCTCGCCTGGAAAAGCGGCCTGCTCACGGCTCGACGGCTGACGCCGTACTTGTCGCTCGCAGCGCTTCGAACGCGCGCAGTGCGCGGCCCGATGTGGCATGGTCGCCGCGTCGAACACCCGCGAACGCGCCTGTCGGTCGGATGAGGAGAGGTACGAGGACGCCTCCGTGCTTCGCGACCTCGATGGTCACGCCGATCCAATGCGTTTCATTCGCGCGAATGGGCCCGGAGGCCATCGCCACGACATCGATCCAGCGAAGTGTCCCGGCAGTTTCAGTCGGCGCGCCGTGACCGTAGAACGTGATCCCCGTCTCATCGGCGGTGATCACGTAACCCTGGCCGAGCCTGAACGACGATGGTCCGATAACCTTCTTCAACGCCGCAGCCGTCTCATCGCTGAGGAAGCATTCGAAGATCTTCGCGGTGGATGATGCGGAACGAACGCGCCTCCACAACGAGTCGATGTTGAACCGCCACAGGATGAAGGCGATGGCGACCACGGTCGTCGCTACGAGGTACCAGGGAAGAACCTCAAGAAGCTCGACGGGGCGTCCACGGCGCGCCGTCCCGCCGACATGGACTAACGCAAACGGTATAGCTAGAGGGATCAGCAATAACCAGCCGAGACTCTTCAGAAAGCGAGACACCGCTCTAGCTTGTCGTATGGCGGCGTCGCCCGGTCGCTGTACTCGCGGTCCGGCAGCGTTGCGGCCGCCCAGTGAGACGCGAACATGCGCATACGAGTGCCGAACGGAGCTGTGCGATTGGGCCTGCGGTCTATTGACAATCAGATGGAGAGCCCGGACTCCTTCGGCTGCGTCTGTAGAGACGATTGATCGTGTTTCTGTTCTTGATGCGCCCTTAAGAGGGAAGGCGCGTGTCGATCACGGGCGCGCTGACCTTCCTGAGAAGCGGTGCACGGATGGCGGCAGGGGTGCGCGCGCGAGGAGGGCGGTACTCGGGGTCCAGGCGTCGGCGTTCCGGGCGCCAGTATCGGAATACCCGCACTGAACCGATAGCACGTGCTAAGTTTCCGACGGAGGCGTGGACCTCCGGCGAAAGGGGGCCCAACATGATCCGCACACTCAACCTGAACAGCTGGTCGCCCGACAGCAGCCGGTTCACGTTCGTCGACTACCCCATCCGCTGACCCGTCACCGTTGACCACTCGTTCGCGCACCAAGCAAAGGACAGCACCATGCACGCTCACGATCACCCCACACCTCGACCCCAACCCATGACGGTCGGGGTGATCGGCGTCGGGATGATCGCCGACATCTTCATCCGCACCATGACGGAGCGGTTCGGCATCCTGAAGGTGAAAGCGTGCGCCTCGCGGCGCTTCGAACGCGCGCAGGAGACGGCCGAGCGTTACGGCATAGAAGCGAAGACGATCGACGATCTGCTCGCGGATCCCGACATCGACATCGTGGTGAACCTCACCCCGCCGGAAGCGCATTACGACATCATCCGGCGCGCGCTCGAGGCGGGGAAGCACGTCTACACCGAGAAGGTGCTCGCCGGAACGCTGGCAGAGGCACGCGGGCTGGTGGAGTTGGCCGACGCCAAAGGCCTGGAGTTGTGCTCCTCGCCCGACACGTTCCTCGGCAGCTCGATCCAGAACGCGCGGCAGTTGGTGGATCGCGGGATGCTGGGAACGGTGACGTCGACGCACTCCTCGTTGACGCGCAACTTCCGCACAATGGGCGAGTTCCTGCCATTCGTCACTCAGGGAGTCGGTGGCATCGGCATCGACGTGGCGGTCTACCATCTGACCGCGTTGGTCTACATGCTCGGTCCGATCCGTTCGGTGTTCGGGTACAGCAAGACGAACGATCCGGTCCGCCGTCACTACCTGCCCTCGCGCGCGAACTTCGGCGAGGACTACACCGTGACGGCGAGGACGGTGACCGTTGGGGTCGTCGAGTTCGAGTCCGGTGCGTTGGGGACGCTGAACTTCAATTCCGATTCGCTGATCCATCAACGTCCGCGCTTCGAGATGATGGGCACCACGGGCATCCTCACGCTGGCGAATCCGGATGATTTCGGCGGGGATGTGACGCTGCAGCGGGAGGGTCACGAGACGCCGATCGTGGTGCCCTCCACGTTCGGGATGACCGAGGACACCCGCGGCGCCGGAGTCGCGGAGATGGCCTGGGCGATCCGCACGGGGCGCCGGCCCCGAGCGAACAAGGAGCTCGCGTTCCACGTGCTAGAGGCGCTGCTCGGGATCGACGAGTCGGCGGCGGCGAACCAGCCCTATGCGATGACCTCCACGGCTCCCGCGATCGCGCCGCTGCCGGAAGGGCACGTGTTCGGCCACTGGATCGACGACCCGGAGTCCGCCTTCGTGCAAGCCGGCTGAGGAGGAACGACCGCACGAACCACTGATCCACTCTTCACCGGTAGCGAGGATTAGCTCACGTTCCGTCGACGGTGACGCCGAGGAGTGGGACTCTCGAGCGTTGGGCGAGCACCACATGAGTGCAAGCGTGGCCCCGAGGGCGACCGTCTCTCGGATGCGCGGGGCTGCGGTGATGGTCATCGGCGTGCAGGTTGCAGGCTCGGCATTGCCCCGGATTGATTGGTCGCGTCGATGTCGCCTGTCGCCGGGTCAACGAACCCGATCGTGACGGTGACCACTTCCTGCCGGGACACCGTGCCAAGCGCGGTGATGATCCGGGTGCCGTCGGGCGTCCAGGACGCTTCGCCTGGCCGAATGCCATCGGCGGTGTTGATGTGGGTGATCTGGGTGAGCTCGAACCCATCGGGGGTGACGGTGTACAGCTGGGACGCTTCGTCACCTTGGAAGGCGTTGAGGTCCCAGGACGCGAACAGGATCCGATCCTCGGTCGGGTGCCAGCGGGGGTATCCGGCGAACAGGGCCGCGTCGGTGATGCGAGTGGGTGGCACGGTTGTGGCGGGGTCGGCGTCGGTGACGACGATGCTGCTGCCGGTGATTTCGCTTTCGGTCGCGTCGGGGTAAGTCTCCAGCTGAGCTGCGATGTGAGAGCCGTCGGGTGACCATGAGCTGGAGTAGAACGCGGTCGCGCCATCGTTGGTGGAGGCGAGGATGGTCTGGTCCCCGGTGCCGCGGTCGGTGACGACGAGGTGGGAGGGTCCCCAGTCACCGCCCGGTTCGCGGTCGTAGCGGGTGCTCAGGATTCGGGTGCCATCGGGGGAGAAGGCCGGCCAGGACATCTCCACGCATGGGTCCTCCGCGCAGGCGACTTCCTGCCGCGGGTCGGAGCCGTCTGCATGCGCGGTCCAGACAGTCGCGGTGTCGTTGTCGGAAAGAACCTCCCAGACGATTTCCTCACCGTCATGAGACCAGCTGGCGTGCACGCTGTTCCCGGCCGAGTCGGGCACGATCTGCACGGCGGCGTCGGCCGCGGCCGCGTCGGATACATAGATCGTTTTGTGGTTTGCACCGTTCGGGTACCACTCGAGAAGCGTCCGCGGCTCCAAGGGCAGTCCCGCAGTCGTTTCCGACGTCGTCGGCGCGTCGGATGTCGTCGGCGCTTCGCTGCTCGAGCAGGCCGCGAGCGTCAGCACCGTGACGAGCGCGACCGTGAGGTGCAGCCGTTCACATGTGGGCATGGGGACTCCCTCGTGGAGGAGAGTGCCACCATCGGTTGCGACGCCCGCCTGTGTCTGACTTTGAGCGCGATTGTCCACCTCATCAGGTGGCGCGACAAGACTCACATCGCGATCGGGGGAGATCCATCCGGAGCCGAGTGGTCCGTGGAGTCGTGCTCGACGGTGATGGTTCATACCGAGTGCTCTCACGCGCGCATGAGACCGCGCGTGGGTGTTCCGTCGGCTCGCGAGCGGGCTTCGCCCTTCTCCTGGACAGAAGTCGGAGCTAAACCGAGCAGGCAACTGATCCCGGTGACGGGGGAGGAACCGCTTCCAACGATGCCGCCCCATCGAACACAGTCATCCCGTCAATGCAAGCGCATCCCGCTCTCGTCGGCACCCGGATGCGCCCGCGATCCGCCCTGCGCGGGGCCGATAGAAGGGGAACAGGTGGTCGACTCGGGCAGGTCGAAAGTCGACGCGGGATTGATGAAGCCTGAGGAACGGGCAGTCGTCGTCGATTTGTCGCAGACGCCTGAGGCAGTGTTCGCAGACGACCTCGACGGAATCCGCCTCCTGCTACTCGCCGACGACCTTGCGGCCGGCCGAAGCCTCTCTCAGACCGACCAGAGCCCGTGACCGGTCCGAACGAGTGCCTCATACGCATCGCCTACGGAGGCATCTGCGGCTCCGATCTGCACTATTCGACGCATCTGCACTATTCGACGCACCGAGCAGCGGGCGAGTCGATTCTGAAGGACCCGACGGTCCTCGGGCACGAAGTGGTCGGCACCGTTGTGTCGACCCCGAGCGACGGAACCGGGCCGGGGGTGGTCCTCTTCATCGCGGTGTCGGCCCATCGTGGCGGTGGATGCGCTCAGTCGGGGGTGGAGTCGTGGGGTTCAGCGACGGGTTTGGATTCGGCGGATCCGCGTTGGCGCAGGTAAACAGAGGCACCCACGATGCAGGCGACGGCAAGGAATTCGCTTTGCCAGTTCTGGAACGATTCGAACCAGAACTGGGCCGTCCCGAAGTACGCCCAGGTGCTCACCGCGCTGCCACCGTGTTCGAGCTGTTCCGCGCTGTAGGCGCCAGCCCCGCCCACCCCGTGCAGGACGAAGGAGGCGAGGAAGAGGATCAGGAAGAACGCGGCGAGAGAGTTCTCGTAGGCGGTGAGGATCCAGCCGCCGCGCTTGACAGGCCATGGCCGATTCGCGACCGGGTCCGCGTCGCGCGGGTCCTCGTCTTCTGGCGCGGGCTTGTCAGGCGATTTGGATTCGGAGGACCCGCGCTGGAACAGGAACACGGTCAGGATCACGTAGGACCCCATTTGCAGGAACTCGCTCTCCCAGTTCTCGAACGTCGACTCCACGAAATCACCGGAGGTCAGATAGTCGCTCACTGATGCGACCGGTTGTCCGTGTTCGACGTTGTCGTCGTTGTAGACCTGGTAGCCGTTGACCGTCATGCCGAGGAAGAAGATCAGGAAGAGGAGCAGGTTGGCCAGGAGCAGGCCGTGATCGTGAAGCCAGCGTTTCATGCCCTCATCGTCCGTCGACGCGGGCCCCGGTTTCTAGGCGATTGCGGAACGGTGACGGGCGGGGTCCGGATTCGCGGTGAACGTCCCTCGATCCGGACGCCTGCGGGTGGGAATCTGAGGGCGGCATCAGCGTGGGGGAAGGTCCTCGCCGCGTGGCGTCGCGGATTCATAGCACGCAGGTCGGGGAGTCGGGTGGTCCGAAGTTCGGGCGCGCGTCTCACTTCTTGTCGGGGTCGTGGCCCCAGTTCATCAGCGAATAGCGCCAGGGTGTTTCGGTGATATCGCAGTGGGGGCGCTGCGCTTGGTGGCGGTGGATGTAGCCGAGCACTTTGCGCATGTGGTCGTTGTCCGCGTCGCTGAGGTCGGCATGTCTCGTGCCGAGGATGCGGATGATGTGCCGGCCTCTGCGGCAGATCGCTCCGAACGCGCAGGCGATGCCCCGCACCGGCCACAGGACACTTCACAACGCCGTCAGCCGCAGACTTCGAAGAAGGTCTGCGGCTGACGGTTCGTTCAGATCGGCGCGATCAGCGGCACGCGATCGCGGGGTACGGTGCTGTCGCGGTCGACGTGGTCGCACCGCTCGTCACGGTCGCCCTGACCTGACCGGCCGGAATCGACGCGAGTCGGCTGTTCGTCGCCGCCGTCACGCTCCGCCCGGCCGCCACCTGCGCGAAGGACTTCTCACCGTACGCCGAGGTCACGGTCGTCGTCACAGAGGTCGCCGCGTCGTTGCGCAGGGTCGTCACGATGTAGGCCTTTCCCGCCAGGCACCGCGACTCCGCCTTCAGCGTGACCGAGGCCTCGACCGGCGCCGACGTGATCCGCCAGACCTGGTTGATCGCGTCGGAGCAGCTCCAGAGTCCGATCCGCGTGCCGCTGGTGCTGCCGCCGCCCAGACCGTCCAAGCACAGACCGGCGCCCACACCGACGATGTTCCCGTTGCTGATCAGCTCCCACTTCTGGTCGACCGATCCGGTGCAGGTCGCGACCATCGCGGGAGTCGCGAGTGACCGGCTTCCGCCCTCTGCCGAGAGGCACTTGCCGAGCACTCGGAGCTCTCGATCGGCCGTGTAGGTGTACTTCTGATCAGCGCCGGAGTCGCAGTCCGCCAGGACCGCGCGGGAGTCCGACGCTCCGACGTCGATGCATCGGCCCGCGCGTGTCTCGGTGATCGTCGCGTCGACGGGTGCCGCGGTCGTGCGCCAGATCACGCCGGTCGAGGGAGAGGACGCCGCTCCCGTCGAGTCGAGGGTGAAGAGGCGGTACGTGCCCGGCGTCGTCGGAACCGCGATCGACTCCGCCGTGCCGGTTGCCGTGGTGATGGTGGGGCTCGGGGAGAACGTGGTCGTTCCCTCCGGGGCGATCCAGAGCGACCGCGTCGGGTCTGCGGAGCGGCGCACGGGGATCGAGGTCGTGCCGCTCTCGACCCGCACGCTCGCCGGCAGGATCTGATCGGCCGAGGAGAGCGCCGCCGGCGCGAGGAGGTCCTCGAACTCGCGTTCGAGACCCGACTGCACCGCGATCTCGTACGCTTCCCGGGGCCAGATGTAGTCCGGGAAGACCTTGAGGTTGTCGATCCGGCTCTGCGGCACGACGGATTCGAAGATCTTGTTGTTCGGTGCCCAGGTGTTGGTGATCGTCAGGTTGCCCTGGCGGCCCCAATTGCCCGAGTTCAGGGCCCACACGACAGCCTGGGGGATGTTGAGGACGTTCTGGTCGTACGTGATGTACGCCGATCCTTCATCGGGGTGCAGACCATAGGTGTGACCTGGGCGCACTCCCTGGATGTAGTTCCGGGTGATCATCGTCCCGGGCTGCGCTCCGAGCGTGTAGATGGGGCCCGAGTCGCTGAGCGCGCTCATCGTGTCGTAGAACGCGTTGAACCGGACGATGTTGTCGCGGGCGACCGTCGTCGGGACTCCGGGGTGGATCGACCCGGGCGCTCCGTCGAAGTCCTTCCAGCCCCACCCGAGCGAGATGCCGTTCCAGGTCGTCTTCTCCACGCGGTTGTGCTCGAAGACGAGACCGTCGAGGAAGTAGGCGGCGACGGCGCTCGATCCCGGGAAGAGCGCCCCGTTGCCGTGGAGGAAGTTCCCCCGTACGCGGATGTCCTTCGGCGCGCCCTCGATGCCGGGTGCGTACTTCTCGCCGTTCGTGGCCGTGCCGTCGCCGATGTACACATGCTGCGGGTGACCGATGCTCACGGCCGTGCCGCCGATGTCACGAGTGGTATTGCCGGTCAGGTCGGAGTCGACGACGTCGTTCATCAGGCTCAGACCGTCGGCGCCCGTGTGGGCGACAGTGTTGCGGACGAAGGCGAGGCCGCTCGCGTTCGCCATTTGCACCGCGGCGGGGGCCAGGTCGACGTTGCGGTACTCGTACTCGTGGAAATTGCGCTTCGCGTAGACCGTGTTGGACAGGTTCGACTGCTGAGCCTCCTTGACCATCGATCCGTCGACGGACGCGAGGTTCCAGTCGGAGTGGGCGATCGTGAGGCCTTCGAACGACAGGTTCTCGACCCGCACCGATGTCGATGTCCCCGCGATGTCGAGGACGGTCTCGAGCTCGTTCGGAGCGACGACGGGCGTCGCCGCCATGTCCTGGCCCGGAGCGGCCTGGTAAAACACGGCCTGCGCCGCACGGTCGAAGTAGAACTCGCCGGTCGTGTCGAGGAACTCGTAGGCGTTGCTGATCACGTGAGTGCCATCTGTAGCGAAATCGCCGTTCAACGCGCCCATCGCGATCGCTGCTCCAGGCTGCTGCAGCCGCAGAACGCGGCGGGAGCCGTTGGACTCCGTCGCGACCTCGCGGACTCCGACCAGCGCGGTCGTCCACGTGGTGGCGCTCTCGATCTCGACATCGCTCACGTTTCGGCTGATGGCTGGGACGTCGGAGGCGCTGTAGGAGATCCCGTCGCACTCGCTGCCGGACTCCCAGGCCCAAGGTGCCTGTCCTGCCGTGATGGAGTAGGTCCCCGAGCATCCGCGGGACGTGACGGTCTTCTCGGCCATGATCGCGCGCTGATCGCCGACGTACAGGGCGCGGAGCTTGCTGTCGCGAGTGAGCGGAGCCTTCCAGATGTCGCCGTCGTGACGTGTCCAGCCGGTGACGGCGGTCCCCGCGTCGAGCACCGGCTTCTCCCCGTCCGCCGCGGAGTAGAACACCCGGTGGCCGTTCGTCCCCGAGTCCTCGGCGGCGAACTCGATCGTCTCGGCGATCGGATACGTGCCGCCCTCGAGCACCACGTGGATGTCGGCCGTCATGGAGTCGTTCGCGGCGCGTACCGCGTCGCGCGCCCGCTCGATGGTCCGGAACGGTCTGGTCGGCGATCCGTCTGCCGCATCGTCGCCGTCAGGCGCGACGGTGAAGGTCGCCGACGTGACGGGCGCAGCTGTTGCGGGGGCACCCCCGGTCAGCGCTCCGCTGATCAGGACCGCAGCAGTGACGACGCCTGCGATGAGGTTCCACCTCCACGGCGTTCGCGGACATCTCTCGTCTTCAAGCATGGTGTTTCCTCCCGTGCCGCGAGCGCACCCTTGCGACACGACGGCATAGACATCATATGTATAACGAGATATCTCCGCGAGGGTGACCTCGGCCCGTCGAATTCCGATCCGGAGCATCTTGTTCATCGGATGACGTTGTGCATCGCAGCATCCGGACGTGCGCAGCCGCCCTGGGGCGAACCCCCACCCGTTCTCCCTACCGTTCCAGGATCACGGCGAGCCGTTCCTGGATCGAACCGTCGACATCGACGACGATGCCCATCGTGTCGAACAGCAGTGTGTCGACTGCTCGATCGTCAGAGCTGCTGGTTCGAGGTTGTCGGCGGTGTGATGGCGTCTCAGCTGGCGTGGGTCGCGGTGCGGTCGGCGGGGTGATCGCTGGTCAAGCGAAGTGCGGCGAGGAGGTGGCCTCGCAGCTCGTCGGAGTCGGCGGAGGGTCGCAGGGCGAGCAGCGTGGCGTAGCCGAACGAGACGGCGATCACCAGGTCGGCGGTCTGGGTCGCGGTCGTGAGCCCGAGTTCCGGGCCGTCGCGCTGCTCCGCCCAGGGCCGGAGTCCGCCGATGAGGAGCGTCCGCAGGTGCGCCAGGTTCCCCTCGGCCACGGCTGCGAGATCGCCGTCGCGCGAGATCTCGCCCCAGACTTGCACGAGCACGGTTGTCCGCGAGCGGTTCGCGGACGCACCGTCCAGCAGGCGCGCGACGAGTTCCTCCGGCGCGGGTGTCGTCTCCGGGCATTCCGGCTCCGCTACGGACTCGCCCCTCGCGAGTGGTGAGAACGGTACCTTCGCTCGATAGCGGACTGCCCGTGTAGCTCCATTCGCCTTTTGCGCGAGATGCGCAGGTACACCTCGGCTATACCCGAGGTGCGCCTGCGCATCTGTGCGTCTGGTGAGGCTCTACTCCTGGATGAAAGCCAGCAGGTCGGGGTTGATGACGTCGGCATGAATCGTCAGCATGCCGTGCGGGTAGCCCTCGTAGATCTTGAGGGTGGAGTTCTGCAGCAGCTCGTGCTGCTTCAGTGACGCGTCCTTGTAAGGCACGACCTGGTCGTCATCACCCTGCGTGACGAGGACCGGGACGGTGATGGCCTTGAGGTCCTCGGTCTGGTCGGTCTCCGAGAAGGCGGCGATGCCTTCGTAGTGCGCCAACGCCGAGCCCGTCATGCCCTGACGCCACCAGTTGTCGATGACCGGCTGCGACACATTGACGCCTGGCCGGTTGAAGCCGTAGAACGGGCCGGACGCGACGGCTTGGTAGAACTCGGCGCGATTGGCCGCGAGCCCGGCGCGGAAGTCGTCGAAGACCGAGATCGGCGTTCCCTCGGGGTTCGCCTCGGTCTGCACCATCAGCGGAGGCACCGAGGACACGAGGATCGCCTTGGCCACGCGGCCCTGCGGCTGGCCGAACTGGGCGACGTAGCGGGCGACCTGGCCGCCACCAGTGGAGTGGCCGATGTGGATCGCGTTACGCAGGTCGAGGTGTTCGACGACAGCGTTGACGTCGCTGGCGTAGTGGTCCATGTCGTGTCCGGTGCCCACCTGGGTCGAGCGTCCGTGACCACGGCGGTCGCTCGCAATGACACGGTAGCCATGGGCGTGGAAGAAGAGCATCTGCGCGTCCCAGTCGTCCGCGGACAGCGGCCAGCCGTGGTGGAACACGATGGGCTGCGCATCGGCGCTGCCCCAGTCTTTGTAGTAGATCTCTACGCCATCGTCGGTGGTTACAAAAGGCATGATTTCATCTCCGTGTTCAGGTCGACCCCGAGCCGAGCCCGGGTCCAATTCAGGGTGTTCTCTTTGCCGGAGGGGTGAAGAGTGGCTCCACGATAGAGTCCGGGGCCGCTGGGCCTTTCCGACTTTTGTTCAGACCATTTCCGCTCCACTTGAACGAGTGGCAGACCAGTCGAAGGTCCCCCGCGATGCAGCCCACGCGTCGACACGGAAAGGACAGGGCGAGGCTAGCGGTGTTGTAGTGGTGCGGACGGAAAGCCGCCGCGAGCGATTGCGCCAGGAGGCCATCCGATTCCAACAGGCCTGCTGCCGCGACCAGGCGGAGATGCATCCGTCGTCGCCGGCTGGCGGTGACGGTCGAAAACTGGTCGGTTGTGCCGGGGCGGGTTCTCGTCATCGTCGCAACGCTTGATGTTCCGGCGACGCTAGGAGTGCGGCGGAAAGCTGTGCTGGGATGTCGTCGGAAAGTACCTGGCGGGGCCGACTGTTGAGCTCGTTCTCGATCGCCAATAGATACTCGGGGGTGTGGATGCTCTCCGGGCCTCACCGGAGGTCATGATCCGCGGGATTCCTCGGGTGCGTGGGCTCCAGTGAAGCCGAGTGAGGTCGGATAAACGGCCACTGAGTGGCGACCAGATAGGGCTGTGAACAGGGACGAGCGACGGCTCGCCGACGGTCCGGTCACTGACGTTCAGGTAGCGATAATGTGATTTACCACTACTAGATGATCCGAGCCAAAACTGGCATCCTGGACACGGAAACGACACCAGGAGGCTGATGTGACGGACACGGACCAGCTCGACGGGCCCTTCGACGAGATCCTGGCCACCGCACCCGACCTCGACGCGATCGCGGTCGAGCTCGCCGACCTGACCGCGTCGAGATGGGTGCACGCGGGCGGCACCGCCCAGATGGACGTCCTATTGCGCGCTGCGGCCGCCGTCCGCAACACCGCACCGCTCTTGCTCGAGCGAGTGCGTCGGCTCGAGCAGATCGCGGATGGTCGGATCGTCCACGTCTATCGCGGTCGCTGCCCCGACCCGATCAACGGGCCCGACGCCCGCGACGGCGAATGCCGCGCCTGCGAGATTCTCGGCGCTCCGACACCATGACCGTCTCCGCCGGCACCGACGTCATTGCCACCAGCTCAGCACCGCTCGCTCCGGCGGGGGAGCGGCTCGCGCTGTCGGCCGGTGTGCTCGAGCTGGGGGAGGCGTCGATCGCTGCGAATACCCGCCGCGCCTACGCCTCGGACCTGCGCGCGTTCGTCAGCTGGTGCGCCGCGCAGGGCCGGTCGCATCTGCCGGCGTCGCCGGACACGGTCGCCGAGTACCTCGCTGACCGCGCCAGCATCCTCACCACGGCGGGGGAGTGGCGGTATGCGCCGTCCACGATGACCCGGTGGCTGTCCGCGATCAACGCCGCCCACGCCGAACACGACTTACCCTTACCCGGACACTCCGCGCTGGTCACCCGCACTCTCAACGGCATCCGCCGTTCCCGCATCCGCACACCGCGCCAGGCGGATCCGCTGCTGCTCACCGACGTTCAAGCGATCCTGGACAAGATCAGCGTCGACACGTGGCCCGCCGGTGTCACCGGGATCCGGGACCGGCTGCTGATCCTGATCGGCTGGGCCGGCGCGTTCCGCCGCACCGAACTCGCCGAACTGCGCGTTGGGGATGTAACGCGGCATCGAGAGGACGGGCTGCAGCTGCGGGTACGGCGCTCAAAAACGGATCAGGAAGGGCGCGGGCTGATCAAGGCGATCCCCTACGGGCGGGAACCCCTCACCTGCGGGCCGTGCGTGTGGATCCGCTGGCTGCGGGTACTCGCCGCGGCGGAGAAGGGGCGGGCGGCGGTGATGCGGGTGGTCCTCGCTGATGACCCGGGGGTGCATGTGTGTCGCAGCACGAGGCCCACCGTCGATGCGGAGACGCCGTTGCTGCGGCGGATGCACAAGACTGGGTTACCGACCGAGGTTGGGCTGTCGGCGCAGTCGGTGAACCTGATCGTGAAGCGCCGAGTGACCGCCGTTGGCCTCGAGGCGGAGCGGTACAGCGGGCACTCGCTGCGGGCCGGGTTCGTCACCGAAGCGCTGCGCCATGGGGCGAGCACGCATGCCGTGATGCGGCAGACCGGGCATCGCAACTCCGCCACCGTCGAGGTGTATGCGCGTGAACGCGACCCGCTGACGGGCAACGCCGTGAACGACCTCGGACTCTGAGCCATGATGGCCATTCTGGAGAAGCTGCCGGTCTCGAGCAGACCTCACTGGCAGCTCTACGTCGACTGGTGTGAGGCTCGCGGAATTGTGCCGGTGCCCGCATCGGTCAAGCAGTTGGCCACGTACGCGCAGGAGGTTCCGGCGGCGTTCAGCACGACAGTCGCCCGGATCCGCGCAATCCGGATCGCACACGAATTGGCCGGTGCACTATTCCCGTACCCCGCGCCAAGCCCCGTACCTGCCGTGCGGAGCGGGAAGGAGTGGGCGTCTATCCCGGACGCGATCGCCGCGGTGCCGGTGACTCGGTATCCGGTGGGCTTGGTCGGTCGCAGAGACGCGTTCGTGCTGCTGCTGCTGGACCTGTTGCGGCTCAGCCGGCGCCAGGCGGGCGCGGTGAGCGTCGCTGAGGTCGACCCGGATCGGTGGTTTATTGCTGGCGTCGAGCTGCTGCGCACGGATCCGGCCGCTACGTGCGCACGCTGTGTGCTTTCACGCTGGCTGCGCGTGCTGGGACCGGCCGCGCTCGGCCGCCGGCTGAGCGCTGCAGAGGTCCTGGACCCTGGCTTGCATACCGAGTCACATGACTGCGATGAACCGCTGGATGCGGCATGGACGTCGGCGCCGGTTCTGCTGCCGGCCATCGATCAGCAC
Source organism: Microbacteriaceae bacterium VKM Ac-2855 (assembly GCA_013204985.1). Taxonomy (GTDB): domain Bacteria; phylum Actinomycetota; class Actinomycetes; order Actinomycetales; family Microbacteriaceae; genus Rathayibacter. The sequence goes on from JABMLG010000010.1 coordinate 13,479, forward strand.
GGCTGGCTCGACAACCACCGTCCCCTCAGCATCCGCACCATCTCCGCGATCACCGCCACACGACAAGATCCCACCGTCGAGCCGGCGGACAACTATCCAAAGTCTCGAACCCGACGTGACACACCTGCGATGTCCCTCCGGGAGGTCGCGGACGCGCACGACGATCTCGATGAACGTGTCGCCGCACTCCTGCTGCACACCAGGGATCTGTTGGCCCAAATCGAGGCGCCCGCACCGGCCACCCGGCCGGTCACGGCCAGGCTGGAGCGGGAGGATTGAGTTGAGTGGAACGGGGAGAGAGGCATGGCGGGCGCGGGCGACGCCGTGCGCGCCAATGCGCCACCGTCTTGACCGGCGCCGTCTCGGCGCGGAACCGTTGCCTTGTGAATAGATCACCAGACAGCGCCCCAGTCGAGGTCGTGATGACCGGCGCGGGCATCTCGATGCCGCAACCGTCGAACCTTCCCAGCGGGGACAACCTCACCCGCATCGTCTGGCGATGGCTGTTCATGTCGATATCGGCCGATCCCGCGATCGGGGACGCGGCAGAGGCGCGTCTGGGGTCCCCGAAGGACAAGGAACGTGGCCTCCGACTCGAGCAGCTGCTGGAGGTCGCATCCCGATACGTCCCGCTGGAGCAGCTGGTGCTCGTGTACAAGATGATGCAGGGCGAATTCGGCTTCAGTCACCGGGCGCTCGCGCAACTCGATGTGCCTGTTCTCACCGTCAACATGGACACGATGCTCGAGCAAGCCGAAGTGCACAGCATCGAGCATCTGCATGGGGTCCGCACGGACTCCGAGACGATCATGACCACGATCAGTCAGTACTCCGAAGGCCTATCCTCCGAGACCCAGGACAAGCTGCGGGCCGCTGTCGAGGATAAGCACCTTCTCGTCTTGGGTTACAGCGGTCGGGATCGCGATGTGCTTCCACTGCTTGTCGCGGCCGGACCGAGTCGGGTGACGTGGGTCCGGTACTGGGGCGAGCAGCTCAGCGAGGAAGTGCAGGGGGCGCTGCGCCGGCTGGAACGGGGGACCAGCGACGACACCGTTACGGTCATCGAGGGCAGTGCTCAGAGATACCTCGCTGAGCTCCTGGACGTGGATCCAGCGTTCGGGTTGCTGCAGCAAGCGTCTGAACCGCTATCGCCACCCACGGAACCTCCCGACGAACTCATTCGGGAACTGCGGCAGAGCACGGACGAAGATCAGAGACGACTTGCGGTTGCGAACATCCTCTTCGAACTCGGCTTGTACGAGCAGTCCCGCGCCATCCTGGAGCGATCTCTGGAAACGGTGCCGCGGCGATTGGAGGCACGAAAAACCATCGCGCGCGGCTACCGGCGGCAACGCGCGTATTGGCGCAGCGTCGCGACGCTGCTGCGACCGCCGCTGAAGTACACGCCCGGCCAGATCGCGAACGAGCTCATCGTCGCGCTGCGTCACACCAGCGCCTGGCCCATCGGTGTTCTGATGGACCGCGCGATCATCTGGCGCGGCCGAAACAGTCCCGATGAGCGCACGCGTGCAGGCGCCAGGTTGGCCGCCTCCCGTGAGCGACAGCGAGCGATCAACTCCGGCAACGTGCCGGCCGCTCTGCGCGGCATCGATCAAACTCTCGCGGACGCGCAAGGACTGAACCGACAAAGCCGAGTCGACGAGGCAACGTGGGCGGCGGATGCGATCGCGCTTTCTGGCAACTACGCGCGCGCCTTGGACCTGGTCGAGACGGCTCTCGCCGACGCGCACTATTCCGACCGATCCCAGCACGCCTATCTCCTGTCGAAGCGTCTGGAGCTACGGCTCACGGCCGGTTCGATCCGTGCTGGCGCGCTCTCGGACCGGGACCGGATGGAGATCGACGACGCCGCCGACTTTGCGCAAGAGGCCGCTCACAATGGTGCAGAGGTGCTCTGGTTCACCATCGTCCACGCCGCCTGCTTCGGCGCCTCCACCGACGGCTCCGCGCGCCGACTGCTCGAGGAGGCGCGAAGCTACCTAGACGCCGCAACGGGCAGCGAACGACCGTTCCTGCTCTTGCACAGCGCCGAGCAGGCACGGTTCGATGGAGACGACGCGCTGTGCCGCCAAGAGCTCGCCGCGCTCAGACGCGCACTTCCCCGACGTGTCGTTGGCCGCGGGCGATCGTTCCGTCTCGCTGCCCGCCTCATCGAACTCCAAGCCGACATCGGCGGCCACGTGAAAGCGGATGCTGCCCTGCTGACCCGCGCTCGGGAGCTACAAGCTGCCTACCGTCGCGTACATATCCCTGCCCCCGCGGCGTGGCTGGACACCACCATCGCCCTACTGGAGAACCGAGACGTCGAAGACCGAGCCATCACCACCATGACCCAACGCGGATGGCACCTCGAGGCAGCACGAGCGCGACACCCGCACGAACGCGCGTTGTCACGCTGGCCCGTCATCGTCTGACGGCTCACCCCGGTCATCCCGGCCGTCCGGCATCGCGGCACCGGGTCCAACTGCGGGTCGGTGAGCGTCTCGAATCATGTCGATAAACGAACGGCACGCTCGAACCGATGTAGCCGACCGATTCTCGGCCATACTTCGAGCATGTGGAAACGACAGGCTCCGCCACCGCTGCACTCGTTCGAGGCCGGCGACGGCAAGCTGTTTGAGGCGCTGCTGGGAACGCTTCGCAGTGCGGTGACATGGAACCGTATCGTCGCCGGATCGATTTTCCTGATTGCGATCGTCGGAGCGATCGTGGCTCTTGTCACGCTGTCGCACCTGACTTCGGAGGCGGTCACGACCCTCGGAGATCATCCCGACGTCATCCTCGCCACGTTCCTGCTCATCCGTGCCGCAGCGTTCGCGGGCATCGTCTCCGGCTTGCTCTACGGCCTGCTGAACCTCGGACGGGCGGCGCTGGACCAGGCGGAACGCTACAAGAAGCGCCAGATGGCAGCACACTTCATGCACTACATCTTCGTGGAGTATCGCGACCGGATCGGTACGGAAGGATTCCGGGTGACGGAGATCATCGATGCGATCGATGCGTGGAGCCGGAACGTGGAGTCGGCTTACACAAAGGTCAAACTCGGTGGTAAGAACGCGGAGAATTGGGCAGCGTTCGTGTCGTCCAACGGCACATCCTTCGCGTATGGCAAGGACGCCGTCAAGGCGGCGGGGAAACCGGAAAAACCGGAAGCTGCGGCGTCCTAAGGACGAGGTCTCCGAGGTCACCACCATCCGGCCAGCGATCCGATATAAGGTCATTTGACATGTAGCAGAAAAATCTTCCCCGTCGCACTAGAGCCAAGCGCGCTTAACCGCCGGTGGTATCTCCAAGGTCTGGGATCAGCCACCGCAGTCACATGGCTGATCGCGCAACCGATTCAGTTCGTCAGCTGGTCGCGCCATGATCGCGCAGAGGCTTGGATGCCACTGAGTAGTTTGAAGGCGTTATCGACTGCGTGGCTCATCGGACGGAGGTGGCGAGAGAAATTGCCCATTGTGTGCAGCTGTTGCTGCATCGTGTCCGCCCCCGGCAGCTGGAGCGTACGCACAAGTCCATCGAGGGACTCAAAAAGCTGCGTTCGACTTGATTGATCCGGCACATCGCTCATTATGCGCGCGACCCGGGCAAGGGTCGAATCGTACAACTGCCAGATCTTTCCCAACTCGGTGGTAGCCGATTCGAGATGCGCAACTGGCTCCCTCAGGTCGTTTCCGACATCAGCCATCGCTTTCGCGGTGGCGTAGGTTTGACTTGTTCTCAGCGGTGGACGGTCTCGGAAGACCGCACCAATTTCGCCAAAAGCGTCCTTAAAATCGGTCACAGCCGACTGAAAATCTTCCTGGCGTCCTTCGACAGCCTCCATGAGTTCGATCAAGTCGCGGTCGTCGCGGCGGGTCTTTGTGCTTTCTGGCTTTTTGCCCGCTGTTGCGCCCTGATCGACGGTCTGGCGTAGTCGGTTCGCTACCTCCTCGAGGAGGCTGTCGTATTCCGGCGATCCGGGTTGAAGTCGTCGTACCTCGGTCGCATCGACGAAATGAGTGCTCAGGATCTTTGCGAGAACCGGATCTTCTGGGTCAACGACGTGGCTGTTCTTGATGTCGACCCACTGCAAGGGGAGGAGAAGCTTGGGCTCATCGGCCGCTTCGGCAGCCGCGCTGAACGCCAAGAGCTCACGGCGGCAGGCCTCGCTCTGTAAATAACGTGGCGTGACGATCGCGAGCATAAACGATGTGCTTTCGGCCTCTGTTTGCAGGCGTTTGCTCCAGGTCTCGCCCCAGTTGATGCTGTCGCGGTCGACAAACAGTTCGATGGTTCGGCCGAAAAGGAACGCATACGTTTCGACCAAGTCCTTCGCAAACTGGACCATCTTGCCGCCGGAGCGCTCATTATCGGCGTGGACGTAGCTCAGGAACATGGTTGCGTCATTTGACCCGAGCAGTGTGGCGGTGGGTGATGTCACTGTGTTTGCTCTCTCGGGAGGTCGAATTGTGGGTGCAAAAGTTGTGCTAGTACTGAGGCTTGTCATTGGCATCGCCCAAATATTCGTATCGAGTTGAAGTACCTCAGTTCCGGTGTAAAAAATGAATCCGCGATGCAGCCCACGTTCACGTTCGAGTGCTTGAAGGGGCGCCATGTCTCTGGGGTGCAGTGTTCGCGAGGCTTTAACCTCGATTCCCACATGTCTCCCCACCCCGTCCACGAGGACCAGGTCTACCTCGGGGCTTGTGCTACTGGCCTGACGCCAGAAGAATTGATCCGTTTGCAGGTCGGACCATTGCGCGGAGGCGATGACTTGATTTACGACGTGGCTTTCCACCAGCGCGCCAAATTGCTCTCTCTCGGTAAGAACATCGATGCCGGCGCGGGCGAACGACTCAACGGAGAACGATGTGTCGACCGGATGGATCTTCGAGCGTGCGTGGCTCTGGTTGGCTGCGGTGGTAGCGAGGTTGGGGATCCAATGGAGGAGGAAGAGTCGCTCAAACATGCCAAGGTAGCGATCGACCGTTCTTCGGTCCAAATCGAGTCGTTGACCCATTTTGCTTGCGTTGAAGATTCCTCCCGGACTGCGTAAGAGGCCGTCGAGAGCTGTTCGAGCTATCGTCGAGTCGTATCCGCCGGAGGGTAGAGCCGCGTCGCTGAGAGCGGCAATTATGTCTGAGCGGATCTGCTCAAGGCTCTGACGTCGTGTCCGAATCACGTCGGGGTAGACGTAGCTGGGGAAGCCGCCGATTTGCATCTGGTTAAGAAGCTCTTGATCCGTCGTGTCTTCGTATCGCTGTGTCAGCACCTCGCTGTCGAACAGGGCGTCGACGAGTGAACCTGGTTGAGCGGCTATTTCCCATTGTGTGAGTGGACTCATGGAGAGCCGGCGTGAGCGTCGGGTGAGCGGATCGGCGCCACCGAGTCCTGTGCGTCCGATCGAAGCGGATCCCGTGAGGATGAAGTGTGTCTCGGCGCTCAGCTGGTCGACCATTTCCTTCAGGAGGATAGGTAGGTCCGGGAGCAGTTGGGCCTCGTCGATGATGGCGGGCCGCCGAAGCTGTCGAAGCCACCCCGCAGGATCGGCACTAGCAAACCGAAGAGTCGTCGGGTCCGCCAAGGTCGCGTACGAGTAGCCTGCGGGCTCGATCTGGTTCCGCATCAGAGTGGTCTTGCCGACAGCGCGCGCGCCTTCGAGAATCACGACGGGCGCTCCCTGCGCGGTCAGCAGCGTGTTGCCAATGGGGCGATGCAGAACCTGTGCCATGACTGAAACTGTACACGCATCAACGCAAAAAATGTACGTGCGGTGACCAAAATACGGCTGGCCTGGACGGGCGAAGTTGACTCCGTCGAGAAATCTCGCACTGGCGGGTGGATTGCGACCGTGGGAGGCTGACAGGCGGGCGGCGGTATCAAGCCCGTCATCTCCGGAGGTTTCATGTCCCCGTTCCGAGTGCCCCCCTCTGCTGCGCATGCGCCGTCAACTCCGTTGGATATGTATGTAGACCTGCCTCGGGCGAGCGATGCGCCGTCGAGCGGGTTGTGGTTGCATCAAGGCGACGTGATCCGGGAGTTCATGACGCACGTGGACGACCCCGACCTCGCACTCCAGCTCCCAACCGGAACCGGAAAGACTCTCACTGGTCTGTTGATCACCGAGTGGACCCGACGCGCGCGAGTCGGGCGGGTGATTTACGCCTGCCCGATTCAGCAGCTCGCCAAGCAGGTCTACGCGGGTGCGGTCGTCGAAGGTATCCAGCCCGTGCTTCTGATCGGCAAGGCACGCTTGTGGTCGGCGGCAGATCAAGCCCGCTACGAAGCAGGTGAGGCGATCGCGATCACGACCTACAGTTCCGTGTTCAACACGAATCCCAAGTTGGCGGCCGCCGACCAGATCCTCTTCGACGACGCTCACGCGGGGGAGCAGTACGTCGGCGAGAAGTACGGAGTCGAGATTGACCGGCGGGACAGCCCTACCGAATATTTCGCCCTACTGGAGGCGGTTCAAGGCGGTCTCGATGGCGTGTACCTGGACCGCCTGCGCGAGCGGACGCCGGACCCGACCGTTTCCGAAGCTGTCCGGCTCGTAGTGCCGCTTCGTCAGGAGGGTATGACCGATCGCATCGCTCGCGTCCTTAGCGGATTCACTGGCGACCTCGGTTTTCAGTACGCGATGATTCGGGACATCCTCCGGTCGTGCCTGATGTACGTCTCCTACACCGGAATCCTGATCCGGCCGTACCTTCCACCGACCGAACGGAACACTCTGTTCGCCGGGGCGAGACAGCGCCTCTACGTGTCGGCCACACTCGGGGACGGGGGCGAGCTCGAGCGAGCCTTCGGCCGTCGCAGCATCACCCGGCTGACGGCTGCGGTGGACAAGAGCTCGCTGCTTTCCGGTCGGCGGTTCTTCATCTTCCCCGAACTCGCGGCAACGAACGCTCCCAGCTCCCTCGGAAAAGACATCGTTGAACGGGCAGGCAAAGCTCTGGTCCTCGCCCCCAGTCGCACCCGTGCCGAAGCTGCGGCGGATGCGCTCGGCGGCCACGGGTGGCGCCGCTTCACGATCGACGACGTCAGCGAGGGGATGGCCCCTTTCGCGAAAGCAAAGCATGCCGTGTGCGGGCTCGCGAGCCGCTACGACGGACTCGACCTGCCCGGCGACTCGTGCCGCTGCGTCGTCATGGACCAGATACCAGACCAGGACAGCCTTCAGGAGCGCTTCCTATCAGGTCGAGCGCGCGCCAGCATCGCGTTCTCGGAGCGGGTGCGAGCACGCGTCATTCAAGGAACCGGGCGTGCGACGCGCGGCCCGCGCGACATCGCAGTTGTGCTCATCTACGGATCGGAACTTGCCCGGTACCTGTCACGACCGGAGACGATCGCGTCGATGGATCCAAACCTGCAGGCGGAGATCAAATTCGGTCGCGAGAACTCGCAGACCATCGAACCGGCCGAGATCCTCGCCAACGTGGACTCCTTCCTCGAGCGTGCACCCGAATGGCTGCAGGAAGCCGAACCGGCAATCGCGAAAGTTCGAGACGGCAGTCCCCGAAAGGTCACTGACGCCGCACGTGCACTGCAGGCATCCGTCTCGGAGGAAATCCTGGCATGGGAGGACGCCGGCGTCGGACGCTGGCGGTCAGCGGCTGCGCACGCACAGCAGGCGGTCGAACTCATCGGTGCTGGCAAGCGGGAGACCGATGGCTACCGGGCATTCTGGCTGTATCTCGCAGCACTGTGGACTGATCAGGTCGCCTCAGACGAAGCGGACACCGCGCTGCATGCCGCGGCACTGTCCTTGATCGACCGTGCTGAAGAGATCGTCGGGTTCGGCACATGGCTTCGGGAGATGCCGCCGCTGCCGGCACAGCGTGCACCAATCCTGGCGCCCGCAGATGCTGTCGCGATCGACACCATCACCGCTCGCCTTGAAACACACGCGAAACTGGACCGCATTCCACGCGAACTCGGGGAGATGATCGCGGGGTTGCAAGCGACGTCGGCAGACGAATACGAGCCGGCACTGCGCGCACTCGGAGAGTTCCTTGGAGCTGACTCAACAAAACCCAAATCGACGGCACGACCGGACTGCGTATGGGCCTGGGGAAACGATATGTGGCTCATCCTTGAGGCGAAGTCCGACCACGGCCCCACCGGTGTAGTCCAGGTAAAAGACATCCGACAGGCGAACACGCAGCGCGACCTTGTTGTCAAAGACCGAGCCGTGCTTCAGCCACCAGCGTCGAACGCAACCGTCATCATCAGCCCTCGCGCAACGGTCCACCACGACGGCGTCACCGTGGCCTATCCCCAGCTCTACCTAGCTAACCCGAGCGAGGTGGTGCTGAATCTGGGGTACGACATTCAGGCGGTCTGGGCCGATCTTCTACGAACAAGCCACGGCCTGACATGGAAGGAGTTGCGCAGCCGAGTGACAGACGCGCTGAACTCCAGACTGGTGCTTCCCTCGCAAGTATTCGAACGAATGACGCGAGACCCAATCAACCCATGACCCGATCGCGAGGCCGTCGGGTCAACGCTGGCCTCGAGGTCTAGTGGTCGCGGCGTTGAAACGCCCCTTCTGGCATACCGTTCTGATGCCAGCCGATGTTTCCATCGTCTTGGCCAGTCGAACTCTCGTTACTGCCTGGAGCCGCGACCGATTCCTCGTACTCAGGCCGGGCCATCTTTGCCTTCCGTGAAAATTCCGAGGAGCGTCTCGGAGTCGAGCTCATCGCCATGACTGAGGTGTCCCAGCGTGTCGTCTCCGGTCCCATACAGGGTCCCGATCGTGGTCACCGGCTCATCGTCGTCCGCGCCCTGCGCATCGGCACTACTGTCTTCGTAATCAGGTCTTCCCATGTCATCTCCCTAGAGTTTCTGCTGCAAAGACGAGCGTCAGAGCGGCTGCGGCGAGGGCAAGCGTCGCGAAGCCGACCCATACCCAGGTCGCTCGAGCACGCAGGTCCGCTTCGCGTGTGCGAAGCACCGTCGCCTTGTCGCGCACGATCTGTATCTCGATCTGCTGCGCCGTTTGACCTGAGTCGACATAGCGATCGACGATGCGCTGCGCTTCGATTCCAAGCCTCTTCCCCGGACGAACCGCGACGGCGGCGCAGGTGAGCGCCGCACACGCCAAAGCGAGGGCAACCACGCCAAACACTGCAGCCACGGTCCAGACCTGCACCGTGGACGCTGCGACAAGCACGCCAGCAGAAACCGCGAGGAACGACGCCTTTCCCGTGACGCTTGCAGTGCGCTCAGCCGCATCGGTGCCGAGTTTGTCGAGTTCTTCGTTTACAAGTCGGACGCGGGCGAACTGCGCACGACCAGCCGCTTCGGCTGTAGCTTTCGAGGTCGCACGGCTCATAACATCCACAATACGAGAGACCTCCGACAACGCCGACGAGGGAACGGCGTGTCCTCGAGGAGCGGCGGTGGAGATGCCGCGTCAGGCTGGCACATCCCTCAACCAGACCTCCCTCCATTCGAGGACGGGTGCACAGTGACGGCGAATGCGACGGGTCGGCGGGCCTTCCAGCCGGCCGCGAGGGGCACGTGGCGGTGATGGAGCATCGCGGGTTCGGACCTGCTTCGCGGCCCGCCTGTCGAATTTCTGACCCTTCTAGGGTTTGACCGAGTTCGCTTCGACGGTGCGTGCCGCGGTGGTCGCATGCTCCTTGATTCCGCGTACCACCTCGGCACTTCATCGTCTGCACTCAAACGGAACTTTCCCGCTCGAGAGGCACATACTCTCAACCGGTCAGGCCAGTAGGCGCGGCCGGACTTGAGTTCGTTGGAGCATGGTCTCGCATCCGATGCGTTATGAGACAGGTGTGTTATGAGACACGCGGATAGTTCTCGGAGCCAGCTCCGCGCCGCTTTTGCGGAGACGGCATGGCTCGACACGCCGCGGAGAGCACCAGCCCAATTCTCCGCCTAGCTCGCTATGTTCGAGTCATGACTGTCGCAGATGACAAGCTCGTGGGGGAAGCCGTTGCAGCGTTCGGGCTGACGGACGAAGGGCCAGTAGGCGCTGTCGGTGGTCAGAAGGCCGTGCGCCGCGTCTCACGAGACGGGCAAACGTTCGTACTTAAGGTTGTGGCTCTGGAATTCACGACCGACGAGACACTCAAGCGCGCCGAACGGGAGGTGCAACTCCTCGCCAGCATCGACAACGCCAATGTGGTCAGGGTCGAATCAGAGCTAAAAGAGCTAGGGGCTCCCGTGCACGGAGCGGCTTGGATGGAAGAGTATTTAGACGGTGACGATCTGGGTAACCTCATCGGGAACAGCCCATGGTCCTGGGCCGATGCCAAGCTCATGGGCGTCGAAGTGGCCAACGGTTTGGCTGCGGGACACGAGAAGTCCGTCATCCACCGCGACTTGAGCGCCAATAATGTGCGCCGTCTTAGCGATGGCACCTATAAGGTGCTGGACTTCGGATTCGCGCGCCACACGCTCCGCTCGGGACTAACGGTCGCAGGGCAGCCAGGAACGCGGGGTTATCTGACGCCCGAGCACCTGAACAGCTATAGCGGCGGCCCCATGCAGATGTCGGACGTGTTCCAGGTCGGTATTCTCATGTACACGGCATTGAGCGGCGTTTCGCCGTACCCGTGGACCGGGGACGACAACGAATATATCACTCGCCTTCGGAACGGCGCGGTGACTCCGCTTGGGAGTCACCGACCGGATCTCTCCCCCGAGCAGATCGAACTGATTCACAGGGCACTACATCAACAACCCGCGCGACGGTTCCGAAGCGCGGCGGCCCTACGCGACGCGTTGATGGCGACCCCATGACCACGTTCATTGAGGATAGCCCGCGCTCGTTCCAGGCCGGATGGATAGCGCACGCTCACCAAGCTGGCACCGCGACGGGTGCAGTCATCACCCCGTGGGCCTCGCCCTACGTGCACCGTGGTGGACCCGGCCTGAAACCTGGAATCGACAATCGCGTCCAAGAGCTGCGGGATGCTGGGGTGGCGGTGTGGTTTGACGCAACCACTCACGCGCTCCAAATGCCGGGAGTGGGTGACTTCCGGTATTACGCGGAGTACAACCTTTGGGGTGGGCCGGTCGGCGACCTCACGCAAGACGCCTACCGCCGCGAGCACGTGCGTCGTGTTTTCAAGCACCAGACGGAACTAGGAGTACCCCTTGTCGCTCCCGCTCCCTTGCTTCCGTCAGGACTCAATAACGTCAGTACGCTCGCACTCGACACAGCTCGGATCGCTCTCGAGCTCCAGCCGACAGCCTGGTTCACCGTCGCCGGGGTTGGGACCTTCTGGAGTGATAGGCACGACCTTGATGCCCATGTGGGAGCATTGGCCGCGCTAGCACCCCAAGGCTGGTTCATCTCATTCGTGCAACCGGACAATGAACTGCCCCCAAAGCTCATCGCGGAGGAGGTCTACGGGATCTGTCGCACTGTGCGGGCGCTCAGTGAGTACGCGCCCGTTCACGTGTCGCACGGCGACTTTTCCGCGCTCCCCGCGGTCGCGGCGGGCGCGACCACAGTAGGGACAGGGTGGGACAAACGCCAACGCGTGTTGTCATACACTGACTACGCGGCACGCCCCGAGACGACAGGCCAGGCGAGCTGGTACCAGCGTCCCAGTTTCCGCGGTCTCCTTGGGACACTAGATCGAAAAGCCGATGGCGCGTTGCTTCAGCAACAGGATCCAGCCCTCGCGGCCAGGCTCGGCGGGCTCGCGCCCGTGCCAAGTGTTGAGGGCACGTTCCAGCATCATGTTGCCGAGCTCAGTGCAGCGATTCAGCGGATCCAGGGCACGGGGCACTCGTACCGCCAGCGTTACGACGAACTAGACCGCATGTACACAGAGGCATCTACGGGCTGGGCTGCCGTCCAAGCGGCAACCGGTCTACGCGACCGCTCCAATCTCTGGGTGAACGCCTATCAGCAGGGTTTACGTATGTACGGGCACAGCGAGGGCTGGATCGTTTAGTCCCGACTGGGTCGCTGCCGCAAAGAGCTCCCAAGCCTGAACCCGCCTCCGCTCCGCGGTGAGCCCAAGCCGCGGTCGCACGACCCAACGGCCCTCCACCATGAGGCCGCCGCGGTCATGAATAACCTCGGATACAAGAGCGGTCTGGGCACGAGCAGAAATCTGCCCCATAACCAGGACGTAGCTGTCAGCCCAAACGCGGTAGGTGCGCACTTGTCGAAGCGCGGAACGCCAGTCTTCTACCTTTGCCTCGATGGCGTACAGCCGTCCGCCCGGCTCCAACGCGTCAGGGCGTACGTAGCGGTCCGGCCCAACCTCGATAAGGGCACCGCGCCGTACGAGACGCCTGAGCCGGTCAGTGATCGCGGAAGTGGGCCAACCCTGGGCATCGGCGAGATGAGCGGCGCTCAATGAGCGGCGCACATGCGCTGATGAAACGATGCCGGCTTCCAGCTCGTTGATAACCGGGGCAACGGCGAGGCGGTGACGACGCCGTATGTGTTCAATGTTGCCAACGTAGGCGGTGAAGTCGGGGATTCCGAATGGTCCAGCAAACTCAGGGACGACCACGAGACCTCGGTTGGCTCCCTGCAAAGCCTGGACGGCGGCTAGTGCATGTTGGTGCAGCTCGCGTTCCTGAACGGGCTCAAAACGCCGCCCCGCCCGCGGGTTGGAGGTCGCGATCTCAAGCGCGTATGCCATGGTCACCGTCCATCGAGTCGACTCTAGTACTACGCGCCCCTACTGACGCCCGGGTCACAACGCCGTCTGCCGGCCGTCTCGAGAAATCAAGGACGACGGCAGCGGCTGGTATATCTGATGCGATCGAACGTCTCATAACCCTTGGGATACAAGACGTCTCGCCGGTTCGGGAAGCGCGACCAGAGTTCGCGGCAGAAATCGCCGGAACTACGCCAGATCCTGAAGGTGCGGCGATTCTTGCAACTATGTCTCGCAACCGTCTGGTTCAATTCGAGTACTCATCGTTGGTTACGAGACAGTTTGGAGCGCTAGTGGCGAAGTTGATCGGTTACGCGCGTGTGTCGACGCGTCAGCAGTCCACCGATCGGCAGCAGGTCGACCTTCTCGCGGCCGGCGTTCGCCGTGATGACCTCTACATCGATCACGGCGTTTCTGGCGCCCGAGCCTCCCGGCCGCAGTTCGATCACGCCCTCGAGGCACTGATCGAGGGCGACACTCTGGTGATCACGACTCTGGATCGCCTGGGCCGGTCGACGCAGAACATGCTCGCGTTCGCCGACGAGCTCCGTGCTCGAGGCGCTGGCCTTCGGGTGCTGAACCTGGGCGGGGGAGATGTCGACACGTCGAAGCCGATGGGGTCGATGCTCTTCACGATCATGGCAGCGCTGGCGCAGATGGAGCACGAAATTAAGCGCGAGCGGGTGACCGATTCGATCAGCAAACGTCGGGAGGCCGGCAAGGACCTCGGTGGCCGGCCGCAGCGGATCACGGACAGTCAGATCCGCAATGCGATGCGTCTCGTGGGGGGCGGGGAACCGGCCGTGCAGGTTGCACGCGACCTGGGCATGTCCCGTGCGACGTTTTACCGTCGCTCGGCCGCGTTGACACGGTGAGTTACCGGTAGACGGCCCAGACGTCGTCGGGGAGGTGATGGGTGTCGTTGTCGACGAGCACGACCCACGCGTTGGAGCTGTGTCCTTGGTAGCGACCGTGCAGGATCTCCGGGAACCATCCGTCCCTGGTTTGGATCCAGCGGATGAATCGGGCGGTGCCGCCTCGGCGGAGCAGGGATCCGTGATCGGTATCGAGAGCCACACCTCATCGTCGCGAATGCGCTCGCGCGGTGGGGTCATCGCGGAGACGATTCCCAGCGAGGGAGGGGTGACGCCTCGAGTTGCCGCCGAGCAGCATCGAGCTCTGTCGGCCGGCACGTGACCGAAGGACGCTGCATTCACAGTTAACCTGAACGCGCTCGGGTCGTGTCGAGGAATGTAGAGGACACCGTGGCGCAGAAAGTCGTATTGGTCGATGACATCGATGGCAGCACCATCGTGGACGGCCGAGGTGGCACGGTCGTCTTCTCCGTTGACGACGTCGCCTATGAGATCGACCTGACTGCCCGCAACGCCGGCCGCCTCCATGTCGCGCTTGCTCCCTTCATCGACGCAGCTCGAGCCTCTGTCGGCAGCGCCAACCGCTCCCGCGTGACGGCGATCGCGGCCAGTGCCGGCCGGAAGAGCCCGGAGATGCTGGCCGCGATCCGACATTGGGCGTCGCAGCACGGGCATAACGTGCCGAAAACCGGCCGCATCCCGTCGGACGTGCAGGCCGCGTACGACGCCGCACACTGACCTGTCAGGGTAGTGAGGGTCTCGAAATGGCGTTCATCACGAGACGGAACACGTAGAGACGGAAAAGTGGATGAGGAAGTCCTCAATCTTCTTGACCAGGTATCAGAGCACGAAGTAGCTCGTGGTGCACACGAGACGATCAAATCCACAGGCCGTGCAACAGAGGCACGCCGACTCGAGACCTGGCCGCCCGCGGTGTTCTACAGACGACCGTTTGCGGCACCCCGACATCCTCGTAGTCTTCCGGTATGGCTGATCCGATTCCCGGTGTTTCTAGCGATGGAAAGACTGCGCCGACGAACGCGCCGGTCGAGTTTGCTGATGATGGGCAGTTTCGTCACGAGGGGGATTGGAACTCGTTCCAGTTCGATCCTCCCCTTACGCATGAAGATGCTCTGGTCTTGGTTCAACGAGCGGAGGAACCCGGGTACCGGATGCTCTTCCGGCGGGCCGATTACTCGCTCGAGGAGGTACAAGCCGAACTGGTGGAGAACGGGCCGAGCTTCTTCCTCAACATGATGTGGCTCGAGGAGGACATCTCCCCGAAGGAGCCGCACCGACGGCGGAGCAGCGCATGGCCGAACGGCTGCGGCGTCTCGCTCCGACCACCGACCTGATCATCACCGATCCGTACTTGTTCACCTCCAGTCGGAAGAATGACAGCGAGGTCTACGCCGCCTCGGTTGGCGACATGATGGAGCCGGCTCTCACTATGGGCCTGCAGGGAACGTTGCCGCGTCGGCGTCGGCGTCGGCGTCCGCCAGCGCGGTCGCCGGGAACACCGACATGATGCTCTCGCCATGTTCCGTCAGTTCGGGAGCGCCCGCATGCCGACGGCCCGCCGGCACCGCACCGAGACGGCGCAGCTTCCGCATACCGCGACGCGATGACGCGAGGGTTGGGCGGGAACGCGCGGAAGGAGAGAAAGCCATGAAGCTTCGGTCACAGATCAAATGTGACAAGCGCTAGATTCTCAGGAGAACTTTTGGAGTGTCATTAAGGTACGACCACTCGGAAATCTGCGGCGCTTTCAGGATCCCAGGCGGTTCAGCTGTTCTCGGGGTAGCTGAGGAAGTCGAGGTCGGCGATGTCGATCATCTCTTCACTCCAGGCCGGCCGCGAGGGTTGCATCCGCCTGGTCTCTTGTTCGATGTGCGTGATCGCGTCCACGTCGATCGGTTCCTCGCCATGACTGTTTTCGACGGGGGTGGAGAATAGTTGGCTGGCCGGCCCGATGAGGAGGTGGGCGTAGGCGTTACTGCCGCCCTCGGTGACGACGGGGATGGTGATGACATCGGATTTGCCGACATCGGCGAGGGCGCGGGCGTAGCGGAGGACGGCCTTGCAGGTGATGTCGGCGACGAGCATGGTCCCGCTGGAGTAGTGCAGCTTTCTCATAACCACCATCCTGTTGTCCTCCAGCGCTCAAGACGAGGGGCTTGCCGATTCACGGCGCATTGCTCTAGTTGGCACCGACCGCTGCAAGTCACCGGATCGGGAGAATCAGGAAGCGCGGCGAGAGTGATCTCGTGCGATGTGAGGATTCAGCCGCCGCGTTCGGCCGGCCATGGCCGACTAGGCGTCGCGGATTGACAGCACGCTGCTCGGGGAGTCGGGTGGTTCGGACTCGAGCCCGCGTTTCACTTTTTGTCGGGGTCGTGGCCCCAGTTCATCAGCGAATAACGCCAGGGTGTGTCGGTGGTGTCGCCGTGGGGGCGTTGCGCTTGGTGGCGGTGGATGTAGCCGAGTACTTTGCGCATGTGGTCGTAGTCCGCGTCGCTGAGGTCGGCCTGTTTCGTGCCGAGGATGCGGATGATGTGCCGGCCACTGCGGTGGCCCACGGATTCGCCGCTCCCGTCATCTTTCTGGCCGATCTTTTTCGACGCGTTGGTTTCCAACCAGCGGCCGAGTTCCCCGGCCGTCATGTTCACTGCTGCGTCGAAGTCGGCGCGGAGCTGCTTGCGGTCATCATCTGTCATCAGTCTTCTCACTCCTGGTCGGGCTTGTGGTGGAACGTGCTCGGAGAAACTGTCGGCCGTGTTGAGCTCGGCCTTAATTCAGCCGAGGTGACGGCGGGAAGCGGCCCGATGATGCCGACCCTGAGCGCCGGCACGAGCGTGCTGGCCGCTGCCATCGGGTTTGACGACGCAAATGACGGACAGTTCGCTCGGGGTGATCGCGCAGGGTGTTCTCCACTGGCAGTCGATCTACTGCTCTCCGGCGCGGACGACCTGGTCGGCACTCGCGGGGAGGGACGTCGAGAAACGGATAGGTCGACCTCGGTGGCGTAGGAGCTGAGCGGGACCGTCGCTGCGAGTGCGGTTGACATTCGGGTGGAACGGTTGGCGGACATCGTCGTCCCTTCTCGGCGCCGACGATGGATCTCGGCGCTCGAGCACGCAATCGACCGAATCGTGCTGAGCCCCGCGCTCACTGGTATGGGCAACGACACGGTTCGGATCACGCTCGGACCGACTGGCGGCGGGAGGATGCTGGAAGCGGCTACGGAGCGCCACCCGAACGGTGTCGCTGCGCTGGAGCCACAGGGCTGGCTGAGGGGCGCAGTTTGCGTGAGGTTCCTGGGTCCAGGCCCGGTCAATGGAATGGGCAACGTTTTCCGCTTCCGGCCGCCTGGATTCGTCCGCCGGACGAAGGTTTCGTGGGGAGGCGGCCCCGGTTGACGTTCAGGCCGTCGCCGAGGATGCTGATGCGCGGGTCGCTCAGGGTCGCGATGGCGGTCGCGAGTCCGGCGATGGCGAGTTTCTCGCCTGGGCAGCGGTGCCCGGCGGCGACGTCTGCGCCTCCGTGGGGAATGAACGCGGGGAGCATTTCGTAGTCGGCGAGGTCGATGAAGCGCGCGGGATCGAACTCCGATGCGCGATCCCAGGAGCGGTCGTCGGTGTTGGTGCCGAGGATGTCGAGCAGTACCCGTCCGCCTGCGGGAAGCCGTTCGCCGCCGAGGTGAATGTCGGTGATCGCGCGTGCGGGAAGCATCGGTACGAAGGGCGCGGTGCGCCTGATTTCTTGGGCGAAGGCTGTCGCGAGTGGGCCGCCGGTGAGGGTGGCGCGTTGAGCGGTCTCAGCGGATATTCGTTCGCGCCACTCGGGTCGGTCGTGCAGTTCCTTCGCGGCGAACGCGACGAAGCGCGCTACCGCGATCATCGGGCGGATGCTGTTCTGCAGTTCGATTCCGGCGAGTCGGGAGGGGAGCAGTTCGCCTTGGGGGTCTCGATGCCACGCCCATTCGTGCAGCGCAGTACCTTCGATCGTGTCGAGCTCACCGGTGCGGACGGCGTCTATCAGGCGTTTGGTGTGCCGGTCGGACCAGCGCCGGTTCGCCGCCGCGAGCAGGTACTCGGGAGAGTAGGGGACGCCGAATCCGTCGACGATCTGCGCGAGCCTCGACGCCCACCGCGTTTTCGCGGCGGGGGTGCCCGGTAAGCCTGCCCACCGCATGCTCGCGCGGCCGAAGGCTTCCACGGCGACGTCGTAAGCGCTGGCTCCGCTTCCGCTCAACCAGGCGTCCAGCTGATGCTGCCATTCCTGCTCGAGCAGTGGCAGCATCCGTTGTACGTTCTCGTCTGCGTAAGCGATTTTGACGAACTCCGCTTTGCGGCGTCGGTGTTCGTGTCCATCGAGGCTGTGCACGGAACCGCGCCCGAAGAGAGTGTTCTGCACGATGCCCGGCATCGCACCGTGGCGGAGGACGAGGCGTTCGTCGTAGAAAAGCGCAACGCCCTCCGCACCGCGCACGAGAAGAGCTTTTTCCCCGAGAAACCGTAGCGGTACGGCGCGGGCGCCTTCCTTGGTGCGACGCCAGATTCGTGCTCCGAACCCGTAGCCGCGAGTGAGGAGGGTGATGGAATCGTCGCGCAGAACAGTCATCGTTACGCTCCTTTTTCATTTCGATCGGTGTGTTGCGTCCGGCGTGATCTGCCCTTGACGCGATCAGCCCTGACGAGGTCAGCCTTTGATGTGGCGCGGATCGTGCCCGTAGGTGCTGCGGTCCGCGATGTGACCGTTCTCGTTGCGGATGATGTGTTCGACTCTGCGTCGTCGCGCGATCTCGCGTCCCGCTGCGACCGCCGCCGCTTTGGTGGGATATGAACCGAGCACGTCGGTGTCGGTTTCGATGCGGTTGTGCCACGCGCCATCGTGGTGAAAAGTTTCGACGTCTCCAGCAGGCATGAATCGACCGTAGATCTGTTGGCCGGGTGAGCGGAGGGGGCTTGCGTCGCCGGCCGATGACCCATCCGCCGTGCGTACGCGTCTTGCGCGCTGCTCACTGAGCGGTCCGAGGGCGCCCGAATGCCCCACAGGGTGGGGGTAAGCAGATCGGTCAGCAAGCCGCAACCGCCTTGGTTGCACACGGAATCCGTTCTATGACTGTCTCGAAGGGACGGTCTCGTTATGCTCAGCAATCGTCAGGCACTCACAAGAGTTGCTTCCGTCATCACTGCGATCCTCACCGCCGCGGCACTGGGGGGTTGTGCTCAAGGAACGGGTGGCCGCACCGACGCCGATGTCGATTACGACTCCACCGCCAGCCTTTCGGGCTCCTTGCAGATCATGGGCTTCGGGCTGAGCGACGAGGTCGCCGAGACCCGCGCCGATCTGGCGAAAAATGAACTCGGGGCGGATGTGAAGCTGGATTTGGTCGAGGGCGATCTCGACACTCAACAGTTCCTGTCCGCGATCGCGGCGGGGGATCCGCCGGATGCGGTGTACGTGAATCGGGATCAGGTCGGCTCGCTCGCCGCGCGCGGCGCCATCGTCGACCTCGGCTCGTGCATCGCGGGTGAGTCGATCGATACCGGCCAGTACAAGCCGTCCGCGCTCGCGCAGGTCACTTTCGACGGCGCCGTTTACGGTATTCCCGAGTTCAATCAGGTGGAACTGACGATGGCGAATCAGGGTCTGCTCGACGCGGCGGGCCTTGGAACGGCGGATGTGGACGGATCAAGCTGGGAGAAGCTTGCGGCAGCTACGACCGCCCTGGCGAAGAGTTCGGGTGGTGCCGTGTCCGTGATCGGGTACGACAGTAAACTGCCCGACTTCCTGCCGCTCTGGGCTAAGGCTAACGGCGCTGACCTGCTGTCGGCGGACGGCAGGACAGCGCAGCTCGATGACCCGAAGGTCGTTGAGGCGCTCGATTTCGCTGCCGGCCTCTACCGCGATCAGGGCGGTTTCAGCGCGATCAAGTCATTCCGCGATGCGGCGGACTTCTTCGGAGCCGAGAACCAGTACGCGTCGAACACGCTCGGCGCGATGCCGATGGAGCAGTGGTACCTCAACGTCCTCAACGACGTTTCCCCGGACGCATCGCTGGCGTTCACGACGTTCAAAACGCGCCAGGGCGAGCCGATCGCTTTCACCGGCGGATCGGCGTGGGCGATCCCTTCCGGGTCGAAGAACGCTGCAGCAGCCTGTCGATGGGCAAAGGCGATGACCTCGGTCGACGCGTGGCAGGCGGCGGCGGATGCCCGCAAGAGCGTCCGCGACGCCGATGGAAAGCCGTTCACGGGGTTGCTGACCGGCAACGACGTCGCGGACGAGCGGATCCAAGCAATGGCGAGTTCCGGCGATGACGTCTGGTCGCAGGGCGTCACGGCCATGTATCAGGCCAACGATGCCGCCTTCACTCTTCCCGCTAACCCTGCCGACAACGAGTTCAAGCAGGCTTACCTCGACGCCGCGAATCGGGTGTTGAATGGCCAAGCTTCGGCGCAGGATTCCCTCGACCAGGCGCAAGACGAGGCGCAGACGGCGCTCGATACAGCGTGGGAGAAGATCGGCTCCCAGCCGTGACAGCACTCACATCCCGCGCACCACTCAGCCCGGGACGGCGACGGGCGCGTCGACGTAACACTGTCTCGGCGTTGCTGTTCATCAGCCCGTGGATCCTCGGGTTCGCGATCTTCACCGCCTGGCCGCTGCTGAACAGTCTGTATCTGTCGTTCACCGATTACGACGTCATCAACGACCCCAACTGGGTCGGTGGCGCAAACTACGCGCAGCTGCTCCAGGATCCGAAAGTCGCGATGGCGCTCTCGAACACCCTCTGGTTCACGCTGCTGCAGGTCCCCGCTCACGTTCTCGTCGCGCTCGCGCTCGCGCTTCTCCTGGACAGGGCGGGCCGTTCGGCTGGATTCTTCCGCACCGTGTTCTTCCTGCCGAAGATGACTCCGGCGGTCGCGGTCGGTGTCTTGTTCCTACTCATCTTCAACGGCCAGAACGGCCTGATCAACGAGGCCCTCGGTGCGATCGGGATTCAGGGGCCCTCCTGGACAACCGATACGAACTGGGTGAAACCTGGCCTGGTTCTGATGGGCCTGTGGAATGTCGGTGCAGCCGTGATCATCCTGCTCGCCGCGTTGCGCAACGTACCGACCGAATATTACGAGGCCGCCCGCATCGACGGTGCGAGCCTGTGGCAGCAGACGTTGCGGATCACGATTCCGATGATCAGCCCGGCACTGTTCTTCATCACCGTCATCAACACCATCGACTCGATACAGACGTTCACTGAGGCGTACACCGCGTTCGGCGGCGCGGGCCGCACCGCGTACGGCAACGATGGGGCGCTGTTCTACGTGGTCTACCTCTTTCAGCAGGGCTTCGAATTCCTGCACATGGGTTTCGCCTCCGCGATGGCGTGGCTGCTCTTTCTTGTGATCCTCGCGATCACCGGTATCCAGCTACTCGTGTCGCGCCGACTCGTCTACTACGAGGGCGGCACCCGATGACCGCCACGGTTCCGCGGATCGTGGAAGATCAGGCTGCGGCGGTGAGGACCGGCACCACCGACGGTCGGCTACCACGACGATCGCGTCGGGGCTGGCGTCGCGTCGTCGTCTGGCTGCTCCTGATCGCGACGTCCGCGATTTTCGTGTACCCCTTCGTCTGGCTGGTCAGCGCGTCGTTCAAGCCGCGAGGCGAGGTATTCGACAACCGCCTGATCCCGAAAACGTTCACGCTGGAAAACTACGTCACCATCTGGCAGCAAGCGCCGATGGCTCTGTGGATGTTGAACACCGTGATCGTCACGGTCCTCGCAGCGGTCACGGTCACAGTTTCCAGCGCCATGGTCGCCTGGGGTTTTGCATACTTCCGTTTCCGAGGCCGCGGCATCTTGTTCGGAGTAGTGCTGGCAACCATGATGCTGCCGGGAGCGGTGACGATGATCCCGACGTTCCTGATCTGGAACGGGCTCGGGCTCACCGGCACCCTCGTTCCCTTGTGGGCAGGCAACATATTCGGCAGCGCGTTCTACATTTTTCTCCTACGGCAGTTCTTCCTGGGCCTGCCACGAGAACTTTTCGAAGCGGCGCGGATCGACGGCGCCTCGAACTGGCGGATCTTCCGCAGTATCGCCGTGCCGCTGTGTCGTCCCGCACTCGTGGTGACGCTTCTGTTCGAGGCGCAAGCGGCATGGACGGATCTGATGCGGCCACTGATCTACCTCCGCGACAGCAGCACCTTCACGGTGCCCAGAGGCCTGAAACAGGTACTCGACCAATTCGGTTTCGCGGGCAACTACCACTGGGAGATCGTCGTCACCGCGGCCGTGATCACAACCGTGCCGATGATCATCCTCTTCTTCCTCGGCCAGAAGCAGTTCATCGACGGCATCGCCACCACCGGAAGCAAAGGCTGACCTCCTTCAACGTCGGAACCGGGGCGATCCGCCCTGATCCGGGGGCGCGTTGCGGGCGTTCCGCTCGCTGTCATCGGCCGATTCGTCGGCTTGCGATGATGGCCGCGAGTGTCGCGGCGATGATGAAGACGGCGTCGCGAAGCCGGCGCCGGGGTGCGGCCGGCTGCTGTCGATCGGTGTCGGTGGCGATGACGTCAGGGATGACGGCAGCTCCGGCATCTCCTTCTGCGAGATGACTCAGTCGGCGCAGGGTCTCATGGTTTCTGACGCGCAGGATCAACCACATGATGGGCGTCGGGAGCAGGGTGCCTAGACCTTTTACCGGGTCCTCGGTGAGGCGGACTTCCGTGCCGTCCTGGCGCGGGGTGATGTCGAGAGTCAAGCGGGATTCGCTCAGCGGCCATCCCTCTTGGGCTGCTGGATGAAGCGGTGTGGGGGGTTCCACTGCATGGACGTCGTTTCGTCGTCGATGACGGCTGGCCAGGCTCCGAAAGAGTGGTGCAGTTGCGCGCCCGCGTGCGGCCAGACGTCGTCGACGGAACGCATCCGGGAGGCGCCGACCCACCCACGCGCAAGAGCCGACCGTTCGCGTGGGCGGTGAAGATGGCGTCCTGGGGTGGCCTTGATGATGCGGGTGTTTGTGGCCGTGTCGTCTTCTCTGCCGAATCTCTGCTCCCACATCCGCGCTGATCACCCTCCCCAGCATGCCGAGGGGTCCATCCCACATCGGCACTGCGGGGTCAGTTTCAACTCAGCAGCGACAGTCGGTGATCCCGAGCGCAATGTCGCCGCCGCGGGCAGTGGTCGTGATGGACTTCCCATGCGGGTGCGATTGTTCGGGCGATGCGGCGCCGTCCATTGAGCGTTACAGGCCAGCTTCGCGTTCGTTTGGTCAGGCGAGTTCGTCGGTGATCGCGATGGGGATTCCCGCACCGATCAGGAGTGACACTTTCCGCGGTAGCCCTTCGCCCTGGTTCGCGACGAGCCATGCGGGTTCTCCACTGATGAGGGCGTCCTGAATGTATTGCCGGATCTGAGCAGGGTCCTGATCGGCGATGGAGTACAACTGGCCGGCGTAGCTGATGTCCACGCGTTTCATTTCGGATCCGCTTCTGTTGGGGCGGCGCCTTGTAGGGGTTCGTCGCTGATGATCAAGCCGTGTGGGGTGTGTGAGCCGGCGAGGAGTTGACGGACCCAGTCGGGGTTGATCGCGGGTGGCCGGCCGCCGTAGTACTTGAACCGCAGCGGGATCGCGGGGTGGATCCAGATGGTGGAGCGGCCGTCGCCGACGTCTTGGGTGTCGCGCCAGCTGAGGTAGAACGATTCGTTCTTGGCGAGTTTCGCGCCGATCACGATCTGCAGGTGGGCGAGTAGCCTGTCTTCGAAGTCGACCTCGAACTTCGAGTCGTACACCAAACGCCCCACGCGGACCACTTCCTTCCGAGCCGGTGTCGTCCATGATGACCGACCAACTGAATTGTGCCACGGCCAGCCCGTTCCGCCGCGATCCTTCTGTCCGCCCGCTGTTGGACCGGGCGTGGTGCGGCCAGCATCTGCGGGCGGAATTCTGGTTGCGGACTTCTGGTCTTCGCGGACGGACCCGGGTAATGCAACCCGGGTGTGCGGCGGAGGGTTCACGCGTAGCGTGAAAACAATCATGCATCCAAGACCTTGGTGCCGGTGACTACACGACCGAAGGACACGGACGGACATGAAGACTCTCAGCCATATCGGCGGCAACATTCTTTTACCTGATGACACTGCCGACAGCGTCCTCCGGTACGCGCTCGTGCTGGCCCGCTCCGGGTCCACGGACACGGTCGTCCTCGATGGTGGTGACGCAGGGTCTCTGACGCTCATGATCGGTGTTGGTGTGCCGCTCGCGCTGCAGGATGACCGGTTGCTGGTACATGACGCTTTCGGCAGTTCGCGGGAGCTGGAACGTAGGATCCTGGCCGCCCGGATTCCGCGCGCGGAATACTTCGAACTCGGTACGGAACAAGACCTTGATTTCCTGGACCTCACCGGCTGGTAGGACTGCTACGCCGTCGAGGTGATGTCACTTCAATCTTCCCGTTCAGAACGACTCTTGCAAAGGATGCGATGGCAGGGGCATCTCGCTTGCGATCGATTGGTCGATTCCGGTGTTCGGACGGCGGTGTTTGAGGTGATGCACCTGAGCCGCGTATGTTGCGGATCCGGCTGCATCACCGCCAGGCTTCCGACGCTCAGGAAGCATCCTCAGATATTTTTCCACCTTGTTCCGTGGAATGCCCAACGCTCGCGAACTCACCGGCCGACTCGGATCGGGCGAAGTTGCGGAGTTTCAGTTGAGGCAAGGCCTGGGCTCCGACAATCTGCTTCCAGTCGGCCGGATAGACTCCGGCCGCCACATCGATCATCTCCTCGGCCTGGACGAAGAGATCCGGTGCGCGGGCCATGTTCGGTGGCTTCGCTCGCGAACCGCGCCGAGGAGGTACACCGCGATCGCCGCTGCGGCACCGACGATCGCGATGACCTGGGCCGGCAGGACGCCGCCGCCGTGATCATGCACGGGCGAGTCGGCGCCGGCGGCGGGAGGCGTGCAGCAGGAGTCCGGCACCAACGGCGATGAGGATGACCGCGATGATGTTCCAGGCGAGGTCGTAGGGGGCCGGGTCGACGTCGTAGCGGTTCTGGCGCAGACCGAGGAGCCGTCGGCATCGCGGAAAAGGAGCAGAAGAGTCAGCAGACTTCGCTGCCGGGGCAGACGATATCCGCTGATCTCGTCGGTCGGCTCGCGCGCGAAGTGATCACACTGGAGGAACGCATCCGGGAGCTCGATCTGCAGATCGTTCAACGGATGGAATCGAGTCGTGCGGCTGAGCTGCTGCAGTCGGTGCCCGGTTTTGGTCCGCTGCTGACCGCCGAGTTCCTCGCGTCCACAGGCGATGATTTGTCCGTGTTCGATTCCGTCGATCGTCTCGCCGGCGTTGCCGGCCTGGCGCCCGCTCCGCGAGACTCCGGCAAAATCAGCGGCAACCACCACCGGCCGCGACGTTACGACCGCCGATTGCTGCGGGCATGCTTCCTCTCGGCGATGGTGAGCGTGCAGCACGATCCCTCGTCGCGCGCGTTCTACGACCGGAAGCGTGCGGAAGGCAAGGCGCATGCTCAAGCCGTGTTGGCCCTCGCTCGACGGCGATTGAACGTTATCTGGGCGATGTTCCGGGACGACTGCCTATATCAACGGCCGTCGGGCGTGGAGATTCCGGCAGCAGCGATAGCGGCTTGACCCGAACCCTTCGCCCGTGCGTGAGGCAGAGCAGGATCCGTGCTTCAGGAGTGCGGCGTATCCGTCCACCCCGCCCTCACCAACGTCGAGCGCGAGATCCGGGAGCAACTCATCAGCGGCATCCCCCGCCGGCTGGGCCGCCGAACTCGGCTGAATCGACCAGCGCCGGCGGGCTCGCGCGAGGGGCGCACCCCTCGGCACCGCCGAAGTGGCCGCCGGTCGCCGGCGTGGACGGAGCGGCGCGCTCTCGACGGGGTCAGTTGATAGTGCCGCTCCAACGGCGGACGGACTCGGGCGCCGAGGGGGCAGGCCAGAGATCGAGTTGATACTCGTCCGGCGTCGGGCCGTCGCTGTTGAGGTCCCACGCCGCCTGAAAACCTCTGATCGACCAGCGGGCTCGGTGACGGCCTCGGGGGAGTTCGAATCTCACCATGGTCTGGACGAGCGGGGACGCGTAGGTGGCATCCGGGAACAGACTCATCAGGCTCAGCGTGGAGGTTTTCGGCTCGAACGGGACCTCGATGATGTCTTCCCATGTTCCGAGTTCTGGTTCTGCGTCTGAGACGACGACGCGGAGGCGGAGATGCCCTGTGGCTGAGCCGGTCATCAAGCACAGCGAGCCTGGCGCAGACGCCCCAACGAGTTTGTTCGAGCGATCCGCGAACGCTTCGTCGTAGATCACGTCGTCGTAGAGCTGACTGTTCAGCTTTGACGGCGACCGCGTCAGCGGGCACACTCGCGTAGCTCGCGTTCGATCCGTTGGTGTTCGAGGCGGTCGCGCCGCTGCTCCGCACGTAGGCAACCGTGTACGCGCCGTTGTTGGACTAGACGGCTGCCGACGCAACGTTCTGCCCGATGAGAGCGCTCTGCCGGTAGAGGCGGAGGTGCTGTCGAGGAAGTCGGTCTTGAAGAACCCGGGTTCGATGATCATCGCAGAGATCCCGAACGGGGCGATCTCCTACTTCAGACCCTCCATCCAGCCTTCGAGCGCGAACTTAGAGGCGCTGTAGATGCTGCTGCCGGTGACGCCGATGGTGGCGGAAGGGGTGATGACGTGCCCGGAGCGCTGTGCCGCATCAGCGGGAGGACGGCGCGGGTGATCTCCATCGTGCCGTACACGTTGGTGTCGATCTGCTTGCGGATCAGATCGAGGGTGGTCTCCTCGAACAGGCGGAGCTGGCCGTAACCGGCGTTGTTCACGAGCACGTCGATCCGGCCGAACCTCTCGTTTGCCGCGACGACGGCGGCCGCGATCTGTGCGCCATCGGTGATGTCGACCGCTGCCGCAAGGAGACGCTCGGAGGTGCCGAACGCTTCGGTGATGCTGTCGGCGAGGTCGTCGGCGATCCGCGCGTGGACTGCGGGTCCGGCGGTGGCGCGCGATGCTCCAGCTCTACCGGTTCTCTACGTTCCGGTGGCGACCGTTGCGACGGGTCTGCACGACGTCGCCGTCATAGAAAGGCTGACCCTCGGCACGTCTACCCACGAACGCTTCGGCTTCGCCTCCTCACGTGAACGCGATCGAGAGTAGGAATGAATCTTCCCGGACGGGGGCGGTCGGGACGCCTGGGCCGCGACGACCCGAGCCAGGTCGCCCGCGATCGACTTGCTGTGTCATCGCTCGGAGGAGCCGCCGCCGCGCTCGGGGCGGGTCGGGCGGACCGATCGCATGGTCTCGGATGGGCTCTCGGCGAAGGCTGCGCGGTAGGTCGCCGCGAATCTGCTGAGATGGACGAACCCCCACTGCGTGGCCACCTCGGTGACGCTGACCGTACCGGGCGGTGCCGAGGCGAGTTGCTCGCGCACTCGTTCGAGTCTCTGACGGCGCAAGTAGGCCATCGGAGTCGTGTTGAGGGTTCGGCGAAAGCCTTCCTGCAGACTGCGAACGCTCGTCGAGACGTCGGACGCCAGTTCGACGACGGTCCACGGATGGGCCGGCCGGCTGCGCAGGAGTTCGACCGCCTGCGAGACGTGCCGCGGCCCGGCGGCGGACGATCGGTCGGCGAGCTCGGTCGAGTAGTTGTGCGGCTGGGCGAACAAGAGGCTCTGCACCAGGACCTGCTCCAGCCGCTGCAGCGCCAAAGGATGCCCCAAGGGCCCAGCCTCTTGGACGGAAGCCGCATCGATCAACCGCAGGGCCTGGAGGATCATGCGACCTCCCGGCGCGGTCAGATCGAGTTCGGAGCCAAACTCGAGCGGCCGGGACAGATCGCGACCGAGCAGATTCTCGGCCTCGAGGTGCAGCTGATCACGAGGGACCATGACAGAGACCTGGGCGAAATCGTCGCCGCAGTCGAGCTCGACCGGTCGTCCTGGCCCGAAGACCCCGGCCGTCGTCGGGCTCCCGTAGACCGGCCTCCCGAGCCCAGCTCTCATGATCGTCCGACCAGTCGTCGGGATGTCGATGTGGTAATTCTCCGCCTCGGAGGTCTCGATCCGCAGCGCATCCCGGAAGCGCATGTAGCCGCACGTGACCCGTCCCACGGTCAGCGCGTTGAGGCGCATGTCGACCGCACCGGAGGCGCGTGCCGACGGAAGGTCGACCGGTAGGAAGACCTCAGAGAGTGCCCCGCGGGTCTCTTCGACGCCGCGGGTCGACGCGACCCGTCGACTCGCGAACATCTCCTCCGAGTCAGGACGCATGTCCGGGATTCTAGGCGTCGCACCGCCCGGACTGTGGCGGCGGCGTCGACCCGCTCGGCCGGGCGCGCCGCCTCCGCGTCCAGGGGATAGTGATCCGCGCGGATCGGATATCGGGCGGGGTGACGCTCTGGCTACGGTGAAAGTCCGTCGAGGCTCCCCCGCTCGACGATGGCGGTGGCCGACCTCTTCGGGTGAGGGAGGCCACCGTATTCCCCATTTCGGATCCCAGATCTCCACCCGCAGCCACCCTAGCCGCGTCAGGGGGCCACCTCCGCGAGACGGGCGCGGCGATCCTCCTCACGCTTCGAGTACGCCGCTGCCCGGATGGCGTCGTCGGACTCGAGACCGGTGCCGAGCGCACCTCCCAGCGTCGCCACCGAAGCGACGAACCAACTCAGAACGAAGAGGTCTGCGTAGCCGTGTGTACCGCTCACCACACTCGGGTCCAGCACGAACAGCGCCCACGCCAGGTTCACGACGTACAACGCCAGGTAGCAGAGGACGACTCCCGCTGTCAGGGTCAGCAGTGTCGAGGCGTTGTAGAGCCGGGACCTCTCTCGAGCCCCGGCCGAATCGTCGTCCGGGTGATCCCACAGTTCGCCGTCGATCACGATCCAGGCGACCACGATGGTGATCGAGGCGATGGTCGCCGCCCAGAGCCGCCAGCCGGACAGCGCTGCGGCGAGCATCCACACCGTCGGCTCGATGGTGGCCACCGCGCCGGTCGCCAAGGCCGCGACGAGCGCGGACTTGAGGCCGGCGGCGAGCAGCCAGGGACGGTTCGCGAGCACCATACCCAGCAGTACCCGCCCTCGCCCGCTGCGACCGGGAAGCGGCAGCCGCCTCTCCTCCGGTGACGTCTCATCGGCCATACCGCTGACGAGGTCGCGGACGGCGTGACGGGCACGCGACTGAACGCGGAAACCCCCGAGGGCGGGGAGGGAGAGGACGGCCGTCCGACGCTGCGGGTCGATCACCGCCAGCAGGTACCGGCCGTCGTCATCCCGCAGCGGGAGTTCCGTCACGCCGACGACGAGGTCCCAGTCGCTCTCGCTGCCGTGCGCCCTCAGGCGCTTCAACGCGGTCTCTACGTCTTCGGAACCGGCGGTGAACGGCTCGCTGACGAGCTGGATGCTCCAGTCGCCGCGCTCCGCGCGGTCCGTGGGAGCCAGGTCGGTCATCCGACGCGCGACCGCGGTGGGGGAGGCCGGGTCGGCCACCAGTCCCACTCGGATCGGTTCCATCTCCGCACCGTACACCTGGCCTCAGCGCGCTTGGCGGCCGCGCTCTCGTCGCGGGAGCCGTGATAGTGCGCTAACTCAGTTACGCGTTCGTTGTGCCGATCCGTTGGCCTCGTCAGGCCAGTTCGGAAAAGCCTGTTCAGGGGACGTTTATTCCAAGTCAGATACGGGTCGCGCGGCCATCCGGGACGGTATTGGGTCGAAGACCGCGCCTGGTGCGCACGGTGATAGTGCGCTAACATCGCCACATCCCACCCAACAACAAAGGAGTTGACGTGACTGAGCCATACACCGTCGTTGCCCTCTCGCCCCTGCAGATCCCGATCGTCGAGCCCGAGGACGCGGTCCGCAACACGAAGCGGATCATCGGCTTCATGCGTACCGCCGTCGGCATCGCCTCGACCGAGGGTTACCCCGTCAAGCTCGTGGTGATCCCCGAGATGGCGATTCAAGGCATGCACATGGCCTTCAAGGCGGGCGACCGCGAAGCGGAGAAGAAGTTCGCCCGCACCATCCCCGGCCCCGAGACGGACGAGCTCGCCAAGGCCGCCCGCGAACTGGGCACCTACATCGCCGGCGAGCTCTACCTCGTCGCCGATGATGATTTCCCGGGACGGTACTTCAACGTCGCGTTCATGATCGATCCCTCGGGCGAGGTCGTCTACCGCCGCGCGAAGGCGACAAGCGACGGCTTCGAGGGAGGCACCCTCGGAACGACCAACCCGCACGACCTCTGGGACGAGTGGGTGCAGAAGAAGGGCGGCGGCGACGCGCTCGAAGCGATCTACCCCGTCGCGAAGACCCCCGACATCGGCAACATCGGCTACGTGATCTGCCACGAGGGCGCGTACCCCGAGATCGCCCGTGGCCTGGCCATGAACGGCGCCGAGGTCATCATCCGCGCGACGCTGATCGAGCCGCAGACGATGAACGGGATGTGGGAGGTGCAGAACCGCGCCCACGCGATGTTCAACAACGCCATCGTGGTCGCCCCGAACCTCGGCCCCGAGCTGGGCCCGGACGGAGTGCTGAACGACCTCTTCGGCGGACAGTCGATGATCGTCGACCACAAGGGCAGGATCATCGTGAAGCAGGACGGGCTGACGCCCGGCGACAGCTTCGTCAGCACCGTGATCGACATCGACGCCCTGCGTCGCGCCCGCCAGTCCAACGGTGTCTTCAACGGGTTCAAGGACCTTCGCACCGAGCAGTACGCGGCGATCTACGCGAAGCCCATCTACCCGAAGAACCAATACCTCGATGCTCCCCCGGAGAGCGGCTGGCTCGCGCGCGAGCGGGCCACCCGCCAGCGCAACATCGACCTGCTCATCGAGCGGGGCGTGTTCACCGCCGTCGACGTGCCCGACGCGAGCGAGCTCCAGGCCGACGAGGAGACCCTGCAGTTGCAGGACTCGAACCTGTAGCCCCCACGCCCGCGGCTGCATCGACCCTCGCTCAGCCGCGTTCGATCACCCGGGCCGCCGCTCATCGGGCGGCCCGGGTACCAACCCCCTCAGGATTCCCGATCACCCTCACAACGAAGTGGAACGCATGATCATGCCCGAAAACACCCGCACCCGGCGCCGACTGCTCGTCGGCACCACCCTCCTCGTCACGGCGGCCTTCGCCCTCACCGGTTGCCGCGCCGGCACCGACCCCTCCGCCGCGGAGGACAAATCGAGCGGCCAGGGTCTCGTCATCGGCTGGAGCCAGCGCGGCATCAGCGGCAGCGACTGGTGGAAGACCCTCGTGGAAGGCGGCCAGGCCGAGGCCGAGAAGCTGGGCGCCACCATCCAGCTCCTGGACGCGAACGGCGACACCGTCCGGCAGAACTCCGACGTGCAGACGCTCGAGACGAAGAACGTCGACGTCGTCATCATGAATCCCAACGACCCCATCGGTGTCGGCCCGTCCGTCGCGTCGCTGGCCGACGCCGGCATCCCGCTGGTCACCGTCAACTCCAGCCTGGACGAGTCCCTCGTCCCCGACATGTTCTGCTACGTCGCGGAGGACCAGGAGTACACGGGCTCCCTCGCCGGAACGGAGGCGGCGAACCAGGCGCTCGAGCGATTCGGCGGCAAGGCGGTGAAGATCGTCGGCATCGGAGGCTTCCCGGGCGACGTGCTCAGCGACTTGCGCTTCAACGGATTCAAGAAGGGCTTCGACGCCGTCATGGCGGAGCACCCGGACGTCGCCGTGACCTACCTCGACACGAAGTACGGCGAGTGGAAGCCCGACAAGGCGCTCGATCCCATCCGCGACGCCGCGACCGCGAACCCCGACCTCAACGTCGTCTACAGCATGAGCGATGTGATGAACGGCGGGGTGGTCCAGGGGCTCCAGCAGGCCGGCCTCTGGGGTCCGGATGTCCTCCTCGCCAGCTACGACGGCGGCATGGTGTCGGTCCAGCAGATGGTCGAGGACCCGACGGGTCCGCTCATCGCGACGGCGTCCAATCAGCCGTGGGACCAGGGCGCCGAGGCGGTTCGGATGGCCGTTGCCGCCTACAACGACGACACCGAGGCGTGCCCGAACAAGACGCTCTACATCGACACGACCGTGGTGACGCCGGCGAACGCGGCGGAGTACTACATCGCCGAGGACACCTACGTACGTGCCAAGGACGACGAATGAGCATCTCATCCGCCCCCGGGAGCGACGCATCCCCGGACGGGCAGGACGTCCGCCCCGCGGGCAGGGCCGGAGCACCGGATGAGCGACCGGCGGAACTGCTCCTCGAGGGGATCACCAAGAGCTACCCGGGGGTCCAAGCGCTGAAGGGGGTCAGCTTCGCGGTGCGCCGCGGCAGCATCCACGCCCTCGCGGGTCAGAACGGCGCCGGCAAGTCGACGCTGGTCAAGATGATCTCCGGTGCCGAGACGCCCGACGCCGGAGTCATCACGCTCGGCGGGGTCGCCCAGCGGTTCCGCGATCCCGCCGACGCGCAGGCCGCGGGCATCCACACGATCTACCAGGAGCTCAGCCTCGTACCGTCGCTGACGGTGGCCGAGAACATCTTCCTCGGACAGCTGCCGCTCACCGCGGGCCGCGTCGACTGGGCGCGGATGAACGCGGAGGCGCGGACCGCGCTCGCGCGGGTCGGGTTCGACCTCGACGTGCGCCTCCCGGTCTCGAGCTTCTCGGTCGCCGAGCAACAGGCGGTCGAACTGGCGAAGGCTCTGCGGAAGAACGCGCGGGTGCTCCTGCTCGACGAGCCGACATCGACCCTGCCTCGACCCGAAGTGCTGAAGCTCTTCACCGTGCTGCGCAAGCTCGCGGCGGAGGGCGTCACGCTGATCTTCATCTCGCACCGGATGGACGAGGTCTACTCGCTCTGCGATTCCGTCACCGTGCTCCGCGACGGCGTCGCCGCGGGGAGCATGGCGACGGCCGACAGCTCACCGGCCGAGGTCGTGACGGCGATGATCGGCAAGAGCCTGGAGGGGTCCATCGCCGACGCCGCGCTGCGCGGCGAGCGCAGTCCACGGCTGGGCGCCGGCGGGGGAGAGGAGATCCTTCTCTCCGTCGCCGGCCTCAGCGAGGAGGGCCGGGTCGAGGACGTCTCGTTCGAACTCCGCCGCGGCGAGGTCCTCGGCATCGCCGGGCTCATCGGCAGCGGCCAGTCCGAGCTGGCGGGCCTGCTCGCCGGGGCGCGGAAGAAGACCTCGGGCAGGATGCGCGTGGCGGGCGAGAGCGTCAGCTTCTCCTCGCCCCGCGACGCGATCCGCCGCGGCATCGGGCTGCTCCCTCAGGACCGCAAAGCGCAGGGCTTCGTGCCCGACCTCGGGGTCGCGGCGAACATCACGCTCGCCAGCTTGCCCATGTTCAGCCGGCTCTCGGTGATCGACACCCGGCGGGAGCGCCGGGTGGCCCTCGAGATGATCGAGCGGCTCGGGATGAAGGTGTCCGGCGTCAACCAGTCGATGAAGACCCTGAGCGGGGGCACGCAGCAGAAGGGCATCCTCGCCCGGTGGCTCGTGCGATCCTCGTCGTTGCTCGTCTGCGACGAACCGACGCGCGGCGTCGACGTCGGCGCCAAGGAGGACATGTACGAACTCCTGCGCGCATTCGCCGCCTCCGGCGGCACCGTGATCATCGCGAGCTCGGAGATCTCCGAAGCCATGATGTGCGACCGCGTCCTCGTGATGGCGGGCGGTCGCGTCGTCGCCGAGTTCGAGCACGACGACATCGACCCGAGCGGCACCGCGCTGCTCGAACGCCTCGCCTGACCGGCGATCCCCCCTCGCCCGACGGGCGACCCCTCGCCGGACCGGCGACCCCTTGCCTGCTCGGCGACCCCCTGCCCGACGGGCGACCCCCTGATCGGCGACTCCCTCCCCGGTGACGCCGGTTCCCTCCGGCGATGCCGGATCCCTCACGAACTCAAGGACGAGACCACCATGCCCAAGAACACGCTCGACCGGCCGCCCGCCTCGCGGCGCCCGGACACTTCCTCCTTCGCGGCGGTGACGGAACGTCCGTCGTCCCCGGCGGCCGCGTTCGCGCGCCGCATCCTCCCCAAGAGCTACCTCGTCCTCGTGCTGATCGCGATCATCGTGGTCGGCTACTACGTGTCGGGCGACTTCCTCACGCTGCGCAACGCCGAGAACGTCGTCGCGGCGGCGTCCATCGTCGCGGTCCTCGCTGTCGGCCAGTTCTTCGTGGTCCTCACCGGGGGGATCGATCTGTCTGTCGGTTCGACCCTCGCGCTGTCGACCGTGGTCGTCGCGCTCACCCTCCAGTCGGGGCTCTCGGCCGAGGCCTCGGCCGCGGTCACCCTGCTCTGCTGCGCGGCCGCCGGGCTCGTCAACGGCCTGCTGATCGTGTGGCTGCGCATCCCGCCGTTCATCGCGACCCTCGCCATGATGAGCGCGATCAAGGGCTTCAGCTACATCATCCAGTCGACGAGCCTGATCCAGATCCTCGATGAGCGCTTCATCGACGAGTTCTCCCGCGCCGAGGTGCTGGGCGTGCGCAGCCCGGTCCTCATCTTCATCGTCGTCGCCGTGCTCGCCGGACTCATTGCCCGGTTCACGACCTTCGGTCGCTCCCTCTACGCGATCGGCGGCAACCCGGAGGCGGCGCGCCTGTCGGGTCTGCCGGTGGCCCGCAACCTGATCATCACCTACACGATGTCGGGTCTGCTCGCCGGACTGGCCGGTCTCATCGCTGCAGCGCAGTTGCGTCAGGGCTCCTCGCTGATCGGCGTCGGCTACGAACTGGACGCGATCGCCGCCGTCGTCGTCGGCGGAGCGTCGTTGATGGGGGGCAAGGGCGACCCGATCAGCGCCGTGATCGGGGTGTTCGTCCTCGCGACGATCATCAACATCATGAACCTCGTCGGCATCTCGTCGGAGCCTCAGCTGGTGATCAAGGGCGGGGTCATCATCATCGCGGTCTTCCTCTCCAGCGCCGGAGGAGTCGCCCGGATCGGGGCCTTCTTCTCCAAGCACGGTCCCGGCCGCCGCGCGGTGCGAGCGAGCTGAGCCGATGTCCACGCCCGCGGAGGCACGCGGGGCCGGCCGCGGGGCTCGGATGGTCGATGTCGCTCGCCTGGCCGGGGTGTCCCAGCAGACCGTGTCGCGTGTGGTGAACGGCTCGCACAACGTCACTCCGGAGATCCGGGAACGCGTGGAGCGTGCCGTCCGCCAGCTGCGTTACCGCCGCAATCCGGCGGCCCGGGCGCTCGCGAGCCGGCGGTCGATGAACATCGGGATCGTCAGCTTCGGGCTGTCCCAGTACGGTCCGTCCGTCGCCCTCACCGGCATCGCGGACGAAGCGCGCCGGTCGGGCTACGCGACAAACCTCGTCACCCTCGGGGCGGTCGACCGGTCGAGCATGCGCGCGGCGCTTGACCACCTCGTCGCCGACCTGGTCGACGGCATCGTCGTCCTGGCTCCGCTCACCTCGGCCGTGCACGCGATCGACGGGTTCGAAGCGGCGGTACCGCTCGTGGCGTTCGAGCCCGGGGGGGCGCCCTCCGGAGTCACCGTCGTCACGGACGAGGTGGCGGGGGCGCGGCTCGCGACCGAGCACCTCCTCGGACTCGGCCACCGCACGGTGCACCATCTCGCCGGTCCCCGTGGATGGCTGGCGACGGATGCGCGCATCCGGGGGTGGACGGCGGCACTGAGCGCTGCCGGTCGCCCGCTCAGCCCCACCGTCGTGGGCGACTGGTCCACCCGCTCGGGCTACTACGCCGGCACGGAGCTGGCGACGGATCCGGACCTCACTGCGGTCTTCGCGGCGAACGATCAGATGGCACTGGGCCTGCTCGCCGCGTTCGCGGATGCGGGACTCCGGGTCCCGGACGACGTCAGCGTGATCGGCTTCGACGACATCCCCGAGGCGCATTACTTCCATCCCGGACTGAGCACCGTGCGCTTCGACTTCGAGGCGGTCGGCCGGCTGGCGGTCGATCGCATCCTCGCCCTCATGGGCTCCGACGACGTGGAGAACGTCGTGATCCCGCCCGTCGGCGCCACCCTCGTGGCCCGGCACAGCGCCACCCATCACCAGCCTTCCGAGGCTCATCGAAGAGAGAGACGACCATGACAACGAACGACACCGGAGCGAACCTCCGACCCTTCGGGCGGACCGACCTCACCGTCTCGAGCATCTGCGTCGGCACGAGCGCCCTCGGCAGCTTCCCGGCCCAGTACGGCTACGAGGTGAGCGAGGACGTCGCGGTAGCGACCGTCCGCCGAGTCTTCGAGGGGCCCTTCACCTTCATCGACACCTCGAACGAGTACGGCGGCGGCGACAGCGAGCGCCGGATCGGAGCCGCGATCCGCGAGAACGGGGGCGTCCCCGACGGAGTCCTCATCGCGACCAAGGTGGACCCCCTGCCCGGCTCGACCGACTTCTCCGGAGACCGCGTGCGGCGCTCCGTCGAGGAGAGCCGGGAGCGCCTGGGCCTGGACGTGCTCCCGCTCGTCTATCTGCACGATCCCGAGAAGATCAGCTTCGAGGAGGGCACCGCATCCGGTGGGCCGCTCGACGCCCTGATCCGGCTGCGGGACGAGGGGGTCATCCGCTACCTCGGCGTCGCGGGCGGCCCGATCGATCTCGAGCTGCAGTACCTCGCCACCGGCGCGTTCGACGCCGTCATCAGCCACAACCGCTACACCCTGGTCGAGCAGACCGCGGCCGCTCTCATCGAGGATGCGCACGAGCGCGGCGTCGCCTTCGTGAACGCCGCCCCGTTCGGCGGCGGCATGCTCGTGAAGGGTCCGCGTGCCGTTCCGCGGTACTGCTACGCGCCCGTCGGCGAGCGCACGATCGCCCGCGTCCTCGAGATGGAGCGGCTCTGCTTGGACTTCGGCGTGCCGCTGGCCGCGGCGGCGCTGCAGTTCTCCACGCGCGACTCCCGCGTCGCCTCGACGATCGTCGGCATGTCGGAACCCGCCCGCATCGAGCAGGCCCTCGCGCTCGGCGAGACCGCGATCCCGGACGAGCTCTGGGATGCGCTGCTCCCGCTCGCCGCGGTCGGCCGCGACGGCATCGAGAAGTGACCCCCAGGGTCGACCCCCAGAGAGGAAAACTGCAATGACAACCATCAAGAACCCCGAACCCGTCGATGTCGTCATCGTCGGGGCGGGAGCCGGCGGAGCGACCGCGGCCAAGGTCCTCACCGAGGCCGGCCTGCGCATCGTAGGGCTGGAGAGGGGCCCGTGGCTCAAGCCCGAGCACGCCTCCGGCGACGAGCTGAAGTACCTCAACCGGAACTTCATCTGGCAGGACCCCAAGCTGAAGCCGCGCACCTACCGCCAGAACGAGGACGAGGAGGCGGTGGTCACCAACTTCTCCGCGACCCCGCAGGTGGTCGGCGGCGGCACGACGCACTGGGGCGGAATGGTTCCCCGCATGACCGAGTCGGACTTCAAGCTCCGCTCGCTGCACGGCGACGTGGCGGGCGCCAGCCTCGTCGACTGGCCCATCAGCTACGACGAGCTCGAACCGTACTACACGCGGGTGGAGTGGGAGTTCGGGACGTCCGGTCTCGCCGGCGCCAACCGTTGGGAGGGCCGCCGCTCGAAGGGCTACCCCACCAAGCCCTCGCCGCTCAGCCAGATCGGGCGCACGTTCGCGACGGCGATGGACAAGCTCGGGCACTCGACCTTCCCGATGCCGCAGGGCATGGTGACCGAACCGTACCGAGGGCGCCAGCCGTTCAGCGAGAACGGGTTCTGGCAGCAGTACCCCGACCCGGGCACCGGCAAGTCGTCGACGCTGATCAACTTCATCCCCGATGCCGTCGCCACGGGGCTCTACGATCTGCGCCCCGACTGCTACGTGAGCGAGATCCTGGTCGGCCCCGACGGGAAGGCGACAGGCGTGCGCTACCAGGACGAGAACGGCAACGAGTTCGTGCAGAAGGCGAAGGCCGTCATCGTCGCGGGCGGCGGGATCGAGACGCCCCGCCTCCTGCTGATGTCGAAATCGGCGCTGTTCCCCGACGGACTCGCGAACGGGAGCGGCCAGGTCGGCAAGAACGCGACCTTCCACCAGTACTCGTTCTCGGTCGGCCTCTTCGACCGCGAGGTGAGCGACCCGCTGTTCGGCTGGGCCGGCCACTACATGAGTCTGTGCTCCTTCGACTTCTATGAGACGGATGCGAGCCGCGGCCACATCCTCGGATCGCTGATCTTCCCCTCGATGATCGGGCATCCGGTGAACTGGAGCTTCCCGGGACGTCCGAGCTGGGGCCAGGCGTGCAAGGACGCGGATCGCGAGCTCTTCAATCACTCGATGAAGATCGGCATCCTGCTGCACGACCTGCCGCGGGAGAGCAACCGGGTCGACCTCGACCCGACGGTGACGGACGCCTGGGGGCTCCCGGTCGCGCGGATCACGCACACCCCGCATCCGAACGACTTCGCCCAGGAGAAGTGGCAGGTCGCCAAGAACGGCGAGATCCTCGAGGCCGCAGGTGCGAAGAAGGTCGTCCCGGTGAACATGGAGCGCATCACGGGCAACACGTCGCACGAGCTGGGGACGGTTCGGATGGGCAACGACCCCGCCACCTCCGTCGTGGACCGGTGGTGCCGTTCGCACGAGGTGCCCAATCTCTACGTCTTCGACGCGAGCTTCTTCCCGACGGCGACGGGGATCAACCCGGCGCTCACGATCATGGCCAACGCCTGGCGCTGCAGCGACCGGATCATCGCAGTCGACTCCCGCGGCTGGACCTCGGACGACTGAGCTCGAGCTACGAAACGAAAGGACGATCATCATGGGACAGGCAGAGTGGGTCACGGTACCGATCTCGACGCGCGACGTCGACGGGCCGCTGTTCTTCGACCAGCACGAATGGGACACGATCGAGGCGGCCACGGCTCGCATCATCCCGACGGACCACCATCCGGGCGCCCGCGAGGCGAAGGTGGTGCGCTTCATCGACAGGATGCTCTCGGGCACTAAATTCGTGTTCCCCGCAGCCGACGGAGTCGGCTGGCTTCGCATGGAGGGCCTGGAGGAGCGCGCCTGGCAGGAGCGCATCGACAGCCGCCGCGTCTTCTACCGTGAAGGCGTCGTCGAACTCGACCGCCTCGCGACCGAGTTGTTCGGCGGGAACTTCGTCGATCTCGGGGACGATCAGCAGGACGAGGTCCTCGTTGCGCTCTCGAGGGAGGAGAAGCCCATCCGCTTCCTCTTCGCGGAGTCCGACGGCCAGGGCAGCGGCGGAGCGCCGGCCGGCAACCAGCCGGTCAACGAAGACTTCCTCGAATTCTTCCCGCTGCTCGTGCTGAACACCCGGCAGGGCTTCTACGGAGATCCGGTCTACGGCGGGAACGAGAACCGGGTCGGCTGGGCGGTCATCGGCTTCGACGGTCCGCCGTCGCTGAGGTCGACGATGGACGGCAGCTACACCACGACGAAGTACATGGTGCCCGAAGCGGAGTGGCCCTACGAGCGCCACCCCGAGGTGCTCCGGTACCGGCGTCCCTGAGCCGGTCGGCGGTTCGGCGCGAGGCATAATTGATCCATGGCCTCGACCGAACCGCCGATCGCCCCGTCCCCGTACGGAATCGTCGGATGAGCCGGACATCGTCGCGTTCGCATGGACCTCGGATGGTCGATGTGGCCGCCCTCGCGGGGGTCTCCCAGCAGACCGTCTCCCGCGTCATCAACGGAGCCCCGAACGTCTCCCCGGAGATCCGGGCGCGCACCGAGCAGGCGATCGCGCAGTTGCGCTACCGCCGCAACACCGCGGCGGCGGCTCTCGCGAGCAACAAGACGATGACCATCGGCGTCGTCAGCTACTCCCTCTCGGTGCATGGACCGTCGGTCGCCCTGTACGGCATCTCCGAGCAGGCGCGTCGCAACGGCTACTCGACGCGACTGATTACGCTGGGCGACGTCGATCGCGTGAGCATCCGGCACGCTCTGGATGAGCTCACCGCCGACGAGGTCGACGGCATCATCGTCCTCGTTCCTCTCGTGAGTGCCATCGAAACGCTCCGCGGGATGGACTCTTCCATTCCCGTCATCACCTTCGAGCAGGGGTCCTCACCCGGCGCCTCCAGCGTGTCCATCGACGAGGTGCACGGCGCGCAGCTCGCCGTGCGGCACCTTCTCGATCTCGGTCATCGGAGCGTTGCGCACGTGCGCGGACCCGATGGCTGGATGGCCTCGGATGCCCGTGAGCGCGGCTGGT
Source organism: Microbacteriaceae bacterium VKM Ac-2855 (assembly GCA_013204985.1). Lineage (GTDB taxonomy): Bacteria > Actinomycetota > Actinomycetes > Actinomycetales > Microbacteriaceae > Rathayibacter. Next base: position 53,232 of record JABMLG010000010.1, read on the forward strand.
CAGCCGAACTCGCTCGCGAGAGGCGGGTCCTGCGGCCCGTCGTCCGGACGGCGGACTGGAGCGTCGCCGAGGGATACCGGGCCGGGGTGAAACTCGCGGCCGATCCCGACGTCACGGCGGTCTTCGCCGCCAACGACCCCTTCGCGCTCGGCGTGATCAAAGCCTTCGACGACCATGGCATCCGTGTCCCGGCCGACCGCAGCGTCATCGGTTTCGACGACGTCCCCGAGGCCGAGTACTACCGGCCCAGCCTGTCCACCGTGCCTCTGGATTTCGTGCAGGTCGGTCAACTCGCCGTCGACCGAGTGCTCGCACTGATGCGCGGCGAAGAGGTGGGACCGGTCCCTCTCATCACGCCGACGCTGATCGCGAGGGGGAGTACCGGGCCACCGCCTTCGGCCTAGCGTTCGACCGAGTCGTTACACCTCGTAGATCTCGATCGGCAGCCCGTCCGGGTCGCGGACGAAGAACATCGCGCGTCCCGTGTGCGGGTCCGTTCGGAGGGGTTCGCACTCGATTCCCGCCGCCACGAAGCCGGCGCGGACGCCTTCCGGGTCGGCAGCGCCGAACGCGATGTGGCGCAGGCCCAACGCCTCCGGAGCCGACACCCGGGCAGGCGGGGCCGGGAATGTGAACAGCTCGATGAGGTAGGTCCCGTTCAGGCTGAGGTTGGCCATCCACGACTGCCGCTGCGCCCGGTACACCTCCGAGTCGAGGTGGAAACCGAGGACGTCGAGGTAGAACCGCTTCGAACGTTCGTAGTCGCTCACGATGATCGCGACGTGATGGACGCCTACGAGGACCGCCACGCGGGACTTCCCTTCTTTCGATCCGGTGCTTGAGGTCAGTCGTGTCGGGACACCAGCGCCGGCACGTCGATCCTCTCACGGGTCTGCTCGGCGGGTGAGAGGACGACGATCCCGGTGACGTTCCCCTTCCGGGACGCACTACCCGAAAGGAGCCGTTTCGCGTTGCCGCGTTCCTCACCCTCCTTGGGTGAGGCCGGTGATCAGGTTGATGGCGACCGCGACGACGAAAGTGCCGAAGAAGTAGGACAGCAGGGCGTGGCCCAGGGCGATGCGGCGTGAGGGGGTGGAGGACTGGGTGATGTTGCCTGCGCTGTAGGCCATCCCGATCGAGAACGCGGTGTAGGCGAAGTCGCTGTAGGACGGGTCCTCGTCCTGGTCGAAGTCGAAGCGGTGGCGGTCATCGAGATAGTACATGCGCGCGTATTTGAAGGCGTAGACGGTGTTGATGAGCGCCCAGGCCGCGACGACCCCGACAACCGCGAGGATCGCGGCCGCAGACCCGATGGGGTCTTTCTGCTGGCTGCGGAGGAGCGCGACGACCACGAGGACGAGGCTGAGGAAGGTGGAGGCGATGATGAGCGAGTCGACCAGCTTCCGGGACCGGTCCTCATGGCGGGCGAGGTCGCGAGTGCGTTCGGGACCGGCCGGCCACGCCGTCGACCAGGCCCAGACGAGGAACACCGCCGCGGCGATCGCCCAGCCGAGCAGAGCCGACAGATCGGGGAGACCGAGGAGCGCGGCGATCGCTGCGACGGCGGCGCCGACGAGTGCAGCGATCCCGGCCTTCACGGAAAGGTGGGACATGACACGTCCTTTCTGAACGATGGTTCGTCGTCCGGTCTCGCATCGCATGGATGCCCTGCGTGGAGCTCATCCGGGTCGGGCTCGCGAAAGGGGGATGTAGAGGCCGGCACGCTCGGCGCGAACGGCGGCGAGCGTGCGCGATGTGGCGTCCAACTTGACCAGGATGTGCTCGAGATGAGATGCGACCGTGCGGGGAGCGACTTTCAGCGCCCGGGCGATCTCGAGATTGGAGCACCCCTCGATCACGTGGCCCAGCACCTCGAGCTCCCGCGGTGTCAGGCCCCGCAGGCGCGTCGCGGGGGAGAGCACGACGACTCCACGGGTCACTGCGGCGAGTTCTCTCTCGCAGGCCAGCACCGTCACCCGCACGTAGCCGTCCCGCGACTGCCGGCGTCCGCGGGGCCACAGAAACGAGGCGTAGTTCTGCCCCTCGGCGATGGCGTCCCTCGCGACATCGATCAGAGCCGAGTCGGCGGTGAGCAGCTCGTCCGCGGAGAGACCCGGAAGAGAGGTGACGCCGTGGTCGGGGAGGAGGACTACGCCTGCTCCGGCTCCGCCGACGACCGAGGCCGACGCGGCGAGCGAGCGGACGGGGTCGATGCCCGTGGTGAGTTTCGGCACGAGTCGAGCGAGGCGTCGGCGGACAACCGCCGACGGCGGTTCCGCGCTTCGGAACAGCACCGTCATGAAGCCCACATGCCGGCCCCCATCCCCGAACAGAGCGACGGACAGGGTTTCGTGGAATCCCGCGGGGAGCAGGCACTCCGCCCAGGTCTGCAGGTCCCTCGGCGAGCAGGGGATGTCCGACAGGCTGGCGGGTGGTCGTTCGCGATCGGTGCCTGTCCTCTCGATGTCGTGCGCCATCTGCGGACCGCTCAGGTAGCGGACGCACGATTCGTCGAGGTCGGTGCTCGCGACCGAGCGATATCCAGCGCCGTCCGGCTTGGCCAGCGCCATCCACGCGCCGTCGAAGGGGACGGAATGGTGCAGCTCGTCCAGCAGCGCCTGAGCTCGCTCGTGGACCGGCCCCGGGCGCGCGGCAATCTCGGTGAGTTGTAGCGCAGCAGTGCGTGACACGGGACTCGACCACCTCAGGACCGAGGGCAGGAGAAATGGAGGGATTGTCCGAAGACCGGTGCTCACTGGCTTACCACAGTGAGCCCGTTCGGCGGTACCCCCTCGACGGCAGAACGCATCGGCAGGTCTGCCGATGGTGTCTCCCGGTCCGCAGGGCGTGAGATCGACTTGTCGCCGCGTCGACCAACCCGCGGCGGCTTCGACGGAATGTCGCGCACGGGAAGGAAACGATCATGAGAGCAGTGGTGTACGAGGGGCCGCGCACAGTCGCGGTGAGAGACGTCCCGGATGCGCGGATCGAGCGCTCCACCGACGTGCTGGTGCGCATCACGACCACCAACATCTGCGGGTCCGACCTGCACATGTACGAGGGGCGCACCAGCTTCGAGACCGGGCGGTGGTTCGGTCACGAGAACATGGGCGAGGTGATCGAAGTCGGCGACGGCGTCGACAAGGTCGCGGTGGGGGATCACGTCGTCCTGCCGTTCAACGTGGCGTGCGGGCACTGCAAGAACTGCGAGCGCGGGCTGACCAACTACTGCCTCACCGCTCAGCCCGTCCCCGAATGGGCCGGTGCGGCGTACGGGTTCGCCGACATGGGACCGTGGGCGGGCGGCCAGGCCGAGCTGCTGCGGGTGCCGTGGGGCGACTTCAACTGCCTCCGGCTGGGAGAGGATGCGGAGGAGAAGTCCGCCGACTACGTGATGCTGGCCGACATCTTCCCGACCGGCTATCACGCGACCGAGATGGCCGGAGTGAAGCCCGGGGACCAGACCGTCATCTACGGTGCCGGCCCCGTCGGACTGATGGCCGCGCTGTCGGCCACCATCAAGGGTGCGAGCCGAGTCATGGTCGTGGATCGGCATCCGGATCGTCTCCGACTGGCGGAGTCCACCGGCGCGATCGCCATCGACGACTCAAAGGTCGATCCTGTCGAGGCCGTCCTGGAGTACACGATGGGGCTCGGCGCCGACAACGGCTGCGAGTGCGTCGGCTATCAGGCGCACGACCCCGGCGGCGACGAGCAGCCGAACCTCACGCTCAATCGCCTGGTCCAGTCGGTGCGCTTCACCGGACGGATCGGCACCGTCGGCGTCTTCGTCCCGCAGGATCCCGGCGGCCCCGACGAGCTCGCGAAGGAGGGGCGGATCGCCTTCGACATCGGCTTGCACTGGTTCAAGGGCCAGACCATGGGAACCGGGCAGGCGCCCGTCAAGAAGTACAACCGCCGGCTCCGCGATCTGATCGCCGCGGGGAAGGCGACGCCGTCGTTCATCGTCAGTCACGAGCTGCCGCTCGAGCAGGCACCAAACGCCTACGAGCACTTCGACAACCGGGACGACGGCTGGACCAAGGTCGTCCTCAAGCCCGGGAAGGCGGCGTGATCATGGCGGGCAAGGTGGCTGCCGCCGTCGGCATTGCGGGTGTCGCGGTGGGCCTCGTCGCCCGTTCCCTCGTGAAGAGGGAACGGGAGTCCGACGGGGACGGGGCTCACCCGGAAGGGTGGAAGGCGGTCACCGTCCTGGGCGAGTCCCGGGACTTCGAGGGCGGCGGGTATCCCGAGCCGCTGGCGCGTCTGACGGAGTCGCTCGAGATCCGGATCGATCCGGCCCCCGGGGACAAGGGCTTCGAGGTGCACGCCCGGGTCCGCGACGGCGCCGCCCCAGGGATGGGCGACGATCTGGAGAAGGCGCTGCGCGAGGCTCTGCGCGACGCCAAGCAGATTTTCGAGACGGGCGAGGTCCTGCGGTCGACCCCGAGACCGCACGGAGAACGACCGCGCACCCTACTCGGTGGCGCGGTCGACGGAGCAGAGGACGAAGCGAAAGGCGAGGGTGTGCTGTGAAGGCTCTGTGCTGGACCGGAGTGAACGAGCTCTCGGTCGAGACCGTCGAGGATCCCGGGATCCTCAATGCTCAGGACGCGATCGTCAAGGTGACCCTGAGCACGAGCTGCGGCTCGGATCTCCACCTCCTCGGCGGATACGTCCCGACCATGCGAGCGGGCGACGTGCTCGGGCACGAGTTCATCGGTGAGATCGTCGAGGTCGGATCGGCCGTCACGAAGCACCGGGTCGGCGACCGTGTGGTGGTCTGCTCATTCATCAGCTGCGGGAAGTGCTGGTACTGCCGCAACGAGCTCTACTCCCTGTGCGACAACGGCAACCCGAACGCGGGGATCCCCGAGATGCTCTGGGGCCAGGCGCCCGGCGGCTGCTACGGCTACTCCCACGCGTTGGGCGGGTGGGCCGGCAGCCACGCCGAGTACATCCGCGTACCGTACGCCGACCAGGGCGCCTTCCCCGTTCCCGAAGGGATCAGCGACCAGCGGGCGCTCTTCGCCTCCGACGCCGCTCCGACCGGATGGATGGGAGCGGACCTCGGCGGCGTCCGGCCCGGAGACACCGTCGCGGTCTGGGGCGCCGGCGGTGTCGGGCAGATGGCGGCGCGCGCGTCGCTGCTGCTCGGCGCCGAGCGCGTCATCGTGATCGACCGCTTCCAGGAGCGGCTGACCCAGGTCGAGCAGGTCATCGGCGCGGAGACCATGAACTACGAGACCAACGAGGTGACGGCCGAGCTCCGCGAGCTGACGGGCGGACGCGGCCCCGACGTGTGCATCGAGGCGGTCGGCATGGAGGCGCACCGCGACGGTCCCGACTTCGCCTATGACCAGCTGAAGCAGCAGCTGCGGCTGCAGACGGACAGACCCACCGCCGTGCGTGAAGCGATCTTCGCCGCGCGCAAGGGCGGCAGCGTCTTCGTGCTGGGCGTCTTCGGCGGCTTCGTCGACAAGTTCCCCCTAGGGGCGGTGATGAACAAGGGCCTCACCCTCCGGTCCGCTCAGCAGCACGGGCACCGGTACATCCCGATGCTCCTTGAGAGGATGGCACGAGACGAGATCCTCACCGAGCACCTCGCCACGCACGTCATGCCGCTCGAGGACGGACCCGCCGGCTACGCCATGTTCAAGGAGAAGACCGACGGGTGCGTGCGGGCGGTCTTCCGACCCTGACCCTCGGGAAACCGCCCCCGCTCCATCCGGAGGAGCAGGGGCGGTTCCGATGGCGACGCCGCGGACGGCCGCGGTCGCCCTGCTCACGCCAGTGAGCAGGGGTCAGCGTGCCTCGGGCGCCTCCAGAGCCCAGACCACGCCGAAGCGGTCGAGGAGCTGACCGGCGAGCGGCGACCACGCAGAGGGCCCGAGCGGCTGGCGGATCTCGGCTCCGTCGAGCAGCCCGTGCCAGAGCCGGGTGAGCGCCTCCTGGTCGGTACTCTCGACCTAGGCGTAGGACGCGTTCGAGCCTTGGTCGTAGGGCCGGTGCGGTCGCAGTGGGCAAGATGGCACCGTCACCGGGCGGACGTGATCCGGGGCCGGCTATGCCGATAGAGCAAGGGAGACCGATGATGGCAACTCAGGTGAGCAAGGCACTCCTCGTCCGTCTGGAGGCGCTGCCCGGCAAGGCGGACGATCTGCGGGCTTTCCTGAACCAGGGGCTGACGATCGTGGAAGGGGAGCCGAAAACGGTCCGGTGGTTCGCGCTGCAGTTCGGACCCACGTCGTTCGGCATCTTCGACGCGTTCCCCGACGACTCCGGGCGCCAGGCGCACCTGTCGGGCGAGGTCGGCCGAGCGCTCGGCGAGAATATCGGGGTCCTGTTCGGGGAGCCCACCGTCGAAGAGGTCGATGTCGTCGCCGAGAAGCAGCCCGCGTAGGCGCGGCAGGACGACGCTCATGGAGCACCGCCCATTCGGGCGCCCTCCGTCGGAGGTCTCCGTGATCGGGCAGGGCACCTGGTACATCGACGATGCCCACCGCCCGACGGCCGTGGCCGCGCTGCGTAACGGGATCGATAGCGGCATGACGCACATCGACACCGCCGAGATGTACGGCGACGCCGAGCCGGTGGTCGGTGCGGCGATCGCCGGACAGCGGGACGAGGTCTTTCTCGTCTCGAAGGTGCTCCCGAGCAACGCCTCGCGTGCCGGAGTGGTGGCGGCGTGCGAGCGCACGCTGACGCGGTTGGGCACCGACAGGCTGGACTGCTACCTCCTGCACTGGCGCGGCTCGCACCCCCTGGAGGAGACGTTCGCCGGCTTCGAGCAGCTGCGCGAGCAGGGCAAGATCCGGTCGTGGGGCGTGAGCAACTTCGATGTCGACGATCTGGAGGAGGCCTGGCGCTCGGGCGGGGAAGGGCACCTCGCCTGCAATCAGGTGCTGTACCACCTCGAGGAGCGCGCGATCGAGCATGCCGTGCTCCCATGGTGCGAGCGGCAGGGCGTCGCCGTCGTCGCGTACAGTCCCTTCGGTCACGACCGCTTCCCCGATCCGCGGACGCCGGGGGGCCGCGTGCTGGAGCAGATCGCGGCGGAGCACGGTGCGAGCGTCCGGCAGGTCGCCCTGCGCTTCCTCGTGCGTCGGCCGGCCGTCTTCGCCATCCCCAAGGCCTCCACCGTCGCGCACGCCGCCGACAATGCAGGGGCGGGCGCACTGAAGCTCAGCACCGCCGAACTCGACCGGATCGACGCCGCCTTCCCCCGCGGCCCGCGACCGCGCCGGCTACCCATGCTGTGACGTCGGCCTCTGCTCGACGCGCGCTAAGAGCGGAGGGTGTCGGAGGGGTTCTCGGAGAACGCTGCACGATAGATGGCGGCAAATCGGCTGAGGTGGATGAACCCCCATCGACTGGCCACCTCGGTGACGCTGACAGCTCCCGGCGCGGTGACGAGCAGTTCCTCGCGGACACGCTCGAGTCGCTGCCGCCGTAGGTAGGCCATCGGTGTCGTGTCGAGAGTGCTGCGGAACGCCTCCTGAAGGCTGCGAACACTCGTCGATACGGCCGCCGCCAGTTCGGTTACGGTCCACGGATGCTCAGGCCGGCTCCGCAGGAGCTTCACCGCCTGCGATAGAGGGCGTGGGCCTGCCGTCGGTGCTGGTCGAGTCAACTCCGACGGGTAGTTATGCGGCTGCCCGAAGAGCAGGCTGTGCAGCAGGACCTGCTCCAGCCGTTGCAGTGCCAGCGAGTGCGCCCAGGGGCCCGGACGCCTGGTCGGACGCACCGTCGATCAACTGCAGCGCCTGGAGGACGAGCCGACTCGCGGGAGTGCTCCGGTCGATTTCGGAAGCGAAGTGGACAGGCGCGAGATCATCTCGCCCAAGCAGAGCCTCCATTTCGAGCTGCATCAGGTCACGGGGGATCATCAGGAGACTTGCGCGAAGGCGTCGCTGCGTCGAGCTCGAACGGTTCGCCGGGCACGAAGGCGCCCGCCGTCGTCGAGGAGGCGTGAACGGGCGCACCCGCACCTGCCCGCATGACCGAACGACCATCCATGGGAATGTCGACGTGATAGTCCTGCACTTCGACCGTCTCGATCCGCGCCGCCTCCTGGAACCTCATGAAGCCGCAGGTGATCCGCCCCCAGAGCAGAACCTGCGAGCGGGCATCCCAGCTGCTGCGACCCGGTTTCGCGTGACGCGAGACGGCGTTTATACCCTGTGCCTTTTGTCGCGTTCCGACGGCTAAGCCACCCCCCGCGTGAACAAGCCGACCATGCTGCCATTGCGCCGCAACGGTCTCGACGGGCGCTCCAAGTTGCTCGCATGTCGGGCGCCACCTCTAGGCCGACAGTGACACAACGAGAGTGATGGCGAGGGGAACAAGAGCAACGCCGAACGCTTGTGGCGCTCTCGACCTCACGCATTCAGCGTAAGGATTTTCGGCCGATCGCTCGCACGCGCCGCGTGGAGAGCTTGTTCGTCTGGTTGGCAAACACGAGCGGCCGCGGCATTGTGCCGACGGCCGCTCGATCGATCAGGAGAGTCAGGCGCAGCGGGCAAGGTAGTGCGCAACGTCGGCACGGGTGAGGTCCTTCAACGCACCGAGGTCGGAGTGGCTGCGGAGGTAGGCCCGGGCGGCGGCGGTGGCCTTCGCGATGGTCAGCTTCGAGCGGTCGAGGCAGGGGGCGGAGTCGAGCGGGTTGGTGCTCGGGGCGGCGCGGAGGTCGGCGTCGATTCCGGTGACGGCCTGGTCCAGGCGGGTGATGACGAGGGGCTGGGCGTCGTCCTGGTTCGGCGTGTTCGGCCACCACTGCTGCGGGTCGCCGGTGCGGTCGTCGAACGACACGGTGTAGGTGCCTAGGTCGAGTCCCCGGATCGTGTAGTCGCCATTCGCGTCCGTCACGGTCTCGACGTAGGAGAAGGGCTGCTGAGCGGTGACGGGGACGGACGCACCGTCGTCGGTCTCGACGTGGCCGCTGATGGTCGCGCCCAGCGGCAGCACGTACTCGGGCAGGACGAGCGTCTCGCCTGCAGCCACCGTGAAGGCGGTCCCCGAATCGGTGCTCGTGGTGCCTCCGAGGCTGCGGGGCACGTGCGCACCGTCCTCGACCTGCGCAAGGACGGTGTAGTCCTCGTCGGCCACGACCTCGGCGCTGAAGTCACCGGCGGCGTCCGTCGTCGCGATGACGGTGGGAGTCGCCTCGGTCACGGTCGTCGGGAGCAGGTACACCTCGGTGCCCGCGGCGGGGGGAGCGTCGGGCATGCCCTCGAGCAGGAACCGGCCGCTGATCGTGCCGGTCGCCTCCAGGGGGTCGGCGTGCGCGGGGGTAGCGAGCGCAGTGCCGGCGATCAGGAGGGCCGCGGCAACGGCGAGCGAACGGCGGGCGGCGCCGCGCGAGAACAGTGACATGGAGATCCCCTCAGCGGGAGCGCAGCGCCCCCATCGAGTCCGACACTAAGCGGTTTTCGTGAACGGGCGCTACACGCCCCTACATCCAGCCGAGGTCGCGTACGTCGCGAGTTCGAGGCCGTCCCGAAAGGCGGTCCGCTCGGCGGCCGTCCGCCGCCGATCCACCCCGCTAGAACGCAACGACCGGTCTTGGCAACCCGGGTCCGCTAATTTCAGGAACGGGGTAGAAACGGGGCATGGAACGGATCTCTTACGCGGGCGACTCCGTTGTGACGGGTACCGCGATCGCGCACGCCCTACTCGCCTACGCCGAAGCCCTGGCTATGAACGAAGCCTCGGCCACCGTCGAGCTCCCCATCCTCCTCGAGGACGGAACTCTCGGACGGGCCAGCATCCTGATCGGGCCCGCCAGCCAGCTCATCTCACGGACCGAACCTGGCGACGCCGAGGAGATCACCGACGACGCCCTGCTAGACCGGCTGGTCACCACGACGGCAGCTCTGGGCATCTCCCGGCCCGTCGCCTCGGAGCACGGCGAGTCGGCGACGTATGACCTGGGCGACCTGGACATCGTCTCCTACGACCGGCCTGAGATCGTCGGCGACTGATCCAGCTCACGAGCGGGTGAGGCGGTGTGGCAAACTGGCGAGATGGGCCGCTTGATTTACGACTCGTCGCTCGAGGTCGACTTCGACGATCGTCTCCTTGCTCACTTACAGATCGTCATCGGGCAGAAACTCGCGCGCAGTGAGTCGTTCTATTTCTCGTGGAAGGACTCCCTCAGCGTCGGCGACGGGAGAAGCTCGATCTGGTTGCATCCCGCGATCCCGCTGCGGTTCAAGTTCCTCGGCGGCCGACCGCCGGCCATCAACCCGGAGTGGGTTCGCAGTCTTCTCGCCGACTCGCACACCCCTGCCGGCCTTCGGATTTCGCCGGAGCCGGAACACGGGTCCACCTCGACGGATAGGGACCACTCGTGAAGCGGGTCGAGGTCACCTACGGTGGTGTGGTCTACTCCCTGCACGACACTGACGCGGCGACGGTGTGCGCGCAGGTCGATGAAGCGTTGCTGACGGATACGCCGACCTGGCTGATCGTGAACTCCGGCGAAGGCCTGCCGCGCGAGACGCGGATCCTGATCGTCCGCGGCGTGCCCGTAGCGGTGACGAACGCCGCGCAATAGCGAGCCGCGTTCGCGAATAGGTCCTGAGCGTTCTCGGGTTCGCCGCCACCTTCGGCGGCGGCTACATCGGTGGTCACCTGAGCTACCGACAAGCGGCCGGAGCGAACCACGCGGAACACGTTCCGCACCACTTCCCCACCGGTTGGCAGCGACTGGGAGCTCCAGCCGCAAAACGAGCTCGTGCAGAGGGTTGTCGCCGGCGGGCCGCTCGTCGTCCTTCCCCGCGGGGCCCGGATCGACGTGCTGTCGAACGTGTGCAGCCATCTCTCCGGGCCCCTCGACGAGGGCGATTTGCGGGGCGCCACCGACGACTCCGCCACCGACGGCGAGGTGGAGGTGCTGCTCCCGAACGCCGGGCGACTGGGAGGCGGCGCACGGTGATCCGGACGCGGTGACGGTGGCGACGACCGGTCAGCTCTCCGTTGCGGCGGTGATGCCCGGGAGGAACTCCTCCGGCAGTTCCTCGACGGGGATGAGTACGAGGTCCTGCACCTTCCAGTCCAGTCGGCTGCACGCGAGTCGGGTGTCTTCGATCTGGCGGACGGTCGCCTTGCGGGGGCGGCGGGGGACCACGAACGCTTCGACGTGGAACACGTGACCTTGGTCGCGGATGCGGGAGCGGGCGTCGCTGATCCAGTCCTGGCCGCGGAGGAACTCGTCGATCTGTCCGGTCAGTGGGTGCGGGTCACTGTCGTCGTAGGTGCGGGCGCGGGTGTCGATGAGTCCGGAGACGGCCGAGCGGATGTTGCGGATGCCGTCCCAGGTGATGCTCGCGGCGATCAGGATCGCCGCTGTGGCATCCGCCCACCACCAGCCGATACCGATTCCGAGGATGCCGAGGATCGCGGCGGCCGCGGTCTGCCAGTCCGCCTTGTTCATGTCGGCGTCCGCGTAGAGCACCTTGTCGTGCAGGGCTTGGGCGCGTTTGAGTTTCGCGCGCCCGAGCAGAACGGGTGGCGCCACGGTGAGCGCGAGGACGCCGATCATCAGCCAGCCGAGCCAGATGGTCGCACCGAACAGCTGCACTCCTCCGATGGTGGGATGTTCCGCGGTGAGGAGGGTGAGGGCGGACTCGACGAGGAGGACGCTGCCGGTGACGAGCAGGGAGACGGCGGCCACGAGATGGGCGATGGCTGTCGCTCGGTGGAAGCCGTAGGGGTGCTCGGCTGTCGGGCGGCGGCGGATGACGCGGGTCGCGATCAGGAACGCGATCGGTGGCAGGAACGAGAGCAGATCCTCGATCCACGCGGTCCGCATCGCCTGGGAGCTTCCGAGGACGAGGAAGACGAGGATGACGGAGACGGCGAGGAACGCGATGGTGCCCCATTCCAGCCGGGCCGCCTCCCGCAGCGCGCGGCGCTGCGCCTCCGGGAGCTCGGTGTGCCCGAAGTGTTCCGGCTCGGCGCGACCGAGGCGTTCGCGGCTCACGGGGCGCCCTGTTCCGTGAGGAAGCGATCCAGGGCGAGCAGGAACGCGTTTTCGCCCAGCGGCGCGAGCAGGACGTGCCGCCGCGTGGTTCCGGTGGCGTCGACGGTTTCGTCGTAGGGGAGGGTCGTCGCGGCTCGATCGGCCCACGGGGTGTCGTCGAGGAATCCGCCGACGGCGACGTCGATGGCGCCGCGTTCGAGGAGGTCGATGAGTTCGGCTTCATTGCCTTCGACGAAGACGACGTCGGCGTCCACGGTGGCCGCGAACGCCCGGACGAGGTCCGGTTCCGGGCCGGTCGCTTCGTCGCCCTCGATGGAGGTCACCCGCTCGCGGCTCTCGGTGGCGCCGACGGTCAGGACGTCACCGCTCACCTGTTCGAGGGTGCCGTCGGGGTCTGACGGTATCCCGCACCCGGTCAGGAGTAACGCCGCGACCACGGCGAGGGCAGTGACCCGGGAGCGCCGCTGCGTCTGCGATCCTGTCTGCGCACCCGGTGTCGGATTCACTGGACTGAACGATTCTGCTTATCTGCGCGCATGACAGTGGGGAATTCGCTCGGGAGCTCTCGAGCGAGGTAGCCGCTCGGGCCGACCTGTTCGCTGAGTCGGTCATCGGCGTGCGTGTGGACGAAGACTCCCCAGCATGCGGCTCCCGCGAGTGGGAGTCCGCGCGCGCTGAGCCCTGCGGTGGCGCCGGCGAGGACGTCGCCGCTGCCGGCGGTCGCGAGCCCTTCGTGGGATCCGCTGCCTTCGAACAGCTCGCCCTCCGCGGTGGCGACGATATTGAAGCAACTGATGACCGCGTCGTACCGCTGCGCCAGAGTGCGCACGTCCTTGCGCAGGTCGGTGATCGTGGTTCCGAGAAGCAGTTCGGCTTCGGCCGTGTTCGGTGTGAGCAGCAGCCGCCCCGCGAGCGCACGTCGGACGCGGCGTTCGGTACGGAGGACACCGAGCGGGAACGCGTCGAGGTGCACGGCCGGCACGGTGCGCAGAACTGGGGCGAGAGCGCGCAGCAGCCGGGCGGTGCCGGCCGGTTCGTCCAGCCCCGGCCCGATCAGCACCACGTCAGCGGACTGGAGTTCTGCCTCGAGCCGGTCGAGTCCTCGGCCGGTGATGGAGCCGGTTTTCGATTCGGGAATTCCGATGACCCCGCTTTCGGGCATCACGGCCGCGGTGGCCGCTGCGACGGACTCCGCCGCGCACAAAGTGATGCGTCCGGCTCCGACGCGCAGCGCTGCGGTGCCCGCGAGGATCACCGCGCCCGGAGTCTTGGCCGCACCACCGATGATGAGGACGTTGCCGCGTTGACGCTTCGAGCTCGCGCCTTCGGGCAGCGGCCATCGTGCGGTCACCATTGCGCGATCGATCCGCACGGTCCTCTCGCCGGTAGTCACTCCTAGGTCAGGCATGAGGGTCTCCTTCGCCCGGTGCGCGGTTGTCGTGTCGGGTGACGGGGGCTCCGGCCGCTTCGAGGTGTCTCGTATCGTTGAAGCGCTCGATTCGCCAGCGGTTCCCCGGCTCGTCGGAGGGAACGAGTCGCGTGATGGAGGCGTTCGCGATCGGGGTGGACGCGCCGATGTCGAGCAGTTCGCGTTCGGACAGGCCTTCGCAGACGTAGCGCGCGATCAGCACGACGGCGTCGTGGCAGAAGAGGGCGACGGGACCGCCGGCGACGGTGGCGTCGAGGTGGTCCAAGAACGCTCGCATCCGCAGCGCGAGGTCCGTCCATGCTTCGCCGCCGGGCGGGCGGTAGTAGAACTTACCGTGCCATTCGCGTCTCGCAGCTTCTTCGGGGTAACGGGCGCGGACGCCGACTGAGGTGAGCCGGTCGGTGATGCCGAGATCGCGATCGCGGAGGCGCTCATCCACGAGAGGGGTGCCGTCCCAGCCGGCTGCCGCGAGGGCGATCTGCGCCGTCTGCGCGGCACGCCGGTACGGCGATGTCCAGACCTGCTGGGGAGCGAGTCGAGCGTCGGTCGAGATCCACCGTCCGACCGCTTCCGCCTGCCGTTCGCCGGTCGGTGAGAGCGGGATGTCGGCGTCGCGAACAGGCACATCGATCGTATGCCCACCGGAGACCTCCGCGGCGGTCGCGGCCACGTTCGCGATGCTCTCGCCGTGGCGAAGCAGGATCAGCTCACTCGGCCCCCGCCGAGAGGCGGCATCACGGTTGTCCATCAGCTGCGCGTTCCTAGGTCAGGAGCCTCCGACGCACTGCTTGCCCGCACCGCCGCCGCGTCGTCAATGAACCAGGGACGAGCCACGTCCGTTTCGCCATCCGCACCCATCACGATCGCCTCCCGCTGCTGACACCCATCCGCCGACGCTACGCCTTCCGGCATCACCCGATACGCGGTTGACAGCAAGGCGAGGTCTACCTCGCTGTCGCTGCATCCCGGGGAGCGGCACAGCTTCGGCGACGGAAGGCGCGCCGCGGCGGCGCACGACGGGGTGTCCGTCACTCTTACGGGTTCAGTCCGTACTCTCGACGCACCCGCATGATGTCGCGGTCATCTCCACAGGTGATATCGGTGACCTCGTAGGGCGTGTGACGCAGGATCGGGATCATCTCGACGCCTCGGGTGTGCCGGAGCAGGATGAGGTCGTCGTTACCGGACAGGAGCGCTTGGGTGGCTTGCTTCAGGAAGATCTCGGCCATATCGAGTTCGACGACAAAGGACTTGCCGTGGATAGTGATCTGCTTGCCAACCACGATCGCGGGGGGCCGCTGGTCCGGCTCGTCCGGGTCGTTCGCGCGGGCCCGGACGATGTCGGCAAGTGCGATCTCCTCGGGCGACGTGCTCACGGCCGCTAGAGCTTCGTCCAGCTGTCGTTCGTAGTCGTGGCGGGACAGGTCGAAGAGACGTCGCAGGTGTTCGTCGAACGCCGGCGTGGACATCGGGTAGGCGACGGCGAACACGAGGATCCGGCGCAGGTGGGGGTCGAGGTGTTGATGCGGGCGGTGCACGCGTGACGCGGTTCTGGTCATAGCGGTCTCGCAAGTGGTCCCGGGACGCGTCGTTGCATCCACGAACAAGACGCTACGTCGTCGGACTTGCGGGTGGGCACAGCTTGACAATCCGAGCTGCATCAGCAGTGAGGCGGTGAGGCGGTGAGGCGACAGCGTGGTCACAGTATCCTGTCGAGTCTTCAGTCTCCGATGTGGCCATTCGCCGTCCGGCGCCGGCCGCAGGTCTTCAGCGGCGATGCTGAAGGGGTTGCGGGTTTGCGAAAATAGCTTCGTGTCACTGGATAGGAGCAGTCGCCTGTACACGCCCGGACGAATGTTGCGGTTCATTCGATACGTCGGAACACGAGACGGGTGGGTGCCGGAGATCCTGCACGGCAGATTCGTTCACAGCACCGAGACCGGCTGGCGCATCGAGGTTGACGGCACCCAGCGGGACCTCGACGAGTCAGAATGGGCGCCCTACCAACCCTGATGCTCACGCGACGAGTTCGCACGGTTGTGCTGGCGGGCGCGAACATCAACAGGCCGTCCTGCTCCATCGCGACCCGGAAACCGAGGAACGACTCGTAGAAGGCTCGTGTTGCCGCTGGGTCCGCAACATGGATGACCGGCATCGCTCGACGGATCTCCACAGAAGCAGGTCTACCAAGCCGTAGGCCGTCCCGGAAGGGGATCGGCCATCGATCCACTCGACTCAGGACCAGTGCGACACAGTCGTTGGCGGAGTCTCCGCGTCGTCACGAGCGCGTCGGACGATCGCGATGGCGATGCAGATGGCTGCGACGAAGGACACGGCAGCCGATGCCGTTATCCACGTCGGTTGCACCGCTGAGCCGTCCTCGCACAGAGGCGTCCAAGAAACTTCTCCGTGCCGAGGTAGCTTCCCCGCACCCGGCACGTCTCTGCTGGATCCCAGGCAAGATGCCCGATGCCAAGCTCAGGACGACGGCGGTAGCAACGAGGAGCAGCCCCAACACAAAGGGCTCAACGGCAGCTGGTCGAGAAGGTTTCCCCATGCTCATCCGAACATCGTGCAACACGTTGCCTCCGTCCGTATGGGGGTCGTCCATCGGGACAGTACGACAGGACGGAGTTCGGATCGTGGATCGCGAACGGCTTCCGCCACGGCGACAGCGCGTCCGACAGCGGCCGATCCAGGCCTATCGCGCGCGCGGTCTCGGTCAGCAGCACACCGCCCGCTTGACCGATGGCGGACACGGCCGCGGTATCGACGTGAACGAGTGGATACGCTTCGGTATTCTTCACCCAGAAGGTGGTCCTTTTGCGGACAATCGGCTCTTAGACAAGCTCAATGATCCCAGGTCAGGAGCACCTTCCCTGTTCCCCGCGGCGCGTCAACGACGATAAGCGTGAAAGCCCGAGGCTAACGGTTCGGCCGGGAGGCTCCTGCGGCTCGCCGCCCGGAACGTCTGTCCTGACTCTGCCAGGACGGAACGATCGTGACTCGGCCCGGCGCCAGCCGGTGCGGACGTGTGGCGCAGGGTTCGCTGCTCGTGCATCGCGCCCGTGTTGCGTTCATCGCTACTGACGTCGCTGCTTTCGTCGGGCAGGAGCGCGCGGCTCCGCTCGCTGCGTGCACAACTTCGGCTGAGAGGGTCACTCGGAGCTGATGGGCGCTGACGTACGCTCTCAACCGAAGTTGTGACGAGCGCGCGATGTCAGCAGGCCGTGCTGCTGCGTGAAAGCTGCCGGGTCGGCGCACGCGGCGCGGCGGGCTTGCCGATCGCCGCGCAGCGCGCCATGGAATTCGACCACGCACCGACACGCGATGAGTCTACGAAGGCACACGACGTCGAGACCAGGATCCCGAGGTTCGACAAATCGGCGCTGCTGGACGGATCCGTGGAGAGTGATGGCCGCGAATCAACGCCGAACAAAAGCCGGCCACGCCGTTCGAGCGGTGTCCCCGCCGAGGGCGGGACCGCCTCGGATGCCCGGCCTGGAGCGACTGACGGGAATCGAACCCGCGCTATCTGCTTGGGAAGCAGAAGTTCTGCCATTGAACTACAGTCGCGTGGCGCCTCGCGGCGACCGGCACCACTCTAGCAAGAGCGTGCGGAGCGAGGCGAACGCGACCCGTCAGCCCTGGGGTTCTTCGCCCGTGACGCCGTCGGCCAGTTCGCGCAGCAGATCGATGTGGCCGAGGTGCCGGGCCGTCTCCTCGACCAGGTGCAGCAGGATCCACCGCAACGAGAATCCGTTGCGCGACGACACCACGTCGAGAGACGGAATGCCGGCCACGACCGTGTCGCACAGGCGGCTCTCCGCCGCGTAACCGGCGAGCAGCGCAGCAATCGTCGCGTCAGAAGATACCCGCCAGTCGCCATCCGGATTCCCATCCGACCTGTCGAAGACCAGCCCGCTCTCGCCGGCGAAGTCGTCGCGCACCCACGATCGCTCGACGTTCGTGAGGTGCCGCACCAGGCCGTGCAGGGTCAGCCCGCTCGGCGTCGCGACCGACCGCAGCGCCGCATCGGATGCGTCCCGCAGCTTCCACGCGACGAGGTCGCGCTGGCGCTGCAGCACGCCCAGCAGCATCGTGCGCTCGTCGCCGAGGTGGGCGGCTTCGGCGACCGCGAAGCGGATGCCGTTGGCGGCACCGCTGCCGTCGGTCACGGAATCGGAATCAGGCGTCGGCGACATCGCACCATTGTGACGCGAAGAAGAAATGAGCGGGCTGCCGCTCCCCGACGAATCAGGAAGCGACAGCCCGCTTATCGACGAGGCAACGAGCCCCTATCGCGTCAGCAGCTCGCCGCCGCATACGCGACGTCGGCCGCGAAGGGCGACTCGCCGGTGGCGGTGCCCGTCACGTTCGCGGTGCCGGCCGGAACCGAGCCGAGGCGTGTCGTGAAGACGGCCGAGGCGGAGGCGCCGGGCGCGACGGTCGCGAACGACTTCGATCCGTAGGCGGTGGTGATCGACACGGCGGCGGCGACGTCGTCCGTGTTCTTCACGGCGACCGTGAGGTACACCTTGCCGGCGATGCACTTGGTCGACACCGTCGGGGCCAGCTGCAGCGAGCCGAGCAGGGTGACCGCGGCGGAGGTCGACGACTGCACCAGGGCATCCGCGTAGCCGTCGTACTTCGCGGTCACCGAGGTGACGCCCGCCGGAACGGTGACGGAGGCGCTGCCGGCGACGAGCGCGACGGTCGACGACCAGGCGCCACCGGTGAAGGTGACGGTGCCGGCGACGTCGCCGCCATCGGCCGCGACGACAGCAGCGGTCGCGACGCGGCCGTCAGCGGTCAGCGTGGTGGTCGAACCGACCGCTGCGATGTTGGTCCAGTTCTTCATCGCGGTGAGCACCGTCTGCGGAACGCTGACGAACGCGCCGTGGCGGGGGCTGGCCGGGAGTCCGCCGACGGGGCGGACGTTCCAGGCCGCCGACTTCGACAGGCGCGCGGCCTGCGAGCTGCCGGCGATCGCATCCGCCGAGGTGACGAAGGCCCGGTAGCCACCGGCGCTGTAGTTGTCGACCAGGAAGACGTAGCCGCTGTCGTCCGCGGTGGTGTCGTTCGGGTCGCCCGCGTTCAGCTTGATGACCTCAGGACCTTCGCCCTGGGCGCCGGTCTCGAGCGAGGTCATGTTCGTGTCGGTGAGCTGCCAGGTGGTCTCGGGGTTCGCAGTCCAGCTCGACGCGGTCGTCGGCGCGGTGAGCACCTTCGACTTCTCGAGGAAGATGTCCTTGCCCGCCTCGAGGGTGCCGGCGGCTCCACCTTCTTCGTTCTTCGTGAAGCGGTAGTAGTAGTCGTCGATCTTGGTGATCGTCGAGTCGATTCGCGCGTATCCGGTGTCCTGCCAGGTGGCGGGCGGGTTGGTGAAGGTGCGGAAGTCGCGGGTGATCACCGAGAACACGCGGGAGTAGAGCTTGTCGCTGTTCGTGTGGGTCGCATCCGAGTACAGGCGCGAGGAGAAGAACACCACGTACGACTGCAGCTCGTCGTCCCAGTACGCCTCGGGCGCCCAGGTCATGCCGGCCGCGGGCTGGTTGACGGTGATGCCGGTGTCGCCGCTGTTGGTGCGGCTCCAGTGCACGAGGTCGGTCGACTCCCAGACCTCGATCTTGAGGCTGCCCTTCGACTGCGCGTCGCCCCAGCCGGTGCCGCACGAGATGCAGAGGTCGGTGGCGACCATGTAGTACTTGTCGCCGTCGTGCGAACGCAGGATGTACGGATCGCGCAGGCCCTTGGTGTCGGTGGTCGACGTGATCACGGCCTGGCCGCCGTTGACGGGCGAGAAGGTGAAGAAGTCGTTGCCCGACGTGGCCGCCTGGTAGATCTTCTCGTCGCCGTCCGACTTGAAGTAGGCGGAGGCGTAGCCGGCGTCGGGCGCGGTGCGACCGTGCTCGGCGATGGTGACGGTGAAGGTGCGCGTCTCGCTGACGCCGTTGAGCGTCGCGTTCGCGGTGAGGGTGACCTGCTTGTCGCCCGCGCCGTAGGCCGGCCGGGTGACGATGCCGCCGCCGCGGTACGGATCGGCGGAACCGACCGCCGGAGCGGTGTAGCTCGCGTTCGTCGGCGTGACGAGGGCGGGGTCGGAGGAGGTCCAGGTGATCGCGGTGCCGTTCTTGGCGCCGGAGACGACGAGGGGGAGATTCTCGGTGCTGCGGCTCGCGAGCTGCAGCACGTCGAGGTCGTCGTTGATGGTCGGGGCGAGCACGGTGACGTCGAAGGTGAGGGTGGTGCCGAGGCTCGTCGTCGCGATGAGCGTGACGGGAGTGTTCGTCGCGATGGTGCGCGAGACGACGCCGGTGGTCGAGACGACGGCGGGGTTCGAAGACGCCCAGGTCAGCGTGACCCCGTTGCTCGTGGCGGGGAGGGTGAGGTTGCTCGAGACGGCGTCGAGCGAGGGGTTCGCGCCGAGCAGCACGGGCAGCACGTCCGAGCGCAGCAGCGCTGCGGTCGCGGCCGACTTGGCGGCGGCGGTGGGCATGCTCGAGGTGATCTGGTCGGCGGTGAGCGAGACGTCCCAGAACTTCACGTCGCTGACGTCGCCGGTGAAGAGGGCGTCACCCGTGTAGAGCGAGCGGCCCAGGTAGCCGAGGGTGGTGCCGCTGGGGATGATCGACGACATCGCGGCGGTGTGGGTGACGGTCGAGATCTGCGTGCCGTCGCGGAAGAGGGTGAGCGTGTTGCCCGATCCGACCAGCGTGAGGGTCGTGAATCCGGCGTTCAGGCCGCCACCGGCGGGCATCCGGGTCTCGCCGTTGCCGCTCGGGGTCTTGACGCGGATGCCGGCGAGGACCTGGTTGCTGTACGCCGATTCTCCGCTGCGCGGGTTCACGAAGACGTGGTTGCCGAGCGCCGTGGTGTTCCAGGCGCCGACGCCGTCGCCGATGACCCAGCCGAACTGGTTCCCCGAGGTCTGCGTCTTCACGGTGTACTCGACGGTGAAGTTGTTGTCGGTCGCGGTGACGAGGCCCTTGGGCAGCGCCGCGTATCCGTTGTTCTTGAAGCGCGCGACCTGGTCGCCGCCGGCATCCGCGAAGGATGCGTCGGTGAGGCCGGTGAGGGTGGCGTTGCGGCCGTTGCCCGAGATGTCGAGCAGGGCCGAGCCGGCGTGCGACATGTCGTAGTGTGCGGTGGGCACCGGCACGTCGACGGCGGATGCGGAGAGCGGCACGAACGCGCCGCTCAGCGCGACCGCCGAGCAGGCGAGGGTGGCGAGGAATGCGGTGCGGGTGCGGCGCCGAGGCGTGATCGCAGGGGGCTCCGGGGAGCGTCGTCTCATCGTCGAGACCTTTCGGATCAGGGAAAAGGGATGACGGTAGCATCCGCGGGGGAGTGCGGATGTTCCCGGTAACATACTCGTCCTCGGAGACTAGCGCAGCCGAGCGACCGCAGGCAACGGTCGGTTTCGTGCCGACGGCCCCGACCCCCCGCGAGGGACCGCGTTCGGTGCGAGGGCGCCCCCGACCGGGGCGCCCTCGAACCGAGGCGGGGTCCCTCGCAGGGAGGGTGGGTGGGCAGGGTGCGGGTCAGCCGCAGGTGGCCGCCGGGTACGGCGCGGTTACGGGCTGGGCGCCCGGTACGGATGCGGTGACCGAGCCCGCGGGCACGCTCGCCGCACGTGTGGTGAACACCGCCGAAGCGGTCGCGCCCGGGGCGAGCGTCGGCAGCGCCTTGCTGCCGTACGCGGTCGTCACGGTCGGAGCGACCGCGGCGGTACCGGTGTTCTTCACCACGGCCGTGATGTACACCGAGCCGGCGATGCACTTCGTCGCCGCCGTCACGGTCACGCCCGCAGCGGGTGCGGTCACGACGACTCGCGCCGTCACTGTCAGCGCTGTCGAGCTCGAGAGCACCCTGCCGGAGGCGTTGTAGGCGGTGGACCCGCCCGCACCGACCCACTGGTTCTTGTTCGCTCCGATCGTGCGCACGGTTCCGGTCACCGGGTAGGTGCCCGGCGCGGTGCCGACGGAGGCGGTGTTCCAGGTGACCGGCTGCGTCGCGGTGCCGCGGCCGTAGGCCAGATTCACCTGAGCAGTGGCGGGAAGCGCCGACACGGATGCGACCGAGCCGAGGTCCGCGGTGACGACCGAGGCCGCATCCGCCGCTCGAACCGTGTCGTATTGCGCCTTGGTGAGCGAGACGATGCCGCCGTGCTTGGTGCTCGGCGCCAACGAGAAGCCCGGGTCGGTCAGCTGGGTCCAGCCCGCGGCGAGGTCGTGGGTCGACATCGGCTTGTAGCCGGTCGACGGGATCACGTCGACGTACAGGTACCAGGTGTCCTCGTCGTGGTCCTTGAAGACCGCGGGCCCTTCGACCCCGCCCGCGTTGCCGCCGGCCCAGACCGCGCCGATCTGCGTCTGGCGCTGCGTCCACGTGGCGGTCGGCAGCCACCACTGGGCGGCCGTGGTCGACTCCATGTAGATGCCCTTGCCGGTGCTGTTGTCCTTCGAGATGCGGTACGTCGTGCCCTCATCCTGGATCAGCGTCGTGTCGATCACGTCGCCACCGGTGTAGATGAACGTGCCGCCGAACGAGTACGACGCCTGCGTGAAGTCGGTCGTCGAGCCCCAGAGCACGCGCGAGGAGCCGGTGCCGGGCGTGTGCGCGGCGGTGCCGTACACGGTGGAGGACCAGTAGAGCACGAAGCGTCCGTTGCCCTGGCCGTCGAAGTCGTCGACCCAGGTCGCCTCGGGCGCCCACATCATGCCGGCCTCGATGGCCTTCTGGCCGGCCGCATCCAGCGCCACGTCGAACTGGCGCAGGTCGCTCCAGCTGACGAGGTCGGTGGAGGACCAGACGTTGATCTTCGTGCTGCCCTGGGTGGTCCAATAGCACCAGGTGGTGCAGGAGCCGGAGCCGGCGTCGCCGCCGAAGACCCGCAGGTCGGTGGCGATGATGTAATACGTCCCGGTCTCGGGGTTGTAGGTCAGGTACGGATCGCGCACACCGGTCGTGCCGAGGTCGGAGGCGAGGATGGGGTTTCCACCGTTCAGGCGGTCCCACTTCTCGGGGTCGTCGCCGCGCGAGACGTCGAGGTAGATCTTCTCGGCGTAGCCGGCCGAGTCCTCGATGAAGTGCACCATCATGTAGCCGTACGGCGTGTTCGCCGCGGCGACGGGCTCGATCGTGACCGGCACGGTGCGGGAAGCGGTGACGCCGCGGACGTTCGCGGTCGCCGTGAGCGATCCGGTGACGGCGGGGGAGCCGGGCGCGGGCTGCGCGACCGTGAGGCTCGTGCCGTCGGCCGCGACCGTGAGTGCCGGATCCGTGGACGACCAGCGCACCGCTCCGCCGTAGTTCGGCAGGGTGAGCTGCGAGTCGTCGGCCGTGACCGGGGCGACGCCGTCGAGGATCGTGTTCACCAGGGGAGTGAAGGTCGAGGCGTGCGGTCCGGCGTCGACGGTCGAGACCGCCGCCACCTCGGCCGCGCTCAGCGCGCGGTCGTAGACGCGGAAGGTCGACACCTCGCCCTTGTAGAACGGGTCGGGCCACGGCGAGCGGCCGATCGCGTTCAGCGACTGGTTCGTGATGGAGGAGGGCTTCAGCGCGGTCGGCGTGCTCGACACCTTCGCGCCGTCGACGTAGAAGCTGATGGTGCCGGCCGCGCCGTCGATCACCGAGGTGAGGCTGTACCAGCGGTTCGCGCTGAGCGACTCGGTCGCCCGGGCGTTCACCTCGCCGCCGGCGCTCGCCGTGGTGATCGCGGTGCGCACCTTGTCGCGCACCGACGCGAAGTAGTAGCTCGTGGTGCTGTCGTTTCCGATGTTCCAAAGGAAGTTGAAGCTGGACGCCATCGAGGCATCGAACTTCGTCTCGATGGTGATGGAGGCCGAGTCCTTCCCGGTGAGGATGTTGTCCGGCAGCCGGACCCAGTCCGCGCTCGTGCTGGTCTTGGCTCCGCCGGCGAAGACGAGCGACGAGCCGGTCCACTGGGCGTTGGTGCCGTTGACGACGGTGGCGGCGCCGACCGAGCCGGCGGCGGTGTTCGGCACCGTGGATCCGCTGGTCTCGTCGAAGAGGTACTCGGCGAGCAGGCCGCTCTGCGGGATCACGGTGTCGGCGGATGCGGGTGGCGCGCTGAGACCGGCCAGAGTGCCGGCCGCGACGACAGCCACGACGCCGAGCGCGGCGAGCGCGCCGACCCCGCGGGGTCCGGTGGATGAAGGCATGTTGCTCCTTTGCGAACAGGTGGGGTGCGGACAGGTGGGGTGCGAACAGGTGGGGTGCGAACAGGGTGGGTTCGAACAGGGTGGGATGGAGGAAAAAAGATCGGCGCCCGGTGAGAACCGGGCGCCGATCAGGAGGGGTGGGCTCAGCCGCAGCTGGCCGCCGCGTAGGGCGCCGTCTGGGTGATGGTGCCCGCGGCTGCGGTCGTGGTGACCGTCGCCTGCCCGGCCGGCACGGTGGCCAGGCGGGTGGTGAAGGCGCTCGACGCGCTCGCCCCGGGGGCGACCGTGCTGAACTTCTTCGTGCCGTAGGCCGTCGTCTCGGTGATCGTCACCGGCACGGCGTTGTTGTTCTTCGCCACCACGGTGAGCACGATCTTGCCGGCCACGCAGCGGGTCGTTGCCGAGACCGCGATGTTCAGCGCCGGCGCGATGGTCTGCGGCGCGACGCTCTCGAGCGTCGGCGTCACGTTCTGCATCAGGCCCGTCGCCGGGTCGAACGTCAGCTTGTCGATCGTGGTCTCGCGGTGGGTGCCGTCGCCGCCCGGGATCGCGAAGCGGTGGTAGGCGATGTACCAGTCGTCCGTGCCCGGCACCTGGATGATCGAGCTGTGGCCGGTGGCCAGGATGCCTAGCTCGGTCTTCTTCTGCAGGATCACGCCGCGGTAGGTCCACGGCCCGTCGATGCTGGTCGCGGTGGCGTAGCCGGTGCGGTAGTTCACCGATCCGGTGTCGTCGATCGCGTAGGTGAGGTGGTACAGCCCCTGGCGGTAGTTCACGAAGCTGCCCTCGCGGAAGTCGGTCAGGCCGCTGATCCGCTTGATACTGCCCGCCTTCACCGACAGCATGTCGTCCGACAGCTCGGCGTAGACGGCCGAGCCGTTACCCCAGAAGAGGTAGCTCTTACCGGTGGCCGGGTCGGTGAAGGCGGCCGGGTCGATGGCCTGACCCGAGTTCACGGACTCCCCGTTGGTGATCATCGCGGTCGGCTGAGCGGTGAACGGCCCGGTGGGGCTGTCCGCGACGGCGACGCCGATGGTCTTGCGGTTCAGCGAGGCGTTGTGACCCGAGAAGTAGAAGTAGTACTTCCCGCCCTTCTCGATGATGGTCGGTGCCCAGGCATTGCCGGTCGCCCACGGCACGTTGCCGTTCGCGCCGTCCAGGGTGAGGATCGGCTGCTCCGAGCGGGTCCAGTCGACGAGGTTCTTCGACGACCAGACGTAGAAGGTGTTGCCGCCCCAGCCGGCGACGCCGTCCGAGGTCGCGTAGATGTAGTACGTGTCGCCGAACACCGCGATGTTCGGGTCGGCGTACAGGCCCGGCAGCACCGGGCTCTTCATCTCGACCGCCGAGAGCGTCCACACGGCGCCCGAGGGCGACAGAGTGATCGTCTTCGGAGTGGTCAGATCGAGCGTGGTGCCGGATGCGGGGGTCGCGGTGACTCCCGCCGCCGTCGAGAACGTCGGCGTGAGCGTCGCGCGGTTCGTGCCCGGCTTCACCGGGAAGGTGACCGTGCGGTTGGTCGAGTCGACGATCGGCGCGACCTTGAGCACGTCGCCCGTGAGCGTCACATCCGCCAGCACCGTGGTGTTGCCGGAAGCGGCCAGCACCTCGGCACTGCTGAGGGCCTTGTTGTAGATCGCGAACTCGCGGATCTGACCGCGGAAGCGGTTGTCCGCGTCGTAGTTCGAGCGGCCGATGGAGTTCGCCGTGGTGTAGCCGCCGCCGATGTCCTTCGGGTCGGTGGTCACCGTGCCCGTGCCCACCTTGACGCCGTTGAGGTAGATCGTGGCGGTCGTTCCGGTGAGCGTGTAGGTGAGGTGCGCCCACTGGCCGCGCGGCAGAGCGGATCCCTGCGAGACGGTCTGCTCGGTGGTCCAGTTGCCGGTGGCGAGGCTGGTGCGGTACGCGTCACCGGAGGTGAACAGGTAACCGTTACCGACACCCGCGGCCGTGTTGCCCAGGCCGTAGATGAAGTAGGCGCCGCTCTGCGCGGAGTCGATCCACACATCCGCCTGCACGGTGATGTCGGTGACACCCGCGAGCAGGTTGTCGGGCAGGTCGACGTAGTCGTCGGTGCCGTCGAGCTTGAGCGAACCGGTCTGCCAGGTGCCGCCGCCGACGATCGTGCCGTTCTGGCCGTTGCCCGATACATCCTGCACCGTGGTGCCGGAGCCGTTGTCGAACGAGTAGCGCAGGATCTCGCCCGCCGCGTTGACCGGCTTGGCCGCCGGACCCGAGCTGTTGCCGAAGGCGGCCAGCAGGCGGGTCTCCTCCGCGGTCGACAGGCGCAGCACGGAGCCGTGCCGGAACGGTGCGGAGAACGAGAAGGTGTTCGTGCCGGTCGCGCCGGTGGGCAGAGCCGTGAACTGCAGGCTCGCGAGCGAGTTCGTGACGTACGCGGTGTATCCGCCGGAGTCGCCCATCACGACCCAGCGGCCGTCGGGCAGCTGGTAGGCGGTGAGGCCCTCGATGTGGTTGGAGAGCCCGTGAGCCGCCTCTTCACCTCGGGCGATCACGCGGGTCCACGGGCCGGCGAGGCTCGGAGCGGTGTCGACGACCGTGCGCCAATCGGAGGTGGAGAAGCGGTAGTAGACGCCGTTCTCGACCGCGATGGTGGTGTCGATGATGTTGGGTCCGTCGGCGTTGTTCGTGTTCGAGCTCTCGTCGAGCCAGACCTGCGGGGTCGAGAAGTTCACGAAGTCGCGGGTGGTGCTGACGTAGACGCGCAGCGCCCAGTCGTCGGTGCCGACCTGCGTCTTGTCGCGGCCCGACCAGTAGATGTAGTACTGGCCGGTGGCCGCATCCCACATCGCCTCGGGAGCCCAGACGTTGCCCGCGTTGGGCGAGCCGGCGAATACGAGGTTCTGGTCGCTCCAGTGCACGAGGTCGGTCGAGCGCCAGACCACGAGCTTCTGGCTCGCGTTCACCTGATCCCATGAGCCGCCGGCTGCGCTGCCTTCGGCGTGCAGATCGGTGCCGAGGATCCAGTACTCGTCGCCGGTGGGCGAGCGCACGAGGTGCGGATCGCGGACGCCGAGCGTGCCGGCGAGGTTCGCGAGCACGGCCTGGTTGTTGTTCAGCTTCGACCAGTGCAGGCCGTCGCTGCTCGAGCCGAAGTAGATCTTCTCGTAGTCGGTGGCCGCGAAGTGGGTCCAGAGATAACCGGCGTCGTAGTCGGTGTCGAGACCGGCGGGTGCGGCGGTGACGCTGACGGGGATCTGCCGGGTCGCGGTGGTGCCGGGAGCGGTCACGGTCAGAGTGACCGCGGTGGTCGCCGCCGGGCGGGTGACGACGCCGGTGTTGCTGACGACGCCGGTCTGGGCGGAGCTCCACGCGAGGTCGAAACCGCCGGCCTTCGCGGGCAACGCGATGTTGCCGCGGATGTCGGTGGCGTTCGGGATGGCGATCGCGATGAGGGCCAGTTGGGCCTCGCCGTTCGCATCCGCTGCCGGCACGGTCACCGCGAAGGTGCGGTTCTGCGAGGCGGATCCGCGGGTCACGGCGGCCGTGAGGGTCACCTCGGCGACGCCGGTCGCGGGGCGGGTGACGGTGCCGTTCGTGGCGACGACGGCCGGGTTGCTGGAGGTCCAGGCGATGGCGGAGCCGTTCGTGCCGGTCGTCGGCAGGGTCAGGTTCGCGGCGACGGCGGAGAGATCGCCGAGGTTCAGCGCGGCGGTGTCGCGGGCGACGCGGGTCGCATCCGTCGCCTGCAGCGCGGCGACCTCGGCGGCGGTGAGCGCCGTGTCGTAGAGGCGGAAGTCGCGGACGGATCCGGAGAGGTACTTGTCGCCGGTGTAGACCGAGCGGCCGATGTAGTTCGCGGTGGTCGCACCGGCGCCGATCGCGCCGGGGGTGATGGTGACCCCGGTCTGCTGAGCGACCTGCGTGCCGTCGAGGTAGAGGCGAGCGGTGTCGCTGGCGTCGTCGAGCGTGTAGGTGAGGGTCTTCCAGGCGCCGCGGGCGAGGTTCGCACCCGAGTTGACCGTCTGCTCGGTGGTCCAGTTGCCGGTGGCGATCGAGGCCTTGTAGCTGTTACCGGTGGTGTAGAGGTAGCCGTTGCCGGCGCCGCTGGTGGTGTTGCCGAGGCCCCAGATGAAGTAGGGAGTGCCCTGTGCCGTGTCGACGAGCACCTCGGTGCTGACGGTGATGGAGCTGAGGCCGGCGAGCACGTTGTCGGGCAGCTTGACGTGGTCGTTGACGCCGTCGAGCTTCAGGCCCGCGCCGCCCTGAGCGACGGCGCCGCCGACCAGGATGCCGTTGCGGCCGTGGCCCGAACTGTCGGTGGCGACGGTTCCGGTCGTCTCGTCGAGGGCGTAGCGGAGGACGAGGTTGGCGTCGCTCGCGGCGAGCGCGGGCGTCGCGGTGAGCAGTGAGGCGGCGACGGCGAATGTCGCCGCCGCTACGACGGGGCGTAGCGATTTCTTGGTGAACACGATCTCCCGATTCGACATCGTTGACGAGGGAATACTCTCCGGAGCCCGGAGATTGTTCACGGTAACACTGGCGGTGCGCTGAGCACCAGCACAGTTTTCGCCGCCCCGTGCGTAGGATGCGCCGGGCCGTCTCCCTCTGCGCTGTCGTTTTCGCCGCGCGCTGGTGAAATGCCACCCGCGCGTGGTGAAAACGACAGCGCGGCAGCTCCGGCCGGCCCGAACGGGAGCACGGGCTGGGCGTTGACAAGCCGGTGTTACCGGGAACATGATGTGATCTGCGCTCGCCGGAGCGCGCTGATCACGAAGGAGTGATAGTGGCCCCGACCCGTGTGCCCCGTCTCGCGCAGACCTCCACCCCGCCCCGCCGCCGGCTGATCGCTGCGCTGATCGCGCTCCTCGCCGCCCTGGTGGCGCTGCCGTTCGCCGTGGCCTCGCCCGCCGCGGCCGTCGGCGAGACGACGTTCACGAATCCGCTCGTCGAGGATGCGGCCGACCCGACCATCGAGTTCTACGACGGCAACTACTACCTGGTGGCGACCACGTGGGACAACCGCGTGGTGATGCGCAAGGCATCGACGCTCGCGGCCCTCAAGACCGCCAAACCGGTGACCGTCTATTCCGACACGAACACGGGCCGCAACAACAACATGTGGGCGCCCGAGCTGCAGCGCCTCAACGGCCCCAACGGCTGGCGCTGGTACCTGATGTACACGATGGGAGCGACGGGCAACTTCGACGGCCAGCACCTGCAGGTGATCGAGAGCGCGGGGGATGACCCGATGGGCCCCTACAGCTACAAGGGTCGCCCGCTGCCGATCGACGCCTGGAACATCGACGGCGCGTACCTGCAGCTGAACGGCGAGCTCTTCATGATGTGGTCGCAGTTCGCGCCCGACGGCCTGCAGAGCAACTACATCGCGCGGATGAGCAACCCGTGGACCTCGACGGGTCCGATGAACATCCTGTCGCGCCCCGTCGAGAGCTGGGAGACCATCGGCGGCGCGGTGAACGAGGGCCCGATCCCGCTGCAGCACAACGGCGACACCTACGTCGTCTATTCGGCCAGCGGATGCTGGACTCCCGACTACGAGTTGGGCACCCTGAAGTACACCGGCGGCGACCCCGTGCTCGCCGCATCCTGGACCAAGAGCACCGGCCCCGTCTTCACCAAGGCGAACGGCGTGTTCGGCCCCGGCCACAACGACTTCTTCACCTCGCCCGACGGCACCCAGACCTGGAACCTCTACCACGCCAACGCCCGTGAAGACGGCGGATGCGGGCGCGAGCGCTCGGCCCGAGCGCAGCAGGTCACGTGGGGCGCGAACGGCACGCCCGACTTCGGCATCCCGTCGGCCGGCACCGCGGTGACCGTGCCGAGCGGCGAGAACGGGCCGATCACGGCCCGCGTCGAGGGCGCGAACTGGAACCTCGTCAACCGCACGACCGGACAGTGCGCCGTGATCGACGGCGCGGCGAGCGGTGACGGCACGGCCGTCACCCAGGGCTCCTGCGGCTCCGCCCGCGCGAACTGGGCTCTGGACGCGACCGGTGACGGCTACCTCCGCCTGATCAACGCGGCCACGGGCAAGGCGGCCGGCACCGTCGGATCCGCTGTCAAGCAGTCCGCCTGGGTCGCATCCGCTACGCAGCAGTGGACGGTCGCGGTCACCACCGACGGCTGGTCGAGCATCACCAACCGAGCCACGAACGCCCGCCTGCTGGGCTCCGAGTGGTCGCTGCGTCCTGCGGGCACCGTCACCGTGTCCTCCGTCGCATCCGGCAAGGTCTTCGACCTGCCGAACTGCTCGACCGCCGATGGAGCCGTGCTGCAGCAGCGCGAGTGGCTCGCCTCGCCCTGCCAGACCGCGACCTTCACGGGCACCAGCGACGGCCGGGTCGAGATCCACCCGAGCTCGGCGGCACAGAAGTGCCTCGGCGTGACGGGCGGATCCACGGCCGACGGCGCCAGCGTGACGCAGCAGTCCTGCGGCAGCCTCGCGAGCCGCTGGGCCGCAGTGGTGAACAACGACGGCACGGTGGAGTTCCGCGCCGCAGCCAGCGGCAAGGCGCTCGACCTCTCGTACTGCGCGGCCGCGAACGGCACCACGATCGGCCAGTGGTCGGTGCTCAACAACGACTGCCAGCGCTTCCGGATCGCGAACGCGACCCCGGCGCCGACGGTCCTCGCCCTCGCCCCCACCGTGACCGCGCGCTGCATCGCCGGCACGGCATATGTCACCACGAGCGTGAAGAACACCGATACGGCACCGGCCGACGTGACGATGACGACCGCCTACGGCAGCAAGACCGTCGCAGACGTCGCCGCCGGAGCGACCGTCTCGGCCGCCTTCAACACGCGACAGTCGTCGATCACCGCCGGCACCGCATCCGTCGCCGGAAGCAGCGCGGATGAGGACGGCCGCGCGTTCGCCGCCACTCCCGCCGTGCCCGCCGCGACCTGCTGATCCGCCCCGCCTCCCGGGTTGCCGTTTCTTTGACAGAGCTCGCGTCAAAGAAACGGCAACCCATCCCTCCGACCGCAACTCACTCACTGGAGCGTGACCATGCCCCTCATCCGTCGACGGCCTTTCACCGAGAGCCATCCCAGATCTCCACGCAGGGCGCTGGGCCGCGGCGCGGTCGCGACCGTGCTCACCGCCGCCCTGGCGTTCACCGTGGCGGGCCCCGTGTCGGCAGCGACCGACCCCGACCTGCTGCTCTCCTACGACTTCGACACGGTCACCGGCACGACGGTCCCGGATGCATCCGGTAACGGCCGCGCCGCCACGATCGTCGGCTCGGGCGCCACCGTCAGCGGCGACGAGCTCACGCTGCCCGGCGGCGCCGCCGGAAGCTCGGCCGCCTACCTCCGCCTGCCCACCGGCCTCTTCGACAACCGCAACACCCTGACCACCTCGATCTGGCTGAAGAACGAGACCGGCGCCGGCAACTACGCCGCCATGTTCTTCGGATCCGCAGCCTCCACTCCGTCGCAGTACTGGCTGCTGAACCCGAAGAACCCGGCCGGCCTGTTCAAAACGGTCATCACCAACGCCCTGAACGCGAGCGCCCCCTGGGGCACCGAGGCCGGCATCTCGCCGACCACGGCCGCCAACGGCATCGCCGGCCCGGCCACATCCGCCGACTGGTCGCTCTACACGACCGTGATCACGCCGACCTCGATCACGGGCTACCTCAACGGCAGCAAGATCGGCACCGTCGCGACCACGCGCACGGTGAGCCAGTTCGGTACCGGGCTGGTCTCGTACATCGGCCGCTCCTCGTACAACGACCCGTTCTACAAGGGCGGCGTGAAGGATGTGCGGGTGTGGACCACGGCCCGCACCGACGCGCAGATCCGCGAGGAGTACTACGACAACGCCACTCCGGCGGCTCTGGATGCGGCGCTCGCCGCGGATGCCGGCGCGATCGGTTTCGGCGACGGCTTCGTCACGTCGAACCTGACCCTGCCGACGACCGGTGCGAACGGATCCGCGATCGCGTGGTCCTCCAGCACCCCGGGCGCCATCGCGCCCGACGGCACCGTCACCCGCACGAGCGTCGACCAGCCGGTCACGCTCACCGCCACGCTCTCGCTGCGCGGTCGGACGCTGGTGCGCACGTATCCGCTGACCGTCGTCGCGTCGGGAGACCAGCGCGAACTGCAGCTGATCGCCGATCGCTACGACCTCGGCATCACGCACGTGTCCAGCACCATCACGCTGCCGACCACGGTCGAGGGCGCCTCCGTCGCCTGGGCCAGCTCGGCTCCCGCGATCATCGCCCCGAGCGGAGCCGTCACGCGCCCCGCCGCGCAGACCGCCGTCACCCTGACCGCGACCTTCACTCTCGGCGCCGCGACGGCCACCCGCACGATCCCGGTCACGGTGCTCGCGCAGGACACCGGCTTCATCGGTGCCGGTATCGCCACCGGTGACATCACACGCACCGACGTGCTGATGCTCTCGGCATCGACGAACGGCACGAACTACACCGCGCTGAACAACAACCGCGGCGTGCTCTTCCCGACCCTCGGCACCGCCAAGCTCGGCAACCCCGAGCTGTTCCGCAAGCCGAACGGCACCTTCGGGCTCGTCGCGCCGGTGAACAGCTCGAGCACGCAGCTGTACGTCTACGACTCCACCGACCTCGCCACCTACACCAATGAGCGTCTGGTCACCTTCTCGACCATCCCCGCGACGCGGGTTCAGGTCGACTACGACAACGGGATCCGCGCGTACCGCATCCGCTTCGCCGCCGCCGGAACGGGCGCCGGTTACGAGGTCACCACGAAGGACTTCGCAACCTTCACCGCTCCGGTCTCGGCTGCGGCCCCGGCCGCCGCCCCCGCCGCGACGTACCCGGCCGGAACGCTGGAGGCGACGCCGCTGCCGGTGACCGCCGCCGAGTACGCGTTCGTCACCGAGCGCCTCAGCCGCGTCGTCTCGACCGGCGTGAAGCCGTTCGCGGACGTCACGATCGACCAGGGCCAGGCCGCCGAGCTGCCTGACACCGCCACGGTGCAGTACAGCAGCGGATCGACCACCGACATGGGCGTGACCTGGGATGCGGATGACCTCGCCGCCCTGAACACGAACGCGCCCGGCACCTACACGGTCGACGGCACGGTGCAGCGCACCGAGTACCCGAACCCGCTCGTCGAGCGTCGCGCCGACCCCGACGTGACCCTGGGTGATGACGGCTGGTACTACTTCACCGCCTCGTACCCCACGGTCTCGAACAGCGATCCCGAGGGTTATGACCGGATCGTGCTGCGCCGCGCGCAGACCATCGCCGGTCTCAAGACGGCGCCGGAATCGGTGCTGTGGGACGAAGCGAACGACCCGGTGCTCAACCGCTACATCTGGGCTCCGGAGCTGACCAAGATCGGCAACGACTGGTACATCATGTTCACCGCCGGTCGCGCGAGCGTCTTCGACATCCGTCCGGCGATGCTCAAGTTCACCGGTGCCGAGTTCTCCGGGGCGGCCACGCTCGACCCGGCCAACTGGACCAGCCTCGGTCAGATGAAGGCCAAGACGGGCGACGTCGCGTTCACCGCGTTCTCACTCGACATGACCTACCTCGAGAACAAGGGCCGCAGCTACGTGGCCTGGGCGCAGTCGGGTGTCGACGGATCGATGCTCTGGTTCGCCGAGATCGACTCGGCCAACCCGATCCAGCTGACCTCGAACGCCATGGTGCTCTCCTCGCCCAAGTTCGCCTGGGAGAAGAACACGGCGACGAACCAATCGATCGACGAAGGCACCGCGTTCATCAAGAACAACGGCAAGGTCATCGCCTCGTTCTCGGCCTCCACGGTCGACGACAAGTACGCGGTGGGTCTGCTCTACGCGGATGAGAACGCGAACCTGCTCGACCCGGCGTCGTGGACGAAGGTGCAGTACCCGGTGCTCACCTCCGCCGACGTGCCCGGCCAGGTCGGCCCCGGCCACAACTCCTTCACGGTCGACGAGTACGGCAACCCCGTCATCGTCTACCACTCCCGAACGGTCAACGACACTTCGAACCCCGGCGAGGCCACCGACCTGGGTCTGAACGACCCGCGTCGGCACGCCCGCGCCGCGACCGTGCACTGGGACAGCGCCGGCCTGCCGGTGTTCAACCTGACCGCGGATGAGGAGCTCGCGCCGTCGATCAAGCGTGTGCAGGTGAAGGTCGTGGTGAACGCGGTCGCTCCGGCGCTCGAGATCACCGCCACCGCATCCGCCCGCTGCGTGGCCGGTAAGGCCGTGCTCACCGTGACGGCCGTGAACGGCAACACCGTGCCGGTCGCGATGACGATCACCTCGGCCTACGGATCGAAGGCGTTCGCCGCCGTCGCGCCGGGCAAGAACGCCTCCGCGGCGTTCACCACCCGCCTGGCGAGCATGCCCGCCGGATCGGCGTCGGTCACCGCGACCGCCACCGTGAACGGGGCCCCGGTCACCGCCACCGTCCCGGCCGCGTACCCGGCACTGACCTGCAACTAGGTCCCATCAGGGTTGCCGATTCTTTGACACGGCCGAAGACGGCCGCGTCAAAGAATCGGCAACCCTTCCTTTCACCGAACGGCCGGTCGTGATGACGCCCCGTCTCGACGGCGACCGCCACCGTTCCGCACGCCGCCCTCACCCGCACCCACGGGTTGCCGTTTCTTTGACGCCCACGCCCACGCCCCCGACCACTGTCGGCACACGTCAAAGAAACGGCAACCCATCGACCGAAGGAAACCCCATGACCCTGAAACACCGTGCGATCGCGGTGGGAACCGTGTTCGCGCTCGCGGCGGGACTCGTCTCGCTCACCGCGCCACCCGCATCCGCTGCGGGCACCCTCTCGATCGAGTCGGCCAAAAGGCTCGACCTGCAGTTCGAGGGCAACCTGACGGATGCGGCGACGACGCCCAACACCGTCACCGTGCAGAAGGGCAGTGCCGCCTACGGCACCGGCATCACCGGACAGGCCTTCAACTTCACCGGCGGCACCGCGCTGAGGCTCGGCACCGCGGCCGCGCTGCAGCCGCAGAACCTCACCGCCTCGTTCTGGTACAAGCCCAACGCCACGATGACGGGAGAGCAGGTCTTCACCTGGAACAAGACCGTCTACAACTCCGACGGCTGGTACCTCACCTCGGAGGGCGACACCACGCCGCTCGCCCTGTCGATCGGCCCGTCGAGCGGTCAGCCCTACAAGGTCGCCGTCGACGCGACGCGCTCCGCCTTCTTCCCGACCGGCCAGTGGACTCACGTGGCCGTCACCTACGACAAGACGACCAAGCAGGTGCAGTTCTACCGCAACGGCGTCCGCCAGATCTCGACGGTGAAGAGCGCGGCGACCGGCACGGCCACGGGAGTGCTCGGCTCCGAGGCCAGCTCGGTCAAGACCATCGGCTACAACGGCCCCACCTACAACGGGGCGCACCTGAACGGCCTGCTCGACGACTACACGCTCTACAACGGCGTCGCCAGCATCGCGGATGTGGTCACGCTCACGCAGCGCGGCACCCCCGCGTTCAACCCCGCGACGGTCGCGCAGGGCGACCTCGACGGCCTCTCCGTGCCGGCCAGCGCCTCCTCCGACTTCGGCCTGCCGCTCGAGGGAGCCCACGGCACCACCGTCGTCTGGACCTCGTCGAACCCCGCCGTCATCGCCGTCTCGGGCGGTGACGCCACCGTGACGAAGCCCACCGGCAACCCGGTGGACGTGACGCTCACGGCGACGGCCAGCTACGGTGGCAGCACCCCCGTCACTCGTGCGTTCACCGTCACCGTCGCCCCGGAAGGAGTGGAGACCTCCGTGTACCTGCTCGGCTCCGAGCTCGAGGACGTCACCGTCACGGATCCGTACTTCGCCAACGGCAGCGAGCAGACCGTCGAGTACCTGCTCAGCCTCGACCCCGAGAAGTTCTTGTACTCCTGGTACATCCAGGCGGGGCTCAACCCCACCACGGCTTCCGGCTACGGCGGTTGGGAGCGCAGCACCGGCACCCGGTTCCAGGGCCACTTCTTCGGTCACTACCTGTCGGCGCTCTCGCAGGCCTACGCGACCGAGACGGATGCGACCACGAAGGCCGCGCTGCTCGCCAAGCTCACCGCCGGCGTCGACGGTCTGAAGCGGGTGCAGGACGCCTACGCGCTCGCGCATCCGGCCGATGCCGGCTACGTCGCTCCGTTCTCGACGAACCTGCTGCCCAGCGGCGGCGACGGCCTGCTCGTGCCCTTCTACAACCTGCACAAGGTGCTCGCTGGCCTGCTGGATGCGCACGAGTACGCACCCGGCGCGGTCTCGACCAAGGCGCTCAGCGTAGCCGACGGCTTCGGCACGTGGCTGAACAACTGGGCCGGTCGGCAGTCGAACCCCGGCGCGATCCTGAACACCGAATACGGCGGGATGAACGAGGCGCTCTACGAGTTGTACTCGATCACCGAGAAGCCGGCGCACAAGCGGGCGGCGGAGTATTTCGACGAGACGGTGCTGTTCCAGAAGCTGGCCGCCGGACAGGACGTCCTGAACGGCCTGCACGCGAACACGACCATCCCGAAGCTGATCGGCGCGCTCAAGCGCTACACGGTCTTCACCGACAACCCCGAGCTCTACGCGACCCTCACCGCGAGCGAGAAGAGCAACCTCGGCATGTACCGTACCGCCGCCGAGAACTTCTGGCAGATCGTGGTCTCCGACCACACCTACGCCAACGGCGCGAACAGTCAGTCCGAGCATTTCCACGGTGCGGATGAGCTGTACGAGTGGGCGACGAACGGCGTCACCTCGGGCTACGGCGAGAACTCCACGGCCGAGGGCTGCAACGAGTACAACATGCTCAAGCTCACCCGGGCGCTGTTCCAGGTGACGAAGGACGTGAAGTATCCGGACTACTACGAGACGACGCTGCTGAACACGATCGTCGCCTCGCAGAACCCCGAGACCGGCATGGTCACCTACTTCCAGCCGCAGACCGCCGGCTACGCCAAGGTCTTCGGCAAGGAGCTGGACGAGTTCTGGTGCGATCACGGCACCGGGATCGAGAGCTTCACCAAGCTGGGCGACTCGATCTACTTCCGCGACACCGATTCGATCTACGTGAACCAGTTCCGCTCGTCCGAGCTGCGCTCGAGCGAGTTCGACCTGACACTGACGCAGACCGCGGACGTGCCGAACACCGACACCGTGCACTTCACGGTGGGCGGCGAGGGCAGCACGACGCTGCGCCTGCGCATCCCCTCGTGGGTCGACGGCTCGCCGTCGCTGTCGGTGAACGGCGTCGCGCGCGATGTCGCGGCGTCGACGGATGCGGGTTACGTGGTCGTCGAGGTCGCCGCCGGCGACGAGCTCGACTACACCCTGCCCGCCACGGTGACCGCGGTCGCCGACACCGAGAACCCGAACTGGGTCGCCTTCCAGTACGGCCCCGTCCTGCTCGCGACCGAGCTCAGCCGCACCAACGTCGACGCCAGCTACGTGGCCGGTGTGCTCGTGCGGATGGGCGTGGCCGACAAGTCGCTCAGCAACAACGTGGTCGTCTCCGACGCCGCTGCGTGGAAGAGCGGCATCGAGCAGAACCTCGTGCGCATCCCGAACGGTGCGAACGGCAACGGTGACGAGACGATGCGGTTCAGACTGCAGAACGTCGACTCGGCCGCCGCGGCGCTGACGTTCGAGCCGTACTACTCGCTCTACGGCGCCCGTTACGCGACCTACATGACGCTCATCCAGCCAGACTCCCCGGAGGCGCAGGCGCAGATCAAGACCCAGAAGGAGCAGAAGCGCACCAGCGAGATGAGCATCGACGCACTCACCTCGTTCGACAACAACAACAGCGAGGCCGACAAGAACTACAAGTACAACAAGTCGGGCGTCGGCATCTTCAACGGTCAGGGCTTCCGTGACGGTCAGATCGCCACGGATGCGTACTTCCAGTACGACATGATCGTCGACCCGACCCTGCCGAAGAACTACCTCGCGGCGCGCTACTACGGCGGCGACAACGGGCGCACCTTCGGGATCTACCTCAACGATGTGCTGCTGAAGAACGAGCGCGTCACCAACGCCGCCGGATCGACCAGCTTCTACATCCAGTACGACGAGATCCCTCGGGCAGTGCTCGACGGCATCGCTGCGAAGGACAGCTACAAACGCGACCAGAGCGGCGCGTACGTGCTGGATGCGCAGGGCAAGAAGATCCCGGTGGTGACGGTGCGCTTCCAGGGCAACGGCACCAGCTACGTCGGCGGGCTCTTCGGGCTGTCGACGACGCGGACGAACGCCTATGGGACGGCCGCCGAGCTGTCGAAGCTCGCCTTCGACACGGGCGTGCTGAGCCCGGCGCTGACCGCGGGCGTGCGCGACTACACGCTGACCGTGCCCGCCTCCGCGACGAGCGTCGTGTTCGATGCGGATCCGGCCGTGGGCAGCGGGCTCGTGTACGTGGGCGACGTGCTGATCGACGACACCCTGCCGCGCTCGATCCCGCTGGCCGCGGGTGCGAGCACGATCACGCTGAAGTCGTACGCGCAGGATCACAGCACGAACGTGACCTACCGGGTCAATGTCGTCCGTGATCGCGTGCTCGACGTCGTGGCGACCGCCTCCTCGCGCTGCGTGGCCGGCAAGGTCGTGCTGACCGTGGTGGCGACGAACCGCGACACCGTGCCCGTGAACCTCGCGGTTACGTCGGCGTGGGGAAGCAGCTCGTTCACCGCCGTCGCGCCGGGCAAGAACGCCTCCGCGGCGTTCACCACCCGAGCGGCGTCCATCACCGCAGGTGAAGCCACCGTGCGCGCCACGGCGACCGTCGACGGCCGGGCGGTGACCACCACCGTCACGGCCCCGTACACCGCGCGCAGCTGCTGACGCCGGTCCATCCGCAGGGGGTTGTCACTGCGTCCCGCGTTCTCGCGGGACGCGGTGGCAACCCCCTGTTCCGACGACGGCGCGGGAGGCGATGGTGCGGGACGCAGTGGCGACCCGCCCCGGTCCGCATCCGTGCTTGACACCCACCCGTCGCGCTCCATAGAGTGACGACACCCAATGATGTTCCCGGTAACAAACCCGGTCGCCATCCCCCAGATCTCGATGAGGAGAACAACCATGCACTCGAAGAAGACTGCGCGTTCACGCAAGAGCGTACTGCTGCGCGCATCCGTCGCCACGCTCGGTGGCCTGATGCTGGCCGGGGTGGCCACGACCGCCTACGCCGCAGACCCCTACGGCTCGGACGACGTCGATGTGAACGTCGACATCGCGGAGCTCACCGAGCCCGGCGTGCTCGCCATGAGCGTCGCCGGCACCAGCACCACCCTGACCGAGACCGGGTCCACCGCGACCGTCCGCCAGTTCACCGGCATCATGCCCACCGTGACGGTCACCGACACCCGCGACGCCGAGGACGTCCCCGCCGGGGTCGGCTGGTACGTGGTCGGTTCCTCCAGCGACTTCATCGGTACGGCGGGTCAGGACCCGATCGGAGCCGAGTACTTCGGTTGGACGCCGCACCTCATCGACGGCGGCGAGTCGGGATTGGTCGCCGAGGGCGAGCAGGTCGACACGGTGCTCGACTCCGGTCCCGACAACGTCGGACTGGTCGACCAGGAACTGCTGGCCCTCGCGATCGATTCCGGCGAGGCGCAGACCGACGGTTCTTGGACCGCCAACGCGGACCTGTTCCTGAAGACTCCTGCGGATGTCGAGTCGGGCAGCTACGCTTCCGTCCTGACCCTCTCGCTCTTCGAGTAACGAACAGCGATTCCTCCCGGGGCCGGTACGCCGGCCCCGGGAACCCCTGACAAGGACGTCACCGTGCCCCGACCGACCCTGCTGCGCAGCCTGACCGCGACGCTCGTCGCACTCCTCCTCGCCCTCGTGATCGCGC
This sequence comes from Microbacteriaceae bacterium VKM Ac-2855, assembly GCA_013204985.1. Taxonomy (GTDB): domain Bacteria; phylum Actinomycetota; class Actinomycetes; order Actinomycetales; family Microbacteriaceae; genus Rathayibacter. The sequence continues at coordinate 92,638 of JABMLG010000010.1, forward strand.
CGACGGCGAATGCCGAGGAGACGGCCCCGACCCTCACGTGGTCGGTGCGGCCCGCGACCGAGAGCGGGCAGGACAACCGCTCGTGGGTCGAACTCGAGCTGGATCCGGGCGCCTCCGCCGTCGATCACCTCGCGGTCCGCAACCTCAGCGCCGAAGCGGTGACCTTCACCCTCACCGCGGCGGACGGCTACTTCACCCCCACCGGCCGGTTCAACATGAAGGCCTCCGACGTCGAGTCGACGGATGCGGGGACCTGGATCGACGTGCAGGATACGGTCACCGTCGATGCCAACGGCACCGCGATCGTCCCGTTCACCGTCACGGTTCCCGAGGTCGTCGAGCCCGGCGATCACGCCGCGGGCATCGCCGCGTCCGTCCGCTCCGAACAGGCCGGCTCCGACGGGACCAAGGTCGGCGTCGAGAGTCGGGTCGGCTTCCGAGTGATGACGCGGGTGACCGGCGAGCTCGCGCCGGCAGCGGCGATCGAGAACGTCGACGCCGACTACACGCTGTCGTGGAACCCCTTCGCCCCCGGATCGATGACCGTCTCGTTCGACGTGGTCAACGCGGGCAACGCGCGTTTCACGGTCGGCGGCTCCGTCAGCGCCAACGGTCGCAGCGTGTCGTACCCCGACGCGGACGCCGCGACCCAGGAGCTGCTACCCGGCGACTCCCGCGCGCTCAGCGCAACGGTCGAGGGTGTCTGGCCCCTCTTCCTCCTCCCCACCGAGGTCCTGATGACCCCGACCGTCGTCACACCCGATGGCAGCACCGTCATCGCGGATTCCGCCGCCACCACCGTGCAGGTGTGGGCGATGCCCTGGCCGCAGCTGCTGGTACTGCTCGGCGTCGCCCTGATCGTTCTCGCCCTGTTCGGTGGGCGCATCCGCTCGCGCCGCAAGCTCGACACCCTCCTCGAGCAAGCCCGCGCCGAAGGTGCTCGGGCCGCCGCCGTGGAGCCGGATCCGGCGAGGCAGGATTGAACGGCCGTCTGCCGCTCGGTTCGGATTCGATCACGGTTCTCGTCCACATCGGGCCCGCCCATGTCACCGAGCTGGGGACGACCGGCGTCGACATCGCCGTGCCGCTGATCCTCGGGCTCACCCTCGCGCTCCTGGGCTCGATGCTCCTCTCCGTGGAGGGCCGGTAGGCTGGCCGCGTCGGACACCGCCGAGCGTCTGGCGGTCAGCGGATGAGCGACGGGAGCGAACGGGACGTGAGCTCTAACGTCGGGCCCGGGGAACCGACCATCCGGCAGGTCGCGACCGTGGCCGGCGTCTCGCACATGACCGTCTCGCGGGTGCTCAACGATCATCCGAACATCAAGCCCGAGACCCGTCGGCGTGTGCTCGAGGCGATCGAGGAGCTGAACTACCGGCCGAACATCGCCGCTCGCACCCTCGCCACCCGCAGCAGTCGGCGGATCGGCGTGCTGGTCGAGAGCGCCGTGGAGTTCGGCCCGACGAGCACGCTGCGCTCCGTCGAGGTCGCCGCCCGCGAATCGGGCTACACCGTCACCTCGGTGGCGTTGCGCGATGACGACGGCATGAGCCCGCAGGACGCCGTCGACCACCTCACCGGTCAGGGGGTCGACGCGCTCTGCGTGATCGCGCCGCGCTCCTCCTCCGTCGCGGCGCTGCGCCGGATCACCATCGGCATCCCCGTGCTCGTGGTCAAAGCCGACAGCGACCCGAACTTCCTCACCGTCGCCGTAGATCAGCAGATGGGCGCGACGCTGGCGGTCGACCACCTGGTGTCGCTGGGGCACCGCGACATCCTGCACGTCGCGGGTCCGCTCGACTGGCTCGAGGCCCGTGCGCGCGAGCGGGCGTTCCACGCCCGTGCGAAGTCGTGGGCGGTGCGCGAGCGCCCGATCGTCGTGGGCGACTGGACCGCGGACTTCGGGTACGACTTCGCCCGTACCATCCGCTCGATCCCCGAGTACACGGCGATCTTCGTGGCGAACGACGAGATGGCGCTGGGCCTGATCCACGGCTTCCACGAGAAGGGCATCCGTGTGCCCGAGGACATCAGCATCGTCGGTTTCGACGACCTGCCCACGTCGCGGCACTTCCTTCCTCCGCTGACCACCATCCGTCAGGACTTCGACGGCCTGGGCGCAACGGTCGTCGAAGTGCTGCGTGCCGCGCTCGAGGGCCGAGAGATCCCGCAGCGCACGAAGATCCCGGTCGAACTCGTGGTGCGAGAGTCGACGGCGCCGCCGCGCTGAGGCCGCGCGGCTGCGGTCGCCGGGCAGCCCGCGGATAGGCGTCTCGAGTGCCCGGTTGAAACGTTCCGTGTGGGCCAGGACCGGTCGAACGAAAGCGCATGTCGTCGGGACGCTTGAGAGCCGCGGAACGACGCGGATCACGTCGCTGCAGGGCAGGTGCGATTCGTTTCCACCGGTCCATAGCCACACCTCCGACTCGGAGTGGCTGCGGCGCGCGTCGCCGTCGGCGCTCCGCATTCGTCCTTCGGGGAGGAGGGACGGGTGGGGTGAGGAGGGATGGGCCCTGGTTTTCCGGGTCCGGTGGGTTTCTCCTCGGGGGAGGAGGGATTGGCCGTGCGGATGCGCCGTGACCCGTGGAGCGTCGCGTGCGCGCCGGATTCGTCCTTGGGGGAGGAGGGACGGGTGCGGACGGATGGGCCCTGGTCTTCCGCGTTCGGTGGGTTTTTTCTCGGGGGAGGAGGGATGGGTGGGGTGAGGAGGGATGGGCCCGGGTGTTCCGTGTCCGGTGGGTTTCTCCTCGGGGAGGAGGGATGGGTGGGGTGAGGAGGGATGGGCCCGGGTGTTCCGTGTCCGGTGGGTTTTTCCTTGGGGGAGGAGGGATGGGTGGGGCGAGGAGGGATGGGCCCGGGTCTTCCGCATCCGGCAGGTTTCTCCTCGGGGGAGGAGAGGTGGTGGCCCCTGGAGGTAACGGTTGGCGCACGACTCCTGAAACCCGCCCGACGGCGGGCTGCGAGGGCGCGTAGAATCACGGGCGAATGCCGTGGCCCCCCGCCGCGGACCGCCACCCGAACCCAGTGGATGCAGCAATGACGCTCATGGATGTACCGCCGACGACGCTCGCGGTCGGCCCTGTCCTCGAGATGTCCGGCATCACGGTGTCGTTCCTCGGTGTGACGGTGATCGACGACGTCGACCTGCGGCTGTTCCCCGGCGAGGTGCACGCCCTGATGGGCGAGAACGGCGCGGGAAAGTCCACGCTGATCAAGGCGCTCACGGGTGCGAATCCCGCCGACAGCGGCACGATCACGATGGACGGCATCCCGTTGCGGATCGCGAGCACGGCCGACGGCGCGACCGCCGGCATCGCTGCGGTCTACCAGGAGACCCAGCTCTGCGCCAACCTCACCGTCGCCGAGAACGTGATGCTCGGCAAGGAGATCCGCGGGCACTTCGGCATCGACTGGCGGGCCACACGCCGCGTCGCGCGCGAGACCCTCACGCAGCTCGGCCTCGAGGATCTCGACCCACGCGCACGCGTCGCCCTGCTCCCGCCCGCGATCCAGCAGCTCGTGGCGATCGCCCGCGCGATGGTGGGCGACCCGCGGGTCGTTGTGCTCGATGAGCCCACATCGAGCCTCGAGCGCGACGAGGTCGCGAAGCTCTTCGCCGTGATCAGGCGTCTGCGCGATCGCGGGGTCGCGATCCTCTTCGTTTCGCACTTCCTCGAGCAGGTCTACGCGATCAGCGATCGGATGACCGTGCTGCGAAACGGCCGCAAGGAGGGCGAGTACCTCACTCGGCAGCTCGACCGGGCCGACCTCATCTCGAAGATGATCGGCAAAGACATCGCCGGCCTCCGCGCGCTCGGCTCGCACCGTCAGGCGCACCGGCACGAGCCGATCGGGGACGCCGTCTATCAGGCGACCGCGCTCGCCCGTCGCGGCGAGATCGAACCGACCGACATCCGGCTCTACCCCGGTGAGGTGGTCGGCATCGCCGGGCTCCGCGGCTCCGGGCGCACCGAACTCGCCTCGCTGATGAGCGGGGCCGAGCGGTGGGACGGCGGCTCGCTCGCGGTCAACGGCAAGCCCACCGTGCTCTCCAGCCCGAGCGCCGGCCTCAAGAACCGGATCGCGATGTCGGGGGAGAACCGGCGCGACGGTGGTGTGATCGCCGAGCTGAGCATCCGCGAGAACATCGTGCTGGCCCTGCAGGGCCTGCGCGGCTGGTCGCATCCGCTCTCGAAGGCGGAGCGCGACGAACTCGTCGAGTCGTACATCGACGCCCTCGACATCCGCCCGGCTTCGCCCGACACCCCGGTCAAGTTCCTCTCGGGCGGCAACCAGCAGAAGGTGCTGCTGGCGCGCTGGCTGGCGACCCGGCCGCGCGTGCTGATCCTTGACGAGCCGACCAGCGGTGTCGATGTCAGCGCGAAGCTCGACATCCAGACGAAGATCGCCAAGCTCGCCGCCGACGGGGTCGCCGTGGTGTTCATCTCGTCCGAGCTCGAGGAGCTCGTGCGCCTGAGCGATCGGATCGTGGTACTGAAGGACCGCGAGAAGATCGGAGAGGTCAGCAACGGCCCCGGCATCACCGTCGACACGATCGTCGAGATGATCGCCGCGGACGTGGACGAGTACTGACCACCGGATTCGAACGGGCCCCGCAACGACGCGGATGTGCCCGGTAACATCCCCATTCGGGGCGCACTTCGCCGAAGTTCTGCAATGTTCTTGCATCGCTGTTAATGTTCCCGGTAACATCGCGATCATCACGAACCACGGCTTACCCCGCTGGCGTCGATGTACACAGCCGGCCGATGACGGCCACTAACTGTCCGGGCACTCGTTGCCCGTGATCTCGAGGAGGAGATCCATGTCTGTACTACGCGGCCTATCCCTGTCCCATGGAGGATCGGCACTGTCCCGTCCGATTCGTTCGGTCCTGACGCTCGCAGCGGTCGGTGCGATGGCGTTCACGCTCGCGTCCTGCTCCAGCAGCTCGGGCGGCGACTCGGGCTCGGGCTCGGGCGGTGACCTCACCACCGTCGGCTTCGTCGCCGTCGGCCCCGAGGGCGCCTGGCGCGAAGCCAACGAGGCCAACATCCAGGACACCTTCACCGAAGAGGCCGGCTTCGACCTCAAGTACGCCCCCGCCACGAACAACGACCAGAAGTCGCAGATCGACTCCTTCACGTCGTTCGTCGACGAGGGTGTCGACGTGATCCTTCTCTCGGCCACGGAAGGCTCCGGCTGGGAGGACTCGCTCGAGCGCGCTCAGGAGGCCGAGATCCCGGTCATCCTGATCGACCGCGGCATCGAGCCCAACGACACCGACCTCTACGTCACCCGCATCGCCCCCGACAACATCGAGGTGAGCACCTCGGTCGCCGACTGGGCCCTGAGCACCTTCCCGGACGGCGGCAACTACTTCACCCTCGAGGGCCCCGCGGGCGTCTCGGTCGTGAACGAGCGCAACGAGGGCTGGGACGAGGTCATCGGTGCCGACTCCGCCTTCAAGAAGCTCGGCGCGCAGACCGCGAACTGGTCGACCGAAGAGGCCAAGAGCGTCTTCGAGACCGTGCTGAAGTCGAACAACAACGACGTGCAGCTGGTCTTCGCACAGAACGATGAGATGGGTCTCGGCGCCGTGCAGGCCGTCGAGGAAGCCGGTCTGACCCCGGGCGTCGACGTCAAGATCGCCACGATCGACGGCACCAAGAACGCTCTGACCGCACTGTCCGAGGGCAAGCTCAGCTTCGTCGCCGAGTACAACCCGCTGTTCGGTGAGACCGCCCTCGACGTGGTCGAGAAGGTGCTGGCCGGAGACTCCGTCGACCCGTACATCATCGTGCCGAGCGAGACCTTCGATTCGCCCGAGGCGGCCACGACCGCCCTGCCCGACCGCAAGTTCTAAAGCTCCACCCGCCGGTCGGGCCGCACAGCGGTCCGACCGGCCCCCATTCATCCGGCGCCGGCGCCAGTCGCGCGTCGACCCCAGAACGGAAGGACGCGTCATGACAGCGTCGCCCCCCACCGTCGAGACGCCTCCGATCGTCGAGCAGTCCACTGCGGTGCTGCCGATCGTCGAGATGACCGGCATCTCGATCTCCTTCCCCGGCGTGAAGGCCCTCGACGGCGTCGATTTCCGCATGTTCCCCGGCGAGGTGCACACCCTGATGGGCGAGAACGGCGCCGGCAAGTCGACGCTGATCAAGACCCTCACCGGCGTCTACGGCATCGACGAGGGGCGCATCGCCATCCGTGGCGAAGAGCGCCGACTCAGCGGCACAGCGGATGCGCAGGCCGCCGGCATCTCGACGGTCTACCAAGAGGTGAACCTCTGCGACAACCTCACCATCGGTGAGAACGTGATGCTCGGTCACGAGATCCGCGGTCGCTTCGGCATCAACTGGAACGCCACCCACCGCGCCGCCACGGAAGCGCTCGAGAAGCTCGGCCTCGGACACCTCAACCCGCGCGATCCGCTCTCGACCCTCTCGCTCGCGGTGCAGCAGCTGGTCGCGATCAGCCGCTCCATGGTCGCGAAGTCGACCGTGCTCATCCTCGACGAGCCGACATCGAGCCTCGACGCGAACGAGGTCGAGGGCCTCTTCGTCGTGATCCGGCGTCTGCGGGCGCAGGGCGTCGCGATCCTGTTCGTCTCGCACTTCCTCGACCAGGTCTACGCGATCAGCGACCGCCTCACGGTGCTGCGCAACGGCACCTTCGTGGGTGAGTACCTCACCCGCGACCTCGACCGCTCCGCCCTCATCTCGAAGATGATCGGCAAGGACATCGCCGCGCTCAAGTCGCTCGACTCGGAGCGCATCGCGAAGGACCACGACCACACCGAGGCGCCGATCCTGCGCGCGGTCGGCCTCGGCCGCAAGGGCTCCATCGACGAGACCGACCTCGAGCTGCACGCCGGTGAGGTCGTCGGATTCGCGGGGCTGCTCGGCTCGGGCCGCACCGAACTCGCCCGTCTGCTCTACGGTGCCGACAAGCCAGAGACCGGCACGGTCTGGTTGCGCGGCGAGAAGGTCGACATCTCCTCGCCGACGAAGGGCCTCGGTCACAAGATCGCCTTCTCGAGCGAGAACCGGCGCGACGAGGGGATCATCCGTGACCTCAGCGTCCGCGAGAACCTCATCCTCGCCGTGCAGGCGAAGCGGGGATGGGCGCGTCCGCTCTCCAAGAAGGAGAAGGCGGTCATCGTCGACAAGTACCTCAAGGAACTCAACGTGCGCCCGGCCGATCCGGACCGCCCGATCAAGAACCTCTCCGGCGGCAACCAGCAGAAGGTGCTGCTCGGCCGCTGGCTCGCGACGAAGCCGGAGTTGCTCATCCTCGATGAGCCGACCCGCGGAATCGACGTGGGCGCCAAGGCCGAGATCCAGGAGCAGGTCGCCGCGCTCGCCGAGAGCGGCGTCGCCGTGGTCTACATCTCGTCGGAACTCGACGAGGTGGTCCGCCTCAGCGATCGAATCGTTGTCTTGAAGGACCACCGCAAGATCGCGGAGATCATCAACGGTCCGGGCGTGACAACCGAGCTGATCGTGAACACTATTGCTGAAGAGGGTTCTCTGGACGACGTCGTCGTCGATCCGACCTTCGCCGACAGGGAGGTCAGCGCATGACACGTCCGTCCGTGACAGATCAGCGCAGCTCGCGAGGCGGTCGTACCGCCGCCGAGCTCGTGCGCAAGCCGTACTTCTGGGGTGTGGTCGCCATCGCGTTGCTGCTCGCCGTGAACGTGGCGAACGATCCCGGCTATCTCGCGATGTCGATCAACCCCGCCAACGGCAATCTCGTGGGCAACCTCGTCGACATCGTCCGGGCCGCAGCCCCCATCCTCCTGATCGCGGTCGGTATGTGCCTCGTCGTCGCAACGGGGGGCATCGACCTCTCGGTCGGATCGATCATGGTGGTCGCCGGCGCGGTGTCGATGGAGTTCCTCAAGAACGCAGGAGCGCCCGACTCGGGCGCCGCCGCGGTCGCCGCCTTCGCCCTCGCCGTGATCATCGGAGCCGTCCTCGGCGCCGTGAACGGCGTCCTCGTCTCCGTCGTCGGGTTGCAGCCCTTCATCAGCACGTTGGTGCTCATGCTCGCCGGTCGCGGCCTCGCGAAGGTGATCACCGGCGGCCAGAACACCGCCGCCACCAACGACCCGTTCCGCTGGCTGGCCAACGGCTACGTCGTGGGTCTGCCCGTCGTGTTCCTGCTCGCGATCCTGATCGTCGTCGCGGTCGCCGTGCTGGTGCGCCGCAGTGCGCTCGGCCTGATGATCGAAGCGATCGGCATGGATCCGAAGGCCGCCCGTCTCGCCGGCATCAAGCGCCGCGGACTGCTGATGACCGTTTACATCGCCAGCGGCGTGCTCGCTGCGATCGCCGGTGTCTTCGCCACGGCGAGCGTGATGACGGTCGATGTCTCACGCACCGGCTACCAGCTCGAACTCGACGCGATCCTCGCGGTCGTGGTCGGCGGCACCTCGCTGATGGGCGGCAAATTCAACCTCGGCGGTGCCGTGGTCGGTGCGCTGCTGATCGCGACGCTCGACAAGACCGTCGTCTACCTCGGTATCTCCTCCTCGGCGACGCCGGCCTTCAAGGCCATCGTCATCGTGATCCTCTGCCTGCTGCAATCCGAGCGGGTGCGTCAGCTGTTCAAGCAGCGCCGCACCCCGAAGATCGCCCCCGCTCCGACGAAGGAGAGCGTGAACGCATGACTCTGACGACCCCCCGACCCACGGCGATCGACGTGCGTCCCGCCACCGGCCCCGCGCACTGGGTGCGCACCCACCTCGAGTTGCTGCCGACCATCGCGTCGCTGATCATCTTCATCGGGATGATCGTCTACGGCGAGATCGCCTACGGACGCATCCTGCAGGCGAACACGCTGTCGAACCTGCTGATCAACAACGCGCACCTGATCATCCTCGCGGTGGGCCTCACCTTTGTGATCCTCACCGGCGGCATCGACCTCTCGGTCGGCGCGATCATCGCCTTCAGCTCGGTAACCGGCGTGATGCTGATGAACGCCGGCTGGAACCCCGCGATCGCGCTCGCCGTGATGATCCTCTCCGGATCGCTCTTCGGCCTGATCTCCGGGGTGCTGATCCAGTACTGCAATGTGCAACCGTTCATCGCGACACTCGCGATGATGTTCCTCGGCCGCGGCCTGGCGTCGATGCTGAGCACCACCCCGGAGCGGCTGCCGGACGACTCGCCCATCCGCCTCCTAGCCGACCCGATCAAGCTGATCGACGGCCCGAAGGTGAACGACTTCGTGATCTCGGGCGGGGTGATCCTCGCGCTTCTGATCGTGGCCGGTGCCGTGTTCCTGCTGCACCGCACGCGCTTCGGCCGCACGGTCTACGCGATCGGCGGGTCCGAGCAGTCGTCCACTCTGATGGGTCTGCCCGTCGTGCGCACCAAGCTCTGGATCTACGTGATCAGCGGCACCCTCGCCGGCATCGCATCCGTGGTCTACACCTCGCGGCTGGGCAGTGCGCAGAACATCACCGGTATCGGCTGGGAGCTGGACGCCATCGCGGCGACGGTGATCGGCGGCACGCTGCTCACCGGTGGGGCGGGATTCGTTCTCGGCTCCGTCGTCGGGGCGCTCGTCATCGGTCTGATGAACGTGTTGATCACCCGCGACGGTGGGATCCCGCCGGAGGCGACCACGATCATCACCGGTGGCATCCTGCTGGTGTTCGTGCTGCTGCAGCGCGCGGTGATGGCGAAGCGGCGAACGTAGCGCGCTCACCTCATCCGCACGCTCTCACGGCGGCGGCTCGCTTCGGCGGGCCGCCGCCGTTCGTGCGTGGGCGCGGCGGTGTGTGGCGAAGGGGTGCGGCGGTTCGGTGCGGTGCGGCGGCTGGCGCGGGGTGGGCGGGCGCCCAGTGTGGGCGGGTGCGGTGGTGCGTGGCGGCGGGGTGGGACGGGTGGCCGGGTGGCCCGGGTGGGCGGGTGCGGCGGGTGGCCCGGGTGGGCGGGTGCGGCGGCGCGGGTGGGGTGGGCGGGTGCGGCGGCGCGGGTGGGGTGGGTGGCCCGGGTGGTCGCGTCGCGTCCGTTTCCGGCGCGTTCGAGGGCGGTTCGTGGCAACCCGGGCTTGGCGGGGCCTGGTGTTGTGGCGTGGGGGCGTGGGGTGGCCCGGGTGGTCGCGTTGCGTCCATTTGGGTTGGGTTTGGGGGCTGTTTGCGCCAACCCGGGCATGGCGGGGGCGTGGCGTGGGGGCGTAGGGCGGCCCGGGTGGCGTAGCGTCCGTTTGCCGTGGGTTCGGGGGCGGTTTGCGCCAACCCGGGCTGGTCGGGGGCCTGGCGTTGCGGCGCGGGGTGGGCTGGCCCGGGTTGGCGCAGCCCGGCGGCCCACCGAACGTGTTCGCACGATCCGTGGGCGGGGGTATTCCCGACACGGTGACGCAGTGCTTGACTGGCAATCGTTCCATCCGACCTGCTGCCCGGACCCCGCCTCATGTCGTTGGACGTCGAACCGAGAACACGGACACCCCACCGTGTTCCGAGTCAGTCGATTTCCGACGTCCTCGAGGCACAGCGTCGTGCCCCGGGACTGCGCACGCACAGCGTGCACCGGCCGGGTGGTCGGTGACCCGAATACCAGACCACCCGGTTCCCAGCCGCGAGCAGCGGTGCCATCCGCTTCGCGCGGATCCCGAATCGAGCAGGTGAGCCATGGCAGTGTCCGACGTGCCCAGCGCGGTGGTCATCCGCGCCCTTCTGTGCAGCATCGAGGAGCCTGGCGCGATCAACGCCGGTCTCGCGGCGGATCTGCGTCGCAGCCTCCGAGAGTTGGTGAGCGTCGGCCTGAGTGGCGGCGTTCGGCGTGGTACGGCCTTCGACGGGCGGCTGATCGCGATCGTGGACGTACCCGACGTGCACGAGTACCCGCATCGGCCGGCGGTCTGAGCGCTTCCGCCACGCTGCGCCGCCGATGCGGCGTGCCAGAATGATGCGCGTGAGCCAGACGAGCGGATCCGCCCCGCGCCGCGGCCGGTTGCCGACCATGCGCGATGTCGCCGCTCACGTGGGGGTCTCGCGCCAGCTCGTCTCGCTGGTTCTGCGCGGCGCGCCGGGCCCGAGCGCTGGGACGCGTGAGCGCGTGCTCGCCTCCGCCGCCGAGATCGGCTATCACGCGAATGCATCCGCTCGCCTGCTGCGACAGGGGCGCACTCAGCTGCTCGGTGTCGTCTTCCACCTCGGTAGCGCCTTCGAATCGGCGGTCGCCGAACGTCTGGTGGCGAGAGCGGCCGAACTCGGTTTCGGCACCGTACTCGGGCCGATCACCCCCGACCGCCCGGTCGCGGCCGTGCTGGCGGACCTGATCGGACAGCGGGTCGAAGGGCTCGCCTTCTTCGTGCCGAGCGAGGGCATCGCTCCGGCGCAGGACGCGGCCGGAATCGTCCCCGTCGCGGTTCTGGGAGCCGCCGTGGACGATGATCGCTTCGACAACGTGCACGTGGACGACCGGGCCGGGCTGGGTCTGGCCATCGATCACCTCGTCGCGTTCGGACATCGGCGCATCGCGTACGTGCACGGCGGAGACAACCTGCCCGGCCGCGGCAGGCTCGCGGCATATGAAGCGGCGATGCGCTCGGCGGGGCTCGGCGACGAGATCGACATCGTCGGCGACGGCTTCGACGAGGAGCACGGCGCTTCCGCCGCCCGTGAGCTGCTGGCGCGGACGCGTCTGCCGACGGCGATCGTCTGCAGCGGCGACCAGGGCGCGGCGGGCGTCCTGGCGGTCTTCGCGCGGGCGGGCGTACGCGTGCCCGAGGACGTCTCGGTCATCGGCTTCGACGACAGCGCGATCGCCGCCCTCTCGTACCACCGGCTGACCTCGGTGCGTCAGGACGCGGCGGCGACGGCGGAGGAGGCGATCGCGGCCCTGCTCGGGCGTCTGGACTCGGCGGAGACGCTGCCACGGACGGTCCGCACGCCCGCGCAGCTCGTCGTGCGTTCCTCCACCGGCCCGGCACGGACGGACTGAGTCCGGCGTTCGAGCTCGTCGACCGGACCCGGCGAAGACGGTGTTGGCACGAGCTAACAATCGTGGCATGCTCTCCGTATGCCCTCGTACCGCACTCTCGCGCCCGGCCAGCGCTGCCGCATCCTGATTCTCGACATCGAAACGGGCGCGACCACGCTCGTGCACGAGACCACCGAGCACCTGCTCGAGGCTCCCAACTGGACGGCCGGTGAGGAGCTCATCCTGAACGGCGAGGGCGTTCTCTGGCGCATGCCGGCCCAGGCGGATGCGGAGCCGACTCGGATCGCGATCGGCGGCATCCCCGAGCTGAACAACGACCACGTTCTCGCCCCCGACGGCGACACCATCTACCTCTCGGCCAACGACTGGCAGATCTACGCGGCGCCGTTGTCGGGCGGCACCGCGCGGCGGATCACGCCGGACGACGAGGGCATGTTCCATTTCCTGCACGGGGTGAGCCCCGACGGCAGCACCCTCGCCTACATCGGGACCCGCCCGCTCACCGACGACCTCTCCGGTGGTTGGGCGGTGGCGAACGTGTTCACGGTCGGCGTCGACGGCAGCGGGACCCGCGCTCTCACCGCCGGAACCGCGCCGGCCGATGGCTCCGAGTACTCGCCCGACGGCGAGTGGATCTACTTCAACACCGAGCAGTTCAGCAGCGCGCCGGGCCACGCCCAGATCGCGAGGATGCGCGCCGACGGCACCGATGTGGAGCAGCTCACCTTCGATGAGCGGGTGAACTGGTTCCCGCACGTCGCACCCGATGGCTCGACCTTCTACTTCCTCAGCTTCCCGACCGGCACCGAGGGCCATCCCGCCGACCGTCCGGTCGAGATCAAGCTCGTGCGCGACAACGACTGGGCCGGAGCGAGGACCGTCGCGACGCTGTTCGGCGGCCAGGGCACGATCAATGTGAACGGCTGGTCGCCCCGAGGCGATCGCTTCGCGTACGTCGAGTACCCGATCGATTGATCCACCCGTTCGGCCGTTCACGCGAGGCCGTTCACGCGAGGCCGTTCATCCGAGGAAAGGGAGCCATGCACGCGGACATCTTCGACGACGAGGGTTACCGGCCACTGTTCGATGGCGAGAGCCTGACGGGGTGGCGGACGATCCCGCGGATCTACGGCACTGTGTACCCGGGTGGCCCGGCCCTGAGCGAGATCTTCGCGGAACGGGGGATCACGCCGCCGGTCGACCCCGAACTGCACCCGCCCATCTGGACCGTCGAGGACGGCGTCCTCGTCGGCGAGCAGGATGCACCGGGCAGCGGCTACGGCGGCTACCTGATCACCGAGGACACCTTCGGCGACTTCGATCTGTCGATCGAGATGCGGCCCGATTGGCCCGCCGACACCGGCATCATGCTCCGCCGGCAGCGCGACAGCTGGGAGGGGTTCCAGGTGCTGGTCGATCACCGCCCCTCGGGCGGGATCGGCGGCTTCTTCGGCAACGGACTGGCGAGTTTCTCTGCCGTGCCGTTCGCGGTGGATGTGCGCCGCGACGAGAGCGGCGCGCCCGTGGCCCTCATCGCCGACGACCCCGAGAACAGTGTCGAGCCGGTCACTCCCGAGAAGATCGCCCGGCTGTCGTACGCCGCGGCTGTGGAGGAGCTTCTCGCGGTCTGGCGTTTCGCCGATTGGAACGAGCTGCGCATCCGGTGTGTCGGTGGGGCGTTGCCTGTCATCACGACGTGGATCAACGGCGTGAAGATCGCCGAACTCGACACGACCACGCTCGACTCGCCCGATTACGTCGCGGCCGATGTGGCAGCGCTGCTGGGGGAGCGTGGTCACATCGCCCTCGAGGTGCACGACAACGACGACATGTTCGGCGAAGCGCGCTGGGGTGTCGGCGCCGCGTGCCGCTGGCGCAACATCCGCATCCGCGAGTACTGAGCCCCTCCGACCGGGTTGCCGTTTCTTTGACGTAGCCGTCAAAGAAACGGCAACCCGGTCGTGCGCGTCAGCGCCCGAAGAGGTCGTGCGCGTCAGCGCCCGAAGAGGTCGCCCAGGTTCGGCAGCTCGAAGTCGCCGAGCTGCTCGCCGAAGCCCGAGACCTGCTCGCCGAGCCCCGACGCCATGTCCTCGACGCCCAAGCCGTCGAGGTCGATCCCGCCGGCCAGGGCGTCGAAATCGACGCCGACGTTCGCGGCGTTCGCGAGCAGAGGCCCGGCTACGGAGGAGAGGATCGCCCCGCCGGCCACCGCCGCGAGCGCCCCGCCGGCCAGCACCCCGACACCGGCGCCGGCGGCGCCCATGGCGACGCCGCGACCGCCGCCGACCCGCGCGAGCAGGCCCTTGAGCACACCCGGCTTGCCGACCTCGGCACGGGTGGCGGCACGGGCCAGGTCGGCCGGATCCGCCGAGCGAGGCTGCTCGTGGGTGGGCAGTTCGTCACGCATCCGCGCTTCGATCTGAGCACGCTGCTCGGGGGTGAGCCGGGCGAACGCCTCGTGGTGGACCTGCTCGATCTGCTGCGGCTCCGCCGTCTGCAGCAAATAGTCGTAGCGGGCGATGGCCTGGCGGTCTGCCTCGCTGCCGGTCGCATCGGGTCGCACGTCCTGCGGCCGTGCAGAGGGCGCGGTCGCCGGGCGCGAGCGTTGCCACTGCGGTTCGGGCTGACGCTGCGAGCGGCTGTCGCCGGTGATGCTGTCGGCAGCGGTGCGCACGAGCTTGCGCCAGTCCGTCGAACCCGACGCGCCGGTGGAGGACCCGGTCGAGCCGTTCTTATCGAGGGCCTTCTGGGCCATGCCGATCAGGCGATTGAGCTTGCTCATGGGATGTCCTTTCGGAAAGCGGAGGCGGGGAGGGGTCAGTGCTGGCCGGCGTCGACGGATGCGGGAGCATCGGTCTTCTTCGCGTCGCCGCGGGTCTTCATCAGGCTGGCGACCGTCGCGACCGCGATGGTGGCGCCGATGAAGAGCAGCGAGAACCAGATCGGGATCTCGGGCGCCCACTCGACGTTCTCGCCGCCGTTGATGAAGGGCACCTCGTTCACGTGCAGCGCGTGCAGCACCAGCTTGACGCCGATGAAGCCGAGGATGACCGCGAGGCCCTGGCCGAGGTACACGAGACGTTCGAGCAGTCCGCCGATCAGGAAGAACAGCTGGCGCAGGCCCATCAGCGCGAACGCGTTGGCGGTGAAGACGATGTACGCCTCACTGGTGAGGCCGTAGATCGCGGGGATGGAGTCGAGGGCGAAGACGAGGTCGATGAAGCCGATCGCGACGACTGTGAGCAGCATCGGCGTGACGAAGCGCTTGCCGCCCTTCTTCACGGTGAACTTGTCCTCGTGGTACTCGTCCGACACCGGCAGGATCCGCTTGACGAAGCGCATGAAGGCATTGTTCGACGGGTCGCCGTGGTCGCCCTTGATCTGCTGGTAGGCGAGGACGAAGAGCAGAGCGCCGAACAGGTAGAAGACCCAGGAGAAGTTCTCGATCAGGGTCGCGCCGACGGCGATGAAGATGCCTCGCATGATCAGTGCGATCACGATGCCGATCATCAGCACTTTCTGCTGATAGGCCTTCGGCACCGCGAATCCGGTCATCACGATCAAGAAGATGAACAGGTTGTCGAGCGACAGCGCCTTCTCGGTGAGGTAACCGGCGAAGTATTCGCCGCCGTAGGTCCAGCCCGAGACGATGCCGATACCGACGCCGAAGAGAAGGGCGAGGCCGATGTAGAACGCCGACCAGCGAGCGGATTCGCCGATCGTCGGTTCGTGGGGCTTTCGCACGTGAACGAAGAACTCGTAGACGAAGAAGGCGATCGTCACCGCGATGGTGATGATCCAGACGAGGGGAGTGATTTGCACGGGGTGCTCCAAGGGGTCGGCGTAGAGATGAACGCCAAGGTCTCCTCCGCCCGAAACCGCCCTTTACAGGCAAATCGGAACCGGCGGCCCGGGATGCATCACTGCATCCGTATTGACGGGCCCACCGCAGACGGGAGTACTCCCCTTGATGCGCTCAAACATAACGTAGCCCGGAGACTCGAAACTGAAAGAACGCACAGTTCGCACTTGACAACGCCTGTCAGCGGATGCGCGCGACGGTCAAGCGGAGCTGCCCCCGGTTGTTGAAGTACATCGGCGCCATGTCGTTCGCGAAGACGAACAGCCTGCCCGACGTGGGTGCCCGCCACCGGCGGCTCGTGCCGATCAGGAACGCGTCTCGATCCGACCGGCCGACGCTGCCCAGCAGAGAGAACCACGGCAGGTCGCGTCGGCGCCGGAACCGGCTGAACAGGCGGTGCGCAGCCGTGAGCGAATCGAGGCCGTCGGCATCACCGCGGCTGTGCCAGTCGGTCCACTCACCCGTCGCGACGAATTCGTACTCGGCGCCCGCGTCGACGTCGAGCCGGGTGTCGTTCCGGCGGATGCGGGCCTCGACGACGTTCACGTTCGTCTCACCCGGCTCGAGTCGGCGTGCGGCGGGCGGATGCGCTGCCGGATCGAATGCGGACATCGTGGGCCTCTTCCGATACGCCGATGAATCGTTCGCCTCGTGTTTACACCGTCCGAGGTGTCGGCGTCGGCGTCGGCGTCGGAGCCGGCGCAGGTGCGTCTCGGTGTCGACCGGCGATTCGTGCACGGCGCCGCACACGAAGGCTCGATCGCGCTCGATCCGGACCCGCTGTGGAGCTGGAGTGTGGCCCAGGACCGGTCGGAGCATCCGGCACTGTCGCCGAGCCGCGCGAGATCCGCGGAACCACACGGAACCGCGTCCATCCGGCAGGGGTGCGATCCACTCCGAGCGGTCCTCAGCCACACCGCCGAGTGTGAAGCGACCGCATACGACCAGTGCCCGGCGGAATAGCTCGACGAATGTCGGCCGTCCCTCTGTTGGGTGGCGCTTGGGCCCGGCTCCGCCGTGTCACGATGTGCGTTGAGGCACGCGGCGCGGGCCGGTGCCCGAAAGGGAGCAGCCGGTGGCAGCAGAAACGATCCGAGAGACCACGTCGACGGCGGAGGCGGACGCCCCGGTCTCGCTGGTCGTGCACCGCCGCCTCGCGGCGGGCGACGACGAGCGCTACGCCGCCTGGCAGGGCACGATGGGCGAGGTGATGCAGACCTGGCCGGGGTTTCTCGATCGCCGGGTGATCCCGCCGAGCCTGCCGCACCAGGTCGACTGGATCATCGTCGACCGGTTCCGCGACCTCGCAGCGGCGCGAGCGTGGATGCAGAGCCCGCGGCGCGCGGAGGCGCTCGCGCAGATCGAGGGCGTCTTCGTCGGCCATGATGACGTGCACCTCTTCACCGAGGAGGCGAAGCACCGCGCCGAGGCGGCATCGGTGCTGATCAGCACCCGCGTCGCACCCGCCGATGAGGAGTCCTTCCTCTCGTGGCAGCGCCGCATCTCCGTCGCCGAGTCGCACTTCGAGGGCTTCGTCGGGCACCGCGTCGAGCGGCCGATTCCCGGGGTGCAGGAGGACTGGGTCGTGGTGCTCAGCTTCGACACGGACGAGAACCTGAACCGGTGGATCGATTCGCCCGAGCGCCGCGCCCTGCTCGCGCAGAGCGACGCGTTCACGGAGGAGCTCTCGCTCACCCGAGCCAGCTACGGCTTCGGATTCTGGGCGGGTCAGAAGGGCAAGGCGCTGCCGGATCCCGTCTTCCGGAGCAATCTGCTTGTGCTGCTGATGCTCTATCCGGTGGTGTTCCTGTGGAGCTACTTCATCGCCGATCCGCTGTTCGCCGCGCACGGCGTGCCGTTCTGGCTCTCGTTGTTCATCGGCAACCTCGTGTCGACGCAGCTGCTGGGCTGGGTGCTCGTGCCCTGGGCGTTCCGGATGTTCGGCTGGTGGATCCGCCGCGGCCGCCCTGTGCGGGTTCAGGTAGCCGGCTACGCGATCGTGCTCGGGGGTTACGCGCTGTCGATGGCTGCGTACGCGATCCTGCTCGCGGTTCGAGGGTGACCCCGCCGGCCCCCTCGTGGGCGGGCCGGCGGTGAAGCAGAATGGGCGCATGACCGAGCAGATGATCGACCCGGATGTTGCGCCGAGTGGCGACGGATGCGTGGAGTGCGACGCCACCGGATCGTGGTGGTTCCACCTGCGTCGATGTGCCGCGTGCGGGCACGTCGGCTGCTGCGACGATTCGCTCAACCGTCATGCCACGGCGCATTTCCAGGCGACGGGGCACGCGGTGATGCAGAGCTTCGAACCCGGCGAGGACTGGTTCTGGGACTACACGACCGACGCCTTCGCGACCGGGCCGACCCTCGCGGATCCGCAGAGTCACCCGCTCGGCCAGACCGTGCCCGGCCCGGCCGAGCGCGTGCCGGCCGACTGGAACGACGAGCTGTCCGCGCGCGACTGACGCCTTACCCCGGGTTGCCGTTTCTTTGACGATGCGACGCTGTCACGGTCGCGCGCACCTCACCCGGGTTGCCGTTTCTTTGACGATGCATCCGCGTCAAAGAAACGGCAACCCGGGTTCGGAGAGTTATCCGCGCAGCCAGACCGTGCCCGGCCAGACCGTGCCCGGCCCGGCCCGGCCGAGCGCGTGCCGGCCGACTGGAACGACGAGCTCTCCGCGCGCGACTGACGCCTTACCCCGGGTTGCCGTTTCTCTGGCAATGCGACGCTGTCACGGTCGCGCGCACCTTACCCCGGGTTGCCGTTTCTTTGACGATGCATCCGCGTCAAAGAAACGGCAACCCGGGTTCGGAGAGTTACCCGCGCAGCCAGACCGTGCCCGGCCCGGCCCGGCCCGTGCCCGGCCGAGCGCGTGCCGGCCGACTGGAACGACGAGCTCTCTGCGCGCGAATGACGCCTCACCGGGTTGCCGTTTCTTTGACAATGCGACTCTGTCACGGTCGCGCGCACCTCACCCGGGTTGCCGTTTCTTTGACGATGCGACGCCGTCAAAGAAACGGCAACCCGGTGAGGGGCGGGGCTACCAGATGGTGCCGGCGCCGAACGACATCAGGATGTAGCAGAGCACTCCGAGGCCGCCGCCGATCACGGCGCGGGCCACACCCGCGCCGTTGCGAGCGAGCCCCTTCAGTAGGCCGATCACGCCGAAGACGACGGCGACCGCGGCGAGGATGCCGCCGAGGATCAGGCCGATGAACAGCGGGATGGGCGTGAGCACAAGGGCGATCACGCCGAAGACGAGGGCGGTGGTGGCGGCGGAGTTGCGGGGGCTCATGCCTGAATCCTGCCAGTTCGGCGGTGCGCGAGCAGCACGAAGACAAGCCCGACCGCGACGCCCAGCGCCGTCTCGACGAGGCGGTCGCGCAACAGGACGCTCTCGTCGACGTGGTGCGCCAGTTCGACCATCAGGATCGCGAGCGGCGTGACAAACGCTAGCGTGAGCCCGTAATTGCGACCCACGAAGAGCTCGGCGAGCATCTGCAGGGCGACCGCGACAGCGATCGTCGCGAGCGACGGCAGGTCGAGGAGCAGGATCGCAGCGGCCACTCCGATGCCGACGACGGTGCCCAGGATGCGGTGTCCGGCTCGGACGAGGCGTGCGGTGGTGTCCGCTCCCGACACGGCGGCCACACCCGCGACCATGGCCCAGTACGGATGGCCGAGACCGGTGATCGTGGGGATCAGGCCGGTCACCAGCACCACGGCGCCGAAGCGCACCGCGGTCGCTCGCGACGCCGGGCTGATCGTGAAGGCGGTGCGCCACGGCGTCGGCGGCAGTCGGCGTGCCCGCGGATGCGCGTAACCGACCAGACCGATCAGCATCGCGAGCGCCGCCGATCCGGCCGCGAGGCCGAGCGCCACCGGGATCTGCGTCGCAGCGGTCGGCACCGAGGCGCACGCGGCCAGGGCGAACACTGTGAACAACGGGCCCGGCGGGTGCCAGTGCAGTGCATCCGAGAGCAGGCTCGCGATCGCGGCGCAGACCGCGACGACCGGAATCACCAGCCACTCGCGAGCCGGCGAGACGGCGACGGCCGTACCGATGGTGACCATCGTGACGAGGTAGGCGGCGGCCGTGGCCTGCATCCGCAAGCGGGGGAGGTGCGTGTGATTGCGACCGTAGAGCGATGCGAACGCTCCGAACGTCGCGTAGAGCGTGAGGTCGGTGCGGCCGACGGCCCAGAGGATCACGAGCGGGATCGCCATCGAGAGTCCGGCGCGGATCGCGACCCGGTGCGCGCCGCCGTGCGGCCCGAAGCGGAACAGGTCGCGCGGCTGCAGCAGCGGTCGGTCGGTGGTGGTGGTCACGGGGCTCCGTTCGGTGGAATGCGGGTGCGGCAGCCTCGGCGCGGATATAGTTTACTTGTGAACTATCCGGAAGGCCAGCGCCCCGACGCCGTCGACGACATCCGCGACCGCTGGGCGCAGCTGCGACCCGAGCTCGACCTCGCGCCGATCCCGCTGATCGGCCGCATCCTGCGCGCATCCGCTCTGATCGTGCGCAGCAGCGACGAGGTGCTGGCCCGGCACGCGCTGACCCGCGGTGAGTTCGACATCCTCACCGCGCTGCGCCGGTCGGACGCGCCGCAGTCGCCCGGCACCTTGCGCACGATCGGTCTCGCCACGGGCCCCGCGACGACGAAGCGACTGCGCTCGCTCGAGCAGCGCGGGCTGATCGCGCGCTCGGCCAACCCGGCCGACGGACGCGGGGCGTTGATCGCCCTGACCGCCGACGGCGCCGAACTGGTGGACCGGGTCTTCCCCGACGTGCTCGGGATCGAGCGCGAACTGCTCGCGCGGATCCCCGACTCCGAACGCGCCGCGACTGCGGACGCGCTGCGGACGCTGCTGGCGAGCGTCGAGGCGCGGGCCGACGCCGCAAGCCCGTCGGAGCGCCGTCTCCCGTAGCGTGGGTGCCATGTCCGTGACCGCGAGCTTCTTGGTGCCGAAGCGGCCGCCGATCCTGCAGCTCGTGAAGACCGCCGTCGCCACCGTGTTGGCGTGGCTCGCCGCCGGCGCGCTCTTCCCCGAGACGCTGCCGGTCTTCGGCGCGATCGCGGCGCTGCTCGTCGTGGCACCGAGCGTGAACCAGTCGCTCGGCAAGGCGCTGGAGCGCAGCATCGGCGTGATCGCGGGTGTGATCGTCGGCTCGATCATCGGCACCCTCTTCGGCGACCACAGCGCGATCGTGATTCTCGCCGTGGTGGCCGCGATCGCGGTCGGCTGGCTGATCAAGCTGACGCCCGCATCCGCCGTGCAGATCCCGATCAGTGCGATGCTCGTGCTGGCGGTCGGCTCGGTGACGCCCAACTACGCCTTCGACCGGATCGTGGAGACGCTCATCGGTGCGGTGATCGGCGTGCTGGTGAACGTCGCCGTCGTTCCGCCGGTCGCGCTTGACCCGGCCGAGCGGGCGGTCGGCGCGCTCGCGGACGAGCTGGCGAACTCGCTCGAGAGCCTCGCGGACGTGCTCACGAACCCCACCCGCCGGGAGCGACTCGAGGAGATGCTGCTGCAGGCGCGACTCCTGCAGCCGATGCTGGTGAAGGCTGAGACCGCGGTGAAGGCGGGGGAGGAGTCGCTGCGACTCAACCCGCGCCGCAGCCGGCATCGCGAACGGCTCGGCACCCTCGATGCGCTGCTGCCGCGTCTGACACGGCTGACCACGAGAGTGCGCGGGATGTCGCGCACGGTGTACGACCTCTACGACGATGAACTCCGGGCGGAGCCCACGATCGGCGAGATCGCGGTGCAGCTGCGCCGCTCGGCGCACGATCTGCGCCTGCTCGTGCAGACCTCGGTCGAGCTGCCCGAGCCCGAGCCGCTCACCGACGAGTTTCCGATGCTGACCGCCCCGCTGGTGATCACCACCCCGCATCCGGAGCACTGGATCCTGATCGGCGCGCTGATGGAGGACCTCCGCCGGGTTCGCGCGGACATCCTCGACGAGGACTGACGCGCCGGAGGCCTGGGATGCTTCACCCCAGGCGACCCCGCGCGACCCCGTGTGATCCCCGCGAGATGCCTCTTATGCACGCGACACGCCGCAAGAAGTGTGCATAAGAGGCATCTCGCGGGGATGGGGGTCAGCTGCCCGCAGTTCCCAGGCGTGCGAGCGCTACGCCGGGGCGTCCGGCCGGTCGGCCTCGGCGGCCTCCGCGTGCTCCGTCTTACCGGTGGCGATGAGGTCGTCGTCGTCGGTGACGATGCCGACGAACTCTTTCACCCGGCCCGCGGCCGCCTTCAGGCCCTCGCCCGGCGGTAGCGGCTCGTCGTCGTGCTCGAGCTTCTCGGTGTAGCGGCGCAACTCGACGTCGCCCGTCTCGGGTAGGTCGGCGCGCGCGTGCTCGACGCACAGCCGCGCCACCTCCTCGGCGTGCGCGTGCATCACCGAGTGCGCAGCCTCCGGGATCTCCCACAGGCGCGCGTGCGGCAGCGCATCCGCGATCTCATCGGCCCAGGCCCGCGGCACGAGGTAGTCGTACTCGCCGCGGATCACCAGCGTGCTCGCTCGGATGCGCGGCACCGTCTGCTCGATCGGGTAGCTCAGCATCTCCGGCAGCACGCGCGAGAACCAGCGCGGGCCGCAGAGAACGTACGCGCCGGCGGCGAGGAGGGCGACCTTGATCGGCTCGCGGATGCTGGACTGCGCGAAGCGCCACGCGGCGCGACCGACTGTCTTCTCGTGCCGGTTCATCACCGGGCCGATCAGCACGATCGTGCTGAGTTCTGGGCGATTCGCCGCCAGTTCGGCGACCACCTGCGTTCCCATCGAGTGGCCGAGCACCACGGGATCGTCCAGGTGCAGCTCGTCGATCACCGCACCGACGAGCTCGGCGTAGTCGCTGATGCGCATCCGCCCGCTCTTCGGATGCGGAACGCCGCCGAAGCCGGGCAGGTCGAGCGCGTGCACCGGGCCGAACTCGTTCAGCTGCGGGGCGAGGCGTTCGAAGTAGTTCGCCGCGACACCGATGCCCGGCACGAGGAGGAAGGGGCGCTCGCCGGTGGTGCCGACGGTGCTCACCCGCGCCCAGACGTCGCCGTGCTGGATGCGCTGCACCGCCACATCGGTGCGCTTGCGGCGCGGGGCGTTCGCTTTGCGGGCCATCGGGGCTCCTCTCCAGCCCTCAACGGTACGGGGTCGGCGCCGTCCCCGTGCTGCGAAGGGGACCCTCGCAGGGGGTCGGGCGGGTCAGAACAGCGCGTCGTCCTCCGCGTGCAGCACGAGGGCGGCGGGCCCGAGGTGCAGGATGCCGTTGCTGAGCGGCGAGGTGCGCACGCCGCCGCGGCGCCGCAGCGCCTGATGCGCCCCCGGCGCGAGCACCACGTTCATCCACGCGCACGGATTCGCGGGGCGATTGCCCTGGAACTCGACGCGCTCCTCGCCCTGCACCAGCGCGAAGCGGCGGCCGGCGAGGGCGTCGACGTCGGCGCCGCGCACGACGATGTTGCGGCGCGCATCCGCCGGATCGAAGGGAGCGACGGCCAGTTCGCGTGCGGCGTGCTGCAGCGATTCCTCCGCCATGAGTGTGATCGCAGCGCCTCGGTGTGCGCGCTGGGCGAAGAAGCGGTCGCCCACGATCCCGAGCCCGGCGCGGATCTCGATCCGATCGGGCTGCTCATTGCCCTCGAACTCGAGCGGCCCCTCGGAGGGGCGGCCGTCGAAGCGGTGCAGCGGCGAGACGACGAAGCGCACGAACTCGATCGCCGCGGCTTCCATAGCTTCCAGGCTAAGCGTAGCGTCGGCGCTATGGAGCATCCGCTGCTTTTCGAGGCCGGTGATCCGCTCGTCGAGCGGGTGCGCCGGATCTGCCTGCGCTACCCGGAAGCGACCGAGAAGCTGTCGTGGGGCCGGCCCCATTTCCTCGCCGGCAAGAACTTCGCCTTCGTGGGCGCGAGGATGGACCGCCCGTACACGCTGGTGTTCAAGCCCGATCCGGAGTCACGTCGGGCCGACGACGAGGATCCGCGGTTCTTCCTGCCGCCGTACTGGGGTGCGAGCGGATGGCGCGCGATCGACATCGACGGCCGGCCCGATTGGCAGGAGATCGCCGAGTTGATCGATGAGTCGTACCGCCAGATCGCGCTGAAACGGCAACTCGCCGCGCTCGAGGCGCATCCGCTGCTCTAGCCGGACCGCCCGGATCGGCGCCGAACCGCCTCGCCCATCTGCCGCACGGCCCGCTCGAGCAGCGGCCGCGGCATCGCGAAGATGAAGCGGGCGTAGGAGTCGTAGCCCGCGCCGCAGAGAGCGCCGTCGGTGAGCGCGACTCCTGCCTCTTCGCGGAAGAAGTCGGCGACCGAGCCGTCGATGCCGAGCCGCGAACAGTCGAGCCAGGCGATGTACGTCGCGTCGGGCTGGATGTAGCCGACCTCCGGCAGATGCTCGGCCAGCAGCGCCGACAGCGCGCGGCGATTGCCGTCGAGGTACTCGACCACGTCGTCGAGCCATGGCCCGCCCTGCTCGTACGCGACCGTGTTCGCGATCACTCCCGGCGTCGACGCACCGTGCACGACCGTGAAGCCGAAGACCTGGTACAGCTCCTCGTCCGCGGGGTTCGACGTGATCAGCTGCGCCGTCTTGAGGCCCGGGATGTTCCACGCCTTCGACGCGCTCGTCGCCGTGATCGTGTGGTTCGCGGCCGCCGCCGAGATGGACGCGTACGGGATGTGCGGGGCGCCGAAGGTGAGCGGCGCGTGGATCTCGTCGCTGAACACGCGCCCCCCGTGCCGCTGCACGATCTCCGCGATCGCCTCCAGCTCGGCGCGACTGTAGACGGCCCCGGTCGGATTATGCGGGTTGCAGAGCACCAGCGTGCGGGCGCCGTGGTGGAACGCCGCTTCGATCCCTTCGAGGTCGAGGGTCCAGCGTCCGTCGACCACCGCGCTCGGCACCTCGACGACCTCGCGGCCGAGCGTGGGCAGGAAGGTGAGGAACGGCATGTACGCCGGCGTCGGCACGATGATCGCGCTGTTCGACGGCGAGTACTTCACGATCGCGACCTCCAACGCCGCGATCACATCGCTCACCGGATGCACGCGCGACGGCTCGATCGCCCAGCCGTAGCGTTCTGCATAGAACGCCGCCGTAGCGCGGCTCATCAACGCCGTCGTCGCCGGCGCCAGGTAGCCGAGCGTGCCGGCGTCGATCGCGTCGTGCAGCGCCTGCGTCACCTCGGGGGCCGTGCCGAAGTCCATTTCGGCGACCCACGCCCCGATGGTGCCCGGATGCAGACTCCACTTGCGGCTGTGCGGCGTGCCGAGTTGTTCGGCCGTGAGGTCGTCGAAGTGCGTGCTCATGTCGTCCCTGGTTCCGGTGCGGAGGATCGGACAAGGCTAACGGAGGAGTGCTCAGCGATGACGCCGCGCGTCGCTCAGCCGATCGGCTCGATCAGCTGAGGGCCGTTGTTGCGCACGCTGTTCACGTCGCGGCTGACGGCGTAGTAGCCGAGGTCGTGCGCGACGGCGAGGGATTCGCGGTCGAGCAGTGTCTGCAGCTGCTCGGTGTCGAGGTGGTCGCCGAGCCAGTCGTCGTAGGCGTCGGGTGTGAGGCACGCCGGCATCCGGTCGTGCACCTCACCGGGGGCGACGTGCGCGTCGCGGGTGATGATCGCCGCCGACAGCCGCCACTTGTCGGGGTCGTCCTCGGTCTTGCTCGGGTCGGGCCAGGCGCTGACGATGCCGGCCATCGCGAGTCCCGCATCCGGCTGGTGCACGTAGTAGGGCTGCTTGCCCGTCTCGGTCACGGTCCACTCGTAGTAGCCGGCCGCGGGGATGATGCAGCGCGCCTTCGAGAACGCTTTGCGGAACATCCCGCTCGTCGCAACCGTCTCGATCCGCGCGTTGATCGGTTGCGGCCGCTGCTTCACGAAGTCTTTCGCATAAGCGGGAACGAAGCCCCAGCGCACCAGCGGCATCTCGCGCTCGCCGTGCCGGTCGCGCACGACCGGGATCGGATCCGTCGGAGCGACGTTGTAACTCGGCTCGGGAGCGTCGAACGCGGCGAGCAGGTCGGGCAGGATGCGCGTGGTCGTGTCCGAGAGGACGAAGCGGCCGCACATCAGGCGGCTCCTCGGTTGCTCATGGGTTCACGCTACGCGCGTGGGTGCGTCTGTGGGGGTCAGTCCTTCTTACCGGGCTTGTTCGCCTTGTCCGCTGCCTTGATGCGCTGGCGGGCGGCGCGCTCGGTGAGGACGGAGAGATAGTCCTGCACAGGTCGATCCTGCAGCGCGGCGAGCTCTTCTCGGACCACTTGCCGCAGTTGCTCCTCGTCGTGGTTCGGGAACTTCTTCTTCAGCCCGGCGGTGGCGTCGCGGATGATCTGGTCGGGATCGAAATCGGTGGTCATGCGCGCATCATCCTGCATCCGGGTGAACGGGAGGCGTCCGGGGGCCTGAGGTGGTGCCGGTTCTGCAGCATCGACCACGGTTTCGCTCGGTCGCTGCAGAACTGCGCAGCAAGCGCGTCAGTCGCGGGCGCTCAGGATGCAGAACTCGTTGCCCTCGGGGTCGGCGAGCACCACCCAACTCTGCGAGCCCTGACCGAGGTCGACCCGGGTCGCGCCCATGGCGACGAGGCGCGCGACCTCGGCATCCTGGTCGTCGGGGATCCAGTCGAGGTGCAGCCGGTTCTTGATCGTCTTGCCTTCGGGCACGTCGTTGAAAAGGATGCTCGGTCCGGATGCATCGCGCAGCTCGGTCGTCTCGTCGTCCTGCCCCACGATCGGCCAGCCGAGCGCCTTCTGCCACCAGGAGCCGAGGGCGGCATGGTCGTGCGTGTCGATCACGATCTCTTCCAGACGAAGACTCATGACCGCCACGCTACGCGTGCGGCCCGGAGCCCGCTACTGGACTCCGCGCACCTTGTGACCGACGGCGATGCTCTCGCCCGAGATCGCGCCGGCGGGTTCGGATGCGAGGAACGTGATCACCGCGGCGACCTGCTCCGGAGTCGAGTCGCCCGGTTTCGCGACCGCGACCGTGGTCGAGGGAGTGGCCGTGACGATGCCGGGATTGACCACGTTGACGGTGACGCCCGAGCCGGCGAGCGCATCCGCCAGATTCTTCGACATGACGATCGCGGCATTGTTGCGGATGGAGCCGGTGACGATCCCGGTGACATTCGCGTTCTGCCCGACGATGTTCACGATGCGGCCGTAGCCCGCTGCCTGCATGTGCGGGATGACGGCGTCGGCGCAGCGCAGGTAGCCCATCGCCTTGCCGTCGATCGCGTCGAGGATCTGAGCGGGGTCGCGGTCGCGAGCCGGGTCGAGTGTTCGAGCGGACGGGGCGGCGGTGTTGACGAGGATGTCGATGCGCCCGTGTTCGTCGATCACCTCGGCGATCGCACGCTGCACATCGGCGGCGTCGCGGGTGTCGATCGTGATGGTGCTGGCCCCGATCTCACCCGCCGCTTCGGTGAGGGTCTCGGGGGTGCGTCCGGCGAGGATGACCGTCGCCCCCTCTTCGGTGAGCGCGTAGGCCGCGGCACGTCCGATGTAGCCGCTGCCGCCGACGATGAGGGCGACGCGGCCCTGGATCCCGAGGTTCATACTCCGAGCCTAGGCTTCGGAGCGCAGGCCCGCTTCTTAGAGAGCGATGCTGTCGCCGAGGTCGATCATGATGGTAGTGGGGCTGGTCTGGGGGAGGGACTGCGGGTTCATAACGGGCTCCTTCGGTCGGATTCCAGCCTCGCCGTCGGGCCACGATCGCGCGTCCTCCCGCGGTCGCACTGGCCGTCCTCCGATCGGATGAGAACGGCGCTCGCCGCAGGCTCCGCCTCGATTCGCGCCTGGGGTCGCCCGCGTGTATAGTCATACCTCGTTGCGCGCTGCCCTGGTGGTGCGCGATGGACTGCGCCCGTAGCTCAACGGATAGAGCATCTGACTACGGATCAGAAGGTTGGGGGTTCGAATCCCTCCGGGCGCACACTGGTTGAGACAGTCGAGAACGGCCCGCGTATGACGCGGGCCGTTCTTGTTTTTCTGGCTCAGCGCCTCGGATTTTCTTTCCTGGTCTGTTGCGCATCAGGTTATTGCGCAATACGGGTGCGGGCCGCTGCGCGGCTGAGACGGCGGCACCAGCAACCGCGACAGCAATGCGGATCAGGCCTGCTGAAGGATCATTTCGCGATACACCTGCCACTCGACACGTGCGAGTAGCTCGTCGAAAGCTTTCGACCTAGGGTTCGTAGAGGTTCCGACGGCGTAGCTCGAACGACTCGGACGTGTGAGGTTGAACTCCGCCAGCATGAACAGCAAGACCCGCCGATGCACGTATGCCGGGCGAGTCCACTTGTCGCTTCTATCGGGGGTGCCCGGGACGATCACCGGTTGGAGACGTCTCGTCGATGGCCGGGGGTTACGACGACCACCAGGAGCACTCCGTCGTTGATCGTGTGGACGATGCGGTAGTCGCCGACGCGCACACGAAGATCGGGCCGGCCTTGCAGTGCCTTCGCTCCGGGTGGCCACTGGTCTTCGCCGAGGAGGGCGATGGCGCCGTGAATGCGCTTGCGATCCTGCGGGTCGATTCTCCGCAGGGCCTTGAGGGCGGCTGGCCGCAGTTCGATTCTGCAGCGACTCATTCCCAGCCGAGGTCTGCTTTGGCCTGAGCCCAGGTGATGTTCTCGCCCTCTTCGGCCATTGCCGCATCGAACGCCTGCACATCTTCGGCGACTTCCAGGGCGTCCATCATTCGCTCGTATCGCTCGGGGCTGATGACCACTGCCTCCGCACGACCGTGGCGCTCGACGAAAACCGCTTCGGTGTGTGAGCGGGCGATCGGATCAGAAAATATGGCACGCGCGTCGGTGACATTGATCGTCGACAAGCCCTCTATGTACGTTTTGATGTCGAATCTGTACGGGTCAGATGTCGTTGAGGCCGAGGTCCAGGGGTTCCCCACGAGCGTCCGCGCGCGGCTGTGAACGTGAGATCCAGTGCGCCGGATGCGACGAGCTGTCCGCGAAGGAACGAGAGGTCGAGCGCGATCTCCGTGCCGGCCTGGAGCTGAGCGCGCTGACCCGGCCGGTAGACGTCGGCATGCGCTTGCTCGCGGGTCCGTCCGTTCACGTGTTCGAGCACGTCTGTGACAGCCTCGAGGTTGGGGGAGCGGTCGCTGCGCTGAGCGTCGTGGCACAACATGCACAGGGCACTGGGCCCCGCGAACACGTGGGTCATAACGACGTCCCGTGGCTCGAACCACCAGATCTCATGGCAATCGCGATGCTGAACTGCGTCGAGATCCTGCCGCTCCCGACCCGGGTGACCACCACGCTGGCCCATTCCGGTACCGCGCCAGGGGTATTACCGCTCGTGGCATTGCTGCTCGCTGCGGCCGACACGACGCTGCTGATCCGGACGCCGCAGCGGGATGGTGAGCGGACCCGTCAGTGGCCCCGTCTGACGCGAACACCCCGGCGACAGCGAGACGGGCAGACCGAGGGATCCTGCCGCCAACACATGACGCTCGGATGGGACGATTGGCGGGTCTGAGCAGAGTGAACCCCGATACATCCTATGTTCCGACAGCGAGGCAATGGAGCCCGATGCCCGGCAATCGGGCCGATCCGCGCGGGAAGGCGTCAGGACCCGAGCGATCGGCGGCACCATGCTGTGCGGTCATCGGATTAATCGTTGGCTGAGTTTGGTCGCAGATGATTGACGTTTCGTTCCAAGTTCGCTTACAGTGGCGAGCGGAAGCAGAATGTTTACGCAACCATCTTCGACCACGCAGATGTGGTGAGGAGAGTGGGCGAATCACCTCCGGTGTCATCGGTCGCCGCTGAACTGCTCCCAGACAGCATGTAGACGTGCCGCTGCGGCCGTGAAACGCGACGAACGGAATTGACAACGATGTCCATCAAGCCTCGATCGACGACGAGCCGCGCGACGGCGACGATCATCACAACCGCGCTCCTCTCTGCAGTCCTGGTGAGCGCGCCCCTGTCGGCACAGGGAGCTGAGCCCGACCGGGTCCTCACACCGA
The DNA here is from genome assembly GCA_013204985.1 of Microbacteriaceae bacterium VKM Ac-2855. Classification (GTDB taxonomy): domain Bacteria; phylum Actinomycetota; class Actinomycetes; order Actinomycetales; family Microbacteriaceae; genus Rathayibacter. Next base: position 122,476 of record JABMLG010000010.1, read on the forward strand.
ATCCCGCCTACGCCGGCGGTCCCTTTCGAGGCTGGGGCACGAGTCTCGTCTGGATGGCCAACGCTACGGGCGACTACCCGCCCGAGTTGCGGAGCGAACTGATTCAGAAGGTCTTCGGCGACGACGGGCTCAACCTCAATATCGCTCGCTACAACGTCGGCGGCGGCAACGCGTCGGATGTTCCCGATTACCTCCGCCAGGGCGGCGCGGTCCCCGGATGGTGGAATCCTGCTGCGCCTCTCACAGACGCCCAGGGCCCGATCACGTCGAACTTCGCCGATCGCGACCGCTTCCGTGCGGCGTGGACGGGTGAGAACGCGTCTGACTACGACTTCTCGGCGGATTCCGCCCAACTCGCGTGGGTCGACGAGATCAAAGACGAGGTAGACACCTGGGAGGCGTTCAGCAACTCGCCGCCGTACTTCATGACCGAAAGCGGATACGTGAGCGGAGGCTTCAACGGCAACTCCGATCAGATCCGTACCGACTCGCTCGACGAATTCGCCACGTATCTCAAGACCGTCGTAGAGCACGTCGAGGACACCCACGGAATCGAATTCGACAGCATCGACCCTCTCAACGAGCCGAACACCGACTACTGGAGCACAACTCTCGGCGCGAACGGATGGCCATACCGCGGTGGACAGGAGGGCGCGCACGCGGGCCCTGGACTTCAATCGCAGGTCCTCAAGGCTCTCGATGCGGAGCTCGCCGCGCCTGACACGACGACCGACGCAGTCCTCTCCGGGCCCGACGAGACGAACCCCAGCCGATTCGTGCAGGACTGGTACGGCTGGGATCAAGCGACGAAGGATGTCGTCGATCAGTTGAACGTACACACGTACTCCACGGGCGATCGCAACCGCGCACGAGACATCTCCAAGGCCAGCGGTAAGCCCCTCTGGATGAGCGAGGTCGAAGGCAACTGGGGTGGGGACTCGTGGAACCCCGACTCGATCGAGAACGGGCTCGGTCTCTCGTCCCACATCACCGGGGACCTGCGAGAACTCGAATCCGAGGCCTGGGTGTTCTGGCAGCCGGTGGAGGACCTCTACAACATGGAGAAAGTCGAGAAGAAGAACTGGGGGTCGATCTTCGTCGACTTCGATTGCGATGCGAACGGGGACTCCGGGCGGCGGCTCGCCGACGGATCGACTGACCCGAGCTGCGGCGTTCAGGTGAACTCGAAGTACAACACGATGCGCAACTTCACTCACTACATCCAGCCCGGTGACCATCTGCTCGCTGTGAATGACAGCGACACCACGGCCGCCGCCGACGGCGACGGATCCGGCGCCACCCTGGTGTACACCAACTCCGGGGACAGCGCCCGCAGCATCAAGCTGGATCTCTCGCGGTTCGGCGAGATCGCGCCAGGCGCGAGCGTGACTCCGATCGTGACGACGCAGTCGCCGTCCGCCGATCGTACGGCGAACGCTCTCGTCGCCGGCGCGGCCGTTGCCGTCGACGCTGCCGCGAAGTCGGCAACCCTCACCGTCCCTGCGAAGTCGGTCACGACCTTCGTCGTCAACGGTGTCTCCGGGGTAGCCGAAGCCGCCCCCGCGTTGCGGGACGGCGACACCTACACGATCACGGGTGTGCAGAGCGCTAAGCCGCTCGCAGCCTCGGGTTCCGGCGCTGTGCTCGGGACCGTCGGCAGCGCATCCGCCGCCACGCAGAGTTGGAAGGCAACCCTGGTCGTCGATGAGCCGGGAACGTCCCGTGACCGCTTCGCGTTGCGCCTTGCCGATGGTCGCGCCCTGGCTTCCAACGGGGGGAGCACGTCGTTCAAGACCCTCTCCGACGCGCAGGCCGCGAGCGACACCACCGTGCAATGGCTCATCAACACCACCGACGGAAGCACGTTCAACCTCCTCAACGCTTCCCGCGAGGACGTCCTCGATGTCGCCGACGCCCGGACGCAGACGGGGAGCGCAGTGGGCCTCTGGGGCTCGAACGGAGGCGCGAACCAGCAATGGACCTTGACTGAGCGGCGGCCGCTCGGCGAGTACGCGACCTTCCGCCCCGGCCAGGAATGGCTGGATACCTCCGGCGCCGTCATCCAAGCTCACGGAGGGCAGGTCGTGCCGTCCACCGACAGCCAAGGCCGCGCGGTGTACTACCTGTACGGCGAAGACCGAACGAACGGAACCTTCTCCTCTCCCGGCGTCCACGTATACCGCTCCACCGATCTCTACAACTGGGAGGACCGTGGTGTGGCGCTGCGGTCGCTCTCTTCGCGAGCGCAGTTCGATGAGCCCTACTTCCGTTCGTTGTACGACGGGTACACGAGTGTTCAGAAGGACGCCGTGTACCGCGATCTCGGCACCGTTCCTACCCCGGGTGTCACGCCGCCGATCATCGAGCGGCCCAAGGTGATCTATAACAAGGCGACCGGCAAGTGGGTGATGTGGGCTCACATGGATGGACCATCCGCAACGTCGACGGCGCAGTACGCCAAAGCGAACGCAGGCGTGGCTATCGCCGACTCGCCGGAGGGCCCCTTCCGATACATCGACAGCTACCGCCTCAATTACGCACCCGAGGACGCAGTTCCTGCGAACCGTGCTTTCGGCAATAAAGGCATGGCCCGCGACATGAACCTGTTCGTCGACGATGACGGGTCCGGTTACATCATCTATTCGAGTGAAGAGAACGCAACGATGTTCATCTCGAAGCTCAACGCGGCCTTCACCGACCTAGCGACTCCCGCGGACCGAGCCGTGCAGGGTGTCGACTACAACCGGATCTTCGTCAATGAATCCCGCGAGTCGCCAGCCATCTTCAAACACGACGACCGCTACTTCCTCATCACTTCGGGCACGACCGGCTGGAACCCGAATCCGTCGAGATGGGCCTCCACTACGGACATTCTCGGCGCGTGGACGCCGGGCGGAGACCCGTTCCCATCCTGGGCCCAAGGCAATTCATGGAATTCGCAGCCCTCGTCCGTCGTACCCGTCGACCGAGAAAACGGCGAATACATCTACATGGGCGACCGGTGGAACGGGGGCGACGACCTCCGCAACGCGCAGATGGTGTGGCTGCCGATCACGATGGGCGAGGGAGGGGACAGCCTCGCGATCGACGTCCGCGACGAATGGAAGCTCGAAGACCTCGGCCAGAACGCCGTATGGACGGTGACGGGCGTGCCGGCAGCGCTGACGCTCGGGCAGCGATTCGATGTTCCGTCCGTCACCGTTACTCAGAACGGGCGCATCCGGACCGAGGCGGTGCAATGGACCCAGAAGGGCTCTTTCGATACTCCTGGGATCGTGCAGCTCACGGGCACCTTGCCGGGCTTCGGTGGTCGCAGCTTCTCACGTACGGTCGCGGTGGTCCCTGACGGACTGCGCTATGCAGTCAACGCCGGCGGCTTGCGAACCTCTGACTGGACCGCCATGGTCGACGCCGCGAACCGCAAGGCTCCACTCCTCAACAGCCTTCCCGACCAGGCGCTCCGCGTCGACAGCGGTACCGCGAAGACGTGGGGTTACACGAGCGAGGGCAGCCTCGCCAACGGCAGCGTTGACGGCAATATGTTCTCCACCCTGCGCTACGCGGTCGGCGGTCGCGACCTCTCATACCGTTTCGGCGGCCTCGAACCTGGTCGCTACACGGTCTATGCGGGATACGCAGATCCCTGGGATCAGTGGGACGACAGGGCGGCGCGGGTCACAGTGAACGGGTCCGTCGTAGAGAACGAACACGTCTACGGCAGCGCGGACGAGACGAAGGCGTACGGCAACGTGACCGTCGGAAGCGATGGGCAGATCACCTTCACACTCGCCAAGACGCGCGCGCCCGACGTTCAGCTGAGCTGGCTGATGGTCTCCCTCGATGAACGCGCCGCGCCCGCACTGACGGTCCCCGTCGTCGCTGGCACGAAGTGTGTGAATAAGAAGGTGGTGATCTCGGCGCAGGCGACCAACGCCAATTCGGTCGCTGTGGCGCTGACCTTCAACAGCAGCTTCGGTACAGCAAGCTCTGCATCGGTTGCGCCTGGCAAGTCCGTCAGTCAGGTCTTCAGTACTCGAGCGGCGAGCGTGCCTGCCGGCACGATCACGGTGCAAGCTCGGGCGACGGTCAACGGAGCACCGGTGACCAGCACCACGACCGCCCCCTATCCCGCCGCGACCTGCGGCTGAAAGAGGGTTTCGCCCCTCTCCTGCCTCCAGGCACGCTCAGCGATAAGCACGATTCAGCACACGAAACGACGATGGAGTCACCAATGACAAGCCTTCGAATGATCGCCGGAGTCGTCGGCGGAGCCCTGCTCTTCGCAGGGCTTCCCGCCACTGCTGCTTCTGCCGCGACGGCGGCGCCTTCGCCGACGGCGGTGGTCGCTGCCGCGACGGGGCCGGCCGGTCGCGCGGCTCTCGATTTCAACCGCGGATGGAAGTTCGTGCGCCAGAACATTCCCGAAGCGAAAGCGAAGGAGTTCGACGATTCCGGCTGGGTCGATGTCGCCCTCCCGCATTCATTCGACGCCCCATTCGAAGTCGGCGGAGACGCGGGCGGTGAGAAGTTCACCGTCGGCGTCGGCTGGTACCGCAAGAGCTTCGATGTCAGCTCCGACTGGGCGGGTAAGCGCCTCGAACTCGACTTCGAGGGCTCCTTCCAAGTGACTGACATATGGGTGAACGGCCAGCACGTCACGACGCACCGAGGCGGCTTCTCCGGCTTCGCCGTCGACATCTCGGCGTACGTCAGCACCGGCGCCAACGAGATTGCGATCAGCGTTGACAACGGTTGGCGTCCCGACCTTGCTCCGCGCGCAGGCGATCACCAGTTCACCGGCGGAATCTACCGCGACGTGACTCTGAGCGTGACCAACCCCGTGCATGTCGCCTGGTATGGGACTGCCGTCACGACTCCAGCCCTCACGAACCCGGATTGGGACACGAGCGATCCCGCCTACTACCGCAATATCGACCTCGCCAGCTACCCGTCGCAGGCTCAACTCCAGTCGAATCTTGATGCAAAACGCTCCAATGTTCGAGTGCAGACGGAGGTAGAGAATGAGGGAGCGACGTCCGCCGAGGTGTCGGCCGTTCACTCCGTGAAGAATGCCGCGGGCACGGTGCTTGCGACCTTCGAATCCGACCGCCGCACGGTTGCGGCGGGAGCGACCGCGACGATCGACGCATCTTCCGGGACACTCACGGACACGACGGCGATGCTGAAGGACCTCCGGCTCTGGTCTCCGGCCGATCCGACGCTCTATACCGTGACCACGTCGGTGGTTGTGGGCGATCAAGTGGTCGATTCCTATGAGAGTTCCTTCGGTTTCCGTAGCGCCCAATTCAAGAAGGACGCGTTCTATCTCAATGGAGTGAAGACTCTTCTCTTCGGGGCGAATGCGCACCAGGATCAGGCGGGCTGGGGAAACGCCGTCTCCAACAGCGGTTTTCGCCGCGATGTGCAGATGATCCGTGAGGCGGGCCTGAACCTCATCCGCGGCTCGCACTACCCGCACGACCCAGCGTATGCGCAAGCCGCCGACGAGTTGGGAGTCATGTACTGGTCCGAGGGCGTGTTCTGGGGTATGGGTGGCCAGGCGGGCAAAGACGGCAGCGCCATCAACCGGCCCAGCGACTGGCTGCGCGACGCCTACCCCCAAAACCCAGCTGATGAAGCAAATTTCGAGAAGAGCACCCAAGATGCCCTCGAGGCCATGATTCGCGTAAATCGCAACCACCCTTCAATCATCAACTGGTCGATGGGCAACGAGGTCTTCTTCACCGACGATGACACTCAGGACAAAGCGAAGGCCCTTGTCAGTAAATTGCGCGACATTTCTCACCGCCTCGATCCGACCCGCAAGGCGGGGATGGGTGGGGTGCAGCGAAATGGTTTCGATCAACTCAGTGTCAGTGACATCGCGGGCTATAACGGCGATGGCGGCGACATCGAGAACACCACGATGCCGAACATTGTGGCCGAGTACGGTTCCTACACATCCGATCGTCCTGGTTCATATGATCCCCACTACGACTACGTCGCGTCCCCGAACGATTCGCAGACTTTCCAACTGGAGAAGAACAGCGCCGGGCTCACACTGTGGGCCGGATTCGATCACGGTTCCGTTGGAGGCGCCGGGCTCGCCCGGATGGGGATGATCGACTACAGCCGGATCCCGAAGGACCAGTGGTATTGGTATCGCGCGAACAAGGCGCGGTGGACCGGCTTGACGACTGTGGCCGATCCGGTTCCGGTCGCGCGGGAATCCTCTACCGCTGGCACAGCAACGGCGATGACTCTCTCACCCTCGAAGTACTCCGGCGCCACGATCACGGACGACGGCAGGACCGACACCCAGCTCGAGGTCACGCTGCGCAATGCCGCGGGCACGTGGGTGAGTGACACCCGACCGGTGACGCTGAGCGTGACCAGCGGGCCAGGAGTACTTCCCGGCGGCAAGACTTACGCTTTCGTTCCCGGTACGAATCTCTTCGATGGCAAGGCCGCGATCGCGTTCCGTTCGTACTTCGCCGGCACGTCGACGATCACCGCGAGCTCACCGGGGCTCCCCGATGCGACGTTCCAGGTGACGACGACGGACGTCGTCGGAGCCGCCGGTGAGACAGAGCCCGCGAATTTTGCGAACGCGAGTCTGTGGGGCGCACAAGAGACCGTGATCGCCGCACCCACTCCGTACGGCGACGTCAACAAGGCTCTGTCCCGGCCGTTGACCGCGACCTCCGAGCAGGCTGGCAACGGTCGAGCTCGTGCCGCGGACGGCAATCCGAGCACCGCTTGGACGGCCGCTGTGGAGGGCCCCGGCCAGAGCATCTCCTCCTTCCTGGAGGTGTCGCAGTACGTGTACAAGGTTCGCCTCGATTTCGTCGGCTCTGCTCTCCCCTTCACCCTCGAAGCCCAGGCGGCGGACAAGTCGTGGACGACAGTCGCTCGATACACGAGTGCGACCGTAGCGAGCCGCCCGTTGGAGGAGTCGCTCAACGGCCTCTACGCCGAATCGATCCGCGTCTCGTTCCCTGATCTCTCCGCTCAACAGCGGGCTTCTCTCGCCGAGTTGCAGGTCTTCGGGCTCGATGCGGCCCAGAGCCCCCAGTACTCGGCCGACGGTGTCTACGTCTCGGACATGCTCGACTACACGAACAACGTCACCACGGGATACGGAAGCAAGGTCAAGGACCGCTCTGCTGACGGAAAGCCGATCTCGGTTGGCGGCACGAGTTATGCGAAGGGTGTGGGTCTGCACGCCGACAGTGCGGCCGTTGTCGATCTCTCCGGCAAATTCACGCGTCTCGCGGGTGTGGCCGGCATTGACGACGAGGTCTCCGGTTCGGATGCACTCTTCGAGATCTATGCCGACGACCGCCTCATTTTCTCTCGCGAACTCTCTGACACGGATGTCGCTCCCTTCGACCTGTCCGTCGATGGCGTCCAGGAGCTGCGTCTGATCACTGAGCCGAACGGGTCCGACAGCAAGGACCACACTGACTGGGCCGATCTGCGTCTCTTCGGCGCGATCCGCGACATCTCCGGATCCGGAGCGGCGCTGAACACGACCGTCGCCGGGATGAGCGATCAATTGCGCGCAGGTGACGACTTCCGCGCGTCGGTCACGGTCTCGAACCCGACGACGACGGCGCGGAAGGTCACCGCGGGAATCGGCATCTACGAGGCCGATGGGACGCTGCTCGAACTGCGCAAGCAGAACCTCGACCTCGCCGGCGGCGCCACCGCGACCACCGACATCGTGACCCCGGTCAGCCGATCGATAACCGGTCAGTATGCGACGGTCAGCGTCTGGGATGCCGAGAACCTGGAACGGCTCTCGACGGTCGCTCGCATCAGTGCGGACCCGGATCGATTGACTTCTTTCCCAGCCGAATCCATCCAGTGGCAGCAGAAGATCGACGGAGAGAACAGCGGGCTCCAGAAGACCGGAATGTGGTCGAACTACCCGACCAGTGCCGCTTACGCCGGTACGGAGACGTTCACCGACGTCGCCGGCTCGGAGCTGTCGTGGACATTCAGCGGTGAGTACGTGCGCATCGGCGCCAAGTTCGACGGCAGCCAATCCGGCTTCGAGGTCTACATCGACGGAACCAAGCAGACCACCGTCTCGACGAGAGTCGCTGACGGCAGCAACTCCTACCGTGTGGCCTGGAGTTCCTCTGCCCTCAGCGCCGGGCAGCACACCGTGCGTCTCGTGAGTACTGGCAAAGCCGGGATCGACTACCTCGAATCCGGCTCCAATCCGGCTGTCGCCGCCACCCCGGCTCCGCCGTATCGGGCACTGCTCCAGGTGGTGGCGGGCGTACTGAAGGTCATCGAATCGGGCACGGTCTCGCAGGCGCAGCCCGCGGCCCGGACCGCGCTCGGCGATGAATTCGACTCCGCCTACTCGATCTATCGAGCACCCGGATCTACCGCATCGGACTACGCCGCGTCCGCAACGAGGCTCCAGGCTGCGCTTGATCGTCTGAAGTCGGCGACCCTGGCACTTCAGACGACCGTGGCTCCGCGCTGCATCTCGGGTAAGGCCTATCTCGCGACGACGGTTACGAACGCCGACACGAAGCCCGCCACCGTGTCGATCACGACCGCCTACGGCAACAAGGCCGGAGTCATCATCCAACCCGGCAAGTCGGTGTCGACGAGCTTCAACAGTCGTTCGGCGAGTATCCCGGCTGGGTCCGTGACGTTCACGGGAGTGGCAGACGGCCTCGAACCTTATTCCGCGACGGTCGCGTACCCGGCGATCGCCTGCACCAAGTGAACAAACCAACACCCGAACGAGGGCGAGACGAGATCATGATCGACCAGACGGCACGACCGAGGTCCGCGCAACGGCGGCTTCGCACCTGGTGGGCCATCGGCGCTGCCGTAGCCCTCGTGGCAGCTGTGGTGCCCGCCACTCAAGCGATGGCTGCTGACCCCGGCACCACCTTCGCGGGCCCGGGCGTCATCGTCGGAGGGACGACGGTGAAGACGACGTTCACCGTGGTCCGTGCACCCGGATCCGCGCTTGGCGAGGTGAGTATCGGTAACGGCTCAGCCCGGGCCATCGCCGCCTCAGCGGCTGGATCTCTCACGATTCCGGAGTCGGTGACCCACGACGGCCAGCGGTACCGGATCGTTGCGGTGGGCGACAAAGCGTTCCGCGGGGCTGTCGCACTCACCTCGACCGGGCTCGCCGAGAACCGGAGCGTCACGGCGATCGGCGACTTCGCGTTCGCCGGCGCGACCGCGATCACCGACACCGGCCTCGCCGGGAACGGTGTGGTCAAGGAGGTCGGAACCGGAGCCTTCGCCAGCAATCGCTCCCTGCGGGACGCAGCGCTTCCGCCGAGCCTCACGGCCGCGCCGTCCGTCCCCTTCACTGCCGCCGCGAACCTCACCAGCATCTACGCGCCTTCGCCGTTCGCAATGAACAAGCGTGTCGGGCTGACGACATCACTCCCGGTCTACTACCGCACCGGCGTCAACGGATGGTCGTCGTCGGCAACCTCGTTCGAGGGGCTGTCTCTCTTCGGGCCGAAGCCGAGCGAATTGGTTCCGCTTTCAGCGGTGCGCGTCGTCGGCGGCGCTGCCCGTCTCGGAGATGGATCCGGTGATCACCCCTATCGGGCGGCCACAGGACTTTTCGCTGCGGCGGGTGTCGTTCCCGGCGGCGGGACCGGTTCAGCCGCTCAGCTCGTGACGATCACTGCGACGAATACGGGGACGTTCCCCGGTTGGAAGGCGACTGGGGTGCAACTTACTCCGGAACAGCTGGCATCGCCGACGGTGACGTTCACAATGCCGCCCGCCGACGTGACCCTCGAGGTCGCGTCGGGGATCACTGTCACATCCTCGGCGACGCCGCGCTGCGTGAGCGGCAGCGTCTATCTCGCCATTTCGGTCACGAACACGAGTCCGTTCGCAGTCTCGCTTCAGCTTTCTTCGAGCTACGGGAACAAGTCGGTCCCGTCCCTGGGGTCGGGAAAGACGTCATCGAGCACGTTGAACACCCGTAAGACCTCCGTGCCGGCGGGCGCAGTGACGGTTGAAGCGCGGACGACCGATGGCCGAACATCGACGAGTTCTGCTCCCTACGCAGCCTTCGGATGCTGACGTAATGATGCGAAACACACCCCATGACGACGTGGACCCGAGGAAGAGACTGATGACGAACCGTTCGAACTCGCGTCCATGGCGGCGGATCCCGATCGCCGTGATCGCTGCTGCTGCCCTCCTGGCGCCCCTCGGCCTCATCGATTCGCCGGAATCTGCCGGAGCGGCCACCGTTCCGGTCGCCGACCAGGACATGCGGCTCTGGTATGACGAGCCCGCATCAGCCGGCTCCCGGATCGATGTCGGTGGCGACTCCTTCGGGAGTACGACGGAGAACCAGATCTGGCAGCAGCGCACCCTCCCGATCGGTAACGGAAACATCGGTGCGACCGTTTACGGCGAGATAGGCAAGGAACGCCTCGCCTTCAATGAGAAATCGTTGTGGTCCGGCGGTCCCAGCGCGTCCCGTCCCGGCTACAACGGCGGCAATCTGGAGGAGAAGGGTCGCGACGGCGCTGCTTTGCGGGAAGTGCAGGACCTCTTTGCGGATGGTCAGACCGCTCAAGCTCAGAGTCTCGCGCAGGACTCGCTCATCGGAGCTCAGGAGGGTTACGGAGCGTACGAGGGATACGGCGAGATCGGCTTGGACTACGGCTTCGACGCGTCCGGTGTGACGAACTATCGTCGTTCGCTGGATCTCGAGACGGCGACCGCTTCCGTCGAGTTCGACAAGGGCGGTGTGCACTACACCCGTGAGTTCTTCGCAAGCTATCCCGACAACGTGATGGTCGCGAAGTTGACTGCCTCGAAGGCGGGGGCGCTCGACGTCGACGTCTCGCTCGGCTTCCGACTCGGTGGTGCAAGCACGACCGTCTCGGGCGACACCCTCACCGTGTCGGGAGCACTTGCGGACAACCAGCTCAAGCACACTGCCGTCGTCAAGGCGGTACCGACAGGCGGAACACTGTCCGCAACCGGATCCGCGCTGCGTGTCTCCGACGCGAACGAGGTCCTGCTCTACATCACGGCTTCGACGGACTATGCAGACGACTACCCCGTGTATCGGACTGGCCAGTCGGCCGAGCAGCTCGCGGCAGAGGTGCGCGGAAGAGCCGATCTCGCCGCGACCGATGGATACAGCGCTGTGCGGAAGCGGCACCTCGCCGACTACCGCGAGCTCTACGCTCGTGTGCACCTCCAGCTCGGATCCCAAGTCGCCTCGGACCCGACGGACGAGCTCCTAGCTCGCTACCGGGCATCGACCGCGAGCGCGATCGAGAAGCGAACGCTCGAGGTGACTCTCTACCAATACGGCCGATACCTCGGGATCGCCTCGTCGCGGCAGGGGACGCTGCCGTCGAATCTGCAGGGGATCTGGGCCGATCGGGTCAGCGGGAACTCGTCGAGCCCCGTGCCCTGGGGTTCCGATTACCACATGAACGTCAACCTGCAGATGAACTACTGGCCGTCCTACTCGGCGAATCTGCCCGAGACCGCAACTGCGCTCGTCGACTATGTAGAAGGCCTGCGCGAACCCGGCCGTGTCACCGCCGAGGTGTATGCGGGTGTCACGAGCACGCCGGAGAACCCGGAGAACGGCTTCACCGCTCACACCCAGAACACGCCGTTCGGCTGGACGACTCCCGGCTGGCAGTTCACGTGGGGTTGGTCGCCTGCCGCTGTGCCGTGGATTCTTCAGAACGTCTACGAGTACTACGAGTACACCGGCGACGAAACGTACCTGCGCGACGTGATCTATCCGATGATGAGGGAGGCGACGAAGTATTACGACCAGACCTTGGTCGAGGACGCCGCGACCGGTCGACTCATCTCCTCACCCACGTATTCGCCCGAACACGGCCCGATCACCAACGGCAACTTCTACGAGGAGCAGCTGATCTGGCAGTTGTACAACGACGTCATCGTCGCCGCCCAGACCCTGGACGTCGATGCGCAACTCGTGCAGAAGTGGGAGGCGACGAAGGCTCGACTCGATCCCGTTGAAGTAGGAGCCAGCGGCCAGATCAAGGAATGGTATGAGGAGACCACTCTCAACAGCGTTCCGGGGGCGCAGCGCAACCACCGCCACCTCTCGCAGCTCCTGGGCCTCTTCCCGGGCGACCTCATTTCGGTGGAGACTCCTGAATATCTCGCGGCGGCCGAGGTTTCGCTCAACGATCGTGGCGACGCGGCTACCGGCTGGGGCATCGCTCAGCGACTCAACGCTTGGGCGCGGATCGGCGACGGCGACCGGTCGTTGAAGATCATCGAGCAGCTCTTCCGAACCGGGATCTACTCGAACCTCTTCGACACCCACCCACCGTTCCAGATCGACGGGAACTTCGGTTACACCTCCGGTGTCAACGAGATGTTGATGCAGAGCAACATGGGTTATGTCTCAATCCTGCCGGCGCTTCCTTCGGGATGGTCTTCGGGGCAGGTCGACGGGATTCTGGCCCGAGGCGATTTCGAGATCGGGATCGACTGGAACGACTCCCGTGCCTCGAAGATCTCCGTAACGTCGGGCTCCGGGGGCGATTTCGTCGGGGAATACGCCGGTCTCTCGGGCGCGACGATCATCGATGCGGACGGAGGGGTGATCCGCCCCACCGTTCTCACGAGCGATCGCGTCTCCTTCCCGACCCGGGCAGGGCACACCTACACGATCTCGGCCCTGCCTGTGGCCGGCAGCTATGCCACGACACCGAACGACGTCGCGGCCCTGCGCTCGTCCGATACCGCGGTGCACGTGCGCTGGTCCAGCGATTCTCCGGCCGGGACGAGCTACATCGTGGAGCGTTCCGTAGCGGATGGTGCGTTCACCACTGTCAACGGATCTGTGTCCGGCACGACCTTCACGGACGAATCCGCCGCCCAGAACGCGGGGGTCTACCGCTACCGTGTCTCGGCAGAACTGGGAGGAGTTTCCTCTCGCCCCTCCGCGCCGGCACAGGTCGTCGACATACGCGGCGCCGGCATCGTCGATGATCGCAGCCCGCGTATCTCTTATACCGGTGGCTGGGCGAACTGGGAGGACGCGAAGCATCACGACGGGACGATCAAGTACATCGAGTCGACCTCTGGCGGAGAAAGTATCTCGATGGACTTCCTCGGCACCGGTGTCTCCTTCATCTCCCCGACGTACTCGGCCCTGAGCTCTGTCGACTTCTACATCGATGGGGCGAAGGTCTCCAGCCAGCCGTACAGTCTCTATTCGGCGACCTCGAAGGTCCAGCAGGAGCATCTCATCGCCGACGGCCTGCCACGCGGGGTGCACGACCTGCGAGTGGTGGTCACCGGGGATGCGAGCCCGACGGGTGGGCGCAAGATCGAGTTCGACGCTCTGCGGGTCCTCGACGCGGGAATCGTTCCTGTTCAGTCGATCGCCCTCCGCTCGGAGACCGGCGCGACTGCGATCGGGTCGGCGGGAGGCACCCTCCAACTCGTCGCGCAGGCTGTGCCGGCGAACGCGACGAACTCGAATGTCTCGTGGTCGGTGAGCGATTCGTCGATCGCCACGGTCGGCACGAACGGGGCGGTTGTCGCGGGATCCAAGAACGGCACGGCCACGGTGACCGCGACCGCAACGGACGGTTCCGGGGTGAAGAGCACGATCGCGATCCGCGTCTACGGCAATCCGATCGAAGAGGTGACCATCGACGACGCATCCTCGGCGATCACGTACTCTCCGCAATGGAAAGTCTGGAACCAGGACGCCCGAAACCTCGAGTCGACGCTGCATTACGTCGATGATGCGGTGGGCGCCAAGGCGCAGCACTCGTTCAGCGGTACCGGCATCGACGTCTACGGCACGAAGAACAACACGGACGGGGGCCGCGTATTCGGCACTTTCGTCATCTCGGTCGACGGAGTCCCGAGATCGACGGTGAATCTGAATGATCTTCCGGACAGCCATCGGCTCCGGCTCGCCTCCATCACCGGACTGAGCAACGGCCCCCATGAGATCGAGATCACCAACGCGCGCGCGGCGGCCGGAGGACTCAAGGCCGAGCTGGACTACCTGGTGGTCAAGAGTCCGCTCGCAACGGCGGACGAGCGACAGTCACTCCAGGCCCAACTCGAGCGTGCCGAGCGTCTCGACGAAGCCGACTACGCCGCGCAGGACTGGGCGACGTTCCGGTCCAGCCTGGCAAGTGCCGTGTCCACTATGAACGACGCCGACGCGTCGGAGTCCCAACTCAGCGGGGCAACGTCCACGCTGTCGGCGGCGATCGACGAACTCGAAACCTAGACCCAACCCCTCACGTCAACGAACTGCATCGATCGTCGACGAAACGAACGGTCAGCGCTTGCTGTCCGAGAAACGGATCACCCTCATGAAGCGAACTACTGCATACCGCGCAACGGCCATCACGGTCGGCTGCCTGCTCCTCGGAGGTGTCGCCTCTGCCGCATCCGCCGCGGAACCCGTCGGCGACTCGAGCGACGTCGACGTCAATGTCAGCATCTCCGACCTCGTCGCGCCCGGTGTTCTCGCGATGACTGTCGCGGGAACAAGCACGACATTGACCGAATCCGGATCGGACGCCACCGTTCGACAATTCGTCGGCGACCTCCCCACCGTGACCGTGACCGACACCCGTACGGCCGACGAGATTCCGGACGGTGCGTTCTGGTACGTCCTGGGGTCATCCAGCGAATTCGTCGGCGCAGGAACTCAGGACCCGATCAGCCCGGATCACCTCGGGTGGACTCCGGACGTTGCTGATCCTGACGGTACGGGCGAAGTCGCACCCGGCCCGCAGGTCGACACCGTGCTCGACGGTCCGCCGAACAACGTGGGCCTCGTCGATCAGGAGTTGCTCGCTATGTCACTCGACTCCGAATCGGCCATCGGAACATGGGACGCCAACGCGGAACTGTTCCTGAAAGTACCTGTGACCACGGCACCTGGGGCCTACAGCTCGATCCTGACCTTGTCGCTCTTCGAGTGATGACCGGGGCGGCGAGGCATCTCAGCGTCGCCGCCCTGGATCGAGGACCGTCATCATCCTTGTGTCCTGAGGGACGGGGGCTCCGCCGTGCTTTCTCGGATGATCAGTTTCGTGGGCACGAGCTCCGTCGGCGCGATGGGCTGATGCTCGATCGCCGAGAGGAGGACACGGAGCGACTTCTGGCCTACAAGAGCGAAATCTTGGCGAATGGTCGTCAGTGGCGGCCAGAATGCCGCAGATTCGGCGAGATCGTCGAAGCCGACCACGCTGATGTCCTCCGGTACCCGACGGCCAGCCGTGTGCAGCGCGTTCAGCACTCCGAGCGCCATCTGGTCGTTCGCGGCGAAGACTGCGGTGACCTCAGGCTCGACGGCGAGGCGGGCGCCGGCGAGCAGACCGGACGCCGAGGTCCAATCCCCGATGATCACCGGCGGGATTGCGGCGCGATGCTCCTGAAGGGTCCGCTCCCACGAGAGTCTTCGCCGGTGCGCCGAATACGAGTTCTGTGGCCCAGCCACATGCCACACGGTCTGATGGCCAAGGGCCAGCAGGTGTTCCGTCGCAAGTCGCGCTCCCTGATTCTGATCCGTGTCGACCACGGGATAATGGAAGCTTGCGTCCGAATCGATGACTACAACGGGGAGGCCGTCCGGGATGCGGATATCGGAATCCGCGAGCCGGTGAGCCTCGATCACGATGACGATCCCGTCGACGGCCTCTTCATGGAGTCGGGCGAACGCACCGGATACAGTCGCACGAGAGGCCGTGGGCAACGGAATGAGGCTGACCGAGTACCCGGCCGCAGCAGCCTCGGTCGCTATTGCGTCGAGTGTACGCATGTTCCCGTATGACTCCAGCGAGAACATGATCACGCCGATGCTGTGGAATCGGCCGAACTTCAGAGCCCGCGCCGCACCGTTCGGTCGATAGCCCAGAGCGGTCATCGCTTCGACCACGCGCAAACGCGTCGCTTCTCGCACTGCCCCAGCCCCAGTGGCAACTCGCGAGACGGTCTGGGCGGAGACGCCGGCAGCACGGGCGACATCGTTGATGGAGGGATTTCGCTGTCGACGCTCGCCAGTCATCTGTGTCCGCCACCGCCCCTCCGCGCGTAACCCCATACGCGGGAACCCCCACATGACGACGATACCAACCTCATGTCGATTGCTGGAGGAGGAGAGACTCTGGCCGAGCCTTGCCTCTACCGGCTGCCAGTGTTCTTCGGCGTATCCGTGGGCGGAGCGAGTCGAAGGACCATCACCGGGACCGCGTCGAGTGGTTCTTCCACGGCGGCGGTTTCGAAGCGGGTGAAGGGTCCAGGAGCGCAGCGACGTATGTGTCACCGCGGCTGGTGTGTCGCCAGACGTGCAGCCCGGCCCAATCGACTTCTTCACAGGGGTGAAGAATTTCTTGGACCAGGCCGCACCTCGGACGGGCGTCTTACATGCCGTCGGTGAGCATGGCCTGCACGAGCTTCACATGCCGGTCGAAGCTTTGCCCTCCGTACTCACTGTTGTAGTTCAGGCCGTAAGGGTAGATGTGCACACCGCTGCAGTTGAGCGTCGCCCCAGAGCCGTCCCAGGTCTGCAGCAACGGTTGCGCGGAATCCCAGCCTCCGTATTGACACTTGTTGAAGAACGCGTTCGACTGACCGACACCGAAGGTGTGCGACATTTCGTGCAGAGCCGTACCTTCTTCCATGTAGGCGCGATTCCAGCCGAAGCGGATGTTGCCGGAGATGTTCGCGTCAGCCGTCTCGACCCACGGGGCGTAGGAGACGGTCAGATGGCGGTGGATGTTGTCCAGGCGGTTGTAGCGCTCGACAGCGCGATCCATCGCCCAGGTGATCCTGTCGTAAGCGTCTTGCTCGTCGGCAGACGGGTTCGAGGAACGCTCGAGCGACCAGGTGATCTTCTCCCAGGTTGGATCTGACAGCACCCAGCGTTGGTTCTTCCCGCCATTACAGGTCCACTGGCCGACGGAGGCGCCATCTGTCTGGTCGTAGGCGGGGATCTCGAGACACAGCTCGTTGTGGCGGTTGACGATAGTCGCGCCACCACCGACATCGGTGATCCTCCACTGCTGATTGGTGCTGCCGGAGCAGGTCCACAGGGCAACGGGCGAACCCGCTGTGGTGGCGGCATTCAGGTTGTCGAGGCACAGCCCGCTGAGGACGTTCTTGATCTCGGCAAAACCCGTGCCGAGGTCGGTGACCGTCCAACGTTGGACGTCGCCCTCTCCGCAGGTGTATTGCCTGACCTCAGTGCCCGGTAGAGTTCCGGAATCCCAGTTGTCGAGACACATGCTGCTGTGCTGGTTGCGTATCTCTTGGGCGCTGCCGGTACCGATGGGTGCTGCGACGGCCTGGGCCGGGGTGCCAACCACCAGCGTCGTCAGGCCGACGAACACGGTCGCGGCGAACGCACCGAAGAGTCGGGTATTCGTTCTGGACTTCGTTGTCCGGGACATTTATCGCCTTTCATCGTCGTCGAGCGTCCTGATGACACCCGAGCGGTCTAGGGGCCCGATGGCCGGTTCGGCCGGTCGGGTCGAGGGCCGGAAAGGTTCGTGTTCGTCGCCCAAGGCACGCCGCAAGGGCCGGCCGGTCCCGCATCACTTCCCGGCGTGGCCCGTCACCTCGACCGGGTTCGCGCCCCGACGTGATCGGCAAGAATGAAACGCTGGCAGCGTACGGGCGAGCGTGCTCGAACATCAGAATCCTTCCCGGATGGACTTCGAACGATTATTGAAAACAACGCAATAACATCCTACGAATCGCTCGTCGAGACGTACTGCCCCTTTAGGGGGTGCGTTCGTGCGAGTCTCATTCTGAGATGATGCAGACCGCGCGTTTTCGCCGTTCTTCCCACCTCATTCGACAGAACTGTGCCGAACGTTCGGTGCTGCAGGTGCGTTCGAGAACACTATTCTTCAGATGTATTTTGGTTCGTCGATCCGAAGAGGTCACGCTCTCCGTCGTTCTTACCCGATCGGACCTGGGGCGTGTGTGCTGCCGCCTGAGCCCGATGTCGGCGCGATCACACCTCGGCTCGGTCGCCGGCAGGCGATCGCGAGGTACGACGACGTCGTCGTCGATGTGGCGGTTCCTGTCGTGACGGTCGTCGTCACCTGACCGGCGGGAATCGCGACGATCCTGCTGTTCATCGTTGTCGACACACTGCGGTCAGGGGCCACCTCGGTGAACGATTTCTCTCCGTAGCCCGACTTCACGGTCGCTGCTACCGGCGCCGGGCCGTCGTTGCGAAGGGTCGTCACGACATAGGCCTTCCCCGAGATGCAGCGCGACTCGGCGTTCACAGTGACGGCCGGCGCCACGAGTGGCGATGATGTGATGCGCCAGATCTCATTGACCGCGTCAGTGCAGGTCCAGAGACCGATCCGTGTGCCGCTACTGTTGCCACCGCCCAATCCGTCCAGGCAGAGGCCGGAGCCGACACCAACGATGTTGCCGTTGCTGATCAATTCCCACTTTTGATCGAACGATCCCGTGCAGGTCTCCCTCGCGGCCGGGGTCTCGAGCGATCGGCTCCCGCCGGCGGCCGACAGGCACTTACCGAGAACGCGCAGCTCCCGGTCCGTCGTCTACGTGAACTTCTGGTCTGCACCGGAGTCGCAATCGGCCAGTACCGCGCGAGAATCCGCCCCTCCGAAGCCCAGGCATCGACCGGTTCGTGTCTCCGGGATCGTCGCATCGACGGGTGCAGAGGTTGTCCGCCAGATCACTCCGGTCGATGGAGATGACGCTGCACCGGTCGAATCGAGTGTGAAGAGGCGGTACTTGCCCGGGACGGTCGGAACGGCGATGGATTCGGGCGGCATCTACGTTCTCGTGGTCCGAAGGTCCCTCCGTGGCGGTTATGCAATCTCCAGCCGGCCGGAGCGGCCTGACATATTCACCCACGCGAAGAGTGTGGTATTCGGGTCCCATCGACGCCTCTGCGATCACGCGATTTCGAGGTCGTTCGGCCTGAGGCCTCGGCGGGCGCTGTTTCGCATCAGTCGGCCTAGGTGTTGACCAGGTTTTCGGAGGCGCTGCGCATGTGCGCCATGATCGTTTCGCGGGCGAGCGAGACGTCGCCGCTCTCGATGGCGTCGACGATCTCGCGGTGCCGTTCGATGCTCATGTTGGTCGTCGCGCGTTCGAAGCCGCCGTACATGATCGACATCCGGATCGATCCCTCCAGTGCCTCCCAGCTGCTGACTAACGTGGCGTTACCGGTCGCCGCCACGAGTGAGCGATGAAACTCGAGGTCAGCCTCGATGCGGGCCTCGAGTGCGTCGGTCGAAGCGGCGGCCATCGCCGCCAACGCTTCGCGGACGCGAGTCAGCGATGACTCCCGGTCCTCGCTTTCGACCAGCCTTCGCGCGGCGAGGGATTCCAGGGCTCCGCGCACGTCGAATATGTCGTGGATCTCTTTCGGCGTCAGCACCCGCACGAGCATGCGCCCCCGGGCGCCGGCCGTGATCAGCCCTTGTTGTTCGAGCTCGCGCATCGCCTCGCGAAGAGTGCCGCGGCTGATCCGAAGCCGTTGCGCGAGATCGACCTCGGAGAGGTGGGTGCCGGGAGCGATTTCACCGGAGGTGATGGCTCGGCGCAGCGCATTCAGGGCGAGCTGACGCAGATTGACGCGCTCGAGACCCGCCAGGGCGGTGGATTCGATGGCCATAGGTCCTCGGGGATGGTGGGCGCTGTCGACATCAGGTGGTTGACAGTCGCTTGTAGTCTACGAGCGCCCACCACCACTACCCGAGCTCGGCGAGGACCTGTGCGACGATACGGTCGGTGCTGAGTCCGTAGCGATCGTGCAGGGTCGGCAGTGCGCCGGCGTCCAGAAACGCATCGGGCAGTGCGATGGGGACTATTTTCCGGCCGACACCTCGGCGCGTGAGCGCCGCGGCAACCGTCTCGAAAAGACCGCCGACAACTGAGTGGTTCTCCAGGGTGAGTGCCAACCGCGGCGTGTCGAGCTCGGCGACCACAGTGTCTGCGTCGAATGGCTTGATGGTGGGGGAGTGCACCACGGACACGTCGATCTTGTGTCCAGCGAGCTTGTCGGCGGCTTGGAGAGCCCGCATCGTCATCAGGCCGCTCGAGACGAAGACGACGTCGGACCCGCCGCGCAGAACCTTCGCCTTGCCCAATTCGAAGGTGTAGTCGTACTCATCGAGCACGGTGGGGACCTTGCCCCGCAGCAGACGGAGGTAGCTGGGGCCAGCCGCTGCGGCCAGCTGTGGTACGGCCTGCTCGATGTCGACGGAGTCGCATGGGTCGACGATAGTGAGGTTCGGCATGCCCCGGAAGATGGCGATGTCCTCTGTCGCCTGGTGGCTGGGGCCGTAGCCGGTGGTCAGGCCGGGCAAGCCTCCGACGATGTTGACGTTGAGATTCGGCTCGGCGATGTCCAGACACAGGAAGTCGTAAGCGCGTCGCGCGGCGAAGACCGAGTATGTCGACGCGAACGGGATGAAGCCGCCTTCCGCAAAGCCGGCGGCGGCACCGAAGAGCACCTGCTCGGCCATGCCCATCTGGAAGAACCGGTCTGGGTAGGCCTGCTGGAAGATATGCATGTCGGTGTACTTGCCGAGGTCGGCGGTCAGCCCGACGATGCGCTGGTCGGCTTCGGCGAGCTTCGCGAGGGCGTGACCGAACGGTGCGGAGGCCGTCTTCTGACCGGGGTCGGCGAACGAGGCGATCATTGCCGACGTCTTGAGCTTCGGTGGAGCCGGGGTGGTGGTGGTGGTCATGCTGCGTTCCCTTCGCGGGCCGCGCTCAGCTGGTCGCGGCAGATCTGCCATTCGTTCTCATCGATGCGCATGAAGTGCGCCTTCTCGCGGTTCTCCAGGAGGGGGACGCCTCGGCCCACGCGGGTGTCGCAGAGGATCACTGCCGGTTGTCCGCTCGCCTGCGACCGGCTGGTGGCCTCCTCGAACGCGGTGAGCAATGCTGCGGTGTCGTTGCCGTCGACGCGCTGGGTGAACCAGCCGAAGGATTCCCACTTCGCGACAAGCGGTTCGGTGCGCAGCACAGTGTCCGTCTTGCCGTCCGCTTGGAGTGCATTGACGTCGACGGTGGCGATGATGCGGCCCAATCGGTGGTGGTGGGCGGCCATCGCGGCCTCCCAGGTGGATCCTTCGTCGATCTCGCCGTCGGAGAGGAAGTTGATTACTCGCGCGTCGTTGCCGCGCAAGCGCAGCGCGAGGGCGAGGCCCACCGCGACGCCGAGTCCGTGGCCGAGCGATCCACCCGAGATCTCCATACCCGGCGTGTAGGTGGACATGCCAGACATCGGGAGGCGGGAGTCGTCGGAGCCGTAGGTGCTCAGTTCCTCGACCGGAATGATGCCGGCCTCGGCCAGAGCGGCGTAGTGGCCGATCGCGTAGTGGCCGGTGGAGAGCAGGAACCGGTCGCGGCCGTCCCACTCATCGTCCTCGGCCCGGTAGCGCAGCTGGTCGGCGTAGACCGTTGCGAGCAGGTCCGCGGCGCCCAGGCCCTGACCGACGTAGCCCTGGCCCTGAACCTCGCCCATGTCGAGGATGTGATGCCGGATCCGATAGGCGGCGTCGTCGATGCGGCGCACTCGATCGGCCGTGCTGAGCTTCTCGCTCGGTGCGGTGTCGGTGATGGCGGTCATGGTGGGTCCTTTCAAATCCGGCGTCAGACCGACGCGGTCTGCAGGGTCGATGCGGCAGCTTCTGCGCCGAGTCGACGCTCACGCTCGCCCCAGGTGTCGCGGGTGAGCAGCGCGGCGATCAGGCCGATCGCGCCGTAGACGCTGAAGAGGAGCGCGGGGCCGAGCCAACCCATCCCGAGGAACAGCAGCGTGGTGATGAATGGGGTGAAGCCGGACACCATGGCCGAGATCTGGTAGGCGAGCGATGCCCCCGAAGAGCGGGTCTGCGCTTGGAATAGCTCGGGGAACCAGGCACCCTGCACGCCGGCCAGCGAGTTCTGGCAGACGGCGTAGGACACGGCGAAGGTGATGACGATGAGACCGAAGACGCCGGTGTTCACCATCAGGAACATCGGGATGCCGAACAGCACGGCGAAGACCGTGGACCAGATGTACACCGGCCGTCGGCCGACCCGGTCGGTCAACGCGCCCCAGGCGGGAGTGGCGATCACCCCGATCGCTGCCGCGATGCACAACGCGGTCAGCGTCTCATCACGCACGGCGAGCTCGGTGGTGTTGAGGTAGCTGATCATGTAAGTGATCGCAACGGCGTAACCGGCCGTCTCCGCGATCCGCAGGCCGATGCCGCGCACGATGTTGCGCCAATCCTCACGGATCACCTGCGTGATCGGGGACTTCACGATGATGCCGGCCGTCTTGACGTCTTCGAAGACGGGGGACTCCGGGACCTTCGATCGGATGATCAGCCCGACGATCACAAGGATGATGCTGGCCAGGAACGGCACGCGCCAGGCCCAGTCACCCGGGAGAACGCCGCTCGAGAGGAAGACGAGATTCGCCAGGAGCAGGCCGACGGGGAATCCGGCTTGCACCAGGCCGGTGAAGAAGCCCTTGCGGGTCCATGGAGCGTGCTCGTAGGTCATCAGGATCGCGCCGCCCCACTCGGCGCCGAAGGCCAGCCCCTGCACGATCCGTACCACGACCAGCAGGATCGGGGCCAAGACGCCGACGGTCTCGTAGGTCGGCAGACAGCCGATCAGGAAAGTCGCCAGCCCCATCACGATCAAGGACGCGACAAGGACGGGCTTGCGTCCGAGCTTGTCTCCGAGGTGCCCGCCGATGATGCCACCGATCGGTCGGGCCGCGAACCCGACGCCGAGGGTGGCGAAGGAGAACAGTGTGCCGGTCACAGGATCGGTTCCCGGAAAGAACACGGTTCCGAAGTACAGAGCCGCGGCCGTGCCGAAGCCGATGAAGTCATAGGTCTCGATGACCGCACCGACGCTCGAGCCGAGCGCGACGCGCTTCACGTCTTTCGTTCCGTGCACCGGGCCGCGCATCTGTAGAGCGTCATTGCTCATGGAACACCTTCCATCGTCGTTGATCGTCGCTCATGCGGCGACTGCGCACCAGTGTGCGCCGTCGACTACCGGATGTCAACTACTACGTGTTGACTGTCGACAGTGGCGGGGCGTACGGTGTCGATGTCGACGCCGACACGGTCGTGGTCGTGGTCGACGATCCTGCTGCCCGTACGGGTGGCGCCGTTACAAGGAGGACCACATGAGCAGCCGTCGAACCGCGATCGTCACAGGAGCGACCTCGCCGCAGGGAATCGGGCTGGCTACTGCCCGGCGCTACGCTCGCGACGGGTGGGACGTCGTCATCCTCGACCTCGACGCGACGTCGGCCACGCAGGTCGCGGCCGCGATCGCCAACGAATACGGCGTTTCGGCTTTCGGAGCGCGGATCGACGTCGCGGATGAAGAATCAGTGACGGCGGCGCACATCGCCGTGGTAGCCGAAGTCGCCGCCGGCCGGCTCGCCGCCATCGGTGCGCTCGCGAACATCGCCGGGATCACTTCTCCGGTGCCCTTCCTCGAGACGACACTGGCGCAGTGGAACCTTGTGCTCGCGGTCAATGCAACGGGGACTTACCTCGTCACCAAGGCGTTCCTTCCGGACATGCTTTCGGCGGGCTGGGGTCGCATCGTGAACATGTCTTCCGTGTCCGCGCAGCGCGGTGGCGGCGTGTTCGGCAAGGTGCCGTACTCGGCGGCCAAGGCTGCTGTCATCGGCTTCACCAAGGCGCTCGCCCGCGAATTGGGCGACTCCGGAGTGACGATCAACGCAGTCGCTCCCGGTGCCGTAGACACGGCGATCCGCGTCGGATCCACTGCGGAGCAGGAGCAGGCCATCGTCGACGGGATCCCCCTCGGTCGCACTGCGACGGTCGACGAGGTCGCCGCGGTGATCGCTTTCCTCTCCTCCGACGACGCCGCGTACCTCACCGGGACGACCGTCGACATCAACGGCGGCAGCCACCTGCACTAGCTCGGCTGTCACGTATCTGCTCGCCGGGCCGGCAAGCGGGTCGAGGGCAGTCCATCTTGGTCGGATGAGGCCGCGCTCGGTTACGACCGTGGTCCCACGACGCTCGGACGCGTCACATGACGGCTGATGGCCGGTGAGACCGACTCCCCCCAGACCTGATCGATTGGTCTGGCCGCGTCGCGGTCCTGGTGCAGCTCCAAGCTGCGTTCCGCCGATGTCGTCGTCATTCCGCGCGTCGCTCAGCGCTCTTTCGGGCTGATGCCGACGTGGGGCGAGGCCGACACAGGCCCGCTCGTTCTCGTTCTCGTTCTCCTGAGGGTGCAGGAGCGGGAGTGCACCTTGTTGACGATCAGGCCCGGGGCGGTGCATGGTCGACGCACGCCCGAATTGAGCGCGCGCGGCCAGATGCAACAGAGGGAAAGCGACAAGGCCCCCGCTGTTCTTGCGGGTCACAGTGACGTCGCCGGAATAAGCCGAGGGCCCGTCGCGCGGGAGCGGCCGCCGGTGACAGAGCCGCTTTGATCGCTCGGCATGGGTGCGCGACGGGCGTCGGGCTCTGCAACTCCCGCGGCCGCGAGGCCGGGTCAGGCGGGAGGTGGCGCACCTGCGGTCAGGGCGGTGGCAACGGCGACACTGGTCGACGCCGTCACCGGCGCGCGTTCCGCGCCCACGTGAATCCGTCGGAGTCGGAGAATTGCGGTCGGCCGTATCGCTGAGTCCAACCGCGGAAGCGAAGGGTGCGCGCCGCTAGCGCGTGAGTTCACCCGTTTGTGGTGCCGGGGTCGTGCACCGACGCGAACTGATCTGCCTGGAAGGGTGGCGCTACGGAGCACAGCACACGCAGAGTGGTTGTGCCCGTGTTGCGCAGCTGGTGCAGTTCGCCGGGCGCGATGACGACCAGGCTGCCTGGCTGCACGGGCACGGCGACGCCCTCGACGATGACCTCGCCCTGACCCTCGTGGACGAAGAAGCTCTCCTCCTGCTCGTCGTGGGTGTGCGGGTTGGACTCCGAACCGGCGGGCACCTCGCTCATTCCGACCCAGAGGAACGTCGCGGCGGTCGACCATGGGGTATGCAAGTGCTTGATCGTCCGCTCGTAGGGGGCCTCGAAGGAGGTGCCTTCGACGTTGTCGATGTGGGTGTTGTGCATGGTGATTCGCTCTCCAAGGTGGGTGTCAGTACATGACGGCGCCGGCGGCGACGTTGAAATCCTGGCCGGTGAGGCTCGCACTGCCGTCGCTGAGCAGAAAGGCGACGGTCGCCGACACGTCGGCGTTGGTCACGATTCGGCCCGACGCGGTTCCGGCGACCAGGTTCTCGAGGATCTGGGCTTCGTCGGTTCCGGCAAGTTCGGACTGCTTGGCGACCACGGAGTCGAGCCGCTCGCCCTCCAGTAGCCACGGCGAGACGACATTCACAGTCACTCCGCGCCGACCGACCTCGTGCGCGAGCGTCCGAGCGAGACCGACCACGCCGAGTTTGCTTGCGGCGTACGGTGTCCGCCCCGGCAGCGGACGCTTGCCAGTGACGGAGCCGACCAGGATGATGCGGCCAGAGCCACGGGCGATGAGCGTCGGGACACTCGCTCGGCAGAGTCGGAAGGCTCCGGTGAGGTTGATGTCGAGGGTTTGCTGCCATTCATCGTCCGAAACGTGTTCGATCGGCGCGGTCGGCCCGGCGATGCCGGCGTTCGCGATCACACCATGCAGACCACCGGTCAGCTCGTTCGCGGCCGTGACGGCCTCGGCGAGGACGAGCGACTGCGTCGCGTCACCAACGACAGGGATGAACGTTCCGCCTACCTCCTCGATCCCTCGTCCGACGGCGGTCAGGTGCTCGAGGTTGCGCCCGAGACCGACGACGGGATAGCCGAGCGCTGCGATGTCGCGGGCGAGTGCTGCGCCGAGCCCTCGGCCGGCGCCGGTGATCAGGACGGAGCCGGTCACGCGTTCGTCCCGCCGACGGCAGCCGGGGCCTCACCGAGGGCGCCCTTCAGTACGGAGAGCTGCTGGTACGCCCTGTTGCGGTAGGTCGCGACGTCTTCTGGATCCGCACGGCTGATGGCGGTGAGGCCGCCACCGTGCTTGAGCCCGAGGTGGCCGTCCTCGACCAGGTCGGTCAGGTAGCGCGGAGGGGAGAAGGCGCTTCCCAGCGATTTCTCGAGGGTCGCGTAGGTGTCTCGGTAGACGTCGAGACCGGCCATGTCGGCGATGGCCATCGGCCCGAAGACGGCGAGCCGGAAGCCGAAGCTGTTCGAGACCACGGCGTCGAGCTCGTCGGCGGTGACAAGTCCTTCTTCGACGAGTCGGCTCGACTCGCGGTGCAGCACGTACTGGAGGCGGTTGGCGATGAACCCGGGAAGATCGGGGACGGTCACGGGTACCTTACCGATCCCTCGGATCAGCTCCGTTGCACGCGTAACAACGGACTCCGACGTCTCGGGGCCGGGAATGATCTCGACGCCGGGGACGAACGGCGCGGGATTCATCCAATGCACCCCGAGGAACCGCTCGGGGTGTACCACTGACCGAGCGAGCTCGTGGATCGGGATGGCCGAGGTGTTGGAGGCGAGCACCGCGTCGTGCGCCGCCGCCGCGGAGAGCGCGGCGAAGACGGCCGCCTTGATGTCGGGTCGTTCACTGACGACCTCGGAGATGTAGCTCACTCCCTCGGCTGCCGCTGCGATCGAGGGCGCGGCGCTCAAGCGTTCGGCGAGGACGTCGGGAGCATCCTCCGGATACAGACCGGCGGCGACGAAGAGGCGCGCCTCGGCGATCAGCCGCTCGCGTCCTGCCGTGGCGAGGTCGGCCGTTGCGTCGGCCAGGGCGACGGAGTGGCCGGCGAGAGCGAAAGTGGCGGCAATTCCGCCGCCCATGTACCCGGCGCCTACAACGGCGACCGGGAGAGCGTTCGTGTTCGTCATGTGAGTTAAGCTCCGAATCGGTTTTCGGGGAGCCCGGCGATGCCGAGTCCCCTGATGGCGAAGAGGCTGCCGGCCTGCACCGGGTCGCCGGGGAATCGCGGGAGCGGCGGTTTCGCCATGCTCGTCACGAAGAGGGTGTCGAGTTCGCGGCCGCCGAACATGACGCTGGTGACCTTGCTCACGGGCATGTCGATGATGCGGTCAACCGTTCCGTCGGGCGCATACCGGACGAGCTTGCCGTCGTACACGAGCGCGCTCCAGACGAACCCTTCGGAGTCGACGGTCGCGCCGTCGGCGGCACCACCACCAGTGGTGTCGACGGTCGCGAATGTGCGCCTCCCGGCCACAGTACCGGAGCGCTGATCGTAGTCGTAGGCCCAGATCTCGCCGGACCAGGTGTCCGCGAAATAGAGGGTCGCGCCGTCGGGCGACCAGCAGGGGCCATTCGAGACGATGATCCCGGTGTCGAGCGTCCGCACACGGAAGTCGGTGTCGAGAACGTAGAGGGCGGCTGTTGCGCCGTCCTCCAGGCGATTCATCGACCCGACCACAAATCGACCGTGCCGGTCGACCTTGCCGTCATTGAGGCGGTTGTCGGGGAGGTCCGGTTCCGGATCGTGGATCAATGTGACGTCGCCGGTCGCGAAGTCGAGCGTGTGGAAGCCGTTCTCGAGGGCGACGATCGCGCCTCCCCCGTCGGAGCGCACCGCGAGCGACCCGATCTCACCGGGAACGTCCCACGCCCTCACCTCGGATCCGTGCTCCGTGCAGCGGTAGACCCGACCACCCTTCGAGTCGACGAAGTACAGGCGATCGGTGTCGACGTCCCACAAGGGGCCCTCGCCGAGGGAAGGTTTCACGTCGACGACGATGTCGATGGTCCAGGAGGTCACGGTGGGCCCGCCTTTCGTGGGGGAGAGTCTTTCACTGAGGTGGGAGGGGCCGGTCGGCCGCGCGCAGTCAGCCGACCGGAGTAGTGCTACTCCTTGATGGAGAGGAGCGTCTGGAGGTCGATGCCCGGAGTCCACTCGTCGCTGTACCAGTCGGCGAAGAAGCCGGCCGAGACGTCGCCCTCCGGATAGGTGTTGCAGCCGGCCTGGAGGTCTTCGATGGATCCGGTGGTGCACATTTTCAGATCCTCCTGGGGAACCCAGTCGAAGCCGATGTCGATGGTCGAGGGGAAGTCCTTCCCGTCGAGGGCCTGAACCGCCATGGCCAGTGCGGCAGCGCCCTGGTACGGCGGCGAACCGTAGGAGCCGCCCTTCAAACCCTTGTCAAGATACGCAGGGTCTTGCAGGCGCAGACGATACAGATTCTCTGCCTCTGCGATCATGGGCACGTAGGGTCGGCCCGCCGCGTCGAATGCGTCCGGTACCGCGACACCGCCGACCTGCGCCCAGACGCCGTCGATGTTGTCGAACGCCGCGAGGAATCGACTCATGCATTCACCGGCAGGACCTTGCGCCCAGTCGCCGGCGCACGAGTCGAGAACCGTGATCCCGCGTTTTTCGAAGACGGCCTTCGCTGCCGAGGTACGATCCTCGTCGACCGAGGTCCCGGCGACACCGGTGATCAGGACGACGTTGCCCGTATTCCCCATCAGATCCGAGAGATACTCGGCAGTGACTTTACCCGCCTCCTTCTGATCAAAGGTGACGTTGTGCGCGCACGGTTCGGTCACGGAGGCGTCGTAGGTGAACATCTGGATACCGGCGTCGCAGCCCTGCTTGATCACGTTGTTCAACGCGGTTGGCGAGATGGGATAAATGATGATCGCGTCATATTGCTTCGCGATCATCTGCTGGATCTGCGAGATCTGCGCCTGAGCGTCGGTCCCCGAGACGAAAGTGTCCACTTTGGCGACCTTGTCCTTCAGGGTGTCACTCTTTGCGGCCGCCAACACGAGGTTCTTGGCCTCGCCCTGCCAGTCATTGCCCGAGTAGCTCATACTGAGGGCGACCGAGTACCCGTCGGCGCTGCCGCCGGCGGTCGTACCGGAACCGGCGCAGGCCGCGGTGCTCAGCAGGACGCCGGCTCCGATGACGGCCGCAAAGACCGTCCGTTTCTTGTAGTGCATTCGTGTCTCCTTTGACAGATCGACGGGCGTCATTACGCCGTCGGGGTCTTGCGGGTGCGCGGGCGGACGCCGATCTTCGCGACGATGACGGCGACGAGGATGACGACGCCCTGGGTGATGGTGCGAACGGCTTCGGGAAGCTGGAAGGTAGTCAGGACGGTGATCAGTGCGCTGAGAAGAAGCGCCCCTCCGAGCGTTCCGACGAAGTGACCCCGTCCGCCGGCGAACGACGCTCCTCCGAGAGCGACAACGGCGACGCTCGTCAGAAGGTATGGCTCACCCATGCCGAGATAGCTCTGCCCGGCGAGCCCGGAGAGCATGATGCCGGCGACCGACGCCGTGACGCCCGAGATGGCGTAGGCCGAGCCGATGACGAGCTGCGAGTGCACGCCGGCGAGGCGGGAGGCGGTCGGGTTGAGCCCGACGGCCTGTAACTCGCGGCCGAACCGGGTCTGTCGGTAGATGTAGCTGACGAGGACGGCGAGGACGATCAGTGCCGGGACGACGAGTGGAAGGCTCCCAGCGTCGCCGCGCATGAACGTTGAGACCGATGGGGGCGGACTTCCGGTGACGAGTCCGCCCGTCCAGCCGAGGGCCCCACCCTCGAGGATCGCCCCGACGGCCAGCGTCATTACGACGGGGTGGATGCCGAACCGGGTGACGCCGAGCCCGTTGGCAGCGCCGAGCGCTGCCCCGAGCGCGAGGGCGACGACGAAGGCGAGCAGAGCGTTCGTGTCGTCTCCACGAGAGATGCTCGCGAAGACAATGGCGGAGGCGCTCATGATCCACGGGACCGAGAGGTCGATCCCACCGACGAAGATGACGGTCCCCTGTCCGAGGCCGGCGACGGCGGTGACCGCGGCGAGCACGACGATGGTTTGCGCGCTCGACACCTGGGCGAGGTTTGGTCGGACGATCAGGATGAAGACGAAGAGGAGGGCTAGGACGATCCAGACGGCTATGACTGGGCCGCGCGCGGCTCCGAGGTCGAGAAGTCCCCTGCGACGAGGGCGTGCCGCCCGGTCCAGGGCGCCGTCGTTCGGTGGCGTTTGACGGGCGACGATGCTCATTGGAGGACTCCTACACTGAAGGATTCGGTGCGGCGGCGTCTCCGGACCATGCTCGAGAGGGCGGCCTGGGCGCCGAGAGCGACGAGCAGCAGCAGCCCGCGGGCGATCGTGCTCCAGAAGCTCGCGAAGCCGAGGACGAAGAGGACGTTGATGACGATCGTGACAGCGACGGCTCCGAGTACAGCGCCGATCACCGAACCCTGCCCGCCACCGAGGCGCAGCCCGCCGACGACGACGGCGGCGAACGCGGCGAGGAGGTATCCGGCTCCGAGCTGGGTGTCGCCGCCGGAGGTTTGCGAGGTGACCGCGACTCCGGCAAGGCCGTAGAGACCGCCGGCGATGCCGAACGTCGCGACCTTGACAAAACCGACCTTGACGCCGGAGTTGGCGGCCGCCTCGCGGTCACTACCGACGGCGAGCATCTCGGATCCGAATCGGGAGCGACGAAGCGCGATCCAGCCGACGATGACCAGCAGCAAGACGAGCAACCCCACGGGGATGCCGACAACGTCGCTGGTGATGAAGGCGAGGGGCGAGAAGCCCTCGACCGGGTCGATGCCTGCCGGCTGCGGCAGCAAAAGAAGTGCGAGCCCGGTTAGGACGAAGCCTGTCGCAAGCGTTACGACAACGGGCTCGAGGTCGAAGCGGTGCACAATCAGCCCGTTGACCACGCCTGAGAGCACGCCGACGAGAACGGCGATCACAATCCAGAGGAACTGAGTGCCGAGCGCCCCGCCGTAGTTGACGGTGACGAGGGCGTTGGTTATCGCGATGACACCGGCGGAGGACATGTCCAGGCCCCCGATCAATACAACGACGGCGAGCCCGGCCGCAGCCAGTGCGAGCGCGAGGCTTGCGTTGATGACGGTGTACTTCAGTTGGGAGGGGCTCAGTGCCGTCGGCGATGCGGATCCGTAGATCGTCATCAGGAGAAGGACGAACAGGAGCGGGACGGCCAGGCCGCTGTCGACGAGCTTCGCGCCGACAGTGCGCACGGCCTTCACTGGACGACCCCGATCGCGGCGGTCATCAGGCTGGTCTCGTCGAGTTCGGCGCCGTGTCGTTCGGCGACGAGTCGACCTTTGTAGCAGACCAGAACGCGGTGGCAGACATTGACGAGCTCGGGGATCTCGGTCGAGTACATCAGCACTCCTTTTCCTGACCGGGCGTACCCGGTGATGAGCTTGTAGATCTCGTGCTTCGTACCGACGTCCACTCCGCGGGTGGGGTCGAAGAGCAGCAGGGCGTCGGTGTCTCCGGCCAGGGCCTTGGCGAAGACCACCTTCTGCTGATTGCCGCCGGAGAGGGATCGGACCGGATCGTCGATCTTGGCGGGGTCGACTTGGACCGAATGGAGCAGGGTCGAGACGACGGCCTGCTCCGCCTTGTCGCTCAACCCCAGGGCATTGCCGACACGACGCAGGATCGGCAACGAGACGTTCTTTCGGATGGTGAGGTCGAGGATCGCACCGTGTGTCTTGCGCTCTGCAGGCACGAGTGCGATCCCGCCCAGTCCTGGTGCGGGACGCAACGCCCGGGCCGGAGAGGTCAACTTCACCCTGCGTCCCATCAGCGTCACCTCGCCTTTGGTAATCGGTCGGTCACCGGAGAGAGCTTCAAAGATCTCGTTCTGGCCCTGGCCGTCGAGCCCGGCGATGCCGACGATCTCGCCCGCTTTGATCGACAGTGAGACGTCGTCGAGCATCCCGCGGGTGCTGATCGAGCGGACGTCCAGGAGCACCTCGGCTTCGGGATCGAGCTCGGGCAAGGGCGGATAAGCCGATTCGAGCGAGCGCCCGATCATCTGCTCGATCACCTTCTGCCGATCGAACGAGGCGCGCTGGACGTGATCGACGATCGTGCCGTTGCGCTGCACGTAGACCTCGTCGCAGAACCGCTCGATCTCGTCCAGCATGTGGGTGATGATGAGGACGGCCGACCCCTCGGCGATGACTGTGCGAATCACCGAATGCAGCCAGGCGACATCGGCCGGCAGCAGTGCGCTGGTGGGTTCGTCGAGCACGAGGACCCGGTGTGGCCGGTTGACCGCGCAGATGATCTCGGCGATCTGCTGGTCGCGGAGAGAAAGGGTGCTGACCCGGTTCTCGACGGCGATCCGACCGAGACCCCAGTTCGTCGCCACCTCCTGGGCGATCTCGGCGCGGTGCCGCGTGCTGGTGGACCAGCCGTTGCGGCTCTGCAACTGCACGTTCTCGGCGAGGCTGAGATCGGGGATGAGGCTCAGCTCCTGAAAAACGGTGCTGAGCCCGAGCGCTCGAGCTACGTTCGGAGAGTCGATCGAGGTGACCACGCCATCGACGAGGATCTCGCCCTCGTCCGGCCGTACCGCTCCGCACATCGTCTTCACGAGGGTGGACTTGCCCGCCCCATTCTCGCCAACGAGGCCGTAAACGCGCCCGGGTTGGAGGGCGATCGAGATGCCGCGGAGCGCATGGGTGCGTCCGTACCTCTTGTGCACGTCCCGCATCTCCAGGAGTGGAGTCGCATCGTTCATGGCGTGACCTCGGGTCCGATCTCGAGATCGGAGGATCATCGCAGAGGAGCGCTCGGCGCCCCTCTTCCTGATGCGGTCCTCATCGACCTCTGTCTGTGGGTGGGTGAGTTCACCTTGCGCGCCTCTTGCCGCGTTAAGCAACGTTCAGTAGCCGGCGTCCTGCACATCGCGAAGATTCCTGATGGGACGCAACTTAACGTTGCTGAACGATCTTCCGTGACCTTAGCTAGATCCCACATTCACCAACGGAGGTGTGACAGCGATGGTCGGGATCGACTCGGAAGCCGTAGTGCCCCAGCGTCAGCCCCGGGTTTCGGCGGCCTCGGTCGCTCGGGCCGCCGGCGTCTCGCCGGCGGCGGTCTCGTACGTCTTCAACGATCGGCCCGGTGTTTCGGCCGAGACTCGAGCGCTTGTGCGTGATGCGGCGAAGTCGCTCGGATTCACCCCTTCCCGCCCGACCGCGCCGGTCAGAGCCCACATTGTGGGACTCATCCTCTCGAACGTTGCCAACCCCTTCTATCCGGAGTTGTCGGTCGGGTTCTCTGAGGCTGCCCGGAGCCGCGGCTACCAGGTTTTCCTCTCACACACCGATGACGACCAGGAGTCACTTACGCAGTCCATTGCGGCGATGCTCGACCGCTCGGTAGACGGGATTGCTGTCGCCGTCGCCCGCTCGGACAATGCCAGCGCGGTCCGCCAGATGCGTCGCGCTCACGTCCCGATGGTCCAGATATCGCGCACTTTCCAGCACGTCGACGCCGACTTCGTCGGAATCGACGACCGCGGTGCCGCCGTCGCGATGATGAGACACGCGCTCGCGCACCATCGTTGGCCGATTGCAACGGTCATCGGCCCGCGCGCCTCCTCCGCTTCGGCCGAACGCGAAGCGGGTTTCGTCTCCGCAGCTCGGGACGCCGGGATCGTCATTCCGGGGCCGATGCGGGTGAGCGTGCCCCTGACGCTCCAGGGCGGTCGCGCGGCGGCCGAGCATCTCTTCTCGCTCCCACAGCCTCCGCGTTTCGTCCTCTGCGGGAGCGACATCCTCGCGTTCGGCGTGATGAGCCACGCACTCGAGCTTGGCCTCCGGATTCCGGAGGACGTGGCTCTCTCTGGCTTCGACGGTATCGAAATGGCGAGCACTCCGATGATCGACCTCACCGGGATCGTGCAGCCCAGACGTGCGATGTCGGCCACCGCTCTCGAACTCCTGGCTGATCGCATCGAGCACGGCCAGCACTCCACCATGCAACGCCACGTCCGACACACCATCCGCGTAGGGCGGACTTGCGGCTGCACCTCGAAAGGAAGATCGGACTCATGACAACCACTCAGAAGATCGCATTGGTCACTGGAGCCGCTCGCGGGATCGGGGCCGCAATCGCCGGCGTCCTTGCCGAGCGCGGCTTCCGCGTCGTCCTCGCCGACGTCGACGCCGCACAGGCCTCGGCTACGGCCGCCGCCCTGGGCGAGGGACACGAAGGAATCGCCCTGAACGTCGCCGACAGCGCGCAGGTCGACGCGGCGGTCGACGGTGTCGTCGAACGGCACGGACAACTGCACGTCGTTGTGAACAACGCAGGGATCAACCGCGACGCAATGCTGCACAAGATGACCGACCAGCAGTGGGACCAGGTGCTCGCCGTCGACCTTTCCGCAGTCTTCTACGTCAGCCGCGCAGCCGCGCGGCACATGCGGCAGACCGGCTACGGCCGCATCGTCAACATCTCCTCCGCCTCGTGGGAGGGCAATATCGGTCAGGCGAACTATGCCGCCGCAAAGGCTGGCGTCCTCGGCTTGACCTTCACGCTGGCGCGGGAGCTTGCGCGGTCTCAGGTGACGGCGAACGCCATCTGCCCCGGCTTCATCGACACCGAAATGACCCGTGGGATCCCGGAGGCGGTCCACGCCGCGCAGATCGCCAAGATCCCGCTCGGTTATGCAGGGGACCCCACCGAGGTGGGCAAGGCCGTCGCGTTCTTCGCGAGCGACGACGCCTCGTATCTCACCGGTCAGGTGCTCGAAGTGGGCGGCGGGTACCGCATATGAGAATATCGCTCGTAAGTGCGGCCGACGCGGCCGCGCTGATCGGCGACGGCCGCACCGTCGGTCTCGACGGCTTCACGATGATGGGCGTTGCGGACGAGATCTACGCGGCCATCCAAGCCTCCTACTCCGCTACCGGGTCGCCGGCCGACCTTACGATCGTGCATCCGGCCGGGCAGTCCAACCGCGAGGTCGGTCTCGAACGCTTCGCCGAGCCCGGACTCGTGAAGCGCATCGTCGGATCGCACTGGGGCCTCGCCCCACGGCTAGGCACTCTGATCAACGACGACGGCGTCGAAGGGATTTGCCTGCCACAGGGGCAGCTTTCCAACCTGCTCCGCGCCATCGCGGCCGGGCGCCCAGGCAATCTCAGCCGCGTTGGGCTCGGCACCTTCGTGGACCCCACCCTGGAGGGAGGCCGAGTCAACTCCCGCGCTCGCAACGCCGTCGCCCCGACGGAATACGTCGACCGGCTGAACATCCTCGGCGAGGACTTCCTGCTCTACAAATCCTTCCCGATCGACGTGGCGATCATCCGGGCCACTCGCGCGGATCGCAGCGGAAACGTGGCTCAAGGTGACGAAGCGGCTGGTCTCGACGCCCTCGCCCTCGCTCAGGCCACCCGCAACTCTGGTGGGATCGTGCTCTGCCAGGTGAAGGAGATCGTCGAGATCGGCGACATACACGCCCGTGACGTCACCGTTCCGGCGAATCTGATCGACCACGTCGTCCTCACCACCGACGCCGAGCGGTACCACCGGCAGAGCGACTCGGTGGCCCAAGAGTCCGGTCTCACGAGCGGTGTGATCTCGGCAGAGGCTCTCACAGTCGCGCTCGAGGCGAAGCCGATCGATCCGCTTCGGCTCGCCATCGGTCTGCGCGGCGCGGCACTCGTCCGCTCGGGCGACGTGATCAACGTCGGCACAGGTATTCCGGGCGATACCGTGGGTCCCGCACTCGCCGAGCTCGGGATCCTGCCGTCCGTGACGATGTCGATCGAATCCGGCGTCTACGGAGGAGTGCCGATGGGAGGCACCGATTTCGGTGCCTCCCTCCACCCGAGCGCCATCATCGGCCACAGCGCGCAGTTCGACTTCTACACCGGCGGAGGCGTGGACATCGCCTTCATGGGCGTCGGGCAGGTTGCTCCGCTGGGCGACGTGAACGTCTCCAAGCTTGGCGGACGCCTGATCGGCTGCGGCGGGTTCATCGACATCCTGAGCGGGGCGCGGCGCATCTGTTTCCTTATGTCCGCGCGCGGCCGGCATCCGAAGTTCGTCGACGTGGTCGACCACTTGACGTTCAACGGGCAGGAAGCGCTCGCAAACGGACAGGAGGTCTACCTCGCCACCGAGGACTTCACTCTTGCTCTCACCGAGGCTGGCTGGGTCGTGCACAGCAGCGTCGACTCCGACGCGGTACGAAAGCTTCTCGCCAACCTTCCAGTCCTCCCGACGCTTGAGCCGAGCACCCGCTCGTGAGTTCCCTCAGCGCTATTCGCCACCAGCCAAGGATCACGCCATGCCAGTAAATGATCGAGTCGTCATCATCGAAGGAGCCCGCACCGCCGTCGGCTCCTTCGGCGGGGCTTTCGCCTCTGTCCCCGCTTATGAACTCGGTGCTGTCGCCGTCACCGAGGCGGTGAGACGCGCGGGCCTGGACATCACCGACATCGAGGAGTTCGTCCTCGGCTGCGTCGGCCAGGTCGGCCCCGACGCATTCATCGCCCGCCGCGTCGCGCTGCAGGCGGGCGCCGATAAGTCATCGACGGCGATGACGGTGAACCGGCTCTGCGGGTCCGGTCTACAGTCGATCGCATCGGCGGCGCATGAGCTGAGCGACGGCGACGCGTCTCTCGTCGTCGCCGGGGGCGTCGAGAACATGACCCGTCAACCGTTTATGGACTTCGACGCACGCAACGGCTATCGGCTCGGCCACCACACCCTTGTCGACGGAACGCTCTCGTTGGTCACTGACCCCTGGGGCGATTACCCGATGGGCCGGACCGCCGAGAACGTCGCTGAGCGCTTCCGCGTCTCGCGGCAGGAGCAGGACGAGTTCGCGGCCGAGAGCCAGCGACGCGCGGCAGTCGCGCAGGCCGAAGGCCTTGTTGATGCCGAGATCGCACCGGTCACGATCAGCAACCGCAAGGGCGATACCGTCGTATCGACCGATGAGCACCCGCGCGCGACCACGCTCGAGAAGCTCGCGGCGCTGCGCCCGGCGTTCAGTAAGACGGGATCGGTGACGGCCGGGAACTCGTCCGGCATCAACGACGCCGCCGCGGCAGTCGTCCTGGCTCTTGAAAGCACAGCCGATCTGAAAGGGCTTCCCAAGTTGGGCGAGTTCGTGGCCTTCACCAAGGTCGGCCTCGCGCCGGAGATCATGGGGTACGCCCCCGTGCACGCCATCAGTAAGGTCCTCGATAAGGCAGGGCTCACGCTCTCCGACCTCGGCTGGATCGAGCTCAACGAGGCGTTCGCCTCGCAAGCAGTGGCTGTCCAGCGCGACGCCGGACTCGACCCGGCTCTCGTCAATCCGCTTGGAGGCGCGATCGCCTGGGGCCACCCGGTAGGGGCAACCGGCACGATCCTCACACTGCGCACCCTGTATAACCTGCGCCGCACCGGGCGCGAGTTCGGGCTCGTCACGATGTGCATCGGCGGCGGCCAGGCCGTCGCCGCCATCGTACGAGCGTTCTGACGATGTTCGACCCGCCCGCATCCGATTCCGACCGGTCCGATTCGGCGGTCTGCGGGTTCTCGCCGTCGTGGGGGGAGGAGCCGTTTCGGGTGGTCCTCGCGTTCGACAGCTTCAAGGGTTCGCTTTCGGCGGCGGACGCGTGTGCTTCCGCCGCCACGGCGATCGCTGCGCGCTTCGGCTCATCCGTCGAGACCACGAGCTCGCCGATGGCCGACGGCGGCGAGGGCAGCCTCGATCTCCTTGGTCTCGGCGGGCGATCCCGGATCGTCACGCTGATGACGACCGACGCGATCGAGCGCCCACTTCGTGCCGAGTACTTCCTCGAGGAGGGTAGCGCTACGGCCCACATCGAGGTCGCTCGGATCTGCGGACTGACCCTGGTAGCTGACGTCCCGCTCCGACCTCTCGCGGCGACGACCTACGGCGTGGGGATCGTCGCGGCGCACGCGCTCGAAGCCGGGGCACGACGGATCGTGCTCTACCTCGGAGGAACCGCCTCGACCGACGCCGGAAAAGGAATGTTGATGGCGCTTGGCGTGCGGTTCGACGATGCTCACGGTGACACTCTCGCGCCCGGTGGAGGGTCGCTGGTAGCGCTCGCCAGCATCGAGTATTCCGACCTGCTCCCTGCCGCGCGGGCAGCTCGCTGGACAATGGTCACTGACGTCGACGCGCCTTTGACCGGACCAACCGGTGCCGCACAGTGCTACGCCGCCCAGAAGGGCGCGAGCGCGACGCAGATCGACGTGCTCGAACGTTCGATCGAGCACGCTGGGGCCGTCGTCGCCCAACAGACGGGGCGACCCGTCGGCGATCGGCCGGGAACAGGGGCGGCCGGTGGCCTCGCCGCTTTCGCTGACGCGCTGCTGGACGTCGAGTTCGTCCGAGGCAGCGACTTCTTCGCCGAGCTCACCGAGCTACCAGAGGCGATCGCCCGAGCGGACCTCGTCCTCACGGGCGAGGGCCGGTTCGACGCTCAGTCACTCGACGGCAAGGTCGTCGGTACCGTCGCCGCGCTCGCACGCGCCGCGCCGAACGGCCCGCCGGTCGTCGTCCTCGCCGGATCGGTCGATAGAGCCGCTCTTCCTGTCGACTCCGGCGTCGCAGCCGCCTTCTCGCTCGCCGACGGGCCGGCCTTGCTGGCCGAGCTCACCAGGGATGCCGCGCCGCTGCTCGGGTCCAAGGCCGTCGCCGCGGTCGCGCTCGCGCTCAGCATGAACGACCGCTTAGCGGACGCCGCCGTTGCCCTCACGTCATGAGCGCCGAGATCCGGTTCCACACCCGGAAATGGGTGCGCCCGGAAGATCTGAACGCGAACGGTTCACTCTTCGGCGGGAGCCTGCTGCGATGGATCGATGAAGAGGCGACCATCTACGCGATTCTGCAACTGGGCAATCGTAGCGTGGTGACCAAATACATCTCTGAGATCGACTTCGTCAGTTCGGCGCGACAGGGTGACCTGGTCGAAATGGGGCTCCGAGCCACCGTCTTCGGGCGGACGTCTCTCACGATGCGGGCCGAAGTCAGAAACATGATCACCGGATCCCTCATCCTTTCGATCGAGAGAATCGTCTTCGTCAACCTCGGCGGCGATGGCCGGCCCGCGCTACACGGGTTCACGGACACGACCTTCCACCGCGACCGCTTCGCTGAACCCGCGGAAAGCGCGGCAGTCACCACCCCTCTATCCGCCACTTAACGTTGCTCACGATCAATCGCTGAACCTACGATCTTCGCATAAGCAAAACCCTCAATGGGGAGGTTCAGAACAGCTTTACAACCATCGGCAATAACTTTACTTCTCTTTTCCTCCTCCGGCGTCTCGCTGGACGCCTTACCGCGATGCCACTGCTCATTCGGGGGCATTTCCGGAGACCGGCTCCGTCTCATCATCGGGTATTTCGCCGTCAACGACGGCGCGGTATTGCTCTTACTTCATCGGCGGCGCTCAGAGTTGACCCGTGCTCCGGATCCGCCAGAAAGGAACTCCTTATGGGAATCTTCCACGTCATTACGGGCGCTCCTCCGCTGTCCGCAACCAATAAACGCATCTTCGTCAGACTCATGCCTTTGCTGATGCTGTGCTATTTCATGTCCTTTCTTGATCGGACAAACATCGGACTCGCCAAGGAACGGCTCGAAATCGATCTCGGGATCACTGCGGCCGCGTACGGCCTTGGCGCTGGGCTCTTCTTCCTCGCCTATGCGGTCTTCGAGATCCCCAGCAATCTCATCCTCGCCCGAGTTGGCGCTCGGTGGTGGATCTTCCGGATCATGATCACGTGGGGGCTGCTCTCCGCTGCCATGGCGTTCGTGCAGGGAGAGACGTCGTTCTACATCATGCGGATCCTTCTCGGCATCGCGGAGGCCGGTCTCTTCCCAGGGATCATGCTCTACATGACCTACTGGTTCCGTACTGACATTCGACCGCGCGCGATAGGGATGTTCCTCATCGCGGTCTGCTTCTCGTCGATCGTCGGCGCCCCGCTAGGCGGCGCGCTTCTGCAACTCGACGGAGTCGGAGGGTTGCACGGCTGGCAATGGATGTTCATCGTTGAAGGTCTGCCCACCGTGATCCTGGCATTCTTCGTGCTGAGGTACCTCCCGGATCGCCCGTCAGCGGCTCGCTGGCTTACCAGCGCCGAATCGAGTCGCCTTGAGTCGGATCTCGCTGCGGAGCAGAAGGCTGGTGCCGACGCGTCGGGCGTGCACTCGTTCGGAGCAGCGCTGAAGGATCGGCAGATGTTGCTGGTCATTGCCATCTACTGGTGCCATCAAGTTGCGATCTACTCGCTGATCTATTTTCTCCCCGCGATCATCGGCCAAGGGATGACGCTGACGCCCCTGCAAGTCGGGCTCCTCACGGCGATCCCCTGGGTCGCCGCCGCCATCGGTGCCCTCGTGGGACCCCCTCGGGCAACGACGCCGCGCCGCTCGCGCAATCTGGTATCTCTGGGTCTGGTGGGCATGTTCGCCGGATTTCTCGTTGGCTCACTGGCCGGCCCGATCATCGGACTGATCGGCTTTTCGTTCGCGGCATTCTTCCTCTTCATCGTGCAGCCGCCACTCTTCACGCTCCCCGCCACGCGGATGGCCGGCGCGGCACTCGCCGGAGGCCTGGGCCTACTCAACACGATCGGCATCACGGGCGGCTTCGTC
This sequence comes from Microbacteriaceae bacterium VKM Ac-2855, assembly GCA_013204985.1. Taxonomy (GTDB): domain Bacteria; phylum Actinomycetota; class Actinomycetes; order Actinomycetales; family Microbacteriaceae; genus Rathayibacter. The sequence goes on from JABMLG010000010.1 coordinate 162,937, forward strand.
GGCCCCTACGCGATGGGGTTGGCCGAGGACGTCACCGGAGTTGCGAAGTCCGGTCTCTGGCTCAGCATGGTTCTCGTCCTCGTCGGCGCCGTCCTGGCTCGGTTCCTGCGGTTCGGATCTGTGGAGGCTCGAGCGGACTCCTCGACGCATCCCCAGGTGTCGGCGCCGACCGGATCCCTCTCCTAACCCGGAAGGTCCGGGGACGTATCCGACGGCCTGCGTCTCGAAACAATCACCGGGCCTTCGCCGTCGGGGCGTGATCGGGCGAACGGTCACCGGCGGACGTCACGCGCGAGCCGGGCCGGCCGCCCGGCACGATGTCGGCCTGCGCGACGTCGCCCAGCGCCACGGTCATCGCAAGGTCCGTGCTCACCGTAGAAGCCCACGGCTAGGGTGAGTGCATGAGTGCTGAAGCTGTGATGCCCAGCGTGCGCGCGGCGGTGAGTGACCCGCGCATTCTGGTCTTCGGCCGTCTGCTCGGTGCAGCCAACGGCTGGGAGCACCTGCTGGCGAAGGCGCTGACGGAGGAGACCGGTCTCGACCACGGTCTGTTCGAGCTGCTCGTTGTTGTCGGGCGTGCCGGCGCGGAGGGTGTCGCGGTCCGGGACATCGGACAGGCACGGGTGCTCACCTCCGGCGGAGCGTCGCGGTTGGTTCAACGCGGCGAGCGGCTGGGTCTCGTCGAGCGCCGGTTCTCCGCTGCCGATGCCCGCGTGCAGCTGGTGCGGCTCACCGCGGGCGGCGAGCAGGCGTTGTTACGAGCCAGTGCTGTACACGCCGTCAATATCGAGCGGACGATTCTCGCTACCCTTCCGCCGGAGCTTCGAGAGGCGTTCGCGACCGCCGTCGAGGTGCTCAGCAAGGGTGCCGCGCAGGCGCTCCCGATACTGCCCTGACTGTGCGGGCGAGTGACATCGGACGCTCGGGAATAGCTGACTACGCAGCTAAGTTATTGACTGTGCGCGGCGACCGTCGCCGGGCTCTCCGAGAAAGCGAACTGTCACCATGACCCTCTCCTTCGACGTCTTCGATCTCGACTTCCCTGTCGGATCACCGAACAAGTCCGCCGTTCTCGTGACCGGGCCGACCGAGGCGCTGCTCGTCGACGCCGGCTTCACCCGCGCCGACGGTCACCGCCTCGTCGCTGCGATCCTCGACTCCGGGAAAGTCCTCACGACCGTGTTCGTGAGCCACGCCGACCCCGACTTCTACTTCGGTCTCGAGGTCGTCGCCGACGCGTTCCCGGGCGCCGCGATCGTGGCCACCCCGATCGTGGTCGACCACATTCGGCACTCATTCGAGGGCAAGCTCAAAGCTTGGGCGGCGCTCGGCGCGAATCTGCCGACACGCCTGGTCGAGATCGCGCCGCTCGCCTCTGACGCGATCGAGGTCGACGGTGAGTCGCTCGAGCTGCGTGGCGGTTCGGCGGCTCTGCCCGACCGTCACTACCTCTGGTACCCCGCGCAGCGTGCGATCCTCGGGGGCGTCCTCGTTTTCCAGCAGGAGCACGTCTGGACGGCGGACACCGCGACTGCTGAGCAGCGCTCGGCGTGGGTCGCGCTGCTCGATCAGATGCTCGGACTGGAGCCCGCGCTCGTCGTCCCGGGCCATCGCCTACCCGGCACCGCCAACGACGCGAGTGCATTGCAGTACACCCGCGGATACCTGGTGGAGTTCGAGGACGTGCTCGCAGAGGCCTCGGACGGGGCTGCCGCTACGGCGGTTCTGGCTGAGAAGTACCCCGACTCGGGGATGATGATCGCGGCCCAGATCGGGCCCAAGGTTGCCAAGGGAGAGATGACATGGGGCTGAATGTGAACCCGAACGAGAACGAAAGTGCGGCGCCGCGCGACGTCGTCCGTCGTCAGTACCTCGCCTCCGCAGCCGGAGACCTCGACGCGTTGCGCGCGACGATGGCTCCCGATGTGGAGTGGACCGAGATGGCCGGATTCCCGCTCGCGGGCACGTATCGCACGCCCGAGGGGGTGACCTCGAATGTCATGGAGATCCTCGGGCGGGATTGGGAGGGCTGGGCCGCGCACGACGACGACTATGTCGTGGAGGACGAGAATGTTGTGGTCCTCGCCCGCTATACGGCGACCCATCGCCTGACCGGGAAGGCGCTGAATGTTCGAGTGGCACACCACTTCGTTGTACGCGGTGGGCTCATCGTGCGCTTCGAGCAATTCGTCGACACGGCACTGGTCGCTGCGGCGGCAACGGCCGACTGACGGAGCTGCGTACGACGGTGCGCATCCGACCGCGACGCATCATGCTGGCGCGATCAAACACCTCCGGCTCGCAGGTTCCGAGGATTCAGCGAGCCGGAGGTGTCTTCGCAGCGGGAGCCGGCGGGCTCGGGTCATGGCTTGATGAGGTCCAGACCCAGGAGCGGCCCGCCGGGGAACGCCGTCAACGGTGCGCCTACGGTCAGGCTGCCCAGATCGATGGGGAAGAGTCCGAGTCGCGCCTGGAGAGCGGCCACCTCGGCCTTCGCCGCCGTGTCGTCCCCGCTGAGGAACACGACTGATCTTCCGCCGACCCGGCTCGGCTCAGCGAGAACGGCCGGCTCGATGTGGTTGAAGGTCTTGACGACGCGCGCTCCGGGGGCGAGCTCGCCCACGACCTCGCTCGAGGTCCGCCCGTGGGTGTCCGCGGCCTTCAGCCCCATGGCTGCCAGCGGGTTGGCGGAGTCCGCCGATTCAGGCGAGTCGGGGGCGAGGAAAATCACCGGATTCGCTGCGTCGATCAATATGCGACCCTCCCAACCGGAGAGGCGACCGAGCACGCCTTCGACCGCGACCCAGGGGACCGTGAGGATGACGATGTCGGCACGTCCCGCCTGTTCGAGAGTAACCGGGCGAAGAAACTCGGGTGACTCGGTGGCGAGGTCTGAGAGGGACTCAGGGCCGCGGCTGTTCGCGATCAGGACGGCGATTCCTTTCGCGGCGAGGGCGCGAGCGATCGCGCCGCCCATGGCGCCGACGCCGAGGATTCCAATGGATGCTGGGCGCGTTGCGCCCGTTTCGATGCTCATGACTACTCCAACTGATTGACGCGTCAATTATTCCGAGCCGACGCGATCCGGTCGCCGTCGATCACTCGTCGAATCGGGCGCGGCTGCGCTCGATCTCGGATCGGTGCTGGATCGTCCATTCGACGAACGCCGTGAATGGAACGCCGAACGAGCGGCCGAGTATGGTCAGCTCGTACTCGACCCTCGGCGGGGACTCGGGATAACTGGTGCGCCCGACCAGCCCGTCGCGCTGCAGGCCCCGGAGCGTGCGGGTCAGCATCCGGTGCGAAATGCCCGGCACCGCCTTCATCAAACGAGTGAACCGGACCGGTCCGTTCTCGAGGGCGCGAATGACGGGCATCGACCAGCGGTCGCTCGTGAGAGCGAGCACATCGCGGACCAGCTGCTGCGCCCCGGCACCGACGCACCGGCCGCCGAGGCCGTGAGTGCCGCCAATCGATGGCAACGGCTCGACTGCCGCATCAGTCGCCGAGGCATCGACCCCCACCGCATCAGCGACGTGCGTCACGGGGTGCGCGGCGCGGAGGCGACCCGCGCGTGTACGGCCCGGATCTCCGCCGCGCTGACGTCGGCCCCGAAGAGGTCGCCCCCGGGCTGCAGGAGCCGCCCCGCGCTCAGCGGCCCCAGATCGACCGGGTCGAAGCCGAAGTCGTCGACCACAGCAGCGACCGCGTCCCGGTCGTCGGGATCCTCACCGACGATCGCAATGCCCTTGCGTCCGGGTGCACCGCTCGCGCGCGGCTCCTCATCGAGGTCGTGGTAGCCCATGTGGTTGAAGGCCTTGACGACTCGTGATCGATCGAGGAACCGGCTGATGATCTCACTCGTTGTGATCTCGGGGTCGGTCAAGTCGAGCCGTTCGCCGTCGATCTCCCACCAGTAGTTCATCGTGTCGATGACGAGTTTGCCGGCGAGTGCGTCGGCGGGGATCGAGCGGTACTTGCCGAGCGGGAGGGCGAGAATCGCGATGTCGGCCTCCTCGGCCGCGACTGTCGCGGTCACCGCTTTCGCGCCGGGGGCGAGGACATCGACGGTGAGGGCGATGACGGCAGGGTCGCGGGAGCCGCTGATGAGCACGCGATACCCGGCGGCGAGAGCGAGGCGGGCGAGGACGGTCCCGACTTTCCCGGCGCCGAGGATCCCGATCGTGGTGGGCTGTTCCGTGGTGGTCCTTCTGGGTTCAATCATTTCTGGCTGCTCTCAGCGTCCCAGGATGTCGCGGACCATGGGGATGACCTCGGCCCCGTAGAGCTGTACCGCGCGCATCCGGTCGCGCATCGGGATCGGGCCGGCGGAGTAGATGAGGTCGAACCGTCCGACGTCGAGCGCCGAGATCGCGGCTGCGATCCGCCGAGCGACCGTGGGCGGTGAGCCGACGTACATCGATCCGTGCTCGACTTCGTGATCGAACTCCTCCCGGCTTACGGGCGGCCAGCCGCGGAGGGCGCCGATGCGATCGCGGACGATCTTGTAGCGCGGGAAGAAGATCTCGCGAGCCTGCTCATCGGTGTCGGCGATGAACCCGGGCGAGTGCATGCCGATCGGGTGGGCTGTGGTCCCGAACTGCTCGGCGGCGCGCCGGTAGAGGTCGGCGTAGGGTACGAACCGCTCGGGACTTCCGCCGATGATGGCGAGCATCAAGGGGAATCCGTACTTGGCCGTGCGCACGACCGATTGAGGCGAGCCTCCCACGCCGACCCAGGTAGCCAGATGTCCCGACTCGGTTTTGGGGAACACGTCCGCATCTCGCAGAGCGGGTCGCGTGGTCCCGCTCCAGGTGACGGGCTTCTCGGTGAGCAGTTCGGCGAAGAGGTCGATCTTCTCCTCGAAGAGCGTGTCGTAGTCCTTCAAGTCGTAGCCGAACAGCGGGAACGACTCGGTGAACGAGCCCCGGCCGAGGATCACTTCGGCGCGGCCGTTGGACAGAGCGTCGAGGGTGGCGAAGCGCTGGAACACCCGCACGGGGTCATCCGAGCTGAGCACCGTCACCCCGGAAGCGAGGCGGATCCGCTCGGTCGCGGTGGCGATTGCGGCCAGGACGGTCTCGGGAGACGAGATCGCGTACTCGGGCCGGTGGTGCTCGCCGACGGCGAAGACGTCGACGCCGAGTTCGTCCGCGAGGGTTGCCTCGACGACGACCTGGCGGATCGCCTCAGGATGGCTGGCGAGGACGCCGGGAGATTTCTCGGGGATGTCCCCGAAGGTGTCGAGTCCGAATTCAAGATCAGGCATGGAGGGTCTCTTTCGTGAGGAGTTCGTTGACGAGGGGAGCGACCTCGCGGCCGAAGAGGTCGATGGTCTGGGCCCGGGCCTCCCGGGGGAGCCCGACGAGGTCGTACTTGAGGTCGAAGCGGTCGAGGTGAAGGTCGCTCGCCATCAACGCGATCTTTCGGGCGACGGTCTCAGGTGAGCCGACGAAAAGAGCCCCGGTGTCGAGTTCGCGGGCGTATCGCTCGCGGGTCGCCGGGTAGAAGCCGCGCTCGCGAGAAATGGTCTCGACGACGGGACGCCACCATTCCCACCACAGTTCCTGGGCATCGCTGTCTGTTGCGGCGACGAGTCCGAGAGAATGCTGCCCGATGCGCTGCGGCGCATGGCCGAACTGGGCCAGCGCGCGTTCGTACAGCCGAACGTTGCCGCTGAAGCGCTGCGGCGTTCCACCGATGATCGCCATCATCAACGGCAGGCCGAAACGCGCCGCTCGTACGACAGAGTCGGGGCTGCCGCCGACGCCGATCCAGGTCGGGATCCCGCCCTTGCGCATCCGTGGGTGCAGCGTCGTGTTGCGCAGAGCGGGCCGAGTCGTCCCGGACCATGTGGTGGGACTCTCCCGCTGCAGTTGCAGAAACAACTCGAGGTTCTCGTTGAACAGCGTGTCGTACTCGGCGATGTCGTAGCCGAACAGTGCGAAGGATTCGGTGGCCGAGGCTCGGCCGAGCACGATCTCGGCGCGGCCGTTCGACGCCGCATCGAGGGTCGAGAACTCGTGGAACAGCCGCACTGGATCGTTCGTACTGAGTACCGTCACCGCCGTGCCCAGGCGGATGCGCTCGGTCACCCCGGACATGGCCGCGAGGAGGACGGCTGTGGCCGAGTCCACCTGCTGCGGCCGGTAGTGCTCGCCGACGCTGAAGATGTCGAGACCGACCTCTTCGGCCAGCTGAACCTCCTCGATCAGAAGGCGGATGGTTGCGGCGTCGCTCAACAACTCTCCGCCCTCACTCGCAATGTCGCCGAATGAGTTCAGGCCTAACTCGAGTCGTTGCCGTGTCGTCATGCCGACCGTCCTCCTAGGGTTGAGCTGTCACCTCGAGAATCGAGGTAGTTGACATGTCAAACGAAGGGTGGGTAATGAGTATTCCCGACGGCCCTCGACGTCGGCGGTCGCCGACGCGAAGCGAGCTCGACGCCTGGCGGCTGTTCATCGAGACGTCCGAACAGGTGCGCAACGTGGTCGCGTCGCGGCTCCAGGCCGACTCCGGTCTCTCACAGGGCGACTACGCGATCCTGCTCGCCCTGACCGAGCACCCCGAGAGCCGCCTGCGCTCGTCGCAGCTCGCCGAGGACATCGGCTGGGAGCGCAGCCGCCTCTCACACCATCTCGGACGAATGGAGCGGCGCGGGCTCATCACTCGGGAGCAGGCCGCCGACGACAGCCGTGGTGCCGAGATCGTTCTCGCCGCGCCGGGTGCCGACAGCTTCCGGGCCGCAACGGCGCCGCACCTGCGCGCCATCCAGGAGTCGTTCGTCAGCGCGCTTCCGGCCGAGCACCTAGCGGCGGTCCAGGAGGCGATGCTCCTGCTCAAGGCGCACATCGCCGTTGCCGACTGAACGGCCCTCGCGGCGCGGCGCCACGCCGCGAGGATCGCTGCTACGCCGCGCGGACTGCCTCGAGCGCCTTCGACCACAACACGAGCTGGTCGAGCATCGTGTCCACCTGCGGTACCAGGTAGTCGTGCGGGGCGAAGACCGAATAGTTCTCGAACTCGGTTGCGAGCGAGATCGCCACCTGAGCGCGCACCGTCGCGAGCTGCAGCTCGGAGGCGATGAGGCGAAGGTGCTCTACGGCTCGGGCGCCACCGACTCCGCCGTAGCTGACGAATGCGGCGGCCTTGTTGTTCCACTCGGTGTAGAGGAAGTCGAGCGCGTTCTTCAGCACGCCCGAGGTGGAATGGTTGTACTCGGGAGTGACGAACACGAATCCGTCGAACTCACTGATCTTCGCCGACCACGCCTTTGTGTGCTCGTTCTGATACACGCCGTACGCGGCCGGGCCGGGCTCGTCGAGGTGCGGAAGAGGGAAGTCGACCAGATCGACCAGCTCGAACGACGCGTCGTCACGTCGGGAGGCGATCTCCTCGACCCACGCCGCTACTGCGGCTCCGTTGCGGCCGGGGCGGGTGCTCCCGAGAATGATGGCGATCTTCGTCATGGGGTATCTCTTTCGTGAGGATGTCAGAGTGGACGCTCCACTCGTCCCAAACGGAAAGCGCCCTCGACCGGCTTTTAGTCCCGGAGTGGACCCGGCACTTCGGAGTGCGTGACGCACTCTCGTGTCCGTCTTGCGCACCTGCGCGGTTCGCCGCGGAAACTTCGCGTGGGGCTCGACACTCCGGCTCTTAGTGGATCCGCTGGAGTCGCTGCCCTGGCGCCGCCGGCGGCTCGTCGACTCCGCGTGAGGGCTGCCGTTCGCGCGCGGTTCCATCCGTCCCTTCCTCACCGGTCGTGAGGATCATTCAGCGGAACGCGCGGGCGTATTGCGTCGGCACGATGGGTGCGAGGTCGGCACCGAGCTCCCGCGCCATACGCGTGGCGGCGTGCGGGTCCCGGAGCAGTTCTCTGGCCAGCAGCACGACGTCGGCGTCGCCCGCGGCGATCACGCCCTCGGCCTGCTCCGCTGTCGTGATCAGGCCCACCGCGCCCACCAGGGCTCCCGTGGCGCGGCGCACTTCCCGCGCGAACGGCACCTGGTAGAGCGGGGCCACCGGGATCCTCGTTCCGCCGACCAGCCCGCCCGTCGAGATATCGAACAGGTCCGCGCCGGCTTCTCGGGCCCAGGCGGCAACGGTTACCGTCTCCTCGAGCGTCCAGCCACCCTCGGCCCAGTCGGTCGCAGAGAATCTCACAAGCACGGGCAGTTCGCCGACCTCGGCACGAACGGCCCTCACCACCTCCAACAGTAGGCGCGCGCGGTTCTCCAGCGATCCGCCGTACTCGTCATCGCGGCGGTTGGACAGCGGCGAGAGGAACTGGTGCAGCAGGTAGCCGTGCGCCGCGTGCACCTCTACGACGTCGAAGCCTGCAGCGACCGCGCGTCGGGCGGAGTCGCGGAACGCTTGCACGAGATCCGGCAACTCCTGCGCCAGCAGAGCCCGCGGCTCGGTGTAGACGCCGAAGGCTACGGCCGAGGGAGCGACCGTGTCCCAACCGCCCTCCTCCGCTGGAACCGTCTCACGGCGGCTCCAGTCGCGGTCCGTCGAGGCCTTGCGGCCGGCGTGCGAGAGCTGAATCCCGGCGAGGGCGCCCTGTTCGTGTACGAAATCGACGATCGGCGCCCAGGCATCGCGCTGTTCGTCGGTCCACAAGCCCGTGTCCCATGGGCTGATCCGACCCTCCGGGGTGACGGCGGTCGCCTCGGCGATCACCACCCCCACGCCGCCACGGGCGATCGAGCCGAGGTGCACGAGGTGCCAGGTGGTGGGCACACCGTCGCGCGCCTCGACCGAGTACTGACACATCGGAGCCGCCTAGAGCCGATTGCGGGCGGTGCGGGAGCGGAGGGTGATGGGCTGGAAGAGCGCAGGAGCAGAGGTCACAACCGAAGCAACCGCTACCGGGTGCTGATTCTTCCCGGAGCTGTTCACGATGACGCGCGACCTCGTCGTTTCACATTCGGGGCCGACGGCCACTCGAGCGAGGCGAGCCACTCGGTGATGACGGCGCGTCCGCGGGCGACCGACGCCGGCCCGTGGGCGGCTGCGTCAGAGCGTATCGTGGTCGGATCCACCCCTGCGGCGGCCAACTCGCGCGCGTGTCCGACCAGCCACTGTTCGATCCGTGCCGGGTCGGCTTCCAGGTGGAACTGCAATCCGAGCACGGAGTCGCCGATCCGGAACGCCTGATTCGGGAATCCCGGTGTTTCGGCGAGGCGCTCTGCCCCGATGGGAATCGCGAACTCATCGCCGTGCCAGTGCAAGACAGGGAGCTGATCCAACGGATCCAGGATCGAGGCTCGGCCCTCCGCCGTCATCGAGAGCGGCCCGTAGCCGATCTCCGTCCGCCCCGTCGCGCGGACGGCCGCGCCGCTGGCGTGCGCGATGAGTTGCGCTCCGAGGCAGATGCCGAATAGTGGTGTCCCTGCCGCGAGGCGAGCACGGATGGCGACGAGCTCATCCGCCAGGAAGGGGTATCGCTCCGTTTCGTACACGCCGATCGGCCCCCCGAGGATGACGACGAGGTCGACCGCCAGGAAGCGCTCGACCGAGAGATGTTCGACGCTCGCGTCGAGGTAGTCGATCAGGTATCCGGCGTCGCGGAACAACTGGTCCAAGATGCCGAGATCCTCGAACAGTACGTGCCGGACGGCGAGCAGCGTGCGGTCGATCGTCGTGCGGTCGGCATTCATGCGGAGAAGAGCCGGACGCCGAGTTCGTGGCTGATTCGCAACGGGTGGCCGGCGGGATGCGCAGGGTGATCGAAGACGTCGATGTAGCGGTTCGTCGCGACAGCTCCCGATTGGTCATCGGCGCGCAGGTGGACGTCCATCCCGCCGACAACCTTGTTCAGATGCAGCGGGGCGACGCGAACACCCTCGTTGGCGGGCACCGTCAGCGTGCGCTCGTCGTCGACAAGGACAAGCCCGGTTGCCCGGTCGACGACGGTCCAGGCGACGGTGACGCCGTCGAGATCGTGCAGGGTATCGTTCAGCACCCAGACGGCCTCGGTCGTGGTCGCTGTCTGTTCCAGCACCACCGCGACAGGCTGGTTGCTCTCGAGGAGAGCCTCGAATCCAGGCTTGGTGTCTCCCCACCAGTCGAGGATCCCGTAGAAGGCGTTGGGTGCGAGATCGGTCAGGGTGAATTGCATGTATCCCGAGCACGGGCGGAACTTCTGCACCCGGTAGTGGTCGATGTAATACTTCAGGAGCCGGTACTGGTAGCGCTGGATTTCGGGGATGAGTGGATCCAGCGTGCGCAGTCTCTCACCCAGCGGTCCCGTCGTGCGCAGCTTCTCGGCGGTGGGCGGGGCATCCATGCCGAACTCGCTGTTGAACAACTCGCTCACCGCGTCGATGTCGGTGTAGTGGGTGTTCTCGCCGTGCAGAGACCCGAGGAAGGTGTGGCTGTCACCGCTGCGAAGGTCACGAGAATCGCCTGACGCCAGGATGGCGGGCCGGCTCGGATCCTTGCGTTGCAGAACCTCGACCAACTGCGGTCCGGGGCTCACCGTGGTGAAGTGCTTGTGGAGCTCGAGGTCCATCGCCCCGGGCTCGGAGGCCGGCTCGTTCATGCACGACCACAGCAGAACGCACGGCGCGGGCAGCAGTTGCTCGACCGTGTCCGCGAATGTGCGGACGAACCGGTCGTTCCACTCGGTCGACGTCGGATGCATCCAGTTGAAGTCGCTCTCCTGCATGACACCGATGCCCAGTTCGTCGCAGAGGTCGTAGAACACCAGATTCTCGACGTGCACGTGGATCCGGAGGAGGTTGATGCCGGCTCTTTTGGCCGCCTCGAGGTCGCGTCGGTATCGTGCCTCGTCGACTCGGGAGAGGTAGGCGTCCGAGAAATAGTTCGATCCACGGACGAAGAGGGTTGCTTCGTTCAGGACGAGGGCCGTTCGCTGGGTGGTGCGGATCATCTCGATGGATCGGAATCCGGTTCGCACGCTGGCGTGTTCCGCTCCGGCGGCGACGGTGACCGTGTAGAGCGGCTGCTCGCCACGGTCCCAGGTCTCCCACAACCGCACGCCTGTCAACTCGACCGTGCTGTCGTACTCGCCCATGATGTCGATGGAGACCTCCGCCTGGATCACTCGGACGCCTTCCGGGTCGTCGATGGCGACCGTGGCTCGATCGGGTATCGGGCCGGCAGAGTCGACCGTGCCCGCCACCCGGACGAATGCCCGGCGCTCGGCGACGGAAAGCGCGTAAGTGACCGTCGGCTGCCGTACCCGCAGCTCCCGGTGGAACTCGACGGTGACGGCGCCGTAGAGGCCGATCGGATTCACGTCACGCTGGATGAAGCCGTCGTCGTGCTCGTAGGTCCCTTTTGCCATGCCGCGCACGACCTGAGCGAACCGGCGGTGGTCGGAGCCGGCCGCGACTTCCTCGTCCCAGGGCGATGTCACGCGGACGTGCACGACATTGCGTCCGGCGCGGATCGTGCCGGAGACGTCGAACTCGAACGGCAGCGCGTAGCCTTCGTGACGGCCCAGTTCCTGCCCGTTGAGCCAGACCGTCGCGAAGAAGTCGGCGTTGGTGAATCGAAGCAGCGTGAGCTCATCCAGCTGCGCCGGGTCGACCTCGAACTCGTTGCGGTACCACCACGGTGAGCTGTTGAAGGACCGCAGCTCCCGACCGCCGTAGGGCGTCGCGGCGAAGATCAGCTGCAGATGCCGCAACCGATCGATCGGGGTCCACTCGGAGAGTTCGGCTCCGAGTGAATCCAATTCGACGGCGTCGCGGTGCAGCCCGAGCCGCTCGCCCGCGTTGTGAACGTCTTGCAAGACATGCCAGCCGTCGCGAAGCTCAACGGTGCTCATCATGGGGATGCTCCTACTCGGTATCGGTCGGTGGCGCTACGCGCCCGTGGCTTCCTGCCAGCCGTCCACAACGCCCCGGAACCAGGCTCCACTGGACTTCACGGTTCGCTGCTGCGTCTCGAAGTCGACGTGCACGAGTCCCCACCGTTTTGTGTAGCCGAGGTCCCATTCGAAGTGATCGAGGAAGGACCAGTAGAAGTAGCCGTCGATGCGGACTCCGGCCTCGACAGCGGAGGCGAGCGCGTCGAGGTACGCGTCAAGGAAGGCGATTCTGCCGCCGTCGAGCACCTCGCCGTCGGCCGTGATCTCGTCCGGCATCGAGCACCCGTTCTCGGTGATGACCAGGGGCGGCAACGCGTCGCCGTAGCGCTGCACCATCTCATCGATGACGAGGCGGAAGCCGGACGGGACGATCGGCCAATCCATGGTGGTGAACTCGACGTCGTCCAAGCGCACGAACTCGAAAGGCTCGTTCGTCGGGGTCGTCGGCGCTTGGACCAGCTGCGTGTGGTAGTAGGTGAACCCGAGCATGTCGATCGGAGCGCTGATCCGCTCGAGGTCGCCGTCCTGGATCCAGGAGAACTCGACGCCCGGAAGCCGCTCCAATGCCTCGGGATAGGAACCGAGCAGCACGGCGTCCGGCACCATGTGGTTGCGGACCGCGTCATAGAGCGCGTTCGCCTCGATGTCCTCGGGGCGATCGGTCGCCGGTCGCGTCGGAGCCGGGTGGTTCGTCAGTCCGATCCGGAGATCGGTGACCGAACGCAGGGCGGCGGTGGCCTCGGCGTGGGCGAGCAATTGGTGGTGCACGACCGGAAGCGCCTTCGCTGTCGCGAGGCTGCGTCCGGGGGCGTGCTCGCCGAGCACGTGGCTGTGACGCGCCATGATGTACGGCTCGACAACGGTGAACCAGTCTTTGACCCGATCGGCCAAGGCTTCGCCCATCACTCGGGCGTATTCGCCGAAGTAGGCGCTCGTGTCGCGCGAGAGCCAACCGCCCGCCGGCTGCAGGCCGGCCGGAAGATCCCAGTGGAAGAGGGTGGCGACGGGAGTGATATCCGCCGCGCAGAGCGCGTCGACGATCCGGTCGTAGAAGGCGATGCCTTCGACGTTGTTCGGAGTTCGTCCGTCCGGCGCGATCCGCGGCCAGGCGATCGAGAAGCGATAGGAGTTCACGCCGAGTTCCTTGAGGAGGGCGATGTCCTCCTCCCAGCGGCGGAAGTGGTCGGCCGCTGGTTCCGCTGTCGAGCCGTCGACCGTGGCGCCCGGTCGCGTGAGGAACTCGTCCCAGATGCTCGGTCCACGCCCGCCCGCGCCGAGTGAGCCCTCGACCTGGTAGGCGGCGGTGCCGACGCCCCACTGGAAGTTCTTCGGGAACCGGGCGCCCAGCGCCGCGGCGGGGGAGAGCGCGTCTTCGCGAGTGATTTCGATGTTCATCTGATCTCCGGGTTGGTAACGAGGTGGTTGCGGAAGGACTGGGCGATCGGCGCTTCGGCGATGCCCTGGGCGTCGACGTCGAGCAGCAGCACGAGGCCGGCGAGCTCGCCGTCGTCGGGCTCCAGGGAGGCGGAGGTCACCACGAGGGTTCTCAAGTCTGCGCCGGCGAAGGCGAGGCTGGTCGGCTTTCTGATCGGGAGTTCGATGTCACGATCGATCTCTCCGTTCGGGCGGTAACGCACCAAACGGCCGCCGTTCCAGCGGGCCGACCAGATGCACCCGTCCGTGTCGACGGTCAGGCCGTCGGGAAAACCGTCGGCATCGTCAACGACGAACGGTCGCGGATGAAGGGGAACCCCCGCGGATTCGTCGTAGTCGTAGGTCCAAATGGTCCGCGCCGGCGAATCGGTGAAGAACATCCGCGTGCCGTCCGGCGACCAGCCGAGGCCGTTCGCGACGGTCACGCGATCGTCCGTGACGAAGACGGTGCCGTCCTCGTTCCAGCGGTGCAAGCGCCCGGCGGGTTCCGACTCCGCGCGGTGCATGCTGCCGAACCAGAGTCGGCCCGCCCGGTCGGTCTTGCCCTCGTTCAGCCTGATCGTGACGGGGTCGATCACTCCGGTCCAGCGCTCGGAACGCACGCCGTCGTCGGTCAGCTCTACCAATCCGTCGGCCAGGCCGACGAGAGTTCCGCCGTCCGCCAGAGGCAGGGCGAACGCGACCTCGCTCTCGAATGTCGTCGCCGGGTGTTCCGCGCCCCCGAGCGTCGAGCGTCGAGTTCGACCGTCGAGGATGTCGACCCACCAGAGTTCGTCGGCGTCTGCGTTCCACCAGGGGCTCTCACCGAGACGGTCCCGACGGGACCTCGTCAGGACCTCGACCGCGGTCATCGGCTCGCCGCCGTGCGGAATCCGCGGGTGAACACGATGGTCATGATCAGGATGACGGCCCCGTAGGTGATGTTCTGCCCCGCCTGCGGGATCCCGATGACCCGCAACAGACTCTGCAGAAGCACCGTGATCAGTACTCCGGCGATGGTACCGATGTAGGAGCCGCGGCCGCCGAAGATGCTGGCGCCACCGAGGACCACGGCCGCGACCGTCGCCAGTTGATAGGTGGTTCCCGAGTTGAGGTAGCTCGCACCGGTGTATCCGGTGAGCAGGAAACCGGTCAGTCCGGCCAACAGGCCGGAGATCGTGTAAAGCACGATCGTTACGGACGAAACGTTGATTCCGGCGAACCGGCTCGCTTGGCGATTCAGTCCGACGGCGTAGACGTAGTGACCGAGGACCGTGCGTCGCAGCATCAGCACCGCCGCGGCGGCGAGGAGCACCCAGAGGACGAAGATGCCGGTGAACAGTCCACCGAAGCGTTCCGTGACGAAGGACGCGAGGCCGGGCGCGACGGTGCCGCGCGGGGCGCCCGAGGTGAAGAGGTAGCCCGCTCCGAGCACGATGGTCATCGTGGCCAGGGTCGCGACAAGGTCAGGTACCCGCAGCTTCGCGATCACGAAGCCGTTGATCAGACCGACTGCGCCGCCTGTGAGCAGGCTCAAGAGCAACGCATAACCGATGTTGACGTCGGCCGCGTTCAGGACGCTGCCCGTCACGAGGTTCGTCAGTGTGATCACGGCGCCCACGGAGAGGTCGATCCCCGCGATCAGGATGACGAGCGTCTGCCCGATCGCGACGATCCCCAACAAGCTCGCAAGCTGGAGCAGTGAGCTGATCTGCTCCGGGGCGCCGTACCCCGGCGCGATCAGAACTGTCGCGAGGTAGAGCGCAATCAGTGCCGCATACGGAAGTACAGATTTCAGCACGTCCACCCGGAGGGCGGGCGCCGGGAGGCGGGTGGTCTGCGTGCTCATGCGCGCTTCCTTTCGAGGATCTTCCGAACGGCGCCGAGGCCGAGCGGGATCGAGAGCGCGAGCAGGAGCAGCACTCCGGTGGCGACGTACTGCCAGTAGGTGTTGATGCCCATCGTGAACAGAAGGTTGTTCAAGAAGCTGAGGATGAGGGCGCCCGCGACGGCACCCACCACGGTGCCGCGGCCCCCGCTCAGGGCGACTCCGCCGACCGCGGCGCCGGCCACGGCGGTCAACGTGTAGGACGCACCGATATTCGCATCGCCCGAGCCGGCGTTCATGGTCAGGATGACGCCGCCGAGCGCGGAGAAAAGCGCCGACAGGACGTAGGCCCAGGTCAGCGTCGAGCGCACATCGACTCCCGCGGTGAACGCCGCGCCTTCGTCGTTGCCGACCGCATACAGAGCCGTTCCGTACCGGCTGCGCTTGAGCGGCCACCACAGGACGACGGGAATCAGAATCAACAGCAGCACGACGAGCGGAATCGGTCCGACCAGCAGCAGCGGGATCCCGCTGAACCAGTCGGGGGCACTGCCTCCGGGAACGGGCGCGATGTAGAGCGACACGCCGAACAGCACGGAAGACGTTCCCAGGGTCACGATCAGCGGCGAGAGTCGCACGACGGAGATGAGGATGCCGTTCAGGGCGCCCGCGAGCCCGGCCGCGATGAACGCGACCAGGATCCACAGTCCGATCTGACCGGTCGCCTCGCTGCCTTTCGCAACGATCACGTTGGCCAGGGTGAGGATCGCGCCCACGGAGAGGTCGACGCCTCGAGAGATCAGGACGATCGCCACGCCGATCGTCACGCAGACGATGGGCAGCTTCTGACCGATCGAGTTCGTCACGGAGAGCAGCGTCAGTTGCGGCACCAAGGACGCCCATGCGATGACGGTGATCGCCAGCGCGGCGTAGGCGATGAGGACCGCCGGCTCGCGACGGGCGAAGGTCAGGGGGGTGATCATGCTGCACTCCTTGCTGCGCCCGAGAACGAGGCGGCCGTGATGGATTCCTCGCTGAGCTCAGCGTGGGGGATCTCGGCAACGATCTGCCCGCTCGCGACGACGAGGACGCGGTCGCACAGTCCCATGATCTCCGTCGTGTCGGTCGAAAGCAGCAGGATGCATTTGCCCTCGTCCGCGAGGGACCGGATGAACTTGTACAACTCGGCCTTGGTTCCGATATCGATGCCGCGGGTCGGATCGGCGAAGATGTACACGTCCGGATCGACGATGGACGCCTTGCCGATGACGATCTTCTGCTGATTGCCGCCGGAGAGCAGCCGTGCCTCGATGGCCGGATCATGCGGACGGATCTCCATCCGCATCATCGCCCCCGAAACCTGCGACCGTAGCGCGCCGTCGCGCACGAAGCCGAAGGTCGCGAAGCGATGGAGCATGGGCAGTACGAGGTTCTGCGCGATGGAGAGATCCAACACGAGGCCGTGGCGCTTCCGGTCCTCCGGTACGAGCCAGATCCCCGCGCCCAGCGCCTTTCGCGCGGTGGCGAACGGCCCGCGTGCTTCGCCGACGGACACGGAACCACGTGCTCGCCGGACGCCGGCGACGGCTTCGAGGATCTCTGTCTGCCCTTGACCCGCGAGACCGGCGAACCCGACGATCTCGCCGGGGCGGACATCGAACGACACCGCGGCATCGCGTGCACCGGCGACGACGAGATTCGAGACCCGGAGGTGCGCCGGACCCTTCTCGGTCTGCTGCGGCTCGGTCTGCTCCGGACGTGGCGGGAACAGCGTCTCGATGCGGCGCCCGACCATCAGTCGAACGAGTTCATCCGGCTCCGTCTCGGCGGCTCGTCGTTCCGCCACCGACACGCCGTCCTTCAGAACGAGGAACCGATCGCAGACCCGGAACATCTCCACCATCCGGTGGGTGATGAAAACGATCGCCGTCCCCGCGTCCCGCAGTCTCAGGATGAGGCCGAGCAGGCGCTCGACCTCGACGTCCTTGAGGCCGGAGGTGGGTTCGTCCAGAATCAGCACCTTCGGACGGTCAACGAGGGCTCGAGCGATCTCGACCAATTGTCGGTCCGCGAACTCGAGATCGCGAACGAGGGTGCGCAGCGGGATGTCGGAGCCGACCAGGGTCAGCGCGGCGGAGGCGAGACGGTCACGCTCGCGCGCATTCACCAGCCCCGCCGTTCGAGGAGCGCCGACCGGGATGATGTTGTCGGCCACATCCAGGTGCTCGAAGAGAGCCAGTTCCTGGGCGACGGCGGCGATGCCCGCGATCCGTGCCTTTCGTGGGTGCAGATCCTGCTGGAGCCTTCCCTCGTAGAGGACTTCGCCGGCATCCGGAACGTAGATCCCGGAGAGGATCTTGAGCAGCGTTGATTTGCCGGCGCCGTTCTCTCCTGCAATGCCCAGCACGGTGCCGGGGAGGATGGCCAGGTCTACTCCTTTGAGTGCGTGGACACCGCCGAAGCTCTTGCGGACACCGCGAAGCTCGACAACGAACCGATCAGCGGTAACGCTTTGCTGCTGCGCTCTCATCGGTTGAAGTAGGCGGTCAGCTGGTCATCTGTCATCTTCGTCGGCACCCAGAAGTCATCGGGCAGGTCGGTCCGCACGTAATCCTCCAGATTGTCCTGAGTGATCACGGGCAGATCCATCACGACTTTCTGACCCGGGTCCTCGCCGCGGATGGCGCGAAGGGCGACATCGAGGGCATCGACGGAGATCGACGGCGATTGCGATGGCGCGATCGATTCCCACCCGACCGAGTCCTTCAGCTCCTTCCATTTCTTGAGGAAGCCGTTGTAGCCCTCTCCGGGGATCGGAATCAGGTCCATACCCCGTTGCTCCAGCACATTGATCGCGCCGAGGCTCATGCTGCCGCCCTGTGAGAAGATTCCGGCGACGTCCGGGTTGGCCGTCAGGAGATCGGACGCAGCGGACTGCCCCTTCGCACGGTCCCAGTCTCCGGCCGTACCACCGACGATCTCGATGCCGGCGGCGTCGAGTGCCGCCGTCCCCGCCGCGAGGCGCAGCTCGCTCGTCGGGTTGCCGGCGATGCCGTCGAGGGTGAACACTCCGTCCCCTGCCTGGAGCTTGCTCGCCAGCCAGTCGCCGCTGATCTTCCCGAACTCCGACTGGTCGGGGTTGACCGTGATGTTGTGCGGGCTGGACGCGGTGCCGTCGAACGAGACCACCAGCACACCCTGCTGCCAGGCGCGCTGGATGGAGGCATTCAGCGCGGTCTCGCTGCCGGCGTCGATCAGAAGAACGTCGACGCCCTGCGAGAGCAGATCGTTGATGTCCGAGATCTGCTTGTCGATGCTGTTGTTGGCATCAGTGACGATCAGGCGTTCGAAGTCTTCGGGCGCACGATCGACGGCGCCCTGCAACTCATAGACCATCTGTGTGCGCCAGGCGTCTCCGCCGAACGAGTTCGCGAGGCCGACGACCAATGCGTCGTCCTTCGTCGGTACGAGGTACTCGGAGTCCACGGAGGACGCGGCGCCGGCGGCGCTGCTGCAGCCCGAGAGAACAACGGCCGCGGCAGCGAAAGCCGCCGCGCCGGCGAGGATGCGAGCAATCGGGCGCACACGGGCGCCCGGATGGATGGATCGGAACATGTCTCAATCTCCTGGGGAAGTTGTGGTTCGAGCGGTGAGGAAGGGGGAGGGGAACGGTTTCGGGCGCGCCGGAACGGGCGACCTCGAGCAGGGGCCGGTGCGCGCGGTTCGACGGACCGAGGGTGTGTTGCCTAGAGGGTGGCGAAGTCCTGTCGGAGCATCGTGGCCAGCTCGGCCGCCGCTGCGTCGTCCAGAGGCAAAAGCGGCAGGCGCGGGTCGCCGGCCGGGCGGTTCTGCAAGGCCAACCCAGTCTTGATCGCCCCGGGCAGACCCTGGGCGACGATGAACTGCAGGAACGGCTTGAGATGCTCGTACAAGACGGTCGCTGCCTCCCAATCGCCCTCGCGCGTGGCGCGGTAAAGCGCCGTCACGGGCCCGGGCAGCAGGCACGGAGCGGCGGTGCACCAACCGGTTGCGCCGGCCCGGAAGGCGTCGAGCACCAGTGGGTTGCTGCCGTTGTAGAAGGGCAGCGCACCACCCGAGAGTCGGGTGATCTCGGTCATCCGGGTGATGTCGCCCGTGGACTCCTTGACCAACTTCACGTTCTCGATGGTCTCGAACATCTCGACGAGCAGCTCCGGCATCAGGTCGATGCCGGCGGTGGCGGGGTTGTTGTAGACCATGATCGGCGAGTCGATGGCGTCCGAGACGGTGCGGTAGTGCCGCAGAATCTCACGATTTTTGAGCGGCCAGTATGAGATCGGCAGGATCATTACGGCGTCCGCTCCGGCCGCATCGGCGTAAACGGCGCGCTCGACGGTGCTCGCCGTCGTCAGGTCGGAAGCGCCCACAACGACAGGAACCCGACCGGCGACGGAATCGAGGGTGGTGTCGACGACCTTCTTCCACTCGTCGAGGCTGAGGTAGGCGGATTCTCCGGTGCTGCCCAGGGGAGCGATGGCATCCGCGCCATCGTCGATGAGCGTGTGGATCAGCGCGGAAAGACGATCGATGTCGATTCCCTCCTCGGTGAACGGGGTCACCGGGTACGCGATGATGCCCTTGATCGGCTTCGGATTGCTCACAGCTGGCTCCTTCGGACGGTGGTTACTGGGTGGTTCAGGGGGCGTCGTCTGGCAGGATCGGCCCGACACGTGGACGCTACTACAATTGTTGACAACAGAATTTGCCCATAGACAAAGCTTCACGGGCGTGAAACACGATCGAAACAAACCGACTCGACGCAGATTGGCGCGATGCACATGACGGACGTCACGGACAAAGACCGGCAGATCGCGATGGCGATGCGCGCAGCGCGAATCGCGCGCGGCCTCACGCTCACGCAGGTCTCCGAGCACTCAGGCGTTTCCGTCGCCCACCTCTCGCGGATCGAGAACGCTGAGCGGATGCCGACGGTCCGGGTGCTCCTGCAGCTCGCTCGCTCCTACGACACCTCGCTTTCCGATCTTGTCGGCGAGGGAGGTAGCGATAGTGACGTGTACGTCTCCCGCGCCAGTGCTCGTCGGGGTGTCGGCTTTCCGGAGGCGTCGGTCACTCCGCTGTCGAACCCGCGCTCGTCGCTCCTCCAGGCGTTCGAACTCTCCCTCGAGCCGGGTCGGCAGGGAGAGTCCACCGTGCATCCGGGCGAGGAGTGGATCAGGGTCCAGCGCGGCCGAATCGAACTCGTCGTCGCCGGCACCGCCACAGATCTCGGCATCGGCGATGTCGCACAGTTCGCGGCGAATCTGCCCCATCACCTGAGTAATCACACGAGCGAACACGCCGAAGCGCTCATTTTCTCGTCGATCGGACGCCTGACGGCCGCCACGGAGCATTGATATCGCGCCATCCACGATTTGCCTATAGACAAACTTCTTTGCCATCATGGTCGGACTCTCTTGGAAGGTGAGTAATGACCCCAGGCACAGGCCACTTCGTCGGCGAGATCGTCGGGCTGTACACGTGCGCCATCGCCGGCGAAGAGATGCAGTCTCGCGAGATGCTCATGCTCTTGGCCGGCAAAGGCGTCGAAGGCGACCGCTATCTCACGGGTACCGGCCACTACTCGAAACGTCCGCACGCCGACCGACAGGTGACACTGATCGAATCGGAGGTCCTTGACGCCCTGCAGCGAGACCAAGGTCTGATCCTGCCGCCGGAAGAAACACGGCGAAACGTCGTCACTCGAGGCGTCCCGCTCGCTCATCTCGTCGGCCGGCGGTTCAGGCTGGGTGGGGTGGTGTTATTCGGCGGTCGACTGAACATCCCGTGCAAGTACCTCGAGGACATCAATGACCGGCCCGGTGTTTTCAACGCGTTGGTCAATCGCTCGGGCCTCAATGCGCAGATCATCGAGGGCGGCCCGCTGCACCTCGGCGACAGGATCGAGCCGATCGGGTGACCAAGAAACTCTTGATCGCTTCGCACATCGAACGAATCGAAGAACTCTCCGACCGGGTGCGGCGCTTCACCGTTCGCCCTGCCCATCGGCCCCGGTTTCCCGAGACCATTGCGGGATCGCACGTCCTTGTTCGCCACAAGTCCGGGGTTCTGCGCAGCTACTCTCTCTGTGGTCCGAGTGATGACCGCGGCCGGTATCAGTTCGCCGTCCAGCGCGACGACGACGGGCGCGGAGGCTCATTGGCTTTCCATCAGGACAGCGACGAAGGTGACCCCATCCACGTCTCCTACCCGACCCCTTCCCTGCCTCTCTCCGACGACGCGAGGAAGCACGTCTTCCTCGCCGGCGGCATCGGAGTAACGCCGTTCGTAGCGCTCGCGCTGGCCGCGGCGGACCGTGGCGAACCGGCAACGGTGCACTACGCCGTCCGGAATGCCGAGGATGCGGCATTCTCATCGACGCTCGGTGCCGTGCCGGGCTTGGATCTGCGGGTCTACACCTCCGCGACCGGTACTCGGGTTGATGTCGACTCGATCGTTTCCTCTCTTTCCCCCGACGCACACCTGTACGTGTGCGGCCCGCAGCGCCTGCTCGACGCCGTTTCGGCTGCCAGCGCGGAATACGGAACCACGGATCGGGTGCACCTCGAATCGTTCGGCGGACTCGACCTGAGCGAGGCCCATTCCGGTGAGCCGTTCCGGGTTCATCTTTCGCTCAGCAAGCGCGATGTCGAGGTGTCCAGTTCGCAGAGCCTGCTGCAGGCCCTGCACTCCGCCGATCTCGATGTCGACTCGTCCTGCGAAGGTGGTGTCTGTGGTGCCTGCCGCGTGACTCTGCTGGGCGGCGAGGCGATACACCGTGACATCTGCCTCAGCGCCCGCGAGCGTGAGCAGAACATCATCACGTGCGTTTCCCGCGGTGTCGGCACACTCACCCTGCACCTGTGACCCCCACCTCTGTGACCCCCGCACCGCTGACCTCGCTGCTGCGCCCCATGAAAGGACATCCGATGCCCACCACCCCGACGCTCAGTCCGTCCCGTACCGCCGGAGGTCTCGTTTTCTCATCCGGCTGCCTTCCCCGCGACGCCGACTCCGGCTTGATCGTCGGCGGCGGGATCCGCGAGCAGACCCGAGTGACGCTGCAGAACGTCTCACGGATCCTCGCCGCCGAAGAATTGTCACTCGCCGACGTCGTGCGGGTGGGGGTCTATCTCGCGGACATCGATCGGGACTTCGACGAGTTCAACGTCGTGTACGGCGAGTACTTCTCCCGCCCTTTCCCGGCACGGACTACGGTCGGCGCCCGGCTGCGTGGCGCGCTGGTGGAGATCGATGTCGTCGCCTTCGTGCCGCAGGCGTGACCGCCTCCGCGCGAACACAGCCGCGCTCCGACAACGCTGTTCGTCCATGACCGACCGACGACTCATCTTCATCGACGTCGACGGGACCCTCATCGACTCACACCACCGCCTGGCGCCGGGCGCGCGCGACGCTGTGCGCGCGGCTCGATCAAGGGGGCACCTCGTCTTCCTGGCAACGGGGCGCTCCGTTTCGGAGATTCCGGAAGAGGTCACGGAGATCGGTTTCGATGGAGTCGTGTCCGCCGGCGGAGGCTTCGCCGAATGGGGGGACACGCTCGTTGCCGAGCATCTGATCGCGCCGAAAGAGGTGCAAGACATCATCGACGTTCTGGACGCTCACGGGTGCGGATACCGCCTGCAGGGACGTCTTGCGATCCAGACGAGTCGAGGTCTCGCGGAGGTGCTCGCGTCTGTGCCGAACGGTATCGGTGCTATCGCTCCCGGAGCCTGGAACGAGATCGAGCGGACCGAACAGATCGATGTCAGTGCGGTCGCGAAGGTCTTGTTTCTGGGATCCGTGCCTGGCGTCTTCGGCGCCGTGAAGCGCGTGCTCGGCGAGAGGTTCCACCTCATCACCGGTTCCATCCCAGCACTCACGGGCCAGAGCGGAGAGATCACGGCGCGTGGCGTCACCAAGGCCACGGCGGTCGTCGATCTTGCGGAACGTCTCGGCATCGATCTCGGCAGGGTCGTGGCCATCGGTGACAGCGCCAATGATGTGGAGATGTTCGACGTCGCGGGGACCGCGATCGCCATGACGGATGCGCCGGCGGAGGTGCGCGCCCGGGCGGACACCGTAACCGAATCCGTCGCTGTGGGCGGCGTCGCGAACGCCCTCGTGCGGCTTGGGGTCCTGGAATGACGTCCGTAGTCGTGATGGGAGTCACCGGGTCGGGGAAGTCGACCATCGCAGTCCACCTGGCCGCTGCGCTGGGTTACGTCTTCCTGGACGCCGACTCGCTCCATCCCCGGACGAGCATCGCGAAAATGGCAGCCGGAATCCCCCTCAACGACGACGATCGTTACCCCTGGCTCGACGTCGTCGGACGAGCTGTCGTCGTTCGGCCGACGGTCGTCGCCTGTTCTGCGCTGCGCTTCGACTATCGCGAACGGCTCCGCGACGCATCACCCGGTCTGAGGTTCGTCTACCTGGTCGCGACGAAATCGATACTCGCCCAGCGGATGCGGTCGCGGGAGCACTTCATGCCGGCGTCGCTGCTGGATTCGCAGCTTGAGACCCTCGAGGAACCGCGGCCGTCGGAACTGGCGATCCGAGTCGACAGCACGTTGAGCCCGCAGACCATCGTCGATCATGTCCTGGAGGCGCTCCGATCTCGCGACGAGAAGCCGAGCCACGACGGTCGTTGCTAGCGGCGAGCAACAACACCCACAATGCCGATACAAGAGAACAACGGAGAACGGACATGATGACGAGAACAGCAACGCAGGGCGTGCACAGTTGGTCGCTGCAGAAGACCCTCGGCGGCTTCGTCGCGCCCGACAGCTTCCCGTGGGGCGGAATGGCCGCTTCAGCCGGACAGGGGGGCCTCGCGCTCCTCGAGGTTCCTGGAGAACTCCGGGCCCACGGGTTCGACAGCGCTCAGATCTGTCACTTCCAGCTCCCCAGCCGCGAGAGCGGCTATCTCCACGAGCTGAGCTCCGCTTTCGCCGAGGCCGAGGTCACCCTCGAGACCTTTCTCATCGACGCCGGCGACCTCACCCACCCAGACACCGCAGATGCGCAGGAGAGCTGGATCAGTGGCTGGATCGACGAGGCGGAGATCCTCGGCGCAACGCGCACCCGTGTCATCGCCGGTCAGCAAGAAACATCGGCCGATCGCCTCCGGGAGAGCGCCAGGCGCCTCACTCGCCTAGCGCGGCAGCACAGCGGGATGCGCATCGTCACCGAGAACTGGCTGGACCTGCTCTCCGGCCCGGAAGCTGTCCTCGCTCTCTTCGCCGAACTCGGCGACACCGTCGGCCTCCTGATCGATCTGGCGAACTGGACCGGCCCCACGAAGTACCACGACCTCGCGGCCATCGCCCCCCTCGCCGAGACCTGTCACGCCAAAGCCCACGCGATCGACGGCGGGGCGACCATCGACGCGAACGACTTCCGTCGCTCGCTCGAGATCCTCCGCGACGCCGACTTCGCAGGATGCTGTGCACTCGTATTCGACGGCCCGGAACGAGACGCGTGGGAGGGCCTCGCTGACGAGAGCGCCGTACTCGCGTCGGTGTTCGCGAGCGTCTCACCAAGTCGCTCAGCGGTCTGAGCTGTGCCTTAGACCTGATCCTGACCCGCTTGAGCATTGCCCTGAGGCGGCGCTGCGCATCGACCATGCGGGTTTGTGGGGGCTGTCTGGTTGGGGATGTGTCAGAAAGTGCAGCTGGATCGCTGCCGACTCGCCGATTCGGAGCGTGGGAGGCGATCAGACTTCATTGCCTGACAAGCCGATCCCTGCCCGGCGTCGGACCGGGGCCCACAGATGCACGCGGCGGCAGTCCGCCTCGATCTGATCGGCTGTCCAGTGGTATCGCGGACCGCCAGTCCCCACCACGAGCCGGTCACCGATCGCCTCGCATCAGGGAACTACGGTGTGATCGTGACGGAGGACCGATCGGAGTGCGAGCGGCTCTCGGCGTGCAACCGCTCGGTCAGTATCGCATTCGAGACGACCGAGCTACCGACCCTCCCGGCCCCTCTGCTGACGGTCGACGTGACTAGTGAGCTCGAAGTCCTCACTGTTCTGGTCACGTGGGAAGACGACCGGCCGTGGACTGTCGGTGACGTTCAGTGTCACGATGGCGTCGATGTCAGGCCTGCTCGATCGGCTGGTCCCTCAGGGAGTGGCGGCTGTGGAGGCCGAACTCGAACGTCGACGGGTCGAGATCGAGTCGCGACGCTGACGGAGCGAGGCTGACCGAGCCGGGAACCAGGGATAGTGCGACTCCGAAAGTCGGTGCGCCGAGCCGGCCGTCGACGGTCAGGCCAGGCGGTCGTACACCAGCGGTATGTCGGGAAGCAGATGGCGCGGGAGGACCGTGGTCACGATCCGGCCCTGGGTGGCGAAGCCCAGCGCGAGCAGCGTATTCGTCTCGATCCGCTGGGCGCGGATCGGTTCGCCCTCCAGCCGCACCAGCAGATCCGTCACAGCGACGTCCTGCGCCCCGACGCCGTCTCCGGGCGCACGGGCGCTGATGCGGTTCAGATGTGAGCGGAGCAGCATCTCGGTGTCGGCGGCCGGGGCGGCGTGATTGCGCACGGCATCGTCGACCGCCGGGTACCGCAGCCGTCGCAGGTCGACGATCATCCAGGGCGGCAGCGCCGACGTCTCCGCGCGATCCAGGGCGTCGGCTTGCTGGGGCGTCAGAGTCACCAGGTTGACGGGGTTGCCGAGATCATCCGGAAGCGGGAGGTAGGTGAAAGAGAGGGACACTTGCGCGGGTGTGCCGGCCGTGAACGTCGACAGCGACGTCAGCAAGTGCGGTCGGGCGAAGAGGCTGATGACCGGCGGGCCCTCAGCCCGGAGGAACAGGTCGACACCGGAGACAGGCGCGGGCAGATCCTGAATAGACCCCCTATGCCCCATGAAGTGACCCTATCGGGCTGTGGAACCGCTCTCTCGACCTTGCGCTGTTCGCTATCACCGGATATGCCGCTCAGATCCCGGCCGACGGCAGCGGCGGATCCGCGTCCGGGGCACCGTCGATGGCGATCGTGCGACCGTCGAGCGCAGAACCGCGTTCTCGCGCGGTCAGGTGCGTCAGCATCCGAGTGAGTCGATCCCTCATGACTGCGGCAAGGTGTTCATCGACCTCATGAGGCGGATCGAGCGCAGCGATCACATCGCGCACGAGCCGCGCCGTCACGGCGTCATCGGCGTCATCGGGTTCGGAGTCGTCCAGCATGGGTGTCGACCTCCCGTAGCCCCGCACCGACGGTAGCCGATCCGACCGACGCGATGAGGGGATGGACAGGCGTGACGAAAGGGAGGACAGTCCACGTTCCGTTCCAGCGAGTGGCGCCACCGCGGTGTGCTCCCGGCTGTCAGTCGCGGCGGGGCTGGTGGTCGGGATCCGACGCGTCGAGCAGGGCCCGCAACTGGGTGCTGAGGTGCGCGGTGAATCCGACGCCGAGCGACCCGGGCTCTTCGAGGGCGGCGAGGAGGGCGCGGATCGCGTCGCGCGTTTCGCGATCCGCGTCGACAGCCGGGTCGGGCGGATCCGCTGGTTCGGGCGGATCCGCTGGTTCGGGTGTGGTTGGCACGGTTCTCCCTCGACGATGCCGTTGTGCGCGATCGTCGAGGTCCAGGAGGTCGCATCGACAGGATACGCCGCCGACGACGAGCCGCCGGACACGCGTGGCAGCCTCTCCGAGGGACGCGCCGATCTCAGAGATCGTTGAAATCGGTGAGGTCGTCGCCGGTGTCACTGGGGTACGCGATCGATACTCGTGAGCTTCGATTGCGGGTGATCCGTGATCGGATGTCCTCGATCGCCACCGCGATCGCGTCGTGCACCTCCTGCCCGTCGGGAGTCGTCTGATCCATCGGGACGGCGACGAGTTCGCTGCTGGCGTCGAGCGTCATCCGAGCCTCCAGCAGGCCGCCGTCCTCGGTGAAGGCGGGCACGACGACGGCTTCGGAGTGCTCCTGCCGATCGATCGCGGTCACCAGGTCCACGAGGGCTGCGACGACGTCGTCGGTGGTGATGATGCATTTCGAGGCGTACGTCAGTTCCTGCATGGCACCATGCGATCACATTCCGCTCGTTGCGCGCGGCGGGTTGCGACAGGCCTCTCGATTCGGCTATCGGGGCCGGCGCCGTCGCGTTCTCACCGGTCGTCGAACATCGCCGCACCGAGCGCGAGCGCGCGAGCGCCGTCCCGCCGCGGCTTCATCGGCGTGCAGCGCCGGAGCTCTCGACGGGGGATGCGCTGCGGGGGTCGTCGATGAGCTTCGCGGTGACGACGATCGAGCTCGGTCCGGCCTGGCTGTCGATGAGGTGGGCGCGGATGACGCGTGCGACCTCGCGCAGAGTGTCAGGAACGGGGCGGTTCACATCGGCGCCGATGTGGGCCGTGATCGTGACGGTGCCGTCGTCGATGTCCAGGTCGACGAGGGTGTCCGGTTGACGGAGATCGAGGGTGGTTGCGATGCCCTCCACCGCCGCGTGCAGCAGGGGACTCGTGGGGAAGACGGTGCTGACGCCGTCGATGTCGCGGATCGCGAGGGTGAGGCGTCGGGTGAGATCGGCGGTGTCGGTCATACGGAACGTTCCTGGGTGACGTAGAGATCGTCGATGGTGACGGTGATCAGGGCGACGGTGAGTTCGGTGTGTTCCGCGAGCACGGTGCGGACCCGCTCGCGAAGTGCGTCGGCGGTGCGCTGGAGGTCACGTCCGTACTCGACGGCGGCCGTGATGGCGACCGTGATGGCTGCGCCGCGGGTCGACACGTCGCCCTCGAGCTGGGTGCGGGCGAGAATGATCCCCTCGACCGTGTCGGCAGTGGCGCGGATGAGGCCGTGCACAGCGGCTTCGCTGATGCTCAATCGGATGCTGGGGTCGGGGTCGTCGATGGGGATGTCGCGGCCGGTGCGGATCTCATCGCGGATGCTTCTCAGGAGTCCGTTGATCCAGGTGTCGTCCCGCCCCTGTCGACTGCCCGCTTCCTCGCGGAGCGCGTCCCAGGAACGGTTGCGCAGGCGGGCGAGGGCGTCGAGGTAGAGACGGCATTCGGCCGAACTCTCGATGCTCGGGTCGGCGGGCGAGCGTCCGGCGTCGAGGTAGTCGGCCAGTTCGTCGAGGGTGTGGCCGTCGATGCGCTCGGGCTCGTCCGGGGTCTGGCCGGGATCGGCGGGTGTGGATGTCATCGCCATGCCTCCAGTTCGTGGAGCAGGAACTTTCGGGTGCGGGCCAGTTGGCCTCGAACGGTCGCGACGGGCAGGTCCAGGGCGTCGGCGATCTCCGTGTAGCTGTAGCCGGCGGTCTCTCGCAGCAGCCAGCATCGGCGTTGGGTGGTGGGCAGTTTATCCAGTGCGACCCAGACCGCGTCCAGCTGGAGCCGATCCTCGACGATGCGGGACGGGTCCTGGGCCGGGGAGGTGCCCGGGTCGTGCTCGGTGACGTCCTCGTGCTCGTGCCGCACCCGGATGCGGTCGATGGCGCGGTTCGAGACGATGCGCATCAGCCAGTTCCGCACCCGACGATGGTCTTCGAGTTCGGGCAGGCGCCGCCAGCCGGTGAGGAATGCTTCCTGGACCACATCGTCCGATTCGATATCGGATCCGAGCATCTTCGCGGCGAACACCCGCATCACGGGGCCGTGTCGGCGGGCGAGTACTTCGAAAGCAGACACATCGCCGTCCAGCGCCCGCTTGACGAGGGTCGCATCCGATGCGTCCTGGAGACGGTCGCCACCAGCCACTTCTGACACCACCTTCTCGGAACTCGGACGCCGAAACGGCGCGGAACAGACCACAAGGTCTACCACTTCCCGCTTCGCGCGGCATCGAAGATAGCCGTTTCGCGAGTGCAGGCGATGACCGACGCGATCTCGGCGCGGCAGCGAATCTGCAGAGATTCGTGACGTTAGAGCCGCCCGAATCGTCTTATCAGCGAACAGCCCGGGATCCCCGTCGAGGTCTCGGTTGTTCCTCGACCGCTGAAGGAACTATGTCGCACTACCTGATCCCCCTTGCCGCCGAGCCTCCTGCCGGGGGCGGCGCCTTCAACCGCTTCGTCGAATCGGGTGAGAATCCCGAAGAGGCGGTCCGCGTCTACCGGGACGCCTACGACGGCATGCGCTTCGACGTCCGTCGAGCCGAAGAGGATTTCTCCTTCCGCTACGCGGGTGTGGGCGATGAGCGGGTGAGTCTGCGGTCGTCGACGTGTACCGGTCGATTGGCCGGTGAAGTGCCCCACCTGCGCGATTACGTGGTGTCCTGGTTCCGTACCGGATCGGGAGAGCTGCGGCGCGGAGCTGCTGCGCCGGTGACCGCATCGACCGCGCCGTTCCTGCTGCCGCCTGGCCAGCACTTCGCTCTGCGGTTCACCCCGCACCGCCAGAACCTGGTGCACTTCGAGCGCGCCTTCCTGGAGGACATCGCGACCGAATTCCATGCCGGGCCTCCGCAGACGGTGTCCTTCGATCTCGACGTGGCCCCTTCTGCGGAGGCGATCGGACGATGGCGGGCGGCTCTCGGTGCAGCCATGGCGATGCTGCGCGATGCGAGCGGGCCGCCGCTGCTCCGCTTCAACGCCCAGCGTCATCTCGCCCACGCCCTCCTGCAGCTGTTCCCGTGGCTCGGCCTGGACGTACCGCAGATCCTTCGCGAGCCTCCCCTGGCGAAAACACGCGTGGCGCTGGAGTATGTGCACCACCACGCGCACGAACCGATCACGCCCGCGGATGCGGCTCGCGCGGCGGGGTTGCACACTCGGACTCTTCAGGCAGCGACTCGCCAGCATCTGGGTGTCTCACCGTCGACGTACCTCCGGGGTATCCGTCTGCTCCGTGTCCGCTCGGATCTGACCGACGCCGCGCCCGACACGTGCAGCGTCGCGGAGATCGCTCATGCGTGGGGTTTCGGGCACCTCGGACGGTTCTCGGCCGCGTATCGGACCCGTTTCGGAGAGCGACCCTGTGACACCCTCCGCCGGTGAATCGACCGGACGCACCGTTGACGCGAATCTGAAAAGCGGTCACGCCGGATAGCCGCAAAACGAGCGGAACCAGCCGGATGCTGAGAGATCGCTGACTCGGCATGAGGTCGATGCGGGTGCATACGTCTCAATGGTGTCGCTCGAATCACCGAGAACCGCATCTGCAACCACCGCAGTGCGCACCACCTGTTTCCAGAAGGAGAAACATCATGTCGAACACCTCCGCCGCCACCAGCACCTCCGCCGTCACCGCATCGACGGGCAAGAACACCATCGCCGATGGCGTCGTCGCGAAGGTCGTCGGCATCGCGGCCCGCGAGGTCCGCGGCGTGCACGACCTCGGTGGCGGGGCCGCTCGCGCCATCGGCGCGATCCGCAACGCCATCAACGCGCAGGACCGCGGCCAGGGCGTCTCGGTCGAGGTCGGAGAGAAGCAGGTCGCCGCGGACATCACCATCGTCGCCGAGTACCCGGTGGAGCTGCAGAAGGTCGCCGACGAGGTGCGACGCAGCGTCACCGAGGCGATCGCCACGGTCGTGGGCCTGGACGCCACCGAGATCAACATCACCGTCGCCGACGTGCACATTCCGTCGGACGACAACGACGACGAGACCGAGAGCCGCGTTCAGTAAGGCGCGTCACAGATCGGCCTGCGACGACGACGGTGGCCCGCCGCCTGGGGTGACATCATCCCGCCGTCACGCGGAGAACCGATCATCCGACGATCGGGGCCGGGCGTTCATCGAACGCCCGGCCTCCCGGCTCATCGACCGCTGCGACGGTCCAACGCATTTGGAGACTCAACTTGACCGACAACACCCTGCTCGCGCAGACCCTCGCCGCGACCGTGCACGACATCCCCGGCGTCTACGCCCTGGGCGACCCCGTGACCCGCATGATCGGCGTCGCCCGGACCGTCATCGGCGGCCGTGCTGGTACTCCCGGCATCCTCCTCGAGGTCGACCCGCCCCGCCTCGAGGTCCGGGTCGCACTGGTGGCCGAGTACCCGGCGAACGTCACCGCCCTCGCGGACACCGTCCGCGCGGCGATCGCTGCGGACCTCGCCGATCACCCCGGACCGCTCACCATCGACGTCACCATCACCGACGTGCACGGACCCTTCGACGTCCCCATCGTGGAGCCGGAGCCGGAGCCGGAGCCGGAGCCCGTCGCGGAGCCGGAGCTCGTCGCGGAGCCCGACCTCGTCGCGGAGCCGGAGCTCGTCGCGGAGCCGGAGCTCGTCGCGGAGCCGGAGCCGGACCGCGTGTCCGAGCCGGCGATCGAACGCGAACCCGTCTCGACGATCGAGGCCGCTCCGGTCCCCGTCATCGACGCCGGCGCCGACCCGGTGCCGACGAGCACTACCGACCCGGTCAAGCCCGGCCCGGCATCCCTGTAACCGCTTCGATTCTCAGAGACGAGAACCATGTCCTTCCTACGTCGCACCTCGTCGTTCGGCGGCCGTAAGCCGCGCGCCGCCTGGGCTGCTCTGATCACCGGCGTCATCCTCGTCGTCCTGATCGTGATCGGAGTCCTGCTTCCGATCCTCACGTTGATCGGGGCTGCCGACGGAGCGACCGCCGGGGCGCTCGACGTTCCTGTCGGCGGAATCGTCGCCGCCCTGGCGATCGGCTACATCCTCGCTTTGCTGCTTCTGCTGCTGTGCCTGCGGTCCCGGAACGGCGCTTTCGCCTGGGTCGTCGCCGTCGCCGCCGTGATCTCCACGCTGCTCGTATCGGTGTGGCCGATCATCGTTGTCGCGCTGGCGGGAGTGGACCAGGCCCAAGACATCGTTCCCTTCATCCAGGACCTCGTCCAGCGGGTCACCAGCCCTTAGCAATACACCTCCCCACGCCTGACCCTCCCGCGCGAGGAGAGGGCATCTCGATCGGAAACTCATGATCCTCCGTCTGCTCCCCACTCTCCTCACCATCGCCGCGAAGGTCTTGCGGCAGAAGCAGAAGCGCAAGAAGCGGCGCTCCCGCACGGTCTCGAACACGAATCGGCGGACTAGCCGGCGTCGATGATCTTTCACCAGGCGTCGTAGATCGCCCGATCGACGGCGGAGCATTCGAGGTTGCTCCTTCGAGGGCTGCCAACTGTTCTCGACGTCGATGTGAATGCCGATCTGCTGTCGATCGTGTACCGGATATCAGATCCGCCGAATGGCCACCTGTCGAGACGATCGGCGAGCCGCGGGATTCCGCGCTTCGCCGATGCCTATCGGGGGTGGCCTTCGGCGCCATCTGAGATCCGGTACGCGGAGGAAGTGCTACGGCGTTCCCGGTGAGAGGCCAGAGGGGGTGTCATCGCGTCCCGCCGTCTCGCGGTCGCGGTGACGACGAGGGGCGGAGCCAGACGGTTGCCGCCTGCCGCCCGTCCGACTGCCGCAGAGGCGGCGGGTCCCGTGCCGTTCGAGGGCGGCCTCCAGCATCGCCCGGGCGGCGAGGGCGGCCGACTGCGGGCTGGAGGCGTTCGCGAGCGGCGTCGAGGAAGACTCCCGTGCTGCCTGCACCGACCTCGTTTCGTGCTCCCGCGTGCCATCCCCATACGCGAGAGGCCATACCTATGTTATGGTGAGATTCGATCGAGGTCGAGAGAGCGATGGGGAGTGTGAATGGCGAGCGTCGGGACGAGATCCGGGTGGAGGTTTGTGCGGCTCAGTTCCACGGCGGGCGTGCTCGTCGCGCTCTGTGTGGGCTTCCCCGGGGTGAACGCCGATGCGGCACAAACCGAGGATGTCGCCAGGCCTGCGGTGGGGCTGGTGAACGAAGACCTCGCTGCCGAGTTCAATGGCGATGAGTACACGTTCGGCACGTCGTTCGTCGACCGGATTTCGAAAGACTCCTCGTACGACTGGGTCGTGGTCTCCCGCTCGGTCGCCGAGAAAGCGTTTGACGACGGTTCTGTCGACGCGGTCTTGTACATTCCGCAGTCGTTCTCGCAGGACATCCTGACGCTCGAAGACCTCGCCCCCACGAAAGCGACCGTCGAATACAAACTCCAGTCTCAGACGGATGAGAGTGCGGATGAGCTGCTGGAGAGCAGAATCTCCGACATCGTGAACGGGTTCAACGAGAGCGTCACAAAAATGTACTACGCCTCGGTCGCCGACAGTCTCGCTGAAGCCGATGGGAATATGCACGCTACCCTCAGCAACCAGGAGGCGCTCATCAAGGCGTTGACGACGCAGGTGCAGGAGCCGTTCTCGGGCACGCTCCCGAATATCGAGGGCCTCGTGTCCAGCGCGACCGGTCTCAAAGACGTGAACGCCTCGACCGTCGAAGCGCAGAATACGTTCACGAAGTCGATGGCAGACATGGTGACTGCTAACGGCGAGGCACTCTCTGGCGAGCTGCCGATGATCGAGGAATACGCGAATCGGCAACAAGAGATCGCGCATATCAACACGAGCAACGGGAACAAGGGCATCACCAGCCAGGCGACATCCGATCTCGCCTTCTACAGCGCTCAATTCGAGGCGCTCAGAACCAGCGCACTCTGTGCTCTGAGCGGGCTCGACGCCGCCGACCTCTCGGCAGCCTGCACGCCCACGGACGGCAGTGTGCCACCGACCCTGAATGGCAGGCGTGCAGAGCTCATGCAGGCAATCGAGCAGTCTGCAACGAGTCATACGCAGGCCGTAGACGACTTGTACACCGGTCTCGACACGAGGATCCAGAACCTCAAGGCCATCGAAGCGCTTCTCGCCACCCCGACACCGACTCCGCCCCCGACTCCGACTGCCACCCCGACACCGACACCGACTCCGACCCCGACGCCGACTCCCACCGATCCGGTCCAACCGCCGGGCCCGGACCATCCCGCGATCATCGCAAGCTTGCATGCAGAGATCGTCGCGCTCGAAGCGACCCGCGATGCGCTCCACGCCGCCCTGCCGGCACCGGTGCTCGACCCGGCCATGACGAATGTGAGTACGTGGTACGACGAGATGATCGCGAGTCTCAAGAGCGCGTCGCTGACGCCGAGCACCGCCACCACCCTCGACGTGGGTGACTGGAGCGGCTACAGCCCCGACGGGACGAAGTTGTACGTCGACGGCAGCGACGAGCTCCGGAGCACCATTACCGGGCTCGTCGGCCACGCCGCCCAGACCGGCAGCCAGATCGCCGCCAGCGCGGGGACCGTGCCCGACAACACCAACCAGTTCGACGCGCTCCTCCAGAACGCCACCAAGACGTTGGGGGGCGCCGACAGCGTCCTCACGGGGCTGAACGACCTCGTGGCTGACGGAAGTACAACTCTCGAGGAGAACCAGGAGTTCTACGCGAACTTCGCGACGGTTCTTGCGAACACAAGAACGCAGGGGGTCGACGCGAGCACTATCTACGATTTCTTCGCCGCCCCCATCGCCGCGAAGAACATCACCCCGGAACGAGCGGCTCCAGCGATCATCGCCGACTCGGTCCCCCTGTTCGACCCCCGTTGGGCGGCCGTGTTCGCCGGGGGGCTGCTCGTCGGCGTCATCGCAACTGCGTTCGGCAGCGGACTCCGCAAGAAGAAGCGCGCCTGACTCCACGGAGCCGAGCCTCCGGCCGGTCCGGACGTCATGCGCCTTGAGGCGCGGCAATTTCACAGAAAAAAATAAGAGAGGAACCCTCATATGAGTCAGATCAGCGTTACGCCGGAAGAACTGAAGCAGCAGGCCCAGGTCTATACCCGATCGAAGGAAGAGATCGAGCAGGCTATTCAGAAAGTGAATCAGATGAACTCGACCATTGCTGAGCAGTGGAAGGGCCAGGCGTTCCAGGCGTACATCGAGCAGTACAACCAGCTTTCCGAGAGTGTCAAGAAGTTCGAGGAGCTGTTGGTGAACATCAACCAGCAGCTGACCAAGTACGCAGACACCATCGCTGAGCGTGACGCGCAGGATGCGCAGAGCTTCGGTTTCTAAGCCCTTTCCGGGCACAGCAGACCGGGCGCGGCAGTCCTTTCTCGTGAGAGGGCTATGTGCAGGTGCGCTTACAGTCGTTGTGAGCGTAGGCGCACCTGTCTCCGCGTTCGCTGCGGAAGCTCCGGGCAACGACAACGCCGGCCGGTTGAATCTCACGACCGATGTTCTCGTCACCGAGTCGGTGAACGCCGGGTCCACGGGGGATTTCGTAGTTCGTGGTGCCTTGTTCTCGGAGGAGTTCACGGCGAGGGCGCAGGCCCAGCGTGCGATAGAGACTGAGCGTGTGGCCAATGTCCGCTCGCTGGATTTCTCACGAGCCGAGACCAGTGCTGTCGACTACCAGCCTGTCAGGGAATCCCTTTTCGATGGCTATTCGCCGCAAGATCTTGTTCAGACGGCGCAGGAAGTGAATGACGACTCTCCTACTTTCTACGGTGTGGCCGCCTTGGTGGCGGTACCTCTGACGCTCGTGGCGGGTGTGGCGTTGGGGAGATTCTGGGCGAGGAGAAAGCGGGCGACGTCGTGATCAAGATCACTCTGGAGTACACGGGGAAGCGCATCGATCTGCTCGTGCCGAGCAAGGTCACCTTTGATCGTTTGACACAGCTGATCCGGGAAGGGTTTGCCGCGAAAGAGATCGCGCTGCTCCGAGGTTTCTCCGTCAAGCTCAACGATAAGGCTCTCGCGGTGAGTGGCTATGACCTTATTTCCTCGTTCGGGATTGGCAATGGCGACCGCCTGCACATCCATGTGGATTCCTAAGATTGTTTGAGAAATGCGCATAACTGTTGACGGCACGGCTCTCGAACTCGAGACACGCCCGGGGGCTCTTCAGGGGCTCATCGCAATCCAGGGTGTAGTCGGGGTCTGAAGCCGCCGGTTTCGAGGAGCGATCGGGCGATGTAGTTGGTC
>JABMLG010000011.1 GCA_013204985.1 Microbacteriaceae bacterium VKM Ac-2855
ACGCGATCGAATGGCGCAACGGCGGCCACACCGCCACCGAGAATCTCCTGCCCTTATGCGTCGCCCACCATCATGTGAGGCACGGCGACCGGTGGACCTACCTACCGCATCCGGACGGCACCGCCGACTGGACGACCCCCACCGGCCGCCACGTCACCACCCGCCCCGCGCCGGTACCGGGCGCGAAACCGGCTCCGCGCTTCACCGAACCGCCCTCGTCCGGGCCGGTGCCGGACCGAGAGCCGGAATCTCCGGTATCGATCTTCGATCCGCCTCCCGCGGACCCCGGACCGACCCCGTTCTGATATGGCACACCCGAGACAAGGCAGGCGCGGCGATGCCCTGCCGCAGGAGGACCGGCTGGCTGAGGAAGAACGGGCTCAGCCTTCCCGCTCCGGCAGACAGTCTTACCGGCAGAAGGACCGGTCCGGAGTGGTGTGGATTGTCTCCGACGTCCTGAGACAGGGGATCACTCGTGCGCCCTCGCCGGAGGATGAACGCGACCATCGAGCAGGAACCAGTCCAGCTCTTCCGCGTCCGGTCAATTCGTCCTTCCCGCAGAAGACCGGCGCCGCGCGACGTCGAACGTCACCACGGTCCTGAGACCGGGGGGCCGCTCGGGCGCGTCCTCGCCGAAGGAGGACCGGCCCAGTCGAGGACGAACGGGCCCGGCTCTCCTCCTCCAGCCGATCCGACCTTGGAGGAGGAAACCGGCGGCAACGCGACGTCGAACGTCACCACGCTCCTGAGACCGGGTGGCCACTCGGGCGCGTCCTCGCCGAAGGAGGACCGGCCCAGTCGAGGACGAACGGGCCCGGCTCTCCTCCTCCAGCCGATCCGACCTTGGAGGAGGAAACCGGCGGCAACGCGACGTCGAACGTCACCACGCTCCTGAGACCGGGTGGCCACTCGTGCGCGTCCTCGCCGAAGGACGACCGGCCCAATCGAGGACGAACAGGCCCGGCATGTCCTCCCCCGGCCGATCCGACCTTAGAGGAGGAAACCGGCGGCAACGCGACGTCGAACGTCACCACGCTCCTGAGACCGGGTGGCCACTCGGGCGCGTCCTCGCCGAAGGACGACCGGCCCAATCGAGGACGAACAGGCCCGGCATGTCCTCCCCCGGCCGATCCGACCTTAGAGGAGGAAAACCGGCGGCAACGCGAGGTCGAACGTCACCACGCTCCTGAGACCGGGTGGCCACTCGGGCGCGTCCTCGCCGAAGGACGACCGGCCCAATCGGGGACGAACGGGCCCGGTTTCACCTGATCCGGCCGAAATGTCCTCGCCGAAGGAGGGACACGAGTGCACCGGAAGAGTCCGCGGTGACATCAGTTGGACGTCGTCATGACCCGCAACCTGCAACGCCACCTCCCGAGTGGTCTGGCCGGTTGTCATCGCCGAAGGATGAACGCGACGGTCCAGGAGAATCGGGCCCGCTTCCACCTGATCCGGCCGGAACGTCCTCACCCAGAAGCTGGTTCCTCGTTTCCGCATCGACCCCGACGAGGCGGAAGTCGACACAGAATTCGCGGCTCGGAGAGCGTCAGCGACGCGATCGCGTCGACGACGCTCGACGGGACGACTGCGCGGCGGTGCGCTTCTTCTTCGCCTGCTGGTGTCGGATGGTTCGGGCGGCGAGGGTGAGGATGTAGGGCAGAAAGCGCAGGATCACGGGGTTCCGATCGTTCGGTGTTGATGATGAGGGTTGATGCGGGGAGGGTGGATGCGGGGGTTGAGTCTTCTGGTGGTGCTGGTCGCGGGTGGTACTGGGTTGCGTTATGACGCGGCCGGGATCTGAGGCCGCAGCGCCCGGATCCTCCTAGCTACACCGGTAAGACGAAGCCAGACGCATGAAGGTCACGCCACTCCAGCGATCTCGCAGGTATGCCTCGCCGGCCGCACCCACTCCGGAACGGCGGTGACCATCCCTCGCCAGTCAGAACATCCGCCCCGAAGTGTCACAACCTGTCACCGGGGTGCGTCCAGTCGTGGAATCCTTCCCTCAGGGCGGCGGCCACGGGCGCCACGGTAGGAGACCGCGGAATAGTCACCACGCCCCCACGAGCACCGGATGCAGGAGGCGCACCGATGAAGATCCTCATCGCCGATGACGACCCCCAGATCCTCCGCGCGCTCCGGATCACACTCTCCGCTCGCGGCTACGACATCGTCACGGCCGAGAACGGCATCGACGCGATCAACCTCGCCGTCGAACAGCACCCCGACCTCTACATGCTCGATCTCGGCATGCCCCATCTCGACGGCATCGAGGTCATCCAGGGGCTGCGCGGCTGGACCGACGCACCCATCCTCGTCGTCTCGGGTCGCACCGGCTCGGCCGACAAGGTGCACGCCCTCGACGCCGGAGCGGACGACTACGTCACTAAGCCGTTCTCCATCGACGAGATCCTCGCCCGCATCCGCGCCCTCACTCGGCGCTTCAGCACATCCGAGACGGAGGCGCTCGTCACCTTCGCTGATATCGCCATCGATCTGTCCGCGAAAACCATCACCCGCACGACGTCGGCCGGCCCCGCGACGGTTCGACTGACGCCGACGGAGTGGCAGGTCCTCGAGCTGCTCCTCCGCAACCCCGACAAGCTCGTTACGCGGCAAACCCTCCTGCGCGACATCTGGGGCCCCGCCCACACCGCCGACACGGGGTACCTGCGCCTCTACATTGCGCAGCTACGCAAGAAGCTCGAACCCGACCCGGCTCGGCCGCGGCACATCATCACGGAATCCGGCATGGGCTACCGCTTCGTGCCCGCCGGAGTCGCTGGCCCCGCCGGAGTCACTGGCCCCGCCGGAGTCGCTGTGCCCGCCGGAGTCGCTGGCCCCGCCGGAGTCGCTGGCCCCGCCGGAGTCGCTGGCCCCGCCGGAGTCGCTGGACCCGCCGCCTCCTGACCACCCCACCACCCCTGCGAGGGACCCGCGCTCGGTTCGAGACCGCCTCCCTCGGAGGCCGCCTCGAACTGAGGAGGGGTCCCTCGCGAGGGAGGCGAGCGCGATTCACGGAATCAGCTCCCCTGACTGGGGACAGACATCGGTGTGGCGATGCCGAATAGGCCTGCGAACGTAATGCAGGGGAAACCTTCACCGGTTAGGTTGAGGCCAATACCCTCCATCCGCCCTGGGAGAACTCTCCCTCGACGGTCCCGAGACGGAGCTGTTCCGCAGTTCCTGCCAAGAGAATCCCGTGGTACCAGTGCGTCGCTCCACCCCTTCCCGCCCCTCCCGGCTCCGCCGTGCCCTCACCGGCATCGCGACGTCGGCCGTGCTCGCGACGGGTCTCGTAGCCCTTGGTGCCGCGCCCGCCCAAGCGGCGACGGCCGGCGAATACATCGTCACGGTCGACTCGTCATCGGTGTCGACCTCGATGGTCCGAGCTCTGGGTCTCTCCGACTACACGTCGTACGAGGGCGGTGTGGCCGGCTTCACCGCGAAGCTGACCGCACGCCAGTACGCTCTTCTCTCCTCCGACGCCCGCGTGCTCGGCCTCACCTCGGCCACCCAGGAGTTCAGCGGTCAGGCGCAGACGATGCCGTCACACGTGCTGACCGCCGAAGCGAACAAGGCTCCGGTCAACGCCGGCGACGACGTGAACAACTGGACCGGCCCCGGTGTCGCGATCATCGACTCGGGCGTGTCGAACCACGCCGACTACAACCTCAAGCAGCAGGTCAACTGCTTCGGCTCCGGTACGGCGGATGACGCGAACGGCCACGGCACCGGTGTCGCCGGATACATGGCTGCCTACGACAACGGCGTCGGCAGCGTCGGCATCGCCCCGGGCGCTCCAATCTACTCGGTGCGCGCCCTCGACGCCAACAACAAGGGCACAGCGGCGACCGTGATGTGCGCGCTCGACTGGGTGGCGCAGAACGCTGCGACCTACGACATCAAAGTCGTCAACATGTCGCTCGCGACCTACGGCACGGATGACGGCAACTGCGGTTACACCAACGGTGACCCGATCCACCAGTCGATCTGCAACCTGACCGCCAAGGGCATCAGCGTGGTCTCCTCGGCCGGCAACACGCAGGAGGACCTCGCCAAGTGGATCCCCGCCTCCTACGACGAGGTGCTCGCGGTGACGAACATGGCCGACTACGACGGCAAGCCCGGCGGACTCGCCGCGGTGCCGTGCTCCGGCATCACCACTCCGGATGACCGCTGGACCGCCACGAGCAACTTCGCGGTGAGCGCGGCCGACCAGGTGCACACGATCGCCGCCCCCGGCACGTGCCCCTACACCGCCAAGAAGGGCGGCGGCTTCGCCTACATCCAGTCCGGAACCTCCATGTCGGCCGCAGCCGCCTCGGGTGTCGTGCTCGACTGCCTCGTCACCGGTGGGTCCTGCGTCGGCAAGTCGCCCGCTCAGGTGATCGCCCAGGTCCGCGCTCAGGCGCAGACCGCGGCCACCACTCGCGGCCACGTCTTCACCGGTGACCCGACGCTCCCGGTCGCGGGCAAGTACTTCGGCTACGTCGTGTCGACCATCCCGGTCGCCACCGTGCCCACCCCGACCGCAACGCCCACGACCACGCCGACGGCGACGCCGACCCCCACGGCTACGCCCACTCCGACCGCGACTCCCACCCCGACGCCCACCCCCACCCCGACCGCGACCCCCACCCCGACGGCTACGCCGACGCCGACCACCACCCCGACGCCCGGCGTCGACACGGTGAAGCCGACGACCGCGATCACCTCGCCGGCATCCGGTACGACCATCACCGGCACCGCGACCATCACCGCGAGCGCCTCCGACAACGTCGGTGTCGTCTCGGTCTCGATCTGGTCGGGATCGACGAAACTCGGCAACGCCGTCAAGCAGAGTGACGGCAGCTGGTTGCTCTCCGCCAACTCGACCGCCTGGAAGAACGCCACCTACACCGTGGTGTCCAAGGCGTACGACGCTGCCGGCAACATCGGCACGAGCGCGTCGATCAAGCTGATCGTGAAGAACTGACCCGATAGAACGTGAGGATCGGGCGTGCGGCCCTCCGACCGCTCGCCCGATCCTCTCTCGCACCACAACTCTCCGCACCACAGCATCCGCACCACAGCACCACAGAACACGCACCATCGCTCCAGACGACCAACCCCCGCCCGGCCCGCAATGATGCGACGCTCCGGTCCGCGATCCCCCTCGCGAGCCAGTAGTCGAACCTTCCGTGAAACCACGGGCCGGTCGGCGGGCAACCCGAAGCCCGCAAACCCCGAACGGAAGCCCTCATGCTCAGATCGCTCCGCGCTCTCCTCATCGCCCTATTGGTGGTGGTTGCGACGCTCTTCGTCGCCCCCGCCGCCTTCGCCGCCACCGACCGCTACGCCGCGCCGACCGGCGCCGGAACCGCGTGCACGACCGCCCTCCCCTGCGGACTCGCGACCGCGGTGCAGAACGCTCCGGCGGGATCGACCGTGTACCTGCTCTCCGGCACGTACCCCGACGTCACCCTCAAGGGCGGTAAGGCGACCGTCGCCTCCCGCGCCACCATCACCCCGGCGCCCGGCGCGACCCCGGTGCTGGCTCGCGTGAAGAGCTACGTCGCGAACCTCAACTGGGTGGGCCTGACCGGCTCGCTGCCGTTCTACACCTACGGCGCGAACCAGACGATCGACGGCATGCATCTGGACGGCAGCGGACTCTTCGTGCGCAGCAGCAACGCCGTGGTGAAGAACTCCCTGTTCGAGAACGGCTCGTCGATCGACGGGATCCAGGTCGGCAACGCCACCAATGTGCTGGTCGAGAACAACGTGGTTCGCAATTACGACCAGGACATCGACAACGGCCTGCACGCCGACTGCATCCAGGTCTTCGAGAGCCACGACGTCACCATCCGCTACAACAAGGTGAAGGACTGCTACAACGCGGGCCTGATCTTCTCGCCGGGCGCGAAGACCGGCATGGGCGACATCCTCGTGGAGTCCAACTTCATCCAGGGCTGCACCGTCGTGTCGGCGCAGTGCCGCGGCGGCTCCTCCGCCGACGTCCGCGAGCCCTCCGGCGGCGGCACGGACTTCGTGATCCGCAACAACACCTTCGCCAACGGCTCCCTGCGCGTCGGTGGCGTGGCGAACACCGTCTTCGACCGCAACATCGTCGGCTACCTCTCCTTCTGCGACAGCCCGCTGAGCAACTCCGTCATCGGGTCGTGGAACACCAAGCTCTGCGCCCAGCCCGCCGAGTTCGCCGCGCAGGGCAACGTGCAGGGCAGCCCGACCTTCGTCAACGCCGCCGCCGGCGACCTGCACCTCGCCGACCCGTCGCAGGCAGTGACCGGCAACTGGGGCAGCAGCACCCCGGCCGCGACCGACATCGATGGGCAGGACTTCGTAGCGACCCTCGCCGGCGCGGACAGCGCCACGGTCGTGACTCCTCCGGTGGTCACCCCTCCGGTGGTCACGCCCCCGACCACCACGCCCACCCCGGGCGACGGTGAAGACCCGGGTACCGAGGAGCCCGAGGAGCCCGAGGTGGGCGACACGATGGCCCCGACCGTCGAGATCACCTCGCCTGTCTCCGGTGCCACCATCAGCGGCAAGGCCACCATCACCTCGATCGCCTCCGACGACACGGCGGTGACCGGCGTCAGCTACTGGATCGGCGCGCTCAAGGTCGGCGACGCCAAGGAGACCACGCCCGGTGTCTGGAGCCTCGCAGCGACTTCCTCTGGAATACGCGGCACCTACGCGCTGACGGCGCGAGCGGTCGATGCCGCTGGCAACACCGCCACCAGTGCACCCGTCACCGTGACGCTCAAGTAGCGGACGGAACGATCATGGGCCCGGCCGATCGAGACTGCAGCAGCAGGATCGCACGGCCGGGCCCTTTCGTGA
The DNA here is from genome assembly GCA_013204985.1 of Microbacteriaceae bacterium VKM Ac-2855. Classification (GTDB taxonomy): domain Bacteria; phylum Actinomycetota; class Actinomycetes; order Actinomycetales; family Microbacteriaceae; genus Rathayibacter. Next base: position 6,850 of record JABMLG010000011.1, read on the forward strand.
GTTCGGGCGACGGATGCGAACCGAGCGAACGGAGACACCCGTAAGCGGGCCGCGCGTTCGGAGGAATCCTCCACCACCCCACGGAGTGAAAGGGCTCGAATAGTCTCGCTGCAAGCCGAGGGAAACGGCCCCTAACCGGGCCGGATCCCTGATCGCCTGGTTCTTGATCGGTCTCCGGCCACTAACACGGCGCATCCTTCCCGCCACCAGGGCGAGGCGTCGTCACTGATCACCGTCCGCCGGACGTCACCCCCGCGCACCAGCAACCACCCTTTCGACCGCATCCCCGACGACCGTGGATCCGGGCCATCCGGCGCGCCCGCGTGCCGACCCAGAACCATCCGATGAGCCGCACGCCAGCACCGAGAGGAGACCCGCCGTGATCGATACCGCCGCCGCACCGGCAGCCGCATCCGCAGCCGCAACCGCAACCGCGACCGCACGAGCAGCCACATCCGCAGCTGCTCAGCGACGTGGTCTCCTCGTGAGGTCAGACGCGGGGCAGGCCGACCAGGTTCTGCTCGGCGAGCGCCGTCACCGCGGGCAGCTTCTCGCGGATCGCGGCGGCGACCGCCTCGCGATCGCTCAGGATGCGCTCCAGCGCCACCTCCACGCGCTCGGCGAGACCGTCACCGGGCTCGACGCACAGGTAGGGCAGCTCGAACATCGTCATCAGGCCCTCGACCTTGCCCTGCGTGGCGAGGGTCACCGCCGGCACGCCCTTCATCAGCGACATGATCGCGAGGTGCATCCGACCGGTGACCGTGATGGTCGCGCGCTCGGTGAATCCGCGGACCTCGGCCGGCGTCAGCACCTCCTGCACGAAGGCGATGCCGCTCGTGCCGCCGTCGGCCTCGAGCGCTTCGAAGACGCGGTGGCAGGCGGCCAGGTCGTCGGGCCCGTGCTTGATCACGTGCGGCAGCAGCACCACGGCGAAGCCGCGCGCCTGCAGCGACCGGATGATGCGGACGTAGGCGCCGGTCTGGTCGGACGTGATGAGTCCCGAGACGTTCACGATCGCGACACCGCCGCTGGTGTCGAGCGCTCCGAGCTCGCGCTCCGCCCGGGCGGTGTCGACGCTGCGCGCCGCGAAGACGATGTCCGCGCACTCGACGGCGTCCAGGCCATCGCGGCGGGCGCGTTCGGCCGAGAGCGGGTCGCGCAGCAGCAGGCGCACACCGGCGCGGTCGGCGGCCCGCAGGGTCGAGACGGCCTGCGGATGCGCGCTGCCGTTCCAGCTGAAGCCGAGCACGCGGGTGTCGATACCGGCCGCCGCGGCGCTGCGCGCGACGATCGCGCGGCTCGTGGAGGCGCGGAAGTTGTAGGCGCCGTCCATGATGTCCGCGCCGACGATCGACACCGAAGCGGCATCCGTCAGCAGTGCCTTGAAGCGGCGCAGATCCCGGACGAAGCTCGGGAGTCCGCCGTAGAGCAGGCTGCCCAAGGGCACCAGCGTCACACGATCGGCGAGCGCCTCCGGGATGCGGAAATCGCTCGAGTACCGGCTGATCACCGTGATCGGTCCGGCCACATTCTCGAGGAACGAGCCCACCAGGGCGGCGTCGCCGATGTTGCCGGCTCCGGGCGGAGCGACCAGGATCGCTCGCTTGCCACCGGCGGACTTCGCGCCGACGAAAACGGCCGACGCTCCCGCCGACAGCAGCGCCGGGTTCTTCAGCAGCTGGCGGGCCGTCTTCACGATCGATCGCCCGCGCGCACTCATTCGACTCACTGCACCACCGTTCCGGGCCCGTCTCGCGGTACCCGTCGTCCGTCCCGTGCATCCAGCGGATGCATCGGCCTCGACACGGGACGGCGGGTGCCGGTGGAGCGATGGTGCGTGGCGGCCGCGACTCATCCCGTGCCCTCAGCTTAGTTTCTCCACCCCATGTCTCTTCCCCGACCCTTTCCCACCCCATCCCTGGCCCGCCCCGGCCGACCCACACCGGATTGGAACCCCCTCCCATGACACGACGACCCGTTGCACGGGCCATCACAGCAGGCCTCGCCGCTCTCGCGGCGGTCGTGATGACCGCAACCCTGTTCGCCGCGCCCAGCTCGGCCGCGACGAACCGCTACGCCGCACCCTCCGGCACCGGCACCTCCTGCACCAGCAGCGCGCCCTGCACGCTCGCCACCGCCGTGCAGAACGCCACCGCCGGTGACACGGTTCTGCTCACCTCCGGCACCTACGCCACGGTGACACTGAACGGCACTCGAGGCACCACCGCCGCGCCGGTGACCGTGCGCCCCGCTCCGGGCGCCTCCCCGGTACTCGGCTCGACCAAGGTCTACTCCGGCAACACCGTCTGGAACGACATCTACTCGAAGTCGACCTTCTACACCTACGGCTCCGGGATCACCGTGAACCGGATGCACATCGACGGCGCGGGCATCTTCGTGCGCAGCGCGAACGTGGTCGTGCGCGACTCCGAGTTCGAGAACGGCTCGTCCATCGACGGGATCCAGATCGGCAACGCCTCGAACGCCCTGATCGAGAACAACGTCGTGCACGACTTCAACCAGAACATCGACAACGGGCTGCACGCCGACTGCGTGCAGATCTTCGACAGCAAGTCGGTCACGCTGCGGGGCAACTCGATCGCCAACTGCTACAACGCTGGGATCCAGCTCTCCCCCGGCGGCGGCAAAGGCCTGAGCAACATCGTGATCGAGTCGAACTTCGTTCAGGGCTGCGTCGTCGTCAGCTCCGCCTGCCAGGGCGGCTCCGTCGCGGACTTCCGTGAGAAGTCGGCGAAGACCATGACGATCCGCAACAACACCTTCTCCAACGGCTCGCTGCGCTACGGGGGCGAGGCCACCTCGACCTTCGACCGCAACATCGTCAGCTACCTCTCCGACTGCAACACCCCGATGACGAACAGCATCGTCGAGGGCTGGGCGACCAAGAGCTGCGCGCAGCCGAAGGACGTCGCCGCCGGCAAGGGCAACCGCACGGGCACGGTCTCGTTCGTCAGCCGTGCGGGCACCGACCTGCACGTCACCAGCGCCGCCACCGCGTCCATCACCCCGTACGGCAGCCTGAACGCGGCCGCGACCGACATCGACGGTCAGACGTTGAGCGCCTCCATCGCCGGTGCCGACCAGTACGGCAACGGCCCGGTCTCCACGCCGACGCCGACCCCGACCGCGACCCCGACGCCGACGGCCACGCCGACGCCGACCGCGACCCCGACGCCGACCGCAACCCCGGAGCCCACCGCGACGCCGACCCCGACCACGACGCCCACCGCGACGCCGACGCCCACCCAGACGCCGACGCCCACGCCGACGCAGACGACTGGGCCGGTGGTCGTGGACCGTACCGCGCCGACCGCGCAGATCACCTCCCCCGCGTCGGGCAGCACGGTGTCCGGCACGGTCACCCTGGTGTCCACCGCCAGCGACAACGTCGCCGTCACGGGCCTCAGCTACTGGCTGGGCGGCACCCGGATCGGCAACGCGACCCTCGCCGCCGACGGCACCTGGCGCCTCAACGTGAACACCGCGACGCTCGCCAAGGGCAGCTACGCCGTCACGGCCAAGGCCGTCGATGCCGCCGGTAACAGCGGCACCAGCACCCCGGTGACTCTGGTGGTCGGCTGACGCCTCGGTGGGCCCGCGCTCCTCGTGAGCGCGGGCCCACCAGCGTCTCCATCTCGAATCCTTAACGAGACGGCAACGCGACGGGGCTCCCGCGTGACTCACACGCTGCCTATCCTTGGCAGGGTCCATCCGCTCATCCGCCTTGAGAGCACGAGGAATTCCATGACGACTCCGACGCCCCACGCCGCCGATGCGGCGCGATCGAGCGCGAAGCCGACCGAGCGCCTGCTCTGGGTCGACGTCGCGAAGGGCATCGCCATCGTGCTCGTCGTGCTGCACCACGCGTGGCAGCTGCTCGGCGCGACCGGGTGGGATGTGGACTGGTACGCGCCGGTCGACTATGCGCTGACCACACTGCGGATGCCGCTGTTCTTCACCGTGTCGGGGCTTCTCGCCGCGCGGATCGGCGTGCTCGGATTCCGCGCGCTCTTCCGCAAGAAACTGGCGCTGCTGCTCTACCTGTACCTGCTCTGGTCGGCCATCCGCTCCGTCATCTTCGTCGTGGTGCCCTGGCCGCTGAACGACTTCGATCCGATCGCGAACTTCGCTCTCGCACTGCTCTGGCCGTCGAACGGACTCTGGTACCTGTACGCCCTCGTGCTCTTCACCACCCTCGGCTGGCTGACCCGACGCTGGCCGCGGCTGGTTGTCGTCGGTGCCGCCGCCCTCGTGTCGCTGGCCATCGCGGCCACCTCGCTCAGCACCACCAACTGGACCTGGGACGCGATGCTCGTGTACCTGCCCTTCTTCCTCGCGGGGATGTCGTGGCGGTCGCAGATCATCGCCTTCGTGTCCCGCTCGAGCTGGTGGCTGCCGTCGCTTCTCGTGCTGGCGTACCTCGTGATCGAAGCCGCGCTGCTCATCACCGGACGCGGCCAGACCTACGCCCGCGTTCCCGTCTCGGCCCTGGCCGTGGTGGCCGGGCTGACCCTCTCGGCACAGATCGCGCGCAGCTGGACCGGACGCGGCCTCTCCACCCTCGGCCGGCAGACGCTGCCGATCTACGTGCAGCATCCGATCATCATCGCGATCGTCGTCGCCGTGGTGCCGCCGGTGCTGCCCGGTTGGATCGGCCTCGTGCTCGTCTCGGCGTTCGCGGTCGCCGTCTCGCTCGGCCTGCACCGGGTACTGAACCGCTTCCCGGGCATCTACACCCTGCCGGGTCGGCGCACCGCACCGGCTCCGGCGGTCACCGCCGGACCGCGCGAAGACGTCGACGCCCGCGGCTGACCCGCCTTCCTTCCCGTCGCCTGGGCCGCCCCGCGGTTGCACCCCGGCCGTAACCCGAGTCGTCACGCACCGCCCCGCCGAAGCCCGGGTTGTCACGAACCGCCGCGGAACGGCCGGTCTTCGACAACCCGGGCGACACCAAGCGCCCGGAACGGACGGCGACGACCGGCGACGGCCGTCACGAACCGCCCCGCCGAAGCCCGGGTTGTCACGAACCGCCGTCGAACCGCCGCGGAACGGCCGGTCTTCGACAACCCGGGCTTACCAAGCCCTGGAGCGGACGGCGACGACCGGCCACGGTCGTCACGCACCGCCCCGCCGTAAGCCCGGGTTGTCACGAACCGCCGGCGAACCGCCGCGGAACGGCCGGTCTTCGACAACCCGGGCTTCACCAGGCGCCCGGACCGGACGGCGACGACCGTCACGCACCGCCCCGCCGAAGCCCGCGTTGTCACGAACCGCCGGCGAACCGCCGCGGAACGGCCGGTCTTCGACAACCCGGGCGACACCAAGCGCCCGGAGCGGACGGCCGGACCGGACGGCGGGGTCGTACGATGCACCGTCGGCCGCGGCGGCGTGTTTTGGACGCGGTGTCTCATCCCGCGTGTGGAAGGCTGCCGACGGCGTAGGCTCGCGCAAGCCCGTCCGAGTCGCCCCCCACCGAAAGTCCGCATGCGCATCCGCTTCACGCCGACCGCCACCCTCGTCGCTGCGTTCATGCTCGCCGTCGGGTTGACAGCCTCCGGGGCGGTACCCCTCGCATCCGCGGCCACCGACGTGACGAAACCGACCGTGTCACTTTTGTCGCCGACCGCCGGCTCCGCGGTGAGCGGAGTGCTCAGGCTCGTCGCCACGGCGACCGACGCGTCGGGCATCGCGACGCAGTCCTTCTGGCGCGCGACGACCCGGCTCGGCAACGGCACGAAGCAGGCGGACGGTACGTACGCGCTGAATGTCTCGACGGCGGCCTGGCCCAGCGGCACGCAACTGCTGATCGCCAAGGCCACGGATGCGGCCGGCAACATCGGAGCGGGCGCCGCCGCCGCGGTCACGGTCGGGCCGATCACGACACCGACACCCACGGCCACGGCCACGGCGACACCCACGCCGACGCCGACCGACCCAGCGACGGCCACACCCACGCCCACGCCGACGCCGACGCCGACGCCGACCGACCCAGCGACGCCCACGCCCACTCCAACACCCACCGAGACACCGACGCCGACGCCGACGCCCACACCAACGCCCACCGCCACGCCCACCATCGGGCCGGACAGGGTGAAACCGCAGGTGGCGATCACGGCGCCCGCATCCGGTGCCGCCGTCTCGGGCACGATCACTCTCTCCGCGGTGGCGACGGATGCGATCGGGGTGACGTCGCAGTCGTTCTGGCGCGGATCCGTGCGCCTCGGTAACGGCACCCTCGCGTCGGAGGGCAGTTGGCGGCTGAACGTCAGCACCAGCGCCTGGCCCGCCGGGGTCAACACGATCCTCGCGAAGGCTTCGGATGCGGCGGGCAACATCGGCTCCAGCGCCACGGTGACGCTCATCGCGGGCGGACCGACGCCGACGGCAACTGCCACACCCTCACCGACACCGACCGCCACCCCGACGGCCACCGCAACACCGACCGCCACCCCCACAGCAACGGCCACCCCAACACCCACGGCCACCCCCACACCCACGAGCTCCCCGACCGCCGCCCCGGTTCCGACGCCCCTCGCGGAGTGGGACTTCGCCGAACAGGCGGGCCCCTACTTCTCGACCGCCGGCGACCTCGCGCTCACGCAGGCCGGGCGCCTGCCCGCCACGACGGTCGCGACTCCGTGGGGCAGCGGCATCGCCCTCTCCGGCAACAGCTATCTGCGCATCCCGAAGGAGTCGGTCGGGAGACTCAATGTCGGCGCGAGCGGCAATGCCGTCACGGTGGCCGCCTGGGTGCGGATGACCGACCTCGACGCGGGATTCATCGGCGGCGTGTGGCAGGAGGACAACTCTGATCCGCGCCGATCCTACGGACTGTTCTACGACCTCAAGACCTACGGCGGCGACGAGCGCGCCAACTTCCACGTCTCGAAGACCGGAGGGCCGACGCCGGGCTACCCGTTCTCCCGCGACTACTCGGCTTCCGGCCAGACGTTCGTCCGGGGGGCGTGGCAGCTGCACGTCGGCACCTACGACGGTTCGAGCGCGATCTCGTACCTCGACGGAACCGCCGTCGCCATCCCGACGTTCCGCGACAGTCTCGGCTTCACCTACGCGAAGAACCCCTACTCCTTCTCGGACGGCCTCAACGGCACCCCCGGAGATTTCACGGTCGGGGCCGTGAAGCTCACCTCGAGCGCCGGCAACTACGCGCAGGGCGAGTTCGCGAAGCTCCGCGTGTGGGATCGGGCACTCACGGCCGCCGAGGTGGAAGCCCTGTTCGACGCCGAAGCGGCCAACCGCTGAGGGTCACGCCCCGGTCGCGCCCTGCGCTGTCACGAACCGCCCCGGATGCCGACCCGGGTCATCGCGAACCGCCCGGCTCCCCCGCCCGGGTCGTCACGAACCGCCCGACTCCCCCGCCAGGGTCGTCACGAACCGCCGCAGAACCGCGGCGAAACGGACGCTCTCCGACAACCCGGGCTGCTACTCGACCTGCCACGGCGCCGGGCGGTTGTGAACGCGGTCCGGCAGCGGCACCACCAATACGGGCCGGTGCTGACGGTGGGCGAGATGCACCGCGACGCTGCCGCTGAGGAACTCGGCGATGCTCGCCAGCACACCGTTCTCGCGAGTGCCGACGACGATCATCCGCGCATCGACCGACTCGGCCACATCGCTGAGCGCCAGCGCTGTCTCACCGCTCACCGACCGCACCGCCCAGTCGAGGGCGCTCCCCGCCAACGCGGATTCGACGGTCGCCAGGAGTTCCGTGGGGAACTCGGGCACTCCGCCGCGAGCGATCTCCTCCGTCAGGAGCATCCCCGAGCTGATGGGGATGCTGCCGGTGCCGGGATCGACGTACTCGCCGAGCAGGTACGGATCCGGCGCCACGTGCACCACGAGCAGCGGGCGACCCAACTCGCCCGCCGTCGCAGCTGCCGTGCTCAGCACGGTGGGCGATTGGCCGTCCACAACGCCGACGACCACGGCTCCACGCAATCGGGGATCGGGGGTCTGCGCCTGCGCCATGCGGATTCCTCTCACTGCACCTGCGCTCATCCTGCCACCGGGTGAGCAGCGGATGCGATGGGCTGGCGGCAGCTCACACGACCCTTCGAGGCTGCTCAGAAACCCGTTCAGGTTTGAGTGTGACCGTTTCGTTACCAAAACGGCCCGGGTTAGACTGCCTCGGTCCCCGAAGAACGAACCCCGATCCCCCCTCCGAGGAGCTCTGGCCCGTGTCGAATCCCGACATTCCCCCAGCGGTGGAGTGTCGAGACACCCCCAGCACCCCTGCCCGACCAACCGTGCGCCACCTGACGCGTCGCGAGGCGCGCGCAGCTGAAGCCGCGCAGGCGAACCCGGCAGCGGCAGGCCCTGCAATCGCGCAGCCCGCAGCCACGCAGCCCGTCGCCGCGCAGCCCGCAGCCACGCAGCCCGTGCGTCCACACGCCGTGACAACGCCGGCCGTGCACCGCAGCCCGGCCCGCCCCGCCGCAGCCGCCGCAGCCGCCGCCAACGCTCCGAGCCGAGACCGCCGGCCGATCAGCCGCCGCGCCCTCGGCCTGGCCACCTTCTCCGTCGTCGGCGGACTCTTCGCCACTGCGGCGATCCCCGCCTACGGTGCGCGATCGACCACGGCGGCCTCAGGCGGCTCCGCCACCGTCGGCCGCACGCAGAACCTCACCGTCTCGCCCGAGGCGCAGGGCGCGACCGCCGTGCGCGATGCGTTCGCGGCTCCGACCCAGGACCAACTCGACGCAGCCAGCCGCCAGGCCTCCGTGCTCTCCACGGCGAGCGACGGCAGCTACACCACCGTGAAGACGCAGGCCATCGGCGACGACTATCCGTGGCCCGGCCAACTCACGGACAACGAGGGCGGCGGACTCTCGCCGCTGATGTACTACTACCGCGAGTGCGTCGACTTCGTGGCCTGGCGCTTCAACCGCGATGCCGGCGCGACCGCCGCCCCGTGGATCTACACCTGGAGCATCATCACCCCGATGGGCGGCAGCGCCTACGAGTGGCCCGACAACTGGGCCGCCAAGGGGTGGGCCACCAGCGCGACGCCCATCGTGGGTTGCGCCGCCTGGTTCACCTACAACCACGTCGCCTACGTGCAGGCGGTCAACGCCGACGGCTCCGTCCTCATCGAGGAGTACAACTACGGTGGTAAGCACTCCTACGGCACGCGCACGCTGGCTGCCGGCGCGGTCCCGCTGTTCCTCTACCCACCCGGCACGTAAGGGCGTCGATCGAGCGACGAGAGCGTCGACATCGCGCCGGGTAGACCATATTCGTGTGATCCGAGTCTAAGCTCGGTACCAGGGCCCGAGAGGGTCTCGAGCCTGAGATGGACACCGCTGCTGCGCATGGTGGCAAGACCATCGGCTCGTCAGCGTACGAGACTTGCCCCGAGTCCCGAACGCTCGGCACCCTGCGTCCGGCCGGCCTTCGTGGCTCGAGGTCCGGCCGGACGACAGGATGCCCGGAGCGCGGCCGAATCAGCACCGCCGACGCAACCCAGCACCGCCGAGGCGCGAGCCGGGCGAGCGCGCTCAGCTCACGCGCACCAGCGTCCGCTGCCATCCGCTGGATCCGTTGGGCGCGATCGGGGCACGATCCTCGATCTGCACCGTGCCGGCCTTGTCGGTCGCGCGCACCGAGACGTAGTGCGTGCCCGCATCCGCCTGCCAGTCGAGGTACCACTGCACCCACGTGTCATCGTTGATCGCGCCGGCGAGGGTCGCGGGCTGCCAGGCGCCGTCGTCGATGCTCACCTCGACGCCGGCGATGCCGACGCTCTGGGCCCAGGCAACACCGGCGACCTTGGTGGGGCCGGCCTCGATCGCCTTGTCGACCCGGGGGGTGTCGATGCGCGACGACAGCTTGATCGGAGCCTCCGCGTCGTAGCCGCGCGGGGTCCAATAGGCCTCGTCCTGATCGAAGCGGGTCACCTTGAGCTCGGTCAGCCACTTCGTCGCCGAGACGTAGCCGTAGAGGCCCGGAACCACCATCCGCACCGGGAAGCCGTGCTCGAACGGCAGCGGCTCGCCGTTCATCCCGACGGCGAGGATCGCGTCGAGACCGTCATCGGTGAGCGAGGAGAGCGGTGTGCTCGCCGTGTAGCCGTCGACGCTGCGCGAGAGGACCATGTCGGCGTCGCCCTGAACCCCCGCACGCGCGAGAACATCGCGGATGGGAACGCCGAGCCACACCGCGTTGCCGACGAGCCCGCCACCGACCTCGTTCGAGACGCAGGTGAGGGTCACGGCGTACTCGTCCAGGCCCATGTCGAGCAGGTCTTGGAAGCTCATCGAGATCTCGGTGTCGACCATTCCCGTCACGGTGAGGCGCCAGGTCGAGGGGTCGATCGAGGGAACGGTCAGCGCCGTGTCGACGCGGTAGAAGTCGGCGTTGTCGGTGACCAGCGAGCTCAGCCCGGGGATGTCCAACTCGGCGTCGGCGGGGATGGTGACCGTTGTCGCCGGCTTCGGCAGGGTCAGTGCATCACGAAGACTCGCGAGCGAGGAGGTCGCCGCGTTCACGAGCCGTGCTCCGGTGCCGACGACCGCTGCACCGGCCGCGGCGATCAGCGCGATGCGGAAGAAGGAGCGCCGGCTGGTCGCCGCGATCGGGGCGGTGGGCGCATCCGCCGAGCGCCAGGCGCGAAGCCGGCGGAACAGCAGCCGCATCACCAGCAGACCGACCACCGTGCCGACGATCGTGGGCACGGATGCGAACGGCGCGGCACCCGCGCGGGTCACGATCGCGAGCACCGAGAGCGCGCCGGCGAGGCCGATCACGATCATGCCCAGCGGCGGGCGCAGCAGCTCGAGCACGCCGGCGATCGCCGCTGCCACGAGCACGCCGACTCCGAGCGAGGCGAGCAGGAAGAGCTTGTCGTTGTCGCCGAACGTCGCGATGGCGAACTCTTTCGCCCAGCGCGGCACGATGTCGACGACGAACGAACCGACCGCCAGGACGGGGCTGGCCTGCCGAGCGATCACGAGGGCGACGAGCTCGGCGACCGCCAGCAGAACCGCGGCGGTCACCACGCCGGCGAAGGCGGCCGCGAGCGCGAGAGGACCGCGGCGAACGGCGGTGCCCGGCAGGGTGGTGGTGTCTGTCATACGGGCCATTTTTGGCCCCTGACCTGCCCGTTCACCGGGTACTGCTGGTTTGGTCGAAACCGGGCGGATTCAGTAACGAATCGGTAACGGATTCACTCGGCCTTGGTCGGGCTCGGTCGAACGAGAAGTCCCTCCCGAGAACCCCGGGAGGGACTTCACTGCGCGCGGGATCGCTCCCTACGGCGTGCGCACACCTTCGGTGTCGGCGCGATCCGCGCCCGCCGAGCCCGCGAGCGACTCGCGGTGCAGGCGCTCGGCTTCGGCGCCGCCGACCGCCTCGCCGCGCGCCACCATTCCGGACTGGTCCGACAGCGGGATCTGCTTGAGGAAGATCGCCAGCACGAGCGCCAGCAGGATGAACGGGATCAGGTACCAGAACACCGGCGCCAGCGAGTCGGCGTAGGCGGTGACGATGCCGTCGCGCACCGCATCCGGCAGCTGGCTCAGCGTCTGCGGGTCGAGGGTCGCGGTGGCCGCACCCGCATCCGCCGAGCCCGCCCCCTGGAACACGGCGGTGAGCTTCTCGGAGAGGGAGTTGGTGAAGATCGTGCCGAACACGGCCACACCCAGCGCAGCACCCACCTCGCGGAAGTAGTTGTTCGTGGAGGTCGCGGTACCGATCTCCTCCGGCGGCACAGCGTTCTGCACGACCAGCACGATGACCTGCATGATCAGGCCGAGTCCCGCGCCGAAGAAGAACAGGTACACGCAGATCAGCCAAATCGGGGTGTCGGCCGAGAGCGTGGTGAACGCCGTCATCGCCAGCGCCGTGAGCGCCGCTCCGATGATCGGGTACGCCTTGTACTTGCCGGTCTTCGAGATCGCGATGCCCGAGTAGATCGACGTGCCCATCAGGCCCGCCATCATCGGCAGCATGAGCAGACCGGACGCGGCGGCGGAGGTGCCCGACGCCATCTGCAGGAAGGTCGGGATGAAGCCGATCGCCGAGAACATGCCCAGGCCCAGCGTGAGTCCGATCGCGGTGGCGTTGATGAAGATCTTGTTGCGGAACAGGCTCAGCGGGATGATCGGGTCGGCCGCCTTCGACTCGGCCCAGATGAAGCCGGCGATCGCGAGCAGCATGCCCGCGCCGACCAGCCAGGTCTGGATCGCGCCCCAACCGAGGTCGCTGTCGCCACCGAAGTCGGTGAAGAAGATCAGGCCGGTGGTGGCGAGCGACAGCGTCACGACGCCGAGGACGTCGATCTTCTTCGTGGCCTTCTTGTTCGGCAGGGTCAGCGCGAACCAGGCGATCGCGAACGCCGCGATCCCGACGGGGATGTTGATGTAGAACGCCCACTGCCAGGTGAGGTGGTCGACGAAGAAGCCGCCGAGGAGGGGGCCGGCGACGGCCGAGAGACCGAAGATCGCGCCGAGCGGACCCATGTACTTGCCGCGTTCGTTCGCCGGCACGATGTCGGCGATGATCGCCTGCGAGAGGATCATCAACCCGCCGCCGCCGAGACCCTGCAGGGCGCGGAAGATCACGAAGCTCCAGAAGTCGCCCGCGAAGGCGCAACCGACGGAGGCGATCGTGAACAGCGCGATCGCGATCAGGAAGAGGTTGCGGCGGCCGAGCACATCACCGAACTTGCCGTAGATCGGCATCACGATTGTCGTCGCGAGCAGGTAGGCGGTGGTGATCCACGCCTGGTGCTCGACGCCGCCGAGCTGGCCAACGATGGTGGGCATCGCGGTGGAGACGATGGTCTGGTCGAGGCTCGACAACAGCATCCCGGCGATGAGCGCCGAGAAGATGATCCAGATGCGCCTCTGGGTGAGCAGCAAGGGCTGCGCGGTGGTGGTCATGGTGTCCTTCAGGAGAAAAGGGGGTCAGGAGGTGAACAGTCGGCGCGCGACGGCGAGCCGGTCGCGCGCGAGCTGCTCGAGCGGGGTGTCGTCGGTGCCGGAGAGGAAGGTGGTCATCGCGGTGCGCATCACGGCGCCCGTGACGTGGATCGCCAGAGCGATACTGGGATCGTCGGGATGCAGGCCCTCGCGTTCCGCGATGAGCTCGGTGAGCATCCGGTCGCGTTCGGAGCCGAGTTCCATCAGTGCGGTGAGCAGCTTGGGCTCGCGGGCGGCGAGCGCCTGGAACTCGTTCGCGCTCTCAGGGGTGAGGCCGATGGCTGTGAAGTGGGCGACGCCGATGGTGATCAGGTCGTCGATGAGCGTCTTGCCGGAGGTGCGGGCGATGAAGTCGAGTGCGGCCTGGCCGTCGAGGCCCTCCTCGGGCCGGCCGATCAGGGCGTGCTCCTTACTGGCGAAGTAGTTGAAGAAGGTGCGGCGAGAGATGCCGACCTGCTCGCAGAGCTCCTCCACGGTGAAGCCGTTCAGCCCGCGCTCGGCGGCCAGCGTGCGCGTGGCCTGCGCGATCGCCGCCCGACGCTCGGTGGCCTGCCGCTCGCGCAGCCCCGGCTCCAGTGTTGCACTCTTATTCACATCGTGCAGTTTTGCACTCATATGCCGATAGTGCAAGATGTGGGGCGCCAGAGTGTCGTCCCGGGCAGGGGACGGCGACGCAACCTCGGTTGAGAGCAGTGCTCAGCCTCGATGAGGGCCGACGCAGGCTCTCAGCCGAGGTTGCGTCGACCTCGGGCCTCGTCGCCCTCGGGCCTCGTCACCGTCGTGCGTGAGCAGTGCAGACGAAGAGGTAGAGCAGCAGCGGAGGCAGCGCAGACGCGGAAGCAGCGCCAGCGCAGACGCAGAGGCTGCGCAGGCCGGGGATCAGGCGAAGATCATCAGCGCGGTCGAGGCGACGAGGCAGACGATGCCGACACCACCGAGCACGAAGGTGAGCAGGCGCAGCACGCGCTCCGGTTCGCTCTGCGGATGCAGGCGCATCCGCTCGGGATCGGCCTCGCGGTAGCGGATACTCGCGCTCTCGACGTCGCCCAGCTCTCGCCGTTCGTGGCCGTCGAGCATCCGACCGAAGACGCGGCCGTCTTCGGTCATCCAGCGGATACCGGGTCGCCCGCCGTTGTCGATCAGCACCCCGGTGGTCTCGATCCAGCGCCCGTCGACGGCGCGCACCACCAGCCAGAGGAACAGGCAGACCGCCGCGAGACCCACACCGATGATCCAGACGACTTCGAGGACGAGTTCGATCATCGGCGGATATCAGGCCAGCGCCGCAGCGAACCAGTCGAGCGAGGCATCGACACCGGGGGCTCCCGGGTGCCGGTTGAGGTGGCCGTGGAGCACACCGTGCTCGAGCCGCTCGAACACGGGCGCCCCCGCATCCGTCAACTGACGCACCAGCAGCTCACCGGAGGGGCGCAGCTCGTCGTACTCGGCGGTCAGGACGTACGTCGGCGGATGCGCGGCCGGCACGGGTGCCGCACCGGGCAGCGCCAGGTCGGGCAGCGAGTGCAGGCGGCCGACGTAGTTCGAGACCATGCCCCCGATGTCGGCAGGGGTGAAACGAAGCCGCGCCGGCAGGGCGTGCATCTCGGCGGCCGTCGCATCATCGAGCGCCGGCACCGGGAAGTGCGCGAAGGGGTACGCCAACAGCAGAGCCGCGACCCGCTCCGGCTCACGTCGGGCCGCGGCGAGAGCGAGTGCCGCTCCCGCGCTCGCCCCACCGAGAGCGAGCCGCGCATCCGGCCCCGCCTCGTGCACCAGCCACGTCCATGCGGCGACGACGTCGTCCAACGGAACGGGGTAGCGCACGCCACCCGCCGCCAGCCGGTAATCGACCGCGACGACGCTCGCGCCCGAGCGCGCCGCCAGTTCGGCGGAGACGACGTGCGACTCGGGCCAGTCGAGACCTCCGGCGGCGAACCCGCCCCCGTGCACCCACAGCAGCCAGGTGCCCGTGGGCTCCGGCGGCAGGTAGCGCCGCACGGGGATCAGCCCGTGCGGCCCCGGGATCGCGAGGTCGGCGATACTCACCCCGTGCGGCTCGCCCCACGGCTCGTCCGCCGAGAACGCGAGATCGCGCTCGGCGGCCTCCGGATCACCACGGCCGATGCCGGCCAGCAGGGGCAGACGCTCGACGATGCGGGGATCCAGAGGCACGGCCGGCTCCTTAGAGGTTGATCATGTGGCCCTGGAGGCCGTGGAAGCCCTCCTGCAGAGCCTCCGACAGCGTCGGGTGGGTGTGCACGTTGCGGGCCAACTCGGCGGAGGTGAGGTCCCACTTCTGCGCGAGAGTCAGCTCGGGCAGAAGCTCCGAGACGTCGGGGCCGATCATGTGTGCGCCGAGCAGCTCGCCGTGCGCGGTGTCGGCGATGAGCTTCACGAAGCCGATCGGCTCGCCGAGGCCGTGCGCCTTGCCGTTGGCCATGAACGGGAAGGAGACGACCTTGATGTCGTGCCCCTCATCCTTCGCCTGGGCCTCGGTGAGACCGAAGGAGGCGACCTGCGGCTGGCAGAACGTGGCGCGCGGCATCATCCGGTAGTCGCCCAGCGTCTGCGTCTCGGCGCCGGCCAGCGTCTCGGCGGCGACGACGGCCTGCGCCTCGGCGACGTGCGCGAGCTGCAGCTTGGCGGTGACGTCGCCGATGGCGTAGATGCCCTCGACGTTGGTGCGCATGTTGTCATCGATCGCGATCGCGCCGCGCTCGGTGAGCTGCACGCCGGTCTTCTCGAGGCCGAAGCCCTCGACGCGGGGCGCGAAGCCGACCGACATCATCACCTTGTCGACCTCGAGGCTCGACTGCGAGCCGTCCTTGGCCGTGTAGGTGACGGTGACGTAGCCGTCCTTGTCGACGACCGACTCGACCTTGGTGGAGGTGAGGATCTCGACGCCGAGCTTCTTGTACTGCTTCTGGATCTCCTTCGACACGTCAGGGTCCTCGTTGGGGAGGGCGCGGTCGAGGAATTCGATGATGGTGACGTCGACGCCGTAGTTCTTCAGGACGTAGGCGAATTCCATACCGATCGCGCCGGCGCCGACGATGACCATCGTGTCGGGCAGGTCGCGCGTCATGATCTGGGTCTCGTACGTGACGACGTTCTCCGAGAGCTGCACGCCCGGCAGGAGCCGCACGGTCGAGCCGGTCGCGATGATCGCGTTGTCGAAGGTGAGGCTCTCGGTGCCGCCCTTGCTGAGCTCGATGTCGAGGCCCTTGGGCCCGGTGAACGAGCCGAGCCCGTCGAACTCGGTGATCTTGTTCTTCTTCATCAAGAAGTGCACGCCCTTGGTGCGACCGTCGGCCACCGTGCGGCTGCGGTCGAAGGCGGCGCCGAAGTCGAAGGTGACGTCGCCCGAGATGCCGAACTCCTTCGCCTGCGCGTGGAAGATGTGCGACAGCTCAGCGTTGCGCAGCAGCGCCTTGGACGGGATGCAGCCCACGTTGAGGCAGACACCGCCCCAGTACTGCTTCTCGACGATCGCGACCTTCTTGCCGAGCTGGGCGGCCCGGATCGCGGCCACGTATCCGCCGGGGCCTGCCCCCAGGACGACGACGTCGAAGTGCTGGGCCATGGATGATCCTCCATCAGAAGTGTGTGTACGAGCGCCGCTGGGTTGGCCACGCCGTCTACCAAACTACCGTGTCGGGGCTGCGGATCCGCGGGGTGCGGCGCCCGCATCCGTCGCCCTGGGCGAACACCCCCGGCACTGCGGTGCTGCGCTGTTCTTTTCGCCGCGCGCGGGTGGCATGCCTGCAGCGCGCGGCGAAAAGAACAGCGCGGCACGACAGCGCAGTCCGACAGCAGCGCACGACAGCGCCGCACGAGCGCAGGACAGCGCAACCTGAAGTAATTCATACGTAGGAATAGATCGGGCGGCGTAGCGTTATCGGCTGTGGGCAACGGAGCCCGGAAACCCTCGGACCCGTTTCGGAAGAAGAACCGCCATGACCATCGTCATCCCCACCCGCACCGCTGAGACCAGCGCCCCCATCCTCGAGGTGCTCGCCGAGCGTTGGAGCCCCCGCTCGTACGACGCCGAGGCCACGATCTCGGATGCGGAGCTCGCCACGCTCCTCGAGGCCGCGCGCTGGTCCCCCTCCGCCAGCAACACGCAGCCGTGGCGCTTCATCGTCGGCCGTCGCGGAACCGACACGTTCGACGCGATCGTGAAGAACCTGATGGGCTTCAACGCGGCCTGGGCCGGATCCGCCGCAGCGCTGATCGTCGCCGTCGTTGAGACCGCAGACGAGGAGGGCAAGGCCCGCCCGTGGGCGGTCTACGACGTCGGTCAGGCGATCGCGCACCTCTCGGTTCAGGCTCACCACGACGGCCTGCACGTGCACCAGATGGCCGGCATCGAGAAGGACGGCCTGCGCGCCGCCTTCGGCCTCGACGAGCGCTTCGAGCCGTTCACCGTCTCGGCGATCGGCGTGCTCGACGCCCCCGAGGCGCTCAGCAACGATGTGCTCCGCGAGCGCGAGGTCGCCCCTCGCAGCCGCAAGCCGCTCGACGAGATCGTCCTCGTCTCGGAGTAACCCCTCCCCACCCCTTCCGAGGAGTTGCAGGAGTCGGCCGCCGACTCCTGCAACTTTTCGCGTTCAAGGGGAGCGCGACGGGGCGCGCGTCGCGCAGGCCGGGCGCGCGTTACGTCGTGTTTCATCAGGATTCTTGATCGATCAGGGGGGTGCCTAGGCTCAGGTGACCCACCGACCGAATCCGGAGTTGTCCCGCCATGGCCACGACCACCCGCACGAGTCTCGCGTTCGACGCGACCCTCGGGCAGTCGGCCTTCGCGGTCGGGTTCGACGGAGTCGGCCGCACCTTCGGCGCTGCGCCGGTGCTGCGTGACGTAAGCATCGACGTCGTACCGGGCGAGGTCATCGCGATCCTCGGCCCGAGCGGCTGCGGCAAGTCCACCCTGCTGCGGATCACCGCCGGCCTGGACGCGGCGAGCACCGGATCCGTCACGATCGACGGCTCGCCCGTCTCGGGGATCGACCCCCGCTGCGCCTTCGCCTTCCAGGAGCCGCGCCTGCTGCCCTGGCGCTCGATCGCGGCGAACGTCGCCCTCGGCCTCCCTGCCGGAACGGCCAAGGCCGCAGCGCGCGACGCCGTCGACGAACTCCTCGCGCTCGTGGGCCTCTCGGACCACGCCGGCCACCGCCCGCGCGAGGTGTCGGGCGGTATGGCGCAGCGCGCATCCCTCGCTCGAGCCCTCGCCCGCAACCCCGGTGTGCTGCTGCTCGATGAGCCCTTCGGCGCGCTCGACGCCCTCACGCGCCTCCGGATGCAGGATCTGCTCCTCGAGGTGCACGCGGCCGCGCCCACGACTGTTCTGCTCGTGACCCACGACGTCGACGAAGCTCTGCAGCTGGCCGATCGCATCGTTCTGCTCGGCCGCGAAGACGGCGCCGCCGGCTCGACGGTCCAGCAGATCATGACGGTGCCCGGCGACCGTCCCCGCGACCGCGGCTCGGCCGATCTGGCCGAGCGTCGGGTCGAGCTGCTCGCCGGCCTCGGCATCGAACGACACTGACCGCGCACTCCCCTCCCCACTCGAAGGCTCCGCAATGACTCTCTCCCCCCTCACCCGCCGCACCGCCCTCGCCGGCCTGCTGGCCGCCGCCGCCACTCCGCTGCTCGCGAGCTGCGTCGCCGGCGAGAACTCGGGCGGGTCCGCCGCGGCGGACACCGAGCAGACCCCCGGCACCCTCACGCAGGGCGGCACGCTGAACATCGACTTCGCGACCTACAACCCGCTCAGCCTGGTCATCAAGGAGAAGGGCTGGCTCGAGGCCGCGCTCGCCGACCAGGAGATCACGGTGAACTGGGTGCAGTCTGCTGGGTCGAACAAGGCGAACGAGGCGCTGCGCGCCGGCGCCATCGACGTGGGCTCGACGGCCGGATCCGCCGCCCTGCTGGCCCGCTCGAACGGCTCGCCGATCAAGACGATCGACATCTTCTCGCAGCCCGAGTGGGCGGCGCTCGTCGTGCCCGCGGGCTCGGCCATCACCTCCGTCGAAGACCTCAAAGGCAAGCAGATCGCCGCGACCACCGGCACCGACCCCTACTTCTTCCTCGTGCAGGCGCTGGAGGAGGCCGGCCTCACGCTGCAGGACGTCACCGTGCAGAACCTGCAGCACGCCGACGGCTGGGCCGCGCTGCAGAACGGATCCGTGGATGCGTGGGCGGGTCTCGACCCGATCATGGCGGGCGCCGAGGCCGCAGGCGCGGAGCTGCTCTACCGCAACGTCGCCTTCAACTCCTACGGTCTGCTGAACGCCACCGAGTCGTTCATCGACAGCAAGCCCGATGTGGCCCAGACCGTGGTGAACGCGTACGAGCACGCACGCGCCTGGGCCCTCGACAACCTCGACGAGACCGCGAGCATCCTCGCCTCCGTCGCGGGTCTCGATGTCGCCGTCGCCACGACCGTGATCACCGAGCGTTCGAACCTCGACGTCGACAACGTTCCCGGTGCGGCGCAGGAGAAGGTACTGAAGATCATCGGCCCGATCTTCGTCGAGAACGGCGACGTCACCGACCAGACCGTCGTCGACGACGCGCTCGACTCGCTGCTCGACGACCAGTTCGCCGCGAACGCCGACCCGTCGGCGATCGGCTGACACACGCCAGATGGACGACACGATGAGAGACGTGACGGATGCCGACATCCAGCGCCGCAGCGCGATGGGTGGCGGCCAGGGCGTGACGGTCGTGTCCGCCGCACCCGTCGCGCTCCCGAGGCCGACGCACGGGGGCCGCGCACCGCTGACCTCGCGCCGGTGGTTCGTGGTGGTCGGTGGTGCCGTCCTCCCGCTCGCCATCCTGATCACCTGGCAGCTGACCACGTCGCTCGGCCTCGTGCCGCTCTCGCAAGTGCCGTCGCCCGAGATGGTCTGGAAGGCGGCGATCGACCTCGCCCAGCGCGGCGAGCTCGGCCGCGACATCGCGATCTCGACGCAACGGGTGCTGATCGGCTTCTCCCTCGGAGCGGCGCTCGGTCTTGTGGTCGGAGCTCTGGTCGGGCTCTCCCGGATCTGGGAGGTGCTGCTCGGTCCGCTGCTCGGGGCGATCCGCGCAGTGCCATCGCTCGCGTGGGTGCCGCTGCTCATCCTGTGGCTGAAGATCGGCGAGGAGTCGAAGATCACGCTCATCGTGATCGGCGCGTTCTTCCCGGTGTTCACCACCGTCGCGACCGCACTCGCGCACGTGGATCGACAGCTGGTGGAGGCGGGCCGGGCGTTCGGGCTCACGGGCGTCAAGCTCTTCGTGAGCGTGCAACTGCCCGCGGTCGTGCCGTCGGTGATCGCGGGTCTGCGGCTCGCACTGGCCCAATCGTGGCTGTTCCTCGTGGCCGCCGAGCTGATCGCCGCGTCGATGGGACTCGGCTGGCGGCTCACCGATAGTCAATCCAACGGCCGCATCGACCGGTTGTTCCTGGCCATCATCCTGCTCGCCGTTCTCGGCAAGCTCACCGATGCCATCGTGGGTGTCTTCCAGCGCTACGCCATCAAGCGCTGGGCGTAGTCCCGTCGCCGGCCATCGCCGGGCGCCGCGGCACGGAGTGACGACCCCCCTTCGCTAAGGAGTGTTATGAACGACACCATCTCGAACCTGCTCACCGAGCACCGCCGATTCCCCGTGCCGGCGGCGTTCGCCGAGCAGGCGAACGTCACCGCCGAGGCCTACGGGCGAGCGGATGCGGATCCGGTCGCCTTCTGGGAAGAGGCAGCGCGCCGCCTCGATTGGCACACTCCGTGGCACACGGCGCACACCTGGAAGCCCGCGACCACTCGACCCGACGGCACCCTGAGCATCCCCGAGGCGACCTGGTTCGAGGGCGGGACGCTCAACGTCGCCGTGAACTGCGTCGACCGGCACGTCGACGCGGGCCGTGGCGACAAGGTGGCGTTGTACTTCGAGGGCGAGCCCGGCGATCGGCGCGCGATCAGCTACGCGCAACTGCAGAAGGATGTCGCCAAAGCCGCCCACGCGCTGACCGCGTTGGGTATCGGCAAGGGCGACCGCGTCGTGGTGTACCTGCCGGTGATCCCGGAGACCGTGGTGATCACCCTCGCGATCGCGCGCATCGGAGCGATCCACTCGCTCGTCTTCGGCGGCTTCTCCGCCGAGGCGGTCCGCTTCCGCGTCGAAGACACCGGAGCCAAGCTGCTGGTGACGACCGACGGCCAGTTCCGCCGCGGATCCGCGGTGCCGGTCAAGGCGAACGCCGACCAGGCCGTCGCGGGCGAGAACAACATCGAGCACGTGCTGGTGGTGCGTCGCACCGGCCGCGTCGATCAGCCCGAGACGGATATCCCGTGGACCGAGGGTCGAGACGTCTGGTGGCACGACATCGTCGACACGCAGCCCGACGTGCACGAGCCCGAGTACTTCGACGCCGAGACCCCGCTCTTCATCATCTACACCTCCGGCACCACCGGTAAGCCCAAGGGTCTGGTGCACACCAGCGGCGGCTACCTCACCCAGGCGAACTACACGCACTGGGCCGTCTTCGACGCGAAGCCGGACGACGTTCACTGGTGCACCGCCGACCTCGCCTGGGTCACCGCGCACACCTACGAGATCTACGGCCCGCTCTCGAACGGCGTCACCCAGGTCATCTACGAGGGCACCCCGAACACCCCGCATCAGGCGCGGCACTTCGAGATCATCCAGCGCTACGGCGTAACGACCTACTACACGGCCCCCACGTTGATCCGCACCCTGATGACCTGGTTCCCGGATGGCGTGCCCGCCGAGTACGACCTGTCGAGTCTGCGCCTGCTCGGCACGGTCGGCGAGTCGATCAACCCGGAGGCCTGGGTCTGGTTCCACGAGCAGATCGGCGCTGGCCGCTGCCCGATCGTCGACACCTGGTGGCAGTCCGAGACCGGCGCTGCCGTGATGTGCCCGTTGCCCGGCGTCTCGACCCTCAAGCCCGGCTCCTCACTCGGCGCGCTGCCCGGGCTGCGGGCGCTCGTCGTGGACGACCGGGGCGAGCGGGTGCCGAACGGATCCGGCGGCTACCTGGTCGTGGAACGCACCGGCCCCTCGCTCGCACGCACCATCTGGGGCAACCCCGAGCGCTACCGCGACTCGTACTGGGAGCGCTTCGCCGCGCAGGGCTACTTCTTCTCAGGCGACGGCGCGAAGTACGACGCCGACGGCGACATCTGGGTGCTCGGCCGCGTCGACGACGTGATCAACGTCTCCGGTCACCGTCTCTCGACGATCGAGATCGAGTCGGCGCTGGTGTCGCATCCGTCAGTCGGCGAGGCCGGCGTCGTGGGCGTGCACGACGCGACGACGGGCCAGGCGATCGCCGCGTTCGTGATCCCCTCCGATGACGCGGTCGACCGCGCCTCCGAGGACCCGGCCTACTGGAACTCGCTCGCCCACGATCTCTCGGCCGCGTTGCGGTCCCACGTCGCCCACGAGATCGGCCCCATCGCGAAGCCGCGCGACGTGGTGATCGTGCCCGACCTGCCCAAGACCCGCTCGGGCAAGATCATGCGACGCCTGCTCGGCGACATCACGGATTCGCGTCCGCTCGGCGACGTCACGAGCCTGCAGGACGACACCGTTCCGGCGCGGATCGCGGCCATCGTCGCCGCCCGCTGATCACGGGCCGCCCCCGCCTGTCGGGCACCGGTCGGTCCGCCCATCCGCAGGTATCCGCCGAATCGGTTCCGGGGCACCGATCACGCCTAAGGTGAGCGCAACAGAGGAGTGCGCATGGGCACACTGACGTACGGCAACCACGGGTTCGAGGTCGCTTTCGACGACCGCGCCCTGTTGCACTTGCAGATCGTGATCACCGGCAAGCTCCGCCGACGCGAGAGCTTCGTGTTCTCGTGGAGCAACTCACACGAAGTGGGAAGCGGGCGCACCGCGATCTGGCTGGACCCGAGCAGCACCATCATCTACCACTACTTCGGCAGTCGCTCACCGTCGGTGAATCGCGCGTGGCTCGACGTCCTGACCCAGTCCGCCGATGCCGGGAGCGGCCTCATCTTCACCCCCGAACCGCCGCTCGGCGCAACCGACGTCGTCACGACGAGGGGTCGCGCGTGATCGCCGTTCCGTGGGAGGCCACGCTGACACCCGCCGAACACCTGGTCATCGTGTACTTCCTGGCCGTCGCGGCCCTCGCTCTCACCGCCGGCTTCATCCGCGCGGTCGTCACGCGCGACGAGGTCGGCTCGCGCTATCGCACCGCGGTGGTGGCGCGGATCTGCGTGCTGGGCATCGCCGCCCTGAGCTACGGAGCGCTGCTGTGGGCCGCAGCGACCGGCTATGACGTCGGGCCCGACGGCTATGTGCCCAACGCCGAGAGCGTGATGACGATGGCGCCGCGCTACATGGACTGGTCGGTGACCGTCCCGCTGCTGACCGTCGAGTTGCTCGCCGTGACGACGCTCTCCGGCGCGCTTCTGCAACGCACACGATTCATCGCCGTCATCGGCTCCTTCCTGATGATCTTCGCCGGCTTCCTCGGCGCCTTCGTCTTCGGCGCCGACCCGATCGGGCTGCTGATCGCCGGTGCCGTGAGTTCCGTGTTCTGGATCATCGTGTCCGTCGTGCTGCTGCGCGCGGCTCAGGCGTCGCTGCCCGACCTGACCACCGAGTCCGCGCTCCTTCTTCGCAACGCGAGCCGGCTGCTCGTGGGCGGCTGGGTCGTGTATCCGCTCGTCTACGTCGTCCCGCTGTTCGGCGCCGGCGGAGCCTGGACGACCGGTATCCAGATCGCGCTCTGCCTGACGGACGTGACCGTGAAGCTCGGCTTCAGCACGCTCGCGCACCGGATCGCGAAGCTGCGCACCGCGGAAGACGTGCGCGCCGGGAAGGATGTTCATCCCGAGTCGATCTGGATCTCGTCGATCAAGCGGTCGGATGCTGGTCGGCCACGCGAGGTCTTCCTGCCGGCGGATGCGTACGCGCACCCCCTGCGCCCCCGGCCGCCGATGACCGCGGCTGTGCCCGCCGAGAGCGACATCGCACCCGACCTGACATAGGCGCGCTCCGAGATCGCCCTGTCGACGGGCGCGAATGGCTCGCGCCCGCACAGCGGAAGGCGCCTCGCGCCGCACGAGACCGCGGCCGAGGCGTCCCTTCGATCGGCAGGGCACGCACCCCACGCCGCAGACCCACCGCGGGATCCGCGTGATCCCGGGGGTCCGACACCGGCCGGGGCAGCTTCACCCGGGGTCACTGCCGACCAACGGGACACCCGGACCACGCCCCTCGCTGCGGTGCGTCCTCTCACGCGCACACCGGAAGGCGCCGCGCGCCGTAGGAGACCCCGGCCGAGGCGTCCCTTCGATCGGCAGGGCAGGCACCCCACGCCGCAGACCCACGGCAGGATCCGCATGATCCCGGGGGTCCGACACCGGCCCGAGCGGCTTCACCCGGGGTCACTGCCGACCGACGGGACACCCGGACCACGCCCCCCGCAGACGTACGTCCTCTCACCCGCACAGCGGAAGGTGCCGCGCGCCGCACGAGACACCAGCCGAGGCGTCCCTTCGATCGGCAGGGCACGCACGCCCCGCTACATCTCCCCGGCAACATCGGCATGATCCCGGGGGTCCGACACCGGCCCGAGCGGCTTCACCCGGGGTCACTGCCGACCGACGGGACACCCTGACCACGCCCCCCGCAGACGTACGTCCTCTCACCCGCACAGCGGAAGGCGCCGCGCGCCATAGGACACCCCGGCCGAAACGTCCCTTCAATCGGCAGGGCACGCGCCCCACGCCGCAGACCCACGGCAGGATCCGCATGATCCCGGGGGTCCGACACCGGCCCGAGCGGCTTCACCCGGGGTCACTGCCGACCAACGGGACACCCTGACCACGCCCCCCGCAGACGTACGTCCTCTCACCCGCACAGCGGAAGGTGCCGCGCGCCGTAGGAGACCCCGGCCGAGGCGGCCCTTCGATCGGCACGCCAGGCGCCCCAGGCCGCAGACCCACCGCGGGATCCGCGTGATCCCGGGGGTCCGACACCGGCCCGAGCGGCTTCACCCGGGGTCACTGCCGACCAACGGGACACCCTGACCACGCGCCCGATTCGGAGCGTCGTCTCACCCGCACAGCGGAAGGCGCCGCGCGCCGTAGGAGACCCCGGCCGAGGCGTCCCTTCGATCGGCAGGGCACACGCCCCACGCCGCAGACCCACCACGGGATCCGCGTGATCCCGGGGGTCCGACACCGGCCCGAGCGGCTTCACCCGGGGTCACTGCCGACCGACGGGACACCCTGACCACGCGCCCGCTTCGGCATGGCGTCTCGGGTGTGCGTACAAGCAGCGCGATTCTGGCTCGATCGCGCGCACACGTGACCGTCACGACACGCTGCGGATGCGCGGCTCGGGTTCAGACTGGGTCCGTGACTCGCCGCGGACTGATCCTGTTCCTCTCCCTCGGCATCGCGTGGGGCATCCCGTACCTCTTCATCAAGATCGCGGTGGGCGAGCTCGAGCCGGCGATGGTCGTGCTCGCGCGGTCGGGTCTGGCGGCCGTTCTGCTGCTCCCCCTCGCACTGTTCCGCCGCGAAGTGATGCCGGTGCTGCGGCGGTGGCGGCCCATGCTGGCCTATACGGCTGTCGAGATCGTGCTGCCGTGGTACTTCCTGAGCTCGGCGGAACGGAATCTGCCGAGCTCGACCGCCGGCCTGCTACTCGCCGCGGTGCCGCTCGTCGGGGTCGGCATCGCCTTCCTCATCGGCCGACCCCCGCGGCTGTCGGCCGTCAACGTCTCGGGAATCGTGGTCGGCATGCTCGGGGTCGCCGCGATCGTCGGGCTCGACGTCGGCGGATCCGATCTGCTGAGCGTCGCCGAGATGGGCGTCGTCGTGGTGGGCTACGCCCTCGGGCCGGCGATCCTCTCGCGGTGGGTGCCGGAGCTTCCCGGGGTGGGCGTGGTCGCGGTCTCGCTGGCGGGCGCGGCGATCGTCTACATCCCCTTCGTCGCGGTCACCGGGGCCTGGCCTGCCGTGTGGCCGTCCGCATCCGTGATCGTCGCCCTCGTTGTGCTGGCCGTGATCTGCAGCGCGCTGGCGTTCCTGCTGATGGTGGGTCTGATCGCCGAGATCGGTCCGGTCAAGGCGACGACCATCACCTACGTGAACCCTGCCGTCGCGATCCTCGCGGGGGTGCTCGTGCTCGGCGAGCCGTTCACGGTCTGGACGGTGCTGGGCTTCGTGCTCGTGCTGGTCGGGTCGTGGCTCGTCACCCGTCGCGGACGCCCGGAGCCTGCACGCGTGGAGGTCGCCGCGGCGGGAGGCGCCTGAGCCGCGACGGCTGCGACGCGGCTGCCCCGCGGCCGCCCCGGATGCCAGACTCGATGCATGCGTCACGGAATCGTCATCCTCCCCCAGGACCCCTGGCCCATCGCTCGGCGCAAATGGCAGTCGGCGGAGGGTCTCGGCTTCGACCACGCGTGGACCTACGACCACCTCTCGTGGCGCTCGCTCGCCGACCAGCCCTGGCACGCCACGATCCCGACGCTGACCGCAGCGGCTGCCGCGACCGAGAGCATCCGCCTGGGCACCTTCGTCTCGTCGCCGAACTTCCGGCATCCGGTGCCGTTCGCGAAGGATGTCGCGACGCTCGACGAGATCGCCGGCGGTCGGGTGCTGCTCGGCATCGGCTCTGGCGGCACCGGCTTCGACGCCTCCGTGCTCGGCCAGCCCGCGTACTCGCCTCGCGAGCGGCACGAGCGCTTCGCCGAATTCGTGGCACTGCTGGATGAGCTGACTCGCTTCGAGAAGCCGGGTTCGGGCGGCATCGATTTCGCCGGCGAGTGGTTCACCGCTGTCGGCGCACGGATGGTCGGCGCGCCGACGCAGAGCCCGCGGATGCCGTTCGTGCTCGCCGCGAACGGGCCCAAGGGGCTCGCCCTGGTGGCCGAACGCGCAGAGGGCTGGGCGACCACCGGCCGCGAGGGCGACACCGGCGAAGCGTGGTGGCGTGGAGTCGCCGAGCTGTCGTCCCGGCTCGACGACGCCGCATCCGCCGCGGGCCGGACCCCTGCCTCCATCGACCGCTATCTCTGCCTCGACTTCAGCGGCGTCTACTCGCTCGAGAGCGTCGGCGCCTTCGAGGATCTCGCGGGCCGCGCGGCGGAACTGGGCTTCACCGACGTCATCTCGCACTGGCCGCGCACCGACGGGCTCTACGCCGGCGACGAGGAGGTCCTCTACGAGGTGGCGTCGCGGCTCTAACCGGCCCCCGCCGACCGCCTCCCGCGAGGGACCCCTCCTCGGGTAGCGTTGCAGCGTGCGCGATGCCCAGAAGCAGATCATCTCCGACCTCCACGTCTCCGCAACGATCGACCCGAGCGTCGAGATCGAGCGCCGCAGCGGCTTCCTCGCCGACTATCTGCGGCACACCGGCGCTGCCGGCCTGGTGCTGGGTATCAGCGGCGGGCAGGACTCCAGCCTCGCTGGTCGGCTCTGCCAGCTCGCGGTCGAGGCCGTGCGCGCCTCGGGCGGCGAGGCCTCGTTCATCGCCGTGCGCCTGCCCTACAAGGTGCAGGCCGACGAAGCGGATGCGCAGCTCGCGCTGGACTTCATCCGCCCCGATCGCTCGGTCACGTTCGACATCGGCCGCGCGGTCGACGGCTTCACGGCCGAGTTCGGCGATGCCACCGGCGAGCCGCTGCGCGACTTCGTGAAGGGCAATGTCAAAGCGCGCGCCCGGATGGTGGCGCAGTACGCGATCGCCGGCCAGACGAACATGCTCGTCGTCGGTACCGACCACGCCGCCGAGGCCGTGACCGGCTTCTTCACCAAGTTCGGTGACGGCGGTGCGGATGTGCTGCCGCTCTCCGGCCTGTCGAAGCGGCAGGGTAAGGCGCTGCTGCAGCACCTCGACGCTCCGGCCCGGCTGTACGAGAAGGCGCCGACCGCCGACCTCCTCGACGAGAATCCCGGCCAGACCGACGAGGCGAACCTCGGTCTGAGCTACGCGCAACTCGACGACTTCCTCGAGGGTAAGGATGTGGACCCCGCCGTCGCCGAGGCGATCGAGGCCCGCTATCTCGCTACCGAGCACAAGCGGCAGGTGCCGCTCTCGATGTTCGACGACTGGTGGCGCGCCGAGGCGTGACCTGTATCGCGCCCCGGTGACGCGGCGGAGAGTGAACGGATGGCGCATTTCCTCCTGATTCCCGGGGCCGGCGGCGACGCCTGGTACTGGCACCGCGTTGCGCCCGCCCTCGAAGCGGCCGGGCACACGGCGATCGCCGTGCCGCTCCCGGCCGGCGATGAGAACGCGGGGATCGAGGAGTACGCCGAGGTCGCCGTCACCGCTGTGGACGAGTGTGGCGCGGATCCGTCGGTGCGCTGGATCGTGGTGGGGCAATCGCTCGGCGCCTTCACGGCGGTCGCGCTCGTCGAGCGCATCCCCGTCGAGATGCTCGTGTTCGTCTGCGCGATGGTGCCGCTGCCCGGCGAGACGCCGGGACAGTGGTGGCAGGCGACGGGGCAGGAGGCGGCGCGAGTGGCCGCCGATCTCGCCGCCGGGCGCGACCCCGAACGTGCCTTCGACCCACTGGAGGTCTTCCTGCACGATGTGCCGGTCCAAGTGGTCGGCGAGGCCTTGGCGGGGGGCGAGTTCCCGCAATCGGCGGGGCCGTTCGCATCCGTCTGGGCTCCGCGACCCTGGTCGGGGATCCCCGTGCGGGCGGTCATCGGGCTCGAGGATCGCTTCTTCCCGCCGGCATTCGCCCGGCACCTGGTGCGCGAGCGCCTGCATCTCGAGCCGGATGCGATCGCCTGCGGCCACCTGCCCGCGCTGGCGGCGCCGAGGGAACTCACGGCCCTCCTCGAGCGCTACGCGGATGACGTCGGCGCCGCCGCGCGCTGAGACCGCCACTGCGCGGCGTCTGCACCCCACGGCCGTGCGGGCGCCGGCCAATCCGTCGCGCCGCCGCTGTAGCTCAGCGCGGGGAGCGGGATGCTGAGCGCACCGACCGACGTCGGCTGGCTCACGAGTGTCGCCGCACCGGAGTCGATCCCCGCTCTGCCCGGTCGCGCCCGATCGAGCAGTTCCTGGGCGAGCCGTGCGAGCGCGACCTCGATCGTTGCGCCCGCGTCCGTCCCGCGCCGGCGGCGGAGAGCGGATGCGACACCCGCCGCGAGCAGGTACCCCCCGCTGTGGTCGAGGGCCTGCGCCGGCAGCGCGCCCGGACGTTCATCGCCCTGGATCACGGCGATTCCGCTCACCGCCTGAACGATGCTGTCAAACCCGCGCCGCTGCGACCACGGGCCCGACGAGCCCCACGCGCTGACGGAGCCGAGCACGAGATCCGGTCGCCGCTGCTGCAGCTCATCCGCGTTGAGACCGAAGCGCGAGAGACCGCCGGGACGGTACCCCGTGACCAGCACGTCCGCCGTGTCGAGCAACTCGTCGAACCGGGCGCGATCGCGCGCGTCGTCGAGATCGAGCAGCGTCGAGCGCTTGCCCGCACCGGTGTCCAGGTGCTGCCACGGGAGCTCGGGCAGTGTCGGGTCGTCCACCCGCAGCACATCCGCCCCGAGCCACGCCAGCGTGCGCGTCGCCACCGGCCCCGAGATCACGCGGGTCAGATCGAGCACGCGGATGCCCGCCAGCGGCGCCCGCGGATCGGTTCCGGGCTGCGCGTGCACGGGTCCCGCATCCACGCCCGAGCGCACGGTGATCAGCGGCTGCTCGCGCACCGCCCGAGCCTGCGGATGCTCGGCCCACTCGTCCTCGCCGCGCACCGCGACCGCGATCGCACCGGCGCGAGCCGCCGACTCCTCGATCTCTCGCGCCGAGCGTTCGAGCGCCCGGGCGGCGAACTGCTCCTTCGTCGCCTCCTCCGGCAGACCGACGACGGCCAGCAGACGGGAACGGTGGTGCGGGTAGTTGGCGTGGCTGCGCAACCAACCCTCCGCCGTGGGCCAGAAGCCGGAGAGCTCGGCCCAGACATCGGGGCGGCGACCGTCGATCGTGGTGTGCCGTTCGCTGGTGACGGCCGTTCGCACCCGGTCGGCGTCGAGTTCGACCGCCTCCGCGTCGCTGAGGAGGGCGGCGGCGAGCGACGCCGTCGCGACGCTGTCGCGCACGAGTTCGGCGACGGGCAGGCGCGCGGGCAGATCGGGGTAGCCACCGGGATGCACGCGGTCGAGCACGCGCGGATCCTCGCCGAGCGCCGCCCACGCCGACTCGAGCACGGTCATGACGGCTCCGAAACAGCTGCGGTGCTAGCGAGATCCATGGGGTCATCCTGCCGCTGGCGCGCGCACCGCGCTACGGTCCGCCAGCGGGCCGGCGGCCTGACTCACCTCCGGATGTGGCGGGCCCGGTTCAGGGCCGAACCAGGCTCTTGATCGCGCGACGCTCATCCATCGCGGCATACGCTTCGGCGATGTCGTCGAGCGGAAGCTGCAGGTCGAACACCCGGCCGGGGTCGATCGCTCCGCTGAGTACGTCGGGAAGCAGCTCCGCCATGTAGCCGCGCACCGGCGCCACTCCGCCGTTCACGCCGACGTTGCGGTTGAACATCGGCCGCACCGGCAGCTCCGGGCCGCCGTTCGGCACACCGACGTAGCCGACCATGCCGCCCGGCCGCGTGGATCGCAGTGCCTGATCCATCGACTCCTTCGTGCCCACGCACTCCAGCACGAAGTCGGCGCCGAGGCCGCCGGTGAGCGCCGCGACGGCGGCGACGCCGTCTTCGCCACGTTCCTCGACGATGTCGGTGGCGCCGAACTCGAGCGCCACCCGCTGGCGGTCGGCGTGCCGAGACATGGCGATGATGCGCGTCGCGCCGAGCCGCTTCGACGCGAGGATCGCGCACAAGCCGACGGCGCCGTCGCCGACCACCGCGACGGTCGAGCCCGCGGTCACTCCGGCCGAGACCGCGGCGTGATGGCCGGTGCCCATCACATCCGCCAGCGACAGCAGGCTCGGGATCAGTTCGGGTGCCGGATCGATGCCGATCGGGAAGAGGGTGCCGTCGGCCAGCGGTACGCGTACGAACTCGCCCTGGCCGCCGTCGGCCAGCACACCCTTGCGATCCTCGGCGCCCCACCACCCGCCGTTGAGGCACGAGGTCGAGACGCCGTTGCGGCAGTTCGCGCAGGTGCCGTCGCAGTTGTAGAAGGGAGCGATCACGAAGTCGCCGGGCTTCACCTGCGTAACGGCGCCGCCGACCTGCTCGACGACTCCGATGAACTCGTGGCCGATGCGCCGCGGAGCCGTCGTGGGCACCACGCCGCGATACGGCCACAGGTCGGATCCGCACACGCACGCCGCGACGACGCGCACCAGGGCGTCGTCGCCGGTCGAGAGCACCGGATCCGGCACGTCCTCGAGTCGGATGTCCCGTTCGCCGTACAAGATCGTCGCGCGCATATCGCTCTCCCTCTTCGCTGCTCTCAGCCTAGGCTTCTCGGCCCGCCGCCATCCTGCGAGGGACCCCTCCTGTGCACGCGGGACCCACCCTGGGTGGGTCCCGCGCGCACAGGGCGGGTCCCTCGCAGGAGCTAGGCCTCGGTCCAGTCGGTTCCCGCGATCACGAGGTGGGCGATCAAGCGGACCCCGCACGCCTCGGCCGCGGCCTCGAGGGCGGCCGTCGCGTCCGCGTCCGAGAGTGTGGGCTCGGCGGTTCCGCGCGGGTGGTTGTGCGCGACGCCGAACGCGGCACCACCACGGCCGAGCACGGCGGCGAGCACCTCAGCCGCAGGCGCTTCCGGATGCGCACCCGAGGACTCGGCGATCGTCACGGTGTCGCGCAGCCGGCCCTCCGCATCCGTCACCACGATCAGGATGCTCGCCACGGCCCGGTCGCCCAGCAGCGGTACTGCGATCGTGGCGAGCGCCGCCGCATCCGGAACCGTTCGGGCCCGCATCGACCGCCCCATCCGTCGACGCAATTCGAAGGCGGCGACGATGCGGCACGCTGCGACGGGCCCGATGCCGGGATGTCGAACCAGGTCGGTGACGGCAGCGCGAGACAAAGCATCGACGCCGCCGATCCGCGTCAGCATGGTCTGAGCGACCGCGGTCGCGTTCGCGCCGCGCACGCCGTTGCCGATCAGGATCGCGATCATCTCGGCATCGGTGAGCGCCGCTGGTCCGCTGGCCTGCAGCCGCTCCCGCGGTCGCTCCTCGGTCGGGAGCTCGGTCATCCGCACGTTCATGGGGCGACGCTAGCCCGACACGTCTCCCGTGCGGAGGCGCGATCCGTCGTTTGTGAACGGATCGTGCATCCGCGCACCCTGTGGAGGAGCCGACGTGCCGGGCGCCCCCCGGGTTGCCGTTTCTTTGACGAGCGTCAGCCGTCAAAGAAACGGCAACCCGAGGCGCAGCGAGGGTCAGACCAGCGCGCCGGCGGCGACGGTCAGCGAATCGCCGTCCTCCGCGAGCTCCACCAGAACGGTGTCGCCGTCGCGGATCGAACCGTCCAACAACGCACGGGCGAGCTTGTCATCGATCTCGTGCTGCATCAGCCGGCGCAGCGGTCGAGCCCCGTAGATCGGGTCGTAGCCGCGCTCGGCGAGCCACGCCCGCGCCGATGGCGTGACGGCGAGGTCGAGACGACGCTCGGTGAGGCGGCGTCCGAGGCGGTCGACGTAGAGCGAGACGATTTCGCCCAACTCGGTTTGCGAGAGCGTCGAGAACACCACGATGTCATCGAGCCGGTTGACGAACTCGGGCTTGAAGGCCTGTCGCACCAGCTGCTGCACCGCCTCCTCCTTCTGCTCGGGCGAGAGCGTGGGGTCGACCAGGAACTGCGAGCCGAGGTTCGAGGTCAGAACCAGGATCGTGTTGCGGAAGTCGACCGTGCGACCTTGCCCATCCGTGAGCCTGCCGTCGTCGAGCACCTGCAGCAACACGTCGAAGACCTCCGGATGCGCCTTCTCGATCTCATCGAGGAGGATCACCGAATACGGGCGTCGCCGCACCGCCTCGGTCAACTGACCACCCTGCTCGTAGCCGATGTACCCGGGAGGAGCGCCGAGCAGACGCGAGACGGCGAACTTCTCGCCGTACTCCGACATGTCGATGCGCACCATCGCCTTCTCGTCGTCGAACAGGTAGTCGGCGAGCGCCTTCGCGAGTTCGGTCTTGCCGACGCCGGTGGGGCCGAGGAAGAGGAAGGATCCGGTGGGACGATCGGGATCGGAGATGCCCGCCCGCGTGCGGCGCACGGCCTCCGCGACCGCGGTGACGGCGCGATCCTGGCCGATCAGGCGACGGTGCAGCTCGGTCTCGAGGTGCAGCAGCTTCTCGGTCTCGCCCTGCATCAGCTTGCCGACCGGGATGCCCGTCCAGGCCGCGATCACGGCGGCGATGTCGTCCGCCGTCACGGAGTCGTTGACCATGCGCGGCGCATCCGGGTCGACATCG
Source organism: Microbacteriaceae bacterium VKM Ac-2855 (assembly GCA_013204985.1). Classification (GTDB taxonomy): domain Bacteria; phylum Actinomycetota; class Actinomycetes; order Actinomycetales; family Microbacteriaceae; genus Rathayibacter. The sequence continues at coordinate 40,215 of JABMLG010000011.1, forward strand.
AGCTCGGCCTGCGCCAGCTCGCGCTCGATCACCGGGATCTCGCCGTACAACAGGCGCGAGGCGCGCTCGAGCTTGCCTTCGCGCTGGGCGCGCTCGGCTTCGATCCGCAGACCGTCGAGCTTGTTCTTCAGGTCGCCGACGCGGTTGAGGGACGCGCGTTCCGCCTCCCAACGCTGCTGCAGTGCAGTCAGCTCGGTCGAACGGCGCGCCAGGTCTTCGCGCAGCTTGATCAGGCGCGCCTTCGAGGCGTCGTCCTTCTCCTTCTTCAGCGCGAGCTCCTCGAGCTTGAGCCGGTCGACGGATCGGCGCAGCTCGTCGATCGCGACGGGCGCCGAGTCGATCTCCATCCGCAGGCGCGAGGCGGCCTCGTCGATCAGATCGATCGCCTTGTCGGGCAGCTGGCGCGCGGTGATGTAGCGGTTCGACAGCGCCGCCGCCGCGACGAGCGCGGAGTCGTTGATCGCGACCTTGTGATGCGCCTCATAGCGCTCCTTGAGGCCGCGGAGGATCGCGATCGTGTCCTCCACGGTGGGCTCTCCCACGAAGACCTGCTGGAACCGGCGCTCCAGCGCGGCGTCCTTCTCGATGTACTCGCGGTACTCGTTCAGCGTCGTCGCGCCGATCATCCGCAGCTCCCCGCGGGCCAGCATCGGCTTGAGCATGTTCGCCGCTGCGACCGAACCCTCGCCGCCGCCCGCACCCATCAGAGTGTGCAGCTCGTCGATGAACGTGATGATGCGCCCGTCGGAGTCGTTGATCTCCTGCAGCACCGCCTTCAGCCGCTCCTCGAATTCGCCGCGGTACTTGGCACCCGCGACGAGGGCTGCGAGGTCGAGACTGACCAGCTGCTTGCCTTTCAACGAATCGGCGACGTCTCCCGCGACGATCCGCTGCGCCAACCCCTCGACGACGGCGGTCTTGCCGACGCCGGGCTCACCGATGAGCACCGGGTTGTTCTTGGTGCGCCGCGTCAGCACCTGGCTGACGCGACGGATCTCGGCGTCGCGCCCGATCACCGGGTCGAGCTTGCCGCTCGCGGCGATCGCGGTGAGGTTGACGCCGTACTGCTCGAGGGCCGACTTCGCCTCATTCGGCGACGGCCTCTGACCTGCCTGCATTCGTTGCTTCCTTCATGGTCGAGAAAGTTGAGTTCAACTGACTCAACTTTACGCCCAGGGGCGGCATTCCCACGATGGGTTGTGGATTCCCGCGATGGGTGACTGCGAACGCCCAGCCGTCGATGAGCGGATGCGGCAGAATCCAGCCATGCAGATCCGCGACGCGAGCCCCGCCCACCTGCCCGGCATCACGGGCATCTACAACGACGCGGTGCTCAACACCGCCGCGATCTGGAACGACGCGACGGTCGACCTGACGAATCGCGAGGCGTGGTTCGCCGACAGGCAGCGGCTCGGCTACCCGATCCTGGTGGCCGTCGACGATGCGGATGCGGTGCTCGGTTACGCGTCCTTCGGCGACTGGCGGCCATTCGACGGGTTCCGTCACACCGTCGAGCACTCGGTCTACGTCCATCCTGAGCGTCGCGGCGAGGGGATAGGACGGATCCTGATGGCGGAGTTGATCGAGCGGGCGCGCGGAATCGGCAAGCACGTGATGGTGGCCGCGGTCGAGGCCGGCAACGTCGGGTCCGTCCGCCTGCACGAATCACTGGGCTTCGAGCGCGTGGGTCTGCTGCCGCAGGTCGGTACGAAGTTCGGCGTCTGGCTCGACTTGGCGTTCCTGCAACTGGTGCTGGACGAGCGACCGACGCCCTGAGCCGAAGCCCCTTGCTCCGGAGCGCGACCGAGCCCGACTGCGAGAACACGTCGCCGAATCGTCGCGGGGACGTTCTGCCTGCGGATGCTCCCGACTTATGGCCGCGCCCGACCGTTACCGCGGCCGACGCCGACCGAGGGCGACATCGCTCCCGATCTGGCGTGCGGCCCCGGCCGGGCACACGCTCCTGCATCGCGCGGAGCGGATCACCCCCGCAGCGGGTCGCGCTGAGCGGCGCGACGTGCGGCGTGCCAGGCGTCCCGTCGGTCGGCAGGCCAGACGCCCCACGCCGCACGTCCTCTGCGAGACCCGCGCAATCTAGCGGTTCGACAGCGACCCGGGAAACTACACCCACGGAGGCTGCCGATCGACGGAACGCCCGGGCCCAGCTGTCCGCAGTCGCCGATCGGAGACGGATCGCCTCCGGAATCGATGCGAAAAACCCGTTCTGATCTGCACTGACGCCCGATCTACCAACCGATCCACGCCCGAGCGCCCGGATACCGGTGGATGCTCGGGGAGATCAGTGACCGAACGGAGACAGACTGACGGTCGCTCTATCGGAACCACGCCGACGCCTTCATCCGCAGGGTCTTGCGCCCGCGCATCCGCAGGGTCTAACGTACAACCAAATGGTTGTATCTGAACTCTCCGACGCTGACGTGAACCGCATGTTCCGTGCCCTCGCCGACGCGACCCGGCGCGACATCGTGCGGCGCACGCTCGTCGCGGAGGCATCCGTCTCGGAACTGGCGGATGCGTACGACATGTCGTTCGCGGCGGTGCAGAAGCACGTCGCCGTTCTGGAGGAGGCGCAGCTCGTGAGCAAACACCAGCGCGGGCGCGAGCGGATGGTGCGCGGCAACCCCGAGACCATTCGCCGAGCGCAGCGCCTGCTCGACGGCTTCGAACAGATCTGGCGAGGGCGCGTCGACCGCCTCGATGCCCTCCTCGCCGAGGACGACCAACCCACGACCGAACCACCCACGACCGAACCACCCACACCGAAGGACTGAAGGGGAAGCTCATGCCTGTCACCTCCGTCGAGAAGGATCTCGACAACCTCACCATCACGATCGTCGCCGACTTCGCCGCCTCGCAGCGCCGGCTGTGGGATGCCTACACCGACCCGCGTCAGATCGAGCGGTTCTGGGGGCCGCCCACCTACCCGGCCACGTTCATCCGCCACGACGCCGTGGTCGGCGGTCGCAGCATCTACAAGATGACCGGCCCGGAGGGGGACGAGCACTGGGGAGTCTGGGATTGGACCGCCGCATCGGCGCCCGACTCCTTCGAAGTGCTCGATGCGTTCGCGGACGAGACCGGCACGAAGAATGACGAGCTGCCCACGACGCGGATGGTGTTCGACTTCAGCGAGACGGCAGACGGATCGCGCATGGTCACCACGTCGCATTTCGCCTCGCTCGACGAATTGGAGCAGCAGATCGCGATGGGCATGCTCGAGGGGATGAACCAGGCGATGTCGCAGATCGACACCGTTCTCGCCGACCTCTCCGCGTTCGCGAACGACCGCACTGCCGAGGCGCAGATCCTCAGCGACACGCAGGTACGCGTCGCGCGAGTCATCCGCGGCTCGGTCGAGCAGGTCTGGCGCGCCCACAACGACGCCGAGCTGATGAAGCGGTGGCTGCTCGGACCCGACGGTTGGTCGATGCCGGTGTGCGAGATCGCTGCGGCCGTCGGTGACGGCTACCGCTACGAGTGGCAGCGCGATGGCGGTGAGGAGCGGTTCGGCTTCACCGGCGAGCTGCTCGAATCCGAGGAGCCGTACCGCGCCGTGACCACGGAGGCGATGATCGGCACCGACTATCCGGCCACGCTGAATGAGCTCACTCTGACTCCGGTCGAGGGCGGCACGCTGCTCTCGCTCGTCATCACGTACGCGAACGCCGAGATGCGCGACGCTGTGCTCGCGACCGGCATGACCGGTGGCATGGAGACGAGCTACGCCCGACTCGAGACCCTTCTGCAGCTGGCGACGGTCTGACACCTCCGCCCCGCGAGCCGCCTCTGCACGATCGACGTCGCGTGACGCGGTCGGAAGAGGCGTCTCGCGGGACGCAAGCCCCTGTCGCCCCGCGCCCCGCGGATCTAACGTCGGATCAGGATGCGAAGGAGCACACCATGACGATGCCGAGTTTTCCGATCGATCCGGCCGCGGACCGCGAGCCGTTCGACAAGGACGAGCCGCCGACCCTCGCTCAGACGGAGGGTGACGATCCCATCGAAGACGAGTTCACGGCAGAGAACGAGAACGAGAACGACGAACTGGAACCGCAGGCACAGGTGCCGCCGCTGAACTGACCGCGGGCGCTCACCAGAGGGTGCCGGCCCCGATGAAGATCGAGAAGAAGCCGAGGCCGCCGAGGATCAGGCCGGTCAGACCCGGTCCGATCCCGCGCCCGCCGAACAGCGACGCCCGGCTGAGGCCGACGATCCCGAACACGATCGCGAGAACGTCGGGGATGCCGCCGAGCACCAGGCCGATGCCGAACGGGATCGGCGTGAGCAGGAACCCGATGATGCCGAACACGAGGGATGCCGTCGCGAAGCCGTTGCTCGGAGCCGCGACCATCACATAGGGCGCGTACGGCGCCGCCTGATAGACGGGCCCGACCCCGGGCGCCGTCTGCTCGGTCCACGCCGCGCCGTTCCAGTACCGCTGCGTATTGGGCTGATGGGGGTCGGGGTACCAGCCCGGCGCCGGATTCGTCATGCTGCGATTCTCGCGGATGCGGGCGCTCGTGTCGCGGGATCGGCCGGGCAGCCTCACACGAACCACGTCGAGCACGAGACGTGCCGTGGCTCAGGACCGGTCCTGAGCCCCGCCGAGGCGGCGCACCCCGCCGTCGGTGTGGGAATCTGGCTGTATGGATCCCCTCTTCGACGCTCTCGCCACCCGCATCCGCGCCGATGAGGAGGCGGTGATCGCGCTGAGCCGCGCACTTCTGGCCGACCCCGAGACGGCGTTCGCCGAGCACCGCTCCGCCGCTCGGGTCGCAGGGGTGCTGGCCGACGCGGGCTTCGCCGTCGAACACGGCGTCGCCGGGGTCGAGACCGCTTTTCTCGCGAGTTACGGATCGGGGCCGTTCACCGTCGCGCTCTGCATCGAGTACGACGCCCTACCGAGTATCGGCCACGCGTGCGGGCACAATCTCATCGCGGGCGCGAGCGTCGCCGCCGCCCTCGCCCTCGCCCCGTACGCCGACGAGCTGGGCATCAGCATCCGCGCGATCGGCACGCCCGCGGAGGAGCACGGCGGCGGCAAGACCCTCCTCCTCGAACCCGGCCTGCTCGGCGACGCGGACATCGCGCTGATGATGCATCCCCTGAGCGAGGGCCTCTCGGTCAACCCGGTCGGCACCTCGAGCCAGGCCGTCGGGCGGCATCGCGCGATCTTCCACGGCCGCGCCTCGCACGCGGCGGCGGCACCGCAGGACGGCCGCAATGCAGCCGACGCGGCCGTGATCGCGCAGGTCGCCCTCGGCCTGCTCCGGCAGCAGCTGCCGAGCGACCACCGGCTCGCGGCGTACGTCGAGCACGGTGGCGAGGCGACCAACATCATCCCCGACCGGGTGGTCGTCGAGTTCGAGTTCCGCACCTTCTCGCTGCCCGAGTTCCGCTCGCTGCAGCGCCGGGTCTACGACTGCTTCCGGGCCGGCGCCCTGGCCACCGGCACGACCGTCGAGCTCGAACCGACCGAGCCGCTGTACGAGCCGCTGGAGCAGGACCCGACCCTCGCAGCCTCGTGGAACACCGCGATGGCGCACCTGGGCTACGACACCACCCCGGGGCCGGGATTGAGCGGCGGCTCCACCGATATGGGCAACGTCTCGCGGCGGGTCCCCTCTCTGCATCCGTGGGTCGGGATTCCGGGCGTCACCGAACCGATCCACACCGTCGGATTCGCCGCGGCCGCGGGCACGGACGCCGCCTTCCGCGTGATGCTCGACTCCGCGCTCGGCCTCGCGTGGACGGCGGCCGAGGCGGCTGCAGAGGCGGCTCGGGCGCACTGAAGACCCTCATACACTGGAGGTCCGGTCGAGCGAGAGGGTGAACCATGGTGCGCGCCTCCCTCGTCACCACCGTGGCGGATGCATTGCTCGACGCGATCGTCGCGGGCACGATGCCGATCGGTTCCGAACTGCCGAGCGAAGCCGAGCTGGCCGAGCAGCACGATGTGAGCCGCGTCACGATGCGCGAGGCGCTGAAGCGGCTGCAGGGCCTCGGCGTTCTCGACGTGCGCCGCGGCAAGCGCGGGGTGGTGAATCCGACCGCGCTGTGGACCGATCTCGGCCCCATCCTCCGGGTCACCGCCCGCGGCACCGACCCGGGTCTCACCGAACTCCAGCTGATCGAGGTCCGCGAGATGATCGAGAGTGGCGCGGCCTCGCTGGCCGCCGGGCGACGCACCGAGGCTGATCTCGAGGAGCTCGAGACCCTGCTCGGGCGGATGCGCGCGGCGCACGAGGTGGATGACGTGACCGAATTCGTCGTCGCCGACATCGCATTCCACGACGTGATCCTGCGAGCCACCGGCAACGTGTTCGTCGGTGTCGTCTTCGCCCCCCTGTCGCGCGTGATGCGCGAGAAGCGGGAGCAGACCTCGGCGGTCGAGCGGATCCAGCGCAACGCGATCGAGAAGCACGCCGCCGTGCTGGCGGCGCTTCGCACGGGTGAAGCGGATGCGGCCCGGATCGCGATGGCGGACCACATGAAGCAGACGGCGGACGACTTCCGCTCCTTCGTGCTGCCGACGCTGCGCTGATCCCCGCCGACGCCGGTCGGCACGAGAACTCTTGACACCGCGGACGCGACTTGTATGATATCTGCTATCAGCTACAAAGGAGTGATGGTGGAAGAGACGAGCGCCCTCGCGGGCTATCCCGACCGAGTCGAGATCCCCGCGACCGAGGTCGCGGCGGCGATCGAACGCAGCGGACGAGTCTTGATCGTCCTCGACGACGACCCGACCGGTACCCAGTCGGTCGCAGACCTCCCCGTCCTCACGGCGTGGGAGCAGGACGACTTCCGCTGGGCCCTCGCCCAGCGCGCGTCCGCCGTCTACGTCCTGACGAACACGCGCAGCCTCGACCCGGAATCCGCCGCGGCGCGCAACCGCGAGATCGTGGCGAGCGCCTCCGCCGTAGCCGCCGAGCTCGGCACGAAGATCGCCTTCGTCAGCCGCGGCGACTCCACCCTCCGCGGCCACTATCCGCTCGAGACCGACGCCATCGAGCAGACCCTGCTGGCCAGCACCGGCCACGGCTTCGACGGCGTCGTGATCGTGCCGGCGTTCCCGGATGCCGGCCGGGTCACCATCGGCGGCGTGCACTACATGCGCACCCCGGACGGCCTCACCCCGATCGCCGAGACCGAGTTCGCCCGCGACGCCACCTTCGGCTACGCCTCCTCCGATCTCGCGGAGTACGTCGCCGAGAAGACGGAGGGTCGCTGGCGCGCCGACCAGGTCCTCCGGCTCGACCTGACCATCCTGCGCGGCGGTATCCACGGCATCGTCGCGGCGCTGCTCCCCCTCACCGACGCGACCCCCGTGGTCGCCGACGCGGTGCACGAGGACGACCTTCGCCTGCTGGCGCTCGGCCTCGCCGCCGCGGAAGAGGCCGGCAAGCGTTTCATCTACCGCGTCGGCCCGCCGTTCGTGCGGGCCCGCATCGGCCAGGAGACGCATCCGCCGCTCACCGCCGCCGAGGTCTTCGGGCCGGAGGGCAGCGACTCGGTCGGCGGACTGATCGTGGTCGGCTCGCACGTTGGCCTCACCTCGCGCCAACTCGCAGTGCTCACCGCCCGAGGCGGGCTCGAACGCACCCTCGAGATCGACGTGGAAGCGGTGCTCGCGAACGACGAGGAGCACCTCGCCTCGATCGTCGACCGAGCCGTCGACGCGCTCGGCCGCGGCGACGTGGCCGTGCACACCAGCCGACTGCTGCGCAAGACCGACGACGCGGATGAGAGCCTCGACATCTCCCGCCGTGTCTCAGCCGCGGTCGTGAGCGTGGTGCAGCAGGTACTGGCCCGCATCCGCCCCCGCTTCGTGATCGCGAAGGGCGGGATCACCTCGAGCGACGTGGCCGCCCACGGACTCGGCATCCGCCACGCGATCGTGCGCGGCCCGATGCTGCCCGGCATCGTCTCGCTCTGGGAACCGGTCGACGGCCCGGCCGCCGGCATCCCCTACATCGTGTTCGCGGGCAACGTCGGTGACGACGATTCGCTCGCCGCCGTGGTCGCCACGCTGACCCATCCCACCCTCGCAGTCGCGTGACCCGCGAACACCCCCTCCCACCCTCGAAATCCAGTGATAGGACAGCCATGACCACCCCCTCCTACCGCGTCGCCGTGCTCGGGCTCGGCGCCATGGGCCTGCCGATGGCGACCCGCCTCGCCTCCGAACTGACCGTGCACGGCTTCGACATCGCCGAGCCGCGTCTCGACCTCGCAGCGGATGCGGGCATCACCCCATTCGATTCCGCTCGCGGAGCCGTCGCCGGCGTCGACGCCGTACTGCTCGCGGTGCGCAACGGCGCTCAGCTGCGCGACGTCCTGTTCGGCGCGAACGGCGTCGCCTCCGCTCTCGAGCCCGGCGCCGCGGTCATCATGACCAGCACCGTCGGCATCGACGACGTCGTCGCCATCGCCGAACAGCTGGAACCCTTCGGCGTGCACCTGGTGGATGCGCCGCTCTCCGGCGGCCCCGTCCGGGCCGGCCTGGGCGACCTGCTGATCGTCGTGGGCGCCACCCCCGAGGCCCGCGCGAAGGCCCAGCCCGTGCTCGACCTGCTCGCCTCGACACTGAGCATCATCGGCGACAAGGCCGGCGACGGCCAGGCCTTCAAGACCGTGAACCAGCTCCTCTGCGGCGTCCACATCGCCGCCGGCGCCGAGGCCCTCGCCCTGGCCGAGGCGCTCGGCCTCGACGTCGCCGCGACCCTGGACACGCTCGCCGCCGGAGCCGCCGGATCGTTCATGCTCGGTAACCGCGGCCCGCGGATGCTGCAGGCGTACGACGAAGACGGAGCCGAGGTGCTCAGCCGCCTCGACATCTTCGTGAAGGACATGGGCATCGTCACCTCCGCCGCCCGCGCCTCCGGCCTGGCGACCCCCATCGCCGCCGCCGCCGAGCAGCTCTACCTCCTGGGCGCCGCCCAGGGCCTCGCCGCCGCGGACGACTCCGCGGTGATCAAGGTCATCGCCCCACAGCACCTCACCCCCAAGCACCTCACCCCGCAGCCCCTCACCCCGCAGCAGCCCTCCCAGAAAGTCGCCCGATGAACATTGCCACCCTCGTCCGCAGCGCCGCGGACGCCCCGATCGCCCCGGCGGTCGAACTGAGCACCCCGCTCCTGCTCGGCATCGCCGCCGCCGGCATCGCGCTGCTGCTGGTCCTGATCATCCGGTTCAAGATCCACGCCTTCGTGGCGCTCCTCCTGGTCAGCGTGCTCGTCGCCATCTCGGCCCAGATCCCGCTGGCCGACATCTTCACCCTCGTCGCGAACGGCGTCGGCAGCACGATGGGCAAGGTCGCCCTGATCATCGCGCTCGGCGCCATCCTCGGTCGACTGATCGAGGTGTCAGGCGGTGTGCAGAGTCTCGCGGATCACTTCACCCGCGTCCTCGGCCCCAAGCGTGTCGCCATCGCTCTCACGATCGTCGCCTTCCTCGTCGCCATCCCCGTCTTCTTCGAGGTCGGAGTGATCGTGCTCGTGCCGATCATCTACGCCTTCAGCAAAGTGGCCGGCCTCAACCCCATCAAGTTCGGCCTGCCGATGGTCGGCCTCATGCTCGCGGTGCACGTCGCCGTGCCGCCGCATCCGGGCATCGTCGCCGGCGCGGGTGTCTTCGGCGCCGACATCGGTCTGATCGCCCTGATCGCGCTGCCGATCTGCGCCGTGCTCGGCTTCCTGTCGTACTTCGTCTCGAGCCTGATGAACCGTCGAGACTACGAGCTCGCCCCCTCCGTGGCCGCGCAGCTCGCCGAGATCGGCGGCGTCACCTCCGCGATCCGCACCGTCGACCGCACCGGCACGGTGCTCGCCCCACCGCGCGCCGGGCTGATCATCCTGCTCGTCGCCATACCGATCGTGCAGATCCTCGTCGGCACCGTCGGCTCGCTCATCCTGCCCGCCGACAGCTTCGCGCACGGCCTCAGCGTCTTCATCGGCACCCCCGTGCTGGCGCTGCTCGTCGCCGTCGGCATCGCCTTCTTCGCCCTGCCGGTCAAGCGCGGCTGGTCGCTGACGCAGACCAACGAGATCTTCGAGGGCGCCTTGCCGCCCATCGCCTCGATCCTGCTCGTGGTCGCCGGCGGCGGAGTCTTCGGCGCCGTACTGCAGGCCAGCGGCATCGGCGGGGCTCTCGCCACCACGCTGGACACCCTGGGTGTGCCGCTGATCGTGCTCGGCTTCGTCGTCTCGCTGGTGCTGCGCGCCGCACAAGGGTCGGCGACGGTCGCCATCGTGACCACCGGCGGCCTGCTCGCCACCGGCGTCGCCGACGGCGGCTACAGCCCCCTGCAGATCGCCATCATCACGGTCGCCGTCGGCTTCGGCGCGCTCGGCCTCTCGCACGTCACGGATGCCGGCTTCTGGGTCGTCACCCGCTACCTCGGCCTGACCGTCGCCGACGGACTGCGCACCTGGACCGTGCTCACCACGATCCTCGGCGTCGCCGGCTTCGCTCTGACCTACGTGGTGTGGCTCGTCGCCGGCGGGCTCGCATGAGGGTCCGGATGGATGAGTTGATCGAGGAACGTCAGCTGACGGGCGGCGCGGTCGCGGCGCTCACCTGCTACGACTTCACGACGGCCCTGGCGGTGGTCGACGCGGCGGAGCAGCTCGAGCGCGGCGTGATCCTGCTCGTGACTCCGAAGACCGCGGCCGACCGCCACGGGCCCGCGTTCATCGCGGCCCTGCGCGGGTTGGCGGATGCGGCGGGCGCGCCGGTCTCGGTGCAGTTGGATCACGCGACCGATCTCGGCCTCATCCTGCGCTCGATCGCGGCGGGGGCGGATGCGGTGCTCGCGGACGGCTCGGCCCTGCCGCTCGACGCCAACGCGGCCTTCGTGGCGGAGGTCGTCCGCCGCACGGGCGTCGTCGTGGAGGCGGAGCTCGGCGAGCTCGCCGGCGACGAGGACCAGGCGTTCGCGGTGCACGCGACGGGCAAGACGGATGCGCGTCAGGTCGCACCGTTCCTCGCCTCCTCCGGGGCGCACGTGCTGGCCACGTCGGTCGGCAACGTGCACGGAACCTACGCCGCGGATCCGCAGTTGGACTGGCCCCTCATCGACGCCATCCGCGCCGAGGCGCTGGTACCGCTGAGCCTGCACGGCGCCTCCGGAATCCCCGAGGTCGACCTGCGCCGCGCGGCGGGCGCTGGCATCGGCAAGGTGAACATCAACACCGAGCTGCGCGCGGCCGTGCTGACGGCTGCCGCCGAGCAGCTGCCGGTGTCGCGGGCCCAGGGCGACGACGTGCTCGCTTACGAACGAGCCTGGCGTTCGAGCGCTGCGGAGTTCGCCCGCGACGCGATGCTCCGCCTCGACGCGCGCGCCCCGCAGACCGCCTGAGCCCGGCCTCGCCCGTCTCAGGCCCAGGCCCAGGCCCAGGCCCAGGCCCAGAAGGGTCGTCACTTCGCCGGTGCGCTGCGACCGCGTGACGACCCTTCGGTCAGCGGGCCGACCTCACCGCATCCGCGCCCGCCCGCACCAGATCGGCGAGCGACGCATCGGGCAGGAACGCGCGGGTGATGCCGAGCCCGATCGCCGGGAGGTCGGCCTCTTCAGCGAAGAGCAGGTAGATCGGCTCAGCACGCGGATTGAACTTCTGCTTGAACTTGTGCAGGGAGCGGAAGCCGTACACCGGCTCGAGCGCCGCACCGATCCGTTCGAGCGCTTTCTCGACCACGCCGTCGCCCGCCGGCCCGGAATGCGCGAGCGGAGCGCCCGAGAGCGACATGATCTCGGCCCCCTCGTCGCGGAACGCCGCCGCCGACGAGGCGATCAAGAACTCCATCACGGGCGGGAAGCCGCCATCGCGCCGCCGCATCAGGTCGAGGGTGTACCCGCGCACCACCCCACCCGGACCGTAGATCGGCAACCAGCTGAGGAAGCCGTCGACGGTGCCGTCCGCCGTCTCGGCCAGCGCCACCCGCACCGCGGGATCCAGCGCCTCGTCGACCGCGCCGAGGGTGAAACGCATCTCGGGCAGATCCTTCTCGCCCACCCACTGCTCCGAGATCGCGTCGATCTGTCGACGCACGGCATGCGGTTCATCGGCGAGCGCCGTCAGCCGGAAGGTCATCGTCTCGCGCCCGGCCCGGTTCAGCGCAGTGCGCACGGTGTTCCAGCGCTTGCCCGTGAACTCCAGCCCCGGCAGATCGACGATGGTGTCCTCCGCGATCTGCAGCGCCTTCCACCCCTCCGGCCGGATCTCGCGCGCGTGCTCGCTGGCCCCGAAGACGCAGGGAATGAATCCCGCCTTCTCGGTCGCCGCGACCCATTCCGCGAGCGTGAACCGCTTCTCGCGCCACGGCGCGATCGGGTCGGAGAGTGCGATCGCGACGCCTGAGTGCGTCTGGAAAGCCACGACCGTGTCCGGATCACTGCCGTAGAAGTGCGCGTTGTCGCGCCACGTCGCCATCCACGAGAGCGCGCCGCCGCCCGTCTGCATCACGATCTGACGGACATCACCGCCTCGTTGCGCCGACGCATCGGGCACCCGCCGGCGCAGACGCGCTCGGAACGCTGTCCTGGTGTACAGCAGGTACAGCAGAGCGAGCAGCCACAGGAATGCGGTCGCCGCGGCCAGGGAGAGGTCGTCGCGCGCATCCGCCACCTCGGTCGGCGCCAGCGTCAGCAGCGCCACCGCCGCGATACCGACGAGCACGTTCAGCACCGCGAGCACGATCGCCACGATCCAGGCGACCCGATAACCCAGCCGCAAGCCGTTGGCGATCAGCAGCACGACCACCGCGTCGATGACGACATCGGCCACCGATCCCCCGCCGGGCACGGTCACGCCGAAGGGGCCGTCCGTGGGGATGAACGAAATGATGAACTGCGCTGCCCCCACCGCGACCACGAGCACCCACGCGGTGAAGCGACGCTCACGGATGGTCGGCCGACCGAACTCGCGCAGGTGCACGGCGAGCACCAGAGCGACAGCCGCGGCGCGCTGCACATCGCCGAGAGTGCCGAGGAAGAGGACGCTGATGATACTGAACGAGGCCAGTGCCAGTTGGGCGCGCGGCCTCCACGGCAACGGGAGAGTGCACACCGCGGCGGCGAAGCAGGCGAAGAGCCCGCCACTCGCTCCGGCGTCGTAGAGCGCCGCGAGGCCGGCGGCCCAGGCCGATCCCGCCGGAGCCGCGATGGCGAGCAGCACGAGCGTCGCCACGATCGCGAACAGCTGCCCCACCACGAACCAGAACACCGCGACTCGTGTGCCGCGACGCCACTCCAACCAGCCCATCCCGAGAGGGACGAACACCAGCGGATACAGGTAGGCGGGCGGATCCGTCACCAGGAAAGTGCCGGTGATCGGTGTCCACCAGACCCCGTTCTGAATGGCCGGGATGCCGTACCCGATGTCGCCGAACCAGCTCTGCTGCGCCGACGGAGTCACGAGTCCGCCGGAGAGCACGGCCGCCACGATCAGGAGTGCGGCGAGCACGACGGTGCCCGGCACCCGGCGCACGATTCGCTTCAGCGTGAGGGCGGGGGACCGTGCAGGCGTCTTGGTGGGCGTGCTGGCTGGGGTGCTTGCGGGGCTCTCGGTGGGCGGCACCTCGGACACGGCTGCTCCTACGTTCGTTGATGGAGATGGCGAGCGGTCGATGCCGACGCTATCGCGCCGACGGCATCCGCAGAAGTCCACATCCGTCCGGCTGCGCCGCCGCGAGCCGTTCGTTCAGTGCACGAGCGTCAGTTCTGTGCACGAGCGTCAGTGCTGTGCACGAACGTCAGTGCAGTGCACGAGCGTCAGTGCAGCACGCTCCGCACGTACCCGCGCAGCAGGGCGGCCACGTCGACGGCGTCGTGGTCGTACAGCCACTGCAGTTGCAATCCGTCCCAGAGCCCGAGCAACCAGGTCGCCTCGTGCACGGGGTCGCGTCCGGGGGCGAGCGCCCCCTCAGCGGCGAGACGGTCGAAGAGGTCGACGAATGAGGCGCGCGAACGTCGCATCCGCTGTTCGAAGTAGCCGTGCGCCGGATGCTCGGGTGCCGCGCCCTCGCTGGAGAGCACGGTGTAGACCTCGATCAGGCCGGGCGATGCCGCATTCGCCTCAGCCCCGACGGCCAACGCGAGCAGCTCGGCACGCGCCGACGGATGCGCCACGGCCCGAGGGATCGTGGTCGCGTCCCGGTGGATCAGCACGGACGCCAGCAGGTCCTCCTTGGTGGAGAAGTGGTGCAGCAGGGTCGATTTCGGGATCCCCGTGCGCTCGGCGATCTCCCGCAAGCTCGTGTTGTGGAAGCCCTCCCGGCTGAACAGCCGCATCGCCGCCTCCACGATGGCCGCACGGCGTTCGCGGCCCGGCGCGTAGCCCGTGTCGTCCTGCGTAACCGCGGCGACGAGCCCTCGCGCGTCCAGCCGTTCCGGCGGGCGGTCGAACGACGGATGCGCGCGGCCGGCGAGAGTGTCGAGGTGCGCCGAGAGATGGGCGACCACGTCCACCTCGGCGGGGGCGTACAGCGATTGCAGCTGCAGTCCGTCCCACGCGGCCAAGAATCGCGTCGCGTCGTCAGGGCCGTCGAACCACGGCGACTGCACCGTGAGTGCGCGCAATCGGGCGTACCGATGGCGGAAGTGGTCGTGCGCCGGATGCGCCACGGCCGTCGCCTCGCCGGCCAGCCGCGCGAAGAGTTCGGTGTAGCCGGTCGTCTGTGCGTTGGAGCGGGCCAGAGCGAGCAGGCCCGACTCCGTGGGGTCCACCGTCAGCGTCCGCTCGGCGTTGGTGGTTTCGAAGCGTTCGAGGAGCGCGAAGAGAATGGCGTCCTTGTCGGCGAAATGCCGCAGCAGGCCCGGCGTCGACAGGCCCGCCGCGGCGGCGATGCCGGTCATCGTCGCGCTGCCGAATCCCGCCTCCATCACCAGCCCGAGGGCGGCGTCGAGAATGCTCTCGCGGCGGGCGATGCCGTTGGCGTAGCGGCGCGGGGTGGGTGCATCCGTCGCCGTCATGGTGATCGAGCCTAGGCCGTGCAGACCGAACCTCGGCAAAATTGTTAACGATTGGTCTGTATTCGTGTACCGTGAGCCTGCGAGCCGAGGTCGGCTCGAGTCGAAAGGACCACACATGACGCTGCCGTCATCCCCGTCATCCGCACCGGACGCCACCCCTGCGACGGACCACCCCCTCGATGCGCGTTACCGCGACGCAGAGCTTCCCCTCGAGGAGCGGATCGAGATCCTGCTGGAGCAGATGACGGTCGAGGAGAAGGCCGGCCTGTTCTTCCAGAGCATGATCGGGATGGGCGACGGCGGCGAACTCGCGGGCGAGAATCCCGCATTCGGCCTGCCGTCCACGGAGCGCATGGTCAGCGGCCAGCACCTCACGCACTTCAACCTGCTCGGGTCCGCCCCGACAGCGGGCGAGATCGCGCGCTGGCAGAACCGGCTGCAGGAACTCGCCGCTTCGACGCGGCTCGGGATCCCGGTCACCCTCTCCTCCGATCCGCGCCACTCCTTCACCGACAACCCGGGCACCGGCTTCGAAGCGGGCCCGTTCTCGGAGTGGCCCGAACCGCTCGGCCTCGGCGCCATCGGCGACGCGGCACTCGTCGAGCGCTTCGGCGACATCGCGCGCCAGGAGTACACCGCCGTCGGTCTGCGCGTCGCCCTGCATCCGCAGATCGACCTCGCGACGGAATCCCGCTGGGCACGCCAGGTCGGCACCTTCGGCGAGGATGCGGAGCTCACGAGCCGCCTCGGCGCGGCCTACATCCGCGGTTTCCAGGGCGAGACCCTCGGCAGCAGCTCCGTCGCGACGATGAGCAAGCACTTCCCGGGCGGTGGCCCGCAGAAGGACGGCGAGGACCCGCACTTCCCCTATGGACGCGAGCAGGTCTACCCCGGACACAACCAGGCGTACCACTTGAAGCCCTTCGAGAAGGCCTTCGAGGTGGGTGCCAGCCAGATGATGCCCTACTACGGCATGCCGATCGGCACCGATTGGGACGAGGTCGGCTTCGGCTTCAACAAGTCGGTGATCACCGGCCTGCTGCGGGAGCACTACGGCTTCGACGGCATCGTCTGCACCGACTGGGGTCTGCTGACCGATTCGAACATCATGGGCGACCTGCACCCGGCGCGCGCGTGGGGCGTCGAGCACCTCTCGGTCGCCGAACGGATCGTCGCGGTACTCGACGCCGGCTGCGACCAGTTCGGCGGCGAGTCGCAGACCGAGTTGCTGGTCCAGCTGGTTCGAGACGGGTCGGTCTCCGAAGAACGCCTCGACGTGTCGGCCCGTCGCCTGCTCCGCGAGAAGTTCGTGCTCGGCCTGTTCGACGCGCCGTTCGTCGACGCCGAGGCAGCGGATGCGATCGTCGGTTCCGCGGCGTTCCGCGCCGAGGGCGCGGCCGCGCAGCGTGCATCCGTGGTTCTGCTGGCGAACGACGGCACGCTGCCGCTGCGTCGCGGTATGAAGATCTACGTCGAGGGCATCGCGGATGCGTCCGCGTATGGCACCGTCGTCGGCACTCCGGAGGAGGCGGACGTCGCCATCGTGCGACTCCAGGCCCCCTTCGAGCAGCGGGCCACCGTGTTCGAGAACTTCTTCCACGCCGGTTCGCTCGACTTCCCTGACGACGTGGTGTCGCACGTGCGAACGCTCGCGGCCGCGGTGCCGACGGTCGTCGACGTCTTCCTCGACCGACCGGCCATCCTCGCGCCGTTGTCCTCCGCGGCTGCCCTCACCGGCAGCTTCGGCGCGAGCGCGGATGCGCTGCTCGATGTGCTCTTCGGAGTCTTCGCGCCGCAGGGGAAGTTGCCGATGGACCTGCCGTCCTCGATGGAGGCCGCTGCGGCGCGCCGCCCGGATGTTCCCTTCGACACCGTCGACCCGTTGTTCCGCTTCGGGCACGGCCTCACGTACTGACGACGCTGATCCTCCGCTCCCCGACCTGGGCGCCTTCATCGTCGCTCGGGTCGGCGGACGCGGGAGCGGTCTGTTGCTTTCGGGGGTCTGTGTCTGCGGTTGCGTCTGGGGTGTTGGTGGGGGTCGATCTGCCAGGGCGGGATGAAGTGCGGAATGTTCTCGGTCATGACGATCCTCCAGTCGGTGGTGTGGATGAGGGTGTGGTGTTCTCGGCAGAGCAGGGCGGTGTTCTCGAGGCTGGTGGGGCCGCCGTCGGCCCAGTGTCGGATGTGGTGGCCCTCGCTCCACGGGGCGGGCGCGTCGCAGCGGGGGAAGCTGCAACCGCCATCCCGAGCGATCAACGCATCACGCAGATCGCCCTGCACGAGGCGGACGCTGCGGCCCTGGTCCAGGACGGCACCGTTCGAGGCGAGCACGATCGGGATGATGCGGGCATCGCACGCGAGCTGCCGGATCTGCGCCGCCGGCACCGGACCGATGAAGGTCGTCGACGCGGCGCCGAGCTGGTCGCGGAGGTCATCCAACGCGACGGTGACGATCACCGCCGGTCTCACGCCACCGTTGCGGGGCAGCCTCCCGGTGCGGGACGCGAGAGCACACGCCGCGACCAACCCCTCCAACAGCAGTTGCGCGCGGGTACGACCGTGAAGTGCGACCCGGATCGGATCACCGCCATCACCGGGATCGACGACCACGTCATCCACCGGTACAGCACCGGCGTCTGCTGGTGTGTCCGCGGTCGTGTCGCAGTCGCGGTCGGGTGTGCGTAGTCGCGGGTTGGTGAACGTGCCGATCGTGGCGAGTACCGTCTCGTACTGCATCGCGGTCATCGTGCCCGCGAACGGGATGAGGCCGTCGCGTTCGCGGCCGAAGGTGATGCCCTGCTTCATCCGCAGGACCGCCTCTGTGGGCTGCGTCCCCTGGGGGTGGGCGTCGTCGATGATCCGCTTCGCGCAGGAACGTACGAAAGCGTCATCCTCGGTGCGCGCCTCCTCGAGCAACGCGGCAGTCAGGTCGTGGCGGGATGCTTCGGTGACGACATCACCGATGGTCTCGACCGTGCGCACCACGACCGCCGCCGACGCGCCGGACACCTCACCCGCCCGCAACGCCGCCGACAAGCCGGGCTGCAACGGCTGTAACACGTCACCGGTGAGCATCGGCCGATCCGCGACCACCGCAGCGACCGCGATCCGGCGTCGCGCCTGCGCCCGCTCCACCAGACACAACACGGTGAGCACCGCCGCCGGCGACGTCAACGAATACTCGCTGCACGCGCCCGAGCGGACGATGCCCGCCGCCGCGAGAATCCGCAACGCATCGGCGAGCCGTCCGATCTCTTCCGCGACGTGCGCGAACGCCACCGCCTCCTCGGCCCGCGTCGGCACGAGAGCGTGCGCGACATCGACCGCGTCGTGCAGCGCGTCTCGCGCGGTGCCCACGCTGTCCGCGAGCCCTGACCTGTTTCCCATACCGGTACAGTAGAACACATGTTCGAGGAAAGACGCGACGCAGCCCCTCGCCCAGACAACCCCCGCCCAGATGAACCCTGTGGAGGAGTCGACGGCTCACGCAAACCACCACTCCGAGTCCATACACCGTGGAGGGAGCCTAGGCTCTCCCTATGAGCTTCCTCATCTCCGCGGTCACCGTTGTGCTGATGGTGCTCGCCCTCATCGACGTCGTCCGTCAGCCCGACAACGTGATCAAGAACCTGCCGAAGATCGTCTGGATCCTGCTCATCGTCTTCATCCCGCTGATCGGCGTCGGGCTGTGGTTCCTGCTCGGTCACGATTGGAAGCGCGGTGATGACAGCGGCTCCTTCGTGCCCCGCGGTCGCAGAACCGTCGCACCGCAGCGCATCGCTCCGGTACGCCCGCCGCAGCGCACGACGGAGGAGCAGCTCGCCGACCTCGAACGCGAGGAGGAGCACTACCGGCGGATGGCGGAGCAGCAGCGCCGCGACCGCGAGCGCCCGCAAGATACTCCCGAGGCCTGAATCCGATCAATGAGCGCGACCGTCGCCGCGCTGGTGTCGGCCGGCCTCATCGATCGGCAACCGCGTCCGCCCGACGGAAACAGCTCGGTTCCCTCGACGAACCGCGCCGCACGCGGAGGCCTCACCGCCGACGGATCCGCCCGTGAGCATCGCCTCGATCGCCTCATCACCCCGACCCCCGACCTCGACCCCCGACCCCGCTGAGCGCGATCGACTCGCGGCAGCACTCAGCCCGCTGCACCGCGTCATCGACGCACCGAACGTCCGTACCGTGAGCACGCACAGCGCACCTACCCGCGTCAACTCGCCATCGGCCTCGGGATGTACGCGATGCTCTACGGTTCCAGCCAGTGGATGGAGCAGAGCCGCGGGCTCGATCCCGAGACGGTCGGGCTTCTGCTGGTGCCGCTCTCGGTGCTGAGCATCGTCGTCGCGCGCATCGTGTCGAATCGAGGCCGAATCCGCCGACCGCTGGTGTGCTCGCCGCCGTCATGGCCGTCGTCGGCGCCGCACTCAATCTGCTGGCCGCACACGACAGCGCGATTCTTACCCGGACGGGGGGCTGACACGACCTGAGCAAGTCTCATGACGCGTCTAGTATCGACGAGTGAGCCGAGCAGAATTCATGTCCGCCCCTTCCCGTCTTCTGCGCATCGCCTGCGTCGCCGTACTGAGCGTCGCCGCACTGACCGCTTGCTCCGCACCGGGCACCGTCACGACGGCACCGTCGAACGCGACACCGACACCGACGCCGTCCCCGACGACCACGGCGACCGTGTCGACAGCGGTGACCGTGTCGACCGATGACTGCGCCGTCGTCACACAGGCCATCACGGCGGTCGCCGGGATGGACGACGAGATCTCATCGGCGACGGCCGCTCTCGAGGATCCGAGCACTGCACTCGAGACCGTCTCATCCGTGTCCACGGCGCTCAGCGGCGCGGCCGATCGTGTCGATCAGATCGGAGCGCTCGCCCCGCTGACGCGTGCCGCGGCCGGTGCCTACGCCGCCTACCGCACTGCTCTCGACGGCCTGATCGCCGACGAGGCCGATGATGAGGGTGAGGTCGATAGCGGCGCCGTGCTGAAAGCAGCCCATGACGCGAACGACGCGGTGCAGAAACTCGAGACGCTCTGCGCGGCTGGGCACCACGAAGACTGACCCCGAGGAGGACGCTGTCCCCACAAGTCCACACCTGTATCCACAGACTTATCCACACCCTGTGGGAAACGTCGGGAAAACCGACGTTCGCGGTCGATCATCACCGATCGAGCGCGTTCACCAGACCGTCCTGCACGGCAGCGAGCCAGTCGAAGACGTTGCGAACACCCTCCATCTTCGCGTCGCGGCCCGCCCAATCGGCCTCCGCCCCGTCATCATCGATTCCGAGCCGCACTCCGAGTGCGAGGCGCATGTCGGCCAGCGCCCGTAGCCAGGCGAGGGCGCCGGCCGCATCCAAGCGAACCGTCACCTCGCCGAGCGAGGAGAACGCACGCCGCTTGATGGGCTCGGGCTCGGCAGAGTCCAGCGCCGCGACGACCGCCCGAGCGTTGTCCATCTTGCGTCGCACAAGATCCTCGGCGGTGAAGCGACGGAACTCCGCCGCCGCTTCCGCGTCGTCACGGTATGCGTCCGGCAGCAGTCGGAGCAGGGCCGGATCCGTGGCCGGCGCCTCCGCGCGATCCACGCCGTCGAACAACTGCAGCAGCTCGAAGGCGAGTTGGCGCAAGACCTCAGCCTCTTCGCTCTCGAATCGGGCCACCAAGGATCCGCTCGCGTCGCGTCGGAACATCCGCATCAGCTCTGGTCCGCCTTCTGAAGCGTCGCCCAGAGACCGTACTCGTGCATCGCTTCGACGTGACGTTCCATCTGCTCACGGTTGCCCGTAGCGACGACCGCGCGGCCGTCGTTATGCACCTGCAGCATCAACCGCTCCGCCTGCGCCCTCGAGAAGCCGAAGTAGCTTCGGAAGACGTAGGAGACGTAACTCATGAGGTTGATCGGGTCGTTCCACACGATCGTGACCCAGGGCACGTCGGCCAGCGACACCGTGCCGGTGTGCTCCTCCACATCCGGGCGCTCCTGCACATCGGCGGAGGCGGAGGAGAGGGTCGGCGGCACCACACCACCCTAAGCGGCCTCGCTCCGACGGAATGCGACGAATTCTCCGATTTGGTCCGGTCGCGGCTCGTCCTGCTGCGAGGATTGTAGAAGATGAGGAATCGTCTCACGGCTACAGAAGGATCGACCATGACCAGTGCGAGCGCCCCGCTCGAGACCCAGCCCGAACTCGAACCGACCTCGACGACGTCGGCGACATCATCGCGGCTCGCCGCCGAGATCTTCGGCACCTTCCTGCTCGTCTTCGGAACCATCGGAACCGCGCTGTTCGCCGCTGCGTTCGGGTTCGACGACGGCACTCCCCTCGGCGTCGGATTCCTCGGCGTCTCCATCGCGATCGGACTGACCGTCTTCATCGGCGCGTCGACCGTCGGCCACATCTCGGGAGGCCACTTCAACCCCGCCGTCACCCTCGGACTCGCGGCTGCCGGACGGTTCTCGTGGCGCGGCGTCCTGCCGTACATCGTCGCGCAGCTGATCGGAGGGGGGCTCGCCTCGAGCCTGCTTGCGGTGATCCTCTCCGGCGGTCCTGACGGTGCCCTCGCGAAAGCACAGGCCGGCGGATTCGCCTCGAACGGCTTCGGCGAGCACTCCCCCGGCGGGTTCTCGCTCGCAGCGGTGGGCCTCACCGAGATCGTTGCGACCGCGGTGTTCCTCTTCGTGATCCTCGGGGTCACCGGCTCGCGGGCGATCCCCGGCATCGCGCCGGCGGCGATCGGCGGCACCCTGACTCTGCTGCACCTGGCGACCATCCCGATCTCGAACACGTCACTCAACCCGGCACGCTCGATCGCGACCGCGATCTACGGCGGCGGCGACGCGATCGGTCAGCTCTGGCTGTTCATCCTGGCGCCCATCATCGGCGCCATGATCGCCGGAGCCACGCAGAAGGCGCTGTTCGACCGCTGACGCGGCGTCACGCCCGAAGCCGGGGCAGCACCTCGCGGGCGATGAGGTCGAGATGGTCGAGGTCGTGCAGGTCCATGATCTGCAGATAGACCCTCTCGACCCCGTCCGCCGCGATGCCTCCGAGCTTGTCCACGACCTCGGAGACGGTGCCGGCGAGTCCATCGCGGCGCAGCTCCTCCGGTTCGCGCCCGATTGCGGATGCACGTCGCACGAACTCCGCCTCGTCGCGACCGACGACGGCGATGAGGGCCGCCGAGTAGACGAGGGAGTCCGCGTCGCGCCCGATCGCGGTGCACGCCGCGCGCACGCGGGCGAACGTCTCCGGGATCGTGCCCGGATCGGGGAACGGCAGGTTGAACTCGGTCGCGAAACGCGCGGCCAGTGCCGGCGTCCGCGACACACCCTTGCCGCCGACGATCACGGGCACCGGCAATCGCGCCGGCTTCGGCAGGGCCGGTGAGTCGACGAGGCTGTAGTTGTCGCCCGCGAACGAGTACGTCGACCCGACCGGTGTCGACCACAGGCCCGTAACGATCTCGAGCTGTTCCTCGAGCAGGTCGAAGCGTTTGGCCGGGAACGGGATGCCGTACGCCTCGTGCTCCTCGCGGAACCAGCCGGTACCCAGCCCGAGTTCGGCCCGGCCACCCGACATCTGGTCGACCTGCGCCACCTGGATCGCGAGCAGCCCGGGCCAGCGGTACGTGACGGAGGAGACCAGTGTGCCCAGCGCGATCCGCTCGGTTTCGCGAGCGAGTCCGGCGAGAGTCGTCCACGCATCCGTCGGGCCCGGGCCCGGGTCGCCGTCGCCCATTCGCAGGAAATGGTCGGAACGGAAGAATCCATCGAATCCGAGTCTCTCGGCGGCTTGTGCGACCGCGAGGATCTCGTCGTAGCTGGCGCCCTGCTGGGGTTCGGTGAATATCCGGAAGTCCATCACTCCAGCCTGCCAGCTTTCCGCTGGTGACCACGGAGGTGCACACTGTCGGGATGGACGCGAAACTACCGGATGCGCACGCGCTGCATGCTCGACTCGCGGCCGATTTCGCTGCCGAAGGAGTCGTGCCGAGTCGGATGTTCGGTTCGGATGCGTGGCTGGTCGACGGCAGAGTGGTCGGCCTGATGCAGGATCATCAGGCCGTCTTCAAGCTCGGCGCAGGATCTCCTCAACTCGCGGACACTCTGCTGCTGCCCGGTGCGGCGCTCTTCGAGCCGGGCGGTTCGGGCCGGCGCTGGAAGGATTGGGTCGCTGTTCCGATCGGCTCGCACGAGCACTTCGGGCGGCTGCTGGCGGAGGCGGTCGGGGTTACCCGCGCCTGAGTCGCGGTCGGTTCAGCCGACGCCGGGGTCGGATCCGTCCGGTTCGGCGCGATGGCGTCCGTGCAGCCGTCGCGACGGCGTGTCGTCGGTTTCGAGCCGCAGTCGCGCATCGGCACCCTCATCGGGCGCGTCGTCCTCCGGGTCGTCGACCTCTGCCGGATTCTCCGGCGGCACGGGCAGCGACGGTTCGTCGGGATGGTTGCTCGGATAGTTGAAGCTGCTCACGGTGGGAACCCCGTCCTGCGCGGGACGTGCTCCCATCGCACTCTTCGAGCGTAAGCACCCCATCGGCGCCCCGCAACGCCGTGCACGCTGTCGCCGTGCACGCTGTCGCCGTGCACTCTGTCGCCGTGCACGCTGTCGCCTCACCCGCTGTCGCCGTGCCTCGTCAAAGAAACGGCAACCCATGCTGCCGAGCCGACCCGACCGCGTCGATCGACGAGGCACGAAGACAACAAACCCCTCACCACCTCACCCACCCCGGCGCGCGCGCAGCGCCGCGCAACCCCCAAGCGCTATCCGGGAAAACGCGTCCCAGCGTTTTCACGTGCGCGAACGCAACCGGCTCTTCACAACCCGATCCGCACCCGACCCGACCGCGTCGATCGACGAGGCACGAAGACAACAAACCCCTCACCATCTCACCCACCCCGGCGCGCGCGCAGCGCCGCGCAACCCCCAAGCGCTATCCGGGAAAACGCGTCCCAGCGTTTTCACGTGCGCGAACGCAACCGGCTCTTCACAACCCGATCCGCACCCGACCCGACCGCGTCGATCGACGAGGAACGAGGAGAGAGACAAACAAACTCAGTACACGTACTCCAGCAGGTCGACGCCGACGGTGCGCAGACCTTCGTGGACGCCGAGGCGGTAGCGCAGATTGTTGTCGTCGAACTGGGTGATCACGCTGTAGGCGGCGCCAGCGCGGGGGCCACGCAGCACGCCCACCTCAGCGCGGATTCCCGCGTCGGTGCCGGTCTTGTTCACCAGCAGAACGCCGTGTTCGGCTTCGCGGTGCGAGAGCGGGTCGAGCCCGAACGCCGACGCCACGAGCGAGAGGTCGGTGTTGAGTGACAGCCAGCCGATGACGCGGGAGCTGACGCCGGCATCGACGATCTCACCCTTCGCGAGGGCTGCCATCAACCAGGTGAGTTCGCGCGCCGAGCCGATCGAGAGTTGCGGTGCATCGTCGGGCCCGCGCTCGTCGCGCACCACATCCAGCAGCGCCGTGCGGCTGAGACCGAGTCCTTCCGCGCGTTCGCGCACCGATTCGAGGCCGACTCTGCGCAGCAGCACGTTCGTCGCCAGGTTGTCGCTCGAGGATCCGACGAGCGCCGCGAGGTCGGCGATCGGCATCGAGGGGATCTGCAGGTGCTGCCAGAGTCCCGAATCGCCCACCGCATCCGCCGCAGTTCGGTCGAGCAGACGCAGATTCTCTTGCGGGTCCGTCGCCAGGCGGGCGGCGACCTCGATCAGCAGCAGGATCTTGCCCACGCTCGCGGTCGGCATGGACACCGTGTCGTCGACGGCGAACAGCGTGCGCCCCGTCGCCAAATCGATGGCACGGGCGGAGACGACGACGCCGTCGAGCGCGAGACGACCGAGGGCGTCGAAGCCGCGCGTGAAGTTCTCGTAGTCGTTCTCGCCTTTGTGCCGGCCCCGGCGGGTACGGCGAGTCTGTCGACGGGTTTCTGGAGCGGGAATGACCACGGAGCTGACCCCTCTGGGGGTAGGAGGCACGGATTACGAAGGGGTCATCTCTCGCGTCGACTGTGCGGCCGACGGATTCAGGATGCGCGGATGCGTGGGCGGGCATCCGCGGTGCGGGCGACGTCGGCGGTGACTACCAGATCGTCACGCGCTCCTCCGGCGGGAGCCAGAGCGCGTCCTTCTCGGTGACATCGAAGGTACCGTAGAACGCGTCGATGTTCCGGACGATCTGGTTGCAGCGGAACTCGTTCGGCGAGTGCGGATCGATCGCCAGCAGGCGGATCGTCTCTTCGTCGCGGCCCTTCTGCTGCCAGGCCTGCGCCCAGGAGAGGAAGAACCGCTCGGAGCCGGTCATCCCATCGATCACCGGCGGCTCGGCGCCATCGAGGGAGAGCAGGTAGGCCTTCCACGCGATGCCGAGGCCGCCGAGGTCGCCGATGTTCTCACCGATCGTGAGCGCGCCGTTCACGTGGTGATCGGGCACCTGCGCCGGAGCGAGCGCGTCGTACTGGGCGATGAGCGCCTTCGTGCGTTCCTCGAAGGCGGTGCGGTCGGCGGCCGTCCACCAGTCGAGCAGGCGGCCGTCGCCGTCGTACTTGGAGCCCTGGTCGTCGAAGCCGTGACCGATCTCGTGGCCGATCACCGCGCCGATGGCGCCGTAGTTCGCGGCGGCGTCGCGTGCCTCGTCGAAGAACGGGTATTGCAGAATCGCCGCCGGGAAGACGATCTCGTTGAAGCCGGGGTTGTAGTACGCATTGATGGTCTGCGGGGTCATGAACCACTCGTCGCGATCGAGCGGGCTGCCGATCTTGCCGAGTTCGCGGTAGAACTCGAATTCGGAGACACGGCGGGCGTTGCCCAGGAGATCGCCGGGATCGACCGACAGGGCCGAATAGTCGCGCCACTTCACGGGGAATCCGATCTTCGGCGTGAACTTCTCGAGCTTGTCGAGCGCGCGCTTGCGGGTCTCGGGGCTCATCCATTCGAGGTCCGTGATCGACTGCCGATACGCCTCGATCAGGTTGGCGACGAGCACATCCATGGCCGCCTTCGCCGTGGCCGGGAAGTGTCGTTCGACGTAGATCCGGCCGACGGCTTCACCCATCGCGCCCTCGACGAGCGAGACGCCGCGCTTCCAGCGGTCGCGCATCTGCGGCGTGCCGGTGAGGGTGCGACCGTAGAAGTCGAAGTTGCCCTCGACGAAGTCGGACGACAGGTACGCGGCACCCCCGCGGATGATCTGCCAGGCCAGCCAGTCCTTCCAGGCGGGGAGGTTCTCGTCGGTGAAGAGCGCGGCGATGCCCTCGACGAAACTCGGTTGACGCAGCACCACTTCGGCGAAGGATCCGTCGGGAGCACCCAGCGCGTCCAGCCACGGGCTGAGGTCGACGCCGGCTGCGAGCTCGGCCGCATCCGACCACGAATAGAGGTTGTAGGTGGCCTCGCTGTCACGGCTGCGCACCTTGTCCCAGTGCACGGCGGCGATCGCCGATTCGAGTTCGTAGATGCGCGCAGCCCGCTCGTCGGCGGCACCGAGACCGGCGAGGCCCAGCATCTTCGCGACGAACGGCACGTACGCCTCGCGGACCTCCGCGAAGCTCTCCTCGCGGTAGTAGCTCTCGTCGGGCAGACCGAGACCGCCCTGGTTCACGAACACGAGGTATCGCTCGGGGTGGCCGGGGTCGTTGTCGACGAAGAGTCCGAAGAAGCCGGAGACACCCCAGCGCTCCATCTCGCCGAGGGTAGCGAGGAAGGACGGGATCGAGTCGACGGCGGCGGCGCGGTCGAGGTCGGGCTGGATCGGCGCCGCGCCCAATTCCTCTGCGCGCTCTTCATCGAGGAAGGCCGCGTAGAGATCGCCGAACTTGCGCTCCTCCGTGCCGCCCGGCGCATCCTGCGCCTCGACGATGATGTCGCGGACGGCCTTCTCCGCCTCCTCCTGCAGCACGTGGAACGAGCCGTAGCGCGCCTTGTCGGCGGGGATCTCGGTGGCGTCGATCCACTTGCCGTTGACGTGCCGGTAGAGATCGTCCTGGGGACGCGTCGCGGGGTCGAGATCAGCGGTATCGATGCCGGAGCGGAGCGTCTCTGAAGTCATGACAACACCTTAGGACGCCGATCCGACACCGAGTCCATCCGTCGCCTTCCGTGGCCGTCACGACGAGCCGCGGCACCGAGCGGCACGGGTGTCGCCGTGCCACTCGGAGGATCGCATCCGACCGCAGTCGGCCGGATCAGGCCGCGGATCAGGCCGCGTCGACGCCCAGGATGCGCTCCACGGTCGAGCGCAGCGGCGCCGTCGGGTGGCCGATCAGCTCGGCGAGCTCGCCGGTCGTGACGCCCAGCACACCCTCGGCGATGTTCGCGTCGAGGCCGGCGACGAAGCCTGCGGTGCCTTCATCGAGGCCCGCACCCACCAGCAGGGCGACGTGCTCGGCCCCGTCGACGTGCTCGATCCTCGCGGGCGAGCCGGAGACGTCCGCCACCGTCGCGGCCAATTCGTCGAAGCTCCAGGCGACGTCGCCCGAGAGCTCGAAGACACGACCGATGTACGCATCCGTCGCCAGCACGACCGCGGCCGCCTCGGCGAAGTCGGTCCGCTCCGCGCTGGACACGCGGCCGTCTCCCGCGCTGGAGGCCGCGGATCCCGTCGTGGCGAGCTGCGTAATGGTGCCGGCGTAGTTCTCGGTGTACCAGCCGTTGCGCAGGATCGTGGCCGGAATGCCCGCCGCGGCGATGGCCTCCTCCGTCGCCTTGTGCTCGGGCGCGAGGATGAGCGTGGTGTCGGTGGCGGCGGGTGCGCTCGTGTAGACGAGGCGGGCGCCTGCGCGCTGTGCGGCCTCGACGGCCGCGGTGTGCTGCGCGACGCGCTTGCCGACCTCGCTGCCGGAGACGAGCAGGACGGCGTCGGCGCCGGCGAAAGCCGCATCGAGCGAGCCCGCGTCGTCGAAGGACGCGACCGCCGTGCGCACTCCGAGCGGCTCGAGATCCGCGAGCTTCGAGGCGTCGCGGCCGGTGGCGAGGATGTCGGCGGCGGCGGTGCCGCGCGCGAGCAGGTGGTCGATGACGAGGCGGCCGAGGTGGCCGGTGGCTCCGGTGACGACGAGGGTCATGGGTGTTCCTTCCGTTGACGTGCAGTGCTGACGGTAACCGGCACGACGGGCGTATGCTTCCCAGACCGCAGTACCCACTATTTGGTTAGTACCTGATGCCCTACTGACCAGCCTCCGGAGGTCGCCGTGTTCCTCGAAGCCGATGTCTTCACCACCGCCTGCGCGAGCCGCAGCATCCTCTCGCACGTAACGAGCAAGTGGGGCGTGCTCGTGCTCGCGGCCCTGTCGGAGCGCTCGATGCGCTGGGGTGAGTTGCGCCGGCGGATCAACGGCATCAGCGAGAAGATGCTCGCCCAGGTGCTGCGGACCCTCGAGGAGGACGGGCTGGTCGCGCGAGAGGCTCAGCCGAGCATCCCGCCGCGAGTCGATTACAGCCTCACCCCGATGGGTGATGAGCTCGCCGCGCGCCTGCTGCCCGTGATCGGCTGGATCGAGCAGAACGCCGCCGCGATCGAGGCCCAACGCCCCGCCTCCCGCTGACCGCGCCGCCCCTGACCGCCCGCCCGCCCACCCACCCCCGCCTCCTTGCGGGGGACCCCTCCTGTGCGCTCCGGACCCCCTCGGGGCGGGTCCCGCGCGCACAGGGCGGGTCCCTCGCAAGAAGGCGTGAGGGCGAGAAGCTGAGGGGCGCTCCGCACGTGCCGTATTCTGCCGACGACGCGTAATCCGAATGGCGAAAGGCGGGCCATGGCCTCCGATCTGCACCTCCTGCGGCGGATGACGCAGCGCGATCCGCACGAGAAGCATCGGGCCTCCACCCCGCTGGAGCTCCTGTTCGACCTCACCTTCGTCGCGGCCATCGCCGTCGCCGGGCTCGAGCTGGCCGGCGCGATCGAGTCGGGTGATGTCGCGGCCGGAATCCCGGGCTACATCGGCGTCTTCTTCGCGATCTGGTGGGCCTGGCTCAACTTCAGCTGGTTCGCGAGCGCCTTCGACACCGACGACGTGCCGTACCGCCTGCTCACGATGGTGCAAATGGTCGGTGTGCTGGTGCTGGCGGCCGGTATATCGAGTGCCTTCGACGGCGACTTCGGTCTCATCGTCGTCGGGTACGCGGTGATGCGGCTCGGTCTCGTCGGCCAGTGGATCCGCGCGGCCGCGCAGGATCCGACAGCGCGGCGCTACGCCCTCGCCGAGGCGGTCGGTCTCGTTGTGATCACCAGCCTGTGGGCTCTGCGACTACTGCTGCCGCCGGAGGCCGGCCTCGCGTCGTGGCTGGTGCTGGTCGCTCTCGAGCTGGCTCTGCCCGTGATCGCGACCCGGTTCGGTGAGGCGAGCTGGCATCCGGACCACATCGCCGAACGCTACGGACTCTTCACCATCATCGTTCTGGGTGAATCGGTGGTCTCGGCGGGCCGCGCGTTCTCGGCCGCACTCTCCGGCGGGCGCGTCGACGACGAGCTCATCATCGTCGCCGTCTCAGCGATCGTGATGCTCTTCGGCATCTGGTGGCTGTACTTCCTCGTCCCCGCGGGTCGGGGGCTCGAAGCGGGCCTGGAGGCGCACACCTCGAGCACGTTCCGATTCCGTTTCAGCTACGTCTGGGGCTACAGCCACGGCGTGATCTTCGCCGCGATCGCTGCCCTGGGGGCGGCGATCGAGGTCGCCGTCGCCGTGACCGAGGGCCATGGCGAGGTGTCCGACACCGTCGTGGCCTACGCGATCGCCATCCCGCTCGTGCTCGCGTTCACGCTCATCCGCCTGGTCCACGCACGGTTGGTCACCGATCGCCGCGCCTCGCTCGCCCCGCTGGTCGTGATCGACGTCGTGCTGCTCATCCTGCCGCTGGCCACGGATGCGCTGGGCCTTACGGTACTGATCGCCGCCCTGGCGATGCTGGTCGCGGCACTCGTCGCACTCACGCTGGCCAACAACGCCCGCCTCGCCGCCTGATCCGCTCCGACTCGCGATATCAGGGCGGTCACGCCAGGTCTCGGCGTCGGAAGACCGCCGACCCCACGGCGGCGAGCGCCACGGCGACCAGCAGCAGCGCGATCCCGCCCACCCAGTCCGGGTCCGCGCTCGGCAGTGCCGGCGTGTGCACGAACGGCGAGAGATCGCGGAGCCACTGCGGCACGCCGATCAACCCGCCGAGCTGACCGAGCACGAGGCCGACAGCGAGCAGGCTCCAACCCAGCGGTATCGTCACCCGCGGCAGCACGGCCACCACTGCCGCTGTCAGCCCGAGGTAGCTGAGCGAAGCCGGCAGCTGGGCGGCGGCCGCTGCGAACGAGGCGGCAGCTGCGGATCCGTCGTCACCGTTCGCGACGAAGGCGAACGCCGCCGAGGCTCCCGCGATCAGCAGCACGAACACGATCGCCAGCGCACCCGCGAGCAGGTGACCGCCGAACCAGCGCCATCGCGTGGTTCGCGTCGCGAGGATCGTTTCCGCCGTGCCGTCGGCCTCCTCCTGGTGCGCGCGCATCATCAGCTGGGTGGCGCAGCCGGCCGAGGTGATTCCGACGATCCCCATCAGGGCGGCGATGAAGTGGTCGCGCAACGCTCCCCCACCGGCACTCCCGGGAGCGATGCCGGCGAGCGCGGCGCCGAACGCGGGATTCGCCTCCACCGCCTCGATGGCCGTCTTCGAGAGTGCGCCGATCAACAATCCGAGGATCCCGCCCGCGACGCACCAGCCGATGATCGAGCCGCGCTGCAGCCTCAGGGTGAGGGCGACCGTGCCGCCGAGGCTTCGCCGAGCGGATGCGCGACCGGTCCGCTCCGGCAGGATCGCGGACCCGGCGTCCCGCCGTTCGAGAAGGAGAAGACCCAGCCCGCCGAACAGGACGACCGCTGCCACAGCCGACAGCAGCGGCGCGAGCTCGTCGCCGCTGTAGGGATTCGTCGCCTGCGCCCAGCCGATCGGCGAGAACCAGCTCCAGCCGGAGGGTGTGAGGCTCAAGCCGTCGGCCGCCACGGTACCGCTCGCATCGCCGAGCCCACGGATGAGGTACGCAGCGCCGACGAGTGCCGCCGCGAGTCCGTTCGCTGCCCGCGAGGTGCGCACGAGCTGGGCGCAGACGAGTGCGACCGCGACGAACACGGTGCCGACGGCGGCGAGCGCCAGCCCGGTGACCGCGGAACCGACCGGTGCCAGCCCACCCGCCGCGAACGCCGCGGCGATGGCGAAGCCGACCACGAGGTTCGCGATGAGGCCGTGCAGCATCGTCGCGACGTAGGGGGCGTGGCGGGATGCGGTGGTCGCCGCCACCATCTCGGCGATGCCCTGCTCCTCCTCCGCCCGACTGTGCCGGATCGCGAGGAACGTGCTCATGATGCCCGTCATCGCAGCGAGGAAAGCACCGATCTGGAAGAAGATCACCGACCCGATGGAGTCGCCGCGAGCCGTTCCGCGCAACACGAGCAACGCCTGATCGCTCGTAGCGAGCCGGAGCAGCGCAGCCCTCTCGGGTCCGCTCCCGTATTCGCGGCCGACCGCTGTCACGGTGACGAGGGCGAGCAGCGCCAGACCGAGCGCCCAGAGCAGCAGCTGCACCCGATCCCGGCGCAGGCGCACCCGGAGGAGGGTGCCGACCCCGTTCATCATCGGCGTGGTCTCTCGGAGTCGCGTTCGGACTGCGGCACGGCTGCTCCGTAGTGCTTCAGGAACAGCTCCTCCAGCGACGGCGGCGACACCGTCAGCGCCGTCGGGTTCTGGCGCGCGAGCAGGCCGAGCACGGCGGGCAGGTCGTTAGCATCCACGGTGAACCGGATCCGACCGGCGTCGTCACGGAGGTCGTGCGCGAGGGCGCGCAGCTCCTCGCCCGCCACGCCCTCGAAAGCGAACTCCGTGCGGGTCAGGTGCCGCATCTGGGAGAGTGAACCCGTCTCGACCGTCGCCCCCGCGCGGATGATCGTGACCCGGTCGCAGAGTTGCTCGACCTCGCCGAGGATGTGGCTCGAAAGCAGCACGGTCGCGCCGCGTGCGGCCACGCGACGCACCTCGTCGCGGAAGACCTGCTCCATCAGCGGGTCCAGGCCCGATGTCGGCTCGTCGAGGATGTAGAGCTCCGCAGCGGTCGCGAATGCGGCCACCAGCGCCACCTTCTGCCGATTGCCCTTCGAATAGGCGCGCACCTTCGTACGCGGATCGAGCTGGAAGGCCTGCAGCAACCGTTCCGGCTCCTCCCGGTTCCCCTCACCACCTCGGAGCCGCGTGAGCACGTCGATGACTTCGCCACCGGTGAGGTTCGGCCACAGAACCACGTCGCCGGGCACGTACGCCACGCGGCGATGCACGGTGCCGGCGTCGCGCCAAGGATCCTGTCCGAGCAGACGCGCCGTACCGGCGTCGGCTCGAATCATGCCCAACAGAACCCGGATGGTCGTCGACTTGCCGGCACCGTTGGGGCCGAGGAAGCCGTGCACCTCCCCCGCTGCGACGATGAGTTCCAGCCCGTCGAGCGCGCGCGCCCGCCCGAACGATTTCCGAAGTCCTGAGACGTCGACCGCCGTGTCCATGAACCGCAACCTACGCTCCTTCGCCCGTGTTGTGTATGCAGATGCCGGGACCCGCACCTCGAACGCCGGAACCCGTACTCGGAACGCAGGAACCCGCCCTCCGAATGCAGGCGCCCGCTCTCCCGACGCGCGGACCCGTACTCTGATCAGACCGTGCCGCTGCTCACCATCCGCCCCCTCGACCGCGAGATCCTCCGACTGGCGGTTCCCGCGCTCGGATCCCTGGTCGCCGAGCCGCTCTTCCTCCTCACGGACTCGGCGTTGATCGGCCATCTCGGCACGACTCCCCTCGCCGGCTTGGCGATCGGCGCCGCCGTGGTGCAGACGATCGTCGGCCTGATGGTCTTCCTCGCCTACAGCACCACACCGCTCGTGGCGCGCGCCGTCGGGGCGGGCGACACTCGGGCTGCTGTCGCGGCCGGGATCGACGGCGGCTGGCTCGCCCTCGGACTCGGTGCCGTGCTCGCCGTCGTCGGTGCCGTGACCGCCGGGCCCGTCGTGGCATTGTTCGGACCGGAGGCGGATGTGGGCTCCGCCGCTGTCACGTATCTCGGGATCTCGATGGCCGGGGTCCCGGCGATGCTGGGTGTCTTCGCTCTGACGGGTCTGCTTCGCGGCCTGCAGGACACCCGTACTCCGCTGGTCGTGACCGGTGTCGGGTTCGTCGCCAACGCCGGCCTCAACGCCGTACTGATCTACCCCGCCGGATTGGGAATCGCGGGGTCGGCTCTCGGCACGGTCATCGCTCAGTGGACCATGCTGCTGGTATATGCCGTATTGACCATACGCCTGGCCAGGCGACACGGCGCCCCGATTCGTCCGCATCCGACGGGCGTGCTGCGCTCAGCCGGCTCGGGCAGCTGGCTTCTTCTGCGGACCGCGAGCCTGAGGGCAGCGATGCTCCTGGCCGTGGCTGTCGCGACCGGACTCGGATCGGCCGAGCTCGGGTCCTTCCAGATCGCGATGACTCTGTTCTCCACCGTGGCCTTCGCGCTCGATGCGGTCGCCATTGCAGCGCAGGCTCTTCTGGGCAAGCATCTCGGTGCGGGTGACCCCGCAACTGCACGGAACGTCACGAATCGCTGCATCCGCTGGGGTATCGGCTCCGGCGCGGTC
This sequence comes from Microbacteriaceae bacterium VKM Ac-2855, assembly GCA_013204985.1. GTDB lineage: Bacteria > Actinomycetota > Actinomycetes > Actinomycetales > Microbacteriaceae > Rathayibacter. The sequence goes on from JABMLG010000011.1 coordinate 73,872, forward strand.
CTCGGCTGCGCGGTAACCGCCTTGAGTGGTTTCCTGCCCGTCATCTTCACGACGGACCCGGTCGTGAAGCAGATCCTGCCGCCGATCATCGTCATCGTCGGCCTCACCGCGCCACTCGGCGGGTACGTCTTCGTCCTCGACGGCGTTCTGATCGGAGCCGGCGACGGCCGGTATCTCGCTCTGTCGGGATTGGTGAACCTGGCCGTCTTCGTGCCGTTGGCATTGCTCGCACCTCGGGCGCCGGAGGGTCTGCAGCTCGTCGCCCTCTGGCTGGCCTTCGCCGTCGGCTACCTCGGAGCGCGAGCTCTCACCCTCGGACTGCGCGCCCGATCGGACGTCTGGTTGCGCTGAACCTGTGCGTCCGGAGACTCTCGAACGAAGTTACGAACAGGGTGTGCATAGATCTGTGGATAACTCGCCGACTACCCGAACGGTCAGACCAGGTCTCGTGGCACGGCCGTCGTATTCCCCAGATGGAATGTCGATTCGAAGCCGACCGCTGCCGCGGCGCGACCGGCGAGCAGGTCGACGACGGCCTGGCCCCCGGCGCGACCCTTCTCGACAGCAGGCTGAGCCATGGTGGTCAGGTCGTAGTCCGCTGACAGCCCAGGCACTCGAACGCCGTCGAAGCCGACGACGCTGACATCGTGTGGAACACGCAGACCGAGTTCCTCTGCGGCGAGGATCACGCCGGCGGCGAGCAGATCACTCTGGGCGATGATGGCCGTCGGACGTTGGGCCGGGTCCACCGCGAGCAGTGCGCGGCCCGCGATGACGCCCTCCTCGACGTAGCTCGCGCCGGCGACGATCCCGCTCGCGTCGGGGAAGACGTCGCGGGCGCCGCGGAAACGCTCCACAGTGGTGACGGTGCCACTCTCCTCCCACTCATCGGGGATGGGACCACGGGAGCGCCCGACGTCGAACGGAAGCGTCACCACTTGCACACGCCGATGGCCGAGATCGCGCAGGTGCGTCGCGATCTCGGCCGTCGCCGGACGATTGTCGAGGGTGATCACCGGCACGTCTCCGTGCGCGAGACCCTCGATGACCACGACAGGGATGCCGCGTCGCTGCAGCAGTTCCATCGACGCGTAGAGCTTGGGGCTGCAACCGACGAGCACCATCGCGTCCACCGGCGCCGTTTCGAGCAGAGGCGCGTCACCGGTGTCGGTCAGCAGCAGGATTCCCGCGCCGATCGAACCCAGCACGTCGGCCAAGCCGTCGAGCATGGCGATCTTGATCGGGTCACGGAACGCGAAGAGCACGCGTTCGTCGAGCACCACGCCGACGATTCCGGAGCGACCGCGTCGCAGTGACTGGGCTCGCGGATCCGGGCCGGCGTAGTCCAACTCCTCCGCTGCCGCGAGGACCCGCTCCCGCGTCGCCTCGGCCACCGGCCCGGATCCGCTGAAGACGAGAGACGCCGTGGACGCGCTGACGCCGGCACGCGCGGCGACCTTCGCAAGCGTGGGCCGGGCGGGGCGCGGGCTCGAGCTCGGTGTCGACACGGAGCCTCCTCTGGCGGGGCACGAGCGAGGCGGCGCGGGCGCGCCTTGACCGCTCGATCAGCGTTGAGTAGCTTAGTCGACAGCCGGTGTCGAATCGATTCGACCCCATCCGCGGATGCGACCACCCGCCGCGCGGATCGACGTCGATCTCGCGCTCCGTACCGGCACGCACTCATCCGCACCACGACCGTCTCGGACACCTTCATGACCTCCTCCACCGTGCCGACCCTCCCCCAGCAGACGCTTGTTCCCTGGCGAAACGCGATCTTCGCGATCTTCGTCTTGAGCGGGATCAGTGTCGCCAGCTGGGTGTCGCGCACGCCGACGGTGCGCGACGAACTCGACCTCACGACGGCCGGTGTCGGACTGCTGATCCTGAGCATGTCCGCGGGGTCCATCGTCGGGCTGACACTCTCGCCGACCGTTATGGGCTACCTCGGGGCCCGTCGAGGCATGGCCGTCTCCCTCGTGATCTGCGCAGCGGGCCTGGCCGTTCTCGGCATCGGTGCGGATGCGTTCGGTTCGGTCCCCCTCGCCTTCATCGGCATGGTCTTCCTCGGTCTCGGCAACGGAGCCTGCGACGTGATGATGAACATCGAGGGGGCTGCCAACGAGAAGGAGATCGGCAAGACCCTGATGCCGCTGTTCCACGCCTTCTTCAGCTTCGGCACGGTCGCCGGAGCGGGGCTCGGGGCCGGAGCGAGTGCGATCGGCCTGCCCGTCGCCGTGCACCTGCCGATCATCGCCGTCATCGTCGCCGTCGGCGTCGTGATCGCCGTCCGCTACGTCCCCGTCCGCGATGAGTTGGATGCGCACGCCGCGCAGGCGATCGTGGGGGCACCGCTGCGCACGCGAGACCGTCTCGCGAGCCGTCTCACGGTCTGGCGCGACCCGCGGCTCATCCTCATCGGCGTGATCATGCTCGGCATGGCTTTCGCGGAGGGATCCGCGAACGACTGGATGACCCTCGCCATGGTCGACGGCCACGACGTCGATCCCACGACGGCCGCGATCGTGTTCGGCATCTTCGTGGTGTCCATGACCGTGGGACGCGTCGCGGGCGGCCCGGTGCTCGACCGCTTCGGCCGTGTCCCGGTACTGCAGGCCTCGGCAGGCCTCGCGGTCGTGGGCATTCTGCTCTTCATCCTCTCCCCGATCGACGCATTGGTCGTGGTCGGCGCCGTGCTCTGGGGCCTGGGCAGCTCGCTGGGCTTCCCTGTCGGGATGTCGGCGGCGGCCGACGGCCCGAACCCCACGGCTCGGGTGAGTTCCGTCGCCACCATCGGCTACGTGGCGTTCCTCGTCGGCCCGCCCGTGCTGGGGTTCCTGGGTGACGCCTTCGGCATCCTGAACGCACTGTTCGTCGTCCTGGTGCTGGTCGTGCTCGCCGGTGCCGCCTCCCCCGCCGCCCGAACTCGCGCTCCGCAGGACGCGCGCTGAGTTCACGCCCCCGTCGGCTTCTCGAGCCCCGCGCCGTGAGCGCGGGTCGAGAGCGACTCGGCGAGGACGACAGCGCACCATCGTGACGAGCCGCGCTATCCGCGGGTGGAGCGGCCCGCCGAGTTCGCGATGGTGATGCGCAATTCTGTCCGACAATCCGATGCGACTGCCGTGGTCATCGACCGGTGCGTCCACCGGGCCGAGTCGGGACTATCCTCATCGGGTGCGTCTTGTCATTGCGAAGTGCTCGGTCGACTACGCCGGACGGCTCAGTGCCCATCTGCCGTTGGCGACGCGACTCCTGCTGGTCAAAGCCGACGGCAGCGTCCTCGTGCATTCCGATGGCGGGTCCTACAAGCCGCTGAACTGGATGAGCCCGCCGTGCGTGCTCAGCGTCTCGCAGCCTGAACCCGAGATCGCGGACGTCGGCGTGATCGAACAATGGACTGTGACGCACAAGAAGACCGCGGATCAACTGATCGTGTCGATCCACGAGATCTTGCACGATAGCGCCCACGAGCTCGGTATCGATCCGGGTCTGATCAAGGACGGCGTCGAGGCGCATCTGCAGAAACTCCTCGCCGAACAGATCGGCATCCTCGGCGACGGGCATACCCTCGTCCGACGGGAATACATGACAGCGATCGGTCCGGTCGACATCCTCGCGCGGGATTCTCGCGGGGGAGCCGTGGCGGTCGAGATCAAACGTCGCGGCGAGATCGACGGCGTCGAGCAGTTGACCCGCTATCTCGAACTCATGAATCGTGATCCGCATCTCGCTCCGGTACTCGGTGTATTCGCGGCCCAAGAGATCAAGCCTCAGGCGCGCACTCTGGCGGAGGATCGTGGTATTCGCTGCGTCGTGCTCGACTATGACGAGATGCGCGGACTCGACGACTCGCATACCCGCCTCTTCTGAAGCGGTGTGCGCATAGCTCACGCCGAGCGTGTACGACGAAAGGCCCCCAGCGAGAATCGTCTCGACGGGGGCCTTTCCGTGGCCGTCGCCGCATCGGGTCGCGGCGGCGTGCGTTCTACTTGTTCGCTGCGAAGTACGCCGTCTGCACATCCGTGGGAATGCGCCCGCGATCCGAGACGGGGTGTCCGTTCGCATTCGCCCATTCGCGAATGGCCTTGAGCTGCTTGGGGTCGCTCTTGGACGAGGTCGGTGCGACCGAGACCGCGCGCGCGCCGACCTTGCGGGCATTGGTGATGAAGTCATCGAGTGCTGCGTGCAGCTTGGCGATGTTGTCCGAGCCGAGATCGATCTCGTAGCTCGATCCGTCGATGCTGAAACGAACCGTTCCGCCGTTGCCCGAGTCGATCGGGGAGCCGTCGATATCGTCGACCAGGGTGATTCTCTGTGCCACGTTTTCCTCCTTGATGGGTAAGCAGTAGAAAGGTTACCGGTTCCGGCCGATAAACGAATCCATTCTCGGCGTTTCGAGAAGATCGTGGCGCGATTCGAGAAGATCGTGGGGGATTCGACGAGATCATGCGCCGAAACAACGGAGAGCGACCCTCCAAGAGTGCTGCGAGCCGGAGAGTCGGTTCAGACTATTCAGACTTCTCCGACAGCCGTCGGAGAAGCTGGTCGCGCGCAATAGCGCTGATAGAGGCACTGCGCCGGTCGTGACGGGGCGATAGCGTGGAGCTATGGCACGGAAAGAACGATCGAAACTCCCCCAGCGGGCGGGGCGATATCACAATGCGACCGCTCGCGACGCATTGCAGGCCCTGGTGGCGGCACCGACCGCCGATCTCGTGGAGCGTCTCCTCGATGCGTGTCTGAAAGCGAACCTCGTCGTCGACGTCACGGGATCGGTGCCGGGCCAGGAGCCCCGCATCCGCACGGTGATGTCGACGAACGGGCAACTCGTACTGCCCCTCTTCACCTCGACCGACGAAGTGCGCCTGGCCGTACCCGCGGCCCAGCATCCGCGCGTCCAGTCGCTGGTGCTCCCCGGCCGCGACGCCTTCGCGCTGATCAGGACGGCGGAGTTCATCGCCGTTCAACTGGATCCTGGATCGATCGGCCAGGTCATCGCTCGTTCATTCATCGAGAACGCACTCGCCGCGGATCCGTCGTAGAGTGAACAGCCCCGACGGGGCAGCGTCGGTGTCACCTGCACCATCGACGTCAGGAGTACGGCCATGACCGACACCACCATCGCCCCCGTCAGCCACGAGACGATCGCCGGCACCTGGTCATGCATCCTTTTCGATCTCGACGGCACGATCACGGATTCGGCTCCCGGGATCACCTCGACGCTCGCGCGGACCTTCGAGGAACTCGGCTATCCGGTGCCCACCCCGAGCGAACTGCTCGCGTACGTCGGCCCTCCACTGCTCGAGGCGTTCCGCGAACTCGGCGGGATGACCGTCGAGCAGGCGCAGGAGGCTCTCGCGGTCTACCGGGGGCACTACAACGCGGGCGGTCTGTTCGACTCTTCCGTGTACCCCGGAGTTCCTGACGTGCTCGCCCGAATCGCCGCGTCCGGAGTACCGCTCTCACTGGCGACGTCGAAGCCAGAGTCGGCGGCGAGGCGTGTACTCGAGCACTACGGACTCGCCCAGTACTTCACCATCATCTGCGGCGCCTCGGAGGACGAGGTGCGCAGCGCCAAGGCCGATGTCGTCGAAGAGGCACTCCGCCGACTTCGCGCCCTCGAGATCGACCTCAGCACCCCGGTGATGGTCGGCGACCGCGAGCACGACGTGAACGGAGCCGCGGCGCACGGGGTACCGACGATCATGGTCGAGTGGGGCTACGGATCTCCGGTCGAGGCCGTGGGCTCGATCGCTCTGGTCACCTCGGCCGACGAGCTGGATCACCTGCTCCTCGGCTGAGCACCGAGTGCCTCTCTCGATCGTTAGGCTGGGGGCATGACTGGATTCGGCGTGATCATCTCGTTCGTGCTGTTCATCGGCGGCATCCTGCTGATGGGCAACGCGTTCCTCGTTCCCGAGTGGGGCGGCGTGATCTTCTTCGGCGGCATCCTCGCCATCTCAGGATCCCTTGCCGTCGGGTTCCACTTCTTGCCGAAGTCGGAATAGCCCGCCCGCGCCGGTGTGACGACTCAACGCAGCGCGTCGGCGTCCAGTTCGATCCGCATGTTGATGTAGACATCGTTTCCGGCGCCGGTCACCTGGGGGTTCATCCGCAGCAACTGCTGCTGGGGGATGCCGAAGCGCTGGGCGATGTCGAAGAAGCTGTCGCCCGCCACAACGGTGTACGCGATCGGGTCGCCATTGCCGTCGAGCGTGGGCGTACCCTCCGCTCCGGGCACCGGACCGTTGTCGACCGCATAGGCCGTCTCGGGTTGAACCGGGGTGTCGTTCGGCGTGATCGTCACCGTCGGTGCCGGCGCGTCCGCATAGACCGTCACCGTCGGCTGGGGCAGCGTCACCGTGGCCGTGGGGTCGGGACTCGGCGACACGGTCACCAGAACGGTCACCGTCGGCGCGGGAGCCGCCGCGGGAGCACACCCTGCGAGGAGAAGCGCGAGAACGACCCCACCGAATATCGTCATTCGTAACCGCATCGCATCCCCCATTCGGCCGCGAGCGAAGAACGCGGTCGCCTCACCCTAGAACACGAGCTAGAACACGAGCGCCGATCGAGCCAGCGCCCGTCGGCTCAAGCGGCGGGTTCGGAGCGGATCTGCACGGGCTCCGCATGGGGCTCCGCCGTGACGCGCAGGCCGCCACCACCATTGGCGTTCTCCATCAGCGCGTCGATCCACGCCGGGTTGAGGGTGGGCTGACGACTGCCCGCGAACTGGAACTGCAGTGGTATCGCCGGGTTCAACCACAGCGCGTGCCTGCCACGACCGTGCTCGGCACTGGGATCGATCGTGAAGCTGAAGCGCTCGTCGCGTCGGAACTTGTTGATGATGACCACCTGAAGGTGCGCGAGGGTGCGATCGTCGATCTCGACGCTCGTGGGAGGCGTGCCGTAGAGGAGGTGTCCCATTTTTCTTCCGTTCGCTGGGGTCCGATTCGGACACGACCAGCATAAGCGGAGAAAGTCTAGTTACTAGACAAGCTAGCTAAATTGCTTCGACCGTTTCTTCGCTCTCCTCCGCGTCGACCGAATCCACGGCCTCGCGCATGCGGTTCAGGAAGCTCAGGATCGCCTCGGCCTCGGCCTCGGAGGTCTGGTCGGCGGCGGCGAGCATGCGCTGGTGCATCGTTGCGAGCGTGGAGCGCACCTCGCGGTCGCTCGCATCCGTCGCCACAACGACGACGCCGCGACGGTCGGTCGGATGCGGACGCCTCTCGACGTGCTTGCTCCGCACCAGTCGGTCGATCAGCACGGTCGTCGAGGCGGAAGAGATGGCCAGATGTTGCGCCAGGTCCTTCGCCGAAACGGTGCGGCCCGCCCGCTGCTCGCGGATGAGGTACTGCACGGCGATCAGGTCGGTCTCGCCCATACCCATCGCACCGCGAGTGCGCCGTCGCATGGCCATCTCGGCATTCCGATACCCCCGCATCGCTCCGAGTAACTCGACCCCGCGGCGCGTCGAAGCGTCTTCGGGGTACCAATAGCCTGTCTGGCGGCCGACCGACGTTTCGCTCACGCGGACCATCCTAGACGTCCATGTAAGTAGGTCTTCTAGGCATTTGTCGTCGATCTGCCTCAGCGAGACCTGCGGAGGGGCGGATCAGGCCGGCAACGGGTCTTCGTCGACCGTCGTGATCCGTGGTGGCACCGGCACGGCATGCGCTCCGGCGGGGGCGATCACTCGCAACGTGCGCAGGGCCGGCGCTGCAGCGGCGGGGGTGCCGAGCATCCAGCTGCCGAGTCGGAAGCCTCCGCTGAGAACCGACAGAACTGCCGGCCCGGCGATCGTCACTTCGCCGTACAGGCCGTGCGAAACGACCGCTTCGACGAGCGCGCCGTGCTCGAGGGTGGACAGCACGGCGGCCAGATCGTCCGAGCGCGGCGCGACGGCGGGGGAGGGCGTGTCGTCCGCATCCGGGTCCCAGTGCTCGGCCACACGATGCGTGACCTCCAGGCTCTGCAAGAACTTGTCGGGCTTCAGATTGTTCTCGATCGTGAGCCCGGCGAGGAAGAACGACTTGGCGCTGGGTGACAGGGTGACCGTACCGGCGTACGCGACCGGGCCGTAGCGCGGGGTCGACACCGTCATCGTCACGAGGTCGCCATCGGCGAGCCCCGCGAGCGTCTCGGTCATCGCTTTGACGTTGCGGCGCGGGGGAAGGGTGAGAGTGGACTCGTCGAACACGGGTCCCAGCTTAGGCCGAGCTCTGAGTTCGCAGTCAGGCGCCGAGGTACCGGCCGGGGCGGTGGTTGAAAGCGATGACGAGATTGAGCAGTACGGCGCCGGCGGCGGAGAGGAGCACGTTCAGCGGAGGCACCACGGTCAGAGCGAGCAGCACGATCGCCACGTCGAGACCCATCTGCACGTAGCCGGCGCGCCAGCCGAAGCGGTCTTGCAGCACCAGAGCGAGGATGTTGAAGCCGCCGAGACTCGCGCGGTGCCGGAACAGGATCAACAGGCCGACCCCGGCGAGCAGGTTGCCGGCGAGAACACCGAACAGCGGATCGAGCGTGCGGATGTCGAGAAGTGACGGATACAGCGAAGACATCACCGAGACCACCGCGACGGCGAAGGCTGTCCGCAGCGTGAAGTTCCACCCCTTCTTCCACACCGCCAGCGCGAAGAAGGGCACGTTCACAGCGAAGAAGAGCACGCCGAAGGGAACGGGCGCCGCGTAACTGACCAGGAGGGCGAGCCCGGCGGTTCCTCCGGTCACCGCGGCGGCGGACTTCAGGAGGAAGAGTCCGAGGGATGCGACCAGAGCTCCCGTGAGCAGTCCGAGGATGTCTTCGACGGGGGAGTGGCGCAGCATGACCGGAGCAGGGGTGGCGCTCGGTCGTACGGCGGGTGGCACCTGGATATCGGTCATGTGTCGAGCATCGACGCCGACGGGCCGATGCGCAACAGGGCAGATATCGGCGCTACAGATTGTCACCGATTGTCCGTATCAGGTGTCACGATGCTCACATGACCATGATCGACCCCCTCGACGCCCGACTGCTGCTGGCTCTCGACGACGATCCGGAGGCGACGGTGCTGTCGCTGGCGCGACGCCTCGGAGTGGCACGGAACACCGTGCACGCTCGGCTCGGCCGTCTCTCGAAGTCCGGCTCCCTCCGGGCCTTCGGACGCCGGATCGACCCGGCGGCACTGGGGTATCCGCTCACCGCTTTCGTCTCCATCGAGATCAGCCAGTCCAACGGAGACCGTGCTCTCGCCGGCTTGCGCGAGATCCGCGAGGTGGTCGAGGTGCACGCGACGACAGGCGGCGCCGACTTCCTGGTGCGAGTCGTCGCACGCAGCACCGAGGATCTGCACCGCACCACGAACAGGATGCTCACGATCGAGGGGGTGATGCGCACCAACACGGCCATCTCCCTCGTGGAGGTGATGCCGACGCGTATCCGACCACTCCTTGAGACGGCCGCCCGACCGACGGGACCGGCTCCGGAGAAGGACGGGACGAACTCGTGAAAAATGAATGATCCGCGATGTCGATCCGCGCGATTCCCGTTCGACGCAGTAGTAGGACCGACGCAGTAGTAGGACCAGTTGAGAACACCGACGGAAGGACGCCTCATGGGCACCATCACCATCACCGAATTCATCACGCTCGACGGCGTCATCGACTCCCCCGGCGGCGACGGACATCCGCATGCCGGCTGGACGTACACCGACATCGAGTTCGTGCCCGAGGCCTACGAGATCAAGGGTCGGGAACAGACCGAGGCGGTCGCGATGCTGATGGGACGCATCAGCTACGACGCGTTCGCTCCGGTGTGGCCGAGCATGGCGGAGTTCGCGGAGTACAACGACATGCCGAAGTACGTCGTCTCGACGACTCTGCGGGACCCCGAGTGGAAGAACACGTCGGTGCTCGGCTCGATCGAGGAGGTAGCGGCGCTGAAGGAGCGGACGGAGGGGAACATCCTCGTCCACGGCAGCGGCACCCTCGCCCGGGCACTTCTGGCAGCGGGACTCGTGGACCGATACAACCTGCTGATCTTCCCGGTGCTGCTCGGCGCCGGAAAGCGGCTCTTCGACGAGAACTCGACGGAGAAGGTGAAGCTCGCCCTCGTGGAGCACGACACCTACTCGAACGGCGTCCAGAAGGCCGTCTACGACGTCGTGCGCTGAGCCCGGCGCAGGAGCTCCCGCCTCCGAGTGGCAGCATGGGTGTCGCGGGTCGGCCTGACCCGCGACACCCATGGACCGACGAAAGGCCCGATCATCGCCCGCACCTCTCCGAAGTGGACGAGCACGCAGTTCGCCTACGCCGCACTGGCCGCGAACGGCTCCTGCCTGCTGGTGCTGCTTCTGAATCTCGTCACCGGGAACGCGTGGTGGCAGGTCGCCGTCGCCATCGCCGTCGGCTGCCTGGTCATCGGGGGCGTGCTGGGCTTCCGATCGCGCAGCCTGCGGATCCGCGAGCGCCGCGGCGACTTCTGATCGCCACATCGGGTGGATGCCGCCGGAGATGGCGACACGCCCCTCGGGAATGACGGCACCAACAAGCGTGGCACGTGAAACTGCCGCAGAGAAAGACGAAAGGCCCCGACGTCTCCGTCGGGGCCTTTCGGTTGATGGTGCGCGAGGGGGGAGTTGAACCCCCACGCCCTTTCGGGCACACGGACCTGAACCGTGCGCGTCTGCCTATTCCGCCACTCGCGCTCACCACGGCACTTGCGTACCGAGGAGAAACCATAGCACTCGTGTGCGCGAATGCCGAATCGCCCCGACACCCCTCGCGACGACGTCGAGGAAAGGGTGCCCATCAGAAGCCGCGAGTACGCCTGCGCGACACCTCCGCACAGACCATCCAAGTAACATGCACGTAGTCGTACCGCGGGCGACCCCCCTCCGTCGTGCGATCAGAACGATCCGCGCGGCAGCAGAACGGCGACCGCCGTACCGGAAAGATCGGAAGACTGTGGGCTTACTGGACAACTTCGAGAAGGGTCTCGAGCGCGTCGTCAACGGCGCATTCGCGCGCACCTTCAAGTCGGGGCTGCAGCCGGTCGAGCTCGCCTCCGCTCTGCGCCGTGAGATGGACACGAACGCCGCCATCGTCAGCCGCGACCGCATCCTGGTGCCCAACGAATTCACGCTGCGGATGTCCGCCGCGGACGAGGCCCGGATGCGCAAGCTCGGCCCGACTCTCATCGACGAGCTGACGAGCCTGGCCACTCAGCACGCGACGAAACAGAATTACCGCTTCACGGGTCCGATCGAGATCCGTCTCGCCACCGACCCGGCACTCTCCGACGGCATGGTCGAGATCGACTCCCGAAGCGTGAAGGGCACGGTCGCTCGCACCGCGTCGCTCGATATCGACGGCACCCGACACCCGATCACCCAGGCGCGTACCGTCCTCGGCCGAGGGAGCGAGGCCGACATAACAGTCGACGACCCCGGCATCTCGCGCAAGCACGTCGAGATCCTGTGGGACGGCAGCCGAGCCCAGGTGCACGACCTCGGCTCCACCAATGGATCCAAGCTCGACGGGCAGCGCGTCTCGCAGGCCGCTCTGGAGCCGGACCAGACGATCACCATCGGACGTACTCGGATCGTGTTCCGCATCGTCACCACCAATGCATCCGCACGCCCGACCGCGTCGCGCGCACCGCGGCCGTCCGCACAGAGCCCGTCCGCACAGGGCCGATCCACACAAAACCGGAGCACTCCGCCACAGCCGTCGAAGGGGAGCCGCGATGTCGGCGGATTCTGGGACGACCGCCTATGAGTGAGCTCACCCTGCTCGTGCTGCGCATCGCGTTCCTCGCGCTGCTGTGGTTCTTCGTCTTCGGCATCGTCTATGCGCTGCGCTCCGACCTGTTCGGTCAGCGGGTTCGCAAGCTGCCCGCGGGTGCCACGCAGCCCGAGGCGGCACCCTTCGTCACGGCGGCCCAGCCGACCATCCCCCCTGCTGCTGCTCCCGCCGCTGCGCCGCCCGCGGTCGCGCCGCGCGCTCGCCGCGAACCACCGACTCCGCAGCCCGGCTCCCCGATCGTCGAGGCCGGCACGGCCACCGTGCACAACGCTCAGCGGCTCGTGATCACGTCGGGCCCCCGCCGCGGCACGGAGATCCAGTTGGGCGGCGAGCCGCTGACCATCGGTCGATCGGGGGAGTCGGGGCTCATCATCCGCGACGACTACACCTCGACCCATCACGCGCGCCTGCTCATCTGGAACGACGAGTGGATGATCCAGGACCTCGATTCGACGAACGGCACTTTCCTCGCCGGTCGCCGCGTCAGCGTCCCGACCAAGGTGCCGCTCGGCACCCCGATCAAGGTCGGCACCACGACCTTCGAACTGCGCCGGTAGCCGCGTGTCCACCGCCCAGGACAGCACCGCCGTCTCGCACGTCGGCAAGATCCGCTCGAACAACCAGGACTCCGGTTACGCCGGGCGCCAGCTGTTCGTGGTGGCCGATGGCATGGGCGGACACGCTGGAGGCGATGTCGCCTCGGCCATTGCGATCAAGCGGATCGCCGAGGCGGATCGACCGTACGCCTCTACGTTCGAGGCGGAGGCCGCCCTGCAGACGAGCCTCCTCGCCGCCAACTCATTGCTGGCCGAAACGGTCTTCGACCACCCCGAGCTGACCGGGATGGGCACGACCGTCAGTGCGATCGTACGCGTCGGCGAGGCCGTCGCGATCGCGCACATCGGTGATTCGCGCATCTACGTCTACCGGCACGGCAAGCTCGAGCAGGTCACGACCGACCACACCTTCGTTCAGCGGCTCGTCGACTCGGGGCGCATCACCGAGGAAGAGGCGATGACGCACCCGCGCCGCTCGGTGCTGATGAGGGTTCTCGGCGATGTGCACACCAATCCCGAGATCGACACGCTGACCCTCGAGACCGAGCCGGGCGATCGTTGGCTGATCTGCTCCGACGGCCTCTCGGGCGTCGTCCCGCACGACGAGATCCAGAAGGACATGGCGCGCCCGGAGTCCGCACAGGACGTCGCCGACCGCCTGATCAAGGACAGCCTCTCGCACGGCGCGCCGGACAACGTCACCGTCGTCATCCTCGACATCGACGAAGCGCACGGCACCGCGGATGAACGCGAGCCGCTGATCGTGGGCTCCGCCGCGAATCCGTCACCACTGGGTTCGGAGGACTCGCAGAGCCGGCTGCGCATCCCCGGGCTGCGACTGCACTCGCGTGCTCCCGCTTCGCAGGGTCCCACCCACTTCGAACCCGAGTCCGAGGACTACCTCGACGAGCTGATCGAGGAGGACCGCCGCCGGCATCGTCGCCGCCGCATCACCTGGTCCGTCGGCCTCGCACTGGTCGTGATCGCTGCGTTCCTCGGGGTGCTGCTGGCCTACGACTGGACGCAGTCACGCTTCTACGTCGGTACCGATGGCGACTCGGTGGTGATCTACCAGGGCATCCAGCAGGAGGTCGGCCCGTTCTCGCTCTCGAAGGAGTACGAGGACACCGGTATCCCCCTCGACTCGCTGCGTAGCTACGACGTCGAGCAGATCGAGCAGACCATCAGTGCCGACTCGTACGCGAGCGCCTACCAGATCGTCGAACGGCTCACGGATGCGGGTGGGCAGTAACCGGATGACGGACGCGAAGACACAGACGGGTACGGACACCGCACGTCGGGGCGGCGGTCCGCGAAAGTCGCGGATGATCCCGCAGAAGTTCCGCAACCTCGAGCTGGTGCTGCTCATCGCCGCGTGCGTGATCAACACCGGTGCCATCATGCTGGTGCAGCTCGGCGCTCTGGGCGCCGTGGACACCACGCTGGTCTCGCTGGGTGTGGGGCTCTCGGTACTCGTGTTCGCGATGCACGTGGTGCTGCGCTACCTCGCCCCCGACTCCGACCCGTTCGTGCTGCCGATCGCCACCGTGCTCAATGGGCTGGGCATCGCCGAGATCTACCGCATCGACATCGCCGACGGCTTCACCGGCTGGGACTCGGTCGCGGTACGGCAGATCGTCTGGTCCGGTCTCGCGATCGTCGCGGCGATCGCCGTGATCGTGGTGATCCGCAATCATCGGGTCCTGTTCCGCTACACCTACATCGCCGGATTCGCGGCGATCGTACTGCTGCTGCTGCCCCTGCTGCCGTTCATCGGGCGCGAGGTCAGCGGCGCCCGCGTCTGGATCGGCATCGGCGACTTCGCCAGCTTCCAACCCGGTGAGATCGCGAAGATCGCTCTCGGCGTGTTCTTCGCCGGGTACCTGGTGCGCAATCGCGACTCCCTCTCGATGGTCGGTCGCACGTTCCTGGGGATGCGGTTCCCGCGGCTGCGCGACCTCGGCCCGCTGATCGTGGTGTGGCTGCTCTCGATGTCGGTCATCGTGTTCCAACGCGACCTGGGTACGGCCCTGCTCTATTTCGGCCTGTTCCTCGTGATGCTCTACATCGCCACCGGCCGTACCAGCTGGATCCTGCTCGGGGTCGGGTTGTTCCTCGGTGGCGCCATCGTGGCGAGCCAGACGCTCGATTACGTCAACAACCGCTTCGCGAACTGGCTCGATGCGTTCAGCAGCAGCCGTTTCGACGCGGATCCGGGCGGCAGCTACCAGCTCGTGCAGGGATTGTTCGGCCTGGCCCACGGGGGCCTGCTCGGCACCGGCCTCGGTCAGGGCATGCCCGACATCACGCCCGTGCCGCAGTCGGACTACATCATCGCCAGCCTCGGTGAGGAACTCGGCCTCGCGGGTCTGTTCGCGATCTTCGGGCTGTACCTGCTGCTCGTGTCGCGAGGCTTCCGCATCGGTTTCGCCGGGCAGGACGACTTCGGCAAACTGCTCGGTGTCGGCCTCTCCTTCGTCATCGCGCTGCAGTGCTTCATCGTCATCGGCGGCGTCACCCGGGTGATCCCGCTGACGGGCCTGACCACGCCCTTCCTCGCCGCCGGCGGATCCTCGCTCGTGGCCAACTGGATGATCGTCGCTGTGCTGCTTCGTCTCTCCGACACGGTTCGCAATCAGCCGAGGCTGGTGGTCTAGTGCGGATGCGTACCGAAACCACCGAGACGAGTCTCCGATGAACCGTGAACTGAAGCGAGTGAGCTTCGTGGTCCTCACGATGTTCGTGGCCCTCTTCGTCTCGACGACGACGATCCAGGTGTTCCAGGCCGACAACCTGTCGGAGGACGCCCGCAACACCCGCACCCTCTACGAGAGCTTCTCCACCGAGCGCGGGGCGATCCTCGTCGCCGGCCAGCCGATCGCGACCTCCACGCCGAGCGACGACGTCTACAAGTTCCAGCGCCAGTACGCGAACGGACCGCTGTACTCCTCCGTCACCGGCTACTTCACCCTGAATCAGGGCACCACGGGCATCGAGAGCGCTCTGAACGACTACCTCTCGGGTACGTCGAACTCGCAGTTCTTCGACTCGATCAACAACCTCGTGTCGGGCCAGGATCCGAAGGGCGCCTCCGTCGAGCTCTCGATCGACCCCGTCGCCCAGCAGGCGGCCTACGACGCTCTCGGCAACTACACCGGAGCCGTCGTCGTGACCGAGCCGGCGACCGGGCGCATCCTGGCCATGGTCTCCAAGCCCGACTTCGACCCGAACGCACTCGCCTCGCACGACACCGATCAGGTGCTCGCCGCCTACGACACCCTGAACGACGCCGACGGCGATCCGCTCGTCAATCGCGCGATCGGCGGCCGGATGAATCCGCCCGGCTCCGTCTTCAAGCTCGTGGTCGCCTCCGCGGCGATCGAGTCGGGCCGGTTCACCGCCGAGTCCACCTTCCCCAACCTCGCGTCGTACACCTTGCCCGGATCCAGCTCGCAGGTGATCAACTCCGGCGGCGGCACCTGCGGCGGCGGCGACACCGTCACGCTCGCCACCGCCGTCGCGCTCTCGTGCAACGTGCCGATGGCCGAGATGGGAGTCGAACTGGGTTCGGATGCGATTCGCAGCATGGCCGAGAAGTACGGTTTCGACACGGAGCTCGAGATCCCGGTGACCGTCGAAGAGAGCACGTATCCGACCGTCACCGACGACGCGCAGACCGCGCTCACCGCGTTCGGGCAGTACGACGTGCGCGCCACGCCGCTGCAGATCGCCATGGTCTCGGCCGCGATCGCCAACGGTGGCGCAGTGATGCAGCCGAGCCTCGTCGACGCCATCCGATCGCAGGATCTCAGCGTGATCCAGCAGTTCCAGAAGCGCGTGCTGAACACCGCCGTCAGCAAGCAGACCGCCGACACGATCAAGGCCATGATGGTCAGCAGTGTGCAGAGCGGCGCTGCGACGAATGCAACAATAGAGGGCGTCAGCGTGGCCGGTAAGACTGGCACGGCCGAGAACGGATCCGACGATCCGTACACCCTCTGGTTCACCGGTTTTGCCCCAGCGGACGATCCACAGTTCGCAATCACCGTCCTCATCGAGGATGGCGGGGGGCTCGGCCAGACCGGGTACGGCAACCTGCTTGCCGCACCCATCGCGAAACAGGTACTAGAGGCGGTGCTGAACGAATGAGACCTACTACAGGGCTCACCTTCGGGGGACGATACGAGCTGCAGTCTCGGATCGCGATCGGCGGTATGGGCGAGGTGTGGCAGGCCACGGACCTCGTCATCGGCCGCACCATCGCGATCAAGATCTTGAAGGACGAATACCTCGGTGACCCGGGATTCCTCGAGCGTTTCCGCGCCGAGGCCCGTCACGCCGCGCTCGTGAACCACGAGGGCATCGCGAACGTCTACGACTACGGCGAGGAGGACGGCTCCGCCTACCTCGTGATGGAGCTGGTCCCCGGCGAGGCGCTGTCGACCATCCTCGAGCGCGAGCGCGTGCTGTCCACCGACAAGGTGCTCGACATCGTCGCCCAGACCGCCCTCGCCCTGCACGCCGCGCACGCCGCCGGACTCGTGCACCGCGATGTGAAGCCGGGCAACCTGCTGATCACGCCCGACGGCCGCGTCAAGATCACCGACTTCGGCATCGCCCGCATCGCCGACCAGGTGCCGCTCACGGCCACCGGTCAGGTGATGGGCACGGTGCAGTACCTCTCGCCCGAGCAGGCGAGCGGACAGCCCGCGTCGCCGGCGACCGACATCTACTCGCTCGGCATCGTCGCGTACGAGTGTCTCGCCGGGCGGCGCCCGTTCACGGGCGAGTCGCAGGTCGCGATCGCGATGGCGCAGATCAACGAGACGCCGCCCGAGCTGCCGGTCACAGTGGCCGAGCCGGTGCGCAATCTCGTCTACTCCTGCATCGCGAAGAAGCCCGCCGACCGGCCGGCGACCGCCGCGCACCTCGCTCGTGCTGCGCAGGCTCTGCGCATCGGCGACGTCCGCGCCGCGGCTCTCGCCGTGCCCACCATCATCGGTTCCGGCATCGAGGTCGCCACGGTCGCGACCACCGTGATGCCCGGCGCCGCTGCTGCGACCACGCAGGCCACCACGTTGCTGCCCTCGGGCGCGCCGGCCACCACGGCCCTGGCCGCCAGCGCCGAGACGGTGGAGGATGCTCCTCCGGTGAAGAAGCGCAGCCCGTGGACCTGGCCGCTGATCGCCCTGATCGTGATCCTCGTCGTCGTCATCGGCGGCACGATCTTCGCCCTGACGACCAACAACTCGGCCGACCCCGTGCCCACCTCGGCGAGTCCGACCGCGTCGTCGACTCCGTCGCGGACCCCGACTCCGGCCCCGACGCCGACGGCCACCTCGAACACTGTCGTGATCAACGCCGACGACTACAAGGGCAAGAGCTTCGACGAGGTCGAGGCCGCCCTGCGGGCACTGGGGATGGGCGTGTCGCGCGAGGACGGCACCGCTGCCACCACGGCCGATCAGGTCGGCACCGTCGAAGACGTCAACCCGACGGCGAACGTGCCGGCCGGTACCACCATCGTCGTCACCGTCTACACCGACGTCGTCACGCCCACCGCTCCAGCCTCCGCACCGACGACGCCCTCGGCGACGGTCGCGGCGGGCGCCTCCTTCAACGTGACGCTGCCGGCAGCCGGGTGCCCGACCGGCACGAGTCTTTCGGGATACCGGGTCGCTGCAGACGGCGGCGACGCCTCCGTGACGAGCACCAACCCGTCGAACTCGAACACCGCGCTCATCACGGCCGGTCCGACGGCCGGCTCGATCTCGATCACGTACACCGTGATCTGCGGAGAAACCGAATCGTCCGCGTCGCCGGCCCTCACCGTCACGGTCACGGTCGGCTCCACGCCGTCGGCGACGCCGACGTCGACCCCCGACAACTGAGTCCGGGTCCGGGATGTCGCTGGGGGAGCGACCATCGGCGGCTCAGGAGAGGCCCGGCGCGCCCGGGTACACTGGCCGTGGTTCGGGGGAGGACCGTGGTTTGGACGAGAAATATAACGGGAGTGCGCCAGTGACGGATGAGGGTCGCCTGATCGCGGGAAGATATCAGGTCGGTCCGCTTCTCGGACGCGGCGGGATGTCCGACGTGTACCTCGGCACCGACACCCGGCTGGGGCGTACGGTCGCGATCAAGGAGCTGAAGCTCGCTCTTGCGGCCGACTCGTCGTTCCGGCTCCGTTTCCGTCAGGAGGCCCAGGCCGCGTCGCGCATGTCGCATCCCACCATCGTCCGCGTCTTCGACGCCGGCGAGGAGGTCTCGGTCGACGACCGCGGCGAGGAGGTGCGCCGACCGTACATCGTGATGGAACACGTCGAAGGCCGGCTCCTCAAAGACATCATTTCCGAGGGCCCCGTCGATCTCGACGAGGCCGCGCGGATCACCGAGGGCATCCTCACCGCGCTCGAGTACTCGCACCGCGCCGGTGTGGTGCACCGCGACATCAAGCCGGGCAACATCATGCTGACCCCGTCGGGCCAGGTGAAGGTGATGGATTTCGGTATCGCCCGAGCCGTCTCCGACTCCGCCGCGACCGTGGCGCAGACCACCGCCATCCTCGGCACCGCCGCCTACTTCTCGCCCGAGCAGGCGAAGGGCGAGCAGGTGGATGCGCGCACCGACCTCTACTCAGCCGGCATCATCCTCTTCGAGCTCCTCACCGGGCGCGCACCCTTCCGCGGCGATACTCCGGTCGCCGTGGCCTATCAGCATGTCAGCGAGACTCCTCCGGCGCCCAGCTCGATCAATCCGCAGGTCACTCCGGCTCTCGACTACGTCGTCGCGCACGCTCTCTCGAAGGATCGTTTCGAGCGTTTCCAGGGCGCCGCCGAGTTCCGGGAGGATCTCGAGGCCGCGATGGACGGCACCCTGAGCGACAGCAAGTCGGTCGACGACTTCAGCAGCACCCTGTTCGGCGCGACCCGAGCCGCGGCTCCCGGCGACTCCGCACTCGCGCTGCGCCAGCTCGCCGAGGACAACTCGATCGTGCGCACGCAGCGCCGCCCGCCGGTGCTGTGGATCTGGTCGTCGATCGTCGTCTTGGCCGTCATCGTCGCCGCACTGGTGATCTGGGTGCTGACGCTGCAACCCACCACCCAGCTCCCGGATGCGAGCCGGGAGGTGCCCACGCTCACCGGAACCAGCTACGACAGCGCCGCCGATACACTCGGACTCCTCGAACTCGTGCCGAGCCAGCTCACCGAGTACAGCAACGACGTGCCGAAGGATCAGGTCGTGCGCACGGATCCGGCAGCGGGCACCATCGTCTCGCCGCAGACGGTCATCCGCGTCTACGTCTCGCTCGGTGCGCAGCCCATCGCCGTACCGAGTCTCGCGGGTCTGACGGCGGCCGATGCGGTCTCCGCACTCACCGCCGCCGGACTCGTCGAAGGGTCGCAGACGCGGCAGGACTCCCCGACGGTCCCTGCGGAGACCATCATCTCGACCGACCCTGCCGGTGACGCGCCCGTGGCGAGCGGCTCCATGGTGAATCTGGTGATCTCGACGGGCGAGGTCAGCCTGCCCGACCTGGTCGGCGAAGACTTCGCCACGGCCAAAGCCACCCTCGAGGCGGCGGATCTGCAGCTCGCGGTCGACCCGCGGTTCGACGGCGGCTGCGAGGAGACCGACGGCGACCCGGTGACCGATCAGTTCCCCGACGCCGGGAAGGTCGCTCAGAAGAGCATCATCGCTCTCGTCTACTGCACGGGCTGATCCGCGGAGCGACGCAGCGGGCTGAGGCCGGCACCGCGGCGCGCGGCGTCCTCGTTCCCGGCCGACTCGAGCCAGTTGCCCAGCAATTGGTAGCCGCTTTCGGTCATCACCGACTCCGGATGGAATTGCACACCCCAGGCCGGCGCCGAGACGTGCTGCAGCGCCATGATGGTGCCCGCATCCGTGCGCGCCGTCACGCGGAGTGAGGGCGGAACGGTGCCGTCCACAACAGCGAGGGAGTGGTAGCGCGTCGCCGTGAACGGTTGGGGGAGTCCGCCGAAGAGGCCTGTCCCGTCGTGCCGTATCGAGGAGGTGCGTCCGTGCATCAGTTCATCCGCGACCGCAACGGTGGCGCCGAGCGCCTCCGCAAGAGCCTGGTGACCGAGGCACACACCGAGCAGGGGGATGCGCGCGTCGATGGCGGCGCGGACGACCGCGATCGACACCCCTGCATCCGCGGGAGTTCCTGGCCCGGGCGAGACCAGGACCGCGTCGTAGCCGCGGATCCGCAGTGGCGCATCCGCGGCCGCGAAGTCGTCGTTCTCGACCACCGTCGTGCGCGCGCCCAGCTCGCGCAGGTACGCGTCGAGCGTGAAGACGAAGCTGTCGTAGTTGTCGACGACGAGAACTGAGGTCACGGCTGTTCCGGGGTCACTGCTTGTCCGAGGTCACGGCTTGTCCCGGGTCACTGCTGGACGGTGACGTTCTGATCCAGGACGAGCGACTGCACCCACGGGAAGATCCACTCCGCGAGGGCGAACAGCACCGCTGCCGCGAGCAGTAGCACGATCAGGAGTCGGACCCACCAGGGTCCCGGCAACACATGCCAGAGAGCCGCGTACACGCTCATCCCTCCTTCGCGACGGTCGCCGCGATCTCGGTGGGCGGGCCGGCGGAGCGCGGCTGCCAGGATTCGAAGACGCCGTAGGCGATGATCCGCTCGGCCGTCGAGTACAGCGGATTGCAGCTCGTGAGAGTGATCAGCCGGTCGGTGGCCGCTACATCGGTGCTCCACGGCACCGGGTCGATCACATCCACCGCTGAGGGTTGAACGTATTCGAGATTGCGGAAGCGGTAGGTGTACCAGCCGTCGGCCGTCTCGATGTAGATCGCGTCGCCCAGTTGCAGCTCGTCGATCAGATGCATACCACCGCCGTAGGCGCTGCGGTGCGCCGCGACCGCGAAGTTGCCGACCTCGCCGGGCATCTGCGTCTCGGGGTAGTGGCCGATGCTGCCCTCATCGAGCACGTTCGCCGCGTCGACGCCCTCCGCGATCGTGCGCACCCAGCCCTCGCCGTAGCGCGGGATGTAGAGGTTGCCGAAGGAGGTGTCGAGGGCCGCGGCCGTCGCGACGACCGGGGCGCCGTAGTCGACCGGGGCCGGGGGAGCGGTGGGGTCCGCGCTGCCGGTGTCGACCGGTGTCGGCTCCGCCGTCGGAGTGGCCCAGGATTCACGCAGTTCGGCGGCCTCGGTGGTCTGCTTGTTCGCGACGACCGCATCGTTCCACCACAACTGCCAGCCCAGATAGAGCAGCACGAGAACGCCGGCGGTGATCAGGAGTTCGCCCAGAACTCCGAAGATCGAGATTCGCCGACGGCGGCGGCGAGGCCGCTTCAGCGCTTCGGGGACCGAAGTGTCGTGCGGCTCCGGGTCGATCATGGCCCTGATTCTATAGAGGCTCCTTGTACACTCGACGTCATGGCGAGAACGAAGAACACCAAACCCGCGCGTGAAGAGGTCCGTTCGGGCGAAGAGGCACCCAATCCGGTGTGGTTCAAGCCCGTTATGTTCGGCTTCATGCTGATCGGGCTCGCCTGGATCATCGTGTTCTACGTCAGCCAGGGGCGCCTCCCGGTTCCCGATCTCGGCAACTGGAACATCATGATCGGTTTCGGTATCGCGTTCATCGGCTTCCTGATGACCACGCGCTGGCGCTGATCCTCCCGACTCCCGACGCCCCGCCCGGTTCGACCGGCGGGGCGTTCGTGCATCCCGCCTCGGAGAGGACGTCGTGCCAGAGCTGAACGTCGAGACCATCGTCTCCCGCTTGCGGGCTGCGGGTTGCGTTTTCGCCGAGGAGGAGGCGGCTCTGCTCATCGACGCTGCGAGCGACTCGGCTGCACTGGAGTCGATGCTCGCCCGCCGCGTCGCCGGCTTCCCTCTCGAGCCGATACTCGGCTGGGCCGCGTTCTGCGGCTTGCGTGTCATCGTCGAACCGGGCGTCTTCGTCCCCCGTGTGCGCACGGAGTACCTCGTGAAGCAAGCGCTGGCAGTGACCACGTCGAGTTCGGTGGTGGTCGATCTGTGCTGCGGCGCGGGCGCCATCGGTGCCGCCCTCGCCGCGCAGCGGGCGGGTATCGAACTGTACGCCGCCGATATCGAGCCTGCAGCGGTGCGCTGCGCCCGACGCAACCTCGCGGGCATCGGAACGGTGCTGCAGGGCGATCTCTTCGATCCCCTACCCGTGTCGGTGCGCGGCCGCGTCGACGTGTTGGCCGTCAACGCCCCGTACGTGCCGACGGATGCGATCGACCTGATGCCGCCGGAGGCGCGACTCCACGAACCGCGTGTCACTCTCGACGGCGGTGACGACGGCCTCGCACTGCAGCGGCGCATCGCCGCCGAAGCGCGGTCGTGGCTCGCGCCGGGCGGGCACCTCCTCATCGAGACCAGCGAGCAGCAGGGTCCGGCCACACTCGCCCTCTTTCGCGCGGCGGGGCTCGACGCCCGCATCAGCCACTCCGATGAACACGACAGCACGGTCGTCATCGGAATGACAGCCGTGTAATTATCCCCAGCTGTTAATAAACCTGTGGATAACTTCGGGATTCATTCACACCCCAGCGCCTGCGCGGATTCCGGGCGCCACACGGAGCAGGAGACCGCCCGATCCTCGCCGTTCCGCCTTAAACCATCAACCTGACCTTGAATTACACCGGCGTAGTTCTCCCCACTGTTAACAACCCTGTGGATAACTCTCTCCCCAGCTGTGGGCAACCCTGTGCACGATGAACCATCGCGCCGTCGCCTCGGGACACGGTCTGCGCTTCAGGCGACGAATGCGCAGATACGGCGTGCGAGAGCAACCGGATCGCGGATGGGGACCGGGCTTCCGTCGCGAATCTCGATCGGACCGAGCTCGAACGCCATGGAATCGGGCGATGCTCCGCGAAATCGAAGGTAGATCGACGCTGGACGCAGAATCGAGCCACGCGTCACGATATCGAGCGAACGCAATTGGTCCCAGCGAGCCTCGCCGATGATGGCGCCGTCGCCGTGGTCATCGAGAACGATGGCGCCGTCCTCGTCGCAGTACAAGACGCCGAATCTCGGATATCGGCGCCGCAGGTCGCGCGGAGTTCGGATAGCGACAGCGATGGCCGTGCAAACGGTCGACTCCTCGAGGCCTCGTGCGAACTCAGCGGAGGCAAGCGACGCGGTGCTGTCCCGAAAGACGACGATCAGCGCGCAGATGATGAAGAGCGCACCCACCACGAGGAAGTTCGGTACCAGGAGTGCGATCACAGGAACATTGAAGACGACGGACTCAAGCGCGACGAGCGCGAGCAGCCCGAAGACGAGCGCGCCGATCCGGAGGTTGTAAAGAACGGCGATGCCGTAACGCCCGAGCACACCTGGACGAGTGTCTACGATGCGTAGAGAACGTCCGTCGCCGCTCACATGCCTCGCAATCTCCATACGCCCAGCAATCGGATCGTACTGCGGATCAGAACGAGCCGTCCGCGTTTTCACGCGTCCGGATATGCCGTCCGCGCGGAGATCAGGTCTCGCCTCGGGCGGTTGCGCGCGCGGTGCAGCCGCGGATGCAGCGGAACGGCTCGGGGCACGACCGAGACGTCGGTACGACTGTCGACTCGACTGCGGGCTGAAGCGTGTGCGGCGACAGTCCGCGTCTCGACGTCGCCGGCTTCTCCTGCGGGAAGGACGAGTCGACCGGATGAGGAAGAACTGGACCCGGTTTTCCTCATCCAGCCCGTTCTCCCTCCGGCGAGGACACACGAGCGACCCCCGTCTCAGAACATGGGTGACGATGCACATCGCGACGTCGCCGGTTCTCCTTCGGCGCGGACGAATCGGCCGGAGAAGGAACAACCAGGCCGGTTCTTCCTCGATCAGCCCGATCCTCCTCCGGCGAGGACATCCGCGTGAACCCCTGTCTGGGCATCGGGGACAGTCCGCGTCGCGACGTCGCCGGTTCCTCCCGTCACCGACATCTCCTGAGGGAAGGACGAATCGGCCGGTTGCCCGATCCTCCTCCGGCGAGGGCACTGCCATACCTGACCTGTTACCGGCGTGTTGGATCAGAAGGGCGTCGGGCCGGGATCCGTCGGGGACGCATCGAAGATCGACACCGGCGGGGGCGAGTCGGTGAAGCGAGGCGCCGGTCTCGCGCCCGGTACAGGCGCGGGGCGGGTCGTCACCTGTCTCCCGGTGGGGGTCGTCCAGTCTGCGGTGCCGTCGGCGTGCGGGATGTAGGTCCACCGGTCACCGTGCCTCACATGATGATGAGCAACACATAAGGGCAGGAGATTCTCGGTCGCGGTGTGGCCGCCGTTGCGCCACTCGATCGCGTGATCCATCTCCGCCTTCGATGCCGGGCGGATACAACCCGGGAACATGCAGGTGTCGGCGCGCAGCTCGATGAACAGACGCATCGCCTTCGGCGGCGTGCGCAGCATCCGCTCAACACTCGTCACCATGCACGTCACCGGGTCGGTGAACACCCGGAAGAACGCATCCCCCGCGGCGACGAGTTCGCGCGCGGTGTCGGCACCGATCACGCCGTACCCGTCGAGGTGACCGTGCGCGTCATCCAACCCCGCAGCGGTCGTCGCGGGCAACGTGACGCGCACTTCCGCGCGGATGCCGCGCACGAACGTCGGTGTCGGGGTGGTGTCGTCGTGGATCGGGGTCGTGCCGGCGACGTCACCGTCGCAGAGCAGATCGCCGGCCGCATCCGCCCGCAACTGTGACAGGGAACGCTCCTCACCCTCAAGGTCACGGGCCGCACGGGCGATGCGATCGATGCGGTTGAACGCCGCGACCGCGACCGGCGCCGGCAGCAGCGCGGACAGCGTCGCCATCCCATCCTGCTCCGGCGTGACCCACGCATTCCGCCGCCTCTTCGCTGCCGCGTGACGCTCGGCCAAGGGCGTCTCATCGAGCGTCTCACGCAGCTGCTGCAGCGCCTTCTTCAACTGCGCCGGCGTCGACTCGCCGGCGAGCTCAACCGCCCGTTCATCCAGCACGGCCCGGCAGGAGCGATCCAGGCCGCCGGCGACGTCGCAGATGACCTGCCCGGCAGCCCACCGCATCCGTGCATCCGCCAGCGCCGTACGTGTCAAAGGGAGATCCTCGACCAGGAGTTGCGCCCGTTCCAGCTCTCGCGATGCGACCCACTCCGACACGCCGAGCGCGACGGCGAACTCGGCGCGGATCGACCGCTCCACCAGCTCCCGCAGATCCCCGCGCACCATATGCTTCCCCGCCGCGAACAGTTCCGGCCGGTTCCGCGCAACGAGGTACCCGGCGTGCAACTCTTCGAGCCCCGCGAGAAGGGTCGGCGCGGCGGCACACGAGAGGTGTGCGGCGCGGTCTCCGTGCTGCCGGACCGCGTCGCGCACCTCCTCAGGTGTCTGCTCGTGACTCATATCTTCCATACGGATATGACACCACAGACCGCCGACATCGAACACACGTTCGACCCGATCCGGAACAACTCACCCCGAAATCCACCCTGTGGAGGAGTCGACGGTGACGAACTCAGCCGATCATGTACTTCACGGCGGTGATCGCGACCAGCAACACACACACGCCGGCGATCAGACCCACCTGCAGGCCACGCTGGGAGCGCTGGCGGGTACGGGTGAAGATCAGGCCGATGAGAGCACCGGCGACGAGTCCGCCGACGTGCGCCTGCCAGGCGACCCCCGGCAGGATGAAGCCCGCGACCAGGTTGATGCCGACCACGATCAGGAGGCCGCGCAGGCTGCTGCCCATATGCCGCAGAATGGCGAAGAACGCGCCCATCAGGCCGAAGATGGCGCCGGACGCTCCGAGCACCCCCTGCACCGGGTCGCCGAGAAGGAGGACACCGACGGAGCCGGCGAATCCGCTGATCAGGAAGAGAGCGATGAACCGCCCTCGACCGAGCATGCTTTCGAGCTGCCCGCCGAAAATCCACAGTGTGTACATGTTCAGCAGCAGATGGAACGGCAGGATCAGGCTGAGCGCAGTGCTGTGGATGAAGATCGACGTCAGCATCCGCCACGGTTCGAAACCGACCGCCGGCGTGTACTGAGCAAGCGTGTACGCCGGAGCGTAGATCGTCGCATCGAGGAAAGCGCCGCCGATGACGGGCAGCATCTCGACCACCCATACGACGACGCAGAGCGCGATGATCGCGTAAGTGACGGTGGGCTGGCCCGGCTGCGTCATCCGCTTGATCCGCGTGAGCAGAGGCGAGCGGGTCTTGGGCGCCTGCTGTCGCTGTTGCGCCATGTCGTCGGGGCAGATCACTCCGACCGCGCCCGGAGTCTGGCACTCGGGACAGATCGTGCGACCGCAGCGCTGACAGCGGATGAAGCTCTGCCGGTCGGGATGGCGGTAGCAGACGTTCGCCGCGGAGGGCGGGACCTGAGTCACGGGTGGTGAACCTTCGGGTGCGGGAGAGGGCCGGGACCGATACGGTCCCGGCCCTCATGAGGCGCGCCTCGGGTGGATGGGGGAGAGGCTTACGCCTCGACGACGTCGACGGACTCGATGACGATCGGGTCGACCGGCTTGTCGCGCGCGTCGGTCTTCACGGTGCTGAGCTCTTGCACGAGCTTCTTCGAGGCGTCGTCCGCGACGGCGCCGAAGATGGTGTGCTTTCCCTGCAACCAGGTGGTCGGCGCGACGGTGATGAAGAACTGCGAACCGTTGGTGCCGCGTCCCATCTGCTTTCCGGCATTGGCCATGGCGAGGATGTAGGGCTCGGTGAAGTCGAGCTCGGGGTTGATCTCGTCGTCGAACTGGTAGCCCGGTCCGCCGATGCCCTGGCCGAGCGGGTCGCCGGCCTGGAGCATGAAGTCGGGGATCACGCGGTGGAAGATGGTGCCGTCATAGAGCTTGGCGGTCGTCTTCTCGTTGGTCTGGGGGTGGGTCCACTCGATGTCGCCGGTCGCGAGACCGACGAAGTTGCGGACCGTCTTGGGGGCGTGGTGCCCGTAGAGGTTGACGACGATGTCGCCCTTGTTGGTGTGGAACGTCGCGACAGCGGTGTGCAGAGGCATGATGTCGATTCTCGCACAACGGATATGAGCGTCCGAGGGGTGCTGAGTGTCAATAGCCTGGGCGTGCGGTGCGCGTCCAGGATGATGAGTGGCAGTATTGGGTTGTTCGCTGCTCGTAGCCGATGGAGGTCCCAGTGGGTCTGTCACGTAAGCACAAGAAGGATCTGAAGCGCCTCCGCAAGAGCGCGGAAGCGGTCTGGTCCGAGCAGCAGGAGGTTCTCTCCCACGCTGCGTCCGTTCTCACGGAGAGCAAGCGCCAGGCGTCACGCCTCGCCGAGAAGGAAGTGGTTCCGCGCGTCAAGGGCGCATACGAGCACCGTGTCCGTCCTGTCTACGAGAGCGGCGCCAACTTCGTGGAGGATTCGGTGTCGACCGCCCGCGACACGGTGCTGCACAAGGTCGTTCCGTCCGTCGCCGCTGTCGTCGGCACCGCCGCGTCGGTGTTCGAGGCCGCGAAGGACTCGAAGAGCCGCGCCAAGCTGGGCGAGATCTCGAAGGCGCGCTGGGAGGAGCTCACCGCTCCTCTCGTGCCGCAGAAGAAGAAGTCCGGCGTCGGCACCTTCTTCATCGTCAGCGCTGCGGTCGTCGCGGTCGCGGGTGTCGGTTACGCCGTGTGGCAGACCTTCCGCGCCGATGATGAGCTGTGGGTCGCCGAGGACGAGCCGGCAGCGCCCGGCGACTCCGCCGCGTAGATTGCTTCGCAAGGGCCGGGCCTCAATGGGGTCCGGCCCTTCGTCATGCCGTCATGCTCGGCCCGAGGGTGACCTCTCGGATGCGTCCCCGCACCTCAGTGCGGCAGCGACCACGCCTCGTTCATGCCCAACGCAACGTCGATGAGCTCGACGCGCTCGAGGCCCTCGACCTCGTCGATGGGGAACCACGCGGCAGCATCGGTCGAACCGTCGAGTTCGTGGGTGAGTTCGCCACCGACGATGTGCGCTCGATAGATCACCCGGATCGCGTGCAGCGGACCGGCATCCGGATCGCTGCGCCGATGCGCGGGGATCACGTGCGAATCGACACCGATCAACGCGTCCAGCTCAGCGTGGAACCCGGTCTCCTCGAAGATCTCGCGGATCGCCGCATCCGCCGGCGCCTCCCCCTCGTCGATACCGCCACCGGGCAGCGTCCACGCCGACCACGGGCCCTGGCTCCAGTGCGCCAGCAGCATGCGGTCGCCGTCGATGATCACGCCGTACGCGGCGACTCGGATGTCCACCCGACGAGCCTAGACCCGCGCTCGACGCGGGCTACGCATCCCGATCGCAGGCCGTGTCGAAGAACTGCAGCATCGACACGAAACGGGCCCCTCCCGTGGCCGGGTCGGCCGTGAGCACCTGCTCCACGCCGAGACCGTCGAAGCTGGCAGGGGTGAATCGCAACGCAGTGGCCGCGGTCGCTCCTGAAGACGAGAAGACGCTCATCGTGTACACCCGGTTGGCATCGAGGTGATCGACCTGCGGATCCGCGGGCCAGACCGTCTGACCGGTCAGGTCGGTCGCTCCGATCGCGGTAATCGGCTCGGGAGAGGTCCAGGTCGCGACCCGACGGGCATGCGATCCGAGCACCAGCCTGCCGTCGTCGGCCGTGAAGAGTTGGATGCCGTCCGCCTCGCCCTCGCAGACGCGCACGTCGGCGACGATGACCCCGCCCTGGCTCCGGGCGATACCGATAGCGGCGACAGTGGCCGGCGTCCGTGCGCAGCCGGTCAGCACCACCGCGACGGTGGCGATCGCGGTCAGGCCCGCGAGCGATCGTCGCCACCGCATCGTCTCCGACCTCTCCGACAGCGCCGCGATGCGCCGTCGATCCCGACTCTACGCGGACCCCGCTCGGCAGTGGTCAGTCGAGAGCTCGCGCGAACGCGGACAACGCCTGCGACAGTGTCGGTGCGCCCTCGGCCCGGAACACCTGTTCGCCGTTCTCTCGCCGCACGATGACCGTCGGTGTCGAGCGGATGCCGGCCGCCTCGGCCTGCTCGGAGGCGAAGGCGACATCGAACTCCGCGATCCGAGCATCCGGAACCAGCCGGGCCGCCTCGCCGAGCACCGCACGAGCTGCGTGGCAGGGCCCACAGAAGGCGGAGGTGTACAGCTCGACGATCACTTTCACTGCAACACCCCGCCAACCGCCACGATTCCCGCGGGGACTCGGTCAGGCCTCAGAGCACAGCGGTGAGCAGCGCCGCGACAGAGCTCGCGGCGAACCAGCACAGCGCTGGAGCCAAGCCCGTACCGCGCACGCGCTCGACGGCTACACACCGGCCCACGAGGTAGACCGGGCCGAGGAAGGCCCACGGCCAGGCGAACGCACGCACGACGCCCGCGTCCCGAACCGTGTCCTGATCCTTCGCCGCGAGGAAGATCGTCGCCGCCCATGCCAGCAGGACGAAGAACCCGTCGAGCCCCACGGAGCCGCCGGCTGCAGTGATCACCGGCACCAGTTGCAGGGCGGCGATGAGCCAGATGAGGCGGGAGGAGGCGACGTCGCGCGTCGTGGTGCCGCTCATCGCAGGAGCCCGGACTGCAGCAGCACCGCGCCGAGATAGCCGACGGCGAGCAGCACGGCGTAGAGCACCGTGATGACCAGACCCGAGCCGGTCGCCCGGTAGCGGAAGGCGCCGCGGCCGATCACGTAGACCGGGGGGAACACCCCCCACAGCCAGTGGAAACGCTCGTACCGGGCGGATCGCGCGAGCTGCCGCCAGTCGCGATAGGCCAAGTACAGCGCGGCGACGGTGGCGATCGTCGAGACCCAGGTGAGGGCGGCGCCCGCGAAGATCGTGACGGTTCCGGCGAGCAGCTGCGCGACCACGATCGCCCAGACCCACCGGTCGTCCGTTCGCACTGCGGCTACCTCGCTCACGGGCCCCCTCCGATCGGTTCCACCGTACCCGCCGGCCGACGGGGGAGCCGCCGGATGAGAGCCGCTACGCCGATAGCAAAAGCCCAGGATCTCGCGCTGTTCGCGGATCCCGGGCTCGTGTCACCTGTGGAGCCTAGGAGATTCGAACTCCTGACATCCTGCTTGCAAAGCAGGCGCTCTACCAACTGAGCTAAGGCCCCGAGGGGATCGGCACCCGCAGGTGCCTCAACCAAAAATCCCCGGGTACCCGGGGATTCTTGTTTGTGTGGGGGTACCAGGACTTGAACCTGGGACCTCTTCATTATCAGTGAAGCGCTCTAACCGCCTGAGCTATACCCCCGGGGGATTGGCCCCCGTTGGGCCGGATGAGACTCTACCGGACTCTACCGGAAGTTCCTAATCGGCCACGGCATCCGTCGGCTACTGGTTGGTGAAGCCGACCAGGAGGCCGCCGGTGATCTTGACGCTGAGGTTGTACAGCAGCGCGACGATCGCGCCGAGCGCGGTGGTCACGATGGTGTTCAGCACGGCCACGACGACCGCGAAGCCCATCACCTGCGGCAGCGAGATGACGCTGTTCAGGTCGAAGGCCTGAGCGCCCGCGATGTCTTGCATCAGACCGTTCACCTGGGTGAAGACACCGGTCTGGGCCAGCACGGTGTAGACGAGGTAGACCACCACGATCGTGATGATCGCCAGGGTGAGGCCCACGAGGAACGAGAGCTTCACCGCCGACCAGAAGTCGACGTACACCAGCTTCAGGCGTACCTGCTTGGCCGCCGGGCTCTTCGCGGACTTCCTGGCGAGTTTCTCGGCGACGGTGCTACTCATCTACGGGCTCATCCTTCTCCGACGCTTCAACGGAATCCGTGGCCTCTACGGCGTCGGGAGCCTCGTCCTGGGCGTCGAGATTGCGTTCGGTGTTCTTGGCGAGGGCGATGATGCGGTCATCCTCCGCGAATCGTGCGAAGACGACCCCCATTGTGTCGCGTCCCTTGGCCGGTACCTCGGCCACGGCAGAGCGTACCACCTTGCCGCTGGCGAGAACCACGAGCACCTCGTCGTCCTCATCCGTGATGAGGGCACCGACGAGATCGCCTCGCTTCTCCTCCAGCTTGGCGACCTTGATGCCCAGACCGCCTCGGTTCTGGGTGCGGTACTGGTCGACGGAGGTGCGCTTCGCGTAGCCGCCCTCGGTCACGATGAACACGTAGCCCTCGTCCGAGACGACGTTCGCGTCGAGCAACTCGTCGCCGGCGCGGAAGCTCATGCCGATGACACCCGAGGTCGAGCGGCCCATCGGCCGCAGGGCGGCGTCGGAGGCGACGAACCGCACCGACATGCCCTTCCGCGACACCAGGAGAACGTCGCTGTCGTCCTCCACCAGCAGCGCCGAAACGAGGGCGTCGCCCTCACGGAGCTTGATCGCGATGATGCCGCCGGATCGGTTCGTGTCGTACTCCGACAGCGCGGTTTTCTTGACCAGACCGTCGCGCGTGGCGAGCACCAGGTAAGTCGCCGCCTCGTAGTCGCGGATGTCGAGGATCTGAGTGATCTGCTCGCCCGGCTCGAGCGCGAGCAGGTTCGCGATGTGCTGGCCCTTCGCGTCGCGACCGGCCTCCTGCAGTTCGTAGGTCTTCGCACGATAGACCCGGCCGGTGTTCGTGAAGAACAACAGCCAGTGGTGCGTGGTGGTGACGAAGAAATGCTCCACGACGTCGTCCGCCTTGAGCGTCGCGCCGCGAACGCCCTTGCCGCCGCGGTGCTGTTGACGGTAGTTGTCGCTCCGCGTGCGCTTGAGATAGCCGCCACGAGTGACCGTGACGACCATCTCCTCCTCGGGGATCAGGTCTTCGACCGACATGTCGCCGTCGAAGCCGAACATGATCTCCGTGCGGCGGTCGTCGCCGAACTTCGCGGTGATCTCGTCGAGCTCGTCACCGATGATGATGCGCTGGCGTTCCGGGCTGGCGAGGATCGACTTGTAGTCCTCGATCTCGAGCTGGATCGCGTCGTGCTGCTCGAGGATCTTCTGACGCTCGAGGGCCGCCAGGCGTCGCAGCTGCATGTCGAGGATCGCCGTGGCCTGGATCTCGTCGATGTCGAGCAGCTCGATCAGGCCGGTGCGTGCATCCTCGACCGTCGGCGAGCGGCGGATGAGGGCGATCACCTCGTCCAGGGCATCCAGCGCCTTGAGGTAGCCGCGCAGGATGTGGATGCGCGCTTCGGCCTCGTCGAGCAGGTACTGCGTGCGGCGCACGATGACCTCGACCTGGTGGTCGACCCAGGCGCGGATGAAGCCGTCGAGCGAGAGCGTGCGCGGCACACCGTCGACGATCGCGAGCATGTTCGCGCCGAAGTTCTCCTGCAGGGGAGTGTGCTTGTAGAGGTTGTTCAGCACCACCTTCGCCACAGCGTCGCGCTTGAGCACGATGACGAGTCGCTGACCGGTGCGGCCGGAGGTCTCGTCGCGGATGTCGGCGATGCCGGCGACCTTGCCGTCCTTGACCAGCTCGGCGATCTTGATCGCGAGGTTGTCGGGGTTGACCTGGTAGGGCAGCTCGGTGACGACGAGGCAGACCCGGCCCTGGATCTCCTCGATCGAGACGACGGCGCGCATCGTGATCGAGCCGCGGCCGGTGCGGTAGGCGTCGTGGATTCCGCGCACGCCGAGGATCTGCGCGCCCGTCGGGAAGTCGGGGCCCTTGATGCGCTGCATCAACGCCTCGAGCAGCTCTTCTCGCGTGGCTTCGGGGTGCTCCAGCGCCCATTTCGCTCCGCTGGCGACCTCGCGCAGGTTATGCGGCGGGATGTTCGTGGCCATACCGACCGCGATGCCGACGGACCCGTTCACCAGCAGGTTCGGGAAGCGCGCAGGCAGAATCGCGGGCTCGCGGGTGCGACCGTCGTAGTTGTCTTGGAAGTTGACGGTGTTCTTGTCGATGTCGCGGACCATCTCGAGCGCCAGAGGCGCCATCTTGGTCTCGGTGTATCGCGGCGCCGCGGCGCCGTCGTTGCCCGGAGAGCCGAAGTTGCCCTGTCCGAGCGCGAGCGGATACCGCAGCGACCACGGCTGCACCAGGCGCACGAGCGCGTCGTAGATCGCGGTGTCACCGTGCGGGTGGAACTGCCCCATCACGTCGCCGACGACGCGAGAGCACTTCGAGAACGCCTTATCGGGGCGGTAACCGCCGTCGTACATCGCGTAGATCACCCGGCGGTGCACGGGCTTGAGCCCGTCGCGCACCTCGGGCAGCGCGCGGCCCACGATCACGCTCATCGCGTAGTCGAGGTAAGAGCGCTGCATCTCCAGCTGGAGATCGACCGGTTCGATCTTGTCGTGTCCGTGGATCACGACGCCGGTCTCGGTGACGATGTCCTCGGACTCGTCGGGACCGGTCGTGTTGTCGCTTTCGTCTGCCATGTGTCTTTTCTCTTACGTTCGCGCGCGTCTGATGAGCTTCGGCCCGCGGGGCGGGCTGTATGCCGGACTAGATGTCCAGGAAGCGCACATCCTTGGCGTTCTTCTGGATGAACGAGCGACGCGATTCGACGTCCTCGCCCATCAGGGTGGAGAAGATCTCGTCGGCCGCGGCGGCGTCGTCGAGCGTGACCTGCAGCAGGGTCCGAGTGGCCGGATCCATCGTGGTCTCCCACAGCTCCTTGTAGTCCATCTCGCCCAGACCCTTGTAGCGCTGGATGCCGTTCTCCTTCGGCATGCGCTTGTTGCGCGCAGCGCCGTCGATGAGCAGCGCGTCGCGCTCGCGATCGGAGTAGACGTACTCGTGCGCCGCGTTGGACCACTTGAGGCGGTACAGCGGCGGCTGCGCGAGGTAGACGTACCCGAGATCGATCAGCGGACGCATGTAGCGGAACAGCAGCGTCAGCAGCAACGTGGTGATGTGCTGGCCGTCGACGTCGGCGTCGGCCATCAGGATGATCTTGTGGTACCGCGCCTTGTCGGGATTGAAGTCCTCGCCGATGCCCGCACCGAACGCGGTGATCATGGCCTGGACCTCGTTGTTGCCCAGTGCGCGGTCGAGGCGCGCCTTCTCGACGTTCAGGATCTTGCCGCGCAGCGGCAGGATCGCCTGCGTCTCGGGATTGCGGCCCTGCACGGCGGATCCGCCTGCCGAGTCGCCCTCGACGATGAAGATCTCGGAGAGCGAGGGATCCTTCGACTGGCAGTCCTTCAGCTTGCCCGGCATTCCGCCGCCCTCGAGTAGACCCTTGCGTCGAGCGGTCTCACGGGCCTTGCGAGCGGCCATCCGCGCGGTCGCTGCTTGGATCGCCTTGCGGATGATGTCGCGGGCCTGCGCGGGGTTGCGGTCGAACCAGTCGGCCAACTGCTCGCTGGCGACCTTCTGCACGAAGGCCTTCGCCTCGGTGTTACCGAGCTTGGTCTTGGTCTGGCCCTCGAACTGCGGCTCACCGAGCTTGATCGACACGACGGCCGTCAGACCCTCGCGGATGTCCTCGCCGGAGAGGTTGTCGTCCTTCTCCTTGAGCAGGTTGTTCGCTCGCGCGTACTTGTTCACCAGGATGGTCAGAGCCGCACGGAAGCCTTCTTCGTGCGTGCCGCCCTCGTGCGTGTTGATCGTGTTCGCGTACGTGTGCACGCTCTCGGTGTAGGCCGTGGTCCACTGCATCGCCACCTCGAGCGAGATGCGCCGCTCGGTGTCCTCCGACTCGAAGTCGATGATCTCGGTGTTGACGACCTCGGCCTTCTTCAACGAGTTGATGTACTCGACGTAGTCGACCAGGCCCTTCTCGTACAGGAAGACGTCGGTGCGCGGGCCCTCGGTCTCGTCCGTACCCTCGCCCTCGTACTCGACCTCGTTCTCGTCGGTCAGGGCGATGCGCAGCCCCTTGTTGAGGAAGGCCATCTGCTGGAAACGCGCGCGCAGGGTCTCGTACTCGAACTCGACGGTCTCGAAGATCTCCGCGTTCGGCCAGAACGTGATCGTGGTGCCGGTCTCGTCGCTCTCTTCATCCTTCGAGAGCGGCGCCACGGGAACGCCGTCGGAGAAGGTCTCGCGCCAGACGTGCCCCTGCCGGCGTACCTCGACCTCGAGGGTGGTCGACAGGGCGTTGACCACGGAGGAGCCGACGCCGTGCAGACCGCCGGAGACGGCGTAGCCGCCGCCGCCGAACTTGCCGCCGGCGTGCAGAACCGTCAGCACGAGCTCGACCGTCGAGATGCCCTCCGTCGGGTGGATGTCGACCGGGATACCGCGGCCGTTGTCGTAGACGCGGACCCCGCCGTCCTTCAGCATCGTCACTTCGATGTTGTCGCAGTACCCCGCAAGGGCCTCGTCGACGGCGTTGTCGACGATCTCGTAGACCAGGTGGTGCAGACCGCGCGGCCCCGTGGATCCGATGTACATGCCGGGGCGCTTGCGGACGGCCTCGAGGCCCTCGAGCACCTGGATCTGACCGGCACCGTAATCGCCGGACGACTTCGCCATGCTTCCCTCGGGAAGGGTGCTCGAGGACTGATGGCCATCGGCTGCGGACACGGCTTCGTTCGGCTCGGATGTCATAGGTGTGGAGTTCTCCTCTGCAGGAACGCGACGCATGAGGATGCATCAGCTCGCCGCTCGTTCCAGATGTACTGCGACGCTCCATTCTACCGTGAAAGGGCCACGCGGCGAGGCGCTACGCGGCGATCTGCGAGCCGATTGCACCGCGGTTGACCGAAAATGTGTCCCTAGCCGTAGGTGTCGCGCGGACCACGCCCTGGGATCGAGCGGGGGCCGCGTTTCCAGGTCGGGACGTCGGGTCCCTGAAAACGGATCGCGTCGATGCCCGCCTGCGGATGGTTCACGGCGATGTGGTTCATGATCTCGACACGCATCAGTCGGAGCTGGGTCGCCCAGGCCGTCGAGTCGCACGCCACCGTCAGTACGCCGTCGACCACGCCGAGCGGCTGCGAATGCTTCGCGGTCTCCTCACCGGCGATCGCGGTCCACGATGAGATCAGATCAGACTGGGCGAGCGGGGCCGTCCAGCCCAGCGTGCTGGTGAGAGAGTCGAGCACGTCGCCGAGATCATGCGGATCGCGTCCGCGACCGAATGCACGGCCCGCTCCCGCCTCCTCCTTCGGAGCCGCCTGCTTGGAGCGACGGGGGGCGTCGCCGCCGAAGACCTGCTTGAGGTGGCGGTAGACCGAGGCGGCCTCCGATTCGGCGACCGGCTTGCGCTTGTCAGTCATCGTCCGACACCGGCGGGTGCGGAGCAACCGGCTCCGTGTCGACAGGCACCGTGTCGACCAGCTCCGTGTCGACAGGCACCGTGTCAGGCGTCTCCTCCGTCTCGATGACCCGGCCGGCCTCGATCCGCACGGTGTGAGCCGCGAGCGCAGAGGGCACGTCGTCGAAGACCGCTGCCGTGATGAGCACCTGCTCGTAGTCCGCGACGGTGAGCGCGAGACGCTCGCGGCGGCGGGCATCCAATTCGGCGAAGACGTCGTCGAGGATGAGGACCGGATCGCCGGTAGCCGAATCCCGTCGAAGCAGCTCGGCCGCCCCGATCTTGAGCGAGAGGGCGAACGACCAGCTCTCGCCGTGGCTGGCGTATCCCTTGGCCGGCAGGCCGTTCAATTCGAAGAGCACGTCGTCGCGATGCGGTCCGACGAGCGAGATCCCCCGCTCGAGCTCCTTGCGTCGGACGGATGCGAGCGCCGCGCGGAACTCCACCGAAACGGTCTCGGGAGTCGACGCGGGCGCATCCGTCACCGCGACGACCTCGGAACCGTATTCATCGTCCTCCTCGACCGCCCCCTCGATACTGAGCCGGGGTGTCAGAACGGGGTGCTGGTCGGCGCCGGCGACCGCCTCGTACGCTGCGCGGACCAACGGGCTCAATTCGGTGATCAGATGCGACCGGCTCAGGATGATCTCGGTGCCGAGTGCGACCAACCGCTCATCCCAGATGTCGAGGGTGCTCAGCTTCGACGAGTCCTTGACGCCGGTGGCCCGCGCCGACTTCAGCAGGGTGTTGCGCTGACGCAGCGCGCGGTCGTAGTCGGATTGCACCGCGCTCATCCGGGGCGATCGCAGCACGATGAGCTGGTCGAAGAACCGTCGGCGAGCCGAGGGGTCTCCGCGGATGAGCAGCAGATCCTCTGGAGCGAAAAGGACCGAGGAGAAGTAGCGCGGCAGTTCGCGGGGTTTGATGCCGCCGCGGTTGATCTGCGCCCGATTGGGTGAGGAGCGGTTGATCTGCACTTCGGCTAGCAGTTCGCGGTCGCCGTTGCGCAGGCGAGCGCGGATGACCGCCGCGTCGCGACCGGCGCGGATCATCGCCTGATCGCTCGAGACGCGATGCGAGCCGAGCGTGGAGAGGTAGCCCAGGGATTCGACCAGATTCGTCTTGCCCTGACCGTTGCGGCCGACGAACAGGTTCGGCCCTGGCACGAGAGCGATGTCGGCGCTCTCGTAGTTGCGGAAGTCGGTGAGCGCGAGCTGCGTGACGTGCATCCGCGCCTCCCTTCTCCACTCCGCCGACCCCGCCCCCGCGGGTCGAGGGGTTGCCGATTCTTTGACGCGGCCGTCTTCGGCCGTGTCAAAGAATCGGCAAACCCCGAGTACCCGCGCGGAACGACACGCGCGCAGCGCCGTGTCGCGGGTTCAGCTCTCAGACGAGGCTAATCGACAGCCTTGACCGAGTGCCCACCGAACTGGTTGCGCAGAGCGGCGACGGCCTTCATAGCCGGCGAATCCTCTTGACGCGAAACGAAGCGCGCGAAGATCGATGCCGAGATGGTCGGCACCGGCACGGCGTTCGCGATGGCCTCTTCGATGGTCCAGCGGCCCTCGCCCGAGTCCTGCACATAGCCCTCGATGTGCTCGAACTCCGGGTCCTGCTCGAGCGCGCGGACCAGCAGGTCGAGCAGCCAGGAGCGCACGACGGTGCCCTTCTGCCAGGCCTTGAAGGTGCCGGTGACGTCCTTGATGATGTCCTTACGGGTGTCGAGCAGCTCGTAGCCCTCGGCGTACGCCTGCATCAGCGCGTACTCGATGCCGTTGTGCACCATCTTCGCGTAGTGCCCGGCGCCGACCTCGCCCACGTGCACGAAGCCCTCCGCGCGGTCGCCCTCGGGACGCAACGCGTCGAACACAGGCATCGCGTACTCGACGAGCTCCGCGGGGCCACCGACCATCAGTCCGTAGCCGTTCTCCAGGCCCCAGACTCCGCCCGAGACGCCGGCGTCGATGTAGTGGATGCCCTTCGGCTTGAGGAGCGCGTCGTGCTTGAAGTCCTCGGTGAAGCGGGAGTTGCCTCCGTCGATGATGAGGTCGCCCTCGCTGAGCTTCTCGGAGAGCTCGGTCACGACGCTGTCGGTGATCGGGCCGGCCGGAACCATGATCCAGACGATGCGAGGGGCGGGGAGCGCGGCGATCATCTCATCGATGGAGGCGGCGTCCGAGACGTCGGGATTGCGGTCGTAACCGGTGACCTCGACTCCCTTGCTGCGGAGCCGCGAGCGCATGTTGTCGCCCATCTTGCCGAGTCCGACGAGTCCGATGTGCATGGTGAACCTTCCGTGGAGGGATTGGCCGGCGGGCGAGCGCTCGTCGGGAGCGGTGAGTCGCGGCGCTGCGAAGGGGATGGATGCAGGGACGGGACGGCGCCCCCGAGGGGAACGGTCAGCGCAGCAGCAGGTTCGGCTGCAGCAGGTAGCGGTAGCTGTCGTTGCCGGGCTGCTCGCGCGAGGTCTGCGCGGTGATCAGCACCGGGCCGGGCTTGTTGGGGTTGTCGGTTTTCGTGAACGCGATGCGCACGAACTCGGAGTGCACGGCTGCGAGACCATCGAGCAGGAACTGCGGCTTCAGCGAAACGATCATGTCTCCGCCGGTGACGATCGCGTCGATCGCCTCGGAGGCCTGAGCCTGCTCGGAGCCGATCGCCTCGAGATTGAGACCGTCCTGCGTGAACGTGAACCGCAGGGCCGCCTCGCGCTCGAGCACGAGGGAGACGCGGCGCGTGGCCTCGATCAGATCGCTGGTCGACATCACCGCGTAGTTCTCGACATTCTGGGGGAAGAGGCGCTTCACGGGCGGGAAGTTGCCCTTGATCAGCAGCGACGTGACCGTCTTCTTGTCGGCGGTGAATGCGATGAGTTCGCGCTCGTCGCGGTTGGTGATCGCGATCGAGACCGTGCCGGAGTGGCCGAACGTCTTGCCGACCTCCTGCAGGGTGCGCGCCGGTACGAGCGCGGTGAGCGGCTCGGTGGGCGCGGCGTTGTCGCCGTTGTCCCAGTCGATCTCGCGCACGGCGACGCGGTAGCGGTCTGTCGCGACGAGCCCGATCGTGTTCTCGGTGACCTCGAGCTGCACGCCGGTGATCACGGGCGTGACGTCGTCGCGCGAAGCGGCGACGGCGACCTGCGAGATCGCCGCGGAGAACGCGTCCGCCGGAACGAGACCGGTCGAGGCATCGATCTCGGGGATGCTCGGGTATTCCTCGACAGGCATCTGCAGCAACGTGAAGTGCGCGGATCCGCAGGACACGGTCACCCGCGACTCCTCCGTCGCCACGCGCACAGGTGCGTTCGGGAGCCGCGAGGAGATGTCGGCCAGCAGCCGGCCGGAGACGAGGACGGTGCCGGTTTCTTCGACGTCAGCGGCGATCTGCGTCTGCGCCGAGACCTCGTAGTCGAACGATGAGAGCGTCAGGCCTTCACTGGTCGCCTCGATCAGCACGCCCGAGAGGATCGGCAGCGTGGTGCGCTGCGGGAGGAGCTTCACCGCGAAGGAGACGGCCTCACTGAACACATCTCGATTGGCTTGGAACCTCACGCGGACACCCCTGACGTAGTGCAGACACAGACAGGTGCCCATGCTACTCGCCCGCTGGATTCGTGTCGTTCGGTGCGCCTTTGGCGCCGGGACGATCGAGCCCTGCACACAAGGTTGTCGGCCGGATGTCATTCCAGAGAGATCTTGGTTAACAGTGTTAACGCCTGTGGAAACTGTGGAAAGCGCCGCTAACACCTACTCCCGACTGGGAACCACAACCGTGTGATCTGTGGAGGGGCTGTCGGATCGTCGGTGGAGGCGCTGTGGAGAGATTCCGGGGCGAGAGCCCGACTCCACAGCTGCCGTGGATCCGCTCACACCGTCGAGCCGGTTGTCCACAGTTATCCACAGGTTGTGCACACGTGTGGAAATCGACCGAAAACATTTCCCGGCGCGCAAATGAATCGTTTCATTCGGAAGTCCGCGTGCACCGACATGGCCGACGGCGGGGCAGTGACGAGAGACGAGGAGGAGAGGGAGCGCCGTTGTCAGCGGTTCTGCTTGATGCGGGTGGTCAACTCGGTGACCTGGTTGTAGATGGAGCGACGTTCCTTCATCAGCTCCGAGATCTTCTTGTTCGCGTACATCACGGTGGTGTGGTCGCGATTACCGAAGAGCTGGCCGATCTTCGGCAGCGACAGGTTCGTCAGCTCGCGGCACAGGTACATCGCGATCTGTCGGGCGGTGGCCACGGCCTGCGAGCGGGAGGAGCCGTAGAGATCGTCCACGGTGAGCTTGAAGTAGTCGGCCGTGTGATTGATGATGTCCACCGGCGAGATGACGTTGTCCTCGTCCAGGGTGATCAGATCCTTCAGGACCGTCTGCACCAGGGTCATGTCGACCGGCGTGCGGTTCAGGCTCGCGAAGGCGGTCACACGGATGAGCGTGCCCTCGAGCTCGCGGATGTTGCTGGAGACCTTCGAGGCCATGAACTCGAGGATGTCGTCCGGCACGTGCAGCTTCTCGCTGACGGCCTTCTTGCGGAGGATCGCGATACGCGTCTCGAGGTCGGGGGCCTGGACATCCGTGATCAGTCCCCACTCGAAGCGGGAGCGCATCCGATCTTCGAAGCCGGTGAGTGCCTTCGGCGGCAGGTCGGACGTGATCACGACCTGCTTGTTGTGATCGTGCAGGGTGTTGAAGGTGTGGAAGAACGCCTCCTGCGTCTCCGCCTTGCCCTGCAGGAACTGGATGTCGTCGATCAGAAGGATGTCGATGTTGCGGTAGCGCGACTGGAACGCGGATCCGCGGTTGTTGGCGATCGAATTGATGAAGTCGTTGGTGAACTCTTCGCTCGATACGTAGCGAACGCGGATGCCCGGGTACAGGCTCATCGCGTAGTGGCCGATCGCGTGCAGGAGGTGCGTCTTGCCCAGGCCCGAGTCGCCGTAGACGAAGAGCGGGTTGTAGGCCTTCGCCGGCGCCTCCGCGACAGCGACGGCGGCGGCGTGCGCGAAACGATTGGAGCCGCCGATGACGAAGTTGTCGAAGTTGTACTTGGGGTTCAGCCGGGTGTCGTTCGCCGGCCCGGGCTGGACATCCTCGACGGCACGCACCGGCGACGTGAGGCCCTGCTGCACCAGGCCGGCGTCGATGTAACTCGCCTGCTCGATGGGCTGCGGCACCGAGGTGGGCTCGAGTTCGATGTCGGGGTTCACCACGATGGCGAAGGTGGCGACCCCGAGGCGATCGTCGAGGGAGCCGATCGCGTTCAGGAGCGGAACGCGAACGCGCTGCTCGAGCATCCCGCGCGTGAACTCGTTCGGCACCTCGAGATAGAAGGTGCCGGCCATGATCCCCTTGGGCTCGACCAGGGAGACGAAGCCGTACAACGGCGCCGTGATCCGCTCATCCTGGGAGAGTGCACCGAGGACGGCGTTCCATGCGTCCGTGATGGACGTCTCGTCTGCCATTTCTCCCCAGTTCTCCGGTCGTCGTTCGACGCGCATGCGATGACTCGCCGCGCCCGAACGTCGGCGATCCCGACGCCCGCCTCACCGTCTGCCGATCGGCAGGTTCTCCACACTTCCATCCACAGCCAGGGCGCGTTGCCCGCGTTCACGGGGAGGACGGCCGCTCCCGACCTGGGGATAACTCCGGCTCATCACGGTAACGAACGATGCCGACGGAGACCAAATTCACCACAGCCCTACCCGCGTGTCAATGCGGGGTCGCCGCTTCGATGTGTGCACAATCGAGGTTTGGCCGTCTCGGCATTTGACGCTCAGGCGTGGAGGCCGTAGATTTAGGCAGTTGACGCCTGCCCAGGCCACTACGGAACTGGGCTCACACCCCCATCTTTCCGGGCTGGT
Organism: Microbacteriaceae bacterium VKM Ac-2855; assembly: GCA_013204985.1. GTDB lineage: Bacteria > Actinomycetota > Actinomycetes > Actinomycetales > Microbacteriaceae > Rathayibacter. Next base: position 116,212 of record JABMLG010000011.1, read on the forward strand.
TCGTGCGCGTCCTCTCACCCGGGAGGAACGTTCACGGTCGAAAGCGCCGCGGAATACGTAAGTGGAGAAGAAGCTATGAGCAAGAGAACCTTTCAGCCGAACAACCGTCGTCGCGCCAAGGTGCACGGCTTCCGCCTGCGCATGCGCACCCGTGCGGGCCGCGCGATCCTGAGCGCGCGTCGCGCCAAGGGTCGCACCGAGCTCTCGGCCTAAGCGGCCTCGGTTCCCGTCGATCGGTGCTGGCTAGAGCCAACCGCATCACTCTCGGTGACGATTATCGGAACGTCGTACGTCGCGGTGTGCGGTCCACAGGACCGCACACCGTCTCGTATGTCCGGAGATCGGATGCTGACGCGCCTGCACGATTCGGATTCATCGTCGCCAAGACGGTGGGTAAGGCCGTGACGCGCAACACCGTTCGTCGTCGGCTCAAGGCGATCGCTCACGACCTGCTCGCCGACACCGCCCCCGGAACCGACGTGGTGATCCGTGCTCTGCCGGGGATCGTCGACGCGGCGTGGCCCGAACTCCACAACGAGATCCGTACGGCCATGGCCAGAACCGCACGCCCACCGAGGAACGGTCGCTCTCGATGACGGTCGTCGCCGCACCGGGCCGAGGAACGTTCTTCTCCGTGCGAACGGCGGCTCGCGTGGGCTGGTTCCTGCTCCTGCTGCCGCGCAATCTCGGCGTCCTGCTGCTGCGCGTCTACCGCGCGGTGATCTCACCGCTCTACGGCGACGTCTGTCGCTACTACCCGTCGTGCTCGGCGTACGCCCTTCAGGCGGTACAGATGCACGGACTGCTTCCCGGTAGTGTCCTCGCGGCGCGCCGGCTTCTCCGCTGCCACCCCTGGGCGGCGGGTGGGATCGACGACGTACCGGCGTCGACCCGCCTGCGCTGGCCCCATCTCGGCCGAAACACACAGACCGGCCATCGGCCGAGTTACGCGGTGACGCGGTTCGGCTTCGTCGTCGTCGACAGCCCTCGAAAGGACTGACCTCACCCCATGGACCTTCTCGGAACCATTCTGTGGCCGCTCAAATGGGTCGTCGAGCTCCTGCTCGTCGGCTTCCACTGGCTGTGGTCGAACATCGTCGGCCTCGACCCGGCCGCCGGTATCACGTGGGTGCTGTCGATCGTCGGTCTGGTGCTGGTCATCCGAGCGGCGCTGATCCCCATCTTCGTCAAGCAGATCAAGAGCCAGCGTCGGATGCTCGAGGTCGCCCCGCAGCTCAAGAAGATCCAGGACAAGTACAAAGGCAAGCGTGACCAGCTCTCTCGCGAGGCGATGTCTCGCGAGACCATGGAGTTGTACAAGAAGACCGGCACCAACCCGCTGGCCTCCTGCCTGCCGCTGCTGATCCAGATGCCGATCTTCTTCTCGCTGTTCTCGGTTCTGAACGATGCGCAGAAGAGCAAGGCCGGCGTCGGCCCGCTGAACCAGACGCTCGCGGAGCAGTTCGGTACTGCGAACCTGTTCGGCGTTGCGCCGCTGCACCAGTCGATCCAGGGCGCTCTCGCCGCTGATCCCGTGCAGGGCACGGTCATCGTCATCGCCGTGACCATGGTCATCCTGATGACCGCCTCGCAGTTCGTGACGCAGTTGCAGATCGTGTCGAAGAACATGTCTCCCGAGGCCAAGGCGTCGCCGACCTTCCGTCAGCAGCGCATCCTGCTCTACATCCTCCCGTTGGTCTTCGCGTTCTCGGGTTTCGCCTTCCCTCTCGGCGTCATGTTCTACTGGCTGACCTCGAACGCCTGGACGATGGTGCAGCAGTTCATCGTGATCCGGAACATGCCGACGCCCGGCTCTGAGGCAGCTAAGGCCCGCGAGGAGCGTCTGCGCCGCAAGGGCAAGCTCATCGTCGACGAGGCAACGGGTGACACCATCGTGGTCGAGGAGAAGAAGGTCCAGCGCGTTCAGCCGGTCAGCAAGAGCCGCGCGAAGAAGCAGCCCGGAAAGAAGTAGGAGCCGATCATGACGGACACCACGGACACCATCGTCGAGTCGCCGTTCGACGGCGCACCGCTCGTCGAGGAGACGAACGAACAGCGCGCTGAAGCGCCCACGCTGTCGCAACTCGAAGAGGAGGGCGAGGTCGCAGCCGACTACATCGAGGAGTTCCTCGACATCTGCGATCTCGACGGCGACATCGATATCGACGTGCGCAACGGCCGCGCGTATCTCTCCGTCGTAGCCTCCGGCGAGAGCAACCTGCGGGTTCTCTCTCGGCCGGATGCCGTTCAGGCGCTGCAGGAGCTCACTCGCTTGGCCGTGCAGACGAAGACGGGCGGCTTCTCGCGGCTGATCCTCGACATCGGCGGATCCCGCGACGCCCGCGAGACGGAGCTTGCTCAGCTGGTAGATCGCGCGATCGAGCGGATCGAGGCGGGTGCCACCTCGGCGGCTCTGCCGGCCATGTCGTCCTATGAGCGCAAGCTGGTGCACGACCTCGTCGCCGAGCGCGGGTTCGTGTCCGAGTCGAGCGGCGAAGGCCGCGACCGGCACACTGTGATCTCGCGCGCCTAGTCGTGCTTCCGGACACGCTCGAGTCGGAGCCGGCTGCAGCGGCGACGATCGCGGAGGACGCTCTGCCGACACTGCGTCGCTTCACGCACAACCTCGCCACTTTCGGGGAGGAGCTGGGTCTGATCGGCCCTCTCGAACTGCCGCGTCTCTGGACGCGACATATCCTCAACTCTGCGGTTGTCGCTCCGTTGCTTCGGCCGGGACGGGTCGGCGACATCGGAAGCGGCGCAGGGCTCCCGGGATTGGTTCTCGCGATCGTGCGACCCGACGTGGACTTCGTGCTGATCGAGCCGATGGAGCGGCGGGTCACCTGGCTGCGCGATCAGATCGCGGATCTGGAATTGACCAACGTCACCGTTGTTCGGGCTCGCGCGGAGGAGACTCAGCTGGATGCGCCACTCGACCAAGTCACCGCACGGGCCGTCAGCGCCCTCGCCAAATTGATTCCGCTGACGGCCCCGCTAGTGCGGCGCGGAGGCGAACTCGTGCTGATGAAGGGTGCGAACGCCGAGAAGGAGATCGAGGCCGCAGCGAAGCCGATCCGAAAGTATCGGCTCAGCGAACCCGAGATTCTCGTACTCGGCGAGGGCGTGCTCTCCGAGATCACGAGGGTGGTCCGGGCTACAGTGAACTAGGGCGCGACGTCAGCCGTCGCGCAGTTGTCCACAACCTGGTCCCGCGTCGGCGCGGCCTGGCACAGTGGAGGCAACGGATTCGTCACGGATCCGACCAGCCCCTCTTTTTTAATGCGAAGGTTTCACGTGAAACATCCTGACCCTGAGAGAGCCGGCGAATGACCGCGTTCGACGCGTCGACCCCTCTTGCTCGTGAGATCGCCGACATGACGCGTCGCCGCGCCATCCTGAACGCCGCTCCGCTACCGGTGCCTGACTCGACCCGTGTGATCACGATCTCGAACCAGAAGGGTGGCGTCGGTAAGACCACTACCACCGTCAACCTGGCGGCGGCGCTTGCGCGCTCGGGTGCGCGCGTCCTCGTGATCGACCTGGACCCGCAGGGGAACGCATCGACGGCCCTCGGCATCGAGCACCGCGCCGACACCGAGAGCGTCTATGACGTGATCGTCGGCGAAGTCCCGCTCGCAACAGTGGTACAGAAGAGCCCCGAGTTCGACACACTATTCGGCGCTCCGGCCACGATCCACCTCGCCGGCGCTGAGATCGAGTTGGTGTCGCTGGTCGCGCGTGAGCAACGACTCCGCCGCGCGCTCGACCTCATGCTCGAATCGATGGAAGAACCGTTCCATTACGTTCTCATCGACTGCCCGCCATCGCTCGGCCTGTTGACGATCAACGCCTTCGTCGCAGCTCGCGAGGTATTGATCCCGATCCAGTGCGAGTACTACGCGCTGGAAGGGCTCAGCCAGCTCCTGAAGAACATCGAGCTCATCGAGCGTCATCTCAATCCGAAGCTCGCCGTGTCGACGATCCTCCTCACGATGTACGACGGCCGGACCAATCTCGCAAACCAGGTCGCGCAGGATGTGCGAGAGCATTTCCCCAAGGAGGTGCTGAGGACGATGATCCCCCGCAATGTACGCATCTCGGAGGCGCCGAGCTACGGGCAGAGCGTCGTGAGCTACGACCCCAACTCTGCGGGATCGCTGGCCTATCTGGAAGCCGCGGCCGAGATCGCCCGGCGCGGTTCAGGCCCAGGTGGACCGTTCGCGCACAACGAAGGAGTGACGAACTGATGGCAACGAAACGAACCGGTCTCGGCCGCGGCATCGGCGCGCTCATCCCGACCGCCGATGAGACGAAGTCACGGCCGGTTGACGTCTTCTTCCCTGATCAGAAGGCAGATGCGAACTCTGATTTGGTCACGGTTCCGGGTGCTCGACTCGCCAGCATTCCTCTCACCGAGATCGTTCCGAACGCGTCTCAGCCGCGTTCGGTTTTCGATGAAGACGATCTGGCCGAACTCGTGCACAGTGTGCGCGAGTTCGGGGTGCTGCAGCCGGTGGTCGTGCGTCCGGTCACCGGCAGAGGCAAGGCGAAGTACGAGCTGGTTATGGGGGAGCGACGCTTCCGGGCTTCGAAGGAGGCCGGTCTCACCGCGATCCCCGCGGTCGTCAAGGACACGGCCGACGAGAACATGCTGCGCGATGCTCTCCTCGAGAACCTGCACCGGGCAGAACTGAACCCACTGGAGGAAGCGTCTGCGTACCAGCAGCTGCTCCAGGACTTCGGGATCACGCAGGATGTTCTTGCGACGCGGTTGGGTCGCTCGCGTCCGCAGATCACGAACACGATCCGGCTGCTGCGTCTTCCGCGAGCGGTACAGAACCGCGTCGCGGCCGGCGTTCTGAGCGCGGGACACGCGCGGGCGATTCTGTCGCTCGACGATGAGGACCTGCAGCGTCGTCTCGCGGACAAGATCATCAACGAAGATCTCTCGGTGCGATCTGCGGAGGCGATCGCGACGCAGTGGAAGACTCCGAAGGCGACGACGACACCGGAGCCGGAGGAGGAGCGCAACAGTCAGAGTGGCCACCTCTCATCGATCGCCGACCATCTGGGTGACCGACTGAACACTCGAGTGAAAGTGACTCTCGGTGCGAAGAAGGGCCAGATGGTCATCGACTTCGCCTCCATCCAGGATCTCAACCGCATTCTGTCCGAGCTCGGCGAGCCCTCCGAGGTGGCGCTGTAACGGCTACCTCTGACCGCTCACAGACGAAGGCCCGATGTTTCACGTGAAACATCGGGCCTTCGCCTTGCACGGGGATGACCGCGGGAGCTACCGCGCTGCGATCCGCGCGAGTGTGGAGTACACGTCGCCCAAGTACCGACCGGAGGCCTCGATCGCCAACGGGATCAGCGACGTCTCCGTCAGCCCTGGTAGGACGTTCGCATCGAAGAACCAGGGCTCGCCATCGCCATCGACGATGAAGTCGATCCGAGACATGTGCCGCAACCCCAGAAGGTCATGCAGCTGTACGGCTGTCTCAGCGACTTTCTCGGCCACACCGGACCCGAGCCTGGCCGGAGTGTAAAAACGCGTCTCACCGGCGTTGTAGCGCGCCTCGAAGGTGTACTGGCCGGCAACCGGCTGGATCTCTACGAGGGGGAGCGCAAAGGCACCATCTCCGAGGTCGAGGACGCCGGCTGCGATCTCTGTGCCTTCGATCTTCTGCTCGATGAGAACGACTTCGGCATAGGTATACGCCTCCACCATCGCGCGAGGAAGCTCGCTCGGTTCGTTGACGATCGACACGCCCTGGGCCGAGCCGCCCTGAGCGGGTTTGACGACAACGGGCCCGGGGAGATGAGCGACCACACGCTCGAGAACGCTTGCGGCACCGAGCTCACGGAAGGTCTCTCTCGGCAGAGTGATCGAACGCGGGGTTCGAAAGCCTGCACGTTGCACCAGGGTCTTCGCGGTCGGTTTGAACCACGCCAGCCGGGCAGCGTCGGTGCCGGATCCGACGTAGGCGAATCCTGCCGCCTCGAGGAGTCCGAGCAGCGCTCCGTCCTCACCGCTGGCCCCGTGCAGCGCCGGCCACACGACATCCGGTCCGGTCTCAGCGAGAAAGGCGAGCAACGACGCGTCCGGCTCGTGCATGGTGACCCGATGCCCCAGCGCCGCGAGTCGATCGGCGACGCGCCGGCCGGAACGGAGCGAGACGTCGCGTTCATGGCTGATTCCGCCGGAGAGCACAACGATGTTCAGGGCAGCGTCGATCGAGGAGTAGTCAGTCATGGCAGAAGGTTCTTTTCGTTGCGAGGGATGACGGACGCCGCTCAAGACAGGTTCGGAGGCGGAGTGGCGTTGTGACGATCGTTTGAGACGACGGACAGCGCACCGGTCCCGGCGAAGGTGGACAGGAGGTCGAGTTCGCCATTGATCACGGTGGCGAGTCGACGGATGCCGAGGGTGATGCTCTCCGGCGTGGGGTAGCAGAACGACAACCGAATGTTCTGTCGGCCATCCCCGTTGCCGAAGAAGGCGGTGCCGGGCGTATAAGCGACCAATTCCTTGACGGCGCGGGGGAGCATCGCTTTCGAATCGAGCTCCTCCGGGAGAGTGAGCCACACGTAGAAGCCGCCATTGGGGTTCGTCCAGCTGAGGCTGGGCAGGTACTTCTGAAGCCCGGCGATCATCGCTTCTTTGCGCTCGCGATAGACCCCACGGAAGGTATCGATCTGTCCCTTCCAGTCCGCCGTCGACAGGTATTGCGAGATCACCAATTGGCTGAACGAAGACGGGCAGAGTACGGCGGCTTCGTTCGCGAGGATCAACCGCTCTCGGATGGCGTGGGGTGCGAGAGCCCAACCCACACGGAATCCGGGTGCCAGGGTCTTCGAGAATGTGCCGAGGTAGATGACTCCGTCCTCTTCGAGAGAACGCATGGCCTTCGGCGGCACCTCCTCGAAGTAAAGCAGGCCGTAGGGATTGTCTTCGAGGACGAGGATGCCCTCGGACTTGCAGATCTCGAGGATCTCGACTCGGCGTTCCCAGCTGAGGGTGACGCCGGCTGGGTTGTGAAAGGTCGGGATCGTGTAGAGGAATTTGATCCTCTTACCCGCCGCCTTCACACGGGTGATGTGCTCGCGCAGGGCCGCCGGAATGAGCCCGTGGTCGTCCATCGGAACGTGCTGGATATCGGCCTGATACGACTTGAAGATGACCATGGCCGTGACGTAGCTGGGCCCCTCCGACAGGACCACGTCGCCAGGATCGAGGAACAGCTTCGAGACGAGTTCTAGCGCATGCTGAGATCCGGTCGTCACGACGATGTCGTCGGCGCTGGCGGAAATGCCTTCGAGTGCCATTACGTCGAGGATCTGCTCGCGGAGTGCGGGCACCCCCTGGCCGGATCCGTACTGCAACGCCACGGGGCCCTGGTCACGCATGACGCGCTGCATCGCTCCGGTGACGAGGTCTTGCGGCAATGCTGACACGAAGGGCATTCCGCCGGCGAGTGATACCACTTCGGGCCGAGAGGCAACGGCGAACAACGCTCGGACCTCGCTGGCGGCCAGGCCGGCCGTGCGCTCCGCGTAGGAGTTGTACCAAGGGTCCAGGTTCGTTCCGTGATTCGTCACGTTGGCGTCGATTCGTTGAGTGAGTGGAAGGCCGTCGCAGGCTCGCGATCGGTGTATATACCCTACCCGTGGCTTCCTTTGCGAATCAGGGGATCGACGGCTCCACCTGTCGACGAGTGGCATGGGTCCTTGATGTTTCACGTGAAACATTCATGGCTTCGCGCCGCCGATGTTTCACGTGAAACATTAACGACTTGCTTCAAGGCGAAATGCATCACGTCACTTTCGTTCCTTGTCGCGCAGAGCGCCTTGCTGAGACGACGCACCTACTTGCCGTGGCGCGAAGATGGTGGTCGAGCGACGTCCGGTAGGCCGTTCATGTCGCCGACCGATGAGTCGAGCCCACGAAGACGGCGGCCTCGTGTCGGAGGCGCAGCCACCTCGCGGCCCGCCACCACGCTCCCCGGCTCGCCACCGCGTACCCCGGCTCGTGGTCATGGTTATACCGCCGTCGAGTTGGCTCCGGACGTCGTGGTGACGGCGCGCTGGATGCGCGCGTGAGGGTCGGCGTCCGCGCGACGGGGCGAGTAACCGTCGCCGTACGGACGGAGAGCCTTTGGTTTCCCCCAACTCATCGGGGACACGGAGCTGGCGAGCAGCTACGGGGGAGTAGCGTCGCGTGCATTCGGAGTTGCACGGATGCATCCGATCGACGGGAGTAGAGCATGATCATCGTCACGAGTAATGACGTACCGGGTTACCGTATCGATGCTGTCTTCGGTGAAGTGATGGGCCTGACCGTGCGTTCTCGAAACATCGGCGCGCAATTTACGGCGGGGTTTCGCTCGTTGGCGGGCGGCGAGTTGCCGGAGATGACGAAGGCACTGTACGACAGCCGGATGGAGGTCATGCAGCGAATGGTCGCCGAGGCGCAGTCGAAGAACGCGAACGCCATCGTGGCAATGCGTTTCGACACCTCCGAAATGGGCCAGAACTGGACTGAGGTTTGTGCCTACGGAACGGCGGTCTTTGTGGTTCCGATCCCCGAGGGTCAGCCCGGCGCGACCGGCCAATCGGCTTACTTCGCGGCGCAGCCTGGGGACGCGACGCCCTCGGTGTAGCTCCTCGCGACGTTGGTAACCGGTCACGTGGGAGAGGATCGTCCGTGACGATGTGGGTCACCATGCTCACGTTATAGCCGGATGTCTTCGGTTCTCGCGCTCGTGCCCCGTTCACGCCCACGGGCCGGTGTGTCTTGCCTGCCTGATCATCGAGCACGGCTGGTCGATCCGTCCTACCGCGCAGCGGTTCCACTATCCGCCCGCGATAGCGTCGAAGCGGGTTGGCTGGTATCGGGCGCCTGCTTCGGATTCCGCTGCTGGCCCACGTCGACCGATCGACCGGGCTCTCAGTGCGGTAGCCGGCCCAGGTTCGGAGCGAGAGAGGCTCTCCCGGATATCACTACCTTCACCACGCGGTCGATGATCGCGCCCGGCCCGCTTACTCCGACATCGTCGACGACGAGCGTAAGTCCTCCGCAGCCGAATCGGCGGCTCCACCCCGACCGCTTCCACAATCTCACGGGGAATGCGTCGAGGCGCGGCGCAAGAAAAGGCCCCGTTGTTTCACGTGAAACATCGGGGCCTTTCCATCGGTGTTGACGCCTAGGCGAGGAACGCCGCGAGGTCGGCCTCGAGAGCCGGCTTCGGCTTCGCGCCGATGACGGTCTTGACGACCTCGCCCTTCTGGTAGACCTTCATCGCGGGGATCGAAGTGATCTGATACTTCGCCGCGGTCTGCGGGTTCTCGTCGACGTTCAGTTTGACGATCTCGATCTTCTCACCGTGCTCGGCCGAGATCTGGTCGAGGATGGGGGCGACCATGCGACACGGACCGCACCACTCAGCCCAGAAGTCGACCAGGACGGTCTTCTCCGAGTCGAGGACGTCGGCCTGGAAGCTGGCGTCGGTGACGCTCTTAGCGTTGGACATTCCGATTCTCCTTAGTGAGCCGCGTCTGCGAGCTCGGGTTCAGCTTGGGGGCGACCGTCGATCGGCGACGTCTTGTCGTCGAGGGCGGCCAGGTAGTGCTCCGCGTCGAGCGCGGCGACCGTTCCTGAGGCGGCGGCGGTAACGGCCTGACGGTACGTCGGGTCGATGACGTCGCCCGCGGCGAAAACGCCGGGAACGGAGGTCTGGGACGAGCGACCGGTCACCGCGATGGTGCCCTCGCTCGTGAGGTCGAGCTTGCCGTGCACGATGTGGGTGCGAGGATCGTTGCCGATCGCGATGAAAAGGCCATCGAGTTCGAGCTTCGACTCGTCACCTGTGACGGTGTCGCGGAGCTTCACGCCGTTGACGTGCGATTCGCCCGAGATGCCGACGACCTCGGAGTTCCACACGAACTCGATCTTCTCGTTGTCGAAGGCGCGCTTCTGCATCACCTTCGAGGCGCGCAGGGTGTCCTTGCGGTGGATGACATAGACCTTCGCGGCGTGCTTGGTGAGGAACGTCGCCTCCTCCATGGCGGAATCGCCGCCGCCCACAACGGCGATGGTCTTGCCCTTGAAGAAGAAGCCGTCGCAGGTGGCGCACCACGACACGCCGTGGCCGGAGAGTCGCTCTTCGTCATGCAGGCCGAGCTTGCGGTAGGCGGAGCCGGTCGCGACCACGACGGTTCGAGCCTGGACGGACTCACCAGAGCCGAGGTGAATCGTCTTGACATCACCCTCGAGGTCGAGGCTCGTCACGTCGTCGTAGAAGGTCTCGGTGCCGAACTTCTCGGCTTGAGCCTGCATGTGCATCATGAGCTCCGGGCCCATAACGCCGTCGGGGAAACCGGGGAAGTTCTCGACCTCGGTCGTGTTCATCAGGTCGCCACCGATCTCGACGGAGGACGCGACGACGACCGGCTTCAGCTCGGCGCGCGCGGCGTAGATGGCCGCCGTCCAGCCGGCGGGGCCGGATCCGATGATGACGATGTCGCGCACGATGGCACTCCTCTTGATCGATTCAGATGCGTCGGTTCAGATGCATATGGGAGCCCGGCGACGGTCGCTTGGTACGTTTCCGGGCTCCGAGGGCTACAACACATCCTAGGTGCGTGGTATTCCGCGCGAACCGGCTTGTGGCACAGCCGAGAACGGCCCGCGGCGGGCATACTTGCGACATGTCATTCCAGGCGTATCTCGACAAGGTCGAGGAGAAGACGGGGCTCACCCCGCGGCAGATCGTCGCCCTTGCGCACGAGCGCGGCCTCGACGAACCGGGCGTGAAGGCGGGCGCGATCGTCGCATGGTTGGCGGAGGATTTCGGTCTCGGTCGCGGACACGCGATGGCGATGGTGCACGTGATCCAGAAGGGTCCGACCATCAGTGAGAAACACGTCGACAGCGGCGGCACGCACAGTGATGCGTCCACCGAACTGTGGTTGGACGGCAAGGCAACGAACCCGGGCGCCTGAGGTCGGGTCGGGGTCCATCGCACGGTTACCCCGACCCGCTACCGCCTCGAAAGGTGAGGCGATCTCTCTATTATCGTTGCTCACCGGTGCGGATGCAACGCGCCCGGCTGCGTCCGCTCGCATCCGTCATTCGAGTTGGGCGAGGAGATATTCGAGAGCGTCGGGTACGGGCTCCACGGTCGGCGTAGTGATTCGGACACCCCTCGGGTAACGCATCTCGAGGTTCGCGGGGGCGACATCGAGGAGCACTGCCGCGACCTCGCGCGAGAGTCGCTTCGCGGAGCACGAGGCGACTCCAACGTGTCGAAGAGACGTCCACCGCGAATCGGAGCTGAATATTGCTCGTTATAGTGACGAGATCACTCGACGTGGCGTCGAGGTCGCCGTGAGACGCCTGCTGCGCCCGAATGGGATTGCCGATGGGACCGTCCGTGGGTAGCGAACAATCGGAGCGCTCACCGACCATCATTCACGCGATCGGATTCCTATGTCGACCTCTCCACCCCCACCGGGCCCCGGCTCCTCCTCCGTCCACCGCCGAACCGTCGTGAAGGGAGCGGCCTGGACCGTGCCCGTCATCGCTATGGCTGCCGCAGCCCCCCACGCAGCGGCGTCACCGACTGACGTGACGCTCGCCTTCGACCGCAGCTCCTACGCTGTTCCCGCATGCGGGTCCGCACCGGCCATCGTCACCGCGACCGCGAATGGCGTACCGGCCGCGGGTGTCCCGGTGACGGTCCTCCTCCCCGCGGGAATAACCAGCGGCGGTCAAAGCACGATCACCGGCGTCACCGACGCGCAGGGACGACTGTCCGTCCCGCTCGACGCCGGCGTGACGGGCGTGAATGCTCAGGTCACGGCGATGGCGGGAAGCGCGACGACCGCGGCCGGCGTTTCGGTCAACCCGAACGCGACCGGAGCGGAACTGCGGACTCGCAGCGGCAGCACGGACACGCTCACCGCCACGGTTCCCGGCGCAACGGTCGTCAAGGCGGAGTCGAACGGCACCTTCACGAACCGCTACGTCCTCGACAGCTCGAAGAACCTCCGCGACTTCAACAACGGCGCTATCGTGGCGACGAATGTCGTGGACTTCGCGCCGTCGCCCGACGTCAACGGTGTGCGTTACATCACGACGACGGGCGAGCTCCGCACTCGCGCCGGTAGTACGGACACGCTCATCACGACCGTTCCCGGCGCACGCGTCATCAAGACGGAGTCGAACAATACGTTCACGAACCGCTACGTCCTCGACAGTTCGGGCAACCTGCACGACTTCAACAACGGCGTTATCGTGGCGACGAATGTCGTGGACTTCGCGCCGTCGCCCGACGTCAACGGTGTGCGGTACATCACGACGACGGGCGAGCTCCGCACTCGCGCCGGTAGTACGGACACGCTCACCGCCACGGTTCCCGGCGCAACGGTCGTCAAGACGGAGTCGAACGGCACCCGAACGAACCGCTTCGTCCTCGACAGTTCGGGCAATCTGCACGACTTCAACGACGGCGTTATCGTGGCGACGAATGTCGTGGACTTCGCGCCGTCGCCCGACGTCAACGGTGTGCGCTACATCACGACGACGGGCGAGCTCCGGACCCGCGCCGGTAGTACGGACACGCTCGTCGCGACCGTTCCCGGCGCGCGGGTCATCGAGACGGAGTCGAACAACACGTTCACGAACCGCTTCGTCCTCGACAGTTCGGGCATCCTGCACGACTTCAACGACGGCTCCATCGTGGCGACGAATGTCGTCGACTTCGCGCCGTCGCCGGACGCCAATGGCGTGCGCTACATCAAGAGCGCCACGTCATGCAGCTGATCAGCACGTGAACTCTGCAGTGGCGGCCCGGTCGAGCATCCGGGCCGCCACTGCTCTCTGCACGCGGTTCCCGAGCCGTGCGCGGCGGGCTGCATCGAGTGGATGAGCGGTTCGGCCGCGGTGGCCCGTCCCGGCTTATGCCGACGTTGCCGGCCGCGGTCCAGGGCATCGCCGAGGAGGTGCGTGATCTGAACGGATCCATTACCGGGACCGAGTCGTCGGAGTTCTTCCGCGGTGGTCGTGAACCCGGTGGACCTGTTCATCGCGACGATGACCACGGTGACGCATCCCGTCGCGGCGCCCGTGACGCTCGTCCTGCCGATGCCCACCGCCGGCGCGAGCTCGAGCCGCTAATTCCGATTCGGGAAAGCGTGCGCCGAAATGCGGGCATGGGCGTTGATGGCCCGTCGCATCGCAGCGGGACTTGCGAAACCATTTCGCGCAGCCAGGCCCGCCAATTCTTCGCCACCGGTGGCTCCGGAGACCACGAGTTGGGTTCGTGCGCTTATCGCCCGAAGCTCGCGAAGCAGCTTCATCGGTGACGATCCGGCTGACGCGAATGCCCGGTAGAGGTGAGCCCTCGACACGCCGAGTTCACTCGCAATGGCGTTCGCGTCGAGGGAGGACCGATGAAGGTTGTCCTCCATGAAGACGGTAGCTCTTTGAAAGAGCGACCACTCGGCCGACGATCCCGTCGGCGCCACGTTCCCACCCTCGAGAAGGAGTGCGGCCAAAGTGGACTCCACAGCGGCGCGAAGCGCTCCGAACCCGACAGAACTCGGCTCGATCGACGATCCGAGGATCGCGGTGAGGAGTGCAAGCATCACTCGAACGTATTCCGGATCCGCGGTGATGACTGCGCCCTCGTGAAGAGTGGAAGCCCGATGCACTGCGAGGCGATCCCAACTCGACTGGATGTCTATCAACGCGATCGGTCGTGCACTCGAGAGCCGGTGCTCCTGCGGTCCACTTCGGAGAAGCATCATGCCCGAGTCGACGTCCACCGGCGCAGAACCCACCCGAGTCACCTGCGCCGCGCCGTCGATGACGTACGTCGCGCCGACCCACGGGCCCGAAGCCGGGGTGGACTTCATGGTCAGGTCCAACGAAGTGAACCAGTATCGCGAGACAGCGAACCCATCGGTGACGATCTCATCCCCGAACATAATGGTGGATTCGACGATGTTCGCAGCACTCCAGCAACGGCTCTCCAGCCACTGACGAACGCGTTCTCCTCGCAACGAGATCTTGTGTGCAACTCGATAATCTGAGGCCTTCACGGGGCGCAACCTCCACCACCATTTCACTCGGAAATTGTGAGTATTCTGCAGAGGTCGCCGCCCCGTCGCTCGCGTCTCGCGATAACGCGACCAAAATCTCATCGACCCTCTGTGTCGGATCGAGAGAAGTTCATTTTGCAGAAAGGCCCGACAGCGTCTCATAAACGAGCGAAGCGAGCAAGCCGTTTTTCATCTCCACGTTTTGGTCAAAATTACTGCATGAAGGTCAGCTCGTCGATGGATGAACGCCGCATTCCCGCAGGGTGTGCACAGAGTGGTGCGTGGTTGGATGCTCCGGCGATCTCTGTCTGAAATACTCAACACCTGTGGTGCTAGCCGCCAGTACTGCTCGGCCGAGCACTGCCCGAAGCATTCACTCCCATCGAGCGCGCAATTCGTCGAAACAGCAGAAAGCGAGGCGCATGTGAACACCGTCTGGGTCCTGGTCCGGCGCCCCATACTCGGGGGCGATCCAGAGATTGTGGGTGCATTCCGCGACGACACGGCGCTCTACGAAGCGGCGCGCACATGGCGTGAGAAGTCGGTCGTCAACTCAGCTGATTTTCTCACCGCGCAGTCCTGGGTGGATACGCAGCTCACCGCCGAGGTTGCCGTCAGCTGAGCATCCGTCGCCGACGAGGTCAGCGAGAGTCGACGAACGAGAGAACGCGCTCAAGCAACAGTTCGGTCGCTGGGCCGTCGAAGCCGGGAAGGCTGTCGTCGACGAAGAGGTGCTGCTCCCCGGGGTACAGGAAGAGTTCCGCGCCGACGGATGCGACCAGACCCTCCGCCGTCTCCGAGTCCCCTTCGGTCGTGAACAGCGGGTCGGCTGTCATCGCGTGGATCTGCAGGGGAACGGCGGTCGGCCAGACATCGCCGAAAGCATCGCCCGGCACGACGGACGACACCGCGACGACGCCGAGCGCGTCCGGTCTCGTCTGCGCGAGCATCTGCGCCGGCAGCACGCCCAGCGAGAAGCCGATGTACACCACATCGGCGGGGAGTGCGGTTGCAGCGGCGCGGCCGCGGTCGACGACGGTGTCGAACCCGATCTCCTCCACGTGCGCGATTCCGGCGTCGAGGGAGTCGAAGCTCGCACCCTCGTACAGGTCGGGCGTGTACACGGTGTGGCCGGCGGAGCGGATCCGCTCGGCGAAGGCGAGAACCCCTGGAGTGAGTCCTTGAGCGTGGTGGAAGAGCACGACAGAGGCCATGCGTGAAGGCTACGCGTTGTCGGCGCGGACCAGCCACTATCGTTACCGGTAACGGGTTGGAGGGTGCGATGGTGGATGAGTCTCCCACGCGGGCCGCAACCATCTACGACGTCGCCCGCCTCGCGGGAGTGTCGCACCAGACGGTCTCGCGCTTCCTCACGGGCACCGGCGGAATCCGCCCCGCGAACCGGATCCGGGTCGAGGACGCGTTGCGCACGCTCAACTACCGCACCAACAACACGGCGCGATCGCTGGCCACACGGCGCACGCACCGCCTCGGTGCGCTGGTCTATGAGCTGTCCGGAACGGGCCCCGGTAAGACGATGCAGGGCGCGAGCGACGCGGCTCGACGGGCCGGCTACTCGCTCGACATCGTGAGCCTGGACCCGCTGAACGATCTCGAGCTGACCGAGGCGCTCGACGTGCTCAACAACCGCGACCTCGAGGGCATCCTCGCGACGGCGCCGACGGATGCGATCGACACTGCGCTGCGGGAGCTGCACGTGTCGGTGCCGATCTTCGTCGATCGCGGCGCGGAGGTGCATGCCGATGCGGCTCTGCCGACGACGGGGCCGCACGCCGCGATGCAGCATTTGATCGATCTCGGTCACCGCCGTATCGCACATCTGGCCGGGCCGGATCGCTGGACTTCGGCGCGCATCCGTGCGGACGCCTATCGCGCCAGCATCGCGCAGGCCGGGGTGGCTCAGCTGCCGATCCGTGCGGGGGACTGGTCAGCGCGCTCGGGCTACGCGGCGGCCCCGGCCATCTTCGAATCGGATCCGACCGCGGTGTTCGCCGCCAACGACCGCATGGCGCTCGGCTTGATGCTGTGGCTGCACGACAACGGACGGCGGATTCCGGAGGACGTCAGCGTCGTCGGCTTCGACGACGTAGCCGAGGCCGAGTTCTTCCATCCGCCGCTGACGACGATCCGCCAGGACTTCGACGCGATGGGTCGCGCGGCCGCGGAGACGTTGATCGCGATGATCGAGCATCCCGGTTCGGAGCCCGCCGTCGGCTACCCGGTACCCGAGCTGATCGTGCGCGCGTCGACGGCACCGCCCCGGGTCTGACGGTTCCCGCGAGGCTCCCGCGAGGGACCCGCCCTGTGCGCCCGGGACCCGCCCGGAGGGGGTCCGACGCGCACAGGAGGGGTCCCTCGCAGGAAGGGGGTGGGGCGCCAGGCCGGTGGCCTGGCGATGCGCCGCGCAGAAACGTGAGCGGTAACGAATTGCCTCTTGCGCATCCGCACGGCCTCGATTTAGTCTGGCCGCACGCCAATCGTTACCGGTAACGTTTCGAGCCGGTGGCGCATCCGACTGCAGTGCTGCAGACCCACACCTAGGGAAGAAACCACAGATGAGAACGAAGAAGTTCCAGCGTCCCCTCGCGGCCGTGGCGGCCCTCGCCGCGTCGGCCCTCCTCCTCGCCGGCTGCGCGGGCGGCAGCGACACGGCGGCCGAAACGGCCGCCACCCCCGACGGCCCCATCACCCTCGAATACTGGTCGTGGGCCCCGAACATCGAGAAGATCGTGGCGGTCTGGAACGAGTCGCATCCCGACATCCAGGTCAACGTCAACACCTCGACCGGTAGCGGCGAGATCGTCGCCAAGCTGGGCGCCGCGAAGCAGGCCGGCACGATGCCCGACCTCTCGAACACGACCTACGAGAACCTGCCGAACCTGATCACGAGCGGCATCGCCTCCGATGTGAGCGCGGTGATGGGCGACCGCAAGGACGAGACGGCGGCACCCGCCTGGAACATGACCACCTTCGACGGTGTGAACTATGCGGTGCCGCAGGGCACAGCCCCGATGTTCCTCTACTACCGCACCGACATCTTCGAGGCGAACGGTCTCACCGTGCCGACGACGTGGGATGAGTACGCGGCGACAGCGCGGGCGCTGCACGCGGCGGATCCGTCGAAGTACCTCGCGACCTTCCCCGCGAACGACGCGCAGCTGTTCGCCGGCCTCAGCCAGCAGGCCGGCGCCGAATGGTGGTCGCAGGAGGACGGCACGTGGAGCGTCGACATCGACGACGCCGCGAGCCAGAAGGTGGCCACGTTCTGGCAGGGTCTCGTCGACGACGGCAGCCTGGCCACCCTCAAGACCTTCACGCCCGAGTGGCAGGCGGCCTTGGCCGACGGCACGCTCGCCAGCTGGCTCGGGGCGGTCTGGACCCCGCCGCTGCTGCTCAACAACGCACCGGACACCGTAGGCAAGTGGGCCGCGGTGCAGATCCCGCAGTGGACCCCGTCCGACCCGAGCTCCGGAGTGCTCGGCGGTAGCGGCACGATCGTCACGACCGGTGCGAAGTACCCGGAGCAGGCGCAGGAGTTCGCCCTGTGGCTGAACACCTCGACCGAGTCGCTGCAGGCCTACGTGGAGTACGCCAGCATCTGGCCGGCCGCGCTCGACGGCCGCGAGCTGCCCGAACTCCAGATGCCCCCGGCGTTGCTGCCGAACCAGCCCGATTTCTACGCCACGGCGAACGAGATCGACGACATCACGGCCACGGTGACCTGGGGCCCGAACGTCTCGGTCGCCTACGACGCCTTCAACAACGCCTTCAGCGCCGCGGTGAACGAGAAGGGCAGCTTCACGGATGCGCTGGCCACCGTGCAGGAGGCGACCGTCGCAGACCTCGAGAAGTCCGGCTACGAGGTCGCGCCGGAATGACGAGCTCCGTGATGACGACCACGGCTCCGGTGCGGCGCGCGGCCCTGGCCCCGCGCGCCGCCCCATGGTTCTTCGTGGCTCCGGCGATCATCCTCGCCGTCGGCCTGCTCGCCGTGCCGCTGCTGTACACGGTCTGGCTCAGCTTCCGCGGCAACACCGTCAGCGGCAGCGGTCTCGGCGTGAAGCAGGAGACCTTCGTCGGCCTCGACAACTACGCCAGAACGCTGACCGACGGCGCCCTCTGGGCCGGTTTCGGGCGGATGCTGACCTTCGCGCTGATCTCCGTGCCGATCACGATGATCCTGGCCCTGATCTTCGCGCTGCTGCTGGACAACCTGTCCACCCGCTTCGGTCGCTTCTCGCGCATCGCGATCTTCGTGCCCTACGCGGTACCGGGCGTGATCGCGGCGCTGATGTGGGGGTTCCTGTACCTGCCCGGCGTGAGCCCGTTCACGGATGTGGCTGCCGCGCTCGGACTGCCGGCTCCGGTGTTCCTCGGCCCCGACTCCGTCTTCTTCTCGGTCGCGAACATCGCGATCTGGGGCTCGGTCGGCTTCAACATGGTGATCCTGTACACCTCGCTGCGCGGGCTGCCGTCGGAGATCTACGACGCGGCCCGGATCGACGGATGCAGCGAGCTGCAGCTCGCGCTGCGGATCAAGCTGCCGCTGATCGTGCCGGGGGTGATCATGACGGGGCTGTTCTCGATCATCGGGGCGCTGCAGGTGTTCTCGGAACCGAACACCCTCGTCACCCTGACCACCGTGATCGGTTCGGACTGGGTGCCGATGATGCTGATCTACCGCGATGCGTTCGTCACGAACGACCTGTTCTCCGCATCCGCGACCTCGGTCGTCGTCACCCTGATCACCCTGATCGCCTCGCTCGGCCTGCTGCGCTTTTTGCAGTCGCGCGCCTTCGGAGAGGACTGAACCATGACCGACACCCTCACCAAGCTGCCACCCGTGATCGTCGAGGCGGCGCCGCCCAAGCGCCGGGGTCCGACGGTGACCAAGCCGCGCGCGGCGTTCTGGCCCACCGCCGTGCTCCTGGTCGGCGCCGTCTACTGCCTCCTTCCGGTGTTCTGGCTGTTCACGGCGGCCACGAAGAAGTCGGGCGAACTCTTCACCACCTTCTCGCTCTGGCCCAGCTTCACGGGAGGCTTCACCGAGAACCTCGGCCAATTGCTGGCCGTGCGCGACGGCGCGTTCTGGTCGTGGTGCCTGAACAGCCTGATCTTCGCTGGAGGCGGCGGGCTGCTGGGTACTCTCGTCTCGGCACTCGCGGGCTACGGCCTGGCGAAGTACTCGTTCCGTGGCAAGAAGCTGGTCTTCAACTTCCTACTGATCGGAGTGCTCATCCCCGGCGTGATCCTCGCGATCCCGCAGTACCTCCTGCTCTCGAGCATCGGCATCGCCGGCACCTACTGGTCGGTGCTGCTGCCCTGCATGATCAGCCCGTTCAGCATCTACCTCTGCCGCATCTACGCCACGGCCGTGGTGCCGAACGAGATGCTCGAGGCGGGGCGGATCGACGGTGCGAGCGAGTGGGGGATCTTCTCGCGGATCGCCATCTACCCGATGGTGCCCGGTCTGATCACCGTGTTCCTGCTGCACTTCGTCGGCATCTGGAACAACTTCCTGCTGCCGTTCATCATGCTCTCGCGCACCGAGATGTTCCCGCTGACGGTCGGCTTCTACTCGCTGATGAACCAGGGCAACGACCAACCGAACACGTACAACGTCGTGATCATGGGCTGCCTCGTCTCGACCATCCCACTGATCGCCCTCTTCCTCTTCCTGCAGCGCTACTGGCGGCTCGACCTCGTTAGCGGCTCGCTCAAGGGCTGACGCCCTTCTACATCCGACTCCTTCTCCATCCGAATCGCAAAGGACCGCAATGACCACCACCGAACCGAATCCCGTCGCCTCGACCTCGACCCGGGTGCTGCCCGACGGCGGCTGGCCCGTGATGCTGACGCCGTTCCGCGAGGATCGCGCGATCGACTGGCCGCAGGTCGACGCCCTGACCGATTGGCTGATCGATAACGGCGCCGCGGGGATCTTCACCGTCGCGCTCTCGAGCGAGATGTACGACCTGACCGAGCGGGAGCGTCTGGATCTCGCTTCGCGCGTCGTGCAGCGCTCCGCCGGCCGCGTGCCGGTGGTCGCGTCGTCCGTCTCGGGTGGATCGCCCCAGGAGCAGGCGGACTCGGCCGCCGCGATGGCCGCGACCGGGGTCGACGCCGTGGTGCTGATCTCGTCCCTGGTCGGCGGGCTGACGACGACGGAGGAGGAGTGGCGCGAGACCGTCTCGTTCATCCTCGACGCGAATCCGGGGGTCGACTTCGGGATCTACGAGTGCCCGGTGCCCTTCAAGCGGCTGCCGTCGCTGGAGAACGTGACCTGGATGGCCGAGACCGGACGCTTCGTGTTCTACAAAGACACCTCGCACTCGATCGAGACCCTCGGCGCACGCCTGGACGCGATCCGGGGCACGCGGATGCGGCTGTTCAACGCGCAGATCTCGTCGCTCACCGACTCCCTGAAGCTGGGTGCGGCCGGGCTCTCGGGATACGCGGCCAACATCTACCCCGAGTTCGTCGCGTGGCTCTGCGCCCACTACGACGACGAGCCGGCCGGGGACGCGATCGCCGTGCAGCGACTACTCACGGTCGCCGAGCACACCATCAACACCCGGTACCCCACCTCGGCGAAGTTCTACCTCAGCCACAGCTCGCGGCTGACGATCGAGCCGATCAGCCGATGGAAGCCCGAAGGGATCGGAGCGCACGAGGGTCAGCCGCTGCTCGACCTGGCCGCGTACATCCGCGATCTCGATCTGCCCGGCTCACCGCGCGTGGCCGGCGCTCGCTGAGTGCGCCTGCTCGTCGGGGCGTATCCCTCCGACTCGCGGCTGGAGGCACTCGATGAGATCGCGGAGCGCACCGGCTGCGACGGCTTCGAGATCCCGTTCGGCAGCGGCTACGTCGCCGACGAACAGCGGATGCTGGCGCGGCTCGCGGCCTCGGGCCGGCACGTCCTCACCCTGCTGCCGGCCACGATGGCGGGCGGCTTCGGACTCGCGTCACCGGATGAGAGCCGGCGTCGCCGGGCGGTGAATCTCGTCGAACGCGCCCGAACGGCGGCCGTGGGGGTCGGCACCGTGGAGGCCGTACTGCTGCACTCGGCGCCGCGTGTGGATGTCGCGCGGCTGCCAGAGCATCGAGCGGCTCTCGCCGCGAGCCTGGCCGAGATCGGCGAGTGGGAGTGGTGCGGCGTCGACGTCGTGCTCGAGCACTGCGACTCGTACGCCGGACCGACCCCGCTGAAGGGCTTCCTCGATCTACCGAGCGAACTCGAATCCGGCCTGGATGTCGCGATCAACTGGGGTCGCTCCTACCTCGATACCGGGCGGATGGACGGGCCCGCGGAACACGCGCGGCTTGCAGCCGATGCGGGCCGGCTGCGCATCCTCGGGGTGTCCGGCGTCGCATCCGGCGACTGGGCGGATGCGCACGCGCCCGTGGGCGCCGGCCTGCTCAGCGCGACGGCGCTCGCGGACTTCGTGGCGACCGGTGATGTGCCCACGGTCGTGGTGAAGGTCGGTGGCGGGCTCGACGCCGTGGTCGAATCCGTCCGTGCCACGCAGAAAGCGCTTGCCCGCGCATCCGTTTCCGCACCACACTGAACAGGCCGCTTACCTCTGAAAGAGAGAACGATGACGTACCTCCCCGCCGATGACCGTTACGAGACGATGCGTTACAACCGCACGGGGCGGAGCGGGCTGAAGCTGCCCGCGCTCTCGCTCGGTCTCTGGCACAACTTCGGTTTCACCAAGCCCGTCGAGACGCAGCGCGCGATCATCCGTCGCGCCTTCGATCTCGGCATCACGCACTTCGACCTCGCGAACAATTACGGCCCGCCTTACGGCTCGGCCGAGACCAGCTTCGGGCGCATCCTCGCGGAGGATCTGCGCCCGTACCGCGACGAGATCCTTGTATCCAGCAAAGCCGGTTACGACATGTGGCCGGGGCCCTACGGCGACCACGGCTCGCGCAAGTACCTGCTGTCGTCGCTGGACCAGAGCCTCGGCCGGCTCGGCCTGGACTACGTCGACATCTTCTACTCGCACCGTCCCGACCCCGAGACGCCGATCGAGGAGACGATGGGAGCGCTGGCCAGCGCGGTGCAGCAGGGCAAGGCGCTGTATGTGGGCGTTTCGAACTACTCGCCCGAGCAGACGATCGCTGCGCGCGACGCGCTCGCTGCGCACGGTGTGCCGCTGCTCATCCACCAGCCGCGCTACTCGATGCTCGACCGGCGTCCGGAGGAGTCGGGGCTGCTCGAGACGGTCGAGCGTGAGGGCATCGGGTCCATCGTGTTCTCTCCGCTGGAGCAGGGCCTCCTCAGCGACCGCTATCTCTCGGGCGAGGTACCGCCCGATTCGCGCGCGGCCGTCGGGCACTTCCTCAAGCCCGGCGCTCTGGCGGGCGATTACCACCGGATGATCCTGGCGTTGAAAGAGGTCGCGGATGCGCGCTCTCAGTCGATCGCGCAGCTCGCGCTGAACTGGGTGCTGCGCTCAAGCGCCGTCACTTCGGCGATCATCGGCGCTTCGAGTGTCGAGCAGCTCGAGCAGAACGTTGCGGCGCTGGCCGCGGGTCCGTTGAGCGCGGAGCAGCTCGCGGCGATCGACGCCGCGATCGCGCACTGACGCTCGAGTGCGACCGGGGGAACGCGGGGAGAAAACAACGTCGGCGGGGATGCATGGTCGCGAAGACCCGTTTCCGTCGCGTGGGGACCGGCTTGTGTCAACCCTGGCTGCGGTCGCTGCTCGAGCGGAGACAGCCGGATTCGCCGTGGTGGGATCGGCGCCGACGTCGTACCCTGAGGTGGGGGTGCGGTTCGATCGCTGAGGCTGTCGCTCCGCACGTGCAGAGGTGAAGCCGCAATGACGCGGCCGAGGAGTTGAGTGTGATCCGAGTCGTGGTGCCGCCCGTCGTGGCGAGTAGCGATCCTGTCGAAATACACGTCGAGGCGATCCGAGACGCGCTGATCGCGCGCGAGGTGCGCATGGCGAGGCCGGTGCAGGTCGCCGTCCGAGCCGGCGGCGAGGACTGGCGCTTCTACGTGCACCACCGCCGCGAGCCACGCGCCGTCGCCGCGATCCCGAACGGCGCCAGCAGCGCCGCCTGACCGGCTGCCCCCGGGAGCCGGTATCGACGCAACCTCGGCTGAGATGCTTCGTCGACCCCGATCACGGCTGACGATCACTCTCAACCGAGGTTGCGTCCTCGTCTCCGTGGCGCCAGCAGCGCGGCGTACCTGCTGCCGCCGGGCAGTTTCTGCGAGGGACCCTCACTGTGCGCACGGGACCCGCCCGGAGGGGGTCCGACGCGCACAGGAGGGGTCCCTCGCAGGATGGCTGCGGTGGGGTCGGGGTAAGTGGGGGTCGGGGTTGCAGGGGCTGGGTCAGAGGTCGAGCGGGCTCGCCCAGGCGGCGTCGAAGTCCGGGTCGCGAGCCCCGGCCATAGCGCGTGCGTGCACCGAGGGAAATGGCGGAACCGGGAAACGGCCTTCCTCATCCTCGATATCGGCGATCGGATACACGTGCAAGGTCGTGTTCGGACCGAGCAGCAACGTGTGGATCCGGACTCCGCCATCTGTGTCGAGAACCGGTATATCGACGGCCACGACAGCTCTTGCGGCAGCGACTCGCACGGCGTGCTGAAGCAGAGCCTCGGCGACCGCAGAACCGGTGGGCAAGCTGTCGCCCGCGTAGCGCACGATCTTCATAGGGCCCACTCTCGTTCCTCGAGCTTTCGAGTATGAACGCCCATCACACTCCGATTCGCTCGCGAACGCCAGTACTTGACGCGTTCCGACTCGGCGATCAGACTCGCGGGCGCCGACCCGCGATGCTCAGGATCGAGCCGCCCAGGAGCGCGGCGATCAGTGAACCGGTCAGCACCCCGACCTTCGCGTGGTCGTCGGCCAGCGTGCCGTTGCCGAACGAGAGTTCGGCGACGAGGAGCGACACGGTGAAGCCGATGCCCGCGACGAAGGCCATGCCGATCAGCTCCCGCCAGCGCAGGCTCGGGTCGAGCCGCAGACCCGGCAGGCGCGTGAGCAGGAAGGTGGTGCCCGTGATGCCGATCGCCTTGCCGAGCACCAGGCCCGCCACGATGCCGAGGGTGATGCGGTCCTCGAAGGCCGACGCCAGACCGGACAGGCCACCGACGGCCACGCCCGCCGAGAAGAACGCGAAGATCGGCACGGCGACGAGGGTCGAGAGGGTTCCCCACCGTTCGGCGAAGTGGTGCGCGAGCCCGGAGTAGCGCGGTGCACCCTGCGCATCTGTACCGTCGGGCACGCGAGCCCGCGAGGTGGCGACCACCGGGACGACGAAACCGAGCAGCACCCCCGCGACAGTGGCGTGGATGCCCGAGGCGTGCACCAGCGCCCACGTCGTCACGGCGAGGGGCAGCAGCAGCCACCACGCACGGACACCGCGCCGCACCGCGAGCGCGAACAGCACGAGTGGGACGATCGCCAGCACGAGGGGGAGCACCGTGATCTGGGCGGTGTAGAACACGGCGATGATCGTGATCGCGAGCAGATCGTCGACCACGGCGAGGGTGAGCAGGAAGGTGCGCAGGGCGGGCGGCAATCCTCGCCCGACGACGGCGAGCACGGCGACGGCGAAAGCGATGTCGGTCGCGACCGGGACCGCCCAGCCGCGCGTCGCATCCGCACCGACACCGGCCGTGAAGGCGAGGTAGATCAGTGCGGGTACGGCGACGCCGCCGACCGCCGCGGCGATGGGCAGGATCGCGGTGCGCGCATCCCGCAGCCGGCCCACGACGAACTCCTGCTTGAGCTCGAGGCCGACGACGAAGAAGAAGATCGCCAGCAGGCCGTCGGCGGCCCATGCGCCGAGGCTCAGCTCGAGGTGCAGGGCGGCTGGACCGACTTGGAAATCGCGGATACCCGCGTAGACGTCGGCCGCGGGAGAGTTCGCGAGCACGAGTGCGAGGAGGGTCGCCGCGAGCAGGAGGGCGCCGCCGGTTCGCTCCTCGCGGAGGATCCGGCGCAGGGCGGAGGTGCGGGTGGTCATGAGGCTCCCGGGGTCGGTCGGAGATCGAGGGCGAGCGGATGCTCGCCCGCCGACCAGACTTCCCGGCGCACCGCCCACAAGAGTACAGCGGGCACCTGGGCGCACACCTATCGGGTGGGCGTGGGCCGGGTGGGCGCGGGGCCGACCGTGAACCGCAGCTCGCCGACGCCCGCCACCGCGCCCGTGACGACGTCGCCCGGTCCGATCGCGCCCACTCCGGCCGGGGTGCCGGTGAAGATCAGGTCGCCCGGCTCGAGGCGGATGGAGCGGGAGGCGAACGAGATGATCTCGGCGACCGACCAGATCATGTCGGCCAGGTCGCCGCTCTGGCGCGTCTCGCCGTTGACCGCCAAGGTGATCGAGCCCGACGTCAGTTCATTCGGACGCGCGACGATCGGCGATATCGGGGCCGAGGCGTCGAAGGCCTTGCCCCAGTCCCACGGACGCCGCAACGCCTTCGCGTCGTTCTGCAGATCACGCCGGGTCAGATCCACACCCACCGCGTAGCCGTAGATGCAGCCGGCAGCCT
Organism: Microbacteriaceae bacterium VKM Ac-2855; assembly: GCA_013204985.1. Taxonomy (GTDB): domain Bacteria; phylum Actinomycetota; class Actinomycetes; order Actinomycetales; family Microbacteriaceae; genus Rathayibacter. The sequence goes on from JABMLG010000011.1 coordinate 141,865, forward strand.
CGGCGACCGGCACATCGGCCGCGGCGCGTCCGATCGCGACGACCAGCTCGATCTCGTAGTGCAGGTCGGAGGTGAGCGGCGGGTACGGCAGCACGCCCGAGGCGGGGACGACCGCATCCGCCGGCTTGCTGAAGAAGAACGGCGGCTCACGATCCGGATCGGCGCCCATCTCGCGGGCGTGCTCGGCGTAGTTGCGGCCGACGCAGAGCACGCGGCGCACGGGCCAAACGTCGTCGGAACCGACCACGGGCACGGTCGTCGCGGCGAACGGGGTCACGGCGAAGCCGGCGGGCGGCGGATCGGCGAGCACGGGGGTCGGCCGCGACAAGAACTCCAGCGCGGCATCGCGGAAGTGCCGCGACGTCGGCGCGTTGAAGTGGTTGCGCCCGGGGATCTCGAAGAACTCACCCCGCGGCGTCGCCTCCGCGAGCGACCGCGAGGCCGGCAGGATGCGGTCCTCGCTGCCCGCAGCGAAGAGCGCCGGCTGCTGCGGCGGGTTCAACCGATCGGGCTGCGGGCTGCCGCGCATCCCTTCGACCAACGCCACCAGAGCGGGGAGGTCGTTCTCGGGCGTGGCCTCGGCCATCGTCAGGTAGGCCTGCGTGAGGCGGTCCTCGACGGGGGTGCCCTCGTCGATGAAGGCGCGAGCCTGGTCGACGCGGAAACGGGTGAGCGGGTCGCCATCCGGGATACCACCGAAGACGGCACGACTGATGTGCACGGGCAGCTCCAGCGCCGCGTGCCACCCGACCCGAGCGCCCAGCGAATAGCCCACGAAAGCGACGTCGTCGAGGATGTACGTGTCGAGCACCGCGCGCACGTCGGCGACCAGGAGGTCCATCCGGTAGCCGGTCGACACATGGGGCTTGTCGCTCGCGCCGTGCCCGCGCTGGTCCATCGCGACGACGCGGTAGCCGGCCCGCGTCAGCTCGCGCACCCACCCGGTGCGCCACCAGTTGACCGTGAACGACGACGCGAAGCCGTGCAAAGCGAAGACGACCGGGGCATCAGGATCGCCGATGTCGTAGGTCGCGACCCACAGGCCGTCGCGGGTGAGGACCTTGCGCGGTTCCGGCGCGTCGGGGAGAAGAGGCATCGGGTTACATTGTGGTCGAATCGGACGGCCGCCGCCGAACGTTCAGGACCACGGGTGGGTGTGGATGAAGACCCGGGAACCGTGTCGCCGGCTCGCACCAGGTCGGCAGCGATCCGGACTATCTGACGTTACCTGGAACCGCCGTGCCAGCCCTCGCGTGCGAGCGTGGTGCGTCGGAACAGCAGCAGGATCATTACCGCGGGCGACAGCAACGCAAGTGCAAGCCAGCTGACGGGCTGGTAACTGTGCGTCGCCGCGGCGGTAGCCGCGATAAGAGGAGCCGTGCCCAGGGAGGCGATGCGCGACGCGTTCATGAACAGCCCGGTTGCAAGCCCTGGTCGAGCGGGCATCAGAGACTGGAACCAGGTCATCCCGATTCCCACGGCGACTGAGATAAAGGCAGCGTTGAGGAGTTGTGCCGCCACAACAGCCCACGGTGAGCCGGTTGACGCCAAAATTACGTAATAGGCAGCACCGGGAATGCAGCCGAGCAGAATCACCGCCCGCTCATGACGCCGTAGTGACCAGCGTGCGAGTGCGAATAGTACGACCGCCTCAAACGCTGCCGAGGTCGCGAAAGCAACTCCAGCGATCCCGGTGTCCCCTGCAGCCATCCCGGCAACCACAATCGGCATTGTCGTCGTGGCAACCACGTTGCTGGCATGGAGGCTGACCAATGCTACGAACCCGAGGATGACCTTTCGGCTCACGCGTGGGCTATGGGGTTGCGCTGAGGACGCGGGTCGCGGTGCTGAGGCCTGCTGGCGCCGTAGCGGCCTCTGGACAAGGACGACGATGTTGACGAGGGCGAGTGTGACGAACAGACCCGAGAACCCAGCTAACGCCTCCACAACCGAGGCCGCCAGAGGGCCGATTACCCACGCAATCGTGAAAAGACCCCGCGTTGACAGGAGCGAAGATCGGGAGGCTCCAGAAACTGTGAGTGCTGCAAAGAACACACTGTTCTGCGCGCTCGCGGGGCCTAGCAACAGACCTGCAACCACGATCGCAGCAATAGGTGGGACCGGGACTGCGAAGAGGAGAAACCCGGGGACCGCGAGGAGTGTGAGCGCCTTGAACCAGAAATGCGCGTTAGCCGAGCGGTCCACCCGAGCGGGTATGGCGAGACTGACGATCAGTCCCGTGCCATGGAAAGCACCGAGAAAGAGAAGTAGACCCACAGGACTCAGTTCGAGTTGCTGGACGGCGAACAGACTGAGATAAGGGATGAGCAGTGCCTGCTGCAGACCTAGAAGAAACGTCGAAATACCGACGGACCCAGCTCGGCTCATGTGGACTGCGTCGACTGGGCGAGCAGGCGGTCATTGAGATCAATCGCCGAAACTGTGCACAACTGCGCCGTCTCTGGAAGTCTGTGCTTGGCGTGCAGATACTGCTTATTGCCTCGGGACGATTCGCTGTTGACCGATTCGGACTTCGCGTGGGGAAGATGAAGTGCCCCGCTACGCCGATCGAGAACGAATTGTGCTCCTGCCCGGTACAGCTGTAATGCGAACTCCAGGTCCTCGCCACCCCATCCGGTGAACTCCTCGTCGAACCATATGTCGCTCAACGGCGCGCGGCGGGAGACTGTTAGACAACAAGTCCACGCGAGTGCCCACGGAGCTGGCAGCGCATCAAGATCATCGCCGCAACGGCGGAAGACGGGCTCTCTCACGTCTGCGAATGAAGCATTCCCTAGTAAGGCGTGGGCGGGATCGTGGTCTGCTGTCGACGAGATGGCCTCCGCTAGGTCGTTGTTAGTCTTGTCGTCATTACTAAAGCCGACTACCGGGAAAACGACGACGGTCGCCTTGCAGCTCTCGCGATCATCCAACACTGCGAAAAAGTTGGTTTGCACCGTGACTCCACAGTCCAGGAGGACGACATCGAGCCCGCGGGCGACTCGTAATCCCAGATTCCTAGCCCGTGCGGCCCGAAACCCGCGATCGGGCTGCCGGACGTAGATAGTTTCCGGCCCATCCGTAAGCGTCGCGACGTACATCCCAGTACCATCATTGGAGCCGTCATCGACGACGATTATCTCAATATCGCTACGGTCGCCCGCTGCTGTGCGCACGGACGCGATCGTGGAACGAAGTAGCTCTTTACGTTGATAGGTCGGAATGATGACAGTGTATCGAATTTCATGGATACGAATCGTCTTCGGGTTGATATCAGGTGACTGGAATACATTCACTGCAGGTTCTCCTTGAGGTCAATAGACTCGAGACGATGTGATCGAAGGGTGAGGTCGTCATGCGTCTGCGTCCAGCTCAGCCGGTCAACGGCAATCGGAGAAGGAGCAAGGTCCCATTCGGAGATCAATTGTGCAAGTTGAGCGGACTCCGAGGCAGACAGTTCCTCGGACAGGTTAAGGATTCCGACAGCGACGAGTCGCGGAAGCGGTTTTCCGAAGAGGTCGTTCCACTCTGCGAGAGCGCGTAACTCGCGCGGCTTACAAAACTCGAGCGGCAGATAGATCCTGCCTACGTTGAAATCTCCGATGAACGGTCCGTGCAGACGCGGCCGCAGAACGCCGACCTTGTTCGCTATCGATCGGACGGCCGCGGCGTGCGTCGCGGCGACGAAGGGCACGTCACCCACAATCGTGGCGTGTAGAGTCTTCATTCTTTTCGCCAACGCATCGAAGGCCACCTTGGGCGCGAATGTCGTGATGCGCAGCCGTTCGCAGACGGTGCGGAATATGAGGCTGTCCACGAGCGCCGGCGCGAGATCCATGACCAGCGAAGTCCGTGCACGATCGTACGATCCATTGCGGTAGTCCCTTCCAGGGAGAGTCTCGAGGGCTCGCGGATGGTTAGGAGCGACCAGCGGGAGCTGCGCCGCGCGATAATGGTCGTCGAATTCGAGTCCTGCGCCGTCGATGAAGCGGTGCCGGAGAAGGGCAAACGGATCGGACTGCATTAGGCACATGCCTCAAGAGAACTCTCGAGTAGCACAATGGATTGCCACGGATCTAGGGCGATAGGCTGGCTACTGGATCTGAATTCAGCGAACTCGTCCGGGATGTATACCCGAATTGCCTCACCGAGCGCGAGCAGGCATAGTGCGCGGCTGGTGGAACCCGAGCGCACCACGCTGATCACGGAGGGGCCGAAGTTCGGGCCGAGGCTGATTTCGGCGTCCGCGGCGAAGGCATCAGACCGAGCCTGTATGTGTCGAAATTCCTCAAGCAAGTCTATGACGCGCGCACCCAGGCCGGTTTGCAGCTCCCGCAACGCCTCGTCGAGGTCTTTCTGTCCGCGGCTGCGGGCACGCTCGTCGCCCGAGGTGCGCACGAGTAGCTCGTGGTTACGGATGCCGAGAAGATGGCCGAGGTAGATCAGAGGAGTGCCGGGGAGCCAGCAGACGATAGTGAGTCCCGCGCGGAGACGGTCCGCACCGTCACCCCCGGCGTCGAGAAGATCGATCACGGAGATATCCAGCTCGTACGGCACAACACTATTCCCGACCAGCCTCTCGACGACCGTACCGCCATTGGCTCGCGTGGCATCGACGAGAATTTCAAGATCTTCGGGTAACAAAGGTGGGTCTGTGGGGCGCAGGTAGACGCCGTCGTGTGTCGAGAGGAAATTGAATGCTGCTGTAGTGTTCAGTTGCTGGCCATCTCTGACGATCCAGTTCACGAACGGAGAGTTTTCGGCTCGGAGTATGGTCGCCAGAACGATGGGTGCGCTCTCGTATCTGTACGCAATCGTTGCCCGTCGACCGTCAGGCGTAACGTATGCGCTGTGCCCATTCCGGACGTCCCCTTCGGCGATCAAATCAGCAATTCCGGTTTGGTTAGCGAGCCACCGGAATACTTCCAGGATGTCGAGGACCTCGGGTTCGTTAGCGCTGAGACGGGCAAGATCCTTCCACACGAATGCTAGTGCGTCCAGGCGGAGACCCGAGACGCCACGTCTCGCGTACTCGATCAGGACTGATGCCATAGATACAAGAACCTCGGGCTCACGATAGTTGAGATCGATTTGGCTGCTACCGTAGCGCGTCCAGTAGTAACGTTCGTTGCCGTCTTGATCCCGAAAGGCCGTCACCGGAGGGTGATGCCGCGACCGCGCAATCGAGCTGAAATCCGCAGCGGGATTCACCCGGATGAAGTACCGATCCGCTTCGTCATCGGTGCTGGACAGCGCGGCTTCGAACCACGGATGGGCGACGTCGACGTGGTTCAAAATTAGATCGATAGACACTGACGCGCGCGCCATTAGTCTCCGCAGTTCCTGCCAGGTTCCCGCACCCGCGTCTAGATCGATATGGCTGCGCGGCGCAAATCCAAAGTCTCCACCGGAGATGAATGGCGGAAGTACATGAATGTGACTGAACACGTTGCGCGTGCTAGCAAGAAATATGTCCAGCCCGCCCAGACCGGAGTTTTCGGTGGACGTCAGATGCGTTGGATAGGCAAGGAGCCAAATTCCGGCGTTGGTTGTTTCTTTCATAACAGGAAGCGTTGATGCGGGAATGAGGGAGCGAAGTTGCAGCTCACAGCTCTCTGCCTTCTCGCCATACAATCGTCGCAGAGCCTTTGTAGGTAAATTCTCAAACATCTTACGCTCCTGCATCGCGGAAGAATTCTAGGTCCTCGGGAGAGTCGATCTCCCCCCATCGGTCCCCATTCGGGACGCCCTTTAAACAGATGCCTGAGGCGACGAGCCGTTGGAGCAGTGATGTCATGTCAAGCTGGGTGTCGACGAGGGGGTCGACAGCCGCCTGAATGCTGCGGCAGGCATCGGGCGACAGCGCGAGGAGGCCCATATACTGCCCTTGTACGCCGGACGTAGCCAGGACTGGCGAACCGATACGGGTAATAATTCCGTCTCCTCCAATTTGAAAATCCTCCAGATCTCCCAGTGGATCGGCGAAGCGGCACGTCCAGAGGTCCACTCCGTCGGGGTCATAGGCCACAGCGAAGGACGCATCCGATCTGGCAAGGGCCTCTACGATAGCGGGCTCGTAAAAAATGTCGCTGTAAGACACGATCGTTCGAGAGTGCCGTGCAACGCTTTCCTGTTGAAGTGCAAGTAGCAGGGAAGTCACCATGTTTGAGGACTCCCACTCGTCGTTCACGAGTAAGGTATCGATCCGACCTAGACGAACCCACGAGCGCAGGGTATCGGCGCGGTAACCCGCCACTACCGTCACCTTTGTGACACCGCCTCGACGAAGTGAGTCGATCGCACGATCAAGGAGTGCTCTCCCGTCCAACTCCACTAAGCATTTGGGTGTCGAGTCCGTGAGAGAGCGGAGCCGGGAACCGCGTCCGGCCGCGAGAATGATTGCGTGGATCGTCGCTCCGTTCTGTTTATGCGTCATCATTCTCTCTTCAATACATCAGGGAGTCGGCGAGCAGTGCAATGTCGGCCTCGCCAAGATCCGTATTGCGTTCTGGGTGCCACATTATTGCGCGAATTGGGCGATTTTCATGCTCAATCGCCTCGATCGTCCCGTCGACAGAGCGGGCGATCACTCGGAATCCGCGCGGTGGCCGTCGCAAGCCCTGTTCATGGAAGCAGAGCGCGCGATGCTCCCCGTAGCGGGTCTGCAGCATCTCGAGCCGTCGGACGTGGCCGTTGGTCGTACTCAATGCACCACCGAAGGATAGCGCGATGGATTGCATGCCGCGGCAGACGCCGAGAAGCGGGAGATCGTGCCGTCCGGCGTAGTTGAGCAACATGCTCTCAACTTCGTCGCGAACGTTCCCACTCCCCGGAATCGGCGTTCCGCCACCCGTGAGCAGTACAGCGGAGGGCTGATATTCCGCGACAATATCGCGAGCGAGGCCTGCATGGTTTGGAATAAGTACTGGGCGATGACCAAGACGATCGAATACTCTCCACCAGGTCGCTTCCAATGCGTCACGTACTTCATCGCGATCGGTGATTATGTCTCGGCGGAGAGTGATCGCGACAGAATTCATGCGATCACCTCCACCGTCTTCGTGCCGCCGTCGATGATGAGTCGCCGTGCCGCGGCCCAGGTGTCGAAACGATTCCCCGCTCCAATCACCGCTGGAATTTTGAGCTCACGGGCCCGGATCGCCATATGCGAGTTCTCGCCTCCGAAACGCGTGATGAAGCCGGCAATTTCCCGAGTGAAGAGCCAGTCAAACCCCGGGTCTGCGCGCTCGATGCACACGATCTTGCCGCGTAACGAGTCACGCAAGGCGACCGTGACATCGGCCTCCGCGCGATACTGAGTCACGAACGTTGGCTGTGCCACGCGCTCTTGGCTGAAGACGATGTCGCGTTCATTTACTATCAGCGCTGGGAGCCGGACATCAAAGTCTCGCTTCCACTGCCGGCGGTTACGTCGTACAGCCTCGGCGAGGAGCTTCGCCGATTGGTCAGGGAAGTCTGCGGCAAGGCGCGCATCAGCGACGGTGATGAAAGAGACGTCGTCTCGGCTGAGTCCGGCAATCTCGCCACATCGCACCAGGACCTCCATCGCCTCGCTTAGAAGCTTAGTGAACGAGTGCTTGACCTCTTCCCTGAGTGCGATGACCGCCCGCGCGAATGACTGGAAACGGTGCCACGTGAAGCTGTAACCAATTTCGACTAAATGTGCGGCGATCGCGTCCGGGTTTGGGCCGATTGGGGCGGAACGTTCGTCAGCTCCCTTCACATTCGTGACAACGTTGTCCAAATAGCTTTCCGGCGCGGCGTCGTACCGCGGTACTGTCACGTCGTACGTCCCAGGACGGACATGCCCGTGCCGTTGCAAGAATGATTCGGTCGGCAGGGTGGCGTGATCACTGACCAGTTGAGTGCTGATGGACGACGCTGCCGCAACGGTTGCGTCGAGGAATCCGACCGGTACGACGCCGACACGTTCGAGGTCCGAAAGAATATCCGTCGCGATGAAGGCTGCGCGGGCCACTTCCGCGAAAAGTTCTGTCCCGTATACCCTGGCGGTTTGGAGGAAGGCGAGAGCATCGATGAGTAAGTCGGATCCAGTCCCCGACGTCGTCTTTTCAATCGCGGCATCAAGTTCCTGCGCTCGTCTATGTATTGTTGCGGTAGTTTCCTCGGTGCTGATTATTCGGTTAGTCATATCGAGCAACGATGCGAGGAAGGCCGCCCACGCTTTGTCGTCGATCTCAGCGAACCGACGGCGCCATCGATCGCTTGATAGGCTCGGTTTATAGCAGGTAGGCATCACCTCGAACTCAATCTTGTCGTGCAGTTCGGGATGACGTCCGAGGCGCCGCTGTGCGATCGAGACTATCTGCCGCCCGACCTCGTCGTCGACTGCCGCTGGCAAGAGCGAAGTCAAGCTTGCTGCGACCATGATAAATGGCGATCCGCCGATCTGATGCATTAAAGGGACTGAACGTAGGTTCTTGTAACCCAGGTTCGTTCGTCCAACCGCCCACGAGTCGGTAGTGATGATCGTTTCGTAGAGTGAGTATGCGAGTGGTCGCGGTTTCAATCCGATCAATTCAGCGGGATTCCAGTCTGGCATCACTCCGAGTAGAGAATGTCCGAGTCCGAAGTGCTCTGCGTATCCTTGCGCGGCCGCATAATTCGCGAGCGCGCGGTCTATCGACGCCGACAGGCGCTTGCGCTGCTTGGACCGGCTCTTGCTTGACACGGTTGTGATCTTTCGGACTTGGAATATCACCATCCGTCCGTCGGCTGTTTGACCGAACTCTATGTCGAGGTCAGTGTGTCCAGTGATAGAGATAAGCTCCTGGAGGGCGCGGCAGACGACGGCGGCCTCCTCCGGAACATTGATTACGTTGTCCGCGACGACAGACCATGATGAGGTTGGGGCGCCTGACGTGACAGCCTCCGTATCGCTACCATCGCTGTAATTGACCACGAAGTAGGCGGCTCCCGTGACGGGGTCGCAGGTCATGGCAACACCGCTTCGAACGATGCCGTCAGCCATTGGCTGCACCAAAACCTCGTCAAGGGGTGAGGAGCAAGGGTAGGAGCCAAATACTCGTTGGACCGCATCGACAAGCCCGTCGGCACGGACGTCAAGGACAGACTCGTACTGGCCTGCGTGCGATTCGTTCTCGCTGTCCTCGCCCACAGCACTGGACCTGACGATCAGGGCGCGGTCCCCCAACGTGGCAAGGATCCGTCGAGCGGCGGCGCCTGCCTCCGCTTCCGACGTCGGGCGGTGTACCCGAACGACCGGTAGAACCGTGTAGCTGCGTCCGCAGGCTATTCCTTCGAGTGTCTCGGCCTTCGTTCCGAACTCGAACGACCCCACCCGCAACTCTCCCGGCCTGACGGTTCCACCAACATCCAGCATGATCGAACACCATACCAGTATTCTATGCGTCGGTCAGGAGGCCATCTCCTTCGACTAAAGCTCCGTTGAGCTGGTCTTTAGTGTCGCGTCAGCAGCCTCGCAAATCACCTACCAGCACTCCCGGGTCGGCCGCGCGGACCTCCGCCGCCAGATCGTGCACTGTATCGAAGCCCGCTACCACCGCCGCAGACGACGACCAGGGAGGGCGGCCCTTTCGAGTTCGAGTCGATCATGAAAGGCCCCGCCTACGGGGCGGGCGAGATACGAGTCAACAAGCGGCTCAGCTCCCGTGCATGTGCTCTTGTTGTCGCTGATCTGATGCTGTTGAGGTCTGGCTCGCCGTCGAAGTAGTCCTGGGCCGGCGACGCGAACGCGGCAGAGACCGCACCCTGCTTCGCGCTCAGGGAAGAATCCGGCGGCATAGAAGCGTTGAGTTCAGGAGGCGTAGTGATCGCGTGCTCCGCGCTGCGGCGTCGCTATCGCGAGTCGATCCTGGCAGCGGCACCGAGCACGGTGTTCGTGCATCTCGACGGTCGCCGCGACGTGCTCGCCGAGCGGATGCGGTCGCGCAGCGAGCACTTCATGCCGGCGTCGCTCCTCGACTCGCAATTGGCGACGCTGGAGCGGCTGGATCCCGACGAGCCCGGATTCGTCGTCGACATCGACGCGCCGGTCGATCGCATCGTCGAGGCCGCGCGCGTAGGCCTGACGGCGTGGGCCTGACGGCGTAGCGTCTCCCGGGTTGCCATTTCTTTGACGCCCCCGAAGGTCACGGAGCGTTCCGAGGGCGTCAAAGAAATGGCAACCCGGGAGGCGCCGTAGGCTCGACGGGTGCCGGATCTTCTCGTGACCGGGCCCGCCGACGGGCCGACGCTGGTGCTGGCTCACGGAGCGGGGGCCGCGATGGACTCCGACTGGATGAACCGGATGAGCGGCCTCCTCGCCGACCGGAGCATCTGTGTCGTGCGCTTCGAGTTCGCGTACATGGCGGCCCGACGCGACGGGGTTCGCAGACCCCCGCCCAAGGCGGAGAAGGTGATGGACGAGTACCGCGCGGTGGTCGCCGAGCTCGACGGCCCGATCGTGATCGGAGGAAAGTCCATGGGCGGGCGCGTGGCGAGCATGGTCGCCGACGAGCTCCGGGTAGCGGGGCTCGTCTGCCTCGGCTACCCGTTCCATCCGCCGGGCGCGCCCGAGAAGCTGCGCACCGCGCACCTCGAGACACTGCAGACACCAACGTTGATCTGCCAGGGCACCCGCGATCCGTTCGGCACCCGGCCCGAGGTCGAGGGTTACGCGCTCTCATCGGCGATCGACGTCGTCTGGTTCGAGGACGGCGAGCACGAGCTCAAGCCGCGCACGAAGATCTCCGGATTCACACACGCGCAGCACCTTGCGAGTGCGGCGGATGCGGTCGCTGCGTTCGTCTCGGCGCACCGCTGAGGCGCGGGCGCAGGCGGCCTGTCAGGAAATGAAGTCGGATGCCGCTCGGAAGGTCAGGGGTCGCCTGAATCGAACGATTCGACTGCATTTCCCGACAGCACTCCTCCCGGGTGGCGAAAGTCGCTGTTGGGGACGCGCGGAAGGCGCGGCCCCGGGCATCCCGGAGACCGCGCCTTCCGATGGTTGCTAGTCCTCGAGGGCGGCGTCGAGGGTGATCTCGACACCGGTGAGGGCCTTGGAGACCGGGCAGCCGACCTTGGCGGCGTTCGCGGCCTCGAGGAAGGCGGCGGCGTCGAGGCCGGTGACCTCGCCACGCACCGTCAGCGCGATGCCGGTCAGACGGAAGCCGCCCTCCGGGTCCGGGCCGAGCGAGACATCGGCCTTCACATCGAGCGCCTCGACGGTGCCGCCGGCGGCACCGAGCACGGCCGACAGCTGCATGGCGTAGCAGGCGGAATGCGCAGCGCCGAGGAGCTCCTCGGGGCTGGTGAACCCGTTGGCGTCATCGGCGGCGCGCTTGGGGAAGGAGACGTCGAACGTGGCGAGCTTCGAGCTGCTGAGCTCGACCTGGCCTTCGCCGGTCTCGAGGCTGCCGTTCCAGGCGGTGCGTGCGGTACGAGTGGGCATCGGTACTCTCCTTGTCTCGCGGCCGGAGGCGCGCGTGGGGTGGCCGGGGAATCCGGCCGGGTGGTTCAGGCCGCGGTCTCGGAGGAGCCGCGGACGTGTTCGGCCAGCAGGGCGATCTGATCGCGCAAGGCGATGATGTCGGGCAGTTCGAGCCCGGTCGCGGCGCAGACCTGCGCCGGAATGCCCTCCGCCTGCGGCTGCAGAGCGCGTCCTTCGGGCGTGAGTCGAACCTCGACGGAGCGCTCGTCGTTCGGCAAGCGCCGGCGCGTCACCAGTCCGGATGCTTCGAGCCGGCGCAGCAACGGCGACACGGTGCCGGAGTCGAGGTGCAGCCGCTCGCCGAGGGCGCTGACGGTGAGGGGTTCGTCCTCCCAGAGCACGAGGAGTACGAGGTATTGCGGGTAGGTCACTCCCAGGGGTGCGAGGAACTCGCGATAGCGCGAGGTGAGGGCGCGCGACGCGCTGTAGAGCGCGAAGCAGATCTGATCGTCGATCGTCAGTTCCGGGCGGGCCATGCCTCGACGCTAACACGCTGTGCGCAATTGAGTTGTACGCAACAGGAAAGATTCAGGATGCGCCCACACGGCTCAGCGGATGCGGCCACCGGCTGACCGTGACCGTCACGGTAGCCACGGCGGCGAAGATAACCGTCACCGCCACGATGTACGCCGCGACGGAGAGGTAGCCGCTGGAGGATCGATCCGGATCGAGGAACGGGTACGGGTACCAGCCCTGCACGTGGATGAACTGGTCGTAGACGAACGGCGCGCGGATGAGCGTGTAGACGAGCCACAGCAGCGGCGGGAGCAACTGCAACGGCACCGAGCGCCATGACAGGCGACGCCGTCCGGGAGCCGCTAACCAGTCCACGATCAGATACAGCGGCAGCACGACGTGCATCACCTCGTTGGTCCACTGCGGCACGTCGCCGCCGCCCGAGACGGAGGTCTCGCGCAGCAGCAGGTTGTAGACGGTGCCGACGATCACCATCGCCGTGACGGTGGTCGCGCGTGCCAAGGCGAAACCGGGGGAATCCAGGCGCGCACGACCGAACAGCCGGACGGCGCCGATGACGAGGACCACGGCGGAGGCCAGGATCGAGAGGATCGTCAGGTAGCTGGCGAAATTGATGACGAGGGTCGGCACGTCGCGGAAGCGCGCATCGATCCAGAACGCGAGGGATACCCCGAAGTTCACGCCGACGGCGACGAGCACCGCGACGGCGGCGATCAGGCGGAGCAGGGCGAAGGTGAGACGCATGATGGGACTTCCGGTGCGGTCGCGGACGGCCCCAGTCTGGCGCAGAAGGCTTATCGAGGTCGGTGAGTTCTGCGAGGGTTGACGGATGCACGGGGCCAGCGGTTCTATCCGGCGCGACGGCGTGACGATCGCGTATCAGGACGGTGGTGGCGGCGATCGACCGGTGGCCGTGCTGCTGCATGGTCTCGCCGGCAGCTCCCGCGAGCTGCTCGCGACCGCGGCGGCACTGCCGGAGTACCGGTGCATCCTGATCGATCAGCGCGGTCACGGCGCGAGTACCCGCCGCCCGGCTGATGTCACCCCGGAGGCGTTCGTCGCCGATGTCGCGGCGGTGCTGGCGGCGCTCGCCGTCGACTCCGCGGTGGTGATCGGGCAGTCGATGGGCGCGTACGTGGCGCTGCTGCTCGCGGCGACGCATCCGCAACTCGTGCGGCGTCTCGTGCTCGTCGAGGGCGGGATCGGCGGGGCCGACGCGGCGAAGAACGCCGACGTCGGCGCGTGGTTCGCGTCGTGGCCTGCGCCGTTCGCGTCTCGGCGGGATGCGGCGGTTTTTCTGGGCGACGGCACTCTCGGGCGGGCCTGGCAGGCGGATCTCGAGCAGGCGCCGGACGGCTGGCGGCCGCGGTTCGATGCGGATGTGATGACCGCGGTTCTCGACGAGCTGGTCGCGACGCAGTGGGCCGAGTGGGAGCAGGTCGCGGCGCCGACCCTGTTGGTGCACGGCGGCGACTTCTCGGCGGCGGAGCGCGACGAGATGCTGCGCCACGGCCGCGCCGCGCGCGCCGTCGTCATACCGCACGGCAGCCACGACCTGCATCTCGACGCGCACGACGCCTGGGTCGCGGCGCTCCGGGACTTCGTCGTCGACTGACGCGGCCGGCGTCAGCGGCCGAGGCGGCGCAACACCGGAGCGGCGAACGAGCGCAGCTCGGGAACGCGCATCAGCCAGAGGATCGCGAAGTACACGAGGGTCATCGGGACGGCGATCAGCGCCATCGAGGCCACGGCGCCGACCGGACTGTCGACCGCGAAACCGCCGACCTCCGTGCCACCCAGCGCGAACAGCAGGAGCGCGCCCACTGCTGCCGCCGGGACCACGGCGACCACGTACTGGACGAACCGCGTGGCGACGCGCCGACCGCCGCCGCCGAGGCGCATCCGAAGCAGAACGCAACCGAGCACTGCCTGGATGACGATCGACAGGCTGGTAGCGAGAGCGACACCCCAGACCCGCTGCGAAGCCGGCAGTTGGTAGGCGAGCACGCAGCCGATGATCACGATGATCACTTGGACCAGGGTGTAGATGAACGGCGTGCGGCCGTCGCCGAGCGCGTACGACGCCCTCTGCACGATCGCGAGGGTTGAGAAGAGCGGCAAGGCGACGGCGTAGGCCGTGATCACGGCCCCCATCGCGCTCGCGGCGTCGAATGCCGTCCTCGCGGAGTCGTCCGGGTTGCCGAAGAGAGTCGCGAAAGGCACCGAGACCACGCAGAGTCCAGCCGCCGCCAGAACGAGAAGCATCGCCACCACGCGGATCGATGTCGATACGTCGCTGATGAAAGCCTTCGTCTCACCTCGCGCCGCGTGACCGCTCATCTTGGTCAGGTAGGCAGTCGCGATCGAGACCGCGATGATGGAGTGCGGCAACATGAAAAGCAGCCAGGCGTTCTGCGCAACCTTCGTCGAGACGTTCTGGTCGCCCGAGGTGGATCCCGTGACCCGACTCTCGACGATGCCCGCGATGATGGTGAGACCGAACGCGGCGAAGGACCACCCGGCCAATTTTCCGGCTGCGCCGAGGCCGACCCCGCGGATCCGGAAGTCGGGACGGTACCGCAGGTCCACGCGCTTCCAGAAGAAGGTGAGGATGATCGCCTGAAGCGCGATACCGAGAGTCGCCGATCCGGCCAGGAGCGCGATCATGTCGGGAGTCCACTCGGCAGCGACACGGTCCTGGTCGACCCCGTAGATCGCACCGAAAGCGAGCACTCCGCTGATGGCGACGACGTTGTTCACGGCCGGGGCCCACGTGAACGGCCCGAAGCTCCCACGAGCGTTGAGCACTTCGCCGAGGATCGTATAGAGCCCGTAGAAGAACACCTGGGGCAGGCACCAGAACGCGAACGCGACGGCGAGGCGCACCTGAGCGTCGTCGGGCAGAGTGCCGCCGTAGATCTGCACCAGCGCGGGTGCGAGGCCGGTAGCGACCACCGTCGTGACGACGAGGATCGACAGGGCGAGAGTGATCAGGCGATTGATGTACTTCTCGCCACCGTCGGCGTGCTCGAACGAGCGCACGATCTGCGGCACCAGAACCGCGTTCAACGCGCCGCCGGCGATCACACCGTAGATCGTGTTGGGAAGCTGGTTCGCGATGCCGAACGTGTTGCCGCCCTCGCTGAGCTGCCCCACCACGCGAGCGAAAACGATGGTCAGCGTGAAGCCGAGGATGCGCGACACCAGCGTGCCGGAGGCGAGGATGGCGCTCGCGCGGCCCAGGGAGAAGCTAGCCACGCGGGTCCTTCGGTGTGGGCACGGGTGGAGTGGGCCTGTGCGGCGCCGATTGCGGCTCGCCATCGATCCCGGGTTGCACCTCGAGGAGCGCGTTGGGGTCGGGTTCGTCGTCGTCGCCGGTGTCGCCGCGGCGGCGCTTGCGGATGCTGCGCACGATGCCGATTCCGAAGATGAGCACGAGGCCGATGCCGATGACGAGGGTGCCGACCGTTTCCCAGTCCGCACGCACGCTGGCGGTCACGGAGCCGGGGCTGTTGATCGCGGTGCCGTGCGTGCTGAACAGCTGCAGTCGGATGATGGTCTCGCCCGTGCCGACTCGCGCCTTCACGGGGATGGAGATGCGGGCCTGCGAGCCCGCTTCGATCGGCGTCGCCTCGATGGAGGCCTCGTCGATGTCGAGGACGGCGGTGGAGGTGGATGCCTGCAGGGTCACCATCACGGGCCACGGCAGGTCGTTGCGCACGTAGATCGGGATACTGCTGTCGCGCGAGACCTGCAACACCGGGGTTGTCGCCTCGATCCGCACCGCGTCGAGGATCGCGGCGGACGCCTCACGGTTGGTCGCGACGGCTTCGTCCCACCCGGTGGAGTCGGCGTTCCAGGCCACTCCGAGTAGCGTCATCTGCTCGGCACGGTGCTTGCCGATGAGGAGTACCGGCTCGTCGAGAACATCGGCGAACTGCTCGATCTCGGCGGTGCGGCGCGCGAGCCGCGCGACCTCATCCGTGCGCTCGGTCGGCTCCGGAGCGTCGACGATCGTGACGTCGGCCGTACGTTCCGTGTTCATCGCGGTGACCATGGCGGCCGTACCGTTCCACGGCAGGGTGGCGATCGCGTCGAGGGTCTGGGCGAGGCGGTTGCCGTCGAGCGCAGCGGTGCGGTCGACGGCGACGAAAGCCGTCGGTACGGCGGCCGACCGTTGGATCTGGGCTATCTGCGCGGTGTAGTCGGTGATCGCCGCGCGCCAGTCCGTATCTGTCGACGCCGTCACTGCGGCGTTGAACGCCGATGTCAGCGCGCTGTCCGCGATCAGCACCGAGGTCGTGCCCGAGGTGGTCGTGGTGGCCGTATCGACGCCTGACGGCAGGTCGAGATTGGCGGATGTCACCACCGACGTGGATATGCCGTGAGCGGCATACAGGGCCTGGTCGGCGGTCGTGGCCGTGTTCGGGGGAGCCCAACCGATACCGGTGAGTGAGTAGTCGAAGGCGAGCAACGATTCAAGGGTCGGCTGCGCGGGGAGGGCATCCGGATCCGCCGGGTCCGTCGCCGTCGCCGTGGCCGTGGGGCTGGGGTCTGCGCTCGCGGTACCGGTCGCTGTAGGGGAGGGAGAGGCGAACAGCGCATCCTGCACGGCGTAGTCCAGCCCGGTGGCTGCGAGCAGCGTGGTACTGCCGCTCTGCGCCTGCGCAGAGAGATCCGCATCGCCGAACTGCAGGGCGAACGTCTCGTTCGGAGCCGTCTCGAGTCGCGACAACCACTGCGTCGCGCTCTCGGGGGCGGACGAGCCGAGGATGCGGATGGACGCCAGGATCCGCGGATCGATCCCGATCGCGACGGGCCGTCCCCAGAGTGAGTCGAGCTGACGCGTGAGGGTTCCGGTGATCGTGGTGTAGTCGGCGAGGTCGTCGCTGCTGATCAGGCCGCTGGAGCTGTCGGGCGTGATCAGGGGCACCGCGATAGCGACGCCGACGTTGCCGCTCGCCGGTGCAGGGACCCACTCGACGCTGCTGCGTGCGGTGGCGAGGGTGCCCGCCCCGTTGGTCACGCTGACCTCGACCGCGTGCGTGCCGGAAACGGTCTGGGCGGCGAACGGGACAGCGGCTGCAGGAACCGTGACCGTCAGCTGCACCGTGGTCGACGGCAGGAGGCGGACATCGCCGTTCTGGGCGACGGTGGTGCCGAGCGCGTCGGATTCGCCCGAGAGCCAGGAGTCGAGGGAGGTGCGGGAATCGATGGCGTCGGAGTCGAGGGCGACATTCAGTTGCGCGCCGGTGATGCTCTCGGTGGTGCCGTTGCGGATCGATATCGACAGCTGCAGGTCTTGGCCCGGCTGCAGGACTCCGTTGCCCGAGCTGCCGACGGTGGCGGAAACGGTCGCGGGCTCGCTCGCCTCGGAGGTCGGACTCGGAGTCGGCGTCGGCGTCGCAGCCGCTGCAGCGGGCGCGCCGAGCAGAGCCGCGCCGAGCATGAGGCCGACGAGGGCGCGCGAGGTCGTGCGGAAGAACGCGGGCCGAACCATCGAACTCACTCGGCCTCCATGGCTGCGATTCTACGGGTGGCCCGGCTGGGAGCCCGCATCAGGCGTGGCGCCCCGCGGTGTGCACGGTCACATTCGCTCTTGACTGCGCAGTCAACACCGGCTTTACTTCATCGCAGGGCACCTCCGGGTAGCCGGGGCAACAGCGAAGGGGCTGCGATGAGCGACGAGAGATCCGGCGGATCGGCGACCGCGCCGCGCTCACTCCGCGCCGTGTCGATGACCGACGTCGCCGTTCGCGCCGGCGTCTCGCAGAAGACCGTCTCCCGCGTGGTGAACGACGAACCGCACGTGAAGCCCGAACTCCGCGAGAAGGTGCTCGCCGCCATCGCCGAACTCGGGTTCCGCCCGAACGCCGCAGCGCGCGCGCTGGCCAGTCGGCGCACCCGGCGCATCGGCATGGTCTCGATCGGCACCACGCTGCACGGCCCGGCCTCGATCATCACGGGCGTCGAGGAGGCGAGTCGGGCGAACGGCTACTTCCTCAGCGTGGTGCGCACCGAGGGGCACGATCTCGCCGCGGTGCAGAACGCTGTCGACGTGCTGATCAGTCAGGGAGTCGAGGCGATCGTTCTGTCCGAACCCGTGCAGGGCGCGGGCGTCGGGGTGCACGTGCCCCCGGGCATCCGGATCCAGACCTTCGGCGACCCGCTGACGGATGTGGACGACGAGCTCACCTTCGGCATCGACGAGTTCGGGGGCGCGCGCGATGCGACCGAACACCTGCTCGCCCTGGGCCACGAGACGGTGTGGCACATCGCCGGGCCGCCGAGCTGGGCCTCCTCCGCCCGTCGGGTCGAGGGGTGGCGCGCCGCCCTCGCCGATGCTGAGGTAGCCGAGCCGCCGCTCGTTCACGGCGACTGGACGCCGCAGAGCGGCTACGACGCCATGCGTTCCATCCTGTATCGCGATGACGTCACCGCAATCTTCGTCGCGAACGACGAGATGGCGATCGGGGCGCTGGCCGCGATCCGGGATGCGGACCTGCACGTTCCGGCGGACATCAGCGTGATCGGCTTCGACGACATCTCCACGGCCGCCTTCTTGTCCGTGCCCCTCACCACCGTCCGGCAGGACCTGGCCGAGGCGACCCGCCTCGGGATGCACCGACTCTTCCGCGCGCTCGAGGGCCATCCGCCCGCCGAGCTGCAACGGACCGCGCGCGTTCAACTCGTGACGCGCGCCAGCACCGCCGCCCCGAATCCGGAGCGACGGCGCCTGAAACCGGCCCCGCGGGTGTAACCACCTCAGACGGTTCTCCCGCACCACACACCGACGGGCCCACGCCCGCTCGGTCTCCCCGGCGCGCCGCCAGCGTGCCGCATCCCCTCGACGACGACGTCCGGAGACTTCTCGATGACCCCACATCTCTCGCCGCCCCTTTCACGACGAGGGCTGCTGCGCCTCGGCGCCGCAGCCGGCGGAACCGCCGCCCTCGCCTCGCTTCTCACCGCCTGCGCGGGTTCGGGATCGACCGCCGCCGTCACCTCCGGCGCCGTCGACCTGGCTTTCTGGACCCACGACGACGGCTACGTGAAGTTCTTCACCGAGGCGCTGCCGCTGGCCGAGTCGGCGAGCGGCTTCAGCTACACCTTCGACGTGACGAAGATCGCGGCCGGTGACATCCCGACCAAGCTGATCGCGCAGGCCGTCGCCAACACCGGCACTCCGGATGTGGTCGGCCTCGAGATCGGGGCGTTCGCACGGATGCTTCGCGGCGACATCGCGCCCGAGCTGCTGGTCGACTTGACGGACGCGGTCGCCGACCAGCGCGACGACCTGATCGAGGCGCGGCTGGCTCCGTTCAGCAAGGACGGCAAGCTCTACGCCCTCGACTCCGACACCCCGCTGGTCGTCTACTACCACCGAGAGGACGAGTTCCAGCGGCTGGGGATCCCGACCGACCTCGAGACGTGGGATGAACTGGCGGCGGCGACCGCTTCGATCTCGGCCAGCGAAGGGGTCTCCTTCGGTGCCCTGGCAGTGCAGGATCCGGGCGGCACCGTGCAGTCGTTCCAGATCATCCTGCTGCAGCGCGGTGGCGACATCTTCGACGAGGACGGCGAACTCAGCATCGAGACGCCCGAGGCGGAGGCCGCGCTGACGTTCATCGTCGACGGCATCGCCTCCGGCTTCTACAAGACGGTCGCCGACCTCTACGGCCCGAGCATGCAGAGCGGTCTCAAGGACTCGTCCATCCTCGGGGTCGGGATGCCCTCCTGGTACTCGAGCTACGGCATCAAGCCCAGCGTGCCCGAGCAGGCGGGGTTGTGGCGGGTGCGCGCGCTGCCGCGCTTCGAGGGCGGCGGCACCCGTGCCTCCGTCGGCGGCGGCACCGGATTCGCAGCGATGCGGAACAAGCCCAACACCCAGGCGGGCATCGACCTCGTGCTCTCGACCTACCTCGATCACGACCAGCAGATCAAGCGCTACCGCGACCTCGGCTACCTGCCGACCCTGCGCTCGGTGTTCGACGACCCGGTGCTGCTGACCATCACGGATCCGTACTTCGCCGATCAGGCGCTGTTCGAGGTCTACAAGGACGTCATCGACGAGGCTCCGCCGCAGCACCAGAGCGCGAACGCCGCGATCATGCAGACCGTGCTCTCGGGCTACCTGCTCCAGGCCTACAACGGCCAACTCTCCCCGTCGCAGGCGCTCACCGCCGCGACCAACGACTTCCGCGGCCAGGCCCGCAGCTAAGGACGAGCGCCATGACCAGTCTCACCTCGACGGGGGTACCCGCCTCCGCACAGGACGGCGCCGGCGGATCCGCCCGAGCCGCCTCGACACGTTTCGGCACGAAGGATCCCGCGCGGCGGAAGAAGCTGAACACCTCGGGCGGCAACGCGCCCTACTTCTTCATCGCGCCGTTCTACGTGCTCTACGCGCTCTTCATGATCGTCCCGGTCTTCGCGGCGATCTACCTCAGCCTCACGGAATGGGTCGGGCTGGGCACGCCCAACTGGATCGGATTCGAGAACTACGCGAACCTCATCCGCGACACCAGTTTCGGCACCGCCCTCGGCAACACCCTGATCTACACGATCGTCGGCGTCTTCATCGTGGTGCCGTGCTCGCTGCTGATCGCCCAGGGTCTGAATGCGCGAGGCCTGAAATGGCGCGACCTGTTCCGCTTGACGTTCTTCATCCCGATGGTGCTCTCGCCCATCGTGATCGCGCTGATCTACAGCCTGATCTTCGACCGCAACTACGGCCTGCTGAACTCGCTCATCCAGGCGGTCTTCGGCGTCGGCGGCATCGACTGGCTCGGCGACCCGACCCTGGCGAAGGGCGCGATCGGCTTCGTGCTGCTCTGGCGCACGGTCGGCTACCTCACGATCTTCTTCCTCGCGGCGCTGCAGGCGGTGCCGACGGAGCAGTACGAGGCGGCGGAGTTGGACGGCGCCGGGGTGCTCGCGAAGTTCCGCAACGTGACGCTGCCCGCCATCCGCCCGGTGACCGCGTTCGTCGTGGTCACCTCCTTCATCAGTGCCGCTCAGATCTTCGACGAACCGTTCCTGCTCACCAAGGGCGGCCCTGGGGAGGCGACGCTCTCGGTCTCGATGTTCATCTACCGCGCCGCGTTCGAACGCCAGCAATTCGGCTACGCGGCCGCCGCCGGTGTGGTGCTCTTCATCATCGTCTTCGGCGTCAGCCAGATCCTCAACCGCGCCCTCGCCATCGGGAGAACCTCATGACCGCGACTACTTCCATCGTGACCGTCGACGCCCGCCGCAAGCCCGTCCGATCGGGGCGCGGGCCCCTGCGCACCCCCGGCCAGAAGGTGCGCCGCGGTCTGCTCTACGTGACGCTCTCGGCGCTGCTGCTGGTCTTCGTGGCTCCGCTGCTCTGGGCGTTGAGCGGTTCGTTCAAGAACCGCGGCGACATCTTCGCCACGCCGCCCTCGCTGCTGCCGAACCCGGCGACCACCGACAACTACGTGAACCTGCTCACCACGCAGCCGTTCTGGAACTGGTTCGGGATGAGCATCGGTACCTCGCTGATCGCCACCACGATCTCGGTTTTCGTCTGCGCGATGGCCGGTTACGGCTTCGCCAAGTTCGCGTTCCGCGGCAAGCGCGTGCTGTTCACGATCATGTTCTCGTCGCTCTCGGTACCGTTCGTGGTGATCTTGGTGCCGCTGTTCATCCTGGTCGTGAAGACCGGGCTGTCGAACCCGTGGTTCTCGCTGATCGTGCCGTGGGTGGCTCCGGCGTTCGGGATCTTCATGATGCAGCAGTTCATCGTGCAGTCGATCCCCGACGAGATCATCGAGGCCGCCCGCATCGACGGCAACTCCGAGTTCGGCACCTTCTGGCGCGTGGTGCTGCCGCTGCTGCGCCCGTCGCTCGGAGCGCTGGGCGTGTGGGGCTTCCTGCAGAGCTACAACAGCTTCATGTGGCCGCTCGTGCTGGTCTCGGATGCGAGCCAGTACACGCTGCCGCTCGGCCTGAACATCCTGTTCGCCGCCGAGAACCGATCGTACGACCTGGTCCTGGCCGGCGCCGTGCTCGCTTCGGTGCCGACGATCCTCGTCTTCTTCCTCCTGCGCAAGCAACTCCTCGACGGCCTCACCGCCGGCGCCATCAAGGGCTGACCGGCCCACCCTCTTCCGAGAGGTTGCAGGAGTGGGCGCTCCACTCCCGCACCTTTTCGGATGAACGTCTCTGTGAAAGGACACCACCCATGAAGCACCTCGAGAAGCGCGTGCTGTTCGGCGCCGCGTACTACCACGAGTACCACCCCACCCCTCGGCTGGAAGAGGACTTCCGCCTGATGAAGGCGGCCGGCTTCTCGGTGATCCGCGTGGGCGAATCGGTGTGGTCGACCTGGGAGCCCGAGAACGGCGTCTTCGACCTCGACTGGCTGCAGCCGATCCTCGACGCCGCGCAGGAGCACGACATCGCCGTCATCCTGGGCACGCCCACCTACGCCGTGCCGATGTGGCTCGCGCGCGAGAACCCTGAGATCAACGTCGAGCGCCGCAGCGGCGAGCGGATGGGATGGGGCGTGCGCCAGGAGATCAACTACGCGCACCCGGCGTTCCTCTTCTACGCCGAGCGGATCATCCGCAAGATCGTCGCCCGCTACGCCGCGCATCCGGCCGTGATCGGCTACCAGGTCGACAACGAGCCCGGCAACGAGCTCTTCGCCAACGCGCAGGTGTTCCAGCGCTTCGTCGACCACCTGCGCCACCAGTACGGCACGGTCGAGAAGCTGAACACCGAATGGGGCCTGACCTACTGGTCGCACAAGCTCTCGACCTGGGCCGACCTCTGGACCTCGGATGCGAACGCGCAGCCGCAGTACGACCTCGCGTGGCGCCGGTTCCAGGCTACGATCACGACCGACTTCATCGCGTGGCAGGCGGAGGTCGTGCGCGAGGTGGCGTCGGCGACGTCCGCGAGGTACGACCAGTTCGTGACCACCTGCATCGCCTACGAGCGGCCGACGCTCGAGGACGACGCGGTCACCCTCGCGCTCGACATCACCGCCGGCAACCCCTACTACCGCATGCAGGACAAGCTCGCCCTGCCCAACACCGAGCTCAGCGGCCAGCACTGGACCAGCTCGGGCACCTGGTCGATCGTCGCCAGCGGCGACCGGATGTACGGCTCGAAGCAGGCGCCCTTCCTGGTCACCGAGACCAACGCGCAGGCGATCGGCTTCTCGTGGTTCAACGAGCCCGCCTACGACGGCCAATGGCGCCAGGTCGCCTGGCAGCTGGTGACCCGCGGCGCGAACATGATCGAGTACTGGCACTGGCACACGCTGCACTACGGGGCCGAGACCTACTGGGGCGGCGTGCTGCCGCACAGCCAGCAGCCGGGCCGCGTGTACGCGCAGATCGCCGAACTGGGGGCGGACTTCGCGGCGGCCGGCGACCGCGTCACGCAGCTCACGCCGCACAGCGACATCTCCATCCTCTTCTCGAACGAGAGCAAGTGGGCGCTGAACGAGCATCCGGCGCTCGGCACGATCGCCGAAGCCGACCGCCGCTCGTTCCAGACCGTGTTCGACACGTTCGCGCGCGGCACCTTCGAGGCGGGACTGCAAGCGCACACCGTGCATCCGTCGCAGCTGGGGGCGGTGTCGCCCGCCGAGTTCGCGGCCGCGCATCCGGTGCTGGTCGCAGCGGCCTTCACGATCGCGACGGATGCACAACTGCAGTGGCTCGAAGAGTACGCGGCGGCGGGCGGGCACCTGGTGGTGGGTATCCGCACCGGTTACGAGGATCAGGAGCAGCGCGCGCGGTTGGAGCGCAAGCCGGCGTTCCTCGACGAGGCGGCCGGCGTGTTCTACGACGAGTTCAGCAACCTGGAGGTGCCGCTGCCGGTCGTCGCGGGCGACGGCGGATTCGCGGTGCCCGCCGGGGCGACGGCGACCCAGTGGGTCGACGGTCTGCAGCTCGACGGGGCCGAGGTGCTGGTGCGCTACGTGCATCCGCATTTCGGCCGCTGGCCTGCGGTGACCACGCGCGTGCACGGATCGGGCCGCGTCACGTACGTGGGCACCGTGCCCGATCTTGCGCTCGCCTCAGCGCTGGTGGACTGGGCCGTCGCGGTGGGCGCCGGAACGCCCACCTGGCGCCCGGCGACCCCGTCGCAGAGCGTGTCGAGCGCGGTGAACCGGCGCGGCGAGACCGTGCACACCGTGTTCAACTGGTCGTTCGAACCGAGCGCCTTCCCGCTGCCGTCGGATGCGGTCGATGTGCTGACGGGCGAGACCCTCGCCGCCGGCTCCGCCCTCGAGCTCGGCCCCTGGGACGTGCGCATTCTGGCCGTCTGACGCCCCTCCTGCGCCGCCCCCGTCCTGCGCCGCCCCGTCCTGCGCCGCCCCGATCCTGCGAGGGACCCCTCCTGTGCGCGTCGGACCCCCTCCGGGCGGGTCCCTCGCGCACAGGGCGGGTCCCTCGCAGGATGGGGTCGGGCGGGGTCAGGCGAGCCAGGGCGAGAGCACGGTCTCGACCAGCGCGGTCTGGCGGCCGGCGTCGGCGAGGGACGCGCGGGTCACCCATTCGACCTGCTGCCCCATCGAGATCGAGAGGAGGACATCCGTGAGAGCGTCGACCGGCGTGCCGGTGCGCAGTTCGCCCGCACCGACCGCCTCGCGCAGCTGGGCAGAGATCCGCTCGCGCCAGACCTCGTCGAACTCCGCCTGCGGAGCGATGAGGTTCTCGTCGACGGCGACGCGACCCCAGAAGTTGACCACCACGCGCGCTTCGTCCTGCGTGACCTTGGCGGTCGGCAGGATCTCGTTCATCGTGGCGCGCAGGGCGGCGAGGCCGGTCAGCTCGTGCGTCGCCGCCGTGATGCGGGCGTTCGTCGCGTCGAAGGCTGCGACGAACGCCGCTGCGAGCACGGCGTCGAAGCTCGGGAAGTAGTGCCACAGGGCGCCCGTGGCGACGCCCAGCTCGGCGGCGATCGCCCGCGACGTCGCGGCCTGCAGGCCATCGCGCGCGGTGATGCGGATGAGCGTGTCGACGATCTCGCCGCGGCGGGCTTCGTGGTCGACGCGCTTGGGCATGCCTCCATTCTCGCCGACGCGTCGTGCGAGCGCGGCGCACCGCCCCCGTCTTGCGAGGGACCCCTCCTGTGCGCATCGGACCCACTCAGGGCGGGTCCGATGCGCACAGGGCGGGTCCCTCGCAGGATGGCGTGGTCGCGCGAGTGCCGCGCGTCGCCTTTTACGCGACCGTAACATCCCGGAAATCGAGGTTGAGCGAGCGCTCAATAACGTTGGTGCTGCAGCGAGACGAAGCTCCATGTCTCCGTAACCGCTCCTTCTTCTTCGCGCCCTGGAGGCGACACATGGTCATGCCCACCGACACTCTTCCGCCCGAACCGCTCACCCGATTGCAGGGCAGGCTCGGCCCTACCGCGATCGTCTTCATGGTGATCGCGGCCGCCGCCCCGCTCACGGTGATCGCCGCGAGCCCGATCGGCATCGCGCTCACCAACGGCGGGGGTGTGCCCGCGAACTACCTGATCGCGGGCCTGATCCTGCTGCTCTTCGCGGTGGGTTTCACCACGATGGCGCACCACATCAAGGACGCCGGTGCCTTCTACTCCTTCATCGGCGCCGGGCTCGGGAGGATGGCCGGCGGCGGCGCCGCGTTCCTCGCGCTGTTCACCTACCTCGCGATCCAGACCGCGATCTTCGCCTTCCTCGGCTTCTCCGTGGGCAGTCTCCTCGAGACCCTCGGCGTGCCGGGCACGCCGTGGTGGTGCTGGACGGCCCTCGCGATCGTGCTCGTCGCCTTCCTCGGCTACCGCAACATCGATCTCAGCGCGAAGGTGCTCGGCGTACTGCTCGTGCTCGAGGTGCTGGTCATCGTCGTGCTGGGCATCGCGGTGTTCCTGCAGGGCGGCAGCGCGGATGAAGGCGTCTCGGTCACCTCCTTCTCTCCCGCCGTCATCCTCTCCGGCCCCGTCGGGCTGGGAGTCATGATGGCCTTCGGCGGCTACACCGGCTTCGAGTCGACCGCGATCTTCCGCGACGAGGCCCGTGATCCGCAGCGCACCATCCCGCGCGCCACCTACGCCGCCGTGATAGCGATCGGCGCCTTCTACACGATCGCGACCTGGGCCCTCGTGGTCGCCTGGGGCACCGGTGGTGTGCAGGGCATCGCGATCGAGCACACCGGCGACATGCTGCAGCTCACGGCGACGAACTACGTCGGCTCGTGGCTGGCCGATGCGATCAGTGTGCTCCTCGTGACCAGCCTGCTCGCCTGCGTCATCTCGTTCCAGAACGTGGTCTCGCGCTACCTGCACTCGCTCGGCCGCACCGGCCTGCTGCCCGCATCGCTCGCCCGGACGCATCCGCGGCACGGTTCGCCGGCGCGCGCCTCCGTGCTCGTCACCGCGATCTCGGCGCTCCTGCTGGTCGTCTGGATCCTCTCGGGCTGGGACCCGCTGCTGCAGGTGTTCACCTGGGTCTCCTCCACCGGAGCGCTCGGCATCATCCTGCTGTTCGTTCTCGCCTCCGCCTCGGTGATCGCGTTCTTCGCCCGCACCAGACTCGACCGTCGCCCCTGGAACACCGTGATCGCGCCGGTGCTCTCGCTGGTCGGCCTCGCCGCGGTGCTGGTGCTCGCGATCGCGAACTTCCCGACCCTGACGGGCTCGACGGATGCGCTGCTCAACGGGGCGCTCGAGTTCACCCCCGTGCTCGCCTTCGTGATCGGCCTCGCCGGCGCAGCGTGGGTGCGCGCGAAGCGCCCCGACCGCTGGGCGCTCGTGCGTTTCGACCATCGCGGCGCCGACGACGCTCGACCTGCCTCCGTGACCTCCTCCCTCCCCACCGAAAGCGCAGTCTCATGACCATCGAATCCCTCCGCCTCACCGATGCCCCGCACCGCGCCACCCCGCACCGCGACACCCCGCACCGCGACACCCCGCACCGCGACACCCCGCACCCCGCCGCCGCGCATCCGCTCGACCCGCTGAGCGCCGCCGAGATCGTGCGGTTCCGCGAACTGCTCGCCGAAGCCGGCCTGGGCGGGGAGTCGTTCCGCTACGGATCCGTGCTGCTGCGTGAACCGCACAAGCGCGACGTCCTCTCCTTCGCGGCGGGCGACGCGGTGCCACGCGTCGTGACCGGTCTCGTCACCGACGTGGCGGCGAACACGATCAGCCACGTGGTGGTCGACCTCGTCGCCGGCACCGTCGAGACCGAACGGCTCGACCCTGCCGTCAGCGGATGGGGTCCGTCGCTGGACGAGGACTTCCCGGCCGCGGACGCGATCGTCAAGGCGGACGCGGCCTGGGTCGCCGCTCTGGCGAAGCGCGGCGTGACCGACCTCGACCGGGTGCGCACCGTGCCGCTGTCGGCGGGCGTCTTCGACTACGCCGACGAGGTGGGCGTGCGGATGTACCGCGTGCTCGCGTTCTGGCAGGAGTACCCGACGGATTCGGTCTGGGCGCATCCGATCGACGGCGTCGTCGCGCACGTCGACATCACCCACGGCCGGGTGCTGCGGGTGATCGAGACCGATGTCGTGCACGTGCCGCAGGAATCGGGCGACTACACCGACCCCGCCGTGCGCGGACCGGAGCGGACCACGCTCAAGCCCATCTCGATCACCCAGCCCGACGGCGTCTCGTTCGAGCTCGAGGGCACCGTGCTGCGCTGGCAGAACTGGGAGGTGCGCGTCGGTTTCAACGGCCGCGAGGGCCTCACCCTGCACGAGCTGTCGTTCGAGGATGCCGGACGTAAGCGGCCGATCATGTACCGCGGTTCCGTCTCGGAGATGGTGGTGCCCTACGGCGACCCCACGCAGACGCACGCGTGGCAGAACTACTTCGACGTCGGCGAGTACCAGTTCGGCCGCCTCGCGAACTCGCTCGAACTCGGCTGCGACTGCCTCGGTGAGATCACCTACCTCGACGCCGTCGTCGTCGACGATCTGGGCGCCCCGAAGACCATCCGCAACGCGATCTGCATCCACGAGGAGGACTACGGCATCCTCTGGAAGCACCGCGACGACTTCTCGGGCTCCAACGAGACCCGCCGGCAGCGCCGTCTCGTGATCTCGTTCTTCGTCACCGTGGGCAACTACGACTACGGCTTCTACTGGTACCTGTACCTCGACGGCACCATCGAGCTCGAGGCGAAGGCCACCGGGATCGTCTTCACCTCCGGCCACCCCGGCGGCGACTACCCGTACGCGACCGAACTGGCCCCGGGGTTGGGCGCGCCCGCGCACCAGCACCTGTTCTCGGCGCGGCTCGACATGACGGTCGACGGCACCGCGAACACGGTCGACGAGGTCGAGGTGCAGCGCGTTCCGACAGGCCCCGCGAACCCGTGGGGCAACGCGATCACCCGGTCGATCACGCCGCTGCGCACGGAACTCGAGGCGCAGCGGGTCGCCGACAATTCCGTGGGTCGTGTGTGGAGCATCCGCTCGACCGAGACACGGAACCGGATGGGGGAGGCACCTGCGTACGTGCTGTACCCGGAGGGGCAGCCGCTGCTTCTCGCCGCCGACGAGTCGAGCGCGCGACGCCGGGCCGGGTTCGCGACGAAGAGCCTGTGGGTGACGCCGTACGCGCCCGACGAGCTGTGGGCGGCCGGCGAGGTCGTGAACCAGAACCCGGGCGGAGCAGGACTGCCGGCCTACACCGCTGGCGACCGCTCGGTGGAGGCCGAGGACGTCGTCGTCTGGCACACGTTCGGCCTCACGCACTTCCCGCGCCTGGAGGATTGGCCGATCATGCCCGTGGACTACGCGGGCTTCCGTCTGAAGCCGCACGGCTTCTTCGACCGCAACCCCACCCTCGATGTGCCGGCGTCGTCATCAGCCGCGCATTGCGCGGCGACGGGTGACACGCACTGCGCGTGTTGACGGTGGGGGTGCGGGCTGGGCGGGGTGGGGCTCGGCGGGCGCTGGCTCGGCGGGTGCGGCGGGCGTTGGCTGGGCGGGTGTGGGTTGGGCTGGTGCCGGTTGCGCGGGTGTGGGTTGCGCGGGTGTGGGTGGTGTGGGCGTCGA
Organism: Microbacteriaceae bacterium VKM Ac-2855; assembly: GCA_013204985.1. Lineage (GTDB taxonomy): Bacteria > Actinomycetota > Actinomycetes > Actinomycetales > Microbacteriaceae > Rathayibacter. The sequence goes on from JABMLG010000011.1 coordinate 170,854, forward strand.
CGGGGCGCGTGCCGGCGGTGCGGGCGTCGATGGGGCGGGTGTGGGCTTGGCGGGAGCGGGCTGCGCAGGTATGGGCTTGGCGGGCGCCGGCTGTGTGGGCGTCGAGGGGGCGGGTGCGGGCTGGGCGGGTGCGGGCTCGGCGCGTACCGGCGGGGCTGGTGCCGGCTGTGGGGGTGTGGGCTTGGCGTGTGCGGGTTCGGCGCGTGCCGGCGGGGCTGGTGCCGGCTGTGGAGGTGTGGGCTGGGCGTTTTCGGGCACGGCGCGTGTCGGCGGGGTTGGTGCCGGCTGAGCGGGTTCCGATCGGGCTGGCGCGAGCTGTGCGGCCACCGGCTCTGTGGGCATCGAGTGTTCGGGCGCTGGCTGGGCGGGTGGCCTGATGCTGGCGGTGGCGATGCTGGTTCCGGCCGGCGCGGCCGCGTGCTGCCTGGTCGCGGATCCGCACCGCCGTTCCTCGCGGGTGTGGTTCCCGGTCGCACTGATGATGCTGGCGATGGTCGACTCAGCGCTGATCGGGGCGGTGCCGGGGCTGTTGTGGGCCGCCGCGCTCGTGGGCGCTGCGATGACGTCGGCGCTGGCCGGGAGAATGGCGGGCGGTGCGGATGCGATGCAGCTGCACCGCGCTGTCGCCGGGGTGGTGATGGCGGTGCTGCTGGTCGGGATGCCGGGGGGCGATTCCGTCGGTGGTCACGATCACGGGCTTGGTCTCGTGACGGTGTCAGCGTTCGCCGTGGTCGGATTCACGGTGGCTGGGGTCTGGATCGCTTCGCAGGAGTGGCGGCGCGGACGTCGAGTTCTCGCGGCCGAGCCGGTGTTGATGGCTCTGTCGCTGGGTCTGATGTGGCTGGGGCACTGAGCTTTTTGCTGTGATCGCGGGTGGTCGTCGCCGTTACGGGCGCTCCTCGAGGTGCGTTGTCGCGCTCTGGACCGTTGCGGCGGGATGAGGCGCGTGGCTCGTGGAAGGGGTGCGGCTATCGGACGCCCACGGTGGAGCCGGTGAGGGCGCTCTCGTCGAGTAGTTCGAGGTGGCTGCAGCACGGGTCATCCGGTTGTGATCGTGGGCGGTCGCCTCCTCCACAGGGTAGGTTCCAGGGTGAGTTGTCCCGGATCGGGTCGAACGTGTGTTCGATGTCGGCGGTCTGTGGTGTCATATTCGTATGAAAGAAATGAGCAGCGAGCAGACACCCGAAGAGGTGCGCGACACGGTCCGGCAGCACGGAGACCGCGCCGCGCACCTCGCCCGGTCCACGGCTCCCGCGCTGCTCGCGGGGTTGAAGGAGTTGTACGCCGGGTATCTCGTCGCGCGAAGCCGACCGGAGCTGTTCGCGGCGGGGAAGAGCCTCGCGCGCGGGGATCTGCGAGACCTGGTGGAGCGGTCGAT
>JABMLG010000012.1 GCA_013204985.1 Microbacteriaceae bacterium VKM Ac-2855
AGACCTCGACCTCTTTCATGGCTCCGACGCGCCAACCTCACACCCGTACGGCTACACCGTCTTTTGCGATGAGCCGAAAAACGTCCACGATCTCGATCAGCTTGCCGCCCAAAAGACCTCGAGCCGGATTCTCCTGAGAAACCTTGCCATCGAAAATCTGTTGATGGTTTCCGCCTCGACGATACTCAACACCAGCACCACCGCCTGTGACCTCGACACCAACGTATCGATTGCCATCCAAATGTCGGCGAACATGGCAATCGACGCCGCCGGTTTGCGGGGGCGTACGATGCCACACGCATCATTGAGATCAGTGATACGGGCGTCATCAGACAGGCACCCGCCTGTGGATTAAACTCCACACCCTCCCCCTCATTCATGAGATTACGTCGATATCTTGGCCGGTCGAGGCTGCGTGCGCAAGAACCTCATCACGCATGAAACCAAACATGTTGTCGGCGAGATACTGGCCCACGCTGGCAACACGCCGCTTATCAACGTGCGCGGTCAAATCAGGCCGAGAATGCGCCGTGACCGCGGCAAACACGGCACGCGTATCTTCCCGGCTGGCAGAGATATCCGAGACAAGCATCTTCAGTGGAAGACCAAACCAGGGCGAACGCAGATTGATGTCTGCCCCGCCCTCCAACAATCGTGCGACGAGAGCAGCCTCTGCTTCGGGGTCACGATCCCTCTTGCGACCCCACAAGACATGCAAAACATTCACACGATCACCATCCGTGCTCACCAAACTTGGATCGGCGCCATCCTCAAGCAAACGATTCGCAATCGCCAATCGCGCCACAGGATCTTTATTCGCCATAGCCTTACTGAGGGCTCCGAGGCCACTTGCCCCTAATTCGAACGGTGTGACTGCAGAGTCATAGACGGCACAGAACTCCGAGTAAGTTCCGCTTTTGGCGATGTACAGTGCCGATTCCATGCGAAACTCCTTTCAGGACTTGCTATTCGTCGACGTGTGATTGATTTCGGAGGGGATCCTCAACCCGGTAGTTGTCGGGGTTGCGATATTCCTCCAAGAACCGATCTTTTGAGATCTTTCCTCTGAGGTAGTCCCTTCGAAGTAGGGCGTATCTTACTTCAGGGATGTGGCCCATATCTCAAATGCCTTTACGGGGATTGATTCCAGAGCCCGGAACGTGCTTCACCACTGGTGGCAAAATGTTGATCCCCGTAGCGAACTCCTAAACGTTCACCTGCACGGCCTTGCTGGCGACCTGGAGCACGGCAGAGCAGACACTGGCGAAGGCTTGGAGGCTACCGCCCGGCCAACTCAGCCTCAAGCTGCGCCTTCCACGCAAAATCGCCCTTCCACCCCTCCCAGAAGTCGTCTTTTTTCTCTTCATCGGTCAGGTTGTCGTAGTAGGTCCAGTCACTCTCCACTTGACCAGTTCTCGTGTCCACAGACCACCGAAACCGCACCGGCGACTTACCCTGCAACTCGCGGAGAATGTCATGCAACTCCACGATTCTCGGCCTAACGAAAGCAACGCTTTCATCAAACCCGGTGTCATCCAGAACAGTCGAGACACCCAGTACGCGCTTACCGCGACAACATTCCGAAGATTACCTTCGCAACTGGTAACATTTCCCCGACTATCATCGGTAATCTTGCCCTGTACGTAGAACTTGTCAACTTTGTCGCCGACTTGCTGCATTGTGAAGCCGAAAATCTCATTCTGGATTTCTGACAGTCGCTCAAAGGTGGTCGCGTTCGGCAATGAGTTCTTCCTTAGTTGGGGCCGGAACAGGGTACGGAGTCGTGGCATCAGAAGGTCTTCCGTTCTCCTGCGTGTTCACCTGCTCGGCCTCCTGGAGACCTGCAGTGCGCCAGAGCCGACACCGGCGAAGCGTTGTGGGCTACTGCCCGGCCAGCTCGGCTTCAAGCTGAGCCTTCCACGCAAAATCGCCCTTCCATCCCTCCCAGAAGTCGTCCTTCTTCTCTTCGTCGGTCAGGTTGTCGTAGTAGGTCCAGTCACTTTCAACCTGACCAGTTCTCGTGTCCACAGACCACCGAAATCGCACCGGCGATTTACCCTGCAACTCGCGGAGAATGTCATGCAACTCCACGATCCGAGGCTTGACATAGCGAGCATTCTCTCTGAATTCATCCTTGGCGAGAACATCAGAGACGTCGAGAACGGCGCCGGCGACAACAACATTCCTCAGGTTGCCTTCGTATCCCGTAACATTCCCCCGCGCGTCGTCGGTGATCTTGCCTTGCACATAGAACTTGTCGACCTTGTCGCCGACTTGCTGCATTGTGAAGCCAAGTATCTCATTCTGGATTTCTGACAGTCGCTCGAAGGTGGGCTCGTTAGGCAATGTTTTCTTCCTTAGTTGGTATCGGAATAGGGTTTGGAATCGAGCGATCAGAAAGCTTCCCATCGATCGTGTATTCCACTTCGAACGCGATGGGCCGTCTGCTGCCATCGTAAAGGACTTTGATCTCGATGTCGGTGACCGCGCGCGGCGGAACGTCGTTGAGTGCGTCTCGCCAGTCTCGTTCCATCGCCGTCCATCTCGAGCCGGCACCGCGGTTGATTGCTATGGCTTGGCTGACGAGGTTGTCGAGGGCGGGGCTGCCGTCGAACATGTCGGCGATGAGGTGGCCTGCCTCGTCGCCGGGGAGCTTGTCGGGAGTGTCGCGGGCGTTGGTGTATCGGTCGCGATCGGGCTTGTAGTGGAGGTTCTCGACGGTGACCCGGTCGATCAGGCCATCGGCGTTCGTCTCGTAGATGTACGTGTGGTCAGTGCCTGGTGCACTCGCGCGATACCTCACGTTGGGGAGCAATAACCCCTTGTTGTTCGGATCGAACGGGTCCGAAACCTCCGTCTTACCATCGGAGATATGGCTCCCTCGCGCGTCCCCGCTATGCGGATGCATAGGGGGCGCGTCAGGAGTCTCCAGGGCCTTCATCGTTGGTGTGAATTCGTCGCTGACCTTCACCCCTGTGCCGCCGAGTTGCATCTTGAGCCACTCGAAGGCGCTGGTGGCGGCGCTGGGGGTGGAGATCGTGACGGGCGCGAAGTCGGGCAGTTTCCCGCCACCGGCGAGGTTGTCGACTTTGCTGAGGAGGGTGCCGGGTGTGCCGAGCTTCGCGGCCGCGCCGAACGGGACGAGGTTCCCGGCGATCTGGCCGATCACGAACGCGTCCCCGTCCGCGACCTGCCCAGCGATCGTGGTCAGCTGGTTCCACAGCCCCGAGCGCGCTTCCTCGCTGGTCGCGAGGGCGTACATGCCGGTACCGATCTGCTGCACGTTCACCTGCACGGCGTCGCTGGCGACCTGCAACACACCAGAACCGGCCCCGGCGAGGAACTGAAGCCCCGTGTCACCGGATGCGATCGCGGGTTGTGCGACGTTCACGTCGTACCACTGGGCGGCCGAGCCGGCGCCCATCCCGATCAGGTTCAGGTCGTTCCCGGTCGTCACGATCGAGGCGTGGTTGACCGCACTGTTGATCCCACCCACGAGAAGCGACCCGCCCAACACCGTGAGCCCCAGGGAGACACCACCGGTGAACGGGGTCAGTCCGACACCGATCGTGGTGACCACGACGCCGGCGGCGATCTGCAGACTGTCCCAGAGCAGACCCCACTCGGCATCCTCCGTCCGCTTGCGCTCCTCTTCCGCGTGCACGTCGTCGACGTACCCGGAGAAGAGGGTGTCCCACCCGGTCGAGGCGGCCTGCTGGTTCTGTGCGCAGTAGTCCCGCATCCCGCTGGTGAGCTCACCCAGCCGGCCCAGGGTGAGGGTGAAGCTCCCGGACTGGTAGGAGCGCCCCTGCCCGACCGTGAGACTCCCCACGTTCTGCACGGTCCCGTCAAGTTCCGCCAGCAGGCTCTTCACCTGCGCGAACCCGGGATCCGTGGCCTCATACGCCGCCCACGTCTCCTGCTGCGTCCCCGCGACCACACGCATCCGCTCGAAACCCTCAGCAGCGCGCTCCGCCGCACCCGCGCCCGCACCACCCAGCGACACCAGATGCCATGCGTTCGCAGCAATCGCCCGCAAATCGGTCGCGAAACCCCGCAGCTGTTCCATGCCCGTGTCGAGTTGAGTGAGGTGAGAGTGGAACTCGTCGTTCACGAGGCGGAAATTCCCGCCACCATCGACCTGGGAATAGCCGTTCCAATACACGCCGATCGCGGTCTGGAACGTGTACAAGCTCACCAGCAGCGATTGCACGATCGGGATGTGCACCTCGCGGATGTAGGCGCGCATCGCATCCGCACCCACACCACTGATGTTCCCCGACCCGGCAAGAGACTCCAGCCCCTGCGACAACTCGGACAACGCCTCAATCCGAGCCGACAACCCCTCCTGCAACCCCGGAGAAGACGCCTGCCACGAATCAGCCGAGAACTCGACCACACTCACCGAGGCACCTCACGGACCTGCGCACGCTGTGCATCCTCAGTCGTGTGATTCACCACGCTGTGCATGCTCAACGCACAATGCGTGTCTGTCCGCGACGTCACCGAGGCGGAATAGCCACAATCGACCAGGAGGCTCGCCGTCGCCGAAGCCAGGAAAAGGAACATCAACGTTCCGACCGTCACTGGCGCAGAGCGCCCTCCCGCGAGTGGATTCGGCGAAAGGATCGCTACCGCGACTAAGGTCCACAGGCTCTTCGAGCGATAACCGCTCAACGTCGCCAGAGAGTTCCCGATAGTCCGCACCTCCGAGCGCCCCTCATGGAGGCGCTTCCTCAGAAGCAGAACGTGCGCGACGCCGACAACAGATAGCGGCCGGATGCACGCAACGATTGCCATGCACACTCCCCGTCGCCGTCTCAACTCACGTGATGTCATCATCATACACATGTGGTCATACGTCGGCGCTCAAATGGCGCGTGACTCGCGGCTGCCACGTCCGCAGCGACTGCCCGACATTGATTCCGCGTTGCAGGTGAACCTGGTCTGGCCGAGTACGACCGGTATCGTCCACGAGAGCATCCCCACGATCCCGGACGAGGTCGCCACGCTGGCGGGGAAGCCGCGGGAAGCACGGCGCACCGGGTGGCAACCCTCTAGTTCCGCCCATCGTCATCACCGCATCCGCGTGACGGCGGCGCGCGGTGACAACCCCCTCCGCGCGCTCACCGAGTTTCGCTCCGGTGCCGAAGGGGATGAGGTTCCGTGCGATCTGTCCGATCACGAACGCGTCGCCCGACGCGACCTGCCCCGCCACCGCCGTGAACTGGTTCCAGAGCCCGGAACGTGTTTTCGCGAGTGCCGCGATCTGCGGGCGGCGCCAGCTACCGTAGGTGCGGGGCGTTTCAGCGCTGCGCGCGGGAGTCGGCACTCCCGAACTCACCCGAATGGACCCCGCGGATGCACAACGATGTACGCACAGCCCTCGAGCTCGCTCCCGATGCCTCGGGCCAGGAACGAACGGTGGACATCTCCACCTCCGGGGCGCGCAGCGGAGAGCCGCGACGCATCGAGATCTGGATCCACCGGCACAACGGACGGTGGTTCCTCACCGGCACACCGGGGCGGGCCCGGCACTGGGCCGCCAACCTGCGCCACAACGACCGCCTCATCGTGCACCTGAAGCAGGACGTGGTCGCAGACGTCCCCGCACACGCGGCGGAGATCGCCGACATCGACGAGCGCACGGAGATCCTCACCGGCATCCTGGACGGTCTGCGCGCGATCACGGGCGGGCGCTTCTCCCGCGGCGACGTCAGCACCTGGGTCACCGACAGCCCTCTGTTCGAGGTCACCTTCGACTGACGCCGAGCACTGACGCCGAGCACCGACGCCGAGGTGAGGCTCTAGTCGAGGAGGTCGTGCAGCACGACGACCTGCTCGCGCTCGGGGCCGACACCGATCGCGCTGAAGCGCGCACCGCTCATCGCCTCGAGCGCGAGGACGTAGTCCTGCGCGGTCTGCGGCAGATCGCTGAACTCGCGGCAACCGGAGATGTCCTCTTGCCAGCCGGGGAACTCCTCGTAGATCGGCTTCGCGTGGTGGAAGTCGCTCTGCGAGACGGGCACCTCGTCGTGACGCACGCCGTCGACGTCGTAGGCGACGCAGACCGGGATGGTCTCGAGTCCGCTGAGCACGTCGAGCTTGGTGAGCACGAAGTCGGTGACGCCGTTGATGCGGGCGGCGTAGCGGGCGATCGGAGCGTCGTACCAGCCGCAGCGACGCGGGCGGCCGGTGGTGGTGCCGAACTCGAAGCCCTGCTTGCGCAGGTACTCGCCCCACTCGTCGAACAGCTCGGTCGGGAAGGGGCCGGCGCCGACGCGGGTCGTGTACGCCTTGATGACCGAGATCACGCGCTCGATGCGGTTCGGAGCGACGCCGGATCCGGTCGCCGCGCCTCCGCTGGTCGCGTTCGACGAGGTGACGAACGGATAGGTGCCGTGGTCGACGTCGAGCATGGTCGCCTGACCGGCCTCGAAGAGCACGGTCTTGCCTGCGTCGAGCGCCTGCGCGAGCACGAGCGACGTGTCGGCGACCATGGGCCGCAGCCGGTCGGCGTAGCTGAGCAACTCCTCGATCACCTGCTCGGCGATGATCGCGCGGCGGTTGTACACCTTCACCAGGAGGTGGTTCTTCTGATCGAGAGCACCCTCGACTTTCTGACGCAGGATGTTCTCGTCGAAGAGGTCCTGGATCCGGATGCCGACACGGTTGATCTTGTCGGCGTAGGCCGGGCCGATCCCGCGACCGGTGGTGCCGATCTGACGCTTGCCCAGGAAGCGTTCGGTCACCTTGTCGAGGGTGCGGTGGTAGCTGGTGATGACGTGCGCGTTGGCGCTGACCAGCAGACGCGAGACGTCGACGCCGCGGCTCGAGAGCGCCTCCAGCTCGTGGAAGAGCACCTCGATGTCGACGACGACGCCGTTGGCGATGACCGGTACGACGCCGGGCGTGAGGATGCCGGAGGGCAGCAGGTGCAGCGCGTACTTCTGGTCACCGATGACGACGGTGTGGCCCGCGTTGTTGCCGCCGTTGAACTTGACGACGTAGTCGACGCGGCTGCCGAGGAGGTCGGTCGCCCGGCCCTTGCCCTCGTCGCCCCACTGGGCGCCGGTGATCACGATTGCTGGCATGGCTGGTCCTCTGCACTTGGGAGGGGAGTCCGCGGGTGCGCGGAACCGGAGGCTGGTCTCCGCGCGCGCGTGCCTGCCGCATCGGCGCGACCAGCCAGTTCATTGTAGCGGGGGTGTGTTTCGGGGGTGGTTCGGGCGGGGGCGGCTCGTTCGCGGATGCGGATGGAGCGGGGCGCCGACGCAACTTCGGCTGAGAGCTCTCGTCGGCCCTGATGGTCGCTGAGGAGGGCTCTCAGCCGAGGTTGCGTCGCACCCCTGATGCGGATCCGCTGCCTGCGCGTCGCCGATCTCCCCGCGCCGCGTGCTCAGGCCGGCAACGGCACCAGGCGGTACGAGGCGGCGCTGCGTCCGCTCTTCACCACGACCATCACCTCGTCGGTCAGCCTGCGGCGGGCGAGCGAGACGCGCCCGCTGTACAGCCCCGCGCCGGCCGGCGGCAGGATGTGACCGTCGGCCCAGACCTCGACGTCGGCTCCTGGAACGCCGTCGAGTCGCACCTCCACCAGCCACGAACGCGCGCTGCGGTCGATGGAGACCACGTACTCGGGGACCATCTCGGGCTCGCGCGCAGGATCGCTCGCGCCGTCGACGCGCACCTGGTTGCTCGGCAGGGTCGGAGTCAGGAACGCCGGCTCGCGGCGCTTCGTCGCCCCCTCGAAAGCGGATGCGTAGTCGAGCAGCGCGTCGTCGCTGTACGCGGCTCCAGCGAAAGTCAGGCCGACCGGCATCTGGATGTCGGCCATGAAGCCCATCGGCACCGTGACCGTCGGGATCCCGAGGTGCCGGATGACGCGGTTGCCGTTGGAGTAGACCACGCCGTTGCGCGAGGCCGCCTCGAGGCTTTCGGGGCGGCTGAACAGGTCGTCGCGACCGACATCACCGGCGGCCGGGAAGACGACGACGTCGAGGCCCTCGTTCTGCATCCACTGCTCGAAGTCGACCTCCCTCGCCTTCTCCAGCCCGCGCAGGAGCTCCGCGAGGCCGGGAACGTCGTCATACGTCGCGGGCAGGCCCTGCTTGACGAGCTCGACGAGCCGTTGCCAGTCGAAACCGCCGCGGGCGCGCGTGATCCACACCGGCACCGGCGCATCCTCGACCGGGAAGACGGTGTCGCCGTCGACATCCGCCCACGAGCGCAGCGCCGGGTCGTTGTTGTCGCGCAGGAACTGGTCGAGCGCCATCGCGGTGACCGGTCCGCCCTCGAGAGCGCGCCAGTTCAGCGGCACGAAGCCGCGCGCGGGGAGGCCCTCCGCGCCGGGCCGGTCCTCCTCATAGTTCGACACGACCGGGAAGTCGACCTCGATCACCTCGGCGCCGAGCGAGCGCAGATCGGCGGCCGCGCGGTCCCACAGCAGGCGGACGCTCGGACGGATCGCGGGCGGCACCAGCGGTACGGCGTCCTCGCCGATGTACATCTTCGGCACACCGATGCGTCGGCCGTCGAGCCGAGTCGGACGCGGCCGCGACACCGGCCGCGGCAGCACCTCTCCCGGCGACGGCAGCGCGACGGCGCTCTGCTGCCGCCAGAAGTCGCCGTCCGTGCGAGCATCGTCGACCGCCACGGTGTTCAGGAGCAGCCCGAGGTCGGCGACCGAGCGGGTGTGCGGAACGACGACGTCGCAGGTGGGGCGCAACGGCCAGTTGCCGCGGATCGACAGCACGCCGCGAGAGGGCGTGTACGCGACGAGACTGTTGTTGGACGCGGGAGAACGCCCCGACGACACCGTCTCCTCACCCATCCCGAAGGCGCAGAGGTTCGCGGCGACGGCGGTACCGGATCCGCTCGACGAGCCGGAACCGTACGCCGCGGTGAGGTAGTCGGGGTGATACGGGCTGCGCGCGTAGTCGTAGACGCCCGGCTGGATGCCGCCGGCGGCCATGGGCGGCATGTTCGTCTTGCCCAGCAGCACCGCGCCCGCGGCCCGAAGGAGAGCCACGGATGCGGCGTCGTCGGAGGCGATCAGCTCGGCGAGAGCGGGGCTGCCCGACGCGACGGTGAGGCCCTTCACCTTGTAACTGTCCTTCACCGTGAACGGGAGGCCCTCGAGCGGACCGGCCTCGCCCCGTCGGCGGCGTGCATCCGATGCCGCAGCGTTCTCGAGACAGCTCGGGTCGAGAACGGCGACGGCGTGCAGGCACAAACCCGTGCGGTCGTAGTACGCGATGCGGTTCAGGTAGGCGCAGACCAGGTCGACGCTCGTGAGTTCGAAGGCGTCCAGCGCCTCGAGCATCTCGCCCAGACTCAGTTCAACGATGTCGCGCATCCGACCACCCTCCGGTTGCGACTCATTCTGGCATCGACGGGTAGGGCTGCCGAGACGCGGCGGGGCGCTGCGGGCGCGGGCACTCCCGTGCGAAAGTACAGGCGTGCGGGTCGTCGTGTGATCGCCGCGTGTGAGAAGTGATCCAAGCGCGCGGTTCGGATGCGCACAGCCTCGCGGCCCGCTCGACCCCGCCCGCGCCTGCCGGTAGTGCGCGCATCCGAGGGTGCCGATCGCTCCGCGTCCCATCGGTCGGCAGCAGGCCGGTCGGGGTGGATGCCGGCGAGCGCTCGAGCGCGGTATCCCGCGGACGACGCGCACCGATCAGGCCCGGAATCGTCGAACCTGCCGACCGACGGGACACGACCGGAATCATCGACCGACGTCGCACCCTCGTAACCCACCGGTCACATCCGCCGATTAGCTTGGAAAGCATTCATCCGCTATCCATTTCACGGACAGGAAACCGATGCGCCTCCCCCGCACCGCCGCTCTCGCCGTCGCCACCGCGCTAGGGGCGAGCCTCGCGTTCGCCGCCCCCGCCGCTGCCGCTGACGGCGTCGAGCTCACGCTGCTCTCGACCACCGATGTGCACGGGCACGTCTACGACTGGGACTACTTCGCCAACGCCCCGTACGCCGAGCCGCTCGGGCTCACCCGCCTCGGCGCCGCGATCGACGACGTGCGCGCCGAGAAGGGCGAGGACAGCGTGTTCGTCTTCGACAACGGCGACGCGATCCAGGGCACCCCGCTGACCTACTACTACGGCCTCGGCGACGGCGCGGCCGGCGTGCTCGACGGCAGCACGACGCATCCGATGGCCACCGCCTTCAACACCATCGGCTACGACGCGCAGGTGGTCGGCAACCACGAGTACAACTACGGTCTCGATCTGCTCAGTGCCTACGAGGGCGACCTCGCGGCTCCGCTCCTGGGCGCCAACGTGATCGAGGACGCGACGGGCGAGCCGTACCACAAGCCCTACACGCTGATCGAGCGCACCGTCGAGGGCGAGCAGGTCACCGTCGGCGTGCTCGGCCTGGTCACCCCCGGCGTTCGGATCTGGGACAAGGGCATCGTCGAGGGCGTGCTCACGTTCGACGACATGGTCGAGACCGCGAAGAAGTGGGTTCCGGAGGTCGCTGCGCAGGCGGATGTGGTCGTGGTTCTCGCGCACACCGGTCAGGGCACCGTGGCGGATGCGGACTACGACCCGGCCGCGCTCGAGGAGAACGTGGTGAACAACATCGCGACGCAGGTGCCGGGCATCGACGTGATCGTCTCGGGCCACAGCCACCTCGACGTACCCCAGACGTTGTACACCAACGTCGCAGGCGAGCAGGTGCTCGTCACCCAGCCCGACTACTGGGCGCAGGGCCTCACCGAGGTGTCGCTCGACCTCGTTCCCGGCGCGGACGGCCTCGAGGTCGACTGGTCGAGCTCGGGAGCCACCCCGATCTACGCGAGGGACCTCACGGCGGAGGATCCGGAGCTGGTGGCGGCCGTCTCCGAGCAGCACGCGACCACGATCGACTACGTGAACACCCCGGTCGCGGAGTCGGTGGAGCCGCTCTCGGCCGCAACCTCGCGGTACGAGGACACCCCGATCATCGACTTCATCAACAATGTGCAGGCCGAGACGGTGGAGCAGGCGCTGGACGGCACGGAGTACGCCGACATCCCTGTGATCTCGCAGGCCTCGCCGTTCTCGCGGACCGCCCTGTTCCCGCAGGGTCAGGTCACCATCCGCGACATCGCCGGCCTGTACATCTACGAGAACACGCTGACCGGCGTGCAACTCACGGGATCCGAGCTGCGGCAGTACTTGGAGTACTCGGCGCGCTACTTCGTTCAGGTCCCGGAGGGTGGTGTGTTCGACCCGGCGACCGGAACGAACGCCATCGAGGGTGGGCGACCCATCCCGGACTACAACTACGACGCGCTCTCGGGTGTCGACTACGCGATCAACGTCGCGCAGCCGGTCGGCTCGCGGATCCAGGGCCTCAGCCACCCGGACGGTACGCCCGTCGCGGATGACGACGTCTTCGTGCTCGCGGTGAACAACTACCGCCAGAGCGGCGGCGGCGGTTACCCGGCCGTCGCCGCGGCACCGGTCGTGTACAACGAGCTGCAGGAGATCCGCCAGCTGCTGATCGATTGGGCCAGCGCGCGCGGCACGATCGACAAGGCGGACTTCTACGACCAGAACTGGACGCTGACCACGGTGACGGCACCGACCGAGACGACGGTGCCGACGGCCCCTGGCGCTCCGGGTGCGGGAGCGGGTTCGGGCGCTGAGGGCGGGGCGCTCGCCGCGACCGGCGTGGATGCGAACGGCGGCCTTCTCGGCGCGCTCACGCTCACGGCTCTCGGAGCAGGCCTGTGGTTCGCGGCGCGGATGCGTCGGCGCGCCTAGCGCCAGCGCGAAGGGGCGGCATCCGTGTGGATGCCGCCCCTTCCGCGTTCAGCGCGCGTGCCGCAGTTCCGGCTCCGTGCCGGGACGCGTGGCGACGGGGCCGTAGCCGTCGCGCAGCACGCTGACGATGCCGGCGGCGAGCGCCCAGATGACGAGGGCGGCGAGGACGATGAGGAACAGCATGGCGATCTCCTGGGGTTCGAGGCGCTTTCTGCGTCTGACGTAAGGCTGCTCGCTAGGCGATGTTCAGCGCGTCGGGCGGATGCCTTATCTCTCGGATCCCTGCAACGGCGCGGATCCGCCGCACGACCGCTTACGACGCCCGGGCCGAGGCGTCGGAGGAATAGGGCGGTCGCTCGATGCCCTCACAGGCGCCCGGCGAGGAGCGTGGACGCCATCGAAGAGAAGGGACCACGCTCATGATGCTCACCGAATACTCGTTCCAGACGCTCTACCGCGACCACGAAGAACGCCTCACCGCCGAACTCGAGCAGCGACGGATGCAGGAGGAACGCCTCGAGGAGGAGCCGCGCGTCGCCGCCCCGTCGGGCGTCCTCGCGGCCCTCACGGGTTGGCGCCCGTTCGCCGCGCACCCGCACGCGCATCTGCACTGAGCCGGGTTGCCGTTTCTTTGACGCGCCCTCGCCCTCGACGCCTCGACGCGTGGGGCGCGTCAAAGAAACGGCAACCCGAGGGGGACGCGACCTCGGGCCGGTTCGGCGGTCGATGCTGCATGGCCGTGCGAGGGCGAGGAGGTGCGCCGATGAACACGGTCGGTGGTGGGTGCGACGACGTCGTGGGTGCGACGACGTGCATGTGCACGTTGGCGCCCGTTCGCCGCGCACCCGCACGCGCATCTGCACTGAGCCGGGTTGCCGTTTCTTTGACGCGCACTCGCCGCGAGAGGTCGGCGTGTGGGCGCGTCAAAGAAACGGCAACCCAAGGGGGACGCGACCTCGGGCCGGTTCCGCGGTCGATGCTGCATGGCGTGCGAGGGCGAGGAGGTCGCCGATGACCACGGACGGTGGTGGGTGCGACGACGTGCATGTGCACGTCGGCGCCCGTTCGCCGCGCACCCGCACGCGCATCTGCACTGAGGCGGGTTGCCGTTTCTTTGACGCGCACTCGCCGCGAGAGGTCGGCGTGTGGGCGCGTCAAAGAAACGGCAACCCGAGGGGGACGCGACGCCGATGAACACTGTCGGTGGTGGGTGCGACGATGGGGACATGCACGTCGGCTCCCCTTCTTCGGCGCTCATCGGTCGCAATGACGACCTGGGCGCTCTGCGGCGCGCCTACGAGCTGGCCGCCGCCGAAGGCGCGCGCACGGTGGTCCTCGGTGGTGAAGCAGGGATCGGCAAGTCGCGCCTGATCGCCGAGTTCACGGCCGCCCTCCCAGCGGAAGCGCTCATCCTGCGCGGGCAGTCGATCGACCTCGATCGTGACGCCCCGCCGTACGTGCCCGTGATCGGTCCGCTCCGCGACCTGGCGCGCGCGATCGGGATGGACGAACTCGTCGCCTCCGTCGGCGCCGCGCGCGAGGGTCTGCGGATCCTCCTGCCCGAGATCGGCGCGAGCGGAGCCGGCGAGCTCACGGCCCGCGCCGGTTCGGCGCTGGTCTTCGACGCCGTCACCGCCGCGCTCGAAACCGCCTCGCGGCATCGACCGGTCGTCCTCGTCGTCGAAGACCTGCACTGGGCCGACCCGGCCACCTTGGCACTGTTGCGCTTCCTGGTGCGGGTCGCCGACCGCGGCCGCCTGCTCATCCTGCTCAGCTACCGCAGCGACGAGCTGCGCCGCGGGCATCCGCTGCGCTCCTGGCTGCCCGAGCTTGAACGCGGCGGCCGTGTCGAGCGCCGTGAACTCGCCCGGCTCAGCCGGGCGGAGGTGCGCGACATGGTCGTCGACCTGCGCGGCGAGGCACCCGATGCACGCGACCTCGGGGTGCTCGTCGAGCGCAGCGACGGCATCCCCTTCTTCGTGGAGGAGCTCGCCGAGGCCGGCATCCGCTCCGACGAGGAATGCTTCCCCGATGCGTTGCGCGACATCCTGCTCGCCCGTTACGACACGATGAGTGAGCAGACCCAGCGGATGCTGCGGCTGCTCTCGGCCGGCGGCACCTGCGTCGAGCACTCCCTCTTCACCGCGGTCTATCCGGGCGACGCCGGCGAGATCGATGCCGCCGCGCACGAGGCCATCGCCGGGGGTGTCCTCGCCGCCGACGGTACCGAGTACACGTTCCGGCACGCGCTCGTGCGCGACGCGATCCACGAAGAACTGCTGCCCGGCGAGCGGGTGCGGGTGCACACCGACTTCGCCCGCGCCCTCGAGCCGGGAGGCGCCGCCGCCGAGATCTCGTACCACTGGATGGCCGCTCACGACGCCCCGAGCGCCTTCTCCGCGTCGATCACCGCGATGCGGCAGGCCCGCGAGGCGTTCGCCTACGACGCCGCGGCACGGATGGGCGAACGCGCCCTCGAACTCTGGCACCAGGTGCCGGCCGACGTGCGCGGCGACAAGGCGGCGCTGCTGGGTGAGGCCGCGCACGACCTGCGCAACGCCGGCGAGAGCGACCGCGCGGTGGCGCTCGTCGATGAGGCGCTCGAACTGACGGATCCGGTCGGCGACGCCGAGGCCTACGCGCGGCTGCTGCGCGACAAGGCCTCGTACCTCGCCAATGTCGGTCGTCTCGGTTCGGTTGCTCTGCTGCGCGAGGCGCTCGACGTGCTCACTGGGCGACCGCCCAGCGTGCTGCGCGCGAACATCCTCGGCGAGCTCTCGGCACGGCTGATGCTCGAAGCCGACTACGCCGACTCCGTCGAGGTGGCCGACGCCGCCTTCGCCGAGGCCGAATCGGTGGGGTCCGACGGGCGGATGAGCGTGGCCGCGAACATCCGAGGCGTCTCGCTGCTGCATGCCGGCCATGTCGAGCGGGGCATCGCCGAGCTCGAGCTCGCGGGGCGGCTCGCGGGCGAGAACGACTCCGCCCGGCTGCGCTACTGGATCAACTACTCCGACGCGCTGGCGCTGCTCGGTCGCTTCGACGAGGCGATCCGCGCCGCCGAGACGGGCGCCGAACGCGCCCGACTCCGCGGCGTCGAACGCACGACGGGCGCGATGCTCATGGCCAACACCGTTGATCCGCTCTACTCGATCGGCGAGTGGCAGCGAGCGGATGCGCTACTCGATCGCGCGCTCGAACTCGACGCGCCGATCGGCTTCGCGGCGCACCTGCAGCGCCGCAAGCTCTGGGCCGTGCTCTGGCGTGGCGAGGTCGACCAAGCGGTGGGCCTGGTTCGACGCTGGCGCCTCGCCCTCAGCAGGCAGCTACGAACCGACGCCCAATCGCGGCTCGGGCTGGCGCGGGTCGCGGGCGAGATCGCCCTCGAAGACGGTCGGATCGAGGACGCCTGGGCAGAGGTGTCCGGCACCCTCGACGAGGGTCACCGGCCCGCACCCGGCTACGACCTGCCGTTGCTGTTCGTCGCCGCACGGATCCTCGCCGCCGGGCGGCGCGACGCGGTCGCGCTCACGCTGCCCGATGAGGTCGACCCGGAGCAGCGCCTGCGTGCTGTGCTCGCCCACTCCGCAGAATGGCCGACGGCCGCAGCGTTCATCGCCCTGATCGACGCCGAACTCGACGACCGGCCCGAGCGGTGGCAGGCCGCGGCGACGGCCGCATCCGCTGCGACCGCACCGGCCCAGCTGCAGCCCTACGCCGGGGTCCGTCTGGCCGAAGCGCTCGCCGCCCGCGGCGACCGCCTCGGCGCGGCCGACGCGGCTCTCGCCGCCCGGGAGCGCGCGGAGGAGATCGGCGTCGGCCTCATCACTCGCCGCGCCGACACGCTGTTGCGCCGCCTCCACGCACCGGATGCGCAGGCGCCGCTGGCCGGGCTCACCGAACGCGAGCAGCAAGTGCTCGAACTGGTCGCGCAGGGCCGAAGCAACCGGCAGATCGCGGACGAGCTGTTCATCAGCATCAAGACCGCGAGCGTGCACGTGTCGAACATCCTGCGCAAGCTCGGGGCGGCGACCCGCACCGAGGCGGCCTACCTCGCGCGGCAGGGGTGAGAGGGGGCTGTCACCCCGTCCCACCCGCGGAACCCGCGGAACCCCCGGAACCCGCGGAACCAGCGGAACCCGACCCATCCGCAGAATCCGCGGCACCCGCGGTACGCAGTGACAACCCCCGAACGGGCGTCGACGCCGCGCCGGGCAGCGGGCGCCAGCTCGCCGCGACCAGAGCCCCGGCCAGCGCGGAGGCGGCGAGGACCCCGGCGGCGACCACGAAACCCGTCGGGTCGGTGACGGCCGATCCAGCCAGGGCGGCCCGGCCCGAGAACGCGGTCACCGCGCCGAAGACGACGGCGGTGCTGAGCATCAGCGACCCGTTGTGCAGCACGGAACGGAAGCCGTTCGCGATCGCCCGACGGTCGGCCGCGACGCCGTGCATCACCCGCCGCGTGATCGACGCCATGAACAGGCCCTCGCCGAACCCCGCGACAGCGAGCAGCGGCGCGATCCACAGCGGATCCGCATCCGCGGCGAAGACGAACGCGAGCGCGCCGAGCGCGACGGCGATCAGTCCACCCCCGGCGATGGTCAGTGCGCGAGCCGAGATCCACCGTCCGGCCCACCCCGCTGCCGGTGCCCCCACCATCATCGCCAACCCCATCGGCACGGCGGAGGTACCGGCCGCGAGGGCGCTCGCGCCGTGCAATGCCTGGAGGTAGAGCACCACCAGGATGACGACCGACCCGAACGCGAACGAGATGCACAGGCTGGCCACGTAGACCAAGGCCCGCTGCCCGCCCACGACAGCGGGATCCAGCAGCGGCTCGTGCGCGCCGGCCCTCGCGAGACGACGCTGCGACAGCGCGAAGGCGACCACCACGATGAAGGCGCCGAGCAGGAGGAACCAGCTCGCCGGGGACTCCGGTTCAGCGGACAGCCGCTCCCCTGCGAGCAGCAGCCCGCCGATCCCGGCGAGGGAGAGCACGGCTCCGAGCGCATCGAACCGGAAACGTCGGAAGGGCGGCGCGTGCACGTGCGCGAGGGCGCGCCAGCCCACGGCGATCGCGAGTGCGGCGGGCAGCAGAGTCGCTGCGAAGACGGCTCGCCAATCGAAGGATTCGAGCAATGCCCCGCCGATCAGCGGACCGGCCAGCGTGGCCAGGCCGCCGATGGTCACGTTCAAGCCCAGCACGAGCGGCAGCTGCGCGGCCGGGAAGACGTCACTGAGTACCGCGGTGGAATTGGCGACGGCGCTCGCAGCGGCCAAGCCCTGAACGGCCCTGGCCGCGATCAGCACACCGTCGGCGGTGGCGAAGCAGCACACGATCGAGCCGAGCAGGAAAGCGCCGATGCCACCGAGGTAGAACCAGCGCCGCCCGAGGAGGTCGGAGAGTTTGCCGAACACCAGGATCGCCGCGGAATTGCCGAGCAGGAAGGCCAGGATCATCCATGCCGCCGCTCCCGTGCCGCCCGTCAGCCCGGCGCTCATCGAGGGGATCGCGACGCTCAGCGCGCCGGCGGAACCGAACACGACGAAGCCCGACAGGGACGTGGTGGTCAGCACGGCGGCTCGGATCCCCGGCGAGACGCTCATGCCGCGGCCTCGTCGTCGACGCGGGCGCGGGCGACCGGGATGGAGCCGGTCGCGGTGAGCGCGCTGGTCCGCCAGGGACCGCCCCGCGCCAGAGCGCACACGAGCGCGATCGCGGCCGACGCAGCGAGCACGAGCATCGCGACAGTGAAGCCGAACTCGACGGAGGCGCTCGCATCCTGCACCGCATAGCTGCCGATTCCGGAAGCGGTGATCATCAGCAGCGACACGCTCGTGCCGAGAGCGGCCGCGCTGTTGTAGAGCATCGAGCGCACCGCGTTGGCGACCGTGCGCCGAGCCGGCTGCACGCCGTGCATGATCGCTGCGGTGTTGGGGGTGGTGAAAATGCCGAGGCCGAGGCCGACCAGCACCAGCCAGAGCGCGACCGGCAGCACATCCGCACCGGTCGAGAAGAAGGCGAGGCCGACGAGTCCGAGCACGAGCAGCGCGCCACCCACCGCGGCGAGGGTGCGGACCGTGAGCACTCCCGACAGCCGACCCGCCACCGGCGAGGCGACGACCATCGCGAGGGCCATCACCATGATGATCACGCCCGATTCCGCAGCGGATCGGCCGCCCACGATCTGCTGGTGCAGGACCACCAGCACCACCACGCCCGCGCGGGCGAAGGAGTTGAAGAACGCGGCGCTGTAGGCCAGCGCGCGACGGCGATCGCTGACCAGCGCGACATCGACCAGCGGATGCCGCACGCGCCGCTCCACGATCACGAACGCGGCGATCAGAACGGCTCCGGCGCCGAGTACGATCCACACCCAGGGATCGCCGGGGCCCGACGACGAGACCCGGTTCACGGCGTACAGGATCGCCGCGAGTCCGGCCGCCGAGAGCACTGCACCGGCGTAGTCGAAGCTCTCGCCGCGCACACGGTGGTCACCGGCGGGCAGCAGGCGCATCCCGAGCAGCACGGCGGCGATGCCGAACGGCACGTTGACCAGGAAGACGGACGGCCAGCCGAATGCCGACACCAGCACCCCGCCGATCGCCGGGCCGAGGGTGTTCGCGACGGCGGCGGCGGTGAGGTTGAGGCTCAGCCCGTAGGCGAGCCGGTGCGGGGGGAAAGCGTCGGCCACGAGCGCCGAGGTGTTCGCCACGATGGTGGCGGCCGAGACGCCCTGCAGCGCACGGATGAGGATGAACGTGCCCGCATTCGGCGCCAGTACCGCCAGCACGCTGAGCACCATGAACGCGGTCAGCCCCCAGAGGTAGATCCGCTTGCGGCCGATCATGTCCGAGATGCGGCCGAAGACCAGGATCGAGGCCGTGTTGGCCAGCATAAAGGCCACGAGGAACCAGTCCGCGACGGCCGGGGCGGCGTCGAAGTCGGCGGAGAGCGTGGGCAGTGCCACGTTCACGGAGGTGCCGTTGATCAGGATCAGCATCAGGCCGAGGCTGGTCACGGCGAGGACCGAGTACGCGTGACGCATCGGCGCGATGTCGCTGGGGGACGTGGTGGTTCAACTCCTTGAAGGTCTCGATGGGCGCGCGGTCGGGCCCGACGCCGGCGGAGGGGGTGGTCACTCCGTCCCAGCGGGTGGGACGGAGTGACGACCCCCTCGAGAGGGCGCGAGAGGGCGCGCCGGTCGGCGCGTTACGCGGTGGCCGTCAGGTTGCCGAAGTCGATCGCGTTCTCGGAGCGGTAGGTGAAGCCGGACACAGTGGAGCGGTAGATCTGCGAGGGCTGGATCGAGCACACGAAGATCTCGGGAGCGGAGGAGATGAGAACCTCCTGCGCCTGGATCCACAGCTCGCCCGCCTCGTCGCTCAGCGGGTCGGGCAGAGCCTGCGCCGCATCCACGTAGCCCCAGAACTCCTGCGCCGAAGCGTCCTCCCACCGCGACGGGTTCGAGGCGTCGTTGTTCGGCTTGAAGAACACGGTGCAGGAGTAGGTGGGTGTCTGCACCTGGCAGCGGTTGCGGTAGATGATCGCCTGGTTGGTCGCTTGCGAACGCGCAGTGCCGAAGTCGGCGGCCGGCATCTGGTTGATCTCGATGTCGAAACCCGCGTCCTTCGCGTACGACTGGATCAGCACGCTGGCGTCGACGAGGTCGGTCGTCGCGGTGGAGACCGACAGCGTGAACGCCACCCGATCCATCCCGGCCTCTTTCAGCAGCGCCAGCGCCTTCTTCGTGTCGTACTCGTAGGTCGGCAGCGAGTCGACCGAGTAGCCCTTGGTCGTCGGGTTGATGTTGCCGATGGTCGGCGTGGCACGGCCCGAGTAGATCTGCTCCATGATCTCGGTGTAGGGCACCGCGTACGCCATCGCCTGGCGCACCAGTTCGTTGTCGAACGGCGCCTTGTTGCTGACCAGGGTGAGGTCGACGAACTCGATCGGCGAATCCTCCGACGGCACGACCACGCCGTCGACATCGGCGAGTCGAGCCTGATCGGTGGGGCGGCAGCCCTCGGCCATGTCGACGTCACCCGTGGAGACGAGGGTCGCCCGCGTGCCGGCGTCGCCGACCACGCGCAGGGTGACCTGCGAGATCACGGGCTCACCGTACGCGTAGCCCGGGTTCGCCGTGAGGATCATCTCCTGATCGGGCGTCTGGGCCGTGACGTAGTACGGACCGTGGCCCCAGCCGCCGTTCGTCTTCGCCCAGTTCAGCGCGTAGGGGTCATCGGCGGCGACGTTCGCCTTCAGGGCGGCGGAGTCGTAGATGTGTCCCTGCAGGTTGGCCAGCAGCCCGAGGAAAGTCAGACCGAAGCCGGCGTTGGTCAGCGTGAAGACGACCGTCGAGTCGTCGACCTTGCTGATCGCCTCCGGCCCCGCGAAACCGCCGGCCCACACCGTCTTGGAGTAGGTCGGCACGTTCCACTTGCGCTCGAAGGAGTAGAGCACGTCGTCCGCGGTGAGCGGGTTGCCCAGCGGCGAGACGACGCCGCTACGCAGATGGAACGTGTAGGTCAGGCCGTCCTCGGAGACCTCGTAGGACTCGGCGAGGTAGCCCACGTACTCGTTGAAGTCCTGGATCACCGCGCCCTCGGTCGCTCCGTCGATGTACGGGTTGCGCACCAGGCCGGCCTGCAGGTTCGCGTTCATCTCGAACGACTCGAGCGTGATGCCGCCGCCGCCAACGACGCCGTCCAGCGTCGGAGCGAGGGCGGGCACCGCGACGACGAGCGCGGTCTTCGCGGCGGCGTCGGAGGTCGGAGCGGCGGTGGAGGCGCCGGAGCAGGCGGCGAGCGCGATCGCGGCGAGGCCGGAGAGACCACCGGCCAGCACGGCGCGACGGCCCACCGCGGCCGAGAGGATGCCCGCACCGCGAGCGGAGAAGGCGGATGCGCGTTCGGGGCGGGATTCGAGGGGAGAGCTGTTCACGATGGTTCCTCCGGATCAGGGCACAACAGGGTTGGGGGGGCACAACAGGGTTGGGGGCACAACAGGGTGCGGGTTCGACGGCGTCGACCCGAGATGGTGCAGTAGAGGGGTGGAAGGTCAGCGGCTCATGGCAGGGCCACGAGTGAGCCTGGTCAGCGCGCCGGTGACTCCGGCCGCCGAAGCGACCGCGATGCAGAGCGCGAGAGCCGGGAAGAGCGTGGTCCACCAACCGCCGAGCATGACGTCGCTCATGCCGCTGGAGATCATCACGCCCCACTCGGGTGTCGGCGGGTTCAACCCGACGCCGAGGAAGCCGAGCGAGGCGGAGACGATGATCGAGACGCCGAAGATGTTCGAGCTGTTCTCGACCGCGGGGCGGGCCGAGTTGGGCAGCACGTGCCGCAGCATGATCTGCCAGGGACGCAGACCGGCCATGGCGGCGGCATCGACGTAGGCGTCGCTGCGCACCTTGAGCACCTCGGCGCGGGTGAGCCGCACCTGATTGGGCAGCAGGATGAACGCCAGCGCGATACTGAGGCTCAGGATGGACGGGCCGAACAACCCGACCACGACCACTCCCACGATCAGCGGGGGTACCGCATCCGTGAGGTCGATGAAGCGGTTGACGCCGCGGCCGGCGATGCCGACCACGCCGGTCGTCGCCTCGTTCATGCCCACGATCAGGCCGATGATCAGGCCGATGACGGTCGCGAAGATCGTCACCAGGAAGGCCATCAGCAGGTTGATCTGGGTCGCCGCGATCGTTCGCGAGAAGACGTCCATGCCCGTCGCATCCGTGCCGAAGAGGTAGGCCCCGCCCGGTTCGAGGTTCGCCGGTCCGGCGACGCGTTCGGGATCGAACGGCACGATCACGCGAGCGAAGAGCGTGATCAGCACCAGGATCCCGAACGGGATCGCGCCCAGCCAGATCGGCGCGCGCCGGCGCGAGGTGTCGGCGCCTGACTTCGCGGGCAGTCCTGTCTTCGATCGGCCGAGTCGAGCGATGGTGGTCATGGGCGTCATCCGTCCACTCGGGCGCCGGGTCGGCGGCGCGGGTCCAGCAGCATGTTCACGATGTCGACGAGGAAGAAGACGATCAGGCAGAGTCCGGCGATCACGACGAGGAACCCCTGCAGGCCGAGGAAGTCGAGGGTCTCGACCGATGTGATCGCGAAGGTGCCGACTCCGCCGAAGCCGAAGAGCTGCTCGATCACCACGACACCGCCGATCAGGCCGCCGAACATCGCGCCGAGCATCACCACGGAGGAGGCGCTGGAGCGACGCAGGATGCTGCGGTAGACCGAGAACCGGGTCGCGCCGGAGGCGATCTTGAACAGGGTCGGCGGTGCCGAGACCTGCTCCTCGACGCCGAGGTTCAGCTGCTTCCAGAGGCTGGGCGTGTGCACCAGGATGATCACCGCCAGCGGCAGGGCGTAGTGCGCCCAGAGGGAGGCGAAGCCCACCCAGTCGCCGCTGATGGCCGTGTCGATCATCGGGAAGCCGGTGATGAACGGCAGCGACTCCCCCGGATTCACACGGCCGATCGGCGCCGGCACGACCCGCAGGATCGTGTAGAGCAGCACCAGGCCGAGGATCGCGACGGCGAAGTCGGGAACGGACCCGGCGAGCCGGCCGTAGAAGCGCAAGACGTTGTGCAGCCGCGCGTTGTTGGTCAGCATCGTGACCAGGGCCAGCGCGAGTGCGAGCAGGATCGAGCCGATGAGGCCGAGCGAGACCAGTTCGACGGTCGAGGGCAGCCGGGTCATGATCTCGGTCCACACCGGGCGCCCCGTGATGGGCGAGGTGCCCAGATCGAAGCGCAGCAGTTGGGCCCAGAACGAGCCGAACTGATCCCAGATGCTGCCACCGAGCCCCATCGACTCCGCGGCCGCCTCGTAGTCCTCCTGCGTGAAGCCGGCGGAGGTGTCGATGCGGGCGAGCACCGGGTCGCCGGGCACCAGCCTGACCAGGAAGAACGCCACGGTGGCGAACACCGCGATGTGCAGCGGCAGCACCAGGCTGCGTGTGATCCACCAGCGATTGCGGGTGAGGAAAGCCATCACGAGCTTTCTCCTCTCAGGGCGGGGGTTCGGGTGGACACGGGAGTGGGACGGGTGTGCGTGCTCGGTGCGGGCGCGGCGAGCCAGGAGCCGCCGCGGGCGATCGAGGCGATGGTCGCGGCGACGCCGAAGCCGGCCAGCAACACTCCGGCGCCGACGAAGGCGGGTTGCACCGGAGCCGGATCGGGCACCACCGTGGCGTAGCCGTCGATGCCCACGGCGGCGAGACCGGCCGAGACCAGCAGCAGCGCGACGGCGGTCCCGGTGGTCTGCGCCCCGTTGAACAGCACCGACCGCACGCCGTTGGCGATACCGCGGCGCGAGCCGGGCAGGCCGCTCATGATCGCCGCCGTGTTCGGCGCGGTGAAGATGCCGTTGCCCGCGCCGACCAGCAGGAGTCCCGCCACCAGGGCGGCGCCCGCTCCGCCGGTGAAGGAGAGCGCGACGAGACCGTAGCCGACCGCCGACAGCGCGCATCCGACCGACGACACCGTGCGCGAGGAGAACCATCGGGCCAGCGCCCCCGCCAGTGGCGAGGTGATCACGAGGGCCGCCGCGGTCAACGCCGCAGCGAGGCCCGCCTGCACCGTCGACGCGCCGAGCACGAGCTGCTGGTACAGCACGACGAGCACCAGCACGGCTGATTGCGGGAAGGCCATCAAGAAGGCCGTGGTCAGTGCGAGGGCCCGGGAGCGCTCGGTCAGGATCGTCGTGTCGATCAGCGGCACCGCCGCGCGCCGCTCCACGGCGACGAAGGCGATGCCGAGAACGACGGCGCCGCCGAGAAGCGCCCACACCCGCGCATCCGTGATGCCCCAGGCGGAGCTGCGGTTCACGCCGAGCAGCAGCGCGGCGAGGGCGGATGCGGCGAGCGCCGCGCCGGCGAGGTCGAAGCGGTCTCCGTCGGAGCGGACCCGGTGGTCGCGCGGAAGAAGGAACAGTCCCAGGGCGAGGGCGATGACGCCGAACGGCACGTTCACGATGAACAGCGAGCGCCAACCGGCGGCATCCAGCAGCAGACCGCCCAGCACCGGGCCGAGGATCCCCGCGGCCGAGGCCATCATGATGTTGATGCTCAACCCGACCGCGAGCAGGGCGGGCGGGAACGCATCCGAGATGATCGCGTTCGCGTTCGGGATGATCGACGCGGCAGCGACGCCCTGCAGGGCCCGGAGCGCGATGAGCGCGATCGGTTCCGTCGTCGCGGCGGCGAGCAGGCTGGCGACGATCATCAAACCGAGGCCCGCCAGGTAGAGGCGACGGCGACCGATCATGTCCGAGAGCCGCGAGAAGACCAGCACGAACATCGACAGCGTGAGCATGTAGGCCAGGAGGAACCAGTCGGCGGTCGCAGCGGGAACGTCGAGCTCGCCCGAGATGTCCGGGAGCGCGACGTTGATCGACGTCGCGTTGACGAACATCAGCATGCTGCCGAGCGTGGTGACCACGAGCACGGCCCAGGGCGAGCGGGCGGCCATCAGACGGCCAACGTCGGTTCGATCGGCTCGACCGGAACCAGGTGGCGTGGTGCGCGCGTGTAGGCGTCGAGCAGGGCGACCGTGTACGGATGCTCCGGGTGCTCCAGCAACTGCTCGGTCGGGCCGTGCTCGACGACGGCGCCGTGCCGCATCACCAGCAGGGAGTCGGCGACGAACGCGGTGGCCGGGAGCCCGTGCGAGACGAAACCGAGGCCGACCTGGTAGGTCTCGCAGTAGTCGCGGATCATGTTCAGCACGGCGCCCTGCACCGAGACGTCCAAGGCCGAGACCACCTCGTCGCACAGCAGCACGCGGGGCCGCACCACGAGGGAGCGAGCCAGGGAGAAGCGCTGGCGCTGGCCGCCCGAGAGCTGACTCGGGTAGCGGTCGAGGTGCGCGGGGTCGAGCTTGAGCAGCGCGAGCACGTCGCGGATCTCGGCTTCCGCCTCCGCCCCGCGCACGCCTCGGAGCACACGCAGCGGGGTGGCCACCGCATCCCGCAGCGTACGGCGCGGGTCGAACGACGAGAACGTGTCCTGTGCGACGTACTGCACGGTGCGGCGCAGTTCTCGGGCACCGGATGCCGTGCGCAGCAGCTGCTGCACGGAGCGCCCGTTCAGCGTCACGTCGCCCTCCGTCGGACGCTCGAGCCCGACGAGGAGGCGCGAGAGCGTGGACTTGCCGGAGCCCGACTCGCCGACAATGCCCAGCGAGGTTCGCGATGTGATCTCGAGGTCGAGCGGCTGCACCGCCACGTGCCGGGTGGTGCCCTTGCCGAAACTCTTCGACAGACCTTCGGCGCGCAGCGAGACGAGTTCGCGGACGGCGCTCATGCCGAGACCGCCTCGTCGAAGTCGATCCGGCCGTGGTCGTCCAGCGTCGGCAGCCGGTGCAGTCGGGCGGATGCGAGGGTCGGCACGCAGGCCGTCAGCGCACGGGTGTACGGATGCGTCGCGTCCTCCTCGATGCGGTCGGCGCGGCAGATGTCGACGATGCGGCCGTGGTACATCACGATGATGCGGTCGACGTACATCCGGCACAGCTCGATGTCGTGGCTGACGATCAGCAGGCTCGCGCCGGTGCGCTGGGTCATGTCGGCCAGCAGATCCATCACGTCGCGGCTGACGGAGGCGTCGAGCGCCGAGGTCGGCTCATCGGCGATCAGCAGCTTGGGCTCGCTGCAGATCGCCAACGCGATCATCACCCGCTGGCGCATCCCGCCGGAGAGTTCGTAGGGTCGCAGCTTCAGGATCCGCTCGGTGTCGGTGAGCCCCACCCGGTGCAGCCACTCGGAGGCGCGGGCCTTGGCCTGGCGGCGATTCAGCGCGCCGACACCGCGGAGCACATCCGTGAACTGACTGCCGATCGTGGCGACCGGGTCGAGCGAGGTCATCGCATCCTGGAACACCATCGACATCCCCGGCGTGCGGTGCGGCACGGTGTGGATCCGCCCGCGCACCACATCCGCATCGTCGAAGCGGAAGGTGCCGAAACGGCGCTCGACCGTGGGGGCGGTCAGCAGCCCGGCCACCGCCAGCGCCAGCGTGGTCTTGCCGGAGCCGGACTCGCCGACGATCGCGACGTGTTCGCCGCGTTCGAGCGTGAAGGCCGCGTCCTCGACGGCGATGTGCCGGCCGGGGCCGCTGCCGTAACTGACCTCGGCGCCCTCGATCGTGAGAAGGGGATCGGTGCTCACAGCTGCCTCGTTCCTAGAATTCGAGCAGGTTGTCGCGGAAGGTGTCGAACGAGTACTCGGTGCGGGTCAGCCCGCGGCGCTGCAACGCCGGCACCAGCCCGTCCGCGATCTCGCTGACGTAGCGGCGGTTCAGATCGAAGTTGGCGATCAGGAAGCCGTCTCCGCCGACCTCCTGCATCACCTCGTCCATCTGAGCCGCGACGGTCGCCGGAGTGCCGACCAGTTCGAGGGCGCCGGTGCCCTTGAGCAGGAACTCGCGCGGGGTCTTGCCGATCGCCTGGGCCAGCATCTGCTGGTGCCCGTTGGTCGTGGCCGTGGCGGGGATCGGCTCGTCGATCGGGAACTGGGCGAAGTCGATGCCGGAGTGACGCGAGAGGTGCAGCAGACCGAGCTCGGGGTGCGCCTGCGCGAACTCCTTCTGCCGCGCGGCCTTCTGCTGCGCTTCCGCATCCGTCTCGCCGAGCACGGGCGAGACCATGAAGAGCACCTTCACGTCATCGGGGTTGCGGCCGACGCGGATCGCCTCCTGACGGATGTCGTCGCGGAACGCCTTCATCGCCTCGGGGCCGCCCTCGACCCCCGAGATGACCGAGTTGGCGGTGCGCGCGGCGAAGCGCTTGCCGCGCGGCGAACCACCGGCCTGGGTGAAGACCGGCCGGCCCTGCGGCGAACGCGGGGCGTTCAGCGGGCCGCGCGAGCGGTAGAAACGGCCCTCGAAGTCGAGGGTGTGCACCTTCTCGAAGTCGGCCCAGACGCCGTTCTCCTCGTCGATGCTGACGGCGTCCTCGTCCCACGACTCCCAGAGCGCGCAGGCGAGGTCGAAGAACTCGTCGGCCATGTCGTAGCGGAGGTCGTGCTCCTCGAGGAGGTCCTTGCCGTAGTTCTGCGCGCCGCGGTGGCTGGAGGAGGTGACGACGTTCCAGCCCGTGCGACCCTGCGACATGTGATCGAGCGTGTTGATCTTCCGAGCGAGCATGTAGGGGTGGTACTCGGTGATCGAGAGGGTGGGCACGACGCCGATGTGGCTGGTGAGGTGCGACATGATCGGCGCGAGCACGGTCGGGTCCATCTTGGGCGTCGCGGTGGCGCTCGAGAGGTACGCCTTGGAGTTGCCGCCGTACGCATCCGGCACGTAGTTCGAGTCTTCGATGATGATGTAGTCGAAGCGCGCTCGTTCGAGCGCCTGCGCCGTGTCGACCCAGAGCTGGGGGCTGGCCCAGTCGACACCGCCGCGGCCCGACCAGGTGCGGTTCCATGACTTCACGCCGAAACCACCGGCGCCGAACCAGGCGAGGTGGAAGGGTTTCGCAGACATCTCGTTCTCCTTGCGGGGTGCGCGTGGCGGGGATGTCGATAACGCTATGCAGCCCGTGTTACGCCGCCGGTCGCCAGGGGTGAAGAGGCGATTACGCCACACGCACGACCACGTTTAAGCCGGTCAGAGCGATTTCCGCGCCGCGTATACTGCCGGATCGCCAGGAGATTCCACCGCTCACGACGACGGATGCGCGTGTCGCGTCGGCACACCGGCCCGGTTCGCCGGTTGCGTGCGGCCCCGACTCTGCGCCGGTCGGGCCGTCAGGGCCGATCAGGCCGATCGGGGCCGAGCCCTGTCGACGCAACCTCGGTTGAGAGGCGTCGTCAGCGCCCATCGGAGTTCAGGACCGGTCTCAGCCGAGGTTGCGTCGAGGCCTGCCGCGTCGCGTTGATCCACCGGTCGATGAAACCGCGCACCTGTCGGTCGCACCCTCAGCGGGACGCCAATCCCTCATGACCACCACGTGCACGTACCGCCGGAACCCCACTCAGAGGTCACGGCCGAACTGCACCGACGCAACCTCGGTTGAGAGGCGTCGTCAGCGCCCATCGGAGTTCAGGACCGGTCTCAGCCGAGGTTGCGTCGAGGCCCCTAGCGTCGACTCCCCCGCGCGTTCATGCGGTCAGAACTCCACGCCGCAATACGACGCGGAAAGGGCCGCCGCACCGTCCATCCGGACGGCGCGACGGCCCCTGCGACCCCGCTCAGTAGGCGAGCAGGTTGTCCTTGAACAGCTCGCGATCGTACGACGTCCGGATGAGGCCGCGGCGACGCAGCTCGGGCGCCAAACCCGAAGCGATCTCGTCGATGTAGCGGCGGCTATGCGTCAGCCCGGTCTCGGCGCGGATGAGGAAGCCGTCGCCGCCGACCTCGTCCATGATCTCCTCCATCCGGTCGGCGACCTGTGAGATCGTGCCCACCATCTGCGGGCCGAGCTGGGCGCGTTCGGGAAGCGCCTCGCGCAGCGTCTTGCCCTCGTTGCGCTTCATGAAGTCCTCGAGGATCGACTGGTGGCCGTTGGTGGTGAGGTCCTGCGGCATCGGCGCATCCAGGTCGAACTGGAAGAAGTCGATCTCGGTGACGGCCGAGATCATCGACAGCGTCTGCTCGATCTGCAGCGGGTCGCCCATCCCGTAGGTCCGCTCCCACACCAGCTTGGCCTCCGCCTCCGTCTCGCCCAGCACGGGCGCCGCGTGGAAGAGGACTTTGATCTCGTCGGGATCGCGACCGAACTTCGCGGCGCGCTCACGCACATCCGCCCGGTACGCCTTCATCTTCGCGACGTTCGGGTTCGTGGCGACGATCGCGTTGGCGTGCTGCGCCGCGAAGTCGCGGCCCTTCGGCGAGCCGCCCGCCTGGCAGAGCACCGGGTGGCCCTGCGGCCCGGCCGGCATGTTCAGCGGCCCCCGCGACGAGTGGTACTTGCCCTGGTAATCGATGGTGTGCACCTTCGTGTGATCGGCGTAGGTGCCCGTCTCCCGATCCTGGACGATCGCGCCCGGCTCCCACGAGTCCCAGAGCGCCTTCACCACCTCGACGAATTCCTCAGCCCGGTCGTAGCGCTCGTCGTGCGGCGGAAGCTTGTCCATGCCGTAGTTCTGCGCGGCCTTGTCCTCGGATGAGGTGACGATGTTCCAGCCGACGCGGCCGCCGGTGAGGTGGTCCATCGTCGCCATCACGCGAGCCAGGATGTAGGGCGAATAGAACGAGGTGGAGCCTGTCGCGATGAAGCCGATGTGCTTCGTCGCCTTCGCCAACAAGGGCAGAAGGGGGAACGGGTCGAGTTTGGGCGAGTGCAGACTGTGTTTGAGGTCCATGTATGCGGACCCGCTGCCGCCCTCGGAGACCATCGTCGAGTCCTCGAACATCATGAAGTCGAAGCCGGCGCGCTCGAGCTGCCGCGCCATCGAGACGTAGTACTCCCCCGTCATCCACTCGGTGCCGGTGTCGCCGCCCCAGCTGGAGCGCCAGGCGGGCGCGGTGAACGAGGTGAACCAGGCGAGGTGGAAGGGCGTGGTCATCAGGCCACCTGCTCTTCCACGAGTGCCGCGCGCGGATCCGCTGCGCGGGGGTCGATGGCGCGGGGGTCGATGGTGTCCAGGCCGAAATGGCTCAAGATCGTGGCTCCTTCGTACTCGGTGCGGAAGAGTCCGCGCTGCTGCAGGATGGGCACCACGGTGTCGACGAAGTCGTCGATCGTCCGCGGCAGGATGGGCGCGACCAGGGAGTAGCCGTCGCAGGTGCCCGCGAGGAACCACTCCTCCATCACGTCGGCGACGTGCTCCGGGGTGCCGGTCGCGACGAACTGCATGTTCGCCAGTCCGCCGACGTACGAGCGGTACGCGATCTCAGCGAGCGTGAGGCCCTCCTCGCGCGCCATCCGCGTGAACAGGGTCGCCTGGCTCACGCTCGCGGAGGTCACCACGGGCAGCTCGTCGAACGGCAGAGGTCCGTTCGGGTCGTGTTCGGTGAGGTCGTACTCGAGCAGGCCGCTCAAGTGCGCGATCACATCGGCGCCCTCGGCGTGGTCGTCGTCGAGGCGCTTCTGCAGCGCGGCCGCGTCCGCCGCCGTCGATCCGAGGAAGGGCGCGATGCCCAGCAGCACCTTCACGCTGTCGGGGTCGCGACCGTACGCGGCGGCGCGCTTCTTGATGTCGTCGTAGTACTCCTTCGCGCGTTCCAGGGTCGAACCGCCGGCGTAGATCGCATCCGCCCAACGCGCCGCGAGGTCGCGACCCTCGGGGGAGGATCCGGCCTGGACGATCACCGGCCGACCCGCCGGCGGCTGCGCCACGTCGAGCGCGGCGTCGACGTCGAAGTGCTTGCCGTGATGCACCACCCGCGCCGGGGCCAGCTCGGGGGTGCCGGCCGCGGCCCAGAGCTTGGTGACCACCTCGATGAACTCGTTCGACCGTTCGTAGCGCTCGTCATGCGGCAGCTGGCGCGCACGCCCGAAGTTCCGCGCGGTCGCGTCGCCGGAGGATGCGACGTAGTTGATCCCGAGGCGCCCGCCCATGATCGCGCTCGCGGAGGCGGCGCGGCGCGCGACGTCGTACGGTTCGTTATAACTCGTCGAGAGCGTCGCGATGATCGCGATGTTCGAGGTGCAGGCGGCGAGCGCCGACACCAGCTCCAGCGGATCCAGCCGGGTGCCGGTCGAGGAGGTGCGGCCCCAGGAGTGCACCGGGGTGTCGGCGATGAACGCCTGGTCGAACAGTCCGCGCTCGGCGGCGCGCGTGACGTGCACGTACGCGTCGACGTTGGGGATCTGGGTGAGGTCGCTCTCCGGATGCCGCCAGGCACCCGAGTGCCGGCCGTACTCCGAGAGGTTCACGCTCAAGTGCATCTTCTTCATCAGGCTGCCCGTCCTCCGTAGCTGATCCGTCCGCTGATCCCGAGCGACTCCGCCAGGGTGTCTCCCGCCGCGCATTCGGCGTCCAGATCGAGCGCCGCCTCGACCATCTCGGCCGCCGCCGCGACCGTTCCCGTCAGTGCGACGCCGTCGATGCCGAGGTCGGCGACGATCAGCGCCGTGGCCTCGCCGATGTGCTCGATCGCCACCGCGAGCAGCACGGCCGGCACGCCGGCACAGGCCGCGACCAGGGCTTTCGCCTCCGCTCGGTCACCCGCCACCACGATCGCCACGTCCACGAGGGGTGCCAGCATCGCGGCTTCCTCCGTGTTGGCGATCCGGCCGAAGAGCACCGGGCGCCGGGCCGGTGAGGGCGGCACGTCGAGCGGTCCGGCCACCCGGAACGCCGTCGAGCGGTAGTCGATCGGATGGATGCGCGCGTCGTCCTTGAAGTCGCCCGTCGCCGCATCCGGCCATTGCGAGCCCTCCTCCCAGCTGTCCCAGAGCTCGAGCGCGATCTCGACGAACTCACCCGTGCGGTGCAGCTCCTCGCCGCGGCCGAGGGCGGAGCGCCAGTCGTACCCGGTCGCCTCTTGCGACCCCGTCGCCGCGCGGATCAACCAGCCCCCGCGACCCTCCGCGAAGTGGTCGAGCGTCGCGAGCCGCCGAGCCGCGTGATACGGGAAGCCGTAGAGCGCCGAGTTGGCGGCGACCACACCGATGCTCGAGGTGGTCATCGCCAGGTGGGCGGCGAGCGTGGTCGACTCGAAGGTCGCGACCACCCCGCTGTCGGCCGCGTCGAGCACGGCGACGGCCGCGACGCCGGCGGCCTCGAGGGCGCGCGCGGCCTGCACGGTGTCGTCGAGAGTGGATGCGCTCTCCAACGAGAGCAGGGCGGTGACGATCATCGTTGTCTCCAATCGGCGACGGCTAGTAGGCCATCAAGTTCTCGCGGAAGGTGTCGAATTCGTACTGCTTCCGCGTCAGGCCGCGGCGTTGAAGCTCGGGCACGAGGCCGTCGCAGATCTCGAGCGAGTAGCGGCGCGAGAAGTAGCTGTTCGCGATCAGGAAGCCGTCGCCGCCGACCTCCTGCATCACCTCGTCCATGTAGCCGGCGACGCTGTCGGGCGTGCCGACGTAGCCCGGCGAGCCCGCGTTCAACGGGTTACCGCTGATCACCTCGCGCAGCACCCGCCCCTCCCACTGGGCGACCATCGACTGGTGGCCGTTGCTCACCATGGTCGAGGGCAGCGGTTCGTCGAGGTCGAACTGCGAGAAGTCGATGCCCGACTGCCGCGAGAGCGAGGCGAGCTGGTACTCGACCTCGTTCGCGTCCAGCACCGAGAGCCGGTTGTAGCGCTCGATCGCGCGATCGGCGGTCTCGTCGATCACGGGCGATACCAGGAACATCAGCTTGATCGTGTCGGGGTCGCGACCGACCTCGATCGCGCCGGCGCGCACCTCCTCGCGGTACGCCTTCATCTTCTCGGGGGTGCCGGCCGACACGATGATCGTCTCGGCCCAGTCCGAGGCGAACCGCCGCCCGCGGGGTGAACCACCCGCCTGGCAGATCACCGGCGAGCCCTGCGGCGAGCGGGGCGAGGAGAGCGGCCCGCGGGAGCGGAAGTACTTCCCGTCGAAGTTCAGCGGATGCACCTTCGATCCGTCGGCGAAGATCCCGTTCTCGAGATCGAGCACGAGCGCATCCTCTTCCCAGCCCGACCAGAGTCCCTGCGCGACCTGCATGAACTCGTCGGCCATGTCGTAGCGCTCGTCGTGCGGGAACTGCTTGTCGCGGCCGTAGTTCTGCGCGCCGCCGTCGTTCGACCCGGTCACGACGTTCCAGCCGATCCGCCCGTCCGAGACGTGATCGAAGGCGTTCATCATCCGCGCCAGCATGAACGGGTGGTACTCGGTGGTCGAGCAGGTCACCACGATGCCGAGGTTCTTCGTCGCCTCGATCAAGAAGGGCGCCAGGATCGACGGATCGAGCTTGGGAGTGTCGACGGAGTGCCGCAGGTACGCGTCGTGCGAGCCCTGGTAGGTGTACGGAACGTTCGACGAGTCCTCGATCATGAAGTAGTCGAAGCCCGCGCGCTCCATCGCCCGCGCGTGATCGACCGCGAAATCGGGTCGGGCGAAGCGCGAGACGGCGGATCCGGCCCAGGCGTGCTTCCAGGCCTTGGGCCCGAAGCCTTTCGAGTAGAACCAGCCGAGGTGGAACGGGGCGGCCGTCATGCGGTGTTCCTTTCAGAGGAGGGACGGGGTTCGACGCAGCAGCCGCGCATCAGAACGCCAGGAGGTTCTCGCGAAGGGTGGCGTGCTCGTACGCCGTGCGGGTGAGCCCGCGTTTCTGCAGTTCGGGCACCAGGCCGTCGCAGATCTCGGTGACGTAGCGGCGCGAGAAGTAGCTCTCGTTGAGCAGGAAGCCGTCGCCGCCGACCTCCTGCATGAGCTCGTCCATCTCGGCCGCGACGTCCTTCGCGGTGCCGGTGAGCGGCACGCACTCGAGGCTGCGCTGGTACCGCAGCACGTCGCGCAGGATCTTCCCCTCCATCGCGGCGGCGCTGGACTGGTGGCCGTTCGAGATCAGCTTCGGCAGCGGCTCGTCCAGCTCGAACTGGGCGAAGTCGATGCCCGAACTGCGCGAGAGAGCGGCGAGGCCGAACTCCACCTCGCGCTCCGCGAAGTCGTATCGGGCCTGCCGGCGCTCGAGCGCGGCCTCCGTCGTCTCGTCGATGATCGGCGAGATCAAGAAGAGCACCTTGATCGAGTCGGGGTCACGACCTGCGAGCACGGCCTTCGCGCGGATGTCGTCGCGGTAGGCCTTCATCTGCTCCACTCCGCGCGCGGCGCAGATGATGGTCTCGGCCCACTGGGCGGCGAACGTCCGGCCCCGCCCGGATCCACCCGCTTGGCAGATCACGGGAGACCCCTGCGGCGAGCGCGGCGACGACAGCGGACCGCGCGAGCGGAAGTACGTGCCCTCGTGGTGGATCGGATGCACCTTCGAGCCGTCGGCGAAGACGCCGTTCTCGAGGTCGAGCACAACGGCGTCCTCATCCCACGAGCGCCAGAGCCGGTTGGCCACCGTGAGGAACTCATCTGCCATGTCGTAGCGCTCGTCGTGGGGGTACTGCTTGTCGCGGCCGTAGTTCTGCGCGCCGCCGTCGTTCGAGCCGGTCACCACGTTCCAGCCGATCCGCCCCTCCGATACGTGATCGAGCGCGTTCATCTTCCGCGCCAGCATGAACGGGTGGTACTCGGTGGTCGAGCAGGTCACGATGACGCCGAGGTTCGTGGTCGCCGCGGTGACGAAGGGGGCGAGCACGATCGGGTCGAGCTTGGGGGTGTCCACCGAGTGACGCAGGTACGCGTCGTGCGAGCCCTGATACGTGTACGGCACGTTCGACGAGTCCTCGAGCATGAGGTAGTCGAAGCCCGCTCGCTCCATCGCGCGGGCGAGGTCGACGGCGTTGTCGGGCTTGGTGAAGCGTGCGACGGCCGAGCCCGCCCAATCGTGCTTCCACGCCTTCGGGCCGAAACCTTTGGAGTAGAACCAGCCGAGATGGAAGGGATTCGCAGACATCGACACCGCCGGGAGTGAGAGGGATTCGGAACGCTTCCGAACCTATCGACGGCGTATTTCGGCACCGGCGTGCGCTGGTGACGCGACCATTACGCCGCAGAACCGGCCGCATCCACCGCCGCTCCGAGCCCGGAAAGACGCGGGATGAGCGCCCGCGTACGCGCCTGGATCCGCGGCCGTTCGCCGGGTTCCACCGGCGCGCCGCAGTTCGTCCGACGCGCTCCGGAGCGGCGAACGGGGTGGCTCCGACCGGCGAACGGATCGTCGCGAGCCGGTGCGCCGCGCGCGGGCACAACCGGCGCAATAGGGACGTAACGGGAAACGCTCGCCGTTGTAACCTCCGCGACGGATTCTGGACACCTGGGTACCCACTGATGTGCATCCGCTCGATGTGACTTCGTCTTCCGCCGTGATCGATCTCGTTGGAGCCAGCCGTGAACCCTCTCCCGCACGCACAGAAGACCCTGCACGCTCAGAACGCCATTCATGCCCAGAACGAGTTCCGCCGCCTCGCCCGCGAACGGGCGTCGGAGCAGAACCAGGTGCGGATGCGTTCGGTGCTCAGCGTGCACGGCGCTCTGCGCACAGGGCTGCGCACGGGAACCATCGGCCCCGAGGACCGCCTCGACGAGTCGGTGCTGGTGCGCAACTACTCGGTCAGCCGCAACGCTGTGCGCGCCGCGCTGCGGCTCCTCGTCGACGAAGGGGTCGTCTCGCGCGCCCCTCGTGCGGGCACGGTCATCCTCAACAGCCTCACCGACGTCCGCATCGACAACGGCGTCGCCTGGGCGGAGGAGGAGTACGCGGACCACGAGCTGATCACCACCGCGAACCGCTGGGTGCCGTCCACCCCGATCACTCGACGGATGCTGCGAACGGACAGTGCGCGGGTGTACTGCACCGAGATGGTCGATATCCGCGGCGACGAAGTCACGCTGCTGCACACCCGGTACTGCCTCTCGCCGGGGGCGGGACGACCCGCGATCACGGACGCACTCGAGCGCGGCTTCGAAGCGCTCTTCGCCGAGACGTACGGCAGCCCGATCGGCACGATCGACTGCTGGGTCGAGGCCAAGGCCGCCGACGAGCGCGCCGCCGCCCAGCTCGGCGTGGCACCGGGCACCGCGCTGATGGTGAAATCGCGTCTGCTCTGGAGCGCCGACGGAGAACCGCGCGAATACAGCGTCTCGCACTACGTGGCCTCGCGCGTCGCGCTGACCACGGTGCACGACGTGAGCGTCGACGAGGCGCCCGTGCCGGTGCCGCCGATCGGCTCGGATCGCGGAGCCGCCGCCCCTCTCGCCGGCCACCGGCGATCGATCCACGACGTGCACTCCGATCTTCGCGCCGCTCTCCGCAGCGGCCTGTTCGGGGTCGGCGAGCAGCTCGTCGAAGACGACCTCGCGCTGCAGTTCGGCACCTCGCGGAACACCATCCGCGCGGCACTCGCCCAGCTGGTCGACGAAGGGCTGATCTGCCGCAACCGACGCCAGGGCACCGTGGTGATGAACACCATCACCGACCTCACGATCGACAACGGCATGGGCTGGCTACCCGAAGACGGCGATCGCCACCGCGCCTTCAACATCTCGGAGGCGACCATCCCGACACCGCCGATCGTCGGCGAACGACTCACCTCGCCGAGCCCGACGATCACGGTCGCGCACTACCTCGCCTACCGGGACGACCGGCCGTTCGTGGTCTACATCCGCTACTTCGAACCGTGTGATCGCCCGCGCCCGCTCACCAGCGAATCGCCGGAGGGCTTCGACGAGCTGTTCCTCGCCAGCTACGGCGTACCCGTCGGTCGGATCGAGACGAGCATCCACGCCGTCCGCGCCGACGAGCGCGCCGCGCGGATGCTCGGCGTCGAACCCGGCACTCTGCTGCTGCTCAAGGAGCGCGTGCTGTTCGGCACCGACGGACGCGCCCGCGAATTCAGCCACAGCTACTACGTCGCGGCGAGCGTGACGCTTTCGACGCGGTCGACTCGGGCTGCTGCGGGGCGAGGGGCGTTGGCGGCGTAACGGCCCGGTCGAGCGGAGGTTCGGCTTCGCACGACCGAGAAGAGGCGAGCCGGTCCTCGCCGGTGAAGCCCGGACGCTTCACGGCCGGGCGGCCGGCGGAGTCGCCGGCGATCGCGCGATGGCGCCGCCATCGGGGAGGCGATCG
The DNA here is from genome assembly GCA_013204985.1 of Microbacteriaceae bacterium VKM Ac-2855. Lineage (GTDB taxonomy): Bacteria > Actinomycetota > Actinomycetes > Actinomycetales > Microbacteriaceae > Rathayibacter. The sequence goes on from JABMLG010000012.1 coordinate 36,381, forward strand.
GCGCTCGTCTGCAGTCGGGCCCCGCCGAGTTCGTGGGGGTTGGTGAGGAGCCAACTCGAGTAGGCGCTGGTGCCGCGTTCTCGGTACCAGGCGCGTGACAGCGCGGTGATCGAGGTGAAGCCGGCCGCGGTCGCGACGTCGGCGAGGGTCGCTCGCCCGGGGCGGATCACGTCCATCACCTCGTCCGCGCGCAGGAGCCGGCGGTGGCGCAGGAACCGTGCGGCTGAGATCCCATAGCTGCGCCGAAAGGCGATCTGCAATCGCAGCGGGGAGACGTCGGGACGACGAGCGACGATGCCGAGGTTCGTTCCGGGGTCCGCTGCGAGTGCGCTGAGCAGCTCGAGCGCGCCACGTGCCACCTCGTGGTGCTGCCCGTGAGGTCCGGGTCGGTGTTGCTGGTGGTGCCGAGTCATGCGGGTACTTCCTCCTCGATGAACCTCTCGGTGGCGCCGATGCCCCGGCCGGGGGCCATCACGCTCACGGACGGCCCGCACCGAGACCCCGGCGGCGGGGCAGGCCGCGGGCAGGCCGGGCTCCGGGCAGACCGGCTACGGGCAGACGGAACTGGTCCCGGATCCGTCGAACGAGATCGAGGCGAGGTCGTTCGTGGTGTCGCTACCCTGACTGCCAGCCGTGGGCAGCATTTCGCCGCCGTCTTCACCGGTGTACGCGGGTGTGCCCACGAGAGTGAGATCGAGGCTCACGGTGAGACCGGTGAGGTCGATTGCGGAGAAGTCGAAGCCGTAGCCGTACCGCCCACTCGCGGCGGCGGCGAGCCCGACGACGCGGACCGGACGGCCGCCGAAGAACTGCACCGCATCCGTTCCGCTCTGCTGCCCGGCCGGGCCTCTGTACTGGGAGACCCAGTTGAACGGATCCAGTTGCACAACGGGATCCTGCAGCGTCACACTCGCAGGATCGACGATGCGCGCGATCAGCTGCTCGCCCACCGCGTGGGCGTGCACGGCCGCCGACCAGTACCCCTCGCTCCCACCCGTCCACGAGAAGCCGACAGACATGCTGAGGCTCTCGTTGAAGGTCATCCAGATCGGAGGCGTTGCGCCTTTCGTCTCGCGGATCACGAAACCGGCGGTGGCCGGCTGTGCGACGCACTGACCTTCGAGTGAGATGTCCCACATCGTTGCGGCGGAGGCGGCGGACGTCGGAGCGGCGATGGCGGCGGCGACAGCGGGAACCGTCCATGCCATCGCGGTGACGGTCTGTCGTCTGGTGAGAGGAGACGTGCGGATTTCTGGCGACATGAGTCATCTTTCCGATGGATGCGATCGCTCGCGGCGACCGCGGCGAATGGTGAGGGGATGCTCGAGGTTCAGCTGAGCTGGAGGCCCAGGCCGGACACGTCGTCGCTGTCCGACTCGACGAGGATGCCGAGGACCGGTTTGGAACTACCGACCGGTGCCGTCCACGAGACGACCGGCATGGTCACAGAGGCACCGTTGGAGATCGCCGGGTGGAAGAAGACGAAGCGTTGAGCGACGGGATCGGCGGACACGACGATCCAACCGGCAGCCGTGTAGGCGGCGACGTCGAGAACGGTGGCCCACGTCGCCGGCTTGTTGTTGTAGAACGTCAGCGAGATGTTGCCCGAGTTCTGCCCGGGCGTTCCGGCACTGTTGTACGACAGCGCTCCTCCCGAATAGAGGGCGCTGCGCGGCGTCGCCGCCGTACCGGTCGCGGTCAGCGTTCCCGTCACGTACGCCGTCGGGCTGTCGAACACGGGGGCGGTGGAGGCCGCCGCCGCGGGTGCTGCGATGGCGACGGCGACGGTGGGGACGGCCCACGCGACACCGGAGGCAACGGTGCGGCGACGGATCGGTGAATCGGGTGTGCGCGGTTCGGATGCGGCGGGGGGTGCCATCGGAACTCCGTTCGGGAGAAGTGGGGGGATGACACGAAACGTACGAGAGACGCCGAGCCGCCCGTGATCGCGGACCCTCTCGATCCGGCGTTCTCGTACCCCGAAAAACGCCGACAACCCGGTCAGGGAGCTCCGGTGTACCCCGTTGTACGAGTGTTGCCGTTTCGGCGGCGCCGTGGACGGATGTTGATTCGAGCATCCTCGGCGTCCCGTGGGCGGATGTAATAGCACCCGACCGGTGCTGATCGCACCTCGTTCACCGGCCACCCGCCGGAGCGATATCGTTCACGCCGGACGCAGCCGCGAGGGTGGCGCGAGAAGAAGGGATGTTCGTTGTCATCGATCAGTGTGTGGCTTCAACGGCGGGCGGTGAGCGCGGTCGTCGCCATCGGCGCCGTGGCACTCGGGTTGGGCTGCTTCGTGTTGGTGGCGCCCGCGTTGCCGCTGTGGAACTTGATGCTCACTCTCGCCATCGGCGCGACGGGCATCAGCGCGCTCGCGCTGCGGCCCGAGCGCCCGAGAGCGGCATCGACGATCGCGACCATCGCATCCGCTCTGACACCCATCGCCACACCCGCCGCGTGGTACGCGCTCTACCGTTTGTGCGTGACGATGCGACCGCGTCGCGCGCTTCCGTTCGTGATCGCGGCGACATTCGCGAACCTCTTCCTCCTCATCCTGTTCCTGGTCCGCTGGGCCGATGACGAGCTGCGCGGGCCGGCGATCCTGATCTGCTTGTTCTCGGCGGCGATAACCGTGGGGGTCGGTGTGGTCGGGATGCGTGTCGGCAACCATCGGCGCGTCGAAGAGGCATCCGCTCGAGAACTGGTGAGCACGATTCAACGGCAGCGGGAGGTGCTCGAAGATTCCCTGCAGGGTGAGCGCGAACGGATGGCCCTGCACATGCACGACGAGCTCGGGCATCGCTTGGCGCTGCTGAGCATGCACTCCGCGACCCTGCAGAGACTCGATGAGCTACCGCCCGCAGAACGGTCGCGGATCAGCTCCGTGATCGCCGCGCAGGTGCAGGGCGCGGTCGAGGCGCTCACCACCGCACTCACAGCGCCGGCCGCTGTCGCCGCTGTCGCCGGCGAAACCGACGGTGAGACGCGGATGGCGTTGACGACCCTCGTCGCCGCCGCAGAAGAAGCGGGTCTCGAGATCCGCACGGACGTCAGCGGTCGCCTCAATGATCTGGATGCCGACCACGCGCGGCTCCTCGTCCGGTTCTGCCGCGAGGCGATCACGAATGCGGTCAAATACTCGGACCGTTCGACGATGTCGTTCCGGATCGAGATCGACGGCAACGGTCTGCGGACGGAGATCAGCACGAAGGACACCTCGATCGAACGCGAGGGGCGGTCCTCCTCCGCAATTGGCCTCCGTTCACTCGAGGCTCAAGCACGGCAACTCGGTGGCAGGGTCACGTACCGCCAGGACGGCGGCGAAACGACCGTGTCCCTGCACCTGCCGCCGCGATGATGAGTACTGATGAGAACCGGCGGCAACCCATCCGCGTCGCCGTCATCGACGACGACGAGCTGGTGCGTTGCGCCCTGCGGATCATGCTGAGCACCGAGGAACAGATCGAGGTGGTCGCCGAGTCGTCGGGCGGCGCGGGAGTGCCGGACCTGCTGCGGCGAACCGCTCCGGATGTCGTGCTCGTGGATCTTCGCCTGGGGCTGGAATCCGGAATCGATCTCGCCCGCAGGATCCGCGCCCTCTTCCCCGCCACGCACCTCATCGGAATGTCGTCATTCGCTCTCGAGGCCATCCGCAAGCGCGCGAGTCTCGCCGGCTTCGATCAGTTCGTGGCGAAGACGGGTCCGCCCGGCCGGTTCGCGCAAGCCATTCTCCGAGCCGGTGACGACGTCAGCCGCCCGGCCGAGCCCGCCACCTGGCGGAGCACTCTGACAACACGCGAGCGGGAAGTCGTGGCATTGATCGCCGCGGGAGCCGGCAACGACCGGATCGCGGCCGCCTTGCACCTCTCGGAGAGCACGGTACGGACCTACGTCTCGCGCATCTTCGACAAGGCGGGCGTGCGCACGCGCGTCGAGCTCGCGATCCTCGCGCGCGGAGAGTCGTAGCTCGCGGCGTCGTCCTCCTGCCGAGAACCGGATTCCGCGTGGCGAGCGATGCGTCGTCCGATGCCGGCTTCACGGGTCGCCGGCGGATGAGGATGGTCGGTGCACTCGCGGTCGGATGAGACGGGGCGGTTTGCGGCACGACGCCGTGGCTATGGCCTATCCTCTTCTCGGCGACACGCCGACACTCCTGATCGATCCGGCACCTCGGACCAGACCACGAAAAGAGACCCATGACCACGCTTCCCCGTCTGATGGCCTTCGACCTCGACGACACCCTCGCCGCGTCGAAGTCGCCCGTCGACCCGAAGATGGCCGACCTCCTCGTGCGCCTGCTCAAGGCGACCGAGGTCTGCATCATCTCCGGCGGCCAGATCGGCCAGTTCCGGATGCAGGTGCTCGACAACCTCGTCGGCGCAGACCCGGAAGCACTCGAGAAGCTGCACCTGATGCCCACCTGCGGCACCCAGTACTACCTCTTCGACGCCGACGTCGAGGGCGGCTGGAAGCAGATCTACGCCGAGAACCTCACCGAGAACGAGAAGGCCCGCGCCCTCGCCGCCGTCGAGGAGAAGGCCCGCGAACTCGGCTACTGGGAGTCCGAGACCTGGGGCCCGATCCTCGAGGACCGCGACTCGCAGATCACCTTCTCCGCACTCGGCCAGGCCGCACCCGTCGCCGTGAAGCAGGCGTGGGACCCGAGCGGAGAGAAGAAGAACACCCTCCGCGAGGCCGTCCAGGAGTTGCTGCCCGACCTCGAGGTGCGCTCCGGCGGCTCCACCTCGGTCGACATCACCCGCAAGGGCATCGACAAGGCCTACGGCATGAACAAGCTCACCGAACTCACCGGCATCCCCCTCGACGACATGATCTTCGTCGGAGACCGCCTCGACCCCGACGGCAACGACTACCCCGTCAAGGCGATGGGCGTAGAAACGTTCGCCGTCGAAGGCTGGCACGACACCGCCGCCTACCTGGAGTCCTACGGCATCTAGGCACGCCCGCTTCCGCGAGGAGCCCATCCTCGGTTCAACGCAACCTCGGCTGACAGCGCTGCTCAGCCCCCATCGGGGCTGACGCACACTCACAGCCGAGGTTGCGTCGCCAACCCGCCTCGACATCATGCGTTCTGAGAGGTTTCTTCCCGGTCGGCGCCCATTGCGCGCGGCTGTTCGCCGCTCCCGCACCGGCGTTTCGCCGCACTCCCGCCCGCCTCGACAGCAGGTTCGACGACACAACCTCGGCTGACAGCGTTGCTCAGCCCCCATCGGGGCCGACGCCCACTCACAGCCGAGGTTGCGTCGTCGCCCCGCCTCGACATCGTCGAGCCCGGGGCCGACGTCCGGCGTTCCGAGAGGTGTCCGCCCGGCCGGAGCCCGTTGCGCGCCGGCTTCTCGCGCTCCGGCACCGGAGTTTCGACGCCTTCCCGCTCGCCACAACAGCAGGTACGACGACGCAACCTCGGCTGACAGCGTTACTCTGCCCCCATCGGCGCTGACGCCCACTCACAGCCGAGGTTGCGTCGTCGCCCCGCCTCGACATCGTCGAGCCCGGGGCCGACGTCCGGCGTTCCGAGAGGTGTCCGCCCGGCCGGAGCCCGTTGCGCGCCGGCTTCTCGCGCTCCGGCACCGGAGTTTCGACGCCTTCCTGCTCGCCACAACAGCAGGTACGACGACGCAACCTCGGCTGACAGCGCTACTCAGCCCCCATCGGGGCTGACGCCCACTCTCAGCCGAGGTTGCGTCGTCGCCCCGCCTCGACATCGTCGAGGCCAGGGCCGACGTCCGGTGTTCCGAGAGGTTTCCGCCCGGTCACAGCCCATGGCGCGCCGGTTTCTCGCGACCGGGCACTGGCGTTTCGACGCCGCACGCTCGTACGATCGCAGACAAGACGAACCTGCGGATGCACTCCTCGGTACTGTCACGCATCCGCAGCCACACGAGTGAGCGGAGCGAGCGATGACCACGATGGACGACATGATGAAGGCAATGCCCATGCAGGACATGGGGATGCCGATGATGGACATGGCCATGATGCAGGAATGCATCGAGGCGTGTTCGGCCTGCATGCAGGCGTGCACGATGTGTTCGGATGCGATGGCGGGCATGGAGGGCATGGGCGTCTGCGCGTCGCGCTGTGCCATGTGCGCCTCGATGTGCGGCACCATGATGACCGCGATGATGCGCCCGATGGGCATGGAGCCCACGAGCATGATGGCGATGCTCGAAGCCTGCATGGCCATGTGCAAGGCGTGCATGGACGAGTGCATGACTCACGCCGACATGAGCGAGACCTGCCGGATGTGCGCGATGGCGTGCGAGGCCTGCATGAAGGCCTGCGAGTCGATGCTGATGTCGATGAGGGGCTAGCCCGAGCGACCCGACCTCGTGCGCGGCGCGTTACTGCGCGACGTTGATCTTCAGTGCGCCCGCGAGCAGTACGGAGTAGCGGCCGTGCAGCGCGACGGGCGTGCCCGCCTCGAGAGCGACGTCGGCGTGGTGCCAGACGCGCGCGGTGGCGCCGGACACCCACAGGGTGAGGGTGATCCAGCCGTCTTCGGCCACCTCGGTGACCAGGGCGTCCTGCCAGGCGCTCGGCGTCGCGAGGGCGAGCCGGAGTTGCAGAGCACCGAGACCGTGGCCCGAGCGGTCGTGCACGCACATCGCGCCGCGCTCGCAAGCGGTCGAGACCGAATGCTGCAGGCGGGTGTGGGTGGACATCTCGAACCTTCCGTTGGGGTGTGCAGCCACGCTAAGCGCGGGCGGGCGGATGCGCATCCGTCATCGTCACAGAGCGCAACACAGCGGATGCGCCCGCGCGCGAACGACCGACCGCCTCGGCGGTCCCGCGCCGGCCGGCCCAGGCGCGGCAGCCCGGGTTGGCGCGAACCGCCCACGCGCGGGCGCCCACCGGAGGGTTCGTGACCACCCGGGCCCACGCCCGGCGGGCCCGCATCGGGCGCGAAGGCCCGGGTTGACGCGAACCGCCTACTCGCGGGCACCCAACGGACGATACGTGACCACCCGGGCCCACGACCCGCGGGCCCGCACCGGGCGCGCGAACCCGCGTTGACGCAAACCGCCCACGCGCGGGCGCACAATGGACGGTTCGTGACCACCCGGACTTGAGGCGGGGCGCCACAGCCAGGCGCGCGAGCCCGGGTTGACGCGAACCGCCCACGCGCGGGCGCTCAACGGACGGTTCGTGACCACCCGGGCCCACGACCGGCGGGCCCGCATCGGGCGCGAAGGCCCGGGTTGACGCGAACCGCCCGCGCGCGGGCGCCGAACGGACGATACGTGACCACCCGGGCCCACGAGCCCCGGCCCGAACGCGGCGAAGGCAGGCGCCGCGGCGAAGGCAGGCGACGCGTCAAGGCTCGGTGAACGAGCCGCTCTCCGTACCGTGGAGGCTCAGCCGCAACCTCTTCGGCAGGTTCGAGACCACGATGGCGTGCGACTCCGCGACGAGCTCCTGCACGTGACCGGCCGGCACCGTTCCGTCGAGCAGCACCGTGATCCAGTGCTTCTTGTTGAGGTGGTAACCCGGACCGATGCCGTCGACGCCGGCGACGAGATGGGTGACGTTCTCGGGCAGCGCCTTCAGGCTCACCCCGTACTCGCCGCGCACCTCGGCGTCGAGAGCGAAGACCTTGCCGCCCACCTTCCACACCCGTGTCTCCGGGCCGAACGGGAAGCCCGGCTCGGCGCCGGGAAGGTCCGCGATGAACGCGGCGAGTTCGTCGGGATCCATGGCCTCATTCTGCGCGACTCGGCGGCCCCGGCGCAGCAAAGAGCGCCGGATGCGGTTCACCCCTCGAGCGGATCCCTGCGGTCAGTCCTCGCCGAGGATGACGATCGACGCCGTGGGCGGCATCGCGTCGTTGTGGAACCGCTCGATCTCCTCGATCGCCACCGGGTCGGAGCTGTTCAGGAAAGTCGTCAGGCGGTCCACCTCGTCACGTTCGCCGATGGCGTCGGCGGCACGGCGCAGCGCGAAGAGCGCGAGCAGGAACCCGCGGTTCGGCTCGTGCGCCCACGGCACGAGGCCCTGGCCGCGCCAGCCCGCCCCGCGCAGGGCGTCGAGACCGCGGTGGTAGCCGACTCGGGCGTAGGCGTACGAGGGCAAGGCGGCGTCGATACCCCACACGCTGTCGGCGAGCAGCGCCCAGGCGAGAGGGGAGCGGGGGTGGGCCGCGGCGAGCGCCGCGAGCTGGACGGGGGTCGGGTGGCCGTACTCCGCCAGGGCAGCCTTCACCTCGGGCTCCTCCGGGAGAAGGGTCGGAGCCGGTCCTAGGAGATTTTCGCCACTCATCCCTCCAGGGTAGCCAGGTCCACCACCGGAACCGCGAAGACGCGGCCTGGAATCACCCTCCAGTTATCTTGCACAGCAGTGTGCAAGATCGTAGAGTGGAGGGGTGACCGAATCCCTCCGTGCGACCCGTCGCGACGCCACCGACAACCGCGCCGCGATCGTGGCGGCAGCCGCCGCTCTGCTCCGCAGCGAACCCGACGCCTCGATCGAAGCGATCGCGGTGGCGGCCGGGGTCACCCGACGCACCGTGTACGGACACTTCGCGTCGCGTGACGCGCTGCTCGCCACCGTCTTCGAGACCGGCGCCGCGCGGATCGCCGCCGCTCTCGGGTCCGTGCACGCCGCCGATCCCGCCACGGAGATCGCTCTGATCGGCTCGCGGATGTGGCGCGAGGTCGAATCCATCAGGGTCAACGCGCGATTCGCGCTGCACTCGCCGTTCCGCGAAGCGATCGCCGCGGCTCTGGAGCCCGTGCGCGCGCAACTGCGCGATGCCGTCACGCGCGGGGCGGCCTCCGGCGTGTTCCGGGCCGATCTCGACCCGAGCCTGGTCGCTCGCCTTGTCGAGCGTGCGGCGATCAGCGTGCTCGACGAGGCGGACGGATCCGCCCTCGACGACCCGGAGCGGCTGGTGATGGTGAACGGGCTCGCCGTGGCGGGTCTCTCCTGGAAGGCCGCGGATGCGGTCGTCGCGGCGATCCGTGCGGAGGTGTCGGCATGAGGGTCGAACTGCGCGATGTGAGCAAGGGCGACGCGCTCCCCGCCGTGTCGCTCGCCTTCGAGACCGGCTCCGCCACCCTGGCTCTGACGGAGACCGAACGGCGTCCGACGGTGCTCGGCCTGCTGGCCAGTGGACGGATGAAGTCCGACACCGGCACCGTCACCGTCGACGCGCATCCCGACACCGCACGGATGCGCGCCACGATCGCGCTCGTCGACGCGCCGGTGGTCAGCGAGCCCGCCGCCGACGTGACTCTCGCCGGTATCGCCGCTGAAGAGCTGATGTTCGCGGGCCTGCCCTCGAACCCGTTCGCGGTCGCGCGTCGCCTGGATGCTCTCGGCGTCGGCGCTCTGGCGAAGACCTCGGCCGCCGATCTGCCCGCGCTGGAGCGGATCCGTGTGCTCTGTGAACTCGCGCTGCTGCGCACCGGAGTCGAGGCGATCGTGCTCGTGTCTCCCGACCGGCACGGCGGCGACCCCGCCGAGTGGTGGGCGTACGCACGCACCCTCGCCGAGCGCGGACTCGCGGTGCTCGTGATCGCCGGCACCGCGGCCGCGTCAGCGCTGGCCGCGAACGACCTGATCCGCGAGTCGACAGCACACGCCGCGCAGACGGCGGCAGCAGATACGGCGGCAGCGCAGACGGCCGCAGCGCAGACGGCCGCAGCGCAGACGGCCGCAGCGCAGACGGCCGCAGCGCAGACGGCCGCAGCGCAGACGGCGGCAGCGCAGACGGCGGCCGCAGAGACGGCGAAGATCGCAGAGACGGCGGTGACCGCAGCCGACGAGACGACGACCGCGTGCGAGGTGCCGGCCGAGCCCGAGAGCCCGCCTGCGCCCCCCGAACCCACCCCATCCGACGACGGAGCCGGAACCGACGACGACCCGACGGGCGACGAGAAGTGAAGATCCGCATCCCTCAGATGATCGCGGCCGAATTGCGCCGACTCACCGCGACCCCCATGGCTCGGCTGGCGCTGATCGCGCTGATGCTGGTGCCGATCCTCTACGGCGGCCTCTACCTCTGGGCCAACCAGGATCCCTACGCGAAGCTCGTCGACGTGCCGGTCGCGCTCGTCGTGGCCGACGCCGGCACCACGACCGACTCGGGTTACACCAACTCGGGCGACGACGTGGCCGATCAGCTGCTCGACGATGCGAGTTTCGACTGGCACCGCGTCTCGGCGCAGACCGCCGCCGCGGGAGTGAATGACGGCACCTACGACTTCAGCGTCACGTTGCCCGCCGACTTCTCGGCGGCACTCGCCTCCAGCAGCGGCGACGCGCCCTACCAGGCGACTGTGGTGCTCACCACGAACGACGCGAACAGTTACCTCGCCTCCACTATCGGCGAGCAGGCCGCGAAGACGATCAAGGCCTCCATTGTGCAGAAGGTGAATGACGAAGCCGCTTCGCAGTTCCTCCTCGGCCTGGCGACGATCCGCGGCGACCTCGTCACCGCGACCGACGGCGGCACGCGACTCGTCGACGGCGCGACGCAGCTCGCCGCGGGAGCGAGCTCAGCCCAGAGCGGCGCGACGAGCCTCACCAGTGGGCTCGACCAACTCGTGACCGGCGCCGGAACCGCCACGGATGGATCCTCTGGCCTCGTTTCGGGGCTCGGACAGTTGAGTACGGGGGCCGACACGCTGGCGAGTGGGCTCGCCGACGGCGCTGCGCAGACCGCCGGACTCCCGGCTCAGACGGCGCAGCTCGCCGCCGGCGCGCAGTCCGTGTCCGACGGCAACGCCGCTCTCGCCACTCAGGCCGATGCCCTCGGGGCGGCAGCGCAACAGGCCGCGGACTCGGTCGACACCGTTCGCGCGGATCTGCGGGCACGGCTCGGCGAGACCGGCCTCGATGCAGCCGCGATCGACGAGATCATGGCGACGCTGGATCCGCTGGGCGATGATGCCGCCGCCGCGAACGACGCGGCGCAGCAGACCGTGGCCGGTATCGACGCGCTCGCCGCCGGGTCGGCCCAGGTCGCGTCCGGCGCCGCCCAGCTCAGCGCCGCGACACCGGATCTCGCCTCGAAGCTGGCTGAGGCGGCCAGCGGATCCGCCACCCTCGCGTCGGGCATCGACAGCGCCGAGATGGGCGCCGGCACGCTGAACACCGGTCTGAGCACCCTGCGTGACGGCCTGGTGACAGCGGATGCGGGCTCGGCGAGCCTCCGCGACGGGCTCAGCACTCTCAGCGACGGCCTCACCACCCTGACCACGGGAGCCACCAGCCTCCGCGATGGTCTCAGTGACGGCGTCACGTCGATCCCCGACGAGTCCGCTCAGCAGCAGGATGCGCAGGCGGCCGGCATCGCGGATCCGGTGTCGATCGACCAGAGCGAGGTCACCTCCGCCGGCACCTACGGGGCTGGTCTCGCACCGTTCTTCGCCAGCCTCGCCGCCTGGATCGGCATCTACGCGCTGTTCCTGATCGTGAAGCCCGTCTCGCGCCGCGCGATCACCGCACTGCATTCACCGATCAAGATCACCCTCGCGGGCTGGCTCACCCCCGGGCTGCTCGGTGCGTTGCAGATGGCCGGGCTCTTCGCGATCCTGTCGCTGGCGCTCGGCTTCACGATCGACGCGCCGCTGGGTGTCTACGCGATGATGACGCTCGCCTCACTCACCTTCGCCGCGATCATCCTGGCGCTCAACGTGTGGCTCGGCAGCGTCGGGCAGTTCCTCGGCCTCGTGCTGATGGTGGTGCAGCTCGTCACCGCCGGGGGCACCTTCCCGTGGCAGACCCTGCCGGCGCCGTTGGCCGCGCTGCACCACATCCTGCCGATGGGCTTCACCACGGATGCGCTGCGGCAGCTGATGTACGGCGGCAACCAGGCGTCGACGTGGGCGGATGCGGGCGTTCTCGCCTGCTGGCTGCTCGGCGCGCTGCTGCTCGCGGGCATCGGCGTGACCCGGATGACCCACTTCCGCACGCTGCGCGACCTGCAGCCGTCGTTGATCGGCTAGGCGCCGGGCCGGGTCACCCCCTGCGAAAAGAGGTGTGCGCGCGACGGGTCAGCCGACCGGGGTCTGCTGGTGCGCGGCGACGCGCCAGTCGCCGCCCTCGATGACGTAGGTGGTGCTCGCCTGGATCTCGACCTCGCGACCGTCGGCCCACCGGCCCACGATGCGGTAGGTGAGGATGCCGTCGCGCTCGCGCAGCCGGATGATCCGCGGCTCGTGGATCTCGTAGCTCTCCCAGGGCGGCGCGTCGTCGAAGGCGTGCAGGATCTGGTCGCGGTCGAAGACGGCGCCCGGCACGATCAGTACCGCATCCGACGTCATCGCGCGGCGGAAGTGGCTGCCGCCGGTACCGGCGAGCAGCGCCCGCCATCCGGCGTGCTCCTCATGCAGGAGGCGGGCGGGCAGATCATCGGTGATCGTCGTCATGTGCCCACCCCACTCCTTCGCGCAGTCCGCGTCAAGAGCGAGCGCGCAATCTGCGGGCTCGCTGCGCCGTCACCGACCGGGCCCTCCCCGCCCCGCGACCGACGAACACCCCACCGCGTCCCCCGCGCGCGAAGCGCCGCGACAAAAATCCGCATCTCAGCGGATCCTTTGAATCGCGCCGCAACCGGCCAGACCGACGCCACCACCTCACCCGCCGACCACCGCCGACCACAGAAACACCCCGAACACGTCGCCCCGCGCGCGAAGCGCCGCGAACACCCCGAACAAATCCCGATCACGTCCCGCGCGCGAAGCGCCGCGACAAAAATCCGCGTTCCAGCGGATTCTTTGCAGCGCGCCGCAACAGGCCCTGCGAAACGCCACCATCTCACCCGCCGACCGCCGGCAATCGACGAAACACCCCGAACACACCCGAACAAATCCCGATCACGCCCCGCGCGCGAAGCGCCGCGACAAAAATCCGCGTTCCAGCGGATTCTTTGCAGCGCGCCGCAACAGGCCCTGCAAAACGCCACCATCTCACCCGCCGACCGCCGGCAATCGACGAGGAACGAGGAGAGCGCCAAATAAACTCAGAACGCGACGTGCTGCATTACCCAGGCGTGCATCGTGACAGCGGCTGCCGCGGACGCGTTGATCGAGCGGGTCGAACCGAACTGGGTGATCTCGAGCACCGCCTCGGAGGCCGCGATCGCCTCCTCCGAGAGTCCAGGACCCTCCTGTCCGAACAGCAGGATGCACCGCTCCGGCAGCGTATAGCTCTCGATCGGCACGCATCCGGGCACATTGTCGATCGCGAGGATCGGGAGGTCGTGCTCGGCGGCCCAGGTCACCAGATCGGCGACGGTCTCGTGGTGCAGCACGTGCTGGTAGCGATCCGTCACCATCGCTCCACGCTTGTTCCATCGGCGTCGACCCACGATGTGCACCGTGTCGGCGGCGAAGGCGTTGGCGCTGCGCACGATCGAACCGATGTTCATGTCGTGCTGCCAGTTCTCGATGGCGACGTGGAACGGGTGCCGGTGCTCGTCGATGTCGGCGACGATCGCCTCCATCCGCCAGTATCGGTAGCGGTCGATCACGTTGCGCGTGTCGCCCCGCTCGAGCAGTTCGGGGTCGTAGTGCTCCTCATCCGGCCACTTGCCGGGCCACGGGCCGACCCCGTGCGTCGTCAGCTCGTGCGAGGGGTTGGCGTCATCCACGATGTGCCACCTTACGCACCTGGCTGCGCGCCCGGGGCGGGTTCGGCGCATGGAGGCATCGGGCGCTCATCGCGCGTTCACGGCATCCGCTCAACCACCTCGATAGGGTGATCCTCGGAGCAAGGAAGGCGGACCGCATGACGCGTCGCGACGAGATCGAATGCTGGCTGACCGACATGGACGGCGTACTCGTGCACGAGAACCACGCGCTGCCGGGAGCGGCCGCGCTGCTGGAGCAGTGGACGAACGAGGAGAAGCCGTTCCTCGTCCTCACGAACAACTCCATTTTCACGCCCCGCGACCTCAGCGCACGTCTACGCGCATCGGGCCTGGTGGTGCCCGAAGAGTCCATCTGGACGTCGGCTCTCGCGACGGCCGATTTCCTGGCGTCGCAGATGCCGGGCGGCAGCGCTTTCGTGATCGGTGAGGCCGGCATCACGACCGCGCTGCACGAGGCCGGCTTCATCATGACCGAGACCGACCCCGACTACGTCGTCGTCGGCGAGACGCGCAACTACTCGTTCGAGGCGATCACCAAGGCGATCCGCCTGATCAGCAAGGGAGCGCGCTTCATCGTGACGAACCCGGATGCGACGGGGCCGTCTGCTGAGGGTCCGATGCCGGCGACGGGCGCGATCGCGGCGTTGATCACGAAGGCGACCGGCCGCGAGCCGTACGTGGTGGGCAAGCCGAACCCGATGATGTTCCGCTCGGCGATGAATCGGATCGGCGCGCACTCCGAGAACACCGGCATGATCGGCGACCGGATGGATACCGACATCGTTGCCGGGATCGAGGCCGGACTGCACACCATCCTGGTGCTGACCGGCATCAGCGATCAGGCCGAGATCGAGCGCTACCCGTTCCGCCCCGACGAGATCATCGGCGGCGTGAACGAGCTGGTCCGCACCGAACCGCTGGAGTCCGAGGTCTTCTAGCCGCGGCTCAGGCGCGACTCAGGCTGCCGGCGCGAGCGAACCTGTCAGTGCGGCGCCTCCGGCGCGGGAGACGAAGCAGTAGTAGTCACGCTCGCCGGCGATCCACTGATCGTTGGTCACCGGATACGTGGCCTGCACCTGTACGTCACCGAGAGCTTCGGCCGTCGCGATGTCGACGACGCCGTCGGCCTGGCAGAAGCCGGCCACGGAAGCCGCCATCGCATCCGGGCCCGGGAACGCGTTCACGTCGGTCACCGGAGCCACGCGCACGAGTTGCGCGGCGTGCGGCGTGGCGCAGTCGACGACCGTGAACTCTTCGGCCCAGACGTCCGCCATGGGCTGGAGGCATTCGCCGCCGAGCAGCTGGTTCCAGGCGTAGGTTCCGGCCGGGAGCGGCCCGACAGCGGGCAGCGCGACCGTCGGGGTCGGCGTCGCGGCCGGCGTCGCCGCCGCTGAGGCGACCGGGGTGGCGACGGATGCGGGCTTCGCGGAGAGCTGCATCCCGAGCAGCAGCAACGCGCCGAGCACCAGCACGGCTCCGACGCTGACGGCGGTGATGATCAGCGGGCGGCGGGAACGGCGAGGTGCGGGCGTATCGATCGTCTCGATGCGCCCGCTGTTCGGGTGGGTCACCCGATTGACGTGCTGCAACGCGGGCGTGGCGAAGTAGGCCCCTGCACCCGCCGCCGCGAGCGGCGCGTATCGCGCCGTCGTGTCGTCGATCGAGTCGGAATCCTCGTCGTCGTACTCGTCGTAGCCTTCCCCTTCGGGAATCGGCGGATGCGGCACCACCTCGACCTCGATCTCGGGTAGTTCTTCGTCAGCGGTCTGATCCGGGTCGACCATCTCGGCATCCAGCACGTCGTCGTCTTCGGTGTCGTCGCCGTGGTCCGGCGCCGCCGGATCATCGAATTCGGCTCCCCCGTCGGAGAAGTCGGCTTGCGACTCCGCGACTTCCCTCGGCGTCAGGTTCCAGGAGAAGCCGCCGGGCGGTGGCGGTGCGGACTCCACGGGATCTCCGGCAGCGGTGCGCCAGAACTCCTCATCTTCGTCGTCCTCGTCGGGTTCGGCCTCGACGGAGACCTCCTCCCAGACGAAGGGATCCTCACCGGGCCCGTCATGGGGCCACTGATAGTGGTCCTCGGCATCGTCGGCTTCGGGATGCGGTTCGACATCGCCGTCCGCTCCGAGCGACGTCGCGAAGGCGGCGGCCGCGGCGGGATCCTCGTCGACGATCTGCTCGGGTGTGCGCGCGGGGATGAACGCGATGCGCGACTCCGGCTCGGCGGGAGCGTCGGGATCGGCCGCCCCGTCGGGGTCGGCGGCAGGGATGTCGGCCGAGGTGATAAGGGCCGCGGAGGTGTCCGCCGCGGGAGTGTCGGCCGCAGGAGTGTCCATGATGTTCTTCAACCGGCCACCGCTCAGCTGCTGGAGCAGCCACGCGCTCCCGCCGACGGACTGCTGAGATTCCGGGCGGTCCTCACCGTCCGTGTGGCGCCCCCGCTCCCCCTCGTCCATCAGCTCAGACCGAGATCTTCCAGTCCGATGGCGGCGAAATAGGGGTAGCCCTCGGCTTCGATGATCTCGCGGGCGCCGGTATTCCGGTCGACGACGACAGCGACTCCGACGATCTCGGCACCGACCTTCTTCAGCGCTTCGATCGCCTTGAGCGGCGAGCCGCCGGTGGTCGACGTGTCTTCGAGCACGATCACGCGCTTGCCGGCCAAGTCGGGCCCCTCGACCTGCTTGCCTCTGCCGTGATCCTTCGGCTCCTTGCGGACGACGAAGGCGTCGTAGGAGAGACCGCGAGCCGCACCCTGGTGCAGCACGGCGGAGGCGATCGGGTCGGCGCCCATGGTGAGGCCGCCGACGGCGTGCACATCCGGAACCTGCGCGATCAAGTCGATCATGACCTGGCCGATCAGCGGGGCGACCCGGTGGTCGAGGCTGACCTTCCGCAGGTCGACGTAGTAGGTGGCCTTCTTACCGCTGGTCAGCGTGAAGTCACCGTGGAAGACGGCGTCGGCGGAGATGTACTCGATGAGCTTCTGGCGTGCGTCGGTCACGTGCCTACTGTATTGCCTTCCACTCCCGGGGCCCGATCATCAGGCTGGCGGCGCGATCCCTTCCGAAAAGTTGCAGGAGTCGGGCCCCGACTCCTGCAACTTCTCGGGTGTGTCAGTCGGCCAGACTCGCGGCCGGAGCGGGCCGACCGGCGGCGGACGGGGCGTCATCGCTCGCACCGCCCTGGAACTGCGTCATGTAGAGCGTGTAGTACGCGCCCTTGCGAGCGAGCAGCGCCTCGTGGTCGCCCTGCTCGACGATGCGTCCCGACTCCATCACGAGGATCGTGTCGGCGTCGCGGATGGTCGAGAGCCGGTGCGCGATCACGAACGAGGTGCGGTCGGTGCGCAGTGCCGCCATCGCATGCTGCACCAGCAGCTCGGTACGCGTGTCGACCGAGCTGGTGGCCTCGTCGAGGATGAGCAACGACGGATTCGCGATGAACGCCCGCGCGATCGTGATCAGCTGACGCTCACCGGCCGAGACGCTGCCGCCGTCGGCGTCGAGCACGGTGTCGTAGCCGTCCGGCAGCTGACGCACGAAGCGGTCGACCATGGTGGCCTTCGCGGCCGCCTCGATCTCGTCATCCGTGGCATCGAGCCGGCCGTAGCGGATGTTCTCGCGGATCGTGCCATCGAAGAGCCAGGCGTCTTGCAGCACCATGCCGACCTGTTCGCGCAGCTCCGCACGAGACAGTGCCGTGATGTCGGTACCGTCGACGAGGATGCGGCCACCGGTGAGCTCGTAGAACCGCATCACGAGGTTCACCAGAGTGGTCTTGCCGGCGCCGGTCGGCCCGACGATCGCGACGGTGTGTCCGGGTTCCGCCGAGAACGACAGCTCCTCGATCAACGGCTCATCCGGGTTGTACGAGAACGACACGTTCTCGAACACGACGTGGCCATCGGTGCGCTCGGGAAGCGAGGCGGTCGCCGTTTCCGGGTCCTGCTCGTCCGCATCCAGCAGCTCGAAGGTCCGTTCGGCGGAGGCGACGCCCGACTGCAGCATGTTGGCCATCCCCGCGAGCTGCGACACCGGCTGCGTGAACTCCCGCGAATACTGGATGAACGCCGTCGCGTCGCCGAGGGTCATCTGACCCGAGGCCACCCGCAGCCCGCCGACGACCGCGATCAGCACGTAGGAGAGGTACGAGACGAACATCATCGCGGGCATGATCATCCCCGAGACGAACTGTGCGCCGAACGACGCCTTGTACAGGCTCTCGTTGCGCGCGTCGAACTCGGTGAGCATCTCCTTGTCACGACCGAACGCGCGCACCACCTCGAGGCCCGAGAACGATTCTTCGATGTGGCCGTTCAACGCGCCGGTGTTCTTCCACTGTGCGGCGAAGAGCTTCTGCGAGCGGGCGCCGATCACTCCGGCGATGATGCCGGAGAGCGGGAGCGAGATCAGCGCGATCAGCGCCAGCTGCCACGAGACGATGAACATCATCGCCGCGATGCCGATGATCTGCAGCACCGACTGCACCAGCTGCGAGAAGGCCTGTTGCAGCGCCTGCTGGATGTTGTCGACGTCATTGGTGACCCGCGACATGATGTCGCCGCGCTGTCGGGTGTCGAAGTAGCTCAGCGGCAGCTTGTTGATCTTCACCTCGATGTCTTGGCGGAGCGTGTAGACCACGCGCATCACCAGACCGTTGAGGATGTACCCCTGCGCCCACATCAGGAACGAGGCGATCAGGTACATGAAGAGCACGATCATGATGAGTCGACCGAGTTCGACGAAGTCGATGCCCTGGCCCGGCACGAGGTCGGCCTTGGCCAACATGTCGGCGTACTGGTCCTGACCCTGCGCCCTGGCGCCGTCGACGATCTCCTGCAACGGCACGCCGGCCGGGAGATTCTTCGCGATGACGCCGTTGAAGATGACGTCGAAGGCCTGGCCGAGGATCTTCGGCGCGATCACGGTGAGCACCACCGAGACGACGACCAGCGCGACGACGATGCTCATCTTGACGCGTTCGGGCTTGAGCAGCCCGAAGAGCCGCTTGGCGGAGGGCCAGAAGTTCGCAGCCTTCTTGGCCGGTACTCCTTCGCCGAACGCGCCCATGTCGTCGGCGGTCGGCTCGTACTCCTTCTCGAGCGGATTCGTCTCGTCGACGACCGCGGTGTCCTGAGGCTTCTTGCGGGCCATGGCTACGCCACCCCTTCCACGCTGAGCTGCGATTCGACGATCTCGCGGTAGGTGTCGTTCGACTCCACGAGTTCGTCGTGCGTGCCGTGGCCGACGATGCGTCCGCCGTCGAGCACGATGATCTGGTCGGCGTGCCGGATGGTCGACACGCGCTGGGCGACGATGATGACGGTCGCATCGGTGGTCGCGTCGGCGAGGGATTCACGCAGTCGCGCATCCGTCGCCACATCGAGCGCCGAGAACGAGTCGTCGAACAGGTACACCTTGGGCTGGGCCACCAGCGCTCGGGCGATGCAGAGACGCTGGCGCTGACCGCCGGAGACGTTGGTGCCACCCTGGGCGATCCCCTCGTCGAGACCCTTGTCCTTCGCATTCACGAAGTCGGCGCCCTGAGCGATGCGCAGGGCGTCCCACAGTTCGGGGTCGGTCGCTTCGGGCCGGCCGAAGCGCAGGTTCGAGCCGATGGTTCCCGAGAAGAGGTACGGCTTCTGCGGCACGAGGCCGACGACCTTCGCGATCTGCTCGCGGGTGAGGTCGGAGATCGGAACGCCGTCGATCGTGACGGATCCGGAACGCGGATCGAACAGTCGCGGCAGGAGGCTCAGCAGCGTGGTCTTGCCGGCACCGGTCGAGCCGACGATGGCGGTCGTCTTGCCGGGCTCGGCCGTGAACGAGATGCCGTCGAGGACAGGACGCTCGGCACCGGGGTAGCCGAACGTGACGTCGGTGAACTCGACGCGACCCACCGTCGGCAGGGCGGTGCGGCCCTCGCGGTTGATCGTGAGGCTGGTGTGGGTGTCGAGCACTTCCTGGATGCGCTCGGCGCAGACCACGGCGCGCGGGATCATCATCACCATGAAGGTGCCCATCATCACGGCGGTGAGGATCTGCAGCAGGTACTGCAGGAAGGCCGTGAGCGAGCCCACCTGCATGTCGCCCGCATCCACGCGCTGACCGCCGAACCAGAGCACGGCAGCGGTCGCCAGGTGCAGGATCATCATGATCAGCGGGAACATCAGCACGAACAGGTTGCCGACCTTCACGGAGACGACCGTGATCGCCTCGTTGGCCTTGCGATAGCGCTCGGATTCGAACGGCTCGCGGGTGAAGGCGCGCACGACGCGGATTCCGGTGATCTGCTCGCGCAGCACGCTGTTGATCCCGTCGATGCGGTCCTGCATCAGGCGGAACAGCGGCAGCAGGAAGCCGACGAGGGCGCCGACGACGAGGAAGAGGACGGGGACCGAGACCCACACGAGCCACGAGAGACCGACGTCTTCGCGGATGGCGAAGATGATGCCGCCGACGCACATGATGGGTGTCGAGACCATGAAGTTCAGGGTCATCAGCACGAGCATCTGCACCTGCTGCACGTCGTTGGTTCCGCGCGTGATCAGGGTGGCCGAGCCGAACTTGCCCACCTCGAGGCCGCTCAGCGAGTCGACCTTGCGATAGACCTCGCGCCGCAGGTCGCGGCCGATCGCCATGGCGGTCCTGGAGCCGAAGTAGACGCCGCCGATCGCGGTGATCACCTGGACGAGACACACGAGCATCATCGTCATGCCGGTCGACCAGATGAAGTCGGTGTCGCCGGTGGAGACGCCCTTGTCGATGATCTCGGCGTTGAGGCTCGGCAGGTAGAGGGCCGCGAGCGTCGAGACGAATTGCAGCACGAACACCGCCACGATCCATGCCTTGTAGGGCTTGGCGTGCCGAAGCGCCAGTCTGAGCAGTGTCATGTAGACATCCTTACGATGTACCTATTAGGAAGGCAAGGAGAGTCAACCTAATCGGATTACGAGAATGCGTCAAGTACGCGACGTTCGTCGCGGGGAATGGAGCCGGGTCCGGGGCTCCTCGAGCGGGCGTGAACAGTCTCACCCCGACCACCGACATTCGCATCAGCCGATCGGCGGAGAATCCCCGGTGTCGTTCTGCGTACCGCCCTGCACTGTCACTCTCGGAAACGCGGGAGTCACTCGAAGGCGTTCTCATCCACCTCAGCGACCACGAAGGTGTATCGTTCGGGACTCGGTCACGCGGCGGCTGGCTCACGAACCTCTCGGCTGGAGACCCACCATCCTGTTGATCCGGATCCGCCGGTATCGCTGTTCCAGCTGCGGACAGGTCTGGCGACAAGACATGTCCGGGGCGGTCGAGCCGCGAGCGGAGATCTCCCGTCGCGGCCTATCGTGGGCGTTGGAGAGCCTGGTGATCGGGCACCTCACCGTCGCTCGCGTCGCTGCCGGGCTCGGCGTGTCCTGGCATACCGCGAACGACGCCGTCCTCGCCGAAGGCCGGCGGGGGCTGATCGATGACCAGACCCGGTTCGACGGGGTCTCCACGATCGGAGTCGATGAGCACGTCTGGCGGCACACCCGCCACGGCGACAAATACGTCACCGTGATCATCGACCTCATCCCGATCCGCGCCAAGACGGGGCCGGCGCGGCTGCTGGACATGGTCGAGGGCCGATCCAAAGCCGTGTTCAAACAGTGGCTCGCCGACCATCCCGACAGCTGGCGTGATCAGGTCGAGGTCGTCGCGATGGACGGCTTCACCGGCTTCAAAACCGCGGCCGCGGAAGAGCTGCCCGACGCGGTCCCGGTGATGGATCCGTTCCACGTCGTCCGCCTCGCCGGCGACGCACTGGACCGCTGCCGACAACGCATCCAACACACGATCACCGGGCACCGAGGGCGTTCTGGCGACCCGCTCTACTCGGCCCGGCGCACCCTCCACACCGGGCTGAAGCTGCTGACCGAAAAATAACGCTCGCGTCTGGAAGCCCTCTTCGCCGCCGAAGCCCACGTGGCCGTCGAGGTGACCTGGAGTATCTACCAGCGCATGATCGCCGCCTACCGCGACCCCGACCGCACCGCGGGCAAGACCGCCATGCAAGCTCTGATCGCCTCGATCAGCAGTGGCGTCCCGAAAGCCCTGACCGAGCTGATCACTTTCGGCCGCACGATGAAGAAACGCTCCGCCGACGTCCTGGCCTACTTCGACCGCCCCGGCACCTCCAACGGACCCACCGAAGCGATCAACGGCCGCCTCGAACACCTCCGCGGCTCCGCCCTCGGCTTCCGCAACCTCACCAACTACATCGCCCGCAGCCTGCTCGAAACCGGCGGACTCAGACCCCACCTGCACTCTCGATTGCGATGAGCCGTATTACGCCGACCTATCTGCGGAAATCTCAACGCGTCCGATGAGCCATCCGTTCTGCGACAGAGCAGCGGAAGAGTCGAAGAAATATGGCGTAAGTCCAGACAGCGTACTCATCATTGAAAACACGTCGCGCACGTCAAGCTGTCGCGAAACTTCTGCCCGGGAGCCGTGGCGTATTCCCGGATAGTCCGAAGCGAAACCATAGAGTGCAGCCACGGCATTTTTCACAGCTTTGTGCGGCCATGTCGACATCTGTACCGATTGCGCGCCGAGCGTAGACGCGTCAACGCCCTCCAGACCAGAGGCGAGCGCTTCCAGAAAGTTGAAGTACTTACCGATGGCCGTCTTAATCCGCGCATCGTCAAACCCATACTGCAGATCGTCAATCGCTACCTGTAAATTCGACCAACTTTGCGCAGCATGCTTATCGCGCGCAATTTGTCGCTGCAGTTCTTCCATTGCGATCGTGTGCATGCCCTCGATCGAAAGGACGATCGAGAAAGGTCTCGACAACCTATATCGAGAGTTATGTCGACGGAGAAAATCACTCAGATCCGCGTAATACGACTCGAAGCTCGCCTTCCCAGCATTTTCTAGAATGACTTGCGAAGAGGCCTCGACTAATTTGACTATGTGCTGCTCATCAAGTAAATCCTCCGGCCCAATGGATCCCACGTAAGCTTCGGCTTCGACCGAGTCAGCGGTACGATCAGCCAACTCATTGGAAGTGAGAGGCACTCGAAGATGAAATTGGAGTTCACCGGCAAGATCCACAAAGAAGTCGGGGTATCCGCCGGTCTGATCAGGCAAATCGAGCCAAACTTCGGCGAAAAGATTCTTCCAAGTCCCGCCAAGTTCTCCTCGTCCAAATCTTCGATTTGCAGCCTGTGCATCACCCATGAACTATTCCGTCTCCAAAGAACTTGGCTTCTAGCGACAATTTCAGCGAAGAGAGACGGTCGAGTTGTGCGTCCATCAGTGCGGACTGTTGGGCAATGGCCTCGAGCCAACCCTCCAACTTGCGCTGGTCGGACAGAGGCGGGACTTTCACCAAGATGCGCATCAGCCGCTCCTTCGATATGTTCGACATCGATGCAGCTGAACCGCTCGCCGACGCTTGCAGCTTGGTTCGAATAGAGGGAAGGGCGAGCTGCGATTGCAACGTTCGACTTAAATATACATCATCCCGAGTCACCAACCTGAATATCAGGTCGGGAATTAGCATACGCTCAACCTTTGAGTCGACGAAAACGCTTGCCCCAACATGTTCAAGAGTATTCTTCCGAGACATCAACAAATCACCATATCGAACCGCGTACTTGAGGTTCGGCTCATCGCCTCCCCTAAGGGCTTTCAGGTTTCGCACGGGGTTGAATACTCCGCTAGTCACCGCGCCGAGCTTTAGAATACCCCATTCATCCTGACGCGGCTCGCGGTCCAAGGTAATAGGGCTGAAGCCGCTCTCTATCGCAGTCACGACCTCGCCGAGCGCGCAGTCCTTCCATCTAGGGTCCGCAAAAAAGGACGTTACGACACTCAATGTGGTCGAACGTAGCAATTCGATCGCCCGTCGCCGCGCCCTCATCAGACCATCAACCTCGTCGAGCACATTGGCTACACGGCGCTGCTCCCGAAGGCTGACCAAGGGAAAATCAAATCCCGCAAGGGATCGCCATGAAATGCGGGGCAAATTGATTCCCACAGCCAAGCTAGTAGACTTTGCCACAGTGGTCCGAGAATGAAGGAATTGCGCCAAGTATCCACGATCCACATTTGGTCCAGGGAGAATCGGATAAATATCAGTACTGCATACCCCCCTTTGGCTGGGTCGAGCCACTTTCGCGAGGTTGGGGCGGAGCTTGCCGTATAAGATATGTCTTGCATCGAAGATAAATTTGCTACTCTTCAGCCGACCAGCGGCCACGACGACGGCCTCGTCAACATTGCCAAATGAGTCGATGCTTTCGAGGCCCACGTAAACCGTGCCATCTTTGATTCTGTCGGCGGCGATCGACCTTGCATCGACACGCGCCACATCCCCTATTCGCGTCACCGCCCCAGCTCCTCTATGAGCCGATTAAGGCCCGCCGCAATCTCCTGTTCGAGTTCTCGTAATCGGGCCAGAATCTCTGCTGGATCTTGATGCTCGACGTCCTCGTGCACGATCTCGCGATACCGATTGAGTGACAGGTCATATCCCTGCTCCCGGATCTCGTCGACCGGCACGAAGAACGACTGCTCGGTCCGCGCCCGCGCGTACTCCGACGACTCCGCCCCCAACGAGAGCACCGACTGCCACCGCGCCAGCGCATCCGGCAGGTCGTTCGCCTCGACGGGTGTGCGCTTGTCGTCCAGCGTCATGCCATCGGCACGCACGTCGTAGAACCAGACCTGATCGGTACCGCCCGACGACGTCTTCGTGAAGAACAGAATCGCCGTCGAGACGCCCGTATATGGCTTGAACGTGCCACTCGGCAGCTTGACCACCGCCTGCAGCTGCTGGTCCTCGACGAGGATCCGCCGCAGTGCTTTGTGCGCGTTCGACGAGCCGAACAGTACCCCGTCAGGCACGATCACCGCCGCGCGGCCCCCGTTCTTCAGCAGCCGCACCATCAGCGCGAGGAATAGCAGCTCCGTCTTCTTCGTCTTGACCATGCCGAGCAGGTCTTTCGCGGTGGTGTCGTAGTCGAGGCTGCCCGCGAACGGCGGGTTCGCGAGCACCATCGAGTAGCGGCCCTCCGCATCCGCTACGGCGTCGTAGTGCTCTTCCGCGAGCGAGTCCTGCCGGCGGATAGTGGGGTTCTCGATGCCGTGCAGCAGCATGTTCATGCTGCCGATGCGCGCCATCGACGCGTCCGAATCGAAGCCAGTGAACATCGGGCCGTTGAAGTTCGCCGCCTGCTTCGGGTTCTGCCACAGCTCGGGGTGGTGCTTGCGCACATACTCCTGCGCGACGACCAAAAAACCGGCGGTGCCGGAGGCCGGGTCGATGATGATGTCATCGGGCGTGGGAGCCATCATGTCGACCATGAACTCGATCACGTGGCGTGCGGTACGGAACTGACCGTTCTGGCCAGAGGTGGCCAGCTTGCCGAGCATGTACTCGTAGATGTCGCCCTTGGTGTCGCGGCTCTCCATCGGGATCTCTTTGAGCAGGTCGACGACCTTCTCCAGCAGCGCCGCGGAGGGAATCGTGAAGCGGGCGTCCTTCATGTTCGCGGCGAATGACGAGCCGTCGGCGCCCAGCGAACGGATGAACGGAAAGACGTGCTCATCGACGATCTCGAACATCTCGGCAGCGGGGCGTTGAGTGAACACGCTCCAACGCAGGTCGCGAAACGGTCGCGGCGTGCGCCCGAAGGTGCTCTCACCCTCGGGGAAGACGGGGGACGCGATCGGCTTTCCGGTGCGCTGTGACGCACGCTCGGCGAGGGCCTGGTTCTCGTCGAGCCGACGGATGAACAGCAGGTAGGTGATCTGCTCGATCACCTCCAGCGGGTTGGCGATGCCGCCGGACCAGAAAGCGTTCCACACCTTGTCGACCTGCGGCCGCAGTTCACCGACCATCGCTGGCGGCTCCTCTCATCACCCCGCCCGAACGGGCGCCCTGAAGTCTTTCACGAGCCAGCATGCCGGGGAGGTCCGACACCGACTCACTGCTCGAGGTAGCGCTGAAGGAGTTCATCGGCGAAAGCCGGGACGCCCGCTCGTTCCAGCGCGAAGACGAGTTCTCGGGGTGAAAGTGGCGGGCGAGCGCTGCTTTCGGACCACGCTCGCAACTCGTCCAGCACGAGGCCGGGATAGAGGTCCAACTGGTCGAGGAGGAACACGTCCGGATGCCTGACCTCGACGTCGAGGCCAGCGACTGACGCATCGGGGAAGTCGGCGAGGTTGAAGGTGACGAGCACGGCCGCCCCGCCGTGCGCAGCCGCCGCCAACACGTGCCGGTCACCAGGATGATTCGTCATCACGGGGATCAGTGATTCGTAGCCTCGCACGGCGGCCTCGGGGAAGTGCCGTTCCATCGCATCTATCCGGCGCTGCACATACTCGAGCGGAAGCCGCTTGAGAAGGTTGCGCCGCAGCTCCCCGATCACCTCGGCCGACCACATCGGCCTGAACACTCCGCGTGATGCTAGCCGAAGCAGAAAGTCGTTGAGGCTCGCCCCGTACAGGACGTTTGTATCGAAAAAGACAGGGAAGCGCACTCCGAGCTACGCCTTGTCCGACGGCATCCGCTCGAAGGGCGGGAGGTCAGCGAAGTAGAGATTGTGCTCCTGCGACAGCGCGGTCAACTCCGCCATGCCTTCTCGCCGTTCCCTCACGACGCGATCCTGGTAGGCGACCAGGTCGCTCAACATGACTCGGCGATGACGACCTACGAGTTCGAAGTCCACGGCGCCGCTCTCGAGGATCTTGATCAGCGTCGGCCGCGAGACCCCGATGAAGTCCGCCGCCTCTTGCGTCGTGAGCTTCGAGCGCGAGGGCATCACCGTGACCCCGTCTCCACTGGCCAGGGCGGTCGCGACCGAGACGAGAGCATCGAAGATCTCGCCCGGAATCCGCACAGTTGCGCCATCGGGCGAGACGATCACGGCGGACTCGTGCGGATCGAGCGCGGCGTCCTCGATGTACCGTGCGAAGTCGACGACACCGCGTCGTTCGGAGCCGGCGGGGGGCAGGTAGGTACGGGCACGGGAACGAGGAGAGGTTGCGGTCCGCATGCTCGAACCTTAATCGAAATAAACGCAATGCGAAAGACGCGAGCGAATTCTACGACGCGGCCTCGTCGCGTGGTTCCGCCGACTCCCTGATACGCCGCAGGATCGCCTCCAGGTCATCGATCTGTGCATCCGAGAACAACTCCTCAGGGCCCTGCGGCGCCACCCCGGAGAACGGCGGCTGATAGAGCCGGTCGATCTCGAGTACCCCGCCTCGGGTGAGCTGATCGGTGAGCATCTCGACGAACGCGATCTGATTGCCCGTCAGCGGCGCGGACGCGGTGAAGGCGCTGAGCGCCTCCGCAACGGCCGAGCGCTCCAGGCCGACGATCGACCGGATGTACACGCCCAGCCCCTTCGCCCGACCCGCCTCGATTTCGAGGTCGACTGCCGACACCTCGCCGCTCTCGATCAGGATGCGTTGAAGCTCCGCCAGATCGAGGCGGGTGAGCTGCCTCCCGTTGCGCAGCTTGAAGAGCACGGCGTCGTCGCTGTGGACCGCGAGGAACGCGAAAAGCTTCTGGCGGAATCGCTCGCGGTCGACGCCGACGGTCGCGAGTTTCAGTTCGGTGTCGACCACGTCGGCGATGTCGTCAGTGAAGTCGGCGTAAACGATGTTGCGGCGACCGCGTTCGAGCAATCGGACCAGGTCGCGCAGCCGAATCCTGGCCGACTCCAGCATGGCCACCGTCACATCGATCCACCACTCTTCGCCGGCGACGAGTTCGAGCAACGCCGCCTGCTTCTTGATTGCAGGAATGCTGGACTGGGTCAGCAAGGACGCTGCAACGGAGCGAATGCGCGCGGCCGCAGCGACTCCGTCAGCGTCACCTGTCAGCGCGCCGAGCTGCGATCGCAGCACGAGCAGATCGAAGCGCTTGGCCTGCTCGTCAACGTCGTCGACGTCGGTAGACGAGGGGAGGTCGGCGAGATCCGCTGCTGCGCGGAGCCCGTCGCCGGTCGGTTCACCCCATGCCTCCGAGCGGCCGAAGTGCTCGACGAGATTCCGATGCGGGCGAACGAGAATGTTCTCCAACCGCATTCCAGCGACCTGGCGGTGCAACGTCGCCGCGATCCCCGCACGCACGGCGCTGGTCTCCGCGTCTGGGTGCGGCAGCGCATCCGCGCCCGCCAGCACGCCCAGCCGGGCGACGAACAGGCGAGAGCGCAGCGACTGCACTACGGATCCGATCGCCTTCGGCAGATCATCCGCATTGAAGTAATCGATGTTGCCGCCGACATCGAAGATCAGGAAGTCCCTTTTGTCGTCTCCAGGGCCGTAAAGTTCGGGCCGCAGGCGCGTGCCGCGACCCACCATCTGCCAAAACTTGGTCTTCGAGAAGACCTGTTTGAAGAAGACCAGGTTGACCACGTCGGGCACATCGACACCGGTGTCGAGCATGTCGACGGAGATCGCGATCTGCGGGCGCTTGTCCGCCTGTTCGAACGTGTCGAGCAGGCTCTCGGCATGCGAGACCTCGTGTGCGATGACGTCGGCGAAGGTGCCCTTGTACTCGGGATAATTCGCGTCGAAGCGCTCCTTGATGAACCAGGCGTGCTTCTGATTGCGGGCGAAGACGATGGTCTTGCCGAGCCGATCACCTCCGGCGACGGAGCGACCCTCGGACATCACGATCGCGAGCACCCTATCGACGGTGTCGGCGTTGAACAGCCAGGCATTCACGGCGGCGGCCTCAACCACGTCCGGAATCTCGCCGGTATCGTCCCAGTCCTGCTCATCCCAATACGCCTGGTCGGATTCGCTGAGTTCGTCGTAGCGCACGCCCTGCCGCACGAAGCGAGACTCGATCACCCGCGTCACCGGCGGCACGAGCCAGCCTTCGGCGATGGCGTCGGCCAGCTCGTAGGCATCGGTCGGCACGCCGTCCTCCAGACCGAACAGGCGGTACGTGTCGTGATCGACCTCATCCCGCGGCGTTGCGGTGAGACCGACGACGCGCGCATCGAACCAGGAGAAAATCGCCTTGTACTTCTGATAGATGGACCGGTGCGCCTCGTCCACCACGATCAGGTCGAACGCGCCTGGCCCGAAGCGCCGCACCTGCCCCATCGCCGTGGACTCGTTGATGAGGCCCATCATCGTCGGATAGGTCGAGATCATGACGCGCCCGGAGCCGTTCCGATCCTCAACGAGGTTCGCGATCGACGTATTCGGCAGCTGCGCCTTGAACGCATTCGCGGCCTGCTTGACGAGCGCGCGTCGATCGGCGAGAAACAAGATGTTCTTCGCCCAGTTCGCCTGGATCATCAGATCAGCCAGCGCGATCACGGTTCGAGTCTTTCCACTGCCCGTGGCCATCACCAGGAGGGCGCGACGCTCGCCGGCCTCGAAAGCCTCCGCGACCTTCCGCACGGCGCGCTGCTGGTAGTAGCGGCCCGCGATGTCAGCATCGACCTCGCGACCCGAAAGTGGGGCGCGGCTCGTGCGCCGCTCCATGATCAGTTCAAGTTCGTCGCGGGTGAAGAACCCCGACACCGTTCGCGGAGGCGCGTCGAGATCGTCCCAGAAGTGGTGTTCCACACCGTTCGTGGTGAAGATCACCGGGCGCCGAGCGAACTGAGCCTCGAGAGCGTCCGCATACAGGCGCGCCTGGTGCTCGCCGTTGTGCGGATCCTTTCGGGTGCGTTTGGCTTCGACGACCGCGAGCGGCCGACCATCGGCACCCCAGAGCACGTAGTCGACGAAGCCTCTGCCACCGCCGGGCATCCCGTCGATCGGATACTCGATGTCGTCCGCACCATCGAGCGCCCATCCCGCCTCTTTCAGAAGCAGGTCGATGAATTCGTCGCGAGTCTGAGCCTCCGTCTCCGTCAGCAGGGGGCGCGCGGATTCGTTGGCAGGCTTGGCTGCGGCGACCGCGAGTTGGAGCTGTTCGATCTGCGTCAGCAGGTCGTCGTTCTGTCGGAGCGCACGTTCGAGTTCTGCGTCCGCGCGCCTCTTCTCCTCATCCAGCTTCGTGAGATGCTCACGTGAGACCGCGGCCGCTCCTGCACGCGGCACCGGGATGAGGCTGATGTCGAAACCCGCGTGTTCGGGCCGATCGGCGGGAGTGGGTGCGTAGGTGCGGGCGAGCCAAAGGAGCACATCGAACAGCTCGCGTGCCATCGCCTGGGCAGTTCGCGACGGCACAGCACTGTCGCCGTGAACGGCGAGGTTGCCTTCTCGACGGATCAGGTCGAGCTTCGTCTGCACCCGCTGCCCGACCACCTGCTTGAACGTGGGTTCGTTGATCAGAGCGATCAAGTCATCCTTATACGGCTGCATCAACGTGCGGTCGGCACGGTACATCCATCGGACAGCGAGTTCGATCGCCCGACGTGCGGAGAACACCGCGAGGCGCGGGTCGGCGATCGCAAGGCGCTCGGCCTTGCGCGACTCCAGGGCGATGGGTCGCCACTGCTCGTGCAGGAACTCGAAATTGCTGAGCGGCCGCCTGGCTGACCCACTCTCGTCGTTCACCACAAGAACGCCCCCTTATGTTCTTTCGCCAGCGTAGCCATGGAGTACGACAATCTCAGATACGCTCCCCCGCTCCGACCACGGAACGCCCGCCCGAGCATCCGTAGAATCGGGGGATGCGCATCGCCACCTGGAACGTCAACTCGGTCCGAGCCCGCGTCGGGCGCATCGTGGACTGGATGGTGCGCGAAGACATCGACGTTCTCGCGATGCAGGAGCTCAAGTGCAAGCCCGAGCAGTTCCCGTCGGAGGAGTTCCACGCCGCCGGCTACGAGGTCGAGATGGTCGGCATCAGCCAGTGGAACGGCGTCGGCATCGCATCGCGGCTGCCGATGACGGATGTGCGGATCGGCTTCGACGGCATGCCCGGCTTCGCCAAGAAGCCGCTCGAGGACGGCACGTTCCCTCCTGAGGCGCGCGCGATCGGTGCGACCGTCGAGGGGCTCCGGCTGTGGAGCCTGTACGTGCCCAACGGCCGCGCCGTCGACGACCCGCACTACTTCTACAAGCTCGAATGGCTCGCGGCGCTCGAAGCGGCGTCGAAGGAGTGGATGGCCGCGCATCCCGGCACCCCGCTGGCGCTGATGGGCGACTGGAACGTCGCACCGCTCGACTCCGACGTCGGCGACCCCAGCCTCGTACCCGGATCCACCCACATCAGCCCGCCCGAACGCGAGGCGTTCCGCAGCTTCGAGACCATCGGACTCACCGATGTGGTGCGTCCCCTGGTTCCCGAGGGGTACACCTACTGGGACTACAAGCAGCTGCGCTTCCCACGCAATGAAGGCCTGCGGATCGACTTCATCCTCGGCTCCCCCGAATTCGCGGACCTCGTCGCCGGAGCGAGCATCCACCGCAACGAACGCAAGGGTGACGCTCCCAGCGATCACGTACCCGTTGTGGTCGACATCGACCTCGACTCCAGCCTGGACGACGACCGTCCGATGATCTTCTAGACCCAGAGGACCAGCCATGGCCAACAGCAAACCCGACCGGCCCGTTCCGTCGTCGCGCCAGAGCGCACGAACTCCGCAGCAGCAGGCCCTGCGCGACGAGGCTTACGGATCCGTCCGGGCCGCGTTCGCGGCGGGCAAGCCCAAGCGGCGACGCTGGGACCTCGTCCTGTCGGTGATCCTGCTGCTCGGCCTCGGCCTGGTCTGCCTCGCGATGACCTACCTCGGCGCGATCCTCGCCGTCTTCCCCGCACAGTGCGAATCGCAGAACATCTCGTGCGACTACGACCGGATCAACTGGGGTGTCGCGGTCGCGCTCCTGGTGCCGACCGTGGTGACGCTCATCGTCGTCGGCACCACGATCATCCGCTATCTGGTGGGCCGCGTCGTGTTCTGGATCCCGATCGTGGGCATCGTGCTGTGCATCATCGCGGGCGTCATCGGCTCCCAACTCGTCACCAGCGCCATTCCGGGCTCGGGGTTGTACTAGCGCCGGTCCCGTCGCGCTGCGAGATGCCTCTTGCGCACGCGACACGCCGCAGGGAGCGTGCATAAGAGGCATCTCGCGAGGCCGAGAACGGGGCTCCCCGCACCACGAGTCGGGTCCAGAAGCAGGTTGCACGCAGATCAGCCAAGGAAGGGCGTGAGCTGCTCGCCGAGCGCTGGTCCGAGGTGTCTCGAGTATGCGTCGGTCAGGTGGTATCCGTCGGCGAGCTGGACGATGCCGCCCGTGAACGACGGGCACTCGTTCGAGATGCGCGAGCAGAAGAACGGGTCCGTATCGATGTAGCTCGCGTTCGCGACGCTGGCCGAAGCCACGCCCGCTTCGACGGCCGAGGATCCGAGTCGGTGCTCGTCGGTCACCGAGCGCACGCATGCCGGGGGCGTGTTCACGTTCGTTGCGCACTCGGCGAGCCCATTCCCGTATGGCGGCGTGCCGAGCACGACGACGTGACCGACGGAGGGCGAAACGGCCCGGATCGTCCTCGCCATGCCGTCCGTGATCTCCTGCGCCGCCGCCTCGCCCTCGGCCCCGCTCGCCAGTCGTCCGTAGGTCCGGTCCGCCTCCGCGGTGATCACCAGACGCGGCGCGATCGCGATGAGCTCCTTCTGGGTCGCCGTGCGGAAGCTGTCGCATTCCGTGTGCGGCGACTTGTCACCCTTGAGGACGGAGACATCCGAGGCCGGGCATTGCTGCAACGTGTATACGAGGATCCGCCAATCCGAGCCATCGAGGATCGCGCGCAGGGCGGGTACCCAACTGATCGCCATCGAGTCACCGAGGACAGCGACGGTCTTCGTCCCCTCGGGGTTGCCGTACACGCAGCGTTGCGCGTTCTCGATCGGGTCGTCGTCTGCTCCGCGCTCGTCTCCGAGGCAGCCGTCGTCGACCCATTCGCTCGCCTTGGCCGAACCGAGGGCGTCGACGGACGGGGTCAGCTCGGGCCAGGCGGTACTGGCGAGGGCGGATGAGATCTCGTCACTCAGAGCCTGGGCCGCGGGCGGGAGCGCCGCCGCCGTCTCGACAGCCGCGGCGACCGCGGACCGCGGAGCCGTGGCGACCGCCGGTACGGCCTGCGGCGCGAACGTGATCGGGACGATGACGCCGGCGACGAGAGCCAGCATGGTCAGCGGAGCACCCCAGCGGTAAACAGGGGTGACCGTGGTCCGCCAGGCGCGCCAGGCATCCGAGCGACTGAGGCGCGTCGGATAACGATTCAGTACTGGTGAGGTGTGGATCGGCTTCTCGATTAGATGGTAGGAGGCGACCGATAGTGCCAGGATTCCCGCGAGGATCGCGACCGCGACGCCCGGCTCGAGCTCGGGCACGAGTGCGGTGGCGAAGATGATGACGGGGAAGTGCCAGAGGTAGATGGAGTAGGAGATGTCACCGAGATAGGTCATCACCGGGTTCGTCAGCGGCCAGAGCAACCGGGCTCGCGCGCCGGTGCCGGCCGCGATGACCGCTGCGGTCGACAACACCGGCAGTGCCGCCCAGGGCGCCGGGAAGATCGAATCGGTCGTGATCACGAAGAGTGACGCGACGATTCCGACGAGGCCGAGGTACGCGAGAACGGGTCGCAAGCCGGCGGGTATGCGGCTCAGCAGGGGTAGCCCGGTCGCGAGGAGAGCACCGACGCCGAGCTCCCACGCGCGGGAGAACGTCGAGAAATACGCGACCGTCGGGTTGGTCGTGCTCTCGAAGAGTGCCCACCCCAGTGACGCAACGGTGACGGCGCCGATCAGCACGGCACTCGCGCGCGCGGCATCGACGCGGCCGCGCAGCTTGACAATGAGGGCGAGGGCGCCGAGCATCAGCCACGGCCATACGAAGTAGTACTGCTCCTCGACGGAGAGGGACCAGAAGTGCTGCAGGGGCGAGGTCGCTCCGCCACCCTGAAAATAGTCGGTGCCGACAACGGCGAAGTTCCAGTTCGCGGCGAAGATCGAGGCCCAGAGCGCGTCCCACGCCGCGGATTCCGCTCGACCGGCGCGGAACAACGCGAAGGAGAAGGCCACCGTGACCACGAGCACGATCAGTGCTACGGGAAGGATGCGTCGAACGCGCCGGCGGTAGAACTCGGTGAACGAGATGGTTCCGCTGCGCTCGTACTCGCGAAGGAGCAGCCCCGTGATGAGAAACCCGCTGATGACGAAGAACACATCAACGCCGACGAAGCCACCACTCGGCCAGCGGAAAAGGTGATCGAGGACGACCACGCCCACCGCCAGGGCTCGGAGGCCTTGAACGTCAAGACGTTGCTTCGATTTCGCGCGTCGCGCGCGCGCTGCATCGCTCGCCGCGACCAGTGTTCGTAGTGATGTGGGCGCCTTCACGTCTTCCTTCCCGAACCAGGCGTGATCAATGTCAGGATCGCGAGCGCTCGGTGGGTCGACGCGGTGGTTCTCGTGTCGGGGCGCATCGCGAACAACGCTGCCCGGATACGAAGGAACCATAGCCGTAAAGTGACGCATACTCGGTTTTGAAGTTATGCGCTCAGCGCGTCAGGCGCGCTACGAGATGCCTCTTGTGCACGCGACACGCCGCAGGGAGCGTGCATAAGAGGCATCTCGCGAGGGCGAGGCCGAAGCCGTGGGTCCACGGCGACCCCGCCCGAGAACTCAGCCCGCGGGGCAGCTCGCGTCGGGGGCGATGGTGACCGTGGTGGCGTTCAGGGTGGGAGTCGTGACCACATCCTGCGGTGCGAAACCTGTCGTCGCACCGGCATTGAACGTCGCGGTGAAGATGTTCGTCTCACCCGGGTCGAGGTACACGGCCGCGCGCGCAACGGGCCGACCGAGATCATCCGTCGCTCCTACGTCGAACGACAGCGTGTTGCCCTGGTTGAACGTCAGCGAAGTGAACGTGGTGCCGGGAGGCCCGAGCACGTACACCTGGGTGATGAAGCGGCCTTCCGGCTTCGAGAGACCTTTGTTCGAGAGCACGTAACCGTTCAGGGTCGCGGCTTCCTTCGTTGTGACCGTGTTCGTAAGCGTGACGGTGGTGCTGAAGGTCGCATCAGCTGCGCAGAGGTTGGTGCTCGACTGCTGCACATCGGTGTCGAGGTAGTAGTCCATCTTCGCGCCGCTCGAGGCGTCCTGGAAGAAGACGCCCGTGGTCGTCGCGGTGGTGTTGTCCGTGGGCAGGATGCCCGCGATCGGCGTGGCCGCGAGCAGCGCCTGCTCATCCGCGTCGTTACTGAAGGCGAGGATGCGCCTCTCGTCGACACCCTTCACGATCGCCGGCAACATCTTGCTCGGCTCCATCCCGCCGCCCAGGATCTGGTCCATGATGGTCGCGCTCGCCATCGCGAAGAACTTGTCGGACTCCTCGCCGATGTTCGCGTCGCCGATATCACGCAGATACACGTCGTGCAGCAACGTCTTCACCGTGTTGTCGCTGGTGAGCACCGTACCGTCCAGCAGCGTGATCGGTCCGGTCGACCCGATCAGGTACGACAGCGCCTTCGGATCGACGGCGAGGACGCCGTTGATGGTGCCGTCCTCGGGATACGTCCGTTGCCAGAACTGCGTCGCGATCGAGGCTGCCGTTGGGAAGTCGGGGCGCACGGTCGACGTGTTCAGGTTCGAGCCGATGTTCGCGCCGAAAGCGTTGATCGCCGACTGATCGACGTTCACCGGCGGCGTGAGCGTGCGGTCGAAATCGTAGCTGTCGGCCTGCCGACTGATCGTGATCGTGCCGTTGTCGACCTTGAGCAGCATCAGCGCCGCCGTGCCACCTCCGAGCGGCTGCACCTCGGCGAGGTTCTGGAACAGGACGAGGTACTGCCGTGGCCCGCTCGCCCCGAGGCTGTCGGGCAGGATCGAGGTGATCGGCTCGACCGCATCCATCGCCCGCGTCGCCTCCACGAGCTGCGGCTGGATCTCACCGACGGCCGAGGCCACCTCGGGCAGCAGAGCACTGCGGTCGATCCCCGTGATGCGCGACTCCGCCGAGTCGATGGTGGCCTTCGCGACCGTGATCTTCTCGGAGAGGGTGGTCACGGCGGCGATGTCGATCTTGCTGTCGACGGGCTTGAGCTGGTCGATCGAGGTGGACGCGAGCGGGGTGACGATATCGGTCGAGATGTCATCCGCGACCTCGGTCGCCGTGCGCACCGCGGCGAGATTCGGGCCGAGTACCGGCACGATCTCCATGATCCGCCATACCGGGCTGTCCGTCTCGGCGCGCGCATCCGCCGTCAATTGGCCCAGCTGCGCGGCCGTCGCGGTCGAGCCGGCGACGTCGAAGGAGGTGAGCTCGTCGCGCACCTGACCGACGAGCGGAATCGCCGCGGTGAGCTTGGCGCGCACGACCTGCGCCTTCTCGAACGTCTGGTACGCCATCACGCCACCGACCACGGCGACGACGATCAGTGCGAACAGGATGGAGAGGGTGATCCACAGCGCTCGACGGCGCCGAGGCCGACGCTTCCGACGCCGGCGCTCGGTCGTTTCTCCAGGAGTCGACGTGGTGCTCATTTCAGAGAGCCTAAACGTGGCGACTGCGACCGCGCGAAACCGCGGTCTCAGAATCCCGTGCATCCGCGGTCACGGAATCACCGGAAGCGTCATCCCAACAGGAGTGACACGGCGATGAGGACGGGGATCGCGGTGACCGTCGTCACGAGCGCAGTGTCGCGCGCTACCGCGACGCCACGGTCGTACCGCGCAGCGAAGTTGTAGATGTTCTGAGCCGTCGGCAGCGCCGCGGTCACCGACACGGCGAAGAGCTCGTCGGGTTCGAGATGGAAGACGAATCGGCCCAGCAGCCACGCGATCGCCGGCATCGCCAGCGACTTGAGGGTCGAGGCCACCAACACGTCGGTGCGCCCCGAACCCGCCTGCAGCGGGCGTTGACCCCGCAACGACATACCGAACGCCATCAGTACGAGCGGGATGGAAGCGTTGCCGATGATCTCGAACGGTTGCAGCACCGGGTCCGGCAGACGGATACCGAGCAGGGCCACCACGACGCCGAGAGCCGACGCGATGATCATCGGGTTGCGCAACGGCTGCGTCAGGATCGAGCGCGCCGACACCGATCCGGCGGTGGACACGTCGAGCAGCGAAAGAGTCAACGGCGCGAGCACCAGCAGCTGCAGCAGCAGGGTCGGCGCGACCCATTGCGGGTCGCCGAGCACGTAGATCGCCACGGGCAGGCCGATGTTGTTGGCGTTGACGTAGCCCGATGCCGCGGCTCCGACCGTCGTCTCGGCGAAGCCACGGCGGAAGAACAACCGCGAGGCGAGGACGTAGAGGGCCGCGACGATCAGTACGGTCACGAACGACGTGAGCAGGAAGTTCGAGAAGAGCAGCGAGACATCGGCCTGCGCCAGCACCGTGAACATCAGAGCCGGCGTGGTCACGAAGAACGCGATCCGGCTCAGAACGGCTCTACCCTCGGGCCCGACCAATCCGATCCGGGCGATCAGATAGCCGACGGCGATCACGACCCCGATGATCGAGAACCCAGTCAGTACGCCGCTCACACAGGCTCCTCACGCCGCCGATCATGCTCATCCATGGCGCCGATGCCCCCACAAGCCTACGCTCGGATGCATGCCCCACCTCGAGGTCCCGGGCGCACGCCTGTACTGGGAGGCCGACGGTCCGTCGTCGGCCTCGGCGTTGCTGCTGATCCACGCCGGTATCGCCAACCTGCGGATGTGGGACCCGGTGGTCGCCGCACTGGCTCGCGACCACTACGTGATCCGCTTCGATACACGCGGATTCGGCCAGACCGCGTCGCAGGATGCTCCGTTCTCGGACCGCACGGATGCGCTGGACGTGCTCGATCATCTCGGTGTGCAACGCGCGACGTTCATCGGCTGCTCCCGCGGCGGCGGCATTGCGATCGATGTCGCCGTCTCGCGCCCGGATCGAGTCGCGGGCCTCGTCACGATCGGCTCCGGCCCGAGCGGGTTCCCGGATGTGGAACTGACGGATGCGGAGGACGCGCGTTTCGATGAGATCGATGCGGCGTTCGAAGCGGGCGATCATCACGCCGTCGCGCGGCTCGAGGCGGCGGTCTGGGCCTTCGGCCCCGATCGCGACGAGGCCGCGCTCGACCCGGAGTTCGTCGCGACGGCGTACGCGCTCGCCCGCGCCAATGTGCCGCACGCGAGCGAGCATCCGCAGCCGCAGCGGCTGGAGCCGCCCGCCTACGATCGCGTCGTCGACATCACCGTGCCCGCGCTCGTGATGGTCGGCGCGTACGACGTCTCCGACGCCCTGGCGGCCTACGAATACCTCGCCGAGACCGTCCCGACGGCCGACGGCTACGTCTTCCTCGAGGCGGCGCACCTGCCGAGCGTCGAGCGCCCGGACGAGTTCCTCGCGGTGCTGCAGCCGTGGCTGGCCGGGCACCGGCTGTAGGCCTCGAATCCGTTGACCTTCCGCGTGCGCAGGGTCGCGCCTCCGGTGGCCCTCGATGAGCGCTCATGCTCTCGGTCACACTGGATTCGTCGCGCGAGGATGATGATCCAGCGACCTCCTGCTCTGACAGGAGATCAGCTCGACCGCATCCCAGCATCGTCGCGGCGAATCGACAGACTCCCGCCGCTGAACTCCCGCGATTTCAGCGACGAGGCGATGTGCCGGTGGCCAGGCAAGACCGGCGCGGGAGCTCGCACCAGGAAGACCCGGCGCCCCTCCTCGCGAATCGGCGCTCATCGAAGTCCTGTCGGTTCGGCAGCTTCGGCGCGTCGGTGAAGCTCAGATTGGACACCGCGGCCACCGCAGGCGCTGGCACCGCTGGTCACTCTCCGCAGAGCCGGTGCGCGACGGTGCCGTCCTTTTCCCTGCATTCCCGTTTGTGTTCCGCTTTCACTTTCGCCAGATACGCCGTCGTGATCTGCGGGAGTCAGTCGTCCTCTGCGGGTGATTCTCGGGCGCGAGAGCGGCGCTTAGGGCATCCTTTGCCAGCTTGCACAAGAGCTGTGCGACAACGGCCATTGCCGCGGATGCCTCCCGCCGAACCCGACCGACGTCGCACCCCTTGACCTGCGCACGGAGTGCGTCAGCCTTAGCCATTCTCGGTGGTAGCTAGGGGTGAGAGGAATCTCTCAGCAGCGCATGTTTGCTTGGACGTCAGCGTTCGAGCACTTGCTTCGGACAGAAGGGTTCCCCGTGAAGATCAGAAGGCTCGTCGGCAGAACAGGCAGTACCTCGATCCTCGCCGCCATCGCAGCTGCGGCCCCCGTGAGCGGCCAGGCGCTGTCCATGGTTGTAGGCAACATTGCCGAACTCTGGCGTGCCCTCCTCGCTCGAGTCACCCGAAAGAGTCGCTGAGCACGGCTCTCAGCAGGCAGGACGCCCGCGAGTCGGTTGCACTGCGGTTCGTTCAGCGCGCAGTATCTCCGTCGCGCGAACTCGTGCGCTCGCCCCTCCCCACCGGATTGGCCGTCAGCCCAGGCGTCTGACCGCGACAGGCGACGTTCGGCATCACAGCCCCGCCACCCGCCGAACCGCGTCATCCATGTGCGGCGCCGACCGACGAAACTCCGCCATGATCTCCGCCGCCGGGAACGTCCCCCCGGTGTTCGCGAACTCCGCCAGCTGGTTCACTTGGTTCGTCAGATTCCCCAGCCGGCCGCTCACCGCGAACAACCGATAGGACGTCTCCTTGCGTCGCCGGCCTCGACGTTCGTCAGCCTGCAGCGCCGTTCGGCCATGTGAAACGGGCGTCGATCAGTCGTCGAGGGCGAAGGCCCAGTCGCCGTCCACGAGCTCGAACCCGGCCGCGCGCGCTGCCGCATCGTTCTCCGGATCGCGCGGCAGCATCGCGACGATCCGGCGCGGAACCGGCGTCGCTGCAAGCAGCGCGACGATGTCGCGGAGCACGGCCTCGGATCGCTCCGCCGTGCGTGCCCCCGCGAAGAACTGCACGCCCACACCCCAGGCGACGCTTCCGCGCCACGGCACGTAGCGGTACTCCGCGATCCCGAGAGCCTCGCCGCGCGACTCGATCACCACGTGCTCGCCCTCGCCTCCGGAGACCCCGTCGAGATAGCGTCCGTGCCGGCGGAACACGGCGGACTCGGGCTCGCGGTGCGCGGACTCCGCGTTCAGCCGACGCAGCAACTCGAAGTCGCCACCTCGCCAGTTCCGCAGTCCGATGTTCATCCGCTTCTGCTCCGTCGTCGCCATCCGTTCCGTTCCCTCTCCCGGGGCCGCGCCCCACAGAGCTTCTTCGAGGCGGGGAGCTCAACGGATGGGGTCGGGGCGGCGTGAGCGGTACTCGGCGCGCTCTTGCGCGGTGAGGTGCTCGGTCGCGTACGACAGCGTGGTCCGCGGCATCCGAGCGGCGTGCTGGTCGAGGAACTGCAGCAGCAGCGAACGGTCGACGCGCTGACCGACCTCGCGCAGCATCCAGCCGACCGCCTTGTGCATCAAGTCCTCTCGGTCGGTGAGGAGCAGCGCCGCCAGCTCGAGGGTGGTCGTCGCATCGCCGGCACGGATGAAGGCGAACGTCCCGATCATGGCGACGCGGCGCCGCCAGAGCTCGGGCGAGGCTGCGAGTTCGAAGAGCACGTCGCGCGGACGATCCTGGAGATACTCCCCGAGGCCGAACTCGGCCGACGAGTCGACGAGATCCCAGTTGTTCACCCGCCCGAGCCGAACCGCGGCGAGGTACTGCTCGACGCAGGCGGCGCGCTCCGCTTCGTCGCGGCTGCGAGGCCGCGACGCACGCGCGAATCGACCGTTGAGGATGAACAGTCCGGCGAGCCGATGCTCGTGGATCGGACTGTCGAGCAGCTCGTCGATCTCGGCCGGTTCGAGGTCGGCGAAGCGCTTCGCGACGAGGCGCGTCTGCGGCACCCGCACACCGATGAACAGATCGCCCTCCCCGTACTCACCGCGGCCGGTCTTGAAGAACCGCTGCAGGAGGACGGCGTCGGCCGGATCGGCGACGGCGGCGAGCGCCACCTGGACATCGCGTGCCGTGCTCATCCGCCCAGTATCCCGCCCGCTCGGTGCCGCCCGCTCGATGCCGCCCGCTCGATGCCGCCCACTCGGTGCCGCCCGCCCGCTCGGTGCCCGCGGCGCCCGCGCACACATCGCCGTTGCGTCGCCCTCGCCCTGGCCGCGCATCCGCACCGGGCTCGCGCAAAGAAAGTGCGCGCCTTGTTGCCTAGGCTCGTCGTGTCGCCCGTATCGGTCGAGAAGCACCCCTGATATCCCGCGTGAGGAGGATCATGATGTCGCAATTCTTGCAGAATGCAATCGTCGGTGAACCCGAGGTCGTCGAAGACGCCGCGCTCGCATCCTCGCCGGCCTGGCAGGCGCTCAAGGCCGCGGCGATCGGGCTGCAGCGGCTCCAGCAGCAGGACGGCTCGCTCACTCCCGGCGCCGACCCGGCAGCGGCGCAGGCCCTCGTCGCGGAGCTGATCGACGCGGTGAACGCGCTCGCCCCGGGCTTTCCGCACGATGCGGACTACCTCTCCGCTCTCGTGGCCGACCTCCGGCGCTGGAGCGAGGACGGCCTGGGCGTGCCGGACTTCCTCGATTCGTTGCAGGCGTTCCAGCCGCAGCAGCACCGGATCGACGGCCTGCGCCATCTCGTCCTCTTCCCGATGTACACCCAGAACGGCAGTCGCAATCGCTTCGTGGAGGCGGTGCTGATCGAGGTGATCTGGCCGGACTTCGTCGTCGAGCTGGAGGCCGGCGCGTACTCGAACGCGCTCTTCGTCCCCATCCGCTTCCTCGACTTCACCCCCGGGTACGACACCGATTCGGCCGTGCTCTTCCCCGAGACGGTCGCGATGCGAGCGGTGCCGAGCTTCACCTGGGGCGCGATCTTCGCCGACCGCGAGGCCGCCCGGTTCCGGCGGGTGCTCGCGGAGGCGGCCGACATCACGAAGCTCGAGCTGCCAGCGGATGCGGCCCGCTTGCTGAGCGATCAACGGCTCACGGAGGAGACCTTCGTGATGTGGGATCTCATCCACGATCGCACGCACATGCGCGGCGATCTGCCGTTCGATCCTTTTATGATCAAGCAGCGGATGCCCTACTTCCTCTATTCGTTGGAGGAGCTGCGCTGCGATCTGACCGCGTTCCGCGAAGCGGTGTCGATCGAGCGGGCCATCGCGGCGGAGCAAGCTGCGACGGAGGCGATCACGGAGGAGGCGGCTCGCCTGCGCGAGCGGGCGAAGCTGGTGCAGTACGCGATCGTGTTCGACCGCATCTTCCGCTTCCCGCTCACCGGTACGCGGGTCCGCAACTACGACGGGCTCGGCGGCCAGCTGCTCTTCGCGTGGCTGCACCAGCACGGCGTACTGCACTGGACCGACACCCGCTTGACCATCGACTGGGACGACGTCGCCGATGTCGTGGTGGCCCTCTCCGACGAGATCAACGAGCTCTACTGGCGCTCGATCGACCGCCCCAAGATTGCGCACTGGCTCGCGGCGTACGAGCTGGTACGCGGGACTCTGACGCCGCATCCGGCTTCGCGCTGGGCGCGCGGACTACCGGATGAGCTGCTGCACGGCGCTCCGCGCGGGCTCACGGATGCGGTGCTGGACGACGAGTTCCCGCTCTCGATGTTCTACGAGGCGCTGCAGAAGAAGATGGGCGACGTGATCGCCTCGACGGCAGGGATCACCGGCAACGACGGTTGAGGTGGGATGCGGGCCGCTGCTGATCTCCAACCGGCAGCGGCCCGCGCGACGTCCCCACGTCGCAGGTGCGGGATTCGGACCGCACCCGTCCATCGTAGCAAAAACCGAGCATGCGTCACCTCATCGAGGTCATCCGCGGGGATGAGATCCACCACCTCCCCCGGTGGAGGGAAGACGATGTCGGTCCGCCTGAGTACCGTGGTGACTATGAGTGCCACGG
The DNA here is from genome assembly GCA_013204985.1 of Microbacteriaceae bacterium VKM Ac-2855. GTDB lineage: Bacteria > Actinomycetota > Actinomycetes > Actinomycetales > Microbacteriaceae > Rathayibacter. The sequence continues at coordinate 78,827 of JABMLG010000012.1, forward strand.
CCCACGCGACGGACCCGTTCGCCGACGGGTGGGTGCGCCGAGCGCCCACGCGCATCAACTACCGTCGCGACGCCCTCGCCGCGCTGGTGCTCTTCGCCGTGACCCTCGCATCGGTGGGCATCTACAGCGCGACCGGTGCGTACACCGATCCCGCGCCGCTCCTGGTCAACATCGGCTGGGCGGTGGCGATGACCCTCCCCCTCGCCGCACGACGACGATTCCCCGCGAGCGTCGCGATCGTCGCCGCGGTCGCCTTCTACCTCGGGCAGAGCCTTCGCGTGCCCGAGATGATGTTCAACCAGATCGCCCTCTTCCTCGCGATCTACACACTCGGCGCGTGGGGCCGCGATCGGCGGGTCTCGGTCATCGTGCGCATCCTGATCATCGTCGGCATGTTCGCCTGGTTGTCGTACGCCGTGATCACGTCCGAGTGGACGGCCACGACCATCCCCTCCGGCGACCGCGGCTCGAACCTGATCTCGCCCTACGCCGCCTTCGCCCTGATCACGGTGATCCTCAACCTGATGTACTTCGGCGGCGCCTACCTGTTCGGCGAGTCCGCCCGGCAATCCGCCCGACGCCTCGAGGCGCTCGAGGCGCGTACCGCCGAGCTCGACGATGAACGCGAACGCTCGGCGCGGCAGGCCGTCGCGCTCGAGCGGATCCGCATCGCCCGTGAACTGCACGACGTCGTCGCCCATCACGTCAGTGTGATGGGCGTTCAGGCCGGTGCTGCTCGTCGCGTGCTCGCCCGCGATCCCGAGCGCGCCGTCGAATCGCTGACAGCGATCGAGCAGAATGCGCGCACGGCCGTCGACGAATTGCACCGGATGCTCGTCGCGCTGCGCTCGGACGACGTCACCGGCCCGCTGCCCGTCGCCAGTGACGCCGCGTCCACGCGCGGGCTCGACCAGCTCGAAGAACTCGCCGCCGAAACGAGAGAGGCCGGCCTCCCGGTCGTGGTGCAGATCATCGGCGAGCCGCGCTCGATCCCGGCGACCATCGGACTCAGCCTCTTCCGCGTCGCTCAGGAATCGTTGACGAATGCGCGCAAGCATGCGGGCGCCGGAGCGCAGGTCGACCTCCGCGTGCGCTACCTGGACGGCGCGGTGGAGGTGGAGGTCAGTGATCACGGCGGCGTCCGCGGTCGCGCCGAGTCCGCGGCCAGCGGAGGCGGACTCGGCCAGATCGGGATGCGCGAGCGGATGGCCGCGGTCGGCGGGGTCATCGAGATGCGGCCCAACACCCGCGGCGGCTACCTGGTGCGTGCCCGCGTGCCCCTCCCGGAGACGCTCAGGGCCGATCCCCTACCCTCGGAGGCGGCAGCCGCGAGCCGCGCCGCGGCGACGGCGTCCGCGGGTTCGCAGAGCTGATGGGGGCATCATGACCGAGAACGAGACCGGCACCGACATCCGAGTGCTCATCGCCGACGACCAAGACCTGGTGCGCGCCGGGTTCCGGATCATCCTCGAGTCGGAACCGGGAATCGTGGTGGTCGGCGAGGCGCGGAACGGCACCGAGGCGATCGAGGCGAGCCGACGACTGAGGCCGAACGTGATCTGCATGGACGTGCAGATGCCGGGCGTCGACGGACTCGAGGCCACGCGACGCATCGTCGCCGACCCCGACCTGTGCGCCGGTGTGCTCATCCTGACCACGTTCGACCGAGACGACTACCTGTTCGATGCGCTGAAAGCCGGCGCGAGCGGCTTCCTGCTGAAGAACGCCTCACCGGAGAATCTCGTCGAGGCGGTGCAGATCGTGGCACGCGGCGATGCGCTGCTCGCTCCGGATGTGACACGCCGCGTGATCGAGCGCTTCAGCTCACCCGAAGGCGCCGCATCGGAACGCCCGCATCCCGAGATCGACGACCTCACCGAACGCGAACGCGAGGTACTCGTGTACCTGGCCCGCGGTTGGTCGAACGCGGAGATCGCTGCTGAGCTCTACCTCGGCGAGGCGACCGTGAAGACGCATGTGTCGAAGGTTCTGATGAAGCTCGGAGTGCGCGATCGCATCCAGGCCGTCGTGTTCGCCTACGAACACGGCATCGCGGTCCCCGGCGGTCAGTAGGACGCGGCTCAGGCGGGCTTCGGCTTCACGGCCGCCGGAGGCGCCGGGCGGCGACGCACGAATTCCATCGTGAGCTGGGGGGCGATCTTCCGATCGATGACGACCGTCATGTAACGACCGTCGACCCGCGCGCCGTAGGCGATCACGTCCGGGTCGGTGTCGACTCGGAATCCGCGCGTCGGCTCGCCGTCGACGACCATCGGAACGCCGCGGGTGACCTCCTCCTCGCGCAACGAGGCGGCGACCACCGGCATGCCACCGCGCCGGGTGCGCACACGACCCGGGAAGGTGTTCCGCAGGACGTCGTTCATATGCGCCGCGAGCCGCGCCTCGATGGGTCGACTCCGCTCCGCCGGGATCGGGACGGACGTTCGCACGGCCTCCCACAGCACCGGGTACCGCATCCGTGTGATCTGATCGATCATCCACGGCGGCAGGTGATCATTCTCCGCCCGCTCGATCGCGAGCTTCTGCGCGGGGTCCAGCGCGACGTGGTTCACCGGGTCGGCTCGATTGCGAGGATTCACGAAGAACGAATACGAGAGAGAGATCTCCACGAAGCGTCCGTGAGAGCTGGTCTGCGCGGCGGCGAACTCCTCGAGACGGGGCTGGGGGGCGAAAGCCAGGACGGGCGCGCCGAAGCGCGCCGCGATCTCGTTCACTCCGGGAGGCGCCGGCATGTCCTGGACGGTCCTCGAAGTGTCCATGCGCATAGGTCAAGAGTGCCCCGGAGTCCAGGCTCCGCAAAGTTTTTAGGGTGAATACACGCCGCGACGGTACGAGAGCTTCACATTTTGGAAACACAGCGTCGGATGCGACCACGGAACGGACTCGAAGCCGACGAAACCTCCCTTTCACGAGATGGTGCGACACTCTCGCGCCGGCTGCCCGTTCGGCTGTCCCTCGACCGGCGGAGCCATCACGACAGCCGTGCGGTGGATGCGCGGAACGCTCCGCGAACCTAGCGTGAAGCCAGCGGAAAGGAACACCCATGCTGGACATCCACAACGTCTCCCGATCCTTCGGCGGGCGAGCTGCACTGCAGGGCGTGAGCTTCACCGTCGAGCCCGGTCGGATGACCGGATTCGTCGGTGGCAACGGCGCCGGTAAGACCACGACGATGAGGATCATCCTCGGGGTGCTCTCGGCCGACAGCGGCACCGTCAGCCTCGATGGCGAACCGCTCGGCCCCGAACGCCGCCGCTCCTTCGGCTACATGCCGGAAGAGCGCGGCCTGTATCCGAAGATGAAGGTGGGCGAGCAGATCGCCTACCTCGGTCGGCTGCACGGTATGTCGGCCTCCGACGCCAAGCGCAGTACGGACGCGCTTCTGGACCGCCTCGAACTCGGCGGCCGCACGAACGATCTGGTCGAATCGCTCTCGCTCGGCAACCAGCAGCGAGCGCAGATCGCCGCGGCGCTGGTGCACGATCCCGACGTGCTCGTGCTCGACGAGCCGTTCTCGGGCCTCGACCCCCTCGCGGTGCGCAATGTGCAGGACGTCCTCACCGAGCACGCGGCACGCGGCGTGCCCGTGCTGTTCTCGTCGCACCAGCTCGACATCGTCGAGCGCCTGTGCGACGACCTCGTGGTGATCGCCGACGGACGCATCCGCGCATCCGGCGCTCGCACCGCGTTGCAGCAGACGCATGGCGGCCACCGCTACGAACTGACCGTCGCCGACGACGCCGGATGGGTCCGGGACGTGCCAGGCGTCCGCGTCGTCGAACTGGACGGACCCTACGTGCTCGTCGAGGCCGACGACGAGGCCGCCGCGCAGTCTCTGCTGCGCCGCGCCTTCGATCGCGGCGCGGTGCGTTCCTTCACTCCTCAACGCCCCTCGCTCGCCCAGGTCTTCACGGAGGTCGTCTCATGACCGCAGCCACGCCCATCCGCCCGACCACGACGCGCCGACCCACGCGCTCGTACAGGCCGCCCAGCTTCGCGCAGAGCGTCGTCCTCGTGACGCAGCGCGAGATCACGATGCGGCTGCGGTCGAAGGCGTTCCTGATCTCAACAGGCGTTCTGCTGCTCGCCGTTCTCGCCTCCATCGTCATCGGTGCGCTGGTGGGTCAGAATCCGTCGCTGCCGAAGATCGCGGTCGTCGAATCGGTGGCGTCGAACGTCGACGGCGACCGCGGACTCGATGTGCGCTCGGTCGCGGATGCGTCCGCCGCCGAAGCCCTGGTGCGCGACGGCACCGTCGACGCCGCGGTCGTGCCCGACACCTCGCCGCTCGGCTACGCGGTGGTAGGGCTCTCGGATGCCCCGAGCGAGGTGGTCTCGGCGCTCAGCGTCTCGCCGAACGTCACGCTGCTCGAACCCGACTCCACGAATCCGTTCCTCGCCTACTTCGTGGCGATCGGCTTCGGTCTGGTGTTCTTCATGTCGGCGCTGACCTTCGGCCAGACCATCGCGCAGAGCGTGGTCGAGGAGAAGCAGACCCGGATCGTCGAGATCCTGATGTCCACGATCCCGGTGCGTGCCCTGCTGGCCGGCAAGGTGATCGGTAACAGCCTGCTCGCTCTGGCCCAGATCGTGGCGATCGCTCTGCTCTCGGGCGCCGGTCTCGCAGTGACGGGGCAGAACGACCTCGTCGCATCCCTCGGGCCGTCGCTGGTCTGGTTCGTGGTGTTCTTCCTCTTCGGGTTCGTGATGATCGCGTCGCTGTACTCCGCGCTGGCCGCGTTGGTCTCGCGGCAGGAGGACGTCGGTTCGGCGACTTCGCCGGTGACCATCCTGGTGATGGCGCCGTATCTGCTGATCCTGATGTTCAACGGCAACGCCGGAGTGCTGTCCGTGATGTCGTACGTGCCGTTCTCGGCGACGGTGGCCATGCCGATGCGGATCTTCCTCGGAGACGCGCAGTGGTGGGAGCCGCTGCTCTCGCTGCTCCTCCTGATCGCGACCACCGCGGTGATCATCCTGATCGGCGCACGCATCTACGAGAACAGCCTGCTGCGCACCGGCAGCCGGGTGAAGCTGCTGGAGGCGCTCCGCGGCTGACCGGCCTCCTGCGAGGGACCCCTCCTGTGCACGCGGGACCCGCCCGGAGCGGGTCCGATGCGCACAGGGCGGGTCCCTCGCAGGAAGGCCCGGGCGCAGGTGGGGTGCGAGGATGGGAGCATGAACGGACTGCACGACACGGGGCTACGCGGATTCGCATCGGACAACTACTCGGGAGTGCATCCGGAAGTGCTTGCGGCCATCGCCGCCGCGAACGACGGCCACCAGATCGCCTACGGGGAGGACGTCTACACGACGGCCCTGCAGCAGGCGTTCCGGGCCGAGTTCGGTCCGCAGGTCGAGGCGTTCCCGGTGTTCAACGGCACCGGTGCCAATGTGACCGCCCTGCAGTCGATGCTGCCGCGCTGGGGTGCCGTTGTCGCCGCTTCGACCGCGCACATCAACACCGACGAGGGGGGAGCCCCCGAGCGGGTCGCCGCGATCAAACTGCTCACCGTCGACACCCCCGACGGAAAGCTCACTCCTGAACTGATCGATCAGCAGGCCTGGGGCTGGGGCGACGAGCACCGGGCGCAGCCGCTGGTCGTCTCGATCACGCAGTCCAGCGAGCTCGGCACCGTGTACACACCGGATGAGGTGCGCGTGATCACCGCACACGCTCACCAGCTCGGCATGACTGTGCACATGGATGGCGCACGTCTGGCGAACGCGGCCGTCTCGCTCGGCGTGCCGTTCCGCGAGTTCACCTCGGACGCGGGCGTCGACGTGCTCTCATTCGGCGGCACGAAGAACGGTCTGCTGATGGGCGAGGCGATCGTGGTGCTGAACCCCGAGGCGTCGAGCGGGCTGGTGTTCCTCCGCAAGCTCAACATGCAGCTCTCCTCGAAGATGCGCTTCGTCTCGGCGCAGTTCCTCGCGCTGCTCGATGACAGCTCCGGCGAGCCGCTCTGGCACCGCTCGGCCGCGCACGCGAATGCGATGGCGGCGCGGCTGCGCGGTTCGCTCGAGGAGCGCCTCGCCGACGGACGCATCCGCGGGCTGGCGTTCACCCAGCCGACGCAGGCCAACGCGATCTTCGCGACGCTTCCGGCCGGTGCGGCTGATCGCCTGCGCCAGGTCTCCCGCTTCTACGACTGGAACCCGGCGACGCGCGAGGTGCGCTGGGTCTGCTCCTTCGACACGAGCGAGAACGACATCGATACTTTCGTCGCGGCGATCGAGCGCGAGCTGGCATGAGGCGGCTCGCCCTCGTCGGCCTCGTGGCGGTGCTGGCACTGAGCGGATGCAGCATCGCCGGAACGGACGAGCCGACGGCGAGCGCCTCAACGACCTCCACCAGCACACCCACGCCCACCGCGACCGCCGCCACAGCGCTGAGCTGCGACGCAGTGCTGCCCGTCTCACGCGCCTCCGCCGCCCTGGGGGTCGCCGCAGCCGACCTGACCGGCGGCCGTGAGGAGAACACCCTGTACACCGCCGACCTCGTGCGCGAGACCGCCAGCACGAACGGCGGGATGATCGACTGCGGCTGGTACGAGGACGAGGGTCCCGCCTCCATCCGGGTGCGGATCGCGCAAGACGCCGAAGCCATCTTCGCCGCGACGGAGCCCGACGTCGACGACGGACGCGGTCTCCTCGCGCCTGTCGCGATCGGCGATGTCGGCTACGCGCGGTGCGCCGACGGTGAGGGCGACGCCTGCCGGGCCGAGATCCTCACCGGCGACACCTGGCTCTCGATCACTCGGAGCAGCCGCCCGGCGGACGACGCCGAGTTCACCGCGCTGGTCACGGCGATCACGGCGGATGCGCAGGGCCGGCTCGAACCCGCGACGCTCGACACCGCTCCCGACTGCGCGACGGTGCTGACGGATGCGCAACTCAGCGAGCTCGCCGGCCTCACCACTCCGCTGCTCGGCTCGGTCGAAGAGACCGGCACCCGGGGCACCATCGCGTCCGCGACCCGCGAGCGCGCGGGCTACCTCTCGTGCTCCTGGACCTCGGGCGACGGATCCGTCTGGGTCAGCGCGGCGCCTCACGCCGCCGACGCCTGGGCCAGCATGGCGCTGTCGTCGAACCTGTTCGTCGCCCTCGAGCCGCTCGACGACGTCGGCAACCGAGCGATGGCCGGCTGCGGCGCCGCGCGCTGCGAGGTCGAGGCGCTGCAGGACGACACCTGGTGGCGCATCGAGGTCGCCGGCGACGCGACGCAGGCCGCCGCCGTGGCGCGCGCGGTGCTGGCCGGCTGATCTCCGCGCCCGCCCTCCCGCCTCCCCGCGCGATGGCTCACCGGTCCGTCTGGTCTCCCATCGGCTGCGCTGTCGTTTTCGCCGCGCGCGGGTGTTTTGCCTGCAGCGCGCGGCGAAAACGACAGCGCAGCTCGGGCACGTCGCGCACCCCCGCGTCAGCGCCGCCAGTACGCGTAGCGCGATGCCGGCTCGCAGCCCAGCGCCGAGTACAGCCTGCGGGCCCCGGTGTTCTCGGCGAGCACCTGGATCCAGAGCCGCTCGACCCCGCGGCCCCGCGCATCCTGCAGCAGCGAGCGGATGATCGTGCGTGCGTGGCCGAGGCGGCGCGCCTCGGGCCGCGTCGCGATCGCGTGCAGCCCCGCCCAGGCCGTGCCGTCGGGCGCGTCGATGGTGGTGAGACGACCGACGGCGTGCGTCGCACCGTTGCTCCCCACGCTCGCGTAGCGGGAGGGAATCGCTGCGAGGATCCGCCGAGCGACGTCGAGTTCTGCCGCACCGCCGCGGCCGTCGACCGACCACCACACGTCGAGCCAGGCCGCGTCCGGTTCGTCGTCGAGCCGCGCCGGCTCACCCGGCGCGAGACGCGCGAGCGCGGTGTCGATGGAGCCGGTCAGCACGATCGTGGGATCGATCGCCTCGTAGCCGCGCGCAGCCAGGCGCTCGGCGAGATCGGCGGGTCGGCTGGCGGGACTGAGCTGGAACAGCGGCGGGATGCGCTGCGCCGCCGCGAACGCCTCCGCCGCGTCGATCGCGCGCTCCGCATCCGTCACGTCACCCAGCGGCAGCACGGAGTTCGCGCGTTTGGTCACGCCGCCCGCCGCACGCAGGCGCCAGCCCTCGTAGGGTTCGACCGTCAGTCCGGGCCATGCGGCCGCAGCGAGAACGTCGAGCGTCGCGTCGCTCACCCCGGGATCGATCATCCCGGCATCCTGCCACTCGGTGTCGTCTGCCCGAAATCGGGCCGCAAGCCGGGTTCAGCGCAGCGCGAGTTCTAGCCGCGTCGTCGCCCGCTCGGCGATGGTCGCCAGCTCGCGACCGTACTTCTTCGCTCCGGGGATGGAGGTGCCGCGGAGGTATTCTTCAAGCTCCAGCGGTGAGCGCCCGAGCAACGCATACTCCACCAGATGGGTGAGCAGCACGTCGAGAAAGTACCGCAGGCGCGGCACGTCGAGGTCGAAACCGTAGGGGTTATCGTCGTCGATGACCGCCCCGGCGTACTTCTTCAGCTTCAGCGCCACGAACCAGGCGAACCGTTCGCGGTCGCTCACGAGCAGCGCCTCCAGATCGGCGATCTCGAGGCCGGCCGCCGCGATCTTCTTGGCGTCGAGCTCCCAGGCACCCTCGGGTACCGCCGGGTCGATGGACAGGGCGACCATACGGCGCAATCGCGCGAGCGCTTCGACGTAGGCCGTCGAGGCGACGAGGGCGCGGAGGGGTTGCGTGTCCATCGCAAGCCATTGTGCGATGCGATCAGCCCCGGAGCAAGCTCGGCCGTCCCGGGCGCGCCGTGTCGTCGGGATTCAGAGCGGACGCGGCGCGGAGCCGACGGCGAGTCGCGTGACGATGTCGTCGACGATCTCCTCGGGCGTGCGGTCGATCGCCACGGCGAAGCCGGGCTCGTCGGGCTGCAGCGGCTCGAGCGTCTGAAGCTGCGAGGCGATCAGGCTCGGCGGCATGAAGTGCTCGGTGCGCGCCGTCATCCGTTCAGAGACCAGCTCGGTCGCACCGGCGAGGTGCACGAAGAGCGCCGCGGGCGCCTCGGCCAGGATCGCCTCGCGGTAGCTGCGTCGCAGTGCCGAGCACGCGACCACCAGTCCCATGGATGCGGACTCGGCCAGCGTCGCGCCGACCACCGCGAGCCACGGCCAGCGGTCCGCATCCGTCAGCGGCGTGCCGCCGGCCATCTTCGCGATGTTGGCGGCTGGGTGCAGGCTGTCCCCGTCCACGAACGAGCAGCCGAGCCGTTCGGCCAGAAGCGCCCCGATCGTGCTCTTCCCGGTTCCGGTGATCCCCATGACGACGACGAGCGGTGCGACGGTGTGCATGCTTCGAGCGTAGGGCTTCGCGCCCTACGGCCGGTCGAGCACCAGCCGATCGCCGCGCGCCCGCGAGACGCAGGGCAGGATGCGCGAGCCGCGCTCGGCCGCGTCGAGCGCCAGATCGCGATGCTCGGCCTCGCCATCGACCAGCGTGAGCACGCAGCTCCCGCACGTGCCGCTCTCGCACGACGAGTCGAGCTCGAGTCCCGCACGGCGCATGGCGGCCAGGAGTGTCGTGTCGGATTCGACCGCGATCTCGGCGCCCGACGGACGCCACACCGCCGTGAACGGCGCCCCTCCCCCGGCTTCGACGCCGGCGAAGTCCTCGACGTGCACTCGCGAGGCGCGCCAGTGCATCGTCGACAGCCGCACCTCGTCGAGCAGCGCGGAGGAGGCGCAGGCGTAGAGGTGAGTGTCGTCGTCGGGTTCGGCGAGCCACGGCCAGAGGTCGAGCCGCCTTTCGCCGCTGTGGTGCAGGGTGACCCCCGGTTGGCCGACTAACTCGTCCGCGAAGGCGGTCCGATCGATCGATCGGGTCAGGTACAGCAGCTCGACGTCGGCTCCGGATGCGCGCAGTGCGTGCCACATCGGCCTGATCGCCGTGATCCCGATCCCGCCGGCGATCAGCAGGTAGCGCGATGCCGTGGCGAGCGGGAATGTGTTGTGCGGCGCGTCGATCTCGAGCGCCTGGCCGACGCTCGTGTCGTCGACCGCACTGATCGACCCGCCGCGGCCGTCGGATGCGCGGAGCACCGCGATCGCGATCGAGCCGTCGCGCGCATCCGTCACCGAATAGCTGCGCGCCGCCCCCGACGGCGTGTGGAGCACGATGTGCGCGCCGGGTTCGGCCGCGAGAGGAGCGCCGTCTGCACGCTCGAACACGAGCCGACAGACCTCGGGAGTGAGCATCCGCTTTTCGCGGAGGATCACGCGCAATCGCTCACGCATCGGTCACCACGTCCGCCACCGGATCGCCGATCCGGACCCCACCTCCCTCGCGCACCGCTGCGTAGACCCCCATCTCGGCATGGCCGAAATACTGCTTGAGAAGGCGCGGGATCGCGATGTCGCGGCGCGCATCCGCCCGGTTCAACTCGGTCGCCGAGCACCGCTCGGTGCGGCTGAGCAGTTCGACCCGCGCGCCGCCGATGCGCCACGACGAGCCGACGGCGTCGAACTCGGCCCAGGCCGGCAGGCCGTCGACGTAGATGTTGGCGCGGAATCGCAGCGGGTCGATGACGACTCCGGCCGCGTGCTCGAGTTCTCGGACTGAAGCGAGATTGATGAGAGAGACCGCGTTCATGAAGGCGCCACCGTCGGGAGCCGCGTCGGTCCAGCGAATGCCGGCCTGCCGGGCCAGCACCGGCTCCTCGCCGGCGGGCAGGTCGAGAGCTCGGGCGAAGAAGGCTCCCGCACCGGTGCGCCCTTCCGCCGTCGCGAGATCAGCGACGAGGACTTCGTGACCGCGCACCTCGACCCGCAGAATGTCGTCGATCACCTGCGTCTGCAACCCGATCAACCGCGGATCGCGCTTGAGCACGTGGAACTCGCGATAGCTGAGCACCTCGGGTCGGCCCGCGTAGCGGCCGGTCGCGCGCGCGAGACCCCACTCCCGATCACCGGGGAATCCGGTGCCGGCAGCCAGTTCGACGACGTCGAGTTCCTCCGCGCTGAGCCCTTTGATCGGGTAGCGGGCGATCCCGGTGACGACGGCGGCGTGCATCCCTCCAGCGTGCCACGTGGCGGATGCGCCCGCCCTGCCTTCGAGCGGTCCGCCGTCGCGTGCGCGGCCCGGTCGGCCCTCACGGGTTGCGGCTCCCGCCCCACCTGTGCCGGACACCCCGGGGCCCCGAAACGCAAAGCCCGGGTTGACGCAAACCGCCCTCCTCGACGCCGAAACGGACGGAACGCGACCACCCCGGCCTCCCAACCCCACCCGCACCCGGACGCCAAGCCCGGGTTGGCGCAAACCGCCCTCCGCGACGCGGCAGAGTCATACGGTCGTTGCAACGCTTTGATGATCGGAGCGTGTGATGGCGTGGACGAATGGAAGCAAGTT
>JABMLG010000013.1 GCA_013204985.1 Microbacteriaceae bacterium VKM Ac-2855
GACCAACTACATCGCCCGATCGCTCCTCGAAACCGGCGGCTTCAGACCCCGACTACACCCTGGATTGCGATGAGCCCGTTTTTCTCCAGGAAGCCCCATAAAAAAAGGCCGAACTAGATGTCAGTCACTCACGTAATTCGTTACAATGGATCCTCGAAGTTGGAGGTCTCCAGCAGTCAGCTGGCGGAAAAGGTTGTTCGGCGCGCTCCCGCCCTCATGGACGGCAAGGATGATTTTGCGATCTCCCTCTCCCGGCTCCCGGAGGGCAAGCGTCTATGGGATGACTTATCCGGTTCATGGCCGCGCTTCTTCCTGCAGGCGGCGGGAAGTGCTGAAGGTATGATGGTAGAAGTGCGGAAAGAGAACCCGGATGGTTCGGACAGCCTTTACAAGGTCGCTCGCCCACTGCCTGAGGAGAGGCTCCATACGGAGGCGATTGACGTGACCTGGAATGGCCGCGTTGAGAGCGCGCCTGCGGACGAGGTGTTCGACGCCACGGAAGCGGGTGACATTTTCTGGTACTACTACCAGCATGGTGCGGTGCCGGAAAAGTATGAGCTTCGAGTTCTTGAATGATTGTCGCGTATTTTGATTCATGGATGAACCGCCGGAACGGCGCGCAACAGCCTCACGGCCGGTAGCGGGAAACTTCCAACTTTAACGTCGTCGATATCTCCACCATCGAAGGCCACCACTATCCCTCGACTTGCTCACAACCAACTCGGCGCAAACTGGACTGAACGTTGGTGATGAATTCATCTCGACGGCGAAAGCTTCCCGCGCCGCTCACAAAACTCATCGCGGATACAAGCCAGGCATTACTATTCCACGCGGCAAGGCTGAGGTCTTGGGCCCGTTCGGTCAGAACTACAACGCACGCGACACTTCCGACAAGCTCCCTGGCGACGACGCGCCTGAGTATGGATCATATGAGGATTTCTGTGCCCAATACGATCCCGCGACTATGCCGTTCAGTGTGAGAGCTGGCGTAGAGGGGCTGCGGACCTGCGGACCTGCGGACCTGCGGACCTGCGAGGTCAGTCGCCGCCCGTCGTCGGACGAGCACGACCGGTGGAGTCGTCCCGCGAGAGTGAGGCGGGCGGTACCACTGGCGGCTCGGCTGCCAGAGCTCCGTCTCGCCCGGCCTGATCGGCAACTCCACCCGTCCGAGGCATCCACCGTGTAACCGCCCCGGTCATCCCCGAATGAGAGCCTTCTCAGAGGAGCGAACGGACCGTAGTCTCTGCTGCATCCGTCGTCTCACGTGATCGGGAAGGCCCATGGCTCGCTGTGTTCGTGTACTGCTGGCCGGGCTGCTCGCATCGCTCGCCGTCCTCGTCGCTGCGCCCACCGCATCCGCCGCAGAGCTCGGGCTCACCTGCGACGATCTGATCTCCGAGGAGACCCGGGCGAACCTCCCCGGATCGGGGTTCGTCGCGGGCACCGACACGACGTTCGCCGGATTCGACGGCGTCCCGCGCGAGTATCCGGGCGCGCTCAGTTGCACGTGGGGGGTTCCGCAGACCGACAACCTCTTCTCCGTCGGCGTCGCAGCCGTCACCGCTGACCAAGCCTCGACCGAGCAGGAGGCGCTCCGCGCGCAGCAGTTCACGAGTCGCGAATCCGACGGCGGTCTTCTGTTCGAGGTCGATCCGAGCCTGTACGGCTACATCGTGGCTCCGGTCGCGCTCTTCATCGACGGATACTGGTTCACCGCATCCGATTACGCTCTGCTCGGAGACCTCACGTCCGCGGTGCTCGGGGCAGGCACGGTCACCGCGAACGATGACTGTGGTCCGCTGCTCTCCGAGAACCAGCGCAGTCTGCTCGCCCAGAACAACATCGGACGCACGAACACCACCGTGCCGTTCCAGTCGGACGCACCGAGCGACGGGGTCTTCTGCGCCTGGGGCAACACTCTCTCCCTGGCCTACGCCGAAGTGACGCAGCAGCAAGCGGAGGCATTGCGGACGGCCGCCCTCGCCAGCGGGCTCGCGGTTCAGCCCGACGGACTCCTCGCCGGCGGCATGTCGGCCTGGGCGAGCGAGATGTACTTCTCGGACGGCTACTGGTTCATGACCTACCGGATGACCCCCGACATCCCTCTTGATATTTCTGCGATCGAGCTCCGCGATCGCATCCTCGGCGCTCGCCCGGCAGTGGCGGTCGACGACCCGACCGGTGCGCCCGCACTGCTCGAGACGGAGCCGGTCGCGGCCACCGAATCGGGTCCGGCTGCGACGCCGTCTGCGCTCAGCGAGCTCCCTCCCGCTCAATCACTCCCCTGGAGCTGGGGTCGTTTCGCCGCCCTCGCCGGAGCGGCGATCGTGCTCACGGCACTGCTCGTCCTGCCCGGCAAGCTCGTCGACATCGCACTGGACGGCAATTACACGCGGCTCGGGCTGCCGCGGTTGCGGCTCCCGACAGCACCCCGCATTGGCTCGCGTCGCTGGCCGATCGTCGTCGGCCTGGTGGTCGCCGCCGCGATCTCCGTGTTCGTCGACCCGGGCATCGTCACACTCGATGCCGAGACGGCGCGCGTTTTCGCATCGACCCTCGTCGCCGTCTGCATCGAGAGCGTGCTCGGCCTCTGGCTCGTCGCCCGGATCGCGCGCCGCGTCGATCCGGACTCTCGTCCGAGCCTGAGCTTCACCTGGAACTCTCTCGTCTTCATCCTGCTCGCCGTTGCGATCTCGCGCGCCTCGGGTTTCGAACCGGGGATGATGTTCGGCCTGCTGATCGGCCTCAGCTACGCCCGCGATGTGGCCCCGCGCCGTGAGCACCGCGTCGTCTGGGCGGAGGCAGGGATCGTGCTCGCAACCGGCCTCCTCGCTTATGCGGCCTACAGCCTGCTGTTCGTCGAGACGGATCAGCAGACCGACAGCGTGCTCGGGGTGCTCGCCCTGTTCGGCCGCGAGACCCTGAGCGCCCTCACCATCGCGACCGTGTTCGCCCTGCCGATCGTGCTGCTGCCCGTGCGGGGCATGCTCGGCCCCGTGCTCTGGCGGCACAACCGGCTGAACTGGTTCGGCGGCTATGCATCCGCTGTTTTCTTCCTCATCGCCATCGTGCTCCCTCTGGACGACAGCTGGTCGGAGGTCGGCAACACGCTGGATCAGTGGCTGTGGCTGCTGGTCGTCTACGTCGCTGCGGCGGTCACCCTGTGGGCGTTGCTGACGTTCCTGCCCACGCCGAAGCGGCTGCGGGCGCCCGATACCGAGCTGCAAGACGCGGGCTGAGAGCACGGAGCGGGGCGGGCACGATGCTGACGTGTCCCGTCGGTCGGCAGCATCCGTCGGTCAGATGCATCCCGTGGGCCGCGATCCGCGTGATCCCGTACATCGCCGCGGCCTCGCAGCCTGTCCTCGAGGGCTCCTGCCGACCGACGAGACGCTCAACCCCGAGGACCATCCCGGCGATCCCTGCGGATGACGCGCGCGACATCTCCGCATCCGTAGCGTCGATGACATGCTGATGAATGACACGAACACCACCGACTACGTGGCGCGCGTCGACGACGTGCGCAAGGTCTACGGAACCCACGGCACGGTCACCGCGCTCGACGGGGTGACCCTGGGTATCCGTCGCGGCGAGTTCACCGCGGTGATGGGTCCGAGCGGATCCGGTAAATCGACGCTGATGCATGTGATGGCCGGCCTCGATTCGCCCACCGCCGGTCGCGCGTTCCTCGGCGCGACCGAGATCACGACGATGAAGGATGCGGAGCTGACGGTGCTGCGGCGACGCAGCGTCGGCTTCGTCTTCCAGGCGTTCAACCTGGTACCCACCCTCGACGTGAGGGGCAACATCCGCCTGCCGTTCGAGCTCGACGGCCGCGGAGTGACCGCTGAGGAGGAGGCGTGGATCGCCCGTCTCATCGAGACGCTCGGCCTCCGCGACAGGCTCACGCACCGCCCGCACGAGCTGTCGGGCGGCCAGCAGCAGCGGGTCGCCATCGCTCGAGCGCTGTCGACGCGGCCCGAGCTGATCTTCGCGGATGAGCCCACCGGCAATCTCGACTCGCGCACCGGCCGCGAGGTGCTGGCACTGCTCTCCGCGGCTTCGCGCGAGTACGGCCAGTCGATCGCCATGGTCACGCACGACCCGATCGCCGCGAGCCACGCGGACCGGGTCGTCTTCCTCGCCGACGGCCGGGTGGTCGATGATCGCGCGCGGATGACCGCGGACCAGATCGCGACGCTGATGCTCGGTATGGAGCGTGCGGCATGAAACGGGTGAGCCTGCGCGGCGGGGGAGCGACCATCGCCGTCTCCGCCCTGTCGGCCGCCTTCGGCACGGCCCTGATCATGGTGATCGCCGATTTCGACGCCTACTTCCAGTCCACCGGTCTCGACGGGATCGGGCAGGCGTCGTTCATCCTCGGCGTCGTCGCAGCGCTGTTCTTCGGCATCGCGTTGTACGTCGGCTCCGTCGTCACAGCGAACTCGGTGTCGACGGTGATCGCCGGACGCACCCGGGAGATCGCCCTGTTGCGTCTGATCGGGGCTTCCGGCTCGACGCTGCGCGGCCGCATCCTGGGCGAGGGCGTGCTGCAGGGAGCCTTCGGTGCCGTGATCGGCACCCTGGCAGGCGCCGCGATCACCGCGACAGCGGCGCAGATCGCGATCGCAACGGGTGCGCTGATCGCGTTCGCGTATCCGCTGCTGCACCCGGCGGTGCTGGCGCCGGTGCTCGCCGTCACCGCAGCGACGGCCGTCGCAGCCTGGTCGGGCTCGCGCCGTGTACTGGCCGTCTCGCCGATCGCGGCGACAGGATCGGCGACCGAGCCGCGGTACGACGACGTGCGCGCCGGCCGCGCCCGGCTCGTGACGGCGATCGCGCTCGTCGCCGTCGGGGTGCTGCTGCTGGTCGGCGGGGTGCTGGCCGGGCTGGTCTCGGCTGCCGGCGTACTGATCGGCTTCTTCGGTGGAGTGCTCTCGTTCAGCGGCGTGATCATCGGTGCGCCGGTGTTCCTCCCGGCTCTGATGCGTCTCGTCGGCCGCGCGCTCGGCAGCGGACCGGTTCCGGCGCTCGCCGCGGCGAACGCCGTTCGCAACCCCGCCCGCAGCTCGCGCGCGGTCGTGGGCCTCGTGATCGGTGTCACTCTGGTGACGATGTTCGCGGTCGCCACGCAGACCTTCCGCGCCATCACACTCGCGTACGGCGAGCTGGAGCCCCAGTACTACCTCGCCTTCGAACAGGTCATCGCCACGACGACCGCCGTGATGAGCGTGCTGCTCGGTTTCTCGGTGCTGCTCGCCGCTGTCGGCATGGTGAACACCCTCTCGCTGAGCGTTCTGCAGCGCCGACGCGAACTCGGACTCCTCCGCGCCCTCGGCTTCACGATCGCGCAGGTTCGACGGATGATCGTGGCCGAGGCGACGGCGATGGTCGCGTCGGCCACCCTCTTCGGTCTTGTACTCGGCGTGTTCTACGGCTGGGCCGGAGCCCAGGCCACCTTCGGCAGCATGGTGCACGGCATCACCGCTCCGGCGATCCCGTGGCCGATCATCGCCGCGATCGTCGTCGCGACGGTGGCCATCACGATCGCCTCATCGTTGCTGCCCGCCCGCCGCGCCACGCGGGTGAGCCCGGTCGCGGCCCTCGCGGTCGACTGATCCGTTCCGCAGAGGTGCAGGAGCCGCCCGTCGACTCCTGCACCTTTTCGGATGAAGTGGGCAGAATGAGACGGTGACCGCCCTCCGCCCCGTTCCCGCGCCGCTCGACGGGCGCTTCATCCGCCTCGAACCGCTCGAGCCCCAGCAACTGCCCGAGCTGTACGACGCGATCGGCAGCGCCGATGTCTTCGCGGGGGGCTGGGGCGGCGGGCCGGCGGCCCATCGGGCGACGCAGGCGGAGTTCGTCGACTTCGCGAGCGGATACCTGCCGTGGCACGCGAATCCGTACGGCATCCGCCTCGTGGGTGGTGACGACGACGGTCTTCTCGTCGGCACCTCGAGCCTGATGGACTTCGACGAGAAGCGCGAGGCGACGCACCTCGGCGCGACCGCCTACGCCCCGAGCGTCTGGGGCACGGCGGTGAACCCGGAGGCGAAGCTGCTGCTGCTCGGGCTCGCGTTCGACAGCGGATTCGAGCGGGTGCGCATCCAGGCCGACGGGATGAACGACCGCTCGCGCGCCGCGATCCTCAAGCTGGGCGCCCGATTCGAAGGCATCGTTCGGCACGACATGCGCCGAGCCGACGACAGCTGGCGCGACACGGCGCTGTACTCCATCCTGTCGGCGGAGTGGCCGGGGGTCCGCGCCGCACTGGAGGCCCGCCTGGCGAAGTTCGCGGCCCCGGTGCAGCCGCGCTGACAGGGACTGCACCGGCTGGGGTGATGGGATAGAGAGATGGAAGCTCTCTACACCGCAATCGCCCACGCCTCCGGAGGTGGCCGCGACGGCCACGTACGCACGGAGGACGACCGCCTCGACCTCGACACCCGTCCGCCGAAGGAGTTGGGTGGATCCGGCGACGGAACCAACCCCGAGCAGCTTTTCGCCGCCGGCTACTCCGCGTGCTTCCTCAGCGCACTGCACGGCGCGGGCCGCGAGTTGAAGCTCGACACGACGGATGCGGCGGTCTCGGCCAGCGTCTCGATCGGCAAGAACGACTCAGGCGGATTCGGTCTGGCCGTCGAGCTCGACATCTACGTTCCGAAGGTCTCGGCCGAGGAGGCGCAGCAGGTCGCCGATAAGGCGCACACCCTGTGCCCGTACTCCAACGCCACGCGCGGCAACATCGAGGTCACCCTCAACATCGTGAACTGACACGCCCTCTGGCGAGACGTTGCAGGAGTCGGTCGCCGACTCCTGCAACTTCTCGCCATCCGGCGGCGGGTTCCAGACAGCGTGGCCGAACGCCGCGGGCGGGGCGAGGCGGCGCCGGTAGCCTCGTCGAGTGATCCAGAAGCTCCGAGACGCGTCCGTCCTGCTGCAATACCTCGGCATGGGGCTGATCTGGGGCGCGAGCTTCCTCTTCATGAAGGTCGCCCTCGAGGGCGGGGTCTCGTTCGGTCAGGTGGCGTGGTCGAGACTCATCCTCGGTTCCCTCGCGCTGGGCGCCGTCGTTCTCGTCACGCGCTCGAAGCTGCCGCGCGATCCGATCCTCTATCTGCATTTCCTGGTCATCGGGGTGACCGGATGCGTGATCCCACACCTGCTCTTCGCCTGGGGCGAGCAGTACGTCTCCTCCAGCCTCGCCAGCATCTACAACGCCGTCACACCGATCACCACGGCACTGATGGTGACCCTCGCCTTCCGCGTCGAGAAGTTGAACCGCGGGCAGATCCTCGGCGTCGCGGTCGGGGTGATCGGCGTCCTCGTCATCATCGGGCCCTGGCGTTATGCGGCTCTCACCGGCGACGTGTGGGGCCAGCTCGCCTGTCTGCTCGCCGCGGTCTGCTACGGATTCACCTTCGGCTACACCCGCACGTACATCTCGAAGCGCGACGTCTCCTCCGTCACCGTTGCCTTCCTGCAGATCGGCTCGGGAGGCGTGGTGATGCTGCTGCTGACGCCGGTGCTCGCGGTCGGTGCGGTCACGTTCGACCTCTGGGTCGTCGGAGGGCTGCTCGTCCTCGGAATCGTCGGCACCGGTTTCGCCTACCTCTGGAACATCGCGGTTCTGCGCGCGTGGGGTCCGACGACGACCTCCACCGTGACCTACGTGACCCCGATCGTGGGAGTCGTGCTCGGCATCCTGGTGCTGGGCGAGACCTTCAGCTGGAACGAGCCTGCGGGCGCGGTGCTGGTGTTCCTCGGCATCCTGCTGACCCAGAAGCGACTCCGGATGCGCCGGGTCGCGCTCGCCGGGTAGCCGCCGCCGACGCAACCTCGGCTGAGACCGTTCGGCAGCCGCCATCGACGCCGACGACCCGTTTCAGCCGAGGTTGCGTCGGGCTCGGCTCGGCGGCGGGCCCCGACCGCTTTCGGTTAGGGTCGAGGCATGAGCGCTGAGAGTAGCCGAACCGAGGCCGATCCGGCCGTCGTCGCCGAGCTGGGCGGCATCCGCCAGAGCATCGACAACATCGATGCCGCCCTCATCCACCTGCTCGCGGAGCGCTTCAAGTTCACGCAGAAGGTGGGTCGGCTGAAGGCCGATCACGGCCTGCCGCCCGCCGATCTGGAGCGCGAGGCCCGGCAGATCACGCGCTTGCGCGGCCTCGCCGAGGACGCCCATCTCGACCCGGCCTTCGCCGAGAAGTTCTTGAACTTCATCGTCGCCGAGGTCATCCACCACCACGAGCAGATCGCCAACGGGCAGATCCCGGCCGATCCCCCCGCGAGCGCCTGAGTCTGAGCGTCAAAGAAACGGCAACCCATCGATACGGGTTGCCGTTTCTTTGACGTAGGCCGCTAGCCGGGCGCCGCTAGGCCGTCGCGCCGAGCCGGCTCAGCTGCGCGACCGTGAGCGTCCGCCGTCGAGCGATCGCGATCACCGTGAGCACCAGGCCGAACAGCGCCCAGAGCACGAGCACGAACGCTGCGCCGGCCGCGCCGTCCGTGCCGTTCACGATCGCCTGCATCCCGTCGAGCGCCGTCGAGAGCGGTACGAAGTCGAGCACGTCGTCGAACACCGTCGGCGCGGTCGAGATGATGCCGGCGCCGAGGCTGAACACCACGATGATCATCGAGATGAAGCGGCCGATCCCGCCGAGCAGGGCGACGAGACCCTGGTTCACCGAGGCGAACGCGGCGCCCGCGAGCATCGCCATCAGGGTGAAGCCGATCCAGGTGCCGAGATCCATGCCCGCCACGAACGCCATCACGATCGAGACCGCGATGCCCTGCACCACACCGATCAGCAGTGCCGGCAGGTAGGAGTCGACCGCGAGGCCGAAGGAGGAGCGCGTCGAGGTGAGCGCCCGCGCCGGGAACGCGCCGATCACCAGGAACGTCGCCAGCGCGCCCAGCCACAGCGCCACGGAGGAGAAGAACGGCGTGCTGCCGGCCCCGAAGAGCGAGACGGATGCGGAGTCGTTGCTCACCGGATCCGCGACGACGCCGGCGAGGTTCTCGCGTTCCGCATCCGTGTAGCTGGGCAGGCTGGTCACCGCGGTGTCGAGGCCGTCGGAGAGCTGGGTGGCGCCCGTGCCGAGCTGGGTCGCGCCGTCGGCGAGCGAGCGGGTGCCGGTGGCGAGTGCCGCGGCGCCGTCGGCAGCCGAGGTGGCGCCGTCGGCCAGCTTCGACGCTCCGTCCGCGGCGGAGGAGGCGCCGGTGGCGAGTTGCGACGCTCCGGTGGCGACCGCTGCCGCGCCCGAAGCCAGCTGCGTCGCTCCGGATGCGGCGGACGATGCGCCGGTCGCCAGCTGGCCCAGGCCCGAGGCGAGAGCGGTGGCGCCGTCGGCGAGCGAGTGCGCCCCGGATGCGGACTGCGTCAGCCCGTCGCGGAGCGAGGGAGTGCCCTCGGCGGCGGGCACGTTCAGGCCGTCGCTCACGCCGGTCGCGGCAGCGGATGCGGCACCCGTGAGGTACAGCAGCGAATCCTCGGCCGGCGTGGGCGTCGTGATGCCCATCTGCGTCGCCAGCTGGGTGATCGTGGCGCAGTTCGCGGCCGGGGTCGTGGCGCATTCCTGCAGCAGCGCGCCGAGCTCGGCGGCCATCGACTGCGTGAGCGTCGCCGCACCGCCCGAGTAGGCGGCGTTCGCCTTCGCGCCGTCGGCGATCTGCCCGACGCCACCCGCGAGCGCGTCCAGACCTGTCGCGAGGGTACCGGCGCCGCCGGCGAGGGTGGCCGCGCCGTCGGCCGACTGCTGCGTGCCGGTCGCCAGTTGACCGACGCCGTCGGCCAAGCCGTCCGCCCCGGTGGACACCTGGCCGATACCGGCCGCGAGCGAGCCCGCGCCCGTCGACAGTTCGCCGACTCCGCTGGACAGCTCGCCGGCGCCGTCGGCGAGCGTGTCGATGCCGGTCGCCAGCGTGCCGGTGCCGTCGGCGATGGTGCCGGCGCCCGAGCCGAGCTCGGTGGCACCGTCGGCGAGGGTTCCTGCGCCGTCCGCGGCCGTGCCGAGCTGGTCGTGCAGGGTGTTGAAGCCCACGTAGACGTTCTCGAGGTAGGCGGTGGTCAGCTGCGAGTTGAGCAGGCCGGTCGCCGTGCTGGTCACGGTGGCGCTGATCGCGCCGTCGACGAGCTTCGACTTCTCGCTGGTCGCGATGTCGATCGTGGCGTGCACCGCATCCGCTGCATCGCCCGAGTACGAGGTGGCCGCGGCCGAGAAGTTCGACGGGATGGTGACCACGGTCGCGTACTCTCCGCTGGCGAGGCCCGCGGCCGCGTCATCCGCATCCGTGAGCACCCAGGTGAAGTTGCCGCTCGAATCCGAACCGGAGACGTTCGCCACGGTGCTGGCCGTGGGGGTCGGTGTCGGTGTCGCGGTGGAGGTGTCGCTGCCGCCGGTGACCAGGCCCGCGGCGAGTTGGCGCCCCAGCGGTACCGTCTGCCCGTTCAGCTCGATCGGGGTGTCGAGGTTCACGACGGCGGCCTTCACGTTGTCGAGGCGCTCCGTGGGATTCCACAGGGCCCAGACGAGGAGTCCGCCGATCGCCAACGGCACCAGGATGATGCCGAGGATCGTGAACCAGGTGACCTTCTTGGTGCCACGGGGGCGTTCGAGCGAGAAGAGTGCCATGACTAGAGGACCTTTGCGATCTCGCGGCTCGTGGCCGCATCCGTGCCGGTGACGACCGTGTTCGGCGCGTCGGGGAGGAGCTCGTCCAGGGCGTCGACGTCGACGCAGGAGGCCACGATGGTGAGCGGGCGGCGCTTGGACTCGGCGAGGGCGATGGCTCCGTCGAGCTCGTAGCGCACGCCGCGGCGGATCAGCGGATCCGAGACCGCGTCGAGATCGTCGATCGCGATGATCGCCGGCTTGGACGCGAGCGCTGCGCGCAGATCGGCGACCGGATCCGATGAGCCCGCGAGCCGCACCAGAGCGACCTTGCCGCGCACGGCCGCCGCGCGGATCGGCACCACGTAGCCTGCCACCTTCAGCTTGCCCGCATCCGGATGCAGCCGACCCGCGATCGTGAGCAGCAGCGCCGACTTGCCCGAGCGGTGCGCGCCGCGCACAACGAGCACGCCCCCGGCCGGAACCTCGAACGCCACGTCCTGGTACAGCGGGCCATCGACGCCCTGCAGGCTGAGGCCCTCCGCGACGATCTCGGCGTCGCCGCCGAAGTCGCGCAGTGCGAGCTCCTTCGTGAGGCCCTCGCCCTCGACGTCGAACGACGGCAGCACCTTGTCGAGCCAGCGCGGCATGTGCCACGCGCGCTCGCCGAGCAGGTGCAGCACGGCAGGAACCAGCGTCATCCGCACGATGAAGGCGTCGACGAACACGCCCACGGCCAGACCCAGCGCGATGGGTTTGATGTTGCCGTCGCCCTCGGGCACGAAGGCGGCGAACACCGAGAACATGATGATCGCGGCCGCCGTGACCACCTTGGCCGAGCCGACGAAGCCGGTCTCGACCGCGCTACGCGCGTTGCCGCCGTGCACGAAGTCCTCGCGCATCCGCGAGACGAGGAACACCTCGTAGTCCATCGCCAGGCCGAAGAGCACGCCCATCAGGATGATCGGCATGAAGCTGATCACCGGTCCGGTCTTGGCGACGTGCAGTGCCTCCGCGAAGTAGCCGTCGTTGAACACCAGGGCCACGACACCCAGCGACGCGCCGACCGAGAGCAGGAAGCCGAGGGCCGCCTTCACCGGCACCCACAGTGAGCGGAACACCATCGTCAGCAGCACGAGCGACAGGCCGACGACGAGGATGCCGAAGGGCAGCAGCGCGTTGCCGAGGCGGTCGGAGATGTCGATGCCGATGGCGCTCTGGCCGGTCACCGCGAGGTCGACGCCGTACTTCTCCTCGAAGTCGTCGTGCAGGTCGCGGATCTCGGTGACCAGAGCCTTGGTGGCCTCGGAATCGGGGCCGCCCTCGGGGATCACCTGGATGATGCCGGTGTCGGCGTTCTCGTTCGGCGTCGCGAGCGGCACCGAGGCGACGCCCGGCAGCTTCTCGATGTCGGCCTTCAGATCAGCCATCAGGCCCAGCGGATCCGTGGAGCCGATGATCGTGCCGGTCACGATGAGCGGAGCGTTGTAGCCCTCGCCGAAGTGCTCGGCGAGCAGGTCGTAGGTGGTGCGGGAGTCGGTGCCGACGGGCTGCGAGCCCGCATCCGGCAGCGCGAGGCGCAGGGACATCGCGGGCAGGGTCGCGACGCCGAGCACGGCGACGACGGCGACGATCGTCACGATCGGGAAGCGAGTGACCGCCCGGACCCAGCCGCGGAAGAAGCCCTTGGGAGCCTCGTGCGGATCGTGCGCCGCAACCGCAGGAACCGCCTCCGGCTCGGCCTCCGCTTCGGCCTTGGCCTTGGCCTTGGCCGCGCGACGCTTCGCCCGCCTGTCTTTCGGGCGCAGGCGCTCGCCCGCGAACCCGAGCAGCGCCGGCGTGAGGGTGAGCGCGATCAGCACCGCGACCCCGACACCGGCCGCCGCCGCGACGCCCATGGTCGTCAAGAACGGGATGCCCGCGACGCTGAGACCGGCCAGCGCGATGATCACGGTGAGGCCCGCGAAGACCACCGCCGAGCCGGCGGTCGCGGTCGCGCGAGCGGTCGATTCCTCCGGATCCATGCCCTGGCGGAGCTGATCCTGGTGCCTCGAGATGATGAACAGTGCGTAGTCGATGCCGACGGCGAGGCCGAGCATCAGCGCCAGCAGCGGCGTCGTCGAGGAGATGCTGGCGAATCGTGTGGCGATGAAGATGCCCGACATCGACAGCGCGACGCCCAGGATCGCGGTGAGCAGCGGCATCCCGGCCGCGAGGAACGAGCCGAAGGTGAGCACCAGAACCACCAGCGCGACGACGAGGCCGATCGCCTCGGTGATGCTGACGGCCGGCAGGTTCTGCGAGAACAGGTCGCCACCGACCGACACCTGCGAGCCGCTGGGCAGCGCGTCGCGGAGGGTGTTGGCCTCGGCCTTGAGAGCGTCACGGCTCTCGGTGCTGATGTCGGCGGAGGCGCCGTCCATCTGCGCGGTGATCACCAGCGCCTGGCCGTCCTCCGAGATGCTGCCCTCGACCAGATCGCCGTACGGATCCGTGACGTTGGCGACCTCGTCGATGTCGCCGAGCGCGGTGACGGCGGCGGCGACCGGGGTCTGGATGTCCGCATCCGTGACCGACTGCCCGTCGGGCGCCACGACGACGTAGCGCGCCGAGGTGCCGCTGACCTGGGGGAAGGTGCGGCTCAACTGATCGAGCGCCGTCTGCGACTGCGTGCCCGGGATGCTGAAGGCGTTGTCGGTGCCGGCGTTCAGCAGAACCGCGCCGCCGCCCGCCAGGACGACGACCGCCAGCCAGAGCAGGGCGACGAGTTTGCGGGCGCGGAAGACCCAACGACCGAGGCTGTACAGCAGCGAGGACACGCTGATCTCCCTTATTGAGGGCGAATGGAGGTTTGATACGTCAGCGTATCCAATACAGGAATGTATTCGATACAGTGGTGTATCGCAAAGCCCCCTCACTGCTCTCGGAAAGGTTTCAGTATTGACGTCGCTGGACCCCCGTCAAGCCGCCCCGATCGAGGGCCGTCGCCGCGGACGAACGCGGGAGAAGCTGCTCGATTCCGCCTATGAGGTCTTCGCTGCGACCGGCGTGCACGCCGCCTCGGTCGAGCAGATCACGGAGCACGCGGGGTTCACGCGCGGGGCGTTCTATTCCAACTTCTCCTCGAAGGAGGAGCTGTTCTTCGCTCTGATGGAGCGTGAGAACGACGCACGCATCGCCGTGCTCGCCGAGCGCGTGACCGACAAGCTGCCGCTGCTACGGATGAGCGGCGTCCGGTTCGACGAAGAGACGCTCACCGGCTTCATCCTGGAGTTCTTGGAGGGGCCCTTCGACAACCGGCAATGGTGCCTGGTGGTCAGCGAGTTCCAGTTGCTCGCGATGCGCGACCGTTCCATCGCGGCGCAGTACCTCGAGTTCCAGGAGCGGTTCGAGGCGTCGCTGCTGGCGATCATCGGCGATGCCCTGGCGAAGATGGGTCTCGGCTTCTCACTCGATCCGGCCCAGGCGATGCGGCTGCTGATCTCCGTCTACGAAGACGCGATGCGCTCCGCGGTGCTGGCCGGGGACGAGCTCGAGGCCTCGGTCGACGCCGCTCGGGTCAACCTCGCCCGCGTCGTGATGGCGATCACCCGACCTCTCTGACGCCCGTGGGTCGGCGTCCGCATGAGGGCGAGCGCCGGGCGCCACACGTGACCCGGTAGGGAGACAGAACGCCGAAATCGTCATCGACTTGGCGATAATCGCGAATCCTCCACGGGTTGCAGTGTTCCACTTTCCCGAAAGGCCGACAGATGTCGGGCCGGGGAGGGGCGGCATGAGGTGCACTATCGAGTCGTCGAGCGCAGAACGCGGTCGATCCAACACGCTGTCGCGGCGTGGATTCATCTCTCTGGCCGCTCTCGCGACGGGCGCGACCGTCGTGGCGCAGAACACGGGCGGCCTCCCGACGGCGTTCGGCGTGGTGCAGCAGGGCGTCACGGTGGTGACGACTCCCGTCACGGCGTCGGCCAAGACGGTGATCGCCGCCCTCACAGGCAACCGCCTCGCGCAGTCGACGGCGATCTACACCCCGATCTGGTCGGATGCGGAGGCCGTCTACCTCGCCGACACGGTCCCCGTGGGAGGCGGCCAGGGCACTTTTCGCGTGGTGCGCTACCCGACCGCTGATCCGCAGGCGCAGCTCGCATCCGACCTCGGCACGTTCGCCTACGACACCCAGAACTTCGGACACCGCGGCGCCTCCATCGCGGTGACCGATGCCGGGACCGTCCTCGCGCACCCGGCACTGCACAACATCAACTCCGGCATGATGATGAAGCGATCGACCCGGGCGAGGTCGATCGGTGGCTGGATGACGGTGCCGGCCGGCAACCTGACCGAACTCTCCTCCTACTACCGGCGCTTCTTCCGCGATCCGCACACCGGCGCCACGTATCTGATCGTGCGGGGCCAGAGCTGGGACATCCAGTTCTTCCGCTGGGATGAGACGCGGAGGATGTGGCGGAGCGTCGACCGCCCCAACACGGGCAGCCCTCAGGCGGGCAAGGTGCTGCAGGGGCTCGTGGGCGAGGACGGCGTGGCGCCGTACGGCACCGAAGTCGCTTTCGCCAAGCCCACGGCCGACGGCCAGACCGTCTACTGCGCCCCGGAGTTCCTGATCGGGGCGAAGTTCGCCGACGGGAGCTACCCGCGCGCAGGATTCCCGCGCCGCGACATCTCGATCATGCGCTCCGACGACGGCGGCCACTCCTGGCGGCGTCCCGGTGTCGACGCGGTCACGACCGAGCGATTCCGCACGCGGCGGCCGAACCCCAGCGATCCCACCCAGTGGATCGAGGGCAATGTGAGCGTGGTGTTCCGCGGACCGAGCTTCGATGGGAGCTACCCGACGAACTCTCGCCACAACGCGGCCGGCGCGCGCATCGGGGTCGCGAGCGATGGCGCGCCGGTCGTCGTCGCGTCCTGGTCCGATCCGGAGGGCAACGAGCCGGCGACGACCACGATCGGCACTCGGACGATCCCGGGCTACCCCGATTCGTGGCGGATGCGGTCGGTGTGGGCCGCCTGGGTGAATCCGGATGTGGAGGGTGACATCGTGCGGACGGAGCTGCTCGCCCCGTCGGGCGATACCCACACCGGCATCCCCTCGCTCGCTTACACCTCGAGCGGCCTCATCGTCGTGGTCGCGTCGGCGGCGTACGACACGACCAAGGGCGACTGGACGAACATCAAGACGGCGTCGACGGAGCAGTTCTGGCCGTATCCGAACGCGGTGCCGCTCTACGCGTTCATCAGCTCGGACGGCAAGGCGTGGAAACGCTACCTCCTGCACACCGGCACGCAGGCGGCCGACGGGTCGGGCGACGGCATCTCGGGCGCCTACATCGACGCACCTGCGCTCGAACGCGACGGTGTGCTCCGCATTTACCCAAATTTTCCCGGTGACCCCGGTCGTGCGGAGGTGTGGGAGTACACCGACATCCCGGAACTGCAGCAGCTGGTGGTTCCCACCCCTCAGGAGCGACTGCCGGATGCGCCGACTCTCTCGATCGTCACGACCGCCGGCCGCAACCACCTCAGCTGGAACCTGCCCGACGATCACGGTTCGGCCGTCACCAGCTACGGGGTGTACCGCAAGACGACGGGCGACCTGAGCGACCCGTCGGGCTTCTTCGGTCAGTACGCCGTCTCCGCCGCCACGGCCCCCGGCTACATCCAGGGTGTCGTCGCCGGCAGCACGGTGTCGTACAAGGTCGTCGCGACGAGTTCGAAGGGCGCGGCGACCTCGAACGTCGTGGTGGTGACCAACTCCGCGGCGCAACGTGCCGCTTCTCCGACCGTCGCGACTCCGCAGCACTGGTTCCGCGCCGACGCGGCATCGCTTCGCAACTATTGGGCGGTCGGCAAGTGGGAGTCGACCGTCGCCGACGCGACGGGCGTGAAACGCTCGGCGGTGGCGTTCTCCTCCGCGTTGCGCTCCAACACGACCGCCGATTTCGCAGCGACGACGGATGCGCGTCCGCGCTACATCGCCGACGGCCCCGCCGGGCTACCGGCGTTGCGCTTCCAACGCGCGACCTCGTCGCAGTTGGTGCTCGAGGTGCCCACAGCCGGCAACCTCACGGTGATCACCGTCGCGCGCCTCACCGATCCCGAATGGTCCACGCTGATCTCGAACGCCGACGCGAGCGGGCGGATGGTGGAGTGGGGCCCGCACTCGCGCACCAACCCGACCGATCATCAGACGCACTACGCCAGCGAATACTTCGACGGCACCGGCGACCTGCTCACGCACCATCGGGTGCTCGCGGCCTACGGCACCGGACCGTGGAAGGTCTTCGTGTCGAAGTGGTTCGTCGAGAACGGGCGACGACGGATGGGAGGCCAGGTCAACCGCTGCCTCGTGCACCATTTCTACAACGTCGACGACCGCAACGCCGGCGCCCCCTGGTACACGCCGATCGTGCCGTACTCCGACACGTACACGCCGGGGTTGAAGGACGCGAACGGGCGGATCGTGTACACCGCCGACCCGCCCAACGTGTCGGAAGCGGATCCGGTTCCGACGACCGCGAAGTTCATGACCATCGGCGCGACGACCGGGATGGGAGGTACCCTGTTCGACTCCGCGGTCGACATCGCCGAGGTCATCCGCTTCGATTCGGCGCTCTCGACGAATCAGATCGCGGCCTGGGTCAACTACCTGTTGAACGTGCACCGCATCCCGCTCGAGAACGGCGTGCCGCTCGACAACGGCATCGCCGATCAGGCGGTCGGCCAGTCGTGCATCGCGGATGTCCAGAAGTCGAACGTGGCGCACGGCACCTGCTCGAACGCTCTCGCGGCGATCCCGTACATCAAGGGCTACTGAGCCCGTTCGAGTCCGGTGCCGGCCCGTCTCAGCGGTGCGGGCCGGCGAGTTCGCCGGCGGGTGGGTCGGCGGGTTCGAGGTCGTAGTGCTCGCCGATGGCCTGCACGAAGACGCGTCGGCGCAGCTCGTCGGCGCGCGCACGCTCGGCACGGAGCGCCTTCACCAGACTCAGAGCGATCCCGATCATCACCACGCTGAACGGGAGCGCCGTGATGATCGCGGCGGTCTTCAGCGCATCCAGCCCACCCGAGAGCAGCAGGGCGATCGCCACCAGAGCGGTCGCGACGGCCCAGAACACGCGGATCCACGCCTTCGGCTCGACATCGCCGCCCGTCGACAGCATGCCCAGCACCAGAGCGCCCGAGTCGGAGGAGGTGATGAAGAACAGCGCCACCAGCAGCATCGCGCCGACCGCCGCGATCGCGCCGCTGGGCAGACCCTGCAACATCAGGAACAACGAGCCGTTCGTGTCGATGCTGCCGTCCGCGCCGACGAGCCCGCCGCCACCCTCCAGCTCGCGGTGCAGCGCGGTGCCGCCGAGCACGGCGAACCAGAGGAACGTCATCAGCGTCGGCACCAGCAGCACGCCGAAGACGAACTCGCGCACGGTCCGGCCCTTCGAGATCCGAGCGATGAAGATGCCCACGAAGGGCGCCCACGACATCCACCAGCCCCAGTAGAACGTGGTCCACGCGGCCTGCCAGGCGCTGCCCTCCTCGCCGGAGTAGGCGCTCACGGTGAAGGTCAGGCCGACGACGTTCTGCAGGTACGTGCCGATGGACTGCACGAACTCGCGCAGCAGGAACGGCGTCGGCCCGAACAGCAGGACGTACACCAGCACCAGTGCGGCGAGCACGATGTTGATGTTCGAGAGCCACTTCATGCCCTTCTGCACACCCGAGACGAGCGAGAAGATCGTGACTGCGGTGATCGCGACGATCAGCCCGATCTGCACCGTCGTGTCGGGTTCGGCGACCCCGATGGCGGCGAGGCCGGCCGAGATCTGCAGGACCCCGAGGCCGAGGGAGGTCGCGACACCGAAGAGAGTACCGACGATGGCGATCACGTCGATGGCGTTGCCCCACGCTCCGCGCACCCGCGAGCCGAGCAGCGGCTCGAGCGCCCAGCGGATCGAGACGGGTCGGCGGCGGCGGTGCACGGCATAGGCGATGCCCAACCCGACGATGACGTAGACCGCCCAGGCGTGCACGCCCCAGTGCAGGTAGGTCTGGCTGATCGCCTGTTGCGCGAGCTGCACCGGCGTTCCGTTGACGCCGGGGCGCGGATCCGCGAAGTGCGCGAGCGGCTCGGAGACGCCGTAGAAGACGAGGCCGATGCCCATCCCGGCCGCGAAGAGCATCGAGAACCACGAGAGCAGGCCGAACTCTGGGCGGTCGTCGTCGCGACCGAGTCGGGTGAGGCCGAGGCGGCTGAAGCCGAGCACCAGGGCCAGCGCGACGAATACGGCGATCAGGGCGACGTAGTACCAGCCGAAGCCATCGACGATCGTCGACTGGATTCCGGCGAACAGCGCCGTGGCCGCCTCGGGGGCGATCATGGCGAAGGCCACGAAGGCGAAGATGATGCCCGCAGCGGGCCAGAACACCCAGGGCGCGATGGCCCGGCGGGCCGAGGGATCAGGGGAGACGTTCGAGACCATCCGATCCACGCTACGTGGCCCCGCGCGCGCTGGCCACTTCGCGCCGTCGCGGCCCTCGTGTTATGGCCGCCCCCTTACGTGAACTTCTCGCACGGCATCAGGCGGCGACGACGCGGCGCCGCGGCGCGAGGCCCCGGGCCACACCCGCGCGTTCGAGGCGACGGGCGATCACGATGCCCAGCGCCGTGAAGCCCGAGACGCTCGCCACGAGCACCGCGACGAACAGCACCTGAGCCCACACCGGCACCGTGGCGAGGCCGAAGGCCGCCCAGGCGCTCCACGCGTACAGCGAGCCGAGCAGTACCGCCGAGAGCTGGAACAGCCACGCCGACCAGACCCGGTAGAGCGCCAGGGCGAAGAAGATCTCCATCGCGACCCCCACCATCAGCGTCGTCACGACTGCGCTCGCGCCGTACGGCGTCAGCGGGATGTTGATCAGCCCCGCGATCAGCGAGGTCAGGATGCCTGCGAGCGGTCGGCGGATCAGGGCCAACGCGATCACGACCGGCAGCATCCACACCCCCACGAGCGCGCCGTAGGCGATGGGCGCGATCGGAGCGAGGATCGCTGCGAGGTGATTCGTCGGCACCAGCAGGATGCCGCCGGCCGCTCCGATCGCGGCGCAGGTCATCAGGTATCGGGTGGTCAGCTTCACGGTGTCGAGCCTTTCGGGATGAGCGGATCCGGGCGCCGGGTCACTGCGGAGCTCCCAGCGGCACGGTGAGGAAGAGCGCAGCGGTCAGCGCCCAGAAGGCCAGGAGGAAGGTGGTGTCGCGGGCGCGGAAGGGCACCTCGTAGCGCTCGGTGCGCGTCGGGTGCGCGCCGAAGGCACGCGCATCCATCGACAGGGCGACCCGCTCGGCGTGGCGGATGGCGCTCGCCAGCAGCGGCACGGCGTAGCCGACGTTGCGGCGCACCGCCGCGATCGGCCCCGGCCCGCCGGACATTCCGCGCACGCGGTGCGCCTTGCGGATGGTCTCGAGCTCGGAGCCGAAGCGCGGCACGAAACGGAACGCGGCCAAGGCGGTGTAGCCGATCCGGTAGGGCACCCGCAGCTGCTGCACCATCGCGCGCACGACGTCCGGCCCGGTCGAGGTCATCCCACCGATCAGCGACAGGGTCAGGATGCTCAACACGCGCAGCGCCGTGGTGCCGCCGACGACGAGCGCCCCCGCGTGCAACGACCACGGGCCGATGCCGACGAGCACGGCGGTGTCGGCGACGCGCGCCGGGTCGACCCAGACGGCGAAGCCGAGAGTCATCAGTGCGGCGGCCGCAGGAAGCCCGACGAACACGAACAGTGCCAGTCGCGCAGTCAGCCCGCCGCCGAGGGCGAGCAGCAGCAGCGCCAGAACGGTGAAGATCAGCGGCAGGGTCGGCTGATCCGTGAACACCAGCAGCACCACCACCGGCATCGTCGCCGCCAGCTTGGCGAGCGGATTCAGGCGCCGCAGGAACCCCGTCACGTGCGCACCATCGCCTGCAGCTGAGTCAGGCGGGTGACGCCCCGCCAGCCGGGGAGCCCGCGTGTCGCCTGAGCCAGCGGCGGCAGCCGCAGCCCGGCCTCGACCAGCGTGTCGTCGGCCAGGATCTCGGCGGTCGGCGCGTGTCGCACCACCCGCCCGTCCCGCATCACGACCACGTGCGTGGCGACCTCGGCCACCAGCTGCAGGTCGTGCGTGACCGCGATCACCGTGGTGCCCTCGGAGCGCAGCTCGGTCAGCAGCGCGATCAGTTCGGCGGCGCGTTCACGGTCCTGCCCGAACGTCGGCTCGTCGAGCGCGAGCACCCGCGCCCCGCCGATCAGCGCCGTCGCCACCGAGAGGCGGCGCTTCTGCCCGCCCGACAGGAGGAAGGGATGCCGCTCGCCGAGCCCGGCGAGGCCGAGCCGCGCGAGCATCCGCTCGACCGTCTCGTCGATGTTGTCGGCGCGCTGCAGCTCCAGGCCGTGCCGCAACTCCTCCGTCACCGTCGAGCGGATGAACTGGTGCTCCGGGTTCTGGAAGACGAAGCCGACGCGACGCGAAGACTCCCGAGCTGCGGCCGTCGCCGGGTCGAGCCCGTCGACACGGATGCGCCCCTTCGGCGCGGGGGAGACGCCGGCGATGGCCTGCAGCAGAGTCGTTTTGCCCGCACCGTTCACTCCGACGATCGCGGTGAAGCTGCCGGCGTCGATCCGCAGCGAGACGTCGTTCAGGATGCGCGTGCCGCGGCGGGCGACCGACAGCCCCGTCACCTGCACGACGGGCTCGGCGGTGGACGGTGCCAGCGGAGGCGTCGCTGTGGGCGGCTCGATCTCGGCCAGCAGCACGGCCAGTTCGCTCGGAGTGAGCGGCAACTCGGCGATCTCGGCCCCCGCCGCACGCAGCGCGAGCGCGGCGAGGGTGGCCGAGGGCAGCCACACGCCCAGCGCGATCAACTCGGCCGCCCGAGTCGTCATCACCTCGCGCGCCGGACCGGCCACGACGGGGCGCCCCCAGGCGTCGATGACCACGACCCGGTCGACGATCGGCATCGCGGCGTCGAGGTTGTGCTCGATCAACACGATGCCGTGCTCGCGGCTCGCGGCCAGCTGGGCCAGAGCCGCGTAGACCTCCTCGATCCCGGCCGGGTCGAGGTTCGCGGTCGGCTCGTCGAACACCAGCAGCCGGGTGCGCATCGCGAGGGCACAGGCGATGGCGAGGCGCTGCTTGCCGCCACCCGAGAGCCGATCCGGGTCGTCGGCGCGACGTTCCCAGAGCCCGACCCGGCGCAGCGCGTCCTCGGCGCGCCGCAGCACCTCGTCGCGCGGAACCAGCAGGTTCTCGGGGCCGAAGCAGACCTCGTCGAACACGCTCGCGGTGACGATCTGCGCGTCCGGATCCTGGAACACCATCGACACGTGTTCGCTCAGCCGGGCGACACTCGCGATCGCGGTGTCCAGGCCGTCAACGGTGACGGATCCGCTGAGCTCGGCTTCGACGTCGTGCGGGATCAGCCCGTTCAGTGCCAGCGCGAGCGTCGATTTGCCGCTGCCGGAGGGGCCGAGCAGCAGCACGACCTCGCCCGGAGCGACGTCGAAGCTGACGCCGTCGGGTGCTGCGTGCTCCGATTCCTCGTAGCGGATCCGCACGTCGGTGGCGGAGAGTCCGGTCATGACGCTCCTGCGGGCTCGGGGGACGAGCCAACGTTACTGAGGCAAGGCTTGCCTCACAAGTGCGGCGCGCCACCCGCTTCGATCGCCGCCCCCTGCCGACGAGAAGATGCAGGCCAACCCTCCAGAAGTCCTGCACCTTCTCGCCGGCAGGCGAGCCGCGACCTGCTACGCGGTGGTCAGCGCGCGGGCGTCCGCGCCGCGGAAGGTCGGCGGATGCACGTGCGCCAGCTCCTCGATCACGCGGATCACCTGCGACGAGTAGCCGTACTCGTTGTCGTACCAGACGTAGAGCACCGCGTTCCGACCGTCGACCTGCGTGGCCAGGCCATCGACGATGCCGGCCTGTCGCGAGCCGAGGAAGTCGGTCGAGACCACCTCGGGGCTTTCGACGTAGCCGATCTGGCGTTGCAGCGGCGAGTGCAGCGAGAGCGAGCGGAGGTAGGCGTTCAGCTCGGCGGCCGTCGTCGGCTCGTCGAGTGTGAGCGCGAGCACCGCGATCGACACGTCCGGGGTCGGCACGCGGATCGCGGATCCGGTGAGCTTGCCGAGCAGCTCGGGGACCGCCTTCGTCACGGCCTTCGCCGCCCCCGTCTCCGTGATGACCATGTTCAGTGTGGCGGCGCGTCCGCGGCGGGAGCCCTTGTGGAAGTTGTCGATCAGGTTCTGGTCGTTCGTCGACGAGTGCACCGTCTCGATGTGGCCGTGCGCGATGCCGAAGCGTTCCTGGATCGCGTGCATCACCGGAGCCACGGCGTTGGTCGTGCACGACGCCGCCGAGAGGATGGTGTCGTCCTCGGTGATCGTGTCGTGGTTGATGCCGTGCACGATGTTCTTGATCGCGCCCTTACCGGGCGCGGTGAGCAGCACCCGCGAGACGCCGCGGCTCTCGAGGTGGCGACGCAGTCCCTCCTCGTCGCGCCAGCGCCCGGTGTTGTCGACCACGATCGCGTCGTCGATGCCGAAGCTCGTGTAGTCGATCGCGCCCGGGTCGTCGGAGTAGATCACCTGGATCGGGCAGCCGTTGGCGTGGATGGTGTTGGTCGTCTCGTCGAGCGTGATCGTGCCGGCGAACGGCCCGTGCACGGAGTCGCGTCGCAGCAGGCTCGCGCGCTTGACCAAGTCGTCCTCAGAACCGCGGCGCACCACCACGGCACGCAGACGCAGGGCACCGCCGACACCGGAGTGCGCGATCAGGATGCGCGCCAGAAGGCGGCCGATGCGCCCGAATCCGTAGAGCACGACGTCGCGGGGCTCGGCGCCGGCGCCGTTGCCGCCGACCACGGCGCCCAACAGCCCGTGCAGGTACTCGGGCAGTGGCAGTCCGGATGCGCGCTGCGCTGCGAGGACGACGGGCACGTCGATCGACGCGGGCCCGGGGTTGAGCGCCAGCACGGCCTGCAGCAGCTCGAAGGTGTGCTCCAGCGGCAGCTCCGCGTCCACGTGCCGGGCGTAGCGGTGCGCCTTCACGATCTCGATCGGCGACTTGTTGATCAGGCTGCGCCCGTAGACCGAGGGAACGACGGCGTTGTCGCGGTGCAGGCGCCCGATCAAGGGGATGAGGTTCTCGGCGATCGCGAGCTTGCCCGACCAATCGGCGAGGGAGCGGTCGTAACTGTCCTGGGGCACCGGTGTTCTCCTGGGATCGAGGAAAAGAGTCGGATTTCCCGTGTCCGTCGAGGTCGTCGCGGGGGAAGAATCCGTGTTCCTCCATCGTGGCGGGGATGTGCGACCGGTCGCCGTGCATCCGGGTGTCAAAAACACAGTGATTTGCTTCAGCGTCAACACCGGATGCGGTTGGTCCCGTCGCCGGGGTGCGTCGGCTCCTCCCCAGGAGCGAATCGGGCGGAAGTCGCCGCGGGCTGCCGCACCCTCGTAGCGTCGGACCCATGAACGATCCATCATCGCTGCAGGGCTGGTTCACGCTGGCCGCGCTTTCTGTGGGCCCGCCTCGGTCAAAGAAACGGCAACCCCTCTCGACGGGTTGCCGTTTCTTTGACACTCAAGAATCGGCAACCCCTCTCGACGGGTTGCCGTTTCTTTGACGCTCAATCAACGGCAACCCCTCTCGATGGGTTGCCGTTTCTTTGACGCTCAAGAATCGGCAACCCCTATCTACGGGTTGCCGTTTCTTTGACGCTCAATCCCAGGCCCTCGCGTGCGGATCCGCCGGGATCTTCTTGCAGCAGCCGACCGCGCGCTCTTCGCGCACGCCCAGGCGGTGGGATGACCGTCGTCACTCACGAGGCATCTCCCCCGTGCGCTCGCAACCTCGTCTTGATTCCAAAGGCGTGCGAGGCCGCGGGTGTGTCGTTGTGTGGTGGAAGCCGCAGGCATGCAGTTGGAGTTCCGTCCGTAGGTGTCGATCAGTCCGTACGCGCGACAAGTCTCTCCAACAGCGCTCCGAAGACCTCCGCGGGAATCTGGTCCGCCCCGATCACGACTCCCATGCGCAGTGCGCGAGCCAAGGCGTGCAGCGAACGGCTGGCGTCTTTGCGCGATCCGCTCAGCGGCTCCGCGCGAAGGCTCCACCCACCGATCTCTTCTGATCCATACGCGTTGGCGATGTGCAGCAAAGAGTAGAGGTCCTCCACATCCTTTGACGCGCGGCGCGAACTGTACGAGAGGGCCTTCAAGACGACCGCCGCCTCGACCCCGGGAACTCGGACTTCAAGCCGTTGGTGGTCGCCGTCGAGCTGCGTCACCCCCACATCGACCGTGAGAGCGTGTCCGTGCAGCGCGAGGTGGAGACCAGGCACCGCATCGAACGCGCGGCCTCCGTACTCGGCCGCCGCAAACTCGCCCGACGGCGATGGCACGAGTAAGTCGACCACCATACGGTCGGGATCAACACCTTTCGTATAGCGGTTTCCCGATTCTTCTTTGTAACCCGCGGAGCTGAGTTGCTCGTGAATCCTGCCGGATGCGGCTATAGCAGGGGCGATCCCCGCGTCGGTGTCAGCTGTTCGGCGGATCTCGACTCCCGCGACAGGGAAGGCCGTCGTCAAGATCGACACCATCTGACCGCCGACGATGCAGCTCGAGTCATCGGCATCGAGTATCCGAGCCACATCGATAAGTGAGCGCAGAGCGAGGTCGTCCACCTTCGAGACTGCGATGAGCTCAGCCGCTCGAACGCTCATCGGGCTGTCTCCCACGCGGCGACGAGGCGATCGCGGATGGCTCCGACTGCCTCGCCTGAGTCACTTCTAGCCGTTGCGTTCACGTCGTGAGCGGCAATGATCGGATCGACGACCGGCTTCGACATCGGCACCGCGGGGTGATCCCGCCATGCCTCTGCGGTTCTCCACACCGTCGGGTCGCGTGGAGTTCGAATCTCCACGTTCGCCCTGTCGGGCGCGGAGGACGCGAAGCCAGGTATCCAGACTCCGAACCCTGCTTTGGCGTAGAGCAGTGCTGACGTGGGGCGACGCCAGGGGGCGTATTCGTCTGCAGCGAGGTCACCCGAGAGGAGCATCGCTGCCTCCTCGCCCGAGCCGACGATGTGAGCGACGGTGTCGAGCGCCATCAAGCCGTTCGAGGTGGGATCGTCCAGTGAGTACCAGAACGTTGATAAGCCCCCCGATCCGGGATATTCAGCGAGGACTTTGTCGAACAGGTCGCCTGCATCCACCGCGGCCCAACCTCGGTCGGTCCGAACGACAAGAGCGCCGAGGCTGGCCAGCGCTTTCGAGACTCCGACCTGACTTATCCCGGCGGAACGCGCAAGCGCACTCTGCGTCTGCGGCTCTGTCGGCCTCAGGAGGAGCCGAGCGACCGCGAATCGACCCCAAGGCGCCCGCCCGCGCTTGCTCTGGCTCTGGTCGACGAGTCGTCTCCCGACAGTGTGTTCCACGGAACCGACCGTCAGCAGACCTGCTTCGCGCCAGATCACTCCGACGTCGACATTCTCGCGGGCGGTTCGGAGGAGGGAATCGGATGCTCGATCCACGACGTACAGAATTGCATCGTCTCCGGCGCGTTCTGCATCCTCTCTATCGCGTTGCACATCGGCCGGCGTCGGCGTTCGCGATCGGGGGAGGACCACGGTTCTTACGGCAGCTCCGTTCATGTGAATCAGGAGGTGCCGCGGACCGTCTGGACGCTGCTCGATGCCGGCGCGTTCGAGCATATCGACCGCATCACGGAGAGGTTCGGTCGATGCCATGAGACCACTATAACTTTTAGGCGGCCTGACGACTAAAACTTTTAGTGCCCCGCCTCCATCGGCTCCGGCCCATCGGCTCCGACCCACGGGTGATCTGCCGCCGGACACTCACAGCGAAAGGTCGCAGCTCTGGCGCGCCGAGAGCTGCAACTTCTCGCGGGGCGCCCTACGCGCCGAACACCGCCGGCAGCGTCGCCTGGTGGATCCCGCGCAGCTCGGCCAGCGGCACCGTGAACAGACCCTGCACCTCGAGCGAGGAGTCGGCCTTGTCGGTGACGCCGATGCGCAGCACGGGGTAGTCGCGGCCGGCGCAGAGTCCGCGGAACTTCACGTCGTCCTCGCGGGGCACCGAGACGATGACGCGGCCCGTCGACTCCGAGAAGAGGGCGGTCGCGGCGTCGACGCCGTCGCGCTCGATGATCTCGTCGAGCCACACGCGGGCGCCGACACCGAAGCGCATCACGGCCTCGGCGAGAGCGACTACGAGCCCGCCGTCAGCGAGGTCGTGGGCGGATGCGATCAGCGACTCGACGGATCCGGCCGCGATGAGTTCGGCGAGCTGCTTCTCAGCGGCGAGGTCGAGCTGGGGCGGCAGACCGCCGAGGTGGTCGTGCACCGTGCCCGCCCAGGCGGAGCCGTCGAGCTCTTCACGCGTGATGCCGAGCAGGTAGATGTTGTCGCCCTCGTCCTGCCAGCCGGAGGGGATGCGGCGCGCGACGTCGTCGATCACGCCGAGCACACCGACGACCGGGGTCGGGAAGATCGGCACGTCGCCGGTCTGGTTGTAGAACGAGACGTTGCCGCCGGTGACCGGGATCTCGAGCTCGAGGCACGCATCCGCCAGCGCACCCACGGCCTCGCGGAACTGCCACATCACCTCGGGGTTCTCAGGGGAACCGAAGTTCAAGCAGTCCGAGACGGCGACCGGGGTCGCACCGGTGACGGCGACATTGCGGTACGCCTCGGCCAGGGCCAAGCGAGCGCCCTGGGCCGGGTCGAGCTGGCACCAGCGTCCGTTCGCATCCGTCGCCACGGCGAAGCCGAGACCCGACTCCTCGTCGACGCGGACCATCCCGCCGTCGTCGGGGAAGCTCAGCGCGGTGTTGCCGAGCACGTAGCGGTCGTACTGCGAGGTGATCCAGCTCTTGTCCGCGAGGTTCGCCGAGCCGAGCAACTGCAGGGTCTCCGCGCGCAGCACGTCGCCGTCGGCGGAACGGGCGAGTCCCGAAGCCGAATCGGCCTGCAGAGCGTCGAGCCAGGTGGGGTACGCGATCGGACGCTCGTAGACCGGGCCGTCGACGGCGACGGTCTTCGGATCGACGTTGACGATCTCCTCGCCGCGCCAGTTGATCACGAGGCGGCCGGTGTCGGTGACCTCGCCCAGCACGCTGGTCTCGACGTCCCACTTGCCGACGACTTCGAGGAACGCGTCGAGCTTCTCCGGCTTGACGACGGCCATCATCCGCTCCTGCGACTCCGACATCAGGATCTCCTCCGCGGTGAGCGAGGGATCGCGCAGCAGGACGGAGTCGAGCTCTACGTACATGCCTCCGTCGCCGTTGGAGGCGAGCTCTGAGGTGGCGCAGGAGATGCCGGCCGCGCCGAGGTCTTGGATGCCCTCGACGAGGTCCTTCTTGAACAGCTCGAGGCAGCACTCGATGAGCACCTTCTCGGCGAAGGGGTCGCCGACCTGCACCGCGGGCCGCTTGGTCGGGCCGGTCGAGTCGAAGGAATCGGAGGCGAGGATGGAGGCGCCGCCGATGCCGTCGCCTCCGGTGCGCGCGCCGAACAGGACGACCTTGTTTCCGACGCCGCGGGCGTTGGCCAGGTGCAGATCCTCGTGGCGGAGCACGCCGACCGCGAGTGCGTTCACCAGCGGGTTGCCCTGGTAGACCGAGTCGAAGTAGGTCTCGCCGCCGATGTTCGGCAGGCCGAGACAGTTGCCGTAGAAGGAGATGCCCGAGACGACGCCGTGCACGACGCGCGCGGTGTCGGGGTTGTCGATGGCGCCGAAACGCAGCGCATCCATCACCGCGACCGGGCGCGCGCCCATCGAGATGATGTCGCGCACGATGCCGCCGACGCCGGTCGCCGCACCCTGGAACGGCTCGATGTACGAGGGGTGGTTGTGCGACTCGATCTTGAAGGTGACGGCCCAGCCCTCGCCCACATCCACCACACCGGCGTTCTCGCCCATCCCGACCATGAGGTTCTTCTTCATGGCGGGCGAGACCTTCTGGCCGAACTGCCGCAGGTACATCTTCGACGACTTGTACGAGCAGTGCTCGCTCCACATCACCGAGTACATCGCCAGCTCGCCCGAGGTGGGGCGGCGGCCGAGGATCTCCTTGATCTGGGCGTACTCATCGGGCTTGAGGCCGAGCGCCGCGTACGGCTGCTCCTTGTCGGGCGTCGCCGCCGCGTCGGCGACGGTGTCGGGA
The DNA here is from genome assembly GCA_013204985.1 of Microbacteriaceae bacterium VKM Ac-2855. Lineage (GTDB taxonomy): Bacteria > Actinomycetota > Actinomycetes > Actinomycetales > Microbacteriaceae > Rathayibacter. The sequence goes on from JABMLG010000013.1 coordinate 28,848, forward strand.
GCAGGCAGGACGGGGTTGGCAGTGCTCACGCGGGAGTCGCTCCTGTTAGAGAAAGGGGTCGGATGCGCCGTCAATCCTACCGGCGCGGTGACGCTTCCGGGCGGGCCCGCCGCATCCCCCGCGAGATGCCTCTTATGCACGCGACACGCCGCGGAGAGCGTGCATAAGAGGCATCTCGCGGGGGCAGCCGGGTGCGGTCGCGCCTCACTCGGTCGTGCAGACCCCCGGGTCGACCGCCGCCGTCAGGGTCGGCGCCTGTGCGACGACCGGCGCCACCGTGGCGAGCGGGATCGCGTAGCCGACGTTCGCTACCGTCGCGCCCTTGCCGAAGACGACGCCCGAGACGGTGCCGTCCAGCGCCAGAAGCGGCCCGCCCGAATTGCCCTGGTTCACGTTCGCCGCGAGCGTCAGCACCTCGCGGGTGCTGGTGGTGCCGCCGATCCGCAGGGCCGTGCCCGCATCCGACACCACCTCGGCCGGTTCCAGGGTCAGCGGGCCACCGAACGGATAGCCGGCGACGATGCCCTCGTCGCCGGCCAGGACCTCGGGGTCGAGGCTCAGCGCCGGAGCGTCGAGGCCGTCGGTCGCGATCACCGCGAGGTCCGCCGTCGCGTCGACGTAGACCACCCGGCCCGGCGTCGGAAGCTCGCCGGGCGCCTCGACGACGGGATCCGTCACCCCGGCGACCACGTGCGCGTTCGTGATGATGCGATCGGATGCGGCCACGAATCCGCTGCCCGTCACGCCCACACCGCACTGGTAGGCGTTGCCCGAGACGCGGACGACGGAAGCGCTCGCCGTGGTGATCGCGGCCTGGTCGGTCGCGATCGCGGGGATCGTCGGCGCCTGGGTCGGCCCGTCGAGGGCTTCGACCAGCCAGGACGTGCCGCCGTCGACCACCTGCGCACGAACTTGCGCGAGCAGGCTGCGAAGCGGATCGGGGGTGAGCGCGTCGATCGAGCGAATCACCCCCGAACTCGCGAGCGAGGTCGACAGCAGGGGGATGCCGAGCACTGCGACCGAGGCGCTGACCATCACCCAGACCAGCGCGGTGATCGCGAAGCCGATCAGACCGCCGGCGACCCGGTCGATCCAGCCGAGCTTCACCTTCCGCACTCCGCCGCTGAAGACCCCGCCGATCGCGGCGCCGATCGTGTATCCGAGACCGATCAGCAGGACGGCCGCCAGCACCACCGCGAGCACGCGCCACTCCGCGCCGGCCCACGCGCTCACGAAAGGCACGGCGAAGTACGCACCGACCGCGCCGGCGATCCCACCCGCGAAGCCGCCGATCGTGCGGAAGAAGCCGCGTCCGAATCCGTCGATCAGCGCGGCGACGAGAGAGATCACCACGATGACGTCGACGATCGAGGATGCGTTCATGGGGAGCCCTTCCAGCCCGAGGGGATACCCATCATGCGACGACCCGCCTGGGACCGCGCCGCTACGCGCCTGCCAGAACGCCCTCTTTCGAGAAGTTGCAGGAGTCCGCGGCCGACTCCTGCAACTCCTCGGAACGAAGCACGGCTAGAAGTGCGCGATGCAGTAGGGCGTGGCCAGCGGGGCGAAGAGCAGGTCGAGCGCGGCGCGGTCGCCGTCGATCATGGCCTCGCCCGCAGCGGCGAGCACGGAGGGGCGCGCGCTGCCCAGCAGCAGTGAACCCAGCGCCGAGACGTCCAGCGTCAGCGCCGCGTCGCCGGAGTCGACCCGTTCGACGGTCGCGGATCCGTCGCGCACGGTGAAGCGGAAGAGTCCATCCGCGTGCCCGAGGGCGTCGTGCACGCGCACCAGCGCATCCGCCTGCGTAGCCAGGTACGCCCGCGCTTCGAACGCGGCGATCGGGTCGAGGATGCGCGCCCAGAGCACGTCGTCGACCGACTCGACGGTGATCGCGCGAGAGTCGCGCAGCGCCCAGGTCAGCGGATCGTCGACGGGCGCGAGGTCCCAGCGCACGTGGTTCACCAGGTCGACGGCGCCGAGGAACTGCCACAGCCCGAGGTAGGAATCGGTCGTCGCCGCCACGAGGTCGACGACCTCGAGCGAGCGGTTCGAATCCTCGCCCACCGCCTTGTAAGTCACATAGCCGTCGATGGTTCCTGCGTCATCGAGGTGCACCGCGGCACGCGTGCTGGGGGCGGGGCCGCTGCCGCCGATCTCGGTGCCGAGTACCGAATCCGTGTATCGCGAGGTGCGGTCCAGCGACCCCGGAGTCGCCGCGTGGAAGGCCGCGAACACCGCCTCGAGGTGCTCGCGGAGCCAGCCCGCCTCGACGGTCTCGACTCGACCGCCCGGTGCCGTCACGAGGCCGAAGCGCGCACCGGTGTCGACGCGGATCGTGCGGGTGAAGGTGGCCTTGCCGAAGCCGAAGCGGCGGTAGATGGATGCCTCGCTCACGGTGAGCAGCGCGACGGCCTCGGACGCGCTGGCGAGATCGTTCGTGATCAGCTCGCGCAGGATCCCGCGACGCCGGTGCGTGGGGCGCACGGTGACGCCGGTGATCAGGTGCGCGTCGAGCATGCGCCCGCCGCCGACGTTGAGCGACTTCGTGAAGCTCGCGTAGGTGCCCACCGGCACCGAGAGGCCGTCGAGCCCTGTCGGCAGCGCGGCGTCGTAGACGGAGATGTATTCGCGTCCGTCACGCACGACGTGGTCGAGCGTGGTGCGCATCCGCTCGGGAGACGCCGCGACGTCGTGGAACCCCGCGGAGGTGGCCTGATTCCAGGCGGTGGTGCGGGCGTCGGCGAGACCGTCGTCGTCGGCTGCGGCGGGGAAGTGCTGGATGTCGAAACCGGGTAGAGCCATTCCTCCACCCTAGAAGGGGCGGTGCCGTGTTCGGGAATGCAGTTCGATGAGCCGCATCGTGCGCGAATCCGGCCTCCGGCCCGCGACTGACGTCATTTCCTGACGGACCATCGCCCCTCGACCGCGTCGTCGACGTGTTCCGCGAGCATGTCGAAGCGCTGTCGCTGCTCGGCGTCGAACGGATGCGCGGCGAGCGCCCGCAGCAGGCGGTCGCGCTCACGAAGAGCGCACTGGCGACGCGCGGGCAGCGTCGCCGCGAAGGCGACCTCCCGCAGCAGCAGGAGCAGACGCTCGGCGACGGCGGCGTCCGCGGCCTGTGCGACCCGCGGCCGGAGCGAGGCTTCGAGGGTCGCAGCGAAGTCGCGCTCCGCCGTGAGCAGCCGCCAGAAGCCGGCCTCGTCCATGTGGGCCCGCGGCGGATCCGGCAGCCGGGCCAGCAGGCAGAGCCCGACGGAGAGATCGTCGAGCCCGGTCTCGCGCAGCAGCGTTGCCACATCCGCCGCGCGCCCGCCGAGCGACACCGCGGCGAGCGCCGCGCGATCGAGTGTCTGCTCGTCCGCAACGGTCGGGATGAATTCGTTCGATGACCACCACGACAGGAGTGGAGTGCCCGCGACCGCGTAGTCGCCCGGCGCGCGCTCCTCCGCGATCACGACGTCGAAGCGGTCGGCCAGAGCGATCAGGGCGTCACGATCGATGGCGGTGATGACGCCCGACGCGGCGGGGATCACGAGATGGCGCCCCGAGGGCGGCACGATCTCGCTGTGACTGCGTGCTCCCGGACCCCGTGTCGTGGCCGCGCGGATCGCCGCCTCGAGGCTGGGCCCGGGAGTCGCGCGGCGTCGGAGCATGCCGCAACGCTACCTGGGAGTCCGGTCGGGGCAGGCGCAGCCGACGTAGCGTCGAAGGATGAGAATCCGTGGAGGAATGCGCTACACCTACTGGATCGTCTTCGTCGTCATCTGGCTCGGCCTGGGCTTCTTGGTGCCGCCCGGCGACGGCGAACCGCTCGGCGAGTTCCTCCGCTGGCTGTTCTTGGCCGGCTTCGTAGTGCTCACGTGGCGGTGCTTCCGCGGTGCCGACGAATCGGATGCGCCCCGCCCGCTGTGGCGGCTGACTGCGACGTCGAGCTACTCGTACGGCCTCGGTTACCTCTTCGCGCTGTTGTCGTTGCTCCCGGTGATCGGCTTCGTCATCGGTGTGATCACATCGTTCGGAGCGACGAACTTCCGCTGGAACGACGGAGTCGGTTTCCAAGCCGTCGAGCTGATCGCCCAGCTCGCGGCGATGGTGCTGTTCTATCGCTCGGCCCGCCGCATCCGCGCCGAACACCTCGATCCGCCCGATGACCGGCACGATCGGGCGCTCCGGGCACGAACCGTAGCCGATCGCCGCCCCGAGGCCTGAGAGCCACGCGAGAACGAGCGCCGTAGCCAGTCCCACCCCAGAGCTCGTCCCGCGCGACAATGAGCACATGACTCGCTGGATCGCGCTGCTGCGCGGCGTCAACGTCAACGGCATCTCGGTGAAGAGCGCCGAGCTCGCCGAACTCTTCCGCAGCCTCGGCTTCGGTGCGGTGAAGACCGTGCTCGCCAGCGGCAATGTAGCCTTCGACTCCGATGCCACGGCCGCGACCGTGAAGCCCCTCATCGAGAAGGGCCTCTCGGATCGCTTCGGGTACACCGCCTGGATCGTGCTGCGAACCCAGGCGGCGCTCGCCGAGGCCGCCGCCGCCTATCCGTTCGAGCGCGACGACGATGTGCACCACCCGTACCTTCTCTTCGGTTCCGACTCCGCGGTGCTCGCCGAGATGCTCGCGGCCATCGGCGACACGGATCCGGCGGTCGAGCGGGTGGCCGCGGGCGACGGATGCGTGTACTGGCGCGTCCTGAAGGGCTCGACGGTCGATACCCCCGTCGGCAAGCTGATCGCGAAGGCGAAGTACAAGGCGACCACCACCAACCGCAACCTGCGCACGGTCGAGAAGCTGCTGGTGGCGTGACGCGTGCGCGTCTGCGCCATCGGCGTAGCGTCGCGTTGCGCGGTCGTCTCGACCGCGTATGTACGGCCCGCCGCCCCTCCTCGCCCGAAACACCCCTGCGCCCCGACGAATCGGGGCAGCGCGCGCGGATGACCGTTGTGTAAACGGTTCCACGCCCGCCGCGGCAGCCCGATACGATACCTCACAGCCCGCGGCTCACCGCGGGTGACCCCTCTCCCTCGAGCGATCGGTCCCTACCGTCCATGACTTCTCCTTCCGACGCCTCGCGCCTGGCCACGGTGCGCGCGCTGCTGTTCGACCTCGACGGGGTGCTCACGCCGACCGCTGACGTCCACATGCACGCCTGGTCGCGGCTGTTCACGCCGTATCTGGAGTCGAAGGGGATCGAGAACGGCTACACGGACGCCGACTACTTCGCCTACGTCGACGGCCGACCCCGCTACGACGGCGTGCGTGCTCTGCTCGCCTCGCGCGGCATCACCATCCCCGACGGCGACCCCACGGATCCGCCCGAGGTCGAGACGGTGTGCGGTCTCGGCAACCGCAAGAACGACGCCTTCAACCAGACCCTCGACGAGGAGGGCGTCGCCCCGTACCCGGGCTCGATCGCCCTGGTCGACGCGGCCGTCGCGGCGGGCCTCGAGGTGGCGGTGGTGACCTCCAGCCGCAACGGCCTGCCCGTACTGGTCGCCGCCGGCATCCGCGACCGGTTCGAGATCGTCGTCGACGGACTGCTCGCCGCCGAGAAGCACATCGCGGGCAAGCCCGCACCCGACACCTATCTCTACGCTGCCGAGCTGCTGGGCCTCACCGCCGCCGAGTGCGTCGTGGTCGAGGATGCGCACTCCGGTGTGCAGGCGGGCGCAGCGGGCGACTTCGCTCTCGTCGTCGGGGTGGACCGCGGCGTGGGCCGGCAGACGCTGCTCGATCACGGGGCCGACATCGTGGTCGACGACCTCGCCGAGCTGATCCCCTTCCTTCCGACGAACCCCTCGACCCAGGACACCGACGCATGAATCCCATCACCTCTGATCCGCTCGACCGCAATCACTTCCCGGTCGACGAGTGGGCGCTCGTCGAGACCGAGTTCGACTCGGCTCTGCAGGGTCGCACCGAGACGCTCTTCGCCGTCGGCAACGGCTACCTCGGCCTGCGCGGCAACGTCGAGGAGGGCCGCGACGGCTACGCCTACGGCACCTTCATCAACGGGTTCCACGAGACCTGGCCCATCCGTCACGCCGAGGAGGCGTTCGGATTCGCCCGGGTCGGCCAGACGATCGTCAACGTGCCGGATGCGAAGATCATCCGCCTCTACGTCGATGACGAACCCTTCGTGCTCACCGAGGCCGACATCCTGCGCTACGCACGACGGCTCGATTTCGCCGACGGCACGCTGGTGCGCGAGCTCGAATGGCGCACGCCCTCCGGCAAGCGGGTGCTCATCCGCTCGAAGCGCATGGTGAGCTTCACCGACCGCCACCTCGCCCTTATCGACTACGAGGTCGAACTGCTCGATGCGGATGCGTCGGTGCTGATCTCGAGCCAGGTCCTCAACCGGCAGGACGGTGTGGACGAGTTCCACGCGAACCCGGCGACCGAGGCCGGCTTCGACCCGCGCAAGGCGGAATCGTTCCAGGACCGCGTTCTGCAGCCGCGCCTCAAGCGGGTCAACGGCACGCGTTACCTGCTGGGCTATCGCACGACCAACTCCGGCATGACCGTCGCTGCGGGTGTCGAGCACGTTCTCGACACCGAGAACGAGTGGGATCAGACCTCTCAGATCGACGACGACCTCGCCAAGCACGTCTACCGGGTGAAGGCCAAGGCCGGCGTGCCCATCCGACTGGTGAAGACCATCACCTATCACTCATCGCGCGGCGTACCCGTGCGCGAGCTGGCCGACCGCTGCGACCGCACGCTCGACCGCGCTCGCGAGACCACCCCCGAGGAGCAGTTCGCCAAGCAGCGCGAGTGGCTCGACGACTTCTGGGTCCGCTCCGACGTCGAGATCGAGGGTCAGCCCGAGATCCAGCAGGCCGCGCGGTGGAACATCTTCCAGCTCGCCCAGTCGACGGCACGCACCGACGGCGGCGGCGTCGCGGCGAAGGGCGTCTCGGGTTCGGGTTACGGCGGCCACTATTTCTGGGACACCGAGGTCTACGTCCTGCCGTTCCTCAGCTACACCGCGCCGCTCGTGGCGCGCAACGCCCTGCGGTTCCGCCAGAACATGCTCGAGGCGGCCCGCTCGCGTGCGGCCGAACTGAACCAGCACGGCGCGCTGTTCCCGTGGCGCACCATCAACGGCCAGGAGTCGTCGGCGTACTACGCCGCGGGCACGGCGCAGTACCACATCGACGCCGACATCTCGTATGCGCTGATGCAGTACGTCTCGGCCACGGGTGACGACGACTTCCTCGCCCGCGGCGCGATCGACATCCTCGTCGAGACCGCCCGGCTCTGGGCCGACCTCGGCTTCTGGCGCTCCAACGGCGACGACCACTTCCACATCCACGGCGTCACCGGCCCCGACGAGTACACGACCGTCGTCAACGACAACCTGTACACGAACGTGATGGCCCGCTCGAACCTCCGAGCGGCCGCCCGCGCCGTCGAGCTTTTGAAGGCCGTCGAGCCGGCCGCGTACGAGCGGATGGTCTCGCGCCTGCAGCTCGACGACAGCGAGGTGCTCGAATGGTCGCGCGCCGCCGACAAGATGCACATCCCCTTCGACAAGAAGGCCGGCATCCACCCGCAGGACGCCGCGTTCCTCGAGAAGGAGCTGTGGGACCTCGAGAACACCCCCGCCTCGAAGCGCCCGCTGCTGCTGCACTTCCACCCGCTGGTGATCTACCGCTTCCAGGTCCTCAAGCAGGCGGATGTGGTCCTCGCCCTGCTGCTGCAGGGTAACGAGTTCACGCCCGAGCAGAAGCGCAAGGACTTCGAGTACTACGACGCGCTGACCACCGGTGACTCCACCCTGTCGGCGGTCGTGCAGTCGATCATCGCGGCCGAGGTCGGGTACCACGAGCTGTCGTTGAAGTACTTCATGTCGGCTCTGTTCGTCGACCTCGCCGATCTGCACCACAACACCTCCGACGGCATCCACGTCGCCTCCACGGGCGGCGTCTGGTCGGCGCTGGTCTACGGATTCGGCGGCATGCGCGATCACGGCGGCCGGATCACCTTCGAGCCGCGCCTGCCGTCGTCCTGGACCAAGCTCACCTTCCGCATCACGCTGCACGGCACGCGGGTTCGCGTCGAGGTGGGCCAGGAGGCGCTGGTGCTGACGGTCGAGGACGGCGAGTCGGCGACCTTCTCGGTGCGCGACGAGTTCGTGCACGTCGCCGCGGGCAACCCCGTCACGGTCGGCCTCGGCCACCAGGGCCCGCGTCTCACCGGTGCGCCCACCACCTCAGACATCGAGGGGACCCGTCGTGCCGACGGCTCGGTCATCACCGCGTCGATCCCCACGATCACCACCTCGAACGACCCCGACGTCGTCACGGTCCCCTAGCAGGGCAACCCCTTCCGAGAAGTTGCAGGAGTCGGCGAGCGACTCCTGCAACTTTCGGACGACGTGAGCCGATGGACCGCGGATCCGCGCTAGCGGGTGGCGTCGTACCGGAAGAGGAACGCCGCCATCGCCTGCCGGCTGACCGGCTCGAGGGGGCGGAAGGTCCCGTCGTCGTAGCCGCGGCTGATGTTCTCCGCCGCCATCCACGCGATCGCATCCGCGAAGTCGTCGGTCGCGCGCACATCCGAGAACGGTGCCGCGGTCACAGCCGGAACGGTCTCACCCGACATGCGGGCGAGGAATGCCGACATCGCCTGCCGTGACACGGGCGAGTTCGGAGCGAAGGTGCCGTCGGCGTTGCCGGTCGTGATCCCGGCCGACTTCATCCACTCGATCTCGCGGAAGAACGGATGCGAGGTCGGCACGTCGCTGAACGACGCCGTGGCCGGCGCAGAGAAGGACTCTCCGCCGCGGTGCAGGTGCAGCCGGTAGAGGAAGGCCGCCATCGCTTGACGGGTCACCTCTTCGTTCGGCCGATAGCTCGTCACCGCGCCGTCGACATAACCCGTGCTGATCTTCGCCTTCGCGAGCCACTGGATCTCGGCGAAGAACGGCGCGCCGACCGGCACATCCGCGAAGCGCGCCGCCGGATCCGCATCCGCGAGTACCAGGTTCGCCGCGGCTGAGTCGCCGCTCGCAAGCACCAGGTCGGTACCGTCCTCGGTCCTCGTCTCCCCGATCCAGACGGCCTTCGCGAAGCTGTCGTCGTCCGGGTAGGCCTCGACCGTGTAGGTGCCGCTCGGAAGCGAGTCGACGGTGTAGCGACCGTCGCTGTCGGTCGAGGCCGACCCCCCGTCGCACGCGGTCTCGGTACCGACCTGCTCGCACGGTCGGATCACGTTGACGAATGCAGCGGCCGGGTCGAGGTCGGGACCGCCCGAGACGAGCCCCGTCACGACCGCGCCCTGCTCGAGCCGTACGTCCAGACCTCCGACGTCTTCACCGTCGATGGCCGTGACATGACGCGACTCCGCAACGGTGGAGACGCCTCCCAGCCACGTGGGGGCCAGGCCCTGGGTCTCTTCACCGGACGGGTCGAAGTGCAGCACCCAGATGCCGGGCTCGATACCGGCGACCATGTATTCACCGTTGTCGTCGGTCTCGAGGTAGAGGTTGTGCTGCGTGCGGCCCTCCTCGTCGAGTTCGCCGCCGACCCGGAACGCGTCGACCAGCACTCCCGGCAACGGATCGCCGGTGGCGGCCGAGGTGACACGGCCGGAGAGGCTGGGCCCGCGTTCGAGCGCCGCATCGATACCCGTCACGTTCTCGCTGAGGCCGACGACGACGGGGGTGGCCTTCTCGAAGTCGGATGCGCCGCGCCAGTACTGGGTCGGGTACGGGCCGGGCGTGTACAGCCCGATGTAGTTGGTGAACGAGACGGAGTAGGAGCCGGCTTCGAGCCCGGTCATCGTGTACCGGCCGTCCGCATCCGGGGTGCCGAAGCCGCGGCCTCCGCACTCTTGGCACAGATCGATCGCGTCGACGGCGATCACCGTGGGATCGAAGTCGGGGTCGTCCGCCGTGACGACACCGCTGATGGTGCCACCGAGCGGCAGCACGATCGTCGGCGCCGTCGTTGTCGCACCGGCCCGGACGGTGACGGTGTCGGCGTCCTCGTTCGTGCGCGATCCGCCCGAGAACCGCGGCAGGTGCAGCCGGTCGACCGGGTCGTAACGGATCACTCGTTGTCCGGCGTCCGCATTCGTGATGGTGAAGCGTCCGCTCGCGTCGGTCTGCGCCTGCGGGACCGTACCGTCGAACGGCTCGCCGACCTTCTCGAGGTAGACGTGCACCTCGGCGAGCGGACTGCCCGTCGTTGTGCCGTACACGACGCCGGTCACGGTCGTCGTGGCTGCAGCGGATGCGGCTGGGGCCATGGTGACGGCGGCGAGGGCCGCGATCAGCGCGACGACGCCGAGGCGCCGCATCCGTGAGATGAGAGCCGACATGCGTCGCCTTCCGGTCGGCCACCGATGCCGGTCGGCGTGGTGGTCGGCTACAGCCTAGGCCCCGCGCACGCCTCCTTGCGAGGGACCCGCACTGTGCGCGCGGGACCCCCTCAGGGCGGGTCCGACGCGCACAGGAGGGGTCCCTCGCAACACGGCGGGGGCGCGGGGGAGGGCGGCGGGGAGTTAGGCGGAGGCGACGAGCGCCTTCACCGCGGAGGTGAAGAACGCGAGGCCGTCGACGCCGGAACGCATCGCGTCGGCGGTGTCGGGGCCGAAACCCGCCTCGATGGCGTGTTCGGGGTGCGGCATCAGGCCGACCACGTTACCGCGGGCGTTCGTGATGCCGGCGATGTCGTTCATCGAGCCGTTCGGGTTGACCTCGAGGTAGCGGAAGACGACGCGCCCCTCGCCCTCCAGCTCGGCGAGCGTCTCGGCCGAGGCGATGAATCCGCCCTCACCGTTCTTCAGAGGGATCGTGATCTGCTGCCCGGCGGTGAAATCGGTCGTCCACGCGGTCGACGCGTTCTCGACCGTGAGCTTCTGGTCGCGGCAGATGAAGGAGCCGTGATCGTTGCGGATGAGGCCGCCCGGCAGCAGGTGCGCCTCGGTCAGCATCTGGAATCCGTTGCAGATGCCCAGCACCGGCAGGCCGGAGTTCGCCGCCGCGATGACCTCGGTCATGATCGGCGAGTGCGAGGCGATCGCGCCGCAGCGGAGGTAGTCGCCGTAGGAGAAGCCGCCGGGAAGTACCACCGCGTCGACGCCCTGCAGGTCGTGGTCGCCGTGCCAGAGAGCCACCGGCTCGGCACCGGCGAAGCGGACCGCGCGCTGGGCGTCGCGGTCGTCGAGCGAGCCGGGGAAGGTGACGACGCCGATCTTCATTTACGCCTCCGCGGGGTAGTGGATGCCGACGACGTCCTCGATGACGCTGTTGGAGAGCATGTCGGCCGCGATCTGCTCGACGGTCGAACGCACCTCGTCGGTGACCTCGTCGACCGTGATCTCGAAGCGCTTGCCGATGCGGACCGCCGAGATCTCGGAGTGACCGAGCCGCGAGAGTGCGCCGGCGACGGCCTTTCCCTGCGGGTCGAGCAACTCGGCCTTGGGCATGACTTCAACGACGATCGTGGGCACCGATGTTCTCCGCATTGCAGTGGGGGTTGTGGCCGATCGGCCGACTCGATCCTACCGCGCGGCTCCGGCCGGGGCGGCGTCCGAACGCAACCTCGGCTCAGGCTCGCGCTCGACCGTGATCGCGGACGACGAAGCCTCTCAGCCGAGGTTGCGTCGGCTACTCGGCGGTGCGCACCCGGATGAGGTTCGCCCACGGGTCGTCGAAGGTCACCGTGCGACCGTCGTCGCGGGTATCGACGCCGAAATGCGTGAGCCGCTCGCCCAACGCACCGAGATCGTCCGCCGTCGGCACCACGATGTCGACCTCGCCGAGGCCGAGCGCCTGCTGCCGTCGACCGGCACCGAGCGAGTTCCACGTGTTCATGGCCATGTGGTGGTGGTACTTGCCGGCCGAGACGAAAAGGGCCTGCGTACCGTAGCGAGTCGTGGTCTCGAAGCCGAGACGATCGACGTAGAACGCCTTCGCCGTCGCGACGTCGCCCACGCTGAGGTGCACGTGGCCCACCTTCGCGCCGCCGAGTCGCGGCTGCTCGATCGATTCCTCGGTGAGGTGCTGCTGCAGGAACGCGTTCGGGTCGAGGTAGAGGGTCTTCATCTCGATCTCGCCGTGCGTCCACGACCACGCGCTCCGGTCGCGGTCCCAGTAGAGCTCGATGCCGTTGTTCTCGGGGTCGTTGAAGTAGAACGCCTTGCTCACCAGGTGATCGGACGACCCGGTGAACGATCCCGGATGCTGGCGCGCGACGCTGTACACGGCGGCCGCGAGAGCCGCCTCCGTCTCGAACAGGATCGCGGTGTGGAAGAGGCCGGCCGAGCCGGGGCTCGCGAGTGTGAGCTCGGGGGAGTGCTGCAGGATCACGACCGGGGTGACGCCGCGACCGAGGACCGCGACGGGGCCGTCGTGCGAGAGCAGTTCGAGAGTGACGGCGTCGCGGTAGTAAGCGATCATCCCGTCGAGGTCGGCGACGCGGAGGGTCACCGGACCCATCGAGGTGTCGGCGGCGAGGAGTTCGGCGGGTGCGTTCATGATGTCGATCACCTTAGCTGCAACTTACTTGTCGCCACAACTATTCCGCAGGATGCCGATGTGGATGCACCGAGGCGTGGCGCTTCGCATCCGTCATTCAAGAAACGTCCAGCAATCGCATAAGAAGCCCATCGGATGCGCCAAGCAGACGCTCCGGTTCGAGGACTGGAATCGGTGCAGCCGATCAGGGCGACACGGGAGACGGGAAAGACGATGGACGAGCAGCACGCATCCGACAACGGGAACGTAGAACAGGCCGGCGCGGCCCTCGCGCCCGGCGCGGACGAGCAGGCGCTCCGCGAAGCCGCGAAGAAGGACGACCGCCGCCGCCGTCGACGCGCGATGATCGCGGGCGGAGCCGGCCTGGCGGTCCTGATCGGGATCGCTGCGGGTGCCACCTCGTTCGCCGCCGGCGACGAGACGCAGACCTCGGCGTCCTCCGGCACGGTCAGCGGCCAGACCATCGTCCAGCTGCCGAGCGGATCCTCGTTCGGGCGCGGCGGCATCAGCGGCTACTCCGACGGCAGCGGATCCGGCTCGCTGTACGGGTCGTACGGCTCGTACGGGTCGTACGGCACGTACGGTTCGCAGTCGGGCAGCTCCACAACGACGACCACGGACGCGGTCGCCGCGAGCGACGCGCAGAAGGTCGGCGTCGTCACCATCGTCTCGACCCTGGGCTACGAGAGCGCCGCGTCGGCCGGTACCGGCATGATCCTCACCTCCGACGGCATGATCCTCACCAACAACCACGTCGTCGAAGGGGCGACCAGCATCGAGGTCACGGTCGAGTCGACCGGCGAGACCTACACCGCGACCGTCGTCGGCACGGATGCGACCAACGACGTCGCCGTGCTGCAGTTGGTGGATGCCTCCGGCCTCACGCCGGTCAGCTTCGACACGTCGGGTGTGACCGCGGGCGACGCGATCACCGCGGTCGGCAACGCTGAGGGCACGGGCGACCTCGTCGCCGCCTCCGGCACCGTGACCGCGACGGACCAGAGCATCACCACGCAGGCCGAGGGCAGCGCCGCGAGCGAGAGCCTCACGGGCCTGATCCAGCTCGACGCCGACATCGTGTCGGGCGATTCGGGCGGCCCGCTGTTCAACTCCGCCGGCCAGGTCATCGGCATCAACACCGCCGCCTCGAGCGGCTCCGCCGAGATCACCGGTTTCGCCATCCCGATCGCCACGGCGCTCGATATCGTCGCGCAGATCGAGGCCGGCAACGACACCGCGACCATCGAGGTCGGCTACCCGGCCTTCCTCGGCATCGGCCTCTCGAGCACCTCGGGAGCGGCGACCGTCGCCGGCGTGTACGAGAACACCCCGGCCGCCGAGGCCGGCCTCAGCGCCGGTGACACCATCACCGCGGTGAACGGCACGGCGATCTCCACCGGCAGCCAGCTGTCGGAGCTGCTCGGATCGATGGAGCCCGGCGAGAGCGTCGCCCTCACCTGGACCACCGCCGCCGGCGCCGCCGGCTCGGCCACCGTCACCCTCGCTGAGGGCCCGGCCGCCTGAACCGCTCGGCTGGCCCCCGCAGCCGAGCCACTCCGGGCCGTCGCCCGCGTCTCCGATCCCCTACGGAGCGCGGGCGGCGGCCCCTTCCCGTGCGGTGCGCTGCACCCCCGTACGTCGATGAAGCTGGATCGGCTCCGAGGGGCTGGAACGCGACCGGGCGACTCGATCCGACTTCATTCCCAGACCAGAGCCCACCTCACGGACGCGTCCTGAGCCGGGCCCGCGAGAAGCGGCCCGCTGGCGCATTCCTCCTCCGGCGAGGGAGGAACGACCGGGTGAGGAGGAACAGCGCGGGTTCCTCCTCACCTACTCCGTTCGTCCTTCGGCGAGGTTGTCCGCCCGGCTCCCGTCAGAGGCGGACGGCGTCCGGGCTACCCGCGTTCGGCGATGACCCGCCGCGCGCGAGACGGCCACCAGAAGCCATCCCCGGTCAAGAACACCAGCGCCGGCACCAGCACGGTTCGCACCACCAAGGTGTCGAGCAGCACGCCGATGCAGACGATCACCCCGATCTGCGTCAGCGCCACGACCGGCAGTACGCCGAGCACGGCGAAAACCGCAGCCAGCAGCACTCCGGCGCTGGTGATCACGCCGCCGGTCGAGGCGAGCGCGCGCACCATGCCCTCGCGAGTGCCGTGGCGCATCCGCTCTTCGCGGGCACGGGTGACCAGGAAGATGTTGTAGTCCACGCCCAGCGCGACGAGGAAGAGGAAGGCGAACAGCACCACGTTCGCGTCGAACGCCGGAAAGCCCAGCACGTTCTGGAACAACCAGTTCGACGCGCCGAGGCTGGCGAAGAAGGTCGCCAGCACACTCGCGATCAGCAGCACCGGCGCCACCAGCGAGCGCAGCAGCAGCCCGAGGATGACGAAGACGATCGCCAGGATCAGCGGGATGATCAGCGCCTGGTCCGCCTCCGCCGCGGTCTGCCCATCCAGCGCCGTCGCATCCGAGCCGCCGACCAGCGCGCCGGATCCGCCGAGCGCGTCACGCAACGCCGCCACGGTCGCGAACGCCTCGTCGCTCTCGGGCTCGGCGGCGAGCGAGACCATCAGCTCGGTGTATCCACCCGAGCTCTCGCCCGGGCGGACGGAATCGACCCCGCTCACACCCTCCGCCACGACCTGCGCCGCGTCGGCATCCGGCGCCAGCACCACGGTCTGGGCCGTGAGCCCCGACGAGTACGACGCGTCGATGAGCACCTGGGCCTGCACCGATTCCGGATCGCCGAGCAGTTGGTCCGTCTGCGAGAGCCCCACGCGCGCGCCGAGCAGGCCCAGCGCGAGCGCGCCGACGCCGAGCAGCGCCACGACGGCAACCGTCGCCGGACGGCGGGCGACGCCGCGGCCCAAACGGGTCCAGAGGGAGGGCTTCGCTGCCGCGTGCTGGTGCCCGGCGCGCGGCACGAACGGCCAGAACAGTCCGCGTCCGCACACGACGAGCGCGGCGGGCAGCACGATCAGGGCGAACAGGATCGCTATGGCCACGCCGATCGCGCAGGCGAAGCCGAGCGCGCGGTTGTTCGCCAAGGATGCGAGCAGCAGCGTGAGCAGCGAGAGCGCGACCGTGCCGCCGCTCGCCGCGATGGCCGGCCCCGCGCTGCGCACCGCGGTCAGCATCGCGGCGTGACGATCCGGTTCGTTCAGCAGCTCCTCGCGGTACCGGGCGACGAGCAGCAGCGCATAGTTCGTGCCGGCGCCGAATACCAACACGGAGAGGATCCCGCCGGTCGACGCGTCGATCGTGATGCCGAGCGGGTCCGCGAGCGACGTCACCACGACGCGCGCCAGTCCATCCGCGACGCCGACCACGGCGAGGGGAACGATCCAGAGCACCGGACTGCGATAGGTGATGATCAGCAGCACGGCGACGACGATCACCGTGACCAGCAGCAGCCGGAAGTCGGCGCCGGCGAAGGCGTTCGAGATGTCGGCCTGGAACCCGATCGCCCCGGTGAGGTAGCTGTCCAGGCCGCTCGGCAGGTCGGCGGACGCGCTTTCGCGCAGTTGCGTGGCGGTCGCCTCGATGTCGGCCTCGGCGCTCGCCTTGTCGAGCGGCACCGCGACGAGCGCCGCGGTGCCGTCGTCGCTGAACTGCGGGCGAACGGCGTCGGGGGCGCTGGATTCGGTGGCGAGGTCCGACGCCCGCTCCGAGATCGCCGCGGCGTCCGCATCCGTCAGGCCGCCCTCGCGATGCCAGAGCACGATCGCCGAGGTCGCGTCGGCCGAGGGGAACTCCGTCAGCAGCTCCGTCACTCGCGCGGATTCGGCGGATGCGGGTAGGCCGGAGGAGGGGAAGCTCTCGCTCGAGGATCCCGGCAGCAGTGCGAAGAGCGCACCGATGGCGACGATGGTGCCGACGAGGGTGACCCACGCCGTCCGTCGGGCGGTGATGAACCGGGTGATCGCACGCATTCCAAAACTCCTCAGTCGGCTGATTAATTGGCAGCCTAGCGAAGAATGGTTCAGCCGAGGCCGAATCCGAGCCGCCGCCGCCATTCGTCGAGCGTCGCGCCCGACACGTCGAACAGCTCCTCGCCGCGGTGCGGGACGGGCACCTCCGTCGCCGTTACGCGGATACCGCGGGGGAGCAGCTCGATGAGCGTGCCGGCCGTGGCGACGACCGATCGCTCATGATCCGGGCCGGCGAGGACATCCGTGCGGTTCGCGACGCCGGGAGTCACCACCACCGGTACGCCGCGGGTGCTGTCCAGCATCTGGTGATGCCAGTGGCCGGCGAGGACGAGCTGCACCGAGGAGCCTGCGATCGCCGACCAGAAATCGTAGGAGTTCTGCAGCCCCATGGTGCGGTGCAGCGGAGTCACCGCTTCGATGGGCGGGTGGTGCAGCACGACGACGGTCGGTCGAGCGGATGCGCGCAGCCTTTCGCGCAACCACGTCAACGTCGATTCGGCCAGGAGCCCCCACGACGCCCCGCCCGGCACGCTGCTGTCCACGGTCAGGATGCGGACGCCCTGCACCTCGGTCTCGTGGTCGTAGGGGCCGTCGACTCCGAAGTTCTGCCGGTCGTCGTGGTTGCCCAGCGCGTAGATCGCCGTGGCGCCGAGATCCGCCGCCCATCCGTCGATCCGCTCGCGCAGAAGTGCGTAGGAGGCGGGCGAACCGTCGTTGGAGAGATCGCCCGACACGATCACGGCATCGACCGGAACCGCGGCGTGCGCGGCGAGCACGGCCTCCATGGAGTGAAGGGGGTCGATGATGCGGTTGTAGCGGGCTGCCGGGTCGCCGAGCAGATGCGTATCGGAGAGGTGCAGGATGCGCAGGCCACGGGGTTCCGGCGGTTCGGCGCGCACGAGGGCGTCGGCCGCCGTCGCGGCTGATTCGATCCGAACTGCATTGGCCTCATCGGTGCCGCCGGCCCACTCGTGCGCGGCCTCCGCGCTCTTGCCGTAGCGGATATGGCGCGCCTCCAGGCGACGCATCCGCTCGTCGTGGTCGAGTTCGAGGTGCAGACGCAGATCGAAGAGGGCACCGAGGCCCTCCCAACCGTCCTCATCGAGCAGGAGGTAGTTCCCCTCGACGAGCACGATGCTGTGCTCGGCGATCGGCAGGGGCACGGCGTCGGGCACCGGTTCCTCGATGGTGCGGTCGAAGCCACGGGCGAGAACGGTGTCTCCCGGCGAGGCCGAGCGCAGGCGTTCGAGCAGCCCGGCGAAGGCGGGCACGTCGAAGGTGTCGGGCGCGCCCATCCGATCGCGTCTGGCGAGTTCGACCAGACGCGCCTGGGGAAGGTGATACCCGTCGAGCGGGAGCAGAAGGGCGCCGTCGATAGCGGCGACGAGTTCGTCGGCGAAGCTGGACTTGCCGCTGCCCGGTGCTCCGGAGAGGCCGACGATGGTCAATGACCGGCCTTCGGAGGTCGAACGGATGAGGTCGGCGACGGCGCGTACGCCCGTGAGTTCCCGCATGCGCTCATTCTCGCGGGCGCTCCCCGCGGTTCTGCCGAAGCGGGGCCTGCCAGCCGAGGGGTGCGACACGCCCGGGATCATGCCGGGTGGTGGTGGGTTTGACATGGTGCGGGGTTGTGCGTAAATTATCCCGAGTCGCCACAAAGGCTGCAGGGATTCGGGATGAGCCGGGGTTCGTAAGA
>JABMLG010000014.1 GCA_013204985.1 Microbacteriaceae bacterium VKM Ac-2855
CATCGAACTCCAGGTCGTGATCTCTTGCGAATACGACCCTTCCGCGCCTGCCAACCGAACGCATACTTTCGCGTCTCACTTCGACACGTCCAGGCCCGCGCACCGTTCCACGAGCACATCCATCCTGATCACCCTCTCGTCACGCCGATGTGAAGTGAGTCGGGTGAGAGGGCGAGAGTTCAAGAGTCTGACGTTCGTGCTCGAAGCAACAATCCACGATCCCCGCGGATGAGGGGCCCTCCGTCACCAAGCTGAAACACAGGCTCGCAGGCACTAAAAGGATTCCGGGATGACACCCAACCCACACCAGAAGTATCCGACGCCGCAGCACCAGCCACCAGACCCGACCCCGACAACAGCGCGAGCTACCTCATTTTCGCCATCCACCACGCGCTCGAAGAGCCCGCCAAAGCTGTAACGCGTTTCCGGGAGCCCGGGTGCGTGGATACCTCAGCCGAAGTGGCGCAGGCCGCTAGGCGCGACGCGGGTCGAGGAAGCGGCGAGACGGGCTCGCAAGCGGGTCAGGGCTTCAGGACCGAGAGGAACTTCATCGGGTCCTGCGGGCGCTTCGGGCCGCCGATCTTGCCCTCAGGTCTGCCTACGTAGAGCCAGCCGAGCAACTGCTCCCCGTTCTTCAGCCGGTGCGCCTTCGCGACCGCCTTGTGCCGGGTGTAGTCGCCGGTGCGCCAGAACACGCCCCAACCCGCCTCGTCCAGTAGGAGGCTCAGAGTGTGCGCGACGCCGGAGGCGACGGCTTCCTGCTCCCAATACGGCACGCTGCTGCGTCGCGGTGAGACGACCACGGCGAGCAGCAGCGAGGCGCGATGCGTCTTCGAGCGGTACTTGTCCGCATCCTTCACCTTGTGCGCCTTGGCGAAGGATCGCGCCACACGGTCGCGCGCGTCGCCGCGGATCTCGATGACCCGCCACGGATGCAGCGAACTGTGGTCGGCCACTCGGGAGGCGGCGGCGATGAACGGCAACAGCTCCTCGTGATCGGGAGCCTCGGAGCCGACCTTGGATCGGGACCGCCTGGCCAGCACGGCCTCCAGCACCGGGGCGTCGGAGGCCGCGTACACCGGGGAGTCGGCGACGTGCGAGGCGCTCACTCGGACTCGGCCTGGAAGGTGAGAGAGACGGAGTTCATGCAATACCGATCGCCGGTCGGCGTGCCGAAGCCGTCGGGGAAGACGTGACCGAGGTGCGACCCGCAGGCGGCGCAGCGCACCTCCGTGCGAACCATTCCGAGCGTGTTGTCCTCGATGAGCTGGACGGCCTCGGGCTTCACCGACTCGTAGAAGCTCGGCCAGCCGCAGCCGGAATCGAACTTGGTGCCGCTCGTGAAGAGTTCTGCGCCGCAGGCGGCGCAGGCGTACAGGCCGGCGCGGCTCTCGTCGAGGAGCTCACCCGTCCACGGGCGCTCGGTCGCGGCCTGACGGAGCACGGCGTACTGCTCTCGATCGAGCTCGGCGCGCCACTGCTCGTCGGTCTTGTCAACGGAATACGACGACATGGTTCTCCCTAGAATCCCTGGCAGTTTATTCGGAACGGAGCGGACCCCGCATCGACATAAACTCAGCCTCGTGCAGTCGAATTCCATCAACGCCCGCGCCTGGAGCGAACTCTCACCGACCGATGTCTACGCGATCGCACGGACACGCACGAACGTCTTCCTCGTCGAGCAGAAGGTCGATGAGGAAGAACTCGATGGTCGCGATCTCGAGCCCGGCACCGTGCACTGGTGGATCGCGGATGAGCGCGGGGTCGCGGCCTATCTGCGCACTCTGCTGAATCCGACCGCCGAACACGAAGACGCGTACCGCACGATCGGTCGGGTCGTGACACGAGCAGACCGTCGCGGCGAAGGCTTGGCGAGCATCCTGCTCGACGCCGTGGTCGACCGCTACGGCGATGAAGCGATGCTGCTGCACGCTCAGAGCTACGTGGCGGGTCTCTATCGGAAGTCGGGTTTCGTCGAGGTGGGCCAGGAGTACGACGAGGCGGGGATCGCGCACATCAGCATGTATCGGAGCGCCTCACCGAAGCCGCGAGAGGATCCCTCTACCCTTCCGATATGACATCCGCATCGTCTTCGGCGCACGGCCTCCCACTCGGAATGCCGACGCTGAGCGATCGCGATCGACAGGTTCTCGACTTCGAGCGGGAATGGACCAGCTCATCCGGGGATAAAGAGGATGCGATCCGCTCTCAGTTCGGTCTTTCGGTCGCCCGCTACTATCAGGTGCTCGGCACGGTGTTGACCTCACCGGCCGCTCTCGCTCATGACCCGATCCTGGTGAAGCGGCTGCTGCGCGTCCGAGACGCGCGAGCGGGTGCCCGGGCCGCCCGTCGGCTCGGATTCCGCGAGTAGTCGAGATAACGACGCACGATATGGAAGGCCGGCCGGACCGCACCATGGCAAGCAGCTACCCGCAGGACCGATTCGACGACCGCAGCACGCTTCCCGACCGAGTCGGCTCGCATCGACGGCCGCCGCGTCCGAATCAGGGCTGGATCACCTTCGCCTGGGCCGCCCTCGTCACCGGACTCATCGTCGGCCTCGGTGTCATCGGTCTTCTGGTGATCAACAACAGGGTCGCATTCAACGACGTCTTCACCGCCCCGACAGGGATCGCCGACACCACAGCTGCCGCAACGCCGACGCCGACCGTCGTCGCCACGATCGATCCGTCCATCGACGTCGCGGTACTGAACGGAACCGCTCAGTCGGGTCTGGCTGCGACTGCTGGAGACAGCCTGACCGCAGCCGGCTGGACAGTGCCGACGGTGGCGAACGCCGACACGGAGAGTGTGACCTCGACGACCGTCTACTACGCGGATCCGACGCTCGAAGGAGCGGCACTCGGATTGGCCCAGGCTCTCGGCACCAGCACGATCGCCGTCACGCAGGACTTCGTGGACGTCGGCGGGCTCGTCGTCGTGCTGGGCGCCGACTACGTCTCTCCCTGAGCCGATTCGGTCCACCGCGCCTGATCGAGGCCTGAACGGGACGGTTGCCGAACTGTGAATCGGGGGCACCGAAGTCGAGATAGCCTCATGAAATCACCCCATCTGTTTCCGGGACGTTTAATTCATGTTGAATCCCGGCCAACTATGTGCGACGACGGCGTCTAGCTATTCGATCGAATCTCGAGGTCGGCTAGCATCTCGAATCGGTGGCACTTGCATCTTGCTTGTGTCGAGGTTCAACACAGCAATTTGGGAGTAAAAATGGCGAATGGGACCGTCAAGTGGTTCAACGCTGAAAAGGGCTACGGATTCATCACGGTCGACGGTGGCGGGCAGGACGTCTTCGTCCACTACTCCGCCATCGACATGACCGGTTACAAGGTCCTCGAAGAAGGTCAGCACGTGATCTTCGAGGTCGGCAGCGGGTCCAAGGGGCCCCAGGCCGAGTCGGTCCGCGTCGTCTGACGCACACCGGGCCTCGTCAGGAGCCGTCGTCCGCGTGAGCGGTCGGCGGCTCTTCTCGTTCCTCCGCGCGGTCACTTGCACTCGTCACCCCAGAGTGCCAGAATCGACCTTGGCACTCGCTCCGGCAGAGTGCTAAGTACGTAGTTTTCATGACGTCCGGGAGGGACGAGAAACACACATGGCCAAGATCATTGCTTTTGACGAGGAAGCCCGCCGCGGCCTCGAGCGTGGACTCAACACTCTGGCCGACGCGGTCAAGGTGACCCTCGGCCCGCGTGGCCGCAACGTCGTGCTCGAGAAGAAGTGGGGCGCCCCCACCATCACGAACGACGGCGTCTCGATCGCCAAGGAGATCGAGCTCGACGAGCCGTACGAGAAGATCGGCGCCGAGCTCGTCAAGGAGGTCGCCAAGAAGACCGACGACGTCGCCGGCGACGGAACCACCACCGCTACCGTGCTCGCCCAGGCCCTGGTCCGCGAAGGCCTGCGCAACGTCGCGGCCGGCGCCGACCCGATCAGCCTGAAGAAGGGCATCGAGAAGGCCGTCAAGGCCGTCACCGCCGAGCTCATCGCCGGCGCCAAGGCGATCGAGACCAAGGAGGAGATCGCGGCCACCGCCTCCATCTCCGCCGCGGACCCCGAGATCGGCGCGATCATCGCCGAGGCGATCGACAAGGTCGGCAAGGAGGGCGTCGTCACCGTCGAGGAGTCGAACACCTTCGGCACCGAGCTCGAGCTGACCGAGGGAATGCGCTTCGACAAGGGTTACCTGTCGCAGTACTTCGTCACGGACCCCGACCGCCAGGAGGCCGTGTTCGAGGACCCGTACATCCTGATCGTCAACTCCAAGGTCTCGAACATCAAGGACCTGCTGCCGATCGTCGACAAGGTGATCCAGGCGAACAAGCAGCTCCTGATCATCGCCGAGGACGTCGACGGTGAGGCTCTCGCGACCCTCGTCGTCAACAAGATCCGCGGCATCTTCAAGTCCGTCGCAGTCAAGGCCCCGGGCTTCGGCGACCGCCGCAAGGCGCAGCTGCAGGACATCGCCATCCTCACCGGTGGTCAGGTCATCTCCGAGGAGGTCGGTCTCAAGCTCGAGAACGTCACCCTCGACCTGCTCGGCTCCGCCCGCAAGATCGTCATCACCAAGGACGAGACCACGATCGTGGAGGGTGCCGGCGACGTCGACGCCATCGCCGGTCGCGTCGCGCAGATCCGTGCCGAGATCGAGAACACCGACTCGGACTACGACCGCGAGAAGCTCCAGGAGCGCCTCGCCAAGCTGGCCGGCGGCGTGGCCGTCATCAAGGCCGGCGCTGCGACCGAGGTCGAGCTCAAGGAGCGCAAGCACCGCATCGAGGACGCCGTTCGCAACGCGAAGGCTGCCGTCGAAGAGGGCATCGTCGCCGGTGGTGGCGTTGCCCTCATCCAGGCCGGTGCTGCCGCGTTCGCGAAGCTGGAGCTCGTCGGTGACGAGGCGACCGGAGCGAACATCGTCCGCGTCGCCATCGAGGCCCCGCTCAAGCAGATCGCGCTCAACGCCGGTCTCGAGCCCGGCGTCGTCGCTGCCAAGGTTCGCGAACTGCAGACCGGTTGGGGCCTCAACGCCGCGACCGGCGAGTACGTCGACCTGCTGGCCGCCGGCATCATCGACCCGGTCAAGGTGACCCGCTCGGCTCTGCAGAACGCCGCGTCGATCGCCGCGCTATTCCTCACGACCGAGGCCGTCGTCGCCGACAAGCCCGAGCGCAACCCGGTTCCGGCCGGCGACCCCACGGGTGGCATGGACTTCTAAGTCCGATTCACTACCGCGAAAGGCGGCTTCCCCTCGGGGAAGCCGCCTTTCGGCGTCGTGGGGGCCAGGCGCTCCGCTGTGCGCCCGGGCCGCGCAGACCCCCTCCCTGCGCTGTCGTTTAAGCCACGCGCTGCAGGCAAATCACCCGCGCGCGGCGAAAACGACAGCGCGACGGTGGGGTCGCACCGGCCGTATGCCTGACGGTGATCAGGCGTACTGGAACATGTTCGCGTTCGCCCGCTCCACATCCGCGTACTGCTGCGCGGCGTGGCCCAAGGCCTGGTTGATCATCGACATGCTGTCGTCGACCTGCACCTGCGTCGCACGCCAGTTCGCGACGACACCCTGGAACGCGGCCGACGCCTGCCCCGTCCACGACCCCTCCAGCGCCGTGAGTTGGCCCATCAGACCCGCGACCTCGGCGCGCACACGCTCCATGGCGCCGTGGATGGACGAATTGGCGGCGACGAGTTCATCGCTGTTGATCTGGTAACTGGTCATCGGAACCTCCTGCTTGTCGTACCGCTCGTTCGATGCGGTTCGGCAACGGTAGCCCGGTCGAAGAAGGCGAATCGGTCGATCAGACCCGATCTGTGGACAACTCGGCATTCGGCGTCATGGTGAGGAGGGGAAGTGCCACGCGGAAGGTCGCTCCGCCACCCGGAGTCTCGACCACGTCGACGTGACCACGGTGCGCCGCGACGATGGAGGAGACGATCGCGAGACCGAG
This sequence comes from Microbacteriaceae bacterium VKM Ac-2855, assembly GCA_013204985.1. Classification (GTDB taxonomy): domain Bacteria; phylum Actinomycetota; class Actinomycetes; order Actinomycetales; family Microbacteriaceae; genus Rathayibacter. Next base: position 5,964 of record JABMLG010000014.1, read on the forward strand.
TCCGCTGCCTCCTGTTTCGCGCGTGCGCGACGTGTCGGCGCGCCAGAAGCGCTGGAAGATCTTCTCGCGGATCTGGGGCGGGATGCCCTCGCCGTGGTCGATCACTTCGAGCAACGCGATGCGGCGCGACCGATCGACGGCCACGGCGATCTCGATCGGAGTGTCCTCCTCGGTGTAGCGCACGGCGTTGCCGATCAGATTCGTCAGGACCTGACGGATCTTGTTCTCCTCAGCCATCACCATCGCGGGCAGACTGGGTTCGAGGTCGCGTACATCCGCTTCGACGGAGACCAGTTCGCGTGCTCCCGAGCGACGCGAACGAAGACTGCGCAGGCGCGCGAACGTCGCACCCGCGAAAGCGATCGGTCCGGTGACGTTGCTGGAGGCGACCGGCACGTCGATGGGCTGCGTCGGGATGCCGGTGGGATCTTCATCCGTGAGCACAGGGCCCTCCTCGACCGGGGTGTCGTCGCGCACCTCCATCGAGAAGTCGCGATCGGGCCAGGACGCCATCGAATCCATCGCGGCGTCGCGTGCCAGAGGCATCAGGTCGACGGGAGCGAGCGCGAGCGGTTTGGTTTCGTCCAGACGCGCGAGCTCGAGGAGGTCTTCGACGAGGCCGCCCATCCGGATCGCCTCCTTCTCGATGCGATCCATCGCCTGACCGACCGCCTCCGGGGTCTGCAACGCGCCCATACGGTACAACTCGGCGTAGCCGCGCACCGAGACCAGCGGCGTGCGCAGCTCATGGCTGGCGTCACCGACGAAGCGGCGCATCTGCTCGATGGTGCGAGCTCTGTCGCGGAACGCGGTGTCGATACGATTCAGCATCAGGTTGAGCGAACGATTCAGCCGGCCGACCTCGGTGTTCGGCGTCGTGCCGTCGAGACGCTGGCTGAAATCGCCCTCGGCGATGGCGGCGGCCGTTCGCTCGACCTCGCGCAGGGGACCGAACGTGGTGGTGACGAGCAGTCGCGTCAGCAGGGCGCCGATGACCACGATCGCGACTCCGAAGCCGAGGAAGATGGTCAGATAGAGCGTCATGATCGAATCGACACTCCGAGTCGAGACGGCCACGAGCAGGGTGTAATTGTTCTGACCGACGGAGAACACGGTGCCGGACAGCCGGTAATCGACCTTGCCGTTCGCGCTCAAGAGCGGCGACGCCTTCTCGTTCCCCAACACGATGCCTTGATCGATCGGGAACGTGAGCGGGAACTGCGGCTCCGCACCGCTCGCGATCACGGGTGTCTCGTCGTCCGGAGTGCCGTCCGCCCAGTAGACGACGTAGTAGTACCGGTTCGAATCCGTGCTCTGCGGCAGACTCTCGAAATCCTGTTTCTTGAAGTTCGTCGCCAGCGTCTGGGTGGTCGAGGCGAGATCGCGGTCGAGCTGATCGATGAGCTGCGGCTTCAGCATCGTCATCGTGCCGATACCCGAGGCGAGTAGACCGAGAGTCAACAGAAGAACGGTGACGGCCGTGATCTTCGTGCGAAGAGAGATGGAGTTCCACCGCTCAGCGAGACCGTGATGCATCGCGGTGGAACTCCCTCGGGACGGTGCGGGCGGAGGCTACGCCTTCGCGACCTTCACAGTGTTATCGAAAGGCCGCAGCGGCTACGCCTTCGCGACCTTCAGCGTTATTGGAAGGCCGCAGCGGCTACGCCTTCGCGACCTTCAGCGTTATTGGAAGGCCGCAGCGGCTCACGCCTTCGCGACCTTCAGCATGTACCCGAACCCACGCTTGGTCTGGATCAGCGAGTCCTCGGAATGCGTGTCGAGCTTACGTCGCAGATACGAGATGTACGACTCCACGATGCCCGCGTCGCCGTTGAAGTCGTATTCCCAGACGTGGTCCAGGATCTGCGCCTTGCTCAGCACGCGGTTCGGGTTGAGCATCAGGTAGCGCAGCAGCTTGAACTCGGTGGGGGAGAGCTCCACGGGCTCATCGCCGACGAGGACTTCGTGAGTGTCTTGGTCCATCGTCAGTTCGCCCGCGCGGATCACCGCGTCCTCCTCGGCGTGCATCGTGCGGCGCAGGATCGCCTTGATGCGGGCCACGATCTCATCAAGACTGAACGGCTTCGTGACGTAGTCGTCACCGCCGACCGTCAGCCCGGTGATCTTGTCCTCCGTGTCGTCCTTCGCGGTGAGGAAGAGGATCGGCGAGGTGTAACCGGCAGAGCGCAGTCGCTTCGTGACGCCGAAGCCGTTCATGTCGGGCAGCATCACGTCGAGGATGATGAGATCGGGCTCCTCCTCCAGCACGGCCGAGATGGCCTGTGCACCGTTGCCCACGGCGCGCACGGCGAAACCGGCGAAGCGGAGCGAGGTGGTGAGCAGGTCGCGGATGTTGGGTTCGTCGTCGACGATGAGAATGCGGGGTCCGTCCATGCCGACAGTATCTGCGCGTTGCCTGGGCGAAGTCTGGGAGCGGTGTGACCGCTCCGTGCTAGCGGAATTCAGCGGCGCCGGCGGCGCGCGCCCAGAACCATCATCACGATGATCAGAATGAATCCGACCGGCAGGCCGATCAGCGGGAGCACCAGCAGCACCAAGCCGAGGGGGGATGTACCGAACGACGTACCGAAGCCCATCGCGACCAGGAGCGCCACCACGGCGAGCACGGAGACCCCGATGATCGCGACGAGCATGTAGGCGACGGTGCGCTCGGCGCGACCGATCTCGGCAGGGGGCGGTGTCTTCACCCGTCCAGAATAGGGGCCGGACTTCCCTTTAGACTGATGGTTGCTCTAATCCCAGGAGGGACATCTCATGCCTACCGGCAAGGTCAAGTTCTACGACGACGACAAGGGTTTCGGCTTCATCAGCACTGATGACGGCCAGGAGGTCTTCCTGCACGCCTCCGCCCTCCCGACCGGTACCGCGGTCAAGGCCGGCACTCGGCTCGAGTTCGGCATCGCCGACGGCAAACGCGGCGCTCAGGCCCTCTCGGCGCGCGTCATCGAAGCCCCGGTGAGTCTGCAGAAGATGAACCGGAAGTCGGCCGACGACATGGCGATCATCGTGGAGGACACCGTCAAGCTGCTCGACGGTATCGGCGCGGGTCTGCGGCGCGGACGCCACCCCGACAAGGCCCACGGCCAGAAGATCGCGGCCCTGCTGCGTAAGGTCGCGGACGAGCTGGATGCCTGACGCCGACGAAAGCGTCGAGGTCGCGTCCTTCGCAGAGGACGCTGCTGCCGTTTCCCGTGAGTCCCAGGCTGAGCCCGAGGTCGAGCCCGAGGTCTTCGAACCAGACGCTGCGCTTCTCGGCGCGGTCGACATCGCCCGCGCCGCCCTGCTCGAGGTCACTCCGGCCGCGACGGTCGGAGATGTCGTCGGACACCTCGCTCACGGGGAGCACGTCCTGTCGCTGTACTTCGCCACCACGCAGGCGGGCTACCCGGGTTGGAAGTGGACGGTGACGCTGTCCCGCCTCGATGCGGACGCCGAGCCCAACGTGCTCGAGGTCGAGCTGCTCCCCGGCGACGGCGCGTTGCTCGCCCCCGATTGGACTCCGTGGTCGGTGCGTCTCGCCGACTACGAGGCCGCGCAGCACGGTGACGACGAATTCGAGAACGACGAGTCCGACGATGACGCCGATCTCGATGACGCCGATCTCGATGATGACGAGACCGACGAATCCGACGACGACGACGCCGATATCGACGACGCCGATCTCGACGATGATGAGGACGAGTTCGACGATCAGGTCATCCTGTCGGATCTCGACGAGGACGACGAGACGCTCGACCGCTGAGCCACACCCGCGCGGTCGCATCCGGGCGCCTCGGGTGCGCATCCGGCCGCGCGGGGGTTGGGCTCAGCCGCGCGTGCGCAGGTAGTACAGCCCGATCGTGCCGAGCACGAGCCCGATGATCACCGTCGAGAGCACCTCGACCGAGATCTCGACGCCGACCGCCGTCGCGATCAGGAGCGCGACGAGCGCGACCAGCCAGGCCGCGCATCCCACTGAGAGCGCGATCGCGTCGTTCGTCGCGACCGGGGGAGGGCTCGGGCGGCGCTCATCCTGGCTCAGCCAGAGTCTCATCCGTCCCCTCCTCCCGATCGCCTCATGGATCCGAGGCTACGCCGCGAGCTGCTCGATGACGTAGTCGATGCTCGCGACCAGTGCGCGAACGTCGTCGGGCTCGATGGCCGTGAACGTGGCGACGCGCAGCTGGTTGCGGCCGAGCTTGCGGTACGGCTCGGTGTCGACGATGCCGTTCGCGCGCAGCACCTTCGCCACAGCGGCGGCGTCGATCGACGCATCGAAGTCGATCGTGACGACGACCTGCGAGCGGTGCTCCGGATTCTCGACGAACGGCGTCGCCACCGCGGACGCTTCGGCCCAGTCGTAGAGGACGCTGGACGATTCGCTCGTGCGTGCGGATGCCCACGCCAGACCGCCGTTGCCGTTGATCCAGTCGATCTGGCTCTCCATCAGCAGCAGCGTGGAGAGGGCCGGCGTGTTCAGGGTCTGGTTCAAGCGCGAGTTGTCGACCGCGTTCTGCAGGCTCAGGAACTCCGGAATGTAGCGTCCGCTCGCCGCGATGCGGCCGATCCGCTCGATCGCAGCGGGAGAGAAGAGGCCGAACCAGAGCCCGCCGTCCGAGGCGAAGTTCTTCTGGGGTGCGAAGTAGTAGACGTCGCTCTCAGTGACGTCGAAGTCGATTCCGCCCGCGGCGCTGGTGGCGTCGATCACGGTGAGCGCGCCGTCGTCGCCGTGCACGCGCGACACCGGCGCCATCACGCCCGTGGACGTCTCGTTGTGCGGCCAGGCGTAGACGTCGATGCCCTGCACGATCTCGATCTCGCTGCGTGATCCGCCCGGGGCGTCGAGCACGTGCGCGGGCTCGAGGAACGGGGCCGACGCGGCCTTGGCGAACTTCGAGCCGAACTCTCCGAAGGTGAGGTTCTCGCTCCGGCGCTCGATCAGCGAGAACGCCGCCGAGTCCCAGAACGCGGTCGATCCGCCGTTGCCGAGCAGCACTTCGTAGCCGTCGGGCAGGCGGAAGAGCTCGCTCAGTCCGGACCGGACGCGGCCCACCAGGTCCTTCACGGGCGCCTGACGGTGGGAGGTGCCCAGCAGGTGCGCGCCCTCCGTCGCGAGGTGGGTCAGTTGGTCGTGCCGCACCTTGGACGGACCGCAGCCGAATCGTCCGTCATGGGGCAGGAGGGCGCGGGGAATCGTCACGTCGGGCATGCGTTAATACTAGAGAGTCCCGGCACCGCGACCTCGCTCCGAGGGTTGTCGCTCGGCCACTAAGGTTGAGCCGCGAGCCAGGAGACGGGGAGGCACCGATGACAGACTTGATCGACACCACCGAGATGTACCTCAGGACCATCCTGGAACTCGAGGAGGAGAACATCGTTCCTCTCCGCGCTCGGATCTCCGAGCGGCTCAGCCACTCGGGCCCGACGGTCTCGCAGACCGTGGGTCGGATGGAGCGCGACGGTCTCGTCGTCGTCTCGGGAGACCGCCACCTCGAACTCACCACGGACGGTCGCCGCAAGGCGGTCCACGTGATGCGCAAGCACCGCCTGGCCGAGCGCCTGCTCCACGACGTGATCAAGCTCGATTGGGAGTTCGTCCACGAGGAGGCCTGCCGCTGGGAGCACGTGATGAGCGAGCAGGTCGAGCGCCGCCTTCTCGAGATGCTCGACCACCCGACGGAATCGCCCTACGGCAACCCGATCCCCGGGCTGGACGAGCTGGGTGACAGCCCGGCGGTCAAGTTCGCCGACGGAGTGGTGAACCTGGTGCGCTTCGTCGCCGGTTCTGCGGAAGAGCAGCGAGGAGTCATCCGCCGTCTCGGTGAGCCCGCACAGGTCGATCCCGAGCTGTTGCTGCAGCTGAAGCAGGCGGGCGTCGTACCCGGCGCGAACGGGAGTTTCTCCGCATCCGGATCCTACGTCGTGGTGCGGATCGACGGTATCGACGAAGGCATCGAGCTTCCCAACGAGGTCGCCGTGCACATCTTCGTCGTCGCCTGAAACGATCAGCGCGCTCGGAGACCGCTCTCATCTACGGATCCGCGCGGATCCGGATTCTGGACGGATGCATTGCTCGGCGCTGTTACCGATTCGAGACTTTATGCGTACGAATGGTGACAAAACGGTAACGGTCGCTTACGCTCTGGGGAGCCCTTCGCCCGAACCGCGGACGTGAGGGCACGGCTCCCGACGTCCCCCACGCCCGTCTCGGGAGCCGAGAACCACCGATGCCCTCGAGCATTGAGGCGGGACAGCGACCTGGGCTGTTGGGGCGCCGGAGGTTCTCCCCTTGGCCGATAACGACGATCACACCGGTAACCCCGACCGGTTCGACACCACCGACAGCAATGCCCCACGACCCGTCATCCGGGCGCACGTCACGAGTCCCGCACACGCCGTGAGCGCCCGCCCCGCGCATCCGATCGCGCGCCGAGCTGCACGCCCCTCCGCCGTCGCGCACCGCGATGTCGACTTCGTACCGTCTCCTGTGGGAGCCAGGCGTGCTCGGCCCCGGCTCCGTGCCATCGCGAAGATCGGGATGGTCGGCGCCGCCGGCGCCCTCGTCGCCACCATGGCCCTTCCCGCTTACGCGTTCACGCCGGGGGCCGACGACAACGAGGCGTACGCCGCGGCTCAGGCCGCGGCAGTGCGACAGAGCCAGTCTCAGTCCATCTCGGTCGCCGGCGGCGTCGTGCAAGCGGCGATCACCCGCGACGCCTTCTCGGCCGAGGCCGCGCCGCCGCCGCCGCCCGAGCCCGAGCCCGTCGTCGAAGCCGTCGACACGGCGGCCGATCGCGCGGCGACCGCGGAGGAGTTCAACTCCTACACCGGTGAGAGTGCCGCGCAGATCGCGGCCAGCGCACCAACCACCAGCTACAGCCTCAGCGCGGTCTACAACACGGCGTTGCAGTACCAGGGCGTGCCGTACGTCTTCGGCGGAGCCGACCCGAGCGGCTTCGACTGCTCCGGCTTCGTCATGTACGTCTTCGCCCAGTACGGCATCAGCATGCCGCACTCGGCCGCCGGTCAGGGCGCGATGGGCACCGTGATCCCCGAGTCCGAGGCCCAGCCCGGCGACCTCGTGATCATGGACGGTCACGACGGCTTCTACGCGGGCAACGGCAACATCCTGCACGCTCCGTACGAGGGCGCGAGCGTCCGCGTGCAGCCGCTCTGGACCAGCGACTACTACATCGTCCGCATCGCCGGCTGAGCCGGACCGCTGCACCCGACGGGGCCGACGCACGAGGTGCGGCGGCCCCGTTGCGCTGCCGGGTGTGTGAACGCGACGTTACGAATCGTCGAAATCGCTGGTCGCGAGCCGGGACGAGGCTAAGCTGACCGACAATCCACCCCGTCGGGGGTGGGCGTATTCGGCTGGACCGGAGGGTCGTCATGACCGCACGAGGTGGTTATCACATAGGTGAGACCGGCGTGCGCTCGTCGCGGCCGGGTGCGTGCGACGTGTCCTACTCCGCGAGCCGGATACGCCGCGATGTGCGTCGGCCTCGTGCCGTGGCCCAACAGGGTGCTGTCTTCATGACAGCGCCCTTTTTTGTTGCCTCGGAGCCGGACCGCGACGTCGTCGAGATCGATCCCCGCTCTGTGCCCGGAGGAAACTGATGCGCACTCTCGTTCTCAATGCCGGTTACGAGCCCCTCGCCGTGGTCTCGTTCAAGCGCGCCCTGGTGCTGCTGATGACCGAGAAGGCGACCGTCATCGAGATCGACGTCGATAATCCGGTGCACGGCGCCACAGGCGAATACATTCGCCCGTCGGTGATCGTGCTGACCCGCTACGTGCGGATCCCGAGCTCGCGGACCGTGCCGGTGTCTCGGCGCGGAGTGCTGCGCCGCGACAACCACCGATGCGGTTACTGCGGCTCGTTCGCCAACACGATCGACCACATCCAGCCGAAGTCCCGTGGCGGTAGGGATTCGTGGGAGAACCTGGTCGCCTGCTGCCACAAATGCAACAACGTCAAGAGCGACCGGACTCCGGCCGAGATGGGCTGGCGTCTGCGGACGATCCCGCGGATGCCGCGCGCCGGCTCGTGGCTGGTCCGCGGCGCGGAGCGCACGCAGCCGGAGTGGGACGGTTACCTGGCGCCGGCGGCCTGACGAACCCGTCGCTCAGAAGTGCCGGAAGCGGTCAGGGGAGATGTCCCACGGGTCGCGGCCGAGCAACTCGGCGACGGCGCGGAAGACGCAGCTTTCGATGAGCATCCGCTCGTGCCATTCGTCTTTGCGGTGCAGCTTGCTGAGGCGCTCGATCGGAACACGGTAGAGCGTGATGCGACGGGCCGCGCGGTCGACGCGCCAGCGGGCGACGCGGCGCTCGCCGAGCAGACCGGGTGCGCCGGGCGGGGTCGCGGCGACGTCGACGCGCAACTCGGAGAGCTCGTCGGGCCACGTGCCGCGGAGGTAGTCGATCGCGGACGCGACGGACATGTCGAAGAAGTCCATCCGTGTGCGCAGGGGCGGTAGATGCGGGCCCGTCACCTGGCTGCGCAGGCCGCGACCGTGCCGATCGCGGGAACGGCCACGGTCTGAGACGGTCGCGCGGGAGGATTGGCGGCGCGGGCGTGGCATGCAGACAGCCTATTCCCTGTGCGCGGCTCGGTAGGGTGGGTCGGGTGATCGGGAGGCAGTGCTCGCGGACGGGGTGCCGGGCGGAGGCGGCGGTCACCCTGACCTACGACTACGCCGATTCGCTCGTGGCGGTCGGTCCACTCAGCCCGATGCCGGATCCGCACGGCTACGACCTGTGCGCAGCCCACGATCAGCGGCTGACGGTGCCGCACGGCTGGAGTGTGCTGCGCTATGTGCACCCGGAGAACGCGGTCGCGTCGGAGGGGCTCGATCCGCACCCGGGTGCTGTACGGGAATGACGTCGGTCGGTGCTTTTGCGGCCGTTCCCGACGCGTTCGGGCCGAGCCGGCTTCACATCCGTTCGGGGACTGCGTCAGCGCCGAGGGAAGCCGTGCGGCAGAGCCTCGAGAACGGGCTCGAGCGCCTCGAGGCGACGGCGGCGCAGGTCGAGCGCGGTGGTCTCGCGCTGCCGGCGGATGGCGGCGACGGCGCGCAGGAAGAGCTCCGGATGCACGGGCGGCACGGGCGAGACCCAGGCGGAGACCTCGCGCGCCAGCTCGAATGCCAGTCGTTCGCGAGACGGCCCGGTCATTTCACCCGACTGGCGGAGGAACTGCGCAACGCGTCGCGCGAGCCGGTCGGGGAGGCGGGCGACGTCGGCCGTCTGTGCCCAATCGCTCAGCCCGTTCGGCACCTCGAGGGCGATGGCTCGCGGCGCCGGTACCCGTTCGAGCTGGCTGTGGGTCCCGGCGAGCAGATCGCCCAGACGGCGTGATCGATCGCTGACGAGACCGACGACGGCGGCGAGACCACCGAGGGTCATCACGATCTCGAGCATCGCGGTCAGCCCACGGATCAGGGCGTGACGGAACGAGATCGCGCCGCCGTCGTCGCGCACGATCCGCGCGCCTACCGCGAGCCGGCCGAGGGAACGTCCACGCGTCGCCGTCTCCACCGTGATGGGGAGGACCACCAGCCCGAGAACGGATGCGACGAGCGAGACCGCCTGCACCGCCGCGTCGTCGAAGACGTTTCCATTGGCGAGCCATTGGACCACGAAGATCAGCGCGAGCACGAGAGCGACGGAGAGCAGGAAGTCGATCGCGGCGCCTGCCGCTCGCAACACGAACGGAGTGGCGGCGACCTCGAGGGCGACGGCCTCGCCGGTGACGAGGCGATCGTCGTCGATGCCCGCGTCGGTCTCCGACGCGGCGTCCGGAGCGGCCATGGTTATCATCTAAGCAGATGGACATCGACGCGTTCTCGGCGGCCCGAGAGGCCCACTGGCAGCGCCTGGCCGAACTCGCCGGCAAGCGCGCGCTGAGCGGTGCCGAGGCCGATGAACTGGTCGAGCGCTACCAATCGGCCAGCGCCGACCTCTCCGCGTTGTCGTCGACGGCCGGTGCCACCGCGGTCGGTGCGAGGCTCGCCGTCGATGTCTCTCGCGCTCGGCTGCGCCTGACCGGCACCTCGGACGACGCTCTCTCCGGTATCGCGCGCTTCACCGTGGTGGCGCTTCCGGCCGCGCTGTATCGCATCCGCTGGCTCGCTCTCGCCGTCGCCCTGGCGACCGTGCTGATCGCCGGGCTGTACGCGGTGTGGATCCTGAACGATCCGAGGGTGCTCGCTGCCATGGGTGACGACGCGCAGCTGCGGCAGTTCGTGAACAATGACTTCGTCGACTACTACTCCGAGAACCCGGCGGCGTCCTTCGCCGGTCAGGTCTGGACGAACAACGCCTGGATCGCGGCCCAGTGCGTCGCCTTCGGCATAGCGGGCGTGTTCGTGCCGTACATCATCGCCTCGAACGCCCAGAACCTCGGTACATCGACGGCGCTGATGTTCCACTACGGCGAGGGCGACACCTTCTTCCAATACATCCTTCCGCACGGGCTTCTCGAGCTGACCTCCGTCTTCTTCGCGGCCGCCGCGGGCCTTCGGATCTTCTGGGCCTGGATCGCGCCGGGCCCGCGCAGCCGGGCTCAGGCGTTGGCGGAGGACGCGCGCAGCCTGTTCACGGTGGCGGTGGGTCTCATCGTCGTGCTCTTCTTCTCCGGCCTGATCGAGGGCTTCGTCACGCCGTCACCGCTGCCGTGGCCGGTGAAGATCGGCATCGGCGTGCTGGCCCTCGGTGCTTTCCTCGCCTACGTGCTCGTTCTCGGCGGCCGCGCGCACCGCGCCGGCGAGACCGGCGACCTGGCTCGCTTCGACGCCGGCAGCCGCCGCGTCTGGGCCGGCTGAGCTTCCTGCGAGGGACCCCGTCCGTGCACGAGGGACCCGCGCTGGGCGGGTCCTACGCGCACAGGAGGGGTCCCTCGCAAGAAGGCGAAGGCGGGGACGGGGACGGGGGCGGGGGCGAAGGCGGGGGGCGGTTCAGAGCCGGCCCGACGCCTTCAGGGCGATGTAGCGGTCGGCGAGGGCCGGCGGCAGCTCCTGCGGAGTCCCGGTGACGACGGTGCCGCCCAGCCGGCGCACGGCGGCGGAGACACGGGCGATGTCGGCGAGGGAGCGTTCGGCGGAGGCGGCTCGATAGACGGCGGCGCGATCGCCCCGATCGCCCGTCATCGCGCGCAGTTCGGGGTCGGCGACCGACGCGACGAGGACGTTGTGCGTCCGGGTGAGCTGGGGGAGCATCGCGAGAAGGCCCTCGGCGGCGCCGACCGAGTCGATGGAGGTGAGCAGCACGACGAGGGCTCGTTGGGTGGTCAGCGTGCGGACCTCGGCCGGCACAGCGGCCCAGTCGGTCTCGAGCAGCTCGGCCTCGACAGGCGCGAGCGCCTCGACGGTGCGCGAGAGCAGTTCGGCTCGCGATGCGGCGTGCACGCGCGCGCGCCGCCGCCGATCGAAGGCGAGCACGTCAACGCGGTCACCGGCCCCGCTCGCGAGTGCTGCCAGCAGCAGGGTCGCCTCGAACGCCGTGTCCAGACGCGGCTCGTCCTCGACGCGCGCGGCGGAGGTGCGGCCGGTATCGATCACGATCACGACGCGGCGGTCGCGTTCGGGCCGCCAGGTGCGGACCATGAGGTCCTGCCGCCGAGCCGTCGCCCTCCAGTCGATGGAGCGGACGTCATCGCCGCGCACGTACTCGCGCAGACTGTCGAACTCGCTGCCCTGACCGCGGATCATCAGACTCGTGCGGCCGTCCAGCTCCCGTAGTCGAGCGAGTCGCGAGGGCAGGTGCTTGCGGGAGTGGAACGGTGGGAGCACCCGCACCGCCCCGGGCGCGAGCAGCGTCGCCTGCCGCGCTGCGAGGCCCAACGGCCCGAACGAGCGGACGCTGACATGGTGGGCTCGTCGCTCGCCGCGGCGCCACGGTACGAGTGTCTGCTCGAGGGCCCGCCGCTCGCCCGCCGGGATCCGCATCGGGTGACGGTTCCGCTGCAGTCCCGCGGACGGATCCCACCCGTCTCGCACGGCACCGACGATCGTGCGTCGCCCGAGATTGCGCAGAAGCAGCGTCGCCGCCGCCGCCTCGCCCAAGCGGATGCGCTGCGGCAGTCGGCGCTCGATCTCGACCCTGCGCGGCGAACCGGCGAGGATCAGATCGACGGAGGCGAGGATCGCCGCCAGGCCGAGCCAGGCCAGCAGTACCCACGGCCGGCCGATCAGCACCAGCGGGAGCAGCCCGGCGAGCAGCAGCAGCACGAAGCGTCCGGAGAGGGTCATCGATCAGACCGGCACGCGGACGTTGTGCACGATCGCCTGCAGGACGGCTTCCGGCCCGACACCCTCGAGCTCGGCTTCGGGCTGCAGCTGCAGTCGGTGCCGCAGCACGGGCAGCACCATCGCCTGGACGTGGTCGGGGGTGATCGATCCGTAGCCCCCGAGCCAGGCCCACGCCTTCGCCGCCGCGAGCAGCGCCGTCGAGCCACGAGGGCTGACGCCGAGACGCACGCTCGGGCTCTGCCGGGTGGCGCGGGCGAGATCGACGACGTAGCCCAGCACATCCGCGCTGACGCCGACACGCGCGACCGCCGCCCGCGCCGCCGCCAGTTCGGCGGCGCCGAGCACGGGCGTGACACCGGCCGCCGCGAGGTCGCGCGGATCGAAGCCGGCGGCGTGCCGCGCGAGAACCTCGATCTCGGCGTCGCGGGCCGGAAGATCGAGGACGAGCTTGAGCAGGAAGCGGTCGAGCTGAGCCTCCGGCAGAACATAGGTGCCCTCGTACTCGACCGGGTTCTGCGTCGCGGCGACGATGAACGGATCCGGCAGCGCGAGCGTGCGGCCGTCGACACTGACCTGGCGCTCCTCCATCGCCTCCAGCAGCGCGGACTGCGTCTTGGGCGGAGTGCGGTTGATCTCATCCGCGAGCAGGATGTTCGTGAAGATCGGTCCGCGCCGGAAGGTGAAGTCGCTCGTGGAGGCGTCGTAGACCAGCGAGCCGGTGACATCTCCCGGCATCAGGTCGGGAGTGAACTGCACACGCTTCGTGTCGAGGCTCAGCGAGCGGGACAGCGCGCGCACCAGCAGGGTCTTCGCGACCCCCGGTACGCCCTCGAGGAGAACGTGCCCTCGGGAGAGCAGCGCGATCATCAATCCGGTGACCGCGCCGTCCTGCCCCACGACTGCGCGGCCGACCTCGGTGCGGACGCGAGCGAAGGCGGTGCGCAGTTCGTCGTCGGAGCGGATGAGCGGGGCGTCCGCGATCGGGTACTCGTCGGTCATGGTGTGCTGTTTCCTCGGATTGGGGCGGCGGTCGGGGCGGGGGCGGGGGCGGGGGCGGGTGGAGGCGCATCGGCGGAGAGCCCAGTGCGCGCCAGTGCGCGCACGACGGCCTGCTCCAACCGCAGGAGTTCGTCGGAGGACCGCACCAGTTCCGCATCGGTGCGCGGGATGTCACCGACGAGGACGGCGAAGATCGGTGCCGGATCGCGCTCGAGGAGGGCGGCGGCGGCGCGGGCGACATCGGCCAGGTCGGCGGACGCGGGCAGACCCAGCAGGGCGGAGAGTCGGGTGGTGGTTCCGATGCGGAGAGCGTCGAGCGCACGCAGACGAGCGGAGCTGCGTGCGTACAGGCGCGCGCGTCCGAGCGCGGTCTCGCTCGCGTGCACGACGACGGGAAGCGATTCGGCGATCAGCGGGCCGAAGCGGCGCCCGCGCCAGACGGCCGCAGCCAAGAAGACGGCGACGAGCAGCAGGATCGCCGGTGTGATCCACGGAGGGGTCAGCTCCGCCATCGAGACCGGGCCCGTGCCCTCGACGTCGGCCGCGGTGGGCAGGTACCAGGCGACGGAGTCCTGGCGGCTCAGCATCCCGAGCGCGAGCGCCGCTCGTCCGTCGCTCGTGATGCCGTCGTTCGTGAAGACGCCGGTGTCGCCCACGACGTCCACGCTCGCGGCGCCCGACTGGACGTGGACGAACGCGAAGGCGTCATCGCCGGTGGGGAAGCATCCGGTCGCCTCCGCGGAGAAAGCCCGATAGCTGCTGCCGGCGGCCGGCACGCTCTCGGCCCGCGCGGCGGGAGGGTACGAGCACTGCGCCGTGACAAGGCCGTCGTTCACCGGTACCCCGGCGAAGGTGACATCGGGAGCGAAGACGTCCAGAGCCGTCTGGTCGGGATCGACCAGCACGAATGAGGCTCCACTGCCGCCGAGCTCGCCCAGCTGCCGCTCCGAGAGGTAGGCGCTGGGGTCGTACAGCAGCACGGTTGCGCCGGATGCGGCCGATGACTCGGCCGCTGCGAGCGTCGTCGCCGCCGTCACGTCCACGCCTCCGTCGCGCAGCACCTCGACCAGCGCACGGGCGCCGTCGGGTGTCGAGCTCGCCGGATCCAACGCGGGGGCCGAACCCGCCCGACCGGAGGCGGTGAGCACCACGAGGGTGATCGCGGCGACGGTCGCGGCCGCGACGACCCAGAACACGCTGCGCCGCGCGAGCACGCCGACCCGCGGAGTGACGGCCGGGTTCGCCGTCACAGTGCTGCAACCCCGGCGACGCTGCCCGCCGACGATGGACGCGCTGCGGCGAGGCGTTGATCGAGGGCACGCACGCGCTCGTAGGCCGCACGATCGCCGTGCGAACCGAGATAGCGCACCCGGTCGAAATCGTCGGCGGCGGCCCGCAGCCCGTCGGCTTCCGCGGCGAAGGACGCGGCGGCGCGTTCGGCGACCCCGTGTGCCGTGGTGCCCGGCGAGGCGATCACGACCGTCCGTTCCGCGAGGGCGCGGGCGATGGCGCGGAACGCCTCCTCCACGGCCGTGTCCCAGTCACCGGCGGCGGCGGCGGCGGAGGCGGCACTGCGGATGGCGTCGGCACTGCGCTGGTCATCGACGTCGAGCACCGCACCGCGGAGCGCGCTACGGCGCTGGAGTCGTGGCACGCCCGTGACCAGGAGCACCGCGATCACGATGGCCGCCACGACGACGACTCCGACGATCGCCGCTACCGACGCGCCGCCGTCGCCGGAGGGTGCCGACAGCGAGGTGAACCAGTCGCGTACCGCCCGCGCGAGAAGATCGAACCAGGTCGGCTTCGCGGCCTGATACCGCGGATCGGACAGCTCGTTCTGCAGGAGCCTCCGAGCCTGCTCCGCATCCGGATCGCTCCAGGTCGTCGACGTCAGAGCGAGCACGCTCATCCGCTCTGCTCCGCCGCACGACGCCCGGGCGTCCCCGCGGCGAGGAAGGGATCCGCGACCGGTACCCCGGCCGCTCGCTCCTCCGCGAAGCGCATCAATTCGATGTCGAGGCCCTCGGTGCGCATCCGCTGGTCGACGTAGATCAGGGCGGCGGCGGCGGAGGTGAGGACCGTTCCGATCGCGCCGACCACGACGCCGAGCGCGGCGCTGAGGATGTAGACGACGACGATCGAGACCAGCTGAGCGGTCTCGTCCGTGGGTGCCACGAGTGAGAAGACCAACGGCACCAGCAGCGACACCGGCACCGCGACGATCTGGCCGGCGACCTGGATGATGACCAGCATCAGCGCGAGGGTACCGAAGGTCCGCCAGAAGGCGCGTCGGGTGAGCCGCCAGGAGCGGCCGATGGCTCGGCCGAAACTCAGGCGTTCGATGACCAGCGCGCTGGGCACGAGGGCGAGCTTGGCGGAGAGCCAGCAGAACACCACCAGGAACACGGCGCTCGCCGCCAGCAGCAGCAGTACCCCGACCACGATCGATGTGTCCGTTCCGATCGCGAACACGGGCAGCGAGACGAGCACCGCGAGCAGCACCAGCACCACGATGGCCGCGGACGACAGGGCGGACCAGCCGATCAGAGCCCAGATCCGCCCGCGCATCCGCCGAAGCAGAGCACGCAGGGTCGGCTTCTCGCCGAGCACGCCTCGGGCCACCTCGAGCACGATGACGCCCTGCACGAGGGCGCTGGCCGCGATGGAGACGGCCAACGGGATCAAGGCCGACACCAGCACGGTCGCGACCGAACCGGTGAGCACGGTGTCGCGGTCCGCGTCGCTCGCCTGGGAGACCCGCGCGATCGAGAACCCGACGATCGTGCCGTAGACGAGATAGGCGAGCACGGTGCCGATGCCCTGGATCAGCAACGCCGTGCCGAGGGTGGTGCGGGGGTTGCGTCGCATCGTCTGGAACGGCACACCGAGCAGCGCGCCGAAGGAGAGCGGACGCAACGGGATGAGGCCCGGGCGCGGCGGCGGCGTCCAGGCCGGCCCGGCGGCGGGCGCCGGCACGCCGAAGGAGCGGAACGGATCGGCGTCGTACGGATTCGTCGGGGGCGCGAACGCGGGTTCGGTGACGGGGCTCGGTGCGTACTCGGGCGCGGGTGAGCCCGTCGGCGCCCCCCAGGCGCGCTGGTGTTCCGTCTCGTCCGACCGGTCGCCCGGTGGTGGCCACGACGCCGCGTCAGTCACCCCTCCATGCTGTCACACCACGCGGATGCACCTCCGCCGAGCCGAGGCCGCGTCGATTAGCCTGGAAACGGTATGCACAGGCGCACGACGCGCGCCATTCTGCACGAACGAGGAAAGATGATGCCCATGAACCCGCGCATCCTGGTCGTCGACGACGACGCAGCCCTGGCCGAGATGATCGGCATCGTGCTGCGCGCGGAGGGCTACGAGATCTCGTTCTGCGCCGACGGCTCCGGCGCCGTCGAAGCGTTCCACACGGCCAAGCCCGCTCTGGTGCTGCTCGACCTGATGCTGCCGGGGATGGACGGCATCGAGGTGTGCAGTGCCATCCGAGCCGAGTCGGGGGTGCCGATCATCATGCTCACGGCGAAGTCCGACACCGCCGACATCGTGCAGGGGCTCGAGGTCGGCGCCGACGATTACATGGTCAAGCCGTTCAACCCCAAAGAACTCGTGGCGCGCATCAAGACGCGGATGCGGCCGAACCAGTCGCCGCAGAACGAGGTCCTGCAGGTCGGAGACATCAGCCTCGACGTCGCCGGGCACGAGGTCCGCCGCGGGGCGAGCCGGATCGGCCTCACGCCCCTGGAGTTCGATCTGCTGCTCGCGCTCGCCTCGAAGCCGCAGCAGGTCTTCACCCGCGAGATGCTGCTCGAGCAGGTCTGGGGCTATCACTACAAGGCCGACACCCGGCTCGTGAACGTGCACGTGCAGCGGCTGCGCGCGAAGGTGGAGGAAGATCCCGACAACCCCCGCATCGTGATGACCGTGCGCGGCGTCGGCTATCGCGCCGGCGCCGTCACCGCCGGCTGACGATGACCACTCGGCTCGACGCCGCTGTCGCGGGACCCGCATCGACGCGGGGCCCGGCGAGCCAGCGCGTGCGCCTCTCGCGTCTGCGCGGCGTCGTCGCCGAGGTGAGGCGGATCTGGCGGGTCTCGCTGCAGTTCCGCACGGTGCTCATCACCGTTTTGCTCTCGGGGATCGCCATCGTCTCCACCGGTGGCTACCTCTCGTACAGCATCAGCGACAACCTCTTCCAATCGCGCTTGGACCAGGTCACGGCCGACACCTATCGCGCCACGGCGTCGGCGCAGAACTACCTCGACGCAGCGACGGTCTCGAACCGGCAGGAGTTGGAGGCCGTGATGAGCACGGTGCGCACCGCGGTGCGCGACGCGTCCTCATCCGCGCTGATCGCGATCGTACGATCGCCGGGGCAGGAGCCGTCGTCCATCGCGCCGCAGGATGTGTACCAGCGGCTGCTTCAGGGCGGTGTGATCAGCGACGACCTGCGCGAGCGGGTGCAGGCCGGCGCCGAGGGCCAGTACTGGCAGTCCGTGACGCTGCCCAGCGGCGGCGACGGTGAACCGGGCATCGTGGTCGGCTCGACGCTCGAACTGCCCAGCTCGGCCGGACGCTACGAACTGTACATCGGCTACTCGCTGGCGGATTCGGAGAGCACCCTGCAATTCGTGCAGCAGGTGCTGGGCATCGCGGGACTGCTGCTCATCCTGCTGATCGGCGGGGTCACCTGGGTGGTCGTGCGTCTGGTCGTCGCTCCGCTGCGCGTGGCGGCGCTCACGAGCCAGCGATTGGCCGCCGGCGACTTCGAGGTGCGCATCCCCGAGAAGGGTGAGGACGTCATCGCGACCCTGGCGCGCTCCTTCAACGGGATGGCGGACAGCCTGCAGGCCCAGATCAGCGAGCTGGCGACCCTGAGCCGGGTGCAGCAGCGTTTCGTGTCCGACGTCTCGCACGAGCTGCGCACGCCGCTCACGACGATGAAGCTCGCCGGCGATGTGCTCTTCGATCAGCGCGAGGATTTCCCGCCCGTCGCCGAGCGCACCACCGAGCTGCTGCACGGCCAGATCGAGCGCTTCGAGACCCTGCTCGCCGACCTGCTCGAGATCTCCCGGCACGACGCCGGATCGGTGACCCTCGAACTCGAACCCACCAACCTCGTCCGTCTCGCGGGGGAGGAGATCGACGGGATGCGCGGGATCGCGGAGGCCAATCGGTGCACGCTCACGCTGTCCGCGCCCGGCGGCTATTTCGACGCCGACATGGACTCGCGGCGGATCCGCCGGATCGTGCGCAACCTGCTCGGCAACGCGATCGAGCACGGCAGCGGGCACGAGATCGTGGTGACCGTCGACAGCAACGCCTCGGCGGTGGCGCTCGCCGTGCGTGACTACGGGCACGGGATGACGGCCGAGGAGGTCGCGCGCGTGTTCGACCGGTTCTGGCGCGCGGATCCGTCGCGCAAGCGCACCCTGGGAGGCACCGGGCTCGGCCTCGCGATCGCGCAGGACGATGCGGCGCTACACCACGGCTGGCTCCAGGTGTGGTCGATGCCGGAGAAGGGCGCGTGCTTCCGCCTCACCATCCCGCGTCGGCAGGACGATGTCATCGAGAGTTCGCCGATCCCTCTCCCGCCGCTCGATGCGGGCGAGCAGACCTTCACCGGACCGATCGTGATGCCACCGCCGGCCGCGCTCGCCTATTTCGACGGCGAGGAGCGTCCGTGATCCGCATCCGCTCGGCCGCTCTGGCGGTTCTCGTGCTGCTCGCCGTCTTCGGCTGCGCCGGCATCCCGCGTGGCGGATCCGTCGGCGTCGGCCAACCCGACACGGCCGAGCAGAACCTCGAGTACGACTTCTTGCCCAACGGGCCGGCGGAGGGCGCCACGCAGGCGGAGATCCTGAGCGGCTTCATCGACGCGGCCTCCAGCCCCCAGAGCAACTACAAGATCGCGCGGGAGTTCCTCAGCACGGGCGCCGACTGGACGCCCTCGGAGCACGTCACCGTCGACCAGGGTCAACGCCAGCAGATGCAACAGGGCGACTCGAGTATCCGCCTGGTGATCACCCCCGTCGCCGAAATCGACGCCACCGGCGTCTTCTCGGAGGTCGCCTCTGCGGCCCAGCTCTCGCTCGACTACGCGTTCGTGCAGGAGGCGGGCGAGTGGCGGATCAGTTCGCCGCCGGCCGGTGTGGTGATCGACAGCACCACCTTCGATCAGGTGTTCTCGACGCACGCCCTGTACTTCTTCGACCCGACCCTGAGCTACCTGGTGCCGGATCTGCGCTGGTTCGCCTCGCGGGCCGACACGTCGACGAGCACCACCATCGTCACCGAACTGCTGCGCGGGCCGAGCCCCTGGCTCAAGAACTCGGGCGCCGTGGTCTCGGCCTTCCCGGCCGGCACGGCGCTCGGCGCCGAATCCGTACCCGTCGATGAACGCCAAGCGGTGGTCGACCTCAATTCGGCCGCGCTGGAGGCGGATTCGCGCCAGCGTCAACTGATGAGACTGCAGCTGTTGAAAAGCCTCGGCAACGTCTCGGGCGTGACCGGGGTGACCCTCTCCGTCGACCAGAACCCGTTCGATGTGCCCACGGGCACCGCGTCGCTGCCGATCACCCCCCGAGTGGACACCCGCTCGCTCGTCGTGAACACCGATGGCACGTTCGGCTTCGTGAGCGGAACAGAGGTGACCGCGATCGACGGGCTCTCCGACGAGGTCGCCGCGCTCGCGCCGCTCGCCGTCACGCTCGGTGCGCAGCAGAGCACGGCAGCCGTGCTCGCGGCCGACGGGGTCCACCTGCTCGCCGCCTCCGGAGCCGGTGCGCTGCTCGACAGCCGGCCCGGGCTGATCGCTCCGTCGATGGATCCGTTCGGCTACGTCTGGTCGGTACCGGCTGCTGCGGCGAACGAGCTCGTCGCCTACACACCAACAGGGGCGCAGTCGATCCAGATCGCGACGGAGTGGCCCGCACTCGATCGGATCGTCGCCTTCCAGATCTCGCGCGACGGCACCCGCGCGCTCGCGCTCATCGGTAACGGCACCCAGAGCACCGTGCTCATCGCCGGGGTGACGCGCGACGAGAACGGGGCGCCTTCCGCGATCGGCGAGCCGGTCGCGATCGCCTCGATGCTGGGCACACCGATCGCCGCGGCGTGGGTGGATGACGTGGACGTCGTGTCGGTCGTGCGCTCCTCCACGGGGGAGGACGCGGTGCGCGGCCACCAGCTCGGCGGCAAACGCACCGCGCTCGGTACGACCACCGGTGTCGTCTCCGTAGCCACGGGCAACGCCACCACCCAGATCCGCCTCCTGGCCGAGGGCGGCGAACTCCGCCAGCAGCGCGGCTCGGCCTGGCAGACGACGGCGACGGATGTGCGGCTCCTGGCGACGCAGACCGGGGTGCCCTACTAGGACGCAGCTCGAGCGGGCCGTCGTGTCCTCCACAGCCGAGCACGTGCGCTCATCCGCCTCGGCCGCACCCGCGCGGCCGGGATGGGCGAGCCGCCGG
The DNA here is from genome assembly GCA_013204985.1 of Microbacteriaceae bacterium VKM Ac-2855. Lineage (GTDB taxonomy): Bacteria > Actinomycetota > Actinomycetes > Actinomycetales > Microbacteriaceae > Rathayibacter. The sequence continues at coordinate 26,695 of JABMLG010000014.1, forward strand.
AGGCACGATGGAGGGATGGAGGCGGTGCTCGCGGCGATCCGGGAGGCCGGGCGCGTGCTCGTGCCGTTCAGCTGCCTCGGCTGCGGTGACGCCGATGGCCCGCTCTGCGCAGGATGCGTGTCGGCGCTCGCCGCAGAACGAGCGCCCGTCGAGCGGACCGTCGGCGCCGAGCCGATCCGAGTCGTGTCCGCCGCAGCGTACGACGGGGTGGTGCGCGAGCTGATCCTGGCCCTGAAGGAGCGGCACCGGCGGCCGGCCGCGAGCCTTCTCGCTCCGCTGCTCGCCGCCTCCGTGCGGGCCATCCTCGAGGGGCAGCGGGGCGAGCCGGGTTCGGTACTGCTCGTATCGCCACCCTCCTCCTATGCGCGGCGCGTGGCGCGAGGATTCGACCCGGTGCACCTGCTGGTGCGACGTGCAGGCGGACGGCCCAGCGCCGTGCTGCGCCGCGACCGGCGCGCGGTCGACCAGGTGGGGCTCGGCCGCGGTGGCCGGCGTCGGAATCTCGTGGGCGCCTTCCGCTCCCGCCACGAGCTCCGGGGAGTCCGGGTGGTGCTTGTCGATGACATCGTCACCACCGGATCCACGCTCGAAGAACTCGCGCGCGCGGTGCGAGCCGCCGGGGGAACGGTGCTCGGGGCGGCGACGGTCGCCCAGACCCCACGCCGTGGTGCGCCACGCCGATCGTCTCCGGATGCACGGCACCCCCAGAACATTCTCGGTGGAAATGCTCGGTAACGAATGGGGGTACACGGGTCTACGCTCGGGTAAACGGCGTGAACGGTCCGCCCCGAGAGAGGCGGCACGCCGGTTCGACAGGGAGGTTGTCATGGACATCGACATCATCGGACGGAACCTGGGGATCACTGATCGCTTCCGGGCCTACGCAACGGAGAAGTCGGAGAAGATCTCTCATCTCGCCGATCGCGCCCTCGCGCTCGAGATCAAGGCGAGCAGGCACAACGAGGCCAAGGGAGCGAACGGTGGTGACCGCGTCGAGCTGACGCTCATCGGGAAGGGCCCGGTCGTGCGGGCGGAGGCCAGCGGAACCGACAAGTACGCGGCCTTCGATGTCGCTCTCGGGAGGCTTCTCGAACGGGTGCGCAGGGCGAAGGACAGGAAGAAAGTCCATCGAGGGCAACACCGGCCCACGTCGTTGCACGAAGCGGCGGCGGCCGACTTCAGCACCGTGGGCCTGCAGCCGGCCGAGGCCGAGACCATCGAGCGGGTGCGGACGGGCACGATCGTACTCGAACAGCCGCAGGAGGCGGAGGCCGAAGAGGCTCCCTACTGCCCCGTCGTGATCCGGAAGAAGGTGTTCGCCGCGACCTCGATGACGGTCGAGGACGCGCTCGACTTCATGGAGCTGGTCGGACACGACTTCTACCTCTTCATCGACTCCGAGACCGACCGGCCCAGCGTGGTCTACCGGCGCAAGGGTTGGGACTACGGGGTGATCGGACTCGGCAGCGAGGCCGATGAGTTGGCGGCGAAGTCGGCCGACTGACACGACGATTCGCAGAAGGGCGGGCCTGCGGGCTCGCCCTTTCGCGTGTGTTTCCCGGGCGTCGGCCGGTGTTCCGGATGCGGTCCACTCATCGGTGATGTTCAGTCGGCTCGCCGCTAGGCTGGGTAGTGTTGCCCGGCGGCGCACAGCGAGTCGCGCCCCCCTTACGTTTTGGAGTACCCGGTGGCCTCAGTTCTGGAAAAGGTCCTTCGTGTCGGGGAGGGGCGGTTGCTCCGCCGCCTCGAGAACTACGCGAAGGCCGTCAACGCCCTCGAAGAGGACTTCACGCACCTCAGCGACGAGGAGTTGAAGAACGAGACCGTCGAGCTGCGTGAGCGCTACGGCAGCGGCGAGTCCCTCGACGATCTGCTGCCGGAGGCGTTCGCGGCCGTGCGCGAAGCGGCTCGGCGCACCCTGGGCCTGCGCCACTTCGACGTGCAGGTCATGGGCGGCGCGGCGCTGCACCTCGGCAACATCGCCGAGATGAAGACCGGCGAGGGCAAGACCCTCGTTGCGACTCTGCCGGCCTACCTCAACGCCATCGCCAGCCGCGGTGTGCACGTGGTCACCGTCAACGACTTCCTCGCGTCGTACCAGTCGGAGCTGATGGGCCGCGTCTTCCGCGCCCTCGGCATGACGACCGGTGTGATCCTCGCCGGGCAGACCCCCGAGCAGCGTCGTGAGCAGTACGCCGCCGACATCACGTACGGCACGAACAACGAGTTCGGCTTCGACTACTTGCGCGACAACATGGCGTGGCAGGCGCAGGACATGGTGCAGCGCGGTCACTTCTTCGCCGTGGTCGACGAGGTCGACTCCATCCTCATCGACGAGGCCCGTACGCCGCTGATCATCTCCGGCCCCGCCTCGGGTGAGGCGAACCGCTGGTTCGCCGAGTTCGCGAACCTCTCGAACCGCCTCATCCTCGACGTCGACTACGAGGTCGACGAGAAGAAGCGCACCGTGGGCGTGCTCGAGCCCGGTATCGAGAAGGTCGAGGACTACCTCGGCATCGACAACCTCTACGAGTCGGCGAACACCCCGCTGATCTCGTTCCTCAACAACGCCATCAAGGCCCGGGCGCTGTTCAAGAAGGATAAGGACTACGTCGTTCTCAACGGCGAGGTGCTCATCGTCGACGAGCACACCGGGCGCATCCTGGCCGGCCGCCGCTACAACGAGGGCATCCACCAGGCGATCGAGGCGAAGGAGAAGGTGCAGGTCAAGGCCGAGAACCAGACGCTCGCCACCGTCACCCTGCAGAACTACTTCCGCCTCTACAAGAAGCTCTCGGGCATGACCGGTACGGCCGAGACCGAAGCCGCCGAGTTCATGAGCACCTACAAGCTGGGCGTCGTCGCGATTCCGACCAACCGCAAGATGCAGCGCATCGACCAGCCCGACCTCGTCTACAAGAACGAGCAGGCGAAGTTCGGCCAGGTCGTCGAGGACATCGTCGAGCGGCACGAGAAGGGCCAGCCCGTTCTGGTCGGTACCACCAGCGTCGAGAAGAGCGAGTACCTGTCGCGCCTGCTGGCGAAGAAGGGCGTGCGGCACGAGGTGCTGAACGCGAAGAACCACGCTCGTGAGGCCGCGATCGTCGCCCAGGCCGGCCGACTCGGCTCGGTGACCGTCGCTACCAACATGGCCGGTCGCGGCACCGACATCATGCTCGGTGGCAACGCCGAGTTCCTCGCTGTCGCCGAGATGACCTCCCGCGGGCTCAGCCCCGTCGAGACCCCGGACGAGTACGAGGCCGCCTGGGACGACGTGTTCGCCGGCGTGAAGGAGATCGTCGCGACCGAGGCCGACAAGGTCACCGAGGTGGGCGGTCTCTACGTGCTCGGTACCGAGCGGCACGAGTCTCGCCGCATCGATAACCAGCTGCGCGGTCGCTCCGGCCGTCAGGGCGACCCGGGCGAGAGCCGTTTCTACCTGTCGCTCACCGACGACCTGATGCGCCTGTTCAACTCCGGTGCCGCCGAGGCGCTGATGGGTCGCGGTAACGTCCCCGATGACATCGCGATCGAGTCGAAGGTCGTCAGCCGCGCCATCCGCAGCGCGCAGTCGCAGGTGGAGGCGCGTAACGCGGAGATCCGCAAGAACGTGCTGAAGTACGACGACGTCCTGAACCGCCAGCGTGAGGCGATCTACTCCGATCGCCGCCACATCCTCGAGGGCGATGACCTGCACGAGCGCACGCAGCGCTTCCTCACCGACGTCATCGACGAGATCCTCGACGTGCACACCGGCGACGGCAACGGCGACGACTGGGACTTCGACGCCCTGTGGACCGAGCTGAAGACGCTGTACCCGATCTCGCTCACGATCGACGAGGTGGTGCAGGAGGCGGGTAGCCGCGGCCGCATCAACAAGGAGTTCATGCGCCGTGAGATCCTCTCCGACGCGAAGCTGGCCTACTCGCGCCGTGAGGAGAGCCTGGGTTCGTCGGCCATGCGCGAGCTCGAGCGTCGTGTTGTGCTCTCGGTGATCGACCGCCGCTGGCGCGACCACCTCTACGAGATGGACTACCTCAAGGACGGCATCGGCCTGCGGGCGATGGCGCAGCGCGATCCGCTGGTCGAGTACCAGCGCGAGGGCTTCGCTCTGTTCCAGCAGATGATGGGTCAGATCCGCGAGGAGACCGTCGGCTTCCTGTTCAACCTCGAGGTCGAGGTGACCCAGGCCCCGGGCGAGGTCGCCGGCGTGGCCGCGAAGGGTCTCGCTCGCGCGTCGGCTCCAGCGGAGAAGCTGAGCTACACCGCGCCGAGCGACTCGGGCGGGGTCGAGGTGCGCAACGAGCGCGGCCAGGTGCAGCAGGCGGCCACGGCCAAGGCTCGCGTCGTCGAGGCCCGCGCGGCGGCTCCGGTCGCCCCGGCTTCGAAGGGTGCCTTCGGCCAGGCGCAGGATGCTCCGGTCGAAGACGCCCCGGTGAACCGCGAGCAGCGTCGCGCTCAGGCCAAGAAGAAGTAGTTCTGCCTCACGAAGGGC
>JABMLG010000015.1 GCA_013204985.1 Microbacteriaceae bacterium VKM Ac-2855
GCCGATGGTACTGCAGGGGGGACCCTGTGGGAGAGTAGGACACCGCCGGACACCCATTCGTGTTCACAGAACACACAACAAGAGCCACCCACTGTCTGGGTGGCTTTTGTTGTTTAAGAGACGATCATTCGGGAGGACGAGGATGTCGGAAGAATCGATGGGCGACGCCGCACGGAAATTCGCGCTGGCCGAGCGACTGGCTCGCATCGAGTCGCAGCCGCTGCCCACCCGCGCGGTGGAGTATGCCGCTCTGACCGACGAACTCCGTGAGCGTCTCGAAGAATCCGACGCGCGCCGATGACCGATGACAACACCCCGGCCGGCATTCGTCTGGACACAGCCCTTTCGGAGCTCGGCCTTGCGCGTTCGCGAACTCATGCTGCGCGTCTCATCGCTGACGGTCTCGTCCGAGTGGATGGCGCTCCCGTCATCAAGGCGTCTTTTCGGGTCTTCGACGGACAGGAAGTCCATGTCGACGGTCTCGACCATTACGTCAGCAGAGCCGCCCATAAACTGATCGGCGCGTTGGATACCTTCTCCTCGATCGAGGTCCGTGGGCGGATCGCGCTCGATGTCGGTGCATCCACGGGCGGTTTCAGCCAGGTGCTCCTGGAGCGAGGAGCTGCGACTGTGATCGCGCTCGACGTCGGCCACAGCCAGTTGGCTCCGCGCATCCGCTCGGACGAGCGCGTGCACGTCATCGAGGGATTCAACGCGCGCGACCTCACGCCTGCTGCGCTGGCTTCGGCTGCCGGCACCGCGTCTGTGCCGGATCTCGTCGTCTCGGACGTCTCGTTCATCTCGCTGCGACTCATCCTGCCGGCCTTGTCCTCCGCGATATCGGCGGACGCCGATCTCGTAATGCTGATCAAGCCGCAGTTCGAGGTGGGTCGGACCGGGATCCGTGAGGGCATCGTCCGCGATCCGTCATTGCGCGTGGAAGCGGTATCCGACGTCCTCTGGTCGGCGTGGGACGTGGGGCTGGGTACCGCGGGATTGATCGAGTCGCCGATCCTCGGCACGAACGGCAACCACGAGTACCTCGCCTGGCTCAGCCGCGAACGGGGCACGATTCCGACACAATGGAGGGACACGGTCACCCGCCTCGCGGGATGATGAGGACTGGTGTCACGATTCCACTTCTTCGTGGAACGACCCGACGTAATGTGGAGGACGGCCGCTCGATGCTCAGCAGTTCCGAGGACCGCAACATCCTGGTGGTCGCCCATACCGGCCGCGACGACTCGCTGCAGGCGGCGATCCTGGTGGTCGAGCGTCTGATTCGGTCGGGCGCGCGCGCTGTACTCTGCGCCGAGGACGAGGTCGGCATCGTCGCGGCCGCCCCCTGGCTGGACGGCACCGCTGTCCTCAATCGTGACGTCGTTCTGCAGGACGTCGAGCTGGTGTTTGTGCTCGGTGGAGACGGGACGATCCTGCGGGCGGCGGAAATCGCGCGAGGAGGCACCGCTCCGCTTCTCGGAGTCAATCTCGGTCATGTCGGTTTCCTCGCCGAGAGCGAGCGCGATGACCTCGATGCCGCTGTGGCTCGCGGGCTCGCACGTGACTACGCCGTCGAAGAGCGGATGACGCTCTCCGTACGGGTCAAAGTCGGCGACGTGACCGTGTTCGAGACCTGGGCGTTGAACGAGGCCACGGTCGAGAAGACGAGTCGCGAGCGGATGCTCGAGGTCGTCATCGGTGTCGATGGTCGCCCGCTCTCCAGCTTCGGCTGCGACGGAGTCGTGGTCTCCACTCCCACGGGGTCCACTGCCTACGCGTTCTCCGGCGGTGGGCCGATCGTGTGGCCCGAACTCGACGCGATGCTGCTCGTGCCGCTGAGTGCGCACGCGCTCTTCGCTCGTCCCCTCGTGGTGGGGCCCAACTCCAGTTTCGCGATCGAGGTGAAGCGGCGTACGGACGGGATCGGCGTACTCTGGGCGGACGGTCGACGCACGTACGAGCTGGCGCCGGGTGCGCGGGTCGTAGTGCGTCGCTCGGATGTGCCGGTGCGTCTGGCTCGCCTGCACGACGCTCCGTTCACCGACCGACTCGTGCACAAGTTCGGTCTGCCGGTTCGTGGCTGGCGGGGCGAGGAAGACGCGGACTGATCGGCCCGCCCGAACCCAATGGCGCACGCGCCCGAATCCATTGGCGCACGCGCCCGAACCCATTGGCGCACCCGCCCGAACACAGCGGCGCACGCGACCGCACCGCGGCAGCCGCACTATGACGCAGAGGAGATGACCGGATGCTCGAAGAGCTGTCCATCCGCGATCTCGGCGTGATCGCCGAGGCGACCCTGCCGCTCGGGGCCGGTTTCACCGCCGTGACCGGTGAGACCGGTGCCGGCAAGACGATGGTCGTGACGGCGCTGGGGCTCGTCCTCGGATCCCGGTCGGATGCCTCGGCGGTGCGAGCCGGCAGCAGCCAGGCCTGGGTCTCGGGGCGCTGGTTGGTGGCGGAGGACGGTGCTGTCGCCGAACGTGTCCGCGACGCGGGCGGTGATCTCGACGGTCCCGAGTTGCTGCTCTCGCGGTCGGTGTCGGCAGAGGGCCGCAGCCGTGCCGTCGTCGGCGGTCGTGGTGCTCCGGTGAGTGTGCTCAGCGAGTTGGCAGGCCAGCTGGTCGTGGTGCACGGCCAGTCGGATCAGATCCGGCTGCGCTCCGCATCCGCTCAACGCGAAGCGCTCGACCGTTTCGGTGGCGCCGGGTTGGGCGAGATCGCTGCCGACTACGCGAGCGCTTTCGCTCGCTGGCGGTCGAATCGCGATGAACTGGACGAGCTGACGTCGGCCCGGGACGCCCGTCTGATCGAGGCCGAGAATCTTCGCGCATCGCTGGCCGAGATCGAAGCAGTGGCTCCGCAGCGCGGAGAGGACGAGGCCTTGGCCGCCCAAGCGGATCGGCTGGGCAGCATCGAGCAGCTCCGGGTGGCGGCGGCCCAAGCGCGCGAGGCGCTCTCATCGGAGGATCTTGACGGGCACGATGCCGTCACCCTGGTCGAGTCGTCGCGGCGGATGCTCGAGCGAGCGGCCGAACACGACGCCGAGCTCGCTCCGTTGGCGGAATCGCTCACGACGGCGGCCGTGCTGCTCGCCGACACGGCCGGTCAGCTCTCGAGCTACCTCGCGAGCCTCGATGTGGACGGCGCGCACGATCTCGAACTGGTCGAGGACCGACGCGGGGAACTCGCGACGCTGGCACGACGCTACGGTCCGACGCTCGACGACGTGCTCGACCTCGTCGAGACGGCCGGCGCGCGACTCCTCGAGCTCGATGGCGATGACGAGCGCATCGCCGCTCTGGCGCACGACACCGAAGCCGATCGTGTGCTCGTGACGGAACTCGCCGATCGGCTGACGGCCTTGCGCACGACCGCCGCCGAGCAGCTCAGCCGGCGCGTGACGGAGGAGCTCGGCGCCCTGGCGATGCCGGATGCGCGCCTCGAGGTCACGGTGATGGCCGACGGCGAGCCGACGGCGCACGGTCGCGACACCGTGGAGATGCTGCTGCAGCCGCATCCGGGGGCGACGCCGCGTCCGCTGGCTCGCGGCGCCTCCGGTGGCGAGCTGTCGCGGGTGATGCTCGCGATCGAGGTGGTTCTCGCGGCGAACGATCCGGTGCCGACCTTCGTCTTCGACGAGGTCGACGCGGGCGTCGGTGGTGCCGCCGCCATCGAGATCGGCCGGCGTCTGGCACGTCTCGCCGAGTCGGCCCAAGTGATCGTGGTCACCCATCTGGCTCAGGTCGCCGCGTTCGCGACCAATCACCTCCGGGTGTCGAAAGGTTCGGATGGCTCGGTCACGTCGTCCGCCGTCACCCAACTCGGTGCGGCCGAGCGGGTGTCCGAGATGGCGCGGTTGCTCTCGGGCCTCGCCGACTCGGAGAGCGCCCTCGCACACGCTCAGGAACTGCTCGAGACCGCCGCCGCCGGCTGACGCAGACGTAACGCAGCCGAAACGAGGAGGCATCGGACGGTGCCGAATGTGTTGTTAGGATGGAAGCCCGTGGTGGATATTTCAAGCGCGGTCACTTCTTCTCCTTCTGCAGACCCCAAGGTCACGAAGCACATCTTCGTCACCGGTGGTGTGGTCTCCTCTCTTGGCAAGGGCCTCACCGCCGCGAGCCTCGGCAATTTGCTCACCGCGCGCGGGCTGCGCGTCGTGATGCAGAAGCTGGACCCCTATCTGAACGTCGACCCCGGAACGATGAACCCGTTCCAGCACGGCGAGGTCTTCGTGACCGACGACGGCGCCGAGACCGACCTCGACATCGGCCACTACGAGCGATTCCTCGACATCAACCTCAATCAGGCCGCCAACGTGACCACGGGGCAGATCTACTCCCGCGTGATCGCGCGCGAGCGGGCGGGGGAGTACCTCGGCGACACCGTTCAGGTCATCCCGCACATCACGGATGAGATCAAGCGCCGCATGCGCCTGCAGTCCGAGGACGACCCGCAGCCCGACGTAATCATCACCGAGATCGGCGGCACCGTCGGCGACATCGAGAGCCAGCCGTTCATCGAGTCGGCGCGCCAGGTGCGCCACGAACTCGGTCGCGGCAACGTCTTCTTCGTACACGTATCGCTCGTGCCGTTCATGGGTGCCTCGGGCGAGCAGAAGACCAAGCCGACGCAGCACTCCGTCGCGGCTCTGCGCTCGATCGGTATCCAGCCGGACGCGCTGGTGCTGCGCAGCGACCGGCCCGTGTCGGAATCGAACAAGAAGAAGATCGCGCTGATGTGCGACGTCGACGAGCAGGCCGTGGTGAACGCCAAGGACGTCTCGAGCATCTATGAGATCCCGAGCATGCTCAACGAGCAGGGTCTGGACGCGTACATCATCAAGCAGCTCGGTCTCGAGGCCGGCGAGGTGGACTGGGCGGGGTGGTCGAAGCTGCTCGACGCGGTTCACGAGCCCAAGCACGAGGTCACGATCGGCCTGGTCGGCAAGTACATCGACCTGCCCGACGCCTACCTCTCGGTCACCGAGGCGTTGCGAGCCGGTGGCTTCGCGCAGGCGACCAAGGTCAACATCCGCTGGATCGCGTCCGACGGCCTCGAGAACCCCGACGCCGCGGCGAAGGTGCTCTCCGAAGTCGACGGCATCTGCGTCCCCGGCGGCTTCGGCATCCGTGGCATCGAGGGCAAGCTCGGCGCGTTGCGCTTCGCCCGCGAGCAGGGCATTCCGACGCTCGGGCTGTGCCTCGGCTTGCAGTGCATGGTCATCGAGTACGCGCGCAACGAGGCCGGCCTCGAAGGGGCGTCCAGCTCCGAGTTCGACCCCGAGACCGAGTTCCCGGTGATCGCGACGATGGCGGAGCAGGTCGAGATCCTCGCCTCCGGTGACATGGGCGGCACGATGCGTCTCGGGCTCTACAACGCCAAGTTGGCCGAGGGCTCGATCGCGGCCGAGGTCTACGGGGCACCCGAGGCGGCCGAGCGGCACCGCCACCGCTACGAGGTCAACAACACCTACCGCGACCGCATCGCCGAGGCCGGCCTGTGGTTCTCGGGCCTCTCGCCCGACGGCCACCTGGTGGAGTACGTCGAGCTGCCGCGCGAGAAGCACCCGTACTACATCGGCACCCAGGCGCACCCCGAGCTGCGGTCGCGACCCAACAACGCGCATCCGCTGTTCACCGGGCTCGTTCACGCGGCTCTGAACCGTCAGGAAGCGACCCGCCTGTTCGAGGTCGAGTCGCAGGATGACTGAGCCGCTGCAGGACGAGGGCGCGTCTCCGACGATCATCTCGAGCGAGAAGGTGTTCGCCGGCGCGATCTGGGACATCCGTTCCGAGACGTTCGAGTACGGCACCGAGACTCTCCGCCGCGAGTTCATGGACCACACCGGTGCCGTGGCGGTACTGGCGATCAATGACGCGGACGAGGTGGCGGTGATCAAGCAGTATCGGCACCCCATCCGCAGCCGGGAATGGGAGATCCCGGCCGGCCTGCTCGATGTGGTCGGCGAATCCGGTCTGGTCGCCGCGCAGCGCGAGTTGGCCGAAGAGGCCGACCTGCAGGCAGCGAAATGGGATCTGCTGAGCGAGTACTTCTCGTCGCCCGGCGGCAGCAACGAGCCGTTGCGGATCTACCTCGCTCGCGAGCTCGCGCCGATCGAGACCGACTTCGTCCGCGAGGGCGAGGAGGCGGATATGGAACTCCGCTGGGTTCCGCTCGACGAGATCGTCGACGCCGTTCTGGCGCGCCGGGTGCAGAACCCCTCTCTGACCATCGGCGCTCTCGCCGCCTTCACCGCGCGCTCGCGCGGATGGGCGGGTCTCGGTGACGCGAACGAGCCGTGGACCAGGCACCCCCGGTACAGCGCGGAGTGACCGCCGGAGGCGCTGACGGCCCGGCCCGGCAGGTCGACGCTTTCCTGCGTCAGGCGCGCGTGGAACGCGGACTGTCGGCCCACACGATCGCCGCGTACCGGCGCGACCTCGCGATCTACCTGAGGTGGCTCGACGAGCGCGGCGTCGCTGACCTGACCGAGCTGAGACGCACCGACGTCACCGAGTTCGCGGGCTTTTTGGCCGAGCGGCGGATCCCCGACGGGGACGGCGAGAAGCCGCTCGCCGCGTCGTCGCGAGCGCGGATCCTCTCGAGCGTCCGCGGGCTGCACCGCTTCGCTCTGGAGGAGGGGGACGTTGTCGACGACGTCGCGCGCGAGGTGACGCCGCCCAAGCTGCCGTCCACCCTGCCCAAGGCGATCACGATCGAGCAGATGGCGCAGCTGCTGTCGGCGACGGCCGGTGATGAGTTGCAGGCACTGCGCGACCGGGCGCTTCTCGAACTTCTCTACGCCACCGGTGCGCGGATCTCGGAGGCCGTCGCTCTCAACGTCGACGACGTCTTCGACGCCGAGGTCGTACGACTCACGGGCAAAGGTTCGAAGCAGCGGATGGTGCCGCTGGGCCGGTTCGCTCGCGACGCGATCGATACCTACCTGGTGCGTGCGCGACCCGAGTTCTCCCGTCGCGGCGCGGCGACGCCGGCGCTCTTCCTCGGCAGCCGAGGGCATCGCGTCTCGCGGCAGAATGCCTGGTTGATCATCCAGGCCGCGGCGAAGCGGGCCGGACTCGAGGCCCACGTCTCGCCGCACACGTTCCGGCACTCCTTCGCGACCCACCTGCTCGCCGGCGGTGCGGATGTACGCGTCGTGCAGGAGCTGCTCGGTCACGCGAACGTCGCCACCACGCAGATCTACACGCTCGTCACCGCGGATGCGCTCCGCGACGCATACACGTCGGCGCATCCGCGCGCCACCCGGGGCTGAAGCCCGGCGCCGGTACGATGGGAGCGTGCCGCGCGGGAGCTCCGCGCGGTCACTCGGAAGTGAGGACATCGCAGGTGACACGACGTACGGACGAGAAGACCGAACTCGCGGGCCTCGAGTCGCCGGTTCTCGGGCCGACCGGTCGTCCCTTGCGTGACTTCCCGGTGCCCGCGCCGTTGACCGGTCACGGTCCGGCCCGCATCATCTCGCTCTGCAACCAGAAGGGCGGGGTCGGCAAGACGACGACCACCATCAATCTGGGTGCGACGCTCGCCGAGTACGGCCGTCGCGTGCTGGCCATCGACTTCGACCCGCAGGGCGCGCTCTCGGCGGGCCTGGGCATCGCCGCCTACGACGCGGTCACGATCTACGACCTGCTTCTGGGCACCGTGAAGGACCCGAAGGAGGCGATCCAGAAGACCGCGATCCCGAACCTCGACGTGATCCCGGCGAACATCGACCTTTCCGCAGCCGAGGTTCACCTCGTCAACGAGGTTGCGCGCGAGCAGATCCTCGCCCGCGTGCTGCGCAAGGTCAGCCAGGACTACGACGTGATCCTGATCGACTGCCAGCCCTCCCTCGGGCTGCTGACCGTGAACGCGTTGACGGCCAGCCACGGTGTGCTGATCCCGCTCGAGTGCGAGTTCTTCGCGTTGCGCGGTGTCGCCCTGCTGATCGAGACGATCGACAAGGTCCGCGATCGGCTGAACCCCGTGATCGAGCTCGATGGGATTTTGCCGACCATGTACGACTCGCGGACCCTGCACTCGCGCGAGGTCTTGGAGCGCGTCGTCGGGGCATTCGGCGACGCGGTACTCGAAACCGTGATCGGTCGTACGGTGAAGTTCCCGGACGCCAGCGTGTCGGGGGTACCCATCACGCAGTTCGCGCCCGAGCATAACGCGGCCAAGGCGTACCGTCAGGTCGCTCGGGAGCTGATCTCGCGTGGCGCCGTCGCCTGAGCCGATCGCCGCAGCACCCGTCGACATGGCACCCGTCGACACGGCACGCGTCGACACGGCACCCGTCAGAACCGCACTCGTCGAGACCGCACCGCCTGCACCGGAAACTGTCGGCTTCCGCCTCGCGCTGAGCAACTTCGAGGGCCCGTTCGACCTCCTGCTGCGCTTGATCGCGAAGCAGGAGCTCGATATCACCGAGATCGCGCTGAGCTCGGTGACCGACGAATTCCTCTCCTACCTGCACGGCATCGACACGCTCGAGGGTCTCGACCAGGCCTCCGAGTTCGTCGTCGTCGCCGCGACCCTGCTCGATCTGAAGATCGCCGGACTGCTGCCGCAGGGCGAACTCGTCGACGCCGAGGACGCAGCTCTGCTCGAGGCTCGCGACCTGCTTTTTGCACGGCTGCTGCAATACCGCGCCTTCAAGCAGGTCTCGGCCTGGTTCGCCGAGCGGATCGCCATCGAGACCGCGCGGCACGTGCGTTCCGTGCCGCTCGAGCCGGCCTACCGTGCGGTCGCGCCCGAACTGCTGTGGACCCTCTCGCCGGACGATTTCGCAGCCCTCGCCGCGGTCGCGCTCGCTCCGAAAGCCGTGCCGACCGTGGGTCTCGAGCATCTGCACGCCCCGGCGATCAGCATCCGGGAGCAGGCCGCACACATCGTCGCGATGCTCCGCTCCCGACCGAGCGCCACCTTCGGCGAACTCATCGTCGACGCGAGCGGGGAGAAGGGTGTCATCGTCGCCCGATTCATCGCGGTGCTCGAGTTGTACCGGCACGCCGCGATCGTGTTCGAGCAGCCGGAACCCCTGGGCGAATTGACGCTGAGCTGGGTCGCCGAGGAGTGGTCGGATGCGAACCTAGCCGCCCTTGGAGCCGACTATGAGCGATGAACTGTCGGCGATGAACTGTGGGCGATGAACTGTGGGCGATGAACTGTGGGCGATGAACTGTGAGTGCTGAACCCGGCACGGTCGCGTTCGAGATCGATCGGGCCATCGAAGCGATCCTGATGGTGGCCGAGGAGCCTCAATCCTTGGTGTCGCTCGGCACGGCGCTGTCGCGTCCGGTCGCCGTCGTGCGCCAATCGATCGAGCGTCTCGTCGCCGATTACGACGGGACTGACGGATCCGTGCGACGCGGCTTCGAGCTGCGCGAGGTGGCCGGCGGGTGGCGGATCTACGTGCGGCCCGAATACGACAGCATCGTCTCCGATTTCGTGTTGACCCAGAACCCCACCAGGCTTTCGCAGGCAGCACTCGAGACGCTCGCGGTGATCGCCTACAAACAACCGATCTCGCGGGGGCAGGTCGCTTCGATCCGCGCGGTCAACGTCGATTCGGTGGCGCGGACGCTGCTGAGCCGAGGACTCATCGCCGAGAAGGGGCACGACCCCGAAACGGGCGCGGTGCTCTACGGCACCACCGAGGTGCTCCTGACGCACCTCGGTATCAATTCGCTCGAGGAGCTGCCGCACGTGTCGCCGTTCCTGAGCGACGGACGGGACGGATTCGACCATGACAGCTGACGACGAGGGCAACAACACCCAGCGCAACGACACCGAGCGGAGCACCGACGGTGAGCGGTTGCAGAAGGTGATGGGAGCGGCAGGTGTCGCTTCTCGTCGTGTCGCCGAGGAGATGATCGTCGCGGGGCGCGTGCGGGTGAACGGCGAGGTCGTCACCGAGCTCGGCCGTCGGATCGATCCCTCCATCGACAAGCTGGCCGTCGACAATGTGGCCGTTCAGCTGGACGGTACGCGGCGCTACGTGATGTTGAACAAGCCCGTCGGTGTGGTCTCCTCGCTGTCGGATGAGCGCGGGCGCCCCGACCTGACCCGTTTCACCGAGCAATTCGAGGAGCGCCTGTTCAATGTCGGCCGCCTCGACGCCGAGACGTCGGGCCTGCTGGTGCTGACCAACGATGGCGAGATCGCGCATGTGCTGGCGCATCCGTCGTTCGGGGTGAGTAAGACGTACATCGCGAAGGTGCAGGGCACGGTGCTGCCGCAAACCATCGCGCAGCTGACCCGTGGCATCGAGCTGGAGGACGGTCAGATCGTGGCGGACAAGGCACGCCTGATGACGGCTGCTTCCCGTGGCGGCAACTCGATCGTCGAGCTGACACTGCATTCCGGACGCAATCGCATCGTGCGCCGGATGATGGCGGCCGTCGGGCATCCGGTGCTCGAGCTGGTGCGTCGCAGCTTCGGCCCGCTGCACCTGGGCACCCTCGCACCCGGACAGACCCGCGAGTTGACCCGCGACGAGTTGGGCGCGCTGCTCACCATCGCCCGCGGCGGCGAGAGCCGCACGGCCCGCCCCGGCGTGACGCCGCGCCGCTCGGGCGCGGACAAGCAGCGCCGCGAGACGCACTGACCGGGCACTGACCGGGCACTGACAGGGCGCTGGCCGGGTACCATCCCGGCACGGATGGAGGACTGACGGATGCTGACGCAGGTGGTGGAGGGCGTGCAGACGCACCGGAGCGAGCTGCTTCGCAACAACGCGGTGATCGTGGACGGGGTCGGCGGAGTCCTTCTCGTCGATCCGGGACTCACCACGGTCGAGATGCGCGAGCTGGCGACGGTGCTGCGTGAGTCCAGCCGGACGGTCGCTGTCGGTTTCGCGACGCATCCGCACTGGGATCACGTGTTGTGGGACCTCGAGCTGGGCGATGTTCCGCGCGACGGCACGGGGCGCTGCGCTGCGGAGATGCGTGAACTGCTGGCCGGAACCGCCTGGCGTTCGCAGGTCGCTGACGCGATGCCGCCCGAGATCGCCGATGCGGTACCTCTGGATCTCTTCGGCCTGATCACGCCGTTGCCGACCGGCGTGACGATGCTGCCGTGGGAGGGTACCGGTGTCCGCATCATCGAGCATCGGGCGCACTCGGTCGGCCACGCCGCCCTGCTCCTCGAGGAGCGGCGCGTACTCATAGCGGGTGACATGCTCTCCGATCTCTTTCCACCGATGCTCGATTTCGCGGCCGCCGACCCGATCGGCGATTACCTCTCGGCACTCGACCTTTTCGAGGAGCGTGCCGACCACGTGGACGTCGTGATCCCGGGTCACGGATCGGCGGGGACGGACCTGCGCGCCCGAGTCGAGCAGGACCGCTCGTACGTCCTCGCACTGCGCGACGGGCGGGATCCGATCGACCCGCGCATCCAGTCGCCCGAGCCGGGTTGGGAATGGGTCGCCGGAATCCACGATGGGCAGCGGGAGCACATCGGCGGACGGCGCTGACGTCGAGTCGATCGTGGATCGTTCCGCTCGGCGCTTTTCAGAAGGGTGCCGGTCCGGGATCAGGTGGCGACGGGTCGAAGATCGACGTCGGTCTCGCTGCCGGTTCGGTGAAGCGCGGAGCCGGTTTCGCGCCCGGTACAGGCGCGGGGCGGGTGGTGACGTGGCGGCCGGTGGGGGTGGTCCAGTCGGCGGTGCCGTCCGGATGCGGTAGGTAGGTCCACCGGTCGCCGTGGCGCACATGATGGTGGGCGACGCATAAGGGCAGGAGATTCTCGGTGGCGGTGTGGCCGCCGTTGCGCCATTCGATCGCGTGATCGATTTCGGCCTTGGATGCGGGGCGGATGCATCCGGGGAACATGCAGGTGTCGGCGCGCAGCTCGATGAACAGTCGCATCTGCTTCGGTGGGGTGCGGAGCATCCGCTCGACACTCGTCACCATGCACGTGACCGGGTCGGTGAACACCCGGAAGAACGCATCCCCTGCGGCGACGAGTTCGCGGGCGGTGTCGGCGTCGATGACGCCGTACCCGTCGAGGTGACCGTGCGCGTCGTCCAACCCGGCGGCGGTCGTCGCCGGGAGGGTGACGCGCACTTCCGCGCGGATGCCGCGCACGAAGGTCGGTGTCGGGGTGGTGTGGTCGTGGATCGGGGTAGTGCCGGCGATGTCACCGTCGCAGAGCAGGTCACCGGCCGCATCCGCCCGCAACTGCGCGAGGGAACGCTCCTCACCCTCCAGATCACGGGCCGCACGGGCGATGCGATCCAGACGGTTGAACGCCGCAACAGCGACCGGCGCCGGCAGCAGCGCGGACAGGGTCGCCATCCCGTCCGGCTCCGGCGTCACCCACACGTTCCGCCGCCTCTTCGCTGCCGCGTGACGCTCGCTCAGCGGCGTCTCGTCCAGAATCTCGCGCAGCTGCTGCAGCGCCTTCTTCAGCTGCGCCGGCGTCATCTCGCCGGCGAGCTCGACGGCGCGTTCATCCAGCGCGGCCCGGCAGGAGCGGTCCAGGCCGCCGGCGACGTCGCAGATGACCTGCCCGGCATCCCACCGCATCCGCGCATCCGCTAACGCAGAACGCGTCAAAGGAAGATCCTCGACCAGGAGTTGCGCCCGTTCCAGTTCGCGCGACGCGACCCATTCCGACACGCCGAGCGCGACGGCGAACTCGGCGCGGATCGACCGCTCCACCAGCTCCCGCAGATCCCCGCGCACCAAATGCTTCCCCGTGGCGAAAAGATCGGGTCGGCTCCGGGCGACGAGGTACCCGGCGTACAACTCTTCAAGCCCGGCGAGCAGCGCAGGAGCCGTCGACCGGGCGAGGTGTGCGGCGCGGTCTCCGTGCTGCCGGACCGTGCCGCGCACCTCTTCGGGTGTCTGCTCGCTGTTCGTATCTTCCATACAGATATGACACCACAGACCGCCGACATCGAACACACGTTCGACCCGATCCGGGACAACTCACGCTGAAACCCACCCTGTGGAGGAGGCGAGCGATGCGGCCGGGCGAATAGGCAGCGCCGCGGGAGTCGGTAGAGTGTGGCGGTGACCGACCTCCTGCATCCTGCGACCCCCGCGATGCGCGTGTCGGGTCAGATCCGTGTCGTCGGTTCCGGACTCCTCGGTGCGAGCATCGGCCTCGGCCTCGCGTCGCGAGGAGTCGACGTGATCTTGGACGACTCCTCGCCCGCGAGCTTGTCGTTGGCGATCGACTACGGTGCCGGCCGTGCCGCTGCGTCCGGGGACGCCCCGGCGCTGATCGTGGTGTGCGTGCCTCCGGATGTGGTCGGTCGCGTGATCGAACGCGAGCTGCTCGCCTACCCCGATGCGGTCGTGACCGATGTCGCCAGCGTGAAGATGCAGCCGCTGCGTGAATTGCGTTCCCGTGGCGTCGATCTCACCCGCTACATCGGCTCGCACCCGATGGCCGGTCGTGAACGCGGGGGAGCGGTTTCGGCCCGAGGTGATCTCTTCGTCGGGCGCCCGTGGGTGATCTGCCGCGACGGCGAGACCCCGGCGGAGGCGCTGCGCCTCGTCGAGGGACTCGCGCTCGACCTCGGCTCCACCATCGTCGAGATGGACCCGGATGCGCACGACCTCTCGGTCGGGCTGGTGTCGCACGTGCCGCAGGTCGTCTCGACGCTGCTGGCGAAGCGTCTGCTCGACGCGCCGAACGATGCGCTGCGCCTCGCCGGCCAGGGAGTTCGCGACGTGACGCGGCTGGCCGCATCCGCCCCTGAGCTGTGGTTGCAGATCCTCGGCGCCAACCGCGACCACGTCGTGGCCGTGCTCGACGCTTTCCGCGACGACGTCGTGGGTTTCACGGATGCGCTGCGTGCGCTCGACGGCGCAGGGTCGCGCCGCGTGATCGCCGAAGACTTCGCGGACGGCAACGCCGGCGTCGCGCGCCTGCCCGGTAAGCACGGACAGGACCAGCGCTTCGCGCAGGTGATCGTGCTGGTCGAGGACCGCCCGGGTGAACTCGCCCGGTTGCTGGTCGAGATCGGCGAGGTGGGTGTGAACCTCGAGGACGTGCGCCTCGAACACGCCCAGGGACGGCTCGTGGGTCTCGCCGAGATTTCCGTGCTGCCCGAATCGGTCGGGTTCCTGACCGAGGAACTGAGCGCACGGGGCTGGAGGATCGCCGGATGAGCGACCGCGACTATTCCGAGGGGCGCCCGGCGCTCAACCGCATGACCCCGCAGCGGATGAACCAGCAACGCATTTCGGAGCACGGGCTCAAAGATGATGCGGCCGTCGAGCCGAAGGTGCGCGGGCGGCACCGCGCCGAGGGCGACGATTTCGATCCGCCCGTCGTTGTGGCTGTCGATGGCCCTGCTGGAAGCGGCAAGTCGAGCGTGAGCCGCGAGGCGGCCCGTCGCCTCGACTTCGAGTTCCTCGACACCGGTGCCGCCTATCGCGCGCTGGCCTGGCACGGACTCGACGTCGGTGTCGACTTCGAGGACCCCGACGCGATCGTCGATGCGCTCGACGGCTTCGACTACTCCATCGGGACCGACCCCGAGCAGTACTCCGTCTGGGTCGGTCGAACCGAGGTGACCGCGCTCATCCGCGAGCCCCGCGTGACCGCCCAGGTGTCGGCCGTGGCGAAGGTGCCGGAGGTGCGCCGCCGCATCACCCTGCTGTTCCGCCGGATCATCGGTGAGACCCGCAAGGCGGGCATCATCGTCGAAGGCCGAGACATCACGACGGTCGTCGCGCCGGATGCTGCGACGCGAATCCTGCTCACGGCCACCGAAGAGGCTAGAATGGCCAGGCGTTCCAAGGAGGTCACCACCGAGTCCGCTGAGGCGACGGGGGCGGCGCTGCGGTCACGGGACCGAGCCGACTCCAAGGTGGTCGACTTCATGAACGCCGCAGAAGGAGTCACCTTGATCGACTCCACCGATCTCGACTTCGAGCAGACCGTTGACGCGGTCATCGCCGAGGTCCACCTCTCTACAGCAAGGGCCGGTCATGGCACAGGAAACGCACGTCGGTGACGACGAGCTGAATTTCGGCGACGACGATCTCGTCGAACGTCTACAAGACATCGATGAGGACCTCGCGGCCTCCCGGGCGGATTCGCTCCGACGCGGGCTCGCGGACTACGAACTCGACGAGGAGGACCTCGGTCTCCTCGAGTACGACGACGACGATCCGGATGCGATCCGCTACCTGCCGACACTGCCGGTGGTCGCGATCGTGGGTCGCCCGAACGTGGGCAAGTCCGCGCTCGTGAACCGCATCCTCGGTCGCCGTGAGGCGATCGTCGAGGACACGCCGGGTGTTACCCGCGACCGCGTCTCGTACAAGGCGGAGTGGGTCGGCCGCGGCTTCACCATCGTCGACACCGGCGGATGGGAGCCCGACGCGAAGGGCATCGACGCGTCCGTCGCCGCGCAGGCCGAGGTCGCGATCGACCTCGCCGACGCCGTGATCTTCGTGGTCGACGCGAACGTGGGCGCCACGGCGACCGATGAGCATGTCGTGAAGCTTCTGCGTAAGACCAAGAAGCCGGTCTTCCTCGCGGCGAACAAAGTCGATGACGCCCGCCAGGAGCCGAACGCCGCCACGCTGTGGTCGCTCGGCCTGGGCGAGCCGTACCCGGTTTCGGCCGTGCACGGTCGCGGTGTGGCCGATCTGCTGGACGTCGTGCTGGCGAAGCTGCCGGAGGAGTCGGCCGTCGCGAAGAAGGAGGTCGGCGGGCCCCGCCGCGTTGCCATCCTCGGTCGCCCGAACGTCGGCAAGTCGAGCTTGCTGAACAAGGCTGCGGGGGAGGAGCGTGTCGTCGTCAACGACCTCGCCGGCACCACCCGCGACCCGGTCGACGAGCAGGTCGAGATCGCCGGCAAGGTGTGGCGCTTCGTCGACACCGCCGGCATCCGCCGTCGAGTGCACCTCTCGCAGGGCTCCGACTTCTACGCGTCGCTGCGCACCTCCGCCGCGCTCGAGAAGGCCGAAGTCGCGGTCGTTATGCTCGACGTCTCCGAGCCCATCTCGGAGCAGGACGTGCGCATCATCGACCTGGTGCTCGAGTCGGGCCGGGCGCTCGTGCTCGCGTTCAACAAGTGGGACCTGCTCGACGACGACCGCCGCCGCTACCTGGAGCGCGAGATCGAGAAGGATCTGCACCACGTCGCCTGGGCGCCGCGCGTTAACATCTCAGCGCGCACCGGTCGGCACATGGAGAAGCTCGTGCCCGCTCTCGAGCTCGCGCTGGAGTCGTGGGACACCCGCATCGCGACCGGCAAGTTCAACGCATTCCTCGCCGAACTCGTTGCCGCGCATCCGCACCCGCTTCGTGGTGGCAAGCAGCCGCGCATCCTGTTCGGTACCCAGGCGTCGTCGCGTCCGCCGACATTCGTGCTGTTCACCACCGGGTTCCTCGACCCGGGTTACCGCCGCTACATCGCGCGCCGTTTGCGCGAGGTGTACGGATTCCAGGGCACCCCGGTGATCGTGAACATGCGCGTGCGCGAGAAGCGCCAGCGCTGAGTGACGCTGCCCGGCTGGTGATCGCCCGTTCGGCTCGTCGGATCTTCGGATTCCGACGGGCCGAACGGCGTTTCACGCTTGTGAGGCGTTGCGTTGGAGTTCGAGCCTCACGAGCGCCCGTGACGCCGATGGCCGGTGCTGCACGGTGAAGCCGGCCGCTTCGAACACCGACAGCACGCCGTGGTAGAGCTCGGCGCTCGACTTCTTAGCCGCGGCCGTCGGATCAACGGGATAACCCTCGACCATCCGCGCCCCGCTCGCGCGAGCGAAGTCCACGGCCGCCTGGAGGAGGGCGGCGCTGACACCCTGCCGCCGATGTGCGACGGGAACGACGAAGCAGGTGATCGCCCAGACGGAGTCGTCGTGGAGTGGATCCGCGCTGCCGGAGGTGACGAGTCGACTGCGCCGGAGCCGTTCATAGGCCGTGCGCGGCTCCACCGCAACCTAGCCCGCCGGCTCGCCGTCGCGGAAAGCAACGAGGCCCGGCACGGAGCCGGTCTCCATCGGTCGGTGCAGCGCTGCCCGAAGGTCGGGTGCTGCAGCGTGCGAGAACTCGGCGCTCGGCAGTTTGAAGAACTGGCACCAGCAGGTCGAAGGGTCGCCGCGTGTGCCGAAGACCGCCTCGACATCTGCCCAGGCGACCTGGTCGGCCGGGCGGATGTCGATGCTCATGGCTCAGGCTGCTTGGCTGTCCGTAACCTCGACCGGCCACCACTCGGGCATCAGCTTCGATACGACGCGGACGTACATACCGCGGTCGCGCGGCGCGGGCAGCCGCAGCCACTCCTCGAGGATCGCCGCGGATCCGGCCGAGACGAATCCGGCGGCGGATGAAGCGATGAACGCCCGCTCCTCCGAGGAGAACCGATCGAGGCCGGGGATATCGAGCGTGCGATCGGCCAGAGCAAGCTCTATCGTCGCCCGGAAATGACCCGAGAGCATCGTCCGAAGACCGGAGTCATCACTCGGATCGTCGAAGGCCCGCAGGTACAACGCGTCGTGGTGCTCGAGGTTGTCGAGCACGCCCAGGTTGACGTGGCGGGTGGCCTCGCTCAGGTCGCCGTCGTGCGCCTCTGCGAGGAACAGTGCTCGGATCGCGTCCAGCTCACTCCGCAGGGCTGCGCACAGCAGCTCGCTGGTGGAGGAGGCGTGGGCGTAGAAGGTGGACCGGTTCACGCCGGCCCGGTCGGTGATGTCGGCGACCGTCAGGCTGGACACCGAACGGGTCGTCGCGAGGTCGATGATCGCGGCGAACAGTGCCGCCTGGGATTTGCGTTGTCGTGCGTCCATCTTGGGCCTTCCCGCGCCATAGCTTCGTCACCACGGTTCGCGCTTGAGTTGCGTGTCGATTGTACGCGCGGTGGTGTCCTTGAATGATACTCATGTTGAAGTCTCGGCAGAATCCACCGCTCGTGCCGTTTTCGCGTTCGGTGCGGCGACCCGCTAGGATTGTCGAGTTGCCTGCGGCGAGGTCGCAGCAGGAAGCCACGGGCTGTGGCGCAGCTTGGTAGCGCACTTGACTGGGGGTCAAGGGGTCGCAGGTTCAAATCCTGTCAGCCCGACAGTATGTCCCGGAACTCGAAAGAGTTGCCGGGACTTCGTCGTTTCGGAGCACTGCGGCGCCACGCGTCGGTACTCGCGAGGGGCCGTCATCTCGAACGACTGGTTATCATCGTCCTCAGCGTCGCGTGCTGTTGGCAGACCGTGTCAGGCATGGAGGCGCCGGACCAAGGGAGTCGGCGATGAACTCGTCCAACCCTTCGTTCTCGCGTGACTGAGCGCGAGACGAACAGGCTCATCGCCTGGAGCGAAGAGATCCGCCGCGTGCACACGCGACTGCGTGATGCGTTGCGGTTGTCGCAGGATGCGGCGGCCGACGCGGCCGAGATCGCCACGCGAGATCTGCTGGTGTACTGCCACGGCTTCTGCACAGCTCTCGATGGGCACCACCGCGGCGAGGACCGCGCGCTTTTCCCGGCGATCGAGGCGGAGCATCCCGAACTCGCCCCGGTGCTGCGGATATTGGAGCAGGATCACGCGATGATCGGCACGGTACTGCAAGGGCTGCGCTCGGCCATCGATCGTAGCGCGACTCCGGCGGAGCTCGGCCTGCACCTCAACGGCTTCGCGGCGATCATGGAGAGCCACTTCCGATTCGAGGAGCGCCAGCTGCTGAGCGTCCTCGAGGAGCTGCGGCTGGATGCGGATCCGCGTGACGTGTTCGGACCGCTTTAGCGGCGGACGCGCAGTCCGGCTCACACCCGCGCGAGCCAGCGCTCGACGGTGCGGACGAAGGCGGCCGGCGCATCGTGGTGCAGGTCGCGACTGAATCCGGGCCAGACGACGAGATCGGCGGAGCCGGCGTTGCGTTCGATGTCGGCGGCGGGTTCGCTCGCGAAGACGCCGAGGGTCGGTCGGCTGCGCCCGGAGAGTTCGGGCACGGCGCTGTCCGGCTGGGCGTAGCTCGGCTCGATGACGATCTCTGCGACGACGAGCTCGGGGCGTCGGAGGTGCACCTCGGCGCTGACGAGGGCTGCGTCGTGCTCCGCGATCAACACGGCGGGGCCCTGGAGAGATTCGAGCGTTGCGATCACGGAGGCGACGGTCGGCGCCTCCGCGGTGACGACATCGCTGCCGTCGGACCACTCCAGCCCGGCCCAGGTGGACGGCGAGGCGTTACGGCCGTGCAGGAGGAGAAGTGTGGCGGATCGCATCCGGCCATTCTCCCGGATGCGCGCGGGAGTGTTGCAGTGACGGGTGGTCGCGAAGCGGCCGGGTCGGCGTGTTTTTGGGGCGGTTTGCGTCAACCCGGGCTTCGGTGGTGGGGGCGGTGGAGGCGGGGTGGTCGGGAAGCGTCCGGTTCGGCGTCGTGAAGGGCGGTTTGCGTCAACCCGGGCGTCGGCGGTGGGGGTGGCGGAGGCGGGGTGGTCGTGAAGCGGCCGGGGCGGCGGGCAGTGTCAAGTGGTCGTTGCAACGCTGGTGTCTGCTGTCGCGGTTGCGAGCAGTTGGTTCATCCGTTGGGCGGGG
>JABMLG010000016.1 GCA_013204985.1 Microbacteriaceae bacterium VKM Ac-2855
TCTGCACGCTCTGGATCGCCTGGTGGGTGCCCGCATCCCCGCACTGCTGCAGATCAGCGGCGGCTTCCGCAGCCGCGCCAGCACCTCCACCCGACTGCAATAACCGCAAGGAACTCGATCGGCCGATCCGCGCCGATCGTCATCGAAGAGAAAGGCCCGCTCATGGGTTTGGACGACAAGATCAAGAACGCTGCTCAGGACCTCGCCGGCAAGGCGAAGGAAGCCGTCGGCAACGCGACCGGTAACGACGAGAAGGTCGCCGAAGGCAAGACCGACCAGGCCGCCGCCTCGGCGAAGAAGGCCGGCGAGAACGTCAAGGACGTCTTCAAGAACTGACCTGTTCCGGACCCGCGTCCGGCAGATTCGGGCGGTCGCGAAAGCGGCCGCCCGAACTCGTTCCACCGGCCGGAATCGTAGCCGGATGACGACGCGAAGCCGGTCCTGGCGGTGATAGTGGTCTCGGGGCACGACGCGGGTTCTGCAGTATCGACCGCAGAACCGCCCGCCGGTGAAAGCCCGGCCCGCGGATGTTCGCGCCCGAGGCTGATCGCGTTCACCTCGTGGTCGTCTCGAAGCGGGATGGTGAGTTACATGATCCCGTTGCGCGCCACCATCCGATCGCGGGCGGACGTGCGGGTACGTCCGCTGCTGTTCGCTCGCCTGCAGGCGCACCGCAACATCCGCATCGACGCCGACTCGTTCTTGGCGTTGATCCCCGGCGCCGGGTCCGTCATCGTGTCTCGCGGTGCGGATGCGCTCAACCTCGATGCGGTCGTCGAACGGCGCGAGTTGATGCCGATCGTGATCGCGGCTCTCGAGGCCGAGACACGGCGCGACGGCATCGGCGAGCGCGTGAGCGTCGAGTGGACCACTCCGGATCGGGTTCCCGTCGCGCTTCGGTGAGGTGGCGAACCACGCGCGGATAGCGCGAAGCGCCTACCGGTCGAGATGCGCGGTCATCATGATCGAGACGAGGATGCCGGGAAGCTCCGGCCCCAGCCGTGCGACTGCTCTCGCGGGCGGTTCGTGCACGAAGACGGTCGCGTAGGCCTGGTTCATCCCGGTGAAATCGTCGGGCCGCGCGAGCAGGACCGTGACCATCGCCACGTCGTCGAGAGTGCATCCTCCGGCCGTGAGCACGGACTCGCAGTTCCGCAGCGCCTGACGCGTCCGGTCCTGAATCGATTCGCCGGCGAGCTCGCCCGTCGCCGGATCCACCCCGACCATCCCGGAAACGTAGATCATCGACCCGACACGGACGCCCTGGCTGAACAGCGAGGAGCTCGGCGCATCGTTCGACCTGATGATTCGCCTGGTCATGAACGCGAGCCTACGCCCGGTGGTGCGCCTTGTCTCCGCGAGCGGAGTCGACGCGCTTCGTTGGCACGTCGCCCGTGAAGACCTCCCCGATCGCGTGCCTGTGGAGGAGCCGGCGGGCGCATCCCGGGCCGCGGGTCCTTCAGCACGGACCGTCGACCGAACCGTGACGACGTCTCGCCGGTGGGGCGGGGCGCAGCGACAACCTCTCCGCCGTCGTGCGCTGAGGCCGGCGCCCACGAACCGGCTCAGGCCGGCACCTCGGTCGATGCTCGACCCTACGCGGCTCGACCCTACGCGGCTCGACCCCACGCGGCTCGATCGCACCGAACGCGTGGGTGCGCGGGCAGGGCGAGCCCGACTCAGTCGGCGAGCCGCGCGGCGATCGCCTCGGCCAGGGCGTGGCCCGAGCTCCAGGCTGCGCCGACGGAGGAGCGGCCGCCCCAGCCGTCGCCGCAGACGCCGATGTTCTCGGTGAGCAGGTAGGGCGCGTCGTGCGGATGCGCCGGGCGCGCGAAGGTCCAGCGGTGCGCGTACGACGCCGCGGGAGCCTCGGTGCGCCCCAGCACGCGGAGCGTCGCGGCCAGCATCGCCGGCACCGCCCCGGCCGGGTCGTCCAGGTGGCGACGGGCGAGCTCCGGCGTGCTGTGCACGACCAGCACCGGGGCGGCGTCGCCGCGTCTGTCGCCGTCGTCGGCGATGAAGCCGATGTCGGGGGAGTCGTTCACGAACGCACCGTGCAGGTCCGACGACCAGATCCGCTCCTCCCAGCGGAAGGCGACGGCGATGGTCGGCAGCCAGTCGTCCCCGGTGTCGAGGGTGTCCAGCGCGCTCGAGCCGGCGGCGAGGAGGCGACGCGCCTGCGGGTCGGGCATGGCGAGCACGGTCGTTTCGTAGCCGACCGAGCCGACCGAGCCGACCGAGCCGACCGAGCCGACCGAGCCGGCGGAGCCGACCGAGCCGACCGAACCGGCAGGGCCGGCAGGGCCGACGGAGGTGACGGGAGCCTCGAAGGCGACGTCGACACTCTGGGCGAGGTCTTCGACGACCGCCCGAAGCCCGGTGGGCGAGGCGTACCGCATCGGCCCCGATGTTTCGCCGGTGATCCCATCGGGCCCCGCAACGGCGAAGCGGTCGGTCCACTCGCGCGCCAATCCGCGATCCAGCCACCCGCTCACGACCGTCTCGAAGGCCGAGCCGGCTTCGGCTGTGAAGTAGGCGGCGCCCAGGTCGATGCGGCGCCCCTCCCACGCTCGGCTCGCCAACCGGCCACCGGCCACCCGGCCCCGCTCGACGACCCGGACCTCGAGCCCGTGTTCGGTGAGGGTGCGGGCCGCGGCCAGCCCGGAGATCCCGGCTCCGACGACGATGATCTGGTGAGCGCTCATACGGCCATCCTCTCGTGCGGCCCCCTCCGACCGCGCGTCGCCGGGAGGGTTGTCAGACTCGCCTGCCGGGCGGAGGCTGGGGGCATGACAGACGAACAGCATGCACTCGCGGTGTTCATCGGTGACTGGAGCGCGGAGGGCACGGCCTACGGCGCCGACCTCGCGGGTTCACCGTGGCGCAGCGTTCACAGTGCGCGGTGGCATTCCGGCGGATACTTCGTGGTTCAGGATGAGCGTGCGAACGGACCGTTCGACACGATGAGCTTCCTCGGTTGGGACGACGATCGAGGCACCTACTTCTCGTGGAGCATCGAGAATCACGGATTCGCCCGCGAGTACCTCGTCGAACGCGACGCGGACACGTGGCGCTTCGACGGCCCGACCGAACGGGCATCGATCGTGTTCAGCGATGGTGGCCGCACGCAGACCCACCACTGGGAGTTCAAACCGAACGGCGAGTGGATCACCCTCTGCGACCGCGTCGCCACCCGCGTCGACTGAGGGCGTCGCCGGGCGAGACGGCGCAATCCGTCACGCGATGCTGTGCAGGGTGAATGCCGTGAGGAAGCCGAGGACGGCGAACAACCCGGTGAGCACGTTGTCGGCGTCGAAGGCCTCCGGGATCATCGTGTTCGAGATCATCGCGAGGATCGCTCCCGCGGCGATCGTGGTCACGAAGGCGATCACTTCGACGGGCGCCGTCGCCAGGGCCAGGAAGCCGATCAGCGCCGCTGCGGCGGAGATCGCGGCGATTCCGCCCCAGACCGCGAACACGTAGTGCGCCCGCCGCCCGTCGGCCTTCATCCCCGCGGTGCTGGAGAGTCCCTCCGGCAGGTTCGAGATCGCGATCGCGGCGACCACGGGGATGCTGATCGCCCCGGAGGCCCCGCCGGCCGCGACCGAGAGGCCCAGGACGATCGATTCGGGGATGCCGTCGATCAGCGCGCCGACCGCGACGACGGTGCCGTTCGAGCCTTTATTCTCACCGGATCCTTTGATGCTCTTGCGATCGCCACCGCCGGCTCGCGTCAGCAGCCAGTCGGCGCCGACGAAGAGCACCGCCCCGACGAGCGTGCCGAGGATCGTGGGAACAAGGCCGCCGTCATCCGCGGCTTCGGCGACGAGCTCGTAGGCGAGCGCCGAGATGAGCACGCCGGCCCCGAACGCGGAGATCGCCGCGGTCAGCTTGGGCGGCACCGCGACCAGCCAGGCGATGGCCGCACCGATCACGAGGGTGATGCCGCCGATGACGCCACTGAGCAGAGCGAGGATCCACGAAGGCACACCCGAGAGTGGCACATCCCCCGCCCACACCGTCGGCCCCGCGCGCCCATTGACTTCGGGTGCCGAGTCCGTCTTACGCAACGCCTCGCCCAACGTCTCGAGCAACGTCGTGCAATCCGCCTCGGGGAGGGTTCCGAAGAATGACCGACGGCCACACAGCGAATCGATCTTCACGGAGCGATCCGGCCGCCACCCTCAGACAGCACCGATCAAGGAGTCCATCATGCGATCCACTAAGCGCAACACCCTCGCCGCTTTCGCGCTGATCAGCGTTGCAGCCTTCGGGCTGACCGCCTGTTCCAGCAACAGCGGCGCCACCACCGAGTCCTCCGACGCCGCGTCGGAGATGGCCACCCCCTCGGCCTCCGCATCGTCGATGATGGACCCGGCCGCGAACCTCGTCGGCCCCGGCTGCGCATCCTACGCCGAGACCGTCCCGGACGGTGCCGGCTCCGTCGCCGGAATGGCGCTGGACCCCGTCGCCACCGCCGCGTCGAACAACCCGCTGCTGACCACCCTCACCGCCGCCGTGTCCGGCGCTCTGAACCCCGACGTGAACCTCGTCGACACCCTCAACGGCTCCGAGTTCACCGTCTTCGCACCCGTGGATGACGCGTTCGCGAAGCTCGACGCCGCCACGCTGGAAACGCTGAAGACCCCCGAGGGTGCAGCGACGCTGTCCTCGATCCTGACCTACCACGTCGTCCCCGGCCAGATCGCGCCCGATGACATCGACGGCACCCACGCCACCGTCCAGGGCGGCGACGTCACCGTCACCGGCTCCGGCGACGACATCATGGTCAACGACGCCAAGGTCATCTGCGGCGGCGTCCAGACCGCCAACGCCACCGTCTACCTCATCGACACCGTCCTCACCCCGCCGGCCGAATAGGTTCCAGCCGACCGACGCGACCGCCATCGCGTCGATACGGAAGAAGGGGCGGATGCGTAACGCATCCGCCCCTTTTCCGTGTCCGGGAGAAGTCCGCCGCGGCCGTCCACGGGTCCTCTGTTCCATAGTCGAGCAATTCGATCAAAACCAAGTGATCCTCACATTCGTGCGGCAAGCTGGGCAACGCGCAGCCGATCGA
This sequence comes from Microbacteriaceae bacterium VKM Ac-2855, assembly GCA_013204985.1. Classification (GTDB taxonomy): domain Bacteria; phylum Actinomycetota; class Actinomycetes; order Actinomycetales; family Microbacteriaceae; genus Rathayibacter. The sequence goes on from JABMLG010000016.1 coordinate 5,081, forward strand.
CACCGGTTCTGCGCCGATTACATCGACTCCATCACGGCAGGAAACCCGCAGACACATGACTACCTTCGAATCTCGAGACAACGACTCCGCGGGAGTGGTCTCTCCCAGCCTCGCGCGCCGAACCATCGTCCAGGGCGCGGCGTGGACGGTGCCGGCGATCGCTGTGGCGAGCGCGGCTCCGCTCGCCGCCGCGTCGGGCAACAAGCTCATCGCGGCGTTCACCTCGGCGATCTACTCCGCCGAACCCAACGACCAGTTCGACACCCCGGTCGTCGGTGTCCTGGTGCGCGATGACAACGGCAATCCGGTCGCTAACGCGACCGTGACCATCACCGTGCAGCCGTTCGATGCGAGCGACGAAGCCAACGACGAGGGCGACAGCGATCCGGTTCCGGCTTCGGACATCGACCCGACGGCGACCTGGAGCGGCTCGCCCACGTTCACCGTGACGTCCGATGCCAATGGCCTGGCGATCGCCCCGGGTCTGATGGCCGGCGCGGGCTGGGGTGTGCTCCCGATCACCGCGATCGCGTCCAAGGTGGGCATGACGACCTCGCCCCAGGCCGAGTCCGCGCTGCGGATCACGCCGGACTTCACGGTCTGGGCTTGGGGCAGCGGCAGTAGCGGCGCCCTCGGTACCGGAAGCAGCTCCAACGCGAAGGTTCCTGTCGCCGTTCAGCTGCCGCAGTCGGTCACCATCGGAGCCCTCGCCGTCAGCGGCTTCTCGGGCCGTCGCGAGTTCGCGATCCAGTCCGACGGTTCGCTGTGGGCCTGGGGCTCCGACAGCTACGACCTCGTGGGCGGTACCGGCAGCAAGAACGTGCCGGTCCAGTTCCCCTCCGGCTACTACACGCAGGTCGCCAACGGCTACTACGCCTCCTATGCACTGACCTCCGCCGGCAACGTCGTCTCCTGGGGCAACAACGCCTACGGTGCCCTGGGTACCGGAACCGTTTCCGGCAGCTCGTCCGAGGCGCTTCGGAACGTGCTCATCTCCGACGTCGTCGAGATCGCACCCGGTTACAAGGGTGGCCTCGCCCGCAAGAGCGACGGCAGTGTTTGGACCTGGGGTGACGGCCACGAGTACCAGCAGGGCACCGGCTCGACCGGTGAGGAGCCGACTCCTGTTCAGATCGCGCTTCCCGGCCCCGCAGTAAGCATCGCCGCCCGCAAACGTGGTGGCCTCGCCGTGCTCGCCGATGGGACCGTCTGGTCCTGGGGCGACAGCGACTTCGGTATGACGGGGCAGGGAACCTCGAGCGACATCAAGGTCCCGACCCAGATCGTCGGGCTCACCGGCGCGACCACGGCCTTCGCCGGATACCGGACCTCCGGAGTCATCCTGTCCAACGGCTCGATCCGCACGTGGGGCCGTGGCGCCGACGGCGCATTGGGCAACGGCGACGACGTGGACTCGAAGGTTCCGGTCAACCCCGGACTGACGGGTGTGAAGAAGGTCGTCGGCGGCTATCACTTCATGATCGCCCTGATGAACGACGGAACCCTCAGGGCCTGGGGCAAGGGCGACTACGGCACATTGGGCAACGGGGGCAAGAAGGACTCGTTCGTCCCGGTCACCGTGCTCGGCCTGTCGAACGTCGTGGACATCGGAGCGAGCTACCTCTCCGCCTACGCCGTCACGGCGTAGTCCAGCCCGCTTGACGTAGTCGTGTGGGGTCGCCTGAAAGGCGGCCCCACACGTTTCGTCGTTTTTCCCAGAACCGTCCTCTCCTACCGAAAGAACATGCGTGCAGATCCCGAGAACACCCCGAACCGCGCAACCGGACCCAGTCCGACGCGTGGCCGCATCGCTGGCCGTCGTCCTGAGCCTCGGCCTCATTGTGAGCCCGGCCGCTGCAGCCGACGCATCGCCCCGGATAGCGCCCGGTCCCGCGCAGGTCTCGGTGGCTCCGATCCTGATCAACGAAGTCAGCGAAGCGAACTGGTCCAACACGACTGACGAGGACGGAGATGCGAAGGACTGGGTCGAGCTCTACAACCCGAGTACCAAGCCGCAGGATCTCTCGTACTGGGGGCTGAGCAACAAAGACACCACCGCGTTCCGCTGGGCGCTGCCCACCGGAACGACCATCGCCGCGAACGGATACCTGACCGTCTGGTTGTCGAAGAAGGACAGAGCCGTCGCCGGTAAGGAACTGCACGCGAACTTCAACATCGACAACGGCGTGGACAAGCTCCTCCTCTCCGCGCCCGATGGAACGGCATCCGGCCATCTCGTCGATTCGGTCGCACCGCCGCGGACCAAGACCGACACCTCCTGGTGCCGCACGCCGAACGGCGCCGCCACCTCGGCGTTCGCGTTCTGCGGCAAGCCCACGAGAGGAGCGGCCAATTCCGGTCCGACCTCGGAAGCGATGCTGGCCGCTCCGGCACTGTCGACAGCGGGCGGGCTGTACGCGTCCCCGCAGACGGTCGCGATGACGGCGCCGGAGGGAAGCCAGATCCGGTACACCATCGACGGCAGCGAGCCCTCCATCACCTCGACGCTCTACACCGCGCCCGTTCTCGTGGCGAAGAGCGAGAGTCTGCGCGCAGCGTCCTTCCGTCCCACCGCGGCGGCCGCCACGGTGTCCGTCGACTCCAGCTTCGTCACGACCGAGAGCTACGTCATCGATCCCAACGTCTCGACCGCCTACGCCGGCCAGCGAACGATCTTCGTGACGCTCAAGCCCGCCGACCTCGCGCTGTACAAGGCCAAGAACGAGTCGCGGGACTTCGCCTCCGTCGTCGATCTCCGGGAGAAGGACGGCAGCACGATCATCAAGACCGACGCCGATTCGTCGGTCGCCGGGCAGTTGGGCAGCCTGCAGGGCCAGAAGGCGGGACCCCTCGACATCACGCTGCGCGACTCCCGCGGGTCATCCGAGTTCACCTACAAATTGTTCGAGTCCGAAGGGCCCGTCACCCTGGATCGCTTCCGGTTGCGCAACGGCGGAAGCGACTGGCCCTCGGCGCACCTCCGAGACCAGTTCGCGCAGTCGCTGGTCAGCGCCGATCAGGTCGCTTCCAACGCAACGCCGGTCGCTTTGTTCGTCAACGGCCAGTACAACGGCGTTCTCGACCTTCGCGAGCGAGAGGACGAGACCCTCGTCGCCTCCTCCACGGGGACCGCGAAGGAGGCCGTGGACTTCATCAGTGAGAACCAGGTCAAGAACGGCGGGCCCGACGGGAAGAAGTCCTGGGACGACTTCAAGAACTTCGTCACCACCAACTCCATGGCCGTTCCGGCGAATTACTCGCAGGCGGCGTCGATGGCCGATCTGGACAGCATCGCCCAGGTGACCGCGCTGTATGGCTGGAGCGCGATCGGCGACTGGCCGTTCCGAAACACTCACGAGTTCCGATCCGACGCGACGGACGGACTCTGGCGCTTCCGACCGCACGACTTCGACATCTCGATGGATTCGCCCGATCGTTACTGGGGCTACAACACGAAGTCGAACGTGAACATGTACACGAGCGCTTTGTACGAAGGCGGCAACTCGATCTGGGTCTCGCTCATGAAGAATCCGGATTTCAGGAACCGTTACCTGAACACGGTCGCGGATCAGCTGAACGCGACTCTGTCGCCGACGACGACGAATGCGCGCCTGGATCAGCTGGTCGCCGAGCTTCAGCCGTACATGGCGACCTTCCGCGCGTGGGACCCGATCGGCGGCACGGCCGATGAATGGATGACGAAGGACATCGCGCGATTGCGTGCATTCCTGGACACCAGAAACGCGAACGTGGATGCGCAGACCCAGGCGTACTTCAAACTGTCCGCCCGCCAGGATGTCACCGTGACGCTCAACGATCCGGCCATGGGTGCGGTCTCGATCAACTCGCTCGACCTCGGCCCGCAGCTCTCCGCGCCGGGGTCGACCTGGACCGGTGGATATTATCCGGAGGCCGCCGTGACGCTCACGGCATCTCCGAAACCGGGCTATCGATTCGTCGGTTGGCAAGGGTCCAGCACGGCCACGACGGCTGCGATAACGCTGACGCCGACGAGCGCTCAGTCCGTGACAGCGGTCTTCGAACCCGCTCCGGCGACGGCAGCTCCCGTCTTCGCCTCGATCTCGTCGCAGAGCAACGTCACCGGCGATGTGGTCGTCACCGACGTCCGTGCGACGGATCCGGCCGCTCTGCCGCTGACGTACAGCGCCAAGGGACTGCCCAAGGGCCTGGACATCGACGCGGAGACCGGTCGGATCTACGGGACGCTCACGACTCCGGGCGAGTACTCGGCGAAGATCACCGCCACCAACGGACCCGCGAAGGCGACCGTTCCGGTCGCGTGGACGGTCGCTGACCGCCCGGGAACGGGCGTCGCGAGCGCGCCGCTCACCGGAATGGTCAACACCGAGTGGTTCGTGACTCGCGACCTCGCGGGATCGCCGCTGGTCACCGATCAGACCCCGATCGGTCTGAACGAACCGAACAGTCCGCGCCCCGGACTCGGCACCCGCAACTGGAGCGTCCGCTGGGGCACGGTCATCACTCCGACCGAGTCGGGCACGTTCACGTTCCACACCGATTCGACGACCTCTGATGGGGTCAGGGTGTGGGTGGGTGACTCGCTCGTGATCGACGATTGGACGGGTTCCAAGCTCGTCAACGACGCCACCGTCGATCTGACGGCGGGCACGGCCGTGAAGCTCCGCGTCGAATTCTTCGACGCCGGTGGCGACGCGAAACTCTCGCTCGCCTGGAAGACGCCCAGCAGCTCCACTCTGACGCGTCTCCCCGCCGACGTCATGACGAACGGTGTCACGTCGCCGGGAAGCGCGACGGGCATCTCCGCCGACTGGTTCAAGACGCGCGATCTCTCGGGCGCGGCGCTTATGACAGCGGCGTCCGCCGTGCTGGTGGACGCGCCGTCCGCTCCGCAGCCCGGATTCCCGACGGGCAAATGGAGTGTTCGTTTCACGGGCACCGTGCTGCCCTCGACCAGCGGAACATTCGTCTTCCACTCCGATACGTCGGCGGCTGACGGGGTGCGCGTCTGGGTGGGGGACACGCTCGTCATCGACGATTGGGCCGGTACCAAGCGCGTGAACGAGGGGACGATCCCGCTCACCGGAGGCACGGCCATTCCGTTCCGAGTCGAGTTCTTCGACGCGGCTTACGAAGCGAAACTGGCGGTGGGCTGGAAGTCCTCCGACGCCCTCTCGTTCAGCGCCCTGGAGAACGTGGGTTGATTCGAGGGCGAAGGCACGGGGTGCTCAGGAGGACGCGACGGGGTCGCGACTTCCGGAGCACCCTGTGCGCCATTCGACCCGCTGAACAGGGAGCTCAGCCATGACCTCGGACACCACAGCCTCCGCGCCCATCAGGGTGCTCGTCGTCGACGATGACCCGTCGATCGCAGACATGCACAGGATGTTCCTGCAGACCAACCCCCGATTCGCTGTCATCGGCGTCGCTCACACGGGTGCCGCCGCGCTCGCGGCGATTCACACCCATCGTCCGGATCTTGTGCTCCTGGACCTGTCGCTGCCGGACATGCACGGATTGGATCTTCTCCGCCGGCTTCACGCGGCCTCGCCGGGAAGCATCGAGATCTTCGCCTTGACCGCATCCAGGGATCTCGAGAGCGTCAGCCGGGCCAGGGCGCTGGGCGTCCGTCATTACCTGGTGAAGCCGTTCAACGCCGTTGTGCTGACGGCGAGGCTCGGCGAGATCGCACGACACATCGACACAGTGCGCGCGTCCAAGCAGACCCTCGATCAGGCACAAGTGGACCGGTTGATGTCGGCCACGTCGCCACGAGAGAGCACCGCAGCGCCGAAGGGTCTGATTCCCAGCGTGCTCAACGATGTCGCTCGCGAGCTGGCCCGCTGCGGCGCCCGGGGTGCATCGGCGGCCGAGCTGGGCGAAACCATCGGGATCTCGCGGAACACGACGCGGCGGTACCTCGAACATCTCGTCGAATCGGGAGCCGCCGAGATGTCGCCGCGGCTGGGCGTCCCCGGTCGACCGAGGAACATGTACCGCGCGGTCTGACCGGCTACGTGCGCGGCATCGATGCCCGGGAGGCGAGAGGCGAGCTCCGCGATGATCGTCGCGGGGTTCTCTGCTCTCATCTGGATCGTCGGCCGTCGTCGCTCTTAGTGCGATTCTCTTCGTGCGATTCATCCGCGTTTGCGGGCCGAGCGCTCAGGAGCACCGTGAAGCGTGCGCCGCCCAGGGGTGAACGGGAGGCGTCGATGCGTCCCCGATTCCGGGCGGCGATCCGCTGCGCGAGCGAGAGGCCGATGCCTCTGCCGAAGCGGTCGTTGGGTTTCGTGGAATACCCGCGATCGAAGATCTTGTGCAGATTCGTGTCGAGGATGCCGGGGCCGTCATCGTCGATCCGGATCCGCACCATGCCGCCGTGCAGGTCGCACAGGAGGCGAACCGTGCCGCCGTCGTCGCACGCCTCGAGGGCATTGTCGAGCAGGATGCCGAGCACCGTCGCTACGTCCACGCTCACCCGGTCGCCGAACCGCGGTGGGCTCAGCCCCGGCAGCGACGTCTGTTCATCGAGCACTAAGCGGATGCCCTGCTCCCCGGCTCGCGCCCTCGCCCGTTGAACGAGCGCGATGATCTCCCAGTCGGCGATCTGGACTTCGTCGTGGTCTGCGGAGAGCGGGCTGCCGTTGGTGTAGGTCGTGATGAGTTGGCGCACCGTGTCGAGCTGGCCGAGCTCGAGCAGCCCGCTGATGAGGTGCATCCGATTCGCGAACTCGTGGGTACGGGCGCGCAGACCATCGGCGAGAGAGTTCGCGCTCTCGAGCGCATTCGCCGCTGCGAACAATTCGGAGCGATCACGAACGACTGCCATGCGGCCCGGGTTCCCGCCGGCATCGGGGGCGTCGAAGACCCGGAGGATGAGCACGCGCTCGCCGATCAACGCTAATTGGTCGGTCTCCGTCGGACCGTACAGCGCATTGAAGACCTGAGGATCGAGATGCTTGGCGGCGTCACCGCCGACGATGTCCGCCGACCGCTCGATCAGGAGCGCTGCGGCGGGATTGAGGAGCACGATCCGCCCGCGACTGTCGACCGCGAGAATCCCCTCATCGATGCTCGCGAAGACGACCTCACGTTGATCGAGGACCCCCTTGATCTCTTCCGGCTCGAGGTCGTAGACGCGCTTGCGCATGAAGCGGGAGATGCCCTTGGAGAGGCACCAGGATGCAGCGCCCGTTACCACGTAGATGCCGACGATCATTGCGGTCAGGGTCCAGAATCGACCGGACGTGGCCCCGCTCTCTTCGCCGACGACCAGCGAGTTGCCGTCAGCGAGACGCGCGACGACGGCCGATTGTCCGTTGGCGGTGATGAGCTGCGCGGCCGGCGCCAGGGTGCGCGATGTCGATGCAGGCAGTGACGTCAGCGGGATTCGCGCACTGCCCAGTTCCAGCCGGGGGGTGCTGCTGGGATCGAGGATGATCACGAACGCAACGTCGACGGCCGCCATCTGTTGGGTCAGTCTCGATACGTCGGGATCGTCGGCGTCACCGATGTCGTCCGCGATGATGGTCGCCACGTCGTTCAAACGGATGGCTGTCACTTCAGTCAACTGCTGATCGACCAGTGCCAGCGCACCGACGCCGCTCAGCAGCAGGATGAACGCGACGATGCTCGCTTGGATCGCCGGAATCCGCCGGAGCAACCGGTGTGGCGAACCCGCGCGCGGTTGCAGCGAGATGTTCACAGGGGAGCTCCGTCGTTCGGCCTAGCGCCCGAACGGTGAGCAGGGACGGCCTGAGCGCACTATGAGAATAACTCAATTGAGTCGGTGTGACGGACACGCGGCGGCATGTCGAGCTCTGACCGACGTGCACGTTGCTGCGAGACCGCCGGCCGCGCGAGGGCCACCGCGCCGACGGCTTCGCGACCGGGAGCCCCGGTATCAGGCCGAGAACTCGCCCGGGCGCCCGTGTTCGGTGAGGTGGGCAGCGTCTTCCCCACGGAGCCGGTGCCGCTCGATCCGGAACACGTCGTGCGAAACTTGCTCAGCATCCGTGGTGTGCACAACTACCGACCCCAGCACCTCGCCGGGGCGACCGACTAGATCGTCGATCGCTGGCGCACGCGTCCGTTCGCCGAATTGGTCGGCGAGACCGTCGCGCTCGACCGAATCGACGACGGCATCCGTCGGGCGGGCGCGGGCGGACCGGTGCGGGTCGGCGTCTCGCCGCGCTGACCTCAGGCATCCGGCCCCGTTCACCCGTGGGCAGCCGATGACTTCGGATCGGGCGGGGACCCAGTGAATTGCCGTCGCGGAGGAAAGGCGGTGGCCCGCGTCCGCGGACCTGTACTTGCGCACCGACGCGACCGTCGAGGCCGGCGACGGCACCGGCGCTGACGCTCCTCGATTGACGCCCCGTAAGTGTGCGGTCCGACTCGGACCGCACCCTCACCCGTACCGCAGCCGAAGGATGCACTCCCTACGACTGCCAGGACCGCCTCGTAGAGAGGCGAGGACCTACCCGTGTCCTCGTGCGAACGACCAGCTTCCCGTCGGGCCGCGGGATCCGCTCGGACCAGCGGTGGTCGAGAGACGGTGGTGCGTGCGGGAGCGGCGCCGCGAGCCGGAATCCGGGATGCCCGCCCAGGCGGAGTGCCTCCAGGGCGACTCCGGCCGCGAGGAGGTCGAGCGCGGTGCGGATCCAGGCGAGGAACGCACGTTCGTTCTCGAAAGTGGGCCGACACAGCCGGCTCGAAGACGTCTCCACTATATTTCGACCCAAGGTTTAGTCAATTGGGATTGAGTTGATCGGGGCGGTCGTGGTCGAATCGGTGTTGGTGCGGGCGGCGAAGTTCGCTGCGCTGTCGGAACCGGCCCGGCTGAGGATCGTCGATCTCCTTTCGCTCGGCGATCTGTCGCCGACCGAGGTGCAAGTGGCGGTCGGCATGCCCTCGAACCTCGTCGCGCACCACCTGCGGGTTCTCGAGACGGCCGGCATCCTGTCTCGGGCACGCTCCGAATCCGATGGTCGGCGCAGTTATGTGCGGCTCATCCCGGGGGCGTTCGACCGGTTGGCGCCCGAGCCGTTGCGGGTGCCGGGGCGGGTGGTTTTCGTGTGTACGGCGAACTCGGCGCGATCCCAGCTCGCCGAGGCCCTGTGGCGCAGCCGCAGCGACATTCCCGTGGCCTCGGCCGGCACGCACCCGGCGGATGCGGTGAACGAGGCCGCGATCCGAGCCGCGGCGCGTCACGGTCTGGACATCGCCCCGTCGCGTCCGCAGCAGGTGGGTGAGGTGCTGGAAAGCAGAGACTTCGTGGTGACGGTGTGTGATCGGGCGCATGAGGAACTCGGCGGCACCGATGACCTGCACTGGTCGGTCCCCGACCCCGCTCGGGTGGGCACCGACGACGCGTTCGACGTCGCGCTGGCGGACCTTCGGGCGCGGGTCGGCGATTTCGCGAGCCGCGTCCTCGCGGTAGCGTCCTGACCGGATCCGGCCGGCCATCCACGAGTCCACCGAGCTGCGCTGGATCGACGCACGGCGAAAGCGATGATCGCGCGTTCTACCGCTCCGGGTGCGGTGTGATGTCGACGCGCCTCTTCTCTCTGAGTCTGTATTCCGTGAAGTGCGCTCCGATTGGGGGTGAGGGATGCGGGCGATCTCATCGGCTTCGTCCGATTCGACCAGAACTCGCCGCACGACGGATGTGATCCGCACTGGCTCCGGCCCTCCTCGCCGTGGCACGCTGGCGGAATGAGAAGATCGCTGGCGATCGTCATGGCGCACCCCGACGACGAGGCGTACAGCACCTACGGAACGGTTGCGCGATATGCGTCCGATCCGGAGTTCCGGCTGGTCGTGCTGCACGCGACCGATGGCGAGAACGGCGAGATCGCGCCGGGTGTACCCACCACTCGAGCCGGACTCGGCCAGTGGCGCCGCAATGAGGACGACAACGCGTGGGCGGAGTTGGGGCGTACGCCGGACCGGCACGACTGGCTCGGCCTGCCGGACGGCGGACTCGAACGCGTCGGTGCGGAGCTGCTCCGAGAGCGCGTAGCGGCTTTCCTGCGAGAAGAGCGACCCGACGTGGTGTGCACCTTCGGACCTGACGGGGTGACCGGACACCCCGACCACATCATGATGTGTACGGCGACGACCGAGGCGTTCCACCTCGTACGCGCTGAACCGGGTCCGGGCATGGTCCGTCTTCTGCAGGCGGGGATCCCCCTGAGCGCCTTCGAGCGAGGTCAGAGGTGGTCGGAGCAGCACGGGAAGCGTGTGTGGGATCCGACCAGGCTTTACCACCTCCGGGGAACACCGGACGAATTGATCGGGCTGAAGGTCGACGTCACCCCGCACCTCGATCTGAAACTCGCTGCGATCAAAGAGCATCGAAGTCAGCGTCACGTGATGTTCGATCCCGAGGGGACCGATGACGAGTGGCGGAAGGTCTTGAAGTGGGAGACCTGGATCATCGCTTGGCCGCCGAGACACCCGGGGAGTTTGCCGTTGGCCGACGTTTTCGATGACCTCCGCGACGAAAACGACCAGCGCGCCTGAATACTCGCCCGCCTTCTGCTTGCGTGCGATCCGCGGTCCGTCGGCTTCGAACGGGCGGCTCCCTTGGGCTCGGGTGCGGCGCGCCCGGGGCTCCCTCGCAGAACCATGCGTACGCATGGGTTGGTTTCCTGAAAAATCAAGCCCAGGAGAATTTTTCGCGAGTTCCGTGAGGATTGCGGCGCTGGCTTCGTCATAGCTAGTGAACGCCTCGCGCGTCGTCCTCGAACCGGTCCTCGGCTCGCGGGATCGGAACCCACTGCCGAAGGAGCAGTTCATGGCCAACAACACCCCCACCCCCGCCACCCTCGCCGGATCGTCGACGCCGACCACTGCGACCGGTCTGGGCAAGACCGTCATCGCTGACAGTGTCGTCGCCAAGGTCGCCGGCATCGCTGCGAGCACCGTCCCCGGTGTCTTCGCCCTCGGTGGCGGAGCTGCTCGCGCGCTGGGCGCCATCCGCGGAGCCATCGGTGGCGAGAACCACGCTCAGGGCATCTCGGTCGAGGTCGGCGAGTTCCAGGTCGCCGCCGACGTGCAGATCGTCGCCGAGTACCCCGTGCCGCTGCAGACCATCGCCGACGGCGTCCGCTCCGCGGTGATCGAGGCCGTCGAGACCCTCGTGGGCCTGGAGGTCACCGAGGTCAACGTCACCATCAACGACGTGCACATCCCGTCCGACGACAAGGACGACGAGACCGAAGCGCGCGTCCAGTGACCGCCACACGTACCGGCATCCTGATCGGGGCCGTCCTGGCGCTGACCGGCGTCGTCTTCGGCTTCTGGGCTCTGCTGTTCGTCGCGCTCGCGATGGCGATCGGTGCTCTCATCGGTCGCATCGTCGATGGCAAGCTCGACGTGTCCAGCCTGCTGGGCGCCCTGTCCGGGAAGCGCTCGTCGTCATGACCGAGCTGCCCGCCGCATCGCGCGGGCGCACGTCGATCTCCGCGCGGGCCCTGAATCGGGTCGCCGTCGCCGTCGCCGCGGAGGCGCTCGGCGTCGACCCGGGCCAGGTGTCTGTTGATCTGACTGATCATTCGGGTGATCTTGCGATTGCTGTGCGGAGTCCGATTCGGGTGCCGCCGTTGGCTCGGGTTGCGGCGGATGTGTCGGTGGT
>JABMLG010000017.1 GCA_013204985.1 Microbacteriaceae bacterium VKM Ac-2855
CCCAACGGATGAACCAACTGCTCGCAACCGCGACAGCAGACACCAGCGTTGCAACGACCACTTGACACTGCCCGCCGAAAACGGACGAAACGTGACCACCCGGGCATCCCAACACCCCGCTCACCCCACACGCCAAGCCCGGGTTGACCCAAACCGCCCCGCCCGCGCCGAAAACGGACGAAACGTGACCACCCGGACCTCCCGACACCCCGCTCACCCCACACGCAAAACCCGGGTTGACGCAAACCGCCCTCCGCGACGCCGACAACGGACGAAACGTGACCACCCGGGCGTCGAAGGCGTCGGGCGGGGCGTGCACCCCGCGCATCCGCCGCAGAGACCGGGGCGACGGTGAGACCCCGGACCCCAGCACGGGTCGACGCCCTCAGTCGAGGCCGCGCACCTCGCGGGTGTAGACGCCCGGTCGCTGTCGGGTGGCGATGTCGCCGAGCCGACGCAGCACATCGCGCAGCCGCGCCTGCACCCAGCCGGCCGCGTAGGCCTCCGGATACGCTCCGGCGTCGCTGCGCAGCACCGTCTCGGCGCGCGACGCGTACTCCGGCTCGATCGGTGAGATGTCGTGCTCGTGCCGGATCACCCGGCGCGCCCACGCGTCGAGCTCGGGAGGCAAGCCCGCCGGCACGCGTGCCAGCTCGGCGGCCGCGCGGCGCCGGTTGCGGCTGCGCTCCGACTCCGCGGGCTCGTCGGTTTCGACGTCGGAATCGCGGCGCCGCGCGCGCTGCTCCGCTCCGACGATGGTGATCAGGTCTTCGCGTCGACCACGATGCTGCGTGAGCACGTCGAGAGTGTCGAACACAACGGCCAGCTCGGCCTCGAAGTCGCGGTACGTCTCGGGGAACGCCTTCTGCTCGGCGTCCAACAGCCGCCGGGCCGCCTCGGCATCGCGGCGGGTCAGCTCGGTACGCCCGGCACGGATGCGCTGGGCCCGCCAGACCCACTCCTCCAGTCGCGCGGGCATCGAGGTGCTCATGGTCGCGACCCCGGTTACATCGCCGGGATGTCGGCGAACCGCGAGAAGTGGCCGTGGAAGCCCACGGTCACGGTGCGGGTCGGACCGTTACGGTGCTTCGCGACGATCAGGTCGGCCTCGCCCGCGCGGGGGCTGTCCTTCTCATAGGCGGCCTCGCGGTGCAGCAGGATCACCATGTCGGCGTCCTGCTCGATCGAACCGGACTCGCGCAGGTCGGAGATCGCGGGCATCTTGTCGGCGCGCTGCTCGGCGCCACGGTTCAGCTGCGAAAGGGCGATCACGGGTACCTGCAGCTCCTTCGCGAGCAGCTTGAGCGCACGCGAGAATTCCGACACCTCCTGCTGGCGGTTCTCGACCTTCTTGCCCGAGGTCATCAGCTGCAGGTAGTCGATCACCACGAGCTTGAGGCCGACCCGCTGCTTGAGACGGCGGCATTTGGCGCGGATCTCGACGAGCGTCATGTTCGGCGAGTCGTCGATGTAAAGGGGCGCGTCGTTGATGCGACCGCGAGTGGAGGCGATGGTGGTCCAGTCGCGCGAATCGACGGTGCCCTTGCGCATGTGCTGCAGCGGCACCGAGGCCTCGGCCGAGAGCAGACGCATCGCGATCTCGCTGCGGCCCATCTCGAGCGAGAAGAAGATCGACGGCATGTTGTGCTTGATCGACGCGGCGCGGGCGAAGTCGAGCGCGAGGGTCGACTTACCCATTGCGGGGCGCGCCGCGACGATGATCATCTGACCGCCGTGGAATCCGTTGGTGAGGTCGTCGAGGTCGGCGAAGCCGGTGGGCACACCGGTGAACGAGCCGTCCTTGTGCGAGGCGGCCTCGATCTCGTCCATCGCGACGGTGACGGCCTCGGTGAGGGGGACGTAGTCCTCGGCGGTCTCGGAGCCGGTCACGTTGTAGATCTCGGCCTGCGCGTTGTTGACCAGGTCGAGCACCTCGCCCTCGCCCTGGTAACCCATCTGCGCGATCCGGGTGCCGGCCTCGACGAGTCGACGCAGCAGCGCGCGCTCGGCGACGATCCCGGCGTAGTAGCCCGCGTTCGCCGCGGTGGGCACGAGCGACGTCAGCGTGTGCAGGTAGTCGGCACCGCCGGCGCGCTGCAACTCGCCGCTCTTGACCAGCTCGTCGGTGACGGTGATGACGTCGGTGGGCTCACCGTGCGAGTAGAGGCCGAGGATCGCGTCGAAGATGATCTCGTGCTTGGGGATGTAGAAGTCGGGTCCCTTCACCGACTCCACGACGTCGGCGACCGCATCCTTCGAGAGCAGCATGCCGCCCAAGGCGCTCTGTTCTGCCAGCAGATCATGCGGAGGAGTGCGGTCGTTCGTGCGCGGCTCGTCGCGCCAGTCGTCGCGGGAACCGCCGTCTCGCCGGTCACCCAGGTGTGCGATCGACATAACTCGGCCTCCTCGTGGTGGTGCTCCGCGCGCCGTGTCGTGTGGGCGTGGCGGATGAACGGGCGGTGCGCCGATCGGTGGTCGGCGACCCGTGTCCAGGTCTACCCCGTACCACCGACATCGGATGCGCGACCGGCCGTGTGACGACATCCCACTCACGGTGGAGAGGGATGCTGGGCCACCCTACGAACCCTGCGGCGGGCGGTCAAACCGGCCTGTGGATAGAACTGTGGACAAAAGCCGCGAAACGCCGCGCGGCGTGTGGGGAACATGTGGGAAACCCTGTGCACAACTCGTGATTTCAAAGTTTTTTAGTCACTCTGACCAGGCGTTTTGTTCGTCCGCACTGGTGTGGAGAAACTTCCTTGACCGCTGTGTTGAAGGTTGGGAACATGCAGACGTGCATGTGGACAACCCTGTGTGAAAGAACGCGAAAAGGCGGCACGACCTGGGTCCGAGAACCCGGGTCGTGCCGCCTTCAGTTGCGTTGTGACGGCCTTACTTGGCCGCGACCACCTGGAGCTTGATGGTGGCCTGGATGTCGTCGCGGAGGCGAGCGATCGCCTCGTGCTCGCCGGTCGACTTGATGGCGTTGGCGATGACGATCTTGCGCTTGTCGAGCTCACCGAAACCGGCGGCCGAGACGGCGGCGGCGATGTCGGCGGTCTTGACGGAGCCGAACAGGCGTCCATCCTTACCGGCCTTCACCGTCAGCTTCACGCGGTTGGCCTCGAGGACCTGCTTCGTGTGCTGCGCCTCTTCGATGGTCTTGTGCTCGCGAGCGGCACGAGCGGACTTGATCTGCTCGACCTGCTTCTCGCCACCACGGGTCCACGCGACGCCGAAGCCCTGCGGGATCAGGTAGTTGCGGGCGTAACCGTTCTTGACGTCGACGACGTCGCCGGCCGAGCCGAGCCCGTCGACTTCGTGGGTCAGGATGACCTTGGACATACCGTTACCTACCTTCCGCTGCCGGCGTAGGGCAGCAGAGCCATCTCACGCGCGTTCTTGACGGCGCGGGCGATGAGGCGCTGCTCCTGCACGGAGACACCGGTGATACGACGGGCGCGGATCTTTCCACGCTCCGAGATGAACTTGCGCAGGGTCGCGACGTCTTTGTAGTCGATGACACCCACGCGGACCGACTTCGCGGGGGCCGCGTTCTTCGCGCCCTTTCCGCGGATCGGCTTGCGGCGGTCGCCGCTGCTCTTTCCAGCCATAGTGGTTTCCTTAGATTCTTGTTCGCCCGCAGCCGCACGAAGCGGAGCGGGCGCAGTTCTTCACGAGTCCGCTCACCCGAAGGGAAGCGAACGAGAGGGCGCGAACGGCGTGACGCTTAGAACGGCGTCTCGTCGTTGTAGCTGCCCGGCGTGTTCCACACGTCGCCGCCGGCCGGAGCAGCGGGAGCCCAGGGCTCCTCCTGCTGACGTCCGCCGCCGAAGCCGCCCTGCTGGCCACCCTGGTTCCCTCCGGCGTTGCCGCCGAAGTTTCCCTGGTTGCCGCCACCGACACCGCGCTGGCCACCGCCGCCGCCCGCAGCGCGGGTGACGGATGCGGTCGCGTAACGCAGGCTCGGACCGATTTCGTCGATCTCAAGCTCGATGCTGGTGCGCTTCTCGCCTTCCTTCGTCTCGTAGGAGCGCTGCTTGAGGCGGCCGGTCGCGATGACGCGGCTCCCCTTCGTCAGCGATCCGGCGACGTGTTCGGCGAACTCGCGCCAGACCGACGCGCGGAGGAACAGCGCTTCGCCGTCCTTCCACTCGTTGGAGGCGCGGTCGAGGGTGCGCGGCGTGGAGGCAATGGTGAAGTTCGCGACCGCGAGCCCGTTCTGCGTGTAACGCAGCTCGGGGTCGGACGTGAGGTTCCCCACAACCGTGATGATGGTTTCGCCGGCCATAGTGGGACCTAGGCCTGAGCAGCGGGCGCGGCGACCTTGGGGGCCACCGGAGCCTTGGCAGCCTTGCGGGCGGCCTTCTCGTCGGCGAGCTTCGCGGCGGCGGCGACCTGAGCGATCGCTTCCTCGGCACGCAGCACCTTGGTGCGCATGACGGCTTCGGAGAGACCGAGCTGACGGTCGAGCTCCTTGGCGGCCTCGGAGGTCGACGTGAAGTCGACGACGGCGTAGATGCCCTCGGACTTCTTGTTGATCTCGTAAGCCAGGCGACGACGGCCCCAGACATCCACCTTGTCGATGGTGCCACCATCGGTGCGGATGACGTTGAGGAACTTGTCGAGACTCGGAGCGACGGTGCGCTCATCGATCTCGGGATCCAGGATGACCATGAGTTCGTACTGATGCGTCACTAACCCACCTCCTTCGGACTGAACGGCCACAGTATTTCTGTGACAGGAGGGTATGTAGCATCTGTCTGCTCCCGCGGACGCGAGTGCGTCTGGTCGCAGACAACCTGGCTACCTTACCCCAGGCCCGGTCCGCGGCGCCACCACACGCATCCGCCCCTCGCTACGCCTCAGCGCATGCGGGTGACGGTCGTGCTGCGCTGTCGTGCTGCGCTGTCGATTCGGCCGCGCGCGGGTGGCATGCCTGCAGCGCGCGGTGAAAACGACAGCGCAGGATGGGTCAGGCGCGGCGGGTCAGGCAGGATGGGTCAGGCGCGGCGGGTCAGGCGCGCCGGAACAGGCGCGCCGGGTCAGGCGCACCGGAACAGGCGCGCCGGGTCAGACGCACCGGGTCAGGCGCACAGCGTCAGGCGGCCCCGCCCGCAGCCCACCACTCCCGCAGGCGGCGCTCGGCCTCCTCGGCACCCAGCGGGCCGTTCTCGAGCCGCAGCTCGAGCAGCCAGCGGTAGGCGCGGCCCACCTCGGGACCCGGCGCCAGCTCGAGGATGCGCATGATCGCCTCGCCGTCGAGGTCGGGCCTCTTCGACGCCAGCTCTTCCTTCTCGGCGAGCTCGGCGATGCGGCCCTCGAGGTCGTCATAGGCGCGGGCGAGCCGCTCGGCCTTGCGCTTGTTGCGAGTGGTCACATCCGCCCGCGTCAGGATGTGCAGCCGCTCCAGCAGCGGCCCCGCATCCGTCACATACCGTCGCACCGCCGAATCGGTCCACGCGCCCTCGGTGTAGCCGAAGAAACGCAGGTGCAGCTCGACCAGACGCGAGACGTCGACCATGGTCTGCTTGTCGAACTTCAACGCGCGCAGCCGTTTGTAGGCGAGCTTCGCGCCCACGAGATCATGGTGGTAGAAGCTGACCGCCCCGCCCGGTTCGAGCTTGCGCGTCGCCGGCTTGCCGATGTCGTGCAGCAGCGCCGCGATCCGTAGCGTCAGGTCCGGCTGGTGCCCCCGCGCCTTCTCGAGCGCGATCGCCTGATCGAGCACGGTCAGGCTGTGCACGTAGACGTCCTTGTGGTGGTGGTGCTCGTCCTGCTCCAGCCGCAGCGCGGGCAGTTCGGGCAGCACGTGCTCGGCGATACCCGTGTCGACGAGCAGCTGCAGCCCCTCGCGCGGCGCATCCGTGAGCAGGAGCTTGCGCAGTTCGTCCTGCACGCGTTCGGCCGAGATGTCGAGGATGCGCGGCGCCAGCTCGGCCATCGCCCACTCGACCTCGTCGGTGGTGCGGAAGCCCAGCTGCGCGGTGAAGCGGGCGGCGCGCATCATCCGCAGCGGGTCGTCGCCGAAGCTGATCTCGGCGTCCGCCGGGGTCTGCAACCGCCGGGCGACCAGGTGCTCCACGCCCCCGGACGGGTCGACGAGCACCACCTCGGGCAACCGCAGCGCCATGGCGTTCACCGTGAAGTCGCGGCGCACCAGATCGCCCTCGAGCGAGTCGCCGAACTCCACCTCGGGCTTGCGCGAGAGACCGTCGTAGCTGTCGGAGCGGTAGGTCGTGATCTCGACCGTCTCCCCACCGACCACGGCGCCGATGGTGCCGAACGCACGGCCGATGTCCCAGTGGGAGGTCGCGATGGGCGCCACGATCGCGATGATCTCATCGGGCCGGGCGGAGGTGGTGAAATCGAGGTCGTTCACGGGCCGGCCGAGGAAGGCGTCGCGCACCGGACCACCGACCAGCGCGAGTTCGTGCCCGGCAGCGGCGAACGCTTCGGAGAGGCGGGAGACGGCCGGGGTCTGGGCCAAGGCCTTCAGGCTCTCGAGGGCCGCGGCGACGCTGTGCATTCGGACCATGCTACGGGAGCGCCACGACCGCAAGCCCTCCGCGAGATGCGCGCGGCACCCTAGCGTGGCGACTACCCGATCGGAGGGCCCACGATGAGCCGAGACGACGCCCGGACCCGCTGGATCTTCGCCGGCCAGCTCGGCCCGCTGTTCGACGACGGCGGCCCACTGATGATCGTCGAGGCCCGCTCCGTGTTCGGCCGCCGCCCGATGCACCGGGCGAAGGCGCACCTCATCCTCTCGGCCCTCCGGCACCGCGGCGCCGAGCTGGGCGACCGGATCGAATACCGCCGGGTCGAGCGCTACGCCGACGCCGTCGACGGGCGCGACGATCTCGAGGTGATCGACCCGACCTCGTGGTCCGCCCGGCGGTTCGTGCGCCGCCGCGGCATCGCCGTCCTGCCCAGCCGCGGCTTCATCACCGAGGAGGCGGAGTTCCGGCAGTGGGCGGATGCGCGTGCCGGCTCGCGCCTGCTGCTCGAGGACTTCTACCGCACCGTCCGCGAGCGCACCGGCATCCTGATGCGCGGCGACCAGCCAGAGGGCGGCCGCTGGAACTACGACCACGACAACCGGGCGTCGCCGCCGAAGAACGCCGCCCGGCTCGGACTGCCTGAGCCGTGGTGGCCGGAGGAGGACGACATCGACGCCGAGGTTCGGGCCGATCTCGACCGCTGGCAGGCGGAGGGGGCCGTACGGCTGATCGGCGACGATCATCCGCGCCGCTTCGCCGTCACGGCGGAGGAGGCGCAGCTCGCACTCGCCGACTTCGTCGAGTCGCGATTGAACGACTTCGGACCGTTCGAGGATGCCATGCTCTCGGGCGACTGGACGATGGCGCATTCGCTCCTCAGCGTCCCGCTGAATCTCGGCCTGCTGGATCCGCGGGCCGCGATCGACGCGGTCGTCGCCGAGTACCACTCCGGAGGCGCGCCGCTGGCGAGCGTCGAGGGATTCGTGCGGCAGATCGCGGGCTGGCGCGACTACGTCTGGCATCTCTACTGGTACTTGGGCGAGGGTTACCGCACGGGCAACAACGCCTTGCAGGCGACGATGCCGCTGCCGCCTGCGTTCCGTGAACTGAACCCCGACCTCATCGAGTCGAACTGCCTGAAGGAGACGATCGACGGATTGCGCCGGCACGGCTGGGCGCACCACATCCAGCGGCTGATGGTGCTCGGCAACTGGGCGCTGCAGCACGGTTACGACCCGGTCGCCCTCAACGACTGGTTCATCGACATGTTCGTCGACGGCACGCCGTGGGTGATGCCCGCCAACGTGATCGGCATGTCGCAGCACGCCGACGGCGGCATCGTCGCCACGAAGCCGTACGCCTCGGGCGGGGCGTACATCGACCGGATGTCGGACTACTGCGGCGGCTGCCGCTTCAACCCGAAGGTGCGCCTGGGCGAGAACGCCTGCCCCTTCACTGCCGGCTACTGGGCCTTCCTCGACCGGGTCGAGCCGGCCATCCGCGGCAACCATCGGATGGCGCAACCTCTGGCCGGGCTGCGCCGCCTCGCCGACCGCGAAGCCGTCGCCGATCAGGAGCGCCGCCGCGAGTCCTGGTAGCGCTCGCGACGCAACCTCGGCTGAGCGGGTCCGCCGGCGCTCATCGCTGCTGACCTCGGCTCTCAGCCGAGGTTGCGTCCTCCACAGGGCCCGATGGGCGGCGAGTTCTCCCGATCGAGGCCTCCTCGACGATCCGCCCGGGCCGGAGCGACGGAGCATCGGGGCATGCTCACTCTGATCGACCTCATAGACCTCCTGGCGGAGACGGGCGGCTTCATCAGCACCGCCCAGCTCACAGCCGCGAAGATCCCGCGCGCGGTCGTCACCGGCGCGCTGCGCGACGAACTCATCGTCCGGGTGCGACGCGGTTGGTACGCGCTGGCCTCCGCTCCAGAGGCCGACCGCCGCGCAGTTGCGGCCGGCGGAGTGCTCAGCTGCGTGTCGCTGCTCGCAGAGAAAGAGCTCTGGGTCGTGAACCGCCCCACCCTGCATGTCGCTGTCTCGCCGTCAGCCGCAGTAGCCCCGTCGAAATCGGCGACGCTGCACTGGAAGAAGTGGTCTGATTTCGGCCACGAGTCACTGTCGCGCGACCGAACCGAGTCGGCCATTCTGCACATGCTCACGTGCATCCCGGGCGAGGACGCTGTCGTGACGATGGACTCGGCCGTCAACTCCAAAACGATCAGCCTGGGCGACCTCGACGGTCTGCGCTCCCTCGCTCCCGTGGGAAAACGAAGGCTGTTCGACCTCGTCGACCCAGCGGCCCAGTCCGGCCTGGAGACCCGGATCCGGTTGGCGGCCCGAGGAATGCGGGTCCAGGTGCGTTCGCAGGTGTTGATCCCCGGTGTCGGGCACGTCGACAACCTGCTCGGTGAGCGGCTCGTGATCGAGTCGGACGGCGACCGCTTCCACTCCACCAAACAGCAGCGGATGATCGATCGTCGGCGCGATGCGCAACTCGTCGACCTCGAGTATCTGCCGATGCGGCTGGATCATGAGCAGATCATGGACGACTGGCCGAGACAGCGCGCGATCATCCTGGGCATCATCCGTCGCGGCGAACATCTGTGGTCGCCCCAGCAGCGGAGACGACGCAACCTCGGCTGAGAGCCTCGCTCAACCCTCATGGGCGCCGGCGGAGAGTCTCAGCCGAGGTTGCGTCGACACGACCTGGCGGGGGCCGGAGCGGGCAAGCACGAACTGCGGTCGATACCGCAGTCAATACCGCGGCGAAACGCGACGGCCAAGCGCGAGCCGGCACGACGCAACCTCGGCTGAGAGCCTCGCTCAACCCTCATGGGGGCCGGCGGAGCGTCTCAGCCGAGGTTGCGTCGACACGACCTGAGGGGAGCCGGAGCGGGCAGGCGCGAGACGCGGTCAATACCGCAGTCAATACCGCGGCGAAACGCGACGGCCAAGCGCGAGCCGGCACGACGCAACCTCGGCTGAGAGCCTTGCTCAACCCCGATGGGGGCCGGCGGAGCGTCTCAGCCGAGGTTGCGTTGACACGACCTGACACGACCTGGGGCGAGCCGGGTCGCGCGGCAGGAGCCGGCGATTCAGGGGCGAGCCGGGCGCCGATCCGAGCGGATCAGGCCTTGACGTCGCCGCGCCACGCGCCGTCGGCGGCACCCTGCGACTCGATGTATTCCTTGAAGTTCTTGAGGTCCTTCTTCACGGCGTGGCTGCCGGCGCCGACCGCCGAGCCGAGCTTCTCCAGGAAGCCGGTCGGCTCCCAGTCGAGCTGAACCGTGACGCGGGTCTCGGTCTCGGACAGCTTGTGGAAGGTCACGACACCGGCGTGGTCGGTCTCGCCGCCGGTGCTGTTCCACGCCACGCGCTCATCGGGGTGCTGCTCGGTGATGTTCGCCTCGAACTCGCGCTCGACCGGTCCGACCTTCACCTTCCAGATGGTTAGCGTGTCGGTGACCTGCTGGATCGACTCGACCTCGTCGAGGAACTTGGGGAACTCTTCGAACTGGGTCCACTGGTTGTAGGCGGTCGAGACGGGAACGGACACGTCGATGGTTTCGATGATCTGTGACATGACTGCAACGCTACGGAGCACGATCCGTGGCCGACAGTGGATGCGATCCGGCCCCCGACCTGTTACGGGGCCGAGGGCCGACCGTTGCGGATTGCGTCGCTCCGACTCTTCGCCTACGCTGACCAGTGCGGATGTGAACGGTCACATCCGCTCGACGAGGAGCACAGATGGACCAACGACGGCCCTCCCCCGCCGAGACGATCGCGAGCGGGCAGACCGCCCTCGGTATCGAACTCGGCTCCACCCGCATCAAGGCGTGCCTCGTCGATGCGAACGATCCCTCCGTGGTGCTCGCCGTGGGCGGCCACGAGTGGGAGAACCGGTTCGTCGACCGGCGCTGGACGTACTCCCTCGAGGACGTCTGGTCGGGCCTGCAGTCGGCCTACGCCGACCTGCTCGCGGATGCGCAACGCCGCCACGGGGTGCAGCCCTCCGTTTTCGGCGCTGTCGGCGTCTCGGCGATGATGCACGGCTACCTCGCCTTCGACGCGAACGACGAGCTGCTGGTTCCGTTCCGCACCTGGCGCAACACGAGCACCGGTCCCGCGGCCGCCGAGCTGACGGACCTCTTCGGTACGAACATCCCGCTGCGCTGGTCGCTGGCGCACCTGCACCAGGCCGTGCTCGACGACGAGCCGCACGTCGCCCAAGTCGACTTCGTCACCACCCTCGCCGGTTACGTGCACTGGAAGCTCACGGGCCGCAAGGTGCTCGGCGTCGGCGACGCCTCCGGCATGGTTCCGACCGACCCCGCCACGACCGATTACGACGCCACGATCGTCTCGGCGTACGACGAGCTCGTCGCCGGACGCGGCCTGCCGCCGCTGCGCGCGCTTCTGCCCGAGGTGCTGCCCGCCGGCGCCGAGGCCGGCAGCCTCACCGCCGCCGGTGCTCTGCTGCTCGATCCGACCGGATCCCTGCAGCCGGGCGCCCCGCTCTGCCCGCCCGAGGGCGATGCGGGCACCGGCATGGTGGCCACGAACGCCGTCGCCCCGCGCACCGGCAACGTGAGCGCCGGCACCAGCATCTTCGCGATGGTGGTGCTCGAGCGTCCACTGCAGAGCGTGCACCACGAGCTCGACCTGGTCGCCACCCCGGCGGGCGACCTCGTGGCGATGGTGCACTGCAACAACGGTGCTAGCGAGCTGGCCGGCTGGGTGAGCCTCTTCACCCGTTTCGCCGCCGCATCCGGTGCCCCGATCGACAGCGACGCCGTCTACGCGACCCTGTTCCGCGAAGCGCTCGAGGGCGAGGCGGATGCGGGCGGGCTGCTCGCCTACAACCACCTCGCCGGTGAGCCGATCGCCGAGCTCGTCGAGGGCCGCCCGCTCGTGCTGCGCACACCGGACTCGCGCCTCACGCTCGCCAACTTCATCCGCGCGCAGCTCTACGGCGTCTTCGGCACCCTCGCGCTCGGGATGCGCGTGCTGGCCGAGGAGGGCGTGCAGCTCGACACGATGTTCGCCCACGGCGGCATGTTCCGCACCGCCGGTGTCGCCCAGCGCTTCCTCGCCGGGGCGCTCGACGCGCCGGTTTCGGTCGCCGAGACCGCCTCCGAGGGTGGCCCGTGGGGCATGGCCGTACTGGCCGCGTTCCGCCTCCAGCCCGAGGCCGGGCTCGACGCCTTCCTGACCGACACCGTGTTCGCCGGTTACGCGTTCGAGACGAGCGCACCGGACCCGGCGGACGTCGCCGGGTTCGCCACCTATCTCGAGCGCTACCGCGCCGGCCTCGCCGTGGAGCGAACGGCCGTCACCGTACTCACTGCCGAAGGAGCATCCGCATGACCGACATCGATGAGGCGATCGCGCGCGTGCGCGACGACGTCGCCGCACTGCACGCCGAACTCGTCCGCTACGGGTTGGTGATCTGGACGGGCGGCAACATCTCGGGTCGTGTGCCCGGGGCCGACCTGTTCGTGATCAAGCCCAGCGGCGTGCTCTACGACGACCTCACCCCCGAGAACATGATCCTGTGCGACCTCGACGGCAACGTCGTGCCCGGCAGCCCGGGCAGCGAGCGCAGCCCCTCCTCCGACACCGCCGCGCACGCCTACGTGTACCGCAACATGCCCGAGGTCGGCGGCGTCGTGCACACCCACTCCACCTACGCCACGGCGTGGGCAGCTCGGGCGGAGTCGATCCCGTGCGTCATCACGGCCATGGCGGACGAGTTCGGCGGCGAGATCCCGCTCGGCCCGTTCGCGATCATCGGCGACGACTCCATCGGCCGCGGCGTCGTGGCGACGCTCACCGGCCACCGCTCGCGCGCGGTTCTGATGCAGAACCACGGCGTCTTCACGATCGGCAAGGACGCGAAGGACGCGGTCAAGGCCGCCGTGATGACCGAGGATGTCGCCCGCACCGTGCACATCGCGCGCCAGGGCGGCGAGCTCGTTCCCATCCCGCAGGAGTCGATCGACTCGCTGTTCGACCGCTACCAGAACGTCTACGGACAGAACCCCACCGGAGCCCTCGCATGACCAGCAGCACGAACCGCAGCATCCTGCCCGACCTGAAGACCCGCACCGTCTGGTTCCTCACCGGCAGCCAAGACCTCTACGGCGAGGACACGCTGCGCCAGGTGGCCGAGCAGTCGCAGGCCGTCGTGGCCGAGCTCGGCGCGTCGGTGCCGCTCACCATCGAGTGGAAGCCGGTGCTGAAGAGCTCTGAAGCGATCCGGCGCACCATGATCGAGGCGAACGCCGACGACAGCGTGATCGGCGTGATCACCTGGATGCACACCTTCAGCCCGTCGAAGATGTGGATCCACGGCTTCGACGCCCTCGCCAAGCCGCTGCTGCACTTCCACACCCAGGCGAACGTGGCCCTGCCGTGGCAGGACATCGACTTCGACTTCATGAACCTCAACCAGGCCGCGCACGGCGACCGCGAGCACGGCTACATCCTCAGCAGGATGAGCATCCCCCGGAAGACCGTCGTCGGCCACGCGAGCGACCCGCGCGTCATCGAGCAGGTCGGCACCTGGTCGCGGGCTGCCGCCGGCTGGTCCGCCTCCCGCGGGATGAAGGTCGCCCGGTTCGGCGACAACATGCGCAACGTCGCGGTCACCGAGGGCGACAAGACCGAGGCCGAGATCCGTCTCGGCGTCAGCGTCAACACCTGGGGCGTGAACGAACTCGTCGAGCGAGTGGATGCGGCCACGGCCGAGCAGATCGACGCACTCGTCGCCGAGTACCTCGACAGCTACGACGTCGTGCCCGAGCTCCTGCCCGGCGGCGAGCGCCACGAGTCGCTGCGCTACGGCGCCGCGATCGAGATCGGCCTGCGCGGCTTCCTCGAGGAGGGCGGCTTCGAGGCCTTCACCGATTCGTTCGAAGACCTCGGTGGCCTCCGCCAGCTGCCCGGCCTCGCCGTGCAGCGGTTGATGGCCGACGGCTACGGATTCGGCGGCGAGGGCGACTGGAAGACGGCCGTCCTCATCCGCATCGCCGCGGTCATGGGTGCCGGCCTGCCCGGCGGCACCAGCCTGATGGAGGACTACACCTACGACATGACTCCCGGTGCCGAGCTGATCCTCGGCGCGCACATGCTCGAGGTGTCGCCGTCGCTCACCACCGCCAAGCCGACGCTCGAGATCCACCCGCTGGGCATCGGCGGCCGCGAGGACCCGGTGCGCCTGGTCTTCACCGCCGATCCCGGCCCCGCCGTCGTCGTAGCGCTCAGCGATGTACGCGAGCGCTTCCGCCTGGTCGCCAACGCGGTTACGACCGTGGTTCCGCCGCAGTCGCTGCCGAAGCTGCCCGTGGGCCGTGCCGTCTGGCAGCCGGCGCCCGACTTCGGCACCAGCGCCGCGGCCTGGATCCACGCCGGTGCTGCGCACCACACGGTGATGAGCACGCAGGTCGGCATCGAGGCGTGGGAGGACTTCGCCCGCATCGCCGGCGTCGAGCTGCTCGTCATCGATGAGGAGACGACGCTGCGCGGCTTCGAGGCGGATGTGCGCAACAACGCCGCCTACTACCGGCTCTCGCAGGGGCTCTGACCCGCCCCTCCGCCGGTCTGCGCCCGCGCCTCGCCGCCTCGCCGCCGCGCCGCCTCGCCACCTCGCCGCCGCGCCGCCTCGTGCGAGGGACACCGCATCGGTTCGACGGCGCCTCTATCGGGGGCACCCTCGAACCGAGCGCGGGTCCCTCGCACGGAAATGGGCAGGCGCGGCAGGCGCGGTGGCGGGCGGGCGGTGCAGACTGTGGGGTGTGGGGACGGGTGTCCCCGGGAGTGAGGCCGCTGTGCTCTGGTACTCCGATTCCGGCGGAACCGGCCCGACTCTCGTCGTGCTTCACCCCGGAGGCACCGACTCGCGTTCGATGGCAGCG
The DNA here is from genome assembly GCA_013204985.1 of Microbacteriaceae bacterium VKM Ac-2855. Taxonomy (GTDB): domain Bacteria; phylum Actinomycetota; class Actinomycetes; order Actinomycetales; family Microbacteriaceae; genus Rathayibacter. Next base: position 14,425 of record JABMLG010000017.1, read on the forward strand.
CTGCTCGAGCATCTGGCCGAGTACCGCGTCGTCCTGATCGACCGACCCGGCCATGGCCGTTCCGCCGACGTCGACGGCGACTGGCACTTCGCCGACATGGCGGATGCGGTCGCCGGCCTGCTCGCCGAGCTGGGCGTCGCCGACGCGCACGTGCTCGGTTGGAGCGACGGCTCGATCGTCGGGATGCAGCTCGCGCTGCGGCATCCCGCGTTGGTGCGGACGCTCGTGTTCGGCGCCGCCCCGTTCCACCTGGACGGCTGGCGCGACGGCGTGCTCGACGGCGAGGCGCCCGAGTTCATGGGCGACGCCTACGCCGAGGTGTCGCCCGACGGTCGCGAGCACTGGCCGGAGGTGTTGCGGAAGTCGGCCGAGCTGCACCGCGCGGAGCCGCGGCTCACCGTGGAGGAACTCGCCGCGCTCCAGCTGCCGGTGCTGGTCGTCTCGGGCGACGACGACGAGGTGCGCTTCGAGCACCTGATCGCGCTGTATGAGGCCCTGCCGGCGGGCGAGCTCGCGATCATCCCGCGCGCGACGCACGCAGCCATCGTCGAGAAGCCCGAGTTGTTCGCGCGTCTGGTGCGAGACTTCCACCGCGAGCCGCGCTCGAACGGATACGCGCCGATCCGTCGGGCCTGAGGCGTGCTGCGAGCTCGCAGGACAGTCCACGTCGCGACGGCGCCGGTTCTCCTGCGGGGAGGACGAATCGTCCGGATGAGGAAAAATCAGGCCTCTCCTTCCTCATCGGACCCGATCGTCCTCGGGCGAGGACACCTGGGGAAGGACGGTTCGGCCAGACGCCGAGAACTGGGCCTATTCTTCCTCGTTTCAGCCCGATCCTCCCCCAGCGCGGACAACTGAAAGACCCCCGGTCTCAGGACGTCGGTGACGATGCACGTCGTGTCGTCGCCGGTTCCTCCTGCCGGCAGGATGTCTCGACCGGAGGAGGAAGGGCGGAGGAGGAAAGGCCGGGCGGGTTTCTCCTCATCCAGCCCGGTCCTCCTCCGGCGAGGGCATCGTCGTGCCCGCCTTGCCCGGGTGTGTTGGATCAGAAGGGGGTCGGGCCGGGGTCCGTTGGGGGCGGATCGAAGATCGACACCGGCGGGGGCGGGTCGGTGAATCTCGGTGCCGGTCTCGCGCCTGGAACGGGAGCGGGGCGGGTGGTGACGTGACGGCCGGTGGGAGTGGTCCAGTCGGCGGTGCCGTCCGGATGCGGGATGTACGTCCACCGGTCGCCGTGCCTCACATGATGGTGGGCGACGCATAAGGGCAGCAGATTCTCGGTCGCGGTGTGGCCGCCGTTGCGCCACTCGATCGCGTGATCCATCTCCGCCTTCGACGCGGGGCGGATGCAACCGGGGAACATGCACGTGTCGGCGCGCAGCTCGATGAACAGCCGCATCGCCTTCGGTGGCGT
>JABMLG010000018.1 GCA_013204985.1 Microbacteriaceae bacterium VKM Ac-2855
GCCCTTCGTGAGGCAGAACTACTTCTTCTTGGCCTGAGCGCGACGCTGCTCGCGGTTCACCGGGGCGTCTTCGACCGAGGGCAGGATGTCCGCCGCGAGCCGGTCCTTCCCGAAGGCGTGCGGGCTCAGCGTGAGCCAGCGGGAATCGTTGAGTGCGAGCGTCACCGAGCCGCCCGTGCCGGCCAGAGCCCGGACGCGATCACGCACGGTGAGGCGACCGATCCGCAGCCGCTCCTCCTTAGCTCGAAGCTCCAGATCATCCACCGTCTTCTCGCGCTGGAGCTGGTTCTCGAGGTCGTCAGCGACGTTACATGCGTCGACAGCGGCTTGAACCGCGGAGACGTCATCAGCAACGTTGTTTCCCACCGCCCTATAGTCCTTGACGTTGTAGATTCGCACCATACGTTTCAGATTATCGACGTAATATTTCGTAGCAGCGTCTTGCAGTTGAGCGGGGTCGGTCATGTTAGTGATTTTCCCGGCTACGCTCATCTGAACCGAAAAGATTGCCTGAGTGCTTGACAAGATAGATGCGGTCGAGGATATACCGTTTGAAGTGAACAGGATATTTGGAGCTTCCGCCCTGATGACAAGATCTCCGGGGTTCGAACCCGCCGACAGCCCATTGGCCTGACCCGCGATTCCAAAACGTGCCTTAATAGCTCCAGCGCTGTTCTTCAGCTTGTAGGTAGGCGCAACGCCCCCGTTCGCACCTTGAAGCGTGAACCTAACATCGCATGTTGAGGTGATCACGGACACTTCGCCGGTCGAGTTTAGGTTGGGCGCTGCTACTACTCCGGTGAACGCTGGCGACGCGAGCGGTGCCTTCAGCGCGAGCGCGCTGCTCGTCTCCATCGAAACCGGCTTGCTCGCATCGCTCGTGTTGTCCACGTTGCCGAGCCCCACGTCCGCTTTGACGTAAGCCTCGATTGCTGATTTTTGGATCTTCTTTTGCATTACATACTGGCTCCATTAGTTCCGCCTGATGGTATTGGTGGTGGTGTTGGGCTGGAATAGACCGCCGGATAGACCTGTCCGTACGTCAGCTTGCTGGTGATACCGCCGCTGTACGGCGTCTCCATGAGTCGCCGCGATGCTTCCTGAAAGAGGTAGTACTGCCCCCAGTCGCTTGGGTGTAGACCGTCTGCCGTCATCGTGTTGGGATCCCAATTGGTTTCATCAGGCTCGATGTACTGAAACGTCGGGCACTCCGCGACGACCGGAATCACCTCGTCGAGGAGTGCTCTGCGAACGGCCGGCTGCGCGTCGACTGCTAACATCCGCTTCATGACCCTACGCCGCAGTGCTGCCTTTGCCTCCGCCGCCGTTGTACTCATTCTGATGACAGGGTGCTCAAGCCCGGCACAGTCTGGGGCTGCGCCCGTTGCATCACCCGAACCGACACAGGCTGAGGAACTCGATCTCAGCAAGGTCGAGATGACCGAGTTGATTCCTACCAACCAAAACCTCACTGACCGATTCAGTTTCTCGGTCGAGGCATTCAATACTGAGAACGACGGAGTTTTCGTTCAGTATTCAGATGATCTCGAGACGCCAAAATTTGGTGAGCTCGTAGGTAAGTGTCAGGAGGCCCAAGTTTCTCGGTATTCAAACCCTTGGGTGGAACGAGCCGGAAACGGCTTCTCTGACCTGACGAATGGTAATCGTGAAGACGGCAGCGTACTTGTCGAGAGGTATGACTCCGAAGAAGGTGCAAACGCCGTAATGGACGACATTCGCGTGACCATGGAGGAGTGCCCTGTGACGTCTGTCCCGGGACAACGCACGTACCAGGCGGTCAATTCGTCGGTCGACGGCGCTATTGGTCTGACGTCCACGTTCGAGGATGAGCTACAGACCTTCTCCGCCTACCAGTACGGCCCGTACATCGCCGTCGCGAATTCCACCATCTCGTCGGCGCAAGCGGATCAGTTCCTCGTTCTACTGATGGACAAGATCGACTCTGCTGTGAGGGACTAACGGACACGGACCGGAAGCAGCGTACAGCGGCAGCGAGGGTGTAACGGAGCCCCTGCCACGTCGTCGTATTCGTGGTTGTAGGTGTAGTTTGTCTCCTCACCCTTACGGTTCGTGCCCGCCTCAGTCTGGACGTCTCCCTTCGAGTAGAAGTTCTCTTCCAACCGGATCACGCGGCCGCGCATCGGTCCGCAGAACTTGCAGACGCGCTCGTCCTGCGCCGTCTACCACTCCTTGGCCGTGACGACGCCGCTCTGACCCCATGCCTCCACGTCGGCGAAGTTCTGGGCGCGGGCGATCTCGGTCTGTGCGATCAGGTCAGCACGCAGCGTGGACGCGAGGCCCATGACCGCTTCGATGCGAGCTTGGAGTTGGTGGCTGCTCTCCCCTGCGTTGACGCCCTCGGTCAGCGTGGCGCGAAGATGCTTCTCCGTCTCGTCGTTGACGTCCTCAGCGACCTTCGTGGTGCGCTGCTGGTGCCAGGTTGTGATGGCTTCGCTGTACGGTTCGTATGTGGACGGCTGCAACCCGATCTGCTGCATGGCGTCCATGCCAGTCTCGATGATTACGGCGAGCAGAGCTGGCTCGACGGCAGCCTTCATAGCCGCGTCTGCCTGCTCCCAGTTCAAGAGGGTGTCGACGTAGTCCTTCGTGCGCTGGCCGGCGAAGGCTTGCTGCACCGTGGCAACGTTGGCGAGCACCTCATCGCGCTGGCGGTTGAACTCACGCTGAATCCCGGTGAGCAGACTCGTCTCGTACCCGGCGGCCTTGCGCGTGTAGAGGTCAGCCTTGACGGCTCCCTCCTCCTCGCGGGTCACTGCCTTGGTTTTGGGACGCTCTTCTTACCCTCGCTCTTGGTGTCGACTGGCTCGTCTGTGTCAGCGTCGTCGCCGGCTGCGTCCGCTGCAGGAGCGGTCCTTGGTGCGTTGATCACGCGGTCGAGGGTCGTCGTGTTGATCGGGACGACCAACTGCGCACCGAGGTCGTCAGGTAGCGGCTCGAGCCCGTACTCCTCGCGGGTCTCGTCGATGGTGCGCCATAAGTTCGTGCCGGCCTGCGCCTCTTTGAGCTTCGCTTCTACGTCCTCAGGGATCGGTGACTCGTAGTAGAGCTCTAGCGTCGGGTCGTACTCCTTCACCAGCTGGGTGTTCCACATCGCCATCTCGTCGTCGAGGCGTGGGATCACGTTGAGGAGGATGTGCAGGTAGTGGGATGCGTCCATATTGGCGCGGTTGAAGTCGGTCGTCATGCCGAGCATGGAAGGCGACACGGTGAAGATCGCCAAGATCTCGTCACGAGTGAACTCTCGGGACGCGAGGAAGTCGAGGTCTTGGTGCGTGAGCATGTATGGCTTGACGTCACCGTTCTCCACGACGAGCGACTTCAACGCCCCGTAGGCGGTGTACAGCTCGTCCATCTGCTGCTTGAGGCGGTCGTAGACCTGCGGGTCGATGTTCTCGCCCTGGAGGTTGAAGATCAGGCCGGGACGCGCGTTGTTGGTGAACGTGCGGCGGTTCCAGGACTGCATCTGCTGATCGGAGTCGATCGCTGACGCCGCGGCGCTGATGATGGACTCTCCGTAGTACGGGTTCTCTGGGTCCGGGTTGTAGCCGCGGATTACCTGGCCGATCTTGTAGTCCTGCTGGGCGTACTTGATCAGGCTGTCAGAGAAGCGCTCCTTTCCGAGCTTGAACTGGACGAGGTGAGACGGAAGTAGCTCGATCGCGTCGGGTAACGCCTTGATGCCGAGCTTCATCTCGAACGGGGTGCCGTTCTTGCGCATGAGCATGAACGTCTCGCCCGTGAGGTTGAGTAGGTGGGTTCAACTCGCGCAGCTTCTTGCCGTTGAGCGCCACGTGCGGGTCGTTGAGCAGCGTCAGGATCTCGTGCTCGATGATCTCGTCGTAGTCACCGTTCGCCTTGAGGCGGCGGAGCTTGAGGGGCACGGACGCGGTCGGCGTGACGATGGCGCGGTTGGCGGCGCGGACCCAGCCGATGTTGGTGCGTAGCTGCTCAGGCTTGGTGGCGTAGGTGACGAGGGGCACGGCGCTGCCGCTGGCCATGTCGAACATCGAGAGCGGCGGAATAAACTCCTTGGACGAGAGTGCTTGTGCGAGTCTATTGCGGAGTTTCGATATTCTGTTTGGCATGTAGGGCGTTGCTTATGTGCTTCTAGAGCCCATAGTAAAGCAACGTGACCAGTTGTGGAATAGCATTCAGCCGGCGTGCCTGTATTTGGATATCCGCTTATACTTTCCATCACCGACACGTCGAGCCCAGGTCCGTCCATGCCTGTCTGTCATGACGACGACACATCGGAGGCACTTCCTCGCTCCTCCGTTGACGCCGTAGCTCGGACCACTTATCTGCTTCGATTCATAGTCTCCAAAGTCCTCTCGTCCCCTCCATTGGTCGCGTGGCTGCAGAAGTAACCGCTGGAAATCCGAAAAGTAGTCGCGAAAAGTCGTTTTCCCATTCCAGACCGAAACTCTGTCACGTAACAATGCAATGAAATCCGCGATAACGAACCGCAACCCCTGAGGGTAGATCAGGCGAACATTGTAGATTTTATGTTCGGACTCATTCCGGATGCTGAACGTGACCGTGGTGTCCTTAGAGAAGGGCGACCGGCCTTCCAACACAGATCTGGTAGGGCTCAAGTCGACGAAAACGAGTTCTGCTTGTCCTCTCTGAGATCGTTGACGCTCGGCGCTAATACCTCGAAAAGCCGCAATGAAAGCGATGACGGTCGCTATGCCAGCCACCCAATCAGCCGCGATACCCCAATCCCAGTGGTCGTATCCCAACCACCGGGGCAGGCCGTCCCAGAAGGGAACCAGATCCCATTCCATCTTGTGCATGGGCTAACCGTAGCGGCTAAATCACCGTCACCGACGACCGCTTCTTCGCGCTCAGCACATCAGCGATGCCGTACCGCACAGCGTCCAGGGCGTGGTTCCAGTCGTCGATCGGGACATTGAGGCTCTTGCCCGTCTTCTTGTCGACCTTCCACGCATAGTTGCGTAGCTCCTTGATCAGGTTCACGCTCCGCGCCGTGACGTAGAGCTTCTGCTTCTGCACGAGCTGGATGCCGTAGTCGATCGAGTCCGGTCCCTTCACCGCGCCGGTGATCGTCACGCCGTAGTCCCAGATCATCGCGATGCTCTTCGGTTCGGAGGAGTCAGCGATCGTCAGCGTGTGCGTACGCCCTGTGTACGTGCCGTCCTGGGCGGCTGGCTCCAGGCCTTCAGCCACGCGCAGTGCGTTCGCCGACCACTCAATCAGAGCCGCCGCGATGATCATCTGCACAATCAGCATCATGGCGACAATTGGTGCAATGATTGCTTTCGGTATCTCTATGGTCGTTCTAATATTTAAGGATGAAAAAGAGACAGACTACGTCTTTTTTGTCTGGGGCACAATATTGGCATGCATTGGGGTCCTATTAGGCACAATTCTTATCTTCATACCAGGGTACATCGACGCAATGGTGGCAAATCCCAAACTTGGGCCAGAGATCTATTTGATCAGCATCGTCGCATGTGGCGTAATTGCCGCAGCATGGTTCGGACACTTGAAGGATTAGCGCTCCACCACGTAGTCCACGTACCGCTTCGCCCTCCACTCGCAGCACCCCATCACGACGAACCACGCCCGTCCCTCGAACCCGGCGATCTCCACCGCAACTGTCTGCCTGAACCGCTCCCACGTGTGAGCGCAAGTCGTCGGCTTGGTGCGTGCGGCCTTCCGAGCGTCAGCCGCGAGGCGGATGCGAGCGTGGAAGGAGAAGCGGAGGGCGGTGAGGTCGGTCACCGGTCAGCCTGTTCCTTTGCATGCCGGTCTTCGATGATGAGTTGTAGGACAGCCTTCCATACGTCTTGTTGATCTTTGCCGTATCGCTCTCCCAGACCATTCATTTGCTCCACGACAGGTTGCTGGAACCATCGCCCGTTCTGCCACAGGTCCCACAGCAAATCCGACAGCTCAGCCCCTAGCGAAGAGCGCGATAGCTCAATCAACTCGCGAGCGTGGTCGTTAGGTGGTTGCCGATCAGTCATCGCTCGCCTCCTCTTCCTTGAAGATCTGCACCTTCTCGCGCCCATCGACGTTCGCCCACTTCCACGCCAGCCCGCCGAGCTTGAGTCGACGGGTCAGCTCCACGCTCTCGTCGTCGTAGCCGAAGTCCTCGGCCCGCTCCATGCGGCGCACGAGGGCTTGGTCGGTGGTACCGGCGAACTTGGCGGCGATTGTGCGCTCTAGGGCGGAGTCCATTAGGCGTCACTCCGAAGCTCAGTCAGCAGGTCGTCTTCTGCGATCTTGGGTACGCGACCCTTGTCCCAGATGACTTCAGCACGATCAAGGAAGTAGCCCTTCGACCAGATACGACGACGTGCAGCGTCTCGCTCGTGCTCAGAGTGAGTGCCGTCCGCGAGGCGCACGAGCTTGGCGACGACGAGCGGCAGGTTGAAATGACCACCGGCGAAAGTGTCAGGTAGGTTCGCGCTGCTCATCACGCCTGCTCCAGATCGCCGGCTTCGTGCAGGGCGAGGGTGAGCTTTAGGAGGGCCTTGAGAGGAGTGTCAGACGTTACTTCGATTGGATAGTTGCCAGGTCGCAAGTCGAGAATCGCAACACAGTCGTCGTACCGCTTCTCTACACTCGTATTCTTCGGCAACTTCCCTAGAAGGTAGTCGGAGGTGTAGAGCGGGGAGTAATTAATATATTTTGCATCAATAGCCCAATCAACAACAGTTTTGTCAGGTTGAGAAACTATTCCGTTCCAGATGCATTGCGACGTATCGTTCCACGCAGGAGACTTTTCATACACTTCCTTACATAGCTTGAACAACTCCTGATCAGTCATCGCTGACCTCGCCCATAGTCGCTGTACGTTCGCGTTAGCTCGGTGTCGTACCGCACCGGAGTGCGGTCTGCGCGTGGCAGGTTGAGGATGAATTGCTTGATCTTCTTCATTGACGTGCTCCTGTTTAGTTATCTGCTTTCACTATGCGCTCATTGCTTTGGATAGTCAATACTATTCTTTACCACCACGTCGTCTCTTTGTAGACGGTCCCGTAGTTGTAAGTGCAGTACCCGGTACATGCCCAGTACGCCGCCGCAGCGCTCCACGTCGAGTACCGAGCCACCATGTAGCTGGTGAACCACTCGTCCTGACACGCGTAGTCGTCGAGCGAGCACGGCAGCTTGCTGCATGGGAGCGCTTGGCCAAGCCCGCAGGCACCGGACGCCGCATTGATCGCGTCCGTCCTGGTGCCGCTCTCGTGGTGGTACACGAACGCCTTCGCGGCTGTCTCGTCCTGTAGTGGCTCCTCGCTGGTAGTCCCTACAGGCTCCGTGACGCTCTGAGAGCTCGTCTGTGGCTCGATCAGTACGTGAGGTGGCTCTGGTTCCGTCTGTGGTTCAACCGGAACGCTGGCGACGGTGTCTAGCGTTCGTGGACTTTTGACGCGGCTGCTACGGCGCTCTGGATCTGCGCCATGTTCTCGCTACGGAGGAACCAACCAAAGATCGTGAAAACGATGGCGGTGGTGACGATGGCGAACAGGAACCATGGCAGCGTCCGGGAGTGGATGGCGCGCATGAACCAGTTGGGTTGCTTGCTCGGGATGAACTTGTCTTCGTGTGTTGTGTTGCTCATATTCAGTTTTCCTGTTTATTCCATAGTCCGGAAATTTCCGGACTATGAATTTGTTACTTTACTTCCGCGAACGTGAACTTGGCCGGCGTTGCGTAGTTCTTGATTGCTATTAGGTCAGTCATGTTTGTGTTTCCGTTTATGTGTGACTGTCTTTAGTTATACGCCAAGTCGATAGAAAAGTCAATACTATTTCCCACGATATGGCACTTTACTCAACGTGACGGGGACATCTTCTCGCTCGCCTAGCAGATATTCGAGCGCTAAAGCTTTGTCCACGTCGCCACCCGGACCGACGGTAATCGCGAATAGCGGCAACTCGTCATTGACACCGAGCGGCACCTTGAATTCACTATACGGGATTACGCCGCCGGTCGTCGCTCTCGTTTTCACCCTTGCCGTTAGATCAATTGTGAAGAAACGCCACTCTTTCTCTTCGGCAAATGCTGGATCTTTGCAGTACGCCGCAAACTCGATCAGGCTCCTAGTCAAGCCGAATCTGATGAACTGCGGGTCTGTGATGCCATTAGTCGCTTCCACCAACGCTTGTGTAACGGCATCATCCACCAAAGCGTCGACCTGCGCATCGTCGTAGACACATTGGCGCAGAGTCCAGAAACTTTCGCGCAGGAGTTCCGAAGAGTTGAATCCCAAAGCGTACGCTTGACCACCAGCACCATATCCGGCTCATCGCAATCCAGGGTGTAGTCGGGGTCTGAAGCCGCCGGTTTCGAGGAGCGATCGGGCGATGTAGTTGGTCA
>JABMLG010000019.1 GCA_013204985.1 Microbacteriaceae bacterium VKM Ac-2855
TTACGGAGAGTTTGATCCTGGCTCAGGACGAACGCTGGCGGCGTGCTTAACACATGCAAGTCGAACGATGATCCGGAGCTTGCTTCGGGGATTAGTGGCGAACGGGTGAGTAACACGTGAGTAACCTGCCCTTGACTCTGGGATAAGCGCTGGAAACGGCGTCTAATACCGGATACGACCTACCCCGGCATCGGGTGTGGGTGGAAAGTTTTTCGGTCAAGGATGGACTCGCGGCCTATCAGCTTGTTGGTGAGGTAATGGCTCACCAAGGCGACGACGGGTAGCCGGCCTGAGAGGGTGACCGGCCACACTGGGACTGAGACACGGCCCAGACTCCTACGGGAGGCAGCAGTGGGGAATATTGCACAATGGGCGAAAGCCTGATGCAGCAACGCCGCGTGAGGGATGACGGCCTTCGGGTTGTAAACCTCTTTTAGTAGGGAAGAAGGACTTCGGTTTGACGGTACCTGCAGAAAAAGCACCGGCTAACTACGTGCCAGCAGCCGCGGTAATACGTAGGGTGCAAGCGTTGTCCGGAATTATTGGGCGTAAAGAGCTCGTAGGCGGTTTGTCGCGTCTGCTGTGAAAACCCGAGGCTCAACCTCGGGCCTGCAGTGGGTACGGGCAGACTAGAGTGCGGTAGGGGAGAATGGAATTCCTGGTGTAGCGGTGGAATGCGCAGATATCAGGAGGAACACCGATGGCGAAGGCAGTTCTCTGGGCCGTAACTGACGCTGAGGAGCGAAAGCGTGGGGAGCGAACAGGATTAGATACCCTGGTAGTCCACGCCGTAAACGTTGGGCGCTAGATGTGGGGACCTTTCCACGGTTTCCGTGTCGCAGCTAACGCATTAAGCGCCCCGCCTGGGGAGTACGGCCGCAAGGCTAAAACTCAAAGGAATTGACGGGGGCCCGCACAAGCGGCGGAGCATGCGGATTAATTCGATGCAACGCGAAGAACCTTACCAAGGCTTGACATATACGAGAACGGGCCAGAAATGGTCAACTCTTTGGACACTCGTAAACAGGTGGTGCATGGTTGTCGTCAGCTCGTGTCGTGAGATGTTGGGTTAAGTCCCGCAACGAGCGCAACCCTCGTTCTATGTTGCCAGCACGTTATGGTGGGAACTCATAGGAGACTGCCGGGGTCAACTCGGAGGAAGGTGGGGATGACGTCAAATCATCATGCCCCTTATGTCTTGGGCTTCACGCATGCTACAATGGCCGGTACAAAGGGCTGCGATACCGTAAGGTGGAGCGAATCCCAAAAAGCCGGTCTCAGTTCGGATTGAGGTCTGCAACTCGACCTCATGAAGTCGGAGTCGCTAGTAATCGCAGATCAGCAACGCTGCGGTGAATACGTTCCCGGGCCTTGTACACACCGCCCGTCAAGTCATGAAAGTCGGTAACACCCGAAGCCGGTGGCCTAACCTTTTGGAGGGAGCCGTCGAAGGTGGGATCGGTGATTAGGACTAAGTCGTAACAAGGTAGCCGTACCGGAAGGTGCGGCTGGATCACCTCCTTTCTAAGGAGCATGTACCCGCCCCGCTGTTTACACGGGGAGTTACGGGTCAAGTCAGTTCATCAGCGAATGTCTGGTGCTGGCGCTCATGGGTGGAACATTGAACTAGGTGCAGAACTGAACGGATCGATTCCAGTACACCGCTTGCGGTAGGAACGGATGGATGCGGGAGGGTTTGCACATGCACGCTGTTGGGTCCTGAGGGACCGGAACGCCGGCCGCGGAAGCGGTGGGTGGGCTGTCTCCTCTGGACCTTTTCTCGTTTGCATCACTTGCGGCGATGGAAGGGTACCGCCCGTATTTTGAGAACTACACAGTGGACGCGAGCATCTTAGATCACACCCTCCTGCGAGGGTGTTGATCGAATAGATCTAGCAAATGGCGCATGCTTTCGGGTGTGTGTGGTTTGTTATTGATCTGGATCTGCAATTTCCGTATGGAGTTGTAGTTTCTTAAACTCATGTGATTTTCAAGTTTTTAAGAGCAAACGGTGAATGCCTTGGCATCTGGAGCCGAAGAAGGACGTCGTAATCTGCGATAAGCCTCGGGGAGTTGATAAACGAACTGTGATCCGAGGATTTCCGAATGGGGAAACCCCGCCAGGCCTCTTGTAGTGACCTGGTGACTCCCGCCTGAATATATAGGGCGGGTAGAGGGAACGTGGGGAAGTGAAACATCTCAGTACCCACAGGAAGAGAAAACAACAGTGATTCCGTCAGTAGTGGCGAGCGAACGCGGAACAGGCTAAACCGGTCATGTGTGATACCCGGCAGGGGTTGCATGGTCGGGGTTGTGGGACTTTTCTTATCTGTCTGCCGACGGGTGAACGTTACAGCGCATCATAGACGAACAGGTTTGAATGCCTGGCCGGAGTGGGTGCGAGCCCCGTAGTCGAAATGGTGTTATGGCGTGAAGAGTATCCCAAGTAGCACGGGGCCCGAGAAATCCCGTGTGAATCTGTCAGGACCACCTGATAAGCCTAAATACTCCCAGATGACCGATAGCGGACAAGTACCGTGAGGGAAAGGTGAAAAGTACCCCGGGAGGGGAGTGAAATAGTACCTGAAACCGTTTGCTTACAAACCGTTGGAGCCTCCTTGTTGGGGTGACAGCGTGCCTTTTGAAGAATGAGCCTGCGAGTTAGTGCTCTGTGGCGAGGTTAACCCGTGTGGGGCAGCCGTAGCGAAAGCGAGTTCGAATAGAGCGTTTATAGTCGCAGGGTCTAGACCCGAAGCGAAGTGATCTATCCATGGCCAGGTTGAAGCGACGGTAAGACGTCGTGGAGGACCGAACCCACTTCAGTTGAAAATGGAGGGGATGAGCTGTGGATAGGGGTGAAAGGCCAATCAAACTTCGTGATAGCTGGTTCTCTCCGAAATGCATTTAGGTGCAGCGTTGCGTGTTTCTTGCCGGAGGTAGAGCTACTGGATGGCCGATGGGCCCTACAAGGTTACTGACGTCAGCCAAACTCCGAATGCCGGTAAGTGAGAGCGCAGCAGTGAGACTGTGGGGGATAAGCTTCATAGTCGAGAGGGAAACAACCCAGACCACCAACTAAGGTCCCTAAGCGCGTGCTAAGTGGGAAAGGATGTGGAGTTGCACAGACAACCAGGAGGTTGGCTTAGAAGCAGCCACCCTTGAAAGAGTGCGTAATAGCTCACTGGTCAAGTGATTCCGCGCCGACAATGTAACGGGGCTCAAGCACGCCACCGAAGTTGTGGCATTGACATTTATAGGTAGGCCTTCGTGGTCCAGCCGTGTTGATGGGTAGGAGAGCGTCGTGTGGCGAGTGAAGCGGCGGTGTGAACCAGCCGTGGATGCCACACGAGTGAGAATGCAGGCATGAGTAGCGAAAGACGGGTGAGAAACCCGTCCTCCGGAAGACCAAGGGTTCCAGGGTCAAGCTAATCTTCCCTGGGTAAGTCGGGACCTAAGGCGAGGCCGACAGGCGTAGTCGATGGACAACGGGTTGATATTCCCGTACCGGCGAAGAACCGCCCAAGATAATCCAGTAGTGCTAAGTATCTGAATCCCTTTGATGGATCCCTTCGGGGTGAAGCGTTGGGCCTAGCGTACGACCCCGTGCTGGTGCGTTTAGCGTATTAACAGGTGTGACGCAGGAAGGTAGCCGAGCCGGGCGATGGTTGTCCCGGTCTAAGGATGTAGGGCGAACGATAGGCAAATCCGTCGTTCATGAAGCCTGAGATCTGATGGGTAGACGTTAGTCGAAATCGGTGATCCTATGCTGCCAAGAAAAGCATCGACGCGAGGTTCTAGCTGCCCGTACCCCAAACCGACTCAGGTGGTCAGGTAGAGAATACTAAGGAGATCGAGAGAATCGTGGTTAAGGAACTCGGCAAAATGCCCCCGTAACTTCGGGAGAAGGGGGGCCTGAAGCGTTACCAGACTTGCTCTGGGAGGCGTGGATGGCCGCAGAGACCAGTGGGAAGCGACTGTTTACTAAAAACACAGGTCCGTGCCAAGTCGCAAGACGATGTATACGGACTGACGCCTGCCCGGTGCTGGAAGGTTAAGAGGAACGGTTAGCCGCAAGGCGAAGCTGAGAATTTAAGCCCCAGTAAACGGCGGTGGTAACTATAACCATCCTAAGGTAGCGAAATTCCTTGTCGGGTAAGTTCCGACCTGCACGAATGGCGTAACGACTTCCCAGCTGTCTCAACCGCGAACTCGGCGAAATTGCATTACGAGTAAAGATGCTCGTTACGCGCAGCAGGACGGAAAGACCCCGTGACCTTTACTATAGTTTGGTATTGGTGTTCGGTGTGGCTTGTGTAGGATAGGTGGGAGACTGTGAAGCGGGCACGCTAGTGTTCGTGGAGTCATTGTTGAAATACCACTCTGGTCACTCTGGATATCTAACTACGGACCCTGATCGGGTCCTGGGACAGTGCCTGATGGGTAGTTTAACTGGGGCGGTTGCCTCCCAAAAAGTAACGGAGGCGCCCAAAGGTTCCCTCAACCTGGTTGGCAATCAGGTGGCGAGTGTAAGTGCACAAGGGAGCTTGACTGTGAGACTGACAAGTCGAGCAGGGACGAAAGTCGGGACTAGTGATCCGGCAGTGGCTTGTGGAAGCGCTGTCGCTCAACGGATAAAAGGTACCTCGGGGATAACAGGCTGATCTTGCCCAAGAGTCCATATCGACGGCATGGTTTGGCACCTCGATGTCGGCTCGTCGCATCCTGGGGCTGGAGTAGGTCCCAAGGGTTGGGCTGTTCGCCCATTAAAGCGGTACGCGAGCTGGGTTTAGAACGTCGTGAGACAGTTCGGTCCCTATCCGCTGCGCGCGTAGGAAATTTGAGAAGATCTATCCCTAGTACGAGAGGACCGGGATGGACGAACCTCTGGTGTGTCAGTTGTTCCGCCAGGAGCACCGCTGATTAGCTACGTTCGGAACGGATAACCGCTGAAAGCATCTAAGCGGGAAGCCGGCTTCAAGATGAGATTTCCATCCCTTCGGGGGAGAGGCTCCCAGCCAGATTACTGGGTTGATAGGCCGGATGTGGAAGAGAGGACGAAAGACTCTCGGAGCTGACCGGTACTAATAAGCCGATAACTTGACAATCACTACACTCATACATGTTGTAAGGCTGGTATGAGTGGCCTACAGATTGCTCGCGTCCACTATGTGGTTCCCAGAATACGGTCGGACCGTGTTCCACGGAACACCACACACAACTGAACAACATACACACGGTATGAACGGTTGTAACCCTAAAATTTCACCACCCCGCAGGGGTGTGTGGTTAGAGTTACGGCGGCCATAGCGAGAGGGAAACGCCCGGTCACATTCCGAACCCGGAAGCTAAGACTCTCAGCGCCGATGGTACTGCAGGGGGGACCCTGTGGGAGAGTAGGACACCGCCGGACACCCATT
>JABMLG010000002.1 GCA_013204985.1 Microbacteriaceae bacterium VKM Ac-2855
GGAAGCTAAGACTCTCAGCGCCGATGGTACTGCAGGGGGGACCCTGTGGGAGAGTAGGACACCGCCGGACACCCATTAACGAAAGCGACCCGCCACGCGGGTCGCTTTCGTTTATCAGCAGATACACGTGTCCACAGAACACACACCGATGGCCACCCAGACTCTGGGTGGCCATCCGTGTTTAACGCCCGCGATCGAATCCGTTGTGCGGACTTCGTCCTCCGCGCTTGCGATCGGCCTGTGCTTCGGTTATTCTTGACGAAGCCAAAGACCGCCGGTTTTCGATGTGCACCGAGGTGGGTTCTCCCATCACGTTTCACTCGGACGAAGGATTCGCAGAGCGAACCGCCCGCGCAGGTGTGAACGAGATCTTGCCTCGCGATTCATCGCGAACCAGAAGCTCCGAGCGCTTGCGCCGGAGCTTTTTTCTTTGCTCAGTTTCCTTGAGGGCTACCGGCACGAGAATTCACAGGAGTGGCCATGGCGAACAAGGAAGCCTCGGTTGCCGAACTCACGGACAAGTTCCAGAGCTCGACCGCCGTTCTGCTGACCGAGTACCGCGGTCTCACTGTTGCTCAGCTGAAGACGCTGCGCAAGGAAATCAGTGAGCACGCAACCTACGCCGTGGTGAAGAACACGCTGACCAAGATCGCGGCGAACAACGCCGGGATCTCGTCCTTCGACGACGAACTCGCCGGCCCTTCGGCCATCGCGTTCGTGCACGGTGACCCTGTCGCCGTTGCGAAGTCGCTGCGTGCCTTCGCCAAGGCGAACCCCCTTCTCGTGGTCAAGGGTGGTTACTTCGACGGTAACCCGCTGACCGCAGAAGAGGTAGGCAAGCTCGCCGACCTCGAGTCCCGCGAAGTTCTGCTCGGCAAGCTTGCCGGCGCCTTCAAGGCCTCGCTGTTCGGTGCTGCATATCTGTTCAACGCACCGTTGTCGAAGGCCGTTCGCACGGTCGAGGCGCTGCGCGAGAAGCAGGAGTCCGCGAGCTAGTCACTTCCCTCCGGGAAGTACGAGACACGCGGTTACGAGACAAGAAAAACAAGGAGAAAAATCATGGCAAAGCTGTCGCAGGACGAGCTCATCGAGGCTTTCAAGGAGCTCACGCTCATCGAGCTGTCGGAGTTCGTCAAGAAGTTCGAAGAGGTCTTCGAGGTCACCGCTGCTGCTCCCGTCGCGGTCGCCGCGGCCGGTGGCGCTGCTGCTGACGTCGAAGAGGTCGAAGAGAAGACCGAGTTCGACGTGGTCCTCGAGGCCGCTGGCGAGAAGAAGATCCAGGTCATCAAGGAGGTGCGCGCGCTCACCAGCCTCGGCCTCGGTGAGGCGAAGGCACTCGTCGATGGCGCCCCCAAGGCTGTCCTCGAGGGCGTCAACAAGGAAGCCGCTGAGAAGGCCAAGGAGCAGCTCGAGGCTGCTGGCGCCACCGTCACGGTCAAGTAGTCACTGCCTTCGGGCACACTTCTCTACGCGAAAGGCGTCACTCCCTGCCGGGAGTGACGCCTTTCGCCGTGTGCGCAGCCTTCCAGCTTCTATGATCGGGACGTGACTGTGCACGCATCCTCCGCCCTCGCGAGCGCCGGCGACGACGCCTCGCTGAGCGAGTTGCTCAGCGACCTCGTGTCGGTGACGCACCGAATGACACGCCTCGCGGCGCAAGCGACCGGTAATCAGGAGTCTCCAGCCGTGTGGCGCACCCTGTCGGTGCTCGTCGGCCTGGGGCCCATGCGGTTGGGTGAATTGGCGGTGCAGAGTCGTGTGTCCCAACCCACCATGACGAAGATCGTGAAGAACCTCGTCGAGGAGGGATGGATCGAGCGCCTCGCCGACAAAGCGGATGCGCGGGCGTGGCAGATCGGTGCGACGTCCGTGGGCGCGGCGGCCCTCAACGACTGGCGGACGCAGCTCGGCGACGCCCTGACCCCGATTTTCCGCGATCTCTCCGCAGAGGACAGGCGCACCCTGGAGCGTTCGGTCGAGATCATGGTCGACCGGCTCGCAGTGAGTGGCTGAGCCCTACCGAGGCCATTCGATCGCGACGGCCGCGTCGGGATGCTTACGCAGATACGCGGCGATGAACGGGCAGCGCGGAACGACAGTGTCTCCGGATTCCGCAACGTTGGCGAGAGCCTCGCGCGCGAGGATGCTGCCGAGGCCGTGACCTTCCCAGCCGTCGCCGATTTCCGTGTGCGTGAAGACCACGCGCCCCAGGCGTCGGGTGTAGGCGGCGAACCCAGCGGCGACGCCGTCCACCGTGATATCGAAGCGGGAGAGCGCGGGATTGTCGGTGACCGTTGTCGTCATGTCCCTATTCTGCTCCGTCGGTCTTCTGCTCCGTCGGTCGCGCCGGGGTGAAGAGGTGGCGGTGGGCGATGGTCACGACGTCGGCGATCTTGCTCAGCCCGGTCGCTCACCCCGGCCGCTCACCCCGGCCGCAGTGCCCGTGGCGCCGACGTGCTGGTACGGATGCGCAGTGTCGCGGGAATCGTCGTGTGGTGCGCAGCGGGCACCTCCGCTCCGAGATCACCGAGTCGCTTCAGGATGATCGCGACAGCGCGTTCGCCGAGCTGGCGGGGGTCCTGTCGGATCGACGTCAGTCCGAACATCTCGGCGAGCGGATGGTCGTCGATCCCGATGATCGAGAGGTCGTCCGGGATCGACAATCCCAGCTCGCGTGCCGCGAGGATGACGCCGATGGCGATCTCATCGGCGGCGGCGAAGATCGCGGTGGGTCGGTTGTGCGGGTTGCCGAGCACTTGGCGGCCCGCTTCGTGGCCGCCCGGGATGTCGAACGTGGTCGCGACGAATCGGCTTTCGTCATACGGCAGGCCCGCGCCGGCCAGCGCGTCCTGGAACCCTCGCAGGCGACGCGTGTGGACCCGGAAGTCCATCTCCTCCTCCGCCAGACCGCCGATGTGCATGATCCGTTCGTGACCGAGCGAGATCAGGTGTTCGGTCGCGAGGCGTGCGACGGCGACGTCGTCGATCGAGAAAGTGGGGATGCCGGGAAGCGCGCCACCGATACCCACGACAGGCTTCCCGAGCGCCAGGAGCGACTCGGTCTCTTCGGGGGAGATCTCCAGAGTGACGGCGATGATGGCGTCGACCCTCTTGCGCACCAGGTAGTACTCGAAGACGCTGCGACGCGCATCCCGCTGCTTGTCAATGTTGTAGAGCAGCAGGTCGTAACCGGCGTCGAGGAGGGCGTGCTCGATGCCCTCGATGATGCCGCCGAAGAACCACTTGTTGATGATCGGGATGATCACGCCGACGTTGTTCGTCCGCCCGGTCACGAGGCTGGACGCGTTGGAGGAGACGACGTAGCCGAGCTCGGTCGCGGCCTGTTCCACCCTCTCCTTCGTCGCCGGCGAGACGTACCCGCGCCCGCTCAGAGCCCGGGACACCGTCGCCTTCGACACACCGGCAAGGTCTGCGACCTCCTCGATACCCGCCATTTATGGTCCTCCGTCACCGCGCGGCATCGTTGCCTGCAAACGGTTCCAGGAATTTATATCCCGGACGCTCCGGCTCCGCCACTCGAAGAATCGTCAGCCGGGATGCGAGAGCGCTCTCACCTATGTTTGACGCCAAATCGTTACCCGCGCAACGCCCCCGTTTCGCCGTCTTGTGGTTTCGTGATCTTTGTGGAAAGGTTTCCCTCTGTTGGGACCCCTTCCCACGAAGACCTTGCGAAAACCCTTGCACCACTCTGGTTTCTCTCAAGAACCGACATCGAGTCACCCGATCGCTGCATCGACCGGTCACGTCTCTGTCTGTGAATCAACGCTCAATGAGGAGGAAGAATGCGGTCATCCCTGCACCGCCGTATCACTGCACCCCTGGCCATCCTGGCCGTCGCGGGTCTGACCCTGGCCGGATGCGCCGAGGGTGGCTCGACCGGCTCGAGCACCGACGTCGCCGGCCAGACGGTCAAGATCTCCGGTGGTATCACCGGTACCGAAGCCGACGCGCTCAACTCCACGTTCGACAAGTTCACCGAGGACACCGGCATCAAGGTCGAGTACACGGGTGACAAGAGCTTCGAGGGCAACATCGTCACGAAGGTGTCCGGTGGCTCCGCCCCCGACATCGCGATCGTGCCGCAGCCGGGTCTCCTGAAGACCCTGGTCGAGACCGGCGAGGTCAAGGAGGCCCCCGAAGGCGTCGTGGCCAACGTCGACAAGAACTGGTCGCCCGACTGGAAGACCTACGGCTCCGTCGACGGCACCTTCTACTCCGCCCCGATGCTCGCGAGCATCAAGGGCTACGTCTGGTACTCGCCGGCGAAGTTCGCCGAGTGGGGCGTCTCCGTGCCGACCACCTGGCAGGAGACCCTCGACCTGACCAAGACCATCCAGGAGAAGACCGGTGCCGCCCCGTGGTGCGCAGGCTTCGCCTCGGGTGATGCCTCCGGTTGGCCGGGCACCGACTGGATCGAGGACCTCGTCCTCCGCCAGGCCGGCCCCGACGTCTACGACCAGTGGGTCGCCGGCGACGTGAAGTTCACCGACCCCGACATCAAGGCCGCGTTCGACTCCGTGGGTCAGATCCTGCAGAACCCGGACTACGTCAACGCGGGCTTCGGCGACATCAAGTCGATCAACTCCACCGCTTTCGCGGACGTCGCGGCCAAGGTCGCCGACGGCAGCTGCCCGCTGACCCACCAGGCTTCGTTCCTCTCGGCCAACTTCCTCGACGTGAAGAACGCCGCTGGTGAGACCCCGACCGTCGCCCCCGACGGCGACGTCTACGGCTTCGTCCTTCCGGGTGTCGAGGCCGGCGCCTCGAACATCGAGGTCGGTGGCGAGTTCGTCACCGCGTTCTCCGACTCCGCCGCGACTCAGCAGGTCCTCGAGTACATGTCCACCTCCGAGTGGGCCGATGCTCGCGTCAAGCTGGGTGGCAACATCTCCGCCAACCTGAACGCCGACCCGTCGCTGGCCTCCAGCCAGCTGCTGACCGACGCGATGACGCTGCTGCAGGACCCGAACACGACCGTCCGCTTCGACGCATCCGACCTGATGCCGTCCGTCGTGGGTGCCGGTTCGTTCTGGAAGGGCATGGTCAGCTGGATCGACGGCAAGGACACCGACACGGTTCTGAGCGACATCCAGGCCGGCTACGCGAACTGACGCCGCGGTCAACACAACTCGGCACTGAGTAGAGGGGGCCGCCCGCAACACGCGGGCGGCCCCTGATCTCGGCTCCTGCGGCATCCGTATCTCGGACGCGGCGGCAGGGCCATCCAAGAGTCCAAGGTCGTACTCGGAAGGGTATCCATGTCCGGATCCACTACGGCAGACGTCTCGAAACCCGCTCGGCGGGCTCCTCGAAACAGCCGAACCACCACCATCATCGTCAGTGTCGGCCTCGTCGTCGTCCTGGCCCTGTTCTTCATCCTGGTCACGAGCGCGCCGATGGAGGACGCCCGTCCGGTGTCCCTCGGCTTTTCGCTGAACAGCCTCTTCTTCTTCCTGGGCAACCTGCATCCGCTGGTACAGATCCCGATCATCCTCGTGATCTTCGGGGCTGTGGTCGGCGTGATCCTCGTGCTGATCGAGTACGCGCCGCGTGTCGGCAAGGGGTACTTCTACCTCCGACTGGCCGCATGCTTCGTGATCCCCGTGCTGGCGTTCATGCTGCTGCGTCCGTATCAGAATGCGGTGCTGTACGTCGTGATCATCGCGCTGGTCCTGGGCGCCCTGCTCTTCCTCGCCGACTATCGGGCGAGTCAGGGAGCGGGCTACTTCTTCCAGCTGATCATCTTCGTGGCGCCCGCCGCGCTGATGCTGATCATCGGCCTGATCTACCCGACGATCTCGACCCTGTTCCAGTCCTTCATGGACAAGACGGGTGACAACTTCGTCGGCCTCGAGAACTACATCTGGACCTTCACCAACCCCGAGGGCTTCTGGTCGGTGATCAACACGCTCGTCTGGGTGCTGATCGCCCCGCTCTTCTCCACGGTGTTCGGTCTGGCGTACGCAGTCTTCATCGACAAGGCCGCCGGCGAGAAGTTCCTCAAGGTGCTGGTGTTCATGCCCGTCGCGATCTCGTTCGTCGGCGCCGGCATCATCTGGAAGTTCGTCTACGACTTCCGCCAGGGCAACCAGGTCGGCCTGCTCAACGCGATCGTCACGGCCTTCGGCGGCGACCCGGTGTCGTGGCTCGACGCTCGCCCGCTCCTCAACACCCTGCTCCTGCTCGTAGTCTTCATCTGGACCCAGACGGGCTTCGCGATGGTCATCCTCTCGGCGGCGATCAAGGCAGTTCCTTCCGAGCAGCTCGAGGCGGCTCAGCTCGACGGCACCAACGCCTGGCAGAGCTTCCGCAACGTCACCGTGCCCGGAATCCGTTCGTCGCTCGTCGTGGTGCTGACCACGATCGCGATCGCGTCGTTGAAGGTATACGACATCGTCGCGGTGATGACCGGTGGTCGTGCGGACACGACCGTGCTCGGCTTCGAGATGGTCAACCAGCAGCAGCGCTTCCAGAGCTACGGACACTCCGCGGCGCTGGCCGTGGTGCTGTTCCTCTTCGTGCTGCCCCTCATCATCTACAACGCCAACCAGATCAGGAAGCAGAGGGAGATCCGATGAGCGTCAGCCCCGCTGGAGTCGAACTCGACACGCGTACCGCGCGCCAGATCAGCCGCGCCACGGCCAAGAGCGACAAGATGGCGCAGAAGCGCCTCACCTCGCGCGGCGCCACGATCGCGGCGATCATCATCGCGATCTTCTGGACCATCCCGACCTTCGGCCTGTTCGTCACCTCGTTCCGACCCGGTGCCGACACGCAGGCCACCGGTTGGTGGACGGTGTTCGTGAACCCTTCGTTCACGTTCGACAACTACGTGCAGGCGTTCACCTCGGGTGGCACCTCGCTGACGTTGGCGCAATCGTTCTTGAACTCGCTCGCCATCACGATCCCGGCGACCGTCTTCCCGATCGTGATCGCCTCCCTCGCCGCGTACGCCTTCGCGTGGATCGATTTCAAGGGCAAGAACCTCCTCTTCGTCTTCGTCTTCGCTCTGCAGATCGTGCCGATCCAGATGGCCCTCGTGCCGCTGTTGACGCTGTTCTCCAAGGGCCTCACGATCAACGGCGTCGGTATCTTCCCTGGCTTCGAACTGCGCGACACGGAGCACAGCTTCGCGACGGTGTGGATCGCGCACGCGATCTTCGCCCTGCCGCTGGCGATCTTCATGTTGCACAACTTCATCTCGGAGATCCCGGGTGAAGTCATCGAAGCGGCTCGTGTGGACGGTGCCGGTCACGGTCAGGTGTTCTTCCGGATCATCCTGCCGCTGGCGATGCCGGCGATCGCGTCGTTCGCGATCTTCCAGTTCCTCTGGGTCTGGAACGACCTCCTGGTCGCCACGATCTTCGCGCCGTCGACATCGCTGCCACTGACGCAATCGCTGAACTCCCTCTCGGGCACCTGGGGTAACCAGTGGTTCCTGCAGTCGGCCGGTGCGTTCATCTCGATCGTCGTCCCCCTCATCGTCTTCTTCTCGCTGCAGCGCTTCTTCGTTCGCGGTCTGCTCGCCGGAGCGACGAAGGGCTGACACGTCAGACTCGGTGCGGTATGCCCTTCCCGTTCCGACTCCCAGGGGCCCCGACCACATGTGGTCGGGGCCCTCTTCCGTGCATCCTCGGGCCGCGTCTCAGCGCCGCGCTGTCGTTTTCGCCGCGCGCGGGTGGCATGCCGGCCGCGCGCGGTGAAAACGACAGCGCAATGCAAGCCGGTCCGCCCAGAGCGGACGAGGGGGAGCGTGTCGGGGGTCGGGCGTAAGGTCGGCTCAATGAGCAGGATGGGAAGCGTCGGCGGGGCCGGCGCGGTACGAGGCGGGCCGGGCGGTCGCGTGGCCGGCGGTGATGCCGCCAGCCAGCGCGCGGTGAACGCCGAGGCTCCGAAGGTCGATCACCTGTTCCGTCGGATCACCACCCTCTTCGCACCCTTCAAGAGCAAACTCACCGTCACCGTGGTGCTGGTGCTGATCGGCGCGGCGCTCACGGTCATCCCGCCGCTGCTGACGCAGCTCGCCTTCGACGACGGCCTGTTCCCGCCCTCGGGCACGCCGAACCTGCCCGTTCTGCTCGAACTCGTGCTGGCGATGGTGTTGATCTGGGTGATCTCCGCCGTGCTCGGCGTCTGGCAGACCTACCTCACCGCGACGGTCGGCAACGGGGTCATGGGGCAGCTGCGCATCCGCCTGTTCCGACACCTGCAGAGCATGGAACTCGGCTTCTTCACCCGCACCAAGACGGGCGTGATCCAGTCGCGACTGCAGAACGACGTGGGCGGCGTCGCGAACGTACTGACCAACACGGTCTCGAGCGTGCTCGGCAACACCGTCACCGTCATTGCCGCGGTGGTGGCGATGCTCCTGCTGTCGTGGCAGATGACCCTGGTCGCCGTCGTGCTCACGCCGGCACTGGTGTTCGCCCAGCGGCGGGTCGGTCAGGTACGGGCGCGCATCGCGACCAAGACCCAGGAGTCCTTATCGGAGATGACGGCGATCACTCAGGAGACGCTGAGCGTCTCCGGCATCCTGCTGGCCAAGAGTTTCGGTCGGCAGGAGTCGGAGGTCACGCGCTACGCCGATGAGAACGGGCGGCAGATCTCGCTCCAGGTGCGCCAGCAGATGTCGGGGCAGTGGTTCTTCGCGATGGTGCAGATCTTCCTGTCGATCCTGCCCGTCGTCGTCTATCTGGTCGCGGCCTGGCTGATCACGGGCGGCACGGAGGTCACCGCGGGCACGATCGTCGCCTTCACCACCGTGCAGGCGCGACTGATGTGGCCACTGCTCGGGTTGATGCGCGTCGCCCTCGACCTGCAGACGGCCGGTGCTCTGTTCGCGAGGATCTTCGAGTACCTCGATCTGCGTCCGGCGATCACCGATCGTGCCACCGCTCGACCCGTCGACGTGCGCTCGGGCGCATTGGGTCGGGTCGAGTTCGACGACGTCACCTTCCGCTACCCCGACGCCACGGAGGAGACCCGTCCCACACTCGACCGCGTCTCGTTCGACATCGAGCCGGGGCAGTTCGTCGCGTTCGTCGGGCCGTCGGGTGCGGGCAAGACGACCGTGTCGTATCTGGTGCCGCGACTGTACGAGGCCGGTAGCGGGCAGGTGCGCTTCGCCGGCACGGATGTCCGCGAACTGGCGCAGGAGTCGCTGATCGCGAATATCGGCATCGTCAGCCAAGAGACGTACCTGTTCCACGCGACGATCGCCGAGAACCTGCGCTACGCGAGTCCGGAGGCGACGGACGCCGAACTCGAGGCGGCAGCGCGGGCGGCGAACATCCACGAGACCATCGCATCGTTCCCCGACGGCTACGCCACCATGGTGGGCGAGCGAGGTTACCGGCTCTCGGGCGGCGAGAAGCAGCGGATCGCCATCGCTCGCGTGCTGCTGAAGGACCCCGCCGTGCTCATCCTCGATGAGGCGACCAGCGCGCTCGACACCGTCTCCGAGCGGATCGTGCAGTCCGCCCTCGACGACGCATCCCGCGGACGCACCACGATCGCCATCGCGCACCGGCTCTCGACCATCGTCGCGGCCGACGTGATCAACGTCGTCGTGGCCGGCCGCATCGCCGAATCGGGCACCCACCGCGAGCTGCTGGCGCAGGGCGGCGTCTACGCCGACCTCTACGCGGAGCAGTCCGCCCTCTCCTCCGACGCCCGCTGACCGGCGTCGCCCCGCCCCGCCCGCCCCGCCCCGCCCTGCGAGGGACCCCTCCCGTGCACGACGGACCCGCCCAGCGCGGGTCCGACGCGCACAGGAGGGGTCCCTCGCAGGACGGGGTTAGGCGGCCGGGCGGGCCTCGAGCATGGCTTGCATCTGCGAGATCTCGGCGGTCTGGGCGACGATGAGTCGGTCGGCGAAGTCGGTCACGACACCGTTCGTACTGCGCGCGAGCAGCGCCTCCGCCATCTCGATCGCGCCCTCGTGGTGCGCGATCATCAGCTGCAGGAAGAGCCGGTCCTCCGCGACCCCGCTCGCAGCCCGGAGTTGTGCGATCTGATCCGAGGTGGCCATACCGGGCATCAGCGCCGGCACGGCGGAGTCGCCGCCGGATCCGCCCATGCTGCCGTGATCGTCGTCGGTCGCCGTCGGCAGGGCCGGTCGGGTCATCCAGGTCATCGACGGTTCGGAAGCGGCCGGAGCGAGCCCCCACACCGACAACCAGCCGAACATCTGGCCGGCCTGCTGCTGCTGCGTGAGCAGGATGTCGCGCGAGATCGCCTCGATCTCGGGGTCAGTGCTGCGTTCGTGGGCGATCAGGGCGAGCTCGGCCCCCTGCAGATGGTGCACCTGCATGTCGCGGCTGAATCCGGCCTCGGCGCTGGTGTCGGACGGCATCGCCTCGCCGGCGACAGGACTGACGAGTCCGATGAGATAGCCGCCGACACCACCGAGGATGACCGCGAGAACGACCGCGGCGGCAAGGAGCCCGCGGATGCTAGAGCTTGCCGGGCGCATCGACTCCACCTGTGCAGGCCGCACCGATCTCGGGGGCAGTGCCGCTCTGCCAGTACTGCGTGACGAAGGCCGACACCCGCGAGTCGTCGGGCGAGTCGATCTGCAGCTGAGCGTTCCACGCGCTCAGGACGATCGGCGAGGGCAGTCCCTCGAAGGGCGAGACGGTGACGTAGGTATCGGGCAGCTCGGCGATCAACGCATCGATCTCGCTCTGCGGCAGCGATGGGTCGTAGGTGGCCCAGATGGCGCCGTGCTCGAGGTCGTGCACGGCGTTCTCACTCGGCACGGGCTCGGTGTAGACGCCGCAGTTGAGCCAGTAGGCGTTGTGGTCGCCGCCGGCGGGCGGAGTCTGCGCGTAGTCGACCGTGCCCGTGACATGGTTGGCGGTGTTGTCGAAGGTCTCGACGCCCTCGATGGGCGCGGAGTCTGCCTCCTTCTGGGCCGCGATCTGACCGTTGCCGATGATGACCACGGTGGCGATCGCGCCGACGGCGAGGACGGCCACACCCGACAGGATCCAGGTGGTGAGGCGGCGCTTCTGCGCCTTCTTCGCCTCCTCGCGCCGGAATGCCTCGACCTTCTCGAGACGCGCGCGATTCTTCGCCGAGGTAGGGCCGGATCCGTTCGGACGGTCGGATCCGGACGGGGACTTCGGCGTGGAGGAGTTCGGCACGCGGCAGCTCGCTTTCGCTGGGGGATCAGGCCGGGTCGGCAGTGGCGGACCCGTCGGGCCGCGCCCAGTGCGCTGGAGGCCCCAACAGGATAACGAGACGCACTGGCAAACGGATCAATGCATCCGCACCGAAGAAGCTCTGACGTAGCGATGACAGCAAAGTTAAGCTAACTTAACTCTCACGTGAACCACCAGGTATCCGATGAGGGAGCAACCGTGACGAAGACGACGACGGCGTCGCCGAACGTGCAGCGCCGACCGGAGTCGAGGCTCTTCTGGCTCCTCGGCCCCGCCTTCGTCGCCGCGATCGCCTACGTCGACCCCGGTAACGTCGCGGCGAACCTCACGGCCGGTGCCTCCTACGGCTATCTGCTGGTGTGGGTCCTCGTCGCGGCGAACGTGATGGCGGTGCTGATCCAGTACCTCTCAGCCAAGCTCGGCCTGGTCACCGGACGCAGCCTGCCCGAACTGCTGGGCGATCGACTGCCGCGGGTCGGACGCCTCGCGTTCTGGCTGCAGGCCGAGGTCGTCGCCGCCGCCACGGATGTAGCGGAGGTGATCGGCGGAGCGCTCGCGCTGTACATCCTGTTCGGCGTGCCTCTCCCGTTGGGCGGTTTGATCGTCGGAGTCATCTCGATGGCGATGTTGAGCGTGCAGTCGCGACGGGGCCAGCGTCCGTTCGAATCGGTGATCATCGCTTTCTTGGCGATCATCGCCGTCGGCTTCCTCGCCGGCCTGTTCGTCAGCCCGGTCGACTGGGGGGCCGCGGCGGCTGGGATCGTGCCTCGTTTCGAAGGCACGCAGACCGTGCTGCTGGCGGCCAGCATGCTCGGCGCCACCGTGATGCCCCACGCGATCTACCTGCACTCCGCGCTGGCTCGTGACCGGCACGGCAGCGCGAACGATGCACCGCGCCTGCGACGCCTCCTCGTCGCCACACGCTGGGACGTCGCGATCGCCCTGGTGATCGCCGGATCGGTGAACATCGCGATGCTGCTGCTCGCGGCGGCGAGCCTGCGCGGAGTCGACGGCACCGAGTCGATCGAGGGCGCGCACGCGGCGATCGTCGACAACCTCGGCGCCGGTATCGGTGTCGTCTTCGGGCTGGGTCTGCTCGCCTCCGGGCTGGCTTCGACGTCGGTCGGCTGCTACGCGGGTGCGACGATCATGACCGGGCTGCTGCACATGCGCATCCCCCTCCTCGTTCGCCGTGTGCTGACCCTGATCCCCGCCTTGATCATCCTCGCCGTCGGAGTGGATCCGACCTGGGCGCTGGTGCTCAGCCAGGTGCTCCTCTCCGTCGGCATCCCCTTCGCTCTCATCCCGCTCGTCATCTACACGAGCAAGCGCGCTCTGATGGGCGCCTTCGTCAACGGGATCGCCCTGCGGATCGCCGCGTGGACCGCGACCGTCGCCATCGTGGCGCTCAACGTGGCGCTGCTCGTGCTGACCTTCACCGGAACCACCTGAGCCCGCGGGGGTAGGGTCACCGCGTGGACATCGAGTCGATCAGCCCCGTCGCCCAGGACTACCTGAAGGCGATCTGGTCGGCGACCGAGTGGGGTGAGCCGCCGATCACCGGCAAGGCGCTCGCGGAGCGTTTCGGCACCACACCGGCCAACATCACCGACACGGTCAAGCGCCTCGCTGCGCAGGGGCTCGTCGTGCACGAGCCGTATCGTCCGGTTGTGCTGACGCCGGCGGGGGAGCGCTACGCGATCCAGATGGTGCGGCGCCACCGGTTGCTCGAATCGTTCCTCGTCACCACCCTCGGCTACTCGTGGGACGAGGTGCACGACGAAGCCGAGCGCCTCGAACACGCCTGCACGGATCTGATGATCGACCGCATCGACGCCCTGCTCGGGCACCCGGAGCGCGACCCGCACGGCGACCCCATCCCGACCAAGGACGGACGTACGTCGAGACCGCAGGACGCGGTGCAGCTCAGTGAAGCGCGCGACGGTCGGTACTCGATCACCCGGATCTCGGATGACGATCCGGCCCTGCTCGCCGAGTTCGAGGTGCACGGTCTCGGACCCGGAGCGGACATCACGGTGACGGCGCACGACGAGGATCGAGTGGTCGCGACACCGGAGGGTTCCGTCACGGTCGGCCTCCTGGCGAGCGCCGCGATCTGGCTGCTGCCTCGTACCGGAGCGACCGAGCACTCCGCAGGCGCCGCATCCCCTCACGACTGACGCATCCGCTCGCGACTAAGGCGAGCGACTCTCCGTCGCACCATAGCGAGCGGTTGGTACGCTGTGCCCATGTTCTTCGACCGAACCCCCAGGACCGTGTTCACCACGACCTCGAGCCGGGTTCGTCGCTGTTGCCCCGCCGCGCTTGGCGCCGCGGGGGAGCGAACGCTGTGAAGTACGCCGACTCGATCCTCGACCTCATCGGCAACACCCCGCTCGTCAAGCTCGGCCCGGTCGCGGCGGACGTCGCGGCGACGATCCTCGTGAAGGTGGAATACCTCAACCCGGGGGGCTCCTCGAAGGACCGCATCGCCACGCGGATCATCGATGCGGCCGAGCGCGACGGCCTGCTCGAGCCGGGCGGCACGATCGTCGAGCCGACCAGTGGCAACACCGGCGTCGGCCTGGCACTGGTCGCCCAGCAGCGCGGGTACCGCTGCGTCTTCGTGCTGCCCGACAAGGTCGGCGAGGACAAGCGCAACGTGCTCACGGCCTACGGTGCCGAGATCGTGGTGACGCCCACATCGGTGCCGCCGGACCATCCGGACTCCTACTACTCGGTCTCGGATCGACTGGCTCGGGAGATCCCGGGCGCGTTCAAGCCCAACCAGTACGCGAACCCCAACGGCCCGCTCAGCCACTACGAGACCACGGGCCCCGAGATCTGGCGTGACACCGACGGCGAGATCACCCACTTCGTCGCGGGCGTAGGCACGGGCGGAACGATCAGTGGTACCGGACGCTACCTGAAGGAGGTCTCCGACGGTCGCGTGCGCGTCATCGGTGCGGACCCCGAGGGCTCCGTCTATTCGGGCGGCACCGGTCGGCCGTATCTCGTTGAGGGAGTCGGCGAGGACTTCTGGCCCTCGGCCTACGACCCGAGCGTCGTCGACGAGGTGATCGCTGCGAGCGACGCCACCTCGTTCGCAATGACCAAGCGGCTCGCCCGCGAGGAGGGGCTGCTCGTGGGCGGCTCCAGCGGTCTGGCCGTCGCGGTCGCTCTCGAGGCGGCGAAATCGCTCAGTAAGGACGATGTCGTGGTGGTGCTCCTGCCCGACGGCGGACGCGGCTATCTCGGCAAGATCTTCAACGACCGATGGATGCGCTCCTACGGATTCAGCGAAGTGCCGGAGGAGCGCACGGTGCGCGACGTCCTCGCCGCCCGCGCGCGCGGGGCCCAGTCCGGCGCGCTCCCCGACCTCGTGCACGCGCACCCGAGCGACACCGTCCACGACGTGATCGAGATCATGGCGACGTACGGGGTCTCGCAGCTGCCGGTGCTGACCGCCGAACCGCCCGTGGTGATGGGCGAGGTGGTCGGAGCGATCGACGAATCCGCCCTGCTCGAGAAGGTCTTCGCCGGCGGGGCGTCGATGAGTGACAGCGTCGGCGACATCGTGGGCCCTCCTCTCACGCAGATCGGTCTCGGTGAATCGGTCGGCGCCGCGCGCCAGGCGCTCGCCGCGGCGGCCGCGCTCCTCGTGATCGACGGCGGCAAGCCTGTCGCGGTGGTCACCCGCCAAGACCTGCTGGCCTTCGCCTCCGAGTAGCCCTCGGTCTTCTTCTTCTCTTCTCCTCTTTCTTTTCGGAAGGTTTTTCCCGATGCCCAAGAAGCAGCATTTCGAGACCCGCGCGATCCACGCCGGGCAGGATTTCGATCCGACGACCGGGGCCGTCGTGCCTCCGGTGTACTTCACCTCCACCTTCGTCCAGGACGGCATCGGCGGGTTCCGCGGCGGCTACGAGTACGCTCGCGGCGGCAACCCGACCCGCGACTCCGTGCAGGAACTGCTCGCCTCGCTCGAGGGCGGCGACCAGGCCTATTCGTTCTCCTCCGGGCTCGCGGCGGAGGACACCCTGCTGCGCGCGGCGCTCAAGCCCGGCGACCACATCGTGCTCGGTAACGACGCGTACGGCGGAACCCACCGCCTGATCGACCGTGTCTTCGGCGCCTGGGGGATCCGCAATACGACCGTCGACATGTCGAACCTGCGCGAGGTGCAGAAGGCGATCATCCCCGGCGAGACGAAGCTGCTCTGGGTCGAGACCCCGTCGAATCCGTTGATGAAGATCAGCGACATCGCCGAGCTCGCCGACCTCGCGCACTCGCTGGGCGTGCAGGTGGTCGTCGACAACACCTTCGCCTCGCCCGCGCTGCAGCAGCCGCTCGCGCTCGGCGCCGACGTCGTGGTGCACTCGACCACGAAGTACCTCGGCGGACACTCGGATGTACTCGGCGGAGCCCTCGTGCTGAACAAGGGAGCCCTCGCCGATCAGGTGAAGTTCTTGCAATTCGCGGTCGGCGCCGTGTCGGGGCCGATGGATGCGTGGCTCACGGTGCGCGGCATCAAGACGCTCGCCGTGCGGATGGAGCGGCACTCGGCCAACGCGCAGAAGGTCGCCGAGTTCCTCGACGGTCACCCCGCCGTGTCGGCCGTCTACTACCCCGGCCTGCCGACGCATCCGGGTCACGAACTGGCGAAGCAGCAGATGTCGGGCTTCGGAGGGATGCTCTCGGTCGAGCTCGCCTCGGGGCCGCGCGCGGCGCGCAAGTTCGCGGAATCGACGAGCGTGTTCCAGCTCGCCGAGTCGCTCGGTGGAGTCGAGTCGCTGATCGGCTACCCCTCGGAGATGACCCACGCGTCGGTGAAGGGCACCCCGCTCGAGGTGTCCGAGAGCCTGGTGCGCCTGTCGGTGGGACTCGAGAGCGTGGACGATCTCATCGCCGACCTCGCGGCGGCGCTGCCCCGGAAGTAGGCGGGGGGCCGGCCGCCCGACCTCGCGTACTGGCGGAGAACGTCGCGTGGCTGGCAGTCGCGGCGGGGTTCGCCGTCGGTGGTGGAGGCCACCATGGTGGCATGACGATATCGCGGTTCGAGGCACCATCGACGGTGCTGAGCGTGCTCATCACGGTCATCCGCCGACGCTCGCACCCGGCGCCGCGCACCTCGAAAGGACAGCCGTGACCGAGTACCGCGCGCACTTCGACGCCCGCATCGTCTTCGTGAACGGTGGCTCCCTCGACGCGGCCGGGTTCCGTCTCGACGTCGCCGGGCCCACGGTTTCGGCGGATGAGGTGGGGCGCCCCTTCGTCGCGCACCTCGGTCTCGCACTCGTGGACTCCATCGAACTGAGCGGATTCGCGGTGGTCGCCGAGCCGCACCGCGGCAGCCGCGGCACGCCGGTCGCCGTTGAGGCCGCCCGCCGCGTCATCGATCTGAGCCACACCATCGAGGCCGGAATGGTGACCTATCCGGGTCTACCGGCTCCGTCGATCGCGCCGCACCTCACGCGCGCCGACTCCCGCCTGCACTACGCGCCCGGCGTCGAGTTCGCGATGGATACGATCACGCTGCTCGGGAACACCGGCACCTATCTCGACAGCCCCTACCACCGCTACGCCGGTGGCACCGATCTCGCCGGGCTCGCGCTCGAGACGCTCGTCGATCTGCCCGCCGAGGTGTTCCGGCTGACGGATGCGCGTGGTCGCGGCATCGGTGCCGAGGTCTTCCTGGATCGCGAGCTCCGTGGATCCGCTGTGCTGCTGCACACGGGCTGGGATGTGCGCTTCGGCACACCGGCCTACGCCGTCGGTGCCCCGTTCCTCACCGAGGCGGGGGCGCGGCATCTCGTCGACGCCGGCGTTGCACTGGTGGGGATCGATTCGCTGAACATCGACGACGCGGAGAACGGCGGCACGCGCCCGGCGCACTCGCTGTTGCTCGAGGCCGGGATCCACGTCGTCGAGCACCTGACCGGCCTGTCCTCAGTGCCGCCGCGCGGTGCGCGCTTCACGGCGGTGCCTCCGAAGGTGCGCGATTTCGGCACTTTCCCGGTGCGCGCCTTCGCGACGGTGGGCGGCTCGGGCACGTCCTAGGCTGGGGGCGCGGCCGTTCGGGTCGGCGGAGAGGGTGGCGATGAGTCCGGATCGCGTGCCCGTTCGCCCACCGAGCATCCGCGACGTCGCTCGAATGGCCGAGGTCTCGCACCAGACCGTGTCGCGGGTGCTCAACGACAGTCCGAGCATCCGGCCCGAGACGAAGCAGCGCGTGCTGGATGCGATGGCGACGCTCGGGTACCGCCCCAATCCGGCGGCCCGAGCGTTGGTGACCAGTCGTACCCGCAGTTTCGGCGTGCTGGCGGCGCAGAGTGCGCACTACGGGCCGGCATCGAGCATGCAGGCGATCGAGGCGGCGGCGCGGGAGGCGGGCTACACCGTGAGCGCGACGAACGTGGACGGCACCGATGTGGCGTCGATCGAGCGGGGGCTGCGGCGACTGCTCGACCTGAAGGTCGAGGGCCTCGTGGTGATCGCTCCCCAGGTGCGGGTGCTCGAAGTCATCGCCGGGCTTCGATTGACGGTGCCGTACGTCACGCTGCAGTCGGCCGGCGAGGTCGACGACCACTCGTATTCCGTCGACCAGGTCGCGGGCGCGCGATTGGCGACCCGGCATCTCATCGAACTGGGGCACACCCGCATCCGCCATCTCGCCGGGCCGCAGGACTGGATCGAGGCGCAGGCCCGGATGCGCGGCTTCTTCGCCGAGCTGGAGGCGCACGGCCTCGAGGCCGCCGAGCCGATCGAAGGGGATTGGACGGCGGAGCGCGGCTATCGTGTCGGGCTGCAGCTGCTGCACGCGCGCGACGCGACCGCCGTGTTCTCGTCCAACGATCAGATGGCGCTCGGTTTGCTGCACGCGTTCAACGAGGCCGGGGCCTCGGTGCCGGGCGACTTCAGCGTGATCGGCTTCGACGACGTGCCGGAGGCTGCGCACTACTGGCCACCGCTGACGACGGTTCGACAGGATTTCCGCGAACTCGGCCGCCGCTGCGTCGCGCTTCTGCTCGGCGAACTCGATGCCGCTCACTCCGGTTACAGCGGCCGCATCCAACCGGAACTCGTCGTCCGCAGCTCCACCGCCGCCCTCTGACCCGCGAGGGACCCCTTCCGTGCACGTCGGACCCTCCCAGCGCGGGTCCCTCGTGCACGGAAGGGGTCCCTCGCAGTAACTGGGACGGGCCTAGCGACCGCCGGCGGCGCGGACGCGCCCGTCGAGGCTCGTGGCGATGCGTTCGCGGACGCGGTCGACGAGGCGTCGGTCGCTGCCCATCGCGTTGCGTTCGCTCAGGATGCGACCGAGGAGCGCGTAGTACTGCACCGGGTCGAGGGCGAACATCTCACGGATCTCGGCGACCTTGGCCGCGTCGTGGACGCTGTGCGAATCCTCGAAGACGAGGATTGCGCGATGGGCTCGATCGAGCATGTCGTACCTCTTGATCAGCGGGACACGCAGCCGAAGTTCGGGTTCGGGTGTCGCTCGGCTGGGGGCCGCTCTGCGGCTCGACTGATCATAGCGAGCATTCGTCGGTCGATTGGTGAGACCGGTTCGCTTTTCCGGCTCGGTGTGCCCCGCGGCGACCGTTCGTGCCGGTGCATCGCGCCGACATCCTCCGACGAACGTGAGGCGTGTACCCCGGTCGCCGCTGATTTCCGGCACTCCGATTGGGGGTCGGCTTTGCGCCCCAGCGCTCGGGTGCCGGCGCGGAAGCTAAGGTGATGCCGTGAGTAGCACGCGCTCGACGCCGGGGTCGCAGGCCTCGTTACGTGAGGCGAACCGTGCGCGCATCCTGGAGGCGGTCAAGAAGCACGGCGGGTTGACGCAGGTCGAGCTCGCCGGAGTCACGGGGTTGTCGGCCGCGACCGTCTCGAACATCGTGAAGGAACTCTCGGCCTCCGGGGTGCTGACCACGACGCCCACCTCGCGCAGCGGTCGACGTGCGCAGCACGTGACGCTCGCGCGGAGCACGGGTCTCGTCGCCGGCGTGCACTTCTCCACCCGGCACATGCGGGTCGCGCTGGCCGATTCGGCGCACACCGTGCTCTCCGAGTACCACATGCCGCTCGCGCGCGATCATCGGGCCGACAACGAGCTCGACAAGGTCGCCCGACTGCTGGCCGACATGCTCGACACCGTCGAGGCGCGGATGGACGAGATCCTCGGTATCGGTCTCGCGCTTCCGGCGCCCATCGATCGGAGCACCGGCGGCATCACCCGCACCGGCATCCTGCGCGGCTGGGACAACGTCGACGTCGCCGAATCGCTTCAGCGTCGGCTGAAGCGCCCCGTGTACCTCGATAACGCGGCGAATCTCGGCGCGCTGGCGGAGTCGCGGATGGGCGCACTGCGCGGATACGAGAACGCCGCCTACATCTCGGTGAGCCACGGCATCGGCGCGGGTCTGATCCTGAACGGCGGCGTCTTCCGCGGCAGCAACGGGAGCGCGGGCGAGTTCGGTCACACCGTGATCGACGAGGAGGGGCCGGTCTGCCGCTGCGGCAATCGCGGCTGCCTCGAGGCGATCGTGGGGGCGGATGCGCTTCTCGCCGG
The DNA here is from genome assembly GCA_013204985.1 of Microbacteriaceae bacterium VKM Ac-2855. Taxonomy (GTDB): domain Bacteria; phylum Actinomycetota; class Actinomycetes; order Actinomycetales; family Microbacteriaceae; genus Rathayibacter. Next base: position 19,756 of record JABMLG010000002.1, read on the forward strand.
CCTGCGCGCCGAGCGCCCCGGACTCAAGCTGCACGATGTGGTGGTGCGCGCGGTGGGCGGCGACGCCGCGTGCATCCGTGCGATCGCGGACGCGGGCCGGCACATCGGCATCGCCGCCGCGAACCTGTGCAATCTGCTCGATCCGGGCAGGCTCGTCATCGGCGGCGAACTCGCGCGTTCCGGCGAGCTCCTGCTCGGCCCGTTACGGCACAGCCTCGAACGGTCCGTGATCTCGGCACGCGGCAGCATCCCGGAGGTGCTGCCCTCGCAACTCGTCGACCGCGCTGAACTGCTCGGCGCCGTGCTCTACGCCACGGATCGGGCATCGTCGGCTGCCGACGAGTCCGCCGCGAGTGGTGGCTGACCGGATCGTCCCCCATGCTTGAAGGAATCCGGCAACGACGTCGAACGGAGAAACGGCAGTGATGCGCTCCTTCCGCCGTACCCTGCTGCGAGCCGCCGTGCTGCTCACCGCTGCGGCCGTACTCGCCGGCTGCAGTAACGGCCGTGCTCCCGATGCCGTGGCCACGGGCGAGTCGCTGCGGATCGGACTGCTGCTGCCCGATTCGGTGACGGCGCGGTATCAGAGCGCCGATCGCCCTTACTTCGAGGCGGAGATCGAGCGGATCAGTCCCGACACGACCATCCTGTACGGCAACGCCGACGGTGACGCGGCCAAGCAGTTGCAGCAGGCCGAGTCGATGCTCACGCAGGGCGTCTCCGTGCTGGTGCTCAGTCCGTTCGACTCGAGCGCCGCGGCGACGATCGTCTCGGAGGCGAGTGAGCGCGGGGTCCCGGTGATCTCGTACGACCGGATGATCGACAGCAGCGACATCGCCTACTACGTCTCTTTCGACAACCGCCAGGTCGGTCGGCTGCAGGCCCTCGCGCTGGTCGACCGGATCCGGACGCTCGGTGACACGTCCGCAGGCGAGGGCATCCTGATCGTGAACGGGTCGCCGACCGACAACAACGCCGGCGAGTACAAACTCGGCGCGCACGACGTGCTCGACGACAGCGGCATCGCAGTTCTCGCCGAGTACGACGTACCCGGCTGGGACCCGATCCAGGCGCAGAACTGGGTCGCCGGGCAGATCACGAAGTACGGCGACCGCATCGCGGGGGTGTACGTCGCGAACGACAGCATGGCCGCGGGCGCGATCGCCGCGATCCGCTCGGCGGGCATCACGACGGTGCCGCCGGTGACGGGGCAGGATGCCGAACTGGCCGGCATCCAGCGCATCCTGAGCGGCGACCAGTACGTGACCGTGTATAAGGCAATCAAGCCGGAGGCGGAGAAGGCGGCGCAGGTGGCCGTGCTGCTGGCCGCCGGCGGCACGCCCGAAGGCGACACCACGATCGACGGCATCCCGAGTACGTTGTTGACTTCGGTCACGGTCACGGTCGACGACATCGCCTCGACCGTGATCGCCGACGGCTTCCTCACAACGGAGCAGATCTGCACGACCGCGTACCGGCGGGCGTGTACTGAACACGGTCTCGACGGCGCGACCGCGACGCCGACCGCCACGCCGACACCGACCGGAGAGAACGCCCCGTGACCCTGGACGCACCCGTGCGCGAATCGATCCTCTCGATGCGCGGCATCACCAAACGCTTCGGGGCGGTGCACGCCCTCGACGGCGTGGATTTCGACGTCGACGCGGGCGAGGTGGTCGCCCTGGTGGGTGACAACGGTGCCGGCAAGTCGACGCTGATCAAGGTTCTCTCGGGTGTGCATCCGGCCGACTCGGGATCGATCGCTTTCCGCGGCCGCGAGGTGTCGATCCCCACCCCGGCGCAGTCGCAGCAGCTCGGGATCGCGACGGTGTTCCAGGAGCTCTCGCTGTGCGAGAACCTCGACGTGGTGTCGAACCTGTACCTCGGGCGAGAGCTCGGCCGCGGCACGCTCGACGAGGTCGAGATGGAGAAGCGCTCCTGGGAGCTGCTGCGCCGGCTCTCGGCCAAACTCCCGTCGGTGCGGGTGCCGGTCGCATCGCTCTCGGGCGGTCAGCGGCAGACCGTCGCGATCGCGCGCTCGTTGATCGGCGACCCCAGCATCGTGGTGCTCGACGAACCGACCGCCGCGCTCGGGGTCGCGCAGACGGCGGAGGTGCTGAACCTGATCGAGCAGCTGCGTGATCAGGGGCTCGGCGTGGTGCTGATCAGCCACAACATGGCGGATGTGCAGGCCGTCGCGGATCGTGTGGTCGTCCTGCGGCTCGGCCGCAACAACGGCGACTTCCGCATCCCCGAGGCGGGCTACGAAGACATCATCGCCGCGATCACCGGCGCGACCGACGACTCCGTCTCGCGTCGATCCGGGCACGCCTCGTGACGGCGTTCGCGAAGATCCGCGCACGGATCGAGGCCGGCGAGCTGGGCGCCCTGCCCGTCGTGCTCGGGCTCGTCATCATCGCGGTCGTGTTCCAGAGCGCCAACCCCGCGTTCCTCTCGCCCGACAACCTGGTGAATCTCTCGCTGCAGTGCGCGGCGGTCGGCACGATCGCCGTGGGTATCGTGCTGGTGCTGCTGCTGGGCCAGATCGACCTCTCGGTGGGTTCCGTCAGCGGGCTCGCGGCGGCGATCCTCGGGGTCGGGCTGACGCGCTACGGATGGCCGTTACCGGTCGCTATCGCGGCCGCCGTTGCTGCCGGCGCGATCGCGGGGCTCGCGTACGGAGTGCTGTTCGCCCGCTTCGGAGTACCGAGCTTCATCGTCACCCTGGCGGGTCTGCTGGGCTTCCTCGGTGTGCAGCTCTGGGTTCTCGGCCCGCAGGGTTCGATCAACCTGCCGTACGACTCCTGGATCGTGATCGTCGCGCAGCAGGTCTTCCTCCCGCCCTGGCTCGACTACCTGTTGGCGGCGCTCGCTGCGGGCGGCTACGCGTTCTTCGCCCTGCGCACGGTACAGCGGCGCGGGGCTGCTGGGCTGCCGGCGGTACCGAGGGTGGAGATCGTGGTGAGGGCAGCGCTGTTGCTCGCCCTCCTCGTGGCGGTATCGGCGTACCTGTCGCTGGATCGGGGCGTGGGGGTGACCTTCCTGCTCTTCGTCCTGCTCGTCGCCGGAGCGGATCTGGTGCTGCGCCGCACCCGCTGGGGTCGGGCGGTCTTCGCGGTCGGCGGCAGCGTGGAGGCGGCTCGACGAGCGGGCATCCCGGTGAACCGCATCTACGTCTCGGTGTTCGTGCTCTGCGGGATGCTCGCCGCCACGGGCGGGCTGCTCGCGGCGGCGCGGCTCACCTCGGCCTCGCTCTCCTCCGGGGCAGCCGACACGAACCTCACCGCGATCGCTGCCGCGGTGATCGGCGGTACGTCGCTGTTCGGAGGGCGGGGGAGCGCCTACTCCGCTCTGCTGGGCATCATCGTCATCCAGTCGATCTCGAGCGGGCTCACCCTACTGAGCCTCGACTCGTCGGTGCGGTACATGATCACGGGCGGTGTATTGCTGCTGGCCGTTGTGGTGGATTCGGTCTCGCGGCGCTCGCGCGCGGCGCATGGACGGGCCTGAGCGACGCGAAGCGTTGCTCGTGCCCGTCACAGGCGGCAGCCCTCAGCCGACTCATCTGCGAGACGCGCCGGCGACCCTCACTGGGTCGCATCCTGGTCGCCGGTGTTGACCGCTCTGTACCGGCGTGTGTCGCGTGGTTGAGCGGGGCGGAATCCGACGTGTAGATTCTCGGTATGGCCACTTGTGTATGGTCAGCGGCCCGACTGAGATGAGCACACGATGAACGAGAACCACGCCCGCACCCGCCGCACCGTTGCGCAGGGAATCGCGACGGCCATGATCGCGGTATGTGCCGTCGGCTTCGTTGCGCCGGCTGCCAATGCATCCCAGACGCTCTATTGCCCGCGAGGTCAGTACTGCGCGTGGGAGGACGATCTCAAGCAGGGAAAGATCTTCAATACGAACGCGACATTCGGCTATGTAGGAGATGGATGGAACGATCGGTTCTCGTCGCTCGAGAACAACACGACACGAACTGTGACCTACTACCAGCACGCCTACGGCACAGGCAGCGCACCTCCGCTCAGCGCGGGGACGTCTGCCCTACAGCTCCAGTACGAGTGGCAGACCGGTTTAGCCGGCACATGGAACGACCAGATCTCCAGCGTCACGGTGTTCTGAATGGTCGCGATTCGCCCGTTCGGCCTCCTGGTGTTCACAACCGTCGCCCTGGCGGCGCTCAGCGGCTGCGCCTCCTCGCCGAACGGAGCACCGCTGAGTCGCCCGTCCGTGAACTACGTACCGGGTGTGGCCGTCCTCGATCCGAAAACGGCGACGGTGACGGAGCCTCTCGACGCCTACGACGCGGACGCATCCGCCCAGCTCGAGCTCGATCGAGCCGCCGACCTGCTCATGCAGGAATGCGCGGCGGAGAAAGGCGTCGACCTCGCTTATCCGAACGTGTTCGATTACCCTCCCTCGACGTTCTATCAGCTGACATATTTCGGACCCTGGACCGAGGATCGAGCATCGAGGACCGGGTTCGACTTCCCGGAGGACAAACTGTCTCTCGCTCGGACGGTGTTCTACAGCTCGATGTCCCCGGAGGTCTCGGACGTGATCGACGACTGTGCACGGAACGAACTGACGGATCCGGTGACCATTGACGTGTCCGGAGAATCGAGCATCGTCCGTCGGGGCAAGACGGAGAGCTGGGACTGGGCCTCCGGGGATCCGGTCTGGGCTGCCGCGATGGATGCCTATGCGACCTGTATGACGGATGCGGGTTACACGTTCGACGAGTCCCGCTCGCCGTACGTGCCCACTATTCAGGGTGAGCCCAGCAGCGCTGAGGGCATCACCGCCGCCCTGCGTGAGGTCTCGTGCATGAATTCCGTCGGCGCGCCGCAGATCTTCAGTGATGTCGCTGCGGCGTATCAGACGGTCTTCATCGCCGACAACGAGGCCGCCCTCGTCGCCGAGAAGGCCGCGATCGACGAGAAGATCGAAACCGCACGGCAGATCATCGCTCGGAATGCATAAGACGGAGCCGGTCGAGCTCGCATCAGCACCGAGCGTGGGGGTGCGCCTCGGACCCCGACCGCTCGTCGTCACATCGATCCTCGTCGTCGTCCTCGTCCTCATGGGCGGAGCCTTCGGCGTCGGGTGGATGCTCCGCGCGCCGGACGAGACAGCGTTTCAGAACAGCTTGAAGGCGGTGACCACGACCGCGACGGTCGAGTTGCACGCGCCGACGGCACCGACCGCCCTCGGCACGGTCGGGACCGGCTCGAACATCTCCGTACCTGCAACCGCGTCGGACGGGGCCGATACCGGTCAGGTCACTGCCGCACCCCTGTCAGCGGGCGCTCCGGCCGCGACCGGCTCCGTCCTCTTCGCCGTCAACGAGCGTCCGGTGTTCGCATTGAGTCTGGACGGGCCGCACTACCGCGACCTCGTCTTCGGCGACGACGGCGAGGACGTACAAGCGCTCAATGCGGCACTGTCCGATCTCGGCTACGCGGCGGATCCGGATGAGACGTCGTACGACTCCGACACCGTCGAGTCCGTCGCCGCCTTCTACGACGATCGTGGCTACACCGCGCTTCGCACGAACTCGGTCTCGGTCACCACCACCGCAACAGCGGCGGCCACGGCCGCCCCGACCGCAGGGGCGACGGCTGCCGCGGCGGTGCCGACCGCGATGCCGAGGGGATCGAGAATGCCTTTCAGTGAAGTGTTCGATCTCGAGCAGCCCGACCTCACGGTGCTGACTGCCCCGGGCCTGTACTCGTCGATCGGTGACGGCAGCGCGGTGATGACGCTCGGGCGCCCGCTCGATCACGTTCACGCCCGCGTCGATGCGCTCACGGCGCCGAACGTCTCGGTCGGTCAGGCGGTCGCCGTGGCCGACGCGACCAGCGGGACGACCGCGGACGGCACCGTCGAATCGATCAGTGACTTCCGGTCCGCGGTGACCGGAGAGGACGGGAGCATCTCCTCACCACCGGGCTACGACGTGTCCGTTCTCATATCGGAGCAGACGCGCGCCGCGCTCACCGCGGGAGCGAGCGTTTCGTTGCGCTTCGCGATCGACGATGTGCAGCGGATCGCCGTTCCCGCCTCCGCGCTCCGGCAGGACGGAACGGCGAGCTTCGTGCTGACCTCACCCGCGCGGTCGACGCCGAACCGTGTCGACGTGACCGTCGTCGCTATGGCGGACGGCTGGGCACTCCTGGCCGAGGGGAGCCCCCTCGCGGTGGGCGACCTCGTCGTGGTGGGCTGACGGGTGTCTCACGTGCTCGAGTGCATCGGATTGCACAAGCGTTACGACGCCGACAATCACCCGCTGCAGGGTGTGGACCTCGTCGTCGACGCCGGCGAGTTCGTGGCGATCACGGGGCCGTCGGGATCGGGGAAGTCGACGCTCCTGAACATCCTCGGTCTGCTCGACCGGCCGACGGAGGGGGAGTACCGGATCGATGGCGAGCCCACGGATGCGATGGACCGCCGTCGGCTCGACGACGTCCGCGGGCGGCGATTCGGATTCGTCTTCCAGGCGTCGCATCTCATCACCGGGCGCACCGTCGCCCAGAATCTGGCGGTCGGACTCGCCTCCGCTGACCCGGCATCGGACGCTGTGATGGACGACATCAGGCGCGCCCTGCGAAGCGTCGGGCTCGAGCACAAGGTGGCGACGCGGGTGGAGCTGCTCTCGGGCGGGGAGAAGCAGCGCGTGGCGATCGCGCGAGCACTGGTGCACTCTCCTGCCGTGTTGATGCTCGATGAACCGACCGGCAGCCTCGATGAGGACAACACGGAGGCTGTGCTCCGAGTCGTGGAGGGACTGCGCGACAGGGGTCTTGCACTCGTCATCGTCACTCACGACTTGGCGATCGCGGCCAGGGCGGACAGGCACCTGACGATGCAACACGGACGCCTGATCGATGTCCGGCGCGCGACATCGGCCCCTCCTCGTTCCGCAGCTCCACGGCGCACCGCGCAGGTGCGGCCGACGCGATGGCGGCGAGCGCGCCTCACGACACGCGATGCCGCTCTCGGGCTGCTGTCGAAGCCGGCGCGGGCGATCATGGCCGTCGGCATCATCGCGCTGGGCGCCGGTGGCTACGTCGCGGCTGGAGCGCTGACGGCCACAGCGTCGGAGCAGGTGGACGCTTCCTTCCAGGAGGCGGCCGGCGACATGGTCCGGCTGAATCCCTCACCGTCCGCCGATCGGGATGTCGGCGCGGAGGACGCGACCCGGCTCGAAACGGTGGACGGGGTGCTGTCGGTCGGACTGCGCTGGGACCTGACCGATCTGCGCGGAGCCGTCGCGCGCACCTTCGGTTCTGCCGGGGCGACGGACGTGCCCGGGCTCGCGGTGTCCGCTCTCGGCGGTGAGGCGATGGACACCCTCGATATCGTGACCGCACCCGCGACGGCGGTCGACCTGCTGGCGGGCCCTCCCGCCGTCGCCGACGGGGTCGCCGTGATCGGACCGGCGGCGGCAACGGCACTGGGAATCGTTCCAGGCACTCCCGGAGTAGCGCTGTGGATCGGTGATCGCAGCTTCAGCGTGGTGGGGAAGATCGAATCCGCGGGTCCGCAGGCCGGCGAGCTCGGCAGGTCGATCCTGATCAGTGCAGGGGCACGGGAGTCGGTGTCGAACCGGTCGACGACAGGCCTCCTCCTGGTGAAGACGAGACCCGGGATGGCCAAGGCGGTCGCCGACATCGCTCCGCTCGCTCTCGACGCGGCGCATCCGGAGTTCTTCGACGTCGAGACCACCGCGGACCTCGCTCGACTGCGCGGCCGGATCAACGGCCAGCTGGACCTTCTGATCCGGAACACCGGGATCGTCCTGCTCGCGCTCGCCGTACTCGCCACCGTTGCGGCGGGCTGGAACGGCGTGAATGCGCGGCGGTCCGAGATCGGGCTCCGCCGTGCGCTCGGAGCGACCAGGGCGCAGATCGGCGCACTGTTCATAGCGGAGAGCGTGCTGACCGGAGTCGTCGGCGGCGCACTCGGAACCGCTCTCGGGATCGCGGTCGTCATCGTCGGCTCGACCGCGCAGGGATGGACTCCGGTGATCGGGGTCTCGCTTCTGGTCACCGGTCCCGCCCTCGGCGCAGGAGTCGGAGCCGCGGCCGCGGCTCTTCCCGCCTGGCGTTCGGCCGCCGTGGACCCGGCACGGGAGCTGCGTGCGTGACGCACCGGCGTCACCACAGGCAACAGCCCTTGAGCAACCCGACCACACGATGTGACGGGACCCTCAGTGGGTCGCATCCCGGTTCGTGCTCACCGATTCTTCGTCCACGAATCGCCGCGCGCGTGGCCGGGGCTCCCGCGGACGGCGGGATAATCCACACGCGTTGGCTTCAAGCAGTGACGCGAGTGTGCTCGAACCATGACTTCACCCCCGGTAAACCGGCATTTACGCTTGAACTCAACGGTGTTATCGGCTCGTTATCAACTCGCTGAGTTCAAGACTTGACGCCAACGAGCGAACGGTGTTGGCTGTGTGCAGCGAACGGCACCCCGTTCGTGTCCCACCATGCAGACGCAGACGTCCTGCAGACGGAGGCAGATGTGAACATCGCTGTTCCCCTCACCCGGAGCCCCCGCACGACGCATCCCGCCACGCCGGAGGTGCGCTCATGACGGAGCAACCGATCATCCTCGAGATGCGTTCGATCACCAAGGAGTTCCCTGGTGTGAAGGCGCTCTCCAACGTTTCGTTGAGCGTGCGCGCCGCCGAGATCCACGCGATCTGCGGCGAGAACGGCGCCGGCAAGTCCACCCTGATGAAAGTGCTCTCGGGCGTGTACCCCTACGGCACGTACGAGGGCGACATCTACTACCGCGGTGAGGAGGTGCGCTTCAAAGACATCCGCTCCAGCGAGCAGGCCGGCATCGTGATCATCCACCAGGAACTCGCGTTGATCCCCGAGCTGTCGATCACGGAGAACATCTTTCTCGGCAACGAACCCACCCGCTTCGGCGCGATCGACTGGAAGGGTGCGAAGAAGCGCGCCATCGAGCTGCTCGCCCGCGTCGGATTGACCGACGAGCCCGACACGTTGATCAAGAACATCGGCGTCGGCAAGCAGCAGCTCGTCGAGATCGCGAAGGCCCTGAACAAGGACGTCAAGCTCCTCATCCTCGACGAGCCGACCGCCGCGCTCAACGAGAACGACTCGCAGCACCTGCTCGACCTCATCCGGGGCCTCAAGGGCCGCGGGATCTCGTCGATCATGATCAGCCACAAGCTCAACGAGATCGAGGCTGTGGCGGATGAGATCACCATCATCCGCGACGGCAAGTCGATCGAGACGCTGAACGTGAAGCGCGACGGCGTCAATGAGGACCGCATCATCCGCGGGATGGTCGGCCGCGACCTCGAGAGCCGCTTCCCGGAGCACACGCCGAACATCGGCGAGACCTTCTTCGAGGTGCGCGACTGGTGGGTGCAGCATCCGCTGGTCAGCGAGCGAATGGTGTGCAAGGGCTCGAACATCCACGTTCGTCGCGGCGAGATCGTCGGCATCGCGGGCCTGATGGGCGCCGGCCGCACGGAGTTGGCGATGTCGATCTTCGGCCGCTCCTACGGCACGTTCCTCTCGGGCACGATCGTCAAAGACGGCAAGGAGATCCAGCTGAAGTCCGTCTCCGACGCGATCGACGCCGGCCTCGCCTACGTGAGCGAAGACCGCAAAGCGCTCGGCCTGAACCTGCTGGACGACATCAAGCGCTCCACCGTCGCCGCGAAGCTGACCAAGATCAGCAAGGGCGGTGTGGTCGACGACTCCGCGGAATACAACTTCGCGGAGGGCTTCCGCAAGAGCCTGCGGATCAAGACCCCCACCGTGGACGAAGGAGTCGCGAAGCTCTCCGGCGGCAACCAGCAGAAGGTGGTGCTGGCGAAGTGGATGTTCACCGACCCCGACCTGCTGATCCTCGATGAACCCACCCGCGGCATCGACGTGGGCGCGAAGTACGAGATCTACGGCATCATCCAGCAGCTCGCGAACCAGGGGAAGGGCGTCATCGTCATCTCCTCCGAGCTGCCCGAGCTGCTGGGCCTCTCCGACCGGATCTACACGATCTTCGAGGGCGCCGTCACCGCCGACCTCACCGCCGAAGAAGCCGACCCCGAAACCCTGATGAAGAACATGACCTCGACGAAGAGGAGAGCACAGGCCTCATGAGTGCCAAGACCCCCGCACCCGCAACGACCCCCATCTCCACGCCCATCCCGCAGAAACGCGGCTTCTTCCACGACGCGATGAAGATCTTCGGCGGCGGCACCACCTCCGGTGGCCGTCAGCTCGGCATGATCCTCGCCCTCGTCGTGATCATCGTGCTCTTCCAGGTGCTGACCAACGGGCTGACGCTCGACCCGGTCAACCTGATCGCCGTGGTGAGCCAGTACTCCTACATCCTGATCCTCGCGATCGGCATGGTGATGGTCATCATCGCCGGCCACATCGACCTCTCCGTCGGATCCGTCGCTGCCTTCGTCGGCATCGTCGTCGCGATCTCGATGAACTCCTGGAACCTGCCCTGGCCGCTCGCCATCGTGCTCGGGCTCGCGCTCGGCGCCGTGATCGGAGCCTGGCAGGGATTCTGGGTCGCCTACATCGGCGTCCCGGCCTTCATCGTCACGCTGGCCGGCATGCTGCTCTTCCGCGGCCTGAACCAGTTCGTCGGTAACTCGGCCTCCGTGCCGGTGCCGCAGGACTTCCAGTACATCGGTGCGGGCTACCTGCCGGAGGTCGGCCCCGACACCGGTTACAACAACCTCACGCTGCTACTCGGCCTCATCGTCGCCGCAGCCGTCGTCTGGCGCGAGTTCCGTGCGCGCAAGGTGCAGCGCGACATGGGTTCGCAGCTCGCCCCGATCTGGACGATGTACGTGCGGATGATCCTCCTCGTCGTTGTGGTCGTGTACGCCGCGTTCCTCTTCGCCGGCGGACGCATCGGCACCAGCTTCCCGGTGTCGGGCATCATCCTCGCCGTCCTGGTCCTCTTCTACTCGTTCGTCACCCGCAGCACGATCCTCGGTCGACACATCTACGCGGTCGGTGGCAACTCGCACGCCGCTGAGCTCTCGGGTGTGAAGAGCCGCCGGGTCAACTTCTTCGTGATGATGAACATGTCGATCCTCGCGGCCGTCGCCGCCATGATCTTCGTCGCCCGCTCGAACGCCTCCGGTCCGTCCGACGGCACCGGGTGGGAGCTCGACGCGATCGCGGCCGTGTTCATCGGCGGCGCCGCCGTCGCGGGTGGTGTCGGCACCGTGACCGGCTCGATCATCGGTGGCCTCGTGATGGCGCTGCTCAACAACGGCTTGCAGCTGATGGGCATCGGCGCCGACCGCGTGCAGATCATCAAGGGTCTGGTGCTGCTGGTCGCCGTCGCGATCGACGTCTGGAACAAGAAGCAGGGTCGACCCTCCGTGATCGGCTTCCTCACTCGCGGCAACAAGCGCCGCGCCGACGACGCCACCCCGCCCGGCGTGAGCGGAGGCGGCACCGCGGTGCGCGACTCGGCAGGCCGCGAAGAGGACGACACGAACGCCCTCGTGCCCACCACCGGCACCCCCGAGACCGCCCGACCGGGCGCCGTCACCCCCAATTAGCTCGCCGCCGCCCGCATCCGCTCGCTCACACGCACGGATGCGGCGGTCGGCGCGCCCCGAAGACCCTCAGCGGCTCTCCCTGGTCGCCGAGTTCCTCAATCCATCACCCTCAACGAAGAAAGTGATCAGTATGCGCAAAATCGCATTCGCCGCCACGGCCGTCCTGGCCGCCGCCGCCCTCGCCCTCTCCGGCTGCTCCAGCCGTGGCGGCGAGACCACCTCGACCGACGGCGCCGCCGCCGGCTTCGCGGCCGACTCCCTGATCGGCGTCGCGCTGCCCTCGAAGACCTCGGAGAACTGGGTGCTCGCCGGCCAGCTCTTCACTGACGGCCTCAAGGAGGCGGGCTTCGAGTCGGACGTGCAGTACGCGGCCGCCTCGGGCACCGTCGCCGACCAGCAGGCCCAGGTGCAGTCGATGGTGACCAAGGGCGCGAAGGTCATCATCATCGGTGCCGCCGACGGTTCGCAGCTCGGCACGCAGGTCAAGGCGGCGCACGACGCCGGCGCGATCGTGATCGCCTACGACCGCCTCATCCTGAACACCGAGGACGTCGACTACTACGTGGCCTACGACAACTTCAAGGTCGGCGAACTGCAGGGCCAGGCCCTGCTCGACGGCATGGCCGCGAAGAAGGCGAGCGGCCCGTACAACATCGAGCTGTTCTCCGGCTCGTCGGACGACGCCAACTCGGCCGTGTTCTTCAACGGTGCGATGAGCGTGCTCCAGCCGAAGATCGATGACGGCACGGTCAAGGTCGTCTCCGGCCAGACCGACATCAAGCAGACGGCGACGGCCGGCTGGAAGGCCGAGAACGCGCAGAGCCGCATGGACTCGCTGCTCACCGCGAACTACGCCAGCGCCGAGCTCGACGGCGTGCTCTCGCCGAACGACACCCTCGCCCGCGCGATCATCACGTCGGTGAAGTCGGCCGGCAAGCCGATCCCGGTCGTCACCGGTCAGGACTCGGAGGTCGAGTCGGTCAAGTCGATCATGGCCGGCGAGCAGTACTCGACGATCAATAAGGACACCCGTGCCCTCGTCGCGCAGGCCATCACCATGGTCGGCGAGCTGCAGAAGGGCGACGCCGCCGAGACGAACGACGACGAGTCGTACGACAACGGCTCGAAGGTCGTCCCGGCCTACCTGCTCGACCCGGTCATCGTGACCAAGGACAACGCGGCCGAGGCCTACGCCAACGACCCCACCCTCGAGCCCCTCACCAAGTAAGGCTCTCCAACGCACGAAGGCCGGACCCCCTCGGGGGTCCGGCCTTCGTCGCGTTCACCTCATGCGAGAAGTCGCAGGAGTGGGCGCCCCACTCCTGCGACTTCTCGGTTAAAGGGTGGCTTCCGCCGGGCTCCAGGTCGCGGGAACCGGCTCGGGCTTGGCGACCGACGAGGTGACGTCGACCGGCGAGCCGGAGTCGGCCGCGTCGCGGATCGCGAGCAGGATGTCGAGCACGTGCGCCGCGACGGCGCCGCTCGCGCGCTCGCCGACGCCCGCGCGGATCGAGCGGGCGAGGTCGAGAACGCCGGTGCCGCGCCCGAAGGTGGAACCCTCCGCGGTCAGCGTGGTCGGCTCCTCCTGACCGAAGCGGTACAGGATCGAGTCACCGTCGAACATGTTCGGGTCGGGCAGCGAGATCGTGCCCTCGGTGCCGCTGATCTCGACGAAGCCCATACGGGGCAGAGCGTTCTGGAAGGAGAACGTCGACTGCGCCGACTGGCCGCTCTCGAAGCTGATCAGAGCCGCGTGATGCGTGGGCACGTCGACCGGGAAGGTCGTGCCGGCCTTGGGTCCGGTGGCGATGGTGCGCTCCGTGAAGGAACGCGAGCTGACCGCGCTGACCCGGCTGGCCGCGCCGAAGGCGTGCACCAGCGTGGTCACGTAGTACGGCCCCATGTCGAACAGCGGACCGGCTCCGTAGGTGAACAGGAACTCGGGGCTCGGGTGCCACGCCTCGGGACCGGGGACGTGGAACAGCGTGGTCGCGGTGAGCGGCTCGCCGATGTCGCCGCGGGCGATGGCGCGCATCGCCGACTGGATGCCCGCGCCGAGCACGGTGTCGGGCGCGCAGGCGGCGCGCAGACCCTTGGCCGCAGCCGCCTCGAGCAGGGCCGCTCCGGACTCGTGGTCCATGGCGATCGGCTTCTCGCTCCACACGTTCTTGCCCGCGGCGATGACCTGCTGGCCGATCTCGGTGTGCGTGGCCGGGAGGGTGAGGTTGACGACGATCTCGATCTCGTCGATCGCCAGCAATTCCTCGACGCTGCCCCAACCCGGGACGCCGTACTTCTCGGCCGCCTCCTGAGCGCGCTCGGGAATGATGTCCGCGACGAACAGGACCTTGAGGTCCGGCATCTGCGTCATGTTCTCGAGGTAGGTGCCGCTGATGACACCGGCGCCGATGACGCCGACTCCGATAGCCCCGCTCACTTGTCGTTCTCCGCGAGCCAAGCGAACGACGTCGCGACGCCCTCGAAGACATCGCCGGCGTAGCCGTCGAACTCGACGACGCGCAGGGCGTGAGGAGCGGCCGCGAGGATCGCGGGTACGTTCACGTCGCCGGAGCCGGCGGGGAGCTGGCTCGTGAAGGCGTTCGCGAGGGCGTCCGGAACCTTCAGCGCGCTCTCGCTGGAAGGCAGCGCGGTGGCGATGTCGCCGGCGATGGGGCCGTCCTTGATGTGCAGCGCGACGACGCGGTCGCCGAGCGAGCGGAGGAAGGCGGGGGTGTCGGCGCCGCCGACGGTGGCCCAGAAGGTGTCGATCTCGAGAACTACCTCGGGCGAGAGCGCCTCGAGGAAATAGTCGTAGACGGGGCGGCCGTCGACCTTGTTCGCGAACTCCCACTGGTGGTTGTGGTAGCCGAACTTGAGGCCGGAGGCGGCAGCGAGGACGGTCAGCTCGTTCACGCGCTCGGCGATCTTCTTCGCGTCGTCGGCGGTCTGCCAACGGTCGCTCGGGATGAACGGGTCGATGACCGTTCCGATGCCCAGCTGCACGGCGGCAGCGAAGGCCTTCTCGGGCTCGGTCGAGTCGATGACGGGCGCGTGTGCGGTCGGTGCGGTGAGGCCGTTGTCGGCGAAGGCCTTCTCGAACTCGTCGGCGCGCTCGACGAACGAGTACGGCTCGACCTTGGTGAAGCCGATCTCGGCGATGCGGGCGACGGCGGCGGGGAGGTCCGCGGCGATCGCGTCCCTCACGGTGTAGAGCTGTACGGAGGGTGACGAGGACATGGGACGGTACTCCTTTGTAGACCGGGCGCTCGCGGATCTGAACGCGTGTACGTGGCGGCAAGCGGCTCAGGACTCGAACCGCCGAGGGTTAACTTACCACTGGTAAATTTGTCGGACAAGTACGTTTCGCAGGTTGTTGCATCCGAATGCGGAATGCGTTTTCCTCGCGACGTGGCCGCGTCTGCAGGAGGATGGGGGCATGAGCATCGCCGCCCGCCGCATCGTCATCGCCCCCGACTCGTTCAAAGGATCCGCCTCGGCGGTCGAGGTCGCGTCCGCGCTGGCCGAGGGATGGCGCTCCGTGCATCCGCACGACGAGATCGTGCTCGCTCCGATGGCCGATGGCGGAGAAGGCACGGTCGACGCATTCGCTGTGGCGGTGCCCGGTTCCGTTCGGAACGCGGTGACCGTGACGGGCCCGGACGGCGCAGCGGTGTCGACGGAGTGGCTGATGCTGCCGGACGGCGCGGCGGTCGTCGAACTCGCGTCGGCGAGCGGCATCACCCTGCTGCATCCGCTCGCGCCGCTCACGGCGCACACGCGCGGGTTCGGGCACGCGATCGCTGCGGCGCTCGACGGGGGAGCGACGTCGCTGCTGCTCGCGATCGGCGGTAGCGCGTCGACGGACGGTGGGGTCGGCGCGCTGCGTGAACTCGGGGCGCGCTTCCTCGACGTGAACGGCCACGACATCGGCGAAGGCGGTGAGGCGCTGCACGACCTGGCGGATGTGGAGCTCGCGGGGTTGCGGCCGGTGCCGCGCGGTGGCGCGCGCATCCTGAGTGACGTGACGAATCCGTTGCTCGGAGACTCGGGTGCCGCCCACGTCTTCGGTCCGCAGAAGGGCGCGAGCATCGACGACGTGCTGCGACTGGACGACGGGTTGCGGCACCTGGCGTCGCACCTCGACGCTGACGCGGAGGCGGCCGGGGCCGGGGCTGCGGGTGGAACCGGTTTCGGGCTGCTCGCCTGGGGTGCCCGCCTCGCCGCCGGTTCTGCCGCGGTGGGGGAGGCGCTGGGCCTCGCCGGGATCGTCGCCGGCGCGGATGTGGTGCTCACCGGAGAGGGCCGCTTCGACGCGCAATCGATGGCCGGAAAGGTCCCCTCCTACGTGCTCTCCCTCGCGGCGGATGCGGGAGCGAGCGTCGGCCTCGTCGCGGGCGCGGTGCAGGCGCCCACGGACGCCTTCGCGGCCGCCATCGCGCTGGTCGACGTCGCGGGCTCCGTCGACGAGGCGATCGCGCATCCGCTGCCGGCGCTGCGGGAGGCCGGCGCGCGGCTGGCCCGTGCACTCTGAGCCCATCGCTCGAAGTCCGAGCGCCCGAAGTCCGTGCGTGCGGCGAAGCCGCTGTCGAAGCGAATCGTCGTACGCGGATCTCGGACGCTCTGCGGTGCTCGGGCAGCTGCGTGAGCCGACCGCGGCCGGGCGACGAGGAACGAGGAGCGAGGCGAATATCCACTGTCGGTGGTGCGGCGTAGCGTTCGGATATGGGAACAGCGACACGCCCGCGAGCGTTATCAACAGGGAACAAACTTCGTCCCTCCACAGCTGTGGAGAGCCGCCCCCCACCGGCGGAAATCCGGGGCTCCGCGCGAGGTGTCCTGTGTATAACTCCCGGTGTCTTGGTGGAAAACTACACAAATGTAACTACTGCATCTAGTGATGCTCCCCGGCGGCTGCCCCTATATGTAGTATTGGTCCACCGGCAACGACGAGCCCCGAATTTCGGGCCCACCGGCCGAGGCGCCCCTCGTGAGCGCGCACCCCAGAGCATCGAAGAACACCTCACCAGAGACCATCGCAGGCCCCGAAAGCCCGCGGAAAGGACGACGACACATGGCTGTCACGGTCTACACCAAGCCCTCGTGCGTTCAGTGCACCGCTACCTACCGCGCACTCGACAGCAAGGGCATCGAGTACGAGGTGTTCGACCTCTCGGTCGACGAGAAGGCGCTCGAGGCCGTCAAGGCGCTCGGCTACCTCCAGGCTCCCGTCGTCATCACCGACGACGACCACTGGAGCGGGTTCCGCCCCGACAAGATCGCGACGCTGGCCTAGTCCGCACGCCCCTCCTCTTCGTCGGTCCGGGCCGGCCTTGGCCCCCGGGCCGACGAACAGGCTTCCGCAACGGAAGCCACCACCATCAGTACGGCAGCACGATCCGCAGGGGATGATCCATCACCGTGCCCGATCTCGTGTACTTCTCCAGCGCCTCCGGCAACACCCATCGCTTCATCGAGAAGCTCGGACGCCCGGCGGCACGCATCCCGCTCCACTCACACCAGGACGGTGTTCCTCAGGACACCCTCCGCGTCACCGAACCCTACGTTCTCGTGCTGCCCACCTACGGCGGCGGGATCCACGGGGGAGCGGTGCCCAAGCAGGTCATCCGGTTCCTCAACGATCCGGGCAACCGCTCGCTCATCCGCGGCGTCATCGGCGCGGGAAACACCAACTTCGGCGAGGCCTACTGCCTCGCCGGGGACATCATCGCTCGCAAGTGCACGGTGCCCCACCTCTATCGATTCGAAGTCTTCGGTACGTCCGACGACGTCGAAGCCGTCTCACACGGATTGGAAACGTTTTGGAAGCAGCAGTGATCGACGCCCCGCGTCAGGATGCGGTCCAGATGGACTACCACTCGCTCAACGCGATGCTCAACCTCTACGGCCCCGACGGAGAGATCCAGTTCGACAAGGACCGTGAGGCGGCGCGGGAGTACTTCCTGCAGCACGTCAACCAGAACACCGTCTTCTTCCACTCGCTGAAGGAGCGGCTCGACTACCTGGTCGAGAAGGAGTACTACGAGCAGGCCGTGCTCGACCAGTACCCGTTCGAGTTCATCCAGAAGCTCAACGACCTCGCCTACGAGCGCAAGTTCCGCTTCAGCACCTTCCTCGGCGCGTTCAAGTACTACACGAGCTACACGCTGAAGACCTTCGACGGCAAGCGCTACCTCGAGCGCTTCGAGGACCGCGTCGTTATGACCGCCCTCGGTCTCGCCCAGGGCGACCAGACGCTCGCCGTCAACCTGGTCGAAGAGATCATCGCCGGGCGCTTCCAGCCCGCGACCCCCACCTTCCTCAACACCGGCAAGGCACAGCGCGGCGAGCTCGTCTCGTGCTTCCTGCTGCGCATCGAGGACAACATGGAGTCGATCGCCCGCGGCATCAACTCCGCTCTGCAGCTCTCCAAGCGCGGCGGCGGCGTCGCCCTCTCGCTCTCGAACATTCGCGAGGCCGGCGCACCGATCAAGCAGATCGAGAACCAGTCCTCCGGCATCATCCCCGTGATGAAGCTGCTCGAAGACTCCTTCAGCTACGCGAACCAGCTCGGCGCCCGTCAGGGTGCGGGCGCCGTGTACCTCTCGGCGCACCACCCCGACATCCTGCGCTTCCTCGACACCAAGCGTGAGAACGCCGACGAGAAGATCCGCATCAAGACGCTGTCGCTGGGCGTCGTCGTGCCCGACATCACGTTCGAGCTCGCGAAGAACAACGAAGACATGTACCTCTTCTCGCCGTACGACGTCGAGCGCGTCTACGGCGTGCCTTTCGGTGACATCTCCATCTCGGAGAAGTACCGCGACATGGTCGATGACCCGCGCATCAAGAAGACCAAGATCTCGGCACGCGAGTTCTTCCAGACCATCGCCGAGATCCAGTTCGAGTCGGGCTACCCCTACATCGTGTTCGAGGACACGGTGAACGCGGCCAACCCGATCAAGGGCCGCATCAACATGTCGAACCTGTGCTCCGAGATCCTGCAGGTGAACACGCCGACCACGTACAACGAGGACCTCTCGTACGCGCAGATCGGCAAAGACATCTCCTGCAACCTGGGCTCGCTGAACATCGCGCTGACCATGGATTCGTCCGACTTCGGCCTCACCATCGAGACCGCGATCCGCGGCCTCACCTCGGTGTCCGACCAGTCGCACATCACCTCGGTGCGTTCGATCGAGGACGGCAACGACAAGTCGCACGCCATCGGCCTCGGCCAGATGAACCTGCACGGCTACCTCGCCCGCGAGCGGATCCACTACGGATCCGAGGAGGGCATCGACTTCACGAACATCTACTTCTACTCGGTGCTGTTCCACGCGCTGCGCGCCTCGAACCGGATCTCGATCGAGCGCAAGCAGACCTTCGACGGCTTCGCCGACTCGAAGTACGCCTCGGGCGAGTTCTTCGACAAGTACACCGACCAGGCATGGGTCCCGGCGACCGAGCGCGTCTCGGCCCTGTTCGCGGATGCGGGCATCCACATCCCGACGCAGGCCGACTGGGCCGAGCTGAAGGCCTCCGTCGTCGAGCACGGCATCTACAACCAGAACCTGCAGGCCGTGCCGCCGACCGGTTCGATCTCGTACATCAACAACTCGACGTCATCGATCCACCCGATCGCGTCGAAGATCGAGATCCGCAAGGAAGGCAAGCTCGGCCGCGTCTACTACCCGGCGCCGTTCATGACGAACGACAACCTGGAGTACTACCAGGACGCGTACGAGATCGGCTACGAGAAGATCATCGACACCTACGCCGCGGCGACGCAGCACGTCGACCAGGGTCTCTCGCTGACCCTGTTCTTCAAGGACACCGCCACCACGCGCGACGTGAACCGGGCCCAGATCTACGCCTGGCGCAAGGGCATCAAGACGATCTACTACATCCGCATCCGCCAGATGGCGCTGGAGGGCACCGAGCTCGACCAGTGCGTCAGCTGCATGCTCTGATCCAGCCCTCCCCGCGCTGTCGTTTTCGCCGCGCGCGCGTGTTCTGCCACCCGCGCGCGGCGAAAACGACAGCGCATCCCCCTTCTTCAAGCGCACGAACCGAAATCAGGATCATGACTCCCCTCGAGAAGATCAAGCTCGTCAGCAACGTCCAAGCCATCAACTGGAACCGCATCCAGGACGACAAGGACGTCGAGGTCTGGAACCGCCTGACGAGCAACTTCTGGCTGCCCGAGAAGGTGCCGCTGAGCAACGACATCCAGTCGTGGAACACGCTGACGCCGACCGAGCAGCAGCTGACCATGCGCGTCTTCACGGGCCTGACCCTGCTCGACACCGTGCAGGGCACCGTCGGCGCCGTCTCGCTGATCCCGGATGCGCTCACCCCGCACGAGGAGGCCGTCTACACGAACATCGCGTTCATGGAGTCGGTGCACGCCAAGTCGTACTCCTCGGTGTTCTCGACGCTGTCGAACACGGTCGACATCGACGAGGCGTTCCGCTGGTCGGTCGAGAACCCGAACCTGCAGAAGAAGGCGTCCATCGTGATGGACTACTACCAGGGCGATGACCCGCTGAAGCGCAAGGTCGCCTCGACGCTGCTCGAGTCGTTCCTGTTCTACTCCGGCTTCTACCTGCCGATGTACTGGTCGTCGCGGGCGAAGCTCACCAACACGGCCGACCTGATCCGCCTCATCATCCGCGACGAGGCGGTGCACGGCTACTACATCGGCTACAAGTTCCAGAAGGGGCTCGAGCTGGTCGACCAGGCCAAGCGCGACGAGATCAAGGACTACACGTTCTCGCTGCTCTACGAGCTCTACGACAACGAGGCCGTCTACACGCAGGACCTCTATGACCAGATCGGACTGACCGAGGACGTCAAGAAGTTCCTGCACTACAACGCCAACAAGGCGCTGATGAACCTCGGCTACGAGGCGATGTTCCCGAAGCAGGCCACGGACGTGAACCCCGCGATCCTGTCGGCGCTCTCGCCGAACGCCGACGAGAACCACGACTTCTTCTCGGGCTCGGGCTCGTCGTACGTCATCGGCAAGGCCGTCGTCACCGAGGACGAGGACTGGGACTTCTAATCACTCAGGGACGTCCAGCATCGGGCTGCGCCGGTTCGCGACCGAACGTCTCACAATCTGCGCGTCGCGGGTGGTCATCCGTCAATCAGGTGTCGACGGACTCGAAGCCAGGGCCGCCTCGATCCTCGCGATCAACGCCGGCGCGTACACGCTCACGGTGAGCCACAGGCGACCGTTGTCGAGTTCGGCATACTCGTGGGCGGCGATGTTGCGGGTGCGGCGAAGGCCTTGCACGGCGTCGGGCGGCAGCTGAGAGACGATCTCCGGGAGCAGTTCGCGGGTCACGAAGTCGGCCAGATTGATGATCGCGAGGGTGCCGATGTCGTGCGTGTCGGATTGCTCCGCGACGAACGCAGCCTCTCCGTCCCGTGTCGCGCGCTCGAGGCGGTGGCGTAGCCGAGCCAGTTGGGTGAGCTGACGCTGATGTTTCGACGTATCCGGAGCCGCCGCGCGGGGTCGACTCCGGAAACTCCGTTCGGGCGTGCCCCCGTTCACAGCGGTACCGCCTGCTCCCGGATCAGTCGTACGACGTCGCTTCGAGGATCGTCGATGACGGCATCGACCGGGAAGCCGAGGATGTCCTCGGCGGCGCCGCGAAAGGCCGCGAGGCGGAGAAAGTCGACGTCGTCGTCGGCTCCGACCAGGAGGTCGACGTCGCTGCGCTCGGTGTCCGTGCCGCGAATCGTCGATCCGAAGACGCGGACATCGTGCAGTCCGTAGGACGCGGCGAGGTCGCGGATGCTCTCCGCGTAGAGCTCCAGCGGGATCGACGGCCGCAGGCGCGCAGCGGAAAGGATCCGGGAGACGAGCTCGGGACTCGCCTCCCTCGTGCCGGACTCGATCGCGGCCAGGTTCGGTTGTTTCATACCGGCCGCCGCGGCGAGATCGCGCTGCGAGTACCCGATGTCCTCGCGCGCGCGACGGATGAGGTCCGCTGGGCTGGAGGGCGCGGTCATATCCCCACGATATCAGCATGGCCGTTCTCGGCTCAGCTCGATTCCGCGAGCCGCTCGCATGTGACAGGTCAGCTGTCCTCCGCGAGGCGCTTGATCGCGGTGAGGCGTGCATCCCACGCGCTGCCGACGGCGTCGAGGCGACGGGCGACGGCGTTGAGTTCCGAACCGACGACGCGGTAGCGCAGTTCGCGGCCGACGCGGAACGGTTCGACGACGCCGACCTCGTGCAGAACGGTGAGGTGTTTCGCGATCGCCTGACGGGTCACCGGCAGGCGGTCGGCGAGAGCGGATGCGGATGCCTCGCCCTCGCCGAGCGCCTGCAGGATGCTCCACCGGGTTTCGTCGCCGAGCGCGGCGAACACGGCGACCAGGCCGGGCGATGCGGTCACGACGAGAGCAGGGCGACCAGCTTGTCGAGCTCGCTGTTCCACCCCTGACGGTGATCCTCGAGGTTCGCCAACGGCGCCGACGTGGTCTCGAAGCCGGTCTCGACGACCGTGAGCTGCGTGCCTCCATGGACCTCTTCGAGGGTGAAGGTGAAAACAGTCGAATTGTCTTCGTCCACGGCGGTGGGGGAGGTGCCGAGCGCGTCGTCGTTGTTCCAGCGGAACGAGATCAGCCGTGGCGCATCCAGCTCTTCGATGCGCACGGGGATCGGGTCGCGGCCCTCCCAGGTGAGCGTGCCTTCGGGGCCGTCGAAGGATGCCTGGCCGAACCATTGCGAGATGGACGCGGGTTCGGAGACGGCGCGGAACACCTTCTCGATCGAGGCGTTGATGTGGATCGTGCGACGGACGCTGAAGGCCGCCTCGTCGATGACGGATTCGGATGTACTCACGGTGCTCATCATGCTTCCTTCCGGCTACGGCCGGAACATCCGACCTGCAACTCGATCATTGCAGGAAGAGAAACATACTGCAATCAAAAAGTTGCACATCACCCTAGTTCCAACCGCATCAGCACCCGCGGGAACCCGTTCAGGACCGAATCCGTATCAGCGGCGTGCGTGAATCCGGCCTTCTCGAACAGCCTTCGGGTGCCGACGTACGCCATCGTCAGATCGACCTTCTTCGTGCCGTTGTCGACCGGGTAGCCCTCGATCGCCGGGGCGCCGTGTGCACGCGCGAAGTCGACCGCGCCGGCGAGCAGGGCATGCGAAATCCCTGATCCACGGTGGCCGGGGCGTACCCGGACGCACCAGACCGACCAGACGTCGAGGTCGTCGACGTGCGGGATCTTGCGGTTCGTCGCGAAGCTGGTGTCGGCTCGCGGATGCACGGCCGCCCAGCCGACGACGTCATCGCCATCGTACGCGAGCACGCCGGGAGGCGGATCCTGGCGAACGAGCGCGCGCACCCTCTCGCCCCGAGCGGTGCCGCTCAGCTCTCGATTCTCGGCCGAGCTCGTCAGTCGATAGCTCAGGCACCAGCAGACGTTCGCATCCGGCCTTTTCGGCCCGACCATCGTCGCCACGTCGGCGTACTCGGAGGCGGGCCGCACCTCGATCCCCATATCGGTACCCTGCCACCCGATGGGCAACCGATCAACCGGCTACGCCGATGACCGCTCGCGTCGCCGGGCGGCCAGCGCCCGCGTCACCGCGGCGCGCACCGCATCCGTGTTGCGTTCGGTGGCGAAGCCGAACGCCCAGCCGACGGCCATCGCGAGCGCGATGATCGCGATCACACCGCACCAGCCGAGCAGGTCCGGCGCCCAGCGGGACTGACCGGCTCCGAAGAACGTGGCTTCGAGGAGAACCAACAGTGCGAGGTGCGTCGCGTAGAGCGAGTAGGAGTAGCTCGACACCCAGGAGCCGAAGCGGAACGCGTGGCGCACGACCAGCGGACTGCGCTCGGCCGGGCGCAGCAGTGTGCAGATCAGCAGCGCGGTGACGAGGGTCAGCGCCCACGTCGTCACGCCGATGTTGTCGGGTTCGGCCTTCGCGAGACGGTCGGCCGTCATCGCGATGAACAGTGCACCGAGAGCGATGGTCGTGCTGGTCACGATCGCGACGCGACTCATCCGGGCGAGTAGCGAGCGGATGCGCTCCGCCTGCCACGCGACGGCCGCACCCGCGGCCCACGACAGGAACAGGATCGTCCCGATCGGTCCGAGGACAACGATCACCGCCGCGGTCGCCACGCCGAACAGGACGCGCCGGAGTGCCGAGCCGCGAACGATGCCGATCAACAGCAGGGGGAAGAGGAGGTAGTAGCCCGCCTCGAAACCGATCGACCAGAGCGCGCGGTTGGATCCGTACGGCTGGAACCAGTTCGGTTCGAGGAAGAAGACGTTGGCGAGCGCGAGGCCGAAGCCGTTGTTCTCCGCGAAGCTGAACGGACCGTACTGCAGCGAATCCGGAAAGAGGCTCATCCCGATCGTGTCGAGGATCGCGGTGAACAGCACTGCGGGAATGAGCACCAGCCAGAGCCGGGTCAGTCGTGAGATCAGGTAGCGCGACCACGAGAACGTGCCGCGCCGAACGCCTGCGATCACGCTGCCGCCGACGAAATAGCCGCTCAGCACGAAGAACACGATCACCGCGCCGTGACCGAACGAGGTGAGCAGGTACGCCGCTGAGAGCAACGGGTTCATCTCGACGTCGTCGGCCGGAACCAGGAAGGCCTGTCGCGCGTGCGCGGCGAGGACAAGGAACGCCGCGCAGGCGCGGATGGAGTCCAGTGCCAGATTCTTCACGCCGATCCCCCCGAGTTCGATGAAGACTCCGTCGGCTGCATACCGAACGTATCGGCAACAGATGTCGGCCTGCAAGGGAGTCAAGGATCTGGCCCGGGTCGCGGCTCAGGCGCCGACGCTCAACCGCACCGTCACGACGTCGTCCACCTCGACGCCCTCGGCGCGGCGCACGGCGGTCTTGATCGGCACGATGAACGCGCCGTCCTTCGGCCAGAGCGAGGTGGTGAAGCTGCTCGCGCCGAGCTGGGCGGTCACAGGGATCATGCCCCAGCCGTAACTCACGTGCGCAGCGACGGCGTCGATCGCGGCGCACTCATCGGGCGGCACGGTGACGAAGTGCCAGGGCGCGGGGCCGCGCCAGAACCAGATCGGGCCGGTGATCTCGAATTCCACGCGGTAAGGATACGAAGATCGAGGCTCCTGGGAGAAGTTGAGTCGACTCGACTAAAGTTTTCGCGGACTCGGGAATACCCGAACCACGCCCGCGTTTACTTGAGTGCAACCGACTCATGTTTCATCACCAAGGAGGATTTGTTGCCCAACGACTTCACCGATGCCGGCGATCCCAACGATGCAGGCTCGAGCTCATTCGACGAGTTCCTCGCCCGATACCTCGATGGCGAGCGCAACCGGGCGGCTCGATCGATCGACCTCAGCCGCTTCCTGACCGCGCGCACCCAGAGCATCCTGCAGCAGGCGGGGCGTTTCGCCCTCGAGCGCGGTCAGACCGAACTCGACGCGCTGCACATCCTGCGCGTCATCATCGACGACGACACCGTCAAGGCCGCGATCGGTCGTCTCGGCGTCGACCCGGCGAACATCGCCACGGCCACGGAGGCGCGTCTGCCGCAGGCGGGCGGAGCCACGAGCCGCGCCGCCACGATCACCAACAGCGCCCAGCGCGCACTGTTCCACGCCTACCAGGTCGCGAAGTCGAGCGGATCCACCTACATCGACCCGGAGCACCTGTTCTTCGCTCTGGTGCTCGCACAGGATGCGCCGGCAGGCCAGGTGCTGGCCCGTGCCGGCGTGACGGCGGAGGCGCTGACCCAGGGCGTGCGCGAGACCGTCGCGCCCGACGGCGCACCCGCCCCGGAGAACACCGAGAGCAGCACCCCGATGCTCGACCAGTTCGGCACCGACCTCACCGAGCGCGCTCGCAACAACGAGCTGGACCCGGTGATCGGCCGCGCCGACGAGATCGAGCAGACCATCGAGATCCTGAGCCGCCGCACCAAGAACAACCCGGTGCTCGTCGGCGAGGCGGGCGTCGGCAAGACCGCGATCGTCGAGGGTCTCGCGCGCGCCATCGTGGCGAACGAGGTGCCCGAGCAACTGCGGGGCAAGCGCGTGGTCGCGCTCGACTTGCCGGCGATGCTCTCGGGCACCCGCTACCGCGGCGACTTCGAGGAGCGCCTGACCAAGACGATGGATGAGATCGCCGCCCACACGGGCGAGCTGATCGTCTTCGTCGACGAGATCCACACCGTGGTCGGAGCCGGCGGCTCCGGCGAGGGCGGGATGGACGCGGGCAACATCCTCAAGCCGCGTCTGGCGCGCGGCGAACTGCACCTGGTCGGTGCGACCACGCTGAACGAATACCGTCGGATCGAGAAGGACGCCGCTCTCGAGCGTCGCTTCCAGCCGGTGCGTGTCGGCGAGCCGTCGATCGAGGACGCGGTGCTCATCCTGCACGGTCTGCGCAGCGCCTACGAGGAGCACCACCGCGTGGAGTACACGGACGACGCCCTCCGCGCCGCCGTGGAGCTCTCGGCCCGGTACCTCACCGACCGCGTTCTGCCGGACAAGGCGATCGACCTGATCGACCAGGCGGGCGCGCGGCTGCGTCTGCGGCTGGGCGTGGGCGTGGACGCATCCGCTCTGCTGGAGCAGCTGGCGACGCTGGAGGCCGACAAGAACGCGGCCGTCAGCGCCGAGCACTACGAGGAGGCGTCGCGCATCCGCGACGAGATCACCTCGGTGCAGAGCAAGCTCGACGACGCTTCGAAGCACGCGCCGACGACTGCCGTGATCGACGAGACACAGATCGCGGCCGTCATCTCGCGGGCCACGGGGATCCCGGTGAACCGTCTGACCGAGGGGGAGCGCGAGCGCCTCGGCAACCTGGAAGGTGAACTGCACCAGCGGGTCATCGGTCAGGACGACGCGGTCACCGCGGTGGCGAAGGCCGTGCGGCGCAACCGCACCGGCATGGGTGACGCCACACGCCCGGTGGGCTCGTTCCTCTTCCTCGGCCCCACGGGCGTCGGCAAGACGGAACTCGCCCGGGCATTGAGCGGTTCGCTGTTCGCCGACGAGAACTCCGTGATCCGTTTCGACATGAGCGAGTTCGGCGAGCGGCACACCGTTTCACGACTGGTCGGCGCCCCTCCCGGATACGTCGGCTACGACGAGGCCGGTCAACTGACCGAGCGCGTGCGCCGCAACCCTTACTCCGTGGTGCTGTTCGACGAGATCGAGAAGGCGCACCCCGATGTCTTCAACCTGCTGCTGCAGGTCCTCGACGACGGGCGCCTCACCGATGGCCAGGGCCGTACGGTCGACTTCCGCAACACGGTGATCATCATGACGTCGAACCTCGGTTCGGAGTTCCTGGCATCGCGCTCGGGAGCGCTCGGGTTCGTCGGTCAGTCGGATGCGGGTGCTGAGGGATTCGCGTCGGAGAAGGATCTCCGCGACCGGGTGATGGGGACGCTCCGCCAAGCGATGCGCCCCGAGTTCCTGAACCGGATCGACGAGATCGTGCTGTTCCGCAAGCTCGGCACGGCCCAGCTGCGCGAGATCGTCTCGATCGTGCTGCAGGCCACCCGGGCCCGCCTCGCCCATCGCGAGGTGACTCTCGAGGTGTCCGTATCGGCGGTCGATTGGCTCGCCGAGCACGGCTACGAGCCGCAGTACGGGGCACGTCCGCTGCGCCGCCTGGTGCAGCGCGAGGTCGACGACCGGATCGCGGACCTCTTCGTGAGCGGCGAGGTCGTAGACGGCGGCGCGGTGCGGGTCGACGCGGTCGACGGCGCACTCGTGGTCGTCCCGGCCCACGCAGCGGCGCTCGCCGCCTAGGGGCTCCACACCGAACGGCGGGAGGGCCGGTTCCGGGTGCGTACTCACGCACACGGGCCCGGCCCTCCCGCCGTTCGTGCGCGTTGCGGTGCAGGATGAGCGGGTGAATACCTGGATCCGCGTGGCCGACGGCGTCTGGCAGCGTCGGTACCAACCCGTCGACGTCTCCGTGGTGGCGATCGAGGGCCCGACGGGTGTCGTCATCGTCGACACCCGCAACAACGGTGCCGAAGGCGCCGAGATCAAAGCGGATGCGGCCGCCGTCTTCGAAGGACCCGTCGTCGCCGCGATCAACACTCACGCGCACTACGACCACACTTTCGGCAATCGGGCGTTCAGCGAGGTGCCGATCTTCGGCCACCATCGCGTCCCCGCGCACTTCGCGGCGTTCGAGGCTCCGCGCCTGGCGCGCGTGCAGGCGGACCCGACGCTCGAACCCGATCAGCGCTGGGCCGATGTCGAGCTCACTCCGCCCACGGTGCTGGTGCGGCAGGAGACGGCGATCGCACCCGGCGGGCGCCGCATCGTGCTGCTGCCGCTGCCGCCCGGCCACACCGACACCGATCTGGCGATCCTGGTTCCGGATGCACGGGTTTGGCTTCTCGGCGACGTGATCGAGGAATCGGGTCCGCCGATGTTCGGCTCAGGCAGCCATCCGCTGGAGTGGCCGCAGGTGCTCGACGCGCTGCTCGAGCGCATCGAACCGGGGGACGCCATCGTGCCCGGACACGGGACCGTGGTCGACCGCGAGTTCGTTCGGCGGCAGGCGGACTCGCTCCGCGCCGTGGCGGCCGCGATCCGCGCTGCGTACGACGCAGGACAGTCGATCGACGATGCAGTGGGCGGGCACGGGCTGCCGTGGCCGGACGCTTTCCTGCGCTCGGCATTCGCGGACGGCTTCGCCCAGCTCGGCGCGACGGCTTGACGCGTCGCTGCCCTGCCGATAGACCGGATCAAAACGAACAGGAGTCCGGATGAGCAACCCGCGATACTACGACCCGATCGGCCGCAGCATCCGCGCGTTGTTCGTCGTCGCTCTCGTCTGTTTCGGCGTCGCGCTCGGGCTGTTCGTGCTCGATATCGTCACGCCGGGAACGGTCGACGACCCGAACCGGCCGCTGGCCGGTTTCAGCGAGATGCTGATCGGTTTCGGGGTCTTCGCGCTGATCATCCACTACGCGACCGCCGCGATCGTCGGCGCGCTGCGCGGCCGCGGCTGAGCGGCGACTCCGCCCCCGAGCCCGCCACCGACGCGGAGGGGGCTGTCACCGCGTCCCGTGTTCCGGTCCATTCGGACTCGGAGGCGGGACGGAGTGACAACCCCCTGACAGCAGGCGTTAGCGGTGCGTCAGCACTTCTTGGATTGCACGTTCACCGTGATCTTGATGCCGTCCGTCACCGCGGTGCCGGCGGGCGGATCCTGGGCCGTGACGAGCCCCGCATCCGGAGCGTTCGGGTCGGTGGCGCAGACGAGCGTCACACTGCCGATACCCGACGAGGAGAGCGCCGCCTTCGCCTGTTCGACCGTCTGGCCGACGAGGTTAGGCACCAGCTTGCCCTGGCCGTTACTTGTGAAGATCTGGATCTCGGCGCCGCGGGGCGCGGTGCCGGTCGGGTTGGTGCGGGTGACCTGGCCGGCCGGCAGGGTCGAGGTCTCGGATCCGCCGTCGGTGTAGCTGAAGCCGGCGGCCTCGATCTGCGCCTGCGCGTCGTCGACCGACTTGCCGACCACATCCGGGATGTTCACCTGCGTCACCGTCTTCAGCGAGTCGTCGGCCTCGGGGAAGGCCGCGCCGCCGTAGCGCTGGTTCGCGACCTCCATCACCGCGGGCCAGACGCGGTGCCGCGCCGTCGCCGCGGTGCCGCCGCTGAAACGGATCGCCCGGAGGTTGGCGTCGCCCGAGATGTTGTAGACGCCGACGACCGTGGCGACCTTGGTGCTGGAGCCGCTCATCCAGGTGTCTTTGTTGTCATCGGTCGTGCCGGTCTTGCCCAGCAGCGGGATGCCGTCGCCGATGCGCGACGCGGAGGTGGTGCCGCCGTTGAACGTCGCCTGCAGCGCGATCGCCGCAGTGGCTGCGACGTTCTGGTCGATGGACTGGCGGCAGTTGGCCGACGGTACCGGCTGCTCGGCACCGGTGGCGTCGACGACCCGGTCGATCGCGATCGGGTCGCAGGTGATGCCGCCGGAGGCGATGGTGGCGTACGCACCGGCCATCGAGATCGGGGCGACGTAGTTGGTGCCGAGGATGGCGGCGACGTTGTGCTCGAGCTCGCCGCCCTTGGCCGCCTTCACGCCCATGTCGGCAGCGGTGTTGCGGATACCGCACTGGTCGAGCTGCTTCGCCATGCCGGCGAAGCCGGTGTTCAGCGAGGTCTGCGTGAACGACACGGGGGTCGAGACGGCGCCATTGCTGAGGTCGTCATTGCGCGGGGCCCAGGGGTAGGAGGGCTGATAACCGCCATCCCAGCATGAGTCGCGGAAGGTGCCCCAGTTCGTGCGATACGTGCCGTTGACGGTCTCGTAGATGCTGTGTCCCTCCTTCAACCACTCCACCAGCGTGAACAGCTTGTAGGTCGAGCCCGGCTGCATACCGCCGGAGCTGCCGTAATCGATGTCGGCGTTGAGGTTCACGGCGGATGCGGCCGGGTCGGCCGCGAGCACGTCGGGGTCTTGCGAGTAGTTCTTGTTCTGCGTCATCGCGAGCACACGGCCGGTGCCCACCTGCACGCTGACCACGCTTCCGCCGACGTCGAAGTTGGCGACCTTCGGAACCTGCGCGTCGAGCGCGGCGACCGCGGTGTTCTGGAGGGTCAGGTCGAGAGTCGTGTACACGTCGAAGCCGCCGCGGCGGAAGTTGAGCCACCGGGAGTCCTCGTCGGCGCCGAAGATCGGGTCGTTCTTGAAGACATGGCTGACGTAATCGCAGAAGAAGCCCGCGTTGCCGGCGGTCCCGCATCCGGTACTGGGCTCGGTGATCGCCGGTTGGATCGGGGTCGCCGCCGCTTCTTGCAGCTGCTCGATGGTGATCTTCTTCTCGTCGTACATCTTGCCGAGGATGTAGTTGCGCCGGTCGAGGTTGCGCGAATAGCCGTCGGCAGCGCCGTTGGTCTCGTTCTCGGGCTGGTCGATGCGCAGGTTCGCCGGGTTGTTCACGATGGCGAGCAGGCTCGCCGCCTGGGCGACGCTGAGGTTCGCGGCCGTGGTGCCGTAGTAGTAGTTGGCGGCCGACTCGATGCCGTAGACCGTGCCGCCGAAGAAGGCGATGTTGAGGTACCCGCGGAGGATGTCGTCCTTCGAGTACTCCTTCTCGATGCCGATCGCGAGCTTCATCTCGCGGATCTTGCGCTCGGGCGTCGCAATGGTCGCGTCTTCGACGGCCTGGTCGCGCTCCTCATCGGTCTTCGCGGTGCGCACGGCCTTCTCGACCAGCACGTTCTTCACGTACTGCTGCGTGATCGAGGATCCGCCCTGCACGTCGTTACCGAGCACGTAGGTCTCGGCGACCGCGCGCAGCGTGCCCTGCAGGTCGACGCCGCCGTGCTCGTAGAAACGCGGGTCCTCGCCGGCGATCGCGGCGTCCTTCGCGAACTGCGAGATCTGGTCGAACGGCACCTCCACGCGATTCTCGACGTAGAAGGAGGCGAGCAGCTGCGTGGAGCCGTCGTCGCGCGTGGCGTAGATGTTGCTCTTCTCGGAGAGCTTGTCGAGTTCGATGTACTCGGGGAGTCCGTCGAAGATGCCGATGGTCTGGTTCGCGGCGACGCCGGCGACAGCGACGCCCGGGGTGACCGTCACGGTGACGAGTACTCCCGCCACGACGCTCATTCCGAGGAAGCCGACCAGTGCCTTCACGACGCTGCCGGCGGTGCGTTTCTCCGACGCCAAACCTTGCTCCTTAACCCTGCTTCTTTGTGCGTTGAGGTGACGCGACGGAGCGCCGACTCAACCTGGACAGACTAACCTGTGCCTCCGACACAGACGAACCCCAGGTAGCTGGGGGTTTCCGCAACGCCGTGCCTGCCTCGCCGGGCGACATGTGTCGGAGTGTTGCGGGCCCGGTGGTCTTCGCTCGGCCTCCGGGTTACCGTCGAGGACCATGGCCGAAACACTCGATATCGTGCAGTTGCGCACCTTCGTGGCCATCGCGGACTGCGGTGGCTTCGGCCGCGCCGCGTCCGCTCTTCACCTTTCGCAGCCGACCGTCTCGCAGCACGTGCGCTCCCTGGAGCGCAAGCTGCAGCAGACACTGGTCGAGAAGGCGGGGCGCCAGGCTCAGTTCACGCAGCGCGGCGAGCGGTTGCTGGTGCAGGCCCGCCGCATCCTGCGCGTGCACGACGAGGCGCTTGAGGCGCTGGACGCGGTGAATGAGACGCCGATCATCGTCGGCTCGACCGAAACGGCGGCCGATCAGATCCTGCCCGAGCTGCTCGGCACCGTGCGCGCCGCCTTCCCGGGTCGCCCCGTGCAGTTCTTGATCGACCGGTCGACGCAATTGAGCGACGCCGTGCTCCGCGGTGTGGTGGACGTCGCGGTGATCCTGGGCATCGGCGGCGATCTGCCGGGTCGCCAGGTGGGCACGCTGCCCCTGGACTGGTACGCGGCACCCGGTTTCGAGGTACCAGACGGCGACGCGCTGCCGCTGGTGGCCTACGTCGAACCGTGCGGGATGCGCCAGCGCGCACTGCAGCAGCTCGGCGCGTACGGGCACGCGGTTCAGGTCGTGGCCGAGTCGACCAGCCTCGAGGGCGTCATCGCTGCCGCTCGCGCCGGGCTCGGAGTCGCTGTGCTGCCGACCGCGCGCTCGCTCGGGCACTCGGGCGGAGCCGCGGTGCCCGCCGGGCTCGAGATCCGACGTGATCTGCCCGCCCTCGGCTCCATCAACGTCCGCCTCGTGTCGCGCCGCGGCGTGTCGAGCGAGGTCGAGGAGACGGCCATCTCCGCGCTCGAACCCTTCTTCACCGCACGCCGGCTCGTGCACCGCCTCACCGCCTGACGCCCCTCGAAAGGATCCCCGCAATGACCGAATCCACTCCCTCCTCCGCCGTGCTGGTCACCGCTGACGAACTCGCGGAGGCGCTGGCCTCGGCCACCCCGCCCGTTGTGCTCGACGTGCGGTGGCGGCTGGACCGACCGGACGGCCGCCCCGCGTATCTCGAGGGGCACATCCCGGGTGCCGTGTACGTCGATCTCGACCACGAACTCGCGGAGCACGGCGAGCCCACCGATGGCCGGCACCCGCTGCCGTCGGTCGAGACCCTGCAGGAGGCGGCCCGCGGCTGGGGCCTGAACGACGGCGACAGTGTGGTGGTCTACGACGACCTGAAGAACCTCTCCTCGGCCCGCGCCTGGTGGCTGCTGCGGTACGCGGGCGTCGCCGACGTGCGCCTGCTCGATGGCTCGCTGCGCGCGTGGACGG
The DNA here is from genome assembly GCA_013204985.1 of Microbacteriaceae bacterium VKM Ac-2855. GTDB lineage: Bacteria > Actinomycetota > Actinomycetes > Actinomycetales > Microbacteriaceae > Rathayibacter. Next base: position 52,564 of record JABMLG010000002.1, read on the forward strand.
GCTCGGGCCGCGAACTCGCCTCGGGCGAGTACACCCCGGAGCCCGGAGACGTGACCCTGAGCTACGGCGCCCTGCCCACCCTGAGCATCGAGGACGCCGGCGCCTTCCCCGAGACCGGCGTGCTGCTCGACGCCCGTGCGGGCGAGCGGTACCGCGGCGAGACCGAACCGATCGACCCGCGCGCCGGGCACATTCCCGGCGCGCTCAACGCACCGGCGACCGAGAACGTCGACGAGAACGGCCGCTTCCACTCGTCCGAAAAGCTGCGGGAGCGGTTCGAGTCCATCGGTGTGCGCGCCGACGCACCGGTCGGCGTGTACTGCGGCTCGGGCGTGACGGCGGCGGCGGATGCGGTCGCCCTGACGCTCGCGGGCTACGAGCCGGCTCTGTACCCGGGCTCGTGGTCGCAGTGGTCGAACCACCCGGAGCTGCCGGTCGCGACGGGCGCCGAGGCGTAGACCACGACGGAGTGCGGCCCGTGCCGTCGGTCGGCAGCGTTCGGACCCCGGGCCGGGGGCGAGCCTGTGCAGACGCGTGAATCCGCGGACCTGAGTGTGCGCGCGGTCGGCACTGCCGACCGACGGGACGCGGTGCGCCTCAGCTCTCCTGCCGGTGAACCCGATCGGCCGCCCGAGACGCCGCCTCCCCGCTCGCCCAGTCGGCGAGGCGGGCTCGGGCGGCGTCGGTGATCCAGTCGTAGGCGGCTCCGCCCAGGATCAGTCGCGTCGGCGGATCCGGCGAACCCGCCACCTGCCACACCGCTTCTGCGGCGAGACGCGGCGCGCTGTCGACGCCGCCGGCCTGCATCCGCTCGATCTCTTCGCGCAGCCCGGCGTAGTCGTCGATCGGCGTGGTGGTGGCCATCGCGGTATAGAGCGGCGTGTCGTAGCCGCCGGGCTCGATGATCGTGACGGCGGCGCCGAAGGCTGCGGCCTCACCGCGCAGGGCTTCGCTGAACCCCTCGAGCGCGAACTTGCTCGCGCTGTACAGTCCGCTCATCGGGGCCGACATCGCACCGCCGAGGCTCGAGATCTGCAGGAGCCGGCCTGAGCGCTGGGCCCGGAACGCGCGCATCGCCGCCTGGCTCACCCACAGTGCGCCGAAGACGTTGGTCTCCAGTTGGGCCCGGGCCTCGGCCTCGGTGAACTCCTCCACCATGCCGAGTGAGAGCGTGCCCGCGGTGTTCGCGACCACGTCGATCCGGCCGAAGTGGTCGGCCGCGTGCTCGAAAGCGGCGAAGACCGCGCCGCGGTCGGTGACGTCGAGGGGGAGTCGCAGCTCCTGTTCCGACGCGAACGGTTCGGTGGAACGCGAAGCGGACACCACGCGTTCGTCCTGTTCGAGGGCGACCTCGGCGAACGCCCGACCGAGTCCGGTGCGTGCGCCCGTGATGAACCAGACCCGGCTCATGGTGGTGTCCTTTCGTTAGGCGAGACGGTGCGTCTCGTCTCCATCCTGCGCGCCGTGCTGGCGAAAATCAAGACGGACCGTCTCGTCTAGGCTGAAGATATGCCCGATCGTCGCAGTCATTCCTCCCGTGCCGCGATCCTCGACGCGGCGTTCGCTCTGGTCGGCGAACTCGGCTACGGCCGTCTATCGATCGAGGCGATCGCGGCGCGCGCCGGAGTCGGCAAGCAGACCATCTACCGGTGGTGGCCGTCGAAGGGGGCGGTGCTGTTCGAGGCCGTCCTTGCAATGACCGAGGGAGTGGACGGTGCAACGGGGTTGCCCGACACGGGCGATCTGGAGGCGGATCTCACCTCGGTCCTGCGCGCGACCGTCGCGGAATTCGCCGACCCGGGCTTCGATGCTCCGCTGCGTGCCCTCACCGCCGCGATCCTCGAGGATGAGCGGCTCGCGGCCGACTATCGCGAGCGCCTCGATGAGCCGACGCGCGAGCTGAAGCGCGAGCGACTGCGGTCGGCTCAGCGCGCCGGCCAGTTGCCTCAGGGCCTCGATCTCGATGTCGCCGTCGACGCGATCTGGGCGCCTCTCGCCCAGCGCTGGTTGCTGCGTACCGGGCCGCTGACCGAGGCGTACGCGGATGCGCTCGTCGTCACGGCTCTCCGCGGCCTGCGCGGCTGAGCGAAGCCTGTGCGGGATCTCAGTAACCGCTCCGATCAGTGAGCGACCCGAGCGCGGCTGCGTAGCGTCGAGCGGGCACGAGGGCGTGCAGCACCCGCATCCGATGCTCGATCCGTCTCGACCGGAAGGCCCGTTATGACCGCCACACTCGATCGCCCCGACACGTCATCCGCCACGTCGCACCGTGCCGCTCCCGGCCTCGGCAGTTCAGCGGGCCTACTGGTGCTGCGGATCGCCCTCGGCGCCGTGTTCATCGCGCACGGCGCGCAGAAGATCTTCGTCGACGGCCTCGCCGCCACCACCGAGGGTTTCGCCGGGATGGGCATCCCCTTCGCGGCGGTGCTGGCGCCCGTCGCCGCCTTCACGGAGCTCCTCGCGGGCGCGGCGATCATCGTCGGGCTGCTGACGCGCATCGCTGCGGCCGGGCTGGCGGTCACCGCTCTCGTGGCGCTGTTCGTCGTGCACGCACCGAACGGCTTCTTCGCCGCCGACGGTGGCATCGAGTTCCTGCTGCTGCTCGCGGCCGGAGCGTGCGCCCTCGTCCTCACCGGTGCGGGTCGGATCTCCGCCGACGCCGCGCTCCGCCGCCGCCGCTGAGCTCGGCCCTCGGCGGCGTCTGCGCTACGGACGCCTACTCCGTCGGCGGCGCCTCGTCCGACACGCCGTAGCCGCGTACCCGACGGTCGATGAAGGTGACCAACCAGAGCAGCACGCCGACCGCGAGGAGCACGAGTGCGATCTCGTACTGTTCGACCGCACGGCCGGAGGTCCACGGCAGCACGAGGTGGACGCAGGCGAGCGTGCCGATGATCGGGAGCGCGGTCGGCGTGCGGAAGTGCCGGTGCTCGACCGGCTGACGTCGCAGCACCAGCACGGCGACGTTGACCACGGCGAACACCGCGAGCAGCAGCAGCGAGGTGGTGCCGCCGAGCAGTACGGCGATCGGATCGGAGGGGTCGCGCGACACGTAGGCGGTCAGCGCGAGAGCGATCACCGTGGTGAACAGGATCGCCGCCCACGGCGTGCGGCGACCGCGCAGGACATTGCCCAGGAACAGGGGCAGCACGCCCTGGTTGCTCATCCCGTAGAGAAGACGGCTCGCCATCATCATGTTGATCAGCGCACTGTTCGCGACGGCGAACAGCGAGATGAAAGGCAGCAGGGTGGAGATCGGGAAGTCCGGCGCGGCGGTCTCGACGACGGTCACCAGCGGAGTGTCGTTGCCGGCCAGTTCGCCGACGGGGACCACGGCGACCGCGAGGGTGGAGACGAGGATGTAGACGACGGCGGTGATGCCCAGGCCGCTCAGCATCACCTTGGGAAAGATCCGGCTCGGATCCTTCGTCTCCTCGGCCATGTTCACCGAGTCCTCGAAGCCGACCATCGCGAAGAACGCCAGCGAGGTGGCCGTGCTGATCGCGAGAAGCAGGCTCTTGTCCTCCGGGGTCTCGAAGGCGACGACGCGTGAGAAATCGGCCTGCCCGCCGAAGACGGCGAAGAAGCTGACGAAGATCACCAGCAAAAGCCCCGACAGCTCGATCAGCGTGAGGACCACGTTGAGGCCGACGCTCTCGGCGACGCCCCGCAGGTTGATCAGGGCGATGCACGCCATGAAGATCAACGCGATGGTCAGCCGAGTGCCCGAACCGTCGCCGAGGCCGAAGCCGATCGCGAAGTTGCTGGCGAAGGCGCCCGAGGCGGCGGATGCGGAGGTGATGCCCGAGGCCATCACCGTGAAGCAGACCAAGAAGGTGACGAAGTGGATGCCGAACGCCTTGTGCGCGTACAGCGCGGCGCCGGCGGCCTGCGGGTACTTCGTCACGAGTTCGAGATAGGAGCAGGCGGTGATGGTCGCGACGACGAAGGCGATCAGGAACGGCAACCACGCCGCCCCGCCCACCTCGGCCGCGACCTGCCCGGTCAGCGCGTAGATGCCCGTCCCGAGGATGTCGCCCACCACGAACAGCAGCAGCAGTTTCGGGCCGAGCACCCGCTTCAGCTCGGGCTTGTCGTTCGTCTTCTCGTCGATCGCAGTCATGGCTCTCGCCCCCGGTTCGTCGTCGGATGCTGCGAGCCTATTCAGCAACACGACGTGAGGAAACGGCCTTGCGCATCCGGTGTTCCTGGGCGCTGCCGTACGGCGCCGTGCAACTGAGCGGTCGCACTGCGCTGTCGTTTTCGCCGCGCGCTGCCGCAATGCCACCCGCGCGCGGCCAAAACGACAGCGCGGCGCGACAGCGCGGCACGACAGCGCGGGAGATGGGTCGGGAAGGGGCGGGCGTTCACCGCCCGGCCACCGTGGCGTCGCGTGCGCGGCGTAGCGTGCCGCCCATGACCGGACTCCCGACCCTGGCCACCGGCGACGTCCAGCTCCGCTGGGCCCGCCCCGAGGTGCTCGACTCCGCTCGGCACCGGATGCTCCGTCTGCTCACCCTCGCCGAGCGCCTCCGCTATGAGGCGACCCCGCGCCGCGAGGTGCGCGTCTCGTTCCTGCTCGGCCGCGTCCTGGTGCGCGAGCTGGCCGCCGAAACGCTCGGTGCGGATCCGCTCGACATCGAGGTGGAGGCGCGCTGCGCCGACTGCGGCGGGCCGCACGGCAAGCCCGTGCTGCTCGGTCGGGCCGCACATCTGCGCGTGAGCATCGCCCACTGCGACGGCGCCGTCGTGGCGGCGCTCGCCGTGGGCCGCGACATCGGTATCGATGTCGAGCGGATGCGCGTGCTGCGCGAGCGGGTCGCTGCGGACCCGACCCTCGACCCGATTCGCGGCACTCGCGTCAACGCCGTGCGCAAGGCCCACGGCGGTCGCCCCTCCGCCGAGGCGGTGCGCTTCCGCGCCGACAGCCCAGAGGCGTGGATCGACGGCTCGGACACCTACTACGGCCTCACGGAGCCGGCCGTGCACCAGGCGCTGCTGGTCAGCGTCGCGCTCGCACGCTGAGCCGCGGTGGCGCCGGCATTCAGCGCCAGGCGACTCAGCGCCAGGCGACTCAGCGCCAGGCGACTCAGTGCCAGGCGACTCAGTGCCAGGCGACTCAGCGCCAGGTGTACGACGCGATCGCCTCGTCGGCCCGATCGTGCACCGCGGTCAACAGCGCCGAGAGCGTCGGGGCGCGGAGGAACGCCTGCTGGTCGATCTCACCGGCCGGCACGATGCCGGCGAGCTGCCAGCAGGCCGCGACCGGATCGGTGGCGAGTTCGACCGTCGCGGCGAAGGCCTGCTCCTCGAACTCGCTGGCCACGGCGAGGGCGCGGCGAACGGCAGCCTCCGCCTCGATCCGCTCCTCGGAGAGGGAGTCGCTCCATTCGAGCGGATCCCGCATCCGCAGCGTGGCGCGCGGATAGGGATCGTCGGGCAGCCACTCCACGACGTCGAAGCGCGCACCGCCGACCGCGATGAGTTCGACGGAGTCGTCGCCGGCCGCCACCTCTGTGATCTCGGCGATGGTGCCCACGTCGAAACGGCGCTCGCCGCCGCCGACTTCTTGACCTCGCTCGATCAGCACCACGCCGAAGTCGGTCTTCTCGGCCTGGATCATCTCGGCGAGCATCGTGAGGTAGCGCGGCTCGAAGAGCCTGAGCGCGAGCGGCATGTGCGGCAGCAACACGGAGCCGAGCGGGAAGATCGGAAGATCGGTCACTCGATGAGAGTCGCACGCGAACGCGCCGAGCGTTACCGCTTGACGCCGGATCAACGCGCCCCCTCGCCTTACCACCCCTGAGTCTCGTAGAGTCTGGCTCACTGCTTCCTCCCAGAGCAGCGCCTCACCCCATTCTGCGTCGACCCCCTCAGATCGGATCGCCATGCGCCCTCGCCGTCTCCTCGCTGCTTTCACCCCGGTGATCGCCGCGGCCGCCGTGCTGACGCTCGGCGTCGGTTCCGCCTCCGCTGCCGCGCCCCTCGATGGGGCACCGACCTCCGGCGACTCGCTGCTGCCGAACGCGGGCAACGGCGGCTACGACGTGCTGCACTACGACATCGACCTCGCGTACGCCGAGGACGGCTCCGTCCTGGCGAACACCGTCGTCGATGCGACGGCGATCGATCCGCTCGCCTCGTTCTCCCTCGATTTCGAGGGCCTCACCGTCGACGCGGTGACCGTCGACGGAACGCCCGCCGCGTTCACCCGCGAGGACGACGATGCGGATGCGGGGCTGCACAAGCTCGTCGTGACGCCGACCGCGGCCGTGCAGGGCGATTTCGAGGTGGACGTGACCTATCACGGCACCCCGGTCGTGCACACGGATGTGGACGGCTCGGATGAGGGCTGGGTGCCCAATTCCGACGGCATCGGCATCACCGCCCTGGGCGAACCGCTCGGCGCGCAGACCTGGTACCCGAACAACAACACTCCCAGCGACAAGGCGACCTTCGAGGTCTCCGTCACGGCCGACTCGGAGCTCGCCGTCGCTGGTAACGGCGTACTCAGCGCGAAGACGCCCGTGGGCGAGGCGACCACGTGGACCTGGACGCAGACGAAGCCGATGGCGACGTACCTCTCGATGGTCTCGATCGGCGACTACGACGTCTACGAGTCCTCGACCACGCTGAGCGACGGATCCGTGCTGCCGATCTGGAGCTTCATCTCACCCGAACTCGGCGCGCTGCAGGAGTACCAGGACCTGGTGCCCGAGGTGATCGCCTGGGGCGAGCAGCAGTTCGGCGCGTATCCCGGCACCAGCGCGGGCATCGTGGTCAAGGACACGGGCGTCGGCTACGCCCTCGAGACCCAGGACCGGCCGTACTTCGAGAGCTGGATCGACGAGGCGACCGTGGTGCACGAGTTCGTGCACCAGTGGTTCGGCGACTCGGTCAGCCCCGGCGACTGGAACGACATCTGGCTGAACGAGGGCCCGGCGGAATTCTTCACGCAGCGGTGGCTGAGCGAGAACCGCGGTGACCAGACCATGAACGACTTCTACCTCGCGGCGTACGACGAGAACGACACCGACTCCGACCTCTGGTCGCCGGCGACCGCCGATCTGCAGGATCCGATCAACCTCTTCGGCGGCCCGGTCTACCTCCGCGGCGGCATGGCGCTGGAGGCGCTGCGCGTGGCGATCGGTGAAGACGCCTACAACACGACGATGTCGCGCTGGGTGACGGACAACGCCGGCAGCTCGCCGCGCACCTCCGACTTCATCGCGCTCGCGGAGGAGGTCTCGGGCAGCGACCTCACGGCGTTCTTCGACGACTGGATCTACGACGCGGACAAGCCGGCGTGGCCCGCGGCCTGGGTGCCGCCGACATCGACGCCGACCCCGACGCCCACTCCGACCGTGACGCCCACGGCCACGCCGACGCCGACCCCGACCGCGACGCCCACTCCGACCGCCACGCCAACGCCGACGCCCGCCCCGACCGCGACGGCCACGACCGTGCCGACCACTCCGACCACGTCCACGCCGGCCCCCATCGCCACGCTCCCGGCCGCGCCGTCGGCCGCCGGGCTCGCCCACACCGGCTTCGATCTGACGCCGCTGTGGCTGGCCCTGGGCGCCCTCGCGCTCGGTCTGCTCGCGCTGATGGTGCGCCGACTGCGGATGCGCTGACGCCGACGCGATTCGGCTACGGTGGCGGTGTGCCCCAGATCCGCCCTGCCACTCCCGACGACGCCGCCGAGATCCTGCGTCTGATCGTCGAACTCGCCGTCTACGAGAAGGAGCCGGATGCCGTGGCGACCACGGAATCCGATCTTCGGGCGGCGCTGTTCGCCGAGCATCCGGCGGTCTTCGCGCTCGTGATCGACGGCGACGAGCCCGGCACCCTTGCGGCGATCGCGATCTGGTTCCTCACCTTCTCGACCTGGGAAGGCGTGCACGGCATCCATCTCGAAGACCTGTACGTGAGCCCCGATCTTCGCGGGCGGGGCTACGGCAAGGCGCTGCTGTTGCGGCTCGCGGCGATCTGCGTGGAGCGCGGCTACGCCCGGCTCGAGTGGGCGGTGCTCGACTGGAACGAGCCGGCGATCGGCTTCTACCGTGCGCTCGGCGCGGAGCCGATGGACGACTGGACCACCTTCCGCCTCTCGGGCTCGGCGTTGCGCGCATGAGCCTGCTCAGCGCGGAGGGCTTGGCGTTCGTCGCCGAGCGTCACCTCGCCGTTCTCTCGACCTTCGGGCCCGACGGCTCGATCCACGCCGTTCCGGTGGGGTTCACGTTCGACCCCGAGGACGACACCCTGCGGATCATCACCGGCGGGCCGACCCGTAAGGCGTGGAACGTGCGCCGCGCGGGTTCCGCATCCGTCTGCCAGGTCGACGGTGCCCGTTGGCTCACGCTCGACGGTCCGACCGTCGTCGACGACGACCCGGACGCGGTGGCCGATGCGGTACGCCGCTACGCCGAGCGGTACCGGCAGCCCCGGCCGAACCCGGAGCGGGTCGTGCTGCGGATGCACGTGCGCCGGGTTCTCGCCTCCACAGGGATCCGCAACCCGCAGCAGCCCGCAGCGTTGTAGTCTCGGGCTCCGGACCGCGTCGGTCCGGACCGCGAGCCTGCCGGAGACCACGAGGGAGTGCAGTTGAGGATCGTCATGATGGGCCCGCCCGGTGTGGGCAAAGGGACGCAGGCCGCACGGCTCGCCGATCATCTCGGCATCCCGGCGATCTCGACGGGGGAGCTGTTCCGCGAACACGTGCGCACCGAGACGGCGCTGGGCATCGAGTTGCGCGATCTGATCTCCTCCGGCCACTACGTTCCCGATGAGACCACGAATGCGGTGGTCTTCGAGCGGCTGGGGCTGCCGGATGCGGCTGCGGGCTTCATCCTGGACGGTTACCCGCGCACGCGGGCGCAGGTCGTCGAACTCGATCGGATGCTCGGCGACACCGGTGTCGAGCGCGCCGTCCTGCTGACCGCGGACCTCGAGGCGATCGTCGCCCGGCTGGAGGCTCGAGCCGCCGAGCAGGGGCGCGCCGACGACACTCCCGAGGTGATCCGGCATCGCATCAGCGTGTACGAACGCGAGACGGCCACGCTCGTCGAGGTGTACGCGGAGCGCGGTTGTCTTGTGCGCGTCGAGGGTGACGGCTCGCCCGAGGCGGTGGCCGAGCGCGTGCGGCGCGCGCTCGGCTGAGCGGGCGATACCGTGGAGCAATGCGTCTCATCCTCATCCGACACGGCCAGACTCCCTCGAACGTCGCCGGGCTGCTCGACACCCGCATCCCCGGACCGGGCCTGACCGAGCTCGGCCTGGAGCAGGCCGCCGCTCTGCCGGCCGCGCTGGCGGGTGAGCGGATCGACGCGATCTACGTCTCGAACATGGTGCGTACGCGACTGACCGCGGCGCCGCTGCTGGCGGATCGGGCCGTCGTGCCGATCGAGCGCGCCGGCGTGCGTGAGATCACCTCGGGCGACCTCGAGATGAAGAGCGACGAGGACTCGGTGCGCACCTACATGTCCGCCGTGTTCCGCTGGGCGGAGGGGGAGCTCGAGCTGCGCGTGCCGGGCGGCGAGAGCGGAGCCGAGTTCTTCGAGCGCTACGACGCCGTGGTGGCCGAGGCGGAGGCCTCGGGCTACGCGACGGCGGTGATCGTGAGTCACGGCGCCGCGATCCGCTGCTGGACCGGGCTGCGCGGAGCCAATCTCGACTCCGCCTTCGTCGCCGAGCACGCCATCGACAACACCGGTGTCGTGGTGCTCGAAGGCAGCGGCACGGAGTGGACGGTGCTGACCTGGGCCGGCGAGCCGGTCGGCGGTCTCGGCGCGACGTCGCCGTCCGGTCCGGCCGGCGACGTCACCGCCTAGCGCGGCGCGGTCATCCGGCGTACCGGGCGTACTGCTCGCGGATGAGCGCGCGGGTGTCGGGAGCCGGTTCGGCCACCGTCGTCACCTGCCACGCCGGACGCTCGCCCGTCAGTGCCCACGCGGCCTGCACCGCGGCGCCGTCGGCCACGTACTCGCCCGGCGTCGGTACGACGACCGGTGCGTCGAAGACCTGGGCGGCGATCGCCTGCACCGCCGGGTTCTGCGCCGCGCCGCCGATGAGCAGGATGCGGGTGGCCGAGACTCCGAGCCGACGCACAGCGTCGAGTCCGTCGGCGAGGCCGCAGAGCATGCCCTCGATCGATGCGCGCGCCAGGTTCGGCCGGGTCGTGGCGGCGAGGGTCATGCCGTTCAGGCTGGCGGTCGCGTCGGGCAGGTTCGGCGTGCGCTCGCCTTCGAAGTACGGCACCAGGACGAGTCCGCCCGCACCCGGCTCCGCGTCCAGGGCGAGGCCGCCGAGCTCATCGAAGTCGACACCGAGCAGCGCTGCCGTCGAGGCGATCACTCGAGCCGCGTTCAGCGTCGCGACCAGGGGGAGGAAGCGACCGCTCGCATCCGCGAAACCCGCGACCGTGCCGGAGGCGTCGCGGACGGAGTCGTCGGTCACCGCGAACACCGTGCCGCTCGTGCCGATGCTGACCACCACGTCGCCGGCTCGAGCACCGAGCCCGAGCGCGGCTCCGGCGTTGTCGCCGGCGCCGGGGCCGACGACGATGCCGGCCGGGATGGTGTGGAACGAAGGATCGCGGGAGTCGGCACCGGAATTGCCGGGCGTCGATCCGCACGATTCCGCGGGTCTGAGCACTCGGGGCAGGAGTGCGATCACGTCGCGTCCTTCGTTTCGTACACCGGCCCCCGCTGCCTCGCGCGCCGGCCGTCCGAGCGCGCGCTCGAAGAGCTCGAGGTCGTAGCCGTTCTCACCCCAGTAGGACGTGCCGGAGGCGTCGGAGCGATCGGTGGTCAGTGCCTCGAGATCGGGGCCGAGAATCGATTCGCCCACCGGGCCGTAGCCGAGCAGACGCCAGCTCAACCAATCGTGGGGAAGGGCCACGGCGGCGACGCGCGCCGCGTTCTCGGGCTCGGCGTCGCGCAGCCAGCGCAGCTTCGTCGCAGTGAACGAAGCGACCGGCACCGTGGCGGTGCGCCGCGCCCACTCCTCGGCCCCGAGTTCGTCGACGAGATCTCGCGCCGCCTGGGCGCTACGCGTGTCGTTCCAGAGCAGGGCCGGGCGGATGACCCGTCCTTCGGCGTCGAGCACGACCATGCCGTGCTGCTGCCCGCCGACCGAGATCGCGGCGACGTCCTCGAGGCCGCCCGCATCCGTGATCGCCGCATCGAGCGCCTGCCACCATGCGGCGGGGTCGACCTCGGTGCCGTCCGGATGCGCGCCGCGCCCCGTGCGCACGATCGCGCCGGTGTCGAGGTCGCGCACGACCACCTTGCAGCTCTGCGTCGACGAGTCGACTCCTGCGACGAGCGTCATCGCTGCGTCCTCTCGAATGTGCGAGACGTTGCAGGAGTGGGCGACCCACTCCTGCAACGTCTCGGAAGGGGGTGGGTCAGCGCGCGCCGAGCAGGTGCTCGGTGGCGAGCTGCTGCAGACGGACGAAGCCGAAGCCCTTGCCGCCGAGGTACGCGTCGGAGTCGAACGACTCGTACGCCGTGGTGTCGGCAAGGAGGTCGTCGTACGACTCGCCCTCGTTCAGCGTCGGCTCGGCGAGTTCGGCCACCTTCGCGGCCGCGAGAGCCTCCTGCACCTCGGGGTCGGCGCGGAAGGCCGCCGCACGCTCCTTGAGCAGCAGGTAGGTGCGCATGTTGGCGCTCGCCGAATCCCAGACGCCGGTCTCGTCCTCGGTGCGCGAGGGCTTGTAGTCGAAGTGGCGCGGGCCGTCGTACGCGGGCACCCCGCCGGGGCCGCCGTTCTCGAGCAGGTCGACCAGCGAGAACGCGTTGTGCAGATCGCCATGGCCGAACACGAGGTCCTGGTCGTACTTGATTCCGCGCTGGCCGTTGAGGTCGATGTGGAAGAGCTTGCCGTGGTACAGCGCCTGGGCGATGCCGGCGGTGAAGTTCAGCCCGGCCATCTGCTCGTGGCCGACCTCGGGGTTCACGCCGACCAGTTCGGGGCGCTCGAGCGAGTTGATGAACGCGATCGCGTGACCGAGGGTCGGCAGCAGGATGTCGCCGCGGGGCTCGTTCGGCTTGGGCTCGATGGCGAAGCGGATGTCGTAGCCCTTGTCGGTGACGTAGTCGCCGAGCAGGTTCACGGCCTCGCGGTAGCGCTCCAGCGCCGAGCGCACGTCCTTGGCGGAGTCGTACTCCGCGCCCTCGCGTCCGCCCCACATCACGAAGGTCTTCGCGCCGAGCTCGGCGGCGAGGTCGAGGTTGCGGAGCACCTTGCGCAGCGCGAAGCGGCGAACGGCGCGGTCGTTGGAGGTGAAGCCGCCGTCCTTGAAGACGGGAGCACTGAACAGGTTCGTGGTCACCATCGGCACGATCACGCCGGTGTCCGCGAGCACCTGCTTCAGGCGATCGATCTGGGTCTGGCGCTCGGCATCCGTGGAGCCGAAGGCGAACAGGTCGTCGTCGTGGAAGGTGAGGCCGTAGGCGCCCAGTTCGCTGAGCTTCTCGACGGCGTGGACGACATCGAGGGCGGGGCGCGTCGGACCGCCGAACGGGTCCGTGCCGTTGTAGCCGATAGTCCAGAGGCCGAAGGAGAACTTGTCGGCGCGGGTGGGGGTGAGGGACATGGATCCGGTCCTTTCCGGCGACGTCGCCGAATTGTTGGTTTACGCAACATATGGCAGAATCGACGGATGCGCAAGATGCAAGCCCGAAAGTCGTTCAGCCCGGGGCCGTAGCCTGAAGGCATGACGGATGCCCCGCTGATCGGCCCGCTCCCGCCGCCCGAGCTGCACGTGATGACGTTCAACATCCGCCGCCCCGTTCCGCACCTCTCCCGATCGCATCCCGATCGCTGGTCGAATCGGCAGGAGCACGTGCGACGGATGCTCGCTGCGGAACGGCCCGCGATCCTCGGTCTGCAGGAGGCGATGCCGGGGCAGCTCGCGGTGGTGTCGGAGGCTCTGGGTGGCCGGCGCGCGCTCGGCTACGGCCGCGACGCGGATCTCGGCGGCGAGAGGGTGGCGCTGTTCGTGGACGAGGATCGTCTCGACGTGCTCGCCTGGGACCAGCTGGCGCTGTCGGCCACGCCGACCGTGCCGGGCTCGCGCAGCTGGGGCGCGCCGTACGCACGGACCGCGGTGATCGCCCGGTTGCGGGATCGCACCAGCCGCGCCGAGTTCACGGTGGTGAACACGCACCTCGATGTGGTCTCCGCGCGGGCGCGGGTGCAGGGTGCCCGGATGATCGCAGAACTGGTGGCGGGGGTTCCCGCGATCGTGCTGGGCGACGCCAACGCCGCGATCGGCTCCGCTCCGTTCCGTGCGCTCGCGCCTCTCGAGGACGCCTGGAGCATCGCGGGGGAGGTGCTGACCGAGGAGTGGGGCACCCGGCCGAGCTACCGCTCGCCGCGGGCGGGTCGACGCATCGACTGGCTGCTGGTCAGCCCCGGGATCCGGGTGCTGCGCGCCGGGATCAACGCCGCGGCGGCCGCCGCATCCGACCACCTCCCGGTGCAGGCCGCGTTGCGGGTGGCCGCATGAGCGCCGCGTTCCGCCGGGTGCACGACGACTTCCTGCGCCCCCCGCGCGGCGCCGCGATGTGGCTCGCCGACGGCGTGCGTCTGCTGGGCGTGCTCAGCATGCTCGCCACGCTGATCTTCTTCTCGCCGGTCGACGCCGGGATGTTCTCGCTCGCCCTGTTCGGCGTCGTCCTGCCACGGATGCTCGGCGTGCGCGCCGGGCTCGACGCGGCGTTCGGCCTGAGTGTCCTCGTGGCCGCCTGGAGCAGCGTCTTCGAGCTGTACCTCAGCGTCCGCTGGTGGGATCTGCCGGTGCACTTCGTGCTGAACGGGCTGTCGGCCGTGATCGGAGTCGCGCTGCTGCAGCGTTTCGGGGCCCTTCCGGAACTGCCGAGGACGGCGCTCGCGGTGCTGACGGCCACCCTGGGCGTGACGATCGGCGTGATCTGGGAGTGGGGCGAGTGGGCGGGCCACACGTTCCTCGACCCGACGATCTTCGTCGGCTACCGCGACACGCTGGGCGATCTCGCCGTGGGCGGCGCGGGCTCGCTCCTGGCCGGTCTCGCCGCGCGCTGGCTGCTCGCCGACCGGCGGTGAGTCCGGTCGCGCCACCGCTCAGGCGACCGACGCCCGCCGGGTGGCCTGCAGGCGGATGAGCACTGTTGCGACGAGCACGACCACGGCGGCGACGAGGGCGGTGACGCCGGCCGGGGTCGACAGCAGCTCTCCGCCGAGGCGACCGACCGCGACCCAGGCCAGGCCCCAGCACAGCGAGAGCATCGGGGCGATCCGACCGCGCCCCGTGATCGCGAGCAGCAGCCCGACCAGACCGGCGACGGCGAGCACGATCACGGCCCAGACGCCGGCCGCAGGGCCGTCGGCGCTGCCGACACCGGCGCCGACCAGTGCGGCGGTCACGTTGGCCGCGGTCGCGACGCAGACCCAGCCGAGGTAGAGGCCGACGGTGCCGTCGGTCACGATCGCGTCCACCGCACCGCTCGACGGGGTGCGCACCACGATCACGAAGCATCGTGCGAGCACGGCGAGCAGCACGGCGATCACGATCACGCTGAGCGTCAGGAATCCGGCCTGCACCACCAGGATCCACGCCGCGTTGAGCAGCAGGCTCGCAGCGACCCAGTAGCCGAGTCGCCGGTGCCGATCGCGCGTCGCCTGTGCGGGCAGGAACTGCCAGATCGCGTAGGCGACGAGGCCGAGGTAGATCACGCTCCAGATCGAGAACGCCGGAGTGTCGGGGGCGATCGGTGTGGACGTGGCGCTGAGGGCGCCTCCCGCCGCGTCCTGGATCTTCGTACCGCCCGCGGCTCCGGAGCCGATGAAGGATCCGATGATCGCGAGGACCGCGCTGACGGCGACGACGCTCTGGCGAACACGGTCCGCTCGGGTGGGGGATGCGGTCATGGTCTGCTCCTCGATGCTCAGCTGGCTGAGTAACCAGGTTAGAACAGCGGCACCCGCGCGGCGAGGGCTTGCAATCGGCCGGCGACTACGGCAGTGAGCGGACCGAGTCCCGCTGGATCACGGGCATCGGTACGAGACGATGCTCGGGTTCGCCGCCTGACAGCAGGATGTCGACCGCTTCACGGCCCATCTGCTCGTACGGGATGCGCGCCGTCGTCAGTCCGGGGCGCAGGTAGGCCGCGATCTCGTCGTCGTCGAAGGAGGCGACCGAGACGTCGTCGGGGATGCGCAGACCGCGCTCCTGCAACGCCTGATAGAGGCCGAAGGCGATGCGGTCGTTGAGGCACAGCACGGCGGTGATCTCGACGCCGCTGTCGAGCATCCGCATTGCCGCCTCGTACGCGGGCGCGGGATCCCAGGGCAGCACGGGCGTGCGGATCACCGGCTGCACGCCGAATTCGTCGAAGGCGCGCGCGATCCCGGCGAAGCGCAGGGCGACGGTCGCGGAGACGCGCGGGTCGACCATCGCCGCGGGCCAATCGCCGAGCACGGCGATGCGGCGATGCCCCGCGTCCAGCAGCACTCGGCCGATCTCGTAGCCGGACGTGTTCTCGTCGGGGAGCACCGAGGACTCGCCGGTGCTGCTGCTCGCGTTCAGCAGCACGACGGGAACGTCGGAGGACACCGGTGGCACGTCGATCTGCTTCGCGCCCATCAGCCCGACGATGATGCCGTCGGCGCGCCGATCGAGCATCGCCTCGAGTGCGGGTCTCGTGCGGGCCGCCTCGCGACCCGTCTCGGCGATCAGCACCGTGTGATCCTGCTGCTCCGCCGTGTCGAGCACCCCGCGGATCATCGCCGAGGCGAACCGGGTGATCGTCACCTCGTCCGAGAGGAAGCCGATCGTGCGGGTCTTTCCCATCCGCAGGCTCTGCGCTGCTGGATTGGGCCGATAGTCGAGTTCGGCGGCGGCGGTGCGCACCCGCTCGACGGCATCGGCCGAGAGGCGCGAGCCCGGTCGCTCGTTGAGGATGAGGCTCACGGCGGTCTTCGAGAGCCCGGCGCGCGCGGCGACATCCGCGAGCGTGGCGCGCTTCGTCATCCGCTCTCCCTTTCGTCGACCCAAGTTTAGGGAGTCCGGCGCGCGAATCCCGGCGCGGACCTGTGGGGGCTGAATCAATTTAGCGGATTCCCTTGTCCGGTGTCGCTCCGCGTGTTAGCTTCAGGGCGCTAAAAGCTTTTAGCGCCGGATCGGAGCCCGATCCACCTCGCACCATGCAGCAGCAGAATCCCGTTCGAAGGAGAACCGGTGAACCTCACCTCCGCCACCACCCGACGCCTCGTCCGCACAGCGATCGCCGTCGCCGCCGTCGGCACCCTCACCCTCGGCCTCTCGGCCTGCTCCTCCGCCGGCGGCGGCGGAGACGGCCGCGGCGGCCAGCTCACGCTCTGGACCCACAACGCCGGCAACGACACCGAACTGGCCGCGATCCAGCAGATCGTCGACGACTACAACGCGAGCCAGGACACCAACACGGTGAAGGTCCAGGCCTTTCCGCAGGACTCGTACAACGATTCCGTCGTCGCGGCCGCCGCGGCGGGCAAGCTGCCCTGCATCGTCGACATCGACGGGCCGAACGTGCCGAACTGGGCCTGGGCGAAGTACCTCACTCCCCTCGAACTGGAGGGAGTCGATCTCGACTCCTTCCTGCCGTCGGTGAAGGGCACGTGGAACGACGAGATCTACTCGATCGGCTACTACGACGTCGCGCTCACGATGCTGGCGAAGAAGTCGGTCCTCGAGGGCAACGGCATCCGCATCCCCACCACGGATGCGCCGTGGACGAAGGACGAGTTCGCCTCCGCCCTCGCCGCACTCAAGGCGACCGGCGAATGGGACTACCCGCTCGATCTCGGCACCGCAGGCACGGGGGAGTGGCTGCCGTACGCCTACTCGCCGTTCCTGCAGTCGGCGGGAGGCGACCTGATCGACCGCGACGACTACCTCACGGCGGATGGCGCGCTGAACGGGCCGGATGCGGTCGCCTTCGCGGACTGGTTCCAGGGCCTTATCGCCGACGGCTACGCCGCCAAGAAGAGCGGCGAGGACTCGACGCTCGACTTCCAGAACGGCGAGTCGGCGATCCTGTACTCGGGCAGCTGGGCGTACTCCTCCTCGAAGGAGGCCTTCGGCGACGACCTCGTCGCGCTGCCGAGCGTCGACCTCGGTGACGGCCCGAAGATCGGTGGCGGCTCGTGGCAGTGGGGTGTGACCACGGGCTGCGCCGACACCGCCGCCGCGATGGACTACCTCGCCTTCTCGCTGAAGCCCGAGAACATCGCCGCCGTGGCCGAAGCCACCGGCACCATCCCCGCCACCTCCGAAGCCGCGGCCCTGGTGCCGGGCTACGAGGAGGGCGGCGACCTCGCGCAGTTCCGCGAGTACTCCGCGACGTACGCCGAGCTGCGCCCGCAGACGCCGGCCTACCCGTTCATCTCGACGGAGTTCGCCAACGCGATGTCGGACATCATCGACGGCGGCGACCCGCAGTCGGTGCTCGACACCGCGGTGAAGAACATCGACAACAACATCTCGACCAACGACGGGTACACCCAGAAATAGTTCGCCCGCGAGGGATCCTTCCCCGGTTCGAGGGACCCGCCGAGTGCGGGTCCCTCGAACGCAGAAGGGGTCCCTCGCAGAGAGCTAGGAGACGATGATGACTTCGACCCAGTCCCCGACGATCGCGCCCCTCGAGGGCGTCGCCGTCGAGACCCTCGCCCGGCTGCCGCATCGGCCGCACCGCCGACACGACCGCAGCTACCGTCAGGAGCGCCTCGCCGGGCTCGCGATGGTGGCCCCCGCCCTCATCCTGCTCGCGATGTTCGTGCTCGTGCCGGCGGTACTCGCCTTCGGCCTGGCGTTCACGAACGCGCGGCTGATCTCGCCCTACCCGGCCGAGTTCTCGGGGCTGGACAACTTCATCCGACTGTTCCAGGACGCCTCCTTCGGTCGCGCACTGCTGAACGTCGCGTACTTCGCGATCGTCGTGGTGCCGCTGCAAGCCGGGCTCGCGCTCGTGATGGCGATCCTGATCAACACGAAGATCCGCGGCACCACCTTCTTCCGCACCGTCTACTTCCTGCCCGTCGTCACGTCGATGGTCGTGGTCTCGCTGCTCTGGGCTTTTATGTATCAGCAGGACGGCCTGCTGAACGTGATCATCCGCAACGTCACCTTCGGTCTCGTGCAGGGTCCGGACTGGCTCGGTGACACGGCGACCTCGATGCCGGCGATCATCCTGATGTCGGTCTGGCAGGGCGTGGGCTTCCACATGATCATCTGGCTCTCGGGCCTGCAGACCATCTCGGCCGAGCTGTACGAAGCGGCCGACATCGACGGAACCTCCGCGTGGCAGAAGTTCCGGTACATCACCTGGCCGGGGCTGGCCGCGACGCGCAGCCTGATCCTGGTCACCATCACGATCGCCGCGCTCGGCCTGTTCACCCAGGTCAGCGTGATGACCCAGGGCGGCCCGCTCGACTCGACCACCACCGTCGTCTACCAGGCCGTCGAATCCGGATTCCGTCAGCAGGAGACCGGCTACGCCTCCGCTATCTCGCTCGTCTTCTTCGCGATCGTCCTCGTGATCTCCGGCGTGCAGCGCTACCTGACCCGAGAGAAGGCATAGACCATGGCCACCGTTCCCGTCGCCACCCGCCCCCGCGCCGCCGGCGCCGCGAAGGCCCCCCGTGCCGCGAAGTCTCCTCGAAACCGCATCGGCTGGTACGGCTGGGCCGGGCGCATCGCGCTCGCCGTCGTCTTCATCTTCCCGCTGCTGTTCATGGTGGTCTCGTCATTGAAACCCGACCGCCAGATCTTCGGCGACCTGGGCTCGATCGCGGCCTTCCTGCCCGTGGGCAACCTCTCGTTCGACAACTACGGCGCCGTGTTCGATCGGGTCCCGGCGGCGCGGTTCCTGATCAACTCGATCGGCGTGTCCGCGGTCACCGTGATCTTCGGCGTGGTCGTGAACAGCCTCGCCGCGTTCGCCCTGTCGCGGATGCGCGTGCCCGGTAAGGGCATCATCCTCACGGTGATCATCGCGACACTGATCATCCCGTTCGAGACCCTCGCCCTTCCCCTGGTGTGGTGGGTGAATCAGTTGCCGAACTTCGGCATCGACCAGTTCGGCGTGTTCTTCTCGAAGGGTTGGCTCGACACCTATCAGGTGCAGATCGTGCCGTTCATCGTGAACGCGTTCTCGATCTACCTCTTCCACCAGTACTTCGAGTCGATCCCGAAGGAGCTCGACGAGGCCGCGCGGATGGACGGCGCCGGCTGGTTCACGATCTACCGCAAGGTCGTGATGCCGCTCGCCGGCCCCGCGGTCGCGACGGTGGCCATCCTGACCTTCCTGCCCGCGTGGAACTCGTACCTCTGGCCGCTGATGGTGATCCAGACCGAGGAGCTGCGCCCGGTGATGCTCGGCGTGCAGTACTTCTTCCAGCTGAACACCTCGTGGGGCCAGATCATGGCCTACTGCTCGATGATCACTCTGCCCGTCGTCGCCCTGTTCATCGCCTTCCAGCGCTCGTTCGTCAACTCGATCGCCTCCACGGGTGTGAAGGGATGACGGCCCGCCCGCGCCTGCACTTCACGCCCGAGCGCAACTGGCTGAACGACCCGAACGGCCTCGTGCATTTCGGCGGCCGCTACCACCTGTACTTCCAGCACAACCCGAACGGTATCGATTGGGGCGACATGAGCTGGGGCCATGCCTCCAGCGTCGACCTGGTGCACTGGGACGAGCATCCGGTGGCCCTGCTGCACGGCGAGGACGAGGGAATCTTCTCCGGGTCGGTCGTGGTCGACGTCGACGGCACGGCGGGCTTCGGCGCCGGGGTGCTGGTGGCGCTGTACACGGTCGCGTCGTCCCGTGGCCAGGCGCAGGCGCTGGCCTGGAGCCGCGACGGCTACGTCTGGACCAAATGCGGCATCGTGCTCGACCGAGGCACCCGGGACTTCCGCGACCCGAAGGTCTTCCGGCACGGCGACCGCTGGGTGCTCGCCGCGGTGGAGGCGCACGAGCGCGAGGTGCACCTGTTCTCGTCGCCCGATCTGCGCACCTGGACCGCGCTCTCGGTCTTCGGGCCGGCCGGCGCGGAAGAGGGCATCTGGGAGTGCCCGGACCTGTTCGAGCTCGACGGCCACTGGGTGCTGACGGTCTCGACCAACCCCGGCGGGCCGGCGGGCGGGTCCGGTCAGCAGTACTTCGTCGGGGCCTTCGATGGGGAACGGTTCACGGCGGAATCCTGGGACTGGCTCGACTACGGCCGCGACTTCTACGCCGGTGTGACCTTCGACTCCGCACCCCGCGGCGAGCGGATCATGATCGGCTGGATGAGCAACTGGGACTACGCGGCGCAGGTACCGACGGCGCCGTGGCGGGGGAGCATGGCGCTGCCCCGGGTTCTCACGCTGCGCGCGGGGAAGCTCCGGCAGGCGATCGCGGGCGGGCCGTGGCGGGGGCCTGTGCTCACCGAGATCGCGGCGACGGCGCTCACCGAGCTGCGCTTGCCGGATGCGGGAGGCTGCTTCCGGATCGAGGCGCGACTTCGCCTCGGCTCGGCGCAGCGACTGGTTCTGGTGCTGCGCGGCGGGACCGTGGTCACGTGGGACGGCGACGAGCTCTCGGTCGACCGCACGGCCTCGGGCGAGGTCGACTTCTCGCCGCTGTTCGCCTCGGTGTCGCGGGCACGAGCCGGGGCGGGCGATCTTCTGACGCTCGATGTGTGGGTCGATGCCGGTTCGGTGGAGATCTTCGCCGACGATGGCGGCGTGATGCTGACGGAGCAGATCTTCCCGGCGGAGGAGCAGCGGGGCGCCGAGCTGTTCGCCGTCGGCGGGGACGCGATGATCGAGTCGCTGCGGCTGACGGCCCTCGGCGGATGCCGAGTCACGGAGGCCTAGGCTGACGCCATGGCTCTGCGCGGAACCCGGACGCTGCTCGTACTGCTGCGGCGGCTGAGCCGGGTGCCCGAACCGGTGCGCCGGGTGGACAAGGCCGTGGGGCGGCGGATCAACCGTCGTGCCGTGCATCCGTCGATCGACGGGTTCTTCGTGGGATTGACACGGTTCGCCGACCGCGGGGTGCTCTGGTTCGTGCTGGCCGCGCTGCTGGTGCTCGCGGGCAGGCCCCGCGAGGCGGCGCGCGGCCTCGGCTCGCTGATGGTCGCGAGCACGGCCGCGAACCTCATCGGCAAGCGGCTGTTCGGGGGCACGCGCCCGCTGACGGTCGGCGTTCCGGTGGGTCGGCGGCTCGCGCACGTGCCGACGTCGCCGACTTTTCCGTCCGGCCACTCGGCCAGCGCCGCGGCGTTCGTCACCGGCGTCGCACTGGAGTCGCCGCGCGTCGGCGCCGTGCTGGCGCCGGTGGCCCTCGGGGTCGGCTACTCGCGTCTGCACGTCGGGGTGCACTGGCTGTCGGATGTGCTCGGCGGCGCCGCCGTGGGCGCCGGCGTCGCGGTGGCGGGGCGGATGCTCGTGCCCGCCCGACCCCGCGTCGCCGCGGTCGAGGAACGCGCCTCGAGGGCGCCAGCCGAGCCTGCTCCCCTCGACCGCGGCGCGGGCCTCTTCGTGATCGTCAACCCGAACGCGGGTCGCGACTCGCATCGACCCGATCCGCTGCCGATCCTCGCGGCCGAACTGCCGGAGGCCGCTGTGCATCCGCTCGCGGAGGGCGACGACCTCACTGCCCTCGTGTCGGCGGCGCTCGCGGGCTCGCATCCGCCGACCGCTCTGGGGATCTACGCCGGCGATGGCACGACCGCGCGGGTGGCCGGAATCGCGCGTTCGCACGGGCTCGACCTCGTGGTCTTCCCGGGCGGCACGATGAATCACTTCGCCAAAGCACTCGGACTTCCGGCGGTGGAGGACGCGATCGCGGCGGTGCGTCGCGGCGTCCGCCGCGATGTCGACGTCGCCGAACTCGTCGTCGGCGACCAGACGATCACCGTGCTGAACACCGTCTCGATCGGGGTGTATCCCGAGTTCGTCGAGCGTCGTGAACGGCGGGAGGGTCGGATCGGCAAGCCTCTCGCCGCGGTCGTCTCGGCGATCGAGGCGGTCCGCGGCAGCGAGCCGGTCGACCTCGAGTTCGAGGGACGGCGGATCCGCGTCTGGTCGTACTTCGTCGGTGTGGGGCGCGAGCATCCTCACTCGGCGACGCCGTTGGCTCGGCGTCGGCTGGACGGCGGATTGCTGGAGGTGCGCATCCTGCACGCGAACCGGCAGCCGCGCACCCGCGGGGCCGTCTCTCTCGTGCTGGGCCGCTTCGCGACGCCGGTGGTGTCGCGCCTGCCCGGCTGGGGCGACGCGCCGGTCGTGGAGTCCGCCGAGACCGCGGAGCAGAGCATCCGCGTGCGTGGTGCCGACGGCGGCGACCCGGGCTTCGCGCACGACGGCGAGGCGGCGGAGGCGATTCCGGGAGCACCGGACGCGGACGGCTTCCGAGCCGTCACCGTGCGCGTGGTGCCGGCGGGCCTGCGCGTGTACAGCGCGGACTGACCGCCGCGGGCTCGCCCTCCCGGATTTGTCGTTCGTTCGAACAAAAGACTTGCGGAAGCGCTTCGACGCGACGTAGTGTGCTCAGCACCAGGTGGTCGAAGCGCTTCGAAGGCGCATCGCCCATCACGACGAGGATGTCCGGAAGGAGCGCGAGATGGCCACGATCACCGACGTCGCCCGCGTCGCCGGCGTCTCCATCAGCACCGTCTCGTACGCGCTCTCCGGCAAGCGCTCGATCGCCGCGAGCACGCGGCAGCGGGTCGACGCGGCGGTCCGCGAACTCGGCTATCGGCCCAATGCGGGCGCACGGATGCTCGCCGGCACCCGCTCCCACATCCTCGCCCTCTCGGCCCCGATGCGCGGCGAGCTGCACCTTCCCACGCACATGCGCTTCGTGACCGCCGTGCTCGAGGCCGCCCGCACGGCCGACTACGACGTGCTTCTGCTCGTCACCGACGACTCCTCCAGCGGCATCGCCCGCGTCGCCTCCAGCTCACTGGTCGACGGTGTTGTGCTGATGGGGGTCGAGCACGATGACGTCCGCGCCGAACAGATCCGGGAGCTCGGGCTGCCGGCCACCTTCATCGGTGTGCCGGGGGACGACCTCGGTCTCAGCTGCGTCGACCTCGACTTCGCCGCAGCGGCGCGCGACGCCGTGCGTCGTCTCGCCGCCGAGGGCCACCGCACCATCGGGGTCGTCGGCCATCCGCAGTCGTACAGCGACCGCGACGCCGGCTTCGTGCATCGCTTCAGCACGGCGTTCGTCGATGAGTGCGCACGCTCGGGCGTCCGCACGGCCGAGGTGAATCCGCACATCTCCCGCAGCAGCGTCGCCGCCGACGTCGACACCCTGCTCGACACGCTGCCCGGCATGACGGCCGTCGTGCTGCACTGCAACGAGCCCGTCGCGGAGGCGGTGCTCGGCCGTCTTCGCGAGCGCGGGCTGCGCATCCCCACCGATCTCTCCGTCCTGGCCGCGTGTGCGAGCTATGAGACCGAGAACCTCGAAACGCCGCTCAGTGCCATCCCGCTCCCGTTCGTCGACATGTGTCGCAGCGCGGTCGAGATGACGCTCAGCCAGATCGACGGCAGCCCCCGTGTCGGCGTCGATCTCCTCCCGCCCGAGTTCATCGACCGCGGCAGCCTCGCCGTCGCGCCGCACTGAGCCGCGGCCGGCACCCATTTCGCCCGCCCATCATCGAAGCGCTTCGACTATCGGAGAGAGCGCTCCACCACCCCTCCACCGCAGCACACCCATCCCACCAAGGAGAAGAAGTAATGTCGCTTCGCACCTCGTCCGCCTTCCACCGAGTCCTTCCCTCCGCCGCCGTGAGCCGGCGCGGCCTGCTCGCGGGAGGCATCGGCATCAGCGCGATGTTCGCCCTCGCCGCCTGCGCCGGCGGCTCGGACGCCGGATCCCAGCCGCTCTCGACCGATGTCGACGGCGCCGGCCGCACGCTCACCATGTGGGACTTCGAGACCCCCGACTCCGATCGCGGCATCGCCTGGCTCGCCGCCCGCGACATCTTCACCAAGGAGACCGGCGCCGAGATCGCCTACGAGTTCAAGGCCTTCGAGCAGCTGCGCACCGGCGCCAGCCAGATCTTCAACTCGAACTCAGCGCCCGACGTCGTCGAATACAACAAGGGCAACGCGACCAGCGGCCTGCTCTCGAGCCAGGGCCTGCTCACCAACCTCGACGAGGCCGTCGCGCTCTACGGCTGGGACAAGCTCGTGCCCGGCGCGCTGCAGGTGACCGCGAAGTACGACGAGGACGGCGTGATGGGCTCCGGCTCGTGGTACGGCATCCCCAACTACGGCGAGTTCACCTTCGTCTACTACAACAAGGACGTCTTCGCGGCTCAGGGGATCGAGATCCCCACCTCGTACGACGAGTTCATCGCCGTGCTGGATGCGTTCGTCGCGAAGGGCATCACCCCGCTGGCGGAGGCGGGTGGCGAGTACCCGATCCAGCAGCTCTTCTACCAGCTCGCGCTGTTGAAGGCCGATCGCCAGTGGATCACGGACTACCAGACCTACACCGCGCCCGCCGATTTCACTGACGACGTCTGGACGTACGGCGCCGACCAGCTGCAGGAGTTCGCCGACAAGGGCTACTTCGGAAAGGACGTCTCGGGTCTCAAGGCGGAGGACGCCGGCACCGCGTTCATCGCGGGCGAGTTCCCGATCTTCTTCTCCGGGTCCTGGTGGTTCGGTCGCTTCAAGTCCGAGATCACCGGCTTCGAGTGGGGCACCTTCCTCTTCCCGGGTGCGGAGTTCACGATGGGCTCGGCCGGCAACCACTGGGTGGTGCCGGAGACGGCCGAGAACAAGGACCTCGCCTACAAGTGGATCGACATCACGATGCGTCCCGAGATCCAGAACCTCATCGGCAACAACGGCGGCATCCCGCTGGTCGTCGACGAGACCGCGATCGTCGACGAGAAGAGCAAGGAGCTGCTGACGCAGTGGAAAGAGGTCGTCGACAAGGACGAACTCTCCTTCTACCCGGACTGGACCACCGCGACGTTCTACGACGACCTCGTCGCCGCGACGCAGGAGCTGATCAACGGCTCGATCGACACCAGCGGGATGCTCGACGAGCTGCAGAAGAAGTACGACGACGGCGTCGCCGACATCAAGTAGGCCGGACTCTTCAGGAAGGAAGGCCGCCATGACAGCGCTGTCCACCAAGCCCCCCGGCGAGACGCGTCCCAGCGCCGCGTCTCGCGCATCCACCCGCTCCCGTGGGTACTGGCTCTATCTCATCCCCGGGTTCGTGCTCTTCGTCCTGATCGTGCTGATCCCGCTCGTGTGGAACGTCTACATCAGCTTCACGTCGTGGCGCGGCATCAAGCCGCCCATCTTCATCGGTCTCGACAACTGGGTCGAGCTGATGGGCGACGAGCAGTTCTGGACGAGCTTCCTCAACTCGATCTACATGATCGTCGCGATGGTGATCGTGCCGACGCTGCTCGGCCTCATCCTCGCGGCGATCCTGTTCGACCTGGTCGGCAAGAAGTTCGGCGGCAAGCTCGCATCGTTCCTGCGAGCGACGTACTACCTGCCGCAGATCCTGCCCACGGTCATCGCCGCGATCGTGATCGGATGGGTGCTCCGGCCCGACCGGGGTGCGCTGAACATCATCCTCGAGTCGGTCGGACTCGGTGGCTTCGCGCACGACTGGCTCGGCAAGCCCGACACGGCGATGCTCTCGATCATGGTCGTGATGGTCTGGGTGCAGCTGGGCTATCCGGTGGTCATCTTCATGGCGGCCCTCTCCCGGGTCGATCCGGAGCTCTACGAGGCGGCCGAACTGGACGGTGCGAACTGGTTCCAGCGCTTCCGTTGGATCACGGTGTCGATCATCCGCCCCGAGGTGTTCGTCGTCACGCTCACCTGCACCATCGCGGCACTCAAGGTCTTCGGGCCGATCTACGCGCTCACGCGAGGTGGGCCGGGCGACTCGACGATCGTGCCGTCGTACTACTCCTACACGGAGTTCTTCCAGAAGCAGCAGGTGGGCTACGGCGCCACCATCGCGACCGCGCTGACGATCGTGATCGCGGTACTCGCGATCCTGTTCATCCGGGCGCAGGAACGCGTCGAACGCAGTGAGGAGGCGCGCTCATGACCGCAGTCGAGGCGCTGCCGCTGACCCAGACCGGCACCACGGATGCGGATCTCCGACGCACCCCGAAGGGCAAGAAGGACGGCGGAGGCAAGAAGACCGTGAGCGACTGGGTGATCCTCGTGGTCGCCGTCGTGATCGGTCTGGTCATCATCAGCCCCGTGCTGCTGATCCTGCTGAACTCGTTCAAATCACCGAGCGACTACTCGCAGAACGGCCCGCTCAGCGTGCCGACCGGGTTGTACTTCGATGGGCTCTCGACGTTCTGGAACCGGGTGAACTTCCCCGAGAAGCTGTGGAACTCGATCCTGATCTCGGGATCGGTCTCCATCCTCGCGGTCGCGCTCTCGGTGCTGAACGCGTACGCGATCGGTATCGGCCGGGTGAAGGGGCGCAGCTGGATCATCATCCTGTTCCTGCTGGCGAACATGCTGCCGCAGGAGGCGCTGCTCTACCCGCTCTATTACATGTTCAAGTCGGTCGGCATCTACGACACCCAGCTCTCGGTGATCATCATCTTCACCGTCATCCAGTCGGCGTTCGGCACGTATCTCCTCTCGAGCGTCTACGGCACCTTCCCGAAGGAGATCCTCGAGGCCGCGGCGCTGGACGGTGCATCGAAGTGGCAGACGCTGTGGAAGGTGATCGTGCCGATCTCGCGCTCGACCCTCTCGGTGCTGATGATCTTCTTCTTCATCTGGACCTGGAACGAGTTCCTCATCCCGCTGGTGTTCCTGGTCAGCGACGCGACGCAGACGGTACCGATCGCGATCTCGAGCCTGCAGGGCGACAAGATCATGGATGTCACCACGACCAGCGCCTCGGCGCTCCTGGGCCTGCTGCCGACCCTGATCTTCTTCCTGATCTTCCAGCGCACCCTGACCCGCGGCATCACGGCCGGCGCCGTCAAGTAACTCCCCCTCCTTCCCGCGAGATGCCTCTTATGCACGCCCTGCACGGCGTGTCGCGTGCAGAAGAGGCATCTCGCGGGGAACGACGAAAGGCAGCACCACATGAAGTTCACCGACGGGTTCTGGCAGACCAGGCCGGGCTACACGGCGCTGTTCGCGCAGGAGGCCTACGACATCGTCGCCACCGACGCGACGCTGGAGGTGATCGCCCCGACCAAGGTGATCGAATCCCGCGGCGACGTGCTCAACCGCGCGGTGCTCACCGTGACCGTCTCGTCGCCGGCCGAAGGCGTGGCGAAGGTGCGGATCGAGCACTTCCAGGGCGCGCGGACCCGCGGCGGATTCGCACTCGACGAGTCCGTATCCGGTGCCGCGACGCTGACGGAGGCGGGAGGCACCCTGCGCACCGGTGAACTCGAGGTGCGCATCGAGAAGGGCGCGCCGTGGAGCCTCGAGTTCTGGGACGCGAACACGAACACACGCCTGACCGGGTCCGGCCACAAGGCGCAGGGCTACGTCACCGGGCCCGATGCGACCACCGGGCTCGCCACGAACTACATCCACGAGCAGCTCGACCTCGGCGTCGGCGAGCTGATCTACGGCCTCGGCGAGCGCTTCGGGCCCTTCGTCAAGAACGGCCAGACCGTCGACATCTGGAACGCGGACGGCGGCACTTCCTCCGAGCAGGCGTACAAGAACGTCCCGTTCTACGTGTCGAGCCGCGGTTACGGCGTGCTCGTGAACGACCCCGGCCTGGTCTCGTTCGAGGTCGGTTCGGAGGCGGTCGAGCGGGTGCAGTTCTCGGTGGGCGGCGAGGCGCTGGAGTACCTCGTGATCCTCGGCCCCACCAAGAAGGATGTGCTGCGCCGCTACACGGGCCTCGCGGGGCGCCCGGCGCTCGTGCCGGCCTGGTCGTACGGGCTCTGGCTGACCACGTCGTTCACGACCTCGTACGACGAGGAGACGGTCAACGGCTTCATCGACGGCTTCGCCGAGCGCGAGCTGCCGCTGTCGGCGTTCCACTTCGACTGCTTCTGGATGCGGGAGTTCCAGTGGACCGACCTGCAATGGGATCCGGCGACCTTCCCCGATCCGGAGGGGATGCTCGCGCGGCTGCACGAGCGCGGCCTGCACACCTGCGCGTGGATCAATCCCTACATCGCTCAGCGCTCTGTCCTGTTCGCGGAGGGGCGCGAGAAGGGCTACCTGCTGAAGACCGTGTCGGGCGACGTCTGGCAGTGGGACAAGTGGGTCGCTGGGATGGCGCTCGTCGACTTCACGAATCCGGATGCGACGGCCTGGTTCCAGGAGAAGCTGCGCGGCATCGTGCGCCAGGGCATCGACTCGTTCAAGACCGACTTCGGCGAGCGCATCCCCTCCGACGGCGTGGCGTGGTTCGACGGATCCGACCCCGAGGGCATGCACAACTGGTACACCCAGCTCTACAACGAAGCCGTGTACCAGGTGCTGGTGGAGGAACTCGGGGAGGGCAAGGCGACTCTGTTCGCCCGCTCCGCGACGGTCGGCGGCCAGGCGTTGCCGGTGCACTGGGGCGGCGACAACACCTCCTCGCACGTGTCGATGGCCGAGACCCTGCGCGGTGGCCTCTCGCTCGCCATGGGTGGCTTCGGCTTCTGGGCGCACGACATCGGCGGCTTCGAGGGCACCCCCGACCCGGCGGTGTTCAAGCGCTGGCTGGCGTTCGGCCTGCTCTCCTCGCACTCGCGACTGCACGGATCCGCTTCGGTGCGCGTGCCGTGGGCGTTCGACGAGGAGGCCGTGGACGTCACGCGCGCCTTCACCCGGTTGAAGCTGCAGTTGATGCCGTACCTCTACCAGGCGGGCGTCGAAGCGCACGAGAGCGGGACCCCGGTGATGCGGCCGATGGCGCTGGAGTTCGAGGGCGACCGCACCGTGGGATACCTCGACACGCAGTACATGCTGGGCTCGTCGCTGCTGGTCGCACCCGTGTTCAGCCCCGATGGCGTCGTCGAGTTCTACCTCCCCGCTGGTACCTGGACGAACTGGTGGACCGGCGAGCGCGTCGTTTCGCATGGCCAGTGGATCACCGAGACGCACGGCTTCGACACCCTGCCGCTCTACGTGCGGGAGGGGGCGGTGATCCCGATCGGCGCCCGCTCGGACATCGCCGACTACGACTTCCTCGACGGGCTCGTGCTTCGGGTGTACCCGGGAGCGGACGGCGACACCGCCGTCACCGTGACCGACCACGATTCGGGCGAGGCGACGGTGTTCACGGTGACGCGCGCCGGTGACTCCGTCACGCTCACGCCCGAGATCGCGTTCGAGCGCGCCTGACCGCGCTCGATGAATCGACCGCGCTCGACGAATCGACCGCGCTCGATGAATCGGCAGCGTTCGAGCACGTCGACCGCGCTGACGCGGGTTGTCGCTCCGTCCCTCCGCCTCGCGCGGGACGGAGGGACAACCCGCTTTCGGTAGGGTGAGGCGACGAGAGGGCGGCAATGGTCGAGGCGAATCGCGGCAGCAATCTCGACCGTGTGCGGCGCGGCAATCTCGCCACCGTCCTCCGGCTGGTGCACGAAGGCGGGGCGCAATCGCGCTCGCAGCTGACGCGATCGACCGGGCTCAACCGCTCCACCATCGCGGCGCTCGTGGGAGAGCTCGGCGAGCTCGGACTCGTCCGGGAGCGTGATCCGGACGCGTCGAACCAGGTCGGGCGGCCGAGCCCGATCGTATCGCCCGATCCGCGGGTCGTCGCCTTCGCCGTGAATCCCGAGATCGACGCCGTCGTGGTAGCGGTCGTCGGGCTCGACGGGGTCGTGCAGCAGCGGATGCGGCACGAGACGGACGGGATCCCGACGGCCGCCGAGGCCGCCTCGATCGCCGCCACGCTCATCCGTCGTCTGCGTTCGGAGCTGCCGACGGATGCGCGGGTGGTCGGCATCGGCGCCGCGGTGCCCGGCCTGGTGCGCGACTCGGACGGTCTGGTGCGCGTCGCTCCGCACCTGGAGTGGGACGACGAGCCCTTCGCCGAACTGCTCGCGGCGCAGACCGGGATGCCCGTGCTCGCCGCGAACGACGCCAACCTCGGCGCGAACGCCGAGTCGCTGCTCGGTGCGGGTCGAGCCGTGAGCGATCTCGTGTACCTCAACGGCGGCGCGAGCGGTATCGGTGCGGGTGTGATCGTGGGCGGACGCCTGCTGCACGGCATCGACGGCTACGCGGGTGAGATCGGCCACACTCTGGTCAACAACTCGGGTGTGGCGTGCCACTGCGGCGCGGCCGGATGCCTGGAGACGGAGGTGCACCGGGCGGCGCTGCTGGACGTGCTCGGTGCCGACTCGGCCGAGGGGCTCGAGAGGGCGCTCGCCGCATCCGACGATCCGCGCGTCGCGGCCGAGATCGAGCGGCAGCTCGGGTTCCTCGCGGTCGCGCTGCGCAACGTGATCAACATTTTCAACCCCGAACTCGTGGTGCTCGGCGGCTTCCTCGGCGCTCTCTACGGCGTCGCGGGGGAGCGCTTGGAGCGGCTTGTCGATGCGGGCCCGTTCCGGGTCTCGCGCGCATCCGTGCGGATCGTGCGCACCGAGCTCGGCGCCGACCTGCTGATGCTCGGCGCCGCCGAACTGGCCTTCGGCACCCTCCTCGCCGACCCGGCCGCCCCCGCCTCGCCCTGACCCCCTCCTCCCGCAACCCCTCCTCCCGCAACCCCTCCTCCCGCAACCCCTCCTTGCGAGGGACCCCTCCTGTGCGCCTGGGACCCTCCCAGGGCGGGTCCGTCGCGCACAGGAGGGGTCCCTCGCGGGGTGGTGGCGGGGTGGCGGCATGGTGGGCGGCGGGGCCGGCGGAGGGGGTCATCGGCGAGCGCAATGAACGCATTGTCGAATTGATTCGATCGAGGGGAATACAGGGCGGTGCTCGGACGCTACCGTTGGTAGATATTCGTGACGGGGGAGTCGCGCCGACCGCCGTCACGGGGGATCGGTGCGGCCGTATCCTCCGCCCCTCCGCACTCGTCCCACCGCACGCTCCTGCACGCCGTCGCCCTGTCGACGGAGGAAGGCCACCTCTGTGACCGCAGTCGATTCCACTCCCGGAACCGCCGCCAACCCGGTGATCCACCACCCCGGAGACGCGCTCTCGCGCCGTCAGCGACTGGTCTACGTGATCATCCTCGGCGCTCTCACCGCGCTCGGTCCCTTCACGATCGACCTCTACCTGCCGGCTTTCCCCGTGCTGCAGAGCGAGCTGAACGTCTCGGCCGCGGCCATTCAGCTGACCCTGACCGGTACCACGGTCGGCTTCGCGATCGGCCAGCTCGTGATCGGACCGTGGAGCGACAAGGTCGGCCGCCGTCTGCCGATCCTGATCGCCACCGGCGTGCACTTCATCGCTTGCATCGGTGCCGCGTTCGCTCCCGAGATCATCTCGCTCGGTGTGTTCCGCCTGCTGATGGGGGCGGGCGCCGCCGCATCCGGAGTCGTCGCGATGGCGATGGTGCGCGACCTCTTCGGCGGTCGTCCGCTGGTGAAGATGCTCTCGCGCCTCGCGCTGGTCTCCGGCCTCGCTCCCGTGCTCGCACCGGTCATCGGTTCGCAGCTGCTGCTCTTCATGGACTGGCGCGGCATCTTCCTCTTCCTCGCCGGCTACGGCCTGCTCATCGGGGCGGCGGTGTTCTTCTGGATAGTGGAGACGCGACCGGCCTCGCGCGCGAACGACGCCGAGCACGACACGCTGCGCGCTCGGTACAAGGCGGTGCTGAGCGACCGCATCTTCGTCGGCATCGCTCTGATCGGCGGCATGACGTTCACCGGGCTCTTCGCGTACCTGTCGACCTCGTCGTTCCTCTTCCAAGACGTCTACGGTTTCGACGCGCAGCAGTACGGCCTGCTCTTCGCGGTCAACTCGCTCGGCGTGGTGGTCGGTGTGCAGCTGTCCTCCCGCCTGACGAAAATCATCGGTCCGCAGTGGATCCTCGCGATCACCACGATCGTGATGCTGACCATGGCCCTGCTGATCGCAGTGTTCGACCTGCTCGGCGTCGGCCTGTGGGGCACGCTCGTGCCGCTGTGGTTCTTCATCGCCGCCTGCGGATTCAGCTTCCCGTGCATCCAGGTGCTCGGCCTGATCAACCACGGCAAGGAGGCCGGAACCGCCGCGTCGCTGATGGGAGCGGTGAACTTCGGCCTCGCCGGTCTGCTCTCGCCGATCGTCGGCCTGCTCGGCGTCTCCACCGCCGTTCCGATGGCGGGGATGATGGCGTGCACCTCGATCGCATCGATCCTGCTGCTCTGGCTCGTGGTGCGTCCGCGAAAGGTTCCGGCCCTCTCGAACTGACCGCAAGCCCCGGCGCGAGTTTCGTGCGACGCGGCAGGATGTACGGATGACCGATCCCACCCGTTCTCCGGATCCCACAGCGCCGACGGACCCCGCAGAGAAGCTCGCGGCGACCGTCGCACCGAAGGCGTCGCGGCGGTGGCCGCTGGTGTCGGGGATCGTGGCGATCGTGCTCGTCGCATCACTCGCCGCCATCATCGCGACGCGCCCCGGTGCCGCGTTCTCGTTCGACGTCGAGTGGATGGACGAGATCGTCGAGCACCGTTCGCCGGGCTGGGAGGTGCCGGCGCTGATCATGAACTCGCTCGGCGGGGGCATCCTCGGCACCTACATCATCCCCGTCGCGATCATCGTGGTGCTGCTGCTGTTCCGCCGCCGATGGGCGGCGCTGTACTACACGGTCGCGGTCCTGGCGAGCGTGGGGCTGACCCAGTTGCTCAAAGAGATGGTCGGCCGGGCTCGTCCGGAGGACATGCTGGTGCACAGCGACTTCGGCTCGTTCCCCTCGGGGCACACCGCTAACGCCGCGACCACGATGATGGCGTTCGCGTTCATTTTTCCGCTGCTCTGGGTCTGGATCGCCGGATTCCTGTACACGGTCGCGATGGCGTTGAGCCGCACGTATCTCGGTGCCCACTGGATCAGCGACACCGTGGGTGGTGCGATCCTCGGGGTCGGCGTGGCCGTCATCGTCTGGGCGCCCTTCGCGGTGAAGCTGCGCGCGGAGGCGCGGCTCGCGCGTCCCCCGGTCTGGGTGCGGCGCTGACGCGGGTGCGGCGCTGACGCGGGTGCGGCGCTGACGCGGGTGCGGCGCTGACTCGAGTGGGGCGCTGACGCAACCTCGGCTGAGAGCCGTCGTCAGCCGCGATCGGGGCTGACGCCGCGTCTCAGCCGAGGTTGCGTCGCGTCCCGTGCGCCGCGCGCATCTCTGCAACGTTGTAAAGTGCGGATACGCGTCCCGCTCGCTAGCGTGGGGCCACGAATCGGCGGAGGAGGGGCATGGCCGTCACGCTGCACGACGTCGCCCGGCTCTCCGGCGTCTCGATCAAGACCGTCTCGAACGTCATCAACGACTACCCGCACATCCGGCCGACGACGCGCGAGAAAGTCGAGGCCGCGATCGCGGAGCTCGGCTACAGCCCGAACCTCACGGCGCGCAGTCTGCGCAGCGGCCGCACCGGGGTCATCGGTCTCGCGCTGCCCGAGTTGAGCCTCGCCTACTTCGCCGAACTCGCCGACATGGTCATGCAAGCTGCGGAGGATCGCGGACTCACCGTTCTCATCGAGCAGACCCGCGGTGAGCGCGACCGTGAGATCCAGACTCTGAGCAGTCGCACGCGGGCCCTGACCGATGGGCTGATCTTCAGCCCGCTCGGCATGGGGCAGGAGGATGCGGCGGCGCTCGACGTCGATTTCCCCCTGGTGACCCTCGGCGAGCGGATCTTCGGCGGGCCGGCCGATCACGTCACCATGCAGAACGTCGAGGCGGCACGAGCGGCGACGGAGTACTTGATCGGCATCGGCCGGCGCCGGATCGTTGTGCTCGGGGCGCACCCGGGTGAGGAGATCGGCTCGGCGGGGCTGCGACTGCGTGGTTATCGTGAGGCGCTCGAGGCAGCGGGAATTCCCTACGACGACGGCTTGATCGGCTATTCCGGCCCCTGGCACCGCGAGAACGGAGCCGTCTCGATGCGTGCGGTGCTCGAATCGGGCGTGCCGTTCGACGCCGTCTTCGGTTTGAACGATGCCCTCGCGCTGGGTGGGCTGCGCGTGCTGCAACAGGCCGGACTCCGCGTGCCGGAGGATGTCGCCGTGATGGGCTTCGACAACATCGACGAGACGCAGTACGCGTTGCCCTCGCTCTCGACCGTGGAGCCGGGTCGGCTGGAGATCGCGCGAACCGCCGTCGCGGCGCTGATCGAGCGGATCGCGGAGCGCGCGACGGGTGTCGAACCGGCCGCGCCGCGCGAGATCGCCGCGGCCTTCGAGGTCATCGGCCGGGAGTCCACGGTTTCGTAGCCACCTGGTGCAGGAGTGGCCGAACTGTTACTTGACAGGCCCCGGCGTCATCCGCATCATTACTTCTACAACGTTTACTTACAACGTTGTAAAAACGAACCAGAACTTCCCCCCGCTCCCCGGCGCCCACAGCAGGACCCGCCGCGGAGTACGTCGACAAGGGTGTCTTCGCACCGGAAACGGAACCATCATGAAACGGCTCATCGCCGCTGCAGGCGCAGCTGCCGTCGTCGCTCTCTCCCTCACGGGATGCTCGGGCGACAGCGGAGCGGCCACCTGCGAGAACAAGATCGTCAACCCCGACGCCACTCAGGTCACGATGTGGGCCTGGTACCCGGAGTTCGAAGGGGTCGTCGACCTTTTCAACAACAGCCACGACGACATCCAGATCTGCTGGACCAACGCCGGCGCCGGCAACGACGAGTACACGAAGTTCTCGACCGCCGTGCAGGCCGGATCGGGTGCGCCCGACGTGATCATGCTCGAGTCGGAGGTGGTGCAGTCGTACATCCCGCAGGATGCGCTGGTCGACCTCACCGAGTACGGCGCGGGAGACGTGCAGAGCAACTACTCCGAGGGTGCGTGGTCCGACGTCTCGAGCGGCGACGGCACCTACGCGATCCCCGTGGACGGTGGCCCGGTGGGCATGCTGTACCGCCAGGACATCCTCGATAAGTACAACATCCCCGTCCCCACCACGTGGGAGGAGTACGCAGCCGCGGCCCAGGCGCTGAAGGACGCGGGCTCGACCACACTCCTCACCGACTTCCCCGGTAACGGCCGCGCTTTCCAGCAGGCGCTCTTCGCGCAGGCCGGTTCGGTGCCCTACACCGTCGATGGCACCGACGTCTCCGTCGATCTCGACGACGCCGCCTCGAACAAGGTCCTCTCCTACTGGGAGGACCTGGTGAAGAAGGGCCTGGTCGGCACGGAGGACTCCTCCACCACCGACTACAACACGCACCTGGTGGACGGCACCTACGCCTCCGTCGTGGCCGCCGCGTGGCTTCCCGGCTACCTGCAGGGCTTCGAGGGAGCCGACTCCGACGCCGTCTGGCGCGCCGCTCCGGTGCCGCAGTGGGCGGGCGCCGAGCCGACGCAGATCAACATCGGCGGATCCGCGTTCTCGGTGACCAGCCAGGCCAAGGACAAGGAAGCGGCGGCGACCGTCGCCAAGGAGATCTTCGGCACCGAAGAGGCGTGGAAGATCGGCATCGAGAAGGGCGCGCTCTTCCCGCTGTGGAAGCCGATCCTCGAGTCCGACTACTTCAAGAACCTCGAGTACCCCTTCTTCGGCGGGCAGATGATCAACAACGACGTCTTCCTCACCGCCGCCACGGAGTACAAGGGCTTCCAGGTCAGCCCGTTCCAGAACTTCGCCTACGACAAGCTCACCGAGGCCATCAACGCGGTGAACGCGGGCGAGACGTCCGTTTCGGATGCACTGGCCACCTACCAGAAGTCGGTCTCGGAGTACGCGACCAGCCAGGGCTACACGCTCAAGTAGCGAACGGGTCGTCACGTCGTCGGGTGCTGCTCGACGACGTGACGACCCTCTCCTCCACCGACACACTCGCAAAGGAGCACTCGTGTCCGACATCACCCTGACGACGCCCGGCGCCGCGCCGCGGCTCGTCAGTCCGCCACCCGGCAAGCCCGGCAAGACACGCATCGGCGTGGTCGCTGCGCGCCGTGCCCGCTGGGGCTGGCTGTTCGTCGCCCCCTTCGGCGTCTTCCTCGTCGTCTTCCTGCTCGCTCCGCTGGTCTACTCGTTCATCCTGAGCCTGCAGAACAAGACCGTTGCGACCGGCACCCAGTGGGTCTGGTTCGACAACTACGCCAAGGCGTTCTCGGACCCGCTCTTCCTCGAGGGTGTCTGGCTGGTGGTGCGTTTCTCGATCCTGCTCATCCCCATCCAGATGCTGGTGTCGCTCGTCGCGGCCCTGATGCTGGATGCGCTCACGAGTCGTTTCTCGCGCTTCTCGCGGCTGATGATCTTCGTGCCGTACGCGGTTCCGGCCGTGATCGGTGCGCTGATGTGGGGCTTCCTCTACAGCCCGTCGTTCGGCCCCGCCTCCGAGATCTTCGGCTGGTTCGGGCTCGAGGCGCCGAACCTTCTCGGCAAGAACGAGATCTTCGGCTCGCTGATCAACGTGGTGACCTGGCAATGGGCGGGTTACTACATGATCATCATCTACGCCGCGCTGCAGGGCATCGATCCCGCCGTCTACGAGGCCGCGCGTCTCGACGGCGCGAACGCGATCCAGACCGCCATCCGGATCAAGATCCCGATGATCTCGTCGTCGTTGGTGCTCATCCTCGTGTTCGCGTTGATCGGCACGCTGCAGTTCTTCACCGAACCGCAGATCATGCGCTCGCTCGCCTCCGGATCCATCGACGCGTCGTACACGCCGAACATCTACGCGTACACGCTCGCGTTCTCGTATTCGCAGTTCAACTACGCCTCCGCGATCTCGTTCGCGCTCGGTCTCGTCGTCTTCGTCGGCTCGTACCTCTTCCTGTACCTCACTCGCAAGCGGAGCGGATTGAACTGATGACCGCACTCGACTCCCAGCCCCTGGCCGGCAAGGCCCTGAACCTGAAGCCGCGTGCCGGTGCGGCACGCTCCCTCCGCGGCGGGCGCCAGCTCGTGCCGCACGTGATCCTGCTCGCCTTCGTCGTCTACTTCGCGCTGCCGTTCTGGTGGCTGCTGGTCGCCTC
This sequence comes from Microbacteriaceae bacterium VKM Ac-2855, assembly GCA_013204985.1. Classification (GTDB taxonomy): domain Bacteria; phylum Actinomycetota; class Actinomycetes; order Actinomycetales; family Microbacteriaceae; genus Rathayibacter. The sequence continues at coordinate 89,654 of JABMLG010000002.1, forward strand.
GACGAAGGACCAGGTCGGTCTGTTCTCGGGCGAGACCAGCCCGCTCTGGTTCGGCAGCGACTTCCACTTCTTCGACAACATCGCATCGCTGTTCACCTACTCGAACGGCCTGTACTGGAAGTGGCTCGGCAACTCCTTCCTCTACGCCTTCGCGGGCGGTATCGGAGCGACGATCCTCTCGGTGCTCGCCGGCTACGGCTTCGCGATCTACAACTTCAAGGGCCGCAACGGCGTCTTCGCGCTGGTGCTCGGCTCCGTGATGGTGCCGGCGACGGCGCTGGTGATCCCGCTGTTCGTGATGTTCAGCGCGGCGCACCTGACCAACACGATGTGGGCGGTCATCCTGCCGTCCATGCTGAACCCGTTCGCCGTCTACTTGATGCGCGTCTACACGCAAGATGCGGTGCCGGAGGAGATGCTCGACGCCGCGCGGATGGACGGGGCGGGCGAGATCACGGTCTTCTTCCGCGTCGCTCTGCCGCTGCTGCGTCCCGCGCTGGTGACGGTGCTGCTGCTCAGCGTCGTCGGCACCTGGAACAACTACTTCCTGCCGCTGGTGATGCTGTCGAACTCGCAGCTGTTCCCGGTGACCGTCGGGCTCGGCTCCTGGCAGACCCAGGCCAGCGTCAACACCGGCGGGCAATCGCTCTGGAACCTCGTCATCGTCGGCGCGCTGATCTCCGTCATCCCGCTGATCATCTCCTTCCTCTCCCTGCAGAAGTACTGGCAGGGCGGGCTCTCCATCGGCTCCGTCAAATGACCGCACACTCTGAAAGGGCAACTCCTGTGACTTCGGCCACTGTCTCCGTCGACCGCACTGCGATCGTCGCTCCCGTCAATCCGCGCCTATTCGGCTCCTTCGTGGAGCACCTGGGCCGCTGCGTGTACGACGGCATCTACGAACCCGGACACCCCACCGCGAACGAGGACGGCTTCCGCCTCGACGTGGTCGAGCTCGTCAAGGAGCTCGGCTCGACCGCGATCCGCTACCCGGGCGGCAACTTCGTCTCGGGCTATCGCTGGGAGGACGGCGTCGGCCCGCGCTCGGAGCGGCCGAAGCGCCGCGACCTCGCGTGGCACTCGCTCGAGACCAACGAGGTGGGGCTGGACGAGTTCGCCCGCTGGGCGAAGCTGACCGGCAGCGAGATCATGTACGCGGTCAACCTCGGCACCCGCGGTGTGCTCGAAGCGCTCGACGTGCTGGAGTACGCGAACGGCGCGGCGGGTACGGCGTTGGCCGATCAGCGCATCGCGAACGGCGGGGTCGAGCCCTACGGCATCCGGATGTGGTGTCTCGGCAACGAGATGGACGGCCCGTGGCAGGTCGGTCACATGAACGCGGAGGACTACGGCAAGCTCGCCTCGCGCACGGCGAAGGCGATGAAGATCGCCGACCCGGGCCTCGAGCTGGTGATCTGCGGATCATCGGGCTCGGCGATGCCGACGTTCGGCGAGTGGGAGCGGGTGGTGCTCGAGCACGCGTACGACGACGTCGAGTACGTCTCGTGCCACGCGTACTACCAGGAGTACGACAAGGATCTCGACTCGTTCCTCGCCTCGTCGCTCGACATGGAGTACTTCATCGCGACGGTCGTCGCGACCGCGGATCACGTAAAGCACAAGCTGCGCAAGAAGAAGGACATCATGCTGTCCTTCGACGAGTGGAACATCTGGTACCTCAAGGAGCACCAGGAGGAGGAATCGGCCCTCGCCGAGCAGGACACCGACGGCACCCGCGACTGGCCCTACGCGCCGCGGCTGCTCGAGGACGTCTACACCGTCGCGGATGCGGTCGTGCTGGGCAACCTGATGATCACGCTGCTGAAGAACAGCGATCGCGTCACCTCGGCGTCGCTCGCTCAGCTGGTGAATGTCATCGCGCCGATCATGACCGAGCCCGGCGGAGCGGCGTGGCGCCAGACCACGTTCTTCCCGTTCTCCGTCACCGCCCGTCTGGCGACGGGTGTGGTGCTCAAGCCGCGCGTCGAGGTCGCCTCGTACGACACGGCGCGGCACGGCAGTGCCCCGCTGGTGGACTCGGTCGCGACGTACGACGAGGCGGCCGGGACCGCATCCGTGTTCTTGGTGAACCGCTCGCAGACCGAGTCGCTGACCGTGACCGTCGACGTCGCGTCGCTCGGGGTCACCTCGGTGGTCGAGGCCGTGGCCGTGCACGATGAGGACCCGTACGCGCAGAACACGCTCGCCGACCAGAACCGGGTCGGGCTCCGCCCGGCGGATGCGGGTCTCGCCGACGGCATCGTCACCGTGACGCTGCCGCCCGTCTCCTGGACGGCGGTCGCCCTGGCGTAGCGCGGCCTCGCGAAGGGGGTCGTCACTCCGTCCCACGTTTTCGCGGGGCGGAGTGGCGACCCCCTTCTGCGCTACCGCTCACTCCAGGCGTTGCAGGGCGCCGGTGAGCACTCCGTCCGCACCGAGGTGCAGCCGGGTGAGGGCTTGAACATAACCGATGATCACGCCGCCGTTGCGGATCGCTCGCTCGCCGGTGCTGTTCACGTCCACGCCCGCCACGAGGAACACATCGGAGGGCACGCAGCTCGAGGCCACGGAGTCGTCCATGTATTCGACGAGGAGGCACACCTCCGTTCCGCCACGACGCGCGAGCAGGTAGCGGGCATCGCCTCGGCTCGGGAAGGGGGAGGTGTAGAGCGGCGCCCCGTCGGCGATGGCCGCGGCGCCGGGACTCGGGCGGGTCGCGAGGGTCCAGTTCTGCACGATGGTCTCGAACGCCTCGTCGGCCGTGCCGACGCTGGCGGCGGTGCTCGCGGTGGCGGATGCTGCCCTCGGCTCGGGCGCTGCGAGCAACGCGGTGACGGCGAGGGTGGCGACGACGCCCAGCGCCCCGGCGGCGGCGGCCACGATGAGCGGGGCGAGCGTGCGGCGTCGGCGCGGCGGGGTCGCGGGCGGCGCCTGCACCGGGTCCGGGTCCGGGTCCGGCTCCGTTTCCGGTTCCGTCGGGGCGGTGTCGGTGTCGAGCATCCGCCGTGCCGCGTCGACCTCGGCGGGCGCGAACACGCCCGGTCGCGCGAAGACGATAGCCGCGAGCCGCCGGCGTTCCTGCTCGTTCATCCGCCCGCCAGCGGCGTCACGGTCTCGGTGATCGAACCGGTCGGGCCGACGTTCACGCGCGTCAGCGCGGCCTGCGCGGGCTGCAACCTCTGCCCCTCGACGGTCGAGCTCGCCGGCGCCGGCGTGGAGCGCATCCCCGTGCTGTCGATCGAGACGCCGGCGACAACGAACTCGTCGCCGGTGACGCAGCTGCCGGCGACGGTGGTGTCGGGGTAGGTGACCAGAACGCACACCTCCTCGGAGCCGGTGAGGGCGAGCGCCACCTGGAAGCCGTCGCTGTCGGGCAGGGGATTCACGAACACGGGCGCCTGCGCGGCGATGGCGGCCTGCGCGGGTGTCGGCTCGACACGGGTCCAGTTCGCGACGATCGTGGCGAAGACGGCATCGAGCGGATCGGGCACGGGCGTCGGGGTCGCGGACGCCGCATTCACGGCGAGCGTCGTGTTCGGCGTGTGGGCGATCGCCCAGCCGCCCAGGGCGCCGAGGAGGAGGGCGCCGAGCGCGAGCGCGACGGCGGCGCGGCGCCGGCGGGGCGGCGCCGGGGTGGGTTCGGGCGGCTCGGGCAGCCCGCGCGGAGGGGCTTCGGTCTCGCCGCGGGTCGGTGTCGAGACCGAGGCCGGTGTCGGAGCCGCATCGAGGGCGCCGAGTCGTTCGCGCGCATCCCGTTGTTCCGCGGCGGCGGCCGGATCGCGCGCAGGCCGGGCGAAGGCGACGGCTTCGAGCCGGCGCCGCTCCGCATCCGTCGCGTTCGAGGCCATGGCTGCATTCTGCTGCCGATCGCTCGCGGATGCACGGGGTGGCGTTCGCGCGTGCGGATCAGGCGCCATCGGAGCAGTACCGACGCAGGTGATGACGCTCGAGACGAATTCCGTGCTTGCGAGCCGTGTTCTCGTGCGAATCCGCAGAATCCGGGCTGGTTCGCCGACGAAAACGTCGGTACGGTTGGCGCATGAGGATTCTGCTTGTCGGCGCCGGTGGCGTCGGCGACGCGATCGCGAAGATCGCTGCCCGCCGTTCGTTCTTCGAGACCATCGTGGTGAGTGATTACGACCTCGCCCGCGCCGAGCGGACGGTCGCGTGGATCGCTGCGAAGCACGGCGACGACGCGGTCGAGGGTCGCTTCGTCGCCGCCCGCATCGACGCGTCGGATCCGGAGAGTGTGACCACCGTCGCTCGGGCGCACCGGGCGACGCACGTGATGAACGCCGTCGAGCCCAAGTTCGTGCCGAGCATCTTCGCCGGCGCGCTCGCCGCCGACGCCGATTACCTCGACATGGCGATGAGCCTGTCGGAGCCGCATCCGCTCGAGCCCTACGCCGAGACCGGCATCAAACTCGGTGACGACCAGTTCCAGCAGGCGGCCGACTGGGAGACCGCCGGCCGGCTCGCCCTCGTCGGCATGGGCGTGGAGCCCGGGCTCTCGGACGTGTTCGCGCGCTACGCCTCCGACCACCTGTTCGACGAGATCGACGAGCTGGGCACCCGCGACGGCGCGAATCTGGTGGTGCGCGACGAGGCGGGCAACGAGATCTTCGCGCCGTCGTTCTCGATCTGGACCACGATCGAGGAGTGCCTGAATCCGCCCGTCATCTTCGAGAAGGAGCGCGGCTGGTACACGACCGAGCCGTTCTCGGAGCCCGAGGTCTTCGTGTTCCCCGAGGGAATCGGGCCGGTGGAGTGCGTGAACGTGGAACACGAAGAGGTGCTGCTGATGCCGCGCTGGTTGGATGCGAAGCGCGTCACCTTCAAGTACGGGCTCGGCAACGAGTTCATCGGCATCCTGAAGACCCTGCACCAGCTCGGGCTCGACAAGAAGACGCCGATCCGCGTGCGCTCCGCGGCCGGTCCGGTCGAGGTGGCGCCGCGCGATGTGGTCGCTGCCGGTCTGCCCGACCCGGCGAGCCTCGGCCCGCGGATGACGGGCAAGACCTGTGCCGGACTCTGGGCGACCGGCTCGTTCAACGGTGAGCCCCGCGAGGTGTACCTCTACCACGTGAGCGACAACGAGTGGACGATGGCCGAGTACGAGGCGCAGTGCGTCGTGTGGCAGACGGCGCTGAACCCCGTGATCGCGCTCGAGCTGCTCGCGGCCGGTGTGTGGGCGGGCAGTGGTGTGCGCGGGCCCGAAGCGTTCGACGCGGTGCCGTTCTTGAACCTGATGGCGGCGCCCGAGTCCGAGGGCGGTTACGGGCAGGCCTGGGGTATGGAGGACCGTCCTGTCGTCTGACCGCTTCCGAAATGGTGCAGGAGTGGGCGGCCCACTCCTGCAACTCCTCGGGGGATGAGCGTGCCGCGCGAGCTCGCAGCGTGGCTGCGAGCGCGACCCGACGGTCTCAGCCTCGGCGACGACCGGGTGTGCGAGCTCGAGGTCGCCGGGCTGCCGGGCCAGACGATCGACGTCGCCGAGCTGTACGGGGCGGAGGCCGCCGCGGCGGCGACCCGGGAGTACGCCGGCGAGCTCGATCTGTTGGACGAGGTGCACGTGATCGGGGAGGACGGCACCGGCAACCTGTTCATCCTCGACGACCCCGACGTCTTCTACTGGGACCGCGCTCGACTGCACGCCTTCGACGACGACCGCATCCCGACCCTCGACTCGGCGGGCGGCGAGTTGTACGCGCTGGGTGACTTCGAAGAGTTCGTCTTCCGCGTGATCGGGGCCATCCGCCGGGCGTGATGCCATCCGCCGCGCGTGACGCCGTCCGCCGGGCGTGACAATGGATGGCATGACCCCGTGGGAACAGGCCGCAACCGCGCAGGAGCGGGCCCAGGTGCGCGTATCCGTCGCCGATTTCGACGATCTGCGCGAGCTGATCACCGTCTTCGAACAGACCTGGGGCGTCGGCTACAGCCCCGACGAGGGCCTGCTGCACGCACTCGGCCACGCGGGCAACACCGTTCTGATCGCGCGCGATCGGCACGGCACGGCCGTCGGTGGTGCGCTCGGCTTCCTCGGCTGGAGCGACGGACTGCACCTGCACTCGCACATGGCCGCGGTGTCGCGCGAGCATCGGGCCGGCGGCGTGGGCGCCGCGCTGAAGATCACCCAGCGGGCGATCTGTCTCGACCACGGAGTGACCGAGATGCGCTGGACCTTCGACCCGCTGATCCGACGCAACGCCTACTTCAACCTGGTGAAGCTGGGTGCGGTGTTCGCCGCCTTCCACCTCGATTTCTACGGGCAGCTCGACGACCTGGTCAGCGGCGGCGATCAGAGCGACCGTGCGGAAGTGAGCTGGCGACTCGATTCGCCGCGGGTGCTGCGAGCGCTCGCAGGCGAGGCGGCGCCGGAGTGGACGGGGCGGGGTTTCGCGCTGCTGCCGGACTTCGAGTCCTCGCGGTCGGCGGATCCCGCGGCGATCGCGCCGCTGCGCCGGGCATCCCGCATCGCGTTCACGCAGGCGTTCGCCGCCGGGCTGCGTCCCGAGCTCGACCGCGACCGCGACTACGTGTTCACCGCTGAGCCCGCCGACTGACGGATCGCACCGCCGCCGCGCGTACCCTCGACTCCATGCGTATCGAAGCCGTGAGCCTGCACCGGATCGGGATGCCGCTCGTGCGTCCCTTCGAGACCAGTTTCGGCCGGCAGGATCACCGAGAGGTGCTGCTCGTGCACGTGCGCACGGAGGCAGCCGACGGCTGGGCCGAGTGCGTCGCGATGGAGGATCCGCTGTACTCGTCCGAGTACGTCGACGGCGCGCAGCAGGTGCTCGAGCGCTACCTCATCCCGGCGCTGATGCGTGCCGGCGAGTTCACGGCGACGGATGTACCGCACCTGCTGAAATTCGTCGTCGGCCACCGGATGGCGAAGGCCGCGCTCGAGGCGGCCGTGCTGGATGCCGAGCTGCGCGCATCCGGGATCTCGTTCGGCAGCTACCTCGGCGCCGTTCGCGACGCGGTCGATTGCGGCGTGAGCGTGGGCATCTCGACCTCGATCGACGAGCTCCTGGAGGAGGTCGCCGGTTACGTCGCCGAGGGGTATCGGCGGATCAAGCTGAAGATCAAGCCGGGCTGGGACCTCGAACCGGTCGCCCGGGTGCGCGAGCTGATCGGCGCGCTGCCGCTGCAGGTCGACGCGAACACGGCGTACACGCTCGCCGACGTCGATCACCTGCGCGGGCTCGACGCCTACGATCTGCTGCTGATCGAGCAGCCTTTCGTCGAGGAGGACATCGCCGCGCACGTCGTGCTGTCGAACGCCATCGAGACACCGGTGTGCCTGGACGAATCGATCCTCGACACGGGCGTCGCGATCGACGCCATCGAACGCGGCGCGACGACGATCATCAACGTCAAGCCGGGTCGTGTCGGTGGTTAACTGGAGTCGGTGCGGATCCACGACGCGTGCCGCGAGCGCGGTGTGCCGCTCTGGTGCGGCGGGATGCTCGAGACCGGGATCGGCCGCGCCGCGAACGTGGCGCTCGCCGCGCTGCCCGGATTCACGCTTCCGGGTGACACCTCGGCCTCGCGGCGCTACTACGCCGAAGACGTCACGGAACCGTTCGAGCTGGTCGACGGTCGCATCGCCGTTCCGACCGGCGCGGGCATCGGCGTGACGGTCCGCGAGGACCTCGTCGCCGCGTGGGCCACCCGCCCGCCGGTCACGCTCCGCCCCTGACCCCTGCGAGGGACCCCTCCTCGGTTCGAGGGCGCCCCGCTCGGGGACGCCCTCGAACCGAGCGCGGGTCCCTCGCAAGCATCAGTAGGCTCGGGGTATGACGCAGAACGAGGATGTTTCGGCAGCTCAGCAGGCGGCACGGGCGGCGCTGGCGGCCGCGCAGAAGGCCCAGGCCGAGGCCGCCGCGGCGCTCGAGCGCGCGGAGGCTGCGGCGGCGGCGCTCGGCGCGGTCGGCGGACCGGACGAGGCGCGTGCGGTCGTAGCGGATGCGGCGCTCGTCGAGGCGGCTCACGAGGCGGCGCCGCTCGCACCCGAGGCTGCGCCGACGTCACCCGAGGCGGTCGGGGCCGCGCCGCTCGCGCCCGAGGCGGCGCCGCTCGCCCCGATGCCGGCCCCGCCCGCCGCGCGCGCAACCACCGCTGCGTCCACACCACCCGGCCCGCTCTCACCCGCCGCGGTCGACAGGATCCGCGCCGGCTACGCCTTCGCCGGCGCCGCGCTCGAGATGGGCGCGCTGGTCAACGGCGACGCGCTCGCCGACGTGCCCGTGCGCATCCCGTTGGCGATGACGAACCGCCACGGCCTGGTCGCCGGGGCGACCGGTACGGGCAAGACGAAGACACTGCAGGTGCTCGCCGAGCAGCTCTCGGCCAACGGCGTCGCGGTCTTCGCCGCCGACATCAAGGGCGACCTCTCGGGCATCGCGACCCCGGGCACGCCGAACGACAAGCTCCTCGAGCGCACCCGTGGCATCGGCCAGGACTGGCAGGCCGTCGCGGCGCCGACGGAGTTCTTCGCCCTCGGCGGCATGGGCACGGGCATCCCGGTCCGCGCGACCGTGACCGGCTTCGGTCCGCTGCTGCTGTCGAAGGTCCTCGGGCTCAACGAGACGCAGGAGTCGAGCCTCGGTCTGGTGTTCCACTACGCGGAATCGGCCGGACTCCCGCTCGTCGATCTGCCCGACCTGCGTGCGGTGCTGAGCTACCTCACGAGCGACGACGGCAAGGGCGAGCTCGCCACGCTCGGCGGCCTGTCGAAGTCGACGGCCGGGGTGATCCTGCGTGAGCTGATCACCTTCTCCGATCAGGGCGCCGACGTCTTCTTCGGCGAACCCGAGATCGACACGGCCGACTTCATCCGGCACGCTGCGGATGGTCGCGGCATCGTCAGCCTGCTCGAGGTGCCCGGCGTCGCCGACAAGCCCGCTCTCTTCTCCACTTTCCTGATGTGGCTGCTCGCGGATCTCTTCAACGATCTGCCCGAGGTCGGCGACGCCGACAAGCCGAAGCTGGTGTTCTTCTTCGACGAGGCGCACCTGCTGTTCCGCGACGCGTCGAAGGACTTCCTCGCCTCGATCACCCAGACCGTGCGGCTCATCCGCTCGAAGGGGGTGGGCATCTTCTTCGTCACGCAGACCCCGAAGGATGTACCGAACGACGTGCTCGCCCAGCTCGGTTCACGTGTGCAGCACCAGCTGCGAGCACACACGCCCGACGATGCGAAGGCGCTGCGGGCGACCGTGTCGACGTACCCCACCAGCGAGTACGAACTCGGCGAGGTGCTGCAGTCGCTCGCGATCGGTGAGGCGATCGTGACCGTGATGAACGAGAAGGGCGCGCCCACGCCCGTCGCCTGGACGCGGCTGCGCGCGCCGCAGGGCTCGATGTCGCCGACTCCCGCCGAGCGGATCGCGGCCACCGTGCAGGCGTCGCCGCTGCTGCCGAAGTACGGCACCGCTCTCGACCGGGATTCGGCCCGCGAGATCCTCGGCCGCAAGCTCGACGCGGCCGCCGCAGCTCAGACCGCTCGGGTCGACGCCGAGCGCCGTGCCGACGAGCAGGCCGACGCCGCGAAGCAGCAGGCCCGTCTCGAGAAGGAGCGTGCCGCAGCGCAGAAGAAGGCGGATGCGGAGTACGAGCGGATGCGCAAGCAGATGGAACCGAAGACGACGACGCGCCGCACGTCGACCCGCCCTCAGAAGACGGTGATCGAGGAGGTGCTCGGCTCGAGCGTCGGCAAATCGGTGATCCGCGAGGTGATCAAGGGCATCTTCGGCACGGCACGGCGACGGTGACCGGCGACGGCATCCGCGGCTACCGGCAGGCAGACCGCGAGGCCCTCTACGACGTGTGCGTGCGCACCGGCGCGGCGGGGGCGGACGCGCGTGGTCGCTACTCCGACGACAGCCTGCTCGCCGACGTCTACTGCGGCCCGTACCTCGAACTCGAGCCGGCGCTCGCCTTCGTCGTCGAGCACGCCGGCCGAGCCGCAGGCTACGTGATCGGCACGGCGGACACCCGCGACTACGTCGAGCGGTACCGGCGCGCTTGGTTGCCGGCTTTCGCGCGGCGCTGGAGCGGCGACGGCGTGGACGTGATCGGCGTGGCGGATGAGCCGGTGGTTCGAGCGGGCTTGCATCCGGAGGACATGCTGATCGACGAGCTCGACGAGTACCCGGCGCACCTGCACATCGATCTGCTGCCCGAGATGCAGGGCAGCGGATCCGGCCGCCGACTCATCGAGGCGTTCTGCGACGCCGTTCGCGCGCGTGGCGCAGCCGGCGTGCACCTCGGCGTGGATGCCGCGAACACGAACGCGGTCGCCTTCTACCGCCACCTCGGCTTCGCCGAGCTGCCGTCGAGCGGCGACGCCCTGCACCTCGGCCTCCGCCTCTAGCTTTCTGCCGGCGACGAGTCGCCCGCCTTCCTGCGAGGGACCCCTCCTGTGCGCGTCGGACCCGCCCTGAGGGGGTCCGACGCGCACAGGACGGGTCCCTCGCAGGAGGGGGTGGCGGGCTACGCGACGCCGCCGTTCGCGTAGAGGGTCTGGCCGTTGATCCAGCGGCCGGGGCCGGCGAGGAAGAAGACGATCTCGGCGATGTCGGCGGGCTCGCCGAGGCGTTCGAACGGGTTCAGCTTCGCGATGTTCGCGATGAGCTCGTCGCTCTTCCCGTCGAGGAAGAGCTCGGTGGCGACAGGGCCCGGCGCGACGGCGTTGACCGTGATGTCGCGGCCGCGCAGCTCCTGACCGATGATTCGGCTCATCGCGTCGACCGCGCCCTTGGTCGCCGAATAGGCGGAGTAGCCCGGTCCGCCGATCTTCGGCACGCTCGAGGAGAAGTTGATGATCGCGCCGCCGGGCCGCACGCGCCGCGCGGCCTGCTGGTCGACCACGAACGTGCCGCGCACGTTCGTGCGCAGCTGAGCATCGAAGGCGTCGAGGTCGAAATCGACGAGCGGCTGCAGCGTCATCACGCCGGCGGAGTGCACCACTACGTCGACGCCGCCGAATTCGGCCTCGGCGCGGTCGAAGAGCGCGGTCATCTCGGCTTCGTCGGCGACGTCGCCCGCCACGGCGACGGCGCGGCCGCCGGATGCGATGATCGCCGCGACGGTCTGCTCGGCGGCGGTCGTGTTGCCGGCATAGCCGACGATGACGGCGAGGCCATCGGCTGCGAGGCGCTCGGCGACGGCGCGGCCGATACCGCGGGATGCGCCGGTGACGACGGCGACGCGAGTGGACGGTGTGGCTGGGTTCTCGATCAAAGTGTTCATGTCGATAACGAAAACACGTTTGCACTGCTACGTCAAGTTGATAACGCTCAGATGTTATCGTCGGTAGCGTGAACGAGCCGATGACCCCCCGCGAGCGCATTCTCGACGCCGCCTCCGCTCTGCTGAACGACGGCGGCCTCGAGGCGGTCTCGACCCGCGCGGTGAGTGCCGCGGCGAGTGTGCAGGCGCCGACGATCTACCGGACCTTCGGCGACATGCGCGGGCTGCTCGACGCCGTCGCGACCGCGGGCTTCGCCGACTACCTCGCAGTGAAGGCGGGCCGCGAGCCCAGTGGCGATCCGGTCGAGGATCTGCGCGCCGGCTGGGACCTGCACATCGGGTTCGGCCTCGCGCATCCGCACGTCTACGCCCTGATCTACGGCGGGCCCGACCGCGACGGCGACGAGCCCGAGGCGGCTCGCGCGGCGGCCGCCATCCTGCGCGGTCTCGTCGAGCGCGTGGCGGAGGCGGGTCGGTTGACCGTGGACGTCGGGCGCGCCGTGCAGGTCGTGCATGCAGCGGGGATGGGGGTGACGCTGGCGCTGATCGGCACCCCGGCGGATGCGCGCGATCCGGAACTCTCCGCGCACACCCGTGACGCGATCCTCGGCTCGATCACCACCGCATCCGCTTCGGCCGACCCCGCCGAGCGTGCATTAGTGGCGCACGCCGTGGCGCTCGCGAGCGCCGAGCTGCCCCAGCTCACGAGCGCCGAGCGGATGCTGCTGGGGGAGTGGCTGGCCCGCGTCGCCCGCTGAGGTCAGGCGTGATCCGGATGGCGCCCGGGCAACGAAAAACGGTGCCCGTGCTGGCGAGAGCAACGGACACCGTTCGCGGAGAATGGGGGATTCGAACCCCCGAGGGCTTGCACCCAACACGCTTTCCAAGCGTGCGCCATAGGCCACTAGGCGAATTCTCCAGTGCGCAACCGCGGTCGCGACCTCAGAGATACTACCCGGAAACGAAGCCCTCCGCTGACCAGCCCCCGGAACGCATCGCTCGCGGGTTCGGGCTACACTGTTCTTCGGCTCCTCGCGTGGCGCCATCCAGGCCAACTCCCCCAGGACGGAAACGTAGCAAGGGTAACCGGGCTCTGGCGGGTGCGCGAGGGGTCATTTCTCGTTTACGAGCACGGCGATCTCAATAACGAGCACGGCGAGCGCGCAGCTCTTCACGCCGAGCACGCCGACCACTCAGCCTCGGCAGCCCCGGCCTCGATACAGTGGTCACGATGGTCCAGAGCATCTACATCACGTCGGCCGAAGGTCATTCGGGCAAGTCCACGATCGCACTGGGAGTGCTCGACGCTCTCGGTCGCCAGATCCAGCGCGTCGGCGTGTTCCGCCCGATCGCGCGCAGCACCTCGGAGCGCGACTACGTGCTCGAGATGCTGCTGCAGCAGACGGACTCCGCGAAGCCGGGCGAGGGACTCGCCTACGACGACTGCATCGGTGTGACGTACGACGACGTGCACGCGGACGGCGACGCCGCGCTCTCGCGGATCGTCGAACGCTACAAGCACGTCGAGGCGCAGTGCGACGCCGTGGTGATCCTCGGCTCCGACTACACCGATGTCGGCAGCCCCACCGAGCTCGGCTACAACGCGCGCATCGCCGCGAACCTCGGCGCACCCGTTCTGCTGGTGCTCACCGGCCGCGATCCTTCCGGCAGCGAGCAGCTGGGCCAGGCGCCCGCGCGCACCCCGGAGGAGATGCGGCAGATCACCGAGCTGGCCCTCGTCGAGCTCAAGAGCGCGCACGCCGGTCTGATCGGCGTGATCGCCAACCGGGCCGATCCGCAGACCAAGCCCGCCACGATCGCGGCGATCGAGGCCGCACTTCCCGTTCCGGTGCCGGTCTGGGCCATCGCCGAGGACCCGTTCCTCGTGGCCCCGAGCTTCTCCACCCTCGTGGAGGCCGTCGACGGCGTGGTCGTCGCGGGCGATCCTGAGCTGTTGGGCCGCGAGGCCATGGGCGTCGTCGTCGCCGGAATGTCGATGGTGAACGTGCTGCCGCGCCTGATGGAGGGCGGCGTGATCGTTGTTCCCGGCGACCGGCCCGATGTGGTGCTCGCCGTGCTGATGGCGAACGCCTCCGGCAACTTCCCCTCGCTCACCGGCATCATCCTCAACGGCGGATTCGAGCTGGCGGAGCCGATCGTGCGCCTCATCGAGGGCATCGGCAACACCCTGCCGATCGTGATGACCGATTTCGGCACCTACGAAACGGCGGTGCGGATCACCGGGACGCGCGGTCGGCTGGCCGCGGACTCGCAGCGCAAGTACGACACCTCTCTGGCGCTCTTCGAGCAGGAGATCGACGCCGTCGAGCTGCTGACGCTGATGAACGTGGGCCGCTCCGAGGTGGTCACCCCGCTGATGTTCGAGTACGGACTCATCGAGCGCGCCCGGGTGGCCGGCCAGCACATCGTGCTGCCCGAAGGTTCGGACGACCGCATCCTGCGAGCGGCCGCCACCGTTCTCAAGCGCGGCATCGCCCGCGTCACGATCCTGGGCGAGGACGCGGATGTGCGGGCGCGCGCCTCCACGCTCGGCGTCGACATCGAGGCCGCGACGGTGCTCAGCCCGTTCGATCCGGTGCTCCGCGACCGATTCGCGACGGAGTACGCGAGCATCCGTGCGCACAAGGGCATCACCTACGACATGGCCTTCGACACCGTCACGGACGTGTCGTACTTCGGCACCATGATGGTGCAGCTCGGGCTCGCCGACGGCATGGTATCGGGCGCGGCGCACACCACGGCGCACACGATCCGGCCGGGCTTCGAGATCATCAAGACCCGGCCCGGCGTCTCGGTCGTCTCGAGCGTCTTCCTGATGGCGCTCGCCGACCGCGTGCTGGTCTACGGCGACTGCGCCGTGAATCCGGACCCGACCGTCGAGCAGCTCGCCGATATCGCGATCTCCTCGGCCGAGACCGCGGAGCAGTTCGGAATCGACGTGCGGATCGCGATGCTCTCGTACTCCACCGGGGCCTCGGGCGCCGGTGCCGATGTCGAGAAGGTGCGTGCCGCGACCGAGATCGTGCGCGAGCGTCGCCCCGATCTTCTCGTCGAGGGTCCGATCCAGTACGACGCGGCGGCGGATGCGGCGGTCGGCGCGTCGAAGATGCCCGGCTCGCAGGTGGCGGGCCGCGCGACGGTCTTCATCTTCCCCGACCTGAACACCGGCAACAACACCTACAAGGCCGTACAACGATCGGCCGGTGCGGTGGCCGTCGGGCCGGTGCTGCAGGGTCTGCGCAAGCCGGTCAACGACCTCTCCCGCGGTGCTCTCGTGCAGGACATCGTGAACACCATCGCGATCACAGCCATCCAGGCGGCGACCCAGACCCCGGTGCCGCCGACCTCCGCGATCCCCGTCATCCGCTAGTCCCGCTTCGTTCGTTCCGCCTGCCTCGTTCGTTCTGCCTCGTTCGTCCCGCCTTCTTCCGGCATCGCCCGTCCCTCATCATCTGGAGTACCCACCGTGTCCGTCGTCCTCGTCGTCAACAGCGGCTCGTCCTCGTTCAAGTACCAGCTCATCGAGATGACCACGGAGGAGACCCTCGCCAGCGGCCTCGTCGAGCGGATCGGCGAATCGGTCGGCCGCACCAAGCACTCCCGCGACGGCGAGAGCTTCGAGAGCGAGATCGAGATCGCCGACCACACGGCGGGCTTCGCGGCGATGATCGCAGCCTTCGGCGAGCACGGCCCCTCGCTCGACGAGTTCCCGCCCGTCGCCGTGGGGCACCGGGTGGTGCACGGCGGCAAGCGATTCTTCGAGCCCACCCTCATCACCGACCTGGTGAAGATCAACATCGAGGACCTCGCCGACCTCGCACCGCTGCACAACCCGGCGAACCTCGAGGGCATCACCGCCGCGCAGAAGGCCTTCCCCGATGTACCGCACGTGGCGGTCTTCGACACGGCCTTCCATCACACGCTCGCCCCGGCGGCCTACCGCTACGCGATCGACGCCGACCTCGCCGAGAAGCACCGCATCCGCCGTTACGGCTTCCACGGCACCTCCCACAAGTTCGTCTCGGAGGCGGCCGCCGCCTTCCTCGGCCGCCGCCGTGCCGACGTGAAGTCGATCGTGCTGCACCTCGGCAACGGCGCCTCCGCGACCGCTGTCGACGGCGGCCGCTCGGTGGAGACCTCGATGGGTCTGACTCCGTTGGAGGGGTTGGTGATGGGGACGCGCTCGGGCGATCTGGACCCGGCCGTACTCGTCCATCTGCACCGCAAGGCCGGCCTCGGTTTCGATGAGATCGACACCCTGCTCAACCGCCGAAGCGGCCTCCTCGGTCTCTCGGGCCGCGGCGACATGCGCGACGTGCAGGAGGCGGCGGAGGCGGGCGACGAGGTCGCGATCGAAGCGCTCGAGGTGTACTACCACCGGCTGCGGCACTACGTGGGCGCGTACTACGCGCAGCTCGGCTCGGTCGACGCGATCGTGTTCACCGCGGGCGTCGGTGAGAACGTGGCCGCGGTGCGCGCAGGAGCGCTGGCGGGGCTCGAGGGCCTGGGCATCGTGCTCGACCCCGAGCGCAACGCCTCGCCCTCGCGCGAGGCGCGACGCATCTCGACGGACGACTCGAAGGTCGCCGTGCTGGTCATCCCGACGAACGAGGAGCTGGAGATCGCCCGGCAGTCGTTGTCGGTCGTGGCCTGAGGCGTCGGTCCTGGTGCCCGTGGGATCGCGCCGGCTTTCTCGATCGCGCCGGGGGCTTCGAGCCGCAGCTCTCGTCAGAGCGCTGCCGGAGGCAACGGCGGGTCGTCGTCGGGGGCTCCGTTGATCGCGGCGAGCGGGACGCCGAGCGTGGGCATCCGGTTGCGATCTTCGAGACGGGGCGCGGGCGCTTCTTCCGTGTCGAGCGTCTCGCGCACGCGGGCCCGCACCGAATCCGCGAGGCCGGGATGGATCCCGCCCGGTTCATCCAGTGCGGCGAGGATTTCACGCAGAACGGCCGCGTTATCGTTCTCGGCCATGCGGGAAACCCTATCGACGCGTCAAGAGGGTCGATGAACCGATTTCGGGGGGCTGGCCAGGACGGCCGTGCCCTACTAAAGGGGGTGTCGTCGGTGACGGAAATCGTGATCCGACCCGGTGGGCCCGCCGATGTCGCGGGCGCGCGCGCCATCGAACGCTCGGCGGATGAGCGCTTCCCGCCGGGCACGCTGCCCAGCGTGGAGGTGACGGATCCGTCGGCCTTCGCCGGCGCACTGTTCCTCATCGCTGAGCGAGACGGGCGGACCGTGGGCTTCGCGCTCGCGTTCGAGATCGGAGACGCGACGCATCTGGAGCAGCTCTCCGTGTCCGCGCACGCGGGGCGGGCCGGAGTCGGCACCGCACTGCTCGCGGCGGTCGTCGACGACGCATCGGCCCGCGATTGCACCGCGGTGACGCTGACCACGTTCCGGTCCTTCCCGTGGAATGCGCCGTTCTATCAGCGGCGCGGATTCATCGAGCCGCGGACTCTGCCCTCTCACCTGGTCGAGATGCTCGCCGACGAAGCCCGGATGGGCTTCGACCCCGACGATCGCGTCGGGCTACTGCTGCCGTTGGGCCGAGCTCAGAGGCCGAGGCGCTCCTCGCCCGCGTAGACGTTGAAGCCGCCGCCGCGGCTGAAGCCGACGAGAGTGAGGCTCGAGCGGCGGGCGAGGTCGACCGCGAGCGAGGACGGTGCCGACACGGCGGCGAGGGCCGGGATCCCCGCCATCACGGCCTTCTGCACCAACTCGAAGGAAGCGCGACCGGAGACCTGCAGGATGCTCCGGCGCAGCGGCAGCCGGCCCTCGCGCAGCGCCCAGCCGATCACTTTGTCGACGGCGTTGTGCCGGCCGACGTCCTCGCGCAGGCACAGCAGCGTGCCGTCGGCGTCGAAGAGACCGGCCGCGTGCGCTCCGCCGGTTCGGTCGAAGAGCCCCTGCGCCTCACGGAGCCGGTCGGGC
Source organism: Microbacteriaceae bacterium VKM Ac-2855 (assembly GCA_013204985.1). Taxonomy (GTDB): domain Bacteria; phylum Actinomycetota; class Actinomycetes; order Actinomycetales; family Microbacteriaceae; genus Rathayibacter. Next base: position 106,871 of record JABMLG010000002.1, read on the forward strand.
AGGGAGACGATGAGCTCGGGGGAGATCACGATGTCGTCGTCGGCGACGCTCCAGGCCGATTCCGTCGCGACGGCGTCGATCGACGCCAGGCCGCAGACGCCGCACGAACTCGAGGTGAAGACCGCACGCTCCCGGTCGAGCAGCAGCGCCGCCCGCCCCCCGCGGACGGTGGCGTCGACCACGTTGTAGAGATTCTCCCCGGTGGGCGATTCGTTCGCGCAATGCCGCATCGCCGCGAGCTGATCGGCAGCCGTCAGCACACCCTCCGACACGAGGAACCCGGCGACCAGGTCGAAGTCGTCGCCCGGGGTGCGCATCGTGACGCTGAAGCGCCGGCCGCCGACCCGGATCTCGAGCGGCTCCTCCGCGGCCAGAACGTCTTCTCTGCGCCGCACCGGCTCGCCCGCACGCACGATGGTGATCCGGGAGCGCGCGAGGTTGCGGGGCATGCCTCATCCTCGCACCTGACCCGGCGACCGGACGTACCATGAGGCATGGCCCACGACGAGTCCACGCCCCGTACCGAGAACATCGACGAGGCACGACTGAAGGTCGGCGCCCGCAAACGCAAGGCGGTCGGTGTGCCGGCGGTGCTGCACTCGCTGCAGATCTCGTTCGAGCAGATGGGTCCTCTGCGCAGCGCCGAGACGCTGCTGAGGGTCAACCAGAAGACCGGGTTCGATTGCCCCGGATGCGCGTGGCCCGAGGCCGACAAGCGGCACGTCGCCGAGTTCTGCGAGAACGGGGCGAAGGCCGTCGCCGAAGAGGCGACGCTCCGCACCGTTCCGCCCGCGTTCTTCGCCGCGCACTCCGTCGCCGAGCTGAGCGCGTGGGACGACTACGCGCTCGGCCAGCAGGGCCGGCTCACGCATCCGCTTCTTCTCGACGCCGACGGCACGCACTACCGACCGGTGAGCTGGGACGAGGCGTTCGACGTGATCGCGGAGGAATTGCTGGCCTGCGCGAGCCCGGACGAGGCGATCTTCTACACCTCCGGCCGCACCTCCAACGAGGCGGCGTTCGTCTACCAGCTCTTCGTACGCGGCTTCGGCACGAACAATCTGCCCGACTGTTCGAACATGTGCCACGAGTCGAGCGGGTCCGCGCTCACCGAGACCATCGGGATCGGCAAGGGTTCTGTGTCGCTGCGCGACGTCGAACGGGCCTCTCTACTGATCGTGGCGGGGCAGAACCCGGGCACGAACCATCCGCGGATGCTCACCTCGCTCGAACGCGCCAAGCGCGCGGGCGCCACCATCGTGGCCGTGAACCCGCTGCCCGAGGCGGGGCTGCTGCGATTCGAGAACCCGCAGACCGTGCGCGGTGTGATCGGTGACGGCACGGCTCTGGCCGATCACTTCCTGCAGGTGCGGCTCGGTGGCGATCAGGCGTTGTTCCAGGGGCTGGGCAAGGCACTCCTCGAGGGCGAAGAGGCGCGCGGCGGGATCTTCGACCACGCGTTCATCCGTGAGCACACCGACGGAGTCGATGCGTACCTCGACGAGCTGCGAGGCGTCGAGTGGAGCGAGATCGTCGCCGGCTCCGGGATCGACGAGGCACGCATCCGAGAGATCGCCGCGCTCATCGCCGCGTCGCCCGGCACGATCGTCTGCTGGGCGATGGGGCTGACGCAGCACAAGCACTCGGTCGCCACGCTGCGCGATGTGGTGAACGTGCTGCTGCTCACCGGGAACATCGGCAAGCCCGGCGCCGGCGTCTGCCCGGTTCGTGGACACTCGAACGTGCAGGGCGACCGCACGATGGGGATCTTCGAGCGGATGCCCGACACCTTCCACGACGCGCTCGATGCGGAATTCGGCTTCGCCTCGCCGCGGGAGCACGGCTACGACACCGTCGCCGCGATCGGCGCGATGCACGAGGGCCGTGCGCGGGTGTTCATGGGGATGGGCGGCAACTTCGTGCGGGCGACTCCCGACTCCGATCTCACCGAGGCCGCGATGCGTTCGCTCGAGCTCACGGTGCAGGTCTCGACCAAGCTGAACCGGTCGCACCTCGTCACCGGGCGCCGCGCCCTGATCCTGCCGGCACTCGGCCGCACCGACCGCGACCTGCAGAGCGGAGTGGAGCAGAGCGTGACGGTCGAGGACTCGATGAGCGCCGTGCACGCCTCCCGCGGCCGGCTCTCGCCCCCCGGCCCGGAGGTGAGATCCGAGGTCGCGATCATCACCGAGATCGCCGAGCGGGTGCTCACCGGCCGGGCGAATGCGCCGCGCGTCGACTGGGCGGCGCTGCGGGGCGACTACCGGCGCATCCGCGGGCACATCGCGCGCGTGGTGCCGGGGTTCGAGGACTTCGACCGGAGGGCGGCGAAGCCGGGTGGATTCGTGCTGCCGCACCCGCCGCGGGACGCGCGCGAATTCCGCACCGCGACGGGCCGGGCCCGGTTCACCGCGAATCCGCTCGAGTATCCGCGCGTGCCGGAGGGGCGGTTGCTGCTACAGACGTTGCGCTCGCACGACCAGTTCAACACGACCATCTACGGCAAGGACGACCGCTACCGCGGCGTCTACGGCGGACGCCGGGTGGTGTTCGTGCACCGCGACGATCTCGCCGAACGCGGGCTCGCCGACGGCGCGATGGTCGACCTCGTGTCGGAGTGGTCGGACGGCGAGCGCCGCGCGCCCTCGTTCCGCGTCGTCGCGTACGACACCCCGCGCGGCTGCGTCGCCGCCTACTACCCCGAGACCAACGTGCTGGTGCCGCTCACCTCGACGGCCGACGTCTCGGGCACCCCGACCTCCAAGTCGGTCGTGGTGCGCCTCGACCCCGCCTCCTAGCCGGAAAAATGCAGGAGTCGAGGCCCGACTCCTGCAACTTTTCGGAGGGGGTCACCAGGGCAGAGGCAGCAGGCGCACCGCGGAGCCGCCCGACGCCGGCACCACGGCGACGGCGTCGGCCGCGGCGAGTCCGGTGAGCATGTGCGAGCGGATGCCCGCGGCCGGCACCCAACCGTGCGGCGTCCGCCGAGCCGGAACGAGCGTGGTGCGCGGCGCGGCGTCGGCCGGTTCTGCGAGGGCCGCTGATTCGAGCGGATCGGCGCCCAGCGCCGCGGGCAGGAACGACAGCGCGGCCAGCACGGCGGCGAGCGGATTGCCGGGCAGACCGATCAGGAGGCGGCCATCGGCGAGGCGTGCGGCGAGCGTGGGGTGACCGGGCCGCATCCGCACGCTCTCGAACAGCAGCGGTCCGTCGATCGCGCGGCGCAGCACGTCGGCGTCCGAGCGTCCGGTGCCACCGGTGGTCAGGATGATCGGGGCGGTCGTCGCGCGCAGGGCGGCCGCCAACGCCTCGGCGTCGTCGCCCTGTCGAGCCATCGAGGCGACACGCCCGCCGGTGCCGTGCACGAGCGCCGGCAGGATCGGGGTGAAGGCATCCCGCACCCGGCCGGGAGCGGGCATGCCGGCCGCATCGATCTCGTCGCCGGTGAAGACGAGCGCCACGTCGATCCGCGGATGCACGGGCACGGCGTCGAAGCCGGCGATGGCGAGCAGAGCTAGACGCGCGGGGGTGAGTCGGTCGCCGCCGGCCACGAGCACGGCGTCAGCGCTCTGCTCGTCGCCCGCGCGGCGGATGTGTCGACCGGGGCGCGGCTCGGCCGCGTGCACGCATCCGTCGACCACCGTCGCCTGCTCGACCGGGATCACGGCGGCCGTGCCGGGCGGCACCAGAGCGCCCGTGACGATCGGCGACGCGGCGTCGCCGATGCGCCAGGGCCCTGCACCGCGGACGGCCCAGCCGTCCATCGCGGAGGAGTCGTAATGGGGGAGCGGCCGCGAGGAGCGCAGCTCGTCGGCCGCGCGCAGCCCGACCGCGTCGAGCAGGGGCACGTGCAGGGTGGTCGGCCGTGGGGCGGCGGCGGCGAGGATCGCGCGCGCCTCATCCCAGTCGACCTCGGTGCTCATCCGTTCATTCTGGCGCCTGCCCCCGGCTGCGCTGTCGTTTTCACCGCGCGCGGGCGGCATGCCGGGCGCGCGCGGTGAAAACGAAAGCGCGGGTTCAACCGAGGTAGCCGTTCGGGTTGAGCACGAACTTCTTCGCCGCGCCCTTGTCGAAGTCCGCGTAACCCTGGGGCGCATCCTCGAGCGAGATCGCGGTGGCGTCGACGGCCTTCGCGATGTGCACCTTGTCGTGCAGGATCGCCATCATCAGCTGACGGTTGTACTTCATCACCGGGCACTGGCCGGTGGTGAACGACAGCGACTTCGCCCAGCCGAGGCCGAGGCGGATGGAGAGCGAGCCCTCCTTCGCGGCGTCGTCGATCCCGCCCGGGTCGCCCGTGACGTACAGGCCCGGGATGCCCAGCGCACCGCCCGCCGCCGTGACCGTCATCAGCGAGTTCAGTACCGTAGCGGGAGCTTCCCGACCTGAGTCCGCTCCGTTGCCGTGCGCCTCGAATCCGACCGCGTCGATGCCGGCGTCGACTTCGGGCACGCCGAGGATCTGCTCGATCTGCTCTCCCGGGTCGCCCTTCGAGACGTCGACCGTCTCGCAGCCGAACGACCGCGCCTGGGCGAGTCGCTCCTCGTTGAGGTCGGCCACGATGACCACGGCCGCGCCGAGAAGTTGCGCGCCGACGGCGGCGGCGAGGCCGACCGGGCCGGCACCCGCGACGTACACCGTCGACCCGACGCCCACACCCGCGGTGACGGCACCGTGGAAGCCGGTCGGGAAGATGTCGGACAGCATGGTCAGATCGAGGATCTTCTCGAGCGCCTGGTCGCGGTCGGGGAACTTCAGCAGATTCCAGTCGGCGTACGGCACCAGCACGTACTCGGCCTGCCCGCCGACCCAACCGCCCATGTCGACGTAGCCGTAGGCGCTGCCCGGTCGATCAGGATTCACGTTGAGACAGATGCCGGTCTTGCGCTCCTTGCAGTTGCGGCAGCGCCCGCAGGCGATGTTGAACGGCACCGAGACGATGTCGCCGACCTTGATGAACTCGACATCGGGACCGACCTCCACCACCTCGCCGGTGATCTCGTGGCCGAGCACGAGATCGGCCGGAGCCGTCGTGCGGCCGCGGACCATGTGCTGGTCGGAGCCGCAGATGTTGGTGGAAACTGTGCGCAGAATGGCGCCGTGGGGGATCTTGCGGCCGATGTTCGCCGGGTTGACGCCGGGCCCGTCCTTCAGCTCGAAGCTCGGGTAGTCGATGTCGATGACCTCGACGACGCCGGGCGATTTGTAGGCGACGGCTCTGTTGCCTGACATGTTCTCTCCTGTCGTTGACCGGCGGGCGCGAACGCGCTCGCCCGAGTCCCTCCGGGACATCGACAGGCTCCGACGGTGGAGCTTCGAGCCCGGATGAGGGGCTCGCGAGAACGATATGTCGCGGATCTGCACGGTGGCGGAGCCCGGGCGAGTAGCGTGAGAAGACTGGCCGGTCTTCGCCCCGCGCTGTCGTTTTCGCCTCGCGCGGGTGGCATGCCGGGCGCGCGCGGCGAAAACGACAGCGCAGTGTCAGGTGCGGGCGCGGGCGGCCGCCGTGGCGGTCTCGGATGCGCGGGTGAGCGCATCCGCACCACCGCCGGCGAGCCCCGCGGCGTAGCCGACGAGGAACGTCGTGAGCGGCGCGGCCGGCCGGACGACCGCGTGCGCCGCGACGCCGGCGAGACCGAGGAGGGCATCACGCTCGATCGGGACCTCACCGAGGCCCAGCGCGGCTGTCAGCTCGGCCCACCAGGCGTCGAGGGTGGCGGTGGTCTCGTCGTCGGTGCTCATGTCTCCATTGTGGGCCCGGGCAGCAGCGTCACGCGGGCGGCAGCGTCACGCGGGCGGCGAGCGCGTCCTCGGGTGTGTCCACGTCGCGAGCGGCACCGGGCTCGACGCGAACTGCGCGCAGCCGCATCCCACGGATGAGCGTGCGTACGGATGCACCGTCGACCGTCGGCAACGCGGCCAGCGCCGAACGGATGCGGTCGCTGCGGTAGACCGCGAGCAGGTACTGGCCGCGATCGTTCTCGTCGACGGCGATGACCCCGTCGATGACGTCGGCCGCGCTTTCGGTGGCGGCGAGCACGGCGGCGATGGCGGTGGTGGGGTCGACGTGGTCGGCGGCGAGCACGAGGGTCCACGGTGCGGGCTCAGTCGCCGCCGCGCATCCGGCCGCGATCGCCGCCACCGGTCCGCCGAAAGGCGGATCCTCGCGCACGAGCGTCGCCGCCCCCGCGTGCAGCGCCAGTTCCGGCGGACCGACGACCACGACCCGCGCCCCGCTGCACGCCGCGATGGCCCGGCCGAGCAACGTGCGGCCGTCGATGACTCCCAGCACCTTCGCCGCCCCGCCGACGCGCGAGCCGCGCCCGCCCGCCACCACGATCGCGTCGTACTCCATGCGTCGACTGTAGGCCGCTGCGGCGCCGCCGATCCATACCGGCCCGGAGCGGTCCCACATCGCGGCGGATCGGGAAATGCAGGAGATTGCTGGATGTGCGGCGAATCCATGCGGATGCGCACGGTCACGTTCCGAGATCTCCTGCATTTCCGTCATGCGGGGCGGACAGAGGGGGCTACCTCCACTGCGTGTCGGAGGTCGCCGTTACTCTTATCCGGTGGTTGCAGCCCTCTATCGCCGATACCGGCCCGAGACGTTCGCCGAGATGATCGGCCAGTCTCAGGTGACCGATCCCCTCATGACCGCTCTGCGGACGAACCGGGTCAACCACGCCTATCTGTTCAGCGGCCCGCGCGGCTGCGGCAAAACGACGTCGGCACGCATCCTGGCGCGCTGCCTGAACTGCGCGGAGGGACCGACCGACACCCCGTGCGGCGTCTGCCCGAGCTGCGTCGAGCTGAGCCGCGACGGCAACGGCTCGCTCGACGTGGTCGAGATCGACGCGGCGAGCCACGGTGGCGTCGACGACGCGCGCGACCTGCGCGAGCGCGCGATCTTCGCTCCGGCGCGCGACCGCTACAAGATCTTCATCATCGACGAGGCGCACATGGTCACGCCGGGCGGCTTCAACGCCCTGCTGAAGATCGTGGAAGAGCCGCCGGAGCACATCAAATTCATCTTCGCGACGACCGAGCCCGACAAGGTCATCGGCACGATCCGCTCGCGCACCCACCACTACCCTTTCCGCCTCATCCCTCCCGCCCAGATGCTCGACTACGTCGGCACGCTCTGCGAGAGCGAGGGCGTCACGGTCGCGGCCGGTGTGCTTCCGCTCGTGGTTCGCGCGGGCGGAGGCTCGGCGCGCGACACGCTGTCGCTGCTCGATCAGCTCATGGCGGGCTCCGAGAACGAGACCGTCGACTACGAGCGCGCCGTCGCGCTGCTGGGCTACACCCACGGCGCGCTGCTGAACGACGTGATCGACGCCCTCGCCGAGCGCGACTCCGCCGAGGCGTTCGGCGCCGTCGACCGCGTGGTGCAGACCGGTCAGGATCCACGTCGCTTCGTCGAGGATCTCCTCGAGCGCCTCCGTGACCTCATCGTCGTCGCGGCGACCGGCGGCGGTGCATCCGCTGTGCTGCGCGGCCTCTCGCAGGACGAACTCGACCACATGGCGGTCCAATCGCGCACACTCGGGATGTCCGAACTCTCCCGCGTCGCCGACATCGTGAACGCGGCCCTCACCGAGATGACGGGCGCCACCTCACCGCGACTGCACCTCGAATTGATGATCGCGCGAGCACTCGTGCACGGCACGGGCGGATCCGCGGCGCCGGTGCGCGAGGCTGCTCCCGTCCGCGACGCCGCACCGGTGCGCGAGGCCGTCCGCGTCGCGCCGCTGCCGACCGTGGCGCCACCCGCGGCAGAGCCGGTGCGAGCGCCGGCCGCGGCCGCTGGAGCCCCCGCTCCGGAACGCGAGCCCGAGGCGGCACCGGTTGCCGCCCCGGCACCGTCCGCGCCAGAACCCGTCGTGGCCGCTGCGCCCGCATCCGCCGCGCCCGTTGCCGCCGCGCCGCCTGCCGCCGCAGCGTCCGCATCCGCAGCGCCCGCATCCGCAGCGCCGACGCCGGCCGCTGACCCGAACGCCCCGATCACCCTGCAACGGATGAAGGATGCGTGGCCCGAGATCCTCGAAGTCGTGCAGAAGACCAAGATGACGGCGTGGCTGATCGCCTACACCGCGCAGGTCCGCGCGCTTAAGGACGACGTGCTGACGCTGTCGTTCCCGAGCCAGAACGACGTCGACTCGTTCAAGATGACCGGGCAGGCCGGCCAGCCCGGGGTGAGCGAATACCTGCGCCAGGCGATCCAGCAGGTGCTCGGCCTGCGGGTGAAGTACATCGCCCGCGTCGACACCGGTCGACCGCCGGAGGAGACGGTCGCGACGAGCGCGCCCGCACCCGCCCCGGTCGCGGAGCCCGTCCAGACGACGACCCCGCCGCCGAGTACCGACGGCTGGGCGACCGTCGCCATCCCGGGCGCAGGTTCGGCGGCCGACGCCGTCCCCGTGCCCGAGTCCTCGCCCGAGCCCGCACCGCTGTCCGCCGTGCTCCAAGCCGCACCGGCGGCCGCGATCGCGGAGGCTCCGTCGGCGCGTGCAGCCGCGCCCGCCCCCGCCGACGACGAGCCGCCCTTCGACGACGTCCCGCCGGACGACGAGTTCCCGCCCTACGAGTCGGCGCCGACGAACGAGTGGGCCGCGGCCGCTCCGACCCCCGAGCCCGCTCCCGCAGCGGCCCCGGTCGCGCCGCCCGCCCCGGCCCCACGCGCCGCGCCGCGTCCGGTCACGCGGACCACCCGCTCCGAGACCGCTGACGGTCGCCAGCGCTACGGTGAGGCGGTCGTCCGCGAGATCCTGGGCGCCCAATTCATCGAGGAGCAGCCGCACGAGCCGCGCGGCCCGCGCATCTCCTGACTCCCACCGAACACGACCCCCAACGAAAGGAGGCGGTGAGCACATGTACGAAGGCATCGTCCAAGAACTGATCGACGAGCTCGGCCGCCTACCGGGCATCGGTCCGAAGTCGGCTCAGCGCATCGCGTTCCACATCCTGCAGACCGAGTCGTTCGACGTGACGCACCTCGCCGAGATCCTGCTCGAGCTGCGCACCCGGGTGCACTTCTGCGACATCTGCGGCAACGTCGCCGAGGAGGCGACGTGCTCGATCTGCCGCGACCCCAGGCGCAACCGCACGACCATCTGCGTGGTCGAGGAGGCGAAGGACGTTCCCGCGATCGAGCGCACCCGCGAATTCCGCGGCCTGTACCACGTGCTCGGCGGAGCGATCAGCCCGATCGACGGCATCGGCCCCGACCAGTTGCGCATCCGCCAGCTGCTGCAGCGTCTCGCAGACGGCGAGGTGCAGGAGGTCATCATCGCGACCGACCCCAACCTCGAGGGTGAGGCGACTGCGACGTACCTCTCGCGCATCCTGGTCACGCTCGGCATCCGCATCACCCGCCTCGCCAGCGGCCTCCCCGTCGGCGGCGACCTGGAGTACGCCGACGAGATCACCCTGGGTCGCGCCTTCGAAGGCCGCCGCCTGGTCGAGAACTGACCCCGACCGGACGGATCGTCGGGTAACCCGGCCGTCGAGTGCTCTCAGGCCATCACGACCGGTGCCTCGTAGGTCGCCATCAGCGGCATCACCTTCTCGGCGAACCGACGCACATCCGTGGTGTAGTCGGCGAAGGTGAGCACAGCGCTGCCGACACCGGCCTCGGTGTCGACGGCGTCGAGGTAGGCCGCGATGCGCTCGTACGAGCCGACGATGACGGGGGAGTACCAGCAGGAGCCCTGCAAGAACGCTGCGCGCTCGGGGTGCTCGAACACGATCTCGGGAACCGCTCCGCGCTGACGTTCCAACCCCACGCCTGCGGCGGTACCGGTGCGGTCGTTGCTCGCGGCAGCGAGGATCCCGGCTTGCGCGCCCAGATCGACGCCCTCCATGTAGAACCGGGCCTGCGCGATCGCTTCTTCGTCCGTCTCGGCCATGATCACGCCGATCAGCACGGCGCTCTCGCACTCCCGCCCTGTCAGCGCGAGCTGCTCCTCGAGCCCGCGGCGAGCAGCGGCGAGCTCGGGCAGCGGGCCGAGGATGAAGTTGACATCGGCACTCGCGGCGGCGGTCGCCAGGCTCGCTGTCGACTGGCCGGGTACGATGACGGTGATCGGGTGCGTGGGTGTCGGCTGCACGATGCAGTCGTCCAGTTGATAGAACCGTCCGTCGTAGGTGAGTCGGCCGGTCGCCCAGAGACCGCGCATCACGTCGATGAACTCGGCGGTGCACGCGTAACGGTCGCGGTAGTAATCCTCCGACGGCCACATGCCCATCTGCTCGTACTCGTAGCGATTCCAACCGCCCACGATGTTCACCCCGAAGCGGCCGCCCGAGGCGTCGTCCAGCGTCGCCACGGTGCGCGCGATCATGGCCGGATTCGCGGACGGCACGCCGACCGATGCCCAGAGCTTGATGGTGCTGGTCGCCTCGACCAGCGCGGCCATCACCGCGGTCGACTCCACGGCCCAGTTCCAGAAGTCCGTCTCGCCGCCGAAACCGCGATACTTCACCATCGACAAGGAGAAGTCGTAGCCGCACTCTTCGGCGGTCTGGGTGATCTGCTTCTGCAGCGCGTAGCCGGGCATGTACTGAGGCGAGTTCACCGAGTAGATGTAACCGTTGTTGGTGGTCGGGAGGAAGACGCCGCACTTCATGGTTGCTCCTGTGATGTCGGGGTGTCGCCGGGCATCCGGAAGGAGACCCGGTCGGCGCGGTAATGGTCGAACACGATCTGGATCGGGGTGCCGTCGGCGGCCACGAACACCTGGTGTCGCGTGAGTACGGGCGCACCGGCATCAATGTGGAGCAGATGACTGGTGGTCTCGTCCGCGATCGTCGAGCCGATCTCCGTCGCGGCGATGCGCAGTTCGTCCGTGGCGAACACCTGCCGCCCGACCTCCCGCATGGTGATCGGGCCGGCGAGGCCTCGAGAGGTGTACCGCCGCGAGAAGTAGGCGGTGCGTACGCCGATGACGAGTCCATCGTGCAGGAAGAGGTTCTCCATCATCCGCACCCGGCTCTCGTCGGTGGCGAGCAGCTGATGGATGAGGGGGAAGGTGTCGACCTCGCGCTGCGCGATGATGTCGAGCGAGAACCGCTCCGGCTCCCCATCGACCACATCCCGCACATCGAGGCTGATGCCGCGATACGCGGGGAACGTGCCCATCCGTGGCTTGCGGATCATCACGCCCTGTTCGGCGAGCGCCTGCAGCGCCCGTCGTACCGCGCTCCGGCTGGCGCTGAGGGAGGTCACCAGGGTGTCCTCGGCGAGGGTCTCGTGCTCGGGGTAGATTCCGGCGCGGATCGACGCGTGCACCAGGTCGCGCACCCGGCGCGACGAGGTCTGCCGCCCGTGCGCGCTGCCGGGCACGGCCCGCGGATGCTCCTCCGGCGCTGACATCAGAACTCGAGCAGGTGCTCGCGCAGTGTCGATCCGGAGTAGCCGTCGCGGATCAGACCGCGTCGGCGCAGGGCCGCAGCCAAACCGTCGGCGACCTCGGCCATGTTGCGTCGGGTGGTGGGCAGATAGAGCAGGAACCCGTCGCCGCCGACCTCCTCCATGATCTCGCCCATCTTCCCCGCGACGGTGTCGGGGCTGCCGACCAGGCCGAGGTCGGTGATCTGGTGCGCCGAGGCGACGACCTCGCGCAGGGTCTTGCCCTCCGAGTCCTGGAAGAGGTTCGCGATCGAACTCATCTCGCCGTTCTGTCGGGTCAGGTCGATGTCCGAGACCCGCAGATCGGGGTCGATCGCGCCGAAGTCGATGCGGCCGCCGGAGGTGTACGACATGTTCCAGAGGTTGTACTCGATCGCCGCGTCGCTCGAGCGGGCGAGCGCCATCGCGGCGGCCTTCGCCCGCGCCTCCTCATCGGTGTCGGCGATCACGGGCGTGACCAGGAAGAGGAACTTGACCTTCGACGGGTCGCGGCCCTGCATCCGAAGCCGGAGGTGCATGTCTTCGCGGTACGCCTTCATGTCGTCGACGGTCTTGCACATCGACATCATCGTGTCGTCGACTTCTGCGGCGAAGGCGCGGCCGGCTGGAGAGCCGCCGGCCGAGGCGATCGGCACCACGCCCTGCGGGCCGGGGATGGTGTTGAGCGGGCCCCGCGAAGAGAAGTACTTTCCTCGGAAATCGATCGGATGCACGCGCGATGCATCCGCGTAGACGCCGTTCGCGAGATCCGCGAGCACCGCTTCCGGCTCCCACGACGTCTGGAGCGCCTTCACGATCTCGACCCACTCGGAGGCCATCGCGTAGCGCTCGTCGTGCTCGAAGTGCTGCTCGTAGCCGTAATTCTGAGCGACGCGGTCGGTGACCGACGTGACGACGTTCATCGCGATCCGACCCTCGGTGAGGTGGTCGAGGGTCGTGAACAGACGCGCCGCCATGTACGGGTGGTACTGGATCACCGAAGCCGTCGCTGCGATGCCGATGTGCTTGGTCGCGCGGGTCATCAGCGGAATGAGCGGCATCGGGTCGTTCTTCGGCGCCATGAACCCGCGGCGTAGCGAGGTCTCGGCGGAACCGTTGTAGCTGTCCTCCACCATCGCGGTGTCCTCGATCAGGATGTAGTCGAAGCCCGCCCGCTCCATCGAGGTGGTGAGGTCGATGTAGATGTCGGGCTTCATCCAGTCGTGGGCGTTCGCGCCCACCCATGGGCCGTCGCCGTTGACCTGATCCCAGGCCTGGATGCCGAAGCCGTTCCCGAGGAACCAGCCGAGATGGAACATAAGAGATCTCCTGTCGAAGAGTTGTCGAGAGAGGGCGTCAGCGCCGAGAGGGCGTCAGCGGGTAGGGCGTCAGCGAAGTCGGAACGTCATCGCAGTGCGAGGCGGTCGCGGAAGGTGCCCGGGGCGTAGTCGCGCTGCGCCAGCCCGCGACGCTGCAGCTCGGGCACGAGGCCGTCGAGCACCTCGTCGAGGTAGCGCCGTGTGATCAGGCCTCCACCACCGTGGAAGAGCAGGAAACCGTCGCCGCCGACCTCGGCCATCGCTTCCTCCATGCGGTCCGCGACCGTGGCCGGCGTGCCGACCAGTTCGAGCGCGGTGGACTCGCCGGTCGAGCCGAGGACGGCGCGCAGCGATGATCCGGCGGTCAGCCGCTTCATCGTGTCGAGGATGGACTGTGCACCGTTCGTCGTGGCATCCGCCGGAATCGGGGCATCGAGGTCGTACTGGGCGAAGTCGATCTCGGACACGTTCGAGAGCTGCACGATGCGGCGGAGGAAATTGTCGCCGGACGCCGCGTACATCCGCTGCTTCTTGGCGTGCGCCTCGGCGTCGGTCTCTCCGAGGATCGGCGTGATCATGTAGAGCACGCGGCAGCGATCCGGGTCGCCCCCTTCGGCTTCGATCCGCGAGCGGATCCCGGCCCGGTACGCCGTCATCGCGGGGATGCCGACGGGCGCAGAGACGATCAGGTCCGCCCAATCGGCCGCGAAGTCCATGCCGGCCTTCGACCCGCCGGCCTGGCAGAACACCGGGCGCTGCTGCGACGGCATCGGTACAGGCGGGGCGTCGACGCCGTAGAACTCGCCGGCCAGCTGTACTCGGGCATCCGCCGACCAGAGAGCCGAGACCGTTCGCAGGTACTCGTCGGCTCGGCGATAGCGTTCGTCGTGCTCCCAGAGCCGGTCGAGCCCGACCTGCTGCGCCGCGAGGTCCTCGAAGGACGTGACGATGTTCCAGCCCGCGCGGCCGTCCGTGAGTTCGGCGAGGGTCGATTGCAGCCGAGCGATCCGTTCGGGCGGATACAGGCTTGTCGACATGGTCGTGACGACGCCGAGTCGTTCGGTTGCCTGCGAGATCGCGGCGGCGAGCGGGAGCGGATCGTGTTTGGGCGCCTTCACCGTGGCCATGAACTCGGCCACCATGTCGCCGCCGAAGTTCTCGGGCACCACGCTCGAATCCTCGAGCATGATGAAGTCGATACCGCTGCGTTCGAGCGCCCTCGCCATGTCGATGTAGAACTGGCCGTCGAGCCACTCGCGCGGGTCGGGCCCGGCCCACGGACGGTTCCACGCCGTCGGCATGTAGTTGACGAACCAGCCGAGCGTCATCCGGCCGGAGGGCGTGTGGGCCATCATCGGGGGTCCCCTTCGAGGATCAGGTCGTCCAGCGTCGGTGCGAGCACGAAGGCGAACGACTCCTCGGGGAGGGCGAATCGCTCGCGGAGCAGCCCGGCGCGCGGTGCGGCTCCGTCGAGTAGCTCCGGGATGACGCCGTGCAGCACCGCGCCGTAGCGGGGGCCGCGCGAGATCCCGGCGAACGCGTAGCCGTCGCCTGCGGTCGGCGGTGGGGCGAGCACCGCGTCGCCGTCGAGGCGCAGCAGCACCCGGCTGCCGGCCGCGCGAGCGGCGTCCACCTCTGTCTCGGACGACACGATCAGCACATCCGCGCACTCGGTCACGGGCCCCTCGGCGAAACGCACGGGCCGGCCCTGCGGACCCCGCGGCGCGTTCAGCGGGCCGCGCGCGGCGTAGTACTCACCGCGGTAGTGCGGTACGTGGACCCGGTCGGCATCCACGTAGCGCCCGGAGGCGACGTCGGCGATCAAAGAGTCGGGCTCCCAAGAGTTCCAGAGGGCGGCGGTGGCCGCAAGGTAGTCGGCGAGGGCGTCGACCCGTTCTGCAGCGGATGCGCGGTGGGCGAACCAGCGGCCGGAATCGTCGCTGCCACCGCCGTCCAGGGGGCGCTCGTCGACGAACCATCCGGCCCGGCCGCTGCTGAGCGCGTCCAAGGTGTTGAGCGCGCGCGCCGTGTGGAACGGCGGTTGCGACCAGGGCGAGAGGGCGGGCACGAGGCCGATCCGTGGGGCGCGCCGGGTCGCCGCGGAGGCGAGCAGCAGCGCATCCGCCGCACCATCGGCCTCGCCGGGCAGGATCACCGCGTCGACCCCGGCGGCGTCGAGTTCGGTGATCGTGGTCAGGGTGTCGCGAGCGGATGCGGGCTCCGCCAACCACACGATGAGCGGGATCACGCGGCCTCACCGGCGATCGGATGGGCGGCGAGGAAATCCAGCAGCGGCGCGACGACTGCGGCCGGCTCCTGGTCGAGCACGTACGCGCCGGCGTCGAGCTCGACGGAGGTGATGCCGTCTCGGGCGGCGAGCGTGCTGGCCACGTACGGATACAGGACATCCGCGGTGCCGCAGATCAGCAACGCCGGCGCAGTGCTGCTCGCGAGAAGAGCGCGCACATCCGTGCGGAACACGGTCAGGTACGCCTCGTGCCACCGGCTGCCGGCGCGCAGCTTGTCGACGGTCTCGCGCTGGCGCAGCGCGAGCGACGGCGGGTAGGCGTTCGGGTCGCCGTCGATGTTCGCCACCTGCCACCAGGCGGTGGAGAGGTGCGCTCCGGAGTCGGCGAGCTGCATCCCGACCACACCGGCCTCCCAGCGGGCGCGCTCGGCGTCCGGCAGAACGGTGGCGCCGATCATGGTGAGGCTCGCGATCCGCTCCGCGGCCCGCGCGGCCATCGCCACCGCGATCGAGGCACCCGTGTGGTGACCGAGCACGTGCATCGGGCCCTCGACCGCGGCGAGGAGGTCGTCCGCCCAATCGCCGAGGTCGTAGGGATCCTCCGGCGTGAACGACATCCCGAATCCCGGGGTGTCGACGGCGATCAGGGTGTATTTCGCGGATTCCGCGGCTAGGAACTCGGCGGCGAAGGCCTCGTACATCGCCGACGAGGCGGCGGTCTGGTGCAGCAGCAGCACCGTTTCGGGGCCGTGGCCCGCGCGGCGCAGGTGCACCTGCCCGCGCGGGGTGTCCGCGTAGGAGCGACGCATCATCAGACGAACGAGCGCAGGTTCTCGCGCAGGGTGTCGTGCGCGTAGTCGGTGCGCAGCAGGCCGCGGCGCTGCAGCGCCGGTGCGACGCCGTCGGTCATCTCGGCGATCGACTGGCGCGAGATCGGCTGTCCGTAGATCAAGAAGCCGTCGCCGCCCACCTCCTGCATGAACTCGTCCATCTGCGCCGCGATGGCGTCGGGGGTGCCGACCATCTCGGTCGTCTGCACGCGCATGCCGCTGAAGCCCTCGCGGATCGTCTTACCGTTGAGCTGCTTGCGCCACTCGACGAGCTGGCTCTGGTGGCCGTTCGTGGTGAGATCGTCCGGGATGGGCGCGTCGAGGTCGAACTGCGACATGTCCAGCTCCATCGTCGCCGCCATGTGGGTCATCTGCACCTCGAAGTTGTGCTGCTTGCGGGCGTACCAGGCCTTGTTCTTCTCCTCCGCTTCGCGCTGGGTCTCGCCGACGATCGGGTAGACCACCGGGAACACCTTGAGATCGTCCGGGTTGCGGCCGAACTTCACGGCGCGCTCGCGCATATCGGCGCGGTACTTCTTGGCGCCCTCGACGCCGGCGGGGATCGTCAACACGATGTCGGAGTGCTCCGCCGCGAAATCCCGACCGCGGGGGGAGCCGCCGGCCTGGCAGATCACCGGCTGGCCGTGCGGCCCGGGCGGCAGGTTCAGCGGGCCGCGCGAGCGGAAGAACTCGCCGTCGTGGAAGATCGGCTTCACCTTGGTGTGGTCCGTGTAGTAGCCCGACTCGGGGTCGGCCAGGATCGCGCCGTCCTCCCACGATCCCCAGAGCTTCTTCGCGACGTCCATGAACTCCTCCGCCATGTCGTAGCGGCGGTCGTGCTCGGGCAGGTTGTCGAGGCCGAAGTTCTGCGCGGCGCGGTCCTCGGAAGACGTGACCACGTTCCAGCCGATGCGTCCGCCCGTGATGTGGTTCAGCGTCGCCATCTGCCGCGCCAGTTGGTACGGGTGGTAGAAGGTCGTCGACGCGGTGCAGACGATGCCGATCTTCTCGGTGACCGCGGCGAGCATCCCGGCGGCGGCGATCGGGTCCATCTTGGGGGCGTAACGGGCGTGCTTCAGTTCGATCTCGGCGGTGCCCTGGTAGATGTCGCTGACCATGAGGGAGTCCTCGATCATCAGGAAATCGAAGCCGGCGCGCTCCATGTTGCGGATCATGTCCTGGTAGAAGCGCAGGTTGAAATAGTTGGTGGTCGCGTCGTTGCCGCTGTAGGGCGACTTCCATTCGGGGGCGGCGAGGTTGCCGAACCAGCCGAGGCGGAACGGATCTGCAGACATGGTGCTTCCTTACGTGTGGGGGAGGGATGCCGGTGCGTGCTGTCGCTTCCGCGACGGAGTCAGGCGGCGAAGGTCTCGACCTCGGCGGGCGAGGACTCGCACGCTTCGAGGAGGGCATGCTCGGTCAGCGCGTCGCCGGCGAGCTCGGCGATCAGGCTGCCGTGGTGCAGAACGAGCACGCGGTTGCACACGGCCGCGAGCATCTCGTGCTCGCCGGAGAAGACGACCACGGCGCTGCCGTCGGCCGCGGTCTTCGCGGCGGCGGCCAGCAACTCCTTCGCCGATCCCGGGTCGACGCCTTGGGTCGGTTCGTCCAGCAGCAGCACCCCCGGCTCCTTCTGCAGCCATTTCGCGAAGACCACCTTCTGCTGATTGCCGCCCGAGAAGGCGGCCATCGGGTAGTCGGGGCGATTCGGATGCACGCGCACCTGAGCCATCAGCTCGGCCGCTCGCGCCCGTACGTCCTTCTGCCGCACACCGAAGAGTCCTGAGAAGCGTCCGAGCACAGGAAGGACCACGTTCTCCTCCGCGGTGCCGGCGATCCAGATGCCGTCGCGGAGCCGGTTGCCCGGCACCAGGGCGACGCCCGCCGCGATCGCCGCGGCCGGCGTGCGCAGCGTGGTGGCGGAGCCGTCGATCGCCACCGTGCCGGCACGCGCCTTCTGCGCGCCCGACAGCAGGAACGGCAGCTCCTCCTGGCCCATCCCGGCAAGACCCGTCACTCCGACGACCTCGCCGGCGCGCACGGCGAACGACACCTCGTCCACCCGCTCCCCGGTGATGCCGTCGACCGCGAGCCGAATCGGGCCGGGCACCCCCGACGGCGGGGCCGGGTAGAAGTCGTCGAGGCGGCGTCCGAGCATGTGCGCGACGAGATCGGCACGAGTCGTGTCGGCGATGGCGACCTCGACCACATCGCGGCCGGCGCGCATCACGGTGGCCCGGTCGCAGACCTCCATCACTTCGGCGAGGCGGTGACTGATGAACACGACGGCCGAACCACGGTCGGCGACCGTGCGCATCAACGCCAGCAGTCGCGCGGCCTCGGGGCGCGAAAGCGCGGCGGTCGGCTCGTCCAGGATGAACAGCTGCGAGTCGGTCTCACCCTCCATCAACCGCAGCGCGCGGACGACGGCGAGCAGGGCCCGTTCGGCGGGGCTGAGGGTCGAGACGAGCGCGTCGAGCGGGAACTGGAAGCCGAGCCCGTGCATCAACTCGGTGTAGATCGCCCGCTCCTGCTTCACATCGACGGGGGCGAGCAGACGCGCGCCGTAGCGGGCGTTCGCACCGAGGTTCTCGAGCACCGTCATGTCCTCGACGAGGCCGATGTCTTGGTGGATCACCGCGATGCCCCGGGTGTGCGGGTCGCTGAGAGGCATCTCGAGTGCGGATCCGTAGACCTCGACGCTGCCGCTGTCGGGCGTGATCACCCCGGTGAGCGACTTGACCAGGGTCGACTTGCCGCAGCCGTTCTGCCCGAGCAGGGCGTGCACCTCACCGGCGCGAACGGTGAGGCTCGTGTCGTCGAGGGCGATCGCGCCGCCGTAGGTTTTGCGCAGGTTCGCCACGTGCAAGGCGATGCGCGGCTGGGCGGGCGGGGTGCTCATACGCTTCCTCCGGCGCGACGGCGGCCGGCGATCTTCGCGGCGGTGACCGAGATCATCAGGGCCAGGCCGTAGAAGAGGTTCGTCACCCAGGTCTCGGCGCCGAGAAGCTGCAGGGCCGTGATACCCACCGTGAGCAGGTAGAGCGCGGTGATCGTGCCCCAGGCGTTGAAGCGCCCGACGGTGATGGCCGTGGCGCCGAGGAAGGCGGCGGCGAAGGGCTGCAGCATGTACTGTCCGCCGACGGAGGGGTCGACCGCTCCGAAGTACCCGACGAAGCAGACTCCGACGAACGACGCGAGCAGGCCCGAAACCACGTAGGCGCCGGTGCGGATGGGGTTCACGGCGATGCCGGCCAGGCGTGCGGCGTTGCGGTTGCCGCCGATGAAGACCGTATAGCGGCCCAGCGGCGTGCGCTGGTAGACGTACCAGAGCACCACGACCAGGATCCAGGCGTACCAGGTGATCAGCGGCAGGCCCAGTAGCTGCGAACGCGAGAAGTTGACGAAGTCGTCCGGGATGCCCGAGATGATCCGACTGTCGGTGATCAGGTAGGTCAGCCCCGCCAGCGCCGTGTACGAGCCGAGGGTGGCGACGAACGAGTCGACACCCACCCGCACCACGAGCAGGGCGTTGATAAGGCCGACCACGGCGCCGAGTGCGAACCCGGAGGCGATCGCGATCCACGCAGGCACGCCGGCCGTGGTCATCTGGCCGATCACGGCGGCCGTGGCGACCATGGTCTGGGCGACGGAGAGGTCGAAGTCGCCCAGCCGCAGCACGATCGTGGCGGTCAGGGCAAGCAGCAGCACAAGCGACTGCGCGTTCAGCATGGTGGTGAAGAGCGCGACGGTGCGGAACTGCGGCAGCCCCACCATGCAGATCACCACGAGCAGAAGCAGCGCGCCGACGAGGGCCCACTTCTCGAACAGTCCACCGAAGTTCAGCCGGCTCTTCGCCGGCGGGGGCGTGGGGGAGGGTGCCGCCGGGGCGGTGGCGGCGGGGGTGTGCGTCACGGTCATGCGGGATGCTCCTCGGTTCGCGGGGGTCGGAACGGGGCGGATGCGGCGGGCCGGGGTGACCCGCCGCATCCGGATGTGCTCTCGGCGAGCGGCGCGGACTACTTCGCCCAGGCCTCGGTGAAGGCGTCCTCGTAGCCGACATAGTTCGGCCAGACCTCCTCGGCCGATCCGTCACCGACGTTGGCGGTGTCGATGATGTGCGTCGGGATCACGTAGCCCGGGTCGGCGTCGCCGAGGATGTTGCGGGCCAGCGAGTCGAAGGCGATCCAGCCGATCCAGCCCGTGGTGGGCATCGCGATGGTCATGTCCTGGTCGCCGTCGACGATCATCGCGATGTTCGCCTCGAGGCCGTCACGGCTGACGATCTTCGCGCTCGAGTTGGCGGCCGAGAGCACCGGGGTGACGTAGGGCACCGCGCTGTCCCAGACGGGGAAGACGTAGTTCGTGTCGGGGTCCTTCTGCAGTGCGGTCTGCAGCTGGCTACCCACATCCGTCGCGACCTTGGCGATGTCGACGTCGAGGAGGTTGATGGTGCAATCCGGGCACGCCTCCTCCATCTCGGCCTTCGCGCCGTCGGCCATCTTCTGCCAGACGCCCACGCCGCTCGAATAGATGACAGTCATGTTCACGTCGCAGCCGCCGTCGACCAGCGCCCAGTCCACGGCGGTGGCGCCGTCGGTGGTGAAGTCGGAGGTGAGGTTGGTGTACATGCCGGCGGGCACCTCGTCGTCGGGGTCGCCGTTCAACGTGTTCTGGATCGGGATGCCCGCGGCCTCGGCCTCGGCCAGCGCGGAGGAGACCACGGCCGGGTCGATCCCGACGAGGATGATGCCGGCGGCGTCCTGAGCGACGGCCTGCTCGATTCCCTCGTTGAAGCGGTTCGCGGTGCCCTGGCCGTCGTATTTCACCAGCTTCATGCCCGCGGCGTCGACCGCGGCCTGAACGCCGTCGGCCATGTCGGTGGAGAACTGGTTCATCGAGACGGTGATGAACCAGACCGTGTCACCGCTCAGCGAGGCGAGGTCGAGCCCGGTCTCGGGTGCCAGCAGGTCCGACGCGGCGGTGGCGGCGTCGACCTTGCTCTGCACCGCGTCGACACAGGATTGCTGGTCGGTGGTGAGCTCGGCGGCGGCGGCGGATCCGCTGTCGGATCCGGTGGCGGACGTGCAGCCGGACAGCGCGGCGGCGAGTCCGATCGTCAGGGCGCCGATGGCGGCGTAGGTGCGCAGTTTCATGGGCGGGATGCTCCGATGCTGAGGGAGGTGCACGAGGGGGAGGGGCCGCCGCAGGATCGAGGCGAGCGGCGTCTGGTGACAGTCAAGGCGCCAGCGGTTACGCCGCCGTATCCCCGCGATTAAGCGCCTATTGCGCCCGGTTGCGATCGCACTCCGAGGCGTATTCACGCCGGACTGCCTGGTCAGCGACCTTTTCATAACCGCGCATTGGCGGCGCGGTGGCGGCGGAGGGCTTTATCCGCCGCGCGAAGGTCTTAAACGCGGACGACGATCGACGATTGGGTGGTCGGGTCAGCGCGCGAACTGCTCGTAGGCCTCCGCGCGCTCGGGCTCACCCGTCATCGGGAACGACACCCGGTCGGCACGGTAGTGCGAGAACGTGTATTCGTAGGCGATCCCGTCGACTCCGCGCAGCACCTGCTCGCGCATCAGTACCGGAGCGCCGACCCGCACCTCCAGCAGCTCGGCCGTGGCAGCGTCCGCCGCCACGGCGTCGACCACGGTATCGATGCCGCCGAGGGCGACGCCGAAGACGCTCTCGAACGCGACGGCGAGGCTCGGGCACGCGTTCCAAGCGGCGGGCTGGCGGAAAGCGGTGCGGTAGTAGGCGATCCGCACGCCGATCGCGCTCGCGCCCTCGGCGGTCACGTGCTCGAAGAAATGCTCGATCAGTCCCACCACCTCGTCCGCCGTCCCCAAACGCGAGCGGATGAGAGGCGTCGACGGTACGACGCGGTCGTCGGTGATCCGCACCATGAAGCCCGCCGGCGTGCGCCAGGGCAGGATGTCGTCGATGGGCACCTGGTAGTACTGCTGGCTCACTCGCGTTCCGCTGCGCCGCTGCCGCGAGACCAGGCCCTCCAACGCGAGTTGCTGCAGGGCCTCTCGTACGCTCGCGCGCGGGATCCCGAAGGTTTTGATCAGGCGATCCTCGACCAGCTTCTCATCGTTGATCAGAAAGCCGGAGCGGATGAGGGAGCGCACGAGTTCGTACGCGCGTCGAGTCTGGTTCGTTGCGGAGGCGGACACAGGATCCTTCCGAGCCGCCGGCGTTCGGGTCCGGTTACTCGGAGTCCGGTCTACCGGATGGATGTTGTCACCGCGTTTCGGACAGGTGAGGATTCCGTTTCGCCGCTCACCCCATCCGGCATCGGGTACTCCAGCCGCCATATGGCGGATCGGCCATATCACGCCGGGTAGGATCGTTCGTCGGGTCGCGCCCCGGACCCTTCATCCAGCAGCAGGAGTATGCAGTGAGCTTGATCGTGCAGAAGTTCGGCGGGTCGTCGGTCGCCGACGCCGAGAGCATCAAGCGGGTCGCCAAGCGCATCGTCGAGACCAAGAAGGCCGGCAACGATGTCGTCGTCGCGGTCTCCGCGATGGGCGACACCACCGACAACCTGCTCGACCTGGCCCACGAGGTCACGCCGATTCCGGCGCCGCGCGAACTCGACATGCTGCTCTCCTCCGGCGAGCGCATCTCGATGGCGTTGCTGGCAATGGCGATCAAATCGATGGGGTACGAAGCACGGTCCTTCACCGGCAGCCAGGCCGGCATGATCACGGATGCGCGCCACGGCGCCGCCCGCATCGTCGACATCACGCCCGTGCGACTGCGCGAGGCGCTGGAGGAGAACGCGATCGTCATCGTCGCGGGTTTCCAGGGCTTCAGCCGCGAGACCATGGACATCACGACTCTCGGTCGTGGCGGCTCCGACACCACGGCCGTCGCGCTCGCCGCCGGTCTCGGTGCCGACACCTGCGAGATCTACACGGATGTGGACGGCGTCTTCACCGCCGACCCGCGCGTGGTCAAGAAGGCCCACAAGCTCGACCGCATCACCAGTGAAGAGATGCTCGAGCTAGCCGCCGCCGGCGCGAAGGTGCTGCACATCCGGGCCGTCGAGTTCGCTCGCCGTCACGGCGTGACGCTGCACGTCCGCTCCTCCTTCAGCCCCAACGAGGGCACCATCGTCTACAACCCCGAGCCTGGAGAAACCGTGGAAGAGCCCATCATCGCCGGAGTCGCCGCCGATCTGAACGAGGCCAAGATCACCGTCGTGGGTGTTCCCGACATCCCGGGCAAGGCGGCCCAGATCTTCACGATCGTCGCCAAGACCGGCTCGAACATCGACATGATCGTGCAGAACGTCTCGGCCGCCGCGACGGGTCTGACCGACATCTCCTTCACCCTGCCCAAGTCGGAGGGCCAGACCGTGCTCACCGCTCTGAACGCGGAGAAGGACGCTGTCGGCTTCACGACCCTGCAGTACGACGACCAGATCGCCAAGCTCGCGCTCGTCGGAGCGGGGATGCGCACCAATGCCGGAGTCTCGGCGAAGCTCTTCACCTCGCTCTTCGAGGCGGGCATCAACATCGAGATGATCTCCACCAGCGAGATCCGCATCTCGGTCGTCACGCGGGCCGACACCGTCAACGAGGCCCTGCGCGTCGTCCACACGGCGTTCGGGCTCGACGGCGACGAAGAGGCCATCGTGTACGCAGGCACCGGTCGCTGAGACCCACCTCGGCAGGCACGAATTGCTGCCAAGCGTCCCGTCGGCGCAATGATCCCCGGCCGGGAGCTGTCACACTTCTCTGAACAGATCACCGCACGAAAGAGCGAACCCATGAGCAGCACCCCCCTCCACGTCGGAGTCGTCGGAGCCACCGGGCAGGTCGGCAAGGTCATGCGCCGCCTGCTCGAGGAGCGCGACTTCCCGATCGCGTCCATCCGCTTCTTCGCGACGGCCCGCTCGGCCGGCACGACCCTGCCGTTCCGCGGCGAGGAGATCCTGGTCGAAGACGTGCAGACCGCCGACCCGAGCGGCCTCGACATCGCACTGTTCTCGGCCGGCGCCACCGGCTCGCGCGACCAGGCGCCGCGATTCGCCGCCGCCGGCGTCACGGTGATCGACAACTCCTCCGCCTGGCGGATGGACCCCGAGGTGCCCCTCGTGGTCAGCGAGGTGAACCCGCACGCGATCGACCAGGCCGTCAAGGGCATCATCGCCAACCCGAACTGCACCACCATGGCCGCGATGCCGGTGCTGAAGGTGCTGCACGCCGAGGCCGGCCTGACCCGCCTCATCGTCTCGACCTATCAGGCCGTCTCGGGATCCGGACTCGCCGGCGCCCGTGAACTCGCCGAGCAGGCGCGCGCGGCGGTCGCCGACGAGCACCTGCTCGACCTCGTGCACGACGGTTCGGCCGTGACGATGCCGGCGCCGGTCAAGTACGTCGCGAACATCGCCTTCGACGTCGTCCCATTCGCCGGCAACCTCGTCGAGGACGGCCTGAACGAGACGGATGAGGAGAAGAAGCTCCGTAACGAGAGCCGGAAGATCCTCGAGATCCCGGAGCTGCTCGTCTCGGGCACCTGCGTGCGCGTGCCCGTCTTCACCGGCCACTCCCTCTCGATCAACGCCGAGTTCGCGAACCCGGTCAGCCCCGAGCGCGCGCGCGAGCTGCTCGCCGACGCCCCCGGCGTCGTGCTGCGCGAGGTGCCGACGCCCCTCGAGGCCGCAGGCAAGGATCCGAGCTACGTCGGCCGCATCCGCACCGATGAGGGCGCCCCCGCCGGCCGTGGCCTGGCGCTGTTCATCTCGAACGACAACCTCCGCAAGGGTGCCGCGCTGAACGCGGTCCAGATCGCCGAGGTCATCGCCGCCAAGCAGCCGGTCGCGTAACGCGCACTCGCTTCGGCTCGCGAAACCGCGTTCGGCTCGTCAGGTCCATCGGATCCGGCGAGCCGAACCGCATTTCGCGTACCGAGGCGCGTTCCGGGGCCGACGCGTCCATCCGAATGCGCTCCGGCACCGAAGATGGACTATGCGCCCTCGGTCCCTCGCCCTCGCCCTGATCGCCCTCCTCGGGGCGACCGCCCTGTCGGGATGCGCCTCCGCCGCACCGGCGGTCGACGTGAGCAGCACCCCGGGGGCTCCGGTCGTCGCCTTCTACGGCGATTCGTACACGCTCGGCACCGGGGCGACGGATGCGTCGAAGCGCTGGTCGAGCATCATCTGCCGCGAGCGCGGCTGGACCGAAGTGAACCCCAGCGTCAACGGGCTGGGCTTCGTGAACAACCGCGATCGCCTCGCCGGGACGGATCTCGTCGAGCAGGTGATCGACGCCGAGCCCGACATCGTCTTCGTCACGATGGGACTGAACGACAACTTCTCGTGGCCCGACCGCGCCGACGACATCCGCACCACCATCGACGCCGACCTGACCACGCTCCGCAACGCGCTGCCCGACGCGCGGTTCGTCGTTGTGCAACCGTTCTGGTACACCGACGAACAGCCCGATTCACTGCTGACGATCTCCGGTTGGGTCTCCGAGGCGGCGGCGCGGATCCGTGCCGACTACATCGACGGCTCGAAGGATTGGATCCGAGGTCACCCCGAGTGGATGGCGAGCGACGGCCTGCATCCGAACGATGACGGCTACGCCGCGATGGCCGAGCGGATGGACGCGGAGCTGACCGCGATCGGGCTGTGATCGGCCAGTGATCGGTGCACGTCGACCGTGTGTAGAAATCACGTCTTTTTGATCCGTCAAGCCACCCGATTGAGGCGGTTCGGGCCGGTCAGCGGAGGTAATGTGGACTTCCGTGAAGCCAGCTGAACCGGTCGACGTCGTCCTCATCGGCGGAGGAATCATGAGTGCGACCCTCGGGGCGTTGCTCACCAAGCTCCAGCCCGACTGGTCGATCGAGGTGTACGAGCGCCTCGACGATGTGGCGCAGGAGTCGTCGAACCCGTGGAACAACGCGGGCACCGGCCACGCCGCTCTCTGCGAGCTGAACTACATGCCGCAGGCGGCCGATGGATCCGTCGACCCGGCCAAGGCGATCCAGATCAACGAGCAGTTCCAGATCTCGCGACAGTTCTGGTCGAGCCTGATCGCGTCGGGTGATCTGAAGGAGCCGAATAGCTTCATCAACTCCACGCCGCACATGACTTTCGTGCACGGCGCGGCCAACGTCGAGTATTTGAAGAAGCGCTACGAGGCGCTGAAGGACCAGCCGCTCTTCGCCGGGATCGAGTACACGGAGAGCCCGAAAACGATCTACGAATGGGCGCCGCTGCTGATGACCAAGCGCCCCAAGGGTGAGGTCTACGCGGCGACCCGGATCCCCGCCGGCACGGACGTCGACTTCGGTTCGCTGACCCACCAGCTCTTCGACGTGGTCACCGCGAACGGCGGCAAGCTGCACCTCGGGCACGAGGTCACCGACATCACCAAGCGCCGTGACGGCACGTGGCGCCTCACGATCAAACAGCTCGTCGGCAGCAGCACCACCGTCGTCGATGCCAAGTTCGTCTTCGTCGGCGCGGGCGGGGGTGCTCTGCACCTGCTGCAGAAATCAGGGATCCCGGAGGCGGTCGGCTTCGGCGGCTTCCCGATCTCGGGACAGTTCCTGCGCACAGACAACCCGGCGATCGTCGCCAAGCACCGCGCCAAGGTCTACGGCAAGGCCGCGGTCGGTGCGCCTCCGATGTCGGTGCCGCACCTCGACACCCGCGTGGTCGACGGAAAGGCGTCGCTGCTCTTCGGCCCGTACGCCGGTTTCACCCCCAAGTTCCTCAAGCGTGGCAGCTGGTGGGACCTCCCGGGCTCGATCCGTCCGGGCAATCTCGGCCCGATGCTGGCGGTAGCTCGCGACAACCTCGATCTGATGAAGTACCTGTTCGGTGAGGTGTTCGCGTCGCGGAAGAAGAAGATGGACGCGCTGCGCGAGTTCATGCCGACCGCTGATCCGAAGGATTGGTACCTGATCACCGCGGGCCAACGCGTGCAGGTGATGAAGAAGGATCCGAAGAAGGGCGGCGTGCTGCAGTTCGGCACGGAGGTCATCGCGGCCGCCGACGGCACCATCGCCGGTCTGCTCGGCGCGTCGCCGGGGGCGTCGACCGCGGTGCCGATCATGCTCGATGTCGTCGCCCGATGCTTCCCCGACCGCGCGCAGGCGTGGACGCCGACGATCACCGAGCTGGTGCCGAGCTACGGCACTACGCTGAACGATGCGCCCGAGAAGGCGAAGATCTCCGTCGACCTCACGGCGGAGGCACTGGCGATCACCGCGCGCTGACACCGGGCCGGAGGCCGCGTCTTGACGGTGGTCGCGGTGGCGTCGTAGGGTGGCGGCATTGTGAAGATCTGAGACCGCTTCCGTCCCGCGCCTGAGGCGCCGTAGACCCTGCGATCCCATCACGATTCGCCATCTCTCGATGGTTCGGTGCGGTGCGCGTTCACGGCGGAAGCCCGGCGGGATCCACGCCGCGGTCCTCGCGGCTCCCTCGCGAAGGGCGGTCCTCATGACTGCGATCCATTCCCGTACGTCCGCACCCACCGTCGCCGTCGATCATCTCCGAGCCGTCGGCGTCAGTCACGGATACGGCGATCGCCGTGTCCTCGCCGATGTGGAGCTCGTCGTCGCTCCGGGTCGACGCATCGGCCTGATCGGCGAGAACGGCGCCGGTAAATCGACGCTGCTGCGCGTGCTGGCCGGCGTCGAACGCCCTGAACGGGGCGAGGTCCAGCGGCCGCGGCGCACCGGCCTGTTGTGGCAGGAGCCACCGCTCACGTCGACGGCCACGGTCGACGACGTCTTCGAGCGCGAGCTCACCGAGCTGCGGGCGATCGAGGGCGAACTCGAAGCGGCGGCCGTTGCGCTCGCCGACCCGGATCCGGCGGCGGAGCGCCGGTACCAGAACGCGCTCGCGGCCGCGGAGGCCGCGGACATCTGGGGCATCGACACCCGTCGAGCGACTCTGGCTGCCGGTTTCGGAGTGGCGGAACTCGACCGACGGCGCACCCTCGACAGCCTCTCGGGCGGCCAGCGCTCGCGTGTCACGCTTGCCGCCCTTCTGCTCGGTCGCCCGGACGCTCTGCTGCTGGACGAGCCGACGAACCACCTCGACGACGAAGCGATCGAGACGTTGAGCGAGGAGCTGCGCAGCTGGCGGGGTCCGGTACTGTTCGCCAGCCACGACCGCGCCTTCCTCGACGCGGTCGCGACCGGTCTCGCTGATCTCGACCCGACCGTTGCGGGTGGTGTGGCGATGTTCGGCTCCGGTGCCGAGACCGGCGTCTACACGCGCCTGCTGCAGCACAAGGCGGCCGAGCGTGTGCGATGGGAGCAGCGGTACCGTGCCGAGCAGGACGAGCTCGAGAGGTTGCGCGACTCCGTGGACGTCACGTCGCGGCGTGTCGGTCACGCCAAGCCGATGGCCGATCGGAACAAGATGTCGTACGGCACCATCGGCAATCGCGTGCAGGGCCAGATCAGCCGCCGGGTCCGAAACGCGCGGAACCGGCTCGATGAGCTGAGCGGCACCACGATCCCGGAGCCGCCGGAGCCACTGCACTTCGGCGGCCTGCCGCACGGTTTCGCGGCACCGGCCGATCCGGGCCCGATCCTGCAGGTGCGCAGCGCGGTGGTCGAGGGCCGGTTGTCCGTCGACGGCCTCACCGTCGCACCGGATGCGCGCCTCCTGGTGACCGGCCCGAACGGCGCCGGCAAGTCGACGCTTCTCGCTCTGCTCGCCGGAGCGCTGCGACCGGATGCGGGGGAGGTGCTGCGCCGTCGGGGCGCGCGGATCGGCCTGCTGCAGCAGGATGTCGCCTTCGCCGAGCCGCAGCGCACTCCGCGGCAGCAGTACGAGCGGGTACTCGGTGAACGCCGCGCCGAGGCGGTACCGCTGCGCTCGCTCGGCCTGATCGCTCCCGGCGACCTCGATCGCCCCCTCGGGACCCTCTCGGTGGGGCAGCGTCGCCGCTTCGCCTTGGCTCTCGTGATCGCTCGCCCACCGCACCTGTTCCTCCTCGACGAGCCCGGCAACCACCTCTCGCTCGCGCTGGCGACGGAGTTGGAGGAGGCGCTCGGTGGCTACCCCGGTGCCGTCGTCGTCGCCAGCCACGACCGCTGGACCGGTTCGCACTGGCACGGCGAATCGCTCGAAGTGTCGAAGGGGGAGGTCACCGGTACTGCCGCATATTAGAAACTGTGTTCTAATGGGGGTCATGCGATGGAGTAGTCAAGAGGTCGCGGCGACCGACGAACAGGCGCTGCCGGGCCTCGCCCGGTTGAACAACCTCGTCCGCACCGTGCGGACGCCGGAGTTCGACGGCATCACCTTCTACGAGGTGCTCGCGAAATCCGCGCTGAACAAGGTGCCGACCGGTTCGGGGATGCCCTTCGGGTGGACGATCAATCCGATGCGCGGATGCACGCACGCCTGCACCTACTGCTTCGCCCGCCCCACGCACGAGTACCTCGAACTCGATGCGGGCCGCGACTTCGATACGCAGATCGTGGTGAAGGTGAACGTCGCCGAGGTGCTCGAGCGCGAATTGACGAAGCCGAGCTGGGGGCGTCACCCGGTCGCCCTCGGTACCAACACCGATCCCTATCAGCGCGCCGAGGGGCGGTACCGGTTGATGCCGGGGATCATCGCCGCGCTCGCCGCCTCCGGCACGCCGCTGTCGATCCTCACCAAGGGCAGTCTGATGCGGCGCGATCTCGCCCTGCTCTCGGAGGCGGCCGACCACGTCCCGGTCGATCTCGCGGTCTCGATCGCTGTGTACGACGAAGAGCTCGGTCGCTCGGTCGAGCCGGGTGCTCCGAGCGCCGCGGCGCGACTCGCCACCGTCTCGGCGATCCGCGAGGCCGGGATGTCGTGCTCCGTGTTCCTGATGCCGATCCTGCCGTTCTTGACCGACACGCGCGCGCACCTCGACGAGGCGCTGCGGGCGTGCCGCGCCGCGGGGGCGTCGTCCGTGATGTACACGGCTCTGTACCTCAAGCCCGGGGTCAAGGAGTGGTACTTCCGGTGGTTGGCCCAGGAGCATCCGGAGCATCTCGACCGCTACCGCTCCATGTACCCCGGCCGTGCGGCGAACGCGCCCCAGGAGTATCGACGCTGGCTCTCTGCACGGATCGCGCCGCTGATGCGCGCTCACGGTCTCGAGCGAGGCGAGGAGGACCCGGTCACGGGCGGCATCCGCTCAAGCGTTCTGAGCAAGCTGGGCGGCGTCGACGGCGACCGGCGGCCGATCCGGCTCGATGGCGACATCGCTCACGAGCTCAACGCGGATTTCGCCGCCGGACTCACCACACTGGGGCAGCCCACGCTCTTCTGAACGGCGCTCGACGTCGCACCCCCGTATGATGAGCGCGAACGGGTACCGCCGTCGAGGCGAGGCGCCCACGATCCTCATTGCGCGTACGGGGGCACGTGATGTCTGAGCTGCCGACACCGGATACGGACTCCTCCGTCGTCGCGCGCGCCGTCGCGGCCGGGGCCCGCGTCGTCGCCTGCGTGTGCGTGCTCGTACCGGCTGCCGCCCTCGCCATCCGTTCGGCGTCGTTCGGGGGCCCGCCCGCCGGCCTGCTCGGGGTGGCCGCCGTGTTCGCGATGGTGCTCCTGATGATCCGGATGCCATGGCGGCGGGTGCACGTGATCAGCGGGCTGTACGTGCTGGCCGGATGCGTCGCGATCGTCGGTTACGTGCAGTCGACGGCGACGCTCCAGTCGGGGGCGAACCGGTACTTCCTCACCATGATCGAGGTGGGGGTGCTCCTGGTCGGCGCCGCCCAGCGGCGCACGATCGCCGCTATCGTCTGGGTCAGTGCGGGGCTCATCGCCGGCGAGCTCACCCGCGGCGTCACGCTCGCCGCGGCGGGACAGGTCTACAGCGCCGATCTCGTCCTGCTGGTCGGCTTCGCGCTCGCGGTCGGGGTTCTGCTCGCCGCGGCCCGCAGCCACCGCATCGCCCGCACTATGCAGGTGTCGTTGCAGAGCGCCGCCCGCGAGGACGAGATGTCGCACGTACGCCGCACGATGGAGCTGCAGGCCACCGCCTTCATGCACGACACCGTGCTCGGTCACCTCGCGGCGATCTCGGCGGCGGAGCCCGGCGCGCTGACCGAGCACGCACGGACGCAGATCTCGCGCGACATCGCCCTGCTCCTGGGCCGCCACTGGCTCGTCGATGCCGATCGGCACGATCCGGCAGTCGGCAGCTGGGAGGATTCCCCGGTGCGCGCGGCGATCGCGGAGGTGCACGGCAGCGATTTCGAGGTCACCATCTCGGGCGATCTGGGAGCGGTCGAGCGCGTGAGCGTCGAGCAGGAGAACGCGCTCGCTCTCGCCACACGGCAATCGCTCGTGAACGCTCAGAAGCACGCGCAGACCTCGGGCGCGGAGGTGGTGCTGCTCGCATCCCGCGATGCGGTCACCGTGATGGTGATCGATGACGGAGTCGGTTTCGATCCCGAGGCCACCCCCGCTGACAGGTTCGGTGTGAGCCACTCGATCCGTGGACGCGTCGAGGCGGTCGGTGGAACCGTGGCCATCTGGTCGAGCATCGGCGCCGGCACCTCGGTCGTGATGTCGGTTCCGGTCGACGTCGAAGTGAGCGAGCCGGCCGGACCCGCGTCGGAGGCGCAGCCGTGAACGGCCGCGAGCGTTCGCCACAGCGACTCGATCCCCTCGGCGCGTTGGACGCCTGGCCCGTTGCGGTCCTCTGCGCGCTGATGGGCTCGCTGGGCGCGGTGGCGTCGACGGTCGCGGCCTGGTCCGACGAGAGGCCGTTGTGGCTCGTGGCGGCCGCCTCGCTCGCCACGGTGGCGGCGATGGTGATCACGGTGCTGCACGCGCACCCGTCGCGTGCACCGTTCTCGCGGGGGTGGTTCCTCGCCGCAGTGGCGCTGGCGACGATCGGCGCCGCCGGTTCGGCGGCGGCCGAGTCGCACATGCCGTCGGTGACGATGTGGGGTCCGTACGCGCTGGCGCTGTTCTTCGTCGCCGTCGCGTCGTACCGGTCCAGTCGCACTCTCATCGTGTGCGGCTCGGCGGCGACGGCGATCATTCTCGCGACCGCGTTCATCAGGATCGAGCTCGCCGGCGACCGATTCACCGGTGTTCTGCTCGCGGCTCTCGTGGCGAGCTCTCCAGTGCTCGGTGCCTCCCTGGGAGCTGCCGCCTACTCCCGTTCCTACGTCCGCGATGTGGCGCAGTGGCGCGAACGCGCGGCGCGCGAGGCGAAGGATTTCGCGCTCGAGCAGCACGAGCGCCTCGCCGCGGACGTACACGAGAACGTGCTCGGTGTACTCAATCGCGAGATGCTGCCGTTCTTCCGTCGCCTGCTCGAGAAGGATGCGATCGTCGAGGACGACTCCGAGAACGCGCGATCGATCGCCGACGCGGTGCGCCGGATCGTCGTGGCCGAGAACGACCGCAGCTGGCTCGACCACGTGCTGGTGCGCGAGTGGAGTACGCGCGCCGAGGCGGCGGATCCGAAGACTTTCGTGCACGATCCCGAGCGGATCGTCGATGAGATCGAAGGTGCCGCCCGGGCCGCTCTCATCGCCTACGTGATCCTCGTCGTGCGCCGCGGATCCGGTACCGCCTCCGCCAGAACCTCCGCCAGCACCCCCGACGGCTCGGGGCTGCGGGTGATCGCGCGGACCGACGGGCACCGGCGCACGCTCGAGATCGTCGTGGATGCGAGGGTCTTCCGCGGCGACGGCCGAGCCGAACTGCGCCCGTACCTCAGCGTGTTGTACGCCGCGTTCGACGAGGTCGCGATCATCCGGGCCGGCGAACGCCTGACGCTAAGGTTGACCTATGGTCACCCGAACGATCGGTGACGGGGGGCCCGACGGGCCCGCCGAGCAGCACCAAACGGACACCGTCGCCGACGCCGAGAACCCCGGATCCACGCGGGTGCGTCTGGCGTTGCTGGACGACCACGAGCTGCTCCTG
Source organism: Microbacteriaceae bacterium VKM Ac-2855 (assembly GCA_013204985.1). Classification (GTDB taxonomy): domain Bacteria; phylum Actinomycetota; class Actinomycetes; order Actinomycetales; family Microbacteriaceae; genus Rathayibacter. The sequence continues at coordinate 139,590 of JABMLG010000002.1, forward strand.
GACAGCATGAGCAGCTGGATCACGACGAACGCGACCGACTTCGATCTCGTGGTCAGCGCCGGTACCTGGATGGATCTCGTCACCAGCACGGCCTTCCCCACGCAGCTGGTGATCATGGACCTGCAATTGCGCGAGCCGATCTCGATCGAGGCCCGCATCCGCACCTGCCGCGCAGCCGGGGCGACGGTGATCGTGCTGTCGGCGGTCGACGACGACCGCGACCGGGAGCGCGCTCTGCGCGCCGGTGCCGCCGCGTATCTGGTGAAGTCGTCGCCGATGCGCGAGGTCCTCGACCGTGCTCGCTCGGTGATGGGCGTCGGCGGAACGGGCGACACGACGACGCAGTGGCGTCCGTTGCCGATCGGAGCCCCCACGCTCGTGCGGCCCAAGCTCAGCAGCGGCGAGTTGGAAGCGCTGCGACTGTACGTCGCGGGTGCGACCACCGGTGACGTCGCGGTGAAGATGAACGTGCAGTACGAGACGGTCAAGACCTATCTGCGCCGGGTGCGCGAGAAATACGCGAAGGTGGGCCGACCCGCGAGCAAGAAGTCGGACCTCATCCGCCGCGCCGCCGAGGACGGTCTGCTCAAGTGAGGGCCGACGGCCCGAGAACGGTGCGCTGATGGCGAAGCTCTATTTCCGGTACGGCGCGATGAACAGCGGGAAGAGCACGTCACTCCTGCAGGCCGCCTACAACTACGAGGAGCGTGGGCACCGTGTGGTGCTCGCGAAGCCGTCCGTCGACACCAAGGGCGACGACCTGATCGTCTCGCGCCTGGGCGTGCAGCGCGCGGTGGATCTCCTCTTCGGAGCGCAGGACGACGCGCGCGCCGTCTTCGTGGCAGAGCGCGAGCGGGTGCTCCGGGCCAGCGGACGCGACGTCAGCTGTCTCCTGGTCGATGAGGCGCAGTTCCTCCCCGAAGCCCAGATCGACGACCTGCTGCGCATCGCGATCCTCGAGGGGGTGCCGGTGATCGCTTACGGCATTCGGACGGACTTCCGCACCGTTGCTTTCCCGGGGAGCCGGCGTCTGCTGGAGATCGCGCACAGCCTCGAGGAGTTGAAGACGATCTGCCGCTGCGGTCGCAAGGCGATCTTCAACGGTCGCCTCATCGATGGTCGTTTCGTCTTCGATGGGGACCAACTGGCCATCGACGGCGTGGAGGTCGGCTACGAGTCCCTCTGCGGCGCCTGTTACCTGCAGGAGAGCGCCGGTCGGCTCCGCGCCTGAAGCGCCCCCCGTTCGGGTGTACCCGACCACTCCGTCATGTGCGCGAAACGGGGGTTGACTATCCTGTCCGCATACGTCGCTTCCCGTGGACGAGTAGAGGATCGGTGCCCCATGTTGTCTCCCCGGTGCCGTTTCGCCTGGCGCTCGGCCGCTCGGTGTCGGCATCCGCTTCATCTTCGCCGACCGCTAGAGTGATCGAATGCGTGCGGGGGAAAGCGTGAGCAACGCTCAGTACATGGCGATCCGAGTACTCGGCGTCCCCTTCGTCGTTCGTTTCTCGAGCACCATCGACGAAGCCGATGTCGCTCGGATCGCCGCCTCCTGGTCGCGGTGCATCGTCGTGGACGGCCCGCCCGCCGAGATCGTGATCGACGCCGGAGTACCGTTGGACGCCGCAGCACCGACCGACCCAGAGTCGGATCGACCCCGCGTGAGCGCCGGCAGCATCGAGCAGCTCGAAGAGACACTGACCTCGACCCTGACCGTCCGGGCCATCGGCGAACGCCGCTCGGATCTGCTGATGCTGCACGCCTGCGGGCTCGCCGCCCCCGACGGCCGGGTCGTCGCACTGGTGGCCGCGTCCGGCACCGGAAAGACGACGTCCGCGCGCACGCTCGGTCGTCTCTACGGCTATGTGAGCGACGAGACCGTCGGCATCCGCGCTGACGGATCCGTGGTGCCGTACGCCAAGCCCCTGTCGGTCAAGCGAGCCGAGGGCGGGCCCAAGCGGCAGATCGCGCCGGATGCCGCCGGGCTGCTGACTCTCGATGACACTCCGTTGCGCCTGGCGTCGATCGTGCTCCTGGATCGGCGCGATGACATCGACCGATCGACGCTCGAATTCGTGGATCCGCTGGACGCCTTGTGCGAGCTGGTTCCTCAGACCTCGTACCTGACCGCACGCAAGCGCCCTCTCGTCGAGTTGCTCGAGGCGTTCCAATCGCGCGGAGGAGCCCGGCGCCTCGTCTATTCCGAAGCGGAGACACTGCCGCCGCTGATCGAGGAGGTGCTCGCCTCTGCGGATACGCCGGCCCCCGCACCCACTCCGGCTGCACTCGATCTCGACGTCGCCGAGGACGACGCGCGCCCCGACGTCGCCGCCGTGCGTCGGAGTCGGGTGCACGACGCCGTCGGCGACCCGACAGGAGACATCGTTCTCTTCATCGACAGCACCGTCGTGCGGCTCGCCGGCATCGGACCGATCGTGTGGCGATCGACCGCGCGCTGGGTACCGATCGACGACGTGGTCGCGGCCGTCATCGCCGTCGTCGGCCGTCCCCCTGAAGGGATGGACGCGACGGAGCTCGTGCGCGCGACACTGAATGAACTCGCTGATGCTGGAGTCGTCGAGTTGTCCGAGCCCGTCGGAGCCGTCGCCGCAGCGGCTTCGGCCTGAGCCGGCCGCCCCCGAACCCATGAAACATGCCTGTGCGACAATTCCAAGGTCGAGAACGACCGATGGTCGCGTGCGCAGACGAATCAGTAGAGGAAACTAACGACCGTGGAACTTAGAGACGTCCTCCGACTTCTCCGCGATCACTGGCTGGCCATCGTCGCGGCGATCCTGCTCGGAACGATCATCGCTTTCGGCTGGTCCCTGACCCAGAAGGCGGTCTACCAGGCCGACTCGCAGGGCATCGTCACGGTGCCGGCGAACGTGGACGGTACTCAGGCCGTGTACGCGCAGCAGGTCGCCGACGCGCTCGCGAAATCGAAGGTGGCCTCCTACCTGCCGATCGCCACCTCGCGCGATGTCGCCAGCATCGTGATCGAGAATCTCGGTCTCGACGTCGACCCGTCCTCCCTGATCGGCAACATCTCCATCGGTTCCAGTGTCGACAGCGCCGTGATCACCGTCTCGGCCCGCGCCTCGACCGGTGAGGGCGCGCAGAAGCTCGCGGACGCGTGGGTCACGGCTCTCGCGACCCGGATCCAGCAGATCGACGGCGGCGGCGACCCGACCGCGACGGCGACCGTCACGCTCGAGACCGTCCAGGCCGCCGCCATCCCGGGCTCGCCCGTCTACCCGAACGTGCGCCTCGTGCTCGGTATCGGCGCGCTCATCGGCCTCGTCGGCGGTCTCGTCTACGCGTTCATCCGCAACACTCTCGATCGCCGCATCAAGACCGCCGAGATGGTCGAGCGTCTCTTCGACCTCCCCGTGGTCGGTACCCTGCCGATCGATAAGCGTCTGACCGCCGACAACCGCATCGTCCCCGAGGCCGACACGACCGACTACGTCTCGGCCGACGGCCGGCACGCGCTGGCCGAGTCGTTGCGCGAGCTGCGCACCAACCTGCAGTTCATGAACGTCGACAGCCCGCCCCGGATCATCGTCGTGACCAGCCCGCTCCCCGCGGACGGCAAGTCGACCGTGACCGCGAACCTGGCCGTCACCCTCGCCGCATCCGGTCAGCGCACCGTCGTCGTCGACGGCGACCTCCGTAAGCCCACCGTGGCGAAGGCCTTCGGGCTGGTACCCGGCGTCGGCCTGACCGACCTGTTGATCGGCAAGGCCGAACTGCAAGACGTCCTGCAGCCGTGGGGCCCGTCCGGCAACCTGTGGATCCTCGGCGCGGGTTCGATCCCGCCGAACCCGTCGGAGCTGCTCGGCTCGAACGGGATGGACATCCTCCTGCACGAGATCGCCCGCGAGGCGATCGTGATCGTGGACGCCCCGCCGCTGCTGCCCGTCACCGACGGCGCGATCCTCACGGCCCGCACCGACGGTGCGCTCGTGGTCATCTCGGCCGGCAAGACGACCACGGATGAGTTGGCCAAGGCGATCCAGAACCTCGAGCGCGTCAGCGGACACACCCTCGGCGTCATCCTGAACCGCGTTCCGCCGCGTGGACAGATCGGTCGCGGCTACGGCTACTACTACACGAGCTACTACGGCACCGACCGCAAGGGGGCGGCACCGGACAGCCCCGCGCCGACATCGGCGACGGTCGCGCAGCACTGATGACGTTCCCCGGTGACGATGGGATGACCCGCGCCCGACGGCGCGGGCGTCCCTCGTCCCCGTTCGACGGCGGCTCGGGCGAATCGACCGTCACCATCATGTCGGTCTGCACCGGCAACATCTGTCGCTCCCCCCTGGCGGAGCAGCTGCTGCGGCGGAGTCTGGCTGATGTGACGGTCGCGGACCGCCCCCTCTTCCGCTTCACCGCCGCCGGCGTCCAGACGCGCGACGGCATCCCGATGGACGAGATGTCGTCTCGCTTCTCGCGGGAACACGGCGGAGATCCGACCGGGTACGTCAGCAGTCGGCTGAGCGACGAGCTGGCGGGCGGCGCGGATGTGATGCTCACCATGACCAGGCAGCACCTGGTCGATGCCGCGAGACGGTATCCGGCCACCCTTCTTCGGGGGTTCACGGTGCGCGAATTCGCCCGTGTTCTGCCCTTCGTTCTCCGTGAGATCGCGGTTCCGGCCATCGAGGATCCGGCTGCGCGGATCCGAGCGGTCGTCCGATTGGCCGCTGCGAATCGCGGACGAGTGCCTTCGACCGGTAACGTCATCGACGACATCGAGGATCCGATCGGTCGGAGCGAGCAGACCCATGCTCGCGTCGCCGATCAGATCGACGAAGCCGTCACCTCCATCGCGAGCGACCTCCGGGTACTCGTGGCCGGGTGAAGATAGCACCACCTAGACACCGGAACGCGTCCGACGGCGGTCGCGTTCCGAGCTATACCCTGCGGTAAGCGCCGTCATCCCCGTCGGCGTGCTGGCTCACGATTCGGAGAACCCTGTGAAGCTTTCTGTCATCGGTTGCGGATACCTCGGTGCCGTTCACGCGGCCGCCATGGTCGAACTCGGCCACGATGTCATCGGAATCGATGTCGATCAAGCCAAGATCGACGCACTGGCGGCGGGTGACGCTCCCTTCTTCGAGCCGGGACTTCCCGAGCTGTTGCGCTCGGGCGTCGCCTCGGGGCGTTTGAAGTTCTCGACGAACACGGCCGACGCCGCCGACGCGGAGGTGCATTTCATCGCTGTCGGAACCCCGCAGCAGGCCGGTTCGAACGCCGCCGACATGCGCTACGTCGACGCTGCGATCGACGGCATCGCCCCGTACCTCACCGCCGAATCACTGGTGGTCGGCAAGTCGACCGTGCCCGTCGGCACCGCCTCCCGTCTGGCCGAGCGGATCGCCGGCACCGGCGCGACGCTCGCGTGGAACCCCGAGTTCCTGCGTGAGGGGTTCGCGGTGAAGGACACCATCAGCCCCGACCGCCTCGTCTACGGCGTGCCGGACGGCGAGCCCGGAGCGTTCGCGAAGGCCCAGCTCGACGCCGTGTACGCGACCGCCCTGGCTGCCGAGACGCCGTTGGTCGTTACGGACTACGCGACGGCCGAGCTGGTCAAGGTCTCGGCCAACGCGTTCCTCGCGACCAAGATCTCCTTCATCAACGCGATCGCCGAGATCGCCGAGGTCACCGGGGCCGACGTGACGCAGCTCGCGGATGCGATCGGCTACGACGCGCGCATCGGTCGACGCTTCCTCAACGCGGGCGTCGGCTTCGGCGGCGGCTGCCTGCCGAAGGACATCCGCGCTTTCACGGCACGCGCCGAGGAGCTTGGCGTCGGTTCGTCGGTGGCCTTCCTCAAGGAGGTCGACCAGATCAACCTGCGTCGCCGTCAGCGCGTGATCGACGTGGTCGCGGAGGAGCTCGGCGGTGACGTCTCCGGCAAGAAGATCGCGGTGCTCGGACTCGCTTTCAAGCCCGAGTCCGACGACATCCGCGACTCGCCGGCTCTCGACATCGCGGCGCGCCTCACCGAGCTGGGTGCCGCCGTGCTCGCGACCGACCCGGAGGCCGTCTCGAACGCTCGCGGCAAGCGCCCCGAGGTCGAGTACACCGAAGACATCGACGCGGCGCTCGCCGGTGCGGATGCCGTGGTGATCGTGACCGAGTGGAAGCAGTTCCGCACTCTCGACCCGGCTGCGACGCTCGCGAAGGTCGCCCAGCCGATCATCGTCGACGGCCGCAACTGCCTGGTGCCCGCCGACTGGAAGGCCGCCGGCTGGACCTACCGCGGCCTCGGACGCTAGCGCATCTCCTGCGAGGGACCCCACCTCGGTTCGACGGACCCCCGCTCGGAGGGTCCCTCGCACCGAGGTGGGGTCCCTCGCGGTTGGTGGCACGGCGTCGCGGTATCGCAGCGTCGCGTCCGTGCAGCGTCGCGCTGACGCAGCGTCGCGTTAACGCAGAAGGCCGGTCAGCTGATGCTGACCGGCCTTCTCGTGTGTGTCGGGGTAGCGGGATTCGAACCCACGACCTCCTCGTCCCGAACGAGGCGCGCTACCAAGCTGCGCCACACCCCGATGTGTTCTGCGGCGATCGGCCAGGCCGTTCGCGTTCGAACCTCGACAATCCTACCCGATTTTCGCGAGGCCGGACGCCACGGGATGGCCGCCGTGGATCACGGCCGCGGCGAGAGCGTCAGCAGCGTCACCTCGGGCCGGCAGGCGAAGCGCACCGGGGCGTAGATCGAGGTGCCCACCCCTGCCGAGACGTTGAGGTACGCCGTCCGTAGCGCGTGATCCCAGGTGGAGAACCCGCTGACCTTCGCGCGCGGGATGTCGCAGTTCGTCACGAGCGCTCCGTAGCCGGGCACACAGACCTGCCCGCCGTGCGTGTGGCCCGCGAGCAGCACATCCGCGCCGCGCGTGACGAAGTCGTCGAGGATGCGTCGGTACGGCGCGTGTGCGACGCCGATGCTCACCCCGGCGGGGCCGTCGGCTTCGGCCCGCAGATCGTCGACGGCGCCCGCGACGACATCGATACGGTCCAGGCCCACGTGCGGGTCGTCCACGCCGAAGAACTCGAGCTCGGTGCCGCGGATGGTCAACCGGGCCGCGCGGTTGTTCAGGTCGGTCCAGCCGAGGTCGTCACGGAGGTACCCGGTGAGCGCGGCGGTGTCGAGCTTGCGGGTGGGGGTCTCCAGTGGTTGCGACGGGCCACGGAAGTAGCGCAGCGGGCTCTTCGCGCGGGGCCCGATGTAGTCGTTGGAGCCGTGCACGAACACCCCGGGCACCCCCGCGAACGGCTGCAGCGCCTGCCGGATGCCGACGATGCCCTCGGCGTGCCCGAGATTGTCGCCCGTATCGACGATGAGATCGGGCTGCAGTGCGGTGAGGGAGCGGAGCCACTCCTGCTTCTTACGCTGCCAGGGGGCCATGTGCAGGTCCGAGAAGTGCAGGACGCGGATCGGTGCCGACCCCGCCGGGAGGACCGGCGCATCCGCTCGACGCAGGGTGAACATCGTGCGTTCGATGAGCGTGCCCCACACGGCGGCGCCCGCTCCCACGGCGGCGGTGGCCGCGAGGGCCGTGGTCAACGTCGGTCGAAGGCGTCGGGTCATGACGCTCATTCTGCCCGACGCTCCCGTGACCCCGGTGTCAGCCGGCGGGAGCGGCGGGCGGGGGAGCGCCCCCACTGACCGAGATGGTGATCAGCGCCCCGCGGCCCGCTCCCGCGCCGGCCGGTGGATTCGTGCCGGCGACGGTGCCCGCCGGAGCGTCCGAGGGTACGGGAGCCGTCGCGATGGTGGCGGTGAAACCGGCGGCGCGGAGTCGGCTCTGAGCGTCCGCGGGCGACGAGCCCTTCACATCCGGCACCGTGATCTGCGGAGCTTGCAGCAGGTTGCTCGCCGGCGGGGGGAAGGCCGCCCCGCCGTACTTGCGATCAGCGACCGTCATGATCCGCGGCCAGATCTGGTGCCGCAGGGTAGCGACCTGGATGCCGTTCGCTCGGACGGCGCGCATGTTCGTCTCGCCCGAGACGTTGCCGACCCAGACGGCCGTGGCCACGCGCGTGCTGGCACCGACCATCCAGGTGTGCACCGCGTCGTCGGTGGTGCCGGTCTTGCCGATGTGCGGCACGCCCGTGCCGGTCTGCGAGGCCTGCCCGGTTCCGCTGCTCATCACGGCCTGCAGTGCGAAGTCGGCCGTCGCGGCGACCGCCGGCGTGATGCCCTCGGTGCAGGTCGACACGGGCTTCGCGAGCTCGGTACCGGTGCGATCGAGGATGCGGTCGATCGCGATCGGCGTGCACACGGTGCCCTTGTTCGCGAAACCGGCGAAGGCGTTGGCCATGGTCAACGGCGCGATGGTATTGGTTCCCAGGATCGCGGACGGGTTGCGTTCGAGCTCGGTGTCCGTGGCCCGGTGCACACCCATGGCGGTCGCGGTGTTGCGGATGGCGCAGAGGTCGAGCTGCTCGGCCATACCCGCGAATCCCGTGTTGATCGAGCCGATGGTCGCCTGGAGGGCGGTGTAGACGCCGCCGTTGCCGCCCTCGTCATTGCCCGGGTTCCACGGCGGTGACGCGTAGGACAGGCCGTCGGGCTCGCAACTGTCGCGGAAGACGGTGTACGCGCGACGAACGCCGTTCACCGATTCGCCCAGCGCGTGGCCCTCCTGCAGCCACTCGGCGAGCGTGAAGACCTTGTACGTCGATCCGACCTGGAACCCGGACGAGCCGCCGTACTCGAAGTCGGTGTTGTAGTTGACGCTGGTGTAATTGGCGCCCGCGACGTCGGGATCGTTGCTGTAGTCCTTGTTCTGCGTCATCGCGAGGATGCGGCCCGTGCCGACCTCGACCGAGACGCTGGCGCTGCCGATGTTCACCCCGGGCATCACCTTCGGCACGAAGGCGTCCGTGGCCGAGACCGCGGCTGCTTGCAGATCGGCGTCGATGGTCGTGTGAATCTGGTAGCCGCCGCGGCGGAAGTTCGATTCGCGCTGATCCTGGTCGTCGCCGAATGCGGGGTCGTTCTTGATCACCCACGTGACGTAGTCGCAGAAGTACGCCATACCGCCCGCCGTCTGGCAGCCGGTACTCGGCTCGGTGATCAGGGGCTGGATGGGGGTCGCGGCGACTTCCTGCACCTGCGCCGTGGTGAGCTTGCCGGTGTCGTACATCTGCGTCGCGATGTAGTTGCGGCGGGCGAGCGTCTGCTCGTAGCCGTTCGCGGCCCCGTTCACCTCGTCGGCGGGATCGTCGAAGCGGAACTTCTCGGGGTTGTTCACGATCGCGATGAGGGCGGCCGACTGGGCGACGGACAGGTCTTTCGCGCTGATACCGAAGTAGTAGTTGGCGGCTGCCTCGATGCCGTAGACGGTGCCGCCGAAGAGCGCGATGTTCAGGTAGCCGAGCAGGATCTCGTTCTTGGTGTACTTCTTCTCGATCCCGATCGCGAGCTTCATCTCTTTGATCTTGCGCTCGGGCGTCGTCTGCGTGGCCTCGTCGTAGGCGGCGTCGTGCTCGATCGGGTCCTGGATCGCCTCGGCCTTCTGCACCAGAACGTTCTTCACGTACTGCTGGGTGATCGAGGAGCCGCCCTGCACATCTCCGCCGAGTGCGGTGGTGGTCGCGGCGCGCACGGTACCGATGAGGTCGACACCGCCGTGCTCGTAGAATCGCGGGTCCTCGGAGGCGACCACGGCGTCCTTCACGGAGGGGGCGATGTCGTCCCAGCCGACCTCGACGCGGTTCTGGGCGTAGAAGGATGCGAGCAGCACGTCGGCGCCACCGGAGTCCTTCGCGTAGATGTTGCTGCGCTCGGCGAGGACACCCAGCTCGAGGTACTCGGGCAGGTTGTCGAATATGCCGATGGTGTTGTTGGTCGCGAGACCGCTGAGGGCGAGGGCGGGGGTCACGGTCGCGGTGACGAGGACTCCGGCGATCGCGCTCATCGAGAGCAGACCGATGAAACCGCCGAGGACACCGGTAGCCGTTCGATTTTGGCCGGACATAGAATTCAGCGTAACCAAGGCCGGTCGCCGACCTGGCTGTTTTTTCATATTCTCCCGAGGAGATCCATGGCCGTCCCGAGCTGGGAATACATCACGACGCCGCTGATGATCCACAACACCACCGCGATCCTGAACACCTGGGGCTCGGAGGGGTGGGAGCTGGTGCAGATCGTCACCGGACCCGAGGGCGGCCTCGTCGCGTACCTGAAGCGCCCGATCGCCGGGAGCGCGGCCTGATGGCCGGGGTCGAGGCGCGCCTGGCCGAGCTGGGCATCGAGATCCCCGCCGTCGCTGCTCCCGCCGGGGCGTACATCCCGGCCGTGGTGCAGGGCGATCTCGTCTACACCTCGGGCCAGCTGCCCTTCATCGCCGGCGCGCTGCCGGCGACGGGCAAGGTCGGCGACGGCCACGAGCTCGTTCCGGCCGACGACGCGAAGGGCTACGCGCGCACCGCCGCGATCAACGCTCTCGCCGCCGTGCAGAGCGTGCTGGGCTCGCTCGACCGCGTGACCCGCATCGTGAAGGTCACCGGCTTCGTCGCCTCCGCCCCCGGCTTCAACGGCCAGCCGGGCGTGATCAACGGCGCCTCCGAAGTGCTCGCCGAGATCTTCGGCGACGCCGGCGTGCACGCCCGCTCCGCGGTCGGCGTGGCCGAACTCCCGCTCGACTCCCCGGTCGAGGTCGAGATGATCGTCGCCTTCGCCTGACCCGCCGGCGCCTTCTTGCGAGGGACCCCTCCTGTGCGCGTCGGACCCCCTCCGGGCGGGTCCGACGTGCACAGGAGGGGTCCCTCGCCGTGCGTCACGGGTGGCGTGTCAGGAGCGGCGGAGGTGGATCGCGATCGTGTTCATCACCGTCGCGTCGGCCAGGGTCGTCGTGTCGCCGATCTCGCGGCCCTCGGCCACGTCGCGCAGCAGCCGCCGCATGATCTTGCCCGAGCGGGTCTTAGGCAGCTCGGCCACCAGCAGGATGCGTCGCGGTCGGGCGATCGCGCCGATGTGCTCGGCCACGTGCGCCTTGAGGCTCGCCTCGATCTCGGCGGGGTCGGCCGCCGCATCCGCCTGACTCGCCTTGACGATCACGAAGGCGACGACCGCCTGGCCGGTGGTCTCGTCGCTCGCGCCGACGACGGCCGCCTCGGCGACGATCGGATGCGACACCAGCGCCGATTCGATCTCGGCCGTCGACAGGCGGTGACCGGACACGTTCATCACGTCGTCGACGCGGCCCAGGAGCCAGATGTCGCCGTCCTTGTCGCGACGAGCGCCGTCGCCCGCGAAGTAGCGGTCGCCGAATTTCTCCCAGTAGGTCTCGACGTACCGGTCGGGGTCACCCCAGATGCCGCGCAGCATCGACGGCCACGGCTCCGTGATCACGAGCAGCCCGCCCGCATCCGCTCCGACGGAGCGACCCTTCTCGTCGACCACATCGATCGAGATGCCCGGAATCGGTACCTGAGCGGAGCCGGGTTTGAGCGTGGTCACTCCGGGCAGCGCCGAGATCATGATCGAGCCCGTCTCGGTCTGCCACCAGGTGTCGACGACGGGCGTGGTGCCGCCGCCGATCACGTCGCGGTACCAGACCCACGCCTCAGGGTTGATCGGTTCGCCGACCGAGCCGAGCAGGCGCAGGCTCGAGAGATCGAACTTCTGCGGGATCTGCCGCCCCAGCTTCATGAACGAGCGGATCGCGGTCGGCGCCGCGTACAGGATCGTCACGCCGTACTTCTCGATCAGCTCCCACCAGCGGCCCTGGTGCGGCGTGTCGGGCGTGCCCTCGTACATCACCTGCGTGGCGCCGTTCGCGAGCGGGCCGTAGACGACGTAGCTGTGGCCGGTGATCCAGCCGACGTCGGCCGTCGACCAGTAGACGTCGGTCTCGGGATTCAGGTCGAAGACGTTCTTGTGCGTGGAGGCGACGCCCGTCAGATAGCCGCCGCTGGTGTGCAGGATGCCCTTGGGCTTACCGGTCGTGCCGCTCGTGTACAGGATGAACAGCGGCTGCTCGGCCGGGAACGCCTTCGCGACATGATCGACGTCGACCGCGACGATCTCCTCGTGCCACCAGAGGTCGCGGCCGTCGCGCCACGCGACGTCGTTCTCGCCGCGCCGCACGACCAGAACGTGCTGCACCGAACTCGGTCCGTTGAGTTCGAGAGCCGCGTCGACCGCGTCCTTCAGCGGGAAGACCTTGCCCTTGCGCCAGCCGCCGTCGGCCGTGATCACCAGTTTCGCCTCGGCATCGTCGATGCGCGCGCGCAGGCTCTCGGCGCTGAAGCCGCCGAACACCACCGAGTGGATCGCTCCGATGCGCGCGACGGCGAGCATCGAGATCACGGCCTCGGGGATCATCGGCAGGTAGATCGCCACCCGGTCGCCCTCGCGCACGCCGAGGCTGGCGAGCAGGTTCGCGGCCCGCTTCACCTCCGAGGTCAGCTCGCCGTAGGTGAGGGTGCGGGTGTCGCCCGGTTCGCCCTCCCAGTGGATCGCGACCCGGTCGCCGTGCCCGGCGAGCACGTGCCGGTCGAGGCAGTTGTAGGCGACGTTGAGCTCGCCGTCGGCGAACCACTGCGCGAACGGCGGATTGCTCCAGTCGAGGACCTGGGTGAACGGCTTGTGCCAGTGCAGCAGCTGACGCGACTGATCGGCCCAGTACCCGAGCCTGTCGGCTCGCGCCCGCTCGTACAACGATGCATCGGCGACGGCGTTCTCGGTGAAGGCCGCGCTCGGCGGGAAGCGCCGGGTCTCGTGCATCAGGTTGTCGATGTCGGAGCCGGAGGCGTCGTTCGTCTGGATGGTCATGGTGCGATTCGCTCCTTTGCGAGGTGCCGCAGGCCGGTCGGCGTACGCCGTTCGGGGACTCGTCCAGCGTAGCCGCGTCGTTCGTTGCGAAGCGTTGCGTGTCGCAGGGTCCAACCGCGCTCGCTCCGGCCCGATCGGCGGTTCCGCGCCGATTCAGCCCCCGCTCGGGACGGCTTCCATGAGTGTCTGCACAGTGAACGGAATACGAATATAAGAATTCCGCAAGAACAGCCCAGATGATTTGCGCATCCGCCCGGGACGCGTAATATTGCATGCAGCCGAATGAAAGTTCGGCGCAGCGGCGCAAGTGATTCCCCCCAATCCCGCGCCGCCGAGGCGGCACCTGTTCCCCCCAATAGGTGCCGCCCCCTTCTTTTTAACCGGTCGGCTGGTTGTGCGGCCCAGGATCCTGCGATCTGCGCGAGCGCGTCTCGCCCGTCGGTGGTCGAGCCCGTTCCCTCCTCCACAGCCCGAGCTGCGGTTCGAGTCGTGCGGATCCGCGCCGATTTCGCCCAGCGGGCGACTCCCGGATGCGTAGCGTCGGGTCATGAGCGAACCCTTCGTCGTCCAGGTGCCGCCGCGATTGCGTCCCGAGCACGGTGTGCCGCCGGATGCGCCGCCGCGGCTGGGCTCCGCGGCGCTCGGCGAGCTCGCGCCCTACGCGCAGGATCCGGACGTGACCGATCTCTTCGTCAACGGTGACCGCGGCCTGTGGGTCGACCGGGGCGAGGGTCCGCGGCGCGAATCGGGGTGGAGCCGTCGCGAAGAGGACGTGCGTGCCCTCGCCGTCGCCCTGATCGCTGCCGGCGGCCGTCATGTCGACGAGGCGAGTCCGTGTGTGGATGTCCGGCTGCGGCACGGGATCCGGGCGCACGTGGTGCTGCCTCCCGTCGCCACGCAGGGCACTCTGATCTCAGTGCGGGTGCCGCGGCCCGGCGGCTGGAGCCTCGACGAGTTGCAGGCCGGAGGCGTCTTCGACGACGCCACGGCCGTCGCTCTGCGCCGCGCGGTGGACGACCGGCGCAACGTGCTGATCTCGGGCGCGGGCGGCACGGGTAAGACCACGCTGCTGGCGGCGCTGCTCGGCTGCGCCCCGCCCGACGAACGTATCGTCGCGATCGAGGACGTCGCGGAGCTGCAGCCGGCGCATCCGCACTTCGTCGGCCTCGAGACGCGCCAGGCGAACCTCGAGGGTGCCGGAGCGGTGGGCCTGGAACGACTGCTGCGGGAGGCATTGCGGATGCGGCCGGACCGGCTCGTGCTCGGGGAGTGCCGCGGGGCGGAGCTGCGTGAGCTGTTGTCGGCGCTGAACACCGGGCATGACGGGGGAGCCGGCACCGTGCACGCGAACTCCCTCGCCGATGTCCCGGCGCGACTCGAGTCGCTCGGCGCCCTCGCCGGCATGAGTGCCGAGGCTGTAGCGCGCCAGGCGGTGAGCGCGATCGACCTCGTTGTACATCTCCAGCGCGTGGGAGGGCGTCGGCGCGTCGTCGCCGTCGGCGGCTTCCGCATCGGGGCGGATGGACGACTCGCGATCGGGACGGCGTCATGAGTCGCGCGGATGCGGATCCCGAGATCGAGGTCGTGGCCGCCGTCGCTCAGCGTCTCGCCGTGCTGCTCTCATCCGGTGTCGCTCCCGCGTCGGCGCTCAGCGACCTCGCTGAGTTGCGCCCGGTCGCTCCGCGGGGGCGAGCGGCCTCTCTCGCCGCCCGGCGACGCCGGATGCTCCGCTCGGTGGCCGTGGCCGCCGCCCGCGGCGAGGACGTTCCGCGAGCGATCGTGTCGGGGGCGCGCGAGGTGACGCGAGGTCGTGATGCCGACGCCGCACGGGCCTGGGCGGCGCTCGCCGCCGCTTGGCGCGTCGCGAGCGAGACGGGCGCGCCCGTCGCCGCCGGCCTGCACGGACTCGCGGAAGCGATGCGCGAGCTGGGCCAGGCGCGCCGCGACGTCGAGGTGGCGCTCGCCGGCCCGCGCTCGGCCGGTAACGTCGTCTCGCTGCTCCCGGTGGTCGCGCTGCTGTTCGGGGCGCTGCTCGGATTCGACTCGTTCGGGATCCTCTTCGGTACGGTTCCGGGACTGATCTGTCTTGTGCTCGGTTCGGGTCTCGCGATCACGGCACGGCTGTGGACGCGCGCTCTGGTGCGTCGGGCGACTCCGGTGGACCCGGCGCCGGGTCTGGCGCTCGAGCTGCTGGCCGTTGCACTGGGCGGCGGTGTCTCGGTGGCGCGTGCCCGCGGTTGCGTCGACGAGTCGTTGGACGCGTGCGGCCTGCCGACGGCCGATGCCGACGGAGCCGACGAGATCCTCGCGCTGTCGAGCCGTGCCGGGGTGCCGGCGGCCCGGCTCCTGGTGAGCGAGGCGGCGCTCGCGCGGCGTCGAGCGCGCAGCGCTGGTCAGCGCGCGGCGGCCTCGCTGTCGGTGACTCTGATGCTGCCCCTGGGGGTCTGCGTCCTGCCCGCTTTTATGCTCCTGGGCGTCGCTCCGATGGTGATCGCGGTGCTCTCCTCGACACTCGGCGCGACCGGGGGCGTTGTGCTCGGGTGAGTGCATGGGCGGGTCGACTCCTCCACAGCGTCGGATCCGGTGCGTACTTCCCCGGATCGGCTGCTGCGGCGGGGGTGCCGCGCCCGGGTGGCGCAGGCTGGAGGAGTCGGGGGCGACAACGCAGGATCGGCCGTTCGGGTCGATCCATCGAGAAGAGGTACACACATGACGAACACGTTCACCCACCCCGACACCCGTCTCGCCGCGATCCGCTCGCGCCTCAGCGACGACACCGGCTCGGCGACGGCCGAGTACGCGATCGCGACGATGGCGGCGGTCGGCTTCGCCGGCCTGCTCGTGGTGATCCTCAAGGGTGACGAGGTGAAGGGGATCCTCACGGATCTCGTCACCCGCGCACTCACCTACAACGGATGAGCGCCTCGCACGGTCTCCGTATCTCCGCCGCCGTCCGTGCCGAGCGCGGTTCGGCGGCGGCGGAGTTCGCGGTCGTGCTCCCCGCAGTGCTGGTGATCCTCGCCCTGTGCGTCGGTGCGATCGCCTCGACCGCCCAATACACCCGGCTCGTCGACGCCGCAGCGGATGCGGCCCGCTCGCTCGGTCGGGGAGACGCAGACGTTGTGAGCGCGGTGGCCCGCGTCGATCCCGGCGCGAGTGTCGTTACCGGAACCGACGACGGACTCGTGTGCGTCGATGTCGGCGCCGTGATCCACCCGCTGCCCACGGTCGGTGTGCCGATCACGGTGCATTCCTGCGCACTCGGCGAGGGCGGATGAGCGGCGAGCGCGGGTCCGCCGGCACCGCCGTGATCGGAGTCGTTGCCGCGATCCTGCTGCTGAGCGCGGCGTGGCTCGGGGTGAGTGGCCTGTTCGCGGTGCATCAGCACGTCAGCGCTGTCGCCGACGCGGCGGCTCTCGGGGCGGCGGATGCGGCCTCCGGCTTCGCGCCGGGCGAACCGTGCGCGCGAGCCGCCCGGATCGCTGAGGCCATGCGGGCCAGCATCACCGCATGCACGCTCGACGGACCGGAGGCGAGGGTCAGCGCAGCCGCATCGTTCCTCGGCCTGTCGGTGAGCGAGTCCGCTCGCGCGGGCCCGCCGCCTCCGAAATGAGAGGAGGCGTCAGCCGATCAGCCCGCGACGACCTGCTGGTAGCGGTACTCGACCGCGGTGGGTCGGCTGCCCGCGCCCTCCTCATGCTCCATACCGCCGGTGCGCAGATAGACGTAGTGCTTGCTGCCGACGGGGGCGGCCAGCTCGAGGCGCGCCTGCGGGTCGCCCGAGTCGAGGAAGGAGGTGCGGATGGTCTTGCCTTCGAGCGGGCCGTCGATGAGTTTCGCCGTGTAAGAGGAGTCGGTCGAGGGGGCGGTTGAGGAGGTGTGCGTCGTTGCCATGAACGCCATTCTCCTCACCTCGGCCGCGTGAGCAATGGGCTGTCATGAAGCGCTCAGGCTCGTCCGAGACCCGTCCGATCCGCAACTGCGTGACGCCTGCCGATGAGTCCCTGTGCGGCGCATCCGTGACGTTCGTGTGTATGGTGTGCCTGTCGGTCCGCCGAGCACTGATGCCGTCGCAGCTGCTGTCCGCTCGTGAACGCAGCCGTCGATTCCGCACCGCTACGGCCGCTCGGAGGCGCTGACGCCCCAGAAGTAGACATATATAGGAGAACTGTGCCTGGCACGAAGAAGCTCGTGATCGTCGAGTCGCCCGCGAAGGCGAAGACGATCGCCCAGTACCTGGGCGAAGGCTACGAGGTGCTCGCCTCGGTGGGCCACATCCGCGACCTCATCGAGCCCAAGAACCTGCCGCCCGAACTCAAGACCGGTGGCCTCGGCAAGTTCTCCGTCGACGTCGACAACGGCTTCGAGCCGTACTACGTGGTGTCCGACCAGAAGAAGAAGACCGTCGCCGACCTCAAGCGCGCGCTGAAGGGCGCCGACGAGCTCTACCTCGCAACAGATGAAGACCGCGAGGGCGAAGCCATCGCGTGGCACCTGCTGCAGGAGCTCAAGCCGAAGGTGCCCGTGCACCGGATGGTCTTCCACGAGATCACGAAGGACGCGATCCAGAAGGCGCGCGACAACACGCGCGAGATCGACACCGCACTCGTCGACGCGCAAGAGACCCGGCGGATCCTCGACCGCCTCTACGGCTACGAGATCTCGCCGGTGCTCTGGCGGAAGGTCGGCCCCGGCCTCTCGGCCGGACGGGTGCAGTCGGCCGCGACGCGACTCGTCGTCGACCGCGAGCGCGAGCGTCTCGCCTTCGTCTCGGCGAGCTACTGGGACCTCGCGACGGTGCTCGCACCCCTCGACGATGAGACGGCGACGTTCGACGCCCGCCTCGCCCGCCTCGCCGGCAAGCGCATCGGCAGCGGCCGCGACTTCGACGACAAGGGCCGGCTCAAGGGCGACGTCACCGTGCTCACGGAGGAGTCGGCGACCGCGCTGGTGGATGCGCTGAAGGACTCGGCGACGACGGTTACCGTGAGCGGCATCGAATCGAAGCCCTACTCGCGCCGCCCGGCCGCTCCGTTCACCACCTCGACTCTGCAGCAGGAGGCGGCGCGCAAGCTGCGCTTCTCGGCGCGCCAGACGATGAGCGTCGCGCAGTCGCTCTACGAGAACGGCTACATCACCTATATGCGAACCGACTCCCCGTCGCTCTCGCAGCAGGCGATCAACGCGGCCCGTTCGCAGGCCGCGTCGCTCTACGGCGCCGAGACGGTGCCCGACAAGCCGCGCGTCTACGCCGGCAAGAACAAGAACGCTCAGGAGGCGCACGAGGCGATCCGCCCCGCCGGCGAGACCTTCCGCACGCCCGACCAGCTCGCGGGAACGCTGCGCGGCAACGACCACCGCCTGTACGACCTGATCTGGAAGCGCACCGTCGCTTCGCAGATGGCCGACGCGAAGGGTTCGACCGCGACGGTCTCGATCGAGGCCGCACCCCAGGGCGATCGCGCCCGGCTGGCCGAGTTCACCGCATCCGGCACCGTGATCACCTTCCGCGGCTTCCTGCTGGCCTACGAAGAGGGTCGCGACGAAGACCGCCATGGCAGCCGCGACCAGGCCGAGGCGAAGCTCCCGAACCTCTCGCAGGGTCAGGCGCTCGCGATCGCCGAGATCGAGCCCAAGGGTCACGAGACCAGCCCCCCGCCGCGTTACACCGAAGCGAGCCTGGTCAAGACGCTGGAAGAGCTGGGGATCGGGCGACCCTCCACGTACGCCTCGATCATCACGACGATCGTCGACCGCGGCTACGTGACTCCGCGCGGCACCGCGCTGGTGCCGAACTGGATCGCGTTCTCGGTAGTGCGTCTGCTCGAGGACTTCTTCTCCGACCTCGTCGAGTACGACTTCACGGCCGAGATGGAGGGCGACCTCGACAAGATCGCCGATGGCGAGACGGACCGGGTCGACTGGCTCACCAAGTTCTACTTCGGCGGCGGGGCTCAGCCGGGCCTGCGGAACGTCGTCGACAACCTCGGCGAGATCGACGCGCGCAGCATCAACTCCATCCGCATCGATGACGACGTCACCCTGCGCATCGGCAAGTACGGCCCCTACCTCGAGGTGATCGAGGGCGCCGCCGACGGCGTCGAGGGCACCCCGCGAAGGATCAACCTGCCGCAGGACCTCGCTCCCGATGAGCTGACGCCCGCGAAGGCGCACGAACTGGTCGACGCTCCGGTGCAGACCGATCGTGTGCTGGGCAGCAACCCCGAGACGGGCAAGCTCGTGCTGGCCAAGGACGGCCGCTTCGGCCCCTACGTGACCGAGGCCGACCCCGAGCCGGACCCGGTCGCCGATATCGCCACCGGCGAGGTCGTCGAGGCGCCCAAGAAGGCTCCCGCCAAGCGCGGCGCCAAGGCGGCCGCAGCCGAGAAGCCGCGCACCGCCTCGCTGTTCAAGTCGATGGACCTCGCCTCGCTCGACCTCACCACGGCACTCAAGCTGCTCGACCTTCCTCGCACCATCGGGGAGGACCCGGAGTCGGGCGAGCCGATCCTCGCGGCGAACGGACGCTACGGCCCCTACATCAAGAAGGGGACGGACACGCGCTCGCTGACGGGCGAGGACCAGATCTTCGAGATCGACCTGCCCGGCGCCCTGGCGCTGCTCGCCGAGCCGAAGTACGGAGCCCGCAAGGCTTCCAGCGCCCTCAAGGAATTCGACGCCGATCCGGTGAGCGGCAAGCCCATCCGGATCCGCGACGGCCGCTTCGGCGCGTACGTGACCGACGGCGAGACCAACGTCACCATCCCTAAGACCGAGTCGATCGACGAGATCGACTTCGAGCGGGCCGTGCAGATGCTCGCCGACAAGCGCGCCAAGGGGCCGGTCAAGAAGGCTCCGGCGAAGCGTGCTCCCGCTAAGAAGGCGGCACCTGCTAAGGCCACGGCCGCCAAGACGACGGCCACCAAGACCAAGACGACGGCGACCAAGACGACGGCCGCCAAGACGACGGCCACCAAGGCGACCGCCACCAAGAGCACGGCGACGAGGGCGACCGCCGCCAAGGCGCCGGTTACGAAGGCTCCCGCGAAGACGACGACGGCGAAGTCGACCGCGACGCCGTGACCGGGCTGTTCATCACCCTCGAGGGGGGAGACGGTTCGGGCAAGACCACGCAGGCGCAGCTGCTGACCGAGTGGTTGCAGCAGCGCGGCGAAACGGTCGTGCGCACGCGCGAGCCGGGCGGCACGGATGTCGGGGTGCAGATCCGCGAGATCGTGCTGCACCACCGCGGCGACATCGACCCGCGGGCCGAGGCGCTGCTGTACGCCGCCGACCGGGCCCACCACATCGCGACGAAGGTACGGCCGGCCGTCGAACGGGGCGAGGTGGTGATCCAGGATCGCTACATCGACTCGTCCGTGGCCTACCAGGGTGCGGGCCGGGTGCTGGATGCGCAGGAGGTCCGCGGGTTGTCCGAATGGGCGACGCAGGACTTCCGGCCGCACCTCACGGTGCTGCTCGATCTCGCGCCCGAGGCGGCTCGGGCGCGCCTCGACGCCGCCCGCACCCGCTACGACCGCCTCGAGGCCGAGAAGGCCGAGTTCCACGGCCGGGTCCGCGACGCGTTCCTCGCCATCGCGGCGGCCGAGCCGCAGCGCTTCCTCGTGGTGGACGCCTCCGGATCGATCGACGACATCGCGACCATGGTGCGCGAACGCGTGGCCGCCCTGCTCGCAGCGGCACCCGGTGTCGGTGCCGCTGGGTAGCCTTGTCGGCATGAACGTGTGGAGCGAACTCGTCGGCCAGAACGAGGCGACCGAGGCCCTGCGCGCCGCCTCGAGCCCGCGTACGGCGGAGGGTGCCGAGTCCAGCTCGATGACGCACGCCTGGCTGCTCACCGGCCCGCCCGGTTCTGGCCGGTCGAATCTCGCCTATGCGTTCGCCTCGGCCCTGCTCTGCCGCAACGGCGGATGCGGCGAGTGCGCAGACTGCGCGCAGGTCGCCGCGCGTTCTCATCCCGACCTGATGGTGCTGTCGACCGACCGTGTCGTGATCACCATCGACGAGGTGCGCAAGCTCGTCACCGGCTCCGCCTATTCGCCCTCGGTCTCGCGCTACCGGGTGATGGTCATCGAAGACGCCGACCGAATGGCCGAGCGCACCTCGAACGTGCTGCTCAAGGCTCTCGAGGAGCCGCCCGAGCGCACCGTGTGGATCCTCTGCGCCCCCAGCGAGGCCGACCTGCTGCCGACCATCCGCTCGCGGGTGCGTTCGGTGCGGTTGCGCGTGCCTGCGGTGGAGGACGTCGCGCGGCTGCTCGAACGCCGCGACGGCGTCGACGCGACCACGGCCGAGCGCGCCGCTCGGCAGGCGCAGAGCCACATCGGCATGGCGCACCGTCTCGCGACCAACGAATCGGCGCAGGCTCGTCGCGACGAGACCCTTCGCATCGCCCTGCGACTGCGCGGCGTCTCGGATGCGGTGCTCGGCGCGGCCCGCCTGCTCGAGATCGCGGGGGAGGACGCCAAGGCGATCACCCTCGAGCGCGACGAGCTCGAGCGCGAGCAGACCCTCCGCTCCCTCGGTGTCGAGCCCGGCGGCACCGTGCCCCCGCAGCTGCGCTCACAACTGCGCGTCCTCGAGGAGGACCAGAAGCGTCGGGCGACCCGGAGCCTGCGCGACGGACTCGATCGCATCCTCGTCGACCTGCTCTCGCTGTACCGCGACCTGGTGCGGATGCAGCTCGGCGCCAACGGCGGTGTGATCAACACCGAGGCGCAGGCCGAGATGGCCGCGCTCGCCGCCGGCACCACCGCTGAGCAGACCCTCGGCATCCTCGACGCGATCGCCACGGCCCGCCGCCGCATCGACGCCAACGTCTCGCCCGTTCTCGCCCTCGAGGCGATGCTGGTGATCGCGTCGCGCCGGTCGGTGGCCGCGTGAGGCGCCCGCGTCGGCGCCTCGGCGCGGTCGTCGGGATCGTGGCCGTGACCGCCCTGTTGACCGGCTGCTTCATGGGCTCGGCGCCCGTGCGCCCCACGTCGACGCCCGCGGCGCAGTCCGTGGCGGCCGAGTTGGAGCCCTACTACACCCAGACACTCATCTGGACGGAGTGCGGCTCCGCGCAGTGCTCCGAAGCGATCGTGCCTCTCGATTGGAACGATCCCGCTGCGGCGACGGCGACCATCGCGCTCACGAGACACCCGGCCCGAGACGGCTCGCCGCTCGGGTCGCTGCTGGTCGATCCCGGCGGCCCCGGCGCCTCCGGCGTCGACTTCGTGAAAGACAGCGTCGACAGCGCGGTCGACGGCGTCCTGCGCGACCAGTACGACATCGTCGGATTCGACCCGCGCGGGGTCGGAGCGTCCACGGCGGTCTCCTGCTACGACGCGAGCGGAATGGACGCGTACCTCTACGACATCCTGCCGGGCGAGCGCGGCTCCGACGAGTGGTTCGCGGCACAGCGCAACACGACGCAGGCGTTCGCGGATGCGTGCGCCGAGAACTCCGGCGATCTCCTCCCGCACGTCGACACTGTCAGTGCCGCGAAAGACCTGGACGTGCTCCGGGCCGCCCTGGGCGACACGGCGTTGAACTACCTCGGTTACTCCTACGGCACCTATCTCGGCGCGACGTACGCCGGGCTGCACCCCGATCGCGTCGGGCGCCTGGTGCTCGACGGCGCGCTCGATCCCACGGCCACCTCGCTCGACGTGGTCCTCGAGCAGGCCAAGGGCTTCGAGAGCGCGTTGCGCGCCTACCTCACCGACTGCCTCGCCGGCGAGGAGTGCCCGTTCTCGGGAACGGTCGACGAGGCGATGACGGATGTGCGCGCGATGCTCGACCGGGTGGAGCGGAGCCCGATCCGCGCGACGGACGGCCGGGAACTCGGCGGCAGCACGCTGTTCACCGCGATCATCTACCCCCTCTACCAGGCGACCGCGTGGAGTGCTCTGTCGCAGATGCTCACCTCCGTGCAGAAGGGTGACGCCTCGATCGCCTTCCAGTACGCCGACGGCTACAACGGTCGCTCGAGCGACGGCGGCTACGCCGACAACTCGACGGAGGCGTTCACCGCCATCAACTGCGTCGACTACAGCTACGCCCCTGATATCGCGACGATGCGCACCGAGGCGGCGCAGATCGAGGCGGCGGCGCCGTATATCGGGCGTTACATGGCCTACGGAGACACGCAGTGCGAGGTGTGGCCTGTCTCGTTCACCGGCGAACGCACCGCGGTCACGGCCGAGGGTGCAGCCCCCATCCTGGTCGTGGGCACCACGAACGATCCCGCGACGCCGTACGTCTGGGCGCAATCACTGGCGTCTCAACTGAGCAGCGGGCAGCTGATCACCTACACGGGCGAGGGGCACACCGCCTACAACAAGTCCAACAGCTGCGTCGATGACGCGGTCGACGGCTACTTCGTGTCCGGTACGGTGCCGGCGTCCGATCCGCAGTGCTGACGCGACGCTGACACGCCGCTGACACCCCGGCGAAGCGCGCGACGATTGTGCCGTTTTGCACAGCGCGCAATGATTGACGCATGACCGCCGTCGCCTCCGCCGTTCGCCGGACGACCGAGCCCGGGCTGCGTGAACGCAAACGCCTCGCGACGCGTCGCGCCATCGAGTTCGCCGTCCTGACGCTGGCCGTCGAGCGCGGCTTCGACAAGATCACGGTCGAGGAGGTCAGCGCCGCGGCCGACGTGTCGCCGCGCACCTTCTTCAACTACTTCGCCTCGAAAGAGGACGCGCTGGTCGGCGGCATGCCAACGATCAGCGCGGTCGCGGCCGAGCGTTTCGCCACGGCGGCGGATGCTCTGACTGTTCTCGCCGGGCTGCGCGAGCTGTTCGCGGATTCGGTGGAGGAGTCCCTGGCCGAGGATCGCGAGGTGCACCGACTCCGCCGCGAGATCTTCCGCACCTATCCGCACCTCTTCGGGGTCAAGATCGCCGGGATGCGCGGTTTCGAGGCCGAACTCGACGCCCTGGTCGCGCGACGTCTGCGGCACGACGCACCACTCGACGCCGATGGCGCCGCACTGCTGGAGCGTTCGCGGATGTTCACGGTCGTCGGACTGGCGATGGTGCGGCACGCGTGGGCGACGTGGGACGACGAGTACGGTCGCGAGCCTCTGCCGGACCGGATCCGCCGATCATTCGACCAGCTCCCGTCGATCCTCGCCTGAGCCCAGCCCAGCCCACCCCAGCCCACCCCAGCCCGCCATCCGGCTCGAGCCGTCGCCCTCGCTTGCTAGAGTGAGGACTGCTCACCGATGTTCGTGGAAGCGTTGTGCTCCGTGAACGCAGACCTGGAGGATCGGCACGATTAACGGATCCAAGGCCGCCTCCGCGGCGAAGTGGAGCGGCTTGTCCGCCATCGTGATGGCGCTCTCGCAGCTGCTCGTGAACGCCGTTCTCGCGCGCATCGTCGACAGCCACGAGATGGGTCTCGTCGTCGTCGTGAACTACTTCTACGTCTTCGTGGACGTGTTCGTCGGGCTCGGCCTCACCGCGGCCCTCATTCAGCGCCGACAGGTGACGTCGCGTGAGCTGGCCTCGGTGCACTGGGCGAACATGACCCTCGTGCTGATCGCGTTCGCACTGAGTGCAGCGCTGAGCGGACCCATCGCCGCCCTGCTGAACGCGCCGGAGGCGCAGCCCCTGATCGTGGTCAGCGCTCTCGCCTTCGTCTTCACCGCGGCCGGACAGGCTCCGCGTGCCGTTCTCGAGAAACGGCTCGACTTCCGCCCCCTCGGAATCGCGGATGCTCTGTTCGGGGCGACTCTGCTGGTCGTCGCCGTGCTGCTGGCGCTGCTCGGATTCGGGGCGATGAGTGCGGCGGTCGGACTCGTCGTCGCGGCAGCCGCGCGGACCGCGGTCTTCATGGTGGCGGCGCGCCGTCTGACGCGCATCCGCCTGCATTTCCGCATCTCCGATACGCGCCGGTTCTTCGCCTACGGCATCTGGCAGGCGATCGACGGGTTGCTGAACTACACGAGCAATACGCTCGCCGGTCTCGCGACCGCGAGCGTGGTGAGTACGGCCGCCCTCGGCGGGTACGGTAACGCCTACAACGTCGGCATCAGCATCCCGAGTCGCCTCGGGCCGATCCTCACCCGTGTGCTCTTTCCGTACTTCTCGCTGATCCAGCACGACCGCAGGCGGGTCGAGCAGGACTACCTGAGGATGCTCACGCTGTTCGGCGTGACGATGGGACCCCTGCTGGCCTGCATCGCCGTGATCGCGCCCGACGTGATGACCATCGTCTACGGCGCGAACTACACGACCTTCGGCCCGGTGCTGGCCGTCCTGTGCCTGGCGGGATGGGTGCGCTCGCTCGGCTATCCGGTCGGCTCGCTGCTCGCCGGCACCGACAATCTGCGGTTCGGGGTGTACCTCAACATCGTGTTGACCGGCGTCAACATCCCGCTGATCCTCGTGTTCACCAACGTCTGGGGTCTCGATGGCGCGGCCTGGTCGATGGTGGCCATGGGGTGGGTCAGCTACTTCGCCGGCTACTGGTGCCTCCGCCGCGTCACCGGGGCGCGATTCGGCACGTACGTGCGCGCCACCGTGCCCGCGTTCACGATCGCGGTGCCGCCCGCACTCGCCGTCTTCCTGGTGGGCCTGCCGCTCGCGGAACTGCCGATGTTCGCGCGCGTCGGAACCCAGATCGTCGTCGCGGTTCTCGCCCTGATCATCGTGGCGTGCCTCTCGCGCAACGAGAGCGTCCGCTTCTTCACGAGCACCGTCCGAGTACTGATCGCCCGGAAGGCCGGCCTGCGCGTCGCGGTGCTCCTGCCGGCCGACGAGCGCTACGACGGTACCGGTGGTGCCGTGGCGAGCTGGGTGCGCAACACGTATGCGGCGATGGATGCGCCGCTGGACTACGCGATCTTCTGCCCGGCCGGCGGCGGGGCGTTCGGCGCGGGCACCGCTCGCGCCCGGATGCCGGTGTACGACACCATCGACGCACTGGTGCGTGTGGCGGCGCGCATCGTCGGTCGCGCGACCGGACGCAATCCCAACGGGATCGTCCGGATGCTCGGGGCTCACGGCCGATTCTGGGTCTGGAGCGTCTACCCGTGGGTGGCATCGGCCGAGATCATCCACCTGCACAACGAACCGTCCTATGCACTCCGGCTTCGGAGTCTGGGCTATCGCGGCACGATCGTGCTGCACATGCACAACGACGCCGTGGCCCCGGTTGTCGCCGAGAGCACCCGTTCGCGGCTGAGCATCGCAGAGGTGGTCGGAGAGATCGACGCCTGGGTCTTCTGCAGCGATTTCCTGGCGCAGAGCGCACGGCGAGACCTCGGCCTCGACCATGCCGTCGCCGTGGTGCACAACGGAGCGACGCTCGCCGGCGCCGCTCCGTCCTTCCACCGGGTTCCGCACGGCCCGGCCCGGCTGAGTTTCGCGGGTCGTCTCATCGAGGAGAAGGGTGTGGTCGAGGCCGTTCTCGCTGCGGGAGTGCTCGCCGAGCGGATGCCGATCACGCTCGACATCTTCGGCGGCAAGGCGACAGGACGATCGAGCGGCGAGTCGCCGTACACCCGACGTGTTCGTGCCGCGGCCGATGCGGTGAACGCGGCTCATCCGGACAGTTCGATTCGAGTACGCGGATTCGTCTCGCCAGAGGAGCTCGCGCGCGAACTCGCCGAGAGCGACGTGTTCGTCTATCCGTGTCTCTGGGAGGAGCCGTTCGGCATGGTGATCCTCGACGCGATGAACGTCGGCACCCCGGCGGTCGCGGCCCGGCGCGGCGGTATCCCCGAGATCGTGACCGGCGATTCCGGCGGTCGGCTCATTCCTGCGTCGGCCACTCCCGAGCAGACGGCCGACGCGATCGAGGCGATCGTCACCGATCCCGGCTACGCCGCGCACCGGGTGGAAGCGTTCCGTGTCGCTCGGGAGCGTTTCGGCTGGACGTCGATCTCGACCACGCTTCGCGAGGTGTTCGACGCCCAGCCGTGATCAGCCCAGCCGTGATCAGCCCGGCCTCGTGATCAGCCCGGCCTCGTGATCAGCCCGGCGCCGGGTCGGCGCGGATCTTCTCGATGTCGGCGGCGCTGTACGTCGTGACGAACTGCTGATCGTTGCCGTGTTCGACGTTCGAGCTCATCAGCGATGTCTTCTGCGAACCCGGGATCGCCGGGTGGTGCACCTGATCAGCAGTGAGCTGACTCGGGGCGAAGCCGGCGCGCAGCGCGGCGCGGTGCAGCCACAGGTCGTCGGCGCGCGGGCACTCCTGCATGAAGTCGGTGCCGTAGCGTCGCGCCTCCTCGAGGACCTCGATCGGATAGAGGACGCCGCCGATACCGTTCAGCACGAGGCGGAAGCTCGGTGACGTCGAGTCGGCGGCGATCCACTCGCGGTAGGGGCGCACGTCGCCGGTCTCGTCGAGGGTGATGATCTCGCCGCGATACCCGATCGTGCACCTCGGACGTCGCCGGTGGCTCTCGAGCAGGGCCTCGAGCCAGGTGCGCGGGTACAGCACGTCGTCATCCGCCGTGACCAGGGGCAGCGGGATCTTCACGCTCTCCGTCGCGTAGGGGAAGTACTTCTTGTGCGAACGGAGATCGTCGCAGCCGATGATCTCGAGTCCGCGTCGTTGCAGGGCCCGCAGCGTTCGCGGCAGCCCGCGGTCGATCTCATCGTGAGCCAACCACAGCACCAGGCGTCGCGGTCGGATGCTCCCTTCGGCGATCGACTCGATCGTTGCGAAGACGGAGGAGAGCCGGTGCCCGTACGACGTCAGCGAGACCACGACGGGTGCGTCGCCGGTCACGCGGGAGCGTCGGACAGCGGAGGTCGTCCGCCAGCGAGCGATGCGGAGCCTCTTGGCTGCCGCGCGCGTGTATTTACGAACGGCCATCATGCGCTCCTTCCAGGACACGTCGGGGCGCGGGCGTCGCGCGGAGTTCGTCGGGCGGAGTCGTTGTGATGATGGCGCCCTGAGCGATGGTCGTTCCCAACGCCACCACCAGGTCGTAGTGACACGGCGCGATCAGGTGGAAGACGCAGACGTCCGGATTCTTCGTCGACACCGGCGTCCAGACGTCGTCGGTGTCGGTGCGCCGTTCATCGAACACGAGGATCTCGGCCGCCGGCATCGTCGGCAGTGCGTCGAGGGCGTCGAGGACGGCCGCCGATCCGTTGCGCACCGAGACGATCACGCTGAGCTCGGGCGCCGCAGCGGCCGAGGACTCGGTGTATCGGGTCGCGAGTTCCGACCAGTCGGTGCCGCTGGCCAGCAGCGCGAGCTCGCCGTGCGTCGCCGGCATCGGCAGTCGCAGCTCGACGGTTCGAGAACGGAACCGTGCGTGCATCAGAGCCGCCGCGCGGAAGACGGCGTGCCGGATCGGGCGCAGCCCCCACTTGCGCGACCACTGCGACGCGGAGGTGAAGGGCTGCACCACGTAACCCAGTGGCGCGGGCGGATGAACGCGCGAGCCGATGCCGCGCCAGCACAGTTCGTCCCAGGCGCCGCCGCCGTGCGAGAAGGTCAGGTGCATCGCTGCGTCCTCACGGAACGCCGCACCCGTCAGTGCGAAGCTCGACGTGCTCGTGTCGACGGACGCCCAACCGTCGTGCTCGTCGCCGGTCGCGTAGTACGCGTCCTCCGGAACGTAGAGCAATCGGTAGTCGGCCGTGCCCTCGACCAAGTCGACGAGCGCCTCGGGCTGGTGCAGGTAGTCGTCTTCGATGAAGTACAGCAGGTCGTCGTCGGCGAACGAGACGTGGTCGCGCACGAGCCGCACCACCGGGCGCCACGACTTGGCCGCCGTACCGCCGACGATCGGCTGGATCCCGTCGGCGCGGGAGAGGAGGCGGGAGACGCGGGGGTCGAGCCGTCGGCCGGAGGACACATCCACAACGACGGAGAACGCGACGTTCACCCCACGGGCGCGAGCCGTGTCGATCGCCGTGAGGAGCGATCGAAGGCAGGTCTCCTTGGAGTACCAGTCGGGTCGGTTCTTGCGGTTCTCGCTCGGGGTGAGGCGGAGAACGACGTGGAGCTGCACAGTGGATCCTTCTTGTCTCGAACGCGGTCGGTCGACCGGTCGGGGGAACGCGTGCCGATGCTGCACTCACCGGGCAGACGAGCCGGTCGCTGGCATCGACATCCGCATGATGAGCCTGACTCATAGCGCTGGGCCCCCGTTCGGGTAGCGTAGCGTAACTGAGTCTTCGTCGTTATTCGCGGATCATTCACGGGAGTTCGCATCGTGGCAGGGGATCGTCGGGTCGGTTTCACCGCTCGGCCTTCTTCGGGCTATGCTGTGTAATCGTGTCCGGGGCCGAGCCCCGCAACACGCCGCCTTAGCTCAGTCGGTAGAGCGTCTCACTCGTAATGAGAAGGTCGTCGGTTCGATTCCGACAGGCGGCTCCCTCAGGCCCCGCGTTCGCGCGGGGCCGTTTTCGTTACACGACGGGTACCAAGGTCAGCCGGTTACCCTGACCCGATGAGCGAGCAGGACCCGGCCCCCGTGCACCGACGACGGACCGCGGTGCTGGTCGCCGCGGTCGTGGCCTTCGTCCTCCTGGGATGGGCGGCCTTCGCCGCGGGCAGCGCGCTCGCTCCGAACGTGAGCGCTGCTGCCACCCCCACCGGGACTCCCAGCACCGCGGCCGCTGTCGCTCCGGCCGCTCGACCCACCGCCGCATCCGCAGCGTCGGCGCTGCGGACCTGCTCGGTGTCGGACCTCGCCGCCGACCCGAGGCTCGGCTCGTTCCAGGCGCAGGTGGTCGACGCGAACACCGGTACCGTTCTCTTCGATCGCGGCGGATCCACACCGTCGCGCACGGCGAGCGTGCTCAAGATCATGACGAGCGCCGCCGCGGTGGCCGTGCTCGGGCCCGACACGCGGATCGCGACGACCGTGGTGAAGGGCGACACCCCCGGCAGCGTGGTGCTGGTGGGCGGCGGCGATCTGACGCTGTCGAGTCTGCCGACGGGCGAGGAATCGGTGTACGCCGGCGCCGCGCACCTCGACGACCTCGCCGATCAGGTGCAGGCGGCCTGGGCTGCGGATCCGAACACCGCGGGCACCGAGATCACGTCGCTCGTGCTCGACGCCTCGCTCTTCGCCGGTGACACCTGGCAGCCCAGCTGGAACCGCAAAGAGCAGACCGACGGTTACATGCCCGAGATCACCGCACTGCAGGTCGACGGCGATCGCGACGATCCGACCGACACCGTCTCGGCGCGCAGCACCGACCCCGTCGGCCGGGCCGGCGCCGCGTTCGCCGACGAACTCGGGGGAGACGTGGCCATCTCGCTCGGCACGGCCACGGCGGGCGCCACCCAGCTCGGGGTCGTGCAGTCGGCGACGGTGTCGACGCTCGTGCAGCAGTCGCTGATCGTCTCCGACAACGCCATCGCCGAGATGCTGGCCCGGCTCACCGCGATCGCCGCAGGAGCCGGCAACACCTTCGCGAGCGAGCAGGCGGGCATCCTGCAGGGCCTCGCAGGCTACGGAGTGGACACCACCGGCATCACGATCGTCGACGGATCAGGCCTGAGCGACGACAACGCCGTGCCGCCCGCCTACCTCACCGCGCTGTTGCGCAAGGTGAACGCTCGGGAGGGGAGCCTCGGTGTCGTCTACGACGGGCTACCGATCTCGGGCCGCACCGGCTCCCTCTCGTACAGCGACCGCTTCGCCGGGGCGAACGCCGTCGCCGACGGCGCCATCAACGCCAAGACCGGCTGGATCGACACTGGATACACCCTCGCCGGTGTCGTGCACGCGGCGGACGGCAGCGTGCAGACCTTCGCCGTCTACGCACTGGGCGAGGTCACCGATGATGCGAAGGCGGCGATCGACACCCTGGCCACCGGCTTCTACCGCTGCGGCGCGCAACTGGCCGACTTCTGAGCCCTGGCCGACTTCTGGGGCGCTGGCCGACATCTGGGGCCCTGGCCGACATCCGAGCGCAGCCGACGTCAGCGGAGCCCGAGTTCTAGAATCGGACGATGACCCGGGCCCTGTTGATCATCGACGTTCAGAACGACTTCACGGAGGGCGGCGCGCTCGGTGTCGACGGAGGCGCCGCGGTCGCGCGCGGGATCAGCGAGCTGCTGCGCGCGCATCCGCAGGCCTACGACGTGGTCGTCGCCTCGCGCGACTGGCACGACGGCGACAACGACAACGGCGGGCATTTCGCCGCGGGAGATCCGGACTTCGTCGACACCTGGCCGGTGCACTGCGTCTCGGGCACGTCAGGCGCCGACTACCACCCCGAACTCGACACCGGCGCGATCGATGTGCACATCCGCAAAGGCGAGGGGCGGCCGGCCTACTCGATCTTCGAGGGCGCGACGCCGGAGGGTGAATCGCTCCGGGCGGCCTTGGAGCGGTGCGGCGTGACCGAGATCGACGTGGTCGGGATCGCCACCGACTACTGCGTCCGCGCCTCGGCGCTCGACGCGGTCGGCGCCGGCTTCCGGGTGCGCGTGCTCGAAGACCTCGTCGCCGGCGTCGCCACCGGGAGCAGCGCCGCCGCGTTGTCGGAGATGGCGGTCGCGGGCGTCGAACTCGTGCCGGGCGCTTCGACGGAAACCGTGCGCTGACGCGCCGCAGACCACTCGATCCGCACCTTTCGGTGCCGATTTCGGTGGCCTAGAGTGGATTCATGGCTGCCACTGTGTCTGAAACCGAGCTGCTCGACAGTGTTCCCGACGGTCTGTTCATCGGGGGTGAGTGGCTCCCCGCGGCGAGCGGACGCTCGCTCGACGTCGAGGATCCCGCGACCGGTTCGGTGATCAAGAGGATCGCGGATGCGGATGTCGCCGACGGACTCCGCGCTCTCGATGCCGCGGTCGCTGCGGCCGACGGCTGGGCGGCGACCGCCCCCCGCAAGCGCGCCGAGATCCTCCGCCGAGCGTTCGACCTGCTGCAGGAGCGCAAGGAGCAGTTCGCCCTTCTGATGACGCTCGAGATGGGCAAGCCCTACACCGAGGCGCTCGGCGAGGTCGCCTACGGGGGCGAGTTCCTGCGCTGGTTCAGCGAGGAGGCGGTGCGGATCGCCGGGCGCTACGGCACCAATCCCGAGGGCACCGGGCGCGTGATCGTGACCCAGCATCCGGTGGGTCCGTGCTACCTGATCACGCCGTGGAACTTCCCGCTGGCGATGGCCACGCGCAAGATCGCGCCGGCGCTCGCCGCGGGCTGCACCGTGGTGGTCAAGCCGGCCGAACTCACGCCGCTGACCACGCTGCTGTTCGCCCGGTTGCTCGACGACGCCGGCGTGCCCGCCGGTGTCGTCAACGTGATCACGACCTCGGCCTCGTCGGCCGTCTCGGAGCCGATCATCGCGGATCCGCGGCTGCGTAAGCTCTCCTTCACCGGTTCCACACCGGTGGGGCAGAAGCTGATCCAGCAGTCGGCGCAGAACGTGCTGCGCATATCGATGGAGCTCGGCGGCAACGCTCCGTTCGTCGTGTTCGGCGACGCCGACCTCGACAAGGCGGTGGACGGCGCGATCCTGGCCAAGTTCCGCAACATCGGGCAGGCATGCACGGCCGCGAACCGCTTCATCGTGCACGAGTCGGTGGCCGACGAATTCGCGGCGCGGGTGACGGCCCGGGTTCGGGCGATGCGGATCGGTCGCGGCACGGAGGAGGGTGTGGACATCGGTCCGCTCATCGATGATCGCGCGGTAGCCAAGGCGAGCGAGCTGGTGCAGGATGCGGTGGCGCGTGGCGCGACGGTCCGCATCGGCGGGGCGGGGATCGACCGGCCCGGGCACTTCTACGAGCCGACGGTCGTCACCGGAGTCACGGCGGGCAGTGAGATCCTGCGGACGGAGATCTTCGGGCCAGTGGTGGCGATCGTGCCGTTCACCGACGAGGAGGACGCCGTACGGCTGGCCAATGACACCGAATTCGGCCTCATCTCCTACGTCTTCACCGCCGACTTCGCGCGTGGACAGCGGATGATCGAGCGGCTGCAGACGGGGATGATGGGGCTCAACGTGGGCGTCGTCTCGAACGCCGCCGCGCCGTTCGGCGGTGTCAAGCAGTCGGGCCTCGGGCGCGAGGGCGGGCTCGAGGGCATCCACGAATACCTCTCGACGAAGTACACGCTGACGCCGGACCCGTTCGCCTGATGCCCCTCATCCCGATCACGGATCTCGCCGATCCGCGCGTGGTGGATTACGCCCACGCGACGGACGTCGCGCTCAAGAACGCGCGCGGGCCGCACGGCCTCTACATCGCCGAGTCCGCGCTCGTGCTCGAGCGTGCCCTGCGCGCCGGGCACGAACCTCGCTCGGTACTGGCGCTCGGCGGGTCGGTGGCCGAGGCCGAGCGGATCCTGGCCGGGCGAGACGTGCCGATCTTCACCGGCCCGGGCGAGCTGCTGGCCGACCTGACCGGCTACCTCCTGCACCGCGGCCTGATCGCCGCGATGCACCGCCCCGCTCTTCCCGATCCCGGTGAACTGCTGCGCGACGCCCGCCGGGTGATCGTGCTGGAGAACGTCGTCGATCCGACCAACGTCGGCGCGATCTTCCGCTCCGTCGGCGCGATCGGTGCGGATGCGGTGCTGGTCACCCCGCGCTGCTCCGACCCGTTCTACCGTCGCGCGATCCGCGTCAGCATGGGCACGGTCCTGCAGGTGCCCTGGACGCGCGTCGGCGACTGGACAGAGACCGCCGCGACCCTGCACGCCGCGGGCTTCACGATCGCGGCCATGGCGCTCACCGACGACTCGGTCGAGCTGCGCGCGTTCGCGGCCGAGGCGCCCGAGCGGGTGGCGCTCGTGCTCGGCACCGAGGGGGAGGGCCTCACTCCGGAGGCGCTCGCGGCGGCGGATGCGGTCGTGCGCATCCCGATGCGGCACGGCATCGATTCGCTCAACGTGGCGGCGGCGAGCGCGGTCGCGATGTGGGCGCTCGCCCTCTAGGCTCGGGCGGACGGCCGCGAGGCCGCGACGAATATGCGGGGGTGACGATGAGGCTGCTGAAGGCGGGTTCGGCCGCGCTGCTGCTCGTTGTGCTGGCCGGATGCTCCGGCGGCGCGGTGGAGATCCCGGCCGATGCCACGGCGAACCCGAATCCGATGTCCACGCCGCCCGTCACGCCGACCATCACGCCGAGCGACGCGGCGGCGGATCCGCTCGCGGAGTGCATCGCGCGCAGCGGCTTCACGCTCCGCCCGCCCGACCTGGACACCCGCGATCCGGCGGCTCGGGCGAAACGGACGGACGACCAGCTGAGGTTCGACATCATCCAGGCGCAGTGCCACCAGGATCTCGACCCGACGGCGACGCCGACTCCCTAGCCGCACACCGAGCGGGCCGCGCCGCGGGCGCGCGTTACGCTGGAGACGACGAGGAGGTCGCCCATGCGCGATGTCGTGCTCATCGATGCGATCCGGACGCCGTGCGGCCGAGGCAAGCCCGGCGGGGCGCTGGCGGGGGTGCATCCGACCGATCTGCTCGCGGGGGTGCTCGCCGATCTGATCGAACGGACGGGCGTGGACCCCGCTGCCATCGATGACGTGATCGCGGGTTGCGTGTCGCAGGCGGGCGAGCAGACCTTCAACATCGCGCGCAACGCCCTGCTCGGTGCCGGGCTGCCCGAATCCGTGCCGGGTGTCACCATCGATCGTCAGTGCGGCTCGAGCCAGCAGGCGGTGACCTTCGCGGCGCAGGCGATCGCCTCGGGGATGCAGGACGTCGTCATCGCGTGCGGTGTGGAGTCGATGAGCCGCGTGCCGCTGCGCTCCTCCCTCGGCGGGCGGGATCCGTACGGCTCCCGGGTCGCCGCGCGGTACCCGGACGGACTCGTCGAACAGGGCGTGTCGGCAGAGCTCGTGGCCGCGCGCTGGGGCATCGGCCGCGCCGAGCTCGACGCGTACGCGGCGCAGTCGCACCGGCGCGCGGAGATGGCCTGGGACGACGGTCTCTTCGCGCGGGAGGTCGTGCCGGTCGCCGGTGTGTCGCTCGCGCGCGACGAGACGTTGCGCAGTGGCACGACCGCGGAGTCGCTGGCGGCGCTCGCCCCGGCGTTCGAGAGTGCCGAGAAGAGCGAGCGGTTCCCCGAGATCACCTGGAGCATCACCGCCGGATCCTCGTCACCGCTCTCGGACGGAGCCTCCGCTGCGCTGCTCATGAGCGCCGAGACGGCGAACGCGCTCGGGCTGCGTCCCCGCGCCCGCTTCGCCGCTTTCGCGACGGTCGGCAGCGACCCGCTGCTGATGCTGACGGGAGTGATCCCCGCGACGTACAAGGCGATGGCGCTCGCGGGGCTCTCGCTGGACGAGCTGACGACGGTCGAGGTGAACGAGGCGTTCGCCTCCGTGCCGCTCGCGTGGCTGCGCGAGTTCCCCAGCGTCGATCCGGCCCTTCTGAATCCGTGGGGCGGCGCTATCGCGCTGGGCCACGCGCTCGGTTCGAGCGGCACCCGTCTGCTGGCCACGATGCTCACCACTCTCGAACACACCGGCGGGCGCTACGGCTTGCAGACGATGTGCGAGGGCGGCGGGATGGCGAACGCAACGATCATCGAGCGGCTCGGATGAACGGGATGCGGGGATGAACGGGATGCGGGGATGAACATCGCGGGGTGCTCGGCGCTGGTGACCGGGGGCGCCTCCGGCCTCGGCGCCGCGGTGGCGGCTGAACTCGCGCGCGCGGGCGCCCGGGTCGTGGTGCTCGATCTTCCCGACGGCGACGTTCTCGACGAGAGGGCGGTCTCGGCTGCGATCGCCCGCGCGAGTGCGCTCGCCCCGCTGCGCATCGCCGTGAACTGTGCGGGGGTGGCGACGCCGGGTCGCACGGTCGGGCGCGACGGGCCGCTTCCGCTGGCCGACTTCGAGAGGGTGCTGCGGATCAACACGGTCGGCACCTTCAACGTGGTGCGACTCGCGGCGGCGGCGATGATGGAGACCGATCCGGTCGACGGCGAGCGCGGCGTGATCGTGAACACGGCTTCCGTGGCGGCATTCGACGGTCAGATCGGTCAGGCGGCCTACGCCGCCTCGAAGGGTGCCGTCGCCGCGATGACGCTGCCGCTGGCGCGGGAGTTCGCGTCAGCGCTGGTCCGTGTGGTGGCGATCGCTCCCGGCCTGTTCGACACCCCGCTGCTGGCGGGACTGCCCGAGGCCGCGCGCGCCTCCCTCGGCTCGCAGGCCCCGCATCCGTCGCGCCTCGGCCGACCCGACGAGTTCGCCGCGCTGGTGCGGCACATCTGCGAGAACTCCATGCTCAACGGCGACACCATCCGCCTCGACGCCGCGGTGCGCCTCCCGCCCCGCTGACGCCCGGCCTGCCGCCCGCCGCCTTCCTGCGAGGGACCCTCCCTGTGCGCGTCGGACCCGCTCAGGGTGGGTCCGACGCGCACAGGAGGGGTCCCTCGCAGGGAGGCGGGACGGCGGGACGGGTCAGGGCTTGCCGTAGGGCGACACCGGCCAGGTGACGGCGGCGAGCTTGGCTTGGCCGGCCACGCTGGGGTGGAAGTAGTCCTGCACCGAGATCTCCTTCGTCGTGAAGGTGTAGTTGTAGACCGCGTTGCCGTCGAACGTACACTTCGGGGTGGAGGCGCAGGCGCGGGCGAGGGCGGCGTTGTAGTCGACGACGCGCTGCTGCACGGTGTTGCGCCGAGTGGTCGCGGCGGCGGAGGTGTCGGTGGGCGAAGCGAGCATCGAGGGGCAGATCTGCGCAGCCGACCAGGTCAGCCGGGCGAGCGCGTTGCCCTTGTTGACAGACCAGAGGGTCTTCAGATTCGGCACGCTCGCCACGAAGATCGTGGTGTTCGGCAGATCGGTCGACAGCTTCTTCAGCGCCGACTTCACGTTCGACTCGTAGGTGCTGACAGGGGTCATCTTCGCCACTGTCGTGGTGCACGCGTCGTTGGCACCCGATTCGATGGTGACGTACTGCGGCTTCTGCGTCACCGCGAGGGTGGCCTGGCGGAGCAGATCCGCCGATGCCGTCGCCGAGACGGAGTCGTTGTAGGTCTTCAGCCCGGTGGCGCCCGCGGTCTTCAGGCGCAAGGCATGCGACTTCACCGTCGCCGAGGTTCCGGTGCTCCAGCTGTTCGCGGGGCAGTTGTCGTACTTGCCGCAGGAGTTCATCGCCTGCGAGACGGAGTCGCCGAGCGCCGCCATCGAAGTGGGCAACGTCGTGGCGGCGGATGCGGGTGGAGCGACGCTGAGAACCAGCGCGAGGGCGACGAACAGGGGGAGGAGCGTCTTGCGGATCACAGTGGTCCTTCGATCGGGGTGATCCCGACCGTATTGCCAGCGCCCGCGCTCTGCACGCCCCCGTTCGCGACGACCGGCGAAACGGCTATCGTGCGATGCGGGCGCGGATCGGGTCGAGGAGCGACTCGGCGGCCCAGGTGGCGGCGTCGGCGATGTCCCGGCCACTCATGCCGAGCTCTCGACGCATGCTCACCCAGGTCGTGGGGGAGTCGAGATGGCAGAGCGCGGCCACGAGGTCGCGACGTTCCGGTTCGTCCAATGCGGGAACCTCGTCGAGGAGCATCCGGTCGAATCGAGCCCGGTTCGGCGCCGCGTCGGCCCCGTTCACTCCGCGCATCGCAGTCTCGGCGACGACGTGGGCGAGTTCGGGATGCCGGTCGTAGGCCTCCATCGCCTCGCGGATCGCCATCGGGACGTCGAAGATGGACGTCGACTCCTGCCCGACGAAAATCGTCCGCTCGATCCACGCCGAGGTCGCCAGAAGCAGGTCGACGCGCGTCGGGTAGTACCGGAAGATCGTCCGCTCGCCCACGCCGGCTCGCAGCGCGATGAGGCGGAACGAGACGTCGTCGGTGGCGACCTCTTCGATCAGTTCCGAGTACGCGGACAGGATCGCGGTCTGGGTCGCGGAGAGCTCGGGCACCGGGTCGACCTGGCGCACTACCGGGTCCAGCTCGCTTCCGGCGCGATCGCGAACACCTGACCGAGCGCTCGGTCGAAGGCCGCGAAGGTCTCGTCGGCGTTCATGTCGAATCCGGCGCGCATCCGGGCCCAGAAGATCGGGGAGGCGAAGTAGCGGGCGGCCGCGGCGATGCGCATCGTGTCGCGATTGTTCAACGTGGGCGCCGCCGACTCGATCATCGCGAGAATGGCGACGGTGACCGGCGCCGACTTCGTCTCGGTCGTCGGCGAGAGGGCCGCCCCTCGGGCCGCCACGAACGCCTGCCCCGGCGCCGTCCCGTAGGCACGGAAGCGCTCGCGGACCGCTTCTCGGAACTCCTCCGGCGTGTGGAACTCGGCCAGGGGGAACCGCTCGGCCTCGATCCACCGCGCGAGCGCCTCGAGCAGGTGCGACCGTGTCGGGAAGCGACGATAGATGGTGCGTTCGGAGACGGCGGATGCTTCGGCGAGATCCGGGTAGGAGATGTCCTCGAAAGTACGCTCCTGGAGCAGGGTGACCGCGCTACCGAGGATCGCGGCCTGGGTGTCGACCGACTCGTCCATCCGGGTCCTCCTTCCTCCTGCCACGGCGTTCGTCCGGTTCCGGCGGGAGAACGTAACGGCCGGTCGTGTCGAGTGTCAGAGCGAGTGAGGACACGTATTGCACTTCGCCGTCCGGCCCCGGCTCGCTGGAGGCCAGCATATCCGGTCGCTCGAAGACGTAGCCCGTGACATGGCAGCGGAGGCGCTCGCCGGACGGGTTGCCGTCGGCGTCCAGCATCGGCGTCGGGATGCCGTCGTGGCTGCGGCGGAGGTAGTAGCGACCGCGGGTGAGGATCGCCATGAGCGGAGTGACGATGAAGGCGACCCCGATCGCGACCAGCACCGAGAAGGGTTGCATGGCGGCTCCGGCGAGGCCCGCGAAGCAGGCGAGCGACAGCGCCGAGGCGAGGGCCACGGACGTGAGCCCGACCGGGTTCCAGCTGTGCAGCATGCCGCGCCGGAACTCGGGGAATCGCGGCGAGAGCTTCAGCAGGTACTTGTTGATCACGATGTCGGCCGAGATCGTCACCAGCCACGCCATCACGACGTTGGCGTAGAGACTCAGGACGAACGAGATGAGGCTGAAGACGTCCATCAGCATCAAGGCCAATGCGATAGCGAGGTTGAAACCGACGAAGACCGCGCGCCCGGGGTAGCGTTTGCGCACCCGGGTGAAGACGTTGGACCACGCGAGCGAGCCCGAGTACGCGTTCGTCACGTTGATCTTCACCTGGGCGACGACGATCAGGATGAGCGCGAGACCGAGAGCGATCCAGTCCGGGAGCAGTGACTGGTACATTCCGAGGAACTGCTTCACCGGCTCGACGGCGCGGTCGCCGATCGATGGGTCGACCTTCATGACCAGGTAGACGGCGAGGAACAGCCCGATCACCTGCTTCGTACCGCTGAAGAGCACCCAGCCGGGACCACTGAACAGGAACGCGGTCCACCACGATCGCCGGTTCGCCGCGGTACGCGGTGGCATGACGCGGATGTAGTCGATCTGCTCGGCCAGCTGCGGTGTGAGCGCGAAGCAGACCGCGGCACTCGCCACGATCGCGCTGAAGTCGACGTCGCCGCCGGACTCGCCGGGGAAGCCGAGGAAATCGGAGACGGCGTCGGGCTGTGTGATGACGATCCAGAGCAGCGGCGCCAGGGCGAGGCCGAGCCACAGCGGTGTCGTCCAGAATTGCAGTCGCTCGAGCGCCTTCATCCCGGCGACGACGATGGGGATGACGACCACGGTGGAGACCAGGTAGCCGGCCGGAAGCGGGAGGCCGACAGCGGCCTCGAGGCCTTGAGCCATGATGGCGCCCTCGAGCGCGAAGAAGATGCACGTGAAGCCGGCGAAGATCAGGGTCGTGATGATCGATCCGTAGTACCCGAAGCCGGAGCCTCGCGCGATCAGGTCGAGATCGAGGTTGTACCGAGCGGCGTAGAAAGCGACGGGCAGGCCGACGGCGAAGATGACCACGGAGGCGAGCAGGATCCCGAGCATCGCATTTGTCGTGCCGTGCTGGAGGCCGACGCTCGCTCCGATGGAGAAGTCGGCGAGGAACGCGATCGAGCCCAACGCCGTGCCGCCGATCGAGAGTGCACTCCAACGCCGGAACGACCGCGGCACATAGCGGAAGGCGTAGTCCTCGAGACTGTCCTCGGCGGCAGCACGCGCATCGTTCTTCCGAGCCACCGGCGTCACCTCCCGCGTGTCGCAGCGCCGGCTTCGCGCTGAGAGCGGGTCCAGCACTCTCAGCATTCTGGCCCGAGAGTGTTTCGTGCTCGTTGCGGTGAGGATTCGATCCTGATCAGATGACCATCGCCTCGCGTACCGCCCCCAGCGCGGCCGCGCCGCCCGAGCCCGTCTGGGTCACGAGTCCGGAGGCGAGGACCACGTACGAGTCCGCGGCCTCGAGCGCGAAGCCGATGTGCTGCTCGACCAGCAGCACGCGAAGGCCTCCCTCGGCCAGAGCGACGATCGTCTCCTCGATCTCGGCCACGATGGTCGGCTGGATCCCCTCGGTCGGTTCGTCCAGGATGAGCAGCTTCGGCTCGGTGATCAGGGCGCGCGCGATGGCGAGTTGCTGACGCTGGCCGCCCGAGAGGAGCCCGGCCTTGCGCGTCGCGAACTCGGCGAGCGCCGGGAACCGCTCGAGCATCTCGGCGATCTTCGCCTTGCCGTTGCGTCGGCCGTCGGCGATCAGTTGGAGATTCTCCATCGTCGTCAGCTGCGCGAAAGACTGCTGGCCCTGCGCGACGTAGGCCATTCCGCGCTTCACCCGCCGGTTCGGTGCCAGATTCGTGACATCCTCTCCGTCGAAGATGATCCTGCCGCGCGTCGGTCGGATGAGACCGATCGTGGCGCGCAGGAGCGTCGTCTTGCCGGCGCCGTTGTGGCCGAGTACGGCGACGACCTTGTCGGAACCGGGAACGGTGACCCCCCGGAGCACGCTGGTTCGGCCGTAGCCGGCGTCGATGTCGACGATCTCGAGCATCAGTCGTTCTCCCTCATGGTCGTGGCGGTGGTCGCTGCGG
Source organism: Microbacteriaceae bacterium VKM Ac-2855 (assembly GCA_013204985.1). GTDB lineage: Bacteria > Actinomycetota > Actinomycetes > Actinomycetales > Microbacteriaceae > Rathayibacter. Next base: position 180,310 of record JABMLG010000002.1, read on the forward strand.
TGGCCGTGGCTGCGATCGGTGCGGTGGGCGACGCCCCCGCCGTCCCCAGGTACACCGCTTGCACCCGCGGGTCGGCCTGGACGGCCGAGACCGAGCCTTCGCTGAGGACCTGGCCCTGGTGCAGCACGGTCACCCGGGTCGCGAAGCGCCGCATGAAGTCCATGTCGTGCTCGACGACGACGACGGCTCGGCCGGCGGCGACGCGTCCGAGCAGTTCACCGGTCGCGGTGCGCTCGTCCTGACTCATGCCGGCGACGGGTTCGTCGAGCAGAAGCAGCTTTGCGTCCTGAACGAGCAGCATGGCGATCTCGAGCCACTGCTTCTGACCGTGCGAGAGGATGCCGGCCGGCGTCTCCCGCTCGTCGCTCAAGCCGGTCTCGTCCAGCGCCCGCTCGATGGCCGGGTCGACGCTCCGTCGCGCTCGAAGGAGTGAGATCGCGGAGCGGTGCAGTCCGGCCGCGATGTCGAGATTCTGCAGCACGGTCAGCTTCTCGAAAACGCTGGCGGTCTGGAAGGTACGGCCGACGCCGAGCCGGACGATCTTGTGGGCCGGCCTGCCCAGCAACTCGTGGTCACCGAGCTTCGCCGATCCGGTGCCTTTCGAGAGTCCGGTGATGGCATCGATGCAGGTGGTCTTTCCGGCTCCGTTCGGGCCGATCAAGAATCGGACCTCGCCGGGATGGGCGTCGAACGACACTCCGCCGACGGCGACGAAGCCGTCGAACTCGACCCGCAGGCCCGAGACGACGAGGGAGTCCGCTGCGCCGGTCACGAGTTCGCTCCTTCGAGCGTGGCGGCCGGACCCTCGAGCGTCGGCGCCGGTGCCACGGTGGTGGTGTCCGACGGGTCGCGCGGGCGCCGTCGCCACACCGCATCCTTGGCTTTGCCGAGCAGTGACGACAGCCCCATCGGCAGGAACAGCGTCACGAGGACGAAGACGAGACCGAGGATGTAGATCCAGCCCTCGGGCCAGCTGGAGCCGAGGCTCGACTGCCCCCAGCCGATCGCCATCGCTCCGAGCGCCGGGCCGAAGAGCGAGGCCCGCCCCCCGAGCGCGACACCGGCGATCATCAGGATCGAGGCCGACGCGCCGATCTCGGCGGGCGTGATGATGCCGACGATCGGCACGAACATGGCGCCGGCGATGCTGGCCATGACCGCGGCGATCACGAACGCGAACAGCTTGACGTTCGCGGGGTCGTAGCCGAGGAAGCGCACGCGCTCCTCCGCATCCCGGGTCGCGATCAGCAGCTCACCGAAGCGGCTGCGGTTCAGCTGCCACACCGCCAGCAGGCACAGGATGAGCAGCCCCGCCGCGATCATGAACACCATGACCTTGTTCCCCGGGTCGCTCAGCACATAGCCGAAGAAGTACTGGAAGTCGCTGAGGCCGGTGTCGCCACCGGTCTCGCGGATCGTCGAGCTGATCAAGACGGCCAGTGCCACAGCGAGCGCCTGGGTGAGGATCGCGAAGTAGGCCCCCTTCACCCGGCGCTTGAAGAGCGCGTAGCCCAGGATCGACGCGACGATGACCGGGAGCAGCAGGATCGCCAGCACGGTGAAGAGCTCGCTGCGGAACGGCTCCCAGAAGCCTGGCAACGGCGCTAACGGGTCGTACAGGATCATAAAAACCGGCAGGCTGTCGGGTCCGGCCGTCTCGAGGGTGAGGTGCATCGCCATGGCGTAGGCGCCGAGGCCGAAGAACACCCCCTGGCCCATCACGAGCATCCCGCCGCGGCCCCACGCGAGGCCGATGCCGACGGCGGCGATCGCCCAGGCGCAGTACTTGCCGAGATTGCTGAGCCAGTGGTCCGAGAGGACGGCGGGCGCGACACCCAGCAGCAGCACCGCGAAGACGGCGATGCCGACGAGCGGTAGCCACGGCCTCGTCGAGGTCGTTGTGGACCGTGTCGTGGTGATCTCGGTCATGCCAGCCCCCTGGTGCGCACGGTGAAGAGTCCTTGCGGTCGGAATTGCAGGAAGACGACCACGAGCGCGAAGGCCAGAACTTGCGCCAGGCTTCCCGTCGTCCAGTCGGCGAAGTACGACATCGCGATGCCGACGGCGAGTGCGGCGATGATGGTGCCCTTGATCTGCCCGATGCCACCGGCGACGACGACGAGGAACGCCGGGATGATGTATTGCGCGCCCATCTGGGAGTTGGTGCCGCCGATCAGTGATGCGGCCACACCGGCGATCCCGGCGAGACCCGATCCGACGAAGAAGGTGATCCTGTCGACCGATCGGGTCGGAACGCCACTGGTCTCGGCCAGGTCGCGGTTCTGCACGGTCGCGCGGATCCGACGACCGAAGGAGGAGTTTTTGAGCCACGCGGCCAGCGCGGTCACGCAGACGGCGGCGAGCACGATGGTGAAGACCTGGCGCAGCGGCCACTCGTAACCGAGAACGTTCAGCTGACCATCGAGCCACTGCGGCTTTTCGACGGGTACTCCCTGGGCGGGGAAGATCTGCAGAGCCGCCTGCTGCAGGATCAGACTCACGCCGACGGTGACGAGCAGCGTGTCGAGCGGGCGCCGATACATCCATTGGATGATGGTGATCTCGAGCAGCAGCCCCAGGATCCCCGCTCCCACGAAAGCGAGTGGCAGCGCCAGCGGAATGGAGAGGTTGCTCGACGAGATGACCTGCTGGGTGAGATAGGCGATGAACGCCCCCGCCATCAGGAACTCGCCGTGGGCCATGTTGATCACCCCCATCTGACCGAAGGTCAGGGTGAGGCCGAGCGCGGCGAGCAGCAGCAGCGCCCCGAGCGCGGTGCCGTTCAAGAGCGGCGGTATCAGTGCATCCACGTGCGGTCTCTCTCTGTGCCGTCGGGAATGGGAGGGTGGGGCGCGGGGCCCTCGTCGAGGACCCCGCGCCTGCAGTGGGTCGGGTCAGCCGGCGGAGGCCACGAGGGCCTTGCGGACGTCCTCGGGGAACCAGTCGTAGCCCTCGAGGTACGGGTCGGGCTCGATCACACCATCGGAGGACCAGACGATGTCGAACTGGTTCTCGGCGTTGATCTTGCCGATGTGACCCTCCTTCGAGATGTGGTGGTTGTCGCCGTTCAGCGTCACCGTGCCTTCCGGAGCATCGAAGCTGATGCCTCCGGCCGCGGCGGCGGCGTTCACGTCGTCGACCTCGAACGAGCCGGCGGCCTCCACCAGTTCCTTGTAGAGGTAGAGCGAGATGTACGCGGCCTCCATCGGGTCGGAGGTCACTCCGCTGCTGCCCGGGTAGGCCTTCCAGTCATCGATGAACGTCGTGTTCGCGGGGCTCTCGAGCGACTGGAAGTAGTTCCAGGACGCGTAGTTGCCGGTCACTTCGTGACCCATGGCGGGAGCCTCTTCTTCCGCGATCGATACCGAGATGATCGGGGTCGTGTCGGGGGTGAGGCCGGCGTCGTAGTAGGCCTTGATGAAGCCGACGTTCGAGGAGCCGTTGATGGTGTTGAACACGAAGTCCGGGTCGGCCGCGACGATCTTCGAGACCTGCGTGGTCCAGTCGTCCTTGTCGAGCGGCACGTACTCCTCGCCGACGATCTCGATCCCGAGTTCGGCCGCGTAGAGCTTGATGATCGCGTTGGCCGTGCGCGGGAAGACGTAGTCGGAGCCCGCCAGGAACAGGGTCTTCACTCCCTGGGCGGCGAGGTAGTCCATCGCCGGGAGGATCTGCTGGTTCGTCGTCGCGCCGGTGTAGTAGATGTTCGGCGAGGCTTCAAGGCCCTCGTACTGCACCGGGTAGAAGAAGAGGCCGTTGTTCTCTTCGACGACCGGCTTGACGGCCTTGCGGGAGGAGGAGGTCCAACCGCCGAAGATGGCGCCGACGCAGTCCTGCGTGAGCAGCTTCTCGGTCTTCTCGGCGAAGGTCGGCCAGTCTGTGGCGCCGTCCTCCTGCACGTATTCGATCTGCTTGCCAAGGATGCCGCCGTCGGCGTTGATCTCGTCGGCCGCCATGTGCAGCACGTTCGAGACGGTTTTCTCGGAGATCGCCATACCGCCGGTCAGCGAGTTGAGGAAGCCGAGCTTGATGGTGTCGCCGGAGGTGTCGATGCAGCTCTCGGGGGCGGCGGCGGCGGTGGCGCCCGCCGAGTCGCCGGCGCGGGCGCCGCAGCCGGTGAGGATGAGGGCCGTGGTCGCGGCGATCGCGCCGGCTGTGAGGAGCGACCGAGCGCGCCCTCGTCGAGTGATGGGCATGGAGAACTCCATTCGATGGAATGCGATGCGAGCCGGGGCGGGGTTTCGCCGGAGAGGTGCTCGTGGTGCGTCGTGTTCATCCGTGTCAGCGTTCTGCCAACTGCTGTGGATGTGTTCAGCGTGGAGGTCTGGCATTACATTGCCATTTCCGCGACATATCCGGTTTGTTAACTGTGCCGCCGTAACCGTCTTCGTGGCCCGCAATCACGGGGTCCTGGGCGCACCTGCGCTGGTCCGCGCGTCGGATGTGTCGCGAGCTGTGACAGAATTCTGACAGCGGCGACCGACGGTCACGATCGGCGTTCCGGCTCCGATCGCGGCGGAAATCTGACTTCGGTCGCCGGCCCGAATGCGCGCCGCACCGCACGCGCGCCGCACCGAACGCGCATCAACGAAACGCGCGCCCACCGAAGTGGACGCGCGTGTCATCGCCGAGCTGTGAGCGGAGGGCTTCTAGACCAGCAGCTGGTGCTTGGCCAGGTCGCGGTAGAGCGGGGTGGACTGCACGAGCTCCGAGTGGGTGCCGACCCCGACGACGCGGCCCTTCTCGAGCACCACGATCTGGTCGGAGTCGACCACGGTCGACAGTCGGTGCGCGATCACCAGGAGGGTGCGGTTCTCGGCCACGGCGTCGATCGCGATGCGCAGACGCTGCTCGTTCAGACCGTCCAGGCTCGACGTCGACTCGTCCAGCAGCAGGATGGGCGGCGCGGCGAGCAGCGCGCGCGCGATCGCGAGGCGCTGGCGCTCGCCGCCCGAGAGCATCACGCCCTGTTCGCCGACGGGGGCCAGCAGACCGAGCTCGTTGCGTTCGAGGACGTCGGTGAGGTTGACCGCCTCGAGGACGCGCAGGCAGTCCGCGTCCGTCGCGTCGGGTCGGGCGAGCGTGAGGTTGTCGCGGATGGAGCCGGCGAGCACGGGGGCGTCCTGTTCGACGTACCCGATCTGGGCGCGCAACGCGTCGCGATCGATCGCCGTGATGTCGACCCCGCCCAGGCGGATGACGCCGGCCGACGGGTCGTAGAACCGCTCGATCAGGGCGAGCACCGTGCTCTTACCGGCGCCGGAGGGGCCGACCAGCGCGGTGCGCTTGCCCCGTGGCACAGCGAACGACACACCGTGCAGCACGGTGCGATCCGTGGCCTGCGCGACGGGGGTATCCGCTTCGTCGTCGGAGCGCGGTCGCGACTTCTCGTCGTACTCGAACACCACGTTCGAGAACTCGATCGCCTCGGTGCCCGTACCCGCCCCGAGACCGGTCGCGACGGCGTCGCTCTCGCCTTCGGTCGGCAGTTCGATGATCTCCTGGATGCGGCCGAGCGCGCCGAGCGCGGAGTTGACCGAGGTGATCGCACCGATGAAGTTGCCCAGCGGCATGATCATCATGAACAGGAACAGGATGAACGAGACCAGCTGCGCGATCGTGATCGCGCCCGAGGCGACGCGGTAGCCGCCGACGCCGAGAACGGCCAGGAAGGCGATCTGCATCGCGATCCCCGCGACCGGCACGACCAGCGCCGAGACGTGCGCGACGCGGATGCCGAGTCGGTACGCCTCCGCCGCGTGCTCGTCGACCACGGCGATCTCGCGCTCGGTGGCGTTCGCGGCGCGTACGGTGCGCACGGCGCTGATCGCGCGTTCGACCGCCGCGGCGAGGTCGCCGACCTTCTCCTGCGCCTGCTGGCTCGCCGTGCGGATGCCGCGGCCCAGCGTGAGCGCGAGGGTGAGGGCGACGACCACCACGGCGACGATGATGATCAGCAGCACGGGGTCGATGATCGCCATCGCGATGATCGCTCCGACGAAGACGAGCGATCCGGCGATCGAGTCGACCAGGCCCTGCGTCAGCACCGCGCGCAGCAGCGTGCTGTCGGAGCCGACCCGCGACACGAGATCGCCGGTGCGACGCGCATCGAATTCGCGGATGGGCAGGTTCAGCATCCGCGCGACGAGACGGCGGCGCGAGGAGAGCACGATCCCCTCACCGGTGCGCTGCAGCAGGTAGTGCGCGAAGCCCGAGATGAGACCCGAGACGACGACCAACCCGATCAGCGCCCAGACCAGCGAGCCGAGGGTGTCGCCGTTCTGCACCAGGGTGATCACCTGGCTCACGAGCAGCGGTTGGGCGAGGCTCGCGGCCGCGCCGAACAGGCTGAGCACAACGACGATAGAGAGGACGCCCTTGTGCTCGAGCAGGTAGGGCAGCAGCTGCGAGAAGCTGGCGCGCGGGCCGTCCTGCTTGCGTCCGCGTCGCGGTCGGCCGGGGCGGGTTCGGTCGGCACGGGTTCGGTCGGCACGGGCATCCGTGGTGGTCATCGTGGTTCAGGCCTTCCCGTACTTCTTGTGGACCGCTTGCCGGCTCACTCCGAGGCAGAGTGCGATCAGTTGCCAGGAGGCGTTGGCGTTGCGGGCTCGCCGCACCGCCAGGGCTTCGACGCGATCCAGTTCGCGATGGAGGCGGTGGATGGCGCGGAGGGCCTCGATCGGATCCTCGGATCCGGCTTCTCCGGCCAGGGTGTGGATCGTGCCGACATCCATTGTGCGCTCCTCCGAACCGCTGACGTGTCGGCGCGTGCCGACGCGTTGTCAACTTACGTTGACGCGCCGATTTTTGTCAACTTGAGTTGACACGCGAAAGAGGTTGTCACCGCATCCCACAGGTCCGCGGGACGCGGCGACAACCCCCTGCGTGGCGTTACGTGACGTTGTCGGCGTACGACGCGTCCTTGGTCTCCTTGGAGATGAACAGCGCGATCAGCGTGATCAAGGCAGCGGCACTGAGGTACAGACCCACGAGCACGGTCGAGCCGTTGGCGGCGGTCCACAGGGCGACCGCGATGAACGGCGCGAGCGCCGCACCGAGGATCGACGCCAGGTTGTACGAGATCGCCGAGCCGGTGTAGCGCACGTTGGTCGGGAACAGCTCGGGAAGCACCGCACCCATCGGGCCGAAGGTGAGACCCATCAGAGTGAAGCCGAGGATCAGCACGGCCATCACGCCGACGAAGCCGCCGCCGAAGAGCGGCACGAAGAGCAGACCGAAGACCAGGATGCCCGCGGTCACCGTCATCAGCATCTTGCGGCGGCCGTACTTCTCGGCGAGCGGGCCGGAGACCAGCGTGAAGATACCGAAGAAGACGACGCCGACGATCAGCATGATCAAGAAGTCGTTGCGCGTGTAGCCGAGGCCCGCGACGAAGGTGTCGGCGTTGAACGGCTTGCCGGCGGCCTCGGCAGCGGCGGCAGCGGCTTCCGCGGACGACGCCGTGGTGCCGTAGGTGAGCGTGAACGTGGTCATCAGGTAGAAGAGCACGTAGGTCGCCAGCATGATGAACGTGCCCAGGATGAGCGGGCGCCAGCTCGTCTTGAAGACACGCGCGATCGGCAGCTTGGCCACCTCACCCGATTCGACGACCTTCTGGAAGGCGGGGGTCTCGACGAGCTTGAAGCGCACGTAGAGGCCGACGATCACCAGGATCGCGGAGGCGAGGAACGGGATGCGCCAGCCCCAGGCGGCGAAGGTCTCGGCCGACATGGTCAGGTTCAGCACCAGGAACAGCACGTTCGCGACGATGAAGCCGATCGGCGCGCCCAGCTGGGGGAAGGTGCCGTAGATGGCGCGCTTGTTCGCGGGAGCGTTCTCGGTCGCGAGCAGGGCCGCACCCGACCACTCGCCGCCGAGCCCGAGGCCCTGGCAGAAGCGCATCAGCACGAGCAGCGCCGGCGCGAGGAACTCCCAACCGGGGGTGAGGGCCGTCGGCAGGCAGCCGATCAGCACCGTCGCGATTCCCATCGTCAGCAAGGATGCGACGAGCGTGCCCTTGCGGCCGATGCGGTCGCCGAAGTGTCCGAAGACGATGGAGCCGATCGGGCGCGCGATGAACGCGACGCCGAATCCGGCGAAGGATGCGAGCAGCGCGGTCGTCGGGTCGGCGTTCGGGAAGAACAGGGCGGGGAAGACGAGGACCGCCGCCGTCGCATACGCGTAGAAGTCGTAGAACTCGATCGACGTGCCGATGAGGCTGGCCAGGATGACACGGCCGCGAGTGTTCTGCTGGGCGGGAGCCGCAGTACTGGTGGTAGACAAGGGGATACTCCGAGTAGGCATGACTGTGCGGCCAGCAGGCGAGGCGTCGATCGGGCGTCGCGGACCAGTGGAGCGCAGGGGGTAGAGGCGCGGGGACCGCTCGTGGCGGCCCGACAACCCTACGCCAGCATCCGGCTTCCGTCCGCGATCATCCCTCGGATGTGGGCTGTGCCGGCCCGCGGCACCGCGGATCAGGCCCGAAGCTCCCGGAGCAGCACAGCGGTGGCGAGGGCGGCCTCGGCGGCCTCGCGGCCCTTGTCCTCCTTCGAGCCGGGGAGTCCTGCCCGGTCGAGACCCTGCTCCTCGGTGTCGAGCGTGAGCACGCCGAAGCCGACGGGCTTGCCGGTCTGCAGAGTGACGTTCGTGAGACCCGACGTGGCCGCATCCGAGACGTACTCGAAGTGGGGGGTGCCGCCGCGGATGATCACACCGAGGGCGACCACCGCGTCCGCACCGGCTTCGAGGGCCGCCTTCGACGCGACGGGCAGCTCGAAGGATCCCGGCACGCGCTTGAGCGACCAGGTCGCGCCGGACTCGTCGAGAGCCGCAGCCGCTCCGGCGATGAGGCCGTCGGTGATCACCTCGTGCCAGGTGCCGGCGATGACGACGACCGTGAGGCCGGAGCCGTCGATGTGGAAAGCGGTGGGGGAGCCGGATCCGGCCATGATGATGCGTCCTTCGTTCTGGTGCGGTCTGGTGTGCGGGCGGGTCTAGTTCTGGGTCGGGTTCAGCGAGACGATCGCGTGGCCCATCCGATCGCGCTTGGTCTCGAGGTAGCGCGTGTTGAATGCGCCGATGCCGACGATCAGCGGCACGCGCTCGGAGACGGCGATGCCGCGATCGGTGAGCTGGCGCACCTTCTCGGGGTTGTTCGTCAGCAGTCGCACGTCGTCGATCTTGAGGTCCTCGAGGATCGCGGCGGCCGCGCCGTAGTCGCGCGCGTCGACGGGCAGACCCAGCGCGAGGTTCGCATCGAGCGTGTCGTAGCCCTCCTCCTGCAGCTGGTACGCGCGCAGCTTGTTGATCAGCCCGATACCGCGACCCTCGTGGCCGCGCAGGTAGATCACCACACCGCCGTCGCGCTGGACGGTGTCCAGCGCCGCGTCGAGCTGCGGGCCGCACTCGCACTTCAACGAGCCGAACGCCTCACCGGTCAGGCACTCCGAGTGCACGCGCACGAGGGTCGGCAGCCCGTCGCCGACCGTGCCGGCGACGACCGCCATGTGATCGGCGCCGGTCATCCGGTCGCGGTAGGCCCGCATCCGGAACGGCCCGTGCGTGGTGGGCACGGTCGTCTCGACTTCGAAGATGACGCGCGAGGTCTCGGGGATCGCCTTGGGCTGATCGACCTCGGTCTCGGCGTGGTGCTCCTCGAGGTACTCGACCAGCGCCGCGATGGTCGTGACCAGCACGTCCTCGCGCTCGCCGAGCTCGATGAGGCCCGGCAGACGCATCATCTCGCCGTCGTCGGCGACGATCTCCGAGATCGCGGCGACCGGCACCAGCCCGGCGAGCTTCATCAGATCGACCGCGGCCTCCGTGTGTCCGTCGCGTTCGCGCACCCCGCCCTCCACAGCGCGCAGGGGCAGGATGTGCCCCGGCCGGTTCAGGCTCGTCGGCGTGGACGCGGGGTCGGCGAGCACGCGGAGGGTGTGCGCGCGGTCGGCGGCGCTGATGCCGGTCGAGAGGCGGTCGGCCGCGTCGACCGAGACGGTGTACGCGGTGCCGCGCGGATCCTGATTCTCGGCGACCATCATCGGCAACTCGAGCGCATCCGCGATCTCGTTGGTCATCGGGGCGCAGATGAACCCGGAGGAGTGCTTCACCAACCAGGCGATCCACTCCTGGCTCGCGAGCTCCGCCGAGATGATGACGTCACCCTCGTTCTCGCGTCCTTCATCGTCGGCCACGATGACCGGCCGGCCCTGGCGGAGCGCCTCGACGGCGGCGGGGATGCTGGCGATGCTCATACTGCGTTCCTTTCGACGGACGCCGCGTTCACCGCGAGCATCCGTTCGACGTGACGGGCGAGGATGTCCGTCTCGATGTTGACCTGATCTCCCACGACGCGCTCGCCGAGGGTGGTGGCGGCCAGGGTCTCGGGGATGAGCGAGACCTCGAACCACTGCTCGGCGTCGTCCGCCGGGCTGATGCCGCTGACGGTGAGCGAGACGCCGTCGACGGCGATCGAGCCCTTGTCGGTGACCAAAGGGGCGGCGGTGGCCGGTAGCGAGAACCGCAGCACCCGCCAGGCGTCGCCCGGGGTGATGCGGAGCAGCGTGGCGGTGCCGTCGACGTGCCCCTGCACGATGTGGCCCCCGAGCCGGTCGCCCACCAGAGCGGCGCGCTCGAGGTTGACCGCGGTGCCGACACCGGCGCCGTCGAGGGTGGACATCGCGAGCGTCTGCGCCATCACGTCGGCGGTGAACGACTCGGGGGTCTGCTCGACCACGGTCAGGCAGACGCCCGAGACCGCGATCGAGTCGCCGTGCCGGGCGCCGGTGACGGCGAGCGGACCGCGCACGGTGAGACGGATCGCATCCGCGCCGCGCTCGATCGCGGTGATCTCGCCGCGTTCTTCGATGATTCCGGTGAACATCAGTGGGCCTCCATGTACAGGGCGGGATGCGCGGCGGCCGCGGCGGTGGTGTCGGCGGATGCGGCCGGCCGCGCGGTGATCAGGATGTCGTCGCCGAGTTGCTCGACGCCGCGCAGGCGCAGGCGGCGCGCCTCGCCGATCGAGTCGATGCCGATGTCGCCCAGCGCGAGGCGCGGGCCGCCGAGCAGGGCAGGGGCGAGGAAGACGAGGTACTCGTCCACCAGTCCGGCGGCGACGAGAGCGGAGGCGAGGGTCGGCCCGCCCTCCACGTAGAGGTGGCGGATATCGGCGGCGAAGAGGTCGCGCAGGATCGCCGGCAGATCGTGGCCGCGCGCGAGGACGGGGCGGCGTGGATGCGAGAACACCCGAGCCGTCGCGGGGATCGGGCGTTCGCCGATCACGATCGGTACGGGTTGCTCGCCGAGCAGCTCGCCGCCGTCGCCGCGCGCGGTCAGGCTGGGGTCGTCCGCGAGTACGGTGCCCGTGCCGACGGCGATCGCGTCCGCACTCGCCCGCTGCTCGTGCACGCGCTGCCGAGCCGCAGCTCCGGTGATCCATCGGCTGGAACCGTCGGCTGCAGCGGTGCGGCCGTCGAGCGTGGAGGCCCACTTGAGACTCACGTAGGGGCGCTGCAGCCGCGTGGCGGTCAGCCAGATCCGCAGGAACGCCTCGGCCTCGTCGGCGAGGACGCCGGCGACGACCTCGACGCCCGCCGAGCGCAGGGTCTCGGCGCCGCCCGAGGAGCGCGGGCCCGGGTCGTCGATCGCGTAGACGACGCGGGTGATGCCGGCGTCGACGAGAGCCCGACTGCAGGGGCCGGTTCGGCCGGTGTGATTGCACGGCTCGAGCGAGACGACGGCGGTCGCACCGGCGGCTGCTCCGGGCGCGAGTCGAGAGAGTGCATCCACCTCGGCGTGCGCGGTGCCGGCCCCGTGGTGCCAGCCCTCGGCCAGCACGGAGCCGTCGGGAGAGAGGATGACGCAGCCCACGCGCGGGTTCCCGCCGTGACGCGGCCCGCGCTCGGCGAGCGCGATGGCCCTGCGCATCGCCTGCTGGTAGCTGTCGGTCATTCCCGGATCTCTCGTTCGCTGACGAACTCCGGGGGTAATGCGCGGTGTCGCCTTCGGGCTCGACCGTGTCGCGGTCACGCGGGGTCGCGTGATCGCTCGTGCTGCCTCCCATCCGGACTTTAACCGTCGGTTCCGGAATTCCACCGGATCAACCGCGCGATGCACCTCACGGTGGACCGAACGGCTCGCGGACTATGACCGCCGGTTCGGATTCTCACCGACCCCGGAGCACGTTTCTTGTCTTCATGCTAACCGAACGTGATCACGCGAAATGTATTCCCCCGTAACACGTGCATTGCGCCGGGCCCAACCCCGTCGTGGTGCGGATGCGGCGGGGAATCCGCGCCGGAAACGGTTACCGTGGAGGCGATGAACGAGGACAGGTACGGGCAGGATGTGCTCGCCGGCGACTGGCGTGCGAAGAACAAGGTCGTCGTCGAAGTGGTCGCCGCCGAGCGCGATCTGGTGGTCGAAGAGGTCACCAGCGGATTCGTCGGCGCCGTGGTGGGGGTCGAGCTGCGGATGGTGCAGCTGGAGGACCGCCACGGGAAGGTCCGCGTGTTCCCGCTGGGTCCGGGGTTCCTCATCGACGGCAAGCCCGTCTCGCTCAAAGCGCCGGGGCTCAAGCGCGATGCCGACCTCGCGCCGGGGCGCAGCGCCTCCGGCTCGATCTACGTGCCGGATGCGAAGGCGCGCGTCGCGCTGCCGAGCCGGATCTACGTCGAGGGCAAGCACGACGCCGAGCTGGTGGAGAAGGTGTGGGGCCACGACCTCCGTGTCGAGGGCGTGGTGGTCGAGTTCATCGAGGGCGTCGACAACCTCGACGAGCTCGTGCGCGCCTTCAAGCCGGGCCGCGGACGCAAGATCGGCGTGCTGGTGGACCACCTCGTGCCGAACTCGAAGGAGTCGCGGATCGCGGATGCGGTCGCGGCGGGACCGTACGGCGCGCACGTTCTCGTGGTGGGCCACCCGTACGTCGATATCTGGCAGGCGGTGAAGCCCGAGCGCGTGGGGCTGCAGTCCTGGCCGACGATTCCTCGGAACATCGAGTGGAAGAAGGGCATCTGCCGCTCTCTCGGGTGGCCGGCGGAGGAGCAGGCCGACATCGCGCGCGCGTGGCAGCGCATCCTGAGCCGTGTGAGCACGTTCAAGGACCTCGAGCCCGCCCTGCTGGGCCGCGTCGAGCAACTCATCGACTTCGTCACGGACCCGGCATGAAGCGGCCCGTCGCGGCGCTCGCGACCGACCTGCTGCTCGTGCTCGTGTTCGTGCTGATCGGGCGACGCAGTCACGACGAGGAGAACCAGATCTCGGGGCTGCTGGTCACGTTCTGGCCGTTCGCCGTCGGCGTGCTGCTCGGCTGGGCGGCGACCTTCGCCTGGCGCCGGCCGCTCGCACTCTGGCCGAGCGGGGTGGTCGTCTGGTTCTCGGCGGTGCTGCTGGGCATGCTGCTGCGCGTCGCTACAGGTCAAGGCGTGCAGTGGAGCTTCGTGATCGTCACCACGATCGTGCTCGCCGCCTTCCTCCTGGGCTGGCGCGCCCTCGTCGCCCTGCTGCGCCGCCGCCGCGCCCGCTGACCCGCCCCGCCCTGCCACCCCCACCCTGCCGCCCCCCGTTCCTGCGAGGGACCCCTTCTGTGCACGAGGGACCCGCCCAGAGGGGGTCCGACGTGCACAGAAGGGGTCCCTCGCAGGACGGCGCGGGGGCGCAGGAAGGCGCGGGGCGCGGGGCGCGGGTTACTCGACGCGGATGCCGAAGTGGGCGGCGAAGAGGCCGGCCATCAGCGAGACCTGGAACTCGCTCAGGGTGACGCCGGCCATGCCCTCCAACCCGGCGAGCGTGCGGAGCTCGGCCGCGCGGAGGTCGACGTTCGTGAACCTCCCACCCGCGAAGTCGATCGAGCGCACCTCGGAGTCGACGATCGCGACGCGCGTGCCGGTCGCCCCGCCGAGATCAAGCTCGTCGATCGTGCAGCGCTCGAACAGCACGTCCTGCAGCTTCGCGCCGCGCAGGTTCACGTAGCCGAGCTTGCAATCCCTGAAGCGCACCGACTCGATCGTCGACTCATAGAGTTCGCCCGAGCCGATGCGCGAATGCTCGACCACGACGTCCTTGAGGCGGCTCCGCGGCGCCCGCAGGATCGGCGCATCCAACCGGCTGAACAGGGTCTCGACGAACGAGCTCGCGCGCAGATCGGTGTCGCTGAACGACGCCTCGGTGAAGCGGCACTCGCTCACCGCGAGACCGGTGAGCACGGCCCCGCTGACGTCGAGCCCGTCGAAGTCGAGCCCTTCGACACTCTCGCGTGCCCCGAGGTCACCCGCGTAGCCGGGCGCGAGGTCGTGCAGACGAAGAGGGTCGATGCGCGGAGCGAGGGTGCTGGATCTGGATGCCACCCGACAAAGGTAGGGGGTTGTCACGGCGTCCCGCTGAGCGCGGGACGACGTGACAACCCCCTCAGGGGCGACGCCGGTTCAGGGTTCGGCGTCGGGGTTCGGAGGTTCGGGGGCCTCCGAAGCGCTGCGGCGACTCGAGCGCCGCTTCTGGAACTTCTCGCCCGACTCGAGGTCGATCGCGATGCGGCCGGTGGGCAGGTTCGAGAGATCGGGGGCGATCACAGTCGTCTCCTCCGAATCCGGCAGCCGGATGCCCTGCGGGTAGCCCTCGCCGTAGAGGATGAGGTCGCTCCGCTTCTCGAGCGTCTGCCCGCGGAAGAAGGCGGGCCGGCGCCACTGCCAGACGAACATCAGCACCACGCCGAGCAGCATCGCGCCGATGCCGACCACCGCGACCGCGCCGATCCCGAAGATCGTGACGTTGTCGCCGTTCGCATCCGTAAGCCAATCGGGCAGTGCGTACTGCACCAGCCCGAAGACGAAGATCGCGGTGAGCATCAGCCCGCCCAGCAGCGGCAGCGCGCCGCGCATCATGAAATCGCGGAACGAGTGCGTCAGCGTCTTGCGGTAGAACCACACGCAGGCGTAGCCGGTGAGACCGTAGTAGAACGCGATCATCAGTCCGACGGATCCGATCAGTGCCGAGAGCAGATCGGGCGAGATGAGCGTGAACAGCAGGTAGAAGGCGGCCGAGATGATGCCCATCCCGATGGTCGACCAGGTCGGCGTGAGGAACTTCGGGTGCACCTTGGCGAAGCTCGCGGGCACCGCCTTGTAGACCGCCATCGACAGCGCGGTGCGAGCGGTCGGCAGGATCGTCGTCTGCGTCGAGGCGGAGGCGGAGGTGAGGATGGAGATGTACAGCAGGTTCAGCAGCACGACGCCGACCGCCGAGCCGCCGAAGAGTTCGGGTCCGATCGCGCTGAAGACGTCGTCGGCGTTGTCCGGGTTGCCGAGACCCACGCCTTCGGTGCCGACTCCGGCGAAGGCGATCACGGCGACGGCGACCAGCGCGTATGTCGCCAAGAGCAGCACGGTCGAGATCACGGCCGCGCGGCCCGGGGTAGTGCCGGGGTCGTCGCTCTCCTCGTTCACCGAGACGGCCGTGTCCCAGCCCCAGTAGATGAAGATCGCGGTGAGCAACGCCGGGGCGATGATCGAGCCGAAGTCGAGATCGAACGGCCAGAACCAGCTGAAGTCGGGCATGAGCGAGTAGCTCTCGCCGGTGCCGGAGTACACGCGCACTAGGGCGAAGACGGCGAACGCGACGAGGATGACCACCTCGATCCCCAACAGCGCGTACTGCAGCCGGGCCGACACCTCGATGCCGCGGTAGCAGATGTAGGTCATGATCGCGATCCAGAGCAGGCCCGCCACCGTCGACCAGACGACGTCGCCGCTCAGTGCCGAGATGTCGGGGTTGTTCACCAGCCCGCCGACCAGGGTGAAGGAGTACGAGCCGGCTATCTGGGCGAGGTTCGCCATCACGATCACATCGGCTGCGATGATCCCCCAGCCGCCGAGCCAGCCGGTCCGGGGCCCGAAGGCGCGTGACGCCCAGGTGAAGGTGGTGCCGCAATCGGGCTCGGCCTTGTTCAACTCCTGGTAGGCGACGGCGATGAAGTACATCGGCACGAAGGCGAGCAGGATGATGCCGGGTGACTTGACGCCGGCGAGCAGCGCACCGCCCGACGCCACGATGAAGCCGAGGCTGGCCGCGAGCGAGTAGGCGGGTGCGGTGGAGGCGATGCCGACCACGATGCTGCCGACGAGCCCGAGAGCCCCGCCCTTGAGGCCTTTACTGTCGACGGAATTGCTCGTCCGAGGTGCCGTTGCGGTCATGTCGCCTACCGAATCGTCGTTGGATCGCACAACGGAATCAGTCGAGAATTCCGGATGCGAGTGCTGAAATCAGCGGATATCACCAGTTCTACGCTCGAAAATCGTTGTGGCTGTGACTCTAGTGTGACGAACAGCGCACCGCACCTGAATTTCGTCTCATCTTGGGATGCGCGTCTCCGACCGGCACGATGGGGGTGTGCCCGAAATCCGCGCCGTCTGCCGCGTCAACCGCTTGCGCCCCGATCCCGGTGCGGTCGGCATCACCGCGATCGACAAGACGCCGGTCGACGGTGCGGTCCGCGTCCGCGACCTCGGGCTCTACGCCGATGTGCAGGCCGACCGCGCGAACCACGGCGGGGAGGCGAAGGCGTTGTACGCCTATGCGCAGGAGGACGCCGACTGGTGGGGCGAGCGGCTGGGCCGCGACATCGTGCCGGGCCTCTTCGGCGAGAACCTGCGCACGAGCGGGATCGACCTCGGCGGCGCCCTGATCGGCGAGCGTTGGCGGATCGGTGCCGCGCTCGAGGTCGAGGTGACCATGCCGCGCACGCCGTGCGCCACCTTCCAGCGGCACCTCGACGAGCCGCAATGGGTGAAGCGGTTCGCGGAGGCGGGGCGAACCGGCACGTACCTGCGGGTGCTGCGTCGCGGATCCGTGCAGGCCGGCGATGAGATCGCGGTGCTCTCGCGCCCGCACCACAAGGTGTCGATCGCCGGCTGGTTCACGCGGCGACTCCGGGCGGATGCGGAGGCGCTCTACGTCGCCGAACGCTCGGGCGAGCTGCGCATTGCCGCCGACCTGCGGGAGTACCTGGACCGCGCGCTGGCGTAGCGGAACCCGAACCCGAGTCGCGGGCCTGGGAGAATGGCCGGATGACCGCCTCCCTGCTCGACCGGATGCCCCCGCAGCTCAGCGACGGGAGCATCGACGAGGATGCGATCTACCTCGCCTTCGCGGATTGGGCCGCCTCGCGCGGCCTCGCGCTGTATCCGGCGCAGGACGAGGCGATGATCGAGATCGTCTCCGGTGCGAACCTGATCCTCTCCACCCCCACCGGCACGGGCAAGTCGCTGGTCGCGATCGGAGCGCACGCCTACGCCCTGGCGCAGGGTCGGCGCAGCTACTACACCGCGCCGATCAAGGCGCTGGTCAGCGAGAAGTTCTTCGCACTCGTCGACATCTTCGGCGCCGCGAACGTGGGCATGGTCACCGGGGATTCGTCGGTCAACGCCGACGCGCCCATCATCTGCTGCACCGCCGAGATCCTCGCGAACCTGGCGCTGCGGCACGGTGCCGAGACCGACGTCGACCAGGTCGTGATGGACGAATTCCACTTCTACGCGGATCCGGATCGCGGCTGGGCCTGGCAGGTGCCGCTGCTGACCCTGCCGCACACGCAGTTCATCCTGATGTCGGCCACACTCGGCGACGTCACGGAACTGAGTAAAGACCTCAGCCGCCGCACCGGCCGCGAGACCGCCTCCGTCACCGGGGTCGAGCGCCCCGTGCCGCTGCACTACTACTACGAGATCCTGCCGATCCACGACTCGATCGAGGAGCTGCTGCACACGAACCAGTACCCGATCTACATCGTGCACTTCTCGCAGATGGCGGCGTTGGAGCGGGCGCAGGCGTTGACCAGCGCGAACATCGCCAGCCGCGAGCACCGCGACCGCATTGCCGAGGTGATCGGCGGCTTCCGCTTCACGACCACGTTCGGCAAGACCCTGAGCCGGCTGCTGCGGCTCGGGATCGGCGTGCACCACGCGGGGATGCTGCCCAAGTACCGCCGCCTGGTCGAGCAGCTCGCCCAGCAGGGCATGCTCCGGGTGATCTGCGGCACCGATACGCTCGGCGTGGGCATCAACGTGCCGATCCGCACGGTGCTGCTCAGCGCCCTGACCAAGTTCGACGGCACCCGGATGCGCCAGCTCACGGCCCGCGAGTTCCACCAGATCGCGGGGCGCGCGGGCCGCGCCGGCTACGACACCGCGGGCACCGTGGTGGTGCAGGCGCCCGAGCACGAGTCCGAGAACCGCAAGGCGCTGGCGAAGATGGGCGACGACCCGAAGAAGCGCCGCAAATGGGTCTCGAAGAAGGCGCCGCAGGGCTTCGTCTCGTGGGGCGAGCCGAGCTTCCGCAAGCTGGTGGAGGCCGACCCCGAGACTCTCACCTCGAACATGCAGATCACCTCCGCGATGCTGCTGAACGTCATCGCGCGCGGGGGCGACGCCTACGCGAACGTGTACTCCCTGGTCTTCGACAACCACGAGCCCTGGAAGCGTCAGCTGCAGCTGGCCCGGCGGGCGCTCGGCATCTACCGCACGCTGCGCGCTGCGGGAGTCGTCGAGCAGTTCCCGCAACCCGACGGGTCGGTGCAGATCCGCCTCACCGTCGACCTGCAGCCGAACTTCGCGCTGAATCAGCCGCTCTCGCCGTTCGCGCTCGCCGTGTTCGAACTGCTCGATCCGGAATCACCGAGTTTCGCGCTCGACGTGATCTCGGTGCTCGAGGCGACCCTCGATGACCCGCGGCCGATCCTGAGCCAGCAGCAGTTCCAGGCACGCGGCGAGGCCGTGGCCGCGATGAAGGCCGAGGGCATCGAGTTCGACCAGCGGATGGAACTGCTCGAATCGGTCACGCATCCCAAGCCGCTCGACGAGCTGCTCGACGCCGCCTTCGAGACGTACACCGCCTCGCAGCCGTGGGTGCGCGACTTCGAGCTCTCGCCCAAGTCGGTCGTGCGCGACATGTACGAACGGGCCATGACGTTCGGCGAGTACACCGCGATGTACAAGCTCTCCCGCTCGGAGGGCCTGGTGCTGCGCTACCTGTCGGACGCGTTCCGTGCGGCACGACAGACGATTCCGGACGAGATCAAGAACGAAGAGCTGCACGATCTCATCGAGTGGCTCGGCGAACTGGTGCGGCAGGTCGACTCCTCGCTGGTGGACGAGTGGGAAGAGCTGATCAACCCGAGCCTGCACGACGCCGACGGAGCGATCGTGCCGCCCGCGCCCCGCCGACTCTCGGCGAACGTCCGTGCCTTCCGTGTGCTCATCCGCAATGAGCTGTTCCGCCGCGTGCAGCTGGCGGCGCTCGAGAACTGGGAGGCGCTCGGTGAGCTCGACGCCGCGGCCGGCTTCGACGCCGACGCGTGGGCCGACGCGATGGACCCGTACTGGGACGAGCACGACGACCTCGGCACCGGTCCGGATGCGCGCGGGCCGAGCATGCTGCTGGTCACCGAGACGGCGACTCAGTGGCGGGTGCGGCAGATCTTCGACGACCCGTCGGGCGACCACGACTGGGGTATCAGCGCCACCGTCGACCTCGCGGAGTCGGACGAGGCGGGCACGGCCGTGGTGCGCGTCACCGCAGTCAGCCGCCTCTAAGGGTCAGCGGCCCGCCGCCCGCCGCCCGCCGCCCGCCGCCGCCGGCAGGAGTGACAGCCCCTACTCTGAGGGCATGAACCAGCCAGCACTGTGGGGCAAGTCCGTGCTCGTGACCGGAGTGTCGCGGCGACGGGGGATCGGCTTCGCGGTCGCCAAGCGATTCGCACAGCTCGGCGCCTCCGTGTACATCCAGCACTGGGCGGCGCACGACGAGCGGCAGCCGTGGGGTGCGGATGCGCTCAGCCAGCTCCGCGGAGAGCTGCGTGCCGAGCTGTTCGCCGGTGCCTCGTTCGGCGAGCGCAGCGTCGACCTGCGCGACGCCGCCGAGCTGGAGCCGTTGATCGACGCGGCCGTCGAACTCACCGGGCGACTGGACATCCTGGTGTGCAACCACGCGCAGAGCGGCGGCGACGGCTCGATCTTCGAGCAGACCGCGGAGAGTCTGGACGCGCACTGGCAGGTGAACGCCCGTTCCAGCCTGCTGCTGACCCGGTACTTCGCCGAGCGGTTCGGCCCGGCGGGGGAGGAGAGCGACTTCGGTCGGGTGTTCTGGATGACCTCCGGTCAGGGGCACGGCTCGATGCGGGGCGAGGTCGCCTACGCCACCAGCAAGGCGGGGCTCGCGGGCATCACCCGCACGGTCGCGGCCGAGTTGCTGCCGCGCGGCATCATCCTGAACACCGTCAACCCCGGTCCGGTGAACACGGGCTACCTCGACGAGGCGACGACGGATCGTCCCGACGACCTCGAGGGGATCCTGGCCGCGATGCCCATGGGCCGCTTCGGTGCCCCGACCGATCCGGCCCGATTGATCGGCTGGCTCGCGACTCCGGAGGGCCGATGGATCGTCGGTCAGGTACTCACCTCCGACGGCGGCTTCTCTCTCTGAGGGAGGCTCACTCGCGTGGGAGCGCCCGTCAGCGATACTGGACGCTCGACGCGCAGGGGGTGCAGTGCACGCAGACGGCAGGGTGCAGAACGAACGACTGGCGTGGCCCGACGTCACCCGCGCGCTCGGCGTTCTCGCCGTCGTGCTGTTCCACTCGCTGATCTGGAACCTCGACGTGGTCGCCGGTCCGGGCATCGCCGCGACCGTGTGGGACCAGATCGGCAGCTCGCTCGGCCGGATCCGGATGCCCATCCTCTTCGGCCTCGCCGGGCTGCTGGCCGCTTCGGGGCTGGCGCGCGGATGGGGGCGCGGCTCCGTGGTCACCCGTCTCGTCTCGAACGCGTACCTCTACCTGGTGTGGCTCGTGCTCTACGGGCTGTTCTTCCTCGTGCTGGCACGCCCCGACTTCCCGCACTCGATCGACGACATGTCGCAGTGGCTGCGCAATCTCTACTACCCCACGACCACCCTCTGGTTCATCTTCGCTCTCGCGCTGTACCCGGTGGTCCTGGTGGGGTTACGGACGCTGAGGTTCCCGCCGTGGCTGATCGTGGTGGTCGGCGCAGCGCTGTGGGGGCTCGGCACCTTCACGACGGCGCCGCTGTTCGGTGGCGCGCTGATGCTCAACTTCGTCTTCTTCGCCCTCGGCGTGTTCGCCGGCCCGCTGCTGCGCTCCTTCGCCGAGCCGGGCATCCTGCGCGTCATCGGCCCGCTCGCGGTCTTCCTCGTCGCGGTCGCACTCGGACACGTTCTCGGCGACGCGCTGAAGGAGCCGTTCGGACTGATCGCCAGTGCTTCGGCGATCCCGCTCGCGATCGCGTGTGCGGCGCGGATCTGCCGTTGGGCGCCGGCCGCGCGACTGGGGGCGCTGATCGGCGCGCGCACGCTGCCGATCTACCTGCTGCACGTGCCGCTGCTCGGGTTCTGGTCGCTGCTGAGCTACCCGCAGCCCGCCTGGCTGACCGGGCCGCTCTCGAATCCGGTCATCGCGCTGCTGTACCCGCTGCTGCTGACGACCGCGCTCGTGTCGATCAGTCTCGCGGTCGGCGCTCTGCTGCGCCGGATCCCCGGTGATCCGCTGCTCAGCGTGCCGAGCGTGCTGCTGAACGCGGTGAAGCCGCGACGCCGCGCGCACCGCTGAGCGTCGGCGACGCTCAGGCCCAGATGCTCGCCAGGTAGGCGTCGTCCGGCGCAGGGCTGAGCCGGCGGATGTCGTCGGCCGACCAGTCCAGGATGCTCGGGTCCACGGCCCACTCGCCCGATCGGGGCTCGGCTCCGGTGCTGGCGTAACCGACGGTCGAGCCGGTCACCTCGGCCCACGTCGCGGCTCCCATCGAGCCGATGAAGGTCGAGTCGACGGCGGTGCAGCCGAAATCGGCGCCGGGTCCGTTCGAGGCACCGTGACCGCCGTCGGTCGCAGCCCCGTCGGGCAGCGGATACACGGCCTTGCCGACAGCGCCGCCCACCACGAGGCAGTGCTGATAGCGGATGTTCGGGGCGGAGCCGATCTGGAACGCGGTGTTGGTCGAGGCGAAGTCGATGCAGTCGATGCTGGTGAAGTCGCCGTAGTAGTTGTTGTTCTGGCCCGAGAACTGCACGGTGTCGGTGTGCGCCTTCGACCCTGCTTCCTTGTAGCCCGGTGCCGTGTAGCAGCCGATGCGACTCACGTAGCGCAGGCCGCCCGAGCCGCTCGTGGGCGTGCGCATCCCGGTCACGTCCTCGTTGCGCAACTGCGCCTCCGGGATCACGATCTCGACCAGCTCGACGTTCTCGGTCGAGTCGACGCCATCGACGCCGTAGACGTTGTAGGCCGCATCCACCTTGATCCGCGCGAAGGCCGACCCGGAGCATCCGGTGGCCATGAAGCCGCCCTGGGTGACGATGCCGGCGAATGTGACGCCGTACACACGGATCCAACGCCACGAGTTCTCGACGGTGACGGTGCCGTAGCCGTCGCGCGGGTAGACGAGGATGCGGGTCTTGCGCTCGACCGAGCCCAGGTCTTTCAGCGTCGCGGGCGCGCCGGAACCGGCACCGTAGCCCGGCAGAGTGCCGGGAGCGATCAGGATGCGCACTGTCGCGTCCGCGGATTCCTTCTCGACCGCCTCCGCGATCGCCTCCTCGATGGCCGGCCAGCTGCACTCGACCTCGACCTCGCTATCGACCTCTCCGGTGATCCACGGCGTGCCTCCGGGCCAGTGGGTGCCGTTGGGGCCGAAGGACGCGACCGGCTCCGGCACGCCGTCGAGCCGCGGTAGGGCGGCCGGGGTCGTGGTCGGGACACCGGCGCCGCTGGGGCCCGAGCCGAGCGCGCCGCGCAGTTTGTCGCTCAGAACGTTCACGCCCACGGCGCCGCCGGCGACGACGACCGCACCGACGCCGATACCGATCAGCAGGCCGCGCCGGCCGACGCGGCGGCGGGGCGTGGGTTCGTCGTCGTCGGAGGGCGTGAAGAGGTCGGGCTCGTCGGTCACGGCGGCGGATCCCATCAGGGCGGTGGTCGGAACGCCCCGCACTTCGGGTGTCGGCGGGACGGTGTACCTGGATCCGAATCGTAACAGGGTGCACTCCGGCGACTCCTGGGAGCTTGCCCGCGCATCGGCGGACACCCTTGTGCGAGTGCCTCCCTGACGGGGGAGGGTCGGATGTGACAGCCCACCGATCCGCTTGATAGCGTCGAAGACGGTTCTTCGGCAGGGGGTGTACATGAGGAGACGTCAGTTCGGCGAAGGTCGGGAGGGTCGAAGCCGGCGTCGCCGCATCTCGCTCGTCATCAGTGCCTTCGTCGTTGTGCTCGCGCTCGTCGCCGGCGCCTGGTTGGTGCTGCCGCACGCGGGCGGATCCAAGGCGGTCGGCGCCCCTCGCCCCGTGCCTCATGCTCCCGCCGCCAGTGTCATCCCCCGCCCCGTCGTGCCCGCCGGGACCGTGGTCGCGACCGGCACCATCACCTCCCAGGACGGCCGAACGAGCGGATCCGTCGAGGTCACGGCGATCGCTCGCCGCGCGGCGTCGGCGTTCGCGCTGCTGCTTCCCACATTCTCGACGAACTACGGCGCCAGCCTCGAGGTGGTGGCCAGTGCGGCCCCCATCGCCGACGACGCGATCTGTCTGGGCAGCGGTGCCGTGTATCCGGTGGGTTCTCTGGCGAGCCTGCGCCGCAGCGCCGTCTCGCTCTCGGATGCGAAGACCGGCGGAGACCCGAGCTTCGTCGACAGCCTCGCCCTGGTGC
Organism: Microbacteriaceae bacterium VKM Ac-2855; assembly: GCA_013204985.1. Lineage (GTDB taxonomy): Bacteria > Actinomycetota > Actinomycetes > Actinomycetales > Microbacteriaceae > Rathayibacter. Next base: position 204,014 of record JABMLG010000002.1, read on the forward strand.
TGCCGACCGGGGATGCGGATTGTGTCGCGCGCGTCGTCGCACTGGCGCAGCTGGTGTGGAACATGCCCGACATGCGCCCCGACATCCAGGTGGTCGATACCGGTGCCGCCGAGGGCGCCACCGGCCCGGTGAACACGGATGCCGGGGCGGTCGTGAGCTACACGGTGGTCGACGGCGATCAGATGGCGGCGATCGCGAATCGATTCGATCTCGCGCTCGACGACGTGCTCTACCTCAACCCGGGACGCTCGCCCGATCCGCTCGACCGGGTCGCGCATCCGGGTGAGACTCTGAACCTCGACAAGTCGCGGCGCTGATCGGGACGGAGCCGATCGGGACGGAGCCGCTCGGGACGGAGCCGCTCGTGACGGAACCGCTCGTGATTGGACACGGCGGCATCTCGCGGGAAGAGTGGAGGATGTGACTCCGCCCCGCCTCCGTGACTTCGCCCAGGTCGACGTGTTCTCCGCCGAGCCGCTGCTCGGCAACCCCGTCGCCGTCGTGCTCGATGCCGACGGGCTCACGGATGAAGAGATGGCCGCGTTCGCGCGCTGGACCAACCTCTCCGAGACCACGTTCGTGCTGCCGCCGACGACACTCGAGGCCGACTACCGGTTGCGCATCTTCACGCCGGGCCGCGAGCTGCCCTTCGCCGGGCATCCGACCCTCGGCTCCGCGCACGCGTGGCTGGAGCACGGCGGCCAGCCGGCGGGGGAATACCTGGTGCAGGAGTGCGCCGCCGGGATGATCCGGCTGCGGTTCACCGAGACCGGGCTCGCCTTCGCGGCTCCGCCGACGCTCCGCAGCGGCGCGCTCGAGAAGGCGGATCTCGCCGGGATCGCCGAGAGTGTGGGCATCGGTCGAAAGCGATTCGTGGCGCACCAGTGGGTCGACAATGGTCCCGGTTGGGCCGCGGTGCAACTGCCCTCGGCGGAGGAGGTGCTCGCGCTCGAACTCGTGTCGCTGCCGCCGGTACCGTTCGGGGTGTTCGGGGCGTACCCCGCCGGCTCCGCCCACGCCTACGAGGTGCGCGTGTTCGCGCCCGGGATGGGCATCGTGGAGGACCCGGTCACGGGCAGCTTCGCGGCGGGCCTCGCGCAGTGGCTGCGGCGCGAGGGCGCTGCCGACGCGTACTCGCTGTCGCAGGGCGCGCGCGTCGACCGAGCCGGAGTGATCGACGTTCTCGTCGAGGGCGAAGAGATCTGGATCGGCGGCGCGAGCCGAACGCTCATCCGCGGCGCCGTGTCGCTGTGATCGCCGGCGTCGTCTCGCTGCTCGCGGCGACGCTGTTCTGGGCCGGCAACTACGTCGTCGGAGCATCGGCCGTCGCCGAGATCCCACCGCTGAGCCTGGTCCTGCTCCGCTGGGCGTTCGCGGTGCTGCCGCTGTTCGCGATCGCACAGCTCGTAGAGCGGCCACGCTGGCGCGAGCTTCTGCTCGCCTGGCGCCGGCAGCTTCTGCTGAGCGTGCTCGGGATGCTCGGCTACACCCTCTTCCTCTACGCGGCCCTGCAGTTCACGGATGCCTTCAACGCCTCGCTGATCAACGCGTTCAATCCCGCGCTGATCACGATCGCGGCCGTGCTCTTCTTGCGCGAGAAGCTGACCCGGACGGCGGTGCTGGGCATCCTGATCGCGCTCGTCGGTGTGCTGATCGTGCTGAGCGGTGGCGACGTCGCTCGGCTGCTCAGCACCGGATTCGGCACCGGCGACCTGCTGATGATCGGGGCGATCCTGGTCTGGACCGCCTACACGATCGTCGGCCGGAAGGGCCCGCGGCTGCCGCCGATCTCGTCGACAGCCGTGCAGGCGGGGTTCGCCGTGATCGTGATGGTGCCGGTCGTGCTGCTGACCGGCGGACTCGTGCTGCCCAGCACGGGTGGTGGCTGGGGCGCGCTCGGCTTCATCGCGCTCTTCCCGTCGGTGCTGTCGTACGTGCTGTGGAATCGAGCGCTCACCGTCATCCCGCCCGCTCGAGCCGGGGTCTTCCTGAACCTGATCACCGTGTTCACCGCCGTGTTCACGGTGCTCGCGGGACACCCGTTCACCCTCGCGCAGATCATCGGCGGCGTCGTCGTGATCGCCGGGGTGGCGCTCGCGAACGAGCGCGCGTTCCGCCGCGCCCCCGTCGCGTGAGGCCGCGTCGCGCCGGGCTCGCCAGCGCGACTCAGATGCGCACGATCATCTTCCCGATGTTCGCGCCGTGCATCATGCCGGTGAAGGCCTGGAAGGTGTTCTCGATGCCGTCCACGATGGTCTCGTCGAAGACGATCTCGCCCGCCGCGAGCCAGCGCGTCATGTCGTCGCGGAACGCGGGCGCCGCGTCCAGGTAGTTGCCCACGGTGAAGCCGGTGAGGTTCAGGCCGCGCGTGACGAGGTTCGACATGAAGCGGATGCCCGGGGCTTCGCCCTCGACGTTGTAGCCCGAGATCGCGCCGCACAGCGCCGCTCGGCCGCCGTCGTTGAACGAGTTCAGCGCCGCCTCCAGGTGCTCGCCGCCGACGTTGTCGAAGTAGACGTCGATGCCGTCGGGTGCCGCGGACTCGAGCTGCCCGATCACGTCGCCCTTCTTGTAGTCGAAGACCGCGTCGAAGCCGTACTTATCGGTGAGCAGGGCTAGCTTCTCGGCGGAACCGGCGCTGCCGATCACGCGGGATGCGCCCTTCAGCCGGGCGATCTGACCCACCATGGTGCCTACGCCGCCCGCGGCGCCCGATACGAAGACCACGTCGCCCTCCCGCATCCGAGCGACGCGCTCGAGGCCGACCCAGGCAGTGAGTCCGGTCACGCCGAGCACGCTGAGATGCAGCGACAGCGGCAGCTCGGCCAGGCGCGGTGCGGGTCGGAACGCGGAGGCCGGCGCCTGCGCGACATCGCGCCAGCCGAGCATCGACTGCACCGTGTCGCCCACGGCCAACCCTGCGGCGCGCGACTCGATCACCTGGCCGACGGCGCCGCCGGTCATCACCTCGCCGAGCGCGTAGGGCGGGGTGTACGAGCGCACGTCGTTCATCCGACCGCGCATGTACGGGTCGACGGAGAGGAACTCGTTCGCGACCCGCACCTCGCCCTCGGCCAGCGGCGGCAGCTCGACCTCGACCTTCGCGACGTCGGAGGCGGTCGGCTCGCCGGAGGGGCGCGCGACGAGGTTCCACTGGGTGCTGATGGTCATGAGGGGCCTTTCGAGATGGTGCGGGTTGCGGATCACTCCGACCCTACGTCGGGGGTCCGACAGTCAGGGCCCGCCCCGCGCGACAGGGCGGCAACGCCGCGCACAATAGGGCGGCAACGCCCCGCGCAACACGGCGGCAACAACGGCGGTTCGGCGCAACAGCGACTTAACCCGGCGGCGCCGCTGCGCGTCACATCCGCTGCATAGACATGAGGTCAGCGCCTCTCGCCCGCGGGGCCCGGAAGGATGACGCATGTTCCATCTCGGATGGTTCCTCGGAGCCGGTTTCGGCATCCAGCCCTGGAGTGCGGCCAACGGACAGGGGCCGTGGACGGGCTCGAACGGCGAGGACTGGATGACGCCGACCATCTACCGCGAGCTGGCGCAGACGCTGGAGCGGGCGCGCTTCGACTTCATCCTCATCGAGGACACCTCCATGATCGAGGACACCTACGGCGGGTCGATGGAGACCACCTTGCGCCGCGGCTTCATGGCGCCGAAGAACGATCCGATGCCGCTCGTGCCGCTGATGACCGAGGTCACCAAGCACATCGGCATCATCCCGACCGCGTCCACGATCCAGTACCCGCCGTTCCTCGCCGCGCGCCTGTTCACCACTCTCGATCACCTCACCGAGGGCCGCGTGGGGCTGAACGTGGTGACCAGCGTCTCCGACCGCGTCGCCCAGAACTTCGGCTACGCCGAACACCTCGCGCACGACGAGCGCTACCGGATGGCCGACGAATGGATCGACGTGGTCACGCAGCTCTGGGAGTCGTGGGAGCCGGGGGCGGTGCTGAACGACGTCGAACGCGGCGTCTACGCCGATCACACCAAGGTGCACCCGATCGACTTCCGCGGGAAGTACTTCTCCTCCCGGGGCCCGATGAACACGATCCCCGGCCCCCAGCGCCAGGTCCCGATCGCGCAGGCGGGCAATTCGGGCCCTGGTCGCGAGCTCGCGGCGAAGAACGCGCAGACGATGCTGGTGCAGTGCCACACCGTCGAGCAGATGAAGGCGTTCCGTCTCGACATGCACGAGCGGATGGCGAGGTACGGCCGCGCGCCGGAGGAGTTGAAGATGCTCTTTCTGGCCGGTCCGATCGTCGCACCGACGGACGACGAGGCGCGCGAGCGCGCGGAGGCCGAGAAGGCGGGCCGCTGGAGCAAGCTGCAGATCGAGTACAACCTCTGGAACATGTCGTACGTCTCCGGCGGCCGGATCGATTTCGGCGCCTACGATCTCGACACCCCGGTCGAGGAGATCGACCTCTCGCGCGGCAACGGCGAGCACTCGTCGATGGCGAATCTGTTCACGGGCTCCGAGGGCAAGTCGCTGCGCGAGATCGCGGCCACCAGCCACCAGATCACCGACATGGGTCTGGTCGGTTCGCCCGAGACGGTCGCCACGATGATGGGCGAGATGATGGATGAGGTCGGCGGCGACGGCTTCCTGATCCGCCTGCCCGTCACCCGCACGGCGGTCGCGACCATCGCCGACGGACTCGCGCCGGTGCTGCGGCGCAAGGGTCTCATCCGCGACGGCTACGAGCACACGACGCTGCGCGAGAACCTGCTGGCGTTCTAACGGCGGAGTGACAATCCCTCCTCGAGGGCACTCGCCTCAGGCGTAACACGTTGCGCACGAGGCCGACATGTGTCGGAAACAGGCGGCTCCTAAAGTTGAACTAATCGATTCAACTGAACGGAGCGGGCGCATGTCCACGAGCCCTGACCTCACGATGCCGGCCACCGCCGCCGGCACCGCGGCCGTCTCGATCCGCGGCGCAGAGAAGGTGTTCCCGCTCGGCCGGGGCAAGACGCTGCAGGCACTGGCCGACGTCGACATCGAGATCGCCGAGGGCGAATTCGTCGCGATCATCGGCCCGTCGGGCTGCGGGAAGTCCACGGTGCTGCGCCTCGCCGCCGGCCTCGACACCCCTACGACCGGCGAGGTCGAGATCTTCGGCGACGACCCGCAGCGACTGGCGAAGCAGCACCGGCTCGGCGTCGCTTTCCAGGAGCACGCACTGCTGCCCTGGGCCTCCGTCCGCGCCAACATCGCCCTGCCGTTCCGCGTGGCCGGTCGCCGCGTCGACGACGCCCGCGTCGACGAGCTGATCCAGCTCGTCGGTCTCGCCGGCTTCGAGAACGCCCGCCCCAAGCAGCTCTCCGGCGGTATGCGCCAGCGCGCCTCCATCGCGCGCGCCCTCGCGCTCAGCCCCGACCTCCTGCTGCTCGACGAGCCCTTCGGTGCGCTCGATGCCGTCACCCGGCGGCGGATGAACGCCGAGCTCGCCCGGATCTGGGGCGAGGAGAAGATCACGACGATCCTGATCACCCACGACGTCGACGAGGCGCTCATCCTCGCCGACCGCGTGATCGTGATGACCGGCCGACCCGGTCGCATCCGCACGGTGAAGAAGGTCGACTTCGCCCGCCCTCGCGATGCGGCGACCACGCGCAGCCCCGAGTTCCACGAACTCGTCGACGAGCTCACCGCCCTGCTCGACCACAGCGACGCGGACGCGACGTGAGACGGGCGCTCTACGGGATCGGCGGGGCGCTGCTGCTCGTCATCGGCGCCGAGCTGATCGGTCGACTCGGCATCGCCGGCCGCGCATGGCCGCCGCTGACGGATGTGCTCGCCTACCTCTCGACGCCGGCCGGCGCGAGCCTGCTGCAGCGCAACGGCCTGGTCACCCTGACCGCAGCTGCCCAGGGACTCGTGCTCGGCGTCATCGTCGCGGTACTCGGTGCCGCGCTCGCGCTGATCGTGCCGCTGCTGCGGCCCGGCCTCGACCGCTTCGCCGCGATCCTCAACGCCGTGCCGACCATCGCGCTGGCGCCGCTGCTGATCACCACGGTCGGCCGCGAGAACACGCCGCTCGTGATCGCCGCCCTCAGCGTCGGTTTCGTGATGTTCGTCACCATGACCTCCGCCTTCGCAACGGTGCCGGCGGCGCACGCCGACGTCTTCACCGTGCTCGGCTCCAGCCGCATCCAGCGTCTGCTGCGGCTGGAACTGCCTCGTGCGGTGCCGGCCTTCTTCGATGGACTCACCCTCAGTGCCCCCGCCGCGATCCTGGGTGCGACCATCGGCGAATGGTTCGGCGCCCCTAAGGGCCTCGGTCTGCTGCTGGTGAGCGCGATGCAGAACTACCAGATGGCGTTGCTGTGGTCGGCGGCGCTGGTCGCGACCGTGCTCTCGCTCGCGGCGTACCTCGTGTTCGTGCAGCTGCAGCGCCTCGCCGTGGGGAGATTCGGATGAGCCGCGTTCGTACCATCGCCGGGGCGCTGCTGCACCTCTGGCCGATCGTCCTGGTGCTCGTCGCCTGGGACGCCTGGGTGGTGCTGAACGGCTACACCTCGACGGTCGCCCCGCGCCCGTGGCCCGTGATCGCCGACGTCGTGCTCGGCTTCGGCGACTACCTGCCCGACATCACGTACACGCTGGGCGTCGCCCTCGCCGGCCTCGTCGGCGGGACGCTGATCGGTTTCGTCGCCGCGATCCTGGTCTGGTCCTCCGCCGCGGTCGCGGGCGTCGTGACTCCGGCGGCCCTGATCATCCGCTCGGTGCCGATCACCGCGATGATCCCGATCATCGCCCGCATCGTGGGCTACGGCGACCCCGCCGTGCTCACCTCGACCTCGCTGATCTGCTTCTTCCCCGCGTTCGTCTTCACCCTGTCGGGCCTGGCTGCGATCCCGGCCGCGGGCCGCGACCTCTTCCGCGTGCTCGGTGCGAACAAACTGCAACTGCTCGGCCGTCTCGGGCTCCTGTACGCGTTACCGAACCTGATGGTCTCCATCCGCATCACCGCCCCCACCGCCGTGCTCTCGGCGATGCTCGCAGAGTTCCTGATGGGCGCGCACGGCCTGGGCGCGCTGTTCTCCGAATCGCGCAGCTACATGGACATGGAGCGCGCCTGGGGAGTCGCCCTGGTCGCGACCGTCGTGTCCGTCGTCGTCTTCATCGCCGCGCGCGCACTCGAGCGCCGCGTCGACGCCCGGGTCACCTGACCCTGCACGCCCCCGGCCGAGCGGCCGTGGGCTCCACCCTGCCCGAAACCACCCCCCAACCACCCTGAATCCTGAAGGAGCACCATGTTCCGCACCCCCAAGCGACTCCTCCGCGCCGTCGGCATCGGACTGGTCGCGGTCACCGCGACCGCCCTCGCCGGCTGCTCCGGCACGGCGACCGCCGAGTCCGACTCCGACGACCTCACCACCATCCGCGTCTCGCTCGGCTGGATCACCAACGTCGAGTGGGCGGGCTTCTGGCTCGCCGACTCGAAGGGCTACTACGAGGACGAGGGCCTCGACATCGAGTGGATCGGTGGCGGCCCCAACGCCCCCACGACAATGGCGACCGTCGCCGCGGGCGACGCCGACCTGGGCGTCGAGCCCGGCTCGCAGGCCTGGCTCTCGAGCTTCGCCGACGGCAACGACTGGACCGCGATCGGCACCGTCTACCAGGACAGCCCGAGCTCGATCGTCTCGCTGGCCTCCGACCCCGTGACCTCGGCGGAGGACCTCGTCGGCAAGACGGTGCTCGGCCAGGAGGGCACCCAGATCGACTACGACGCGATCTTCACCATCGCGGGTCTGGAGCCCGACTACGAGTTCATCCCCGCGGGCTTCGACATCGCCCCGCTGGTCGAGGGCCAGGGCGTCGCCTACACCGCCTACGCAACGAACCAGCCGATCACGCTCGAGGAGCAGTACGGCCTCGCGCCCGACGACTACGTCGTCACGCTCTACTCCGAGCTGGGGATCCCGACCTACGGAAACATCATCTACGGCGACTCCGCGTACGTCGAGGAGAACGGCGACGAGATGGAGGGCTTCCTCCGCGCCTCCGCCAAGGGCTGGACCGAGAACAGCGACGACCCCGCGGCCGCCGCTGAGCTCGCGGTCAACGAGTACGGCGTCGACCTCGGCCTCGACCTCACCCAGCAGACCCGCGAGAACGAGCTGCAGCAGCCGTTGGTGCTCGGCGACACCGGCGCCGACATCCTCTCGATCAGCGTCGACCGGATGACGAACGAGATCTACCCCGGCCTCACCGCCGCCGGCTACGAGGATCTGCCGGAGCCCGGCGACTACATCGACATGAGCTACCTCGAAGCGGCGCTCGCCGAGCTCGGCTGAGTCGACCTCGATCGCACCCGCGGGAGGGGCGACGCACGTCGCCCCTCCCTCCACCTCCTGCAACGGAAGCGCACGCATGACCCGCAATCTGAAGGACCTGCCCAAGGGCCACCTGCACCTGCACATGGAGGCCGCGATCCGGCCGTCCACCCTCACCGAGCTCGCGGCGACCCTGGGCATCGAACCGCCGCGGACGACCGTGTTCAGCGGGTTCAGCCAGTTCGACATCGTCTACCGCACGCTGCTCGCCGTGCTCGACGAGCCGGCGCACATGGCGCGGCTGATCGATGAGATCTTCGAGGACCAGGTCGCGAACGGCGTCGTCTATCTCGAGCTGGGCGTGGATTCGTCCTTCTACGTCGAGCGGTACGGATCGCACGTCGCCGCTCTCGATGTGATGCTCGCTCACGCGCGAGCCGCATCCGAGAAGCACGGCCTCGCCTTCGGCTTCATGGTCACCATCGACCGCACCGCGAGCATCGAGCACTCCATCCTGATCGCGGAGGCGGCGGCATCGCTGGCCGGCCGGGGCGTCGTCTCGCTCGGGCTCGCCAGTGACGAGCGCGGTCACCCGTGCGCCGATTTCGCCGAAGCCTTCGCGATCGCCAAGGCCGCCGGCCTGCAGTCGACCCCGCACGCCGGCGAACTCGTCGGCCCGGAGTCCGTGCGGGAGGCGATCGACGTGCTGCACGCCGATCGCGTGCTGCACGGGGTGCTCGCCATCGAGGATCCGGAACTCGTCGCCGAACTCGTCGCCCGCGGGATCACCCTGGATGTGTGCCCCACGTCGAACGTGCTGCTCGACGTCGTCGAGGAGATCGGCGTGCATCCGCTGCCGCTGCTGCTCGCCGCCGGGGTGCGCTGCTCGATCAACGCCGACGACCCGATCATCTTCGGACCTGACATCCTCGCCGAGTACGAGCTGTGCCGTGCCGAGCTGGGGCTGACCGATGCGCAACTCGCCGACTGCGCTTGGAGCTCGATCGAGACCACGCTCGCACCGGCCGAGGTCAAGGCGGCTGCGCGCGAGCGCATCACCGCCTGGCTCGCCTGACGTGTCGCTGCTGCCGCGCGAACGGCTGCGTGCGCCCGGTAGAGTCGGGGGCGTGGCGGGGACGGCGGAACGCGATCGACTGCTCGAACTCGTGGTCGACCGCATCCTCGATCAGAGCATGATCCAGATGAGCCTCAGCGGCATCGCCCGCAGCATCGGCTCGAACAATCGGATGCTGCTGTACTACTTCGGCTCACGCGAGGATCTTCTCGACGAGGCCGCGGTGCGGGCGTTCGACCGGTTCCCGCGGTTGCGCGATCTGTTCGTGCGCTTCGCCGAACCGGGCGACCTGGGCGAGCGCCTCATCCAGGCGTGGGCCGATCTCTCCGCGCCCGAGCATCTGCCCTATCTGCGGCTGTACTTCCAGCAGCTCGGCATCGCGATCCACGCGAGCCACGTCTGGGCGCCCTTCATCAGCCGATCGGCGACGCAGTGGCTCGACCTCCTCGGCGACCAGTTCCGGGTCGAGGGGTACGGCGAGCAGCGCAGCCGTTACGCGGCGATCGAGATCTCGTCGCTGTGGCGCGGGCTGCAGATCCTGCTGCTCACCGGGGCGGATGCGGATGAGCTCGCTGCCGCGTACGCCGCCCGGGTGCGCGCGCTCGTCGCCGAACTCGACGCGGCCCGCGCGGCCGGCTGACGTCACCTTGCGAGGGACCCGCCCTGTGCGCGTGGGACCCCCTCTGGGCGGGTCCGACGTGCACAGGAGGGGTCCCTCGTGGGACGGCGGCGGGTGCGGAGGTGTGTTCGAGTTGCGGCGATGGGCGCCGCATTCAATGTCGGAGGTGTCCCCTAACGTGGGGGTATGACTTGTTCGACGCTCAGCAGCCGCATCACCGCCCTCGCGGCGACCGTGCGCGCGGAAACGTCGGCGGTGGAGTGGCGGCGGATGACCGAGACCGAACTCGTCGAGACCGCGGTCGCATTCGCCGAGCTCGAGCGTGCCGTGACGGGTGGCGGTGTGCGGCTGGCCGGGCTGATCGAGGCCGCGTCCGGGCGTGAGCGCGGGGCGGATTCGCTGGCGCGGAAATACGGGCAGCGCACCGGGAAGCTGTTCCTGGCCTTGCTGACGGGGGCGTCGGAGGCGACGGTCGCGCGGCGGATCCGGCTCGCGCAGGGCGTGTACGAGCGGCCCGGGTTCGTGGGGCAGGACGTGCCGGCACTGTTCCCCGCCGTCGGGCAAGCGGTCGAGGCGGGGCTGTTGCATCCGGATGCGGCCGAGGTGATCGTGTCGATCCTCGGCCCGTCCGCCGCGCGGATCCACCCCGACGACCTCGCGGTGGCGGAGGCGTCGATCCTCGCCGCCGCTATCGATCCCGAGAGCGAAGCGGCGACTGTCGGCGGTGTGACCGGGATCGGGATCGCGGCCGATCTGGTGAAGGTGCAGGCGCTCGCCTGGCGGGCACGCCTGGATCCCGATGGGTTGGAGCCGACCGAAGAGGAGGCGTTCGAGCGACGCAACGCGGTCTGGCGCAGAGGGAAGAACGGGCTCGAGACGTTCGTGCTCACGTTGACCGCGGAGCAGGCTGCCGCGGTCAAGGCGTCGCTGTCGCCGCACACCAGCCCGCGCAAGCCGCGGTTCACGGATGCGGACTGCGAAGCCGCCCAGAGCGGTGAGGTCGACGACGCGGCGATCTTCGCGGATACGCGAACGTCGGGGCAGAAGACGGCGGATGCCGCCGTGTCGTTGATCGTCGCCGGTGGCGCATCCGAGTCGCCAGTCGGCACGACGCCGCAGATCACCGCATACGTCAACGCGGCCGATTTAGCCGATGAGGACGCCGTGGGCCCCGCGTATCTCGACCACGCCGACGAGCCGATACCCGCATCGACCGTGCGGCGGATGCGGTGCTTCGGAGAGGTGCGCATCGCGATCACCGGCGACCGGGAGCAGACCGACGCGCTCGGCCGCGCGGTGCGGGACTTCACCGAGAACCAGAAGCGCCTGCTGGCCGCGCGCGACGGCGGTTGCGCCTGGCAGGGTTGCACCGCCCCACCCGCGTGGACGGAAGCGCATCACGTCACCTGGTGGAGCCGCGGCGGCGCGACCTCCGTCGAGAACGGGGTCTTGCTATGCAGCTTCCACCATCACGTGATCCACGGGAACCTCGGCTGGCGCATCCAAATGCTCGCCACGGACGACGGCCTCCGACCCCATTTGATCGCACCACCCCACATCGACCCGAGGCAGACACCGCGCCGGATGGGCAACCAACGCGCCACCATCGCCGGCGTGAACAGGCAAGGCCCGCCACGGGAGCGAGATCCCGACCCCGGCCCGGCGCCGGGCCTGAGCATCTGGAATCCACCCGAGGATGTCGAGTCGTGACGCATTCCGCTGGTGGATGCGAGCCATCTGTGCGGCTGAACCGAGCGGGAGCGAACGGATCCGAAGCATCGCGGATGCTACGCACCGCCACTCCGCCGCGATGGGGCCGGTCAGACCGGCCATCCACCACACGCGTCTCGGAACGCATCGGAACGCGACGGTGAAGGCGCAGAGCCGGAAAGTCGCACGGGGTGCCGTCAGCAGAGCGTCACGGGGCTCTCTTCGGAAGCGCCTCCTCACCTCGAGCGCGCGAGAGGCGCATGCATCACGCCTCTTGCTGCGGCTCCCCGTCCTCGAAGCAATTCACACCGCCGAAACATCCACCGCCTACAGTGTGAACTGTTCAGTTCAAAAGGCGTGACAGGAGAAGACGATGGCGGCACCGTGGAAGATCGGGATGTTCCAATCGGCCATGTTGATGGGTTCGTGGCGGCTGCCCGAGAACACCTCGACCGATTTCTTGGAACTGCGCCACTGGATCGAGATGGCGCAGCGGTGCGAGGCCGCCGGCGTCGACTTCCTCTTCATGGCGGATGACTACGGCTACCCGGTCGTGAACGACGCGGTGCCGGCCGCCGCGATCCGTAACGGGGTGCAGACCCCGAAGGCGGACCCGTCGATGATCCTTCCAGCCCTGGCTGCTGTGACGGAGCGACTCGGGCTCGTCACCACGCTGTCGACCTCGGTCGAGAAGCCGCCGATGGTCGCCCGCAAGATGGCGACGCTCGACCACCTCACGCGCGGTCGCATCGGGTGGAACATCGTCACCGGAGCCGGGCAGAACGCATCCGCTCGCCTGTTCGGTGCGCCGATGGTCGAGCACGACAAGCGCTACGAGATCGCCACCGACCACGTCGAGCTCACCCTCAAGCTCTGGGAGGGCTGCTGGGACGACGACGCCGTCGTGCTCGACCGCGAGGGCGCCGTCTACGCCGACCCCGACAAGGTGCGCGAGATCGAACACAACGGCCCGTACTTCCAGTCGAAGGGGATGCTCAACATCCCGCCCGGGCCGCAGCGCACGCCGATGCTCTTCCAGGCCGGCGCCTCCGGGCCGGGCCGCGACCTCGCGGCGAAGTACGCCGAGGGGGTCTTCCTCGCCGCCGAGGTGCCGGCCGTCGCCGAGCAGATCGCCGACATCCGCCGCCGCGCCGCCGACTTCGGTCGCGATCCGCAGTCGATCAATTGCCTGATGGCGGGCACCTTCATCGTCGCCCCGACGAGCGCGGAGGCGCACGAGCTGCGGGCGCGGCAGATCGCGACTCGCACGCTCGACGAGGCTGCGGCGTCCTACTCCTTCTACACGGGCGTCGACCTCTCGGTGATGGACCCGGACAAGCCGATCGACCCATCGACGGTCACCCAGACCGGCCGGACGAACCTCGAGCGCTTCCTGGGCCCGAACGCGCCGACCGTGCGCGAGGTGCTCGAAGAGTTCCAGCGCAACAACGTGATGGGCGCGCCGTTCATCGGTTCGCCCAGCGAGGTCGTCGATCAGGCGGAGGCGGCGATGGCCGCCACCGACGCCGACGGCTTCCTGGTGCAGCCCGACCCGTACGGCAACTTCGACTCCTTCATCGACCTGGTCATGCCCGAGCTGCGCGCTCGCGGCCTGGTCGTCGAGGCGCAGAAGGGCGAGACACTGCGCGGACGCCTCCGCGGCGACGGTCGCGCGACTCTGCCGGCGGATCACCCGGGTGCCGGCATCCGCGCCGCGGTGTAGCAGCCCGGCGAACGGTTCTCTGCCTCTCCTCCGCCTGTCCGGCGCAACGGTGGTGTTACCGCAGCCGTGGCTGCGCGAAACATCCGCTTGGTTGACTGCGGATCACCTTCACCACCACCGAGAGGCGATCATGTCGGACGGCTTCGAGCTGGGCGTATTCTTGCCCACCGTCACACGCGGCTACGTGCCCTCGCACGCCGCGCCGACGTTCGAGCCCACCTGGCCCGCCGTGCTCGACATCGCGCGGCGGTGCGAGGCCGCGGGCTTCGACTCCGCTCTCGTGATGTCGAAGTTCCGCGGCCCGCACGGCGCGAGCGACTACTGGAACGACTCGCTCGAATCGTTCACGCTCTCGGGCGCGCTGCTGGCGGCGACCGAGCGGATGCGGGTCTACGCGACCGCGGGCGTCCCCGCCTTCGCCCCCGGCATCGTCGCCAAAATGGGCGCGACCCTCGCGGCGATCGGTCCCGGCCGCTTCGGTCTCAACATCGTCACCGGTTGGAACCCGCAGGAGTACGAGCAGTACGGCATCTGGCCGGGCGACGACTTCTTCGCCGAGCGCTACGCGGTCGCCGCCGAATACGTCACGATTCTGCGCGAGCTCTGGCAGACCGGCCGCAGCACCTTCGCCGGTCGCTACTTCAGCACGATCGACGCCGAGTGCACACCGGCGCCCGGTCGCCTGCCGATCGTCACCGCCGGCACCTCCGCGGCGGGAATCGCCTTCGCCGCCGAGCACGCCGATTCGAGTTTCGGGATGAACGGACCCGGCCACCGCCTCGTGATGGTCGTCATCGCCGACACCGATGAGGAGGCGTACGAGCGGGTCGCCCGCTACAACGTGGCGACCGATCACGACGCCATGGCGTCGCGCCACGCTCAGGCCGCGCGCAACCCGGAAGCCGGTGGCGGAACCGGCACTGCGACGCGCGCCCTGCTCAACAGCGACGCGCTGCCCGCCGGCAACGCGTGGATCGGCTCTCCCGCGACGATCGCGGAGTGCTTGCGGCAGGCGCGCCATGACCCGGAGGTCACCGGCGTCATGCTCCAATTCGACGACTGGAACGAGGGTCTGGACCGCTTCGCCGCCGAGATTCTCGCCCCGAGCGAATTGTTTCGTCGTGCGTAACATTCCGTCGCGCCCGCCCGCGCGCTCCATTGCGCCACGCACATCCGCAGGATCACGCGGGGTGCGGGCCCCATTGCGCCGCTGCGGACCGCGAAAGCACGGCGCGGACGCGGCGACGGGGCCCCGAAACCTTCGCGCAACGGTGTTGTTACCTCCGCCGCGGCCCGGCGAAACATCACGTCGAGAGACTTCCACCGCACCCAACATGCACGGCCGCAACACGAGAGGGAACCATGTCGCGAACAGACAGCACTGACGCCCCACGCGCCCTCCTCACCGTCGAGGATCTCAGCGTCACCTTTCAGAACGGCGAGATCGTCGCCGCCGAGGGAGTGAGCTTCACGGTCGCTCCGGGCGAGCGTCTGGCGATCGTGGGCGAGTCGGGCTCGGGCAAGAGCGCCAGCTGCTCGGCGATCGGCGGCTACGTCACCGACGTCGGCTCGGCCGTGACCGCTTCGAAGCTCGACTTCGACGGCATCGATCTGCTGGCGCGCACGAAGAGCCGGCTTCCGAAACGGACCCCGGGCATCACGATGATGTTCCAGGATGCGATGACGTCGCTGGACGCGGTGTGGACGGTGGGCAGCCAGCTCAAGGCGGCTCTGCGCGCCAACCCTGCGGTGCCGAACGCGACATGGAAGAAGGCCGCCGTCGAGTGGCTGCACCACGTCGGCCTCACGGACACGGACCGCGTGCTGCGTGCCCGACCCTACGAACTCTCCGGCGGCATGCGTCAGCGCGTGATGCTCGCGATCGCCCTGTGCGGGGCTCCCCGCCTGCTGATCGCCGACGAACCCACCTCGGCCCTGGACGCGTCGCTCTCGCAGGACGTGATGGAACTCATGGTGACGCTGACGAGCGAGACCGGAGCCGCTCTCGTGATCATCAGCCACGACATCCGTCTGTGCCAGGAGTACTCGGACCGGATGGTGGTGATGTTCCGCGGACACCAGGTGGAGGAGGTCGTTTCGGCCGACATCGTGACCGCGGCGAAGCATCCGTACACCCGCGGCCTGATGAGCTGCGTGCCCACGCTCGACAACTACGACGTGGAGGAGCTGCCGACCATCGACCGCTTCATCCTCGCCGAGGTGAAGAACGAGGAGGTGCGTGAGGATGAGCTCCGCGTCGCCTGAGAGCACCGTGCCTGAGAGCACCGTCACCGCCAGCACCGTCACCGCCAGCACCGTCACCGCCGGGATCGGCGGCATGCCGTTCGAGGCGCTGGAGGCCGTCGACGTCGTGCGTCACTACGGTTCGCGGCGCCACCCGCACGCCGCGCTCGACGGTGTGAACGTCTCGCTGCGCCCCGGTTCGGCGATCGGCATCGTGGGGGAGTCGGGCTCGGGCAAGAGCACGCTCAGCCGGATCCTCGTCGGGCTCGAACGCGCCACCACGGGAAGCATCACCCTCGACGGCACGCCGATCGCGGCCATGCTGGCCAAGCCGGAGACGACCGCGCGCTTCCGCCGCACGGTGCAGTACATCGCGCAGGACACCACCTCTTCCTTCGACCCGCGGCACGACCTGCTGCAGGCCGTCAGCCAGCCGCTGCGAACGCTCTACGACCTCGGAGCCGCAGAGTCGCGCCGGCTCGCGCTCGAACAGCTCGACAGGCTGGGGCTGGACGAGTCGCTCGCGCACCGACGCCCGCATCGCGTCTCGGGCGGGCAACGCCAGCGCTTCGCGATCGCGCGCGCTCTGGTGCTGCGACCCAGCGTGATCCTGTGCGACGAGGTCGTCTCGGCACTCGACGTCTCGGTGCAGGGCTCGATCCTCAACCTGATCAAGCGCTACTGCCGCGAGACCGGGGCCGCGATGGCCTTCGTCTCGCACGGTCTGCCCGCCACCGCCTTCGTGAGCTCGGAGATCATCGTGATGAAGTCGGGCCGGATCGTGGAGCAGGGCCGCACCGCCGACGTCATCGAGCGCCCCACGGATCCTTACACCAAGCGCCTCCTGGAGGCCTACGCGTTCACGCGTGACCAGAGCCGATCGCGCATCGGGACAGGAGCGGCCGCATGAGTCTCTGGAACAACCACCGCTGGTGGATCCTGCGCCTCGCGGTGCTGCCGATCCACGTCCTCGTCTTCGCCCTGATCGCCTTCTTCCTGGTGCGGCTCGTGCCGGGTGACCCGGTGCTGATGATCCTGCGCGAGGGTGCGCCCACCGCCGAGGACTACGCCCGGGTGCAGGCGGCCCTCGGCCTGGACGGCACGCTGTTCGACCAGTTCCTGCGCTTCCTCGGACGCCTGGTGCAATTCGACTTCGGCACCTCGCTCATCTCGAGCAAGCCGGTGATGGGCGAGCTGGCCCAGCGCCTGCCGATCACGCTGCAGCTGACCCTGATCGGCATGGGGGCGACCATCGTGCTCGCCTTCGTCGGCAGTGCGATCGCCTCGCTCGCCCCCACCACCGTCCCGGGCCGGATCTTCCGCGCGTACGCCCGTGCCGCCGGTGCCGTTCCCGACTTCGTTCTCGGCATCGTCAGCATCTTCCTCTTCTATGTGCTGCTGAAGTGGGCGCCCGCCCCGATCGGCCTGGTCGGTGCGACGCAGTCGCTGCCGGACCAGATCACCGGCTTCTCGCTGGTGGACGCCCTGCTCGTGGGGGACTGGGCGATCGTCGGCTCGATCCTGCAGCACCTCGCACTGCCGGTACTGGTACTCGCCATCGGCTTCGCTCCGCTGATCATGAAGATCCTGGTGCTCACCCTCGACGACGCGATCGATGCTCCCTCCACCCGGTTCCGCGTTTCGACCGGGGCCAGCCGCTTCACCGTCACCCTCAGCGTGTTCCGGCGGGCGCTGCCTCCGGCGGTCGTGGTCTGCGGGATGCTCTTCGGCGGCCTGCTCGGCGGCTCCGTGGTGCTGGATCAGCTCTTCAGCCTCGGCGGAATGGGTCAGTACGCGGTCAGCGCGATCGCCTCGAACGACTTCCCGGTGATGCAGGGCTTCCTGATCCTCACCGCCGCCATCTCTCTGGTCGTCTACCTCATCGTCGACATCGTGAACATGCTGCTCGACCCCCGGCGTCGTCCGGGTGTCCGTTCGGAGGCCTGACCGTGACCGTCCTCACCGCCATCACCGGCTCGCTCGCCGTGCTGCGCCCGCGCCGCGTCGGCGTGCGGGTCTGGCTGCCGCTCGTGCCCGCCGCCCTGTTCATCCTGCTCGCTCTCGTCGGCCCGTTCATCGTGCCGTTCAGCGCGACGACGGTGGTCGGTCCGTCCACCACCGCCCCGAACGCCACGCACTGGTTCGGCACCGACTCCGCCGGCATGGATGTGTTCTCCCGGTCCATCGCCGCGATCCAGGTCGACCTCGCCATCGCCGCCTCCGTCACCGTGCTCGCGACGGTGGCCGGGGTGCTGCTCGGCGTCCTCGTCGGGATGGGGGAGGGCAGCGGCGGAGTCGTCGGTCTGCTCGCCCGCGGCATCGCGCGCATCCTCGACCTCGCCGACGCCGTGCCGGTGATCGTGGTCGCCATGGTGGTCGTCGCGTTCTTCGGCGCCACGCCCACCACCCTGGTGATCGCGCTCTCGATCGTGCTCGCCCCCAGCCCGGCGCGGCTGACCCGCACCGAGGTGCTCCGCATCCGCTCCGAGGCGTACCTGGATGCGGCTCGGCTCGGCGGGATGTCGGAGGCGCGGTTGAGTTTCCGCCACGTGCTGCCGAATGCGGCGGTGCCCGCGGTCGAGAACACCTCCGTGATCTTCGGCATCGCCATCGCGGTGGCCGCCGCCCTCGGCTTCCTGGGTGTCGGCGTCACTCCGCCGACACCGGAGTGGGGCTCGATGATCGCGCGGGGCACCTCCGACATGATCTCGGGCCGCTGGTGGTCGGCGCTCTTCCCCGCCATCGTGCTCGCCCTGGCCATCGCCAGCTTCGCCGTCGCCGGCGGCCGGCTGGTGGAGCGCCTCAAGAACTAGCCCCACCCGCCGATCTCCCCCTCGATTTCGGACGCCTCCCCGCGTCCGGATGCTCCGCCCTGCCCGAAACCACCCTGATCCAGAGTCCTCTGGCTTTCCCGCACCGTTTTGGAGAACCCCATGTCCACGACCCCTTCCGGCTTCAATCGCCGCGTCTTCCTCCGCGGAGCCGGTGCCGTCACGGCCTCCGCCGGCATCGCCGCCTTCCTCGCGGCGTGCAGCGGCGAGACCGCGGCCTCGACCACTGCGACCGACGACGGCCCGGCCGTGACCTCCGTGGTCGTCGCTGCAGCGGGCATCCCCACCAGCTGGGCGCACGATTCGGGCGTCGCCAGTACCTCGAAGTACGACTACCTCATCTCTGCGATGGGCTTCCTGCTGCAGAACCCGTACGTGCTGAGCGACGACGGCGTGACCATGATCCAGGACATCTACAACTTCGAGGGCCAGCTCGCCGAGAGCTACGAGGTCAGCGACGACGGCCTGGTCTACACCTTCCACCTGCGCCCGGATGTTCTCAGCGCCGCCGGCAACCCGTTCACCGTCGACGACGTGCTCTGGAGCTACGAGCGCAAGTTCGCCACCAAGACCAGCTCGGTCTCGTTCGTGAACCGCCCGGTGCTGACCGACCCGGCCACGCAGTTCGCGAAGATCGACGACCTCACCTTCACGATCACGCTCGCTCAGGCGGGCTACGGCTTCACGCTGCTCTCGCTGCTCTCGAACTCGACCGGCGGCATCTTCGACTCGACGCTGCTCAAGGAGCACGTCACCGCCGAGGACCCGTACGCGGTGACCTGGTCCGACACGAACTTCGACTCGAGCTACAGCTACGGCCCCTACATCGTCGAGAGCGTGGACGGCGACACCGAGATGGTGCTCGCGGCCAACCCGAACTGGTGGAAGGGCACGCCCACCGTCACGAAGATCACCTTCCGCGCCATCCCCGACCCCGGCACCCGGGCCACCGCGCTGAAGACCGGCGAGGTGCAGGCCGCCATGGCGCTGCGCCCGATCGACACCGCCGACCTCGCCACCTCGCCCGACGTCTCGGTGCCCGACAACGACTGGTCGAACGCCTTCCTGCTCGCCCCGCTGGTCACCAACAAGGCGCCGTTCGACAACGTGCTGGTGCGCCAGGCGTTCGCCTACGCGGTGCCCTACGACCAGATCATCGAGTCGGTCTACCACGGCCGAGCGACCAAGCCGGCGGGCTTCCTCGACCCCGAGTTCCCCTCCTACGACGCGTCGGGCCTGCCCGAGTACGACTACGACACCGACAAGGCCAAGGAACTGCTCGACGAGGCCGGGATGTCGACGGTGTCGTTCACGCTCACCTACGCCTCCGGCACTCCCGACACGGCGGATGCGGCGGTGCAGATCCAGAGCCTCGCGGCGGATGCGGGCTTCACGATCGAGCTGGAGGAGCTGCCCCTGGCCACGTTCACCCAGGGCCGTGCCGCCGGCGAGTACCAGGCGATGCTGCTGCGCGATGCGGCGATCGTGATGGCGCCTTCGTACGAGATGCTGCTGTTCACCGGCCGCGGCTCGACCACCAACTACCCCAAGTGGGAGGACGAGTCCTTCTACTCCGCCGTGGATGCGGCCATCGCTGCGGGCGACGCCACCTCCGAGGCCGCTGGCAAGGCCTGGAACGCGGCCGAGTCGATCCTGCTCACCGAGAGCCCGATCGTCTTCATCGCCAAGCCGAAGTCGAACTGGGCCGTCTCGTCGACCCTGTCCGGCCAGGCGTTCCGCACCGACGGCGTCATCGACTACTCGAACGTCTCCTAGTCCCCACCCGGCCGCGCTGTCGTTTTCACCGCGTGCGGGTGGCAGATCACCCGCGCGCGGGCAGAACGACAGCGCAGCCTCCTCGAAACGAAAGAAGTACCTCATGCCTCAGAAAAAGATGCACCTCGGCTGGTTCATGAACTTCAGCAAGCCGGCCTGGAACTCGCAGTGGACGATCGAGAGCGAGGCCCGCGGCTGGATGAACGGCGACTTCCACATCGACTGGATTCGCTCCATGGAGCGCGCCTGCATGGACTTCGCCATGCTCGAGGACTCCTCGATGGTCTCCGACACCTACGGCAGCTCGATGCAGATCGACCTCAAGCACGGCCTCTACGCCCCCAAGGGCGACCCGCTCTCGATCGCGCCCGTGCTTGCGAAGGCCACCTCGCGCATCGGCATCATCTCGACCGCCTCCACCTCGTTCTACCCGCCGTTCCTGCTCGCCCGCGCGATGGCGACCATCGACCACATCTCCGAGGGCCGCGCCGGCTGGAACATCGTCACCTCCTCGGAGGACCGCGCTGCGCAGAACTACAACATGGACAAGCTCTACGAGCACGACACCCGCTACGAGATGGCGGATGAATTCCTCCAGGTCGCCGAAGCGCTCTGGAACTCGTGGGACGCGGATGCCCAGGTGATGGACCGCGCGACCGGCACCTACACCGACTTCGAGAAGGTCAACCCGATCAACCACAAGGGCACGTACTACCAGGTTCGAGGACCCTTGAACCTGCTGCGCCCGCCGCAGGGTCGACCCGTGTACTGCCAGGCCGGCGGCTCGCCGCGCGGCCGCGCTTTCGCCGCAGCCCACGCCGAGGTGATCATCTGCGCCGCGCAGGGCGAGGCCGACATGATCGAGTTCCGCGACGACATCCGCCGCCGGATGATCGCGATCGGCCGCGATCCCGAGAGCTGCAAGGTGATGTTCATCGTCGCGCCGGTTCTCGCCGACACCCAGGCCGAGGCCGAGCGCAAGTTCGAGGAGATGGCGCACCCCTCCTCCAACTCCGTCGAGGTGTCGCTCGGTCACATGGGCGCACTGACCGAGATCGACTTCTCGGGTCTGGACTTCGACGCACCGTTCCCCGAGAACCTGCGCACCAACGGCCACACCACCACGCTGGAGAAGTTCCTCGGCCTCGGCACCACCTTGCGCGAGGCGACCGGCAAGTGGGCGACCCGCTACACGGATGCTCGTTTCGTCGGCACCCCCGAGAAGGTCGCGCACGAGATGGGCGCGGTTTTCGAGGCGGTCGGCGGCGACGGCTTCCTGATCGCGGGCGGCGGCACCCGCCGCGGCATCACCGAGATCACCGACGGCCTGATCGGCGCACTGCAGCAGCAGGGCCACGCGCGCACCGAGTACGAGTACCCGACGCTGCGCGAGAACCTGTTGGCGTTCTGATGCACCTCGGCTGGTTCACGAACTATCTGCCGCCGGCCTGGAATCGGGCGTGGTCGGGCCGCGCGGCCGACACCTGGGCGTCGGGCGACTTCCACATCAACGTCGCCCGGCGACTGGAGGAGGCGCGGCTGGACTACCTGCTCTTCGAGGACTCCAGCTACCTCTCCAACAGCTACGGAGGGAACTTCGAGCTCGAGCTGCGGCAGATGTCGCGGGGCCCGAAGCACGATCCGATGCCACTCGCCGCGGCGATCGCCCGCGAGACCAGCAATCTCGGCATCGTGGTGACCGGCAACACCTCGTACTACCCGCCGTTCCTCCTCGCCCGCCTGGTGTCCACGCTCGACCACCTCTCGAAGGGGCGCATCGGCTGGAACATCGTCACGGGTGCGCCGAACCAGGCTCTGGCCAACTTCGGCAACACGGATCCGCGGCTGCGGGACTCGAAGGACGCGCACGAGCTGCGGTACGAGATGGCCGACGAGTTCGTGCGCCTCGTCTTCGAGCTCTGGGAGTCGTGGGAGCGGGACGCCGTGATCCAGGATCGCGAGACGGATCACTACATCGACGCGTCGAAGGTGCGCACGATCGACTTCGAGGGCGAGTTCTACAACTCCCGGGGGCCGCTGAACACCATCCCCAGCCCGCAGTACCGGCCGGTGATCTGCCAGGCCGGCGGCTCGCCGACCGGGCGAAAGTTCGCCGCGCGTTACGCCGACACGATCGTCGCGCTGCCCAAGGGCGTCGACGAGATGAAGTCGTACGTCGACGACGTGCGTCGGGAGGCGGAGGCGGCGGGTCGTGATCCGCAGTCGATCAAGGTGATGTACCTGATCTCGCCCACCGTCGGCGAGACGGATGCGGATGCGCACGAACTGCGCCGCCGCGAGGCCGACCGCCGCGACGAACGCATCCGGCAGCGGCTGTCGCTGATGTCGGGCGGCGAGACCGACTACTCCGTCTACGCGCTGGAGGACGAACTGCCGATGCTGCCCGACACCGGGCAGTCCTCGAACGAGACCTTCCTCCGCGTCAACCAGGGCCGCAACTTCGCGGACGCGCTCGCCGAGGACCAGACCGAGGCGGTGCCGCTGATCGGTTCTCCGGCCACGATCGCCGAGCGGATGAACGAGGTCATCGAGCAGACGGGCGGCGACGGCTTCCTCTTCTACTCGGGCAGCGGTCGGCTCACGATGCGCTACGTCGACGAGATCGTCGATGGCGTCGTGCCCGAGTTGCAGCGCGCAGGCGTCGCCCGTCGCGAGTACGAGGCCACCACCCTCCGCGGCAACCTCCTGTCCTAGACCCTCCGAGCTCTCCACCGGAATCGAGATCATGTCACTCCCACAGCTGCGCACGCCCGCGACAATGGAGCAGAGAATCCTGCACCTCGCCCCTCGTGACCCGGAAGGGAGCGCTCGACTCGTGCCCGCCGACGACCAGTCCAGCCAGCGCGCTGCCTTCGCGCGCGCCAATCGGGTGCGGCAGGGTGACGAGCCCAAGCAGCGCGAGTCGCGCCGGGTCTACTCGATCCTGCGCACCGCCATCCGCGACCGCACCATCGGTGCGAACGAGCTCCTGGTCGAGAGCACGCTGATGCGCGAGCTCCGGGCCACCCGCACCGCGGTGCGGCACGCGCTGTCGCAGCTCGCGGCCGACCACCTCGTGATCCGGCTACCGCGCGTGGGCACCGTGGTGCGCGATGTCTTCGAACGCGTCGAGTTGGGCGTGCAGGTGCACACCGACGACAAGTTCGTGATCACCACCATCGACACCCGCATCATCACCACCGCGCCGGTGATCTGCGAGAAGCTCGGTCTCCCCGCGGATTCGCCGGTGCTGATGGCCGAGTACTTCATCGAGGCCGGCGACCAACCCTTCTGCATCGAGACCTGCTACTGGGCGCCGGATGCGGTGCCGCGCGTCCCGTTCGTCCTCGACGTCGGCGACGACCTGCCCTCCTCCTTCGAGCGGCACTTCGGTCGTCCGCTCAAGCGCAGCGAGACGACGGTCGAGGCGATCCGCTGCGACGAGCACACCCAGAAGGCACTCGACGTCCCGGCGGATGCGCCGCTGCTGCTGAGCCAGAAGGTGCTGATCGACGCGGACGACGTGCCCCGCGAGGTGCAGTACATCTATTACGCGGCCACTCGCGCCTACTTCTCGCTCGAGCAGACCTTCGAGTGAGCACCGTCGACCGCGATCAGGCGGCGACGGAGACGCAGGTGGCGGCACCGCTGCGCCTGCGCACCCTCCTGCGCCCGATGTCGGGCCTGATGATCGCCCAGTTCGTGGCCGCGCTCAGCGCGACCATCGTCGCAACGTCCATCCCTACCATCACGACCACTCTCGAGGGGCCGGCCAGCGCCGCGACCTGGCTGGTCGCCGCGACCATCCTGGGCAATACGGCGACGACGCCAATCTGGGGACGGCTCTGCGATCTCTATCCGCCCAAGCGCATCGTGCTGGTCGGCATCCTGATCTTCGTGATCGGCTCGGCCCTCGCCGCACTCTCGCCATCGACCGCGGTGCTGCTGGCGGCCCGCGCGCTGCAGGGCATCGGGCTCGGCGGCATCCACCTCGGCGCCACCGTGGTCGTCGCCGGGCTCGTCGCCCCGCGGGAGCGCGGCCGGGCGAACAGCCTGCTGCAGAGCATGAACACCACCGGCACTCTGCTCGGCCCCATCGTGGGCGGCGTGATCGTCGAGTTCGTCGGCTGGCGCTGGAGCTTCTTCGTCTCGCTGCCGGTGGCCGCGATCGCCGTAGCGGTCATCCTGTGGACCCTGCCGACCGTCGCCGCCGTGGTCAGCGGTGCCCGCACCGACTACGCGGGGGCCGCCCTGATCGCCACCGGCATCCCCGCCTTCCTGATCGCTCTGACGATGGTGGGCGATGGCGGCTTCACCCCGGTGGCGATGATCTTCGGCGGCTACGGCGTGCTGGCGATCATCGCGCTGGTGATCGTCGAACTGCGGATGGAGGCTCCGGTCGTGCCGCTGCGGGCGCTGGGCGACCGCATCCCGCTGCTGTGCTCGATCGCCGCGTTCCTGCTCGGCAGCACGATGTTCGGCGGTTCGGTATTCATCACGCAGTACCTCCAGCTCGGTCTCGGCGTCGAGCCGGCGCTCGCCGGCTTGCTGCTGGCGCCGATGGCGATCGGATCCGTGTGCTCGGCCTGGATCTCGGGTCGGCTGATCAGCCGCAGCGGCCGGGTACGTCCCGTGCTGCTGCTGGGCGTGTCCCTCATCCTGAGCGGCAACGTGCTGATCGCGGTGAGCCCGCTCGCCCCGATGCCGCTCGCCCTCGCGGGTGCGTTCCTTCTCGCCTCGGGCCTCGGCATGGGGTTGCAGAACCTGGTGCTGGTGGCGCAGACCGTGGCTCCGCCGGGGCGGATCGGCTCGGTCTCGTCGATCATCAGCTTCTTCTTCGCCCTCGGCGGCACCGTCGGGCTGGTCGCCTACGGCGCGGTGCTCACCGCGCGGATCGCGTCGCTCGGCGCGGTGCCCGTGTCGGTGCAGTACGCGCTCGGGATGCCTACGGTCTTCGCCGTCTCGGCCTCGGCCGTGCTGGTGGGGCTCGCCGCGATCCTCTTCCTGCCGAACGTGCGGTTGCGCTCGACGCTGTAAGGGGGTCGACGCGGTGATGGGGTCGGCGCTGTGAACTCAGCGCGACGGGCCCTGCAGGCGCCGGATCTCGGCCTCGACGTCCTCCTCGGAGATGTCGCGCTTGCCCGGGCCCCAGATCGCGGCGGCCTGGCTGGCGACCCCGATACCGACGCCGATCATGGGCCAGATCGGCCAGAAGTAGTAGTCGGCTCCGGTGACGGCCCAGATCACCGTGGTCACGGCGGAGATGCCGATCCAGCCGGTGAGGGTGCCGCGGAACTCCTGCTTGCGCTTGAGTCTCTTCACCGCGGCGGCGCGCACGACCTCCTCGCGAGACGGCAACGGCGCGGCGGCGCCGGCAGCCGGACGCACCGCGGGCGGCGGGTAGTTCGGCGCGTCCTGCTTCGCCTGGTCGCCCCGGCTGTCGGGCGTTCCCCAATCGGTCATCGTGGTGTCCCCTCAAAAGGTCCTGTCACCCACCGTAGCCACGTCGGGGTGCGCCCGCCTCAACCGAACGGGTGAGGCTGAGCGGCCGGGGGTGGGCGCTCAGCCGGCCGTCCGCACGTGCGTGCGGTCCATGATCGCCGTGGTCAACGCGTCCACCGGCTCCTTCGGTGCCATCGGGCCCTGCAGCAGCCGGAAGTCGATGTCCTCCAGCTCGGGCAGCCCGAAGCGGTTCGACACGGTGACCAGATCGTTCGGGATGAGCGACCGCGGGAAGACCGCGATGCCGATGCCCGCGCGCACGGCGGCGAGCACGCCGTTCACCTCGCGGGTGTTGCAGGTGATCCGCCAGGTCCGCCCGGCGGCTTCGAGCGCGTCGATCGCGATCTGCCGCGACACGCTCGGCCCCCGGTACGCGATCAGCGGTACCGTCTCGTGCGGCTCGACCACGGTCTTCTCGTGCGCGACCCAGACCATGGTGTCGCGCCGCACCAGCCGCCCGTCGGGTGCGCCGGGCGCGGTCTTCACGAAGATCAGGTCGAGCTGACCGGCCTCGAGCTTGCGCCGCAACGGCGCACTCTGGTCGACGGTGAGCTCGAGCTTGACCTGCGGATGCAGTTGCCGGAAGTGTCGCAGGATGCGCGGCAGCTGCGTGATCGCCAAGTCGTCCGCGGATCCGAAGCGCAGTCGCCCCTTCATCGCGGTACCCGTGAAGTAGTTCTCGGCCGAAGTGTGCGCCGCGAGGATCGTTCGAGCGAAGCCGGCCATCGCGACGCCGTTGTCGGTGAGCTCGACGTCGCGGGTGTCGCGCGAGACGAGGATGCGGCCGGCCGCATCCTCGAGGCGACGCACGTGCTGGCTGACGGTCGGCTGGCTAAGTCCGAGCTGCGCGGCGGCCCGCGTGAATCCGCGGGTCTCGGCCACGGCCAGGAATGTCTTCAGCAGAACGGGTTCGAACACGGGAGCCCTCCGACGTCGTCGTCATTGCGTTAGGCAATGGGAGTTATAGCCGCAATTTACCAGAGTTGCACCGGCGGCCCCTAGTTCTAGCGCCTCTCACGCTCAACACTCCAGGCCTGCAAGCCGTCGTAGGAAAATCCAATAACGGCTGAGACTATAGCATTATCATCCTGGCCCGTAAGGAAGTTTCCGATGGATGGTGTGAAGAACGCCTCGATATCGTTCTTCAGGAGGATGGTGCCTCGTGTAGGACCACGCAATTCGTTGACACGTCCCCTGACACGCATCAATTTGGCTGGTGGCGACTGGCTTGTACGGCGCTCCCAACCCGCAACGTCCGCCTTATTGACTAACCGATCCAAGCCGGTACCATTGCCGAGCCAGTCAAAAACCGTTCGTCGCTGTTTGAAATCTCGGCTTCTCGACTTCATCCGCTCTATCTTGCCGGAGAGTTCGTCAGCCGACACCAGGCCGCCATTCAATGCATGAATTGACGTCAGCACGCAATCATAATAGAGCGCGTCACGGGACGTGTCATGTTCGACCCAGGTGGAAACAACCTCTAACGCGCGCGATAGGCTGATGCCGCCAACGCGCCCAGCCTTCAGCCATACCCGCAGAGTTGCGCCGTCTGTCGGGTTGTCTCGGAGGCTGGCGTTGAGCAGACTCATAGCGGCCTCGACGTCAGTGGGGGATGCGGAGCTCCATCCGCCGCTCCTCTGCCCATAAAGTCGTGCGAGCCGAACTCGAAGGGCGGTTTTCGATCCCATCGTCGTGTCGAGTATGTTTCTGTAGCCCTCAATCATTGCAGAGTAGTCGTCGTATACTCCTTCGAGTCGAGCTCGGACGCTCCTAATGGCGTTGGACGGCTGATCGTCTCCCTCCACCTCGCCTACCGCGTCGACGCAATCTTCGGCCTTGTCGAGAAGCTCCGAATAGAACGCAGAGCTGACCTTTCGAAGGAACCCCGCATAACTGACTGAGCCGTCTATTGACTTTCCCCATTCAATCACGCTGAGACAGAGTTCTGCTGTCGAAATGAGGGGGTAGTCGGAGGTGTCGTCCAGCTGGGTCGCTCGATCGTAGGCGTCAATCGCCATGCGGGCTATTCGCTCGACCTCCCCGCCCACCTCATTCTTGAGGACGGGGGTCAATTCTGGGTGGCGGTGGCGTTCGAGGTAGTCGAAAAGTTCTCGGCGTGCATTTGTGCCCTTCATGTGGAGGATGACCGGATCGTCATTCCTGATTCGGATGGCCTCGTCCATACTTTCGCGGGCCGCGTCATGATTTCGCAGATCCGAACTCTGCCAGCGGGAGAAATGGGCCCAATAGTGCGCTTCTTCAGGAAAACATTCCGTGAGCGCCACAAAAACACGTTCCCGACTTTCATATGGAAGGGAGTCGATCAAGTCGGAGTATCTGGCGCGGTCACTCTCGCCACGCACCTCGCGTTTGATGAAAAGCTGCTTTAGGAGTTCGTCATAGTCGAACGACAGTTCTCCTGTAGTGGCTTCTGCCACGTACTTGATTAACGTCTCTGACCAGTAAGCGAGATTTGTTTTCCACGCACCGCGCGAGTTACGGCTTGCGCCTTCGATCGGGGTGAGGCATTCCCGTAGAATTTGCTCGGCGATGAGTGAATGTGGAGTTCGCCAATACCCTGCTCTCTCTTCGAGAAGCAAACCATCAAACTTAGTCCCAAAATAGTCTCGGAGCGCAACAGCCTCATCAGCTGTGCGGGCAAGCATGCGAGAAAACATGCTTGAATGGATTGAGGTGGCTCCGTACCTGTGGGACAATGCTGTTAATATCACGACGGGCAAAAGATCTACTTCGACTTCTTCGAGGAAGGCGTGCACGTACTCCGACAGACCTACAAAATCGTCATGAAAGGCGGTCAAAGCAAATATGAAGGGAACGGGCGACTCGGGACTCGAAGCTGCTCCCAGTCGACTGATGGCGCTGTGACGATCTGGCCTAATTGCCGTGAAGAACCGCTTGAAGTCCACTGCCTCGTCGTGGTCCATGGGCGGGAGCATCTTGGCAGCGTCGGCGATCTTTGGCGTGTAGGAAGCCCTCGAGACGAGGAGGATTAGTGCCGCGACAGAGTTGGATCGCAATCGGTCATATAGTGCATCGGTTACTTGCGAACTGGCCGCTTCGATGACCACAAGCACCTTCTGGTCCGTCAATTTCGCAAGAAGTTCAATCCGGTCGGCAAGTGCGTTACTCTCCGCGAGCCGGGACACCACAATCACCGGGTATGAATCTCTAAACTCCCAAGCGACTCGTCGAGTTACGGTCGTCCCGCCGGCCCCTGGAAAGTGACCAAATACATGTCTGTCCGTCGAACGCTTCGCCAATTTCGACGCCAGAGCCCGCTTAAGGGCCCCGACCGCTGGATCGCGAAATAGGTCGACATCGTTACTTAGTTCGAACCAAGTAATCTGTCTGCCGCTGTAAAAATCTACTCCGACCCCATCTATCGATTCTGACTCGAATACTATCAAGCTATGTAGAATCTCATAGCCATCTTCGAGGTACTTGCGATTAATCGGGCTTAACACCACCCTGCCGCCATCGTTTCCTGGCAACGTGGCAAGTGCGTCCGGCATGAGGTTGACTATAGGCTTTGGATTGATTGCGAGTGCAACGGTATTTGCGTCGTGTGCGAGAAGGCGAGCCGAATAGCCACCCAGAAGTGCTGATTCACGCTGGTGGACGAGGGTTACTAAAGCTCGGTCACCGGCGGCGTCCAAAATGGCGTCGATAACGGAGCGAGCGCGATCGTCGGGTTCCCCGAAGACAAACAATTTGAATGGCTGCACGAATGAGGTGGCCAGATTGCTGGCAAGCAACTCGATACTCGGGAGTAAAGTCCTGCGCCACTCTCGAAAACTTCGGTCGGTTCTCGTGGAACTCCCAACAGGTTCTAACCCTGCAGCTGCGAGCCACGTTGTCCAGTTTCGTGACCAACTCGGCTGTTGGGTGGGAATGAGGAGTCGTACTTGGTCTCCTACCTCCTTCATGAAGCGGTAGCTGCCGTTGACCTCGTCGGTCAGGGTATCAAAATCTACGACGACATCCCAGCCGGCGCTAGCAAGCCTCACTCGTTCCCAGTGGTTTAGCCCGCCATCAGGTATGACAGCGATCGATACAACTCGCGCGTCGAAGTTGCAGCATTCAGCAGAGATCTCCCGCGCTGCTGCGATTGCCGCCTGTTGGTCTGGGCTGATTTCTGGACCAATGGTGGCCTGGCTCGTGTCATCAAACTTGAGTTTGCTGATTAATATCCATTGAGTTGCGGCGATGGATGCAAGTTCGAAGAACCATAATCTCGTATCCTTTGCTAAGCGATCGCGGCTGCTCAATACGAGTGCGGAGCCACAAATCGATAGCCAAAATTGTGTCCGCCATTCGCTGCCGTAATTACGCTCAAGCGCCAGTCGGCTGCCGCATTCCTCCACTGAGGACCATGCGTCGGTGATTGCAGCTAGTTCCGAAGGCAGGCGTGAGTCGTCCCTTTCCTCGATCCAATCAAGTAGAGAAGCGCTTAGTCCTGTCGGCCAAGATGCAACCGCTCTTTCGATTTCAGATAGGAGTAAGTTCGCGGGGTCGTCGCTCAACGATCGATCTGTGTCGAAATGCGCGAGGTCGATCAACCGATACAAATCGGGCTGCGCTTGTTGCATGATTGGCAACAAGACATTCTCGACATGTAGGTCGCCGTGAGAATTTCCCACTAACGCAATGGTTCGGTAGTCTTGGTTTTCTGGTCGAGCGAGTATTAGGGGATTATAGAGGAGCCGATCCCCTTTCGAGGCAGTGAACCGAAGCCTTGTTGCTGAAACGCATTCTTCGCCAAATTCATCGGCGAGCCATGTAGGGATGCGACCATTTGGAACGGTGCGTTTGGCGACCCGTGCGCCGAGGATCTCTAAGGGTGGTGCCTCTTTGGCTCGAACATCGTCATTCCAATCCTTGATGATGGATGTGGTGATCGTGGCAAGGCTCCTGGTCATGTCCTTCTTGCCTGTGAGTGATGACAAAGGCTGCCATACCTGTCGATCTCCGCCGGCGAACTGTTGAAGAATCAAGCCGCTTCCGTCGCTGAGGGGGAGCGGTTCGCAAAAGAGTTCAACCAGGTGTGCTTCCGCAAATTTCCTGTCCGCGTCCAGAGCTCGTGAGTGTCGCTCACCTTCGTCGGAGTTGGCGGCGCCCGGGTTTAATTTCAGTACCAAGCGACGATCGCCGTGGCCCGTCGTTGATCTGGCGGTGACCATTCCGACTACTGCCCCGCTGAGTCCTGGGGTCAGAAGTCGTTCGGGCTCGATGATTACGTTCATTCCGAATGCCCAAGCGGTCACCTCGACTGCTCGCTCATGGCCGATCCATTCGGCTAGCGTGGAGAGGGGTCGGTCCATAGGCAGATCGGTCATCTGAGTCCTTCTACACTTCGAAACTGGGTCGAGTTCTGCGTGAAATCGGAGCATGACACGTCTCTCTGAACTGGGCAAGGTCGCCTGGCTCGAGGAGGATGTTTGAGTTCAGGGGTCATCGCAAGGGGGCTCGGTGTGTCGATGGGACATAGCTGGCTCTTCGCAATTGATGGTGTAGCCGTACGGGTGTGAGGTTGGCGCGTCGGTGCGGGGAATGAGGTCGAGGTCTTCCCAAGATGGAAGTTCTCACACTCACCGTCCGGAAGACCTCGACATGCCTCACGCCACCTTCAGTGACCCTGATCTCACGAGCTCTGCCGCTTGGACGAGCTCGGCCTGCACGCCATCGGTCAGCTGCTCGAGCCCGACCGGGCCGTGCTGGAGTGCCGCGTCGTCGACGCGGATCGGTGGTGCAAGACGTGCGGCGCGGGGCGCGTCGTTCGTGACACGGTCGCGCGGCGTCTCGCGCACGAACCGTTGGGTTCGCGACCCACGATTCTGCTGATCCGGGTGCGCCGCTACTGCTGCACCGGCTGCGGCCAGGTCTGGCGGCAAGACACCACGAAAGCAACGGAGCCGCGCGCGAAGATCTCGCGTCGCGGTCTGCGGTGGGCGCTGGAGGGCCGCGTCATCGGCCACCTCACCGTCACCCGCGTCGCCGCCGGTCTGGGCGCGTCCTGGCACACCGCGAACGACACCGTCCTCGCCGAAGGCAGACGGATGCTGATCGATGACCCGACCCGGTTCGACGGGGTCACCACGATCGGTGTCGACGAGCATGTCTGACGGCACACCCGCCATGGCGAGAAGTACGTCACCGTGACCATCGACCTCACCCCGATCCGCGCAAAGACGCGCCCGGCGCGGCTGTTGGACGTGGCCGAGGGAGGCTCCAAGGCCGTGTTCAAATAGTGGCTCGCCGACCGCCTGCAAGTCTGGCGGGCCAGAGTCGAGGTCGTTGCGATGGACGGCTTCACCGGCTTCAAAACGGCCGCTGCGGAGGAACTTCCCGACGCGGTCCCGGTGATGGATCCGTTCCACGTCGTCCGCCTCGCCGGCGACGCTCTGGACCGTTGCCGGCAACGGATCCAACAGCACACGATGGGGCATCGCGGCCGATCCGGTAACCCGCTCTACTCCGCCCGGCGCACCTTGCATACTGGCGCAAACCTGCTCACTGACAAGCGGCGCGCCCGCCTCGAGGCCGTGTTCGCGACTGAGGAGCACGTCGAGGTCGAAGTGACCTGGGGTATCTACCAGCGCATGATCGCCGCCTACCGCGACCCCGACCGCGCGAGCGGCAAGACCGTGATGCAAGCCCTGATCGCCTCGATCGGCAGCGGCGTTCCCCGGGCCCGAAGGAGTTGGTCACGCTGGGCCGGACCATGAAATTCCGCGCCGCTGACGTCCTGGCCTACTTCGACCGTCCCGGCACCTCCAACGGGCCCACCGAAGCGATCAACGGCCGCCTCGAACACCTCCGCGGCTCCGCCCTCGGATTTCGCAACCTGACCAACTACAGCGCCCGATCACTACTCGAAACCGGCGGCTTCAGAGCTCGACGTCGCGGGTGTCGCGCGAGACGAGGATGCGGCCGGCCGCATCCTCGAGGCGACGCACGTGCTGGCTGACGGTCGGCTGGCTGAGTCCGAGCTGCGCGGCGGCCCGCGTGAATCCGCGGGTCTCGGCCACGGCCAGGAATGTCTTCAGCAGAACGGGTTCGAACACGGGAGCCCTCCGACGTCGTCGTCATTGCGTTAGGCAATGGGAGTTATAGCCGCAATTTACTCCGCTTATGCCTGGCGCGCGAGTAGCGTTCTGTGAGAACGCATAGCCCGGCGATCCAGCCGCGGCCGAACTCGTAAGGAAACACTCCGTGGCCCTGTCCAACACCGACGTCTCGACGCCGGCCACCGCCCAGCCGTCCACCGTCCAGCCGTCCACCACCCAGCCGTACACAGCCCAACCCGCGACCGTCCCGCTCACCATCGTGTCCGAGCGCCCGCAATGGCGGCACACCTTCGTCGCTCTCACCGTGCCGAACTTCCGGATCTACACCGGCGCGCACTTCATCGGCTCGACAGCCATGTGGATCCAGCGGATCGCGCAGGACTGGTTGGTGCTCGAACTCACCGGCAGCGTGGTGGCCGTCGGCGTCACCGTCGCCCTGCAGTTCGCGCCGATGCTGTTCTTCGGTCTCTACGGCGGCGTCCTCGCCGACCGGTACCCGAAGCGCCGGCTGCTGGTTCTCGCACAGTCCACGTCGGGCGCGCTCAGCGCGGTGCTGGGCATCCTCACCCTCGTCGGTGCGATCCAGGCCTGGCACATCTTCGTGGTAGCGCTCCTGCTCGGCTTCGTCACCGTCGTCGACGTGCCGAGCCGGCAGTCGTTCGTCAACGAGGTCGTCGGCTCGAGCCTGCTGCGCAACGCGATCAGCATGAACGCGACCGTCTTCCAGCTGGGTGCGCTCGTCGGCCCCGCGATCAGCGGCGCGCTCATCCTCGCGGTCGGATCCGGGCCCGCGTTCCTGATCAACGCGGCGGCGTGCCTGGTCGCCGTGTCGGGCCTGCTCTCGATGAACGCCTCCAAACTGCAGACCGTCATCCCGATCCCCCGTGCGAAGGGTCAGCTCCGCGAGGGCCTGCAGTATGCGCTGGCCAAGCCGGCGATCGCCTGGTCGCTGCTGTTGATCGCGATCGCCTCCATGTTCGCCCTCAACACCGCGGTGGTGTTCGCCGATTACGCCGATTCGGTCTTCGACGCCGGCCCGGGCGGCTACGGACTCTTCAACTCGATGGCCGCCATCGGCGCCGTCATCGGAGCGGTGTCATCCACACGTCGCGCCAGCCTGCGGCTACGGACGGTGGTCGGCGGCGCGGTCGTGCTCGGCTGCTTCGAGATCGTGGCGGGCCTGATGCCCGTGCAGGCACTGTTCGCGATGACGCTGATCGGCGTCGGAGTCGGCAACCTCCTCTTCGTGACCGCGGCGAACACGCTGATCCAGTCCTCCTCGAACGTCGCCGTGCGCGGCCGGATCATGGCCCTGTACATGCTGACGCTGCTCGGCTTCCAGACCCTCGGCGCGCCTTTGGTGGGTGCGCTGTGCGACGCGTTGGGCGCATCCGCGACGTTCGTGCTGATGGGCGGAACCTTGGTCGTGGGCGCAGCGACCGTCTCGGTGATCGTGGCGGCGCGGGCGCAGATGGGTCTGCGCTTCTCGACGCACGGCGTCCGCATCGTCGACTGACCCTGCCCCGCTGGGGGAGGGCCCGCGGCTAGGCTCGCACCATGACGCGGATCCCAGCCGTCCTGGCCGTCCTGCTGCTCGTACTGATCGGCGCTCCACTCGCGAGCGCCGATACGGACGACTTCCGTTTCGCGAACTACGACGTCGTCTACGACCTCGGCCGCGACGCCGACGGCCATTCCGCCCTGACCACGACCGAGACCTTCGTCGCCGTCTTCCCCGAGATCGACCAGAATCGCGGGATGCGGCGGGCGATCCCGACATCGTTCGACGGGCATCCGACCGAGGTCGATCTCGTCTCGGTGACGGATGAGAACGGCGCGGCACGGCCGGTCGACACCGAGACCGACGACGGCTTCCTGATCGTGACGAGCGCCGCCGACGACTACGTGCACGGTGAGCAGACCTACGTCTTCACCTACACGCAGCGCAACGTGACACTGTCGGCCGACGAGACCGCCTCGGGCCAGGACGAGTTCTACTGGGACACCAACGGCACGGGGTGGGCGCAGCCCTTCGACGCGTACAGCGTCCGGGTCGTTGCCGATCCGGGTCTGGCGCAGACCGGATCCGTCGCCTGCTACCGCGGCGCGGCGGGTTCGACGCAGGGCTGTGAGATCGCGGCCGACGGCACCGTCACCGGCGTCGGCCTCGCTCCCGGCGAGAACGTGACGGTCGCGATCGGCTTCGAACCCAGCACGTTCACCCCGCGCGACGACTCCTACTTCGGCTCGCCGTGGGCCTACCTGCAGCTGTTCGGCTTCGTGGTCGCGCTCGCAGCGCTGGTCGGCGCGATCGTGCTCCGCGCCACACTGCTGCGGGATGCGCGCGGTCGCGGCACCGTGATCGCCGAGTACGACCCGCCGCCGGCGAGCATCTTCTCGGCGGCCGAGGTCGTCGGCAAGACCTCGAAGGCGACGGCGGCGGCGTTCGTCGACCTCGCCGTGCGCGGCGTGCTGCAGATCGAGGAGCGCACGACGACGGGCCTCTTCGGGCGGGAGAAGGAGCACTACGTGCTGCGCCTGATCGACCCGAACGGTGTCGCGAGACGGCGCTTCGTGCGGCCACGGGATCTCACGGCCGACGAGCGCGAGTTCGTCAGCATGATCTTCGGTTCGACACTGGTGCCCGGCACCGAACGCGACCTCGAGGAGAAGGACGCGGAGTTCGGCAAGAACCTCACGGCCTTCATGACCGGGCTCCCCGGGCGGGTGAAGGCCGAGGGCCTGCGTCGCAAGCGCACCGGCGGAGCGTCGGCGTGGGCGATGATCGCGGCCTTCGTGGGCGCCGGGCTGACGATCGGTGGTGGGGCCGCCCTGCTGGTCGACGACCGCGGTGGCGTCGTGCCGCTGGTGCTGATGATCGCGTCGTTCGTCTCGATCTTCGTGGTGTGCATCCTGGTGATCGTCCGGCCGCTCACCCGCACGGGCGCCGAGCTGCGCGAGCACCTCGAGGGCCTGGAGCTGTACATCCGCTTGGCCGAGGCCGACCGCCTGGCGATGCTGCAGTCGCCCGAGGGTGCGCAGCGGCGCGTGGTCGACTCGACCGAGATCGTCGCGCTCACCGAGCGCCTGCTGCCGTACGCCGTGCTCTTCGGCCTCGAGCAGGAGTGGGCGAAGGAGCTCGCGGTCGCCTATGAGCAGGCGGGCACCGATCCCGGCTGGTACGCGGGATCGCACGGTTTCAACGCCGCGCTCTTCGCCGGATCCCTCTCGTCGTTCTCGAGCACCGCGACCTCGACGTGGTCCGGATCCGCCACGAGCTCGTCGAGCGGCGGCGCCTCGGGCGGCGGTTCATCGGGCGGCGGCGGAGGCGGTGGCGGGGGCGGCGGGGTCTGAGCCCCGCCGCCACGCGTCACTCCTCGATCCGCGTCACTCCTCGATGCGGAGGCGTACCTCGAGCGTGCGATCGCCCGCGGCGACCTCGACCACGACCTCGCCGGGCGCGTCGCCCGCGATCAACCCGTACGCCGTGGCCACACCCGACGTGTCGG
Organism: Microbacteriaceae bacterium VKM Ac-2855; assembly: GCA_013204985.1. Classification (GTDB taxonomy): domain Bacteria; phylum Actinomycetota; class Actinomycetes; order Actinomycetales; family Microbacteriaceae; genus Rathayibacter. Next base: position 240,395 of record JABMLG010000002.1, read on the forward strand.
TCGTGGTGGTGAAGACGTCGTCGGCGAAGGCGGCGTCGCCGGAGGCGACCGAGAAGGTCACCGCGGCGTCGGCCACGGCGGCTCCGCTCGTGTCGGTGAGCAGCACGTTCACCGGCGCGAACTCCTCACCCGGCGCCGCCGTGGTGGGGGCGTCGCCGGTTACCGCGAGGCCGGGAAGGGCAGCAGCGGAGGCGGCGGCGGATCCAGCGGCGGATGCGGACGGTGCCGGGTCGGCCGCCGGTGCGCAACCGCCCAGCAGCAGCACCGCGAGCAGGCCGACGGCCGGCGCCGCACGAAGCGACGCCGGCCGACGGATGGTGCGGTGGCTCACGGAACGATCGTGAGGGTGGTGCTGGCGGTAGCGGATCCGCTGGTGAGCGTGATCGTCACCGTCACGGCCCCGCTCGCGTCGATGGGGAACGGCGCGACGCCGTCCTCCTCCGTCGTGTACGAGGCGGTGAGGCCACCCGCAGGCGCTTCGTCGGGGAAGAGGAAGACTGCCGACGGGTTCGCCGACATCGTCGCGATGACGCCCGCCGCGACGGTGCTGCCGGTCGAGTCGTAGACGAAGGCCACCACGGTCACGCCCTCCTCGATCGACTGCGTCGTGTCGCTGACGACCTCGATGCGGGCGGGCACCCCGGCGGAGGCGGCCGCCAGGGGTGCCGCGACCGCGGCCGCGATCACCGGAACCGACCAGGCTGCTCCGGTGACGATCGTGCGGCGACTGGGGGTGGACGGGGTGTTCGTCATGTTCGTCGTGTTCGACACGGGACTCTTCTCCAGGGGATTCTCCAAGGGCTGCGAGGAGCGCATCAGTTGGCGCTCGCCGCGGCGTAGGGCGTGGGGTACGTCAGTTGCGAGCCGTCGGCCGCGGTGACCACCACGGATGCGGTGCCCGCCGGGATCGACGCGAGGTACGTCTTCGCGGTGTAGCTGACGGTGGCGCCGGGGGCGACGCCGATGTACTTCTTGCTGCCGTACTTGGTGGTGATCACGATCTGTACCGGGGCGTCGCCGTTGTTCGTGGCGGTGACGGTCAGCGAGACCTTCCCCGACACGATCGCGGTCGAGGCCGAGGTGGTCACGTCGATCGACGTGGCCGGTTCGACCACCGAGACGCTCGGCAGAGCCGCCGACGCGGATCCGGCCGTCGCGGTGATGCTGACCGGTCCCGCGATCGGCCCGGCCGTGATCGCGGGGGTGGTCGCGATGCCCGCCGCGTTGCTCGTCGCGGTGGCGGTGAAGCCGCCGCCCACGAACGAGGCGGGGCCGGTGATCGTGAAGGTCACCTCGGCGCCGGCCGCGAAGGAGCCGTCGGCCGTGCGCGCCTCGACGCTGCGCGGTGCGACGGACGCGCCCGTCTCGACGGTCTGAGCGGATCCGAGCGACCGCAACGCGGTGACCGCGTTCGGGTCGACGTCGGCTGCGAGGTCGAGACCCACGACCACCGGGTCGTGGTCGCTCGAGCGGTAGGCCGAGGTGTCGTAGAACAGCGTCGCGTTGTAGTTGTAGCGGCTGTACTCCAGCGCCACCGACTCGCCGCTGTTGATGTTCCAGGTGTCGACGCCGGTGACCTTCGCGTCGCCGGCCGTGGAGGCGAAGACGTGGTCGAGCGAGCCGACCGCGCCGTCGAACGAGTACGAGTACTTGCCGTCCTTCGAGCCCTGGTCGACGAAGCCCGCGTCCACGAGCACGCGGATCGGGTCCTCCTGCGTGTAAGCGTTGAAGTCTCCGAGCAGGTAGACCAGGTCGGTCGCCTTCTCGCTCTCCAACTGCGCGGCGAACGCCACGAGCGCGTTCGCCTGAGCGACCCGCGAGGCGTTCGAGGCGCCCTGACCGTCGTTCTGGTCGGCGTCCGCGCCCGAGCCGGAACCCTTCGACTTGAAGTGGTTCACGATCGCGAGGAACTCGGTCGAGGCGTCCCCGACGAGTCGGAACTCCTGCGCGAGTGGCTTGCGAGCGTTGGAGAACGCGACATCGTCATCGAGGATGACGGACTCGCCGACGGGTTCCACGGTCGCCTTCTTGTAGATGAAAGCGGTGCGGATGACGTCCTCGCTCGCGAGGCTCGGCAACACGCTCGGCGAGGCGACGTACGCCCACACCTCGCTGCCGGCCGCCGCGTTCAGCGCCGCGGTCAGCGTGGCCAGAGCGGTGTCGCGCGGCTTGCCGAACTTCGCCGAGTTCTCGATCTCCTCGAGCGAGACGACGCTCGCCCCGAGGCTGTTGATCGCGGTGACGATCTTCGCCTGCTGACGGGCGAGGTCGTCGGCGTTCGCGGCGCCGCGGGCGTCGCATCCGCTGTTCACCGTGACGGGGTTGCCGTCGCGGTCGGTGTAGAACGAGCAGCCGGCGATGGAGTCGCCCGTGGTGGGGAAGTAGTTCAGCACGTTGAACGAGGCGATCGCGATGTCGCCGCCGACGGCCTCCGGAGCCGCCTCGCGGGTGTTCTCGAACGTCGCCGGTTGCACAGTCGCCGCGTTGGCGACGGTGAGCTGCTGCGTGGGCTGGAAGGCCCAGGCGGTGTTGCGGTAGTCGAGGATCACGGGCGCAGTGAACGTGGTCGCCGCCCCGACCCGAACGGGCGTGTCGATCGTGAGGTACGGCAGGGGGATCGCCTTGTTCGCGGTCGATCCGAGGAAGTTGATCGACGCGCCGTCGTCGAGGATGACCCCGCGGGCGGCGTTGTCGGCCACCACGGCGGTGTAGGCCGCGGTGCCGGGGCGAGCGACCTCGGTCGGCGTGAGCAGCGGGCTGGTGCCCGAGGCGAGACCGATCGAGCCGTAGCTGTTCAGGTCGTAGGTGTCGCTGATGGTGAAGTCGCCCTGCGGCGCGATCAGCATGCTCTCGAGCGACTCGCGCTGGGCGGTCTCGCGGGGCAGGGTCACGGTCGCGGCGACCGGAGCCGCGGCGGCGGGCAACGGCACGACGCTCGCGGCCGAGGTCGGGGTGAGCTCGGTGAGACCGTTGAACTCGCTCACCGCGCCGGTGATCTGCACGTGGTCGCCGATCGCGACGGCACCGACGGATGCGGAGGAGTAGACGAAGACCGCATCCGATGCCGTGTGGCTGGCGAAGTCGATCGCGCCACCGGTGCCGGGCGTCTGGATGACGTAGCCGTTGTAGCCGCCCGAGGGGTAGCGCGCGGTCACGACACCCGAGGTGGTCACGGTCTGACCGACCAGCGGCGACGCGTCACCCGTGCCCTGGAGCTGTGCGATGGAGACCGTCGGCACCTCGGTGGGGGTCGGCGTGGGGGTCGGTGTGGGGGTCGGCGTCGACGTCGGTGTGACCGTGGGCGTGGGCGTGGGGGTGCTGCCGCCGGCGGCCTGCGGGGTCATCGCGCCGACGCTGAAGTCGGTGCTGTTGCTGTTCGCGTCGGCCCCGTTCGCCGAGCGGGCGATCGACTCCGTGTAGGTCGGCGCTGCCGCGACGGCGCCTTCGAAGGTGTTCGAGGTGCCGTAGCCGACGAGGTCGATGATCTGTGCATCCGTGGTCAGCGAGCCGGTCGCCGGAGCGACGAGCGTGCTGGTGCTGTCGACCAGGAAGAGGGTGCCGCCGGCCGCGCCGAAGTTGATGCTGGTGACCTGATCGGGTGTGGGCAGGTCGGCGCCGTTGGCGCCGTTGCTGGCGCCCTGGATCAGGAAATGCCCTCCGGCCGGGACCGTTCCGCTCAGCGCGATGGTCGTCGTCGGATTGCCGGTGCTGGCCGGGGCGCGGTACTGCATCGAGGTGCCGGCGAGCGCGACATCGGCCGATGTGGGGTTGTAGAGCTCGACGAAGCGGTTCTTGTAGGTGGCGCCCGCGGAACCGCCGCGCGCGAAGACCTCGCTGATCACGAGGTCGGTACCGGCGGGGTTCGCCGTGGCGGGCGCTGCCACGAGGGGCGCCGCGACGAGAGCGAGGCCGACCAGGCCGGCGAGTGCGAGGAACCTCGCTCCGGGCCGACGCGAGCGAGTCGTCGGCTGCGGCCGAATGGATGGGGGGACGACCTCGGTCATTGCGGGTCCTCTCGGGGCTGGGTAGTCGAGCGCGTGTCACCGTCACGATGACGCGCGAATTAGCCACGCTATGCATTGAAAGCGCCTCTCGTGTGAACCATATGTTTCGTGAACGTAAACTCAGGGAGCTGAAACCGTGTCACCTTTCCGGGGGTACCGGGTAATCGTTCACGCGCACGAAACACGGCTCCGTCTAGCGTGGAGGGACCACGTGAGTTCAACGGCAGACACCTCCACGTGTGGTCCTCATCCGACTCACACCTCAGGAGCGTTCCATGACCTTCCACGTCCCCACTGTCGACATCTCCGCTTACGTGCACCGCGGGTCAGCCGCCGATCGCGCCGCCGTCGCCGCCGCGATCGACGAGGCCTGTCGCACCGTCGGCTTCATCCAGATCACCGGCCACGGCATCCCGCTCGACGTGACCGAGGGCCTCGCCGAGGCGATGGACGAGTTCTTCGCCCTCGACCTCGAGACCAAGAAGCAGTACCGCGCGCCCGCGAACCGCGGCTACTCGCCGCCCAAGTCGGAGTCGCTCTCGCTCTCGCTCGGCGTCGAGTCGGCCAACCGGATGAACGACTTCTTCGAGGCGTTCAACATCGGCTCCGCCCGATCCGATCACCCCGACCTCGAGCTGCCCTCGGGCCACTACGCGGAGAACACCTGGCCCGGCGCCGCGCCCGGCTTCGAGGCGCCGGTGCGCGCCTACTTCGTCGAGGCGGCCCGCGTGGCCCGCACCATGGTCCGCATCTTCGCCGACGCCCTCGATCTTCCCGAGGACTACTTCGACGCGTTCACGGGGCACTCGCTCGACGTGCTGCGGATGAACAACTACGCGCTGCCTGAAGGCACCGACGTCACCCTCGACGGCGATCTGACCGGCATGGGTGAGCACACCGATTTCGGCATCGTCACCGTGCTGTGGGCCGATCAGGTCCGCGGCCTGCAGGTCCTCGGGGCCGACGGATCGTGGAACGACGTCAGCCCCGCCGACGGAGCGCTGCTGATCAACCTCGGCGACCTCACGGCACGCTGGACGAACGAGCGCTGGATGTCGACCCTGCACCGGGTCAAGCCGCCGGTGATCGACGGAACGATCCAGCGGCGGCGATCCGCGGCGTTCTTCCACGACGGCGACTGGGACGCGGTGATCCGCACGCTCGCCGGAACGATCGACGACGCGCATCCGGAACTGTACGGGCCCATCACTGTCGACGAACACATCACCGCCAAGCTCGCCGGATCGCGCGCGGGGCGATCGAACGACAAGGCCGTGCGCGAATCCGCTCGCCTGTCGACCGCGCGGAATTCGTGAGAGTCGCGATAATGGGGCGATGATCTCCTCCGAGCTGGCGCGGGCGTTGCGCACGACCGGCGTGCGCTGGCGCCCCGCGACCGGCGACGTCTTCCGCATCGAGCGCGACGGCTTCGAGAGCGACGTCTTCACGGTCAGCGACATGACCATCGAGGCGCACGAGTACCCGGGCGGTACGATCCTGGGCTTCAACGGCACCACGGAGTGGGCGCTCGACTCGGTCTCGGTGGAGGACTCGCTGTGGCTCCCGCGGGAGGATCAGCTGCGCACCCTGCTCGGAGGCACTTTCCGCAGTCTGCAGCGCGTGGTCGGCGACGGTGGCGCCGTCTACTTCGAGGTGACCATCGAACTGCGCGGGGTGGTCGAGATCGTCACCGATCCCGACCCTGCGAACGCCTACGCCGAGGCGCTGCTCACCCTCGCCGCGTCGGTCACGACCGACCTCGACGACGTCGAGTAGCGGTCACGGCAGGCGCTCGAACAGGCCCGGGTACACCAGGACGAAGCCGTCGGCGTCGACCTCGATGTCGCGGGTGAAGTCGGAGTCGAGGGATTCGTACCGGTACACGCGTTCCGCGAGTCGCGTGTAGCGCTGCGGGTCCGGCGTCACCGTCAGGCTCGGCACGTCGACGTAGACGGTGACGATCTCTGCGCTCGCTCCGATCGACAGGCTGAGGCGGCGGATCGGCAGGACGTTCGTCAGCGGGGTCGCGCTGACGTCGACATCGAGGGCGCCGGCGAGTTCGGGGAGCGGTGCGCCGTCGCTCCACGAGCCTCCGCCAGCGCTCGTGAGTATTCGGATGCGATCGCCGACCCGCAGCTCGAGCCGGCGGGTTCGCCACGAGGCATCGCACTCGAGGGCATAGTGCAGGGTGAGGTCGCCGCCCTCGACATCGCCCTCGACATCGCCCTCGGCGCGGAAGCCGTCTGCATCGATGACGACTCTCGTCCGCTCGATGCCGGGCTCGTCGAGCCGACGCCAGGCGAGTTCGGGCATCGCTATTCGCCGCTCGCTTTCTTCTTCGCCGGTGCCTTCTTCGCCGTCGCCTTCGCAGCGGGCGCCTTCTTCTCGGGTGCCTTCGTGGCGGCGCCGGCCTTGGTGCGCTTGCTGTCGACGGAGCGCTTCAGCGCCTCCATCAGATCGATCACGTTGCCGTCGCCCTCGGCCTTCTCCTCGGCCTCGGGGACGTCGCCGAAGGTGGCAGCGGTGTCGAGGGTGTCGCCGTGCTCGAGTTTCGCGTCGATGAGGACCCGCATCTCCTCCTGGTACTCGTCGCGGAATGCGGTCGGGTCGAAGTCCTCCGAGTACGACTCGACGAGCTTCGCCGACATGTCCAGTTCACGTTTCGCGATCCGGATGTCCTCGTCCAACGCGGGGAAGGACACCTCGCGCACCTCGTCCGACCAGAGCAGCGTCTGCAGCATCAGCAGTTTGCCGCGCACCCTCAGCGCCGCGAGGCGGGTCTTCTGGCGCAGGGCGAACTCGACGATCGCGGTGCGGTCGGTCTCCTCGAGGGTGCGGCGCAGCAGCACGTAGGCCTTGGGGGAGGAGCCGTCGGGCTCGAGCACGTAGGCGCTGTCGAACATGATCGGGTCGATCTGGTCGTTCGGCACGAACTGCACGACGTCGATCTCGCGGTCGCGCTCGGCGGGCAGCGACTTGATGTCCTCGGCGGTGAGCACAACGGTCTTCTCGCCGTCGTCATAGGCCTTGTCGATGTGCTCGTACGGCACGATCTTCGAGCAGATCTCGCACCGGCGCTGATAGCGGATGCGCCCGCCATCCGCGTCGTGCACCTGATGCAGCGCGATGTCGTGACTCTCGGTCGCGCTGTAGATCTTGACGGGCACGTTCACGAGCCCGAACGTGATCGCGCCCTTCCAGATGGCTCTCATGAAGCCATTACATACCGGGATGTTCCTGAGTGGAAGGGAGTGGCGACGCGGTATGTAAACAAGATGAGAATTCTCTCGACGCGCACTCGGCTACACGCTAGGTTGTGGGCGAACCGCACTCCGCGGCCCCCTGGACCCGAGCGGGCGAGCCCATGGCCGGAAGGCTCTTCATCGATGAATTACGCGGATCCGCGTCTGAGCAGCGCGGGCTGACGTTCGCGGCCTCGCCAACGGCATCCAGGCGATTGAGCTACTCCGAGCTCGATGCGCAAGCCGCGGGGCGCGCGGTCGCGCTCAACGCCGCCGGCTTCGGCCGCGGCGAGATCGCCCTGCTCGCGTTCTCGGCCGGGCTCGATGTCGCCCGCGCCCTCACGGCGGCGATGTACGCCGGCCTGGTCGTCGCCCCCGTGGCCGTCACCGCATCGGCGCCGGCGCCGGTGATCGCCGAGCGGATGCTGGTGATGCTCCGGCACAGCGGCGCTCGGTTGATCCTCACCGATACGGCGACGTGGACGGTGTTGGCGGAGAGCACGCGCGGTGCGCTCGACGGGGTCACGGTGCACCTCGTCGACGTCGACGATGCGGGGGATCCGGCCGATTGGCGACGCCCCGATCTCGGGCCCGACGATCAGGCGATCCTGCAGTACACCTCCGGCTCGACCGGCACGCCGAAGGGCGTGATGATCACCCAGGCGAATCTGCTCGCGAACCAGTCCGTGATCCGGAGCGCGCTGCGCACCTCGGCCGATGGCGTCGCCGTCGGCTGGCTGCCGCACTATCACGACATGGGGCTGATCGGCCTCCTCCTGCACCCGATGTTCGTCGGCATGGACGCGGTACTGACCTCGCCCCTGCAGTTCTTGAAGCGCCCCGCGTTCTGGCTCCGGCTGCTGTCGGAGCACCGGGCGACGACGACGGTCGCCCCGGATTTCGCGTACGCGATGTGCGCGCGCCTCGTCACCGATGAGGTGGTGGCCGAGCTCGATCTCTCGTCCCTGGCCGTCGCGATCACGGGGGCGGAGCCGGTCAAGGCCCGCACCCTGCAGCAGTTCGCCGACCGCTTCGCTCCGGCCGGATTCCGGGCGGACGCTTTCGCTCCCGCCTACGGAATGGCCGAGACCACCCTGCTGGTGTCCGGATTCCGACCCGCCGGCGAACCCGTCCGCATCCGCCGTACCGATCTCGCCGCTCTTGCGGAGGGGCGTTTCGAGGAAGCCGTCGACGGGGCCGCCGCCGTGGAGTCGGTCGCGTGCGGAGCGGTCGCGGAGGGACACGCGGTCAGCGTGGTCGATCCGGTGACGAGGCGACGACGCGCGCCGGGCGAGATCGGTGAGCTCTGGGTCAGCGGGCCGAGCGTCTCTGCCGGCTACTGGCGCGACGAAGCGGCGACGCTCGCCGATTTCGGAGCCGAGATCGCGGATGAAGGCGGGGTGCGCCGACTGCGCACCGGTGATCTCGGGATCGTGGTGGACGGCGATGTCATCGTGACCGGCCGGATCAAGGATCTGATCATCGTGCGGGGCAAGAACGTCTATCCGCAGGATGTGGAGGAGCGCGCCGCCGTCCTGTTGCCGGGCGTGGTCGGGGCGAACAGCGCCGCATTCTCACACGGCATCGACTCGGATCGCGTCGCGCTCGTCCTCGAGATCGAGCCCCGAGCGCTCAGCGTGCCGGGCGCCGGCGATGACCTCGAGCGGATCCGGCTCATCCTCGTGCGCGAATTCGGTCTGCCCTCTTTGGATGTGGTGACCGTGCGCCGGGGATCGCTGCCGCGAACGACGAGCGGCAAGATCCAGCGCTCCGGCACCCGTGAGCTCTTCGAGACGAACGCCCTGCAGCGGGTCGAGTTCGTAGCCTCATGACGCCCGACGAGTTCGACGACGCCCTCGGCGAGCCCACCGAGCCGGGATCCGTGATCGATTTCGCCACCTCCCTGGCCGACGACGAGCGCTCCGCGTTCCCGCAGTCGGCCGTCGACGCGATCGACGCGCTCGGTCTCGCGCGGCGCTACGTGCCGAGAGAGTTCGGTGGTGACCTCGGCGACGTGCTCGAACCGATGAGGATGATCCGATCGATCGCCGCGCGTGATCTCACCGTCGCTGTCGCGCACGGCAAAACGTTCCTCGGGTCGGTCAGCACCTGGGTAGCGGGCGGAGCCGATGTGCGCCGTCGGGTGGCCGACACGGTGCTCGCCGCGCAGCCCGTCTCGTGGGGTCTCACCGAGCGCGGCCGTGGCAGCGACCTCGGGGCCACCGCCACGACGGCGCGCTTCGGTGCCCGCGGCATCGAGGTGAACGGCGAGAAGTGGCCGATCAACAACGCGACGCGTGGCCGGGCGATCACCGTTCTCGCTCGAGTGGATGACCGCACCGGGCCCCGCGCGCACACCCTGCTCTACGTCGATAAAGCCGACCTCCCGGCCGATCGCCATCGCGCGTCGCCGAAGGTCGCGACGCACGGCATCCGCGGCGCCGACATCAGCGGCATCGCGTTCGAGAGGGCGATCGTGCAGCCCGACGTGCTGATCGGGGAACCGGGCACCGGGCTCGAGGTCGTGTTGAAGAGCCTGCAGCTCACCCGGCCGCTCTGCACGGCCCTTTCGCTCGGCGCTGCCGACCTGGGTCTGCGGATCGCGGGCGGGTTCGTGCTCGAGCGACGGATGTTCGGACGCGAACTCGCTGCGCTCCCCGCCGCTCGGGCGGCGCTGGTGGGCGCGGCTGCGGATGCTCTGGCAGCGGAGGCCGTCGCGATCGTGGGCGCGCGTCACCTGCACGAGCGGATCGACGAGATGGCGCTGGTCAGCTCGCTGGTGAAGTTCTTCGTGCCCGACACGGTCGACCTGCTTCTGCGCGATCTCGCCCAGTTGCTCGGCGCCCGTTCGCAATTGAGCGACCTCGCCCCCGGCAACGTCTTCCAGAAGGTGCAACGCGACCACCGCATCGTGGCGATCTTCGACGGCAATTCGGTGGTCAACCTGGGCGTCATCGTGGGCGAGTTCCCCTCGATGCTGCGCGAGGCGGACGCCGCCGACCTGGAATCGCGTCGACGACTCGGCGCCCTCCGGGCCAACAGGGTCGACATCGACTTCGCGGCGCTGCGCCTGTTCTCCCGCCGCGGGTCCGCGCTGCTTCGAGCGCTGCCGGCGATGGCGGATGCGGCCGCGGCGCGTGTCGACGATGATCACTTCTCGCGGGATTGCGCGGCCCTGGTGGCGGAATTCGAGGCGACGATGGCCGAGATCCGCACATTCAGGCGCGCACCCTTCCCGCCGCCGGAGCAGTACCTGGCGGCCGAGCGCCTGGCGACGCTGTTCGCGGCAGCCGCGGCGTTCGCGCTCGCGGAAGGCAGCTCCGACGCGGTGGACGGCTTCGGGGCCGATGGACTGTGGCTGCGCCTCGTGATCGGTCGGCTGGCGCAGCGGCTCGGGCTCGGAGCACCGAGCGCCGCCCTCGTCGACGCAGGTTTCGCTGCGGTGCAGCACCGGCTGAGCGCCGGCTCGACCGTCTCGTTGCTCGGGGTGGCCTCATGACCGATCTCGAGACCGTTCTGGGCGACCCGACCGTGCCTGGTCCCTTCGATTTCGACGCGATCGTCGAGGCCGACGACGCTCGGGTTCTCAGCGCGTGGGGGGAGTCGGCGCTCGCCGAGTGGGGCTGGGGCGCCGAGTTCGTGCCCGCGTCGCTCGGTGGGCGTTGGGTGTCGACCGAGGATCTGGTGCAGCGGCTGAGGCCGGTGTTCCGTCGCGATCCAGCGCTCGGCCTCGGGCACGGGCTCACCACGATGATGGCCGCCGTGAACGTCTGGGCGGGCGGGGACGAACGGATCCGCGGAACGGTGGCCGGGCAGTTGTTGGCCGGAGATCGGATCGCCGTCGGTTTCCACGAGCTGGCGCACGGCAACGACGTGCTCGGCAACGAGTGCAGCGCCGAGATCGGCGACAGTACCGTGCGCGTGTTCGGCGGCAAGCAGGTGGTCAACAACATCGACCGGGCCGAGTCGGTCCTGCTGTTCGCCCGCAGCTCGCCGTCGCCGGGGCCGCGCAGCCACACGCTGGTTCTCTGGAAGAAGAGCGACGTGGATGGTTCGCGCGTCGACACCGGGCACCGTTACCCCACCGCCGGAATGCGGGGCTGCCTTCTCGGCGGTGCCGACTTCGACGGCCTCGAGCTGCCGCGGGACGCCGTCGTCGGTGAGGTGGGCGGAGCCGTCGGCGTCGCCCTCCGGGCCTTCCAGGTCACCCGCGCAGCGATCCCCGCGCTCGCTCTGGGTGGGCTCGACACCGGACTGCGACTCGCCACCGGTTACGCGCAGTCGCGACGGCTCTACCGCGGCTCGGTCGCGGATCTCCCGCACGCGCGTTCGCTTCTGGCCGAGGCCGCGGCGGATCTGCTGCTGTGCGACGCGTTCAGCGGGAGCGTGGTGCGCGCTCTGCACCATGCGCCGCGAAGCGCCTTCCTGCTCAGTGCGGCCAGCAAATACCTGGTGCCGTCGACGATCAACGAGGCGATGCGCACCCTCGCGGTGCTCTTCGGCTCCACCTTCTACGCGCGGGTGAGCCCCTACGCGGTCTTCGAGAAGCTCTGCCGCGACCTGCAGGTGGTGCCGATCGGTCACGCCGGGGCGACCACGTGCCTGCTGTCGATCATCCCGAACCTTCCCGCGTGGCGCCGGCGCGCCGAGCGGGTGCTCGATCCGCAGGACGCTCTGTTCATCCCGGGTTCGAGTACGGAGGAGCTCGACTACTCGCGCTTCGAGCTCGGAGCCGGGGCGGGGGATCCCTTCGGCGCCGAGCTCACACCGAGGTCGACCGGTTCGGCGCGAGCGGATGAGCTGATCGCCGAATTCGCCCGTCGCCGCGGCGAGCTGATCGTCGACGCGGCGGCTCTGGATCCGCGCGGTCTCGGCCCCGACGCCGGCGTCGACACCTTCGCGCTCGCCCGCCGCTACGCGCTGGTGCAGGCCGCCGGCGCGTGCGTCGGTGTACAGCGCTGCGCAACGGATGCGGCGACCAGCGATCCGCGCTGGCTCTCCGCCGCGCTGCAGCGCCTCGATGCCCAGTACCGGGGCCGTCGCGCGGTGCTCGATGCCGACAGCATCGACTTCCTCGTCGAGCGGACCTTCGAGCGCTGCGACGACGGGCTCGCGCTCACGCTCGACTCGACACCCGTCTCTGTCCGCACCATCCGCTCCATCGAAGAACCCGCCCCCACCGAAAGGACCCTGTCGTGAGCACCGCCACTCCCACTGCCGCCGAGATCGAGACCTGGATCGTCGAGAAGGCGCTGATCTACACCGACATCGACGAGTCCGCGATCAACCCCGACGTCTCGCTCGTCGAGCTCGGCCTCGACTCCGCTTTCGCTCTGACTCTGGCGGGGGACATCGAGGACACCTACGGCATCGAGGTCGACCCCACCTTCGCCTGGGACTACCCCACGCTGCGCAGTTTGAGCGAGGGCGTCGCGGGCGCCATCGCCGACGCGAAGGCCTGAGGGTGCGCGTGGCCGTGACCACGGTCGGGCTGCCCGCGGACCCGGCGGTACTGCTCGGCGAGACGGAACGTTGGCAGCGGATGCCGGCGCTTCGGGGCCGGGAGTTCCTCGCCGGCCGGGCCCTGGCTCGGCGTCTTGCGACCGCCTCCGGCTCACCCTGGGTGGGCCTCGAGGTCGTCTCGGAACGCTGGAAACCGAGACCGGTCGCCGGCGGGTACGACGTGAGCATCGCCCACGACGGGCGTTTCGTCGCGGCCGCGATGGCCACGACGGGGAGGGTCGGGATCGATGTGGTCGATGCCGAGCGGGCACTGGCCGTCGGCATCGCACGCCGACTCTGCACGCCGGCGGAGAGCCGGGCCCTTCCCACCGGGCCCGCGGGGCTCCCGCGCTTGCGCGAGTTGCTCGCGGTGAAGGAGGCCTACGCGAAGGCGCTCGGCGTCGGTCTGGCTCTGGGCTTCGACGGCGTGGCCGCGGAGGAGATCGAACGCCTGCCCGGCGTCACCGTGATCAGCCGCCGAACCGCCGAGATGGAGCTGTGTGCCGTGCACATCGAGGACGCAGCATGAGTGTCTCGAGCGGCGGAGTCGAGGTCGAACTGCTGCGCAGTCTCGATGAGAAGTATCTGGTGAACGTGATCGCCTATGAGGCGATGCACGCCGCGGCCGCGCTCGTGCTCGACTCGAGCACCTGGCGCGACGCCGACGGCGCACTCGATCGTGCCGCGATCACGGAGCAGATCGAGTGGCTCGCAGCCAGTACCCCCGAACTGCGCAAACGCATCGTGCGCGTGCCGCTCGGCCTCACCACGCCGGCGTGGGTGCCGGATGGGGGCTTCGCGATCGCGAACCACCTGCGCTTCCTGGACGAACCGGTCGACGTGGGTCCCGCGGGGATGGAGACGCTGACCGGCCGCTGTTTCGACTTCCTGCCGGTGGGGCGCTCGCCGTGGGAGATCGTGGTCGCCGAGGCGCTCGACGGTCGGGTCGTTCTGATCGTCCGGTTCCAACACGTGATGGGTGACGCGATCTGGGCCATGGGTGTGCTCGATCGTTTGCTCACCGTCGGGCCCAGCGGCGAGCGCGCGCGGCCGAAAGCCGTGCCGGTGCGTGCGCCACGATTCGCGGCCGAGCTGCTGCTGGTCGCCGGCCGGAACTGGTACGCGGAGCAGGGCTCGCTCGGCGACGCGTGGCGGGAGTACTGGCGCAAGCCTTTCCGGCGACGGCTCCGTCGCAGTGCCGGTCGACTGATCCGACCGGTCCGCAACACGCTGATCGAGCGGCGCGGCCTGCGGGCGTCGCATCTGCCGCCGCGTCACTCCGCGTGGATCGCCCTCGATCTCAGCGTGGTCACCGCGCACGCCAAGCGTTACCCGTGCACCGTCAGCGATCTCGTCCTCTCGACGGTTCTGTCCGCCATCGCCGGCGGCGCGGCGGCGGCGCTCCTGGTGCCCGTCTCGCGCCGGGGTAAGGCGGATGCGGCGGCCCGCAACCACGTCAGCGTCGTGCGCGTCGCGATCCCCGGTCATCAGCCGCTCGCCGATGTCGTGCCGGCCGTGCGCGCGCAGATCCGCGCGGCGATCTCCGCCGGTGCCGCGGGTCTGCCTCCGGTGACAGAGCCGGTCTCGGGCTACGCCACCTTCATCCCTCTGACGGGTAAGGACCGCTACATCGGCTCCGCCCGTCTCGAGGAGGTCCTCGCGTGGCCGGCCGGGGACCCGGCTCACGACATCGCCTGCTTCGCCACTTCGTATTCGGGGCGTCTGGTGATCACGATGACGACCAGGACGAGCACGGATGTGACCGAGCTGCTCGCGCGCGTGGCTCGGGCCATCGAAGAAGGCGCGACAGTCGCGGCAGAGGCCTGAGCTACCTCTCCCACAGGCCCCCCGCCGGTGAGGTTGTCGGTGGTGGCGGTGGCGGATCCGGTTCGGTTGCGGGGGGTTCGTGGTCGTCTTCGGGTGATGCCGGCGATGGTGGCGCGTTGGTTGCCCATGCGTCGTGGTGTCTGTCGGGGGTCGATGTGGGGTGGTGCGATGAGGTGGGGTCGTAGGCCTTCGGCGGTGGGCAGCATGTGGATGCGCCAGCGGGTTTTCGCGTGGATGACGTGGTGGTGGAAGCTGCAGAGCAGAATTCCGTTGTCGATGGATGTCTGACCGCCTCGGCTCCACCAGGTGACGTGGTGGGCTTCTGTCCAGGCGGGTGGGGCGGTGCAGCCGGTCCAGGCGCAGCCGCCGTCGCGGGCGGCGAGGAGGCGTTTCTGTTTCGTGGTGAAATCGCGGGCGGGTTGCCCGAGCGCGCCGGTCTGCGCGTGGGTGCCGGTGATCGCGATGCGCACGTCGCCGAAGCAGCGCAGCCGCCGCACGGTCGCTGCTGGTACGGGCTCCTCGACGTGGTCGAGGTAGGCGGGGCCGGTCGCGGTTTCGTCGGTGAGATCGTCGGCGTGGATGTGGGCGGTGATCTGCGGGGTCGCTCCGATGGGGGATTCGGCGACGATCAACGACACTGCGGCGTCCGCGGTCTTCTGCCCGCTCGTGCGGGTGTCTGTGAAGATCGCGGCGTCATCCACGTCACCGTTCTCGGCGGCGTCGCAGTCCGCATCCGTGAACCGCGGCTTGCGGGGGCTGGTGTGCGGCGAGAGCGACGCTTTCACCGCCGCCGCCTGCTCCGTCGTCAACGTCAGCACGAGCGTCTCAAGCCCGTTCTTCCCGCGCCGCCACACGCCGTTGCGTTTCTCGAACGCCTCCTCCTCCGTCGGTTCGAGCCCATCGGGATCCAGTCGTGCCTTCCACGCGAGCGCCTGAACTTTCACGAGGTCTGCGGCGATCCCGATCCCGGTCAATCCACCCGAGGTCGCTGCTTCCCCGTCGGGGTCGGTCGCTGCGGCGAGGATCGATTCTTCGGCGATCGCGAGCTCATCCGGGTGGATGCGCGCAGCGGCCGGCCCGAGGGTGGTGGTGAGGGCTTCGGCCGCATCCGGATGCAGACGCCCCTCACGCACCGCCTGCCCCACGGCGGGGAACACGGCGGGCACCTCTTGGCCCAGCATCCCGACGCCGGCGAAGACGCTCTGCGCGAGCCGGATCCGCCGCCCCGCGGTCGCCTCTGAGCATCCGGTGAGCATCGCGAGCAGTGCTTTGCCAGTGCGCCGCCCGAGCGTGCTCGCGAGTGCGTCCATCCCCCGCTCTCGCCCCGACGCGCCTTCGATGACACCGGCGACCACGACGGCACTCCCCCTGACGGCTCGCTCGAGTTCTCCGAGCGCGACGGACGCTGCGACGAGTTCGGTTTCGGTCATCCGCGTCCAGTCGACCCCGGTCAGCTCGGCGCGGACGGTCGCGGCGAGGGCTGCGATCCGTGTGCCGGGCGTCGAAATGCTCATGACCCCACTATGGGTCACACCACCGACAGTGAATGCACCCCACGTCCCCCCGGCGCAGCCTCATCTTGCGAGGGACCCGGCTCGGTTCGAGGGCGCCCCCGAGGGAGGCGCCGTCGCACCGAGAAGGGTTCCCTCGCAACCGTGGTGGGTGGGCGGTCGGTCACTCGCCCGGCGCGGAGGTCGGAGGCGCCGATCCAGTCGGTGCGGGCGTGGGCGCCGCCGGCGCCGGCGCAGCAGCGCGCCGGCGGGCCGCACGCCGCAACGCCAGCGCGAGAACCACGGCGATGACCGCGAGCGGAAGCAGCCAGGGCAGGAGAACGCCGAGGACCACCAGGAACCCCGAGGCCGCGGCGACGAGAGCGGTCCAGCCGGCGGCGAGGCCCTGCCAGAAGTCTTGCGGCCCGGAGCCGACGACGGTGCCCGGAGCCACCAGGTCGACGGTCAGCGTCGACATCGCCACCTGCTCGCCGAGGGCCGCGCGCTGAGCGGCGAGCGCATCCAGGTCGGCTTGCCGGGTCGACAGGCTCGACTCGATCTCGATGAGGTCCGCGGTCGACGTCGCCTGGGCGAGAAGTGCCTGCAGCCGATCGACCGATGCCTGCAATGCGGCGATCCGTGCGTCGAGGTCGGTGACGCTCGCCGTGACGTCGTTCGCCGACACCGAGACCGAGACCGGGTCGCCGAGTGCTTCCAGCTGGTCGAGCGCCTGGTCGAGCTCGTCGGCCGGGATCCGGAGGGTGAGCGAGGCGCGGGCGGCGATGGTTCCGTCGGCGCTCTGCTCGGTGCGATCGTCGACCCTCCCTCCCGCAGCGGTGGCGATCCGGGTCGCTTCATCGGCGGCGTCGGCCGGATCCGGCACGGTGATGGTCGCGTAGCCGGTCTGCACGACCTGCCGCTCGCCCTCGGCGACGGTGGTCGATCCGTCCGCGCGGGCTTCGTCGGGAGCGGCACCACTGCCAGCCTCGGAACCACCCATCGGCGCCTCGACCGAATCCGAGCTGGACTGGTTCGAGGCCGTACATCCCGCCAGGCCGATCGCCGCGGCGAACAGCAACGCGGCGACGGCTGTGAGTCTCGATGATCTGCTCATGCCGTCACGGTAGGCCGATGCCGTCACCCGGCGCCGGGTCGATCTCTGGGAGTTCGGTCACAATCAGATGTCGGCGAGGGGCGCCGCAATAGCATCGGAAGCGGCCGCGGCACCGTCCGGAGCATCAGCTCGGCGGTGCCGCTTCCATTTCAGACCACGCCGGGCTGCGGGCCCGGCACGTACGGAGGAGGTCATATGGGATTCGTGGATGACGCGAAAGACGCCCTGCACGCAACCGGCAAGAAGATCGGCGAAGCCGTCGACGATGCCAAGGAGCGAGTCTCCGACAAAGCCGACGAGCTGAAAGCTGACGCCGAGGTCAAGAAGGCCGAAGCCGACGTGAAGAAGGCCGAAGCCGAGCGCGAATCGACGCAGGCGAAGAACGAGTACAAGGAGGAGCTGCGCAACTAGCGGAGCCCCCTGAGCCGAAAGGCCCGCCGTCTCTGAGACGGCGGGCCTTTCTGCGTACACGGGTTGTCACTCCGTCCCGCGTGGGGACGGAGTGACAACCCACTGGTCAGGCCTTGCGGCGTCGCAGCGTCGTCAGGAGCAACGCTCCGACGCCGGCTGCGACGAGCAGACCGCCGACTCCGAGCGGCAGCGATGCATCCGCACCGGTCGCGGCGAGAGTGCGCGGCGGCTTGGCAGCGGCGGGTGCCGGTACGGCCGTGGCGGTCGCGGTCGGCGTTGCGGTCGCGGTCGGCGTAGCCGTTGCGGTCGGCGTTGCGGTGGGGGTCGGGGTCGTGGGAGGCAGCACGCCGTTGATGGACGAAGTGTCCATCGCGAACTTCGCCGTCACGAACGCGATCGCCTTCGAGGTGATCCCGAGCGCTTCCTGGTTGATGTTGTCGATGTCGTCACCGGCCGAGTGGTAGTTCGGATCCTGCGTGATGCCGGCGGTGCCGCCGAACAAGGCGACCTGCTCGGCCGTCTTCACCTCGTCCGCGCCGGTGAACAGACCGGAAGCGGGGATGCCGGCCGAGATGAAGCCGTCGTAGTCGCTCCGGCCGTCGAAGGCGGTGTCGATCCAGGGCTGCCCGATCGAATCGAAGTAGTCGGTGAACGCCGCCTCGGTCGCGATGGATCCCTCGGGAACTTCGACCGGGGCCTCATAGGTCGACTCGTTCGCGTCGTACACCGAGATCACGTAGTTCGGCGAGGCGACCATGTCGAAGTTGAGGTAGGTCGCGATCTTCGCCGCATCCTCCTCCGACAGCTCGTCGACGTAGGTGTAGGAGCCGACCAGGCCGACCTCCTCCGCACCCCACCACGCGAAGCGGACGGCGTTGTTGATCTCGCCGTTGGCACCGAGCTGCACGGCCGTCTCGAGGAGGGCCGCGGATCCGCT
Organism: Microbacteriaceae bacterium VKM Ac-2855; assembly: GCA_013204985.1. GTDB lineage: Bacteria > Actinomycetota > Actinomycetes > Actinomycetales > Microbacteriaceae > Rathayibacter. Next base: position 258,922 of record JABMLG010000002.1, read on the forward strand.
GCCGTTGTCGTTGATGCCGGGTCCTTCGGGCACGCTGTCGAGGTGCGCGCCGAGCATCACGACGTTGTCGTGGTTGCCGGTCGTGGTCTCGGCGAGGATGTTGAAGGTCTTCACCAGCTCGGATTCGCCCTGCACGTCGACCGTCGCGGTGACCGGTCCCTGCGCGATGGCGGCCACCAGCTCCGCACCCTCGTCGGGGGTGAAGCCGACCGAGGGGATCAAACCCTCTTCGGGCTGGCCGAGCGTGCCGTTGAGCGCCTCGTCGCCGACCTCGGAGTTGTTGTAGATGAACACGGCCGAGGCTCCGGCCTCGCCGGCGGCGATCGACTTCTCGGCGAACGAGCAGGTGCCCCGGCTGACGACCGCGATCGTGCCGGTCAGGTCGGCGCCGTCGTAGGCGTCGACGGTGCACGCCAGCGGGTCCAGCGCCGGTACGACGAGCTCGCCCGTCACGCCGCCCACTGCGGTGGAGGGGCTGAACGACATCACGATGCCGGCATCGAGCGGGGTGCCGCTGGGGATCTCCAGCGAGTAGTCGCCCGGGGTGTAGACCCAGGTCTCGAAGTCCTGCCGGGTCGGCGTGTAGCCGGCGGCGGTGAGGGTCGACTCGACGTATTCGGCGCTCGCTTCGTAGCCCGACGTGCCCGCGGCGCGATTGCCGTTGTTCGCATCGGCGACGTCCTGCAGCGCCTGCAAGTGCGTCGTGATGCCCTCCGCCGTCACGGCCTCGGCGAACGCCGACGGCTCGACCGCGGATGCGCTCGGCGCGAACGCCATGCCGGCGACCAGCACGCCGACACCGATCGTGGTGCCGGAGGCGATCAGTCGGCCGCGCCGGCCGGGAGCGGAGGACTTCGTGTGTGTGGATCTGACCACGGGGTGTTTCCCTTCGTCGGTTTCGGGACGAGGAGACCAGGGCGACGGCATCGTTGCCGTGGCTGAGAAATCGGTCACCTTCACCGAGGCTATGGACAGCTCAGTGTCACCGAAAGCCAGGGTTCGCAGATTAAACGTCCCCGAAACACGGACACGCTCGTCAGTCGCGCGATGACGCCTCGGACGTCGTCAGGGGAGACTCCGCCCACTCGCGCAGCATCGCGAGGGTCGCGGCCGGCCGATCCCGGTGCGGCCCGTGACCGGCACCCGCGACCGGGGCGTAGCGGATGCGCGGATTGGCGCGAAGCAGCTCGGCGGCGAGGGCGGTGCCGATGAAGGTGAAGACCGCGGGATCCCCGGCGAGGACCAGCGTCGGCACGGAGATCGCGGCGGCGTCCGTGCGGAGGTCCCACGGATCGTTCTGGTCAAGGGTGGCGGCGACCGCTCCGGCATCGGCGGCCTGCGCGGCGGCGACCTTCTCACGTCGATCGCGCTCGTGCCAGTGCGGCTTCTCGGCCGCGAGCGACGCATCCGTGGCGGTGAGGTCGTCGAGCTCGCCGGCACGGACCTCCGCGCGGATCTCGTCGGGAAGGTGCAGCACCGGATCGAGCAGTGCGAGTCGGCGCGCCCAGCCGGCGTCTCTCGCGGACGCCCGCACGGCGATGGCGCCGCCAAGGGAGTGCCCGACCACGAGGTCCCACGTGCCGTTCGGGGGACGCAGGGCGAGCGCGTCGTCGGCGTAGGCGTCGTGGCGGTAGTCGGCGCGCCGGATGCCGGAGGCGTGACCGCGGAGATCGGGCGCGGTGACCTGCCATCCCGCGGCCGTGAGCTCGTCGCGGATGCGCCACCAGGTGGCTGCGGAGCCGGCGAGGCCGTGCAGAAGCAGTGCGGTACCCGGCTCAGACGTCATCGCCCCAGGCTAAGCGGGCGTGATCGGGAGACTCCGCATCGGCGGAGTCGATGGCTGGATGCGGCGGTCGCGAGGCAGGAATTCGGCGGCGTCAGGAAATCGGCGGCGTCAGTCGAGCTCGGGATCGCGACCGGTTCGCCCGCCGGTCTCGAGCGCTGCGATCGCATCGAGATCGCCGCCGTCGAGTTCGAATCCGAAGACATCGATGTTGGCGCGGATGCGCTCCGGCGTCACCGATTTGGGGATCACCACGACCCCCATCTGCAGGTGCCAACGGATCACGACCTGCGCGGGCGAGACGCCGTGCTTCGCGGCGATCCGCAGCAGGGTCGGTTCCTCCAGCAGCCGGCCGCGGGCGAGGGGCGACCACGCCTCGGTGAGGATGTCGTGTGCTTCGTCGAATTCGCGCAGCTCCTGTTGCGGCAGTCGTGGGTGCAGCTCCACCTGGTTCAGCACCGGCACGACGTCGGTCTCGAGCAGGAGGCGCTCCAGGTGCGGGATCGCGAAGTTCGAGACGCCGATCGAACGCGCTCGCCCCTCGGTACGGATCCGCTCGAGGGCGCGATAGGTCTCCACGTACCGGTCGCGCGACGGGATCGGCCAGTGCACCAGGTAGAGGTCGACCTGCTCGAGTCCGAGCAGAGCGAGACTGCGATCGAAGGCACGCAGCGTCGCGTCGAAACCGTGGTCGTCGTTCCAGACCTTGGTGGTGACGAAGACCTTGTCGCGCTCGAGACCGCTCGAGCGGATGCCGTCACCGACACCCTTCTCATTGCCGTACAGGGCCGCGGTGTCGATGTGTCGGTAGCCCGCCTCCAACGCGACGCGCACGCAGTCGGCCGCCTCCGCATCCGGGATCTTGTAGACACCGAGCCCGAGCTGCGGGATCGTGCGGCCGTCGTTGAGAGCGAGCAGGGGAACAGGAGGCGTCATGCCTCCATCCTGCCTCGCCCGCGGCCGACGAGCTCGCCTACAGCTGCCAGCCCAGTTCGCCGTTGGGGCCGAGATCGACGGCGTCCTCGATCAACGCCGCCATCCCCGCGACTCCGAAGAGCGTGCGGTAGTCGGGCTCCTGACCGCGAGGATCGCGACGGAGGCGCTGCATGGTGATGTACACGTCGTGCGAGGGCAGCAGGCCCTCGACGTGATCGCGCTCGGTGTGCTTCCACAGGTGCTGACTCGGTTGGCGCACGGTGCCGAGCCCGTGCCAGAGCGAGCCGGTCTCGAGGAGCACCACGGTCGCCGCGGCCGAACCGATCGCGGTCTCGGCGTGCGCGGTCAGCTGCCAGCCGAAGCCGAGGTGGTGCAGTCGCACGAGCGTGGGCCCGCGCCAGGGCAGGCTCGCCGAGTCCAGCTGGAAATACGCGGGATGCGGGCGGTAGGAGCTCTCCCAGAGAGCGGCGGCCAGCTCGGCGCACCACTCCGGTTGGTCGGGCTCCTCCCACGGTGCTGACGCCGGGGTCACGGAAGCCTGTTGGTGCACGCGCACCAGCTCCAAAGCGTCATCGCGCAACGTCATCCCGACCACCTCTGAACCCGTATCCCCCATGGACAGTGCCCGTACCCGCGAGCTTAGGGGGAGCGCGCACCCGGTTTCCAGGGGGTGATTCGGTACCCACAGCGGATGCGATGGGTCGGATGCCCGGACCACCCGCGAACGGGGGTATTCGATGTCGGAGGTCGATGCGACAGTTCCGACCATGGAAACGATCACCCCTTCAGCACAGTTCTTCCTCGACCACGTCTTCGCTCAGGCTCTCGTGGGTCTCGGCGCGACGGCCGCCGCCCGAACCCGCCGGGTGCAGCAGCACATCCGCGCGTTCGTCGACAGCCACGGATCGGCCGTGATGTGCGCCCACCAGCTCACCGAGCACGAGCTCGAGAAAGAGCTCGACACTGTCGGCGCGGCAGCACGGGTACTCGCGCCGGTCGACCTGTTCGTGCTCCTCGAGCGCTACGCCGAGCCGACGAATCTGCTGCCGGATCGTCTTGACGCCTCCCGGCAGGTGCAGGTGCTGAGCGATCTGACGGCCCGCCTGATCCGCGGCTACGACTGGGGCGACATCGCCTGCGAGGCCCTCGAGCTCCGATCCGCGATCACCCGGATGCGCGCTGCGCAGAGGCGGCGCTGATGCGCGGGTCAGCTCGGTACGTCGACCGGTTCCGTGTCCGGCAGCGGCGACGCGTCGCGACCGCGCAGGTCGGGGTGCCAACGCCGGCCGAGGGCGGGTACGACGAAGCCGACCGCCGCGAAGCAGGCCGCGACCGCGATCGCGGCGGTGGGGCCGCTCTGATCGATCAGCACACCGGCGATGGCCGAGCCGAGTGCGGCGCCGATCAGTTGGCCGGTACCGACCCAGCCGTACGCCTCGGCCGTGTCCGAGAACTTCACGCTCGCCGCGACGATCGTGAACAGAGCGGCGAGGGCCGGGGCGATTCCGACGCCCGCGATGAACAGGGTGGCCAGCAGCCACCAGAAGTTGGTCGAGATGACGGCGAGCGCCATCCCCACGGTGACGATGAACATCCGTCGCGCGGTCGCCCACGGGCCGATCGGGATGTGGCCGAGGGTGAGCCCACCGACCAGGGAGCCCACGGCGAAGACGGCGAGGACGTAGCCCGAGTCGGGGCCGCCGTGGCCGAAGATCGCCACGACACCGGCTTCCACCGCGGCACAGGCGCCCACGAGCAGGAAGCCCACCACGGTCGCCAGCAGCACGGGTGGTTTGGTGAGCACCGCGCCCAGCTTGCGCTTGGAGCGGGGGATCCGTACCCGACCGACCTCCGGCGAGGCGATGAACCAGATGCCGCCGCCGACCAGGAACAGTGCTGCAAGGAGGATGCCCGCGACGGTGGAGATCTGGATGGAGACGAAGGTGGTGATCACGGGGCCGAGCACCCAGATGATCTCCTGCGCCGAGGCATCGAGCGAGAACAGCGGAGTCAGCTGCGAGCTCGTGACCATCTTCGGGTAGATCGTGCGGACGGCGGGCTGCACGGGCGGCATGCTGAGTCCGGCGACGAAGCCGATCACGACGAACTGCCAGATCTCGAGCGGGAGCACCGCCATCGCGATGATCGCGATCGAACAGATGATCAGCGTGATGGTGAGCACTTGGCGCATCCCGAGCCGACCCATCAGGCGGCTGGTGAGCGGGCCCGCGATCGCCTGGCCGATCGACATCGCACCGAGCACCAGCCCGGCCGCGGCGTACGAATCGTGCACCCGCTCGACGTGCAGCAGGAAGGCCAGCGAAAGCATCCCGAACGGGAAGCGCGCAGTGAGCTGCGCCGCGATGATCCGGCCCACGCCGGGCGACTTCAGGAGTTCGGTGTAGCTGCCCACCGAGCGAGTGTAGCGGGGCGTCGCGGCCGGGTGGGGGGACGCCGCTGATGGCGATCAGCAGGATTATGTATTACGATAACGGCGTCGCCGTGCACGAATCTTCTCTGAAGCACGGCGTCAAACCCTCGGATGCAATATTCGTCGTCAGGAGCTTCATCGAGGCGATCGATCTCGACGCTGGTGAGCCGAGTAGGCAGATCCGCATCGGATTCACGTCATCCGGAGATCTGATAGAGATCGTGGTCCTGACATTCGACAGCAAACGTCAGATGGTGATTCACGCGATGCCTGCGCGACGTCACCTGAGGAGCAGAATCGGTCAGAAAGGTCTGTGATGGAACTCAACGAAACGATCAACGGCGTGCCTGTTACGGAAGATCAGATCGAGACGTGGGTCGCGGAGGCGGAGTGCGGTTACGACATCGACGAACTACGGCGGCGCGGTCGGCCTCGGATGGGCACCGGTGTCGCTCGCGTCACCACCCTTCGCCTCGATCCGGAACTCGAAGCGGCACTGGATGAACGCGCCTCCCGGGACCACCTGTCGCGAAGCGATGTGATGCGCGACGCGTTACGAGCGTGGTTGAGAAGCGCGTAGCGGCTCAGCCGGCGAGCACTTTGCGGATGCGCTGCAGCGAGACCGACTCGGCGGTACCGAGCGATTGCGCGAAGAAGCTGATCCGCAGCTCCTCGATCAGCCACCGAGCGCGTTCGATCGCTGCCGGCGCGTGCGACGGAAGCGGCAGGCTGCCACCCGCGGTGCGGTACACCTCGAGTGCGGCCTGGACCTCGTTCATCCAGACGCGGTCACGACCGAGGTTCTCGCCGATCTTGCCGAATCGCTCCGTGATGCCGCCGAGGTAGCGCGGCAGGTGCCGCAGACGATCGAGCCCGGTCGCCGACACGAAACCCGGATAGACGAGTCCGCCCAACTGTTCCTTCGCATCCGAGAGTGCGGGCAGCAACGCCATGCTGGAGGACGCCTTCAGCGTCTTCTCGACGGTTCGGGAGGCGACGATGATCGTGGTGATCGTCTTCACCGTCTCGAACATGGAGTCCATCAGGTTGGCCGAGACGCGGTCGCGTACGGCGTCGAACTCGGCCTTGAGGAAGAGCATGCCGTCGGGCTTCATCCGCCAGAGCACGCTGTCGACGCAGGCGAGCAGCGCATCCGCGAAGAGCGCGTTCGTGTTGGCATAGGGACTCTGCGCCAACGTCAGCTTCTCGGTGGAGGTCAGATGCTGCTGAACGTAGGCGACCGGGCTGGGCGTGACGAGCATCAGCAGCCGCCGGATTCCCTTCGGATGCTCGCGCGCCTGGTCCTCCGCGGTCGCCATCAGACGGATCGAGACCGAGGTGCCGTCGTCGATCAGAGCCGGGTAGGCGCGGATGGTGTTTCCGCCCTGACGGGTGTCGGTGGTGCGCGGCAACTCGGGGAAGTCCCACGTGGTGATGCCGCGGCGCTCGAGAGCGTCCGGCACGCGGGCCTCGACCACGCGGGCGACTTCCTCCCGCACCCGGGAGCGCAACTGCTGCTGCAGGGGAGCCAGTTCCTTGCCGGCGGCGATCGTACGGCCGCGTTCGTCCGCCACCGCGAAGGTGACCCGCAGATGCGAGGGCACGCGCTCGAGTTCGAAATCGGACGCCTTCACCACGGTTCCGGCCAGACGCTGGATGGTGGTGGCGAGCGTCGTCGCGAACGGCTCGACGGGTGGGTTCGGCGCCTCCTCGGGCAGAGCGGCGATCAACTTGGCGGCCCAGTCGTTCGCGGGCACCACGGTGCGGCGGATGTGCTTGGGCAGCGCCTTGATCATCGCGACCACGAGTTCGCTGCGCAGCCCCGGCACCTGCCAGTCGAAACCGAGCGGAGTGACCCGCGGCAGCAACGCGATCGGCACGTGCACCGTGACCCCGTCCTCCTCGGTGCCGGGTTCGAAGCGGTACGACAGCCGGAAGCGCTGGTCGGCCTGGCGCCACTGCGTGGGGAACGCTCGCTCGTCCACATCCGCCGCGTCTTCGGGAAGCAGCGCCTGAGCCGTCATCGTCAGCAGCTTCGGGTCGTCGTGCTGGGCGGTGCGCCACCAGGTCTCGAACGAGCGGACGTTGTTGATGTCGGCGGGGATCCGACGGTTGTAGAACTCGAAGACCGCCTCGTCGTCGACGAGGATGTCGCGGCGGCGGGTGCGCTCCTCGAGTTGCTCCAGCTCGGCGCGCAGCTTGCGGTTCGCGCGGTCGAACGCGTGCCGCGCATCCCACTCGCCCTCGACGAGCGCGTGCCGGATGAACAGCTCACGCGCGTACTGCGCGTCGATGCGGGCGAACTGGATTCGCCGCCGCGCGATGATCGGCACGCCGTACAGCGTGACCTTCTCGTAGGCGACCGCCGAGCCCTGGGCCTTCTCCCAGTGCGGCTCGCTGTACTGCCGCTTGGCTAGATCGCCCGCGATCACCTCGGCCCATGCCGGGTCGATCGCCGCGTTCGAACGGGCGAACAGCCGGCTGGTCTCGACCAGCTCGGCGCTCATCAGCGCATCGGGCTGCTTCTTCGCCAGGGCACTCCCCGGGAAGATCACGAACTTCGCGTTGCGGGCGCCGAGGTACTGCACGGAGGCGCGCTCGCCGCGCCCCTTCGCGCGCTGGGCCTCCTTCGACGCCGTGTCCTTGATGCCGATGTGCGAGAGCAGGCCCGCCAGCAGCGAGCGATGGATGCCGTCCGGGTTCACGGCCGGCTCACCGATCGTGAGGCTCAACGGCTTGGCGAGCTGGCGCAGCTGACGGAAGACGTCCTGCCACTCGCGTACACGGAGGTAGTTGAGGTACTCGGCCTTGCACATCCGCCGGAAGGCGCTGGAGGAGAGTTCCTTCTGCTTCTCCTCGAGGTAGTTCCAGAGGTTCAACAGGGTGAGGAAGTCGCTGGTGGCGTCGACGAAGCGCGCGTGCTGCTGATCGGCCTGCGTGCGCTTCTCGAGCGGGCGCTCCCGCACATCCTGGATCGTGAGCCCGGCGACGATCGCCATCACCTCGCGGCTGGTGGAGTGCCGACGCGACTCGACCACCATCCGGGCGAAGCGCGGATCGATCGGCAGGCGCGAGAGGTCGCGGCCGATGCGGGTGAGCACCGGTGCGGATCCGGTCGCGCCCGTCACCGCGCCGAGTTCGGTCAGCAGGTCGACGCCGTCCTTGATGCCGCGCGAGTCCGGCGGCGTGAGGAAGGGGAAGGCCGCGATGTCGCCGAGGCCGAGCGAGATCATCTGCAGGATGACGGCGGCGAGTCCGGTGCGCAGGATCTCGGGGTCCGTGAACTCGGGTCGCTTCTCGAAGTCCTCCTCCGAGTACAGCCGGATCGCGATACCGGCGCTGGTGCGCCCCGAGCGACCGGAGCGCTGATTCGCGGAGGCCTGCGAGATCGCCTCGATGGGCAGCCGCTGCACCTTCGAACGGGCGGAGTAGCGCGAGATGCGCGCCGTACCGCCGTCGATCACGTAGCGGATGCCCGGGACGGTGAGGCTGGTCTCGGCGACGTTCGTGGCGAGGATCACACGGCGACGGACACCCGGAGTGTGCCGCTTCTCGAAGACGCGATGCTGATCGGCGGCGCTGAGCCGGCCGTAGAGCGGGAGCACCTCGGTGCCGGGGAGGGCGCGTCCCCGCACCGCATCCTCGGCGTCGCGGATCTCGTTCTCGCCCGAGAGGAACACGAGCACGTCGCCGCTGTCTTCGCGGGCCAGCTCGTCGAGGGCATCGAGGATGCCGGTCATCAGGTCGCGGTCGCCACTGGCCGCATCCGGCTCGTCGTCGCTCTCGTCGTCGGGTGCGTCCGCGACCAACGGGCGGTAGCGGATCTCGACGGGGTAGGTGCGGCCCGACACCTCGATGATCGGGGCGGGTCGGCCCTGCGCATCCGCGAAGTGCTTCGCGAAGCTCTCGGGGTCGATCGTCGCCGAGGTGATGATCACCTTGAGGTCGGGGCGCTGGGGGAGCAGCCGGTTGAGGTAGCCGAGCAGGAAGTCGATGTTGAGGCTGCGCTCGTGCGCCTCGTCGATGATGATCGTGTCGTACTTGCTCAGCAGGCGATCGTGGTTCATCTCGTTGAGGAGGATGCCGTCGGTCATCAGCTTGATCTTCGTCGACGCGCTCGCCTTGTCGGTGAAGCGCACCTGATACCCGACGATGCCGCCGACCTCGTCACCGAGTTCCTCCGCGATCCGCTCGGCGATCGTCCGCGCCGCGATCCGGCGGGGCTGGGTGTGCGCGATCGATTCGCGCCCCAGCTCGAGGCAGATCTTCGGCAGCTGCGTCGTCTTGCCCGAACCCGTGGCGCCCGCCACGATGACGACCTGGTGGTCTCGGATCGCGTCGGCGATGTCGCCGCGCCGCGCACTGACGGGGAGTTCGGGCGGGAAATGGATGGCGGGCGCGTGATTCATGAGCGTTCCAGCTTACGCCGTACCGAAAAGGTGCAGGAGTCGGCGGCCGACTCCTGCACTTTTCGGATGGGGACGTTCAGCGCTCGAAGAACCAGCCGGTGCGTCGGCGCACGAGAGTCGTTCCGCGCGGGCGGCGCGAGGCGTAGATCAGGTAGGCGATGCTGCCGGCCAACGGGATGATGACGATCACCGCGCACCAGCCGACCTTGGCCATGCCGCTCAGCCGGGCGTTGGAGGTGACCCCGTGGATCGCGAACAGCAGCAGCACGATGTTGATGCAGGCGATCAGGCCGGTGGGATTCACGGGGTCCAGGCTACGCGTCTCGCGAGCGCGTTCGAGGTGGTGTAACAGGACGAAACACGCTCCCACCACCGCGCCACGCGACATAACCTCACTGCATGACCGACACCACGCGCCTCGCCCGTTCCCTCTCGACCGCCCCCGCGGTCGAGATGTGCGCGGCGCCGGTGCTCGGCAGCGTCGCGGATCTCGTGGGCAACACGCCCCTCGTCGAACTGCAGAAGTTGACCGCTGGGCTGAACGGGCGCGTCTTCGTCAAGCTCGAGGGCCGCAACCCCGGCGGATCCGCGAAGGACCGCATCGCGTTGCACATGATCCGTCAGGCGGAGGCGAGCGGCGAGCTGCTCCCAGGAGCCACGATCGTGGAGTCGTCCTCGGGCAATACCGGGATCGGCCTCGCCATCGTCGGCAACCTCACGGGCCACCCCGTGATCATCATCCACAGCCAGTACATCTCCGACGAGAAGCGCGCCCTGCTGCGCGCGTACGGCGCTCAGCTGATCGAGGCCGACTGGGAGGCCGGGCCCGACAGCCCGAACAACGCTCGCACGATCGCCGATCGCATCGCGTCCGAGCTGCCGAACTCGTGGCGGGCCTCGCAGTACACCAATACCAACAACCCCGGCGCGCACTACGAGAGCACCGGGCCCGAGATCTGGTCGCAGACCGGCGGTACCGTGACGCAATTCGTCGCTTCCGTCGGCACCGGAGGCACCATCAGCGGTACCGGCCGGTACCTGAAGGACGCCAGCGACGGATCCGTGCGCGTGATCGGTGCGGATCCGCTCGGCTCGACCTACAGCGGCGGCGACGCCGGGCTGATCAACGTCGAGGGGGCGGGTAACCGTTGGCAGTCGGCCGACTGGCCGGCGACGTACGACCAGACCGTGGTCGACGAGTTCGTGGTGGTGCCCGACCAGGAGATCTACGACACCGTGCACGCGCTCGCGGCGCAGGAGGCTCTGCTGCTCGGGCAGTCCTCCGGCCTCGCAGTCGCGGTGGCGCTGCGGCGGGCCGCATCCGCTCGCCCCGGCGAGGTGATCGTGGTGATCGCTCCCGACAAGGGCGAGAACTACCTGACCAAGTCGTTCGACGCCGCCTGGCTCAGCGAGATCGGTATCACGAGCACCGTCGCGGCGGCGGGAGAGTGAGCGCGCCGAAGCATTTCGGCTGGTTCCTGGGTGCCGGATTCGGTGTGCAGGGCTGGGGTGACCCCACCTATCGGCAGGGCTACGACTGGAAGAAGCCGCGCGTCTACCAGGATGCCGCGGCCGCTTTCGAGGGCGCGGGCCTGGACCTGCTGATCATCGAGGACGGTGTGACCGTGCCCGACACCTACGGCGGTACCGCCGAGGTGAATCTGCGCGACGCGCGCTTCGTGCCCAAGCACGATCCGTTGCCCCTCGTGCCCTACCTGCTGCAGGCGACCGAGCACCTCGGCATCGTGCCGACGCTGAGCGCGAGCTTCTACGAGCCCTTCACCGCGGCGCGCCTGCTGGCGACGCTGCAGCACTTCGCGGACGGCCGGCTCGGCTTCAACGTGGTCACCTCCGGCTCGGACATCGCCGCGCAGAACTACGGACTCGACAAGCAGATCGATCACGACCTCCGCTACGACCGTGCGGAGGAGTGGGTCGACGTGGTCCGCAAACTCTGGCGTTCGTGGGACGCGGACGCGATCGTCGAGGACACGGAGCGCGGCGTTTTCGCCGACTTCGAGAAGGTGCGCCCGATCCATCACAAGGGAGAGTTCTTCCAGGTGCGCGGACCGATCAACACCGCGCCGCTCGAGGAGGAGCCGGTGATGGTGCAGGCCGGCGCCTCGGGGCGCGGGCGGGATTTCGCCGGGGCGTACTCGGATGTGATCCTCGCGCTCTCGACGACTCCGGAGCGGAACGCGGTGTTCCGCGACAGCATCCGCGAGGTCGCCGCGGCGCACGGACGTGATCCCGACGACGTGAAGGTGCTCTTCGTCGTGCAGCCGCTGGTCACGGCGAACGACGAAGAGAGCGCCGCGCTGCGCGCCCGTCGCGCCGAGCTGACCCAGGCCGCGATCGACGAGCAGCTGCAGTCGATCTCGTACCTCGCGGGCGTCGATTTCAAGACGTTCGACCTCGATGCGCCGCTGCCGGAGCTGACGACGAACAGCAATCAGGGCACGCTCGACAACTTCGTGAAGTCGGCGCCGGAGGGGTCGACGCTGCGACAGATCCTGCAGACGCGGGCGAACAAGGACGGTCTCGCCCTCATCGGCACGGCGGAGCAGATCGCCGATCGGCTCGAGGAGCTGGCGCCGTCGGCCGACGGCTTCCTCTTCTCGGGGCAGGTGCATCCGGCGAACGTGCACCGCACGCTCAACCCGCTCGCTCCGGTGCTCCGCCGACGCGGGCTGCTGCGCCGCGAATACACCGGCCGCGGGTTGCGGGCGAACCTGCGGGAGTTCTGATCGTGCTGATCGGCGGCCGCCCGGCTCGCCCGGCCGATGTGGTCGCGATCGCCGACGGTGCAGCCGTCTCGCTGCATCCGGAAGCCGTCGAGCGGATCGCCGCCGCCCGAGCGACCGTCGAGCGCGTGCTCGCGGCCGGCACACCGACCTACGGGCTGAACCGGCACCTCGGTTCGGGGCGCGACATCGCGGTGACGGATGTCGCGGCGCAGCAGAACCGGATCATCGACAATCACCGCGGCGGGATCGGCGACCCGCTGCCCGAACGCGAGGTGCGGGCTCTGATCGCCGCGCGGTTGATCGGATTCGCGCACGGCGGCTCCGGGGTGCGGGTCGAACTGGCCGAGGAGTACGCGCGGCTGCTGAACGAGGGGGTCGCTGTCGTGGTGCCCGCGATCGGCTCCATCGGCGCCTCCGACCTGACGCAGCTCGCCGAGGTCGCCGCCGTCGCGCGCGAGCGGGTGCCGCTGCAGGCGCACGAGGCGCTCGCCGCCGTGAGCGCCAACGCGTACTCGGTGGGGGTGTCGGCACTGTTCGCCGACGAGCTGGTGCGTTTCGCAGCGGATGCGGACCTCGCCGTCGCGGTGTCGTTGCAGGCGCTCGGCGCCAACGGGCGCGGCGGATCGCTCTCGCCATTCGATCCGGCGCTGCAGCGCGGACTGCCGACGACACGCGTGCCCGAACTGCTGCGCGGCGGCTTCCTCGAGCAGGCGGAGGCACCGTCGGTGCAGGACCCGATCTCGTTCCGCTCGTCGCCGCGGATCCACGGAGCGTTCCGACGGGCGGTCGAAGCTCTCGCCACGGCGATCGAGGATGAGCTCGCGACCCCGGCCGACAACCCGCTCGTCGTCGACGGGCGGATGCTCTCGGGCGGCAACTTCGACGCGGTGGCGCTGGCGCTGGCGCTGGAGGGTGCCCGCCTCGCGCTGGCGACGGTGGCGAACGCCTCCGAACGACGCATCGCCCACCTCACCGCTCAGGCCGCCGACCGCCGTCGCGCGGGGCGCAACCGCGCGCCGGGACTGCTCTCGTACTCGGCGGCCGCGCTGGTCGCGGAGCTCCGGCAGCTCGCGAGCCCGGTGACGCTCGGGGTCACCTCGCTCTCGGAGGGCGTGGAGGATCACGCCTCGCTGGCGCCCCTGGCGCTGCAGGCGGGCCGGCGTGCGTTGACGCTGGCGCGACAGCTGCTGGCGATCGAGCTGCTGACCGCCGCCGACGCGATCACGGCGGCGGGCGTGCATCCGCTGGGCGAAGGCACGGTCACCCTCGTCGCCGCCCTCGACGACGTACTCGCCTCACATCGTGCCGGCGCCGACCAGGTCGCCGCCGCCCTCCGCCTGCTCTGAACCGGGCTGCCCGGCACGGAGGGCGGGGCGGTCAGCCGCCGACGAGGCGCAGGCCGCGGGCGCCGAGAGCGCGACGATCGGCGGTCAGGGTCGCCACCAGGCGGTCTGTCGTGTCGTTCAGGTGGGCGGTGATGGCATCGACGGCCGCCTCGGCATCGCGCCGCGAGATGCAGTCGAGGATGTGGGCGTGCTCGCGCCAGGCCTGCTCGCGGGAGCCCGGGGTGCGCACCTCGAGCCATCGGGTACGGGCCAGCCGGGTCATGGCGCCCTGCACCGTGGTGACCATGAACGCGTTGCCCGAGAGTCGCGCGAGCTCGGTGTGGAAGTCGGCGCCGAGCTGAACGGCCTCGTCCCCCGCAGGGCGGAACGATTCGAGCAATTCGGCCAGCGCCGCGATGTCGTCGTCGGAGGCGCGGGCGCACGCGAGCCGCACGGCCCCGCCCTCGACCGCTTCACGGAGTTCTGAGAGGGCCCGGATCTCGTCGAGGTCGATCGGCGTGACCGTCCACCCCCGGCCCTCGCGACGCACGAGGCCGTCGGCCTCCAGGCGAAGCAGGGCGGCGCGTACCGGGGTGCGGGATGCGCCGAAGTCGGCCTCGAGTCCGCGTTCGGTGAGGCGCTGGCCCGGCACGAGATCGAGGTCGAGCACGGCGCTGCGCACCTGGGCGTAGAGCTCGGCGGCGGTGTCGGTCATGGTGCGTCCGTTCCGGTATCGTTCTTGGTATCCCAAAACGGATACCATAACCGTATCCCAGATGCGCGTATCTCGAGGAATGGAACCGCCATGACGACCGTCGAGACCCGCTGCATCCGCACGCCCCGCCCGTGGCTGATGCTCGGACTCGGAGTGGCGGCGCAGACGGCGACCACCGTCTTCGTGAGTGTTCCGGCGTTCCTGATCCCGCTGCTGCACACCGAATTCGGCTTCTCCTTGGCCCAGGCCGGTCTGCTCGCAGCAGCGCCGAACGTGGGTCTGGTGCTCACCCTGATCGCGTGGGGTGCGATCACCGACCGCGTCGGTGAGCGGGCGGTGATCTCGATCGGCGTCGCCCTCACCGCGGTCGCCGGCGCCCTCGCGATGCTGTCGGACGACGTGATCTGGCTCGGCGTCTTCTTCCTCCTCGGCGGTATGGCGTCGGCGAGCGTCAACTCCGCGAGCGGGCGCGTCGTGATCGGCTGGTTCCCGAAGGAGCGTCGCGGGCTGGTGATGGGCATCCGCCAGATGTGCCAGCCGTTGGGCGTCACGATCGCCTCGCTGACGGTGCCGCCGCTGGCCGCCGGCGTGAGCATCATGGCGGCGATCGCGGTGCCGGTGGCGATGCTCGGCGTGCTCGCAGTGGCGTGCGCGATCGGCGTCGTCGACCCGCCGCGAGCGCCGCGGGCCGAGCTGGCGACGCCGCCCGCGAATCCGTACCGGGCGCACGGGGCCTTGTGGCGCATCCATCTCGTCTCGGCACTGCTGGTGGTGCCGCAGTTCACGCTGTCGACCTTCGGACTGGTCTGGCTCGTCGCTGACCAGGGCTGGGACCCGCTGGCCGCCGGCGTTCTCATCGGCGCGGCACAGTTCGCCGGCGCGTTCGGGCGCCTGGGTGTGGGCCTGCTCAGTGACCGGGTCGGCTCGAACCTGCGCCCGCTGCGGTGGGTCGCGATCGCCGGCGTGGTGGTGCTGCTCTGCCTGGCGGGCGCGAGCGCGGCGCACGCCGGGATGTTCCTCGCGGCCGCTCTCTTCGTGATCGCGACGACGGTGTCGGTCGCCGATAACGGGCTCGCCTTCACCTCGGTCGCGGTGATCGCCGGGCCGTATTGGTCGGGGCGGGCCCTCGGAGCCCAGAACACCGGGCAGTTCGCCGCGGCAGCGATCGTCGGCCCGGCGGTCGGCGCGCTGATCGGGGTGGTCGGCTACCCGCTGGCCTTCGTCGCCGTCGCCCTGGTGCCCGCGATCGCGTTGCCGATCGTGCCCTCCGCCCGCCAGGAGGCCGAACTCTCGGACTGAGAATGGGCGGGCACTTCGTCGGCACGCGTCCGACGACGCACGAACCCTTCCTAGGCTGGAGTCATGGCCGATCGACTGCGCTCGAGTGTGAGCCCCTACCTTCTTTCGCACGCCGACAATCCGGTGGACTGGTTCCCGTGGGGTGAGGAGGCGTTCGCGGAGGCCGAGCGCCGGGGTGTGCCGGTGCTGGTCTCGATCGGCTACGCCACCTGCCACTGGTGCCACGTGATGGCACGGGAGTCGTTCTCGGACCCGCTCCTCGCCGCCGAACTGAACGCGCGCTTCGTCGCGGTGAAGGTCGACCGGGAGGAGCATCCGGATGTCGACACCAGCTACCTCGCCGCCGCGAGCGCCTTCACGCAGAATCTCGGCTGGCCGCTGACGGTCTTCACCACACCGAGTGGCGAACCGTTCTACGCGGGCACGTACTTCCCGCCCGTCGCGGTCTCGGGTGCGCCTGCCTTCCGCGACGTGCTCGCCGCGGTCACGGAGGCGTGGACGGACCGGCACGAGCAGGTCGTCCAGACCGCGACGGCGGTGGCGGATGCGGTGCGCTCGGCCAGCACGCCGCGAGGGTCCTCGACTCTTCCGAATGATGCCGAACTCGACGCGGCGGTCGAGGCCCTGGCCGCGATGGAGGATCCGGACTTCGGCGGCTTCGGCGGTGCACCGAAGTTCCCCGTCGCCCCCGTGCTCGGCTTCCTCGCCGGCCGAGATGCGGGACGCGGCCTCGCCCGCCGAACGCTCGCCGCGATCGCCGCGTCACCGCTGCGCGACGAGGACGGCGGCATCTTCCGCTACGCCACCCGCCGCGACTGGTCGGAGCCGCACTACGAGCGGATGCTCTACGACAACGCGCAACTCCTCGACATCGCGGTGACCCTCGGCGACGAGGCGACCGCCCACGGCATCGCGGGTTTCCTGCTCGCCACGCTGCAGCAGCCCTCGGGCGGATTCGCCAGCGCGCAGGACTCGGAGAGCGAGATCGACGGCCGCCGCGTCGAGGGCGACTACTACCTCCGCACGCTCGCGGACCGCGACCTGCTCCGCCCGCCGGCCGTCGATGAGAAGGTGCTGACCGGTTGGAACGGCCTCGCCATCGGCGCCCTCGCGCGCGCCGGCCGCATCGGGGCCGCCCGCGAGGCCGCCGATTTCCTGCTGGCGAGGCACGTGCAGAACGGTCAGGTGACGGTCCGCGCCTCCCTCGGCGGGGCGATCTCATCGGCCCGCCCGGCCCTCGAAGACATCGGAATGCTCGCGGGCGGACTCCTCGACCTCGCGCTCGCTAGTGGAGACGTGCGCTATGCAGTCAGTGCGCGCGCGCTGGTCGACGGCGCCCTCGCAGCGGGGGAGCCCTTCGGTGTGCCCGGCGGCGGCGACGCGACGCTCGGCGCTCGTGGCTTGCTGCTGGCCAGTGATCCGTCCGAGGGCGCGTATCCGTCGGGTGCCTCGGCGCTCGGCCACGCCTCCGAGACGCTCTTCCTGCTCACCGGGGAGCGGCGCTACCGCGAGACCGCGACGGCGGTCGTGGGCGCGGTCGACATGCTCACACATCCGCTCGGGTTCGGAGCCGTGCTCGCGCTGGCGACCCGCTTGGCGCGGCCCGTGACGCAGCTCGTTGTGGTCGCACCGGATGCAGCCGCCCTGCGTCCGCGGGCGAAGCCGAGCGACCGGTCGGTCGTCGCGATCGTGACGGGGGATGAGGCGCAGGCATTCGCGGACGCCGGCTTCGAGCTGTTCGACGGACGCGGGGTCCGCGGCGGGACCGCCACTGTCTACGCGTGCCAGGACTTCGTCTGCGCGCTGCCGACCGTGGAGCTGCCGGAGGACGTCTTCGGCTGACGGGCTCTCAGACCGTGACGACGAGCGGCAGCGCCGGGTCGTCGGCCCACTCGGCCAGCGAGCCGTCGTAGACCGCGACATCGCCGGCTCCGAGCAGCGTCAGGGCCAGCGCATCCGCCGCCGCCGAGATGCCCCCGCCGCAGTAGAGCACGATGCGGGATGCGCCGAGTGCGTCCGCGAAGAGCGCACTCAGCCTCGCGCGCGGAAGCAGGGTGTTCGTATCGTGGTCGACCAGCCGGCCCGCCGGAACGCCGAGAGACCCAGGGATGTGTCCAGCGCGGGCGCGCGGGCTGGACTCGCCGCTGAACTCCTTCGGCGGTGCAGCGCACACCAGGGCCCCTGCGGAATCACCCGCCACGATCCGCTCGACCTCGGCCCGATCAGCCCAGAGCTCGGACCGCTCGGTGCCCACGACGAATCTCCGGCCCCCGCGGGGCGGGACATGCCCGACATCCAACGGGCGCTCCTCCGCACGCCAGGCCGTGAGCCCACCATCGAGCACGGCCACCGCGTCGAAACCGAAGCTGCGGAACAGCCACCACACCCGGGCTGCCCACTGGCCGACCCCGGAGTCGTAGACGATCACGGTGCTGCCCGCATCGATCCCGTGCTCGGAGGCGGCGGATTCGAACGCCTCCCTGCTGGGCCGGGTGAACGGATACCGGCCGCTCGGGTCGGATAGGTGCTCCATCACGTCGGCGAAGACCGCGCCCGGGATGTGCCCGTCGACCAAGAACTGATCCTCACCCGTGAGATAGCTCATCCGCCCATCGAAGCCGCGCACGAGCAGGACGCTCGCGTCGAGGACGACGAGTTCGTCGCCGCCGAGGTGGTCCGCGAGCCACTGCGTCGATACCACGGGCGAGGCGAGGGAAGTCATGCGTTCCACGCTAACCGCGCCGCTCCCGCGCTTCAGGCCGGCACGTAACGCGCGGTCATCCTCAGCACTCGATCACGTTCACGGCGAGGCCGCCCTCGCTGGTCTCCTTGTACTTCGAGCTCATGTCGATGCCTGTCTGCCGCATCGTCTCGACGACGGTGTCGAGCGAGACCAGGTGACTGCCGTCGCCGTGCAACGCCAGTCGGGCGGCGCTCACCGCGGTTGAGGACGCGATCGCGTTGCGCTCGATGCAGGGGATCTGCACCAGCCCGCCGACCGGGTCGCAGGTGAGACCGAGGTGGTGCTCCATCGCGATCTCCGCCGCATTCTCCACCTGCGCGGGAGTGCCGCCGAGCACCGCGCAGAGCGCACCCGCGGCCATCGCGCAGGCGGTGCCGACCTCGCCCTGGCAGCCCGCCTCCGCGCCCGAGATCGAGGCGTTCGTCTTGAACAGCGAGCCGATCGCGGTCGCCGTCAGCAGATAACGACGGATGCCCTCGCGATCGGCCCCGCGGACGAATCGCAGGTAGTAGTGCGCCACGGCCGGGATGATCCCCGCCGCACCGTTGGTCGGGGCCGTCACGACACGGCCGCCGCTCGCGTTCTCCTCGTTCACGGCCAGGGCGAAGGCGTGCAGCCACTCGATCGCCGTCGCCCGCGCCGGATCCGTCGGATCGTTCTCGATCTCATCGAGGTGTGCGCGCAGTCGCGACGCGCGTCGCTGCACACCGAGCCCTCCCGGAAGGACCCCGCTCGTGTTCAGGCCGTGGGCGACGCAGGCGGCCATCGCGTCCCAGATCGCGTCGAGCCGTTCATCGACGTCGTCACCCTGCAGAGCGTGCTCGTTCGCGGCAGCGAGTTCGTCGATCCGCAGGCCGGTGTCGTGGCAGAGCTGCAGCAACTCGACCGCGGAGTCGTACGGGTAGGGGTGTGCAGCGAGCGATGCCAGCTCGGCGCGTTGGCCGGCCTTGCGGATGAAGCCGCCGCCGATCGAGTAGTAGCTCTGCTCGATCGCGGGCAGCGGATCCGCGTCCAACCAGACGCTGAAGGTGAGCGCGTTCGGATGCTCGGGCAGCCGGGTGCGCGGTTCGAACGCGACGTCGTCGCGGCGCATCCGCACCGGGTGCACGCCCGAGAGCAGGATCCGCGAGTCCTCCCCGAGGCCCGACCACGCGCCCTGCACCGCGGTCGGATCGCAGTCCGCCGGGTCGAGACCCGACAGCCCGGCGACCACCGCGTCGGGGGTGCCGTGACCGATGCCGGTCGCGCCGAGCGAGCCGTACAGCGTGCACGTCACCTGCGACACCTGCTCGAGGAGACCGTCGTCGGCGAGCTGCTGCGCGAACGCCCGCGCCGCGTTCATGGGCCCGACCGTGTGCGAGCTGGAGGGCCCGATCCCGACGCTGAACAGATCGAACGCAGACACGTACGCACTCATGACCCGACTCTACGCTCGGGCATCGACGCTTCGGCAACGCGCTTCGGCCATGCGTGCGGGAAGGCGCTGACGCAACCTCGGCTGAGACGCGTCGTCAGCGCAGATGGCGGTTGAGCGAGCGTCTCAGCCGAGGTTGCGTCGGGGCATGCCCGCGATGCTACGCCGCGGCGCGCGAATCGGGGCGCGCACCCATTGCCGTGCAATGCGTCGGGGGGCCAGGATCGGTGTTATGACTGAGCCGTCGATTCCTCCTACGCCGCCACCGTACGGATCGCCCGCCGCCGGATCCGACCCGGTCGCGCCGCCGTCGTACTCGGCGCCGGCCCCGCCCGCCTACGCCGCACCGGGTGGCGGACCCGGTGCTCCCTACGGAAGCCCGCCGCCCACCGGGCCGCGCCGTTTCAACGGGCTCGGCCTCGCCGCCCTGATCTGCGGCGGCATCGCCCTCCTGGGTTCGTTCATCCCGTTCTTGAACTACTTGACCGGCTTCCTCGCGTTCGTCGGCCTCGTGCTCGGCATCATCGGTCTGGTGCTGAAGGGCCGCGCCAAGGGGCTCGCCGTCGCAGGGACGATCGTCAGCGCAGTCGCTCTGGTGCTGTCGATCGTTCTCGCCATCGTCTACACGGCGGGAATCGCCAGCAGCGTGTCGGACGCGATCGCGTCGGCCGAAGCGTCGGCGGAGGCGACGTTCCCGACCGACGAAGCGCTGCCGAGTGACGCAGCGACGGATCCAGGACTGGGGGAGGAGGCCCCGGTCGGCGGTGCGGACGGCGCGTTCGGTGACACCATCGCCTACGACAACAACGTGACCATCTCGGTGTCGGCGCCGTCGCCGTTCACTCCCAGCGAGACGGCCTTCGGCGCCGATCAGGCGAACCAGGTGCTCGTCACGATGACCATCACCAACGGCAGCGCCGAGAACCTCGAGCCGAGCGTCTACGCCACGGCCTCCTCGGCGGGCGTCGCGGCGACCGATATCTACGACAGCGGCAACGCGGCCGGCGACGTCGGCGCTTCGCCGACGACGACGATCCTGCCCGGTGGCACCGCCACCTGGGTGCAAGCGTTCTCGGTCGCGGACCCGGCCGACATCGTGCTGCAGATCAGCCCGTCCTTCGACTACGACGACGTGATCTTCTCCACGACCCCCTAGCCCGAGACGCGGCTGCACAACGAAGGGGGTTGTCACTCCGTCCCACTGCGGGTCGGAGTGGCAACCCCCTTCGTTGTCGGCGAGGCCTAACGGATGGTCTTGCGCGCGGTGATCTGGCCGGTGTCGAAGCCGAGCAGGTGCAGACCGCCGTGGAAGCGGGCGTGCTCTACCTTGATGCAGCGGTCCATCACCACGGTGAGACCCTTCGACTCGCCGTACTCGGCGGCCTCCTGGTTCCAGATTCCCAGTTGCACCCACACGGTTTTCGCGCCGATCGCGACGACGTCGTCGATCACGCTCGGGATGTCGCTGCCCTTGCGGAAAACGTCGACGATATCGGGCACGACGGGCAGGTCGGCGAGCGTCTTGTAGACGGGCTGCCCCAGGATCTCCTTCGCGAACGGGTTCACGAAGTAGAGGTCGTAGTCGCTGGACTGCTGCAGGTAGGTCGCGACGAAGTAGGAGGAGCGCGCCGGGTTCGGCGAGGCGCCGACGATCGCGATCGACTTCGCCTTCCGCAGGATGGTGAGGCGTTCCTTCGCATCCGGACCCACCCAGGTGCGCTGCGACTTCAGCAGCTTCGCGAGCGGCGAGTTGGTCGGAACGGAGCAGCTCAGCCCGTTGGAGAGCTGCACGGTCTCGGTGGTGTCTGTATCGGCGGTTGCGGTGCTCATGGTCAGACCTCCACGGTCGGAGTGGTGAGGGGCGCGGATCCGGCGTCGGCGGGGAGCTCGGTCGGGGCGTCGTCATCGGCGACGGTGATCGCCTTCGTGAGCGCCTGGTCGAGATCGTAGATGATGTCGTCCGCATCCTCGATGCCGACGGACAGACGCACCACACCGGGCAGCACGCCGGCGTCGAGCAGCTGCTGCTCGGTGAGCTGGGCGTGCGTGGTGGAGGCGGGATGGATGATCAGCGTTTTCGCGTCGCCGATGTTCGCCAGGTGGCTGGCGAGGTCGACCGATTCGATGAGCTTCTGCCCCACGGCGCGGCCGCCCTTGACCACGAAGCTGAACACCGAACCCGGGCCCTTGGGCAGGTACTTCTGCGCGCGCTCGTGCTGCGGATGCGCGGGCAGGCCCGCCCAGTTCACGGCCTCGATGCGCGGATCGGCGTCGAGCCACTCCGCGACCTTGCGAGCGTTGTCGACGTGGGCCTGGATCCGGTAGGGCAGCGTCTCGACGCCCTGCGCGAGCAGGAAGGCCGAGTGCGGCGCCAGGGTGGGGCCGATGTCGCGCAGCTGCTCGGCCCGCAGCCGGGTCAGGAAGCCGTACTCGCCGAAGTTGCCGTCCCAGCTCAGGTCGCCGTAGCTGGCGACAGGATCGTGCAGCAGCGGGAACTTCTCGTGCGAGTAGTGGAAGCGGCCCGATTCGACGACGACGCCGCCGAGGGTGGTGCCGTGTCCACCGAGGAACTTGGTCGCCGAGTGGATGACGATGTCGGCACCCCACTCGATCGGGCGGAGCAGGTACGGCGTGGCGATCGTCGAGTCGATGATGAGCGGGATGCCCGCGGCGTGCGCGACAGCGGCGAGGCCCTCGATGTCGGCGATCTCGCCGGAGGGGTTCGAGATGGTCTCGGCGAAGACGAATTTGGTCTTGTCGGTGATCGCCGCGGCGTAGTCGGCCGGGTCGGAGGAGGAGACGAACGTGGTCTCCACGCCGAAGCGACGCAGGGTGACATCGAGCTGAGTGATCGACCCGCCGTAGAGGTTCGCGGAGGAGACCACATGCTCGCCGGCACCCACGAGGGCCGAGAAGGTGATGAACTGCGCCGAGAGTCCGGATGCGGTGGCGACCGCACCGAGCCCGCCCTCGAGGCTGGCGACGCGTTCCTCGAACGAGGCGACCGTGGGGTTCGCCAGACGCGAGTAGATGTTGCCGTACTTCTGCAGCGCGAAGCGGGCCGCCGCATCCGCGGTGTCGTCGAAGACGAACGCGCTCGTCTGGTAGATGGGCAGCGCACGCGCTCCCGTCACCGGGTCGGGGATGTTGCCCGCGTGGATTGCACGCGTCTTGAAGCCGTACTCGCGATCTGCCATGCAGCCGACGTTACCGGCAGCATCCGACACTCGTGGTTCTCTGACGTAAGGCGGGGTAATACGCGAGCCCGCGGTGTTCCGGATCTGCCCAGCTTCACGTGGGATCCTCGTCGGACGGATGCGCAGACGCGTCCGGCCGGACGAGGGAGCAGTACCCGGCAACGCGACAAGACTGACTCTAAGGAGTCGTTATGTTCGCCTGGATCGTCCTCATCGCATCCGGAATCCTCGAAGCCGTCTGGGCCACGGCCCTCGGCCGCTCGCACAATTTCACGAAGCTCGCGCCTACCCTCGTGTTCGCCGGCGCTCTCGTCGCCAGCATGGCCGGCCTGTCGCTCGCGATGCGCGACATCTCGACGGGCACGGCGTACGCCGTCTGGGTCGGCATCGGCGCCGCACTGACGGTCGGCTGGGCGATGCTCTTCGGCGGCGAGGGCGCGAGCCTGGTCAAGGTGCTGCTCATCCTCGGCATCGTCGCCTGCGTCGTCGGCCTCAAGCTCGTCGACGGCGGCGGCCACTAGTCAGAGGGTGGCCGCAGCGTCACGACAGCCATACCGCGCCCAGCGCCGCCGCCGCGATGAAGGTCCAGGAGGCGAGCGCCACGACAAGGGCCCGCCAACCCGTGCGCAGCAGCGGGCCGAGCCGCACGGCGATCCCCAGCCCGAACAACGCGATCGCGAGCAGCCAGGTCTGCGCGGTGTCCGCTCCGGCGAGCAACGCATCCGGCAGCGGCACGAACGTTCGCAGAAGCACGGCGGCGAGGAAGCCCGCCACGAAGAGCGGCACGACCGCCGGTCGTGCCCCGCCCGCGGTGCCCCGGCGACGCTCCACAGCCGCCGCGACCGCGACCATCGGCGCGAGCATGAGCACGCGCGTCAGTTTCACGACCACGGCGATCGCCAGCGCCGACGCACCCGCGATCTGCGCCGTGGCCACCACCTGGCCGACGTCGTGCACCGAAGCGCCGACCCAGTGCCCGAACTGCACCTCCGAGAGACCCAGTGGATTCCACAATGCCGGCAGCACCGCGATCGCCAGCGTTCCGCACAGCGTCACCAGGGCCACCGGGGTCGCCTGCTCCTTCTCGCTCGCCTTCGTCACGCCCGCCATCGCACCGATCGCGGACGCACCGCAGATCGAGAAGCCGGTCGCGATCAGCAGCGGCTCCTGGCCGGGCAGCCGCAGCAGCCGACCGAGCGTGTAGGTGAAGCCGAAGGTCGCCAGCACGAGCAGCACCACCAGCAGGATCGCCGGCCAGCCGAGGGCGGCGATGTCGATGAGCGACAGCTTGAGCCCCAACAGCACGATGCCGAGCCGCATCAGCGTGCGCGAGGCGAACTTCAACCCGGGCGCGAGGACCCCGCCGAGCATCCCGCGCGCCGCCGGCAGCTGCGCGACCAGGATGCCCAGCGCGACCGCTGCGGTGAGCATCGGTACCGCGGGCAGCGCGAGATGCAGGCCGAAGGCGAGCACCGCCGCGACCAGCGCGACGCCGACCCCCGGAAGTCGTTGCTGCGCTAGACCCACGACGGGAACCACATGTGCGCCTGCCAGAAAGCGAACGACGTCTGCTGGCCGGTCCACAGTGGGTAGAAGTACGCGGTGAGGGCGACGGCGATCACCAGGAAGACGCCGACGATCCACAGGCCGCGCGTGCGTCGCATCCGCTCGTCGTCGCGGGAGCCGAGGATCACCTTCGCCGTCATCGCGAGCGCGAGCATCATGTAGGGCTCGAAGATTACGCAGTAGAACTGGAAGACGGTGCGGTCGAGGTAGAGCATCCAGGGCAGGTAACCGGCGACCATGCCCATCAGGATGAAGCCGGCCTTCCACTCGCGGTAGCGCAGCACGCGGTAGACCAGGTACAGCAGTGCGGCGACGCCGGCGTACCAGATCAGCGGATTCGCGATCGAGGTGATCGCCTCGTCGCAGCGCGCGGCCGTGCATCCGGAGACGCCTTCGGCCTGGTCGACGAAGTACATGCTCGTCGGCCGGTACATGAACAGCCAGCTCAGGGGGCTGGCCTGGTAGGGATGCGTCGCCCGCAGGTTGATCGAGTACTCGTACATCTGTTGGTGGAAACGCCACAGACTCTGCGCCCAGTGCGGCACCCACGAGAACGCGCCCGTCCAGGCGTTGCCGGGCTCGTCCGCGTAGTTCCGATCCCAGCCGCCGGAGGTCACGATCCAGCCGCTCCAGGTGATCACGTAGGTGACGATCGCGACCGGGACGAGAGTGAGGAACGAGATCGGCCCCTGCTTGAGGATCGCCCCGCTCGCGAAGAACGGCACCCCGGCACGGCGGCGCGCGAGCAGATCGACGAGCACCACGTACACGCCGTACGCGGCGAGGAAGTAGATGCCGGTCCACTTGATGCCCGAGCCGAGCCCGAAGATGATGCCCGCGGTGAACAACCAGGGCCGCCACCACAGCACCGGCCCCCAGCTGGGCAGGGCGTTCGCGGCGATCTTCTGCGCCAGCCGCACCTCGGCCCACTGCCGGTCGAGCAGGATCGCACCGACTCCGGCGAGCGTGACGAACATCAGGATGCCGTCGAGCAGCGAGACCCGCGACAGCACGATCGCGTGGCCGTCGATCGCGAGCAGGAAGCCGGCGAGCGAGGCGATCGCGGTGGAGTGGAACAGCCGCTTGGCGATCAGGATCACCAGTACCACGGCGAGGATGCCGCAGACGGCCGCCGAGACGCGCCAGCCGAAACTGCTGTCGGCCCCGAAAACGGCCATACCCAGCGCGATGATCCACTTACCGAGCTGCGGATGCGCGATGAACGACGCGTTTCCGGTGTAGCTGTTCACATCGCCGGCGATGAAACCGGGATCGGGGTTCGCGGGCCACTCGCCCTCGAAGCCGAGGTTGAAGAGGGTCCAGGCGTCCTTCACGTAGAAGGTCTCGTCGAAGACCAGCGCGTGCGGATGCGCGAGGTTCCACAATCGCAGCACCGCCGCGATCAGCACCACCACGATCGGTGCGCCCCAGACCCACGCGCGGAGCCGGCCCGGGGTCGACACGATGCGACCGAACCAGTCGTCGAGGCGGGAACCCCGCGGGCCCTCCGGCAACGGCTCCAGCCCGAGGCGCTCGGCGGGCGGACGCGGATCCGCCGGCTGCTGCGCCGGTTCCGCGACCACGGCCGGCACCTCGAAGGTGGAGCGGCCGGCGGCGGCGCCGTCCATCAGCAGGTCGTCGAAGTCGCGCTGAGGTCTGTCCGTCACCCGGCCATCGTAACGGCGGGCGTCGGCCCGCCCGAGACGCGCGAGACTGGGAGCATGATCATCCTCGCGGGCACCCCCATCGGCAACCTCGGTGACGCCTCGCCGCGCCTCGTCGAGGCGCTCTCGACGGCCGTGCACGTCGCCTCCGAGGACACCCGCGTCACCATCCAGCTGATGCGTGCGCTCGGCATCGAGAACCGGCCGACCCTGTACGCGCTGCACGACCACAACGAGCGCCAGCGGGCCGGCGAGCTGGTCGAGCTCGCCCGAGACACCGACCTGCTGGTGCTGAGCGATGCCGGCATGCCGACGGTCTCGGACCCGGGCTACCACCTGGTCGAATCCGCCATCGCGGCGGGAGTCGGCGTCAGCTGCATCCCGGGCCCCTCCGCCGTGCTGATGGCGCTCGCCGTGGCCGGGCTGCCGACGGACCGCTTCAGCTTCGAGGGCTTCCTGCCCCGCAAGCACGGCGAGCGGATGAGTGTGTTCCGCGCCTTGGCCGACGAGCGCCGCACCATGGTGTTCTTCGAGAGCCCGAACCGCGTCGCGGCCTCGCTCGCCGACCTCGGCGAAGCGATGGGTGCCGACCGCCGGGTCGCGCTCTGCCGCGAGCTGACGAAGATGTACGAAGAGGTCAAGCGCGGCACGGCGACCGAGCTGGCCGCGTGGGCGGCCGAGGGAGTGCGCGGCGAGGTCGTACTCGTGGTCGAGGGGGCCCCGGCGCGCACCGCATCCGTCGAGGATGCGCTGGCCGACGTGCTCGCCCGCGTCGCCGCAGGCTCCCGGCTCAAGGAGGCGTCCGCCGAAGTCGCCGAAGCGACCGGGCTGTCGCGTCGCGAACTGTACGAAGCCGCTTTGGCGTCACGGCGCTGACGCACCGTCCGATCCGCGCCGCATCCGCTCGCCACACGGCGGGACGCGGCCCGGCGGCGCTTTAGGATGTAGCAATGTCCGACGGCTCTTCCTTCTATCTCACGACGCCCATCTTCTACGTCAACGACGTACCGCACATCGGGCACGCCTACACCGAGGTGGCCGCCGATGTCGTCACGCGCTGGCACCGCCAAGCGGGCGACGACACCTGGCTGCTGACCGGCACGGACGAGCACGGTCAGAAGATCCTGCGCACCGCGACCGCGAACGGCACGACGCCCAAGGAGTGGGCCGACAAGCTGGTGCGCGAGGCGTGGCAGCCGCTGTTGGAGACCATCGACATCGCCAACGACGACTTCATCCGCACCACGGACACGCGGCACGAGGTCAACGTGCAGAAGTTCCTGCAGAAGCTCTACGACGAGGACGCCATCTACACGGGCGAGTACGAGGGCTACTACTGCGTGGGGTGCGAGGAGTACAAGCAGCTCTCGGACCTCGATGAGGGCACCGGCGAGTACGAGGGTCAGTACGTCTGCAAGATCCATTCGAAGCCCGTCGAATTGCTCAAGGAGAAGAACTACTTCTTCAAGATGAGCGACTACACCGAGCGCCTGCTCGCGCTCTACGAGGAGCGCCCCGACTTCGTGCAACCCGAGTCGGCGCGCAACGAGGTCGTCAGCTTCGTGCGTCAGGGTCTGTCCGACCTCTCCATCTCGCGCTCGAGCTTCGACTGGGGCGTGAAGGTGCCGTGGGACGACTCGCACGTCGTCTACGTCTGGTTCGACGCGCTGCTGAACTACGTCACCGCCGTCGGCTACGGCCAGGACGACGAGGAATTCGCCCGCCGCTGGCCGGCCACGCACATCGTGGGCAAGGACATCCTGCGCTTCCACGCGGTGATCTGGCCCGCCATGCTGCTCGCCGCCGGACTCGAGGTGCCCAAGCAGGTCTTCGGGCACGGCTGGTTGCTCGTGGGCGGCGAGAAGATGTCGAAGTCGAAGCTGACCGGCATCGCGCCGAACCAGATCACCGACACCTTCGGATCCGACGCGTTCCGCTACTACTTCATGCGCGCGATCTCGTTCGGGCAGGACGGCTCGTTCTCGTGGGAGGACCTCTCGGCGCGCTACCAGTCCGAGCTCGCGAACGGGTTCGGCAATCTGGCCTCGCGCGTGATCGCGATGCTGAACCGCTACTTCGACGGCGTCGTGCCGGCTCCCGGTGCGTACACCGACGCGGAGTCGCGCGTGCAGAAGACGGTGGCGGATGCGATCTCCACCGCAGACGCCGCGATCGACGCCCTCGCGATCCACGACGCGATCGCCTCCGTGTGGACGATCGTCGACGAGTTGAACGGTTACATCACCGAGCAGGAGCCCTGGGCTCTGGCGAAGAACGAAGCCGATCGGGAGCGGCTGCAGACCGTGCTGTACACGGCGGCCGAGGGGCTGCGGGCGCTCGCCGTCGCGCTCTCGCCGGTGGTGCCGAAGGCGACCGAGAAGCTCTGGACCGCGCTCGGCACCACGGACGCGCTCGGCGCCCTCACGGCGCAGCCGCTGCGTTCGGCGGGAGAGTGGGGCGCACTGCCGGTCGGTACCCGCGTCGGCACGCTCGAGCCGCTCTTCCCCCGCATCGAGACCCCCGCCTCCTGAGCTCGGCCCCCGCTCTACGAGAGACTAGCGCTCGGTTCGAGGGCGCCCCCGAGCGGGGCGTCCTCGAACCGAGGTGGGGGCTCTCGCGGGGCACCGGATAGCCTGAGGGGCATGAGCGACACGCAGCACGTCCGCGCCCGCGAGAACACCAGCGGGCGCGACCTCAGCTATCCGCCGCTGCCGGAGCCTCTGGTGGTGCCGGTCTACGACAACCACACGCACCTCGAGATCGCCGACGGCGAGGATCCGCTCGACTACCGCGAGCAGCTCGACCGCGCCTCCACCGTCGGCGTGCGCGGAGTCGTTCAGGTCGGCACCGATGTCGCCACCAGCCGCTGGTCGGCCGAGATGGCCGCCATCGAGCCGCGGATGCTCGCCGCGGTCGCGATCCATCCGAACGAGGCTCCCGAACTCGACGCGAAGGGCGAGCTCGACGACGCGCTCGCGGTGATCGCCGAACTCGCCGCCCAGCCGCGCGTGCGCGCCATCGGCGAGACCGGACTCGATTTCTTCCGCACGGGTCAGAGCGGCCGCGGCGCCCAGTTCCGCAGCTTCGAGGCCCACATCGGTATCGCGAAAGAGCACGGCCTCGCCCTGCAGATCCACGATCGCGACGCCCATCGCGAGGTGATCGACACGCTCCGTCGCGTCGGCGCTCCCGAGCGCACCGTCTTCCACTGCTACTCCGGCGACGCCGAGATGGCACGCATGTGCGCGGATGAGGGCTGGTACCTGTCGTTCGCCGGCAACGTCACGTTCAAGAACGCCGAGAACCTGCGCGAGGCGCTGCGAGTGACCCCGCGGCACCTGATCCTGGTCGAGACGGATGCGCCCTTCCTCACACCGAGCCCGCTGCGGGGGCGGCCGAACGCGCCGTACCTGATCCCGCACACCCTCCGCGCGATGGCCGAGTACCTCGAGACGGATGTCGGCCACCTCGCGGCGACCATCACCTCGAACAGCGAGCAGGTCTACGGCGAGTGGGGCGGCGACCTCGGTTCGGCGCCGAGTGAGCCGGTGGGGGAGCTGGCATGACCGGTCGGCACGCGGAGGCGGCGACGGGCGCGAAGCTGCTCGGTCCGGCCGAGATCCGCGACCTCGCCGAACTGCTCGACGTCACCCCCACGAAGAAGCTCGGCCAGAACTTCGTGCACGACGCGAACACGGTGCGTCGGATCGTGAAGGTCGCGCAGGTGCAGGCGGGCGAGACGGTGGTCGAGATCGGCCCCGGTCTCGGTTCGCTCACCCTCGGGCTGCTCGAAGCGGGCGCTGCGGTGGTGGCCGTCGAGATCGATGGTCGCCTCGCCGAGCAACTGCCCAAGACGGTCGAGCTGATGGCGCCGACCGCTGCGCTGACCGTGGTGCATCAGGACGCGATGCGGGTGCTCGAGCTGCCGGGTGCACCTGCGCGACTGGTGGCGAATCTGCCGTACAACATCTCGGTGCCGGTGCTGCTGCACTTCCTCGAGCACTTCGCGAGCATCCGCTCGGGCGTCGTGATGGTGCAGGCCGAGGTCGGTCACCGGCTCGCGGCCGAACCGCGCTCGAAGGTGTACGGCAGCCCGTCGGTGAAGGCGGCCTGGTACGGCTCCTGGAGCACGGCCGGCCAGGTGTCGCGTCAGGTGTTCTGGCCGGTGCCGAACGTCGACAGCGTGCTGGTCGCGTTCGAGCGGCACGAGGAGCCGGGCGATGAGGCGCTGCGCAAGGCGACCTTCGCGGTTGTGGACGCGGCGTTCCAACAGCGCCGCAAGATGCTCCGGCAGTCGCTCTCGAGCCTCTTCGGCGACAGCGCAGCGGCGATCGAGGCCCTGGAATCAGCCGATGTCGCTCCCACCGCGCGCGGTGAGGAACTCGATGTCGAGGCCTTCATCGCGATCGGACGCCGACTCCCCGCCGAGCGGGTTCCGTCGCGTGGAGCCGCGGTGAACGAGGGGCTGGACGACAGCCTGTAGTTTGGAAGACATGTCCTCCCGGGTGCCGTCGTCGTCCGTGCACACGCGGGCGCCCGGCAAGATCAACGTCTTCCTCAAGGTGGGCGCGGTGCGCGAGGACGGCTATCACGACCTCGCGACGGCCTACCAGTCGGTGTCACTGTACGAAGACGTCCGGGCCAGCCACGCGACCGACTTCTCGGTCTCGTTCACCGGCTCCGTCGACACCTCGGAGCTCACCACCGACGGCTCGAACCTCGCGATCCGTGCGGCCCGCGCCCTCGCCCGGGCCACCGGCTACCGCGGCGGGGTGCGGCTCGCGATCGAGAAGAACGTTCCGATCGCCGGCGGGATGGGCGGCGGTTCCGCGGATGCGGCGGCCACCCTGCTCGCCTGCGACACGCTGTGGCGCACCGAGTGCCCGCGCGAGGAGCTGATGCGCATCGCCGCCACGCTCGGCGCCGACGTTCCGTTCTCGTTCAGCGGTGGCACGGCGATCGGCGTCGGCCGCGGCGACGAACTCAGCCCGGCGTTGGCGAAGGGCCAGTTCGACTGGGTGCTGGTGCTGGCCGACTTCGGCATGTCGACGCCGGAGGTGTACCGCGAACTCGACCGGCACCGCGAACGGCACGTGCACGACTTCCGCCCCATCGAACTCACGCCGAGCGTCGACCCGAACGTGCTGCAGGCTCTGCGCGCGGGCGATCCGGCGATGCTGGCGGATGCGATGCATAACGATCTGCAGGCGCCGGCACTGCACCTGGCTCCGAGCCTCTCGCACGTTCTGGAGCTCGGCGAGGAGAACGGCGCGCTCGGCGGGTTGGTCTCGGGGTCGGGGCCGACGGTCGCCTTCCTCGCAGCCGATACGGACTCGGCCGGCGAACTTCAGCGCACGCTGTCCGCCGCGGGGCACACGGTCGTGCGCGCGTTCGGGCCGGTGCACGGCGCTCGCGTCATCTCCGACTGAGCCGCCCGGGCCATTCGCCTGGTCCGTCGGCGGGATCGGCTTCCGCTTCGGCCGGTCCTGAGCCACGCCGAGCTTCACCACCTGCTGCTCCGCGAGCTCGCGAGGGTGGCGATGCTGCCGGCCACTTCCGAGGAGCGGCGACTCGCGCCTGCTCAGAACCTCCACGTGTGAGAAGTGGCGGCCCGCGGTGAGGCTCCAGGCAGCGGGGATAACATGCGGCCATGACCGCCACGCGCACCGACCGTCCGCGCACCGACCCACCCGTCGACTCCGCGATGTCCGAGCGGCGCGCCACGTCGTGGGCGGCGCTGGTGGGTGTGGTCGCTGCGGCGGCGACACTCGCGATCGCGGAGTTCGCGGCGGTGTTCGTCGGCGCCGCATCCAGCCCGCTGATCGCGGTCGGCGGATGGGTCATCGACCTCGTCCCACCGGGATTCAAAGACCTGATCATCCAGCTCTTCGGCACGGCGGACAAGATCGTTCTGATCGCCAGCCTCGCGGTCCTGGTGGCCGTGCTCGCCGCCGTGGCGGGCGTGCTCGAATACCGGCGGTCGCCGTGGGGAATCGTGGTCTTGGCCCTGGTCTCGGGCATCGCCGCGCTCGCGGTCGTGACCCGGCCCGACGCATCCGGGTTCTACGCCGCGCCCACCGTGGTGGGGATGCTGGTCGGTGTGCTCGTGCTGCGGATGCCGCTGCAGAAGCTCGCCGCGTGGCAGCTCGATGCGGCCACCCCGACCGTTTCGGCATCGTCGCGGCGCTCGTTCCTGCGAATGGTGGGCTTCTACGCCGCGGCGTCGGTGGTCGTGGGCGTCGGCGCGCGGATGGCGACCGCCGCATCCGCCGCCGTCACCGCCGTGCGCGACTCGCTCACGCTGCCGACGGCTGCGACTCCCGCCGCCCCCGTTCCCGCTGCCGGCACCCTCGACACGATCGAGGGGATCAGCAGCTTCGTGACCCCGAACGCCGACTTCTATCGCATCGACACCGCACTGCAGGTACCGTCGATCGAGCCGGCGGAGTGGAGTCTGCGCATCTACGGGATGGTCGAGCAGGAGATCACGATCGGTTGGGACGAACTGCTCGCCCTGCCGCTCGAGGAGCACCTCGTCACGCTCTCCTGCGTCTCGAACGAGGTCGGCGGCGACCTGATCGGTAATGCACTCTGGCTCGGGTACCCCATCCGCGAGCTGCTCGCCCGCGCGAAGCCGACAGCCGACGCCGACATGGTGCTCTCGCGCAGCATCGACGGCTTCACCGCATCCAGCCCGCTCGAGGTGCTGCAAGACGAGGAGCGTGCCGCGATGGTCGCGGTGGGGATGAACGGCGAGCCGCTCCCGGTCGAGCACGGCTTCCCGGCGCGACTGGTGGTGCCTGGTCTGTACGGCTACGTCTCGGCAACCAAGTGGGTCACCGAACTGAAGGTGACCACCTTCGCGGCAGACCTCGCGTACTGGTCGACCCGCGGATGGACGGAGAAAGGGCCGATCAAGACGGAGTCTCGGATCGACGTGCCTCGCAACGGCCAGTCCGTCTCGGCCGGAACCGTCTCCGTGGCCGGCGTCGCCTGGGCGCCGCACACCGGCATCGCCAAGGTCGAGGTGCAGGTCGACGGCGGCGCCTGGAACGAGGCGACGCTGCCCGATCTGGTCACGACCGACAGCTGGCGCCAGTGGGTGTACCAGTGGGAGGCGACTGCAGGCGACCACATCCTGCAGGTGCGCGCGACCGACACCTCCGGCTACACCCAGACCTCCGACGAGGCGCCGCCCGCCCCCGACGGAGCCACCGGGTGGGACCAGCGCCGCGTCTCGGTGAGCTGACCCTCCCGCACTGACGCTGCCGCACTGACCCTCCCGCTGTCCCTCCCGCACTGTCCCTCCCGCACTGTCCCTCCCGCACTGTCCCTCCCGCGCTGTCGTTTTGGCCGCGCGCGGGTGTTCTGCCTGCAGCGCGCGGTGAAAACGACAGCGCAGCGGGGAGGCTGGAGGCCCGACGGTAGGCTGGACCCTCGTGGCACATCTCCTGGGCGCCGAATCCCTCCGGCTCGAGTATCCGACGCGCGTCATCTTCGATGACGTCTCCCTCGGCATCGAAGAGGGCGATCGGATCGGCATCGTGGGTCGAAACGGCGACGGCAAGTCGACCCTCCTGCGGCTGCTGTCGCAGCGGATCGAGCCCGACGGCGGGCGCGTCACCCAGCGCCGCGGCATCACGCTCGGGATGCTCGACCAGGCCGACACCGTCGACGAAGACCTGACCGTCGCGCAGGCCGTGGTCGGCGGGATGCAGGAGCACGAGTGGGCGGGGGATGCGCGCACACGCGACGTCATCGCCGGCCTCCTGCGCGACGTGCCGTGGGACGGCATCGTCGGCGACCTCTCCGGTGGCCAGCGCCGCCGCGTCGCGCTGGCGAAGCTGCTGGTCGGCGACTGGGACGTCGTCTTCCTCGACGAGCCCACCAACCACCTCGACGTCGAGGGCATCGCGTGGCTCGCCGAGCACCTCAAACGCCGCTGGGCCGCGAACTCCGGCGGCCTCGCCGTCGTTACCCACGACCGGTGGTTCCTCGACGAGATCTGCACCGCCACGTGGGAGGTGCACGACCGCATCGTCGAGCCCTTCGAGGGCGGATACGCGGCGTACATCCTGCAGCGCGTCGAGCGCGACCGGATGGCCTCGACGACCGAGGCGAAGCGGCAGAACCTGATGAAGAAGGAGCTCGCCTGGCTGCGTCGCGGTGCTCCGGCTCGCACGGCGAAGCCCAAGTTCCGGATCGAGGCGGCGAACCAGCTCATCGAGGACGAGCCTCCGGTGCGCGACAAGGTGCAGCTCTCGCAGTTGGCCGTCTCGCGCCTCGGGAAGGACGTCGTCGATCTGCTCGACGTCACTGTGCGCTACGGCGAGCGGACCGTATTGAACGAGATCGAGTGGCGGATCGCGCCGGGCGAGCGCACCGGCGTCCTCGGCGTGAACGGCGCGGGCAAGTCCACCCTGCTCGGCCTGGTCGCCGGCACCGTTCAGCCGACCTCGGGAAAGGTGAAGCGCGGCTCGACCGTGCGCGTGGCCATCCTCGACCAGCAGCTGCGCGAACTCACCGAGGTGCAGCACGAGCCCGTGCGGGTCATCATCGCGCAGCAGCGCACCAGCTACTCCATCGGTGGGAAGGAGCTGACCCCCGGTCAGCTGCTCGAGCGGCTCGGTTTCTCGAGTGCCCAGCTGTCGACGCCGGTGAAGGATCTCTCCGGTGGTCAGCGCCGTCGACTGCAGCTGCTCCTCATCCTGCTGAGTGAGCCGAACGTGCTCATCCTCGATGAGCCGACCAACGACCTCGACACCGACATGCTGGCCGCGATCGAAGACCTCCTCGACTCCTGGCCCGGCACTCTGCTCGTCGTCTCGCACGACAGGTACCTGCTCGAGCGGGTCACGGACCAGCAGTACGCGGTGATGGACGGCGCCTTCCGGCACCTGCCCGGTGGGGTCGAG
Organism: Microbacteriaceae bacterium VKM Ac-2855; assembly: GCA_013204985.1. Taxonomy (GTDB): domain Bacteria; phylum Actinomycetota; class Actinomycetes; order Actinomycetales; family Microbacteriaceae; genus Rathayibacter. The sequence goes on from JABMLG010000002.1 coordinate 294,066, forward strand.
CAGTACCTCGCCCTCCGTGCGGCGCTGGAGAAGGGCGGCCCGGCCGAGCTCGGAACGAGCGGATCCGTCGCCTCGGTCTCGGCGCTCAGCGGCGCGGATCGCCGCACCGCCGAGAAGGAGGTGTCGGCCATCGACCGTCGCCTGCACAAGCTGGTGCAGCAGATCGCGAAGACGCACGAGAAGATGGCGACGCACGACCAGAACGACTACGACGGCATCCTCGCGCTGAACGCCGCACTTCGCGCTGCGGAGGACGAGACCGCCGAGCTCGAACTCCGCTGGCTCGAACTCAGCGAGGCCCTCGAGGCCTGACCCCTCCCCGCGAGGGACCCCTCCTGTGCGCGTCGGACCCGCCCAGCGCGGGTCCCTCGCGCACAGGGCGGGTCCCTCGCTAGCATGGCCGCAGCCACGAGGGGAGGAACGTGACTCGCACCTGGCTGTCGGCATCAGGGGTATCGGTCGCCCCACGTCGGCAGAGCGACCGATCCGTCGTTCTGGATGTGTCTCGCGGGGTCGCGATCGTCGCGATGCTGATCGCGCATGCCGGCATCCTGCTGCAGGGTTTCCCGACTCCGCTGGCCTTCACCGAGAAGCAGATCAACGATCTCGCCTCCCCGCTGTTCGCGTTGACGATGGGCGCCGCCGCCTCGATCGTGATCGCGAGAGCCGGCCGGGCCGGGTACCTGCCGGTCGTCGCGCAGAACATCGTGCGCGGCGTGATCCTCATCGCGCTCGGCTACTGGACGGCGACGTGGGGGAGCTGGATCTCGATCGTGCTCGCGCCGCTCGGGCTCACCCTGCTGCTGGGCACACCGCTGCTCCGGCTGAGCACCCGGGCCCTCGCCGTTGTGCTGATGGTGATCCTTGTGGTCGGCGCGCCGGTGAACGCCACAGTCGCCGCCATCGTGATCCCGGCGCCCCTCGGTGACGTGTCGACCCTTCTTTTTACGCATCCGAACTACCGCGTCACGAACCTGCTGCCGATGTTCCTCCTCGGCGCCCTGCTGCAGCGGATCGACTTCGGCGGAGCCCGGCTCGCTCGGATCATGATTCCGGTCGGGATCGCGCTGTTCGGCGTGGAACAGATCTTCTGGCGCTTCGTACCCGGCTACACGCGGGTCTCGGGCAACTTCCTCGACACCGTGCACGACCTCGGCCTGGTCCTCACCGTTGTCGGGGTGATCGGCGTCGCCGCGAGCCTCCGAGCACCGGGCGCCGCTCGCGTGATCGGCGCCGTCTTCGTGCCGCTGCGAGCCGCCGGTTCGGTCGCGCTCTCGCTCTACGTGCTCCAGGTCGGCGTGGTCGCCGGGTTGGCGCGCACCGGCTGGGTCGGCGCCACGTCGAACGTGCTCGGTTGGCTCATCCTCGTGGTCGGGTTGCCGTCGCTCGCGTACCTCTGGTGGCGCTTCATCGGCAAGGGCCCCCTCGAGTGGGCGATCGGCCTGGTCTCGGGCCGCTACCGCATCCGCTGACCTCCTGCGAGGGACCCCTTCCGTGCGCGTCGGACCCGCCCAGCGCGGGTCCCTCGCGCACAGGGCGGGTCCCTCGCAGGACGGCGCTCAGCCGAAGTCGATGGAGAGCTTGCGCAGGAGGGCGGCGAGCCGGGCCTGCTGGGGGTGGCTGAGGGCGCCGAGCAGTTCCTCCTCGGCGTCGACGAGGCGGGTGATCGCGGCGTCGACGCGGGTGAGCCCGCCCGCGGTCATCTGCACCAGCACGCCGCGTCCGTCGTTCGGATCATCGAGCCGCTCGACGAGTCCGCGCTCGACCAGGCGGTCGATCCGGTTGGTCATGGTGCCGCTCGAGACCATCGTCGCCTGCAGAAGCTGCTTGGGGCTGAGCCGGTAGGGCGTGCCCGCGCGGCGCAGGGCCGAGAGCACGTCGAACTCCCACGTCTCGAGCTCCGACCGGCTGAAGGCACTGCTGCGCGCCTTCTCGAGGTGCTTGGCGAGTCGCCGCACCCGCGAGAACACCTGCAGCGGGGTGAAATCGAGGTCGGGCCTCTCTCTCACCCAGGCGTCGACGATCCCGTCGACCTCGTCGTTAGCGGTCACGGCTCCATCATCGCAGGGTCGTCCTGATGCGCAGGCAGAAGCCGCCGCGTGGGTCTGGCAGAATTGACCACTGCGCGCGTGCGCGCGGTCCGCCTTGGTGTAATGGCAGCACGACAGCCTTTGGAGCTGTTAGGTCTAGGTTCGAACCCTGGAGGCGGAGCACGAGCTGAGACGCTCGAGATCAGGGAGAACCATGACCGATACCACTCTCGCCGTCGTCGTCCTGGCCGCCGGGCAAGGCACTCGGATGAAGTCCCGCACGCCGAAGGTCCTGCATCCGCTGGCCGGTCTGCCGCTGGTGGGTCATGTGCTCGACACCGCCGATGCCCTCGATGCAGCTCACGTGATCGCGGTCGTCCGTCACGATCGCGAGCGGGTGGCCGCTGCCGTGTCCGAGCACTCGCCGCGGGTCGCGATCGTCGATCAGGACGAGATCCCCGGCACCGGTCGCGCCGTCGAGGTGGGCCTCGCCGCCCTCCCCGCCGATTTCGACGGTTGCGTCGTCGTCCTCAGTGCGGATGTGCCCCTGCTCGATGTCGACACGCTGCGCGAGCTGATCGAGGCGCACCGCCGCGGCGCGAACGCCCTGACGATGCTGTCGGCCGTCTTCGAGGATCCGACCGGCGCCGGGCGGATCATCCGCTCGGCCGGCGGCGCGTTCGAGGCGATCGTGGAGCAGAAGGACGCCACGGCCGAGCAGCTGCTGATCACCGAGATCAACGCCGGCGTCTACGTCTTCGACGCCGCTGCCCTCCGGGGGGTCATCGGCGGCATCGGCACGCAGAACGCCCAGAACGAGAAGTACCTCACCGATGCGGCTTCGGCTCTGAAGGCGGCCGGTCGCGCGATCGACGCGATCCCCGTCCGCGACCACTGGCTGGTCGCCGGGATCAACGATCGCGCGCAGCTCTCGGCCGCGGCTCTCGAGCTCAATGCGCGCATCGTGCGCCACTGGCAGCTCGAGGGCGTCACGATCCAGGATCCGGCCACGACGTGGATCGACGTGAAGGCCGTACTCGCCCCCGACGTCGAACTGCTGCCGGGCACGCAGATCAAGGGTGCGACGACCATCGCGAGCGGCGCCGTCATCGGCCCCGACACGACGCTCGTCGACTGCGAGATCGGCGAGGACGCCGTCGTGAAGCGGTCGGATGCGACTCTCGCCGTGATCGGCGCGCGAGCCCAGGTCGGTCCGTTCTCGTTCCTGCGGCCGGGGACGTACCTCGGCGAGGAGGGCAAGATCGGGACGTACGTCGAGACGAAGAACGCGACGATCGGGGCCGGATCGAAGGTGCCGCACCTCTCGTACGTCGGCGACGCCACGATCGGCGAGCACTCGAACATCGGTGCCGGTTCGATCTTCGCGAACTACGACGGAGTGAACAAGGCCTCGTCCGTGGTCGGCTCGCACGTGCGAGCGGGCTCGCACAACGTGTTCGTCGCGCCGGTTAGAATCGGTGACGGAGCGTACACGGGGGCGGGAACGGTGATCCGCAAGGACGTCCCTGCCGGTGCCCTGGGCATCACCGTGGCTCCCCAACGCAACATGGCCGGCTGGGTGCAGACCCACCGCCCCGGGACCGCCGCAGCTGACGCTGCGCTGGCCGCGGAGGCCGCGAACGGTGCCGACGACGCAACAACCGGAGCGGCAGCTTCCGGAAGGACTGGAGAATAGTGTCGGCCATCACCGCCAGTAACAAGAAGAGTCTCGTCCTCGTCTCCGGCAGGGCTCATCCCGCACTGGCGGAGGCGATCGCGGTCGAGCTCGAGACCGAACTGGTGCACACAGACGCGCGCACGTTCGCGAACGGTGAACTGTACGTCCGCTTCGACGAGTCGGTGCGTGGTGCGGATGCGTTCGTCATCCAGTCGCACACGTCGCCGATCAACGAGTGGCTGATGGAACAGCTGATCATGATCGACGCCATGAAGCGCGCCTCGGCGAAGCGCATCACCGTGGTCGCCCCGTTCTACCCGTATGCACGTCAGGACAAGAAGGGTCGCGGTCGCGAACCGATCTCGGCGCGTCTGGTCGCCGACCTCTTCAAGGCCGCGGGCGCCGACCGCATCATGTCGGTCGATCTGCACGCCGCGCAGATCCAGGGCTTCTTCGACGGCCCCGTCGACCACCTCTTCGCGATGCCGGTGCTGCTGGAGCACTTCCGCGAGAAGCTCGACCCCTCGACCCTCACCGTCGTCTCGCCCGACATGGGTCGCGTCCGCGTGGCCGACATCTGGAGCGACAAGCTCGGGGCTCCGCTGGCGATCATCCACAAGCGTCGCGACCCGAAGGTCGCGAACCAGGTCTCGGTGCACGAGATCGTCGGCCAGGTCGAGGGTCGCGTGTGCCTGCTCGTCGACGACCTGATCGACACGGGCCGCACTATCGCCAAGGCGGCCGAGGCGTTGAAGCAGGCGGGGGCCATCGGCGTCGTCGTCGCGGCGACGCACGCCGTGTTCTCCGATCCGGCGCGCGAGCTGCTCTCGTCGCCGTTCATCGACTCGGTCGTGGTCACCGATACGCTGCCGCTGCCGGAGGAGAAGAAGTGGGATCGCCTGACGATCCTGCCGATCGCCCCGCTGCTGGCCCGCGCGATCCACGAGGTCTTCGACGATGGGTCCGTGACGAGCATGTTCGATGGCGACGCCTGACGCACCGGTGCTGCCGGTGGGCGCGTGCTGACCGGAATCGTCGTGCGTTCGGTGTTCGGCTGAACGGATCGGCCCCGCCTGCGCGATCAGCGGGCAGTTCGTGCTTACAGTGAGCGCGTGACGACCACGACGCGCACGCCGGCCCCCAGCGCGGCGTCCGCCGTGCTGGCGACCCTCGCGCCGGTGCTCGGCGCCGGAACGTTCTGGGTGCTCGGCCCCGCCGCCGCGCGGTCCGGGTGGTACCTGCTGGGTGGTGTCGCGGTCGCTGCGTTGGTCGCGGCGGCAGGGTTCGCCACCGCATCCGCGAATCGACGAGCGGATGCGGCGCACTCGACCGTGGGCGATTGGATGATGCTCGGCGGCCAGGTCGCGGCCTCGGCCTCCGTCGCTCTGATCGCGGGGGAGTACCTCTTCGAACCGCTGGCGCGACCGATCGCCGTGCTCCTCGTGGTGGCCGTTCTGGTGTTCACCGTTCGCGGCGGGCGGCTGCCGCTCGGGGTGCGGATCGCGGTGCCCGCTCTGGTCGCCGCGACGTTGATCGCGGTGGTGGTGATCGTGTCGATCGTTCCTCCGGCGCGACCCGAGTCGATCAACTTCTCGGGTGTCGGGTTCGGGCCCAGCAGCGCACTCTGGGCTGCGGGCATCCTGCTGTTCGCCTTCCTCGGGGTCCGACCCGCATCCGATGGCGGCACCCGTTACGGGCTGCTCGGCATCGCACTCGGTGCCGTCGTTCTGCTCGGACTCGGGCTCGCGCTGCTGATCGCCTACGAGTGGGCGGTGCTGACCCTGCCCTCCGCAACGCTCGCGGCAGCGGTGGCGGGTACCGGCCTCGAGCCCGTGGTGCGGGTCGCCGCCGTGGTTACCGGGATCGCCTCGCTCGCCGCCCTCGCGGACGGCGGTCGTGAGGTGTTGCGTCGGCGCGCATCCGCCGATGAGCTTCCCGGTGTCTTCGGCGCCACGAGCCCGCGCACCGGGGACCCGGCGACGGCGCAGATCGCGCTCGCCGTCGCGGCGATCCTGGCCGTGCTGATCCTCGATGTGGAGGTGCTGGCGACGTTCGCGGTGGCTGCCGTGCTGCTGGCGATGCTGCTGGGGCACGCCCGCGCCTTCCGGGCGAACGCGCTGCCGCGGTGGATCCCGTTGGTCGGCGCGCTGGGTGGCGCCGTGCTGTTCGCTCTGCTGCCGTGGGCGGCGATCACCTCGGCGGCGACCGGTCTCGCGGTGATCCTCATCGTGCGGGCCCTGCGCGGCGCCTGAGCGCCTTACCCCGCCGAGCGCACGTCCGGGGTGGGCAGTGCGAGTTCGAGGGCGTGCTCCTGCACCCAGCTCAAGGCCCGCCGCACGGCGCCCACGGCGACCACCGTCTCGCCGAGCGTCGATGCTCGCAGCTTCGGGACCGGCTCATGGGCGAGCGCCGGGAGTTCGCGCTCGGCGCGCGCAAGGACCTGTCCGGCCGCCGCGGCCGTAGCCCCGGCCAGGATGATGAGCTCGACGTCGAGGACGTCGGCGAGCGCCGCGAAGACCACGGTCATCCGCTCGCCGATTCTCTCGATGACCTCGCGCGCGAGCGGGTCGCCGGCGGCGGAGGCGGCGAACACCTCGGGCGCCGACAGTGATTCCAATGGCACCCGGTCGAGAGCGCTCCGGGCACGATCGACGCGTCGGAGCCCATCCGCCGCCCAGCGTCGGGCGAGCAGGGCGATGCCGTCGGCCGAGCCGACACCGACGAGCAGGTCGAGGAAGCGCATCTCGCCCACCCGGCCGTGCACGCCGCGCAGGAGCGCGCCATCAACGACGACGCCGGCGCCCAGACGCTCGCCGGAGAGTAGAGCGAGGTAGCTGGCGACACCGGCGCCGGCGCCGGTCCACCCCTCCGCGAGAGCCGCGAGGTTGGCGTCGTTGTCGACCAGGGTCGTCCAGCCGCGCGCGGCGAACCGCTCCTGCAGCGGCGGGTTCATCCGCGCCCAGAACCCCCCGTCGCCGCTCGGTGAGAAACCGGCCGTGTTCACAGGTGCCGGCACGCCGACGGCTGCGGCGAGGACATCGTCGGTGCGGATGCCCGCATCGCGCAGCGTCGCGAGGATCGCTCCGTCGATCTCGTCCAGGCGTCGCTCCGCCGAGATCGTGGCGTGGTCGACGGGCAGGCTGCGTTCCGCGATCTTCTCCCCCCGCAGATCGCTGACGTAGACCGTGACGCGGTGGATGCCGGCATCGACGCCGACAACGGCTGCCGCGCTGCTGTGCAGGGCGTAACGCCGGGCCGGTCGGCCCTTGCTGTACTCGCCCGCCGCCCGCTGGTTCTCGAGTTCCTCCAACCAGCCGCGGTCGACGAGTTCGTCGCAGACGCCGATCACCGTGGATCGGGTGAGTCCGGTCGCCGCGATCAGGTCGTTGGCGGTGAAGACCGTTCCGTTCCACGCGTGCCGGAGCACCTCGGTCGCGTTGAGCTGGCGGATGACATTGGGCGACCCCGTTGGTCCGCCTCGCGACGATTCTCGCGTCAAGACTTGACCTCCTCCGTCGACCGTGCCAGATTACATCGCAGACTAAATGTAGTACTTAGATGTAATGCCCGAATTTAAACCTCTACGACAGCACGGGAGACGACGAAGTGCCCCCTCGAACACCGATCCAGCGCGGCCTCAGCCGGCGCACCCTCCTGGCCGCCGCCGGTCTCGGCACCGCGGCACTCGGTCTTTCCGCCTGCGCTTCCGGGCCGGGCTCGGGAGTGACCGCGATCCGCTTCTTCCAGACCAAGCCCGAGGTCGTCGGCTATTTCGACGAGATCATCGCGAGGTTCCACGAAGCGCAGAGCGCGATCCGGGTGGTCCACGACTCGACTTCGCAAATCGCTCCGATGTTCGTTCGTGGCAACCCGCCCGACCTCGCGCTGCTCAATTACGATCTCGAGGTCGCCCGGTACATCCCGCGCGGAGTGTTCAGCGACCTCAGCGACATGCCGGAGGCGCAGCGCATCCAGCCCAGTGTGCAGGCCCTCGTCGACCAGTACGCCACCTACGAGGACACCACGAGCGTGCTGCCGTACTCGATCGCGGCCGAGGGCGTCATCTACAACAAGGCGCTCTTCGAGCAGAACGGCGTTGCGGTGCCGACGACGTGGTCGGAGTTGCTCGCCGCCTGCGACACGTTCACCGCCGCGGGCGTCACGCCCATCTACAGCACGTTCAAAGAGCCGTGGACCATCCGTCAGGGTCTGTTCGACTACTCCGTGGGAGGCGCGATCGACGTCGACGCCTTCTTCACCGACCTCGCCGCGGAGGGCTCCGACATCTCGGAGACCAGCGGCACCTCGTTCCAGAAGAACCTCGCCGATCCGATCGACAAGATGGTCCAGCTGGCGAGATTCTCCAACCCGGATGCGGGCAGTCGCGGCTACTCGGACGGCAACCTCGCCTTCGCGCAGGGCACGGCGGCGATGCTGCTGCAGGGCCCGTGGGCGTTCGGCGAGATCGCGAAGACCGCCCCCGACCTCGACCTCGGTGTCTTCCCGCTCCCCATGACCGAGGATCCGGCCGACCTCAAGGCGCGGGTCAACCTCGACCTCGCCGCCTGGATCCCCGAGGCGTCGAAGAACCAGGAGGCCGCCCGCGTCTTCCTGAGCTATCTGATGAGCCCCGAGATCATCGATGCCTACAACGCCGACAACCTCGGTTTCGGCGTCACCACGGACGCCCCGGCCGCGACGGACCCGAAGATCACGGCCCTGCAACCGCTCATCGACGCCGGCGCCTTCTATCAGGGCGCCGGCACCTACATCCCGAACACCATCCCGGTCATGAACTACCTGCAGGCGACCGTCCGTTCCGGCGACGGCGCATCACTGCTGCAGACCCTCGACGCCGACTGGCGCCGTATCGCCGTGCGCTCTTAGCGCGCCCACTCTCTCGTCCTGCATCCCACGTTCTAAGGAGCCATCGATGGCGATCGCCCCCACCGTCAGCGCCTCGGCCGCCACCGCGGTCGATGCGGTGACGCATCCGAAGACCCGCACGACGCGCCGCCGCGTCGAACCGATCCACTTCCTCTTCCTGCTGCCCGCCGTGATCCTGTTCACCATCGCGATCACGATCCCCGCGGTGGTGGGCATCTTCTACAGCTTCACGAACTTCATCGGCTTCGGCGAGTGGCAGTTCACCGGCTTCACGAACTACATCGCGCTCGCATCCGATCCCTCGATCCTCACCTCCTACGGCTTCACCATCGGCTTCTCACTGGTGACGGTCGTGATCGTGAACGCGGTCGCGCTCGGCCTCGCCCTGGCCTTGAGTGCCAAGGTGCGTTTCAAGACCGCGCTGCGCGGGATCTTCGTGATCCCGATGGTCATCTCGGGCATCGTGATCGCCTACGTGTTCAGCTTCCTGTTCGCCAACTCGCTGCCGGCGTTCGCGCAGGCGATCGGATTCGGGCCGCTCGAGACCAGCATCCTCGCGGATCCGAACCTCGCCTGGATCTCGATCGTGATCGTGACCGCCTGGCAGGGGATCCCCGGCGCCTTGCTGATCTACCTGGCCGGCCTGCTCTCGATCCCCGGTGAGGTGTACGAGGCGAGCTCGCTCGACGGCGCGAACGCGTGGCAGAAGTTCCGCACGATCACGTTCCCGCTGGTCGCGGGTTACGTCGTGATCAACACGGTGCTCACGTTCAAGAACTACCTGAACTCGTACGACATCGTCGTCGGCCTCACCAACGGCGGCCCCGGCACGGCCACCCGCAGCGTCGCGATGACGATCTTCACCGGCTTCTCCGGCGGCGACTACGCCTACCAGATGGCCAACGCGACGATCTTCTTCCTCATCGCCGTGCTCATCTCGGTCGCGCAACTGCGCGTCTCCGGCGGAAAGGCAGCTCTCTGATGACGACGGAATCCTCGACACTGCCGCGACGGGCCGCGCGCGCCGTCGCCTCGAACCGCACCGTGCGCCGGCGCGGCGAGCGCTACAACTGGCCGGTCACCATCCTGCTGATCGTGTGCGCGCTGACGGTACTGGTGCCGCTGTACGTGACCATCGCGATGGCGTTCAAGACCAGCGCCCAATCGGTCGACGGCAACGCCTTCTCGTTGCCGGCGCCGTTCAATCCGCAGAGCTTCGTCGATGCGTGGACGCTGACGAACTTCCCGCGCGCCTTCGCGATCTCGCTGGGTGTCGCCGTGTTCTCGGTGGCCGGCACGATCATCCTCTCGTCGCTGGCGTCGTTCGCGATCGCCCGCAACTGGGACAAGCGGCTCTTCCGCTGGTCGTTCATCTACCTCCTCGCGGCGATGTTCCTGCCGTTCCCGGTGATCGCGCTGTCGCAGATCAAGCTCACCGCGATGCTCGGCCTCGACAACCCCATCGGCGTGACGATCCTGCACATCATGTTCCAGCTGTCGTTCTCGGTGCTGCTGTACTCGGCGTTCCTGCGCTCGCTGCCGCTCGAACTCGAAGAGAGCGCGCGCCTCGACGGCGCCTCCACCTGGCAGGTGTTCTGGAAGCTGATCTTCCCGCTGCTCGGGCCGATGAACGCGACGGTCGGCATCTTCGCCTTCCTCGCCGCGTGGAACGACTACATGATGCCGTCGCTGATCACGGCGGATCCGGCGCTGCAGACGATCCCGGTGGTGCAGAGCATCTTCCAGCTGAGCTTCTCGACGAACTACAACATCTCGTTCGCGAGCTACCTCATGGCGATGGCGCCCACGCTCCTCGTCTACCTCTTCACCCAGCGGTGGGTGATGTCCGGCGTCGTCCAAGGCGCCATCAAGTAACTCCTCTCCGAGAAGTTGCAGGAGTGGAGCGCCCACTCCTGCAACTTTTCGCCACAAGAACGAACCGACCGAAAGGACCCCGTGACGAACACCGCCCCCGCCCCCGTGGCCATCGCGACCGAGAAGGACTGGTGGCGCCAAGCGGCCGTCTATCAGATCTATCCGCGCTCGTTCGCGGATGCGAACGGTGACGGCATCGGCGACCTCGTCGGCATCACCTCGCGCATCCCGTATCTCGTCGAACTCGGGATCGACGCGGTCTGGCTCAGCCCCTTCTACCCGTCGGCCCTCGCCGACGGCGGCTACGACGTCGACGACTACCGCGACGTGGACCCGAAGATCGGCACCCTCGCCGAGTTCGATGTGATGGTCGAGCGGATGCACGCCGCCGGCATCAAGCTCATCGTCGACATCGTGCCGAACCACTCCTCCGATCGGCACGCCTGGTTCGTCGAGGCACTCGCCGCGCCGAAGGGCTCGCCCGAGCGTGACCGCTACATCTTCCGCGACGGCGTCGGCGACCAGCCGCCGAGCGACTGGCAGTCGATCTTCGGCGGATCCGCCTGGCAGCCGGTGGGCGATGGTCAGTTCTATCTGCACCTCTTCGCCCCCGAGCAGCCCGATTTCAATTGGCACAATCGCGAGGTACGCGACGACTTCCTCCGCACGCTGCGGTTCTGGTCCGACAGAGGCGTCGACGGCTTCCGCGTCGATGTGGCGCACGGGCTCGCGAAGGCGTTGCCGGATGCGCTGCCCCCGCAATCGGTCGTCGACGAACTGCTGACCGATGGCACGCACGTGATCTGGGACCGCGACGACGTCCACGAGATCTACGCCGAGTGGCGCGAGGTCTTCGAGGAGTACGACCCGCCGCGCACGGCTGTCGCCGAAGCGTGGGTGGATGCGTCGCGTCGCGCCCGCTACGCCAGCCCGGAAGGGCTCGGGCAGGCGTTCAATTTCGACCTGCTCGAGGCTGACTTCGACGCGGCCCTGTTCCGCGAGGTGATCGAGTTCAACCTGCAGCTCGCCGTCGCCTCCGGCTCCTCGACGACGTGGGTGTTCTCCAATCACGACGTGGTGCGGCATCCGACCCGTTACGGTCTGCCGCCGAAGGGCGATGCGGAGATCGCGCCGGCCAAGCAGTGGTTGCTGAGCGGGGGAGTCTCACCCGAACTCGACCCGGCCCTGGGTCTGCAGCGGGCGAGGGCGGCGAGCCTGCTGATGCTCGCGCTGCCCGGTTCCGCCTACCTCTACCAGGGTGAGGAATTGGGCTTGCAGGAAGTGGTCGAGATCGCAGCCGCGCAGCGCCAGGATCCGAGCTACTTCCGCAACCCCGGCGTCGAGATCGGGCGGGACGGCTGCCGCGTGCCGATCCCGTGGACGAGCTCTGGTTCGTCCTTCGGGTTCGGTTCGGGCCCGTCGCACCTGCCGCAACCGTGGTGGTTCGGCGCACTCTCGGCCGAGGCCCAGGAGGACTCGTCCACGTCGACGCTTGCGCTCTACCGCGGTGCGCTCGCGCTGCGGCACGAGTTGCAGACCGGGGAATCGCTGGAGTGGCTGCCGAGCGCAGCCGAGGTGCTGCACTTCCGCCGCCCCAACGGCTGGCAGAGCATCACGAACTTCGGGGCGCTGCCGGTGCCGCTGCCGGCGGGCGAACTGCTCGTCTCGAGCGGCCGTGTCGAGGGCGGCCTACTGCCGCCGAACACCACCGCCTGGCTCCGCTGACGACGAAGGGGTTGTCACCGCGGCCCACGCGAAGTGGGACGCAGTGACAACCCCCTCATGGGTTGCCGTTTCTTTGACACACGCCGTCGGAGCGGTACGCCATCGCAGAAGCGATGACCGCTGACGACTAGTGCGTCGAGGGGTCCTGCTCCACCTCGGAGCGGTCGCCGCTCCAGAGGGTGTGGAAGGTGCCGTCGATGTCGACGCGCTTGTAGGTGTGCGCCCCGAAGAAGTCGCGCTGACCCTGCACGAGCGCGGCCGGCAGGCGGTCGGCGCGGAGGCTGTCGTAGTACGCGAGCGACGACGAGAACACCGGGGCGGGGATCCCCGCGGTCGCGGCGTGCACCACGGTGCTGCGCCACGCATCCTGCGTGCGCGCGACCGCCTCGGTGAAGAACGGCGCCGTGACGAGCGAGACCAGCTCGGGGTTCTCGGCGTACGCCTCCGTGATGCGGTTGAGGAATCGCGCGCGGATGATGCAGCCGCCGCGCCAGATCTTCGCGATCTCGCCCTTCTCGATGCTCCAGCCGTACTGCTGGGCGCCCGCGACGATCGCGTCGAAGCCCTGGCTGTACGCGATGATCTTCGAGGCGTACAGCGCCTGGCGCACCGACTCGATGAAGCCGTCGACATCCTCGACAGCCACGGCCGACGGCCCGGGCAGCTCGGCGGCGGCGGCGCGCTGCGCGGGCTTCGAGGAGACCGAGCGGGCGAAGACGGCCTCGGCGATCCCGGAGACCGGCACGCCCAGGTCGAGCGCTGTCTGCACGGTCCACACGCCGGTGCCCTTGGAGCCTGCCTGGTCGACGATGACGTCGACGAGCGGCTGACCGGTCTTCGCGTCGACCTGCTTGAGCACCTCGGCGGTGATCTCGATGAGGTAGCTCTCGAGCTCGCCCTCGTTCCACTCGGCGAAGATCGCGGCGATCTCGGCCGGCGTCTTGCCGGTGCCGCGACGGATGAGGTCGTAGGCCTCGCCGATCAACTGCATGTCGGCGTACTCGATGCCGTTGTGGATCATCTTGACGAAGTGGCCGGCGCCGTCGTGACCGACGTGCGTGACGCACGGCTCACCCTCGGCGACCGCGGCGATCGACTTGAGGATCGGGCCGAGCGTGACCCAGGCCTCGTCCGAGCCTCCGGGCATGATCGACGGGCCGAGCAGCGCGCCCTCCTCGCCGCCGGAGATACCGGCGCCGACGAAGTTGATGCCGGTCTCGCGCACGGCCTTCTCGCGACGGATGGTGTCGGTGAACAGGGCGTTGCCGCCGTCGACGATGATGTCGCCCGGCTCGAAGACCTCGACCAGCTCGTTGATCACGGCGTCGGTGCCGCGACCGGCCTGCACCATGATGATCGCGGTGCGGGGCTTGGCGAGCGACGCGGCGAAGTCGGCGATGTTCTCGGAACCGACGAAATTCGCCTCGGGGTGCTCGGTGAGCACCTTCTCGGTGCGGGCGTAGGTGCGGTTGTAGATCGCGACGGTGTTGCCCTCGCGGCTCGCCAGGTTGCGCGCGAGGTTCGACCCCATCACCGCCATCCCGACGACTCCGATGTTGGCGACTGCGGTGGGCTTGTCAGACACGATTCTCCTTGACTTGCAGCTATGTGAGGGCCGTTGTCCAGGCTATCGGCTCGGCCTCGGCGCGAGGCGGCCGATCGGATGCACGTCCGTCGCGGCCGCGCTTCACGTGCGTGCGCGACGGGCTTCACGCGCGGGGGCGACGGGCCGGCCTGGCGCGCGCCGCGCATCCGGGCTAGACTCACCCACTGAACTTCGGCGAGGGATGCGTCACGCATCCGTGATCGACGCGGTGGGCAGGCATGGCGTGCGCGAGCACTGTCACGGGTCTTCCTCACGCTGACATGCGTTCGAGTTGAACAGACACAAACCGTGGCCACGAGCCACGCCCCAAGGAGACATCATCATGGCTGAAGCCAGCAACAAGATCGCGGCCGAGAACCGCACCTCGTTCGGCAAGGGCGCGGCGCGCAAGCTCCGCTCCGCCGGCAAGATCCCCGCCGTCATCTACGGTCACGGCACCGAGCCCGTGCACGTGGCCCTGCCCGCGCACCAGACCGGCCTCGTGATCCGCAAGGCGAACGCGATCCTCGACCTCGACATCGAGGGCACCAACCAGCTCGTGCTGGTGAAGGACGTGCAGAAGGACCCGGTTCTGCAGATCATCGAGCACATGGACCTCATCGTCGTCCGCCAGGGCGAGCGTGTGACCGTCGACGTGGCCGTGCACACCACCGGTGAGGCCGCTGCCGGCACCACCGTGCAGATCGAGAACAACACCATCTCGCTCGAGGCGCTGGCGATCAGCATCCCCGAGAACGTGGTCGTCGACATCGAGGGCCTCGAGGCCGGCACCCAGATCCTCGCGAAGGATGTGCCGCTGCCCGAGGGCGCCGTGCTGCTGACCGAGGAGGACGTCCTCGTCATCAACATCACCGGCGAGGTCGAGCAGGACCTCGGCGACGAGTCCGACCAGGAAGCCGCTCAGGCCGCCGAGTAATCCCCTCGAAGGGGGTTGTCACTCCGTCCCGCCTCACGGTGAGACGCTGTGACAACCCCCTTCGTCGTCGCTGCGCCCCGATCGGGCGCACACATCAGAGAAGAGAACGTCGTGAGCAACACCTGGCTCGTCGTCGGCCTCGGCAACCCCGGGGCGCAGTACGCGAAGAACCGGCACAACGTCGGCCAGATGGTGCTCGACGAATTGGCGCGACGGATCTCCGCCCCTTTCAAGACCCACAAGGCGAACGCGGTCGTCGCTGAAGGCTTCGTGCGGCCGGGGGGCCCGAAGCTGATCCTCGCCAAGCCCAACAGTTTCATGAACCTCTCCGGAGGGCCGACGTCGCAGCTGCTCAAGTTCTACTCCCTCGAGCCCGCGCAGCTGATCGTTCTGCACGACGAGCTCGACATCCCCTTCGACACCCTGAAGCTCAAGCACGGCGGCGGGCACGGCGGGCACAACGGCATCCGTGACATCATCGCCGCGACCGGCGGCGGCGACTTCATTCGCGTACGCATCGGCGTCGGGCGTCCGCCGGGGCGGCAGGACGCGGCCGACTTCGTGCTCAAGGACTTCGCCGGCCCCGAACGCGAGACGCTCCCCATCCTGATCGGCGATGCTGCGGATGCGGTCGAGCTGATCGCCGAGCAGGGCCTCACCGCCGCGCAGCTCAAGGTGCACACCACCTCCTCCTGAGCGCCTTCTTGCGAGGGACCCCTTCTGTGCGCAAGGGACCCTCCCAGGGCGGGTCCGTCGCGCACAGGAGGGGTCCCTCGCAGGAGCGGGGGAAGGTTGCATAGGGTCTATTGTCTTGACATTGTGACGTGTAGAGTGGGATGGTCGAATCGATTCGACCCGCTCGTCGGGTCGGACGCCACCAGATCGAAGGAGATCGGTCACCATGACCACACGTCGCAGCATCGGAGTCGGACTCATCAGCGTCGGATGGATGGGGCGCCTGCACTCGCGCGCCTACGCATCGCTTCGCTACGCGTATCCGGAAGCCGAATTCGCGCCCCGCCTCGTGATCGCCGCCGACGCCGTTCAGGCGAACGTCGACTACGCCGTCGACGTTCTCGGCTACGAGCGCGGCACGCTCGACTACCGCGCGGTTCTCGCCGACCCCGAAGTCGACGTCGTCTCCATCTGCGCCCCCAACTTCTTGCACCGCGAGTTCGCACTCGCCGCCGCCGCCGCCGGCAAGCCGTTCTGGATCGAGAAGCCCACCGGCCGCAACTCGGCCGAGACGGCCGAGATCGTCGCAGCCGCCGAGGCCGCGGGCGTCGCCACCGCGGTCGGCTTCAACTATCGCCACGCGCCGGCGGTGCAGCACGCCCGAACGATCATCACGAACGGCGAGTTGGGTGAGATCACCAATGTGAAGGTGTCGCTGCTGGCCGACTACTCCGCGGATCCGCTGGGCGCGTTCACCTGGCGTTACGAGCGTGCCCGCGCAGGTTCGGGTGTGCTCGGCGACCTGCTCTCGCACGGCGTGGACCTCGCCACCTATCTGGTGGCGCCGATCCAGGAGGTCACCGCATTGACCCAGACGGTCATCACTCAACGACCCGTTCCGGTCGGAGCGACGGTGGGCCACGTGAGGGCGTCCGCCGAAGACCCGAAGAGGGCCGTTGAGAACGAGGACTACGCATCCCTGCTGGTGCGCTTCGGTGGCGGCTCGCGCGCGGTCGGCTTCCTCGAGGCGTCTCGGGTGGCGGTCGGCCCGCGCGCGGACTACTCGATCGAGATCTTCGGCACCAACGGCTCGCTGCGCTGGAGCTATGCGCGGATGAACGAGCTCGAGGTCTGCATCGGCACCGGGGGAGACCTGCACGGTTACACGACGGTGCTCGCCAAACCCGGCGACGGCGAGTTCTCGCGGTTCCAGCCCGGCCCCGGCCAACCCACCGGCTTCGACGAACTCAAAGTCGTCGAGGCGTGGCAGTTCCTCACCTCGGTCACCACGGGCGAGCAGATCGCGCCGTCGGTGGCGGATGCGCTGGCCGCGGCGCGCGTCGTCGACGCAGCGGAGGCATCGGCCGAAGACGGTCACTGGCACACGGTCGCGAAAGGCTGAGGAGGACGCCCGGCAGGCGGGACGCCGACACTCCGTGTCGGTGCCCCGCGTATGGATGCGGGAGTGGGACGCTGACACTCCGTGTCGGTGCCCCGCGGGCTGATGCGAAAGCGGGACGCCGACACTCCGTGTCGGTGCCCCGCGGGCTGATGCGAGAGCGGGACGCCGACACTCCGTGTCGGTGCCCCGCCGTAGACTTCTCGGGTGATACTTCAGGGCTTGATCGCGGCGCTTTCGCGCGCCTCCACGTTCGACGACGCCCTGGCCTATGCCGGGCGGAACGCCGATTTCTCGCTGACGGACGGCCTGCGTGCGCCTCTCCTTGCCGGACTCCTCGCCCAGCGCGGTCGACTCGAGAAACCGCAGGCGCTCCTCGTCGTGACCGCCACCGGCCGCGAATCCGAGAGCCTCCGCGCGAGCCTCGAGGCGAGCCTGCCCGATGCGCAGATCGTGGAGTTCCCGGCCTGGGAGACGTTGCCGCACGAGCGGCTCAGCCCCAGCGCCGAGATCGTCGGGCGGCGCCTCGACGCGTTGCGACGGATGCGCACGTGGAGCGGCGCGCATCCGCTGATCGTGGTCGCGTCGGTGAGGGCCGCCCTGCAGCCCGTCGCCGACAACCTCGCCGACATCGAGCCGGTCGAGCTGGTCAAGGGCGCCCGCGGCTACGACCTCGCCCGCATCGCCACCACTCTCGTCGACCTCGCGTACGCACGCGTCGACATGGTGACGCGGCGCGGCGAGTTCGCGGTGCGCGGCGGAATCCTCGACGTCTTCCCGTCGATGGCCGAGCATCCCAGCCGCGTGGACTTCTTCGGCGACGAGGTCGACTCGATCCGCGCCTTCTCGGTCGCCGACCAGCGCTCGCTCGAGGGCGAGCTCGCCTCGGTCTCGCTGCCGCCGAGCCGAGAACTGCTGCTCGTGCCGGCGGTGCGCCAGCGCGCCCGCGAGATGCAGCACGAGTTCCCGAGCCTGTCGGCGATGCTCGCCAAGATCGCCGAGGGCATTCCCGTCGAGGGGATGGAGTCGCTCGCGCCCGCGCTGCTCGACCGGCTGGTGCCGATCTCGCACTACCTGCCCGAGGGTGCGGCCGTCGCCGTGATCGCGCCCGAACGCGTCGCCAGCCGGGCCATCAGCCTCGCCGAGACGAACCGCGAGTTCCTCCAAGCGGCCTGGAGCGCGGCGACCGCTGGTGCCGAGGCGCCCATCGACCTGGCCAGCGGCGAGTTCATCTCGCTGGGACGCCTGCGCGACGCCGTGCAGTTCAGCGCGCCCGGCTCGCCCACGCCCGATCATCCGTGGTGGACCCTCTCCACCTTCCAGCAGGGGCCGGCCACCGACGGCCCGACCGTGCTGCCCGAGGATCTCGGCATCGACGAGATCCTCGCCGTGCGGATCGAGGCGGATCCGATCCCCGGCTTCGGCGGCAACGTCGACGGCGCGATCGAGCACGTGCGCCACCTCCTGGCCGAGGGCTGGAGCGTCGCGATCACCGCCCCCGGCGCCGGCATCGTCGACCGAGCCGACCAGGTGCTGGCCGAGGCCGAGGTCGCCGCGCGCGTCGTGACCGAGTTCCCCGCGGATCCCGAGCCCGGTCTCGCGTACGTGCTGCAAGCATCCGTCGACCATGGCTTCGAGCTGCCTGAGGCGAAGCTCGCGCTGATCACCGACACCGAGTTCTACGGCCGCAGCGCCGGTTACGACTCTCGCGCCGTCAAGAAGCTCGCGTCACGGCGCAAGAACGTGGTCGACCCGATCCAGCTGAAGGCCGGCGACTACGTCGTGCACGCCACGCACGGCATCGGCCGCTTCGTGGAGCTGAGCCAGCGCGAGGTCTCCAGTGGTGGCCGCAATCCGGTGAAGACCAAGCGCGAGTACCTCGTGCTCGAGTACGCGCCCTCCAAGCGCGGCTTCCCGGGCGACAAGCTGCTGGTGCCGACCGACCAGCTCGATCTGCTCTCGCGCTATGTCGGAGGCGAGGCTCCGCAGCTCTCGAAGATGGGCGGCAGCGACTGGGCGAGCGCCAAGTCGAAGGCGCGCAAGGCGGTCCGCGACATCGCGGTCGAGCTGGTGAAGCTCTATTCGGCACGGATGGCCTCCCGCGGGCACGCGTTCGCGCCGGACACACCGTGGCAGCGCGAGCTGGAGGAAGCGTTCCCCTTCGCCGAGACGCCCGACCAGCTCACCGTGATCGACGAGGTGAAGGCCGACATGGAACGGCCGATCCCGATGGACCGCCTGCTCTCGGGCGACGTCGGCTTCGGCAAGACCGAGGTCGCCGTGCGCGCCGCGTTCAAGGCGATCCAGGATGGCAAGCAGGTCGCCATGCTCGTGCCGACCACCCTGCTGGTGCGCCAGCACCTCGAGACCTTCCAGGAGCGTTTCGCCGGCTTCCCGGTGCACCTGCGCGCGCTCAGCCGCTTCCAGACCGACAAGGAGGCGCGCGAGACGATCGCCGGCCTGGCCGACGGCACCGTCGACATGGTCATCGCGACGCACCGGCTGCTCAGCGACAACATCCTGTTCAAAGACCTCGGTCTCCTCGTGATCGATGAGGAGCAGCGCTTCGGCGTCGAGCACAAGG
Source organism: Microbacteriaceae bacterium VKM Ac-2855 (assembly GCA_013204985.1). Lineage (GTDB taxonomy): Bacteria > Actinomycetota > Actinomycetes > Actinomycetales > Microbacteriaceae > Rathayibacter. The sequence goes on from JABMLG010000002.1 coordinate 313,441, forward strand.
ACAAGCTCAAGGCGCTGAAGAAGAACGTCGACATCCTGTCGATGAGCGCCACGCCCATCCCGCGCACGCTCGAGATGGCGGTGACGGGCATCCGCGAGATGTCGACTCTGGCGACGCCGCCGGAGGAGCGTCACCCGATCCTCACCTTCGTCGGGCCGTATTCGGAGAAGCAGGTCTCGGCCGCGATCCGGCGCGAGCTGCTGCGTGAGGGCCAGGTGTTCTTCGTGCACAACCGCGTCGCCTCGATCAACCGTGTCGCCGCGCAGATCGCCGAGTTGGTGCCGGAGGCGCGCATCGCCGTGGCGCACGGCAAGCTCAGCGAGACACAACTCGAACGCATCATCGTCGACTTCTGGGAACGCAAGTTCGACGTGCTCGTGTCGACCACGATCGTCGAGACGGGCCTCGACATCCCCAACGCGAACACCCTCATCGTGGATCGGGCCGACAAGTACGGCCTGTCGCAGCTGCACCAGCTGCGTGGACGCGTGGGCCGCGGTCGCGAGCGCGCCTACGCCTACCTGCTCTACGACGAGCTCAAGCCGTTGAGCGAGACGGCGCACGACCGGCTGCAGACCCTCGCCGCGAACACCGATCTCGGTGGCGGTATGCAGATCGCGCTGAAAGACCTCGAGATCCGCGGCGCCGGCAACCTGCTTGGCGGCGAGCAGTCCGGTCACATCGCGGGCGTCGGCTTCGACCTCTACCTGCGGATGATCGGCGAGGCCGTCGACACCTTCCGAGGCGACGTCGCCGAGGGGCAGACCGAGCTGCGGCTGGAACTCCCGGTCGATGCGCGCATCCCGGAGGAGTACGTCGACAGTGAGCGGCTGCGGCTGGAGGCCTATCAGAAGCTGTCGACCGCGTCGGGTCTGAATGCCAAGCCGGGCAGTATCGACCTCGTGGTCGAGGAGCTGACCGACCGCTACGGCGCTCTGCCCGAGGCGGTCGACAACCTGATCGCCGTCTCGCGGCTGCGGATGCGGGCGCAGAAGGCCGGGCTGTCGGACGTGGTGGCGATGGGCTCGAACGTGCGGGTCGCGCCGGCGAACCTGCCCGATTCCATCCAGGTGCGTCTGCGACGGATGTACCCGACCGCGAAGTACCTGCAGGCCGCATCCGCCGTGGTCGTGCCGATGCCCGTCATGAACGGGGCGCCGCTCGAGGACCGTGCCCTGATCGACTGGGTCGGCTCGATGCTCGACGCGCTGTTCCCCGAGATCGCGGCAGCCGTCGCGAGCTGACCCTCTCCGCGAGGGACCCCGCCTCGGTTCGAGGGCGGGTCCCTCGCAGGGTCAGGGGTGGAGCGTCACCAGGCGTAGTCCTCGGGAGCCGTCTTGTGGCCGGGGAAGATCTCGTCGAGCCGCGCCAGCGCATCCGCGTCGAGCTTCACATCGACGGCGGCCACGGCGCTTTCGAGCTGCGCCATCGTGCGCGGCCCCGTGATCGGCGCGGTGACGGCCGGCTGGTGCAGCAGCCACGCGAGCGCCAGCTCACCCGGACCGACGCCGAGCTCGTCGGCGAACGCCTCGTAGGCCTCGAGAGCCGGACGGCGCTGCTCGAGCGCTTCGGTGGCGCGGCCGGTGTTTCGGCGGCTGCCCTCCTCCGTCTTGCGGATCACTCCGCCGAGCAGACCACCCTGCAGCGGCGACCACGGGATGACGCCCAGGCCGTACGCCTGCGCGGCCGGAAGCACTTCGCGCTCGACGTCGCGCACGATCAGGTTGTAGATCGACTGCTCGCTCACGAGGCCGGTGAAGGTCCGGGTCTTCGCGGCCTCCTGGGCCTGCGCGATGTGCCAGCCCGCGAAGTTGCTGCTGCCGACGTAGAGCACCTTGCCCTGAGCGACCGCGACCTCGAGCGCCTGCCAGATCTCGTCCCACGGCGTCTCGCGGTCGATGTGGTGGAACTGGTACAGGTCGATGTGGTCGGTTTGCAGCCGGCGGAGGCTCGCGTCGAGGGCGCGGCGGATGTTGAGGGCGGAGAGTTTGCCGCCGTTGGGCCAGTCCTCGTGGCCGTCGAACGGCTTCATGTCGCCGTAGAGCTTGGTCGCGAGAACGGTGCGGTCGCGTCGACCGCCGCCCTGCGCGAACCAACGGCCGACGATCTCCTCGGTCGCGCCGTTCCCCAGGTGCTGGCCGTAGACGTTGGCGGTGTCGAAGAAGTTGACGCCCAGCTCGTGGGCGCGATCCATGATGGCGAAGGAATCGGGTTCGGACGTCTGCGGCCCGAAGTTCATCGTGCCGAGAACGGCGCGGGAGACGACGAGGCCGGTGCGGCCGAGGTGTGTGTAATCCATCCCGCAAGCCTGCTCCTCTTCCCATCGCCGGGCAATGCATTGCGCCCTCCGAGAAGTTGCAGGAGTCGACCGCCCACTCCGGCAACTTCTCGCTAGAAGAGGGTGGCGGCCGGGGCGTCGAGCGGAGGCACGGGCTCGGCGGGCCGGACGGCGGCGGTCGGCCAGCCCGGCCCCTCGTTCGCCGGCTGGCGACGCTGGTACGCGGTCGCGGCGCCGCGGGCGCGCTCGTCCGCGGCCTCGTTCATCCGGTGATTGGCGTGCCCCTTCACCCACTCAAAGGTGACCTTGCGGCCCTGCAGCGCCTCGTCGAGCGCCTTGATGATCTCGACGTTCATCACGGGCTTGCCGTCGGCCTTGCGCCAGCCCTTCCGCTTCCAGCCGGCCATCCACTCGGTGCAGGCCTTGATCGCGTACTGGCTGTCGCACAGGATGTGGACGGGCTCCGACTCGTTCGCCGTCGCTCGCAGGAATTCGAGCACCGCGGTGAGCTCACCGATGTTGTTCGTGCCGTGCGGCCAGCCGCCCGCCGCCCACCGGTCGTCGTCCACGTACCACGCCCATCCGGCGGGGCCGGGGTTGCCGAGGGCGGATCCGTCTGCTGCAGCGGTGATCGTCACGAGTGCTCCTTGCTGTGGTCGATACGACCTAACGAGAGTAGGCCACACCCGGATCACCGGGTCGACCGCGACGCGCGGCGAGCAGCACGTCGACGGCGTCGAGCAGCGCGGCCGGGGGAGCCTCGGTGCGCATCACCGTCCAGGCGGCGGCGCCGTCGTAGAGCATCGTGAGCTGAGCGGCGAGCGCATCGGGATCCGAATCGGCGAGGGCCGCCGCGTTCTGGCGGAAGAACGCGGTCAGACCCGCTTTGCGACGTCGCGAGGCCTCGGCCGCGGGTGCATCCGGATCGTGCAATTCGGCGGCGGCGTTGAGATAGGGGCAGCCGTGGAAACCGGCCGCGCGCGCCGTCGTGATCAGCGACGAGAAGACCGCCCGGATGCGTTCTGTCGGGTCCGCGATAGCATCCGCCGCCGCAAGCACGGCGAAACGGGGCTCGTCCCGGCCGAACACCTCCCCGGCGAGCGCCTCCTTGGTGCCGAAGTGCTGGTACAGGGATCGCTTCGAGACCCCTGCCTCGGAGCTGATGCGATCGACGCCGACCGCGGTGATCCCCTCGGTGTAGAAGAGGGTCGTCGCGGCGTCGAGGATGCGTTCACGCGTACTCATGACCCGAGTGTAGCCGAAATACACAGATCGGTGTACTTCGTCGGTCATCCGGGCTAGGGTCGAGGAAACCGATCGGTGTACATCGTGGGCGGAGCGCCCGCCACCGTCGGACGAAGGAGAACATCATGGTCTCGATCGATGGACAGGTCGTGCTCGTCACCGGCGGCAACCGCGGTCTCGGGCGCGCATTCGTGGCCGAGGCTCTGGCCCGCGGCGCCGCGAAGGTCTACGCCACATCACGCACCGGCGAGCCGTGGGGTGATCCGCGCGTCGTCGCGATCGCCCTCGAGGTGACGGATGCGGAGGCGGTCGCGGGGCTGGTCGATCAGGCGCCCGACGTCTCGGTGCTGATCAACAACGCAGGCATCGCCGAGGCGGCTCCGCTGGTGAGCGGCGACCTCGCCGCCATCCGACGCGACCTGGAGGTCGACCTCTTCGGACCGTTGCTCGTGACGCGTGCGCTGGCGCCCGCGCTCGCCGCGCACGACGGAGGAGCGATCCTGAACGTGCACTCCGTGCTTTCGTGGGCGCACCTCTCCGGCTCCAACAGTGTCGCCAAGGCGGCGCTCTGGGCTGCGACCAACAGCATCCGGCTCGAACTCGCCGGTCAGGGCACGCACGTGGTGGGACTCCATGTCGGCTACATCGACACCGACATGGCCGCGACGGTGACGGCGGCGAAGAACGCCCCAGCGGATGTGGCACGCGCCGGCCTCGACGCGATCGAATCCGGAGCCGTCGAGGTGGTCGTCGATGACCTCAGCCGCACGGTCAAGGCCGGCCTCGCTGCCGATCCGGCCGAGCTCTACGCCCAGCTGACCCGGTAGTGCGACACAACCTCGGCTGAGAGCCGTCGTCGGCGCTCATCCAGGCTGACGACCGCTCTCAGCCGAGGTTGCGTCGAGCCCGGCTCGGTCAACCCGCCTCGACCGGCGTCACCTGCAGCAGAACGACGCCGGCGGTGGCGCAGGCCGGCAGCGGATCCGCGACATACGCCGACTCGTACGAGTGCGGTGGGTACACCCGGATGCCGTCGGCCTGTGTCTCGGTGCAGTCGTACGCGCCGGGCTGGGTGCCGTGCACGTGCGAGACGGCCGTGCCGCCGCCCGCGGCCAGGGTCACGGTCGTGACGGCGACGGACGGGTCCTCGCCGGCCGGATCACCGATCTGCGTGCCGTTTCCGTCCCCCACGAACGAGACGCCCGGATACCCCTCCAGTGTGCACTCGGTCGAGGAGGTGTTCGTGAAGACGATGTCGAAGTAGTACTGGCTCATCCCGCTCGCCTCCCCGTCGTGCTGGTTCGTCAGAGTGAGCTGGTCGACGGTGCAGGTGCCGTCGGCCACGGGAGTCCGCGTCGGGGTCGGCGTGGATGTCGGCGAGGCGGTCACCGTGGTCGTCTCGGTCACCGTCGGCGCCGGTGTCGCGCCGCCCGAGGAGGCGCAGCCGGCGAGGGCGATGAGCAGAGCGGCGGCGGTGACGAGCGGGCGGATGCGCATACCCCCACCTTGGCGCGTCGAGCGTCGCATCGGAAGTCCGAATCTCCGTTCGCTCTCCGCGTCTTCGGCTGTCGCCGACGACGCCCCGATGCCAGGCTTGAGCAATGACATCGTCTTCCGCGACCACCGTCCCGACCGTCACTCTCAACGACGGCACCCTCATCCCGCAACTCGGCTTCGGCGTCTTCAAGGTCGATCCCGAGCAGACCGAACGGATCGTCTCCGACGCGCTCGAGGCCGGCTACCGGCACATCGACACCGCCGCGATCTACGGCAACGAGGAAGGCGTGGGTCGAGCCATCGCCGCATCCGGCATCCCGCGCGAAGAGCTGTTCATCACCACGAAGCTGTGGAACGCGGACCAGGGCAAGCAGACGTCGGCGGCCGCGCTCGACGCGAGCCTTGAGAAGCTCGGCCTCGACGCCGTCGACCTCTACCTGATCCACTGGCCGAGCCCGGAGCAGGACCGTTACATCGAGAGCTGGACGACCCTCGAGTCGCTGCGGGCCGCCGGACTCACCCGCGCCATCGGCGTCTCGAACTTCCTCGTGCCGCATCTCGAGCGCCTGGTCGCCGAGACCGAGATCGTGCCGGCCGTGAACCAGATCGAGCTGCACCCGTACCACCAGCAGCCCGAGGTGACGGCGTTCGGCCTCACGCACGGCATCGCCACGGAGGCCTGGGGCCCGCTCGGCCAGGGCAAGTACCCGCTGCTGGAGCTGCCCGAGATCACCGGACCGGCCGCTGCGCACGGCGCGACTCCCGCTCAGGTCGTGCTCCGCTGGCATCTCGACCGGGGACACATCGTCTTCCCCAAGTCGAACAACCCCGAGCGCGTCCGCGAGAACTTCGACGTCTTCGGCTTCGAATTGAGCGACGCCGAGCGTGACGCGATCACCGCGCTCGAGCGCGCCGGTCGCGTCGGCGGCGACCCGAACACGGTCAAGTGATGCGCGTCCTGCTCACCGGAGGAACCGGCTACATCGGCGCGCGTGTGCTCGCCTCGCTGCTCGCCGCCGGCCACGAGGTCACCGCACTCGTGCGCCGGAAGGACGCCGTCGCCGCGGTCGAAGCCGCTGGAGCGACCGCGCTCCTGGGCGACATCGGCGAGGGCGCGTGGCTCGCAGACCGACTCACCGAGGTGGACGGCGCGATCCACACCGCCGACCTCGGCGAGGACGGCGACCGCATCGTGGTGCAGGCGGTCGCCGAAGCGTTCTCGGGCACGGGCAAGCCGTACGTGCACACGAGCGGTGTCTGGATCTGGGGTGACGGCGACGACATCGTCGAGAACGATCCGTTCGCGCCGCCCGCTCTCACGGCGTGGCGGCTGGGAACCGAGGGGGAGCTCCTGGCGACGAGGGGAGCCCGCATCGGCATCGTCGCGCCGGGGATCGTCTACGGCTACGGCGCCGGGATTCCGGCGAGTGTGGCCGCATCCGCCCCGCTGACGGTCGGTACGGGCGAGCAGCACTGGGTGACCGTGCACGTCGACGACCTGGCGGCGCTCTACGTGCTCGTGCTCGAGTCGGGCGATGACGGCAGCTACTACATCGGCGCGAGCGGTCAGAACCCGAGCGTCGCGGAGTTGACCGCGGCGGTCGGCGGCGAGATCGTCACCGAGTCGGGTGACGCAGCTCGCGAGCGTCTCGGCAGCGACTTCGCGGATGCGCTGCTCCTCGATCAGCAGACGACGGGGTCGCGGGCGCGCCTGCTGGGCTGGGCGCCGTCCGGTCCGTCACTGCTCGACGAGTTGGCGACGGGGAGGTACGCCCGCTGAGAGCCGAGGCCTTATCGGACCCGCGTCGCGATGGTGACGCGGGTCAGATACGGCACGTCGTACACCTCTCGACCGGCGAGGTCCGGATGCGCGTCCAGCAACTCGTCGATCTCGGCGAGAACGGCGGCGCGCTCCGCCTCGGGCTTCACGATCATGTAGCTGCGCGAGGCGACCATGGCGTGCAGCTGTTCTCGGCTCAGCGGGTTCGACCAGCAGAACTCGGCGTGCGCGTGCCGCTGCAGCTCCGCACCCAGTGCGGGGTGCACGGTGTCGTAGCGTTCGGCCTCGGACGCACCCATGATCGCCCCCAAGCGCGCCACCCATTCGACGCTCTCGTCGCGGATGTTCCAGACCAGGCCGAGCACGCCGTCCGGCACGAGCACGCGCGCGATCTCGGCCGTCGCGACGGGCGGATCGACCCAGTGCCAGGCCTGCGCGAACGTCACGAGCTCGGCGGATGCGGTGGGCAGCGGCATCGATTCCGCGGAGCCGGCGAGCGCGGTCACCGGGGGAAGCTCCGTCGCGAGCCGCCCGCGCATCTGATCATCCGGTTCGACGGCGGTCACCTCCAGCTCGCGTGCGAGCAGCGAACGGGTGAACTTGCCGGTGCCGGCACCGACGTCGACCGCGCGGATGCGGCCCGCGGCGGGGACGCCCGCCGCTCGTGCCCGTGCCGGAACCCGGGCGGCTCCGGCCCGATCGGGCGCGTGCGCGAGCAACCAGTCGACGGCGTCGTCGGGGTACCCGGGCCGGCCGCGCTCGTAGTCGTCGACCGAGGCGCCGAAGGACAGGGCGAGGTGCGGATCGCGTGAGCTCATGCCCCGAGGCTACGCCGGGCGTCAGGCGTCGGCGAGGCTGCGGTCGAGGACTTCGAGTCCGTAGACGTAGCCGGTGACGCCCGCGCCGACGATGACGGAGATGGCGATGTCGGAGAGGTAGGAGTGGTGCCGGAACGGCTCGCGCTTGTGCACATTGCTGATGTGCACCTCCACCAGCGGGAGCTCGGCGGCGAGCAGCGCGTCGCGGATCGCCACGGAGGTGTGCGTGTAGGCGCCCGCGTTGATCACCACGCCCGCAGCCACGCCGCGCGCCGCGTGGATGCGGTCGATGATGGCGCCCTCGGAGTTGGACTGGAAGAACTCGACCGGACGCCCCAGCGCGGTGGCCCGGGCGGAGACGATCCGCTCGACGTCGGCGAGGGTGTCGGATCCGTACAGCGTCGGCTCGCGTGTGCCGAGCAGGTTCAGGTTCGGACCGTTGACGACGAGGATCGGGGCTGCGCTCACGAGGTCGACCCTACCGGGCGGTCCTGCGTCACACCGGCAGAAGCGGCAGCGCTGCGCGCATCGTGATCAGATCGCGGGCGTGCCCGTCGAGGCGCGCGTCCTCCTCGGAGACGATCGTCATCGGCGGGATCGGCTCGGCCGAGCCGTCGGACCCGCGCACGACGAAGACGCTCATGCACTGCGTGGTGAGCTCGAGTTCGCCCGTGCGCGGATCGCCGGAGCGGACGTGGATCGCGAGGTGCATGCTGCGCGAGCCGGTGTGGATGAGCCGGGCCTCGACCTCGACCAGATGCCCGATCCGCACGGGACGGTAGAAGTGGATGCCGCCCGAGTAGACGGCCACCGCATCCTGACCCGACCACCGCATGGCCACGGCGTTCGCCGCTTCGTCGATCCAGCGCATCACGATACCGCCGTGCGCGTTACCACCCCAGTTCACATCGTTGGGCGCGGCGAGGAATCGGAAGACGATCCGCGGCCCGGTGCCCCGGGTCGTGTACTGCTGGGCTCGCATCACCTCGTGGATGGCGCGGCGCGCCTCGATCCGCGCGGTGGCACCGGTGGCGAGGGTGCGATCCTCCGGCGAATCCGGGCTCCAGGAGGGAATCGCGCGGGGCTTCTTCTGCTCGTCGACCGCGACGAAGATCAGCAGGCAGTGCGTGGCGAGACGGCCGGTGTTCTCGGCTGTTATGCCCCCTCGGGGATCGGTCTGCGAGACGCGCACCAGCACGTGCATGCTCGATCGCCCGGTGTGGATGATCCGAGCCTGCGCTTCGATCAGGCTGCCGACCGAGATCGGCTGGGTGAAGTGCACGTTGCCGACGTAGGCGGTCACGCAGTAGGCACCGCTCCAGCCGACCGCACACGCGTAGCCGGCCTTGTCGATCCACTCGAGCACGCGGCCCGCCTGCACGCTGCTGCCGTCGGCCGTCGCATCGCCGGGGGCGGCGAGGAAGCGGAGGGTGATGCGATCGTTCATGCGGGCGCCTCGTGATCAGGGGTCATGGACCTCGCGGGTGGCATGCGAGAAAGGGGATGGCGCCACCCGCGAAGCCCACGTCTGGGTGTGCCGATGACGGCACAAGCTCTGTCAGGGCGTCAGGCTGCGGCGCGATCCGCGAGGCGCAGGCGCATCTGCAACTCCCACAGCTGCTGACGCAGTTCCGCGGGGAGTCTCTCGCCGAAGCGGTTGAAGAATTCCTCCGTCGAGGCGCACTCCGCCAGCCAGGCATCCGCCGGCACATCGAAGAGTTCGGCGAGCGCGGCCCGCGTGAGGTCGAGTCCGTTCGTGTCGAGATCGGTGGGGAGGAGACCGATCGGCGTCTGGACCGCGCCCGCCTTTCCTTCGAGGCGGCGGACGATCCACTGGATCACGCGGGCGTTCTCGCCGAAGCCGGGCCAGAGGAACTTTCCGGCGGCGTTCTTGCGGAACCAGTTGACCTGGAAGATCTCGGGGGCGTGGTCGCCGAGGTCGGTGCCGGTGTCGAGCCAGTGCTGGAAGTAGTCGGCCATGTTGTAGCCGCAGAAGGGGAGCATCGCGAAGGGGTCGCGGCGGAGTTCGCCGACGGTGCCTTCGGCGGCGGCGGTCTGCTCGGAGGCGATGGTCGCTCCGAGGAACACGCCGTGCTGCCAGCTGGTGGCCTGCGCGACGAGCGGCACGTTCGTGGCGCGACGGCCACCGAACACGATCGCGTCCAGCGGCACGCCCTCGAAGGCGTCCCAGTCGTCCGAGAGGGTCGGGCACTGCTCGGCCGGCGCGGTGAAGCGGGCGTTCGGATGCGCGGCGGGGCGGCCGGAGGCGGGGGTCCAGTCGTTGCCCTGCCAGTCGATGAGGTGCTCGGGGGCGTCTTTGGTGAGTCCCTCCCACCAGACGTCGCCGTCGTCGCGCAATGCGACGTTGGTGAAGATGGTGTTGCCCCACAGCGTCTGCACCGCGTTGGGGTTGGAGACTTCGCCGGTGCCGGGGGCGACGCCGAAGAATCCGGTCTCGGGGTTCATCGCCCAGAGGCGTCCATCCGCACCCTTCTTCATCCAGGTGATGTCATCGCCCAGGGTTTCCACGCGCCAGCCGGGCAGGGTGGGTTGCATCATCGCGAGGTTGGTCTTGCCGCACGCGGAGGGGAACGCGGCGGCGAGGTGGAAGTTGCGGCCTTCGGGGGAGACGACGCGGATGAGGAGCATGTGCTCGGCGAGCCAGCCTTCCTGGCGGCCCATGGCGGAGGCGATGCGCAGGGCGAAGCACTTCTTGGCCAGGAGGGCATTGCCGCCGTAGCCGGAGCCGAAGGAGTAGATCTCGCGGGTCTCAGGGAACTGGGTGATGTACTTCGTCGGGTTGCACGGCCAAGCGACATCGGCGCGTTCGATGCCGTCGGTGCTCACGAGGGGGTAGCCGACGGAGTGCACACCCTTCACGAACTCGGTGTCGTCCTCGAACGCGGCGAGAGGTGCGGAGCCGACGCGGGCCATGATCCGCATGTTCAGCACCGCGTACTCGGAGTCGGTGAGCTGCACGCCCAGCTGCGAGAGCGGGCCGCCGACGGGGCCCATCGAGAACGGCACGACGTACATCGTGCGCCCACGCATCGCGCCGTCGAAGTAGGGGGCTAGTTCGGCCTTCATCGCGGTGGCTTCGCGCCAGTTGTTGGTGGGGCCGGCATCCGCTTCGTCGGTGGTGCAGATGAAGGTGCGGTCCTCGACGCGGGCGACATCGCCCGGGTCGGTGCGGGCGAGGAACGAGCCGGGACGCCATTCGGGGTTGAGGCGGATGAGTTTCCCGGCGGCGACCATGCGGTCCGTGAGCCGGTACCACTCGGCGGGGGAGCCGTCGGCCCACTCGATCGTGTCGGGCTGCAGCATGGCCGCCTGCTCGGCGACCCACGCCAGCAGCGGCGCCGGTACGTTCGCCGGCTGCAGACCCGCGGGCACGGCGATCGGCGCGGTCATGGTGCTCGGCTCGAGCTCGGTGATGTTGTGCAGGATGGTCATGGCGCTCCTCTTTCGATTCAGTCGGCGTCGACGAGATGGGGAGTGGTCGGGTAGCCGGTTCGCTCAAGAACTGGCGTCTGCTGCAACGATGCGGCATTCTGGAGGGGTATTTCCGAGCCTGGTGCCGTAAAAAGCGGGCATAATTTCGGTTCAGTAAGAAGTTGCTGCGAAGGAGCCGCTGTGAGCGAGACCGCGACCGGGACGGACGCCGCCCTGCTGGGCCAGCGCATCCGTCATTTCCGCACCCAACGTGGCCTCACCCTCGGCCAGCTCGCCACGCGTGTGGGGGTCTCCGGCAGCCAGCTGTCGCTGGTCGAGACCGGGCGCCGCGAGCCGAGACTGTCGCTGATGCAGTCGATCGCGACCGGCCTCGGGATCGAGCTGGCGCAGCTGCTCTCGGATGAACCGCCGACGGAGCGCGCGGCGCTCGAGATCGAACTCGCACGGGTGCAGAAGGGGTCGCTCTACCGCTCCCTCGGACTGCCCGAGTTCAAGGTGAACAAGGGCTTGGCGACTCCGGCCCTCGAAGCGTTCCTCGGCGTCTACCGCGAACTCGCGCGGCGCAAGAACGAGGCCTCGGCCACGCCCGAAGAAGCGCGACGGGCGAATACGCAGCAGCGCCTCGAGCTGCGCGAGCGCAACTCCTACCTGCCCGAGATCGAAGAGATGGCGAGCGAGATGCTCCGCATCGTGGGCCACCGCGGCGGCGCGCTCACCCACAGCTCCGTCTCGAAGATGGCCCGGCACCTCGGCTTCGAGATCATCCACGTCGGCGACCTGCCGCACTCCGCCCGCTCGGTGATCGATCTGGCCAACGGGCGCATCTACCTGCCGCCGGCCTCGATCCCCGGGGGTCACGGGCTGCGCGCGCTCGCCCTGCAGGCGATGGCGCACCGACTGCTCGGTCATGAGCGGCCCGACACCTACGCCGACTTCCTGCGCCAGCGTCTCGAGATCAACTACTTCGCCGCTGCCTGCCTGATGCCGCTCGAACCCGCCGTCGCCTTCTTGCTCGAAGCCAAGCGCGAGCGCGACATCTCCGTCGAGGATTTCCGCGACGGCTTCGGTGTGACGCATGAGGCGGCGGCGCTGCGCTTCACCAACCTGCTCACCTCGCACCTCGACATCCGGATGCACTTCCTCCGCGTCCTCGGCGACGGCGCGATCCAGAAGGCCTACGAGAACGACGGCATCCCGCTCCCGACCGACGTGACCGGCGCGGTCGAGGGCCAGCTGGTCTGCAAGTACTGGTCCGCGCGCTCGGCCTTCTCGCGCACCAACCGCACCACCGAGTACTACCAGTACGTCGACACGCCGGCCGGAACCTTCTGGTCGGCCTCGCAGACCGGCACCACGGCGACGGAGGAGTACTCGATCACGGTCGGCGTGCCGTTCGCGGATGCGCGCTGGTTCCGCGGCCGCGACACCGACCGCCGCGAACTCTCGCGCTGCCCCGACGAGTCCTGCTGCCGCCGGGCGCCGTCGGAGCTGGCGGCCCGCTGGGACGGCAACGCGTGGCCGTCCGCCCGGCTGCACGCGCACATCCTGGCGCCGCTGCCCAGCGGCACCTTCCCGGGCATCGACGACGCCGAGGTCTACGCCTTCTTGGATGCCCACGCCCAGGAGTCCTGAGCAGGGCCTGGGTCGCGACCATTCTCCCTCGCCCGCGGTTGAAACGGCCGGGCAAGGATGAACGGGCTGGTTGCGTCCTCGCCCGCTCGCTTGTTCCTGCCGCGAGGAAGAATGCGGGGGCTACGGGGTGACGAGCGCCCGAGCGGTGCCTTCGTCGAGGATGAGATCGGTCACCAGGCCGGCGGCGAGGGCGCCGCGCAGGCCGGGCAGCTTCGAGGCACCGGCCACGACGCAGATCCGACGCGACGCGCGGGCGACGGTGGAGAGGTCCGGGCCGCTTGCACGTTCGTTCATCGGGATGTCGTCCCAGCTGCCGTCGGCCCGGTAGAACACCGTCGCCACGTCGCCGACGACTCCGGAGGCGCTGAGCGAGGAGAAGTCCGAGGGCTCCAGGTAGCCGCCGATGTAGACCTTCGACGGCACCGCCGAGAAGGGTGAACCGAGACCGAAGAGCGCGACGTCCATCCGCTGCTGCAGCTCGAGGACACGGGTCGTCGAGCGTTCGCGCCAAACGGCACGCTTGGTCATGGGATCATCGAAGAACGCCGGCACCGGGAACTGCTGCACCTTCGCCGCGTACGCGTCACCGAAGCGGCGGAGGATCTCGCTCGAATAGTTGATGCCGGTGGTCTCGGTGTTGCCGGCGCCGTTGAGCTGCACGATCTGCGTGTTGTGCGTCTCCTTCGCGATCAGGTGCCGGCTGATCGCGCTCATCGTCGAACCCCAGGCGATGCCGACGATCATGTTCGAGTCGATGAACTGACCCAGGATGCGCGCTGCCGACAGTGCGACCCGCTCGAGTCGATCGATCTCGCTGGTGTGGTCGGGCACCGGCACGATGTGCACCGTGATGTCGTAAAGGGCGCGCACCTCGGCGGCGAGCGTGCTCGCGCGGTCGAGGGGGGAGCGGATCTGGATGTCGACGAGGCCGGTTGCACGCGCGTGCGACAGCAGGCGCGAGACCGAGGAGCGCGAGGTGTGCAACTCGTGCGCGATCGCATCCATCGTCAGGTCCTGCATGTAATACAGCTGAGCCGCCCGCAGCGCGTCACGCGTCTTGTCCGGATGCGTCGCGTGCGTGGTCTCGTCGAGCTCGACGACGGGTCGCACGGGCGTCATGACGGGCCTCCTTCTCAGGACTCCCTGCCGCGCACGAGGAGGCGTGCACGAATGTCCAGGTGTACTGATCGTACGACCGGCGGCTCGGGAATGGTGCGAAAAACGCTCGAATGCGATCTCGTCCGTCCCCGTCTCGACGAGGGGGACGCTCGCACGCCGCCTTCGCCGGACGTGACGACGCCGCGAGGTCGTGCACGTATGTCCAAGCGGCTTGCGCGCATGTGATGACGGGCGAATGATGAGCGAGTCGGATCGCGACGATCGCTGTTCACCTCCGGGGAGCAAGGTAGTCGCGGCCGCGACTTCCACCGTCGTCGGTGAGCTCAGCATCCTCCTCGACGGTGATCCTCGGCACACACCAACGACACGAAGGCGAGTACGAAGTGGCCACATCGAACGATCCGACTCAGGCACGCGCGTCCGTTCAGGCTCTGCGCGACAATCCTCGCGCCAAGGTCCTGGTGATCGGTGGCGGCATCAACGGCATCGGAACCTTCCGCGAGCTGGCACTCAACGGTGTCGACGTCGCTCTCGTCGAGCGCGGCGACTTCGTCTCGGGCGCCTCCAGCGCGTCGAGTCACATGATCCACGGCGGTATCCGCTACCTCGAGAACGGCGAGTTCCGCCTCGTCAACGAGGGCGTGCACGAGCGCAACGGTCTGCTCAAGATCGCCCCGCATTACGTGAAGCCGCTGCAGACCACCATCCCGATCTACAGTACGTTCTCGGGCATCGTCGCGGCCCCGCTGCGCTTCCTCACGCACAAGTCGGGCAAGCCGCAGGAGCGCGGCGCGTTGCTCATCAAGGTCGGCCTGACCCTGTACGACTTCTTCTCCCGCGACGGCGGCACGGTTCCGCGTCACCAGTTCCACGGCCGCAAGCGCTCCTTGAACACGCTGCCGAAGCTCGACCCGCACATCAAGTACACGGCGACCTACTTCGACGCCTCGGTGCACGAGCCGGAGCGCCTCGCGCTCGACGTGCTCGGCGACGCGCTGGCGACCGGCAAGGGCCGCGCGGCGAACTACGTCGAGGCCGTCGGTGCCGACGAGACCGGCGTCGTGCTGCGCGACCGCGAGACCGGCGAGGAGTTCACCTTCGCCGCCGACGTCGTGGTGAACGTATCCGGGTCGTGGACCGACTTCACCAACAAGGCCCTCGGCAAGCAGACGAAGTACATGGGCGGCACCAAGGGCTCGCACATCGTGCTCGACAACCCCGAGTTGGTCGAGGCCTGCGAGGGTCGCGAGATGTTCTTCGAGCACAGCGATGGACGCATCGTGCTGATCTACCCGCTCAAGGGCCGCGTGATGATCGGCACGACCGACATCGACGCCGACCCGTCGAAGCCGGTCGTCTGCACCGAGGAGGAGGTCGACTACTTCTTCGAACTGGTCAACCACGTCTTCCCGACCATCAAGGTCGAGCGCGAGCAGATCGTGTTCCGCTTCTCCGGCATCCGCCCCCTGCCGCGTCACGACGACGAGGCTCCCGGCTTCGTGTCGCGCGACTACCGCATCGAGCCGTCGACACTTCCGCAGAGCCCGAAGACCGCGGTGCTGAGCCTGGTGGGTGGCAAGTGGACCACGTTCCGCGCCCTCTCCGAGCACATGTCGAACGAGGTGTTCAAGCGCATCGGCGTCACCCGCAAGGTGTTCACCGCCAAGATGGCGATCGGTGGCGGCAAGGGCTACCCGCGCACCGAGGCGTCGCGCGCGCAGTGGATCGAGAAGAACCGCTCCGGTCTCTCCTCCGCCCGCACGGGCCAATTGCTCGAGCGGTACGGAACCCGTGCGGCCGCGGTGATCGACGCCCTGGCCGACGGTCACGACGAGGCGTTGGATCTCGACAAGGACTTCACCACCGGTGAGATCCGCTACCTCGCGACCCACGAGCACGTCGTGCACCTGATCGACCTCGTGATGCGCCGCACCAACCACGCCTTCACGGGCGGGCTCTCGAAGGAGCTGCTCGACGAACTCGCCCAGCACACCGGCGACGTCCTCGGCTGGAGCGAGGAGAAGCGCGCGGAAGAGGTCGCGGCCACGATGGCGCACCTCACCGAGTTCAACGGCGTCGACTTCGCGTCGCCCGTGGTGAACGCTCCGGCAACCGCGAAGGTCTGATCGAACACGGGTTGCCACTTCGGCGCAGCAGCGTCGGAGTGGCAACCCTTTACGTCCAACTCTTGAACGGATGTGCACGCGTCGTGCATTGAGACGACCGTCAGACGCGGATAGCTTCACAACAACGGGCACCGACGCCCACCCCGGACACCCGCATGTGCCCGGCCACCAAGAAGGAAATAGGTCAACGTGGACAATCTCGGAGTGGTTTTCCTGAGCGAGCTCGTGGGTACCGCGATGCTCGTGCTCCTCGGCTGCGGCGTCGTCGCCAACGTCGCACTCGTCAAGAACAAGGGCTTCAACGGCGGGTTCCTGATGGTGAACTTCGGCTGGGGCCTCGCGGTCTTCGCCGGTGTCACCGTCTCGTATTCGTCCGGTGCTCACCTCAACCCGGCCGTCACCCTCGGCCTCTGGGCCACCGGCAATTCCGGAATGAACGCCCTGGATGTGCTGGTCTACATCCTCGCTCAGCTGATCGGTGCGATCATCGGCGCCGTCCTCGCCTGGGCCGCGTACAAGCAGCACTTCGACGAAGAGCCCGACCCGGCCAACAAGCTCGGTGTCTTCTCGACCGGCCCGGCGATCCGCTCGTACGGCTGGAACCTCGTCACCGAGATCATCGGCACCTTCGTGCTGGTCTTCGCTGTGATCGGCTTCGGCCGCGTCGGAGACGCGGACACGAACACCCCCGCCGGCCTCGCCGCGCTGGGAGCGCTGCCCGTGGCTCTGCTGGTCGTCGGTATCGGCGCCTCCCTCGGTGGCCCGACCGGCTACGCGATCAACCCCGCCCGTGACCTCGGCCCGCGCCTGGCGCACGCTTTCCTGCCGATCAAGGGCAAGGGTTCCTCCGACTGGAGCTACTCGTGGGTCCCGGTCGTCGGCCCGATCATCGGTGGTGTGCTCGCCGGCGTGCTCTCCGGGCCGCTGCTGCCGCTGCTGGCCGCCTAGACCTCGACAACTCTCACCCGAACTTTACGAAGGAGTAATTGCAACATGGCTGACTACGTGATCGCGATCGATCAGGGGACGACGTCGTCCCGCGCCATCATCTTCGACAAGAAGGGCTCGATCGTCTCGACCGGGCAGAAGGAGCACGAGCAGATCTTCCCGAAGGCGGGATGGGTCGAGCACGACCCCGAAGAGATCTGGGCGAACGTCCGCGAGGTGATCGGACAGGCGCTGAGCCGCGCCGACCTCACCCGGCACGACATCGCCGCGGTCGGCATCACCAACCAGCGCGAGACGGCGGTCGTCTGGAACAAGAACACCGGCAAGCCCGTCTACAACGCGATCGTCTGGCAGGACACCCGCACCCAGGACATCGTCGACCGCCTCGCGGCCGACGGCGGCGTCGAACGGTTCAAGCCGATCGTCGGCCTTCCGCTGGCCACCTACTTCTCCGGCACCAAGATCGTCTGGATCCTGGAGAACGTCGAAGGAGCCCGCGAGGCCGCCGATGCCGGCGACCTGCTCTTCGGAACCACCGACACCTGGGTGCTCTGGAACCTGACCGGCGGTACCGACGGCGGTGTGCACGTCACCGACGTGACCAACGCCTCCCGCACGCTGTTCCTCGACCTCGAGACCCTCGAGTGGCGCGACGACATCCTCGAGGCGTTCGGCGTGCCGAAGTCGATGCTGCCGAAGGTGGCGTCCTCCTCCGAGGTCTACGGCAACGTCGAGTCTTCCTCGCTGCTGCGCGAGGTGCCGATCGCCGGCATCCTGGGCGACCAGCAGGCGGCCACGTTCGGCCAGGCCGCGTTCGACGCGGGTGAGGCGAAGAACACCTACGGCACCGGTAACTTCTTGATCTTCAACACCGGCACCGAGATCGTGCACTCGAAGAACGGGCTGCTCACCACCATCGGCTACAAGCTGGGCGACGGTCCGATCCACTACGCGCTCGAAGGCTCCATCGCCGTCTCCGGCTCGCTGATCCAGTGGTTGCGCGACAACCTGGGCCTCATCGGCTCGGCCGCCGAGGTCGAGACGCTCGCCGCCACGGTCGAGGACAACGGTGGTGCGTACTTCGTGCCCGCGTTCTCGGGTCTCTTCGCGCCCTACTGGCGTTCGGATGCCCGCGGTGCGCTCGTCGGTCTCACGCGTTACGTGAACAAGGGCCACATCGCCCGCGCAGCCTTGGAGGCCACCGCCTATCAGACGCGCGAGGTGCTCGACGCGGTCAACGCCGACTCCGGTGTGCCGCTGACCGAACTCAAGGTCGACGGGGGCATGATCGCCAACAACCTGCTGATGCAGTTCCAGGCCGACATCCTGGGCGTGCCCGTCGTGCGCCCGGTCGTCGCCGAGACCACCGCGCTCGGTGCGGCCTACGCGGCCGGTCTCGCGGTCGGCTTCTGGGAGAACCTGGACGACCTGCGAGCGAACTGGCAGGAGGACTCGCGCTGGACTCCGTCGATGGACGAGGACGAGTCCGCCCGTCAGTACCGCAACTGGAAGAAGGCCGTCACGAAGACCTTCGACTGGGTGGACGCGGACACGCAGTAGTCCGATACCGCCTGGAGGGGGTTGTCACTCCGTCCCGCTGACGCAGCGGGTCGGGGTGACGACCCCCTTCGTCATCCCAGGAGAGCGCGGCGTCGGCCCGAGAGGTACGCCGCCGCCGCGACGAGGAGGAGCCACCCGAGTGCGGCGAGAACGGATGCGGGCGCCGGCGCCCCCGAGATGTCGAGAGCGGCGAGGGGCATCAGGTCGCGCACGCCGTCGGCGGTGACGAACGACGCCAGGTTGAGCGGGGCGATCGCGGCGAACAGCACGTACAGGGGTGCCCGCACGATCGTCCCGATGAGGGCGCCCCACACGCCGCCCCAGACGCCCGCCAGCGGAGCCAGGAACAGGGCGACCGGTGCGGGCAGGATACGGACCGGCGGAGGCGAGTAGCACGCAGCAGATCCCGAGCGCGACGGCGCCGAGGGCGAGCACCGCGCCGGCCGCGGCGGATGCGGTGAAACGGACGGCGAGCGTCGGCCGGAGGCCCACAGCGAGCGCGTCCCGGGCGAGAACACCGCCGCTGAACGCACCGGCCGTGCGCAGGGCGCCGAACGCGGCGGCGACCGAGACCGCGCCCTGCAGCAGCACCCCCGCGGCGGACTCGCCGAGCAACCGCACAGCCTCGCCCGAGTCATCCGAGATATCGAGTCGCGGCAGTGCCACGACGAACGGCAGCACGGGCAAAAGAGCTGCGAGCAGGCAGTAGACCAGCATCGGACTCGTCGCCACCCGCCGAACCTCCATCGACATCGCGCGGACGAGGGCGGCCGTCAACGGCCGCGCCTGTTCTCGAGAAGTCCGGCCAGAGCGAGGGCGACGACGGCCCAGCCGAGCAGTACGAGGAGGGCGAGCGGCTCCGGGAGCAGCCCGTCCAGCGGCGCGACCGTGGCACCGGCCACGGCTCCGATCGGAAGGAACCGCTCGACGGGCCGCGCATCCGTGAGCATCGGTGCCGCGGCGAGGGCGGGCAGCACCAGGATCAGGGGAATGCCCAGGTAGTAGTTGCGGACCGCGTAACCGATCGCGACGCCGATCATCCCGCACAGTGCGCACGAGAGGACGGTGCCGATCGCGGTGCCCAGCAGACTCGCATCCGCTGCGAAGGTGCGCCCCGCCGTTGCGAGCAGGACCAGCGTGATGCCCGACCAGCAGACGAGACCCACGACGCCGAAGATCGCTCCGGAGATGGCTCCGGCCACCGCCTTAGCGAGCAGGATGTCCTCCCGTCCGCCCAGCAGCAGCGTCCGTTCGAGGGAGTGGTAGTAGGTCTCGCGGGTGTACGCGTACGCGCCGTAGAAGCAGGCGCCCAGCGCGGCGCACGCGACGAAGGCGAACACGCTGCGCGTGGCGGCGACGTCGTCGAGGGCGCCGAGCGAGTCGAGAGAGCCGGAGAGACCGAACCCGAACGCGGGCGCCATCACGGCGTACATCAGCAGGAGGGGGAAGGAGGATCCGCTGCAGGCGCGGAGGATCTCCGCCCCGGCGAGTCGGCGCAGGGCGCTCATCGGCCGACCTCGCGGTCGACGAGGTCGAAGTAGCCGTCTTCGAGCGTCTGATCTCCCGAGCGCGTGATGCTGTCGAGCCGCCCGTGGAAGAGCAGGCGCCGCCGCATGACCACGACCTCGTCCACCGTGTGCTCGAGCTCGGCGAGCTGATGACTGGAGACGAGCACGGTTCGACCTCGGTCGGCTTCATCCCGGATCAACCGGCGCAGCCAGCGGATCCCCTCGGGGTCGAGCCCGTTCGCCGGCTCGTCGAGCACGAGGATCTCGGGGTCGCCGGCGAGAGCGGTGGCGAGTCCGAGGCGTTGCCGCATGCCGGTGGAGTACCCGCGCACACGATTTCGACCGGCGTCGTCGAGGCCGACCCGGTGCAGCAGCTCGTCGATGCGATCACGTGGTACCCCGACCGCGCGGCAGACGATCGCGAGGTGACGCCGACCGGTGATCCCGTTCTCGAAGCCGAGGCCGTCGAGGTGGACGCCCACGACACGAGCCGGGTCTCTCAGCTCGCCGAACCGGCGACCTCCGATTCGGGCCTCGCCGGAGTCGGGACGCAGCAGCCCGACCAGACCGCGCAACGCCGTGCTCTTACCGGCCCCGTTCGGGCCGAGCAGGCCGACGACGGTGCCGCGCTGCACGCAGAAGCTGAGGTCATCGACCACGGTCCGATCGCCGAACGTCTTGGTGAAGTGGGTGAACTCGAGTGCGGAGGTCATCGAGTGGCCTTTCGTCTGGAGGGAGTCGGTGGGGATGGGGAGAGGACGTCATCGGCGGCGGAGGGCGACGCCGCCCGCGCCGACACCGCGGGTGTCGAGGTCGTCGAGGAGGCGGTGCACGGGATCGATCAACGAGGCGTAGTCGCCGGACACGGAGCGGCCGAGCACTTTCGCTGCGACGAAGGCGAGCGCCGGGCGGGCGGCGTCGGAGTGCAGCTCGTCGCCGAACACGTCGAGGAGCGAGCGCCGCGCATCCGGAGCCGCGAGCGCGTGGACGTAGAGCGTCGCGAGGTCGAAGTGGGCCGGGGCGCGGCCCCAGCCCTCCCAGTCCACGATGCCGAGGGGATCGTCGAGGAGGTTGGCCGGATGCAGATCGCCGTGCGCGGTCGTCCAGTGCGAGCTCGCACGCGGGAACCGATCGCCGAAGAAACTGTGCACGAGGCGGTCGACCATGGCTGGAACGGTCGAGTCCCGCTCCGTCGTCACGTCGGCTAGGGTGCGCAACGCGGGGGCGAGCCGGAGCCACAGCCGCGGATCCACCTCCGCGTCCGGTGCGAGCTCGGGCGTGGGCGACAGGGCACGGCCGGGGAGCCGGGTCATCAGTTCGGCGCGGATACGGTAGCCCGCGAGGTCGGTCGCATCCCATTCGCGCAGGTCGAGCAGTTCGGGCTTCGGCAACCCGCGCACCACCGCGCTGTCAGCCGTACCGGTCCACCACATGCCGCGCGCGAGAGCGATCGGCGCGAGCACAAGACGCAGCCACACGATCTCGTCGGCGCGAGCGAACGGTCCGGACAGGGTGCGGCCCTTCCATCCGGCCACGGGAGCACCGTCCGGCTCGATGTCGAATTCGATCCGGGCGCGTCGAGTGGCGCTCGCCAGCACCTCGGTCGCGTTCACCGACCGACCCCGAGCCGTCGCACCGCGTCTCCCGCGACGAGGTCGATGACGGCGGCGCCCAGAGAGGTGCGACCAACCACGACGGATGCGTAGCCGGTGTCGTCCAAGCGCGTCGGATCGACCGCATCGAGTCGGTAGCCCGTGCCGGGAGCCGCACCCAGCCCAGCGACCGGCGCCAGTGCGGCGACCGGAACCATCGTCGGCGTGGCCGGCCCGACCACCGTCGCCGTCGTCTGCGGCCGGTGCAGGGCGATGCCGTTGCTGGCCAGCTCGACGGCATCGCCGATCGAGATCGGGAGCTCGGCCGTCAGCACGAGATGAACGGCGCCATCACGAACGACGTAGCCGCCGGGGAGGCGCTCCGTGAGCGGGACGGCCGATGCGGCGGCGATCGTCGCGGCGAGAAGCAGCAGGCCCGCGACGGCACGCCCCGGGCGCACGTGCGCCCGCCGCGCGGCGATCACGAACCGGCGGGCACCGGCGACGAGCATCCCGAGCAGCGCCGCGGCGAGCAGCAACGCGATGACCGCCCCGGGGACGGTCAGGGCGAGCACCGGTTCGGCGCGGACGTACCCCCAGCCGAGCAGGAGGACGGGGAAGAGGCGGCAGCCGATCCCGAAGGCGACCAGCCGGGCGGATGCGCGCGGGGCGTCCCCACCCAGGATGCGGATGATGAGGTCGGTGACCGAGCGCGCGGCGGACGCCCGGAGGAACGGGCGGTCGGTGAGGGCAACGAGGGCGAGGTAGCCGTCGAGGTGCACGAATGGGATGAGGTTGGTCGCTGCGCCGAGCGCGGCCGCGACCACGAAGCACGCGAGAGCGGATCGGTCGGTTCCCGGAACGAACAGCGCCGTCGCGGCGATCCCGGCGAGGACCAGGTGCACGGCCGGTCCGGTGAGGGCGATGACGGCGCGGGCGCGCCGGTCGCCCAGACGCCACCCGTCGGTGACGTCGCAGAAGAACGCCGGGGCGAAGTAGAAGAGCATCAGGCCGGCCCGCCGCGGACGCCCGCCGGCACGCGCGAGTGCGACGGCGTGGCCGGCCTCGTGGAGCGCGCCCGAGAGCAGGAACGCGACGGCGACGACGATGAGGGAGCGGACGGGGAGGGGCTCGCCGAGGACGGCCACGATCTCGTCCGCGTGGAGCGCGGCGCTGACCGCCCCGGTCGTGAGGACGACGCAGACGGCCCCGAGTGCGAGGATGCGGACGCCGCGCGGCCGCAGCAGACGCGCGATCGCGGTCGCCGGCCGGGTGGCGTCGAGCAGAGTGAGCTGCAGGCTCGCCGGAGGGCGGAACTGCAGGAGTCTGGCTCGGGGCTCGCGGCGCTCCGAACCGGCGAGGAGGCCGGCGGCGGCGAGGGCGCGAAGCAGCTCGTCCGACTCCTCCGATGTGAGGTCCGTCTCTGCGGCATTCGGCGACGAGCGTCCGTCGAGCCGAGCGGCGAACGACGCCGCCGCGCTGCCGACGCGAGCCCTCGGCACGCCGGCGACGGAGAGGATCCAGGGATCGCCGGGAGCGATCGGCTCGTCGATCGTCACCGAGTCCGCCAGACGTGGGGGCGGTGCATCCGCCGTCATCGCGCCACCAACTCGAGCAGTGTCGAATCGTCGGCATCGGGGAGTTCCGAGCGTGCGAGCACGCGGAAGCCGCGGGCCTCGGCGTCGGCCTGAACCTCGTCGGCGTCGACCACGTTCACTCGCGAGTGGTAGACCCGCGCGGCGGTGCGACCGTGCTCGTCGAGCCCGAGGTGCACGACGTCGACGTCGCGGTAGCGGCCGTCCGGCGTCACGGCCGTCGTGACGACGGCCGCTCCCGTACGTCCGTCCGGCCCGGGCACCGCGCGCACGCGCGAACTCTGACTGCCGGGTCGGTAGAGATGCCCCGGGCTCGACGCGGTGATGAAGAATCGGCCGTCATCGGAGAGGTGTCGTCGGGCGCCGTCGAGGAGGGCGCGACGCCCCGCCGCGTCGAGCAGTGCGACGGAGGTGGCTGCCAGCACGATCGCGCCGAATCGTTCCGGCAGCGCGAAGTCGGTCATGTCGCCGACCACGAAACGCGTACCCGGGTGGATGCGGGTGGGCGGGAGATCGGCGACGCGGGTGCGCAGGATCTCGACCATGGTGCTCGAGAGATCGACGCCCACAACGGCTCGGCCCAGGCTCAGCAGCGGAATCGTGATCCGCCCGCCGCCGCACGCCAGTTCGAGGATCGGTCCGACGGTTCGTCGTACGGCGGCCGTCAGCGGCGCGATCTCGCTGCGATCCTCGGCCGTGAAATGCTCGTACACCGCGGATCCGGCGGCGCTGTAGAGGTCCTCCGGTGTCGTCTTCTCGGAGTCGAGCGCTCGGAGCAGGGCGGCGCTCGCCGCGGTGAGGGGTCGGATGTCGTGGTCGTGCACGGAACGCTCCAGGTGAGAGGGAAGAGGAGGAGGTGGTCCCGAGTGCCGAGGCGCCCGGGACCACGGGGACGTGCCGCGCCTTAGGTGGCGAGGACCACGATTCCGCCGAGGGCGACCAGGATCTGCAGACCGGTGTTGGCGACCCTCCAGCCGTCGGCCGGAGCCACGGCGGGTTCGATCTCTTCGATGGAGAGGGAATTCATCGTTCACCTCCTTTCACGGGTGGATGTTCACGGGTGGATGCAGGCGCTACGGCGCTGACCTAGGTCAGGACGGCGACGCCGAGGCCGAGGCCGACGACGATTCCGAGCTTGGTGAAGACGTACCAATCGGAATCAGGGGCCTCCATGGATTCGATCTCCTCGAATCGCAGGTCGGTGCTGGGAAGCATGAGCGCACCTCCTTTCAGGGTGTCGGTCTGCGGATGGGGTCAGGTGAGCAGGCCCAGGAAGAGTCCCGCGACCGCGATGCCGGTCAGGAA
Organism: Microbacteriaceae bacterium VKM Ac-2855; assembly: GCA_013204985.1. GTDB lineage: Bacteria > Actinomycetota > Actinomycetes > Actinomycetales > Microbacteriaceae > Rathayibacter. The sequence continues at coordinate 337,897 of JABMLG010000002.1, forward strand.
GCCCTGGCCGGCCGACTCCCAGTCAGGGGCGATCGCGGGCTCGATCTCCTCGAACGAGGGCAGAGCGTCGGATGTCATGTGTTCACCTCCTCGAGTTCGCATCGTGCGGATTCCGCCCGGATGGGCGCGGCCTGGCCCGGCCGGAAGGCCGCGCGCAGGAGTCGGTGGGCGTCTGCTGTGTTCAGCCCGGGCAGCGCGGCGTGGGCGCGTCCCCATCGCCGAGCGACGGCGTCGGCCGCGTGCTCGAGGTCGGCGTCGGACAGCGACGGCGGAGTGAAGCCCCAGCGCTGCGCCCACTGGCCGCTGCCATGTTCGGGGTCGGCGTCGAGCCCGAGCGGTGCCGCGAACCACGACCAGACCGCGGCTCGACGCTCGCGTCGCTCCGCGGGCTCCTCGCGCCAGAGCACCGGGAGCAGGGGCATGGTCGCGGGCACCTTGCGCAGCCGGCCGTGCGTGCTCACCTCGTTGGCGAAGTACCAGTGGTTCGCGGCGAACGGATCGCCCGATGCGGACAGCAGGGCGGTGTGGCTGGCGGCGCTCGCGGCGGCGAGGGCGAGTCGGAGGGGACGCGGGACCCGGCCGTTCGACGCGGCGATGCGCTCGCCCGTGGTAGCCAGAACACCGAGCAGCTCGCGGGTCCGGGCGTCGGCGCGTTCGTCGCCTGGCGAGCCTCCACGGGCGCCGATCAGCCTGAGCGCAGCCTCGGCCGCCCCCTCCAGAATCGCGGAACGAGCGAGTGTCGAGGTGAGGTCGGGGTCGATGAGGGCCGCATCCGCTCGCAGAAATGGACCCACCACCACCGAGCGCAGACCGCCGTGTTCCCGGCACGCCGCGAAGCTGGTCTCGCTGCCGGGGCCGATCGTGGACGGAACCAGCACGAGCCGCGCGAGCTCGGCACGCGCGGGCTTCTGCGGCGCGACGATGCCGCCGTGCCTCTCGACCAGCGCGTCGATTCGGCTCCGATGGGCGGAGTCGAGTGCGAACAGCCGCGCCAGGGTCACGGTGTCGTGCACACGCCCGCCGCCGATACCGACGATCCGATCGGGGACGATGTCGTGGATCGCAGCGGTGACGGTGTCGAGCAGTGCATCCTGCGGGGCGGAGGCGTCGATGGGGAGCATTCGTTCGAGGGGGAGGGCGGCCGCGACGGTGGGATGTTCGGCGACGGCCCTGTCGACGATGACGAGAGTGCGCCGAGGGTCGGAACCCGCCGCATCTGCGTCCAGGGCGCGCCGGAGCGGGCCGATGCGAGCGTTCACGCGTCGAGCGCTTCCGCCACGATGCCCGCGATGCCGGCGAGGTCGGCGTCGGGTAGGACCGCGGCGGGGAGGAACTGGATCCCGCTCGGTGCCGGGTGCACGACGGCGCCGCGCTGCCGGATCGCTTCGACCAGCTCCAGTACCGCGGGCGCGGAGTCGGCCCCGTGGATCCGCACCGCGCGGAACGCGCCGACGCCCGCCGTGCCCGCGACGCGGGGGTGCCTCGACAGTGCGGCGATCATCCGCTCGAGCCCGCTAGCGACGCGGTGGAAGCCGTCGGGGCCGAGCAGCTCGGGCAGCAGTGCGAGGCTCTGCAGGATCGCGGCGCAGATGGCGGGCGTGCCGGCCTGCGTCTCCGCGTGGATGAGCGGTGCATCCGCTGCGTCGAACTCGCGCGTGATCCGCTCGCCGAGGAGCACGGCGGCGGCGGCGAGAGTGCCGTTGGTCAACGCTTTCGACAGGATGACCGCGTCCGGGCGGAACGGCCAGCGCGCGGAGGCGAGGAAGGGGCCCGTGCGGCCGAATCCCGTGGCGACCTCGTCCGCGACGACGGGGATGTCGGCGGCCTGCGCTCGGGCGAGGGCGTCGAGCAGATCCGCTGGCAGGGCGATCGCTCCGGAGCCGAGGACCGGCTCGACGACGATGCCGCAGATGCGCTGTCCTTCCCGATGCAGGAGCCGGTCGAGTTCCTCCGCCTGATCGACTCCGACGTGGCGGACGCCCGAGCGGTCCGCGCCGTAGACCTCCTGGCCCAGCGCGTCGCCGCTCAGGGCGTGCGCTCCGTACGTCAGGCCGTGGTAGCTGTTGACGAGGCCGACGACGATCCGCCGATCGGACCGCCCGAGCAGCGTGGCGCGTTGGCGCAGCAGCTTCATCACCGCGTCGTTCGCGCTGCCGCCCGACGCCGTGAACAGGACGCGCGAGAAGCCGCCGCCGGCCGCAGCGAGCAACGCGCGCGCGGCTTCCTCGGCCCACGGGTGGCTGCGTCGGAAGAGCGAGAGATAGGACGCCTCTTTCAGCGCATCCGCGATCGCCGTGGTGAACTCGGGCCGGCCGTAACCGAACGGCACGTTCCACAGACCGCTGGTCGCGTCGATCGCCTCGATACCGTCGGCGAACCGCACGCGGGTGCCGGTGGCGCCGACAGCAGGCACGGTCGTGGCCCAGCTCGACGGCGCGATGAGAGGCACGAGGAGCGGTGACGCGCTCATGCGGGCATCCGGAGGCGGACGCCGTCGTGCGCGAACCGCTCGATGAGTCGCGCGGCGAACCCGGCCTCCGTTGCGATCCCCGCGGTGGCGAGACGGCCGCAGGCGGCTTCGTCCGTCTCCGTGCTCAGGACGCACTCGACGGCGAGCGCGGTCTCGGGTGAGAGGGCGAAACGGCGAAGAGTCGTCGTCTCGACGAGTACCCGCTCGTCGTCACGGTGCAGGAGGAGCAGGTCGGCACGCGTGATCCGCTCGGTATCGCCGTCAGGATGCAGGGCCGAGCCGAGCCCGGACACCGCCCAGGCGCGGCCGGTGTCATCGGGCGCCGCGAAAGCGAGGGCCGAGCGGTAGAGGTCGAGCCACGGCCGACGAGCCACATCCTCCACGACCTCGGCGTCGATGCGTCCGAGGCCCGCGAGCGGCGGATACCGATGGGTGAGGGCGGCGGCGAGTGCGGTGGGGTCGTCGATGCGTCCGAGGATGAGTCCGTCCGGACCGAGTCGGGCGACCCCGTCGGAGTCGATGTCGACACTCGCGACGGTGTCGTCGGGTGCCGGACGGCTCGTCAGGCCGCCGATCGCGACGGCCGAACCGAGCAGCTGCGGGACGAGGTATCCGCCCCTGCGCGCGCCGTCGGCGTCCTCGAGGTAGGCGCGCCAGCCCGCGGCGTCCCTGATCCGCGCGATGGTCGCGCCGCTGACGGGGAGGAACGGGATGGAGGCGTAGTCCTCCACCTGGATGCGCAGATCACCGAACCAGGCGACGTCGCCCGGCTGGTCGAGGGCGCCGCTGTAGCCGATCGTGCGCGGGCCGGCGTCGATCGACCCGGGCGCATCCGCCGGCAGCGATGCCTCCGCCGGCAGCAGCAGAGTGTCCGCGGGCCCGAGCAGCGCCACGACGGCTTCGCGGTGGCGCGGGTCCGAGATCCGGACCACCCGGCCGGAAGAACGCGACGCGACCTCTCCGGTCACCCACTGCAGCACCGCGTCGGACACGCGGCGACGGGTACGCGGGGCGGATTCGGCCGGTGCAGGCTCGCGATTCTCGCGGATGACGCTCATGGTGCTCGACTCTCGATTCGCGGGGCGGCACGGCGCCCGCTCGGCGTCGTCCGTTCGCGGCCGATCCGTTCAGCCACACCCGTATGGGGTACGCTAGTCGGTAGTCGCTCTGGCTTGTCAAGTCCGATCCGGCGGCGAATCCCTCTCGCGAAAGGTCACCGTGAATCGACGTCTCAACCGCATCGTGTTCCTCGTCATCGGGCTCGGCGCCGTGGCCCAGGTCCTGATCGCGTTCGGCGGTGTCGCCGCTGATCCCGACGTCGGTGGGGTCGTCGCTGTGACGGTATCGGCGTTGGTCGCGGTGACCATGGCCGTACTCCTCGCGATCGACTTCCGACGCGCGCGGCGGGTGAATCCGCCACCTGGGCGGCCGCAGCGGTGACGGGAGGCCTGCTCGCATTCCGATCCAGGGACCTGCTGTGACGGCTCCTGACGGCCCTGCCGATGACCGCCCTGCTGCTGACCGCCCTGCCGATGACCGCCCGGCCGATGACCGCCCCGCCGAAGACGAAAGGTCCGACGCAATGACCGTGAATGAAGAACGACGAGACGCCATTGTGCCGGCGCTCCTGCTCCCCGCCGGACTCTATCCGGTGCTGAACGCCGTCGCCGGTGCCGACGAGGGTTGGCCGGCCTGGCGCATCGCCTCCCTCGGGATCGGGGCGACGATCGTGACCACGGCTCTGATCCTCCTGATCCGCGCGTGCATCCGCCCGAAGGTGATCGCGGAGAGTGGCGGCGATGACGCAGCGGGAGACACACCATGAGATCCACCCGGGTGGATCGGACGCCGCGCGGCGGAGAGCGCGACCGACACGCCGGAACCCCCGCGGAGCCGATCCGGCCCGGTGTTGGTCGTCGGGACACGCGACGCGGCGAGGGCACTCATCGTGGATCTCGACCGGGTGCTCCGCGGCGGCGTACCCGCGGACTCGTGGCGGATCGTGGCCGACCTCGGGTTGTCCTCGTAGGCGGCTAAGAGACCAGAAGACCAGGCAGCTCGGCCAGAGACGTGATCCGCACGACGTCGTCGGGCACGAGAACCCCATGCCCCGGCGCTCCGACGCGATCGAGGAAGACGCCCATGAGACCGGCACGCGCGGCGCCGATCGCATCCGTCGCCAGACGATCGCCGACATAGAGCGCTTCGTGGGGCGCGACGCCGAAACGCTCGCAGGCGATCTCGAAGATCCGCGGGTCGGGTTTGACCACGCCGACATCGCCCGAGGCGACCACGTGCTCCAGCCGAGGGGAGAGCCCGACGCCCCGGATCTTGCGCAACTGGAAATCGAGCTCGCCGTTGGTGATCACGCCGAGGCGCACGCCCCGGGAGCTGAGGGCGTCGAGCACCGGCAATGCGTCGGTGTGCAGGTGCCAGCTCTCGACGTAGCGGTCGAAGTACTCGGCGAACCAGTGCCCGGCCTCTTCATCATCGAGCCAGACACCGTTCGCTGCCGCGAAGTCGGTGGCGCGGGCCCGGCGCTGCTGCTCGAAACCGATCTCACCGGCGAGGTACCGGTGGTAGTGATGCTCCTCGAGCTCGTACCAGAGACGTCCGTTGCGCACCGGTTCGCCGGGATAGCCGAGGGCGCGGGCGTGCGCGCGGATGCCGGCCTGCACCGCCTCGCGATGCGCGAAGAGGGTGTCGTCGAGGTCGAACAGTGCGACGGTGATCATGCCAGCGCCCTCCAGCTCGCCCGCACCTGGTCGGAATCCGCGTCAGCCGACCAGGTTCCGTGCCACGCCATCGGAGTCGAACCCTCGCGCGGTTGCACACGAGACGGATGCAGACCGGCGTAGGCGAAGCCGCAGTGCTGGGCGACGCGCGCCGACGCGACGTTGCCCGGGAACGCCTCCCACAAGATCTCGTCGACGTGGCGCTCGGTGTGCAGCCAGCCGACGACGGCGCGAACGGCCTCGACCATCAGCCCCGATCCGCGTGCGTGCGCCGCCAGCCAGTAGCCGAGGTCGATCACCCCATCGGGGTAGGTGCGGGTGCCGAGCATCCCGATGGCCGTCGCGCCGGCTGAAGGTCGCAGCGCCCACGTCAGTTCGGTCTCCGTGTGCCAGCCGTCGGGCACCAGCTCGGCGACGAACGACTCGGCGTGGCGCCGCTCGTACGGCCAGGGGGTGGTCATGAACCGCTCGAAGATCGGCTCCTGGCAGGCGGCGGTGATCGCATCGACGTCGGATGCGACCGGTGCGGTCAGCACCAACCGCTCCGACGTGATCGTGATCGGCCGCATCCGGCTACCGTGCCTTGCGGAGGAAGCCGATGCGGTCGTAGACCGCGTCGAGTGTCGTCTCAGCGACCGCACTGGCGCGGTCGGCGGCCCCCGCGAGCAGGCGATCGAGTTCGGCGGGATCGCTCAGCAGTTCGGCGGTGCGTTCGCGGATGGGCGTGAACGTCTCGGTCACGACCTCGGCGAGCCCCTTCTTCAGGTCGCCGTAGCCACGCCCCGCGTACTCGGTCTCGAGCGAGGCGATCGTGCGGTCGGCGAGCACGGAGTAGATCGTGAGCAGGTTGGAGATGCCGGGCTTGGTCTCCCGGTCGAAGCGCACCTCCGACTCGGTATCGGTGACGGCGCGCATGATCTTCTTCGCGGTCGCCTTCGGCTCGTCGAGCATCCGCAGCAGGCCAGAATCCGAATCCGCCGACTTCGACATCTTCGCGGTCGGGTTCTGCAGGTCGTAGACCTTCGCCGTCTCTTTCAGGATGTGCGCCTCGGGAATCGCGAACGTGTCGCCGAATCGAGTGTTGAACCGGTTCGCGAGGTCGCGGGTCAGCTCGAGGTGCTGCCGCTGATCCTCGCCGACCGGCACGGAGTTCGTCTGGTAGAGCAGGATGTCAGCCGCCATCAGCACCGGATACGTGAACAGGCCGACGCTCGCGGCATCGGTACCCTGCTTGGCCGCTTTGTCTTTGAACTGCGTCATCCGGCCGGCCTCGCCGAAGCCGGTGATCGTGTTCAGCACCCAGGCCAGCTGCGCGTGCGCGGGCACGTGCGACTGGATGAACAGCGTCGAGCGCGCCGGGTCGATGCCGGCGGCGATGTACTGCGCCGCGGTCGAGCGTGTGCGTTCGCGCAACTCGGCCGGGTCCTGCGGAACCGTGATGGCGTGCTGATCGACGACGCAGTAGAACGCGTCGAAGTCGTTCTGCATGTCGACCCACTGGGTGAGGGCGCCGATGTAGTTGCCCAGGTGCAGGGAGGATGCGGAGGGCTGCATCCCGGAGAAGATGACGGGCTTGGAGGTCATGAGGGTGCCTTCGAGGAGAGGAGGTGAGGGATCAGATCGCGTAGTCGACGACGACGGGTGCGTGGTCGGACCAGCGCTCCGCGTGGGTCGCGGCACGATCGATCGAGTACGAGACGGCCTTCTCGGCGAGTGCGGGAGCGGCGAGCTGGTAGTCGATGCGCCAGCCGGTGTCGTTGTCGAAAGCGCGGCCGCGCTGCGACCACCAGGTGTACGGGCCCTCGACATCGCCCTCGAAGCGGCGGTGCAGGTCGACCCAACCGAGGCCGGCGCCAGCGTTGTAGGCGGGGTCGCCCTCCGCACCGACGAAGCGGTCGAAGTACTCGCGCTCACGCGGCAGGAACCCGGCGCGCTTGACGTTGCCCTTCCAATTGCGGATGTCGAGGGTGCGGTGGCCGACGTTGAGGTCGCCGACGATGACGGCCAGCGGATTGTGCTCGACCAGCTTCGGCAGCCGCCCCTCGAACGCGTCGAGGAACTTCCACTTCTCGTCCTGCTTGGGAGTATCGGCTTCGCCGGAGTTCACGTAGCAGGAGACGACGGTGACGACCTGGCCGTTCACCTCGTAGTCGGCCTCGAGCCAGCGGCCGGCGCTGTCGAAGTCGTCCGGGCCGAGGGTGACCCGGTGGATGGAAGCCTTGTCGCGCGACGCGAGCGCGACGCCGGCGCGACCCTTGGCCGTCGCGGGGTCGTGCAGGATGTCCCAACCGTCACCGAGCAGCGCCTCGATGTCGCTGGTCTGCGCGCGCACCTCCTGCAGAGCGAGGATGTCGACGTCGCGGGCGTCGAGCCAGGCGCCCATGCCGTTCTTGAACGCGGCACGGATGCCGTTGACGTTGACGGAGGCGAGTCGGAGGCGCTTGGTGCTGGTCACCCGTCAATTGTACGGACGGCCTCCGACACCGGATCACGCTTCAGCGAACACCTCAGGCCCGCGCGTGCGCCGCAGCCGCGGCGACCTGCTCGGCAGAAGGACGCACCCCGGTGTAGCGCTCGAACTGCTCGGCAGCCTGCAACGCGATCACCTCGGCGCCGGTGATGACGGTCTTGCCTGCCGTGCGAGCGGCCCGGATGAGCGGCGTCTCGGCCGGGAGGGCGACCACGTCGAACACGGTCGTGGCAGCGGCGATCGCGCCCTCCGAGAACGCCAGCGCATCCGCATCGGCTCCGGCCATCCCCAGGGGAGTGACGTTGACGAGCAGCGCCGCCTCCAGCCCGTCGGGTGCGGGGGCCCAGCCCCAGCCGAGCTCATCCGCCAACGCGCGCCCGGTCGTTTCGTTGCGGGCGATCAGCGTGCCGTTCGCGAATCCGGAGTCGCGGAACGCCGCGCCGACCGCTTTCGCCATCCCGCCGCTGCCGCGCAGCAGTAGAGGCGTCGCCGGGTCGAGATCGCGGATGAGCGTGTCGGCGGCGATGTAGTCGGTGTTCGACGCGCGCAAGTAGCCGTCGTCGTTCACGATCGTGTTGACCGAGGCGATCGCGGCGGCGGAGGCGTCGACCTCGTCGACCAGCGCGATGACGTCCTCCTTGAACGGCATCGACACCGAGCAGCCGCGGATGCCGAGAGCGCGGACGCCGCCGATGGCCGCGGTGATGTCGGTGGTCGTCATCGCCTTGTAGATGAAGTCGAGACCGAATTGCGCGTAGAGGTAGTTGTGGAAGCGGGTGCCGAAGTTGCTCGGCCGCGCCGCGAGCGAGATGCAGAGCCGGGTGTCCTTGTTCAATGCGGGCTTCATGGTGCCTCCGACCCTAGACGTAGACGCGTGCAGAAGGGGGTTGTCACTGCGTCCCACGCGAACGCAGGACGCAGTGACAACCCCCTTCTGGAGTTGCGGATCAGGCGGCGACGACCGCGACCGGAGCCTCGGGCACGTCGGCCGGAACCGGGGCGCGCTTGATGTTCTTCGCGACGATCACGCAGATACCCGTCACGATCGTGCCGATGATCACGGCGAGCAGGTACAGCAGCGGCTGGCCGACGAGCGGCGTCACCCAGATGCCGCCGTGCGGCGCGCGAAGCGTTGAACCGAACAGCGCCACCAGTGCGCCGGTGGTCGCCGAGCCGATCATGCAGGCGGGGATCACGCGCAGCGGGTCGACGGCGGCGAACGGGATCGCGCCCTCCGAGATGAAGGAGGCGCCCAGCAGCCACGCGGCCTTGCCGTTCTGCCGCTCCGCATCCGTGAACAGCTTCTTGCGCAGCACCGTCGCCAGGGCGAGGCCCAGCGGAGGGGTCATTCCCGCCGCCATCACGATCGCCATCACCTTGAACTGCACCGAGTTCGGGTCGCCGTCGGTGCCGACAGCGGCGAGTCCGGTCGTGGCGAAGGCGTAGGCGACCTTGTTGACCGGGCCGCCCATGTCGAACGCCATCATCAACCCGAGGATGATGCCCAGGATGATCAGGTTGCCTCCGGAGAGGCCCGACAGCCAGGCCGAGAGGCCCTCACTGAGCGAGCGCAGAGGTGTGCCGAGGACGACGAACATCAGGAAGCCCGTGATGAACGTCGCGATCAGCGGGATGATCACGACCGGCATCAGCGACTTGAACGCCGGCGGCAGCTTGATCCGCGAGATGTACAGCGCCACGTAGCCCGCGATGAAGCCCGAGACGAGGCCGCCGAGGAAGCCCGCGCCCACGGTGACCGCCACGGCGCCGCCGAGGAAGCCGGGAGCGATGCCGGGCCGGTCGGCGATGCCGAAGGCGATGAAGCCCGAGAGCACCGGCACCAGGAAGGCGAATGTCGCGCCTCCGATCAGGAACATCACTCCGGCCCAGTCCTGGGCGGAGAAGGCGTTGAAGCCGTTGTCGATGATCTGCTGCGGGGTGTACGAGACGATCTCGTAGCCGCCGATGATGAACGACAGCGCGATCAGCAGTCCGCCGGCCGCGACGAACGGGATCATGTACGAGACACCGGTCATCAGGTTCTGGCGGATGCGGGTGCCGACGCCGATCTTCTTCGGCGCCGGGCGCGACACCGGAGCAGCGGATGCGGCCGCAGCCGCGGATGCCGCAGCCGGTCGGGCCGATCGCAGCGCCAGTGCCTGGTCGAGGATCTCGTTCGGCTTCGACAGCGCCTCGGCGACACCGACCTCCAGGATCGGCTTGCCCGCGAAGCGCTCACGGCCGCGCACCTCGAGGTCGGCGGCGAGGATGACGACGTCGGCCGCGGCGATGTCGGCGGCGGTCATCTCGTCCGAGCCGGCCGCGCCCTGCGTCTCGACCTGCATCCCGTAGCCGCGCTTCTTGGCAGCCTGTTCGAGCGCCTCCGCGGCCATGTAGGTGTGCGCGATGCCGGCGATGCAGCCCGTCACGGCGACGAACTTGACCGCAGAAGAGGCGGCGGGCGCGGCGGGTTCGGCGACGAGCGCGGTCGCCTGATCGAGCACCTCGGACGCCTTGGAAAGAGCTTCGGCGACGCCGACCTGCAGCGTAGGCTTGCCCGTGAAGCGGTCGCGTCCGCGCACCTCGAGGTCGGCGGCGAGGATGACGACGTCGGCCGAATCGATGTCGGCCTGGGTCATCGGATCCGATCCGGCGGCACCCTGGGTCTCGACCTGGATGTCGTAGCCCTTTTTCTTGGCGGCTTGCTCGAGAGCCTCGGCCGCCATGTAGGTGTGGGCGATGCCGGCGATGCAGCTGGTGACGGCGACGATCTTCACAGGACCACGTCCCGTGCGATGATGTCGGCCACGGTCTGACCATCGCGAGCGGCGCGGAGTTCACCGGTGAACTCCTCGCTGATCAGCTTGCGAGCGAGCTTGGCCAGGATCTTGAGGTGATCCTGGTCGGCGCCGTCGGGCGCGGCGATCAGGAAGATCAGGTTCGCGGGGCCGTCCGGTGCGCCGAAGTCGACGCCACTCGGGGCGACGCCGACGGCGACGCTGGGCGTGGTCACGTGGGCGGACCGGGCGTGGGGGATCCCGATGCCGCCGGGCAGACCGGTCGCCATCTGCGACTCGCGGTCGCGGACGTCGACGAGGAAGCCGTCGACATCGCTGACACGGCCCGCTGCTGCGAGAGTTGCGGCGAGCTGGGCGATTGCATCGTCTTTGGTGCCGGCCTGAAGGTCGATGATGACGGTCGAGGGGTCGGTGAGGGTACTCATGCGTTGAGTTCTCCAATCGGGGTTTCGGATTCAGGGTCCGCGATGACCGTGACGGCCTCGCGGGAGATGGTGTCGGGGCCGGGCGCCTTACTGCCGGGCAGCAGCACCGCTGCTGTGCCCCAGGCGACGGCCGTGGCGAGGCGTTCGCCCTCGTCGTCGGAGGCGACGGAGAGGTACCCGGCGAGGGTGCTGTCTCCGGCGCCGACCGTGCTGACGGGAACGACCGGGGGCGCGCCCGCCCACCACGACGCTGTCGCGGTGACGAGCAGGGCGCCGTGTTCTCCGAGACTGACGAGCGCGCGTGCGTTCGGCAGTCTCAGCAGTTCACGGGCTCCGGCGACGACGGCTCCGACCGTCGGTAGGGAGCGGCCGAGAAGCTCTTCGAGCTCCTCGAGGTTCGGCTTCACCAGGGAGGCGGTGCCGGCCGCGATGATCGCGCTCAGCGGTGCTCCGGAGGTGTCCACGGCGAGCGGGACCCCGAAGTGCGTCGCGAGACGCCCGAGACTCGCGTAGAAATCGTCGCCGAGCCCGGGCGGGATGCTGCCACAGGCGACGAGCCAGGTGGGCCCGGCGACGACATGGTCCGAGACGAGGTCCGTGAAGGTCTTCGCCTCGGCGACGGAGACGATCGGGCCCGGCTCGTTGATCTTGGTGGTACGCCCGGAGGCGTCGTCCACGACGGTGATGTTGGTGCGGATCGGTTGCGTGATGGCGGCACTCGCCGCGGATACGCTCTGCGTCTGCAGCATCGCGATCAGGTCGGAGCCGGTGGCCGCATCCGCGGGGAAGAGTGCGGTGGCGGCGACGCCGTTCAGCGCGAGCGCGCGGGCGACGTTGACGCCCTTGCCGGCCGGGTCGCGGCGCACGGTGTGTGCACGGTTGACCTCGCCCACGGCGAATCCGCTCGTGGTGAGTGTGACGTCGATGCTGGGGTTGGCGGTGACGGTGATGATCATGCGCGAACGACCTCCGGTCCGGCCGCCTCGATCTCGGCGGCGATATCGTCATCGACGCCGTCGTCGGTGATGACCGTGTCGATGGAGGAGAGCGGGGCGACGAAGCCGAAGTCCTGCCGGCCGAACTTCGAGTTGTCGGCGAGCACGACGACCCGGCGGGCGGAGCGGATCAGGGCGGCCTTCACGGCCGCCTCGTCGAGGTCGGGGGTGGTCAGGCCGCGTTCGCGGCTGATTCCGTTGGTGCCGATGAAGGCGACATCGACCGAGACGCTGGGCAGCACCTGCTGCACCCAGGGGCCGACGGCGGCGAGGGTGACGCCGCGGAGATGGCCGCCGATCAGGTGCAGGTCGATGTTCGGACGGCCGGCGAGCACGGTCGCGACCGGCAGGGAATGGGTGACGACCGTCAGTCGACGATCGAGGGGGAGCAGCTCGGCGAGGCGCACGGTCGTGGTGCCGGCGTCGAGGAGGATCGATCCCGCATCCGGAACCTCGGCGAGGGCCGCCGTCGCGATGCGGTCCTTCTCGGCGGCGAGGTGGCCCTCGCGGGCGGCGACCTCGGGCTCGATACCGAGGCGCTCGACCGGGATCGCTCCACCGTGCGCCCGACGGAGCAGCCCGCGGCGCTCGAGGCTCGTCAGATCGCGGCGGATCGTCTCGGGAGTGACGGAGAGATGCTCGGCCAGTTCGCGGACCTCGACGCGACCGTCGGTGCGGGCTCGCTCCAGGATCGCCTGATGGCGCTCGGGTGCGTACATGGGGACTCCGTCGTCTCGTGCTGGCTCTGATGCTCCGCGCGGTGATCCGACTCGGCAAGCGATGGACAACTCGTCTCGCGCTGGTTCCGGATCTGCGTTTGTATCTTTTTAGCCCCGTTTGCATCCGAAGTCAACACAAACAAAGATCACGCCGTGGCACACCTTCGGGGGTGGCGCACTTTCGGGGGTGCGACCTGGCCGAAAAGTCAGCGATCCAGCGGTCCGACAACGGGAACCGCTGCGGCCAAACGGTCCAGCCGCTTCTGGATACGGCGCCGTTTGAGTCCGGATGCGCCCGACAGCTCCGTCTCGAGGCGCGTTCGTTCAGCTGCGGCGAGGGTCGCTCGAGCCTGCGCGAGCGCCTCGGCGCGCTCGGCGTCGAGCTCCTCGGGTGTGCGTTTGCGCGCGGAAATGCCGGCGTCGCTCATCCCGATCGAGATCCATGAGGCGGCGATCAGCACAACTTGGCAGACGAAGTTGAACCAGATCAGGAGTCCGATGAAGACGACGAAGGAGGCGAAGAGCGGGTTGCGCGAGGCGCCCGCCAGCAGGGTGGTGCCGAGAACCTTCAACCCTCCCAGGGCGATACCGCCGAGAAGGGCACCGACCCAGAGCTTCTTCCACGGGATCGGGATCCCCGAGAGGAATCGGAACGATCCCGCCAGGGTCGCGGTATCGAGCACCAGCATCAGGATCAGGCCGATGATGCGGATGCCGACCGTGCCGGCGATGGAGTCGCGCCCGATGCCGACCAGGTCCAGGCCCCAGCCGAGCGCGGACGTGCTGAAGACGGAGAGGGCGGCGGAGACGATCAGCACGACGCCGAACACCACGGCCGACGCGGCGTCCTTCAGCTTGAGGAGGAAGAAGTTGGTCGTCGGTCCGGGCAGGCCGAAGAGCAGACGCACCGCCTGGCGCAGGCTGCCGAGAAAGCCGAGGGCCGTCCAGATCAGGCCGGCCGCCGCGATCGCGCCGGTCCACGAGAGGATGCTCGAGTCGAGCAGGGTGTCGACCGTCACCAGGGCGGAGCCGCCCGTTTCGCCGATCAGGCCGGGGACGGACATCTCGATCATGTCCAGCAGCGAGTCGCGCAGGGCGGCGTTGTCGCGCAGCACGAATCCGAACACCGCGAAGAAGACGAACAGCGCGGCGAAAATGGCGAAGAGCGCCTGGAAGGCGAGACCGGAGGCGAGCAGCGGCCCACCGGTCTCGGAGTAGTGGGTGAACACCCGGACGGGTCGGGTTCGCATCGCCCATTCGAACAGGGCGGGGATGCCGCGCACCGGCTCGACCACGCGGTCGCGTTCTCGAGCTTGCGGCGTCGCTTGGTCCGTCACCCTCCGAGCCTACCTACACCCCGCGAGGGACCCCGCCTGTGCGCGCGGGACCCGCCCGGAGGGGGTCCGACGCGCACAGGCGGGGTCCGTTGCAAGATGGCAGTGGTCAGGCGGTGGTGAGCGCGGGCTCGGGGGTAGCGGATGCGGTGGCCTCGGTCGGGCGGGATGCGCGGCCCGCGGGAAGCAAGAGTGCGGCGATCGCGCCCAGCGCGACGGCTCCGGCGCCCACGAGGACGGCCGGTTGAGCCGCCGACACGTAACCGGTCGGAGTGAGCTCGCCTCCTGCGCCCGTGAAGACGGCGGTCAGCACGGCGATACCGAGCGCGACGCCGATCTCTCGCAGCGTCGAGTTCGTGCCGGATGCTTTGGCGTGATCGTTCGGGGCCATGTTGGCCAACACCGCGGTCGACGACGGGGCGAAGACGAGTCCCATCCCGATGCCCGCGAGCAGGAATCCGGGCAGCAGGACGCCGTACTCGACGTCGGCCGACATCGTCAGTCCGAGCCAGCCGATGCCGGCCGCGAGCGCGACCAGCCCGGAGACGATGAGGGTGCGCGTCCCGATCCGCCCGGCGAAGGCTCCGGCGAGAGGCGCGACGACCATGGGCGCCAGGGTCCACGGCATCGTCGCGACTCCGGCTTCCAGCGGCGTCTTGCCCTGCACGATCTGGAGGAACTGGATGAGGATGAACACCGCCCCGAACGCGCCGAAGGAGAAGAAGACACCCACGACGTTGACCGCGGAGAAGCTGCGATCGCGGAAGAGACGCAGTGGCAGCAACGGGGCGGCCGTGCGCGCCTCGCGCCAGAGGAAGAGCCCGAGGAAGACGGCGCCGCCGATCAGTGAGCCCAACACCTCGGCGCTGGCCCAACCCGCGTCGTTGCCGCGAACGATGCCGAACACGACGCCCAGCACACCGAGGCCGGCCAACAGCACTCCCAGCAGGTCAGCCGCGACACGGTGACCGAAACTGTTCGGCAAGGCGAGGAAGACCAGCGGGACGGCGAGGATGCCGATCGGCACGTTGAGCCAGAAGATCGCCTGCCAGCTCCATCCTTCGACGACGGCGCCGCCGATCAGCGGGCCGACGGCGACGCCGAGGCCCGACACGCCACCCCAGATCCCGATCGCCAGGGCGCGTCGGGCGGCGGGCACGGAGCCGACCAGGAGCGTGAGCGAAAGCGGCATCAAGGCCGCCGCTCCGGCTCCTTGGAGGGCGCGCGCGGCCACGAGGAAGGACGAGTCGACGGCGATGGCGCACAGCGCGGATGCTGCGGTGAAGATCGCGATGCCGGCGACGAAGACGGTGCGTCTGCCGAAGCGGTCGCCGAGACCGACGGCGAGCAGCATCAGGGCGGCGAAGCTCAGGGTGTAGGCGTTGGTGATCCATTGCAGTTCTTCGACACTTGCGCCGAGATCCTCGTGGATGACGGGAAGAGCGCTCGTGACCACGAGGTTGTCGAGGGTGGCCATGAACATGGGCACCGAGGCCGCCAGGACGGCGAGCCAAACGGGGATGCGACGCAGAGTCATCATCGTTCCTTCGAGGAGGGTGGGGCCGAATGTTGTAATCGAATGATTACCAAGACTCGCCCACTGTAAGTAATCGACTGATAACCTGTCAAGCGTGACTTCGACCGCCCCCGCCCGCGAACGCATCCCGTCGGCCGAGCGCCGCGAACAGATCCTCGCCTCGGCCACCGAGCTCTTCGGATCGCGCGGCTTCGCGGGCACCACGACCGACCAGATCGCGAAGGCCGCCGGCATCAGCCAGCCGTACGTCGTGCGGATGTTCGGCACGAAGGAGGCGCTGTTCCTCGAGGCGATCGAGCGGGCGCTCGAGGCGCTCACCGTTCGCTTCCGCGCGGTGATCGCCGCCCACGGCGACGACTCGGAAGAGTTGGCGCACCGACTCGGCAACGCCTATGTCGATCTGGTCGCCGACCGCAGCATCATGCGCGTTCTGATGCAGGCGTTCCTTCTCGGCAGCGACCCGGTCATCGGCCCGGCCGCCCGCTCCGGCTACCTCGAGATCTACCGGATGCTGCGCGACGAGGCCGGCTTCCCACCGGCGGAGGTGCGCGGCTTCCTCGCGCACGGCATGCTGCTGAACACGCTGCTCGGCCTCGAGATGCCGACTCTGTACGACTCGGATGCGAACAGTCGCGAACTGCTCGCCGAGTGCTTCGGTGCCAAGATCGACCTGATCATCCCGCCGCGATCGTAGGCGCCCGGCACCCCGTCCCCGTGACGTCGTCTTCGACTCGGGAAACGCCGTTCGGCCCGTCAGAACCAGAAGGCTGACGAGCCGAACGCGGACTGACGGGTCGAGTGCCTAGCGCTTGCCGCGGATGACCGCCTGCTTGACCTCGGCGATCGCCTGCGTGATCTGGATGCCGCGCGGGCACGCCTCCGTGCAGTTGAAGGTGGTGCGGCAGCGCCACACGCCTTCCTTGTCGTTGAGGATGTCGAGGCGCACATCGGCGTTCTCGTCGCGCGAGTCGAAGATGAAGCGGTGCGCGTTGACGATCGCGGCGGGGCCGAAATACTGCCCGTCGGTCCAGAACACCGGGCACGACGAGGTGCACGCGGCGCAGAGGATGCACTTGGTGGTGTCATCGAACCGCGCGCGGTCGGCGACCGACTGGATCCGCTCTTTGCCGCCCACCGGGGGAGTGCGCGAGACCAGGAACGGCTGCACCTCGCGGAACGACGCGAAGAACGGGTCCATGTCGACGACGAGGTCCTTCTCCAGCGGCAGGCCCTTGATGGCCTCGATGTAGATGGGCTGCGTGATGTCGAGGTCTTTGATCAGCGTCTTGCAGGCGAGACGGTTGCGGCCGTTGATCCGCATCGCGTCGGAACCGCAGATGCCGTGCGCACAGGAGCGACGGAAGGTGAGGGAGCCGTCCTGCTCCCACTTGATCTGGTGCAGGGCGTCCAGCACGCGGTCGGTCGAATACATCTGAACGTCGAAGTCCTGCCAGCGCGGCTCGGCATCGACGTCGGGGTCGAACCGACGGATGATGAACGTGACGGTGAACGACTCCGGCGCATCCGATGCGGCGGGCGGCTGGGCCTCGAGGGTAGCGGTGCTCACGGCTAGTACTTCCTCTCCATCGGCTGGTATCGCGTCATGCGCACGGGCTTCCAATCCAGGCGGATGTGGTCGCCGGCATCCGAGGAGTGCGCGTCACCCGACAGGTAGGCCATCGTGTGCTGCATGTAGTTCTCGTCGTCGCGCTTGGGGTAGTCGTCGCGCATGTGTCCGCCGCGGCTCTCCTTGCGGTTGCGCGCGGAGTAGACGACGACCTCGGCGAGATCGAGCAGGAAGCCGAGCTCGACGGCCTCGAGCAGGTCGGTGTTGAAGCGCTTGCCCTTGTCCTGCACCGAGATGTTGCGGTACCGGTCGCGGAGGCGCTGGATGGTGTCGGTCACGCGCTCGAGCGATTCGTCGGTGCGGAACACCTGGGCGTTCTTGTCCATCTCGTCCTGCAGCTCCTTGCGGATCGAGGAGATCCGCTCGGTGCCCGTCGCGTCGCGCAGCTGGGCGAGCATGTCCTTGATCGCACCGGCCGGATTCTCGGGCAGCGGCGTGAACTCGACGGTCTGCGAGTGGTCGGCGGCGTGGTTGCCGCTGCGCTTGCCGAAGACGTTGATGTCGAGCAGCGAGTTGGTGCCGAGGCGGTTCGAGCCGTGCACCGAGACGCAGGCGCACTCGCCCGCTGCGTACAGACCGGGAACGACCGTGTCGTTGTCCGACAGCACCTGGGCGTCGTTGTTCGTGGGGATGCCGCCCATCGCGTAGTGCGCGGTCGGCATCACCGGCACGGGCTCCACGACGGGATCGACCCCGAGGTAGGTGCGTGCGAACTCGGTGATGTCGGGCAGCTTCGTCTCGAGCACCTCGGCGCCGAGGTGCGTGCAGTCGAGGAGCACGTAGTCCTTGTGCGGCCCGGCGCCGCGACCCTCCGCGACCTCCTGCACCATGCAGCGGGCGACGATGTCGCGCGGTGCCAGGTCTTTGATGGTGGGGGCGTAGCGCTCCATGAACCGCTCGCCGGAGGCGTTGCGGAGGATCGCGCCCTCGCCTCGAGCGCCTTCGGTGAGCAGGATGCCCAAGCCCGCGAGGCCGGTCGGGTGGAACTGGAAGAACTCCATGTCCTCCAGCGGCAGACCCTTGCGCCAGATGATGCCGACGCCATCGCCGGTGAGGGTGTGCGCGTTCGAGGTGGTCTTGTAGATCTTGCCGAAGCCACCGGTCGCGAAGATGATCGCCTTCGCCTGGAAGACGTGCAGCTCGCCCGTGGAGAGCTCGTAGGCGACGACGCCGGAGGGCTGCTTCTTGCCGTCGACCTCGCTCATCACCAGATCGAGCACGTAGAACTCGTTGAAGAAGTTGATGCCGAGCTTGACGCAGTTCTGGAACAGGGTCTGCAGGATCATGTGGCCGGTGCGGTCGGCGGCGTAGCACGCCCGGCGAACCGGGGCCTTGCCGTGGTCGCGGGTGTGACCGCCGAAGCGGCGCTGGTCGATCTTGCCCTCATCCGTGCGGTTGAAGGGCAGACCCATGTTCTCGAGGTCGATGACCGCGTCGATGGCCTCCTTCGCCAGGATCTCCGCGGAGTCCTGGTCGACGAGGTAGTCGCCGCCCTTGACCGTGTCGAAGGTGTGCCACTCCCAGCTGTCCTCCTCGACGTTCGCGAGCGCCGCGGCCATACCGCCCTGCGCCGCACCCGTGTGCGAGCGGGTGGGGTAGAGCTTCGAGATGACGGCGGTCTTCGCCTTCGGACCGGCCTCGATCGCCGCGCGCATTCCGGCGCCGCCGGCACCGACGATCACGACGTCGAACTGGTGGTAGTGCACGCCGTCGATGAGGGTGGAGGCGGACGTGTCCTGAGAAGTAGTGCTCACTGGGTTTGGGCTCCGTAGTGCGGAAGGAAGGGAAAGGGCTCTAGGCGTTGCAGAACGACGCGACGAGGTCGGGGTTCGCGCCGGCGGGGCACGGGTCGAAGAGGAACACCGCGCAGGTGCCCAGGATGATCAGCAGCACGACGGCCGCGAAGATCGCGCCCTTGAACAGCTTCGCCAGCACCGGCGACGTGGCGTAGTCGTTCACCAGGGTGCGCATGCCGTTGCCGCCGTGGATAAGCGCCAGCCATAGCATCAGGACGTCCCACCACTGCCAGAACGGGTTCGCGAGCTTGCCGCCGACGAAGCCGAAGTCGATGGCCTTGATGCCGTCGCCGAGGAGGAGGTTGAAGATGAGGTGGCCGAAGATCAGCACGATCAGCACCACGCCCGAGACGCGCATGTAGATCCAGCCCCACTTCTCCCAGTTGGTCCCGGATTTGCGCGGGGTCAGGGGAGTGCGGGGAGCGGCGACGGTGGTCATGCGTGCACCTCGCTGAAGACGTTGATGAGATGGCGGGGGGCGAAGCCGAGCATCAGGACGACCCACAGGCCGATGACGACCCAGAAGAGGACACGCTGGTTCTTCGTGGCCCAGCCCCAGAAGTCGACCAGGATGATGCGCAGGCCGTTGAGCGCGTGGAACGCGATCGCTCCGACCAGGCCGGTTTCACCTAGACCCATGATCGGGTTCTTGTAGGTGCCGATGACGGCGTCGTACGCCTCCGGACTGACCAGGATCAGTGCCGAGTCGAGCACGTGCACAAGGAGGAAGAAGAAGATCGCTACGCCGGTGATCCGATGAAGGACCCACGACCACATGCCTTCGCGACCGCGATACAGGGTGCCGGCCGGACGCCGGATCTTGCCTGATTTCTTGGGCGCGAGGGTTCCTGCTGTTTGAACAGACACGAACAACCCTCCCTGGTTGTGGGCTCGTCCGCTGCGGTGAGGATGCGCATCCGTCACGGATGGCGGGCAGCGAAGGAGCGACGACTTAATCGCCTCGTCAGTCTATGCAACCGGGCCGAGGGAAGCGGCTTAGGTGATCCTTAGCCGGGGCTGGGGTGCGAGTCGTTCCGCCGCACGGGAGTCGATCACGTCGGCGTAGTGTCCGAGCAGCTCGTCCGTCACGGCCGTCCAGGTGCGGCCGAGCACGCGGCGTCGGCCCGCCTCGCCCATCCGGGCGCGCAGCTCCGGGTCCGCGACCAGGCGTTCGACCTGACGCCGCAGGTCGAAGTCGCTCTCGGGCGCGTAGAAGAGGCCGTCGACTCCGTGCTCGATCAGGTCGCTCGGGCCACCGGCGTGCGGGGCGACGACGGGCACCCCGGCCGCGTGCGCCTCCTGGATGCTCTGCCCGAAGGTCTCCTCGGTGCCCGTATGCACGAAGACGTCGAGCGCCGCGTAGGTGGCCGGGAGCCGCTCGCCGTCGAGGCGGCCCGTGAAGCGGGTACCGGGGCCGAGCGCGGCTCGGACCGAGCGGGCGGAGGGTCCGTCGCCGCCGATCAGGAGTCGGGTGTCGGGGATGCCGTCGAGTGCGGCCAGGCGTTCGACGCGCTTCTCGGGCGAGAGACGCCCGATGTAGCCGATGAGGACGTCGCCGTCGAGACCCTCGCGGGCCGCCTCCGCGTAGCCGCTCGATCGGGCGCGCGGGTGGAAGCGGTCACTCTGCACGCCACGGCCCCAGAGTGCGGTTCGCTCGATGCCGGCGGCGCGCAGATCCTCCAGCGAACTCGACGAGGGCGCCAGCGTCAGCGTCGCCTGCGCGTGCACCGAGCCGATCACCTTCCAGGCCAGCGCGCGCGCTCCACGGATGCCGTAGCGGGCCGCGAAACGTGCGACATCCGTCTGATAGACGGCCACGCTCGGTACCCCCATCCGTGCCGCAGCGCCGATCGCTTGACCGCCGAGGAGGAAGGGCGATGCGGCGTGCACGACATCCGGTCGGAACGCACTGAGGGCGCGAGTCATCGCCGGTGTCGGCAGGCCCACCGGGAAGTCGCGGTAGGCGACGGCCGGCAGCGGGATCACCCGGTGACCGGCGTATTCCCGCGGCGCTCCGGCATTCGGGCAGAGCACCAGCGCCTCGATGCCGCGCTCGGCGAACTGCTCCAGAATGCGCAGCACGCTGGTGGTGACGCCGTTGAGCGACGGCAGGAAACTCTCGGTGACGACGGCGACTCTCACGTACCGGGAGCGTAGGTGCGCCCGGTGAACGGCGACGCGCGTGCGGATGAACGGGCGGATTCGGACACGGCGCCCGGTATCCTGCCCGAATGACTGCTCCAGAGAACGACGGGCGTAGCCCTCTCGAACGCTTCTACAGTGTGATCCCCGCGGGTGGGATCGGATCGCGACTGTGGCCGCTCTCCCGCGCGGACGCACCCAAGTTCCTGCACGACCTGACCGGATCCGGTCAGACGCTCTTGCGCGACACCTGGGACCGGCTCGCGCCGATCTCCGGCGGCGACCGCGTGATGGTCGTCACCGGTCGCGCCCACCGCGCCGCGGTGGAGAAGCAGCTCACGGCGCTGGAGGACAAGAACGTCGTGCTCGAGAGCGAGCCGCGCGACTCGTCCGCCGCCATCGGTCTCGCCGCCGCCATCCTCGAACGTCGCGAGCCCGGAGTGATCATCGGCTCCTTCGCCGCCGACCACGTGATCAGCGGTCAGCAGCTGTTCCGCGACGCGATCGCGGAGGCGGTCATCGCGGCGGATGCGGGCTACATCGCCACCATCGGCATCACGCCGACCGAACCCGCCATCGGCTTCGGCTACATCCACACCGGCGACTCCCTCGGTATCGAGGGCGCTCCGCACACGCTCGCGGTCGACTCCTTCGTCGAGAAGCCCGACGTCGCGACCGCTCGGAAGTACGTGAAGAGCGGGCAATACCTCTGGAACGCGGGCATGTTCATCGCCCGAGCCGACCGGCTGCTCGAGGAGCTCGGCCGTTCGCAGCCCGCGCTGCTGGCGGGCATCCTCGAACTCGCCGAGGCGTGGGACACCCCGGAGCGCGGTGCGGTCGTCGACCGCATCTGGCCCGGCCTCACCAAGATCGCGATCGACTACTCGGTGGCGGAACCCGCCGCGGAAGCGGGCAAGCTCGCTGTCGTGCCGGCGCACTTCGGCTGGGACGACGTCGGAGACTTCGCGTCCATCGCCAAGCTGCACTCCAGCGGATTCAAGTCCGACCTGGCGATCCTCGGCGAGGGCGCCCGCGTGCTCTCCGACTCCGCGACCGGAATCGTCGTCTCCAACGGCGAGCGCACGATCGCGCTGATCGGCGTCAAGGACATCGTGGTCGTCGACACCCCGGATGCGCTGCTCGTCACGACCACGGAGAACGCCCAGAAGGTGAAGGGCGTCGTCGACGCCCTGCGCGTATCGGGGCGCACCGACGTGCTCTGAGTTTGTTGGGCTCTCTCCTCGTTCCTCGTCGATCGCCGGCGGTCGGCGGATACGACCGGAGCGTTTTCGAGAGCCGGTGGCGGCGCGCTGCAAAGAATCGGCTGGAACGCCGATTTTTGTCGCGGCGCTTCGCGCGCGACACACCGCCGGTCGATCGCCGGGGGCCGGTGCGGAAGCCGTGGCAATACGAGTGACCGGGCACTTACGCAGAAGTCATGGGGTCAGCGGTGCCCTGGCGCTCTCGCAGAAGCCATGGCGTCAGCGGTGCCCGGGCGCTCACGCAGAAGTCATGGCGTGGGAGTGCCCGGGGACTCACACAGAAGCCATGGCGTCAGCCGTGCCCGGGCACTTACGCAGAAGCCATGGGGTCAGCGGTGCCCTGGCACTCACGCAGAAGCCGTGGCGTCAGCGGCGCCCTGGCGCTCACGCAGAAGCCATGGCCCGAGGGGTTGCCGTTTCTTTGACGCGAGCGCCAGCGAGTGTCAAAGAAACGGCAACCCCGAGTGCCGCCAGCAGCGAGACGCGCGCAGCGCCGTCGAGCGAGTCCACCCCGCACCACCACCCCCTCCCACCGACGTTTCCAGAACGTTACGAAACGGCCTCGGCTTTGTAACTGTTCGGGCGCGATCCCTCCGCGTCGCCTGAGCGGATCGACACAGTAGGTAACGTAAGGACGATCACAGCCCCCTTCCTTGCGGGGCAGCACCTTGGAGGACAATCTTGACAATCACCACGCGTAAGGCGACCTTCGCGGGTCTCGCCGCACTCGGCGTGACCGCCCTTCTCGCCGGTTGCGCATCCGCACCGGAGGAGAGCGGTTCGAGCGACTCCGCAGCAGCCGGCGACTTCCTGCCCTGCATGGTCTCCGACTCCGGCGGTTTCGACGACAAGTCGTTCAACCAGCTCGGCTACGAGGGTCTGGTCGAGGCCTCGAAGGCGTTCGACGTCGAGCCCGTCACCGTCACCTCCGACTCGGAGACCGACTACGAGCCCAACATCTCCAACCTCGTCGACCAGGGCTGCAACCTGATCGTCACGGTCGGCTTCGCGCTGTCGGACGCCACCAAGGCCGCGGCCGAGGCGAACACCGACATCGACTTCGCGATCATCGACGACAACGCGATCGAGCTCGACAACGTCAAGCCGATCACCTTCGACACCTCGCAGGCCGCCTTCCTCGCGGGCTACACCGCGGCGTCCTACTCGAAGACCGGCGTCGTCGGCACCTTCGGCGGCATGCAGTTCCCGACCGTCACCATCTTCATGGACGGCTACGCCGACGGCGTCGCGTACTACAACGAGCAGAAGGGCAAGGACGTCAAGGTCGTCGGCTGGGACGTCGCCGGTCAGACCGGCTCGTTCACCGGTGGGTTCGCCGCCGGCGTCGAGGCCAAGACCGCTGCGCAGTCGCTGATCGACCAGAACGCCGATGTCATCCTGCCCGTCGGTGGACCGATCTTCCTCAGCGCGGCCGAGGCGATCCGCGACTCCGGCAAGGACATCGCGATGGTCGGCGTCGACGCCGACTCCTACGAGACCAACCCCGAGAACAAGGACCTCTTCCTGACCTCGATCCTCAAGGGCATCAAGGTCGGCGTCGAGGACGTCACCACTTCGGTCGGCGACGACACGTTCGACGCCACCCCGTTCGTCGGCACCCTCGAGAACGACGGCGTCGGCATCGCCCCGTTCCACGACTTCGAGTCGAAGGTGAGCGCCGACCTGCAGGGCGAGCTCGACACGATCAAGGCCAGCATCATCGACGGCTCGATCACGGTCGAGTCGCCGTCGGCCCCCGCCGCGGGCTGATACCCCTGGAGGCCGGTCGGTCCGCAACGTTCTGCGGGCCGACCGGCCTCTTCTTTTTGTGCGCGGCCGTCAGGCGCCGCCGACAGTAGATTGGGATGCATGAAGCTCGAGCTGCGTGGCATCACGAAGCGTTTCGGCGCACTGGTGGCCAACGACCACATCGATCTCACCGTTGAACCGGGTGAGATCCACTGCCTCCTCGGCGAGAACGGGGCGGGCAAATCGACGTTGATGAACGTGCTCTACGGCCTGTATCAGGCGGATGAGGGCGAGATCCTGCTGGACGACGTGGTCCAGAGTTTCGCCGGCCCGGGCGATGCGATGAAGTCGGGGATCGGCATGGTGCACCAGCACTTCATGCTGGTGCCGGTGTTCACCGTCGCCGAGAACGTGATGCTGGGGCACGAGAAGACCACGGGTGCGGGCCGCCTCGACGTCGCCGCGGCGCGCGCTCGGGTGAAGGAGATCTCCGATCGGTTCGGGTTCCACGTGGATCCGGATGCACTGGTCGAGGACCTCCCGGTGGGCGTGCAGCAGCGCGTCGAGATCATCAAGGCGCTCTCGCGCGACGCGAAGGTGCTCGTCTTCGACGAGCCCACCGCCGTGCTGACGCCGCAGGAGACGGATGAGCTGATGGCGATCATGCGTCAGCTGCGCGAATCCGGAACCGCCATCGTCTTCATCACGCACAAGCTGCGCGAGGTCCGCGAGGTCGCCGATCGCATCACCGTAGTGCGGCTGGGCAAGGTCGTCGGCGAGGCGTCGCCCACGGCGACGAACGCCGAGCTCGCGTCGCTGATGGTGGGCCGTGCCGTCGAGCTGACAGTGCAGAAGGATGCGCCGACCGTGGGCGACGAGGCCCTCGTCGTGCAGAACCTCACGGTGGTCGACCCGATCGGGCAGGCCGTGGTGAACGACGTGTCCTTCGAAGTGCGTCGCGGCGAGATCCTCGCGATCGCCGGGGTGCAGGGCAACGGTCAGACCGAGCTCACCGAAGCAATCATGGGCCTGCAGGATCGGGTGACCGGCTCCATCCGGCTGGACGGCAGCGAGATGCTCGGCCATTCGGTGCGCCGCGTCCTGGATGCCGGTGTCGGCTTCGTGCCGGAGGATCGCACGGAGGACGGCCTGGTCGCCGAGTTCACGATCGCGGAGAACCTGATGCTCGACCGCAGCGACGCCGCTCCGTTCGTGAAGCGCGGCAACCTGCAGCTGAAGGCGCTCGACGACTTCGCCGAGAAACGGGTGAAGGAGTTCGACGTACGCGCGCAGGGTATCGGCACCCACGTGGGCCGGCTCTCGGGCGGCAACCAGCAGAAGGTCGTGCTGGCACGCGAACTCAGTCGCGAGCTGCGGCTGTTCATCGCTGCCCAACCGACCCGTGGTATCGATGTGGGCTCGATCGAGTTCGTGCACAAGCGGATCGTCGCCACCCGCGACTCCGGTGTGCCCGTCATCGTCGTCTCCACCGAGCTCGACGAGGTCGTCGCGCTCGCGGACCGTATCGCCGTGATGTACAAGGGCGGGATCATCGGCATCGTCCCGGCCGACACGCCCCGCGAGGTCCTGGGCCTCATGATGGCCGGCCAGGCCCCGGCAGAGACGGGAGCGGCCGCGTGAGCGACAGCCAACTTCCCCCGGTCGATCCCGACGCGGAGAGCGAGCTGAAGTCTGGTCTGGAGCCGGGTCAGAAGCCGGCGCAGGAGGTGCCGGCGGCGGGGGCGATCGAATCCGGCGCTCACAAAGTGCTGCGCGAGATCCTCTCCGGCAGTGCGCTGATGTCGGTGCTGGCCGTGGTGCTCTCGCTGATCGCGGGCGGCATCCTGATCGCCCTCACCAACGAGGACGTGCAGGCAGCGGCGGGATACTTCTTCGCTCGCCCGGGCGACACACTCGGCGCGATCTGGAACTCGGTCGCCGGTGCCTACTCGGCCCTGTTCCAGGGCTCGGTCTACAACTTCCGCCGCCCCGGCTTCGCGGACGGCATCAAGCCGCTCACCGACACGCTCGGTTTCGCGACGCCGCTGATCGCCGGCGGTCTCGGTGTCGCCCTCGCTTTCCGCGTGGGCCTGTTCAACATCGGTGGCCGCGGTCAGATGCTGATGGCCGCCGCCGCCGCCGGCTGGGTGGCGTTCTCGTTCCAGCTGCCGTGGGGCGTCCACATGCTCGTCGCGGTGATCGCCGGTCTGATCGCCGGCGCGCTGTGGGGCGGTCTCGTGGGCCTCTTGAAGGCGCGAACCGGCGCGCACGAGGTGATCCTCACGATCATGCTCAACTACGTCGCGTTCTACCTCGTCTCGTACGCGCTGCGCACGCAGGGCCTGTTGCAGGCGCCGGGCTCGAACAACCCGAAGTCGCCGGCGATGGCCGAGACCGCGATCTTCCCGGATCTGCTCGGTTCGAAGTACTCGCTGAACTTCGGCTTCATCCTGGCGATCGCGGCGACCGTGGTGGTCTGGTGGCTGCTGAACCGCTCCAGCCTCGGCTTCAAGTTCCGCGCCGTCGGTGAGAACCCGAATGCGGCGCGCGTCGCCGGCATCAACGTGAAGAACAGCTACGTCTACGCGATGCTGCTCTCGGGCGGACTCGTCGGCCTCGCGGGTGTCTCGCAGGTGCTGGGTACGGTCACCGGCGGGTTCACCTCCGGCATCGACGCGGGGATCGGCTTCGACGCCATCACCGTGGCGCTACTGGGCCGCTCCAAGCCGTGGGGCGTCTTCTTCGCCGGCATCCTGTTCGGAGCGTTCAAAGCCGGCGGCTACTCGATGCAGGCGGCCGAGGGGATCCCCATCGACGTCGTGCTCGTCGTGCAGTCCTTGATCGTGCTGTTCATCGCCGCTCCGCCGCTGGTGCGGTCGATCTTCCGCCTGCCCGCCCCCGGCAGCGCTCCCAAGAAGAAGAACGCGAAGGCGGTGGCCGCATGACCGCGGTGATCAACCCGGTGTCCGACGCCGCCGTGGCGCCGATCGTGTTACGCAGCTGGAAGGCGCCGATCGCGTTCGCCGTGTTCGCCGCGCTCTCGGTGATCCTGTTCGTGGCCCTGGGTCGCGACGGCACGAGCACGTTCCGTCTCGCGGATGCCGGCGATTTCTTCGAGCTGCCGAGCATTCCGTTCCCGACCCGGGTGACGGGTGTGGTCGTCGCGGTGATCACCGTGGCGCTCACCGTCGTCTCATTCGTCCTCGCGCGCGCGGCTCGGCGCATCCCGCTCTGGTTCTCCGCGATCTTCGCGGTGATCTTCCTGATCGGTTTCCTGGTCTGGGCCTCGGCGGATGCGACGCTGCCGGTCCCTGGTCTGCTGCTGGGCACCGTCGGACTCTCCGTTCCCCTGATCTTCGGTTCGCTGGGCGGCGTGATCTCGGAGCGCGTCGGTGTGGTCAACGTCGCGATCGAGGGGCAACTGCTCGCGGGCGCCTTCACCGCCGGCGTCGTCTCCTCGATCACGAAGCAGCCGGTCGCGGGTCTGCTCGCGGCGATGGTCGCGGGCGTGCTGGTCTCGCTCGTGCTGGCCTCCTTCGCGATCAAGTACTTCGTCGACCAGGTCATCGTCGGCGTCGTGCTGAACGTGCTCGTCACGGGCCTCACCAGCTTCTTCTACTCGCAGGTGCTGACGGCGGATGCGGCGACCCTGAACACCCCCGCGCAGTTCGACCGCCTGCCGATCCCGGTGCTGTCGCAGATTCCGCTCATCGGTACGGTGCTCTTCGACCAGACGATCATCGTCTACCTGATGTACGTGGCCGTGGCCGCCGTCTGGTGGGGTCTGTTCAAGACCAAGTGGGGCCTGCGACTGCGCGCCGTGGGCGAGCATCCGCAGGCCGCCGACACGGTCGGTATCAACGTCGCGCGCACGCGCTTCATCAACGTGTCGCTCGCCGGAGCGATCGCCGGGTTGGGCGGCTCCTACTACACGCTGGATGCGGTGGGTCTGTTCAACAAGGAGATGACCGCGGGCGCGGGGTTCATCGCCCTCGCCGCGGTGATCTTCGGCCGCTGGGATCCGATCCGCGCCACTCTCGCCTCGCTGTTGTTCGGTTTCGCGACCAACCTGCAGAACGTGCTCGGCGTCATCGGCTCGCCCGTACCGAGCGAGTTCATGCTGATGCTGCCGTACATCGTGACGATCTTCGCCGTCGCCGGTCTCGTCGGTCAGTCCCGCGGGCCGGCCGCCTCCGGCAAGCCCTACATCAAGAACTGAGGTCGCTGTGGACATCGATTGGGAGCTGCTGCGCGCCACGGCGAACGCGGCCAAGACCAACGCCTACGTGCCGTACTCGAAGTTCCCGGTCGGCGTCGCCGCCCTGGTGGACGACGGGCGCGTGATCGCCGGCTGCAATGTGGAGAACGCCTCGTACGGGCTCACGCTCTGCGCCGAGTGCGCGCTGGTCTCGGCACTGCACATGACGGGCGGCGGGCGTCTCGTCGCGTTCACCTGCGTCGACGGTCACGGCAACGTTCTGATGCCCTGCGGCCGCTGCCGGCAACTGCTCTTCGAGCACTCCGCGGAGGGCATGCTGCTCGAGACCGTGTCCGGCATCCGCACGATCGACGAGGTCATCCCCGACGCGTTCGGCCCGCGTACGCTGGAGGCCTACGCCGCCGAGTAGCGGCGTGCACCGAGAGGACAGCATGAGCACCAGCCCCGTCGTCGAGGCCTACGACGCCGTCGACATCATCCGCAGCAAGCGCGACAAGAAGCCGCTGACGACGGGCGAGATCGACTGGCTGATCGACGCTTACACGCGGGGTTACGTCGCCGACGAGCAGATGGCGGCCTTCGCCATGGCGGTTCTGTTGAACGGGATGAGCCGCGACGAGATCCGCGATCTGACTCTCGCGATGATCAACAGCGGCGAGCGGATGCGGTTCGACGGGCTAGGCAAGCCGACCGTCGACAAGCACTCCACCGGCGGCGTCGGCGACAAGATCACGCTGCCGCTGATGCCGCTTGTCGCCTCCTTCGGTGTCGCGGTGCCGCAACTCTCGGGGCGCGGGCTCGGCCACACCGGCGGCACGCTCGACAAGCTCGAGTCGATCCCGGGCTGGCGGGCGAACCTGTCGAACGAGGAGATGTTCGAGCAGATGCGAACCGTCAACGGCGTGATCTGCGCCGCGGGTTCGGGGCTCGCACCGGCCGACAAGAAGCTCTACGCGCTGCGCGACACCACCGGCACGGTGGAGGCGATCCCGCTGATCGCCTCGTCGATCATGTCGAAGAAGATCGCCGAGGGCACGGATGCGCTGGTGCTCGATGTCAAGTTCGGCTCGGGCGCCTTTATGCAGGACATCGCGAAGTCGCGCGAGCTCGCGCAGGCGATGGTCGATCTCGGCAACGACGCCGGTGTGCGCACCACGGCGCTGCTCACCAACATGAACGTGCCGTTGGGCCTGGCGATCGGCAACGCGAACGAGGTGCGCGAGTCGGTGGAGGTGCTTGCCGGCGGTGGTCCGTCCGACATCCGCGCCCTCACCATCGCGCTGGCCCGCGAGATGCTCGCGCTCGCCGGGCAGCCGGACGCCGATGTCGAGGCGGCGCTGGACGACGGCCGGGCGATGGATTCGTGGCGCGCCGTGATCCGGGCGCAGGGCGGGGATCCGGATGCGTCGCTGCCGGTCGCCCGCGAGACGCACGTGGTCACGGCGGAGCGCGACGGTGTGCTGGTCGAGCAGCAGGCGCTGCCGTTCGGCATCGCCGCGTGGCGCCTCGGCGCGGGTCGAGCGCGGCAGTCGGACTCCGTTCAGCACGCCGCGGGCATCGACCTGCACGCGAAGCCCGGAGATACCGTTCGCGCCGGCCAGCCGTTGTTCACCCTCTCGGCGGACGAGCCGGCCCGTTTCGAGCGTGCCCTCGCGTCGCTCGAGGGTGCGTACCGCATCGGTGACGCGGGCGACGAGGTGCTCAGCGGCGGGCCGCTGATCGCCGACCGCATCGCCTAGTCGCGCGACGGGGGTTGTCACTGCGTCTCGGGCCCGGGTCCGGGTGCAGGCGATCCGCCGGCGCGTGGGGCGGAGTGGCACCCCCCTGAGGCGTCAGAGGCGGGTGACCGCGTCGACCACCAGGGTCCAGAACCGTTCGGCGTCGATGCCCGTCGCGACGGAGGTGCGGCAGTCCGCCGGCGCGGGAGCGCGGAAGTCCGCCACGGTCATTCCGAGGGTGAGCCCGCCGCTGAGCTCGACGCCGAGTGGCACCCGCACGGTGGTGAGGATGCTCGGGTCGATCACGTAGGCGACCGCGACCGGATCGTGCACCGGCGGGTGCTCGAAGCCCTGCGCATCCCGATAGCTGCGACCGAAGAAGTCGAGCAACTCCAGCACGAAGCCGCTCACCGGTGTGCCGATGCGCGCGAACGCCGCGGCCACATCCGGAGTCGCGAGCGCTTGGTGGGTCACGTCGAGACCGACCATCACCACGTTCCAGCCGGCTCCGAAGACGATGTGCGCGGCCTCGGGATCCACGAGGATGTTGAACTCGGCGGCAGCGGTCCAATTGCCCCCGCCGAACGCGCCGCCCATCAGCACGACCTCGCGCACGCGTTCGATGATGCGCGGCTCCGTGAGCGCGGCCATCGCGATGTTCGTCAACGGCCCGGTCGGCACGAGCGTGATGGTTCCCGCCGGTGCCGCCATCACGGTGTCGATGATGAGGTCGATCGCGTGGCGCGCGTCGAGCTCGGTCGTCGGGGTCGGCAGCTCCGGCCCGTCCATCCCGCTGTCTCCGTGGATCGTCGGGGCGACCTCGACCGAACGCACCAGCGGGCGGTGCATGCCCGCGGCGATCGGCACGTCCGTGATGCCTGCGACCGCCATCACGGCGAGAGCGTTGCGTGTGACCTTGCCGATCTCCTGGTTGCCCGAGACGGTGGTGATCGCCGCGAGCTCGATCTCGGGGCTGCCGTGCGCGAGCAGGATCGCCAGAGCGTCGTCATGGCCCGGGTCGCAGTCGAGGATGATCGTGCGCGTCACCCTCCGAGCCTATCCAGAACCGGTTCCGCGGACGTTTCGCTCGGGCCACTAGTGTGGCCGTGACGGCACGGCGGGTGCGGTCGGAAGCGCGAAGGATCGATGGATATCACAACGGACGAGTTCCTCCTGCCCGGCGGCGTCGTGATCAACGACCTGCCGAAAGTGTCGCTGCACGACCACCTCGACGGCGGACTCCGGCCGCAGACCATCATCGATCTGGCGGGTCCGCTCGGGATCGAGCTTCCGGCGGAGGACGCGGCAGGCCTCGCGCGCTGGTTCCACGCGCAGTCGACGTCGGGCGATCTCGTGGAGTACTTGAAGACCTTCGACCTCACGATCGCGGTGATGCAGAGCGCCGAGGCGCTCGAGCGTGTCGCGCGCGAGTTCGTGCTCGATCTCGCGGCCGACGGCGTCGTCTACGCCGAGGTGCGTTGGGCTCCCGAGCAGCACCTGCGGGGAGGTCTCGACCTGGAGGCGGCGGTCGCGGCGGTGCAGGCCGGGATCGACGCGGGAGTCGACGCCGCTGCCGACGCGGGACGCCCGCTCAAAGTCGGTCAACTGCTGTGCGCGATGCGGCACCTCGATCGCTCGCTCGAGATCGCCGAGCTCGCGGTGCGGCACCGCTACTCCGGAGTCGTAGGTTTCGACATCGCCGGTCCGGAGGACGGCTTCCTGCCCGCTCGGCATCGCCCCGCCTTCGACTACCTCGCCGCGGAGTTCTTCCCGACGACGGTGCACGCGGGCGAGGCGTCCGGGATCGACAGCATCCGCTCGGCGCTTCTCGACGGTCGGGCGTTGCGCCTCGGTCACGGAGTGCGGATCGCCGAGGACATCGAGGTCGAGCGCCAGGACGACGAGAGCCGTTACGTCTCGCTGGGCGAACTCGCGCAGTGGGTGAAGGATCGCGGCATCGCGCTGGAGTGCAGCCCCTCGTCGAACGTCGACACCGGTGCGTTCACGCAGTGGGGTACCGAGCTCGCCGATCATCCGATCGACCTGCTCTTCCAGCTCGGTTTCCGCGTAACGGTGAACACCGACAACCGCCTGATGAGCGCGACGACGTTGAGCCGGGAGCTCGCGCTTCTGGCCGACACCTTCGGCTACGACCTCGACGACCTCGAGCAGTTCCAGCTGAACGCCGCCGAGGCGTCCTTCCTCCCGCTCGAAGACAGAGACGAGCTGCTGGCGCTCATCTCCGCCGGTTTCGACGAGGCCTGAGCATGGCACTCGGACCCCTGCCGGAGGAAGCGGTCGCGCTTCGGATCCACGTGTCGAGCTGGCGTGAAGCCGTCCTGGCGGCGGGACGCGCGCTGGAGCGGATCGGCTCCGTCGACCCGGCCTATTCGCGTCGCATGGTCGACCAGATCGACCTGCTCGGCCCGTACATCGTGATCGCCCCGGGCCTGGCGCTCGCGCACGCGCGCCCCGGCCACGACGTGCACGCCGACGGGATGTCGGTGGTGACGCTCGAGGAGCCGGTCGCCTTCGGGCACAGCACCAACGACCCGGTCTCGGTGGTCATCGGCATCGCCGCGACCAAGGAGCACGGTCACGTCGGCTTCATCGCGGGCCTCGCGGATGTGCTCACGCATCCGGATGCGGTCGGCGCGCTCAAGGCCGCACGCACGCTCGGCTCGGTCAACGCGGTACTGAGCATGAGTGCCCCGCCGAAACCGGAGCGCATCGTCGACAAATGGCGCTGAGAGGAATGACGCCCCTTCTGCGCACATCGGTGCAGAAGTCCGACGGGAACTGGGCCGATCGTCGTTGGAGCGCTAGCGTTGATGAACGGCCAGGGATGCAACCCCCCCGACGCCGGGAGAAGCACCATGAAGATCGTCACCCTCTGCGGAGCCGGAATCGGCACGTCCGCGATCCTGAAGCTCGGCGCGGAACGCGCCCTCGACGCCCTCGATCTCGAAGCCGAGGTCGTCGCCTCCGACCTCGACTCGGTCGCGGCCGTCGCCGCCGACGCGCAGGTGATCCTCACCTCGTCCGAGCTGGTGGACAAGATCGGCAAGACGAACGCCTCCGTCGTCATCATCGACAACTACCTCGACCAGGCCGAGATCACCAGCAAGATCGAACTCGCGATCGGCTGACGCACCTCCTGCGAGGGACCCTCCCTGTGCGCGTCGGACCCGCCCAGGGCGGGTCCCACGCGCACAGGCGGGGTCCCTCGCAGGAACCAGGCGGGCGTCAGGCCAGTAGTGCGGCGGTGCCGGCCCGCAGGGCGTCCAGTCGCACGGCGGCGGTGTGCTTGCGCTCGTCGAGATTGCCGTCTGCGCTCCAGGCGTCGAGATAGACCTTGAGCTTCGGCTCGGTGCCGCTCGGCCGAACGATCATCCGCGCGCCGTCGAGGTGGAACCGCAGTGCATCCGTTGCACCGAGCCCGGCGATGCCGGCGAGCAGATCGTCGACGCTGAGCACAGGCAATCCGCCGATCTCGCCCGGCAGAGCTGAACGCAGCCGCGACATGATGGCGTCGATCCGCGACAGATCCGTGACCCGGAGGGAGATCTGGTCGCTCGCGTAGTGACCGAAGCGGGCGCTGAACGCGTCGAGGTGATCGGCGACCGAGCGGCCCTCGGCCTTCAACCGGCTGGCCAGCTCGAGGAAGGCGACGGATGCGGAGATGCCGTCCTTGTCGCGGAGCGTCTCCGGGTTCACGAGGTACCCCAGTGCTTCCTCGTAGCCGAAGATCAGGCCGGGGGTGCGCGAGATCCACTTGAACCCCGTCAGCGTCTCGGCCCAGTCCAGGCCGTAGTCGCGGGCGACGGCGCCGAGGGCCGGCGAGGACACGATCGAGCAGGCCAGGGTGCCGACGGTCAGACCGGATGCGGTCGCCAGCTCGGCGGCTCGCCACCCGAGCAGCGCACCGACCTCGTTGCCGGTGAGCCGCCGATAGCCGTTCACGGAGTCGTCGGGCACGGCCACGGCGAGTCGGTCGGCATCAGGGTCGTTCGCGATGATCAGCTCGGCGCTGTGCGCGCGAGCACTCGCGAACGCCAGGTCGAGGGCGCCGGCCTCCTCCGGATTCGGGAAGGCGACGGTCGGGAAGGCCGGGTCGGGTGCGATCTGCTCCGCTACGGTCGCGGGCTCGGTGAAACCCGCGTCGGCGTAGACACGACGCGCCGTCTCCCAGCCCACCCCGTGCATCGCCGTGTAGACCGTGGCGAGCGGAGCTCGGGGGTGACCGATCGCGGCGGTCGCGGCGACGTAGGCATCGACGACGCCGTCATCCGCGAGGTCGTACGCACCGCGAGGCAGATCGGGGACGAGCCGGTTCTCGGCCACGGTGAGGATGCGCGCCGCGATCTCTCCGTCGACGGGAGCGACGATCTGCGAGCCCTGGTCGGCGCCGCCGAGGTACACCTTGTAGCCGTTGTCGTTCGGGGGGTTGTGGCTCGCGGTGACCATGATGCCGGCGTCGGCGGCGAAGTACCGCACGGCGAAGGCGAGCACCGGGGTCGGCAGCAGCCGGGGGAGCAGGATCGCGCTCGCGCCGGCTCCCGCGATCAGCGCCGCTGAATCCTCCGCGAAGATCTGCGAGTTCTTGCGACCGTCATAGCCGATCACCACCACGGGCTTCTCCCCGGCGCCCGCCTGGGCGAGGAGGAAGTCGGCCAGCCCGACCGCGGCCTGCGAGACGAGTACCCGGTTCATCCGATTCGAGCCGGCCGCTATCTCTCCGCGCAACCCGGCGGTGCCGAAGGCGAGGCGGGTGTCGAAGCGGTCGTGCAACGATGCGAGCGCGGCCGGGTCGTCGCCCGCTGCCGCGAGCAGCGCATCGACCTCGGCGCGGGTCTCGGGGTCGGGATCCTGGTCGCGCCAGGAGCGCGCGACCGCGAGGACGTCGTTCACAGCTCGGCCACGATCCTCGCGAGAAGCGACGAGATCGCTCCCTCCGCGTTCTGCCCGGCCTCGATCACCTCGGCGTGGCTCAACGGCGTGGTCTGGATCCCGGCGGCCAGGTTCGTGATCAGCGACATGCCGAGCACCTCCATGCCGGCCTCCCGAGCCGCGATCGCCTCGAGCGCCGTCGACATGCCCACGATGTGCCCGCCGATCGCCTTGGCCATCTGCACCTCGGCCGGCGTCTCGTAGTGCGGGCCGCGGAACTGCACGTACACACCCTCGTCGAGCTCCGGCGCGACGCCGTGCGCGATATCGCGCAGGCGCTTCGCGTACAGGTCGGTCAGGTCGATGAAGGTCGCGCCTTCGAGCGGCGAGTCCGCGGTCAGGTTGATGTGGTCGCTGATGAGAACCGGCGTGCCGCCCGTCCAGTGCGGCTTGATGCCGCCGGCGCCGTTGGTCAGCACCATCACGGATGCGCCCGTCGCAGCCGCGGTACGCACGCTGTGCGCGACGCGGCGCGTGCCGTGCCCCTCGTAGTAGTGGGTGCGCGCACCGATGACCAGGGCGCGCTTGCCGCTGGGGAGCAGCACCGAGCGCAGGGTGCCGACATGACCCTCGAGGGCGGGCTTGGAGAAGCCGATGATCTCCGTGGCGGGGATGACCGCGGTGGTCTCGCCGATCAGATCGGCCGCCTTGCCCCATCCGCTGCCCAGGGTGAGGGCGATGTCGTGGCGGGCGACGCCCGTCTTCTCGGCGATCTGCTGGGCGGCCAGCTTCGCGATCTCGAAAGGATTCGCATCCGCCTGGTCGAGCGGGTTCACGGTGACGTCAGACATGCGAATACCCTACCGATCCGCTCGCGCGAGCTCGTGTGACGCGGGTGTCGTGCGCTCCGTGGCCGTCGAGAGTGCTGGCACGGCGGCTCGACGGACAGTGTTCGTTTTGGGCGGATGCTCAGGAACCGCGAGAATGGAGGCATGGGCTATGAGTTCGAGCGTAAACAGCGGATCGCGGTACTCGGCGGAGGCCCTGGTGGCTATGAAGCGGCCATCGCCGGTGCGCAGCTCGGGGCCGAGGTCACGCTCGTCGAACGGGTGGGCGTCGGCGGATCCGCCGTCATCACCGACGTGGTGCCGTCGAAGTCGCTGATCGCGACGGCGGAGGCCACGAACGCGATCGGGGAGGCCGCTGATCTCGGTGTGCAGTTCTTCACGCGAGCCGAGGGAACCGGCAAGCCGGTCCGACCCGACATCGCGGTGAACCTCTCGACCGTGAACAAGCGCCTGCTCGGCCTGGCGCGGCAGCAGTCGGAGGACATGCGCGCGAACCTGGTGCACCACGGCGTGCGCATCGTGCAGGGCGAGGGCCGGCTCGACGGGCCGAACGCGGTCATCGTTTCGACGGCACCCGGGGACGAGGGCATGGACTTCGATCGCATCGAAGCCGACACGCTGGTCGTCTCGGTCGGGGCCAGCCCCCGTGTGCTCGCGAGCGCCGCGCCGGACGGCGAACGCATCCTGAGCTGGACCCAGCTCTACAACCTCAAGTCGGTGCCCGAGCACCTCATCGTCGTCGGCTCCGGTGTGACGGGGGCGGAGTTCGCCTCCGCGTACCGCGCGCTGGGCGCCAAGGTGACGCTGATCTCATCGCGCGATCAGGTGCTGCCGGGCGAGGATGTCGATGCCGCCGCCGTGATCGAGAACGTCTTCAAGCGCAACGGCATGACCGTGTTGTCGAAGTCGCGGGCCGACAAGGTCGAGCGCACGGCGACCGGCGTCGTCGCGACGCTCTCGGACGGCCGTACGGTCGAGGGCTCGCATTGTCTGATGGCGGTCGGCTCGATCCCGAACACCGCAGGGATCGGTCTGCAGGAGGCGGGCGTGCAGATGACCGAATCCGGGCACATCCGCGTCAACCGCGTCGCGCGTACCAGCATGCCGTCGATCTACGCGGCGGGCGACTGCACGACCTTCATGCCGCTCGCCTCCGTCGCCTCCATGCAGGGGCGCACGGCCGTCTTCCACGCGATGGGCGACGCGGTGAACCCCACGGAGCTGCGCAACGTCGCGGCGAACATCTTCACCCAGCCCGAGATCGCAACGGTCGGTTGGACCCAGCGCGACATCGAGGAGGGCATCGCGCAGGGCGAGATCTACAAGCTGCCGCTGTCGTCCAACCCGCGCGCCAAGATGATGGGGATCAAGGACGGCTTCGTGAAGCTGTTCGCGCGCACCGGATCGGGCACCGTCATCGGCGGCGTCATCGTGGCGCCGAAGGCCAGCGAACTGATCTTCCCGCTCGCCCTCGCGGTCGAGCACCGGATGACCGTCGACCAGGTCGCGCGGGCGTTCACCGTGTATCCGTCGCTGACCGGGTCGATCTCCGACGCCGCCCGCGCGATGCACATCGTGCAGTAGCGCCGCGCAGCCCTTCGCGAGGGACCCGGGCTCGGTTCGAGGGCGCCCCCGCTGGGGGCGCCCTCGAACCGAGCGCGGGTCTCTCGCGAGTCCCGCGCAGGCCGGCTAGGCGATCGAGAGCAGGACGTGCCCGGCCGACACCGTGGTGCCGGGGGCCGCGTCGAGCGAGGCGATCACGCCATCCTTGTGCGCGGTGAGCGGCTGCTCCATCTTCATGGCCTCGAGCACGAGCAGCAGATCACCCTTGACGACCGTGTCACCCTCGGCGACGACGACCTTCACGATCGTCGCCTGCATCGGCGACTTCAGCGCGTCGCCGGTCGCGGTGTTGACCGCCGAGCCGCTGCGGCGGCGCGCGGCGGGCGCGTGGGTCTTGGCCGGTGATGCTCCGACGAGGTTCGAGGGCAGGGTGACTTCGATGCGACGGCCCTCGACCTCGACGACGACGTTCTGCCGTTCAGCAGGATCGTCGATCTCGCCGGCCTCGCCGCTCCACGGCTCGATCGTGTTGACGAACTCGGTCTCGATCCAGCGCGTGTAGATGCGGAACGGCCCGCCGTCGGTCGGCGCGAACGCCGGGTCCTCCACGATCGCTCGGTGGAAGGGCAGCACCGTCGGCAGTCCGGCGACCTCGATCTCGGCGAGGGCGCGTCGAGAGCGCTCGAGCGCCTGCTCGCGGCTGTCGCCGGTCACGATCAGTTTCGCGAGCAGCGAGTCGAACGAGCCGGAGATGACGTCGCCGGCGACCACGCCACTGTCGACGCGGACACCGGGCCCCCCGGGCGCTTTGAAGACGTGCACCGGGCCGGGCGCGGGCATGAAGCCGCGGCCGGCGTCCTCGCCGTTGATGCGGAACTCGAAGGAGTGGCCGCGCGGCGCCGGGTCGTCGTAGTCGAGAACACCGCCCTCGGCGAGGCGGAACTGCTCGCGCACCAGGTCGATGCCGGTGATCTCCTCGGAGACCGGGTGCTCGACCTGCAGACGCGTGTTCACCTCGAGGAACGAGACGGTGCCGTCCTTGCCGATCAAGAACTCGCAGGTACCGGCACCGAGATAGCCGACCTCTTTGAGGATCGCCTTCGACGCGCGGTACAGCTCGGTGTTCTGCTCCTCGGTGAGGAAGGGCGCGGGCGCCTCCTCGACCAGCTTCTGGTGCCGACGCTGCAGCGAGCAGTCGCGGGTGGAGACCACGACCACGTTGCCGTGAGCATCCGCCAGGCACTGGGTCTCGACGTGGCGCGGCTCGTCGAGGTACTTCTCGACGAAGCACTCGCCGCGACCGAAGGCCGTGATCGCTTCGCGGGTGGCGGATTCGAACAGCTCGGCGACCTCGCCACGCTCGCGGGCGACCTTGAGGCCGCGGCCGCCGCCGCCGAACGCCGCCTTGATCGCGACCGGGAGGCCGTGGATGTCGACGAAGGCGAGCACCTCCTCCGCACCCGAGACCGGATTGAGGGTGCCGGGAGCGAGCGGGGCGCCGACCTTCTCGGCGACGTGCCGGGCCGACACCTTGTCGCCGAGGCGTTCGATCGCCTCGGGGCTGGGGCCGATCCAGGTCAGCCCCGCGGTGATGACGGCGCGCGCGAAGTCGGCGTTCTCGGCGAGGAAGCCGTAACCCGGATGCACGGCGTCGGCACCGGAGCGGCGGGCGACGGAGAGGATCTTGTCGATGACCAGATACGTCTCGGCGCTGCTGGTGCCGCCGAGGGCATAGGCCTCGTCGGCGAGCTTGACGTGTTGGGCGTCGCGGTCCTGGTCGGCGTAGACCGCGACGGCGGCGATGCCGCTGTCTCGAGCGGCTCGGATGACTCGAACGGCGATCTCGCCTCGGTTGGCGATGAGCACCTTGGTAATACGCGGCATGATCCTCCACCCTAGGGGGCGCCTCGCGCCTGCCGGTGGAGCCTCACGACAAAAAAGCCGCCGATCCCTCTCCGAACCAGACAAGAGCCCGGCGATCTCGCGTCTGTCCGCATCCGCCGGCCGTCTCGCTCACGCGGCAGATCTCGGGAAATGCAGGAGATCGCGGGGTCTGCGCGCGAATCAAGCGGATGAGAGCGCGCGCTCCAAGAGATCTCCTGCAGTTCCGAATTCTGTTGCTCCTCGGGGCGGGCGGCCAGGCCGTCAGAGGTTCCAGAGACTCGGCCAGTCGCCGCCGAGCTCGCGCACCAGGCGGCGCAGCAGCGGCACGGACATTCCGATCACGGTCGACGGGTCGCCGTCGACGTGGCTGATGAACCCGGCGGCGCGTCCGTCGATGGTGAAGGCGCCGGCCACCTCGAGGGGCTCGCCGGTGGCGACGTAAGCGTCGATCTCGAGGTCGGTGATGTCGGCGGCGAAGGTCACGGCGGCGACGGACACCCCGCCCACCGCAGCACGCACGGATCCGCCGCGATGGTCGACCAGCCAGTGACCGGAGTGCAGGTGTCCGGTTCGACCCCGCTGCGCCAGCCAGCGGGCGCGCGCGACGTCGGGTTCGTGCGGCTTGCCGTAGGTCACGCCGTCGAGCACGAAAGCGGAGTCGCCGCCCAGCACGAAACCGTCCATCTCGGGCGACAGGACAGCCTCCGCCTTGGCGCGGGCGAGAAGCTGCACCATCGCGTCCGCCGTGAGCGGACCGGACTCGGCCTCCGCCACGGCGACCGCGGCCGGCTCGTCGACCGAGGAGGGCACCACCACGGGCTCGATGCCCGCCGCGCGCAAGAGAGCGAGCCGGGCCGGTGAAGTGGAAGCGAGATAGAGGCGCATGAGTC
The DNA here is from genome assembly GCA_013204985.1 of Microbacteriaceae bacterium VKM Ac-2855. Lineage (GTDB taxonomy): Bacteria > Actinomycetota > Actinomycetes > Actinomycetales > Microbacteriaceae > Rathayibacter. The sequence goes on from JABMLG010000002.1 coordinate 377,968, forward strand.
ACCCTGCGGGTCGGTCCGCGGCTATGGGATGCTCGACGGATGGGACAGAAGAGGCCGTCGACCACTGCACGCGCCCGCAACGGCCGGCGGAACCCGCCCCCGAAGGCGGCGCCGCTGGATCCGGCGCACGGCACCGAGGTCGAACTCGAGATTAGCAACGTCGCGCACGGCGGCGTCTTCGTCGCCCGTCACGAGGGCCGGGTGCTCTTCGTGCCCGACACCCTGCCGGGCGAGCGCATCCGGGCCCGCATCTCCGACACGGCGCACGCCAGTTTCTGGCGTGCCGAAACGCTCGAGGTGCTCGCCGCGTCGCCGCACCGGTTGCCGCACGTCTGGGCCCAGGCGGGCATCGAGCGGGCGCCGGGGGAGCGCGCCGGCGGCGCCGAGTTCGGCCACATCGCGCCGGCCGAGCAGCGCGCCCTGAAGAAGGCCGTGATCGAGGATGCGTTCAGCCGATTCGCTCGGCTGCCGCAGTCGGTCGAGGTCGAGGCGGTCGAGGGCGACGACGCTGTGCGCGGCACGGGCTGGCGCACCCGCACGCGACTGCACGTCGATGCCGCGGGGCGCGTGGGCCCGTACGCCGCGCGCAGTCACGACGTGATCCCCGTCGACACGTTGCCGCTGTCGACGACGGCCAGTTCAGCGGCGGCACCGCTGCGCGACCGCCTCGAGCCGGGCAGCACGGTCGACCTGGTCGACGTCGGTGCGCGCGGCGAGGTGACGATCGTGGTGCAGGCGGCCGATGACCGCCCGAATCGCACCGCGACGACTCCGGTGATCGAGACGGCCGGCGGCCGCGAATTCCGTGTCGAGCGACTCGGCTTCTGGCAGGTGCACCGTCGAGCTGCCGACACGTTGTTCGCCGGCGTGCAGCAGGCGGTCGACCTCGCCCTCCTCGACCCGCGGGCCGCGAACCAGGATCTGTACGGTGGTGTCGGCCTGCTCGCCGCCGCGCTCGGCGACCGGGTCGGCCCGGCGTTGCGCGTCACCAGCGTCGAGAGCGACCCCCGCGCCACCGAGCACGCGCTCGAGAACCTGGCGGAGTGGATCGGCGGGCGGGCCGTGACCGCGCGCGTCGATCGCTACCTCCGCGACAGCATCCGCTCCGCCGACTCCGCCGAACGTGCGCGATGGCGCGCCGCGACGGTGGTGCTCGACCCGCCGCGCACGGGTGCCGGGCGTGAGGTGACGGATGCGCTCGCCGAGCTCGCCCCGGCGCAATTGATCTACGTCGCCTGCGACCCGGTGGCGCTCGCACGCGACGTCGGCGACCTCGCGCAGAAGGGGTACGTCCTCGACGAGCTGCGCGCTTTCGACCTCTTCCCGAACACCCACCACGTGGAGGCCATCGCGCGGCTGCGTCGCGAATGACACCGATCGGGCGCGGGACCGGCCTGGCGGTACGATCGACGGGAGCACAGGAGGGGCGCGTTGCCTGAAGCCGACGAGACGAACGAACCCCGGGTCCGGGTCGCGATCGTGGACGATCACGAGTCCGTCCGTCTGGGAGTCGCGGCGGCCTGCGCATCCGCCGGCCTCGTCGTCGCAGCGACGGCCAGTTCGGTGCGGGCTCTCGAATCGGCGCTGGGCGACGGCGAGATCGACGTGCTCGTGCTCGATCTCTCGCTCGGTGACGGCGCGAGCATCACCTCCAACGTGAAGTGGGGCCAGATCCGCGGGGCGGCGGTGCTGGTGCACTCCATCGCCGATCGGGTCGTCGCCGTCCGCGAGGCGCTCGCCGCGGGTGCCGCGGGAGTGATCCCGAAGTCCTCGCCGATGTCGACGGTGATCGCGGCCATCCAGACCGTCGCGCGCGGAGACGTGTTGAACAACCTCGAGTGGGCCTCAGCCATCGACGCCGACGACGACTTCGCCCGTGCCGTTCTGGGTCGTCGCGAGCGCGATGTGCTGCACCTCTACGCCTCCGGCCTGCCGCTCAAACTCGTCGCCGATCGACTGCAGATCTCGACGTCGACGGCCAAGGAGTACCTCGGCCGGATCCGCGACAAGTACGTCGAGATCGGCCGGCCCGCCCCGACGAAGGTCGATCTCCTGCGCCGCGCGGTGGAGGACGGCATCCTCCCGGGAATCGACTCGGATGATGTCGACGGCATCCGCTGAGCTGCGGGGCGCCCGCATCGCGCCGAACCGGGTCCGCATCGACCGCATCCTGGCGGTGACGATCTTCTGCTTCGGGTTCGGCTTCGCCTTGCAGGCTCTGCCGCCGATCATCGCGCAGCTGCCCACGCTGCGGCCGGCGATCGCGTGGCCGCTGCTCGCCGTCGTGTTCGGCGGGCTCGCCGCCTCGGTGGTCGCTGCGGTCATCGGGCGGGGGACACGGGCGACCGCGTCGATCGTCGCCATCACGCTGCTGCTCGCGTTGCTGCTCTGGCCGCTCTCGGTTCAGGATGCTGCCGCCGTCGCGGGGCAGACACCGTGGCTGTGGTACCTGGTCACCATCGGCACGGCCTACGCCGCGTACTCGGCACCCTTGCGCATCGCGGTCCTCTATGCCGCCATCACGCCCGTGATGTTCGGCGCCCTGCGCGCGATGCCGTCGGGTGGTGACGCCGGACTCACCCGCTCACTCCTGGATGCGTTCTACGTCTGCATCGTCGGATTCGTGATGCTGCTGCTGATCGTGGTGCTGCGGCAGTCGGCCGATCGCGTCGATCGGGCTCAGGCGACGGCGATGGCCGAATACGAGAACGCCCTGCGCCAGCACGCGGGCGAACTGGAGCGCGTCGAGGTCGACGCCGTGGTGCACGACAACGTTCTGGCCAGCCTGCTCGCCGCCGCCTCCGCGCAGTCGGCTGCGGAGCGCTCGCTCGCGGCGCAGATGGCCACGCGTGCGCTGTCGGTGCTGCTCCCGGAGCGGGAGGGCGTTCCGAGCGAGGGATACGTCCCCTTGGAGATGCTGGTGCGCCAGCTTCAGCACGCGTCGGCAACGTTCGGAGCCGAGCTGGATGTTCGCGGCGCGCCCACGTCGGCCGCGGATGCGGCGCTCTCCCGTCCGGTCGCGGAGGCGCTTCTCGGTGCCGCGTGGCAGGCGCTGACCAACAGCGTGCAGCACGCCGGGCCCGACCCCTCGGTCACCCGACGGGTGCGCGCCGTGCTCGACGAAGGCGCGATCGACATCTCGATCGAAGACGACGGCCGCGGCTTCGTGCTCGAGGACGTGCCGCGCGAACGGCTGGGCATCCGTCTCTCGATCCTCGAGCGCGTCCGTGCGGCGGGCGGTAGCGCCCTCGTGCTGTCGACGCCGGGCCGGGGCACGCAGGTCCGGCTCGGGTGGTCGGCCGATTCCGAACCGGCTGCGCAGGTGCGGCGATGATCGCGTACCCGCGCGCTCTGCTGCTGGCGATGGGGGCCGGCTTCTCGCTGTACCACGTGGTGCTGGCGCTGTTCTCCTTCCGCAACGACCCGCCGACGCCGGCCGTCATTCTGGCGGTCGCGCTGTACGCGGCGGCCACCGTCGCGAGTCTGTGGCCGAGCGCACCGACGCGGATGCCGATGTGGCTCGCGATCACCGACCTCGTGGTCGCAATCCTGCTGCCGTTGCTCGTAACGCCGAGCCTGGATCCGGCGGCTGCGAACGGGTACGCCACCTGGTACGTCGCCGCCGTCGGCACCCTGATGACCATCGCCTGCGCCCGGCGTCGGCCGTGGATCGCGTGGGCTGGTCTCGTGGTGCTGACGGTGCACACGGCGTTCTGGGCCGGGCCGGAGGCACTGGCCACCCTGGGCGTGCTGGGAGATTTCGCGTGGGTCGGCATCGCTCAGCTGCTGACTCGCGAGACCCGTCGGGCGAGTGGCGAAGCCCGCGTTCTGGAGGCGGCGGAGCGCGCTGCCGCCGCGTGGCGGGCGGCGGAGGAGGCGCATCTGGGGGAGCGCGAGGTGCGCCTCGAGCAGACCCGTGCGATCGCATCCGACATGCTGCGCCGCATCGTCGCGAAGGAGTCGGACCTCACGGAGGAGGAGCGACGCGAATGCCGCCTGCTGGAGGCGTCCGTCCGCGACGAGATCCGCGGTCGCCGACTCCTCGACGACGAAGTGCGCAGCCGGGTTCTGGCGGCGCGCCGCCGCGGCGTGACCGTCTCGGTACTCGACGACGGCGGGCTCGACCATCTGACGGTTCCCGAGATCGATCGTGTGCTCGCCGAGTTGTCGCATGCGCTGGACGGCATCCGACCCGAGGTCGACCGCATCGTCGTGCGCACCGGATCGACCGACTCCGACTCGGCGGTCACCGTCGTGGGTCTTCGCACCGCGGGCGACGGCAGCGCTCGAGCACTCGGGCACGACGACGCGGCCGATGAGGTGGACGCGTGGGTCGAGATCCGCCGCACCGACGGGTCCGCGTCTCCGGCGAACTGATCGGGCGCTGCCGCCTGTCGACGTCGAACCGCCCGCGGCAGCGCGCCGCGTCCTGCGAGGGACCCGCCCTGTGCGCGCCGGACCCGCCCGGAGCGGGTCCGGCGCGCACAGAAGGGGTCCCTCGCAGGAAGGCTTCGGGCGCAGAAGGGGCGAGGCGCAGAAGGGGGGAGGCGCAGAAGGGGGCGGGGCGCAGAAGGGGCGTTAACGGAGTGCGGCGGGCGGTCCGCTTCTCGTGAAGAGTGCAGACCTGCCCGCCGTCAAACCCCGAGTCAGGACAATAACCCGAATATTGTCCTGACTCGCCCCCAACACACTCGCCCGCTTACCCTGGTCGGCGAGTGATTGGCGGGTGTCGCTCCGAAGAGATACACCTAACACTGATAATCATGCCGAGCCGGGCACGGCGTGCCTAGTCGGTACTTTGGTGGACAAATCGGGGTACAAATTTCGTCTTCTCGCCCGAGGATGCGCTTCTTGCCCCGCGGATCAGCCCTCGAACGCGCGCCAGTGCCCGGCACCGGGCTGCAGGGGCTTGCGGATCGCGCGTTGCGAACGTGACCAGGCATCAGGCGCGGCCGGAGTGATGGTGGGCTCGGCGGTGTCGGCTGAGCGCGTGATGGCGGTGAGAACGGCGGTGACCGCGGCGATCTCGCCGGCGTCGAGACCGGGCGTACGGATGACGATGTCTGACATGGCTTCGACGGTACATCACCCGGTCCACCTGTGTGCCGCGCCCGTCGTTCTCAGAAAGACGCGACCTCTCACGGCGCACGGGGAGTCAGCCGCGTGCGCCGCTTTGTAGGCTGACCCACCGTCAGCGGGCCTTCGGGCTCGAAGAGAGGGACGCCGATGGATCCGACCGCGCTGCTCGCGTTGCCCCTGCTCGACCCGTCGGTCGAGTTCTGGGCCTACCTCGCGGCCGGCCTCGTCGTCGCGGTTCTACTTGTACGGCGACGCCCTGTCCGGCTGCTGTGGTGGATCGGCGCCGGGGCACTGGTAGGCGGGGTCCTCCTTGTTCTGGTGCAGTGGGTCTGGGACCTCTTCGGCGGCCCGCTCAGTGCAGGGTCGCAGACCTGGGTGATCGGCGCGTTCGCGGCGCTCGGGGTCGCCGCTGCGGCTGTGTTGCGCGCCCCGTGGTGGCGGCGGATCATCGCGGTGCTCGCGGTGCCCCTCGTCCTCATCGCCGCCGGTGTGGGCATCAACGCCGATTACGGTCTCGCCGAAACGGTCGGCGAAGTTCTGGGTGAGACGACGCTGCCCGCGATCGCGTTGCCGGCGCTGGTCGACGGCGGTGACGACTCGGAGCTCGCCTCGACCTGGACACCGCCGAGCGAAATGCCGGCGAAGGGTGAGGTGGGCCGGATCAGCATCCCCGCCACCGCATCCGGATTCGCGGCGCGGCCCGCGAGCATCTACCTCCCCCCGGCGGCGCTCGTCGCGGATCCGCCGAAGCTGCCGTTCGTGCTCCTGATGATGGGCCAGCCGGGCACGACCGACCCGACCGTGATCCGCAACGCCCTCGACGCCTACGCGAAGACGCACCACGGCCTCGCTCCGATCGCGGTCGTCGCCGATCAGCTCAGCCGCAGTGATGTCGACCCGGCGTGCGTCGACAGCGCCGCCTTCGGATCCGCTCGCACCTACATCACCCAGGATGTCGTCGCGTGGGCGCGTGCTTCGTTGAACGTCACTTCCGATCCGGCTCAGTGGACGATCGCGGGATTCTCGAACGGCGGCACCTGCGCGGCCCTGTTCGGCGCGCAGCTCCCTACCGTCTTCGGCAACGTGATCGATGTCGCGGGAGAGGCCTACCCCGGCCAGGAGCACGCCGATGACGTGCTCTCGGGGGTGTTCGACGGTGACGCGGCGGCGTACGCGGCCGTGCATCCGAAGGCGGTGCTCGCCGCGGGGACGTACCCGGATTCGTGGGGCTTCTTCGCGGACGACCCCGACGACGCCCCGTACTCCGACGAGACGCGGACCGTGGAGCGCGCGGCCGCGGCCGCCGGCTGGCACACCCAGTGGTTCCCTGTGCCGGTTCCCGGGCACGGAGGGGCCATGCTGCAGACCGCATTGGACGCGGCGTTCACGGCCCTAGGGCCGCGACTGGGCTTGGAGGTCGCACCGTGAAGAACCGACTCGCAGCGTTGGGACTCGAGCGATTGCGCCGCTTCCCCGTGTCGATCGCGATCGCGCTCGTGGTGCCGATCGCCGGGCTCCTCGGCGCGAGCGCGTCGTCGTGGGGCGCGGGGGTCTCGTCGACGATCACGGGTGAGCGGCCGTGGACCGCGATCACGGCCCTGTTAGCGCCGGCGGATGCGGGCGGCGCCGTCCTCGCGATCGTGGCCGCCCTCCTGCTGCTCCCGATCGCCGAGCGGGCGATGGGGTCGCTCCGGACGATCCTCGCGGTGGTCCTCTCCGGTGCCGGTGCCGTACTGATCGGCACCCTCGTGCAGTGGGTCGGCGCCGATGTGGGCGAGTGGTGGGCGAGCGACACGTCCACTGATCTCACGCTCGACCCGCTGATCGGGGTGGTCGGTGCGCTGCTCACGGGGAGTGCGTTCCTCGGCCCGCTCTGGCGGCGACGCGTTCGGGTGGCTACGGTCTCGGTAGTCACGATGTTCGTGCTCTACGCCGGCGACTCGGCTGACGTCTACCGGCTGCTCGCCGCCGGCATCGGCCTGGTACTGGGCCGGGTCCTGGCCGCGGATAGCGGAGTCCGGTCGCACGGGCGCAGTTCGCATCGCGAGTCCCGCGGGCTGCTCGCCGCCATCGTCGCGGTCACCGCGATCGGCCCCCTCGTCGCCGTTCTCTCCGACTCCGGATACGGTCCTTTCTCGTTCCTCGGACGCCTGCTGCAGAACGCGTTCTCGGGCGTCGATCCGATGAATCCCTGTTCCGTCGCCGAAGGCCACTGTCTGCACCACGTCACGCTCGCGCTGATCGGGCCCGGTCCGATCCTGCTCACCTTCGTGCCGCTCGTCCTGCTGCTCGTCGCTGCGGCGGGGTTGCGTCGCGGCCGTCGGCTCGCGCTGCTGCTGGCCATCGGCGTGAACGCGGCGATCGCACTGCTCGATCTGCTCTCCCTGCGGCGCGCGGCCGCGCATCCGGAGTTCGAGCACCACGCGGAGTACGTGCTGTGGGTGGCGACCACGATCGCGGTGCCCGTGGCCGTGATCATCGCGCTGATGCTGGGCCGCCGGCACGTGCGTCTGCGCGCGCCGCGCCCGGCCGTGCGTCGGTGGAGCGCGATCGTGCTGCTGGTCTGGCTGGGCAGTGCAGCGTTGTACGCGGCGGTGGCGCTCGGCGCCCGAGATTCTTTCGTGCCTACAGCGTCGGTGCTGCGTATCGTGCGCGAGATCGTGGTGCGCTACATCCCGTTGAGCTTCGCCGGCTTCCTCGGCTCGATCGCGGCGCCCGAGCACCCGTTCGCGCGCGTGGTGTTCGATTGGATCGGCCCGATGTTCTGGCTCGTCGTCGTCGTGGCGGTCTTCGCGCTGTTCCGGGCGACGGATGCGCAGCGCAGCGGCGGCGATGCGGCCCGCTTCCGCGCGCTGCTCGCACGGTTCGGTGGCGGCACGCTCGGCTACCAGGGCACCTGGAGCGGGAACGACTACTGGATCGCTCCCGATGGTGGCGGGGCGGTCGCGTACCGCGTGGTGGGCGACGTCGCGATCGCGCTGTCGGACCCGGTCTGCCGCCCCGACGATCGCGCCGCGACGGTCGGCGGTTTCGTGGCCTTCTGCGACGACCGCAGTTGGAGCGCCGTCTTCTACAGCGTGCACGACGAGCTGCTGCCCGTCTTCGCGACGCTGGGCTGGCAGCACACCTCGGTGGGCGAGGAGACGCTCATCCGCCCGGCCGCGTTCGATCTCGGCGGCAAACGCTGGCAGAAGGTGCGCTACCCGCTGACCCGAGCCGGCAAGCTCGGCATCGAGGCGCGCTGGACCACGTGGCAGCAGTTGCCGCTGGGCGTGGCGGCGCAGGTCACCGACCTCTCCGAACGGTGGGTCGCTGAGAAGGCGTTGCCCGAGATGGGCTTCACGCTCGGCGGACTCGACGAGCTGCGCGATCCGGAGGTGGCGTTGATGCTGGCGATCGGGCCGGACGGGATCGTGCAGGCGGTCACGAGTTGGCTGCCGGTGCACGAAGACGGTCGCATGATCGGCTGGACCCTCGACTTCATGCGCCGCGCCGATGACTCGATGCCCGGCGTGATGGAGTTCCTGATCGCCTCGGTGGCGCTACGATCGAAGGAGGACGGCCTCAGCGTGCTGTCGCTCTCGGGCGCACCCTTGGCGACCGCGCCGGATGCGGAGGTGGTGGAGCCGACGCCCCTGTCGCGCCTGCTCGACTTCCTCTCGAGGGCGCTGGAGCCCGCCTACGGCTTCACCTCGCTGTTCCGTTTCAAAGCGAAGTTCCATCCCGAGTACGCGCGCCTCTCGATGGCGTACCCGGATCCGCTCCGCCTGCCGCAGATCGGCGCCGCGCTCGCGCGAACCTACCTGCCGGAGGTCTCGCCCCGCGAGGCGCTGGCACTCGTACGCACGCTCCGCGCCCCCCGCTCCTGAACGACGGGGGCGCGGGAGGCGCGCGGGCCGCCTCACAGCGGGATGTTGCCGTGCTTCTTCGCCGGGAGGGCGGCGCGCTTGGTCTTCAAAGCTCGCAACGCCTTCGTGACGGCGACACGGGTGGCGCTCGGCTCGATGACGCCGTCGAGCTCGCCGCGCTCCGCAGCGAGGAAGGGGCTGGCCACGTTGTAGGTGTACTCGTTGGCGAGTCGCGTGCGCACCGCGGCGACGTCCTCGCCCGCGAGCTCGGCCTTCTTGATCTCGTTGCGGTACAGGATGTTGACGGCGCCCTGACCGCCCATCACGGCGATCTCGGCGGTGGGCCAGGCGAGGTTGATGTCGGCACCCAGCTGCTTCGAACCCATCACGATGTACGCTCCGCCGTAGGCCTTGCGCAGGATCACGGTGACCAGCGGCACGGTGGCCTCGGCGTACGCGTAGAGCAGCTTCGCGCCGCGGCGGATCACGCCCGTCCACTCCTGGTCGGTGCCGGGCAGGTAGCCGGGCACGTCGACGAGGGTGAGGATCGGCAGCGAGAACGCGTCGCAGAAGCGCACGAAGCGGGACGCCTTCTCGCCGGCCTCGATGTTCAGGGTGCCGGCCATGGCGCTGGGCTGATTAGCGATGATGCCGACCGGACGACCCTCGATGCGACCGAAGCCGATCACGATGTTGGGGGCGAACAGCGGCTGCACCTCGAGGAAGTCGCCGTCGTCGACGATGTGCTCGATCACGGTGGTGACGTCGTAGGGCTGGTTCGGGCTGTCCGGGATGATCGTGTCGAGCACACGATCCGCATCCGTGGTCTCCATTTCGACGACGGTGTCGAAGGTGGGCAGCTCGGCGAGGTTGTTGTCGGGCAGGAACGAGAGCAGCGTGCGCGCGTAATCGAGTGCGTCGTGCTCGTCACTGGCGAGGTAGTGCGAGACGCCCGAGATCTTGTTGTGCGTCAGTGCGCCGCCGAGTTCCTCCATCCCGACGTCCTCACCGGTCACGGTCTTGATCACGTCGGGGCCGGTCACGAACATCTGCGAGGTCTTGTCGACCATGATGACGAAGTCGGTGAGGGCGGGGGAGTAGACGGCGCCGCCGGCCGCCGGGCCGCAGATGATCGAGATCTGCGGGATCACACCGGAGGCCGCGGTGTTGCGGCGGAAGATCTCGCCGTACTTGCCCAGGGCGACGACACCCTCCTGGATCCGTGCTCCGCCGGAGTCGAGGATGCCGATGATCGGTACTCCGGTCTTCAGAGCGAGGTCCATCACCTTGATGATCTTCTCGCCGGCGACCTCGCCGAGCGAGCCGCCGAAGATGGTGAAGTCCTGCGAGTACACCGCGACCTGGCGGCCGTGGATGGTGCCGGTACCGGTGACGACGGCGTCGCCGTAGGGCCGCTTCTTCTCCATGCCGAAGGCGTGGGTGCGGTGTCGCACGAACTCGTCGAGTTCGACGAACGAGCCCGGGTCGAGCAGCTCGTCGATCCGCTCACGCGCCGTCATCTTGCCTTTGGCGTGCTGCTTCTCGATCGCCGCCTCGCCGCTGGCGGTCACGGCCTCGTGATAGCGCGCCTTCAGATCCGCGATCTTGCCGGCGGTCGTGTAGAGGTCGGGCTCGACGCGAGCGGGCTCGGTCGGGGCGATATCGGGCGCGGAAGGAGCAGGGTTCGCGGTCACGCGCCTCAGCCTACCTTCGGGGGTACGGCCGCCCCCCTTGCCGACCCGGCACAAGGAAACACCGGATATCCGTGAGGAGAACCACAAACAGGCGCGGACGGTACCGTGGTGGCCATGATGCTGCACCGGAGCCGATCGGCCGCCTCCCACCTGCTGTGGCTGGACGAGGTGGGATCGACGAACGACGAGTTGCGGGAGCGAGCGACGATCGCACCCGACGAATGGCCCGCCCTCTCGGTGCTCGCCACGGCCAGCCAGACCGCCGGTCGTGGTCGTCTCGGTCGGGTCTGGGTGGCACCGCCCGGCAAGACCCTGGCCGCATCGACGCTCATCGACGTCGACGGAATCGAAGCGGATGCGGTGGGCTGGGTCTCTCTGATCGCGGGCGTGGCGATCGCCCGCTCGGTGCGGGCGTTGGTACCCGAATCGGTCGAGGTGGCCGTGAAGTGGCCGAACGACGTGCTGCTGGACGGCAGGAAGGTGTCGGGGATCCTCGCCGAGCGCCTCGCGGACGGCCGCGTCATCATCGGCACCGGGATCAATCTCTCGTTGACGGTCGAGGAACTGCCGACTCCGACCTCGACCTCCCTTGCTGTGGTCGGGGCCGAGCCGGACCCGGATGCGGTGCTCGCCGGATACCTGGTCGAGCTCGCCGAGCTTGTCGATGCCTTCCGAGCGGCCCGCGGCGACGCGACGGCCTCGGGCATCCGCAGTGCTGTCCTCACCGAGTGCGGCACGATCGGCCGTCAGGTCTCGGTCGAGCGACCCGGCATTGCGGCCGTGTCCGGTGTCGCCGTCGACATCGACGACGCCGGCCGCCTCGTCGTCGATGTCGACGGGGCGCGATCGGCGCTCGCCGTGGGCGACGTCACACACCTCCGGCACTGATCGTGGCCGCCGCAGAGCGCGATGTGGCCCGCTTGCGTCCGCATGCACGGGCCGCCGCGGGGCCGGTCGCGGGATTCTTGGTGATCGTGCTGCTCTCCTTCTACTTCTGCGCGCAGTTCGACAGCGCCTTCCAACGGGGCGTCATCGTTCTCGGCTCCGCGGTGCTCGTGCTGCTCGCGTGCGCGCCGGGTTTCGCCGGCTGGGCCTCCATCCGGTACCGCATCACCACCGACCGGCTGCTCGCTCGTCGCGGGGTGCTGCGCAAGCGCCGCGGAGAGCTGGTGTTCGTGAGCGACCTCGAGGTGACCGTGACGCGCACGGTCGGCCAGCGGATCGCCCGCTCCGGCAACGTGCGCATCGCTCGCGCGGGGGCCCCGGTGTTCGTGCTGCGCGACTTGCCCGACGCCGAACTGGTCGCGGAGGTGCTGCGCGAACGGATCGCGGCCGCTCCGGCCCCGGAGTGGCCGCCGCCCGTCGCCTGAGGCCAGGGCGCCCGACGCTTGTCCCTTATCGCCCGTCGCCCGGCGCCCGTCGCCCGGCGCCCGGCGCCCGTCGCCCGGCGCCCGTCGCCCGGCGCCCGGCGCCCGGCGCCCGGCGCCCGGCGCCCGGCGCCCGGCGCCCGGCGCCCGGCGCCTGTCGCCCGGCGCCTGTCGCCTGTCGCCTGTCGCCTGTCGCCTGTCGCCTGTCGCTTGTCGCCTGTCGCCTGTCGCCTGAGTCCTGAGTCCTGAGTCCTGAGTCCTGAGCCCTGAGCCCTGAGCCCTGAGCCCAGGGTTGCCATTTCTTTGACACCCCGGAACTCGCCCGGCGGACGAGAAGGGCCGTCAAAGAAACGGCAACCCGTTCCGAGGGACGAGGGCGCCGGAGAATCCGCGACCCGAGGGCGCCCACTCCCGCACTCGGGCTGATCGCTAGGCTTGATCCGGCGTGCCCGTGCACGGCTGAACGAGAGGAACCCCCATGCGTGTCGGCGTTATCGGTGGCGGACAGTTGGCCCGGATGATGATCCCCGCGGCCGTCGAGCTCGGCCTCGACATCAAGGTGCTCGCCGAGACGGAGGGCGCCCCCGCGGCGATCGCGGCGACGCAGGTCGGCGACTACCGCGACCCCGAGACGGTCTACGCCTTCGCCGAGACGGTCGACGTGGTCACCTTCGACCACGAGCACGTGCCGCAGCCCATCCTGCGCGAGCTGGTCGCGCGTGGCGTGGCCGTGCATCCGGGCCCCGACGCTCTGCTCTACGCGCAGGACAAGCTGCTCATGCGCGAGAAGCTCGCCGAATTGGGGGTGCCGATCCCCGATTGGGCTCGGGTCGAGAACACGGAGCAGTTGCAGGCCTTCCTCGACGAGCACGGCGGTCGCGGCGTGGTGAAGACCGCCCGCGGCGGATACGACGGCAAGGGGGTGCGGGTCGTCTCGCACGCCGCGCAGGCGGAGGACTGGTTCTACGCTCTGGCCGAGGACGGCAACGGTGGTGCGCTGCTGGTGGAGGAACTGGTGGAGTTCCGGCGTGAACTCGCTCAGCTGATCGCGCGGCGCCCCTCCGGTGCGTTCGCGCTCTGGCCCGTCGTGGAATCCGTGCAGAAGGACGGCGTCTGCGCCGAGGTCGTGGCCCCGGCCCCGCACTCCCGCGGGCGAGTCGCCGACGTCGCCGCCGAGATCGCGGAGACCATCGCGACCTCCCTCGAGGTGACCGGAGTGCTCGCCGTCGAGCTCTTCGAGACCACCGACGACCGGATCCTGGTCAACGAGCTCGCGATGCGGCCGCACAACAGCGGCCACTGGTCGATGGACGGGTCGACCACCGGACAGTTCGAGCAGCACCTGCGGGCCGTTCTCGATCTGCCGCTCGGCGCCACCGGATGCCGCGACGAGTGGAGCGTGATGGTCAACGTGCTCGGCGGCCCGGTCGACGCGGCTCTCACCGACCGTTATCCGCGCGTTTTGGCCGAGCATCCGACCGTCAAGGTGCACAACTACGGCAAGCAGTCCCGGCCCGGTCGCAAGGTCGGTCACGTCAACGCCGGAGGCGAGAGTCTGGACGAGGTCGTCTACGAGGCGCGTGCCGCAGCGGCGATTCTCACCGAGTGAGTCGTAGCATGGGCGCCGTGCCGACCACGACCAGCATCGCCCTGCCCTGCCTCCTCCCGCCCGCCGAGGTCATCCGATGACCGCGCTCGTGAACGGTGCCGACCCCCGCGTCGGCGTCGTGATGGGTTCCGACTCGGACTGGTCGGTGATGCAGGATGCGTCCACCGCGCTGTCGCAGTTCGGCGTCGCGCACGAGGTTCAGGTGGTCTCGGCGCACCGCACCCCGCAGAAGATGATCGACTACGGCCGGCAGGCGCGGGAGCGCGGAATCCGCGTCATCATCGCGGGAGCCGGTGGCGCGGCCCACCTTCCGGGCATGCTGGCGGCGGTCACCTCGCTGCCGGTGATCGGCGTGCCGGTGCCGCTCGCCCGCCTCGACGGACTCGACTCGCTGCTGTCGATCGTGCAGATGCCGGCCGGCGTGCCGGTCGCGACGGTCTCGATCGGCGGGGCGAAGAACGCAGGTCTGCTCGCCGTGAAGATCCTCTCGACGTCCGACGACGCGCTCGCTGCGCGACTCGACGAGTTCTCGCTCGACCTCGAAGCACAGGTCGAAGCCAAGAACGCGGCCCTCATCAAGAGCCTATGACCGCGATCTCTCTGCCGCTTCGGCACCCCGACGTCCGCTCGTCCGACTTCATGACCCGCCGCGGCTGGTGGCTGTTGGCGTCCAACTTCGTCGTTCCCGGCTCCGCTCAGGTCCTTGCCGGAAGTCGGCGCCTCGGACGCATCGGCCTGGTCGGTACGCTGGTGCTCTGGGCCGTACTCGCTGTCGCCGCGTTGCTGTACTTCCTCGCTCCGACGGCGATCTACACGATCGCGACGAACGATCTCGGCCTGCTCGCATTCCAGGTGCTGGCGATCGCGTACGCCCTGCTCTGGCTGGTCCTCACGCTCGACACGCTGCGCCTCATCCGAGTGGTCAAGGTGCGTCCGAAGATGCGTGCGGTGCTGGCCGTCGTCACGGTCGCTCTGTTGGCCGTGTCGGTCGGTACCGCCTCGTACGGGTCGTACCTGGCCGGCATCACCCGCGGCACACTCTCCACGATCTTCGGCAGCAACCAGCCCACCGCTGCTCCGATCGACGGCCGGTACAACATCCTGCTGCTCGGCGGCGATGCCGGCGAGGACCGCGAGGGTCTGCGGCCGGACAGCATCTCCGTCGTCAGCATCGATGCGGAGACGGGCTCCGCAACGACGATCGCGATGACGCGCGAACTGCAGAACATCCCGTTCCCCGAGGACTCGCCGATGTACACGCTGTACCCCGATGGGTACACAGCGACCAACTGCAACGTCGACGTCTGCAAACTGAACTCGATCTACACCGAGGTGCAGGTCCACTCGCAGGATCTCTACCCCGATGCGGAGGCGGAGGGCAGCCTGCCCGGCGTCGAGGCGACGCGCGACGCGGTCGAAGGCATCCTCGATCTCAAGATCCAGTACTACGCGATGATCGACATGGACGGCTTCGCCGATCTGATCGACGCGCTCGGCGGTATCGACATCGACTACACCGGGACGGAGCCGCTGCCGTACGGTGGACGACTCGACGAGAACGGCGACCTGGTCGACGTGGTCAGCTGGCTGCAGCCAGGCAACCACCACCTCGACGGCCCGAACGCTCTCTGGTACGCCCGAGCCCGTTACGGTGCCGGCGGCAACGACGAAGGACGGATGGCGCGTCAGCACGAGGTCCAGCTCGCCCTGCTGAACCAGTTCGAGCCGGCGAACGTGCTGTCGAAGTTCCAGGGCATCGCCTCCTCGACGACGCAGGTGCTGAAGACCGACGTGCCGCAGTCGATGCTGGGCTACTTCGTGCAGCTGGGCCTGAAGACCAAGAACCTGCCCGTTCAGTCGATCCAGATCGCACCGCCGGATGTGGATGTGGAGGATCCCGACTACGCCGCGATCCAGGCCGAGGTGCAGGCGACGCTCTACCCCGACGCCGGCTGACGCGGTCCGTCGAGAGTCGTCGGTTCTGCGCGTCGACGATCGATGCGCCGGCCCAACGCGATCGCGGGGCGCTCGACGAAGCGGTGCGCGAGCGGGGCGATGGCCAGGGCGAGCACAACGGCTGCGACCCACGCGAAGGGTCCACCGATCGCCTGAGCCGCATCGAGCAGCAACGGATGCACGAGGTAGAGCGCGTAGCTCACGGCGCCCAACCAGAGCAGCGCCCGCGGCACGTCGAGCCGTCGGAGGGCGAAGGCGACGGTGAACAGCGCGACACCGCCCACGTACGACGCGATCGCGGTGGCCGGCGGCCAGAGGCCGCTGTCGTCGACGCCGATCAGGATGCCGACCGGCACGAGAACGACGCCGGCCGTGATCATCGCGATCGCCTCGCGTCGCCGCGCCGGATCGTCGAGCAGGAAGAAAGCCTGGCCCATCCCGACGACCACGAGGAAAAGCGTGAAGCTCGGCACGTTCACGCCCACCCGCTGGCCGAGAGCCCCGGCGAGGAAGATCCCGAGCCAGACCCAACCCATCCGATGGGCGACCGCGAGGCGGCCGAGGATCGCGAAGATCGCGATCTGCACGTAGAACAGCAACTCGATGCAGAGGGTCCACGCCACCGAGATGATGCTGTCGGAGCCCACGTAGCTCTGCACCATCGCCGCGTTCGAGACGATGCCCAGCACATCGAACGGTGCTGCGCCGAGACCGTCGCGCACGGCGGCGACGAGGATCGTCACCGCGAGAACCAGCCAATACAGCGGATACAGGCGGAACGCGCGCCGGATGGCGAAACTGCGCACTCGGCGTCCGCGGATGCTCAGGGGGATCACGTAGCCGCTGACGAGGAAGAAGGCGACCACACCGACCCGGCCGAAGTCGATGACGGTGCGGGAGAACTGCTCGAACGCCGGGAGCGCCAGCGCGCTCGCGTGGTAGACCACGACGAGCAGCGCGGCCAGCCCGCGCACCGCCTCGAGGAACTCGATGCGGCCGCTGCGCGAGATCGACTCGACGGAGGCGGCCGACGACGGCAGCGTCGGCGCGGGGGAGCGGGGGCGGTCGGCGGACACGTCGGCTCAGATGTCGGCGTGCAATTGCCAGACCCGCTCGGCGGAATCGCGCCAGCTGTAGGCCCGTGCGCGATCGCGGCCCGCGACGGCGAGCTTCGTGAGCAGTTCGGTGTCGCCGAGCACCGTGGCCATGGCGATCGCGAGGCGCTCCGGGTATCCCTTTGCATCCTTCCGCTCGACGACCACGCCGGCGCCGGCCGCGACTTCGAGCAGCGCGGCGTCGTCGGAGTGCACGACGGGGGTGCCGAAATGCATCGCTTCCAAGACGGGCAGCCCGAAGCCCTCGGCGATACTCGGGTAGACGAAGAGGGTGGCCCGACTGAGCACCAGCGCGAGGTCGGTGTCGCTGAGGACGCCGAGCGCGCGCACCCGTGCTTCGTCGAGTCCCTGCTCCTCGGCGACCGAGGCGACATCGAGTTCGCCCCACCCGGTCGGGCCGACGATGAGCAGGGGGAGCGCGGGGGCCTCGGGCCGACCCATCGCGGTGATCAACGAGACCAAGCCCTTGCGTGGTTCGAGGGTACCGACGCTGAGAACGTATTCTGCGGGCAGCCCGAGAGCCTCGGCGCGCGCATCCGCATCGTCGGGCAGCGTGAGTCCCGAACCGACGGCACCGCCGATCACGCGGATCCGGTCGCCGAAGTCGAGCACCTCGGCGAGCTGCTCGGCGACGGCGTGGGTCGGCACCACCACGGCGTCGGCGTATTTGCGGGCCCGTTTGGCCATGGTGCGGTGCCACTTGGCGCCGTGGGGGGTGAGGGTTTCAGGGTGCGTCCACGGCACGGTGTCGTGGATCGTGACGGCGATCTGCTCGCCGTCGCGCGCCCGGTCGTGGCCGCGCAACGGGGCGAAAAGCGAGGGCGCGTGCACCATGCCGCCGCCGATCGGGATGCCGATACCGTACTGCCACGCGCGAGAGAGTTCGCGGCGGCCCAGGGGTGCCTTGTACAGGCGGACGAGTCCGGGAAGGCGCTGC
This sequence comes from Microbacteriaceae bacterium VKM Ac-2855, assembly GCA_013204985.1. GTDB lineage: Bacteria > Actinomycetota > Actinomycetes > Actinomycetales > Microbacteriaceae > Rathayibacter. The sequence goes on from JABMLG010000002.1 coordinate 395,573, forward strand.
TGCAATTCATCCGCCTTCTCCTGCGGGTGGTTGGCGATGATGCCCTCCACCTCGCAGCCGGGAGGGGCGGTGGTGATGAGCTCTCGCGTCAGCTCTTCGGTGTAGCGGCCGATACCACCCGGAACACGGGCCAGCATCTGGTCGGTGATCACGCGCAGGGTGGTCACGGCGTCACCGCGGCGAGATCGGCGGTGGCGAGGGCCTCGCGCCAGTCGCGCATCGGGGCGAGACCCGCCGCGGCCCACGCGTCGTGGCCGAGAACGGAGTACGCGGGGCGGGGAGCCGGGCGCACGAATGCGGTGCTGTCCGTCGGCTGGATCCGCTCGGGATCCAGGCCCACCTTCTCGAACACGGCCCGGGCGAAGCCGAACCAGGTCGTCTCGCCCGAGTTGGTGCCGTGATAGACCCCGGCAGGCGCGTCCGCATCGAGCAGCGCGACGATGCGTTCGGCGAGGTCGACGGTCGAGGTGGGTTGGCCGCGCTGGTCGTCGACCACGGTCAGGGTCGGGTTGTTGCCGGCGAGGCGCACCATCGTCTTGGCGAAGTTGCCGCCGTGCTGCCCGTAGATCCAGGCGGTGCGCAGCACGTAGCCGCGCTCCGGGTTCGCGGCCAGCACCATCCGTTCGCCCTCGGCCTTGGTGCGGCCGTAGGCGGAGATCGGCTCGCGCGGCGCGTTCTCGGCGTACGGGCTGGTGGCGGAGCCGTCGAAGACGTAGTCGGTCGAGATCTGCACGAGCGAGGCCCCGATCTCGGCGGTCGCGATCGCGAGGTTCTGAGCGCCGAGGGCGTTGATCGCGAAGGCCGCGTCCTCGTCCGCCTCGGCCGCGTCGACGGCCGTGTAGGCGGCGCAATTGATCACGTGACTCGCGCCCGCGATGCCGGCGCGCACCGCGTCGAGATCGGTGATGTCGAGGGCGGCGCGGGACAGGGCGCGCACGTCGCGGTCGGCGAGGACGGTCTGCACATCGGAGCCGAGCATCCCGCTCGCTCCGGTGATGAAATAGGTCACGGAATCCATTCTGTCGCAGGTGGGCTGCGCGCGTCGGCGCTGCCGGCGGGTGGGATCGACCGCACAACCCGTCGAGCGCGACGCAACCTCGGCTGAGAGCGGTCCTCGTCGCTCATCCGGGCTGACGACGACTCTCAGCCGAGGTTGCGTCGGGTGGTGCGCCTGTCGGGGGATCTGCGAGAGGCTCGATCACCGGGCGCGAGGCCGGTCGAGCCCATCGAGCGGGCTCAGTCGCGGTGTCGGAGCCGCATCAGGACGAGCCTGGCCGACAGCCCCGTCTTGAACGCCGCGCGCAACGGCCACTGGTACCAGGCCGGGTAGCGCTGCGACATGTAGGTGTACGCGCTCTGGTGGTGCACCTTGCGCATCCGTGCCGAGGCGAGTCGGGTGGAGTGGCCACCGAGGTGCGAGACGACGGCGTCGGCGACGTAGAGGTTGAGGTAGCCCGCCTTGCCCAGCGCATCACCGAGTTGCACGTCCTCGAAGTACATGAAGAAGCGCTTATCGAAGCCGCCCACGGCCTCGAAAGCGGTGCGGCGCACCATCACGCAGGCGCCCGAGAGCCAGCCCGCCGGCATGGTGCCGTGCTCGAGTTTCGCCACGTCATCGGAGCGGCGGTACGCCTGCGACCACGGATTTCCGGGCCAGACGTGCGCGAAAACGGCGTGGCCGACACCCGTGCCCACCGAGGGCAGCGCGCGCGCGGAGGGATAGATGGTGCCGTCGGTGTCGAGGATGCGCGGCCCGACCGAGCCGATCCGCTCCTCCGCCATCGCCGCGGCGTAGAGCGTGTCGATGGAGCCGGGCAGGAACACCGTGTCGGGGTTCGTGACCAGGATCCATTCGATCTCGGGCCCGAGCCGATCGACGCCGTAGTTCACCGCTCCGCCGTAGCCGAGGTTCGCGCCGGTCTCGTGCAGGAGAACGCCCTCGGCGCGGTTCACCACCGTGCGGATCGAATCGTCGTCGGTGTCGTTGTCGACGACGACGACCGTCACATCGCTCTCGCTCGCGTACGGGATCGACTCGAGGCAGGCACGGAGCACCTCACCCGAGTGGTAGGTGACGATGACCACGGCTATGGGCAGCGTCGAGCGAGCGATGGGAGCCTCCAGGATGCGGTGCGCGGCGCGGAATCCGTCCGTCGCAAGAACCTGTCGAGGCTAGCATGTCGCCTCGCCGAGGGATCCGAAGGCGACGGCTCAGCACCTCAGCGGCTCAGGGGTGCGACGGCCGAGGCCGCAACGGTCCCGTCGACGTCGGCCTCGGCCGCGACGGCGGTCTGGCGGAAGACGACGAACTTGTACATGCAGAAGTTCCAGATGAGGCCGACCAGGACGGCGACGGCCTTGGCGATGTTGATCGCGAGGAAGTGGTTCTCGCCGGTGGTGCCGAGGAAGAGCAGGGAGTTGCCGTAGGTGGTGTCGAAGAAGACCTCGAAGCCCCAGATGATCAGGCTCTGCAGGATGAGCGAACTGAAGCCGGTGACGAGGAAGAACTGTGCGAACTTCTTGAGCGAGATTCGCGAGGGGTAGCGGAAGACGAAGTAGTGGTTGAGGGCGTAGGAGACTGTGATACCGACCGTCACCGATACGCCGTTGGCGAGCAGCACCGGGAGTCCGCCCGCGAGAGCCATCACGTTCAGCAGCAGGAAATCGAGCGCCGTGTTCAGGCTGCCTGCGATCAAGAACCGCACCTTCTGCATCGACAGCAGCGTCCGTGGGGACAGGTAATTCTTCACGGGCGGTTCCTCTACGTTCATCGACCGCCGGGCGGCGGGTGGGGCCAGCGGTCGAACACCATGACGTTGCCGCGCACCAGGGTGCTCCGACCCTGGCCGCGCCGAGCCTACCCCGCGCGCCGGAACGCGACCGGGGTGGTTGACCGCGCGGCGCCTGAGAATACTCGTTGAGGTCTGGAAGATCGCCAGGAGGAGTCGCATCGGGTTAGTCGCCTGCGAGCAAAGCGACCGCGCGGCGTCCGTCAGGTGAACGTCGCGCAACCCCCTCCGGAAGTGTCGCGTTCTGAGCGTCGTCCGCGGGCGCAGCGGCGGTCGCCGAATAGAATCGCAGCGGCTTCGCTTCTGGACGACTGCCGTCGCCCGACCCATCGAAACGGCTCGAACATGCTCTCTCTGACGATCGTCATCCCGACCTACAACGAGGTGGCCAACATCGACACGGTCCTCCGTCGTATCGCCGAGGTCGCCGCGCGGGAGTCCGACGTGGTTCTGACCGTCGCCGTGGTCGACGATTCGTCGCCGGACGGCACTGCGGACGCGGCGCGCCGCGTTGCCGCGGAGATCGCGACGGGGCGTTTCGTGGTCCGTGTTCTGCAAAGGGCTGAGAAGAACGGTCTCGGCGCCGCGTACATCTGGGCCTTCGGCCTGCTGCTCGGCGAAGAGGAGGCGCCCGACTACATCCTGCAGATGGACGCCGATCTCTCGCACGACCCGCGGTACATTGCCGACTTCTTGGCCGCGGTGCGCTCAGGAGCCGAGCTGGTCGTGGCCTCGCGATACATCCCCGGTGGCGGCACGCCCGACTGGTCGTTCGACCGCAAGATGCTCAGCCGCGGCGGCAACCTCTACACCCGGATGCTGCTGGGCCGACGGCTGACCGATTGGACAGGCGGCTTCAACCTGTTCAGTGCAGCGCTGCTGCGCCGCATCCGCTTCGAGACGATCGACTCGACCGGGTACGGGTTCCAGATCGCGTTGAAGCACCGCGCGGTACGCGCTACCGACCGTGCTGTCGAGATTCCCATCGTCTTCCTCGATCGAACTCTGGGCACCTCGAAGATCCCCGGCAACACCTTGCGACGAAACCTTTTCCTGGTATTCGGTTTGAGATTCGGTCGCAACGGCTGAGGAGCTACCCCGCGTCGACTCAGCCCGCGTCGACCTTGAAGAAGAGGTACCGATGGGCGGGGTCCCGTGACTCGACGACGGGAGTGGTCGAGTCCGAAACGCTGTCCACGAGTGGCGCCCAGACGGTAGCGTCCCCGTCGTAGGCGAACTGGTCGACCAGGATGCCGCACGCTTCGGAGGCTCGGACCGCCTGAGCGAAGGCGTCCGGAGTTTCGATGAAACTCGTTTCTGACGCTTTCCAGAAATCGGCGGAGTAGGTGCCGCTCACCGCGCCGTACGACCATCGCAGGGTGTTCGTGTCGGAGAAGATGTAGGGGAGGGCTTCGTCGTAGTCCCCCATCGATTTGATCGCCCCCGACTCGGGGAAGCCTTTGAACGGCAATTGCACGATGCCGCAGCCGGGATCGAACGATTGGTTCGCCTCGGCTACGGCGGCGCGCAACGGGGCGTCGTCGGAGGGTTGCAACGCGGCGGCCGCCGACGCGCCGGAGATTTGGTCGACGAAGGCGATAGTGCAGACCGCGAACGCCGCCGCAACCGAGGCGCTCCGCCGATGCGGCAGGGTGTCGATCAGGACCGCGAGAAACATCAGCGCGAGGGTGGAGAGAATAACGCTGAAGCGCACCCAGGAGCGGATCTCGGGTGAGATGAGAGCGGCGAAAATGAAGCCCAGGCCCCCAACGAGGAAGAACATCAACGACCAGAGGAACGCGACGGAGATCAGTGTCGCGCGCCCATCGACCAGAAAGCGGCCCATTGCCGTAGTGGGCTGTTGTCTCGTGGCGAAGACTCGGGCCAGCAGGAAGATCAGTATCAACAGCATCGCGATGGACGCCAGCAGTGGTGTGCCGGTCGGTTCGGCCGTCGGCGAGATGATCGTGGTCTTCTGATACTCCCTTGCGAGATCCGCCAGCGGCGCCACTCCGGTGCCGGGCCACGGCAGCAACAGGCTGGTGAGCTTGCCGGCGTGCTGCTCGGAGGCGGTCGCGAGCCGTTCTGAGAAGTATTTCTCGTATCGATCGTCGAAGTTCAGGCTCAGCGCCGCCAGCTGGACGCCGATGAAGCCTACGAGGGTGGCCAGCGTCGCGGCAGGCAGAAGCAACTCGCGCAAGCCACGTCGCTCGATCAACAGTGCGATCGCTCGGAAGAGGAGCACGCCGCCGAGGACGATGCAGGCGAAAACGAAGTAGTAGGAGTTGGTGAGGGAGAGCAAAAACGTCATCGTCACGATCGGGAGGATCCGGCGCGCTCGACGCGCAGCAGCACTCCTCCCGCGTGCGACCCAGCCGGCCAGCGGGTCGACCGGTGCCCCTGCAGACATCAGGATCAGGATGCCCAACAGGGCGACGCCCCAATAGTTCGCCACGAACGCGTGCCCGAGCGCGACGCGTTCGAAGTGGTAGGGCATCAAGGAGAAGACCAGAGCGAACACGATGCGCAGGCTCATCCGCACCCGAAGTGCCCGGAAGAGCGCGTAACCTGCGAATCCAGTGAAGAAGAAGCCGAGCACCTGATACACGTTGAGCATGACGACCGGATCGCTCACGAACAACGCCTCTACCGAGAGCATTGCGGCTGATGCGAAGTCGAACATCGGCGCGAAGAACATGTTCTGGTTGGTCGGGAAGCCGAGCGCCGAGTTGGGCGAGAAGAGCGACCCGTCGCGAGCGCTCGCCGCGACGAGATAATGCAACGCCATGTCTCCGGTGGCGCCGGAGGTCCATCGCTGCGTCAGGTCGGTCGGCGAGATCCTGAGTGAAAGCACTCCGGCGACCATCGAAAGGAGACCGACGGCGGCAGCGATCCCGATCTCGCGCAGCGCCTCGAATTTTCGCGGACCGATCGTGGATCCAGACCGCAGCACATCGTTGGTGGGCGTATCGACGGGCGAAGTGGTTGCAGCCATGTTTTCGGGGCTTTCGTCGTGGGTGCCGCCGCGCGGCACGGGCGAGGCGGGAGCTGGCCGGTAGATCAGGCGAGCGCGGTCAGCCTACCGGCTCGTTCTCGGGCCGGTCGGTCGACCCGGCCGACCCGTCTTGCGGGGGGCGGGGGGCGGGCGCGGACAACGCAGCGTCGGGTTCGAGACTCACCGACGCTTCGACCTTAGGGCGGAAGATGACGAGTCGGTAGAAGGCGAAGTTCCAGATCAGACCGACGAGGACCGCGGCCGCCTTCGCGACGTTGATGGCCAGAATGGCGTTGCCCGCCTCGTCGCCCAAGAAGAGGAGTGAACGGCCGAACGTGGTTCCGAAAAGTCCCTCGAAGAGCCAGATCACCACGTTCTGCAGCACGAGGGAAGAGAAACCGGTCACGGCGAAGAACGTGAGGAAGGTGCGGATTCGAACCGGCTCCGGGTAGCGGAAGACGAAGAAATGGTTGAGGACGTAGGAGAGGACGATTCCGAACAGCACCGACACCGTGTTCGCCAGGAGCACCGGCGCCCCGAGTGCTAGGGTCATGACGTTCAGGAGCAGGAAGTCGATCGCCGTGTTGACGCATCCCGCGATCAGGAATCGAACCTGTTGCTTATCCAGCATTTTCTTCACGTCACAAAGGTCTCTCGGTATCAATGTTGCATCTGGCTGTCGTCGTTCCCACCTATAACGAGGTCAACAACGTCGAGGCGTTGATTACCGCGATCGGTGAGGTGGCGAAGCTCCATCACGATACACAGGTGAGTCTCGTCATCCTCGACGACTCCTCGCCCGATGGCACCGCAGACCTGGTTCGCGAGCTCGCGCCGCGTTTCGCCACGCAGACGTTCTCCATCCGCGTGATCGTGAAGCCCACCAAGGAGGGCCTCGGGGCGGCCTACATCTTCGGATTCACGGCGTTGCTGGCCGAGGGCGGGTACGACTACTTCCTGCAGATGGACGCCGATCTCTCGCATGACCCGAAGTACATCTCCGGCTTCATCCATCAGGCCAAGGCGGGCACCGAATTCGTCGTGGCCTCGCGCTACATCCCCGGCGGCGGAACCCCCGACTGGACTTTCGACCGCAAGTTCCTCAGCAGGGGCGGCAACATCTACGCCCGGATGCTGCTCAGCCCGAGGATCACCGACTACACAGGTGGCTTCAACATGTATTCGGCTCGTCTGCTGGCCGAGATCGCGCCCACCACGATCAACGCCTCCGGTTACGGTTTCCTGCTCGCGCTGAAGTACCGCGCACTGCGCAAGGCGCGCTCGTTCGTCGAGCTGCCGATCGTCTTCCTCGACCGGACCCACGGCGTCTCGAAGATCCCGAGCGGCACGCTGGCCAAGAGTTTCTTCCTGGTGCCGCGGATCCGCTTCGGCCGCGAGAACTGAGCCGATGACGACGCGCACGCCCCGCTGGCGGGTCGCCCTCGTCGAGGCGGTACCGGTTCTGGTCGTCGTAGCCACCGCGATCGTGATCCTCTCGCGCTTCGCGAGTTCAGCCTGGAGCGCGATTCTGCTCTACAACGGCGACTCCCTCGTGCTGCCTCTGTTGGAGAAGTCGATCACGGCCGGTGAACCGTTCGAGTGGGTCTTCTCCTCGCAGCTCTTCATCTTCCCGGAGCTGATGATCTACGGCTTCATCTCCCTCTTCACCGACGACACGCGACTGACGATCATCAGCTACGTCGTCGTCAACCTCTTGCTGCTGTACACGTTCGCGCGCCTGATCGCCCGCTTCTCGCTGCAGCGCAGTCGGCACCGCTTCATCGAGATCTCGGTCGCTCTCATTGCAACGGGCCTGTTCGCGGTTTTCTGCCTGCTCGAGCCCGAGCCGAACATCAACGGTTCGGCGATCGCGAGCCTGTTCCTGCTGAATACCTATTACCAGGGCGCGGTCCTCGCCGGGCTCGCCGCACTGACGCTTGTGCTGTGGGTGAGTCGCGGCTTCCACCGAGTGCCGTGGGGCACCGTGCGCACCATCGTGTACGTGGTACTGGCCGGCTCGATCACGATCGCGGCCACCCTGTGCGACCCGCTCTACGCCCTGCAGATCACCATGCCGCTGTGCCTGGCGATCGTCGCCGTCTGGTTCGCGGGGCGGATGAATTGGCGTGCGTTCCTGCTGCTGGTCGCCGTTAATGCCGGCGGCGCGGTGATCGGCCTCTGGGCTCGACGTTTCGTGGCGCAATACCTCTCGGCCGAGGTCGACGCTTACATCGTTCCGGCTCGGATCCCCGAGAGCATCAGCCTCCTGACATCGACGTTGCGTGAGCTGTTGCAGACTCCGGTCGGCACGTTCAAACTGCTTCTGCTGGCGCTGCTGGTGGCCGCGATGGTCCTGTTCTTCGCCTACGCGGTCTTCGCTCAGGCGCGGCCGGCACTGCGTCGCTCGATCACCGGCGCCGAGTTCTTCCTCAGCGCGATGGCCACCTTCTCCTTCTTCTCACTGTTGGCGGGCTTCGTCATCACCGGGTCCACCACCACCCGATATCTCGTACCGATCTTCATTTTCCCGATCCTCGCCCTGATCCCGATCGCCGTCCATGTGCTACGCCGCTCGATGCTGGTCGTCGGATACGGGGAGTATCGCGCGAGCCTCGCCCGCTTCATGATCGGGGCCGCTGCCGCCGCATCCGCCCTGGTCGTCGTCGCCGGTGTCATCTCGCTGCCGCCGGTGATTCGGATGACGTCGGGAGCCGACTTCACGGGCGCCGACTGCTTCGACGACTTCGTCGACGACGAGAACATCAACGGCGTCGGCGTGTTCTGGATCACCCGAGAGTGGGAGGTCTATGGCGAGGACACCGGCGACGTGCTGCAGGTGAACGGTGATCTCTCGATCTTCGACTGGATGATCAATCTGTCGAGCTATGAGGACAAGGACTTCTCCTACGTCGTGACTGATCCGTTCGGCACCGTCACCGAAGACTCGATCGCTCCGCTGGGCGAACCCGCCGACGTCGTGTCGTGCGGAGACTTCACCATCTACGACTACGCCGGCACGCCCGGCGAGAAGATCCTCACCGACACCGTCGCGCAGAGCCTGGAGTCGTTGCAGGAGGAGCGCGGTTTCGTTGATGAGCAGTGATCACTGCGTCGCCTAAGATGGCCAGGTGAACACCGACCCGAGCCAGAACGTACCACCGGCGGACGGCCGCGGAGACGCCGATGCCCGTGTGGCCGAGTTGCAGGCGCGGCTCGACACCCTCCTGAACGATCCGCTCGACAGCTGGGTCGAGAACATGTACGTCGGAGGCTCCGCCGCCGAGTTCGAGAGCACCGTCTCGTGGCGGATCACCAAGCCGCTGCGCGCCGTGCGCACTTTCCAGATGCGTGTCAGCCAACTGGGGTTGGGCACCGCGATCGCGCATTCGGCGCGATACGCGAAGCGCCGTCTGGGTCGTCGCCGGTGAAGCGCAAGGCCATGCCCGCGCCGGAGGTCCGGCGCGCACTGCTGATGCAGCGTCTGGAAGCGATCGCCCCGTTCGTGCTCGACGACCCGACGCAGATCGACGGACTCGTCGCTCGAGGTCCCGGCCCACTGCTGGACGCGATCGCGCGTGCCACCAAGGCGCGCGCCTCCGACGACACGACGTGGCTCGCGCTGACCGCCTTTTTGGCCGTCTTCCCCATGCCGCACCTGCTGCTGTGGTTCCGCCGCGCGCTCGAGCTCTGCGAGCCAGACGAGGCGATGAAGCTCTTCCTCTTCGCCGGCACCCGCGCCTCCTCCGGTTACGCCGACCTCACCGCGAAGCTCGAGGTCGTCACCGACTCCGTCGTCGTCGATGTCGACTTCTGCGCCCGACACGCACACCAGACCGGCATCCAGCGCGTCGTTCGGCAGACGATGACCCGCTGGTACGCGAACCACGATGTGATCCCCGTCGCGTGGGTGCACGGTTCGATGTCGATGCGCCGACTCAGCCCGATCGAGCTCGAGCGGGTCATCGATTACCCCACGGCCTCCCGCCGCGAGTGGGAGACGGGCCTGCCCGAGGTGACCGAGTTCGTGATTCCGTTCCGCTCCACGCTCGTGCTGCCCGAGGTGCCCAGCTACAACCAGTGCGGCCCGCTCGCCGCCCTGGCCGAGTACTCCGGCAACTCGGTGAGCCTCATCGGTTACGACGCGATCCCCGTCGTCAGCGCCGACACGGTGCCCGGGGTCGAGACCGCGCGCTTCGTCAACTACCTCGCGATCGTGAAGCACGCCGACCGCGTGGCCGGCATCAGCGAGGCCGCCTCCGCGGAGTTCCACGGACTCGTCGAGGCGCTGCCCGCGCAGGGCTTGATCGGCCCACGCGTCGAGACCGTGTCGCTGCCCGTCGAGATGCCCCGGCACGTGGACCCGTCGATCGGCGCCTCCTCGGAGGGGCCGCTCGTGCTCTGCGTCGGCAGCACCGAACCCCGCAAGAACCAGCTCGCCGTTCTGCACGCCTCCGAGGTGCTGTGGCGCGAGGGCAAACAGTTCACCCTGCGCATCATCGGTGGCGGCAACGACTGGTCCACCCGCGTCTTCGACAAGCGGATCCGCGAGGCACAGGCGCGCGGACGCTCCGTCGAGCTGTGGCGCGGTGCGAGCGACGAGAAGCTGCTCGCCTCGTACGAGAACGCGCGCTTCCTCGTCTTCCCCTCGACGCACGAGGGCTACGGCCTGCCGGTGGCGGAGGCGTTGGCGCTCGGTGTTCCGGTGATCACCTCGAAACTGGGTTCGCTCGGCGAGATCGCGCGCGACGGCGGCTGCGTCACGGTGGATCCGGGGGATGACGAGCAGATCATCGTCGCGATGCGCGAGCTTCTCGAGTCCGACGAACGCGTCGAAGAACTGAAAGCGGAGGCGCTCGCGCGACCGCATCGCAGCTGGGACGACTACGCCCGCGAACTCTGGCAGGATCTGGTCGTCGGAACGGAGGCCGTCGATGCGTAAATCCGTCGCCGTCGATCGGCTCACCACCATCCTCAGTACCCTCACGCCCGAGACGACGCCGTCGCGGGAGCTCGATCCGCTGATCGAGCAGGTCGGTGCCGCCCTGCGGCCCGGCGCGTCGGATGAGATCTGGCTGCTGCTCTCGGTGCTCACCGGTGCGCTGCCGGTGCACGACGAGGTCGTCGACGCCGTGCGCGCCGTGCGGCTCGACGGCGCTCCCGCGCTCATCCGCCGGCTGACGCGTGCTCGCGCCAACGGATTCGCCTTCGACCGCCTGACCATGCCCAAGGTGCGCGTCGTGACGCGCGCCACCGTGGTCGACGTGCACCACACGGCGCGCACCGGCCTCGCGACGGGGATCCAGCGGGTCGTGCGCAAGTCGATCGTGGAGTGGACCAAGCAGCACGAGCTGGTGCTCGTGGGCTGGGATGCGGCGCTGCGAACGTTGCGTGTGCTCGATCCGGCGCTGCGCACGAATGCGTTGCACGGCACGATTCCGGATGCCAAAGCCGATCCGACCTCCGACATCCTGGTGCCGTGGCGCTCGCGCTACATCCTGCCGGAGCTCGCCGTCGAGGACGACCGCACCGCGCGCATCGCGGCGCTGGCCCAGTTCAGCGGCAACGACACGGCGACCATCGGCTTCGACTGCGTTCCACTGACGACGGCCGAGACGGCGCACACCGGCATCAGTGCCGCCTTCTCGCGCACGCTGGTCGCCGTCAGCCACATGCAGAAGGTCGCCACCATCTCGGATGCGGCCGCGACCGAATACGGCGGATGGCGTTCGATGCTCGCCGGTGTCGGCCGACCGGGGCCCGACATCCGCTCGATCCTGCTGCCGTCCGAAGCGGGCACGATGGACGACGCGGCGCTCGAGCGCGCGCACAAGAAGCTCGCCATCGGTGATCTGCCGATGGTGGTCTGCGTCGGCAGCCACGAGCCGCGCAAGAACCACATCGCGGTCCTGCACGCGGCCGAGCGGCTCTGGCGCGAGGGTCACGAGTTCAGCCTGATCTTCATCGGCGGCAACGCCTGGAACAGTGAGGAGTTCCGCTTCCGGCAGGAGCAGATGCAGGACCTCGGCCGTCCGGTGATCTCGCACTCCGCGATCACGGATGAACTGCTCTGGGGCGCTTACACGCTCGCCCGCTTCACGGTGTTCCCGTCGCTGAACGAGGGCTTCGGGCTGCCGGTCGCCGAGTCGCTGGCGGTGGGTACCCCCGTGGTGACCGCGGCCTACGGCAGCATGCGCGAGATCGCCTCGCAGGGCGGTGCGCTCCTGGTGGATTCGCGTGATGACGAGTCCATCATCGATGCGATGCGCAGTCTGCTCACCGACGACGAGCTGCTGGCCGAACTGAGCGCTCAGGCACGGGTGCGCGACAACTCCAGCTGGGCCGAGTACGCCGCCGCGCTGTGGGAGTTCTTCACGAGTGATGCCGGGTCGCTGGCGCCGGAGGAGCAGCTCGAGCCCTCGGAGGCGTACCCCGAGGTCGTCGAGGCCGCGCTCGAGACCCAGACGTCGTCGGACTGACCGGCAGTGCGGCAGTGACGCTCACGCGCGGACGGCATGTCGGCTGCGCGTGACCGTCGCTCCCGCGCGGCCGCCGACGCTCAGCGGGTGAGGGTGCGGGCGTAGCCCAGCAGAGCCTCGGCGGCGTCGCTCCATGGGGCGATGCGGGCGCCTTCGACGCGGCGCACGCCGGTCATCGCGGCGCTGAGCGCATCCGCGACGGCACGCGCATCCGCAGGGTCGACGAACACGGCGGCGTCCTCGTTGCCGCGCACCGCGTCGTGCAGGCCGGGGATGTCCGAGAGCACGACCGGAGTGCCGCACGCGATCGCTTCGAGTGCGGGCAGGCCGAAGCCCTCGTGCCACGAGAGCAGCGCGAGCGCATCCGCTCCTGTGAGCAGTGCCGTCAGTTCTTCGTTATCGATGTACGTCTCGGGGAGGCGTACGTCCGCTCCCGCGTCGCGCGCGCGGCGGATGGCGGCGTACACCTCGGCGTTGTCCCAGCCGGTGCCGCCGACGAGCAGAAGCGTGTGGCCCTCAGGACGCTCCGCGGCGACGTAGCCGTCGATGAGGGTGACGAGGTTCTTGCGGCGTTCGATCGAGCCGATGTAGATCACGTAGCGGCCGAGTCCGTGCCGCTGCCGGACGGCGGCGACCGCAGCCTCGTCGCGCGGATGGATCACGGCTGCGTCGACGGTGGTCGGCAGCACGCCCACGTGCTCCGCGGGCACACCGAGGAGCGTCGAGATCTCGCGCGCGGAAGAGGGGGTGCCGGTGACGACGAGATCGCTGCGTCGCAGCCACATCGGCAGGTACTTCGCGAGGAACGCTCGTCGCCGTTCGGGAACGTATTGAGGGAAGGCCGCGAAGCAGACGTCGTGGACGAAGGTGATCGCGGGGGAGCGTGCCAGTGACCAGCTGCGGAAGTTCGGGAAGAAGTACACGCCTCGCCCCAACAACAGGTCGATCGGCAGAGAGACGCGCAGGCGCGACAGCGCGCCGAGCACACGGTGCGGCAGGGGAAGAGCGACGGTTCGGATCCGGCGGAAGCCGAACCGCTCGAGCGCCGCCTTCTCGTCGAACGGAGCGAACAGACGAACGTCGATCCGGTCGTCGAACTCCGGCGCATCGATCGCCCGGAGGGTCGCCAACAGTACGTTGCCGACACCGGTCAGCTGCGCCGGCACCAGGGGAGTGCCGTCGACGACGAGCCGGATGCGTGACGGCTCGGTCACGACCGGGTGACGGCCGCGCCCGCGTCGATGTCGACCACTCCGGCGTGCGTCGACGACCGCTCCACGGTGAAGGTGGCGCCCACCGGCACACGGCCGAGCTCGCCCGCGGCCAGGGTGGAGGCGGAGGCGTGCACCGCGTAGTTGCCGCCGCCGAGGCGGAGGTCGGGCAGCGAGAAGGTGACCGTCATCGACCCGGTCAGCGGTGTGGGATCCAGGCCGATGCGCTCGGTGTTCGTGCCGAAAACGGTCTGGCCGAGCGGGGTGTCGATGCCCATGCCGATGTTCCAGTCGTCGACACGGCGGTTGGCCCGCACGGTGACGTCGAGTTGGAGATCGTCGCCGCGGCGGACGACGATGCCGCCGTGCTCCAGCGAGCCGCCGCGGAGCTCCACCTTCTCGACCTCGAGGGCCGGCCGGGCCTCCTCCTCCGTCGCGTCGGCCGCTTCGGCCTCGCGCTCCTGACGAGCGACTCGGCGGTTCTCGAAGCTGTCGCGCAGAACCTGGAGTCCGTGTGCGGTCTCGCCGTCGAAGATGACGTGACCCTTCTCGAGCACGATCGTGCGGTCGCAGAGTTCGCCGACCTGTTCGAGGGAGTGGGTGACCAGCACGATGGTCTTGCCGTCGCGCTGGAATGCGCGGATGCGGTCCATGCACTTGCGCTGGAACGGCTCGTCGCCGACCGCGAGCACCTCGTCGACCAGGAGCACGTCCGGGTCGGTGTGGATAGCGATCGCGAACGCGAGCCGCACGTACATGCCCGAGGAGTAGAACTTGACCTGCGTGTCGATGAAGTCGGCGATCTCGGAGAACTCGACGATCGAGTCGAACTTCTGCTCGATCTCCTTCTTGGACAGCCCGAGGATCGCCCCGTTGAGGAACACGTTCTCGCGTCCCGTCAGGTCCGGGTGGAAGCCGGCACCGAGCTCCAGCAGCGCGGCCATGCGCCCGCGGCGCTCGACGGTGCCCGTGGTCGGCTGGATGATGCCGCCCACGAGCTTGAGCAGGGTGCTCTTGCCGGATCCGTTCGCGCCGATCAGGCCCACGGTGGAGCCGAGCGGGATCTCGATGTTCAGGTCGCGCAGCGCCCAGAACTCGTCGCGGTGCTTGCGGCCACGGCCGAAGTTGACGACGCGTTCCTTGATGCTCTTGTCTTTGCGGATCACGAAGCGCTTGGAGGCGTCGCGCACGCGGATGACCGTGGGAGCGGCGCTGCTCGCACGATTCTCGGGGACGATGGTCTCAACGGTCACGATCAGATCTCCTGAGCGAAGTTGCCCTCGAGGCGGCGGAAGATCCGGTGGGCGATCCACACCAGCACCAGGCCGATCAGCAGGGTCACGAGGATGAGGAAGGGCATGTCGGCGGGCCACGGCTGCGGCCCGACTTCTCTGCCCTCGATGATGTTCGTGCGCGAGCCGTCGGCCCAGATCGCCCGCTGGAACGCCATGACCGCGAGGGTGAGCGGATTCGCGAGGTAGATGCCCTGCACCCACTCGAGTCCGCGGGCCGTGGTCTCGGCGGCGACGAACGACCAGGCGTAGACGATCGGCGAGACCCAGAAGAAGATCAGCAGGCCGACCTCGACGAGGAACTGGATGTCGCGGAGGTACACGTTCATCGCCGACAGTGCGAGGGCGAAGGCGAGGCCGTAGACGAGCACGATCGCCAACGCCCCGGGGATGTACAGCAGGTTCCAGTTGACGTCGATGCCGCCGAGCAGGATCGCGCCGACGATGAGGACGAGGAACTGCACGGCGAAGTTGAACAGGGCGGAGCCGATCGCCGCGATCGGGAAGATCTCGCGCGGGAGATAGACCTTCTTGATCAAGCCGCCGTTGCCGATGATCGAGGTCGTTCCGGCCGAGACGATCTCGCTGAACAGTCCCCAGAGCGTGAGCCCGGAGAAGACGAAGATCGCGAACTCGGGGACCCCGCGCGCGGCACCGAGCACCTGGCCGATGGCCAGGTAGTAGATCATCAGCATGATCAACGGCCGGATGAGGGTCCAGAGGAATCCGAGGCTGGAGTCTTTGTAGCGCTGCTTGAGCTCGCGGCCCACGAGCAGCCGCAGCAGTTCGCGGTGCTGGAAGATCTCGACGAGCGACGAGACGAATCCCCGTCGCGGGCCGGTGCCCACGGTCGAGCCACTGTTGTGGAACGGCTCCGCCGCGACGATGCGCGCGCGCTCGGCTGCGTTGGTACTCATTGAACTCCCGTGATGGCGGACGCGCCGGCGACCCGGGCACATTGCATTGTAGGCGGTGCCTCCTGAGCGGGGCCGAGAGCGCGCTCCGTCGTTCCGGGCGCGCCGCTCCGACCGTCCGTCAGTGACCCAGCCGTGCGAGGTCGGACAGCACCATTCGCTCGACGATCTGCTCGAAGCCCACCGTGGGGTGCCAGCCGAGGGCGGCCGCGGCGTGACTGTAGTCACCGCGCATCTCCGGGGCATCCACCGGGCGCGCGAAACGCGGGTCGATCGTGACGAGGTGCTCCCAATCGCTGATGCCCGCGGCGGCGAAGGCGGCCGCGACGAAATCACGGACCGAGTGCGACACGCCGGTGGCGATGACGTAGTCGTCGGCATCCGGAGCGGCCGCGGCGCGGAACAGCGCGTCGACGTAGTCGGGTGCCCAGCCCCAGTCCCGTTTGGCATCGAGATTGCCGAGGGAGAGCTCGGTCGCGGTTCCGGCGGCGATCGCCGCGACGCCCGCGGTGATCTTGCGGGTGACGAAGGCTTCGGGTCGGCGAGGGGACTCGTGGTTGTAGAGGATCGCGGTCGAGGCGTGCAGCCCGCGGCCTCGATAGACGCCGACGAGGTGGTGCGCGAACGCCTTGGCCGCTCCGTAGGGCGAGACCGGAGCGATCGGCGTCGATTCCGTCTGCGGGAGCTGCGTCGCGGCTCCGAAGATCTCCGACGACGAGGCCTGCACGAAGCGCACATGTTTACCGGCGGTGTCCTGCAGCTGCTGAGCGGCCTCGAGCAGCGCGGCGACGGCGACACCCGTGACCTGCGCGGTCATCACCGGCTGCTTCCAGCTCAGCGCGACCGAGGAGATCCCGGCGAGATGGAAGATCGTGTCCGGAGCGGACTCGGCGACGATGTCACCGAGCCGCTCCGGATCCGCCAGGTCTCCCTGGTGAGGGAGTACGCCGCTGGGGAGCGGCGTGTCGCTGTCGCGGACGAGGGCGTGGATCTGCCAATCTTCTGCGAGCAGACGCTCGAGGAGGTAGGAGCCGTCCTGTCCGCTCGCGCCCGTGACAAGAGCGACCGGCATGCTACTTGATCAGCGCCGACTGCTCGGCGAGGTCGTTCTCGACCATCATCGAGACGAGCTCGGGGAAGGAGACCTTGGGCTCCCAGCCGAGGACATTCTTCGCCTTGCTCGGGTCGCCGATGAGCAGGTCGACCTCGGCGGGACGCATGAACGCGGGGTTCTGCTTCACGTACGGGGTCCAGTCCTCGATGCCGACGTGATTGAAGGCGATGTCGAGGTACTCGCGGATCTCGTGGGTCTCACCCGTGGCGACGACGTAGTCGTCACCCGTGGGCTGCTGCAGCATGCGCCACATCGCGTCGACGTAATCACCGGCGAAGCCCCAGTCGCGCTTGGCGTCGAGGTTGCCGAGCTCGATGTGCTCCTGCAGGCCCAGCTTGATGCGGGCGACCGCGAGGCTGATCTTGCGGGTGACGAACTCGGGGCCACGGCGCGGGGACTCGTGGTTGAAGAGGATGCCGGAGGAGGCGTGGATGTCGTACGACTCGCGGTAGTTGATGGTCATGTAGTGACCGAACACCTTGGCGACGCCGTAGGGCGAGCGCGGCCAGAGCAGCGTCTCCTCGCTCTGCGGAACCTGCTGCACCTTGCCGTACATCTCCGAGGAGGAGGCCTGGTAGAACTTGACCTTCGAGATGTCGTTGCCGGCGTAGAGGCGGGTCGCCTCGAGGATGTTCAGCACACCCTTGCCGGTGACGTCGGTCGTGAGCGAAGCGTTCTCCCACGAGTAGGCGACGAACGAGATCGCGCCGAGGTTGTAGACCTCATCGGGCTGCGAGGCCGCGAGAACCCGCACCAGGCTGGACACGTCGGTCAGGTCGCCGGTGAGGAGCTTCACCTCGGGCACGGTCCGGCGAACCAGGTCGTACTTGGGGTTGTTCTGTCCTCGGATGAGGCCGAAGACTTCGTAGCCCTTGGAGAGGAGGAGTTCGGCGAGGTAGAGACCGTCTTGGCCGGTGATGCCGGTGATCAAAGCGCGGGGCACGTGCACGTCCGTTTCGTTGTGGGGGTGTTACAGCGGGCTACATCATACCCATTCGCTCGCTTTCAGCCCGGTGAGGCGCGCAGGGCGAGCCGGTCCGCCGGGTCCGGGCGGCTATTCTGACCCGGTCCGCGAACAGAACGGGTCTTATGACAGCCACCACCTCCGTCACCCTCGCCGTGCTCACCGTCGATCCCGGCGGTATGGGCGGCGGCGAGACCTACGCGCGAGCATTGACACGTCTGCTCGCGGGCGATGACGAGGTCACCGTGCGCGTTCTGGTGCCCGAAACGGCCCGCGGATTCAGCGAGGGGGTGCCCGAGCTGGTCGCCCGCGGCGTCACCAGCGGTGCCGGCCACAAGCGTCGCGCGATCGGCATGCTGAAGGCGCTGCTGCACACGCGCCGACTGCGTCGGATGCTGCGGCCCGATGAGATCCTCTACTTCCCCTTCACCGTCCCGCTCCCGTATCCCTCTCGTCGGCAGGGTTTCGTGCAGATGGTCTTCGACCTGCAGCATCTCGACCTGCCCGAGCTCTTCCCCCGGGTGGAGAAGATCTTCCGACGGTTCGCCTACGAGGCGACGGCGCGGCGGGCGGATGCGATCATCACCATCAGCCACTTCACGAAGCAGCGCATCGTCGAGCATCTCGGCATCCCGGCCGAGCGCGTCCACGTCTCGCACCTCGGGGTCGACACCTCCCGCTTCACGCCGAACCTCGGGCCCCGTGAGGACTACGTGCTCTATCCCGCACGGGCGTGGCCGCACAAGAACCACGCGCGCCTGTTCGAGGCGATGGAGGTCGTGCGTCGCACCCGGCCCGGCCTCCGGCTCGTGTTGACGGGCGGCAATCTCGACGCGCTCGGCGCGCTGCCCGACTTCGTCGACTGGCGCGGTCTCGTCGAGCCGGATGAACTCGCACGCCTGTACCGCGGGGCGGCGGCGCTGGCGTTCCCGAGTCTCTACGAGGGTTTCGGCCTGCCGCCCATCGAGGCGATGGCTTCCGGCTGCCCGGTCGCGGCGGCCGACGCGGGATCGCTGCCCGAGATCTGCGGCGACGCGGCCGTGTATTTCGACCCGATGCAGCCGGCGGCGATCGCGGCGGGCATCCTCGAGGCCATCGACCGGACCCCCGAGCTCGGACCCGCCGGCGTCGCGCGCGCCGCGACGTTCACGTGGGACCGCACCCGCGAGGAGCACCTCGCGGTGTTCCGCGCCGTCGCCGCGGCGAAACGCCCGCGGCGCCGCTGACCGCGGGTCGCCAGGGGCGGGCGGGGCGACGTTCTCTCGACGATGCTGCGCGCGTTTCGCGGGGTGGACGACCCCTCGCGCCTGGGGTGGGCCCGAACTCGGAGGGGGCTGTCAGTGCGTTTCGGGGTCAGGGAGCCGCGCGGAGCATCCGGCGCCAGCTCAGGCCCTGAGCGGCGCGGAGGGTGCAGATCACGAGCAGGAGCCAGCCGAAGTCGACGAGGATCGCGCTCTCGGCGAAGCTGGTCACCACCAGCACGGCCAGGATGAGCACGGGCCACACGTGCACCACGGCCTTGCGTGCGGAGGCGATCAGCCATGAACGCACCAGAGCCAGCCCGACGAGGATCACGAAGATCACCGCGCCGACGAGGCCGAGCTGCAGCACCACGTCGAAGAGCGCGTTCAATGCGGATGCGTGGGGTCGCCCCGACAGGTAGTCGATCGCGTTGAACGGGTACAGCTCACGCCGCCAGAGACCGATCCAGCCGCGGCCGAGGATGGGGCTGTCGGGCGTCATCTGCCACAGCCTCTGCCACAGCACGATGCGGTACTCGAACTCGCTACCGGCGTTGAACTGCTCGATGATGCGGCCACGCAGGAGCCACGCGGCGGATCCGGTGAGCGCGAAGACGACGACGGTCACGATCTGCCGGGTGCGCTGCTGCTCCGCCGTCGCGCGTCGCACCCAGCGCAGCGCTGCGGCGGCGACCAGCACCACGACCAGCACACCGAGACTCACCGCCGAGCGGGTGAACAGAAGCGTCGTCGCGGCCACGACCAGGGAGGCCACTGCGAGGCCACGCGGCACGGATTTCGTCAGCAGCTCCACGACGAAGGTCGCCAGCGCGATGAGGCAGACCAGGCCGAGCTGGTTGCGGGTGCCCTCGATGCCCTGGATCGGGCCGCCGAGAGCGAGTGAGCCGTCGATCTGCAGGAACCGGATCGGCTGATCGATCAGGATCCCCGCGACGATCTCGACCGCGATCGAGAGCCCCAGCACCAGGCGGAGGACATCGCCGAAAGCGCGCACGATCTGGATGATGTCGCGCGTGAGCGCGACGGTGACGCCGAGGAAGGCGATCGCGAATTGATAGGCCACGCCGGCGACCGTCGCCCACTGGTAGCCGCTCCAGACCACGCTCAGAGCGCTCCAGCCGAGGAACACCAGCAGGCTCACCGGCAGGATGCCGTGCCAGTCCAGCGTGGCGCGGCGCAGCAGCAGGGCGATCGCGCCGAGCGCCACCAGGCCGGTCACCGCCGCGATGTAGCCGGGCCAGCCGATCAGCCCGCGGATCGCGGGCGCGCAGAGCACGACTCCGATGATGACCTGCGCGAGGACCGCGGCGAATCGCGGCGAGGAGACGGTCGCGGTGAACGCATCCGCCCCCGCCCCCGAGCGCAGTGGGCTCATCGGACGGTGGTCGGTGCCGGCTCCGGGCGCGCGGAGTCGAGCGTGCGCACCGCGTGGACCGGCTGCTCGCCGCGTTTGGTCAGGATCGCGAACGCGACCAGCAGCATCCAGCCGCCTTCGATCAGGATGCGGCTCTCCGCGATCGACTGCGCCAGCAATGCGGCCAGTACGAGCAGGGGAGCGAGGTCGACGGCGCGGTACGGCAGTACCCCGGTCGCGGTGCGACGCGGGCGATCGACGGCACGGAACCAGGCGCGCCACAGGGTCGAGACGGCCAGGGCGACGAAGAGCACCAGGCCGATGAGACCGAGCTGGAACCACACATCCAGCCACGCGTCGTGAGCCTGCAGGTACAGCACACCCTTGCGCTCGGCGAGAGTGTCGAACGGAGCCGCCCAGGGGGCCCAGTAGCTGACCCAACCCCAGCCGAAGACCGGACGCTGCGCCGCCAGCTCCCAGACCGCGCGCCAGATGTCGAGGCGCCCCGTGGCATCCTCACTCTTGCCCAGCAACGCGAGCAGCGGGCCGCGGGCGACGAGAAGGGACACGACCGCAGCAGCGGCCAGGATGAAGGCGGTCGCATAGACGGGGCGACGCCCGCTCTCACCCACGCGGCGCGCCCAGAGAGCGAAGCCGGCAGCGGCTGCGACGGCGACCAGGCAGAGCAGCACGGTGCTCGACCGGGTGAGCAGCAGCGTCGCGGTGAACAGCACGACCCAGAGCACGGCGATCCGGCGACGCAGCAGCCCCGCGGACCACTCGATCAGCACGATCGTGAGCCCCAGCAGCGCCACGAAGCCGAGCAGGTTGCGGTTGCCGACGATTCCCTGGATCGGGCCGCCGTGGAACAGATCGGCCAGTGTCCAGTAGAAGGCGTCCGGAGTCTTTCCGCTGGGTGTTCCGATCCACGGTGGCAGGATGGGCGCCCGCACGAACACCGCCACCACCAGCTCGAAGAGAAGAGAGAGTCCGACCGTGATCCGCAGCGACCGCCCGATGGCCGAGACGAGCTGATCACGGGTGAGGCAGTAGGCGAGCATCGCGCCTCCCGCCGAGGTGGCCAGCTGGGCGGCGATGCCCAGGGCACTCGCTCCCGGGTAGTACGACCACACCACCGAGATCGTGGCGAAGGCGAGAAAGAGCAGGAGCGCCTTCGGCGTGGTGTTCCACCGCAGTCGGGGGCGGCTTCGCGCGATCGCGATCACGGCCAGCACCAGCACGATCGCGATGACGGCGGCGTAACCCCACCAGCCGACCAGGTTGCGCAGCGCCTGTCCGGCGAAAGCCAGCGTGAGGACGACGACACCGAGCCCCGTGGTGACGGGCGGAGCGACGCGCTGGTTCATGCGGTCAAGACTATAGAGTGGCGCGTTCGACGGGTCGAGGCGTTCGCCGCGGCAGCCGCAGCGCGAGCCGGGTGCTGCCGGCGGGCGGTGCGTCGCGCTTCACCAGGATGCACAGCACCACCAGGAGCAGCCAGTTGCCCTCGATCAGCAGCCGCGACTCGGTGAGGCTCTGGATGAGCAGCGCGCCGAGGAGCAGCACCGGCGCCAACGTCTGCGCCCGGTAGATCGCCGGACGTCCGAGCGCATCGACCGGAGCGACAGCGATCCGCCAAGCCCGCGACAGAGCCTGCACGGCGACGATCACGGCGACGATCGCCCCGACGATCCCGAGCTGCAGCACGATGTCGAGCAACGCGTTGTGGGCCTGGAAGTACGGCGTGTTGTCGATCACGACGAGACCTTTGAAAGGCTCGACCCACGGCACCCAATAGCTCACCCAGCCCCAGCCGACCAGCGGATGCTCGGCAGCGAGATGCAGCACCTTCGACCAGATCTCGGCACGGCCCGACATGTCGTCGTCGCGACCCACCAGTGAGAAGATCGTCGCCGAGTGGATCACGCCGTACGCCAGCAGCGACAGCAGCAGGATCGCGCCGCCCGGGTAGAGCAGCCGGCGCAACGCCGTCGGCAGATGGCGCACGGCGAGCAGCACCGCGACCGCCGCGGCGAGCGCGGCCACGGCGAGCACCACGGTCGCCGAGCGGGTCAGGGCGATACAGAGCAGGAACACGCCGGCCTGCGCCAGGGTCGCCGCACGCCCCCGGCCATGGTCGGCGAAGCGGAGTCCGGCGAGGATCAGACCGAGCAGTGCGGCGAAGGCGAGCAGGTTGCGGTTGCCGACGATGCCCTGGATCGGTCCGCCGACCAGGAGTTGATCGGCGGACCAGTAGTACGAGGCGGGCTGACCGTCGAGCCGCATCGTGAGCGGCAGCAGCGGATGCCCGATCACGAGGCTGACCACGAGTTCGAACACGAGCGAGAGCCCGCAGATCCAGCACAGCGCCCGAAAGAGCGCTTCGAGCAGGTTTCCGCGGCTGAGCACGGTGGCGAGCAGGATGCCGGTCACGGCGGTCAGCAATTGGATGACGATGCCGAGCAGACTGGCGCTGCGGTAGTGCGACCATGCGATGGACGCGGCGGCGAAGGCGACGAAGAGCAGCAGGGGCACCGGCACCGACGCCACTAGGGCGCGCGCGGGCCGGATTCGTCGCAGCCGCACCAGCGTCAGGGCGAACACCGCGACGACGACGACCGCGAATCCGGCCCAGTCGACCACGTTGCGCACGGCCTGGCCGGCGAACGCGACGAAGAACACCAGCGTTGCGAGGTTCAGCGGAGCGATCGCATCGATCCATCGAACGGATCTCGCCAGGGTTCCCCGCGCCGCGGGATGCAGCAACGCCATGCGGTCAGGGTATCCGCAGTCCGCTCCGATGAACCCCGAATGCGGGGTCGGCGGGGCGGATGCTCAGCAATCCGTCCCGAATGCTCAGCAATCCGTCCCGGATGCTCAGGTGTCGGGATCTCTCACACGAAAGCGGGCAACCCGGTGATGGCCCGCCCGACGATCAGCGTGTTCATCTCGCGCGTTCCCTCGTAGGAGTAGAGCGCCTCGGCATCCGCGAAGAAACGCGCGACGTCGTAACCGAGCACGATGCCGTTGCCGCCCATCAGCTCGCGGCACCAGGCGACGGTCTCCCGCATCCGTGCGGTCGCGTACGCCTTCGCCATCGCGGAGTGCTCGTCGCGCTGCTCACCGTCGTCGAGCATCTGCGAGACGCGCGTGACCATGCCGATGCTGGCCGTGATGTTGCCGATCGCGCGCACGAGGTGATCCTGCACGAGCTGGTGCTGGGCGATCGGCTTGCCGAACTGCACCCGCTCCTTCGCGTAGGCGAGCGCAGCGTCGTAGGCGCCCACCGCGACACCCACCGCCTGCCACGCGACCTCGGCGCGGGTGAGGCGGAGGATCTTCGCGGTGTCGCGGAACGAGTTCGCGGCCTGCAGGCGCATCGACTCGGGTACGACGACACCGTCGAGAACGATGTCGGCGTTCTGCACCGACCGGAGCGCCTGCTTGCCCTCGATCTTCGTCGCCGTGAATCCGGTCGTCTCGTTCGGCACGATGAAACCCTTCACCTGGCCGTCGGCGACGTCCTTCGCCCAGATGATGGTGATGTCACTGAACGTGGCGTTGCCGATCCAGCGCTTGGCCCCGTCGAGGATCCAGTTGTCGCCTTCGCGGCGCGCCGTGGTGCGCAGACCCTGCGCGGAATCCGAACCGGACTGCGGCTCGGTGAGGCCGAAGGCACCGATGACCGACCCCTCGGCGAGCTTGGGCAGCCACTCGGCTCGCTGCTCGGCGGAACCGGCGACGCCGATCGACCCCATCACGAGGCCGTTCTGCACACCGACGTAGGTAGCGATTCCAGCGTCGATGCGACCGAGCTCGAGGGCCACCCAGCCGCGGAAGACGGCCGAGTTCTCGAACCGCTGCGTCTCGGGCCACGACAGCCCGAAGACGCCGGTGGCGTGCAGACCCGGGATGAGCTGCATCGGGAACTCGCCGCGCTCCCAGTACTCGTTCACGAGGGGCTTCACCTCGGTCTCGAGGTGGCGACGCAGACCGGCGAGCAGGGCCTTCTCCTGATCGCCGAGTGCGTTCTCGTAGCCGTAGAAGTCGGCGGCGATCGCTTCGAAGGCGGGGGTGTCGTTCATCGGTCTTCCAGCTCCATCGCTCGGGATCCGCCTGAGATGATCAGGCTCTTCGAGCGTAAGAACGGTTACTGCTGCTGACGAATCGCTTGCCGATTCGCACCATCGCGCGCCGAGGCCGCCACGGTCGTTTTGTAGATCGCTGCTACCGTCGTGGCTGGTGCCCGCACCCGGCGCCGTGCCCGTTCCTGCGACGGGCGCACTCCCCACCGAGAGGCGGCGCCGTGTTCACGTCGATCCACAACACCCCCCGTGACTACGCCTGGGGCTCACGCACCGGCATCGCCGAGGCGCTCGGCACGACTCCCTCCGGTCGACCCGAGGCGGAGCTCTGGCTCGGCGCGCATCCGGGGTCGCCCAGTCGCATGGTCGACGCGGCAGCAGTCGGCGGCGCCGAGACGTTGCCGGAGTGGATCGCCGCCGAACCCGCTCTGACGCTGGGGGGCGCCTACGGCTCGGTCGACCCGATCACCGGCGAGCCGCGACTGCCGTTCCTGCTCAAGATCCTCGCCGCCGGCGGCCCTCTCTCGCTGCAGGCTCATCCGTCGAGCGAGGTCGCCCGTCGGCGCTTCGTGGAGGAGGACGCGGCCGGCATCCCGCGCGACGCGGGTGTACGCAATTATAAGGATCCCTTCCACAAGCCCGAGCTGATCTACGCGATCAGCGAGACATTCGACGCGCTCTGCGGGTTCCGGCCCATCGACGGTGCGCGCGACATCGTGACCGAATCGATCACGCGAGCCGAGGCGGCCGGTCTCGACCCGGAACCGCTGCTCGAGCTGCGCGGTCGCCTCCAGGGCGAGGCGGCTGACGCGCTCCGCGGCACCGTGCAGTGGCTGCTCGAGAGCGGCGACCGTGCGGTGATCGCGGCACTCGTCGCCGTCGTCGTCGCCGTCGCGGAGGCGGCCGGCGGCGAGACCCACTCGCTCGAATACGGCACCGTCCTCGACCTCCAGCGCGAGTACTCGGGTGATCCCGGAGTCGTGATGTCGCTGCTGCTGAACCGCGTGCGGCTGCGTCGTGGCGAGGCCATCTACCTCCCGGCGGGCAACATCCACGCCTACCTGCTCGGTACGGGGGTCGAGCTGATGGCCGCCTCCGACAACGTGCTGCGCGGCGGCCTCACACCCAAGCACATCGATGTGCCCGAGCTGCTGGACGTGCTCGACTTCACTCCCGTCCCGGTGCCCTACCTCGAGCCCGAGAACCTCGGCGGGGGAGTCAGCCTCTACCGCCCCGACGTTCCCGACTTCGTGCTCGCCGTCGTCGAGCGCGCGGGCGACGAGGCGGCCTCCGAGCTCGCGATCACCGGGCCGGCGATCGCGATCGCGACCCAGGGCACGCTCTCGCTGGTGGGAGCGCACTCCGCGATCACACTCGGTCGCGGTGACAGCGCCTTCGCGACGCCGGATGAGGGTGCGCTGACGATCACGGGCCACGGCACGCTGTTCATCGCCACGGTCTGAGCCGTGGGCGGCGGCTCGGGCGCTGGGGTCGCCCGGTCCGCGGCTCAGGCCGCGCTCGCCGCTCAGGCCACGCTCGAGGTCGTGCAGCTGAAGCTCCTGCGGTAGGCCGCCGGGGTCACCTGCAGCACCCGCACGAAGTGGTGGCGCATCACCGCGGCGGTACCGAAGCCCACGTCGGCGGCGACCGTCTCGAGCGGAAGATCGCTCTGCTCGAGCAGCTGTTGCGCGCGCAGCAGCCGCTGCCGGTTCAACCAGGCGGCCGGAGTCGTGCCGAGGTCGGCGCGGAACCGGCGCGCGAAGGTGCGCGGCGACATCAGCGCCCGGCGGGCGAGCTGGTCGACGCTCAGATCGCGGTCGAGGTTGTCGAGCATCCACTCGGTCACCTCGGCGAAGGAGTCGGCGCGCACAGCGGGCACCGGTGACTGCACGTACTGGGCCTGGCCGCCGTGTCGCTGCGGGGGGACCACCATCCGTCGGGCGATCACATTGGCGGCCGCCGCTCCGAGTTCGGTGCGCACCACGTGCAGGCAGGCGTCGATCCCGGCCGCGGTGCCGGCACTGGTCACGATCGTGCCGTCTTCGATGAAGAGCACGTCCGGGTCCACCTCGACCGAGGGGAACCGGCGCGCCAGTTCCTCCGCGTGCATCCAGTGCGTGGTCGCGCGTCGACCGTCGAGCAGGCCGGCTTGGGCGAGGGTGAACGAGCCGCTGCACACGCTGAGGATCCACGCGCCGCGCGCGTGCGCCCGACGCAGTAGATCGGTGACGGCCGGGTCCACGGGTCCGCGACTGTGCGCGGGGACGGCGATCAGGTCGGCGTGCTCGGCCGCCGAGAGATCGTTCTCGATCACCATGTCGAATCCGAGGCTGGTGCGCACCGGGCCGGGGGTGGGCGTGACGATGGTGAGTTCGAACACCGGGCCGCCGTGTTCGCGACGGTCGACGCCGAACACCTCGCAGACGACCCCGAACTCGAACGGGGCGAGATCCGGCAGGGCGAGGAGGGCGATCGTGCGCAGCATAGTGGCACCATATCGCACTCCGTCGATCTCCTGCCATCGCGCGAACCCGCTCCGAGCAGACAGGGCTTCCGGGAGCGCATCTGCCGTTGCCGTGAGAAGCGCAGGCGACGCAACCTCGGTTGAGAGCGATGCTCGGCCTTGATCGGGGCTGACGTAGCTTCTCAGCCGAGGTTGCGTCGCGGTCGATGAGGTCCGAGACGCTCGCTGCGATCCCGCGGCGACACCCCGTTTCGATAGGGTGGGCGCCACACGAGCAGAGGAGAGCACGATGGCATGGTTGGTCACCGGCGGAGCGGGATACATCGGGACGCACGTGGTGCGCGCGTTCGCCGAGCAGGGCATCTCGCCGGTCGTCATCGACGACCTCTCCTCGGGTCACGCCGCGTTCCTGTCCGAGGGTGTGCCGTTCTACGAGGGCTCGATCCTCGATGAGGCCCTGCTCGATCGCATCTTCGCCGAGAACTCCATCGAGGGCGTGGTCCATGTCGCCGGCTACAAGTACGCCGGCGTCTCGGTGCAGCGCCCGCTGCACTGCTACGCGCAGAACGTCACCGGCACCACCCGGGTGCTGGCGGCGATGGAGCGCGCCGGGGTCCGCGACATCGTCTTCTCCTCGAGCGCGGCCGTGTACGGCAACGTCGATGTCGAGCTGGTCACCGAGGAGACGCCGAAGTCGCCCGAATCGCCTTACGGCGAGAGCAAGCTGATCGGCGAGTGGCTGCTGGCGGATGCGGGACGCGCCTTCGGGGTGCGCCACGCTTCGCTGCGCTACTTCAACGTCGTCGGCTCCGGCTACCCCGACGTCTACGACACCAGCCCGCACAACCTCTTCCCGCTCGTGTTCGAGGCGCTGCTCGACGGGCGCACCCCGCGGATCAACGGCACCGACTACCCGACGCCCGACGGCACCTGTGTCCGCGACTACATCCACGTCGCCGACCTCGCCCTCGCCCATGTCGCGGCCGCGCGCCGCCTCGTGGCGGGCGAGAGCATCGAGCCCGTCTACAACCTGGGCAGCGGATCCGGAGCCTCGGTCGGCGACATCATGCGCGCGATCGCCGCCGGCACCGGTATCGCGTTCGAGCCCGAAATCGCCGCGCGCCGCCCCGGCGACCCCGCCCGGATCGTCGCTTCCGGCGAGCGCGCGGCCCGCGATCTGGGCTGGCGGATGCGACACACGCTCGACGACATGGTCACCAGCGCGTGGAGCGCGCGAGAAGCCGCCTCGGCGACTACTGCGAGCTGACCCTCGATCGGGGTGGGACGCCTCGGATCACGGATCCGACACGCCGGTGTGTCGAAAACTCTCCACCGAGCATTGAGGGTTTACGATCACCGACTTGACTCCCGGGAATGACACCGCTGTAATTACAGGAGGCGTTCGAACCGTTCGCCGATCACGGGGTAGGAGACGGTATGGCAGTTCCTGAATATCGCTCCGGGGTCCCCGAAGACTGGTTCATCGATCCTGTCAGCCTCGGCGTGCCGGGCGTTCGCAAGCCGGCCGACGAGCCCGCGATCGACGAATCCGGCGCTCTCGCCTGGCAGGCGGACTCGCTCTGCGCGCAGACCGATCCCGAAGCCTTCTTCCCCGAAAAGGGCGGATCCACGCGCGAGGCGAAGAAGATCTGCACCTCGTGCGAGGTGCGGTCGCAGTGCCTCGAATACGCACTTCAGAACGACGAGCGCTTCGGCATCTGGGGCGGCCTCTCAGAACGCGAGCGCCGCAAGCTCCGCAAGCGCGCATAGAGCTGTCGACGCAGTCCGAGGCGCGCACCGCGTCGCGGTATCGAGGGCGCGTCCGGCGACACGGCGGACGGCGACCCGGCGTTCCAAGGCTCAACGCTTAGGGTGGTCGGCGATGTATCCACGAGTCACTGCTGTCCTGGTCGCGCGTAACGGCGAGGCCTATCTCGAGCGAACCCTGGCGGCCCTGCGAGCGCAGACCCGTCAGCCGGACGCGGTGGTCTTCGTCGACGCCGGCTCCCGCGACTCCAGTACCGACCTGCTCGCCGCCTTCGGACCCACGCAGCTCGTGCAGGTGAACGATGCACTCACCTTCGGGCAGGCCATCGTTCGTGCTCTGCGCGTGATGCAGCCGCCGGCGGGGGAGGACGAGTGGCTCTGGCTGCTCGCCCAGGACTCCGCGCCCGAACCGAACGCTCTCGCGGCCCTCCTCGGTGCGGTCGAGGTCGCGCCGTCGGTCGCCGTCGCCGGCCCCAAGCAGATGGATTGGTCGCGTCCCGACCACATGCGCAGCTACGGCGAGTCCGTCACGCGCTACGGAACCACCGTTCACCTCATCGAGGATGAACTCGACCAAGGCCAGCACGACGTCAATCCGGACGTGCTCGCGGTCGCCGCGGGCGGGATGCTCGTGCGGTACACGCTTTGGGAGGAGCTGGGGGGCTTCGACCCCGGCCTGCCCGTGGTGGACGACGCACTCGACTTCTGCATCCGCACACGCCTGGCCGGGCACCGGGTCAGCCGCGTGCCGGATGCGCGCGTCTCCACCGCGCGGATCGGGCTCGAACGGCCCGACGGGCGCCAGATCAGCAGCGGCGAACGCCGCCGCGCGCGCCAACATCGCGTCGCCCAATTGCACCGCCGTCTGGCCTACGCGCCCGTCGCGCTGCTGCTGCTGCACTGGTTGTCGCTCGTGCCGCTGGCCTTCGGCCGCTCCGTCGTGCGACTGCTGCGCAAGCAGCCCGGCTTCGTCGGCGGCGAGTTGATCGCCGGCTTCGTGGTCGCCTTCGGCGCCACCAAGGTCATGCGCGCGCGCAAAGTGCTGCGCACCTCGAAGAACGTCGGTTGGAAGTCGATCGCCGGTCTGCGCATCCCGCTCGAGACGGTTCGCCAGCTGCGCTCGGTCCGCCACGACGCGGTCCGTGTCACGGCGGCGCGCGAGCGGCATCCGCTGCGCTTCTTCGGCGGAGGCGGCGTCTGGGTCGTACTCGTCGCCGCTCTGATCGGCCTCGTGCTGTACACCCCGCTGGTGCCCGCATCCGCGGTCGGGGGTGGTGGGCTGCTGCCGTTGTCGACCGATCTGGCTCGACTCTGGGCCAACGCCGCGTACGGCTGGCGTGACATCGGCGTCGGATTCGTCGGTGCGGCCGATCCCTTCGGCGCCGTGCTCGCCGTTCTGGGCAGCATCACCTTCTGGGCCCCGAGCTACGCGATGGTGCTGCTGTATCTCGTCGCTCTGCCGGTGGCGGCGATGGGCGCCTGGTTCATGGTCGCCCGCATCACCCCCAACACCGCGGCGCGGGCCTTCGGCGCCCTGCTGTGGGCCATCGCGCCGATGTTCTTCGCGGCGCAGACCGACGGACGTCCCGCTGCGATCCTGGTGCACGTGCTGCTGCCCTGGCTCTTCTTCGCCGGGTTCGGCGCTTACCGCTCGTGGTCGGCCTCCGCAACGGCCTCGCTGCTCGCCGCCGCTATCGCCGCGGCGGCTCCGGTTCTCGCGATCCCGCTGCTTCTGATCTGGATCGTCGTGCTCGCGATGGCCGGCCGCAGGATCGGTCGTTTCGTCGGGATGCCCATCCCCGCCGCGGTCCTTCTGTTCCCCCTCGTCCTCGCTCGCGTCCAGGAAGGGGAGTTGCCCTATGCGCTCGCCGATCCCGGGGTCCAGCTCGCATCGACCACGCAAGATGTCTTCGCCCTGCTCGCGGGCGTGCCCACCGCGCTTCCGGGTTGGTGGCTCGAGGTGCTCGCGGGCATCGGCATCCCCGCGGGTTCCGCCAGCATCGCCACCGTGGTCTGCCTCGCCCCGCTGCTGCTCGCCGCACTGTTCGCGCTGGTGGTGCCGGACAACATCCGTGCGCTCGGCGGGATCGGCATCGCCGCCCTCGGGCTCGTCACGGCCGGTCTCGCGCAGCACCTGCAGCTGACCACCGCCGGCTCGCAGCCGGTGACGGTTTGGGCGGGCACCGGCCTCAGCCTGTACTGGTTGGGTCTCATCGTCTGCCTGGCTCTCACGCTGGCGGCGCTGCCGAAGCTCACGGTGACGACGGGCGTCGTCGTGACAGCGACAGCGATTCTGGCGGTCGTTCCCTTAGCCGTGGCATTTCCCATGGGCACCGCGGCGGTCTTCTCCACCTCCGACCGCGCCGTTCCCGCCTACGTCGCCGCCGAGGCGGCCAACAGTCCGCGCGTCGGCACCCTGGTGCTGACGCCGCAGCAGGACGGCGGGCTGCTCGTGAACCTGGTGCGCGGTCTCGGTGACACTCTCGATGAGCAGTCCACCCTGGTCGCGACCGGGTCACGCGCGAATTCCGAGCTCGACGAGCTCGCCGCCAACCTCGCGTCGCAGAGCGGCTTCGACATCGCCCCCGAGCTCGACCGGCTCGGCGTGCGGTTCGTTGTGCTCGCGCCGGCTGCATCCGATGAGCTGGGCGGCGACGCGGCCTCGGCGGTCCGCTCCCGTGCGGCGGTATCGCTCGACGGCAACGCCGTGTTCGCCGCCGTCGGGGATACGCAGTACGGCTTGCTCTGGCGGGTCGCCGATGAGAGTTCGGTCGCCGTGGTGGAGCCCCCGAGCGGTGTGGTCGGTCCCTTCGGTGGCATCTACCTGCTCGGGCTGCTCGTTGTGTTCATCGTCGCGCTGCTGCTGGCCGTTCCGACCGGCCTCTCGCTCGAGCGCGCGCGCTCAGGTGCGGCCGTGGCCGGCATCGACGACGAACCCGGCGAAGCGACAGGACAATTCGATGACGGAGGCGACGATGTCTGATCCCGCCT
Source organism: Microbacteriaceae bacterium VKM Ac-2855 (assembly GCA_013204985.1). Classification (GTDB taxonomy): domain Bacteria; phylum Actinomycetota; class Actinomycetes; order Actinomycetales; family Microbacteriaceae; genus Rathayibacter. The sequence goes on from JABMLG010000002.1 coordinate 427,251, forward strand.
CGCAGGAGACCCCGATGCCCTCGAACGAACCGACACCCGACGAAGCGACCGAGCCGAAGCCCACCCCCGCCGCTGCCACGAAGCGACGCGCGTCGTCGTCGGTCGGCACGCGCCGACGTTCGGCGCTGCGCGTGGGCGTCGGCGTCGTCGGTTTCGCCATCGTCGCGGCCGCGATCGTTGTGCCCCAGCTGATCGCCACACCCGACGTCTCGACGGCCGCGGGCGGCACCGTGATCACCCCGGTGCCAGCAGCGAGCACGCTCGTGTGCGGCGGCGACTTCATCGACGCGGGCGACCCCGAGACTCTCACCACCGTAGCCGGGACGGGTCGCGCCTTCTGGCCGACGGGTATCGCCACGGAAGCCGCGGTGCTCGCCCAGCCCGATTTCACGGGATCCGCGAATCCCGGCAACCGGACCTTCACGGTACCGCCGGATGACGACGGCACCGCCCCGACGCCCGCCGGCGTCGTCACGCAGATCGTCGGTACCGACACCCTGAGCGGTCTCAGCGCCGTCGGGTGCGACGAAGCGGATGCGGACAGCTGGATCGTCGCCGGTTCGACCGGCGTCGGCAACACCAGCGTGCTCGTGTTGGCGAATCCGACCGAGGTCGCTGCGACCGTCGACCTGTCGCTGTACGGCGAGAACGGTCCGATCGCTGCGGCAGGCTCGACCGGGATCGTCGTTCCTCCGCTCACCTCGCGCGCCATCTCGCTCGCCGGATTGGCCCCCGACGTCATCGAGCCGGTCATCCGCGTCGTCGCGCGCGGCGGGCAGATCAGTGCCTCGTTGCAGAGCAGCGCCATCGCAGGGCTCGACCCCGTAGGCGTCGAGACCACCGCCACGGGCGCCGGCCTCTCGACCGAGGTCACGATTCCGGGCTTCACGATCGCGTCGCCCAGCGCCGAGATTGCGGGCGATGACGGCAGCGGGCAAGCCGGGGCCCCGGTGGTGCGCATCCTCGCGCCCGGCGATGCCGATGCGACCGTCACGGTCCGGATCGCGAACGAGGACCCGAGCGGCTCCGGCACCTCGACCTCGGTCGTGGTTCCGGCCGGGCGTGCCACCGAGGTGCCGCTCTCTGAGCTCGCCGAGGGCAGCTACACCATCTCCCTCTCGTCGGATCAGCCCATCGTGGCCGGCGCTCGCTCGACCTCGTCGGGAGAGGCCGGCACCGATTTCGCGTGGTTCGTGTCGACGAACGCCGTGACGGGTCAGTTCGGAGTCGCGAACACGGGCGAACGTTCATCGGTGTTGCATGTGCTGAACGCGGGGCAGGATTCGGCGTCGATCGTTGTGAACGTCGGCGGTGAGGACCGCACGCTCGCGGTGGGACCCACGACGGCGGTCACGATCGATCTCGGTGTCGCCCCGGCGATCGTGACGAGTGATCAGCCCGTGTACGCCTCGGTCTCGATCGCGGATGCGGGGCGGATCGCCTCGTATCCGGTCGTGCCGCAGAGTCCGCTGGCGTCGCCGATCACCATTTACGACCACTGAGAGACGGTTCGTCGGCGATGGCGTGCGCCATCGGTCCGGGGACCCGATGAATGCGTATCGAGTCGGATTGTTCGCCTCGGCGAGTGTTCCAGCAGCGGGCCTGCTGATCGGATGCTCGACCGTGCCCGCCGCCGTTCCGGTTGTCGAGGAGACCCGCCTGTTCATCGCCGAGTATCCGCAGTACGAGATGGGTGAGCTCGTGGACGAGGCCGCGCGGATCGTCGAGGTGACGGTGGTCTCTCGCGACAACACGGTGCTGTATCCCTCGCTCGAACCGGACGATCCCACCATGCGAGACGATCCGGTCGCGAACCCGCTTTCGGGCGCGACGACGGAGCAGATCGCGCAGGCGCGTGCCGAAGGCGCGATGGCTGCGACGGATATGTTCGTCAACGTGACCCGCGTTCTGAAGGGCGACGTCACCGCTGGCGAGACGTTCGTCGTCACCCAGATCGGAGGCGTTATGGGTGACGTCCTTTATGTGGACGAGAAGGTGCCGGACCTGGTCGTCGATGGTCGCTATCTGCTTTTTCTCACCGACGGCGAGAAGGGCTCTGTTCTCGGTGGCATTGCAGGCGCCTACGAGATCCGGGGGAGCGAGTACGTCGCGATGTCCGCGACGGCGGCGGTCGCGACGATGACGTCGGACGAGGTGGCGGCACTCGTCGCCGGCAGCGATGTGGATTCGAGTGAATGAGTTTCGCTAGCGTGGTGGCGTGAGTTCACCGGCTGTCTCCATCCGCGCGGCGCGGGCTGACGACATCGACGCGGTGATGGCCATCCTCGAACGGTTCGTGCGCGAGACCGTGATCACCTTCGACGTCGAGCCGCCTGAGCGCGCTGTCTGGGATGCGAAGTTGGCGGGCCGGCATCCGTTCCTCGTGGCCGAGGTCGACGGTGTGATCGCGGGCTACGCGTACGTCTCGGCGTGGCGTCCGAAGCCGGCGTATTCCCGGACCGCCGAGGACACGATCTACCTCAGGCCCGACTTCGCAGGGTTGGGGCTCGGCACGCTGCTGCTCGGTGCCCTGCTGGACGCCACGGCTCGGGCCGGCTTCCGGCAGGTGATCGCCGTGATCGTGGACGCGGAGGAGACGGCCGCCTCGCTCGCGCTGCACCGGCGCTTCGGATTCGTGCCCGCCGGCCGACTCGTCGGCGTCGGCGACAAGTTCGGCCGGGTGCTCGACACGGTGCTGCTGCAGCGCGAGTTGCCGGGGCCGACGGCTGATGCCAATGCGGTGTAGGTCACTCTTCTGACGGCACCGCGCACGTTTCCTGGGCAGCGGTCTGACCGGATACCCCATCGAGGACTTCCGGCGGTGTGGTCGCGATAGGGGATGCCGAACCGGTTGACGTGTCCGGCGTCGCTACCTCGGGCGCCGCGGATTCCGTTTCGGTTTCAGACGACGGCGATTCGCCGATCTGGTCCGTGCCGCTGACGGAGAACGGGAGCGTCAGCTGGTTGGCCACGTATTTCCATGAGTACGTGGCCAACCAAACGAGTCCTCACTGCGGGCCCTTCGAATCCCGGGTTGCCTGCGAGCGCGTTCTCGCGCCGCATCGCGGCCGGCCGTGCGGGATGCCGCGAGAATGGTCGAATGAGGTTCGCTCGATTGATCGCGAGGAGCGGCGTAATTGTTGCGCTGACGCTGCTCGGCGCGTGTGCAGTGATGGCATTACGCCCGCCAGCCCCGCTACCGGATTCGGCGCCGCTTGACGTATTCAGTGCGACTCGCGCCTACGAGGACGTCGAGCGGGTTAGTCGTGAGCCGCACCCCACTGGTTCTGATGGTGCGGAACGCGTCCGTGCCTACTTTTTTGGCGAGCTGCAGGGCCTGGGATTGGAGCCCCGGGTTCAGGAGGCTGTCGGCACGGGTGAATCGTTGGGCGGGCAGGCGCTGGCGAGCGTGCGGAATGTTGTCGCGGTCGTTCCGGGAAAAAGCTCGTCGGGTCGGGTCTTCCTGATGGCTCATGCGGACTCAACACATCTTTCATATGGCGCGAGCGACGACGGTGTAGGTGTCGCGACCCTGCTGGACACGGCGCGGGCGATCCTGTCGGGCCCAAGGCTTGAGAACGACATCGTGTTGGTGTTCACCGACGCAGAGGAGGACTGTCTCTGCGGGGCCGAAGCGTTCTTCGATCAGGATCCACTCGCACGTGACGGCGGGGTGGTTCTGAACCTGGAGTCCCGCGGTTCTTCGGGACCAGCGATCGTTTTCGAGACGTCGCGAGGCAACGCAACGCTTGCGAAACTGCTAGCCGCCGCGGCGCCGTTCCCCGTTGCAACGAGTGCCGCAGTGGAGGTCTACCGCCTGCTCCCGAACGACACCGACTTCTCGGTTCTTCGAAACCGCCCGGGTTTCGCTGGCCTGAACTCGGCATCGATCGATGGATCGGCGGTCTACCACTCCGGCCAAGATCAAGCATCTGCCGTATCTCTGCCGACTTTGCAGCAACTTGGCGCGAACACCCTCGCCGTCACCCGCGCGTTGGGTGCGGCGGACATCCCCGCGCTGAGTCGATCAACCCCTGACGACGCGACGTACTTTCCTGTCGTCGGCTTCCTCCTCCGCTACTCGAATGTGCTCGTCTGGCCGCTCGCGGTTCTGTCCGTGATCGGGAGCGTTGTCGCCGTCGCCTGCTTTGCCAGGCGTAGCGGAGGCGGCTGGCGCCACACGACGCGGATGCTTGGATTGGTGCTCATCCCGTTCGTCGCGGCGCCGGTCGCGGTGGCTGGCCTCTCGTGGGCGCTCATTTTGGTGCGACCCGATTTCGCAGCCCTCGCGGATCCGTGGTCGCCCGAATGGTTCAGAGTGGCAGCGCTCACGCTTGGCGGCGCGGTCGTTCTGGGCTGGTTCGCCCTCGTTCAGCGACGGTGGTCCGTCGAAGTCATTTCGTCTGGCCTCGCTTTGTGGCTGAGCGCGGCCGCCGTCGTTCTTGCTGCAGCTGCACCAGGTGCGGCTTATCTTGCAACAATTCCTGCTCTCGCCACCCTCATCGGGCTTCGTGCGCGTTCCGTCCGCTCCGCATGGGTCGCACGTCTTGGCTCGCTTGCGTCCGCATCCATCGGCGTGCTCGTGCTTGTTCCAGCCGTGTACCTCGTCCAACCAGCGCTCGGACTTTCGGGCGGAGCGGCTCCGTCTCTACTCGCCACGGTACTTGCCGTCATGCTGCTCGTGGTCGTCGGCGATGCGACTCCACTTGTGTCCGCACGTCTGATGCTTCGTGCTACGCCGACGATTGTCGCCTCACTTGTGGCTCTCGCGCTTGCCGTTGTCGGGATCAGCGCCAACAAGGTCGATGCGGACCATCTTGTACCGGTCGGCATGAGCTACGCCCTGGATACAGACACGGGTCAGGCGCTCTGGCTTCGCGGGGCTGCCGATCCGACAGGGTGGAGTGACGCGATGGTGTCGACCCAAACGAACCTGCGTGATGCGTTCCCAGTGCTGCCCGCAGATACGACGGTTGGTGCGGCCGCGAGTGCTGACCTCACCGCGCCAACGATGGAGCTGGATTCCGATCACGTGAACTCAGACGGGAGCCGCTCGATGACGTTCATGATTCGTCCAGACGGCGCGGCCAGGTTCCTGTACGTTCAATTTCCAGGCGCACAGGTCCGCGCTGCCACCATCGATGGGCGCGCGGCCTGGATCGGGCGCACGTTCGACTTCGTCTACTATGCGGCTCCCGTCGACGGTGTCGTGTTGAGCGTGACCCTCGACTCCGCGCGGCCCGTGACGGTCCGTCTCGTCGGTGTGAGCTCTGGGATCGACCAGGTGCCCGGATTCGTGGCACGACCACCAGGGGTCGAACCGCTCGGCGGTCCCGTCGACGAGGTCGCTCTTGTCGCCGCAACGCGCTCTTTCTGAGCAACACGAAGCACGCATTCACTTGAGCGCTGTATTTCTGGGTGATCTCTCATGCATCGAACAGGGATTCCGCGGGCTCTCCCCGCCGCAAGCCTGGCACACACCGGAGCAGAAGATAGCCGTGGCCGCGATCGGCCGGAGACGACGCCATTCTCCCAGGGCGGGACGCAAATTCGCCGAACGTGTTCAATACAGATTTATGGATTCGTGCATTCAGGAATCGGTCGCTGGCGAGAGGCAAAAGATGAAAACGTATGGGACTTGACGTTCATTGTGCCGTCCGGTGTCGCAAGAACGACGATTGTGCTGAGGTGAGTTTTGCTCAAGCGACTTATCGCTGCTACCGTCACAACGTCCAAACCCTTCCGTCACCGGAGTGGCGGGGTCGAATTCGCAGCAGATCACGAGGAAGGTGTGGGCGAGCAGGCCACGGGGCGGAACTTCTTCACCGCATCTATTCATCGGGAATGGATTCAACTCAGATCAGCGAATCTATATAGGTATTCGGCTATTCGAGATTCCGCCAGGTGCCGTCGCGCGGGCGTTTGCGGCAACTTTTTTGGCGTCGCTTACTGTCATCGGCCTCGTTGCTTGGACGCTGTTGCATTCCACAAGTCAGCCAGGCACCGCCGCGGGTCTCCTTGCAGGTTTACTTGCGTTGGGTAATGCGGCGGTCGACAACACTATGCCGAAGCGAGAAGTGGTCAACTCTCCGCTTTTTCCTCGCCTGGCTCTGTTCGGGCAAACGGGGGCCTTACTGGTCCTAGCGATTTGGCTTCTCGCTCGGACCAGCGTTGAATCGTCACTCGCGGGCACCGGGTTCTTCTACGAAACGTTCGCGGGTGCGATGAATATGCTGGACCCTGGATTGGGTATCGCGATAGCAATCTATATATGCGCGCAATGCGCATGGCTCGCGCGTAAATCTCGCTCCAGTGTGAAAGCTTACGACGAGATCTTCCAAGACGGAACTATCTACTTTGACCTTGACAGAAATACGCGGAGGATTGACACTAATGAGAAGTAGCGATGATGAAGCTGCTGGCGACGAAGAGCCGCTCGATTCTGCGGAATCGAAAGTCTATGACAATGAAGGAGGTGATGTGGTATCAAAACATTGGCAATGGGTAAAGCCGTCAGCAGAGCACGGCATGATCAATATCGAAAACTCGGGAACACCTAATGTTGATGAGGAAAGAGCCGGCGTGCCATGGGCTCCGATTGGCGGCGACTTCTACCTCAGCTCACAGTACTTCGAACCCGAGCATGGCCCCTCGAGTCTTGGCGCTGAGGTGTCCGATGATGCATTCGAGCGATCCTCGGAGGTCGCTTTGCAGGTGGCTGAACATCTTGAGCAACTCGGCCTTTACGAATATTTCATCGGAGACAAAGAAGACCCGATCAAGGAGGAACAGGCTAGTCGCGAATACGCAAGATTCCTAATATCGCTGTCCCAAGAGCAAGGCGCAGTCGCAGTTGCGACGCGTCGGACACTTGGCCGCGTTGCGGATCTAGTTGTTCGCCTCATGCACAAGCCAGGGACTGTGTAATGGTCCTTTTGCGGTTAGGGCAGGGCGACTAGTTGCTCGGGTAAAATAGAGCCAACGAAACCAGCCATTGCCCACAGCGCGCCAACCGGCTGATGCGAGGTGGTCGATATCAGCGCCGGCGAACTCCACGCGGAGGTGCTCCCACTGCACATCGGACTGCTCAACGACATGGAACAGAATTGTGGAGGTACTCGGAGTACAGGTAGGGGGTGCTTGAGTACTCCCGAATTCCGTGGTTCCAGGTTCCACCCTCCGGGTAGTCCGTCGTCGCGTTTGCGGCCAGAGCGCCACCAGCCACCAGGCCTATGATCGCAGCTGCCGTAGTGGCCACTCGCGCGATCTTCCCTCGAGCCCCCATGTTGTTCTCCTTCGTATTTGTGATGTGATTCCGACCGCTCCAAGAGCCATCTATGACGACAAAGGTGCCGCCAATGTCTGACGCGCCCCTCACGTGCCTGAAAATACCTCACCTAACGCGGGCCGTCAAGACCGAGCGCCCCAGCGATTGCCGAAGGGCAGCGTGAGCAGGTGCGCGTTGATCGGATGCGTCCGCAGCGCGAACAGGAACGGCTCCTTCAGGCTCACTACGCCGATGCCATCCCGCTTGAGCTCTTCGAGAAGGAGCAAGACCGGATTCGCGCCGAGCTCGACCTAGGTTCCCGACACGACGAGCGACTCGCTGCCACAGGGGAAGCCATCGACCGGATGCCTGGCCTTGCGCTAGACGTCATGGCGGACTGCCCTTGCGCTTACCGGAACGCACCCGACGAGGTGCGGTGGCTCAACCAGGCATTCTGCGAGCGCATCCTCGTCTACCGCGACGGCGACGTGACGCTGGAGTTCGTAGAACCCTTTGAACCCACGGACCCAGCGCGTGGCGAGCGGATTCGCCGGAGCCGTCGAACAGGATGGCGAAAAAAGAGCACCACCGGGATCGATGGTGATGGATTCTTACAATGCGCGTGGAAGCGTGTTCAGACGCCGCCTGGCCCGCTACTTCAGGCAAGTGTTTTGATACGAACCTGATGGTGCCCCTGGAGGGACTCGAACCCCCAACCGTTTCCTTAGGACGGAACTGCTCTTCCATTGAGCTACAGAGGCTGGCGGAGCGAGTCTACCGGTCGCCGGCGGCGAGCGCGGTCGGGTGCCGCTGAGTTGCGGGGTTCGGCTGCATCCGAGGTGCGGGATGCAGCCGAAGTGCGCAACTCAGCGGGCGCAGAGCAGGGCCCGCCTACTGGCCCGCGATGTTGACGAGCCAGCTGATGCCGAACTTGTCGACGGCCATCCCGAAGGTGTCGCCCCAGGGGGCGGTGGCCAGCGGCTCGGTGGCGGTGCCGCCGTCGACGAGCTTGTCGTAGTAGCCGGTCAGCTCATCTTTGCTGTCGGGGCCGCCGCTGAGTGAGACCGAGAAGTTCGTGCCGGGCTTGTACTCCATGTGCGACGGGGTGTCGGCAAGCATCAGGGTGAAGTCGCTCGGGGTGGTGAGCTGCGAGTGCATGATGAGGTCCTTCTCATCGTCGCCGACGGGCATGCCGAAGTCGCCGAATGTCGAGGCGGTCAGCTCGCCGCCGAAGACGGTCTGGTAGAACTCGCCGGCCGCCTTCGCGTCGCCTTTGAAGTTGAGGTAGGGGGTGAGGATTGCGGGCATCGGAAGCACCTTCCAGTTAGGAACAGACGTCGGTGGGATCAGTATGGAACCGCCACCCGGGTGGCGCAACGACCATCCGTCGAATACCTGACACGATCTCATGAACGTACGACATCGAACGGGCGACACTCACTCCGCCAGCGCCGCGTCCTTCTCCGCCGAGTCGCCTGCGATCCCGCGTCGCAGCCCGGCACCGCGGAAGAAGTCGGGATTCCGCACCCGCATCGCGAGCATCAGCACGACCCCGAGCAGCAGCACGGTCACGCCGAGGATGAAGACGAGGCCGACACCGCCGATCTCGGATCCGCTGCCGTACGCCGGGTCCATGCTGTCGATCAGCGTCGTGAAGAAGAGCACGGCCAGGATCACACCGCCGATGACCGGGCACAGCAGCTGGAAGAAGAAGTTGCGAACCGAGATGAGGGCGCTGCGCCGGAAGTACCAGACCGAGGCGAACGCGGTGAGCCCGTAGTAGAAGCAGACCATCATCCCGAGCGCCGTGATCGTGTCCCACAGAGCGTTCTCCGAGACGAAGCGCATCACCGCGTAGAAGACCGAGGCGACCGCCGCCGAGACCAGTGTGGCGAATCCGGGGGTCATGAACCGCGGATGCACCTTCGCGAAAGACGGTGGCAGAGCACCGTAGTAGCCCATCGCGAGCAAGGTGCGCGCGGGCGAGACGAACGTCGACTGCAGCGACGCGGCCGAACTCGACAGCACCGCGATCGAGACCAGCACGGCGAGCCCGCCGAGCACGGGGCCGGCGAGAGCGTAGAAGACGTTGTCCTGGATGTCGGGATTGCCGAGGCCGAACTCGCCGTCACCGACGCCGGCGAACGAGAGCAACGCGATCGAGATCAGCAGGTACAAGGCGACGATCACGAACACGGTGAGCGTCGCGGCCTTACCCGGCGTCGCGCTCGTGCCCTTCGTCTCCTCCGACATCGTCAGCACGACGTCCCAGCCCCAGAAGATGAAGATCGAGAGCGAGAGCCCGGCGGCGATCGCCGTGAACGATTCGGCGGCGAACGGGTTGAACATCGAAGCGTCGATCGGCTGGGCGTCGAACGCGGATCCGTTGGCGACGTGCACGAGCGCCACCACGGAGAAGAGCACCAGCACGACCAGCTGGAAACCGACGAGCCAGTACTGGAAGCGCTGGGTGGTCTGCATGTCGCGATAGGAGATCGAGGTGGCGATCGCCATGAACGCCAGACAGGTGAGCACGTTGATGAACGGATTCGTGGCCAGTGCAGCGAGGTCGGGATTGCCGGAGATCTGCCCGAGCAGCAGATAGAAGAAGTCGACCGCGATACCGGCGAGATTCGAGAGAACCAGGATGGTCGCGATGATCAGGCCCCAGCCGGCCATCCAGCCGACGTAGGGCCCGAACGCGCGAGTGCCCCAGGTGAAGGAGGTACCGGAATCGGGCATGGCCTTGTTGAGTTCGCGATAGCCGAAGGCGACCAGCAGCATCGGGATGAAGCCGAGCAGGATGATCGCTGGCGTCTGCATCCCGACCTCCGACACCGTGGGCCCGAGGGCGGCGGTGAGGGTGTACGCGGGAGCGATGCACGAGATGCCGATCACCGCAGCGCCGATCAGGCCCACGGAGCCCTTCGAGAGCCCCTTGCTCGAGATCGCGGCGGTCGGCGGGTCGGCGGTGTCGGACTTCGCCTGCTCGGTGCTCATCGGCTGCCCTTCGGCTCGGCGTCGAGGTCGCGGGGGACCACGATCATCGGGGTGGGGAGTTCGCGGAGCATCTTCGCGGCGGTGGCGCCGAGGAAGATACGACCGGCTGCGGCGAGCCGACTGGCGCCGACGAAGACGATCTCGGCCGGATCCCAGGTGACGGAGCGCACGGCCTGCTCGGCGGTGTGCCCGCTGGCGACCACAGCGCTGACGTCGGCGAGGACGCCGAGGGAGTCGCGCGCCGCCATGATGACCGGATCGAAGCGGGCGGCGGAGACATCGGCGAGCACCGCGTCCGGCACGGATCCCGGCAGGTCGAGCGCGGCGAGCGAGAGGAACCGCAACGGCACGCCTGCGGCACGTGCCGACTCGACGGCGGCGGCGATGAGCGCGTCCGCCGCATCGAGGTTGCCGATGGCGCAGGTGACGCGGGCGATCGCGGACAGCGGGTCGATCGCGCGATAGCCGTCGGGCGCCAACGCGACAGGAGTCGTCGAACTGTGCAGCAGGGTGTTGGCTGTGGAACCGATGGTGAAACGGCCGAGGATGCCACCCCGCGCAGCACCGATGACGATGGCGGCGGCGCCGAGGTCCTCCGCCGCCTGCTCGAGACCCTCGGCGAAGGACTCGGCGAACACCGTGTGCCGACGCACGGCGACGCTGTTCGGCACCTGGGCAGCCGCCTCCGCGAGCCACTCCTCGGCGTTCTGCTCGAGAACGCGCGTGTAGCCCTTGTCGGCGGGCGCGAGCGTCACCCGGTCGGCGTTGCCCAGGACGACGACCAGGTCGAGCTTGGCCTTGTTCACGCGGGCGAGACGGGCGCCGAGCGCGACCGCATCCCGACCTGCGGGGGTGCTCGTGTATCCGACGACGAATCGCATCGGGCTCCTCTCGTCCGGTGACCCGAGAGTAACGGATGCGTGCACTGCGAGGAAGGTCAGCTGCGGATCCGGTTGCGAGGGGGTGCCGCGACCATCAGATCCGCACAGAGCGGGGCGATCGCGTGGAGCTAGAGCAGCCCGACCCGATCCGGGATGCTGAAGCGCACCTCCGGCAGCCACTCCGCGGGTTCGGGCCACGGCTTGCCCGTGGGCAACGAGCGCAGCAGGCGTCGCACGGCACCTGCATCCGACGCGCTGGGCAGTACCCGGCTCGGCGCCGCCTTCGGCAGCACGCCGAGCCACCAGTGCTTCCAGTTCGCCGGAGCGGACTCGGGCTCGAGCACCACGTAATAGTCGGGCATCGAGGTCTCGCCGCGCACGAAGGCGCCGACTGCGGTCTCGATCTCGAGATCGAGCGTGCCGTGACTGGCGCGATCCTCGAAGAACTCGACCCAGGCCGAGGCGACGTGCTCGAGCGGATCGGCATCGTGCACGAGATACGTGCTGGGCGACGTCGCGATCGACTCGCGGATGCGCGGCGCGTCGTCACCGGCGAAGGTTCGGGCATCCACATTCGGCAGCGCGCCGAGACCGCGGATGACCTGCGAAGTGTCGGCTCCGACGAGGAGGACGACGGTGCTACTGGATGCTGCTGCTGACCCCATAGCCCAGTGTAGGGAGCGGCCACCCCCGCTCCGACAGCCCTGTCGTGTTACAACTCCGTGGCGATCTGCGTCACCTGCTTCTTGCGAGGGACCCGCCCTGTGCGCGAAGGACCCGCCCTGGGCGGGTCCGACGCGCACAGGAGGGGTCCCTCGCAAGAAGGCGTTAGAGGGGAGCGACCTCGGCGCGCAACGGCGGGTTGGCGCCGTGGCGGGAGGTGGTGATGCCGGCGACGCGGGCGGCCCAGTGGCCGATCCGGGTCAGTGCCGGGCCGTCGAGCACGTCGAGGCCGCCGCGCAGCGCCTCGTCGATGATCGCGCCCATGGCGGAGTCGCCCGCGCCGATGGTGTCGGCGACGACGATGCGCGCGGCGGACACGTTCACCCGCGTGATCGCGGAGGCGAGCAGCAGGCCCTCACCACCACGGGTGATGACGGCGAGGCGGGCGCCGAGCTCGAGGATGCGGCTCAGGACCTCGTCGAGCTGCACGGTCGGGTAGAGCCACTCGGCGTCCTCATCGCTGAGTTTCACGATGTCGCAGCGCGCGGCGAGAGCCTCGAACGCAGGCAGCACCTCGGCGTGCGGGCCGATGATCGACGCGCGGATGTTCGGGTCCAGGCTCGCCGTTACGCCCACGGGCAACGCCCCGAAGAGCGAGCGGATGTTCGCCGCGCCGGGTTCGAGGAAGGCCGCGATCGAGCCGGTGTGCACGTGCGCGTAGCCGCTCGGGTCGGGTACGGGCGGGTTGGAGGTCAGGTCGAACTCGTACCGCGCCGAGCCGTCGGGCTGGATGCGCGCGAGAGCGGTCGGCGTCCGCTCGGCGGTACCGGCGATCACCGTCACCCCCGATGCGCCGAGGTGCTCGCGGATCATCGTGCCGTGCGCATCCGCGGCGATATCGGCGACGAGAGTGGCGTCGCGGCCGAGGCGGGCGAGGGTGAGGGCGACGTTCAGCGGCGAGCCGCCGACGTGCTCGCTGCGCTCGCCGTCGCGTTCGACGATGTCGATCAGCGCCTCCCCGATGACCAGGATGGGGGCGGAGGCACTCTGTCGGACTTCATCGTTCATGCCGCGATCTTACTGAGCCGACACGCCTAGGGTGGGCGCATGACCGACACGCCCGCTCCGCCGGTTCCGCGCATCTCGCGGGAGGATGCCTCCAGCCGGATCACCGCCTACGTTTACGGCAACATCGTGGCGCTCGCGACCGTCGCACCGCTGACGCAGCTCGACGCCGAGAGCGGGATGAGCTTCTGGTACGTGCTCGCCACGTCGTTCTCGACATTTCTCGCGCACGCCTTCGCCGAGTCGATCGGTCGGCGGGCGCGCAGCGACGAGCGGCTGACGCCGACGATCATCCGGGCCGAGCTGCGCGACTCACTCCCCGTGCTCACTTCGGGTTTCGTTCCGGCGGCCGTGCTCGGCCTGGCCTGGCTGACCGATGTGCCGGGCTTCGGCGCTCAGATCGCGGTGCTCGTCTACCTCGTAGCGCGGCTCGCGCTGATCGGCCCGGTGGTCTCGCGGATCCGCGGGGAGCGCCCGTCGAAACGCACGTTCGCCGCCGGTATCGTGCTCGCCATCGTCGGCGTCGGCGTGGCCGTCATCAAGGTGATGCTCGGCCACTGAGCCCGCCACTGAGCCCGCCACTGAGCCCGCCGCTGAGCCGCCACCGAATCAGCCGGCCAACACCTCGTCGACGGTCGTGATCTCGATGAGGGGCGCGTAGAGCGCCATCGCGTCCAGCGCGCGCCGGTGATCGGCGGGGCTGAGCCCGGCGCACGCATCCGCGACCACGCGCACGTGCACGCCCGCATCCGCCGCCGCGAGCGCGGTCGAGAGCACGCAGCAGTCGGTCGAGACGCCGGTGAGCACCATCTCGGTCGACCCGTGCGTCGCACCCGCCAGCTCGGCGCCCCACTTGCCGAAGCTGGTGGCGGTGACCACCGGATGCGTCGGCCCCGCCAGCGCGCCGCGCAGCTCATACAGCGGATCGTTCTCGGGAACCAGCGCGAAAGGCCAGTCGCGGTAGTAGGGCACCCACGCACCCTGCGGATGCGTCGGCGCCACGAAGCGGGTGTGCACGACACGGTCGCCGAAGGCGGGCAGCAGACGACGGATCCCCGCCTCCGCCTCGGCGTACTGCGGGGTGCACCACGGACTCGACGGCTCGCCGAACACGTTCTGCATGTCGATCGCGACCAGCCAAGAGGTCATCGCGATTCCTGTCGCGCGATCGCCTTCCGCGAGAACAACAGCGTGCCGACGAAGCCGATCACGAGGGCGAAGAGGACGCCGAGGTTCGCGTAAGCCCAGGCACCCTCACGCCCGCCGAGACCGAGGTCGAGCAGGTAACCCTCCCACGCGAAGCCGGGGGCGGTGCCGACGACGTACCCCCAGCCGATGGCGGTGCCGAGCGCGACGAGGACGACCGCGACGACGTTGACGCTGCCGTACCGGCCGCGAGGGTCGTGCAACGCAGCGTCGTCGTAGTCGCCGCGGCGCAGCAGCAGATCGGCGAGGAAGACGCCCAGCCAGGCGGCGATCGGCACGCCGAGCGTGATCAGGAACGCCTGGAACGGGCCGAGGAAGTCGGTCGAGAAGAACACGATGTAGATCGAGCCGAGGATCATCAACACGCCGTCGATGCCGGCGGCGACGGGGCGGGGAACGCGCAGCCCGGTGCTCATCAGGGCCAGGCCCGACGAGTAGATGTCGAGCACCGCGCCGCCGATCAGGCCCAGCAGGGCGACGATGATGAACGGAATCAGGAACCACACCGGCAGGATCGAAGCGAGCGCGCCGATCGGGTCGGCGACGATCGCATCGTTGAGCTCCTGCGAGGAACCCGCGAGCAGCAGGCCGAAGATCACGAGCACGATGGGGGCGAGGGCGCCGCCGACCGTGGTCCAGCCGACAACACCACGCGTGCTCGCGCTGCGCGGCAGGTAGCGGGAGTAGTCGGCCGCGGCGTTCACCCAGCCGAGACCGAAGCCCGTCATCATCAGCACCAGGCCACCGATGACCGCGCCGAGATCGCCGGACGGCAGGCTCGCCACGGCGCCGAGATCGATGTGGTCGAACACGAGGAAGACGTAGACCACGGTGAGCACGGCGGTGGCGATGGTGATCGCCAGCTGCAGCCGCATGATCAGCGTGAAGCCGAAGACCCCGGCGATCACGATCAGTGCGGCGACCACGATCAGAGCGACGACCTTGGTGGCGACCCCGCCGTTCCAGCCGAGCGTCTCGAAGACGGTCGCGGTGGCGAGCACGGCGAGCGAGGTGAGCACCGTCTCCCAACCGACTGTGAGGAGCCAGGAGATCACCGAGGGCAGGCGGTTTCCGTTCACCCCGAAGGCGGCTCGGCTCAGCACCATCGTCGGCGCAGACCCGCGTTTGCCCGCGATCGACACGAATCCGCAGAACAGGAAGGAAACCGCGATGCCGATGATGCCGACGATCGTGGCCTGCCAGAAGGAGATGCCGAAGCCCAGCAGGAAGGAGCCGTAGCTGAGGCCGAGCACCGAGACGTTCGCCGCGAACCACGGCCAGAAGAGGTCTCGGGGGAGTCCCTTGCGCTCCGACTCGGAGATCGTCTCGAGGCCGTTGAGCTCGATGCCGCCCTTCGCCTGGGCGGGTGCGATCGGATCCGTCATGGGGTCCCCTCGGGTGCGATGGTGCCGAACGGCCACACCGGCCGACGATGACGACGCTAGCGGACACCCGTCGGGCGTGGGACGGATGCCGGGCGTAGCGTGGAGGAATGAGCGATATCGATGACCGGCTCGACGCCGTCTGGGCCCAGGATCTTCCCGAGGAGGAGCTGCGCGCGGCGATCGAAGCGATCGTGGCCGAGCTGCCGGCGGGGGACCCGATCGCGGACTTCGAGCGCGGCGGATCGTGGGACTCGACCGGTCATCCCGATCGCGCGGTGCCGCTGTACCGGGCGGCGCTCGCCGCCGGTCTCGACGGCAGCCGGCGTCGGCAGGCGACGATCCAGCTCGCCAGCTCGTTACGCAATCTCGGCGAGGTGCACGAGGCGATCGCACTGCTGGAGGACGAGGCGTCGGCCGTTTCCGACGATCTCGACGACGCCGTTCGCGTCTTCCTCGCGCTGGCGCTGACCGACGCGGGTCGCGAGCGCGAGGCCGTCGCTGTCCTCATCCGCACCGTCGCGCCGACGCTGCCGCGCTATCGGCGGTCGGCCGCCGCCTACGCGGATGCGCTGCTGGAATAGCGCCCGTGCGCCGAGGGGTGCCTGTTCGTTGATGAAGCTGGACCGGCATCGCACCCCCGTGAACGGCGGGTTCAGCCGCATCCGACTGCATTGCCGTACAGGCCTTCAGGGGAGCAGCTGCTCGCGCAGCGTCGAGTCGCCCTCGAAGAGCACTCGCAGCGACTCCAGATCGTCGGCGACCGCCGCGCAATCCGCATCCCACTGCTCGAACGTCATCCCATCACGCTTGCGGACGATGAACATCACCTCGGCGCCGTCGCCGTTCGGGATCACGCGCATCGGGTTCATCGTCGCCTGGCCGTCGGGCAGGGTGACCAGGTGGTCGAGCACGCCGAAATCGTTGTGCGGAGCGAAGGCGACCTCGACCCGACCCAGGGGCGAGGCGGCGAACCAGCGTCCCTCGACCTCCTCGATGGTCGACTCGGCGAGGCCGCGCGCCCACTCCGGGAGCTTCGACGGATTCGACACGTAGTCGTAGACCGCTTGAGCGGACGCTTCGATGATGACCCCCACGGGTCGCGATTCGTACAACATGCCTCCATTGTCGCCCGCTGCCGACGGCGGCAGGATGGAGCCATGGCGTGGACCGGGATGGACGAGGCCGTCGAGTACGGCACGGGGCTGCTCGAGGGCGAGCGGATCCGGCTGCGCTCACTCGCCGATCCGGACCTGCCCGCTCTGGTGCGCTGGTGGGCCGACCCCGCGTGGGCGGTGCTGCAGCAGGGTGCGATCAGGCCGCAACGGGCGGAGCAGATCGCCGAACTCTTCCGGTCGTGGAGTATCAACTCGGATGCCTCCGCCGTGGGCTTCAGCGTGGAGGCGGGCGGCCAGTTGATCGGTCACGTCGCGCTGTTCGGTGCGGCGCTGCCGACACGGATCGGCACCCTCGGCATCGTGATCCGCCCCGAATTCGTGAGCAAGGGGCTCGGCACCGAAGCGTTGCGAACGGTGCTCCGCTACGGCTTCGCCGAGATGGGACTCAACAAGGTCGAGCTGCGGGTGTGGTCGTTCAACGAGCGGGCGATCGCGGCGTACGAGAAAGCCGGCTTCGTTCGCGAGGGCGTGCGTCGCGCCGCGACGTTCCATTCGGGGGCCTTTCACGACGAAGTGCTCTACGGCATCCTCGCCGAGGAGTTCACCGCAGCGCGCTGATCAGCAACGCCGCCAACTCGGTGCGCTCGAGCATCCCCGCGATGCTGGCGTGCTCGCCGCGGGCGTGCGCGCCCGAGCCGACCGGACCGAGTCCGTCCAGCACCGGCACCCCCAGGGCCGCGATCAGGTTGCCGTCGCTCGCGCCGCCGACCGCCGTCTCGCCGATCGGGATGCCCGCCAGCCGAGCGACGCGCTCGGCGCGGCCGTAGAGCTCGACGACGGGCGGGGTGCGTTCGAAGACCGGCCGATGCCAGCTGCCGCGCACCTCGATGCGGATCCGTGCATCCGTTGCGCGCAGCGCGTTCATGGCCGCCTCGACGCGGGCAGCCTCGCCGCTGTTGGTGATGCGCGCTTCCAGCTCGAGTTGCACGTGGCCGGCGGTGACGTTGACCCGGCTGCCGCCGTGCAACAAGCCGATGTTCACGGTGGTTCCGGCGTCGGGATTCGCGAGCGCCAGGATCTGGGGGATCAGTTCGCCGAGTTCGTGGATCGCGCTGGCACCCTTCTCCGGCTCGACTCCGGCATGCGCCTCGACTCCGTAGACATCGACCAGGAAGTGGCCGATGCCCTTGCGCGCCGTCTTCACCTTGTCGCCGAGCGCGCCTTCGAAGACGAGCGCGGCGGCGGCGCCGCGAGCCTCCTTCTCGAGGAACGGACGCGACGCGACGCTGCCGGTCTCCTCGTCGCCGTTGAACAGCATCCGCACGCACGGATGCGCCAGCCCGACGGAGCGCAGCGCCGCGACGGCCCAGACGATCTGCACGAGGCCGACCTTCATGTCGTAGGTGCCCGGACCGTGCAGGGTGTCGCCGTCGACGGCGAACGGCCAATTGCGCGTCGTTCCCGTGGGCCACACGGTGTCGTAGTGGCCGAGCAGGGCGACGAAGTGCTCCGGATCGCCGGCGTTCGTGAGCCGAACCGTCTCGGTGCCGGCGAAGGTCCACGAGGTGGTCGTGGGCGCATCCGGATGCGTGTCGTGCTCGATCGAGCGCGGCCGCCCCAGCCGTTCGCCGACCCAGTGCACCAGGTAGGAGTGCAACTCGGCCAGCGCCTCGAGCGAATCGCTGGGGCTCTCGATCATCACGAGGTGCCGGGCGTCGGCGATCATCTCGTCCCGGTGGTCGCGGAGGAAGGTGCGGAGGGATCCGGCGTCGGCCGCGGAGAGGGAGGTCACAGAGTCCGGACTACCAGAGTGGGCGGCGCGACGCGAATGCGCGGGTGCTGCAACGGCACCGGCGACGTGGTGGAGGCGGAGATCGTGACCGTGTGACGGCGGTGTGCTCGGTCGCCTGTCCCGTCGGTCGGCAGCGACACGGAGCGCAACGGCCGCCGCCGTTCGTGGCCCGGGTGATTCCGGGGCTCGGCGTCGAGACCGAGGGCGTGGCCCCAGGCGCGAGCCGATCGACGGAGCGGGTCCGCATCGCGTTCGGCCGGCGAGAGCCGGTCACCGGCGTCGACGGACGTCGTCACTCCGCGAACGGACTCGTGTCGAGCTCGCGCAGGAGCGAAGCGACGTCGTCGTACACCGCGATCGCGCCGGCGTCACGCAGTTCCGCCTCCGCGATGCCCCCGCTCGTCACCGCGATGCAACGCACGCCGGCGCGGGCGGCCGCTTCGATGTCCCAGACGGTGTCGCCGACGAACAGCGCATCCCCCGGGGCCGTGCCGGCCTTCTTCAGGGCCGACTCGACGATGCCGGGCTCGGGCTTCGCCGTCTCGACGTCGCCCGAACTCGTCACGTCGGCGACGACGTGGTCGGCGCTGAGCACCCGCCGCAGCTGCTCCAGCTCGTCTTCGGGGGCCGATGTCGCCAGAACCACGGTCATGCCCCGGTCGGCGAGCGTTTCCAACAGCTCGCGGGCACCGTCGAAGCTGCGCAGTCTGTCGGCCAGACCGTCGTAGTACTCGCCGTGCAGGCCCGACGCGTGATCGCCGATCTCGGCGGCCACCTCCTCGCCGACCAGGGTGTCGAGAAGCTTCGCCGAATCCATCCCGATGCAGCGATGGATGCGCCACGCGTCCGTCGGGTGACCGACCTCGGCGAGGGCGTGCGCCCACGCTTCGACGTGGAGGTAGTTGGAGTCGATGAGGGTGCCGTCGATGTCGAAGAGCGCTGCGGAGACCATTCGACCAGCCTTCGGCACCCGGCCGACCGCGGCAAGGGGGTCGACAGGCCCGACGTCGGTGTCGGCAGTCGTGATGAACCGAAAAGCCCGCCGCTACGTTGTCTCAAGAGAGGTGAGGGATGTCCGAGGATCAAGCCGCGCTGCTACGTGCACTGCACGACGAGCATGGGCCTGCGCTCTGGCGCTTCGTGCTGCGCCTCACCGGCGACCGGCAATTCGCCGAGGACGTCGTGCAGGAGGCGCTGTTGCGCGCATGGAAGCATCCGGAGATCCTCGCCCAGGGCGAAGCCGCCGCGCGCTCCTGGCTCTACACGGTCTCGCGCAACATCGTCATCGACGACCGACGCAGCGCCCGGCACAACCACGAGTTCGGCACCGACGAGGTGCCCGAACGTGCGAGCGCCGACCGCTCGGACGCGGTGCTGGACACCTGGCTCGTATCCGACGCGCTCAGCGAGCTCAGCCTCGACCACCGCACGGTCATCGTGCACGCGTACTACGGCGGCCGCACGGTCAGCGAGATCGCCCAATTGCTCGACATCGCCCCGGGAACGGTCAAGTCGAGGATGCACTACGGGATGCGAGCGCTGAAGCTCGCTCTGCAGGAGAGAGGGGTGACGGAGCTGTGAGCACCGACCGTTACCGCGACTGGGATGGCGCGTACATCCTGGGATCGTTGTCCGGCGTCGAGCGGCGCGAGTACGAGCGGCACCTCGCCGACTGCGCGGAGTGCCGAGCAGCGGTCGCGGAGTTCGTCGCGCTGCCGGGTCTGCTGGCCCAGGTTCCGGCTGAGGAGGCGCAGCGGATGCTCGGCGCCGAGCCCGCACCGCTCGCCGAGTCGCCGGAATCCGCTCCGCCGTCGCTCCTGTCGCGCTTGTCTTCGGCGGCCGCGTCCGCTCGGCGACGCACCCGCGTGCAGGTGGCCGGGCTGGTCGCCGCAGCAGCGCTCGTCTCGGCCGCTGCAGCTGTCGCGATCCCGCTCGCGACCGCTCCGACGACGCCGCAGCCGACCGGGTACGAGGTAGCTCTCGACGCGCTGCCCGGCGTGCCGGTCACCGCATCGGTCACCTTCGTGCCCGAGGCCTGGGGCACGCGCATCGACATGGATTGCAGCTACGCCGAGCTCTCGGATTCCGCTTCGCCTCCGCCGTACGGCGAGACGCCGCGGTGGCAGTACGTGATGTATGTGACGGATGCGCAGGGCGAGGAGTATCCGATCGGCTCCTGGACCTCGACCCCCGGCAGCACCATGCATCCGTCGCTGGCGACGGGGCTCGCGATCGACGACATCGTCTCGGTCGACGTGCGCACGGCCACGACCGGGAGGATCATCTTGACCGGAGCACCGTGATGCGTCCGGAGCGCGAGAGATGAGTGCCGAGCGGAATTCCCAGCCTGTCGACGCCATCTCTGAGTACCCTCTCAGCCATGACGATCGCGACTTCCGCCCTCGCCCCTGCCTCCACCTCCGACAACATCGAGAACCTCGATGGACTGGTCGGCATCGCCGCCCGCGTCATCGCCGCGCTCGGTGAAGTCGGCGTCGGCCTGCTGACCTTCATCGAGACGGTGTTCCCGCCGATCCCGAGCGAGGTGGTTCTGCCGCTGGCGGGATTCATCGCCCAGCAAGGTCGGATGAACCTCGTGCTCGTGATGGTCACGGCGACCCTCGGCGCCTACCTCGGCGCGCTGCTGCTGTACGAGCTCGGTCGCCGCATCGGCACGGAGCGAACTGTCGCTGCGATGTCGAAGCTTCCCCTCGTCGACCGTGAGGACTTCGAGAAGGCCGTCGAGTGGTTCCGCAAACACGGCACCTGGGCGGTCCTGTTCGGCCGGCTGCTGCCCGGGGTGCGCAGTCTGATCTCGCTGCCGGCGGGTGCAGAGCGGATGAATCTCTGGCTCTTCAGCGCCCTCACGATCGTCGGATCCGGTATCTGGAACGGTCTGCTGATCGGCCTCGGCGCGGCCCTCGGCACCCAGTACGAACTCGTCGACCAGTACTCGGGCCTGCTCGATTACGCCATCTACACGATCGTGGGGGTGCTGCTCGCGGTGCTGATCGTGCGCCGGGTGCGTCGTTCGCGGCGTGAACGCGCCAAGGTCGGCGCCGGGCGCCACGGCGACTGAACCTCTCGGCGACTGAACCTCACGGCGACTGAACCTCACCCCGCGAGATGCCTTGTATGCACGCGTTCTGCGGCGTGTCGCGTGCAGAAGAGGCATCTCGCGGGGAGCACGTAGAGTCGAAGGATGAGCAACGGCGCACCGACGGTCTACGACGTCGCGGCTCGGGCGGAGGTCTCGATCGCCACTGTTTCGCGCGTGCTGACGAATCGGTCCACGGTGCGCGAGGCGACTGCCGAGCGTGTGCTCGCGGCGGTGCGCGAACTCGGTTACGTGCCCAGCGGCAGCGCCCGAGGCCTGGCCGCGAAGCGCACCGGCGTCGTCGGCATCGTGCTGCCCGACCACGCCGACACCGTCGCGCCGGTGGGCGGGCTGCCGCCGTTGCGAGTCGGCTCGGCCGAGGTGCCCATCCTGCGCGACGATGGCACGACCTCGCAGCGCTCGCCGAACCTGTACTACGACGAGGTGCTCCGCGGCGCCGAGGCGGAGGCCTGGCAGCAGGGGCTCGGTCTGATGATCGCGGCGGGGCGAGCGGATGTGCGCTCCGGGCTCGCGACGTCGGTCGCGGGTCGGGTGGATGCGCTCGCGATCTTCGTCGGAACGCTGCCGGACGATGCGATCGAGCACGTCGCGCGCCGGGTGCCGGTTGTGCTCCTGGCCGGTCTCCGCGGGCACACCGACCTCGATCATGTGGGCGCCAACAACATCGAAGGAATGCGCACCCTCGTGCGGTACGCCCTCGAGTCGCGCGCGACGGCGTCGGTCGTGTACGTCGACGGCTCGGTTGACGCTCCGGATGCGCGTGATCGGCTCGTAGGCTTCCGCGCCGGTGTGGCGGATGCGGCAGCGGATCCCTCCGTCCGGATCGAGCAGGGTGACTTCAGCCGCGCCTCCGGTCGGGCCGCCGCGGAGCGGATCCTGCAGAGCGGGGTGCCGGACCTGGTCGTCTGCGCGAACGACCAGACCGCGCTCGGGGTGCTCGACCGCTTCGCCGAGGCCGGGGTCGCGGTGCCTGGTCGGACGCGGGTCACCGGCTTCGACGGCATCGAGGCCGGGCGCCTCGCCACCCCGCGCCTGACGACGGTGCACCAGCCGATGTTCGAACTCGGTCGCCTCGCCATCGCGACCCTGACCGAGCGCTTGGCCGAACCGAGCCTGCCCCCTCGCTCGCTGCTGCTACCCGTCGAGGTCCTCATCCGCGATACCTGCCCCTGACCCGCTCTTGCGAGGGACCCCTGCTGTGCGCGCGGGACCCGCCCTGGGCGGGTCCGACGCGCACAGGGCGGGTCCCTCGCAAGAAGGGGTCGGCCTTGCGTCGAGCGGATGTATGCGCATACATTGGATGGACGCCGCCACTGAGGGCGGACCGGACCACCATGGGAACGAGCGATGAAGCCGACCAGAAGACGAACATGGAGGCGCGCGTTCACCGCCGCCCTGGCCGTGGCGACCCTCGCGGTCACCTCCGCCTGCAGCATCCAGATCACCAGTGCCCCGGATCCGTCGATCCCCGCCGACACCCTGCTGCTCGGCGCCGACGCGGGCTCGCCGACGATGAGCCAGGACTTCAATCCGTACCAGGTGAACAAGCGCCTCGGCGCGTACTACATCTACGAGCCGCTCGCCGTGCTCGACGGCTACAGCGGCGACCTCAACCCGTGGCTCGCGTCGAGCTACGAGCAGCCCGACGCCGAGACGATCGTCTTCACGATCCGCGACGGCGTCACCTGGTCGGACGGCGAGGCGTTCACCGCCGACGACGTCGCCTTCACCTTCCAACTGCTGAAGGACAATCCGCAGCTCGACATCAACGGCGCCTGGTCGCACATCGCGTCCATCGACACGAGTGGCGATACCATCACGGTCCACCTGGCCAGCGCGGATGTGCCGGCCATCACGGTCATCGCGATCACGCTGATCGTGCCGCAACACATCTGGCAGGACGTCGACGATCCGACGACGTACCGCGACGAGACGCCGGTCGGAACCGGCCCGTACACGTTGGGCAATTTCACGCCGCAGCAGTACACGCTCGACAAGTACCCCGACTACTGGCAGGCCGAGAAGGTGGCCGCGGAGCACATCCTCGTGCCGGGCAAGAACACCAACCTCGATCTCGCCACCAAGGGCTACGACTGGGCGTACTCGTACATCAGCGATGTGCAGAACACCTGGGTCGGGGCCGGGAACGACAACACCTACTGGTTCCCGCCGGGCGGCACGATCGCGCTGTACCCGAACCTCACCACGGCGCCGTTCGACGACCAGACGGTTCGTCAGGCGCTCAGCCTCGCGTTGAACCGCGACCAGGTCGCCGACCTCGCCACCGAGGGAACGATGGATGCGGCGGGGCAGACGAACGTGCTGCTGCCCAACCAGGAGGCCCAGCTCGACCCGTCGCTGCCGAACGGCGGCATCGTCACGCAGGACACGGCTGGGGCCCTCGCCCTCTTCGCCCAGGCCGGGTACACCCAGCAGGACGGCAAGCTCGTCGACGCCTCGGGTGCGCAGCTCAGCTTCAGCATCATGACGGCCAACGGCTACGCCGACTGGCTGCGCGCGGTGCAGGAGGTGCAGAAGCAGTGGAGCGCCCTCGGCATCGATGTGAAGATCTCGACCCCGCAGCCGGCGGCATACCAATCGTCGCTGAGCAACGGCGAGTACGACATCGCGATGGGTGGCATCGGCGGCACGGCGAACTCGTACCGCGACTTCAACTCGCTGCTGGGCAGCGAGTTCTACCAGCCGATCGGCACGCAGACCACCGGCAACTACGAGCGCTACCAGAACCCGGCGGCGGATGCGCTGCTGCAGCAGCTCAAAGAGACGACGGACCCGCAGGAGCAGCTCGAGCTGGGGTATCAGCTCCAGCAGATCGTCTACAACGACGTGCCCGTCATCGCGATGTACTACGGCGGCTCCTGGGGCCTGTTCAGCGACGCGAAGTTCACCGGGTGGCCCACGGCCGATGACCCGTACACGCTGCCGTTGACCTATCTCTCGTCGGCGTTGCTCATCGTGACCAGCATCGAGCGGGTGCCGCAGTGAGCATCCGCGACGACGCCGTCAGCATCCGCGACCGTTCATCCCACGACGAAGTGAGGAACTCATGACCACCAACCTCGCCGCCCCCGGGGCGGCGGTCGCCGAGAAGGCGTCCTCGCCGCGGGCTTCCCGCGGCACGGGGATGTTCATCCTGCGCAAGCTCGGCCTCTTCGTGCTCACACTGTGGGCCGCGGCGACGCTGAACTTCATCCTGCCCAGGCTCATGCCCGGCAGCCCCACGGATGCGGCCCTCGCCAAACTCGCCCAGAACGGGCCGGTCAGCGACGCCACTCGCGCCGCGATCGAGGCGCAGCTCGGGGTGCCCGACGGCAACATCGTGCAGCAGTACTTCGCGTACCTGCATCAGGTGGTCACCCTCGACTTCGGCGTCTCGTACACCTTCTATCCGCAGACCGTCGGCGAGCTGGTGTGGGGTGCATTGCCGTACACGATCATCCTGGTCGGCATCGTCACGGTCGTCGCCTTCATCATCGGCACACTTCTGGGTGTGCTCGCGGCGTGGAAGCGCGGCACCTGGATCGATGCGCTGCCGACGATCGGCGGCTCGTTCCTCTCGGCGTTCCCCTACTTCTGGACGGCCCTGCTGCTGCTGTTCTTCGCGGGCTACGTGTTTCGGCTCTTCCCGACCACCGGCGCCTACGGCCCGACGATGACGCCGGGCTTCTCGTGGGACTTCATCGTCAGCACGCTTTATCACGCGGTGCTGCCGGCACTCACCCTGCTGGTCACCGGACTCGGGGGCTGGATCCTCGGGATGCGCAACACGATGATCTCGACGCTCGGCGACGACTACGTCACCTTCGCGGAGGCGAACGGGCTGAAGGCGCGCACCGTCGCCATCCGCTACGCCGCGCGCAACGCGATCCTGCCGAACCTCACCTCGTTCGGCCTGGCGCTCGGCGGCGTCGTGGGCGGCTCCGTTCTGGTCGAGCAGGTCTTCGGCTATCCGGGCGTGGGCTACCTGCTCTACAACGCCGTCACCAACCAGGACTACCCGCTGATGCAGGCGCTGTTCCTGATGATCACCGTGAGCGTGCTCGTCGCCAACGTGCTCGTCGACCTGCTCTACGGCGTGCTCGACCCGCGGACGAGGAAGTGAAGGCCATGACATCCACCACCTCCGTGCACGCTCAGCGTGCCGCCTCCTCCACCCCGCCGAGCCGGTGGCGGGTCGTCGGCCGCACCGCTTCGACGGTGTGGAGCAACGGCAAGGCCCGGATCGGCCTCGTGATCCTCGCGGTGTTCATCCTGGTCGCGATCTTCGCGCCGCTGATCGCACCCTACTCCGGCAGCGACAACTCCTTCGAGCGCAGCGCCGACACCTCTGCCGCGCATTGGCTGGGGACGACGGCCGCGGGCGAGGACGTGCTGAGCCAGCTGCTCTACGGCGCCCAGGTCAGCGTGACCGTGGGCCTCGTCGCGGGCCTGCTCTCCACGATCATCGCCGTGCTCATCGGTCTGTCGTGGGGCTACACTCGCGGTTTCTGGGCCGAAGTGATCAACTTCGTGGTCAATCTGTTCCTCGTGATCCCGGGTCTGCCCTTGATGATCGTGATCGCGGCCTACCTCTCCGGCGGCGGCATCGCGATGATCATCGTGGTCGTTGTGATCACGGGCTGGGCGTGGGGCGCGCGCGTGCTGCGCTCGCAGACGCAGTCCCTCCGCTCGCGCGACTTCGTCACCGCGGCCCAGTTCAGCGGCGAGAGCTCGTTCCGCATCGTGTTCCGCGAGATCCTGCCGAACATGACCTCGCTGATCGTCGGCAATTTCTTCGGCGCCGCGACCGCCGCGATCCTGGCGGAGGCAGGGCTGGAGTTCCTCGGCCTCGGCGATACCACCACCGTCAGCTGGGGCACGATGCTCTTCTGGTCGCAGAACTCGAACGCGCTGCTCACCGGCCAGTGGGTGCTGCTGTTCGCGCCCGGCCTCTGCATCGCGTTGCTCGCGACCGCTCTCACGCTGATCAACTTCGGGGTCGACGGCATCTCGAATCCGCGCCTCCGGGAAGGAGCGAAGCGATGAGCTCTCGCAGCACGCACAACGCCCTGCTCTCTGTGCAGAACGTGTCCATCGACTACGGCACCGGAGCGGATGCGACGCACGCGGTGATCGACGCCTCGTTCGAGCTCGCCGAGGGCGAGTTCGTCGGTCTGGTCGGCGAATCGGGTTCGGGCAAGTCCACCCTCGGCTTCGCGCTGACCCGTCTGGCGAAGCCGCCGGCGGTGCTCTCCGGCGGCCGCATCGTGTTCGACGGTGCGGATGTGGCGACGCTCGATGACGAGGAGCTGCGTCGCCAGCGCCAGGGCGGTTTCGCGATGGTGCTGCAATCGGGGATGAACGCGCTGAACCCGGTGCGCACCGTCCGCAATCACTTCGCCGACATCTACCGGGCCCACAAGCACGTCGAACGCGATCGGTGGGAGGAGCGTTCGCGCGAGCTGATCGGCAAGGTGCAGCTGCCGGCGACGACGCTCGACCGCTTCCCGGGCGAGCTCTCCGGTGGGATGCGTCAGCGCGTGTCGATCGCGCTCGCCCTCTCGCTCGAACCGCGGCTGATGGTGTTCGACGAGCCGACCACGGCGTTGGATGTGCTGGTGCAGCACGCGGTGATGGACACCATCATCGAGCTGCAGCGCGCCGAGCGCTTCACCGCGGTGCTGATCTCGCACGACCTCGGCATCGTGCTCGAGGCGACCGACCGGGTGCTGGTGATGCACGACGGGCGGATCGTGGAGGACGCTCCGTCACTCGACATCCTCGAGCGGCCCCAGGCCGACTACACGAGGATGCTGCTCTCGCACTACGCCGATCCGCGTGCCGAAGTGGTGGAGCTGCCGGGCATCGCCGCCCGCAGCGGACGCTCCGGAGTCTCCGCCGGGGCCGCCCGCACCACGCTGACGATCGACGCCGTCTCGAAGCGCTACCCGGCGCCGCGACGCGGCGAGTCGGAGGTGGTCGCCCTCGACGACGTGTCGTTCACCCTCGAGCCGGGCCGTTCGCTCGCGCTGGTGGGTGCATCCGGCAGCGGAAAATCGACGCTGGCGAAGCTGATCACGGGCGTCGAACGGCCCACGGCGGGCACGATCGGTTTCGGTGATCTGCGGGTCGATCGGATGCGCTCGCGCGCCCTGCGCACTCTTCGCAGCGAGGTGCAGATGGTGTTCCAGGATCCGTACGCGGCGCTGAATCCGCTGCACACGGTCGAGTACACGCTGACGCGGCCGGTGCTGAACTACTCGAAGCTGCGCGGCGGCGAGGCCCGAGCGCGGGTGCTCGATCTGCTCGACACGGTGGGGCTCTCGCCCGTCGAGGAGTTCGCGGCGAAACTGCCGCACCAGCTCTCCGGCGGTCAGCGGCAGCGCGTGGTCATCGCTCGGGCGCTGGCGTCGGATCCGCAGGTGCTCATCGCGGACGAGCCGGTATCGATGCTCGACGTCTCGTTGCGCGCCGGTGTACTGGCGCTTCTCGAGCAGTTGCGTGAGACGCGTGGACTCAGCCTGCTGTACATCACGCACGATCTGCTCTCGGCGCGACTGGTGACGGACGACATCCTCGTGCTGAATCGCGGCCGCGTCGTCGAGCGCGGCGTGACCTCCGAGGTGCTGCGGCATCCGCAGGACGAGTACACGATCGCGCTGCTGGATGCGGTGCCCAATCCGCGACGCGCCAGCGTTGCGAAAGGCGGCAGCCCTCTCGCAACCAATCCCTGAAACGTGACGGTGACCCTCCCTGGGTCGCACGCGCATCCGCCCGGCGTCGACCCACCCCGGCCCGCCCCCGAAAGGACCCCATGCTGCACTTCCCGCCATCCTTCCTCTGGGGCGCCGCGACGGCCGCCCACCAGATCGAGGGCAACAACATCAACTCGAACTGGTGGGCGCAGGAGCACCGGCCCGGGACGTCGATCGTCGAGCCGAGCGGCGACGCCGCCGACAGTTACCACCGCTACCGCGAAGACATGAGGATCGCGGCCGAGCTGGGCTTGAACTCCTACCGCTTCAGCATCGAGTGGGCACGGATCGAGCCCGAGCGCGGCTTCGTCTCGCGTGCCGAGATCGATCACTACCGGCGGATGGTCGACGCCGCCCACGAATTCGGCCTCGAGCCGATCGTCACGCTGATGCACTTCACCGTGCCGCGGTGGTTCGCTCGCGACGGGTTCTGGCGGGCTCCGGATGCGGCCGACCTCTTCGCGCGCTACACCGAGGCCGCGCTACCGGTGGTGAGCGACGGCGTCCGCTACGTCTGCACCATCAACGAGCCGAACATCGCCGCGATGCTCGCCGGTGGCGAGGACGCTCACAACCTGGTCGCTTACGGGTTGCCGAATCCCGATCTCGCGGTGGCGGATGCGCTGCTCGCGTCGCACCGCTGCTCGCGCGACGTGCTGTCTTCGGTTCCGGGTATCCGCTCGGGATGGACGGTCGCGACGCAGGCGTTCACCCCGGCACTCGACGCCGATGGCGAGCCGGAACCCGGCGCGCTCGAGAAGCTGCACGAGTACGGCCATCCGCGCGATGACTGGTACCTCGAGGCCGCGCGCGGCGACGACTTCGTGGGGGTGCAGGCGTACACCCGCACGTTCATCGGGCCCGAGGGCCCTCGACCGGTGGCCGAGGGCGTCGAGACGACCCTCACCGGGTGGGAGTTCTTCCCGCCCGCGGCCGAGCTCGGCGTGCGCGCGGCGTGGGAGCTCAGCGGGGGAGTGCCGGTGATGGTGACCGAGAACGGCATCGCGACGGACGACGACGACCGCCGGATCGCGTACACGGATGCGGCGCTGCGGCGCCTGCACACGGTTCTCGACGACGGCGTCGAGCTGCTGGGCTATCAGCATTGGAGCCTGCTCGACAACTACGAGTGGGCGAGCGGGTACCGCCCGACCTTCGGTCTGGTGGCCTGGGATCGCGAGACCTTCGCCCGCACGCCCAAGCCCAGCGCGCACTGGTACGGCGCCGTCGCTCGCGCCGGCGCCCTCTAGTCGGGTTGCCGTTTCTTTGACCGCGCAGTCGCTCCGGCGTGCAGCGTCTGGGTTGCCGTTTCTTTGACCGCCGTCTGGGTTGCCGTTTCTTTGACCGCGCAGTCGCCAACGAAGAACCGTCAAAGAAACGGCAACCCGGAGGCTCGGAATTCGCTAGAGGTGCCCGCTGAGCCGGCCGTGCAGGGCGGTGCTGCGTTCATCCAACCCGGTGACGTGCGCGGTCTTGCCTTCGGCGGCGTAGCGGGCCACGATGCCGTCGAGCACGGCCACGCTCGAGGCGTCCCAGATCGGAGCCCCGGTGAGGTCGATCTCGACGTGCTGCGGATCGCCGATGTAGTCGAAGTCCTCGGGCAGATCGTGGGCGGAGGCGAAGAACAGCGCCCCGCGCACACGGTAGGTGGCGACGCCGTCCGCGAGCGTCCGCTCGACGCGGAACGACCGCGCGGCCCGGCGCAGCAGCAGGAGTGCCGCGAGTACGACGCCGACGCCGACGCCGATCGCGAGGTTGCTCGTCGCGACGACCACGACCACCGTGGTGACCATCACCGCGGTCTCGGCGCGCGGCATCCGCTTCAACACCGAGGGGCGGATGCTCTGCAGATCGAACGCGCGCACGGCGACGACCATCATCACCGCCGCCAGGGCCACCATCGGGATCTGTGCCATCAGGCCCGAGAAGAGGGCGACGAAGACCAGCAGGAACAGCCCGGCGAAAAGGGTGGACATCCGGGTGCGGCCGCGTCCGATCGACACGTTCACCACGGTCTGGCCGATCATCGCGCATCCCGCCGTGCCGCCCCAGAGGCCGGAGAGCAGGTTCGCGACGCCGAGCCCCCAGGACTCGCGCTTCTTGTCGGACGTGCTGTCGGTGAGCCCGTCGACGAGCTTCGCCGTGAGCAGGGTCTCGATCAGACCGACGAAGGCGACCGCGAGCGCGTACGGCGCGATCAGCACGAGCGTGTCGAGCGTGAGCGGCACGCCGAACGGGGTGATCCCCGGCAGCCCGCCGGTGACGGATCCCTCGTCGCCCACGGTCGGCACGACGATGCCGAAGCCGATGGTGATCGCCGTCACGGCGACGATCGCGACGAGCGGAGCCGGCACCGACTTCGTCAGCCGAGGGAACAGGCAGATGATCGCGAGCGTCAGCGCGAACAGCGGATACACGGGCCACGGCACGTCGATGAGGCTGTTCACCTGCGCGAGGAAGATCATGATGCCCAGCGCGTTGACGAAGCCGATCATCACCGATCGGGGGATGAAGCGCATCAGTTTCGCCAGCCCCGTCAGGCCGAACACGATCTGCACCAGGCCGGCGAGCAGCACGGTCGGCAGCAGGTACTCGACACCGTTCCGGTGCACGAGCGGGGCGACGACCAGCGCGACGGATCCGGCCGCCGCTGTGACCATCGCCGGTCGCCCGCCGAGGAACGACATCGCGAGGGCCAGGACCACGGAGGCGACGAGCGCGTTCACGGGGTCGACGCCGGCGATGATCGCGAACGAGATCACCTCGGGCACCAGGGCGAGCATCGTCACCGCACCCGCCAGCGCCTCGGTTCCGATCAGGCGGGGGTCGCGCAGTTGCGCGCGCAGCGGCAGGCGCCCGCGCTCGTTCAGAGCGCGCAGAGTGAGGGAGGACATCCCGCCCACCGTACCGGCGAGAGCCCCATGCTTCGGCCCGCGCCTTCTCCGCGAGGGACCCCTTCTTCGTTCGAGGGCGCCCCCGCGTCGGGCGCCCTCGAACCGAGGCGGGGCCGCTCGCGGAGGGCGCGGGGGTCAGGCGAGGTCGAAGACGAAGTACGGGCCGTCGGCGTCGTGGACGATACGCGCGGAGCCGGCGAACTCCGCGAAGTCGTCCGTGCCGGTGCCGGGCACGATGTAGCCGAACGCCGACTCGTCGGACGGATGCTGCAGGGCGCCGTGGTGCACGGTGAACGCGCCGCGGCGCCCATCCGCCAGCACCCCGGTGATCCGCTCGGCCGCGAGGTAACCGCGGCTCTCGTCGGTTCCCGAGGAGACGAAGTGCGCGACCGAGCTGCCCACGATTCCGCTGGAGAACTCCTTGCGCATCGTCACCGCCCCGGCCCACTCGGGTCCGCCGGCGTCGACGGCTGCGAGGGTCGTCGGCTCCCAGCCGACGACGGCGAAGCGGGCGGTCAGTGCACTCATGGCCCGACCCTACTCCGCCCGCCCGCCCGCCCCTCCCGCCTCCCGCCACCCCTTCCTGCGAGGGACCCCGCCTGTGCGCGTCGGACCCGCCCAGCGCGGGTCCCGCGCGCACAGGGCGGGTCCCTCGCAGGAAGGCGTGGGCGCTTGACGGGCAGCGAAACGGCAGAAGGGCACGTCACTACGGGGATTCGGATGTAGCCGGATTATGGTGTCGGTGTGCAACGTGTCGACGAATTCCCTGGAGCCGGACCGGTGGCGACCCCGCCCGAGCCGGGCGAACCGCGGGGCTCGTCCGACCTCGACCTGCAGAATGCGACCTCGCCCGTGACCCTCACCACCGCAGACCCGAGCTTCATGACCGGCAACATCGCCGAGCCCGTCTGGCGGGAGTGGCGCGACGAGATCGCGACGATCGGCGGCCCGTCGCCCCTGCTGCACTTCGTCGACAGCCCGCGGACGCGGATCGACCTCTCCAGCACGCATCCCGGCGGTCTGCCGCCCTTCATCTCGGGCAAGACGACGCTGCTGTCGTCCCTCATCCGCGACGAACTGGCGCTGCGTACGGCCAAGCTCTCGGCCGCCGCCATCACCGACAAGGGCATCGAGCTGCGCTCCGTGCGCGGCATCGAGGGTGTGCACCTGGGTATCGGGCTGGCGCAGTGGAAGGTGGGCGAGACCGAGTTCACCGCGCCCGTCCTGCTCCGCCCGCTGGCGATCCGCCGCTACGCGCGCGATTACGAGCTCAAGCTCAAGGGTCAGCCCTTCTTCAACCCGCAGCTCGCGCGAGCGCTGAAGCAGCAGTTCGGCATCACGATCGAGCCGGAGCGTTTCGTCGAACTCGCTCTCGAGAACGGCATCTTCAAGCCGCAGCCCGTGATCGATCAGTTGCGAGGGCTGACGTCGCACCTGCCGTGGTTCGCCGTGCATCCGCGCCTCGTGGTGTCGAGCTTCGCGGATGTGGCGGGCGACATGCTGCGCGACGCGCGTCAGCTCGAGCATCCGGTTCTGGACGCGCTCGCAGGCAACCCCGCCGCGAAGCGCAGCCTGCAGGAGACGCAGAAGGTCGCATCGATCATCCCGCAGGACGAGCGCCCGCCGGCGACCGACAACCTGCTGCTGGATGCGGATGCCGAGCAGGAGCAGGTGATCGCGAACATCGCGGCCGGCAACTCGCTCGTCGTGAAGACGCTGCCCGGCACCGGTGGCACGCAGACGATCGTGAACGCGATCGGCGCGCTCGCCTCGCAGCACAAGCGTGTGCTCGTCGTCGGCGCCCGCCGCTCGAGTCTCGACAGCATCCACCACCGGCTCGCGACGGCGGGCCTGGGCGGCATCGCTGTCGGCCCGCGCACCCTGCGTCGCGACCTGATCCAGTCGATCACGCGCAACGAGAAGGCCGCGAAGCCCTCCGTGTCCGACATCGACGATGCGCTGCTGCGGCTGCGCAAGGTGCTGCTCGATTACCGTGGCGCCCTGTCGCGCCCCGACCCTGGCTTCGACGTCTCGGCCATCGAGGCACTGGAGGAGCTGGCGCGGCTGAGCGTGCTGCGCACCCCGCCGTCGACGACGGCCCGGCTGGATCGCCGCGCCGTCGAAGCGTTGGCGCACACCCGCGTCGAGGCGACCCGGATGCTCGTCCAGTCGGCGCGACTGGGCGAATTCCGCTACGGCCCGGGGGACTCGCCCTGGTACGGGGCGCACTTCGATTCGACGGAGGAGGCGGATGCGACCCACGAGCTCGCGAAACGTCTGCACCTGCGCGACCTGCCGCGTCTGCTCGACCGCGCGAACGACGTGATCGGTCAGACCCGGATGCGGCCCTTCGACTCGATCGCCGAATTGGGCATCTACCTCCGCCTTCTGGGCGACATCCGCGAGACGCTCGACAAGTTCCAGCCGGCCGTCTTCGACCGTTCCATCCAGGACCTCATCACCGCGACGTCGCCGCGCCGCGAATCCGCTTCGATGTCGGGAGCGAACCGTCGCCGCCTGAAGAAGCTCGCTCGCGAGTACATGCGGCCCGGAGCGCACGTCACCGACATGAACGCCAGCCTGCGCCGCGTCGCCCATCAGCGCACGCTGTGGCAGCGGTACGCCGTCGCCGGCGCCGTGCCCGAGGTTCCGGTCGGCGTGGCGGATGTGCAGACCGCGTACCAGCAGGTGTCCGACGAGCTCGCGCGATTGGACGCGCCGATCGGGCGCACCGGCACGAGTACGCAGCTCGCGTCGCTGCCGATCGCCGAACTGGTGTCGATGG
Source organism: Microbacteriaceae bacterium VKM Ac-2855 (assembly GCA_013204985.1). GTDB lineage: Bacteria > Actinomycetota > Actinomycetes > Actinomycetales > Microbacteriaceae > Rathayibacter. The sequence goes on from JABMLG010000002.1 coordinate 461,177, forward strand.
TGTCGGGTCTCGCGGAGGACAGCGAGGTGCTCGCCAACCTGCAGGAACGCACGGCGCTGCTGGCACAGCTGCGTGGGCTCGGCCTGGATCCGCTGCTCACCGACCTCTCGAAGCGGCACGTGCCGCAAGAAGCCTGCGCGGCCGAACTCGATCTGGCCTGGTGGCGGTCGGCTCTCGAGATCATGCTCACGGACGAGCGTGCCCTGCTCGGCGGGAATACCTCGGTGCTGGATCGTCTGGAGGCCGACTTCAAGCTCGTCGACGAGGCGCACGCCGCCTCGAGCGCCGAGCTGCTCGCGTGGAAGCTCTCGGAGACCTGGAAGATCGGACTCGTCGACTGGCCGGAGGAGCGCGACGCCCTCCGCGCCCTCCTCAAGTCGGACACGACCACGCCGCAGAGCCTGCAGAAGGCGGCCCCGCACCTCTCGCGCGTTCTCGCCCCCGCCTGGCTGACGTCGCCCTACGAAGTGCACCGGATCGGCAACGACACCGCGTTCGACGCGGTCTTCCTCGTCGATGCGGGCGCCACCACGCTCGCCGAGAACGTCGGAGCGATCCGGCGCGCCAAGCAGGTCGTCGCGTTCGGCGACCCGGTCACGCAGACACCCACCCACTTCCAGCTGCGGGTGAACGAGGCCGTCGGATTCGGCGCCGTGGCACCCCGCAACGATGTCGACGCGATCCACTCCATGTCGGCCCTCGCGCGCCTCGGCGAGCTGCTGAACACCGTTTCGCTGACCCGCAGCTACCGCGCCGGTGGTGAGGATCTCGCCGAGCTGGTGAATCGTCGCTTCTACGGCGGCCGCATCGACTCGCTCCCCTGGGCAGGCTCGTTCCTGGGGCACGATTCACTGCGCTTCCACTACATAGCGAGCGGGCACGGTATGCCCGAGAACGATTCCGGCGCCGTCGAGTCGGTCGATGCGGAGGTGGCGAAGGTGGTCGAGCTGGTGCTCGAGCACGCCGTCATCCGCCCGCGCGAGTCCCTGATGGTGATCACGGCGAGCCCGCGGCACGCCATCCGCGTGCAGCAGGCCGTGCTCACCGCGTTCGCCAAGCGACCCGATCTGAGTGACTTCATCCTCGGCGATCGCGCCGAGCCGTTCACCGTAGTGACGTTGGAGCAGTCGGTGGCGCAGAGTCGCGACCGTGTGATCTTCTCGATCGGCTACGGACGTACGCCGCACGGACGACTGCTCTCGAACTTCGGTGCGTTGGCCGAACCCGGGGGGGAGCGCCTGCTCGCCGTCGGCATGACGCGCGCGCGCCGCTCGATGGACATCGTCTCGTGCTTCCGCCCCGGCGACATCGACGAGTCGCGGATGCGCTACGGCATGGTCGCCCTCGCGCAGGTGCTGCAGGAGGCCGAGGGTCGCGAGCAGCCCAACGACCGCGACGACTACTCCGAGCCGATGCTGGTCGACCTCGCCGCGCGCCTTGAGCGCCTCGGCCTGCGGGTGAACGTGGGGCACAAGGGCAAGCTCGCGCTCGTCGCCGCGTTCGGCACACGCGCCGTCGTGGTCGAGACCGACCGCGACGTCAGCACACAGAGCCTGCGTGTCTCGTTGCGATTGCGCCCCGAGGTCCTCCGTCGACTCGGCTGGCACTACATCCGCGTACACAACTTCGAGCTATTCGCCGATCCGGACGCGGTCGCGGCGCGTGTGGCAGAACTGATCGGCGCCCGCGTGGAGCCGGAGGCCGAGCCGGACAGCACGTTCGGGGGCCCCGAGCCGCTGCCGGCGCCCGTCGCGGCGGCGCCGTCGGCCGCTCCGCGCTCGCAGGCCGAGACGCAGCCGATCACCCCGCTCGACGGTGACTGACCCCGACGCACCAGCAGGCCCCGATCGCCCGATCGCGCGTGCGCGCGGCGGGCGTCGGGCGAGCCTGCCGCCGAAACCGGGCACGGATCCGTCACCGCACGACCCGCCGACAGCCGATCCGGATGCGCCCCGCGCCGCCTCGGACGACCACCTCACGCGCGAGAAGCCGCCGCACTGGGGTTAGCCTCCTTCCGGTTGCGCATCCGGTGGGCGTCTCGACCGGTGGGCAACGGTCGCTGGTCACCCGAGACCGCGCGCAACCGGCCGCGCTCCTTCCGCTCGATGATCCGGCCACCGGATTGGACGTGGCGTCGCACTTTTGGATCGGAGCTCGCGCAGGCCCCGCGGCCACGGTGCTGCATTCGCGCGATCCGGTGGCCGATCGACGTGGCGGGTGCGGTGTTGCGGCTCGGGTGGGCGTGCCGGTCTTGAGCCGAGGGGCTCATCGTTCGCGGAGGCCGCCCGCGGCGGGATGGTGCCGTTCGGCTGCCTCAGAACTCGTCCGACAACGCCGTAGCCGACGCCGACTCGCTCGTGCGAGATGCGCACGCCGACCCGCACGCGGTCGCACTAACGAGAACGACCCTCCCGAGCGAGTCGAGAGGGTCGTTCTCATCCGGGACGAGCCGCTACTCGGTGTGCTTGCCGTGGTTCGTCGTCGACGGCACGCCGTTCGTGGCCAGCAGGTTGCGGATGTCGGTGAGCAGCTCGAGCTCGGTCGGCGGGGTGTCCTCCGAGACGGCCGGCACGTCGGCCTCCTTCTTCGCGAAGGCGATCTTCTTGACGTGGTTGATCGGCAGCACGAAGGCGAAGTAGAGCACGATCGCCACGATCACGAACTGGATCAGCGCGGCGATGATCGAGCCGTAGAGGATCGCGTTCTCGGGCTCGGTCTCTGTCGCCGGCGTGAGCACCCACTTGATGTTCTCCAGCGACGATGCGCGGAAGATCAGACCGATCACCGGGTTGAACAACCCCGTCACGAGAGTGTTCACGATCGTGGTGAACGCGGCGCCGATGACCACGGCGACCGCCAGGTCGATCACGTTTCCGCGGAGGATGAATTCCTTGAATCCCTGAATCATGGAGATGTCCGTTCTGGTGGGGAGGGTCAGCTGGAGGAGGATCCGGACGATCCGGAGGAGGACGACGGGGTGGAGCTCGCGGCCGGCTTCGCAGCCGGCTTCGATTCGGATTTCGATTCCGTCTTCGATTCCGTCGTGGGGGAGGAGCCCGACGAGGCGGAACGCGAATCGGTGCGGTAGAAGCCGGAGCCGTTGAACGTGACCCCCACCGCGCTGAAGACCTTGCGCAACGCGCCCTGGCAGCTCGGGCACTCCGTGAGGGAGTCGTCGGTGAACGCCTGCTGGATGTCGAAGGCGTTGCCGCACTGGGTGCAGCGGTACGAGTAGACGGGCACGGATGCTCCTAGATCGTGGTGCGGGATGTCCGCGCCGGGGTAGTGGTCGGCGTCAGCGCCGGATCGAGTGGGTGCCGGAGGGGGTGACGACCCCGTCGACCGGCTGGTCGTGCACCTCGCTCGGAACGAGATCGACGAACTCGCTGTCGAAGACGACCGCGTACACCGGAGGACATTTTTCCATCGAACCGAGCGTCTTGTCGAAATACCCCCGACCCCAGCCCATCCGCATCCCGTGCTTGTCGACGGTCGCGGCCGGCACGATGATGAGGTCGACGTCGTTGATCGCGATCGGACCGAGCAGTTTGCCGACCGGTTCGGGCATCCCGAAGAGACCCTGAGTCTCGGTGTGGCCGTCGCCGACCGCCCAATCGAGCAGGCCGTCCTGACGCGAGATCGGGAAGAGCACGCGGATGCCGTTGCCCTCCGCCCAACCGAGGAACGGGCGGGTGTTGGGTTCGTCGGCGGCGGAGAGGTAACACGCGATCGACCTGGCACCGTGCGTGGTGACCAGGTCGATCAGGTTCGCGGTGAGGGCCGCTGTCGTCTTCTCGCGTTCGCGTGTCGTCAGAACGCGACGACGTTCGCGCAATTCTGCCCGGAGGGCGCGCTTCTCGTGCGTGATGTCGGCAGCCATGCGCACATTCTAAGCCGCCGTCGTTCCGAGGATCCGTCGGTGCCGGAAGCCCTGGGACGGGGGGTCGGTCGGTCGATCCGCGTCCCGACTCTGAAACATTTCCGTTAATCCGCCCGGATATGATGGCGCCTCATGGGCACTCGGATTCGTAAAGCAGTCATCCCCGCGGCCGGCCTCGGCACCCGCTTCCTTCCGGCGACCAAGGCCATCCCGAAGGAGATGCTGCCCGTCGTCGACAAGCCCGCGCTCCAATACGTTGTGGAGGAGGCGGTCACCGCCGGTCTCGACGACGTGCTCGTCATCATCGGACGTAACAAGAACGCGATCAGCAACCACTTCGACTCGGTCCCCGAGCTCGAACACAACCTCACGAAGAAGAACGACGACAAGAAGCTCGCGCACGTGCAGAAGGCGAGCGAGCTCGCCGACATCCACTTCGTTCGCCAGGGCGACCCGAAGGGTCTCGGCCACGCCGTCGCTCGCGCGCAGAAGCACGTGGGCAACGAGCCCTTCGCCGTGCTGCTGGGCGATGACCTGATCGACGAGCGCGACCTTCTTCTCGCTCGCATGATCGAGGTGTCCGAGCAGCGCGACACCACCGTCGTCGCTCTGCTCGAGGTCGATCCCGACCAGATCCACCTCTACGGATGCGCCGCGGTCGAGACGACCGATGAGGACGACGTGGTGCGCATCACCGGCCTCGTCGAGAAGCCCTCCAAGGAGGACGCGCCCTCCAACCTCGCGATCATCGGGCGCTACGTGCTCAAGCCCGAGGTGTTCGGCGTGCTCGAGGAGACCCAGCCAGGCAAGGGCGGCGAGATCCAGCTGACGGATGCGCTGGAGCGCATGGCTCAGGACCCGGCGGAGTTCGGCGGCGTGTACGGCGTGGTCTTCCGAGGCCGACGCTACGACACGGGCGACAAGCTCGACTACATCAAGGCGATCGTGCAGCTCGCCTCCGACCGCGAAGACCTCGGCCCTGACCTGCGTCCGTGGCTCAAGGAGTTCGTCGGCGGCCTCGAGGACTGACGTTCGGCAACCTTCCACACCTACTGCGAGGGACCCCTTCTCGGTTCGACGGCGCCCCTCTCGGGGCGCTCTCGAACCGAGGGCGGGTCCCTCGCGCGGTGTAGGGGCCGCCGCGTTGTACGCTCGGTTCATGGCGCTCCCGATACCGACGCTGAGCGAGGGCCGGATCACGATCCGGCCGATCCGCTTGCGCGACGCCCGAGGCCTCGAGCGCGAACTGATCGCGAACCGCTCGTGGCTCCGGCAGTGGGAGGCGTCGGATCCGCGCGGCGGTGCACCCTTCGATGTCCGCGCCAGCATCCGCTCGCTGCAGCAGAACGCCCGGGTGGGCGGTGGGCTCCCGTTCATCATCGAGTGGGACGGCCAGCTCGCCGGCCAGCTGAACGTGTCGAACATCGGTTACGGCTCGCTCTCGTCCGCCTCGATCGGCTATTGGGTCGCCGAGCGCTTCGCCGGGCGCGGCCTGACGCCGACTGCCGTCGCTCTGGCGACCGATTACGCGTTCTTCGATCTCGGCCTGCATCGCATCGAGATCTGCATCCGCCCCGAGAACGGTCCATCGCTGCGGGTCGTGGACAAGCTCGGCTTCCGTTACGAGGGTCTGCGCCGCCGGTACATCCACATCAACGGCGACTGGCGCGACCACTTCTGCTTCGCCCTGGTGGGTGAGGAGGTGCCCCACGGAGTGCTGCGCCGCTGGCAGGACGGCCAGGTGCCCGTCGATCTCGGTGTGCCCTCCGACGCCGATCTGCGCGCCTCGCACCGCTCCGGTCTGTCCGGCCCGCCGTCGGGGATCGGAGTCCAGGCGCCGAGCCATCGATTGATCGGCGGCGAATCGCGTGATCCGTACGGACACACCTACCCGTAATCACGCGTTCAGCCTCGCTTCCCTCCTACGGTTGAGCGCATGAGTGGAGACTGGTTGGGTGGGGGCGTCGTCTGGGCGCTCGCCGCCGCCCTCTGGGTGATCTACCTCATCCCGACGTGGTTGCGGAGGCGGTCGTTCCTGGCCACCGAACGCAACGCGGTGCGGCTGCAGCAGACGCTGCGGATCCTCGCCGAGACGGCGGAAGTACCGGAGCACGTGCGTGCCGAGGCGACGGCCCGTGAGGTCGCCGCCCAGCAACGCGCACTCCGCATCACCGAGACACGACGACGAGCCGAAGAGAAGGCACAGGCGATGGAGCTGGCACAGGCGGAGAAAGCAGCACGCGAAGCGCTGCACCGGGTAGCGGTGCAGACGCGGCGGAGCGCGCAGACCGGGCGCAGCGCGCTGCGCTGGCGGCAGACGGCCGCCCTGGCGGTACTGCTCGGACTGCTCGGGGGCGTCGTGGGGCTGGTGGTGCTCGCCTTCGGCGGTAGCTGGCTGGTTCCGGTGATCTCCGTGATGGTGTTCACCGTCGGTCTCGGCACCCTGATCATGCTCGCGCCGGGGCGCAAACGCACCTCCGGGGCCGTTCACGCTCCTGTCGCGACCGAGTCGCCGATGGAGTACCGCCCGGCCGAGGTCTTCGAGGCCGAGGTCGATCACGCCGACACCGACGTGGTCGAGCCGCTCACCGAGCAGACGCCGGGCTGGACCCCGCAACCGTTGCCCAAGCCTCTGTATCTCTCCCGCGGTTCCGTCGCAGCGAGCGCGATGGCCTCGATCGACGCGGTCGAGCGGATGCGCGCAGCTGCGGCGGATGCGGAGCTCGCGCAACGCGCTGCTGCGGCGGCACCCGAGGTCGCCCCCATCCGAGCACCGCGGGCTACGGCGCCTGCGCCGGAACCGGCGAAGCCCACCTCGCGCTTCGCCAACATGGGCGTCATCGACGGCGTCGACGCCATCGACCTCGACCAGGCGCTCCAGCGTCGGCGAGGTGCGTAGCCGCCCTTGACGGCATGCTAGGCTGGTCGAGTTGTTCGGGGCACTGCAGTCCCCGAGACAACGCCAAGGGTCCGTGGCGCAGTTGGTAGCGCGCTTCGTTCGCAATGAAGAGGTCAGGGGTTCGAATCCCCTCGGATCCACCACAAAGTCCCTACTGCAACCAAACGTCGAGTTACTGGCCGCTTCGGCAAGCGATGCCGGGTTGTGAAGCTCCAGCGTTCGCGCTGGAGCTTTGCTGTTGCGGGGCATGCTCTGCGGTGTAGGCCGCGACGGAGAAGATCGTATCGCCGCTGTGCGCGACGGAGTCCAGTAGCGGGTCTGCGCGCTTCTGCTCGGCGGGTTGCGGTCGGAGAGGTGGAACTTCAGGTGACGGTCGCGCCAGTATGGGGTCCACCGCCCAATGGAGGTGGTGAAGCGCAGCTGCGCCACGGGGACCGGATTCGTTCCGCGTCGGGACGATCGCCCTCCCACGGCGGACGCGCCCGACGATGATCACATGGCGAGCTGTGGCGTCTGCCTCGGTACGGAGTTCGTCTCGTGGCCGAGACTCGGCTCCTCGTCGTGCGCCCCTCCGCGGCGAGACGCTGCTCCCTGAGGCGGCTCCATGCGTTCCCTCTGCTGGCATCCAGCCGACGTAGAGGCGATGCTTCGTGGCCTGAACGCGGTCCGGCTAGACTGGGCCGCCGAGCGTAGCGGTTGGAGGTGTTGCATGTCCCCGGAGGACTTGACCGGACCCGTCTTCCTTGAGAATGAAAAAGAGGAGCTAGGCCGTCGTCTCCGACTGCTGGTCGACGCGTGGGAGTTCCAGAACCACGAGACGTTGACCTTCCCGCGCGTGTCGGCCTATCTGACCTCGATCGACCTGAAGGTGTCGCGGCCGCGATGGTCCTATATGCTCAATGGGACGGGTTTTCTGGTCTCTGACAAGGAACTCCTCAGTGGGCTTGCTTCGTTCTTTGGGGTGGAAGCGACCTATCTGCTCGATCTGGAAAGCGCGCCGCCCGCCTCGGTCGTTGCACAGCTCGAGTTTGTGCAGGATCTGCGCGAACAGAGGGTCGAGCGGTTCGCCGCTCGCAACCTCGCTGGCGTTTCGCCGGAGACGCTTCGCCTGATTTCTGCTGCGATCAGGACATCTCGGGAACGAAGGCGGGACAATCACAGTGGGGCAGAGAGCGGTTCGTAAGGCTCTGGCTGATCTGGACATCCAGAGCGTCCACTCGGTCGAAGAGCTTGTGGACGCCGTGAGGCAGGTCTATGGCAAGCCTATCCATCTCGAGGCGCTCGACGAAGCCAACTGGGGTCCGCTGACCGCGTTCCTCGAAGAGGTCGCCGAATATGTGACGATCTACTACCGCATCCAGGACACTCCGCAGTACCGGCTCCAGTGCATCTGCCACGAACTCGGCCACCTGGTGCTGGGGACGGCGTGCGCCCTCACGGTGGACGAGCACCTTGCGGAGCAGGTCGAGGTTCCTGCCTGCAGTATCCGGCTGCAGGCGCGCGATCTCCGCGACACGGATGTCGAGCGTCAGGCCGAGGAGTTTTCGTTCGCCGTCATCCGAAGGCTGCGGGAGCAGCTTCGCGGGCGCACCCGGTGCGGCGAGGCGCTCGCGTAGTGCTTCATCAATCGATCTTCGCGCTCGTTCTGGCGTACACAGCACTCGCGGTACTGGTCTTCCTCTGCCTGGTGAGGCTTCGCTCGATGGTCGTCCTGCTGCGTACGGAACCCGAGCGCTTCCACTCCGCGTTCCCGTCCTGGGCAGCATCGGTGTTCGGACTCCTGGCGGTCGTCTCGCTCGGACTGATCGTTCCGCTTGAGACCATCGACGCTCTGGTCGGCGGAAACAACAACGACAACCTGCTCCAGAGCATCCTGACCGTCCTCGCCTTCTGGTTCTTCCGTGAGGCAGTTCAAGGTGTCGCCTTCGAGAAGCCGGTGCGCCGGCCGCGGTGGCTCCTTGTTCCTCTCCTCGCGGCCTTCTCGACTCCATTCTTCTTCATCACCGAGCGCGGTCCGACGTCGAGCGCGTTCATGTCGTCACACGCGGACCAACTGGCGAACGTCGTCTACAACGTGATCTACATGGGGGTGATCGCCTGGATCGTCGTCGACATGATCTGGGCGCTCCGCCGGCGACCCGCGGGGATCTACTTCACCTTCTCGCTCGGTCTCGCGATCATCCTGCTCTCGACGATCGACGAGATCGTCTATATCTGTGTCGCACACCTTGCGCCGGGACCGATCAGCGACGTTACGTACGCCGCTTTCTACGTGCTTTTCTTCGGCGGCGTCGTCGTCGTCGGCTCGGGATGGATCCGGGTGCTCGTCGTCGAGCGGGACTACGTCGGCCAGGTGAGATTCCGTCTGCAGTCGCTGAGCCTGATCCGCGTGCTCATCCGGGTTCGTCGTCTTGGGCAACGGGTGTCTGTTTCGGCTCGTCAGTCTGAGCCGGTGGAATCCGAGCCCTCTCGGAGTCCGTCGAAGCCGCGACTTCGGGTGTACCGATACGTCAGTGGAGAATCAACGCAGCGCTCAGCCTTCGCCGTTCTGGCCGAAGAGCGTGGGATCGACGTGACCTTGAGCCTGCTCGGCGTTGATGCCGAGGACGTTGCCTACCGTCTCGTCGTTCAGATCCGCAACCTCGTGGCACGCTATGGCACGTCGCTCACCGCCCGCGAAGAGAGCCTCGTGGGTCGGATCGAGGACCAGTACCCGGGGTTCGATCCGGAACTTGTTCCCGTCTGACAGATGCGCGTATTGAGCGGTTTGTCGGCGAGATCGTCCGCGTCCAGTTCGTGATCGCACCGTCGAAGGCGGCCCGGTCCGATTCCACTCCAGCATGTGAAGCGAGCCGGGGATCTCCATAAGCTGCACCTTCCTGTTCTGCCACGCGAGCGTGTGGCTGAGTGCGACAGGGATCTCGCCACCGTCGGGGAATGGATGGCGAGCGTGGGAGGCTGAGACAAGCGCTATCGCCGTTGAGTGGGACTTCTCGAAGTCGACCGGGGTGGCCGCGCCCAGGAGCCGACTCCAGCGGGGGCTGCCGAGCTGGGCAATGACGGTGCGGCCGAGCCCGGCGGGCACGCTGGACGCTCGGGCTCCATAGAGGGCGATCTTGCGCCAAACCGTCGCCGGCGCGACCAGGATCAGACCGCTGCGCGTCCCGGTTGCGTGCCTGTTCGCGGGCGAGGAGGGCGATGACACCGCCCATTGCCCAACCCACGAGGACGATCCGCTCGGCGCCGTGCGCGAGCGCATAATCGATGGCCGATTCGGCATCGAACGACTCGCTCAGTGTGAGCGTGCTGGTGCCTCCAGGTCTGGCCGGTCCGTCGCCGTCGCCGCGACGAATATGGCCGGCGCGGCCGTCTCACCACACTCCGTACACGCGGGCGCCCGCGTGAACTGATCGAGTTGGAGGCGATCGGTGTCGACTGAGCCGTACGAGTCGAGGACTCGCTTCACCGAGAACTCCGGGAGGAGGCCCACGACCTGCGGCCGAAGGTCCTCAACACGACGACGAACAGGATTGCGATCAGCACGAGGACGCCGAGGGTGATGCCGGCTATGCCACGAAACCCACTGTTGCCTTCCAAGCCCGTGGCCCGCTCAGAGTACCCAGTCCGGGGATCCGCGATGTCGCTCCCGTCCTGTGCATCTCGGTGCGCCATCGGCCTCTATGGTCGCCGGCGAAGAGACACCCACGGATCTAGCGATTGATCTAGACGTGTGCTAGACATGTCCTGTGCGTGCAGGGTGCCTGTCCTGTCCTCGGAATTGGGGTCGGGTCGCGCTCCGCGCTGCAGAAAAGCCAAGGGGGCTCCGATGGCTGGGGCGCGTCATTAGACGCATGCGTCATCCTTCCGTTCGCTCTCGATGCATCGCGCCAATATTCCGGCGGGATGAGAAGCGTGAAGCAATTCGGTCTTCACGATTGAGAAGGAGATAAATTGAAATCTCGTACAACCCTGATAACAGGAGCAGCCCTTGCCTGCATGCTGGTCTCGTTTGCGGTTCCAGCCAATGCGGCAGAGGCGTCCGGTGACGCGCTCGAAACGCTTCAGGCCGTCACCTCGGACGCTGCGAGCAGCGCGAGCGCGGTGCTTTCGGACGTGGCTGCTATTCCGACCGACTCGAGCGGCACGACCGCGATCGACGCCACCGTCAACGGTGTTGATGTGGTCATCCCCGTTGATCCTGCGTCCCCGATCTCGCTCGACTCGTCGGGATCATCGGTGAGCATCGAGCTTCCTTTCGCAGCCAGCGCCTCGGAGGCGACCGCGGTGATGGACGGCGCGGTTGCATACGAGAACGGCAATGGGTCGACGACCGTGCCGGTGGTGAAGAACGACGGATCGTTGCAGATTGCGACGATCATCGCTAGGGCCGATGCGCCGACCAGATACGCCTATGACCTGAGCCTTCCGTCGGGTTCGATGCTCGTTCAGGAGGATGGCATGGTCGTTATCCGCGAGGCTGACGGCTCGTTCGCCGGAGGGTTCGCACCGGCGTGGGCGACGGATGCCAACGGTGCCGACGTCGCGACCCGCTACGAGATCGAGGGCTCGACGCTCGTGCAGGTCGTCGAGCACACCACCTCGAACGTGGCTTATCCGGTGACCGCGGACCCGTACCTCGGCATCGCACTCATCCAGTCCGGTCGCTGGGTCAACAAGAGCCAGGGGCGCACCCTGGAGATCACGCCGACCGCGTGGGGACGAGCGAACGGAAACAACCCCACCGCGGTGAGCGCACTCAACAGCGAGTTCTGCGGCAAGTTTAGAAGCGCATGCACTACACAGATGTGGTGGCAGTTGGGCTGCCACGCGCAGTTCGCGCCGTTCAAAGGCACCTGGAACCTCGACGCATGGCGCTACCGCCCCAGCTACTATGCCTACATCCAAAACGGATGCAACTAGGGAGTGGGGTGACATCGTGCGGCGAACCATAACAGCTACCGGGCCGGTGCGTCCTCACGTGGTTCTACCGATGGCCGTGGCGCTGGCAGGCGTCGTGCTCTTCCTGTGCTCGGCGATCGGCCTCTACATAGCTGGTCTCATAATTGACGAGCAGCAACTAGACGGAATCGGCGCTGCTGGTCTGCTCTGGGTTGGCCTCGGCTTGGGAGCGGTTCTGGCCTTGCTGGGCGGGATTCTTTCCGCCATTCGGCTGAGCGCCAGAAAGTAGCTCTAGCAATGCCGCACGGGATTGCCGTGGAGAAGGACTAACCCTACGAAGCGGTTTCGATCATCCTTGCAGCAGCCTGCGTCCTGGTTCGAGGAGCAGCGGTCGCGTAGGCGATTGTCGACTCCTGCCGCGCGGATGAGATGGGAAACATAGCCGACGGAGTTCTGCCCCGATTATCGTTGGCAATGCCGACCTTCCTCGTCTCGGTACGACCCTCTGAAGGGTCGTATGAGGGGTCGAGAGCACGCTCTCGACCCCTCATTCTTTGCCCTTGGGTAGATCTCGAAAGTTGCCTTAATCGTCTCGATGAGATCTGTGATGCCTGATCAACAGTGAGGGCCCCACGCCGAGCCAGAGGCAGGCGTTCGCGTGTCGCGAGGTGTCGGCTGGCTCGCGCTGCGCTCTTTCGCGCCCATTTTATTGACCGCCGAAGTCGCAAAATTCCCGGATTGCGGCGACGTTGCGGCGGCCTGCCAGCCTTACCAATCAGGGGATTTCAATTTGGAAACATTCGTACTCACGCCCGGACAATCGGACATTCTTCGAGGCACCTATACCCGCGAGTTCATCGACAAGAACGTCATCGCGGTTGCGGTGCTCGCGCCGGAGACGCTGTCGCCCGGCCGTATCGAGGCAGCGATGGCGAGCATGGCTGCCAGCCACCCGGCGCTTCGCTCGGTTCTGACCGACGTAGGGTCGGCTTCGACCTGTCGCCAGCTTTTCGAGGACAACGCGGCGGCACTCGGCAGAGCTGGCCTCATCTACGCGGAGGCCGATCCAGAGTTTCTTCAAGCGCAGATGACGGCGCAGGTCGGCCGGATGGCCGAGAGATTGGACGCCGCAGCTGGCGCGACCTGGGGGATCGTCCGGCTCCGCGTTGGCCCTCAGGACCATCTCCTGTTCGTCTTCAATCACATGGTCGCCGACTTCCTCGCCGCGTCGCAGTTCATTCGCACCTTCATCCGCGCCTACGCGAGGGGAAGCTCGGAGGTGGTCGTGACGGACACCTATCTGGACTATCTGCGTGACCTGGAAGCCGCGTCGGTGGCCGAGCCTGATCGGGACGTTCGTTGGTGGCACGAGCGTCCCTGGGGGAGTGTCCCAGCGCTGGCGGATGACAGCGCATCGGCGGGGAACGGGACGCCGATTCGACGGCTCGACGTTCTCGATGAGCGTGAGATCGCGGGGGAGAGGCTCACCGAAGGCGCGCTGATCGACCTTCTGGAGGAGAGCCTCCGTGAGGTCGCGGGCGTTGAGGTGACTCGTGTCGATTCTGCGGTGCATGGGCGCCGTTCACGGGTCGAACGGCTCGCGGGCGGATGGATCTCGCACGCAGTGCCGCACATTCGCACCGCGTCCGACGTCCGCGTCGATGCTGAGACGGCGAAGAAGCGCGCCGCATCGTGGCCGGCAGCCTTGCCCGCCGTTCGTCGCCGGGCTGACTTGTCGGTTCACGACCACTTTCGGGCGCACGCCTTCGTGAACTTCTTCGGCTCGACCGACCCTCAGCGCTGGATCGTCGAGGGATTCCAGATGTCCGCCGTGCAATCGCGCTACGAGATGCCCGCCCGAGCATCCTTGACCCCGATCCGACTCGTCGTTCGAAAGAGCCAGGGGCGATGGTCGTTGGTGTGGACGCTTGACTCGGATTTTCCGCGGACGGACATTCCACAACTTGTGGCCACGCGAGTCGTCGAAACCCTGACGCAGCGGTTCGCCGCTTGAGCGCAGTGGAAGACGTTCCTGGCCCAGCGAGGCGCCGATCAGCGCTGCGCGACGGGATGGTTCTGCGGTGGTTGCTGGGCTACGGCGCCGGGTTGCTCGGCAATCAGATCTACGTCGTAACGCTCGCCTGCGCGGCCACCCAGGTGGCGTCGCCGGCGCGGGTCGGGCTCATCCTCGCCGCGGGCGCCATTCCTCGCGCGCTTCTCCTGCTGATTGGTGGCGCGGCGGCGGATCGCTACGGCCCCAAGCGGGTGGCGCTGGTGAGCGACGCGGTGCGGGTACTCGTGGTGGCAGTCATCACCGTGGCGGCAATCACAGACACCGCGGCAGTCCCGATCCTCGTGATCCTGGCCGTCGCCTACGGCATCCTTGATGCGCTCTTCATTCCGGCTGCGGGTGCTCTCGTGCCGCATCTGGTACAGCCTTCCGAAGCCGCCAGCGTGCAGTCGACGAGGTCGCTGCTTCAGCGCACCGCCTTGGTACTCGGCCCTCCGGCTGCAGGATTCCTTCTCGCCGAATACGGCTATGGTGCAGCGTTCGGCGCGACGATCGCTCTCTTCATCGTCTCGGTGGGGGCGCTCTGGTTCGTAGAACTCCGCCAGGTCGAGCCGAGCAACGATGATCGTCCCCGAGCCGGCCTCCTTGCGGACGTGGCTGATGGCCTGCGCTACGTGCGTCGACACGCGGTTCTCGCGCCGATGCTGGTCGTCGTCGCGGTCGCGGAGATCGCCACCGCTGGTCCGGTCACGACCGGTGTTCCGTTGCTGGCCGACGCGCACGATTGGGGATCGCAAGGCGTCGGACTTCTACTGGCTTCATTCGGTGCCGGCGCGATGGCTACGACCCTTGCCATCGTGATCGCCGGACGAATCCCGCACGCAGGGCGGGTCGCGCTCGGCTCGATGCTCGTCATGGGGCCGGCGCTGGCCATGGTCGGTCTCGCCGAAAGCCTCCTCGGATCGATGGTGGCCGCCGTGGTGACGGGGATCTGCGGTGGAGTCTGCTCGACTCTGATCGGCACGTTCGTGTTGACCGCCACCGACCGCCAACAGCTCGGCCGCGTCGTCGGGCTACTGAGCCTTGCGACGTTCGGCGGGGCACCGATCGCCTACGCGCTCACCGGCCTCCTCGCCGACCTCATCAACCCGAACGCCACTTTCCTGATCAGCGGGGGAGCGGTCTTCGTCATCGCGCTCGCCGCCGTACTCATCCCCGCCCTCCGCCAAGCCGAACTTCCTCCGATCCAAAGGAACCAACCATGACCGACACCCTCGTCCACTCCAACCCCTGGTTCGCCGTCAAACACCGCAACGTCGGCGGGCTCGACTGGTACCGGATCGAAGCGCCGGACAGCGCAATGCTCATCGGAAGAACAGCCGACAACCAGATACTGTTCGTTCGGGGACGCCGACCGTCGTCAGGCATGGCCGAGGGATACGAGCTGCCCGGCGGAATCGTCGGCGCCGACGAGGCGCCAGCTGACGCCGCGGTGCGCGAAGCCTTTGAGGAAACCGGGTATGTGGCGTCGAAGGTGAGCGGCCTCGGCTTTTTTCTGCAGGTGCCGGCGCTCAGCGCCGCCCGCTGTAATGTCCTCGAAGCCCAGGTCGCGCACGCGGATGTAGTTCGTCTCGAAGAAGGTGAGCAGTGGGTGCCTGAGCTGGTTCCGCTCGCGCACATTCCCGCGCTCATCGCCTCGGGTGCCATTCACGATGGGGCGACGCTCGCAGCGCTTGCGCTCCATCTCCTTG
This sequence comes from Microbacteriaceae bacterium VKM Ac-2855, assembly GCA_013204985.1. Lineage (GTDB taxonomy): Bacteria > Actinomycetota > Actinomycetes > Actinomycetales > Microbacteriaceae > Rathayibacter. The sequence continues at coordinate 476,617 of JABMLG010000002.1, forward strand.
GTCGGGAAGCGCACCTTGCGGAGCACGCCGCCTAGGAGGCGTGTCAGGAGGACACGGGAGTCGAGGTGGGGACCGCGTCTTCCAGGACATTCTGGTTCACGCGCCTGGCACGATTGAGGTTCATGAGACGCTGAGGCGTGCCCGGCTCAGCCGCGTACCGGATCTCAGAAACAGGCGATCGTGATGGGAAACCGCACGGTCACATCAGCGGAACCACGCGCATCCGACGGCCTCTGAGTTGGTGGCCATCCGGCTCGTCTGAGATCCGGTACGCCAAGCCCGTGCACCGACCGACTCCGTTAAGCCGAGACCGGCTCCGCGGTGCTGCTGGTGCAACCGACGAACGCTGAGGTGTGACCACGCGGTTCCGTCACACCGGGTCTTCGATCTTGGAGGGTCGCCGCAGACCAACGGGGCTGAATCCCATTCATCGGGACGATCAGGAGCGAAAGCCGAGTGATCTTTCGATGTCTCGCGCCGCGCGTTTGAGCTCCACCACCGCGAAGTCCAGTTCGGCGTCCCGTGGGAGGACGACGGAGAGCGCGGCGATCACTCGACCTGTTTCATCGCGCACGGGCACCGCGACTCCGGTGGAGACGTCCTCGATGTAACCCGGCGCCACCGCGTGTCCGAGTGCGCGGACTTCGGCGAGCTTGCGGCGTACCTCGACCGGATCCGACAGCGTGGCTCGGGTCAAGGGCGACAGTCGAGAGGAGAGCACGCGCTCTTGCAGTTCCGGGGTGCCGAAGGCGAGCAGGACGAGCCCCGAACTCGAGGCGTGCAGCGGCAGTCTTCCAGCCGCCCGCATGACATTCGCACCGGACTCGGGGCTGCTCAGGCGCTCCAGGAACAACGCCTCGTCCTGTTCCAGGATTGCCAGTTGCGTGTGTTCGCGGATCCGCGCCTGCACCCTCTCCATGAACGGCAGCGCCGCCTGCCTCAGTCGAAGGGCGTGGGAGGAGCGGGTCGCCAGCTCCCACAACCGCATTCCGACGCGCACCCGACGGTCGTCGTCGCGCTCAAGGAGGCCCGACGAGACCAGTTCGTTCACGATGCGGTGCACCGTCGAGCGGGGCAGGCCGGAACGGCGCCCGATCTCTGCTGCCGTCTGCGCCGTGCGAGTCGGCGAGAACGTGTCGAGGATGCGCACCAGCCGCTCCGTGCTCGACTCGCCGGAAGGAGAATTGGCCATTTCTCATGATCGCACGAAGAAGGTTTCGTCTCGTTCAATGGGATGCCTGTCGGGAGCCACGAACGCGCCATCGAGGATGGAGGAACTCACGCTGAACGTCGAAGGAGACATCGTGGCAACACTGACTGACGAGGCGTCGGCGACCTCGCTCGCGGCATCCGCTCCGGCGACCGGGCCGGCATCCCAGCGCGCGATCTCCGACGAGATCCGCGAGCGCCACCGAGAATTGGTCGCCGCCGGGGGTGTAGCGGGCAGCGCGCCAGCAACCGCACTCGATTTCGCGCCGTACCGTTCGACGATCCTGCGCCACCCGACGAAGAACCCCCGGCTCGCTGATCCGGAGTCGATCGAGCTGTCGTCGCCCGCGTTCGGTCAGCTCGACGTGGCGGAGATCGAGTCGGACCTCACCCTGCAGCATGCGGGCGAACCCCTCGGCGAGCGGATGACCGTGAGCGGTCGCCTCACGGATTCCTGGGGACGCCCGCTCGCGAATCAGCTCATCGAGATCTGGCAGGCGAATTCGGCCGGTCGCTACATCCATCAGCGCGATCAGCACCCGGCGCCGCTCGATCCGAACTTCACGGGGGCGGGGCGCGCCATCACGAACGAGGCGGGTGAGTACGCGTTCACAACGATCAAGCCCGGCCCGTATCCGTGGAAGAACCACGTGAACGCCTGGCGGCCCGCGCACATCCACTTCTCGGTCTTCGGCCGGGCGTTCACCCAGCGGCTCGTCACGCAGATGTACTTCCCCGGGGATCCGCTCCTGGCGCTGGACCCCATCTACAACACGATCTGGCGACCCGCCGATCGGGAGAGCCTGATCGGGACGTACGACCACGACCGGACATCGCCGGAATGGTCGACGGGCTACCGCTTCGACATCGTCGTGGACGGCCCGGACTCCACCTGGTTCGAGAACGAGGGCGAATGACCATGACGACAGCACCCACCCTCCGACCCACGCTCCGATCCACCCACCGGCCCACCCCGGGGCAGACCGTCGGGCCGTTCTTCGCCTACGGCGTCGAGTATGAGCGGATGAACCGCATCGTCGAGCCGTACAGTCCCGGTGCGATCCGGCTCAGCGGCACCGTCTACGACGGGGACGGCGCCCCGGTGCCCGATGCCTTCCTCGAGATCTTCGGGGCCGACGAGGCCGGCGACGCACCGCGAGCTCGAGGCGCGTTCCGGCGCGACGAGTACACCTTCTCGGGCTTCGGTCGCGCTTTCACGAATCCTGAGGGGCGCTACGAGTTCGTCACGCGCGATCCCGGTGCCGCGGAAGGGCGTGCGCCGTTCTTCGCGGCGATCGTCTTCGCGCGCGGTCTGCCCGACAAGCTGCACACGCGCATCTACCTGCCGGAACACGCTCCAGCGCTGGAGGCCGACTCGCTGCTCGCCTCCCTGGACGCGTCGGAGCGTGCGACTCTCATCGCCGTGCGGACGAGTGAGGGCGACTTGGTTCACGACGTGCACCTGCAGGGCGAGAAGGAGACGGTCTTCCTTGTCTACTGACGCCTTCGATGACGGCCTGCTCTCTCCGGTCAGCGTCGCAGACGACCGACTCGCCTCGGATCAGCGGTTCCTCGACGCCCTCGTGACCGCCGAGCTCGGGCTGCTCCGCGCCTGGGCGGAGCTCGGTGCGCTGCCGAGAGCCACCGTCGACGAGATCGCACAAGCCTGGAACCTCCGCGAGCTCGACGGACGCGCAACGCTCGCCGACCTCGATCCCGGAGTTCTCGCGGCCGCCGCCGTGGCAAGCGGGAATCCGGTCGTACCGCTCGCGCTCACCCTGAAAGAGCGAGCACCGATGGCTCTGCGCGAGTGGGTGCATCGTGGCGCCACGAGCCAGGACATCATCGACACCGCGTTCATGCTCGTCGCCCGCGACGTGGTCGACGCGATCCTCGCCGCGTTGACGGCAGCCGAGCAGAACCTCTCCGCATTCGCCGCGGAACACCGCGACACCGTCGCGGCTGCGCGCACCCTCACCCAGCACGCCGTGCCCACGACCGTGGGGATGCGTGCGACCGGCTGGCTGATGGGGATCCGACGCGCGATCGGCCGCCTGCAGCAGCTGACGTTCCCGGCTCAGCTCGGCGGGGCCGCCGGAACCCGAGCCTCCTTCTACGCACTCGCGGGAGCTGACGCCGAGCGGTTGCCGTCTCGCTTCGCGGGGGTCCTCGGACTCGACTACGGCGAGGTCGCGTGGCACACCAGCCGCTGGCCCGTCACCGAGCTCGCCGACGCATTGACGCAGGTGACGGATGCGCTCGGCAAGCTGGCCGGCGACGTCGCGACGCTCTCACGCACCGAGATCGGCGAGATCTCAGTGGGCTCGGGGGGCGGCTCATCGGCGATGCCGCAGAAGAGCAACCCGGTGGAGGCCGTGCTCGTGCGATCGGCGTCGCTTCGCGCCCCGTACCTGGCCGCGACGCTGCACAGCTGCGCGGCTCTCGCTGCGGACGAGCGTCCTGCGGGAGCCTGGCACGCCGAGTGGCCGGTGCTGCGGGAGCTGTTGCGGTTGACCCTCGGGGCCAGCGCGACGACGGCCCGGCTCACCGCATCGCTTCGAGTGGATGGCGCGGCGGTTGCTCGCAATCTGGCTCTCAGCGGCGGCCTGATCCTTGCGGAGCGGCTGTCGATCGTGCTCACCCCGATCATCGGGACGCAGCGCGTCGCCGAGCTGATCGCAGCGGCGCGCGGTGGTGCGGATCTGGGGGCGCTCCTCCGGGAGCTTCCCGGCCCCTCGCTCGACCCGGATGTACTGCTCGACCCGGCCGGCTACCTCGGCGACAGCATCGCCACTACGGACCGCCTCACCAGGCGTCGAGACTCCGGAAGTGAAGGCTCATGACGGTGCCCTCGATCACTCTCCGCGCGCTCGGCGGCGAGCCGACGCAGCCGCTCCTCGTGCTCGGTTGCTCGCTGGGCACCTCGAGCATCCTGTGGGAGGAGGCCGCACCACTCCTGGCGACGCGATGCCGTCTGCTGGTCTGGGATCTGCCCGGTCACGGCGACTCGCCCCCGGCGTCCGCACCGTTCTCGGTGGCCGACCTCGCCGACGCCGTGGCCGCATCCGTCGACGGCCCTTTCTTCTACGCGGGCGTGTCATTGGGTGGCGCGGTCGGTCTCGAGCTGCTGCTCCGCCACGGCGACCGTGTGCCGGCCGCAGCGATCATCGCCGCCGGAGCCCAGCTGGGGGATCCGGGATCCTGGCACGATCGTGCCGCTCTCGTTCGAGCCCGGAGCACGTCCAGCATCATCATCGGATCAGCGCAACGGTGGTTCGCGCCGGAGTCGATCGCGCGGCATCCGGACCTCTCCGGGCGGCTCCTGCACGCCTTGCAGGACGCGGACGACGAGTCGTACGCCCGGTGTTGCGAGGCGCTCGCCGCCCACGATGTCAGAGGGAGTCTCGGGCGGATCACGGCGCCCGTGCTCGCTCTCTGGGGAGAGCACGACACCGTCGCGCCCGAGACGAAGGCCGCCGAGATCGCCGCCGGAGTCGCGCGCGGCGCCACGGCCGAGATCGGCGGATGCGCCCATCTGCCCCCGGCGGAGCAACCGGAGGCCACCGCGGACGCTCTTCTCTCCTACTTCGACAACCACTCCGAGGAGGTTCGATCATGACCGAGCTCACCGACTCCGATCGGCGCGACCGCGGCATGCGGGTGCGCCGCGCTGTGCTCTCGGACGAGCACGTCGACGGCGCCGTGGAGCGCACGACGGCGTTCACGGCCGACTGGCAGGACTTCATCACGCGGACGGCCTGGGGAGATGTCTGGTCGCGGCCGGGGCTCGACCGCCGCAGCCGATCGGTCGCGGTTCTGAGCTCGCTCATCGCGCACGGGCACCAGGAGGAATTCGCCATGCACGTCCGAGCAGCGCTGCGCAACGGTCTGACCGTCGACGAGATCCGCGAGGTCATCCTCCAATCCGCTGTGTACTCGGGAGTGCCGGCCGCGAACACGGCTTTCCGCCTCGCCGGCGAGGTTCTCGCGGGCGAGACGGAGGGCGACTCGTGATCGACAAGACCGTGACGACCGTGACCGAGGCCGTTGCAGGGATCGCGGACGGCGCGACGGTGATGATCGGCGGCTTCGGTCGGGCCGGACAGCCGGTCGAACTCATCGACGCCCTGATCGACCAGGGGGCGAGCGATCTCACCATCGTCAGTAACAACGCCGGCAACGGCGATGTCGGCCTCGCCGCGCTGCTCGCGAGAGGACGGGTCCGCCGAATGGTCTGCTCGTTCCCCCGCCAGCACGACTCCTGGGTGTTCGACCGGCTCTACCGAGCCGGCGAGATCGAATTGGAGATCGTTCCGCAGGGCAATCTTGCCGAGCGGATGCGCGCTGCGGGGGCCGGGATCGGCGGATTCTTCAGTCCGACCGGTGTGGGCACTCAGCTCGCGGAAGGAAAGGAGCGACGGACCATCGATGGCAGGGAGTACGTGCTGGAGTCGCCGATCCGCGCGGATGTCGCGCTGATCTCGGCCTACCGCGCCGATCGATGGGGCAATCTCGTCTACCGCGAGACTGCCCGCAACTTCGGCCCGGTGATGGCTACGGCGGCGGCCCTGACCATCGTGCAGGTGGACGACGTCGTCGGCCTGGGAGAGCTGGACCCTGAAACCGTCGTCACACCCGGGATCTTCGTCGATCGAGTGGTGGCCGTCGGATCACGTCGCTGGGTTACCGGTGGCGTCTTCACCGGCGGTGTCACCGTCGATGGCGAACCGCTGGAGGAGAACCGATGACCGTACTCACTCGCGTCGACATCGCGAAGAGGATCGCTGCCGACATCCCCGACGGGTCGTACGTCAATCTCGGCATCGGCGCCCCGACCCTCGTAGCCGACCATCTGCCTCCGGGCCTCGACATCCTGCTGCACACCGAGAACGGCTTGCTCGGGATGGGCCCCGCGCCACTGTCCCTGCTCGTCGACCCCGACCTGATCAACGCGGGCAAGCAACCCGTCACGGCACTCGCGGGCGCCGCCTTCTTCGACCAGGCCGATTCGTTCGCGATGATGCGCGGCGGGCACCTGGACGTCTGCGTGCTGGGTGCCTTCCAAGTGAGCGAGAAGGGCGACCTGGCGAACTGGTCGACGGGCGCCGCTGGCGCCATTCCTGCGGTGGGCGGCGCGATGGACCTGGCGATCGGCGCCAAGAACGTCTGGGTGATGACGGACCTGCTCACCCGCGATGGCGCGACCAAGCTCGTCGCCGAATGCACCTATCCGTTGACCGGTGTCGGATGCGTCTCCCGCGTCTATACCGACCAGGCGATCTTCGACCTCACAGAGTCCGGCTTCCGCGTGCGGGAGCTGTTCGGCGACACCACGGTTGCGGAGCTCGAACGACTCACCGACCTGGATCTGGAGGCCTGACCGTGCCGAACTCGAGTTTCGTCTACGACGCTGTCCGCACTCCGTTCGGCAGGGCCGGCGGCGCCCTCTCCGGGGTCAGGCCCGATGATCTCGCGGCTGCGGTCATGGCCGCACTCGTCGAGCGGATCGGTTTCGACCCGGCGCGAATCGATGACGTCGTCTTCGGCGACGCGAATCAGGCGGGGGAGGACAACCGCAACGTGGCCCGCTTCGGCGCTTTGCTGGCGGGATTCCCGACCCGGGTCACCGGAACGACCGTGAACCGTCTGTGTGCGTCGTCCCTCGAGGCCGTCATCCAAGCGTCGCGGGCTGTGGAGACGGGTGATGCCGATGTCATCCTCGCCGGTGGGGTCGAATCCATGAGCCGCGCACCGTTCGTGTTGGAGAAGTCGGCCGCGGCGTGGCCGGCCGTCGGCAACCCGACCCTGTGGAACACCTCGATCGGCTGGCGCATGACGAATCCGGCACTGCCCTCGGAATGGACGATCAGCAACGGGCAGGCCGCCGAGCACATCGCGCGCACCTGGGGCATCAGCCGCGAGGCGCAGGACCAGTTCGCCCTGCGCTCGCATCGGCTCGCCGCCGAGGCGTGGGAGCGCGGTGTCTACGACGGGGAGATCGTGCAGGTTCTTGGCGCGCCGCTCGCCCGGGACGAGAGCATCCGATCCGGCACCACGATCGAGAGGTTGGGGGCTCTGCAGCCGCTCTTCGCCGCCGATGGAACGGTGACGGCCGGAAACGCATCGCCGATCAACGACGGCGCCTCCGCCGTCCTGATCGGCGGTGAGGACGCGTTCGACCAGCGGCCGCTCGCTCGCATCGCCGGCCGCGCTGCCCACGGCGTCGATCCGCAGGACTTCCCGATCGCTCCGATCGAGGCGGCGAACAAGGCGCTCGCCCGTGCCGGCCGCACGTGGGACGACGTGGATCTCGTCGAGTTGAACGAGGCCTTCGCATCGCAGGTGCTGGCCTGCCTCGCGGGCTGGCCGGATCTCGACCCGGAGAAGGTGAACGTGCACGGGGGAGCGCTCGCGATCGGGCATCCCCTCGGCGCCTCCGGCGGCCGGATCATCGGTCATGCGGCGCACGAGTTGGCGCGACGAGGGCGAGGTGTCGCGGTCGTCGCGGCCTGCATCGGTGTCGGGCAGGGGTTGGCGGTCGTGCTCGAGCGATAGAACCGAGCGACCGGGCGCGCCGCGCTCCGATGGCGCGTCAGATCGGTCGGGAGGTCAGGGTGGCGACGATCATCTCGCCGGCGAGTCGTCGGTAGCGTTCGTGACGGTCCACGTCGAGCAGATCCCGCTCGAACAGCACCCGGAACGTGTAGCGATTGGCCACGTGGAAGACGCTGAACGCACTGATCATCATGTGCACGTCGAGGGCGTCGAGATCGGCGCGGAACACCCCCGTAGCGACTCCTCGTGCCAGCACGCGTTCGATCGTCTCGACCGCCGTCGAGTTCAGGTCTCGGATCGCCTGGGAGCTGCGGATGTGCTCGGCGCGGTGAACGTTCTCGATCGCCACGAGGCGGACGAAATCGCGATGGCTCGTGTGGTGCTCATAGGTGGATTCGGCCAGCGACCGCAATGCGTCGACCGGCGGGAGGTCGTCGACGTTGAGGTCGCGCTCGAGCGTGCGGATCACGGCGTAGGCGGCCTCCATCACAGCGAGGTAGAGGCCCTCCTTCGAGCGGAAGTAGTAGTAGATCATCCGCTTCGTCGTCGACGTGAGATTCGCGATCTCGTCGACTCGTGCCCCCGCGAAGCCGCTGTTGGCGAACTCGGCCGTGGCCGCGCGCAGGATGCTCTCCTTCGTGCGGACGGCATTGCGGCGACGGACGGCAGGTTCTGCCGCGTCCACGGTGCCTCCCGTGGGCGCCATCAGGTCAGTCTCCATGTGCGCCGACCTCCAAGCCGTCGCTCAAGTTTAGGCGTGACCGACCGGCCATCGCCGAGCCGGAACTCCGACCCGCCGTCATCGTGATGCGGAGTGCGGGATCGACATCGTCGTGGACACCGGTGCAATCTCTCGATGGTCCAATAGGTTAATTAGCAGCGTCGATTTCGCGACAATACTGCTTCCCGCGCCTTGACTCCGGCGAGATGCGGCCAAACAATGTACCGAATCGTTAATTAAGGAGCTCGGTCAATGGTGAACCACGCTTGTCCCCGCATCGTCCTGCCGAAGGTGCCGATCGCCCTCCGCGACGCACGTCCCGCCGCGGCGACGGTGGAGCGATGACGGTCGCGGATTCAACGCGTTCCTACCTCGTCGGCCTCGTGGGGGCGGGGATCAGCGAATCGCTGACGCCGGCGATGCATGAGCGTGAGGCCGCCTTGCACGGTCTCGATTACGAGTACCGCATCCTCAATCTGCTGACGCTCGGGCGCGCGCCCGAGGAGATCGGCGAGATCCTTCACGAGGTGCGCGTTGCCGGTTACGCCGCTGTGAACGTGACCCATCCCTGCAAACAGCTGGTCATCCCGTACCTCGATCGCCTCACACCCGACGCGGCGCGGCTGGGAGCGGTGAATCTCGTCGTCTTCGGCGCTGATGGCGCCGTGGGTCACAACACGGACTGGACAGGATTCCGTCGGGCCTTCTGCGACGGGCTTCCGGGTGCCACCCTCGAACGCGTCCTGCAGTTCGGGGCCGGAGGTGCCGGAGCCGCGACCGCCTACGCCGCCTTGGATCTCGGCGCTCATTCGCTGGTGCTGATCGATGCCGCGCTCGAACGCGCGGCCGGGCTGGCACGGACTCTGCAGGATCGCTTCCCCTCCGCGGCCATCTCCGCGGCAGCGAATGCCGGTGCGGACGAGCTGGCCGCCGCGAACGGTGTGATCCACGCGACCCCGACGGGGATGAAAGAGCATCCCGGCACCGCGTTCGATGTCGACGCTCTCTCACCGAACGCCTGGCTCGCCGAGGTCGTCTACCGGCCCCTCGAGACGCAGTTACTCATCCGAGCACGCGATCGCGGCATCCGTGCGCTCGACGGTGGGCGGATGGCGGTCGGCCAGGCCGTCGATGCGCTCGCGTTGATCACCGGACTCGAGCCGGACGCCGAACGGATGCGCGCGCACTTCCTCACGCTCGTCGGTGAGACGGGCGAGGTGCTCTGATGCGCACCTCCATCGCGACGGTCTGCGTCAGCGGCACGCTCGACGAGAAGATCGATGCGATCGCAGGCGCGGGATTCCACGGTATCGAGCTGTTCGAGACCGACCTGGTGACGAGTGCGCTGACTCCCGAGGACGTCGCGAAGCGATGCGCCGACCGTGGCCTCACCATCGATCTGTACCAGCCGTTCCGCGATTTCGAAGGGGTCGAACCGAGCCTGCTGACGGCCAACCTCGCCCGCGCCGAACGCAAGTTCGAGCTGATGCACCGGCTCGGCACCGACCGCATCCTGGTCTGCTCGAACGTCGCCACCGCGACGCTGCCGTACGACGAGGTCGCGGTCGATCAGCTCGGTCGATTGGCCGAACTCGCCGCGTCGCACGGAATACAGGTGGCGTACGAGGCGCTGGCGTGGGGACGCTACGTCTCGACCTATGAGCACGCGTGGCGGATCGTCGAACAGGTCGATCACCCCGCCCTCGGAGTGTGTCTGGACAGCTTCCACATCCTCTCCCGGGAGTCGGGTCTCGACACCATCGCGGACATCCCGGCGGAGAAGATCGGGTATCTGCAGATCGCCGACGCCCCGCGGATGAGCCTCGACGTGCTCAGCTGGAGCCGGCACTACCGTCTCTTCCCGGGGGAGGGCTCGTGGGACCTGACGGACTTCGTGCGGCGAGTGCTGGATGCCGGGTACTCAGGCCCGCTCTCGCTCGAGGTGTTCAACGACGACTTCCGTCAGAGCGATCCCCGCGCCACCGCCGTCGAAGCACACCGTTCCCTCGTCGCGCTCGAGGAGGCTGTCGCTCGGCGTCCCGGTGGCGCCCTCGACTCCGCGCTCCCCGCCCACATCAGCGTCGGCGGGTTCGGGTTCGTCGAGCTGAGCCCGACCGTCGACGACGATGTGGAGACGATGCTCGCCTCACTCGGCTTCCGTCGGTCCGGGCCGCACCGGCGCAAGAACGCCACGCTGTGGTCTCGCGGTGGTGCTCAGATCGTGGTGAATCGCGCGCTCGATCGCGCGGAGGTCGGAATCGTGGCGATCGGCCTCGAGGTCGACGACGTCGATGCGGCGGCCGCGCGGGCTCAGGCGCTGCAGAACCCCCTGCTCGACCGCGACCGGCGTGCCGACGAGGAGCTGCTGCTCGCCGTCGGCGCGCCGGACGGCACGGAGATCTACTTCAGTGCGACCGGCGCGCGCGACGGCGCCGGGTGGACGAGCGAGTTCGGACCCGTGCCACGGCCGATCGAGGAGTCCGCCTCCGCCGGCATCGTCGAGATCGACCACATCTCGCTGGTGCAGCCGTGGGATCGCGTCGACGAGGCCGTTCTGTTCTTCCGAAGTCTGCTCGGCCTGTCCGCGGGCGACCTGGTGGACGTTCCCGGCGCCAGCGGACTCGTGCGTTCACGCAGCCTGGTCTCGTCCGACTCGACCGTCCGGATCGCACTGAATGCCTTGCCGACGCACGCGCGAGAGGAGGCGGACTACCCGAATCACGTCGCGTTCCGGACGGACGACCTGCTCGCGACCCTGCGGGTACTGGGTGACGCCGTCCCGCTGCTGCCGGTTCCCGAGAACTACTACGAGGATCTCGAAGCCCGCTACGCACTCGGCGCCGCGCGTCTGCAAGAACTGCGCGAGGCGAACGTCCTGCTCGACCGAAGCCCCCAGGGTGAGTTCCTGCACGTCTACACGCGACCCGTCGGACGGGTCTCCTTCGAACTGGTCGAACGGCGCGGAGACTACGACGGTTACGGTGCCGCGAACGCTCCGGTCCGACTCGCAGCCCAGCGCCTCGAGCGCACCCGGCGGGCAGCTCCCGCCGCCTGAACACTCCCCGGCAGCGGTGCCGGGTACCTCTGATGAAAGGGATCAACGATGACCCACGACCCCTCGCCCCGTGCAAGCACCCAGGAGAACCGCGGGGATCCGCGGCGCGCCGCAACTGCGGCCTGGATCGGCAGCGCGCTCGAGTACTACGACTTCTTCATCTACGGCACGGCTGCAGCACTGGTCTTCGGCAAGCTCTTCTTCGCCGGTGACGACCCGATCATCGCGACCCTGCTGGCCGTCGCCACGTTCGGAGTCGGGTACCTGGCACGCCCGATCGGGGCCCTCGTGCTCGGACACATGGGCGATCGATTCGGCCGCAAGCGCGTGCTCGTGCTGACGGTACTGCTCATGGGCGGATCCACTTTCGTGGTCGGCTGCCTGCCGACCTACGACACCGTCGGCCCCGCCGCCGCCGTGTTCTTGGTGATCCTTCGTCTGTGCCAGGGCTTCTCCGCGGGTGGTGAGCAGGCCGGAGCGAACTCGATGTCCTTCGAGCACGCGCCTGCGGGACAACGCGCCTTCGTCACGAGCTTCACGCTGTCGGGCACGCAAGCCGGACAGATCCTGGCGACGGCCATTTTCATCCCGGTCGCTCTGCTTCCCGAAGACCAGCTGCTGACCTGGGGCTGGCGTCTGCCCTTCTGGCTGAGCGCGATCGTGGTCGTCGTCGCCTTCGTCATCCGACGCACTCTCGAGGAGACGCCGGTGTTCGAACAGCAGAGGTCCGAAGGTGCTGTCGACGAAGCGCCGCTGAAGGTGCTCCTCCGCGACCATTGGCGCACGGTCCTGCGGGTCGTCGCCGCGGCCCTCATCGCCTCCGTGAGCACGATCTTCACCGTTTACGCCCTGAGCTTCGCCGTCAACACGGTCGGACTCGATCGCACGGCGATGCTCTGGGTCGGAGTGCTCGCCAACGTCGTCGCTCTCATCGCGATCCCGCTCTGGGCGCGATTGTCCGACCGCATCGGACGCAAGCCCGTCTTCATCGTCGGCACGGTCGGGAGTGCGGTGATGATGTTCGCCTACCTCTGGTCGATCTCGACCGGCAACTACCCGCTCATCTTCATCAGCGGAATCGTGATGTTCGGTGCCGTATACACGGCGACGAGCGGCGCGTGGCCCGCGACCTACAGTGAGTGGTTCCCGACCCGGGTGCGCCTCTCCGGGATGGCGCTCGGCACGCAGATCGGTTTCGCCATCGCCGGCTTCGCTCCGACGATCGCGGTCGCCATCGCCGGGGACGGTCCTGACGCGTGGCTCGTGGTGGCGGCGTTCATCTCGGTGCTGTGCCTCATCAACGTCATCGCGGTCGCTACGGCGAAGGAGACGTTCCGTGTGCCGATGAACGAACTCGGACTCGCACCGAAGCGCGCCGAGATCCGGGTCGACACCACGGTGCGGTAGTACATCGACCTCGGAAGTACCACGCAGATGTGCGGCCCGGAGCTTCGGCTCCGGGCCGTTCGAGTTCGCCCTGGGCCGGCGACGTCCGTGTACCGGATCTCAGATACAGGCGATCGTCATTGGTGACCGCCTGCTCGCATCCGCGGGATCACGCGGACCAGGCGGCCTCTGCACGGGTGGCCATCCGGCCGGTCTGAGATCCGGTACGTGCAGGCCCCGACACCCCCGTACCGAACCCACCCTGTTCACGCCGAGAACAGCACCGGCTGGTGCCACCCGACGCCGACCGTGCGGCCCGCGTCGGCGGCCCAGCGGAACGTGCCGTCTTCGCGGCCGTCGTGGCGGTACCAGAGCAGGTCGCCCGCGTCGGTGACGAGGTAGATGACCCCACCGCCACCCGAGAAGACGTGACGCCCCTTCCAACCGGTGCCCACGACGCGGCCCGCATCGGCGGCCCAGCGGAACGAGCCGTCCAACCGGCCCTCGTGCCGATACCAGAGCAGTTCGCCGCGGGCGTTCACGACGTAGATGACACCGTCTCCGCCCGAGAAGACATGCTCCGCCGTCCACCCGGTTCCGACGGTGCGAGCGGCGGTATCGGTCCAGCGGAAGGTGCCGTTGAAGCGACCGTCATGGTGGAACCAGAGCAGGTCGCCCGCATCCGTGATCGCGTAGAGCACGCCCTGCCCACCACTGAACACCGTTCGGAAGCGCCACCCGGAACCGACCTGTCCATCGATCGCGTCCGTCCAGAGGAAACTGCCGTTGACCTGGCCATCGTGCCGATACCAGCGCAGGGTTCCTGCGTCGTCGATCGAGTAGAGCACGCTGTCGCCGCCCGAGAACACCCGCGTCGGCCAACCCGCTCCCACGGTTCGCGCCGCGTCGAAACGCCAGCGGAAGGTTCCGTGCTCTGAGCCCTCGTGCCGGTACCAGAGCAGGTTGTGCGCCTCGTCGACGGCGTAGATCACTCCGGCGGCTCGATCGGAGGAGGTGTGCGGGTTCCAACCCGCACCCACCTTCCGCCCGGCATCGCTCGCCCAGCGGAAGCTGCCGTCGCCGCGTCCGTCGTGGCGGTACCAGAGCAGATCGTAGTTCGGCGCTACGGCGTAGAGCACCCCGTCACCGCCGGAGAACACCGCGGGCATCGTCCAGCCCGTTCCGACTTTCCTGCCGGCATCGGCCGCCCAGCGGAAGCTGCCGTCGCCGCGTCCGTCGTGGCGGTACCAGAGCAGATCCCCGGAATCGCCGATGACGTAGATCACGCCGTCTCCGCCGGAGAACACGCGGCGCGTCGGCCAGCCGGTGCCGACCTTCCGAGCGGTCGCGTCCGCCCACCGGAACGTGCCGTCTCCGTGCCCATCGTGCCGGTACCAGTTCAGGTCGCCTGTTGCGGTGATCGTGTAGAGCACGCCGTCGCCGCCGGAGAACACGATCGGCATCGTCCAGCCGGTGCCGACGATCGTGCCACCACCGTTCGCCCACCGGAACGATCCGTCGCGCCAGCCGTCATGCCGGTACCAGCGCAGTTCTCCCTCGGCACTGATCGTGTACAGCACGCCGTTGCCACCGGGGATGACTCGTGGCGCCGTCCATCCGCTGCCCACCTTACGGAAGTTGGCGTCGGCCCAGCGAAAGGTGCCATCGACGTGTCCGTCGTGGCGGTACCAGAGCAGATCCCCGGTGTCGGTCACCGCGTAGATCACGCCCTCACCGGCCGAGAAGAGGTGCCGGATGCGCCGGGTGACGCGCAGCGACACAGCGGACCCGGTGCCGAGGACCGCTACCGACACCGCTGCATCCGGCAGTTCGAGAACGGCACCGACGCGCGCGATGGTCGAGCCGATGAGAACCGTCTCGGCCGACCCGCCGTCGTTCGCGGTGAGGTGCGCGACGAGCGTGACCTCGGGTCCGGAGGTCGGGATGCCTTCGTCCCATCCGCTGCTCGACCGGGTCTCGAGGAGGAGCCGGCGCCCGGGCGCCAGCCCGTCCGACCATGCGAGCACCCTCCGGGTCACGCCGGCTGCCGGTGCGCCGGCGAGTGGCTGCAGGGCGACGTCCACCTCGGCCCGGTGGCCGAGATCGAGATCGACCGCCACCGCGGGATCGTTCTCATCGAGCCAGCCGCAGGCGTGCAGCATCGACGCGGTCATTCCGGGGCCGGATGCCCCGAATTCGCTCGGGAAGGTGAATTTGTCGCTCTCGCCACCCATGACGCAGAACGTGTCGCCGTACGCCACGTCACGGAACGGCGTGCTCAGGAAGCCGTGATCGGCGCCGGCGAGGTGGCCGAGCTCGTGGCAGACGAGGGCCGAGGTGATGTCGCGGGCCGAGAGATGCAGGTACCGGTGCGTCGGATCTCCCGGCCGCCAGGCCGCGGAGCGCGCGTTCTCCTTGTCGACGGCCAGGACGAAATGCTCGTAACCCGAGAGGTCGGCACCGGTGCCGTTCGCGTAGGCCGGCACGACGGTGTCTCCGGCGCTGAAGGCGAGGGCGTCCCACTGCGCGCCTGTGATCGGCTCGCGAAACCAGGGGAAGACGTGAAATTCCAGGTGCTCGCGTCCGCCGGACTGGTCGCGGAAATATCGCTGGGCGTCGGTGAAGTAGGCGGCGAGTTGCTCGACCGTGTGAGCGGTGACCCGCTCGGCATCGGAGAAGTAGACGGGTAGAACGGCGACCTTCATGATGGGCTCCTCGGCTCGGCTTGCCGCGAGCCTAAGGAGGCGTAAGAGGGTGAACATCCGGGCTGGCCCCGATCTCACTTGCCCGGGCCGGCACCCACCTCGACACCGTCGCCGCCCCGGAAGCGGCGAAATACTTCGCGGGTGTTCTCGTCACGACCACGAACGGCCGCCACTTCGCAGAGGCTCTGTGGCGGCCGTTCGTGTTCGCCGTGACCTGCGGGCGTTCGGGTGGTGCGCGTGCGGGGTCGGAGGTCAGCGACCGTCGTAGCGGTGCAGGAAGGCCGCCATCGCCTCGCGGGTGACCGGTTCGCGCGGCAGGTACAGAACCGTGCCATCGGGCTGTCGAGAACCGGTGGTGATGCCCTCGGATTTCATCCACTCGATCGGGGTGTAGAAGTAGTGCGTCGTCGGCACATCGGGGAAGGACGCGGTCGACGGCGGGGTGAAGGTGTCGCCGCTCATCCGGTACAGGAACGCGGACATCGCTTCTCGGCTGACCGCATCGTTCGGCTTGTACAACACGGGGCCGTCCGGCTGCACCGTGCCGGTGGTGATCCCTTCGGCCTTCATCCATTCGATCTCCGTGTAGAACGGGTGATCACGCGGTACATCGGCGAACGAGGGGTTCGCCGGGGGCGAGTAGCTGTCGCCGCTGTAGCGGTAGAGGAAGGCGGACATCGCCATGCGGCTCACCGGGTCCGCCGGCTTGTAGAGGGAGGTTCCGTCGGCGAGGACGGTCCCGGTCGAGATGCCCTCGGCCTTCATCCATTCGATATCGGCGAAGAACGGATTCGAGGACGGCACATCGGCGAACGATCCGGGCCCGAGGACGGTGAGCGCGTAGCTCTCGCCCCAGGTGGACCAGGCGACGTAGCCGTAGATCCGGACGTAGAAACGACCGCCGGGAACCGACAGGGACTGCGCGGCGAGGGAGGCTCCGTCGCTCTGATCGGTATCGACGCGGTACTCGTAGAGCGGGTCGCCGGCGGCGTTGTAGACGTCGACGTCGTAGGCCCGGCCGGTACCGAGTCCGCTCGGGAACGTGAGCTTCAGGGTGACGGGGCCCGCCGTGGGCGCGTCGTAGGCGAAGTAGTCCTCGTCGCCGTTGGTGGTGGTGAGGGAGGATGCGGTGACGGTGCTGCCGAGGGGGAGCACGTCGGCGCGGGCGGTGCTGTTGTTGGTCTCGGTCTCTACGAGGCCGGGGGTGTGGGTGGTGGTGAGGGTGTAGCTCTGGCCCCAGGTGGACCAGGCGATGTAGCCGTAGATCCGGACGTAGAAGCGGCCGGCGGGGAGGTAGGTGCCTTGGGCGGCGAGGTCGGTGCCGTCGTTCTGATTCGCGTCGATGCTGAACGAGTAGAGGTTGGCGCCGCTGCTGTCGTAGATGTCGACGTCGTAGCCGCGGGCGGTGCCGAGTCCGGCGGGGAAGTCGAGGTCGACGGTGATGCGGCCGTCGGCGGGCGCGTCGTAGGCGAAGTAGTCCTCGTCGCCGTTGGTAGTGGTGAGGGAGGATGCGGTGACGGTGCTGCCGAGGGTGAGCACGTCGGCGCGGGCGGTGCTGTCGTTGGTCTCGGTCTCGACGAGGCCGGGGGTGTGGGTGGTGGTGAGGGTGTAGCTCTGGCCCCAGGTGGACCAGGCGATGTAGCCGTAGATCCGGACGTAGAAGCGGCCGGCGGGGAGGTAGGTGCCTTGGGCGGCGAGGTCGGTGCCGTCGTTCTGATTCGCGTCGATGCTGAACGAGTAGAGGTTGGCGCCGCTGCTGTCGTAGATGTCGACGTCGTAGCCGCGGGCGGTGCCGAGCCCGGCGGGGAAGTCGAGGTCGACGGTGATGCGGCCGTCGGCGGGCGCGTCGTAGGCGAAGTAGTCCTCGTCGCCGTTGGTGGTGGAGAACGTGGAGCCCTGCACGGAGTCGCCGAGCGCAACGACGTCAGCAGTGGCGACGGTGTTGTTGGACTCGCTCTCGGTCGTGGTCGCGGCGAAGGCGTTCGGTGCGGCGACAGCGATGAACACGGCGACCGCCGTGATGGCCAACGCCTGGCGCAAGCGGGTGAGTAGGGCGGGTCGGAACTGATTCATCGGTCACTCTCCGGGACAGGGTGCTGGTGGACGAGCCGACGCCATTTGCGTCTCAATGTCTCAAACTAGTGTTCGGTGCGTGGATCCGCTCGCAGGATCCCGAATTGGGGATGCGCCGCGAGGTGGTGCGTCGAGCATCGCCTCGATCGCGAAGCGACCGCGTCGCGGCTACCGCATCCGCACCAGGTTCCGGCACCCGGCCCTTGCCGGGCGCGCACGTGTGTGCCAGCGTCGGGGTGATCCCAGCGCCGAGGCGGCGCGGGCGAGAGAACGGAGGACGGCAATGGGGCTGATCCACATCGACCTGTTCACCACACTCGACGGCGTCGCGCAGGCGCCCGGCGGGCCCGACGAGGACCCGGAGGGAGGGTTCGCTTTCGGCGGTTGGCAGGCCCCACTCGTCGGCGAGGTCGACGGCGAGCAGGTCAGCGCCGGGATGGAGCGGATGGACGCTCTGCTGCTCGGTCGGCGCACCTACGACATCTTCGCGTCGTACTGGCCGCACCAGGACGACGCCATCGGCGCCCTCTTCAACAGGTTGCCCAAATACGTCGCCTCACGCGGTGAGCTCGAGCTCGAGTGGGCCGGCTCCTCGCTGCTCGGTGCGGATGTGCCCGCCGCGGTTCGCGCTGTGAAATCGCGGCACGAAGAGACGCACGTGATCGGCAGCCTCGATTTCGTGAAGACCCTGCTCGCCGAGCAGCTCTTCGACCGGCTGAACCTGTGGGTGTATCCGATCCTGCTGGGCAGCGGCAAGAAGGTGTTCGCCGGCGGGGCCGTTCCGACCAATCTCCGGCTCGTCGAACCGGTGATCACGTCGCCGAAGGGCTCGGTCTTCTACCGCTACGAGCGGATCGACGGCGTGCCGGCCGTCGGCCTCATGGGCGCGGACTAGCCGCCCTCCGCCCTCCGCCTTCCTGCGAGGGACCCGCTCCGTGCTCGAGGGACCCACCCTGCGGGGGTCGCTCGCGCACAGGCGGGGTCCCTCGCAGGAAGGCGATGGCTACCGGGCGGAGGTCAGCTGTTCGCGCACCTGCTTGCGCAGGACCTTGCCGATCAGTGAGGTCGGCAGCTCCTCGAGCTGCACGATGCGCTTGGGTACCTTGTACGCCGCGAGGTGCAGACGGCAGAAGTCGCGCAGAGCTCCGGCATCGAAGGCGGCCCCAGGGCGCAGCACCACGGCCGCAGCGACGTCTTCGCCGCCCGAGGAACGGGCGAGCCCGACGACCGCCGCGCGCAGCACATCCGGGTGCGTCTCGAGCGTGCCCTCGACCTCGGTGGGCGAGACGTTGAAGCCTCCGGTGATGATCAACTCCTTGGCGCGGTCCACGATCGCGACGAAGCCGTCGGGGGAGACGGTGGCGATGTCACCGGTGCGCAGCCAGCCGCCCGGCAGCAGGGTCGCCGCCGTCTCGTCGGCACGACGCCAGTACCCCTGGAACACCTGCGGTCCGCGGATGAGCAGTTCGCCCGCCTCGCCCGGTTCGCGATCCGTGCTCGCGTCATCGGGGTCGACGACACGGATCTCCGTGCTCGGGAACGGGACGCCGACGGTGCCGGGTCGCCGGGTCGGACCCATCGGGTTGCCGAGCGCGATGGGTGATGCCTCGGTCATCCCGTAGCCCTCGATCAGCAGGCCGCCGGTGGCGCGCTCCCAACGCTCGACGGTGGCGACGGGCAGACTCATCGCGCCCGAGATGGCGAAGCGGATGCTGGACAGATCGATCGCGCCGCGTTCGGACGCGCGCGAGAGGGCGTCGTAGATCGGCGGCACCCCGGGCAGGAAGGTGGGCGGTGCGGTCTTCGACGCCGTGGTGACCAGGTCGAGATCGAACTTCGGGAACAGTACGATCCGCGCGCCGATGCTCACCGCGGTGGTCAGGCAGAGCGTGAGTCCGTAGGCGTGGAACATCGGCAGCACGCCGTAGAACGTCTCTTTGCCCGGCTGCAGGCCCGGCACCCAGGCCTGGCTCTGCGCGGCGTTGGCGCGCAGGTTCGCGTGCGAGAGGATCGCGCCCTTGGGGGTTCCCGTGGTGCCGCTGGTGTACTGCAGCAACGCAGTGTCACCGAGGAGGGGCCGCGGGTGCTTGCGGCTGAGCCTGCGGGACTTCACCAGCTGCTCCCAGCGCACGACGCTTCGGGTCTGCGGCTTCGCCGTCAGCGCAGCGCGAGAGTCCCGGGCCTTCTTCACCGGCAGGCGAAGAGCGAGCCGCGTGCCCAGCGGCATCGCCGCCGTCAGGTCGACGGAGACCAGGTGAGACACCGCGACGTCGGCGGGGAAGCCGGCGACGGTGTCGGCGACCTTGTCCCAGACGATCGCGACGTCGGCGCCGTGGTCCTCGAACTGGTGGCGCAACTCGCGGGCGGTATAGATGGGGTTGTGCTCGACGACGATCGCGCCGAGCCGCAGAACAGCGTAGAACGCGACCACGTGCTGCGGGCTGTTGGGCAGCACCAGGGCCACGCGGTCGCCCGCAACGACGCCGAGACCGCGCAGCCCTTCGGCGGCCCGGGCGACCTGATCGCCGAGGCGGTCGTAGCTGGTGCTCGCACCGAAGAACTCCAGCGCGACGCGCCCGCCGTGGCCCCGAACCGAGGCGTCGAGCATGTCGACAAGGGTCTGGGTCGGCGGCGCGATCTCTGCAGGTACGCCGCTCGCGTAGGAGGAGAGCCACGGTCGAGCGGCGAGGAACGAGGATCCGGAAGTCACCGTCCCGAGTATCCGGCACGTGCCTCCGCAGATGCCCAGAGCGACTCGTTGCGGAGAACGGGCGGACACGGCAACGACCGGGTGCGACACCAACGCGCAGCAGCTGCTCGCCATGCTCGGCCCGCAGGTCCCTACGACATCACGTGCACGATGTCGGGCGGGACAGCCGATGACGGATCGCTCCTCACGTCCTGCGACCAGCCCGACGCGGCTGCCCGTCGGGTTGGAGCGACGCATCATCGGCCTGAAATCAGCGCCGCATCCCCGACGGGGATTCGCGAGCCCACGGCCGCGGCTCCGTCCAGGGCCGGGCAGCCAGTTCGAAGTGCGACCGCGCCGCGAGAACCGGCACGAAAAGTTCTCGCGGATACCAGTACCGACGCCTCCGTCACCTGGCTCCATCACGACACTCACCACCGACCCCACAGCGGAATCGGCGGCTCAACCCGCCCAGAACGCGTCCACAACCTGACGGGAAGTGCGCCTGGATCGACGGAAGTTCGGTCGTCGAAGCAGACGTGCTGGGTGTACGAGGAGGGTGACGCGGTCGAACCGCGGCGGCGAACGTTCGGGCTCTAACGGCGTCGGCGGTGCTGGAGGTCGTGGCGCTCGCATCCGAGAGGAGACCAGCTGTGCAAGGCCGTTATGGGTTGATGGGGGCTTTCGCTTTCCAGCCGTGCCAGCGGGTGATGTCGATGATCGCGGACCACCTATCGCTGTCGCGGTCACCGAGGGCGTGGCCGGTGTAGTGGTGAGACAAACGGTCGATGTCGGCGAGCTCGGGGTCGGGGCGGATCTGGGTAACGGTGCCCGAGATCGAAACGTGGGTGCCCCAGTCGTCGGCGTCGATGACCGTGAGGGCGACGCGCGGGTCCTGCCGCAGGTACTTCAGGCGTGCCCGGCTGGCATCCATGTTCAGCAGAATCGTGCGGTCATCGACGAGTTCGTACCACGTGGCAGTGGTGAGCAGCTCACCGCTGGGCTTGATCAACGCAACCACCGACGGGTTGGGGCGCCTCAGGAACTCTGCGATGTTCGCGGGAAGTGGTGACAGGGGCATGGCGGATTCCGTCTCGTCTGAGATTCAGCTCTGTCGCCCCATCATCCAGCACAACCGCCTCTCGTCAACCAGGTCGAAGCGATCACTCTGCGGGACGCGCCCGCGCGAGCTATCCCGCCGCCGTGTCCGAACGGATCGGCGAGCTGCTTCGTCAGCGCGACATCGACGTCCGAGCCCTACCCGGCGCCGACGAGAACGCCGTGTTCGCGCCCGTCGAACGAGAAAGAGCGCCCGATGACCATCACCCTTACCGTGCGCGAGACGGAAACGACCGCCGTGTTGACTGGACACCGTACCTGGTGCGCATGGCCACCTGGTTCGGCGACCGGCAGAAAATCGCCGCGATGAGCGGCTGACCCACCGATGGACGTCGTCCTGAATCGAGGAAGTCATGACACGCCAGACCGGCAGCAGCGGCTAGTTACCTCGCAAATTGGAACGCATTGGTGATAGATATTATGTATCATGAACACACTTTGCGGATCTCAAAGACGAGGAGCAGCATGAAATTTTCACGGGCGAAGAAGGCCAGAGGTGGATGGGCCGCGTTGCTGATCGGGGCGATCGCGGCAGCGGTCCTCGTGCCTTCCCTTCCGGCGGCGGCGGTGACGGCCAGCTATTGGGTCGATGCGGCCAATGGAAGCGACAGCAACACGGGGACCTCTAGTTCACAAGCGTTCAGGTCGCTGGCGAGGGCTCAGACGGCCGTTCGTGCAGTCGCGCCCTCGATGAGCGATGACGTGATCGTCAATGTGCGCTCGGGCACGTACACCCAGACGTCAGCCCTGACGTTCTCTGCAGCGGATTCGGGCACGAACGGGCACACCGTGCGATGGCAGGCCGCCCCCGGCGAGTCGCCGATCATCTCGGGAGCGCGCTCGATCACCGGTTGGTCGTCCGCAGGGAACGGCGTGTTCAAGGCGAGCGTCGGTTCGCTCGCCTTCCGCCAGCTGTACGTGAACGGCGTGCATGCGACGAGATCGCGCTTCCCCGACCAAGGATCCTGGTTCCAGCTCCTGTCCACCGACCCCACCGGCAAGACGGTCACCGTGCCGAGCTCGGCACTGAACTCGTCGGTGACTGCCGGCACCGAGATGATGCTCGAGACGCAGTGGGGCGAGAACTTCCTCCGAGTCAAGAGCATCAGCGGCGACAAGGTCGCCTTCCAGGACACGGAAGCGAACATCCTGTTCCAGCGGCCGAACCCGCGTCTGGAGAACGGTGAATTCTTCCACTGGGAGAACTCGCGCGGCTTCATCACCCAGCCCGGCGAATGGGCCCTGGACACCTCGACTCAGACCGTCTACTACCTGCCCCGACCGGGTGAGGATCTGACGACTGCCGCTGTCACCGCTCCGGCGCTGGAGACGCTGGTGGACGTGTCGGGCGCCAGCCTGGATTCACCGGCTTCGAACATCAGCTTCTCGGGGCTCACTTTCACGGGAACGACCTGGACGCGCCCGAGCAATTCGGGGTACCTCAACGCGCAGGGCGGCAACTACAACCTGACCTCGAACAACCAGAACCAACAGACCGTTGGACGACCACCCGCGGCCGTGCACGTTTCGAACGCCTCGAACATCTCCTTTGCGGGGAACACCTTCACCAACACCGGCGCCACGGCTCTCGATCTCGACCGGGGAACTCGCGATTCGGTCGTCGTGGGAAATGTCATCAGCGGTGGTGCGGGGAACGGGATCGTCGTCGGCAAGTTCTCCGACCCGTCGGTCGAATACCACAGCCCGTACGACCCGCCGAATACCCCGGCCGGATCGGACGCGCGGGAGGTCGCTTCGGGCAACACCGTGTCGAACAACCTGATCACGAGAATCGGTCTCGACTACTACGGCACCGCGGGGATCAACGCCGGCTGGACCAGCGGAACGACGATCACTCACAATGAGATCTCCGACGTTCCGTGGGCGGGTATCAGCGTCGGATGGGGTTGGCAGCACACCGCGGGCGCCGCGAAGAACAACACGGTGACCAACAACGAGGTCAGCAACGCCATTAACAAGCTGTGCGACACCGGCGGGATCTACCACCTGTCCGTCGACCCCGGCAGCACGTACTCGAACAACTACGTCCACGATGTCGTTCGCACTCCGGCGGCGTGCACGAACCCCTTCATCGGGCTCTACTTCGACGAAGGATCCGACCAGCTGACGGCCGCGAACAACGTCGTCGAGAACGTCGAGAACATCGTGGGTCAGAACCAGAACGGCAGCAATGTGACGTTCAGCAACAACACTGCCGCCGGCAAATCGGTCATCCAGGCAGCCGGACTCGAGAGCGCCTATCGAGGCCTCCGCGCCAAGGTCGACATCGCCCAGGGCAAGGCGACCTCCGCATCGAGCACCTACTCCGGAGCACTGTCGTCGGGCTCCGCTGCTGACGGGAACCCCTCGACCGGGTGGTCGGCGTCGGCATCCGACACGAACTCCTGGTGGCAGGTCGACCTGGGCGCTTCTGTCCCACTCGACCAGATCCAGGTCCTCAGTCGGCAGGATGTGGACCAGCCCGAGACTCGGACCGGATTCTCGATCCAGGCATCGAACGACGCGACCTTCGCCAGCTACACCACGATCGGGCGAGTCTCCGGGCGTACGGTGCCCGATGCGGGCAGCGTCTCGCTGGACGTGACGACGAGCGCACCCTTCCGCTATGTGCGGGTACAGAAGATCGACGGCCGGTACTTCTACATCGCCGACGTGCGTGTTCTCGCCGCGCAGGGCGCGATCGGGACCGGCCCGGTCGTCCCCAGCGCCTCGTCGACGGCCTTCTACACGCTGACCAACGTCAATTCGGGTCTGGTCGCCGACATCAATGCCGCGTCGACTGCGGACGGAGCGGCCCTCCAGCAGTACACCTCTCTCGGCGGCACCAACCAGCAGTGGCGGATCGTACCTGCCGGTGGTGGTCTCTACACGATCGTCAACCGCAACAGCGGCAAGCTGCTCGACGTCCAAGGCGCTAGCGTCTCCCGGGGTGCCAGCGTCGTGCAGCGGACGGCGAACGGCTCGAACAATCAGCTGTGGTACTTCGAAGCCGCACCCAACGGAGCATTCGTGATCCGGAGCTTCCAGTCGAAGCAGGCCCTGGAAGTGGCGGGCAATACCACGGTCAACGGCGGCGGGATCGACCAGTGGGCACCCCTGAACCAGTCGAACCAGTACTGGTCGATCGCGGTAGCGCCCAACTAGTTAAGCCAGTAGCCAGGGGCAGCTCGTACAGCGAGGGGGCAGGTCGCCAAGACCTGCCCCCTCATCCGTTCTCGAAAGAGCTTTGGGGCCCTTGCATAATAGATAATATGTATGATCCAATTGAGTCGTCGCCTTCCCCGAGGGCGCCTCGCCAATGATGCCGACCGATTAGGACGCCACGATGACCCAGCAACGACGCCTCCGCCGTCCGCTTACCCGAGCACTCGCATTCGCCGCCACGACCGTGGCCACCCTGGGCCTGCTCACCGCCTGCTCAGGCTCCTCCGCCACGACGGATGAATACGGCTTCCCCGCCGCCGAGCAAGACTCCAGTGCGTCACTGACTGTCCTCGTGGATGCCGCGCGCGAGCCGATCGCCCAGGCCTTCGCCGCTGACAACCCCGACATCCCGATCAGCATCGAGTCCTACGACGGAAGCTCGGGCGGCAGCGACTCCTTCAAGACGAAGGTCGCCCTGTTCGACCAGTCCGGCGAAGGATGGCCGGACGTGGTGTTCTCGACCCAGCAGAACGACACCGCGTGGGCCGGCAGCGAGCAGAACGGCGTTCAGGCCTTCGCCGCGAAGCTCAACGGGGGCCTCCTCTCCGACGACTTCCTCGCCGGGTTCACCGATGGAGCGCTCGACCCGATGACCGTCGACGGCGACATCTACGGCGTGCGCAACGACCTCGCCCCCGTCGTCTACTGGTACAACGAGCCTCTGATGACGCAGTTCGGTTATGAGATCCCGACTACATGGGAGGAGTACGAGGCGCTCAGCGACAAGGTGGCGGCCGAGCATCCCGGCTACATCCTCGGCTCGGTCGGCGACTCGTTCGCCGGCCCGTACACCTACTACTGGAGCGGCCAGGCCCCGATCTTCCAGGTCGACGGCGACAGCTTCTCCAACGATTTCAGTGACGAGAACTCCACCAAGGTCACCGAGATGCTCGACCACATGATCGCGAACGGCACCCTCGTCCAGGACAGTGTCTTCGGCGCGGACTTCCTCGCCAAGTACAAGGACAAGATGCTCGGAACCCCTGGACCGGCCTGGTTCTCCGGGGCGATCTTCCAGAACCCGGACAGCCTCGATCTTCCGGCCGGAACCATCGGCGCCGCAGCCCCACTGCACTGGGACGGTCAGGACGAGGTCACCGGCAACGTCGGCGGCGGCGTCTGGTACGGGTCCAGCCACTCGAAGAACCTCGAGGGCGTTGCCACCTTCCTGCAGTACGTGACCAGCTCCGACAAGGCGGCGGAACTCGCCACCGGACTCCCGGCCTACCAGTCGACCGCGGACGCCTGGCTCTCAGCGCAGTCCGAGTCCGGCTACTTCGCCGGCGACTTCAAGGGCGCCGTGTCGACGGCAGCGGCAGACGTCTGGAGCGGATGGGGTTTCCCCACCTTCAGCCCGGAGACCGCGTACTCGTCTGTCGTCATCCCCGGACTGGCCGCTGGCAAGACTCTCGAGGAGCTCGTGCCGGACTGGCAGAAGGAGTACAAGAACGAGGCTCAGGTCCAGGGCTACACCGTCAAGTAGCGATCCCGACCGACCCGGATTCCGACCGCGTGAGCAAAGGACATCTCATCACTCGATCCACATCGGCGCCCGCCGCCGCCCCGCTCGAGGCGCGGCGGCGGGCGACCCGCCCGAAACGACCCGATCGCTCGCAGGCCCGCATGGGCTATGTGTTCAGCTCGGGCTACGCACTCCTCTTGATCGCATTCGGCATCGCGCCGACGCTCTACACCGTCTACCTCGCCTTCACCGCCGACGGCGCGTTCGCCGGCGTCGACAACTTCGTGACGGTGTTCGGTGACTACCGGTTCCTCCCGGCAGTCCAGCACGTGGCGATCTACTTGGTCATCTACCTCATCTGTCTCCTCGTCTTCGTCGTCCTGCTCGCGCTGCTCATCCACTCGATCGGGCGCCGATGGCTGTCGAGCGGGCTCCGGTTCCTGTACTACATCCCGGGTGCAATCGCAGGCGCTTCCAGCGTGATGCTCTGGCTGTTCCTCCTCGACCCATCCGTCAGCCCGATCGCTTTCGTGCTGCGGGCCTTCGGGTTCGAGAACTTCGTCCAGACCGTGTCCGTCGACAACCTCCCGGTCATCTTCACCGTGATCGCTTTCTGGACCGGCGCCGGCGGCTGGATCGTCATCATGTACGGAGCACTCAACAACATCTCGGACGAGGTCATGGAGGCCTCCCGCATCGACGGTGCCGGGCCGGTGAAGACCGCCTGGTACATCCAGATCCCGCTGCTGCGGAAGTGGATCTCGTACATGGCCGTGATGTCGCTTGCCGCCGGCACCCAGCTCTTCGTCGAGCCACGGGTGCTCTCGCAGGCATCCAAGGGCGTCGTGCCGCCGGACTATTCCGTCAACCAACTCGCTTACCTCTTCGCCTTCCGCCAAGGGGACTTCAACGGATCCGCCGCGATCTCGCTGCTTCTGCTCGCAGTGGCAGCCGGTCTTTCGGCCATCTTCGTCTTCCGAGGAGGACTCTTTGAGCGCGACTAGCCTCTCTCCAGCCGCCGTCAGCCGGGCAGAACGCGAACCGGAGAACCGCACAGCGCAGCCCACCCCCGGGCGCTGGCTCGGTCGCGTCTTCGTCGGCCTCGTTCTGCTGCTGTTCGCGCTGCTGTTCACGATTCCGGTGATCTGGCTCCTGCTCGCACCGACCAAGACCGCGGCCGAGCTTCTGCAGGATCCGCCCTTCAGCGTCGGCGGGTTCGACACCCTCATGACGAACTGGAACGAACTGGTTCAGTTCCAGAACGGCATCGTGTGGACGTGGCTCGGCAATTCGGTCCTCTACAGCGGTGTCGCCCTCGTCATCACGCTCGTCGTGAGCATCCCGGCCGGCTACGCGCTGGCCCTCACCGAGTTCCGGCTCCGCAAGGCCCTGCTCGTCGCCACTCTGATCGTGATGCTCATCCCGAACACGGCCCTCGTGCTGCCGATCTTCCTCGAACTGTCGGCGGCGAAGTTGATCGGCAATCCGCTGGCGGTGATCCTGCCGTTCTCGTTCTTCCCGTTCGGGGTGTACTTGGCCTACATCTACTTCTCCACCAGCGTGTCGAAAGACCTGCTCAACGCGGCGCGCATCGACGGCGCGAGCGAGCTGCGGGTGTTCCTGCAGATCGCCATGCCTCTCGCGACCCCCGTGATCGCCCTGGTCGGGTTCTTCAATCTCGTCGGCAACTGGAACAACTACTTCCTTCCTTTCGTCACGGTCCCCGGCCGCAAGTCGCCGATCCAGGTCGGTCTCGTCGAGCTGCTCTCCAACGTTCCGCTTTTCAACCCGACGAGCTCGGCCTCGGTCACCATCAGCCTGCCGGTGCTGGCTCTGGCGACTCTCGTATCGGTGGCGCCCGTGCTGGTGATCTTCCTCTTCTCCCAACGATTCCTCGTGTCGGGCATGACCGCGGGCGGAACCAAGGGATGACCGGGATCCGTCGGGTCGGTATGGCTGCCCGCCTCGTGGGAGAGAAGCGAGAGGAGTACCTGGAGCTGCACCGGAACGTCTGGCCCGAAGTCGAGGCGATGATCACCGAGTGCAACATCCGCAACTTCACGATCTTCGCTCTGGAGGACTACATCCTCGGCTACTACGAGTACGTCGGTGACGACTTCGACGCCGACGCGGCCAAGCTCGCGGCCGACCCGATCTCGCAGCGCTGGTGGACGTTCACGGCACCCTGTCAGCTCCCCCTGCGCGAAGACTCCAGCGCCCCGAACTGGGAGAGCTTCCAGGAAATATGGCACCTCGAATGACGGAGGCGAGAACTCTCCTCAATCACCGCTCTGCCGGCGACGCACGCGTCACCGAGATCGGGTTCGGAGCCGCGCAGCTCGGAGATCTCTTCCGCCCCACCGGTGACGAGGAGGCGTACGCCGCCGTCGACCGTGCCTGGCAGGAGGGGATCCGCTACTTCGACACGGCCCCGCACTACGGTCTCGGGCTGTCGGAGCGCCGACTCGGCACAGCTCTGGCCGGACGGGCCCGTGAGGAGTTCACCGTCTCGACCAAGGTCGGCCGACTCCTCGTGCCCACCCCGGAGCGCGCGGCGGCCGGTGAACTCGACACGGCGGAGGGTTTCTCGGTGCCGGCCACTCACCGTCGGCAGTGGGATTTCAGCCGCGACGGGATCCTCCGTTCGATCGAGGAGAGTCTCGGCCGCCTCGGGCTGGACCGCATCGACATCGCCTTCCTCCATGACCCCGACGACCACTGGCACGAGGCGTCGACGACCGGCGTGGAAACGCTGATCGAGCTGCGCGAGCAGGGAGTGGTCACGGCGATCGGCGCAGGCATGAACCAGGCCGCTCTGCTCGCCCGTTTCGTACGGGATTGCGACGTCGACGTGGTCATGGTGGCCGGTCGCTACACACTGCTCGACCGAGCGGCGGAAACCGAGCTCCTCCCACTCGCACAGGAGCGTGGCGTCGCGGTCATCGCGGCAGGGGTCTACAACTCCGGGCTACTCAGCTCGCCGACCGTCGCCGACGACGCCGTGTTCGACTACGCCCAGGCCGCCCCGTCGGTCCTCGCCGAGGCCAGGGCGCTCGCTGCTCGCTGCACCGCGCTCGGTGTGACGCTTCCCTCGGTCGCGGTGCAGTTCCCCCTGCAGCACCCCGCCGTCTCCTCGGTGGTCGTCGGGATGCGCACGGCCGGCCACGTCACCGACACGATCGAGCGCTACCGGAGCCCCATCGCCGAGTCCGTCTGGCGCGGGCTGGGGGAGCCGGTATGACCATCGATGCGCATGTGCACGTCTGGAATCCGGCCGTAGCCGAGTACCCCTGGCTCACCTCCGGCCTCGCGCCGCTCGACCGCCGGATCGGGCTCGACGAGTTCGATGCCGAAGGGATCGAGGTGAGCGGGATCGTCCTCGTCCAGGCCTCGGACAACGTCTCCGACACGGAGGTCATGCGCGCCCAGGCCCTGCGCGATCCGCGGGTCGTGGCCGTCGTCGCCTGGGTCCCTCTCGATCGCCCCACCGAGGTAGCGGTGATGCTCGAGGGCTACCGCGAGGATCCGCTCATCGTCGGGGTCCGCAATCTCGTCCAGCTGCGCCCCCCGGGGTGGCTGCTCGAACCTCGGCAATCGGAGTCGCTCGATCTGCTGCAGCAGGCCGGCCTGACCCTCGACTTCGTCACGGAGGGTCCGGATGCGCTGGCCGAGGTCGTCGCGATCGGCGATGCCCATCCGGATCTCCGCATCGTGATCGACCACCTCGGCAAGCCTCCGGTCGGCGGAACAGCGTCCGAGCGTGCGTCGTGGCGATCGAAGCTCGCCGACTCGGCGGGGAATCCGCTCGTCTTCGCGAAGCTCTCCGGCCTCGTGCCGCCCTCAGCTGCCCCGGGGCCGATCACAGAGTCGGTGCGGCCGTTCATCGATGACGCGCTGGAGCTCCTCGGAGCCGAACGTCTCATGTTCGGCAGCGACTGGCCTCTTGTCGACCGGGCCGGCGGCTACGCACGCGCCCACGACGCGATCTCCGCCTGCATCGTCGAACCGTCCCAACGCACCGCCGTCTTCTCTCAGACCGCCCGCACCTTCTACAACATCCAGGAGCCGCCCCTATGAAACTCGGACGACTGGTCCTCGGCGATTCGATCGTCCCCGTGCTCCACGTGGACGACCAGCCCTACGACCTCCGCCCCTTCGCCTCCGACATCGACGGCGCATTCCTCGCGGGAGGCGGCGTGGCGCGCGTCCGCACGGCGTGGGAAGCCGGAGCGCTCGATCCGATCAGGTCAGCGCAGGCGCAAGTCGCCCCGCCGATCGCGCGCCCCGGAAAGATCATCTGCATCGGTCTCAACTACCGCGATCACGCCGAGGAGACAGGGGCCGCGCTGCCCACAGAACCCGTCGTCTTCATGAAGGACCCGTCGACGATCGTCGGGCCCTTCGACACGGTGCTGATCCCGAGGAACTCGGTCAAGACCGATTGGGAGATCGAGCTCGGGGTCGTCATCGGCACCACGGCCCGCTACCTCGAGAGCCCCGAACGCGCCCTGGACCACGTCGCTGGTTATGCGATCTCCCACGACGTGTCCGAACGCGAGTTCCAGCTCGAGCGCGGAGGGCAGTGGGACAAGGGCAAGAGCTGCGAGACGTTCAACCCGCTGGGCCCCTATCTCGTCACCCCCGAGGACGTCGGCGACCCGCAGACTCTGCCGCTGCGCCTGAGCGTCAACGGAGCCGTCCGGCAGAACGGGTCGACGGGCGACATGGTCTTCCCCGTCGCCCATCTGATCTGGTACCTGTCGCAATTCATGGTGCTGCACCCCGGCGACCTCATCAACACCGGTACGCCTGCGGGAGTCGCCCTCGGACAGCCGAATGCTCTGTACCTCAACCCGGGCGATGTCGTCGAACTCGAGATCGACGGGCTCGGACTCGCGCGCCAGACCATGGCCGCCGCATGACCGGGCGCTTCGACGGCCTCTCAGCCCTCGTCACCGGTGGCGCTTCGGGCATCGGCGCCGCCGTCGCCGCAGCGCTGGTGCAGGAGGGTGCCCGCGTCGGCGTGCTCGACCTGCGCATCACCGGCCTCGACCCGATGCTCGTCGGTCGCAGCGCCGACGTCCGCGATCGAGCGTCGGTCGAGGCGGGCGTCGACGAGATCGCCACCGAGCTCGGCGGGATCGACGTCGTCGTCAACTCGGCCGGCATTTCGGCAGTCGGCACCGTCGAGGACAACGACGACGCGGAGTGGGCACGAGTGCTCGACATCAACGTCACCGGAACCGCTCGCGTCACGGCGGCGGCACTGCCTCACCTCCGCGCGTCGTCTCGAGCTGCAGTGGTCAACGTGTGCTCGATCGCCGCTCTCAACGGCCTTCCGCAACGCGCCCTGTACTCGGCCTCGAAGGGTGCCGTTCTCGCGCTGACCTTCGCGATGGCCACCGACCACGTCGCCGAGGGCATCCGGGTCAACTGCGTGAATCCCGGCACGGTCGCGACACCCTTCGTCGAGCGGATGCTGGCCGGCTTCGACGACCCGGTGAGAGAGCGCCGTCTCCTTGACGAACGGCAGGCTACCCGGCGAATGGTGACGCCCGAGGAGGTGGCCGACGCCATCCTCTACCTCGCTTCGCCGTCGGCCGGCTCCACTACCGGTTCGGCGCTCGACGTCGACGGCGGAGTCACCCACCTCCGAGTCCGCCGACACGCACCAGGAGAAGCCTCATGAAAATCACCGGCTACCGCACCCTTCGCACCCACCGCGACTGGGGGCGACCCGTGGGCGACGTCAACGGATTCGTCGCTTCGGGGATCACCGAAGTGTCCCTCGTCATCCTCGAGACGGATGAGGGCGTCGAGGGAGTAGGAATGGGCTCGGACCACGAGGTGGCGCAGCTCTTCCCCGCACTCGAGGGCCGCGACCCGCGCCAGGTCAGCAGCCTGTACGAGGCCATGCTGGCTTGGGCTTTCAAGGCCGGCCACGGCGGCGCGACCTTCGGCGGGATCGCGATCCTCGACGCGGCGCTGTGGGATCTCAAGGCGAAGCTCTGCGGTGAGCCGCTGTGGCGGCTCCTCGGTGCCGGCGATCGCTTCGTTCCCGGATACGCATCGGGACTCGACATCGCACTCAGCGACGAGCAGCTCGTGAGCTTCTACTCCTCGATGGCGGAGCGCGGTTACGTTGCAGGCAAGCTCAAAGGCGGTCGCGACGTCGACGTCGACATCCGTCGGCTCGAGCTCATCCGCGACACCCTGGCCGTCAACACGCCCCGGCCCGCTCTTATGCTGGATGCCAACGAGTCCTGGCAGGTCAATCAGGCGATCCGCTACTTGAGCGAGGTCGAGCAGCGAATAGACCTCACCTGGATCGAGGAACCGCTCCGCCGGTGGGACGCCGCCGGCAACAGTCGCCTTTCGCAGCACATCCGAGCGGGTATCGCCACCGGCGAGAACCTCACCGGGCTCGAACAGTTCCGGCCTCTGTTCGACATCGGCGGGGTCGACATCGTGCAGACCGGCGCGGTCTGGGGCATCACGAACTTTCTCAGGCTGGCCATCGCCGCACACTCGCGGGACCTTCCCATCAGCCCGGTCGGTCTGACTAGCAACCCGGCGGTGGCTCATGCCGCGGCCGCCGTTCCCAACCACCTGGTCGCCGAAGTGCAGTCGGTCACCGACCCCGTCGGCGTCACCGTCGACCAGCAGTACGTCGACGGCGGCATCGTGCTGGGCGATCAGCCGGGTTCCGGCATCTCGGTCGACGAGGCGCTTCTCGGACGTACCAGCGGTCAGGGCGACTGGCGCGAAGATCGAGGGCCGCACGTGCGGCCGCTGCGCGCGGGCCTGACGCTCGTACCATCAGGAGGCGACAGCCAGGCTCGGTAGGGTATTACCTATGACCCCTCCGGTGAGTGAAGCCGCCCCTCAGCGAGACGATCGACCCTCGTTCTCGGCATCCCCCCGGCTTCCCGCACGGAAGCTGGGGGTGGCCGTCGTCCACGACATGGTCACGGCGATCGTGACCGGTCAGTTCCCGGAAGGGTCACTTCTCCCGATCGAGGCGGAATTGACTTCTCACTTCGGGGTCAGCCGCACGGTCATCCGTGAGTCGATCAAGCGGATCGAGGAGAAGGGCCTCATACGCGTCATCCAGGGGATCGGCATGACTGTGCGTTCGCGAGAGGGGTGGAACGTCCTCGATCCTGTTGTGCTGGAGGTCATGCTCGAGAACGATGCGTCACTCGGCGTCCTCGACGATCTCGCGGTCGTGCGCAGCGCGCTCGAGGGCGCGATGGCGGCCTCGTCAGCGCGGATCCACACTCCGACCGAGCTTCACGAACTCCAGATCGCGCTCGATCGCATGGGCGACTCGATCAACGATGAAGCCGCCTTCTCCGATGCCGACATGGCCTTCCATCTCACCGTGATGGCGTCGTCACGCATCGCGCTCGCGGAGAGCATCAATCGCACGCTCTACTCGCGAGCGCGGGAGAGTTCCCGATTCACCCTCAATGCGACGACCGACGCCTTCGTCGCTACGCTGCACGAGCACGGGAAGGTGCTCGAAGCGATCCGCGATCGCGATCCCGCCGCAGCCGAGGCGGCGATGCGCCACCATATCGTGGAATCCTGGCAGCGCCGGCGGCCCCCGACTCGACTCAACCCCTGAGGCTTCCGAGCGCCTTCGGGTAGAGCTGCGCGCGGGCGGAGCAGAATGGAGCCATGACTGCATCCATCGATCTGCTTCGCGACGCCTTCGGTCGCATCCACGACACCGTGATCTCGGCGCTCGACGGCGCAACGGCCGAAGACCTCGCCTACCGTGTCGATCCGGAGTCGAACAGCATCGCCTGGCTGGTCTGGCACCTCACACGGGTGCAGGACAACCACCTCTCGCCGCTCGCCGAGCGCGAGCAGGCGTGGATCGCCGACGGATGGTTCGAGAAGTCGGGCCTGCCGTTCTCGCCGAAGGCGAGCGGGTACGGGCAGTCGCCGGCCGAGGTGGCGGCCGTGGGCGCCCTCGGCGGCAAGTTCCTCCGCGACTACTTCCTCGCAGTCCACGACCGTTCGCTCGCCTACATCGACACCCTCGCCGACGATGATCTGGCCCGGGTCGTCGACACCCGGTGGGATCCGCCGGTCACCCTCGGCGTGCGCCTGATCAGCGTGCTGGACGACGATCTGCAGCACGCCGGGCAGGCCGCTTTCGTCAAGGGCGTCGCTCAGCGGGCCCGGTAGGAAGCGTGGCGAAGCATTCATCCGTCGGCTGACCGGCTCGATCCGGGAACAGTATGAGCGCAATTCGATGCGTCGGAGGGGAGCCGGTAGCCTGGAGCGCGGTCCCGCGAGGGAGCCCGATCCCGATCCGGGACGATGTCCCGGTCCGGGAGGATGTCCCGGCCGGGGACGACGACGATGTCCCGATCCGGGAAGAAAAGGGGATACCCAGGTGACGTTGCCCGAAAGCCCTGACCTGCGCGCGCGCATCCGGAAGGGGCGCGACGTCTCTCCCGAGATCGCCCGTTCCTGGCTGCTGGTGAACGCGACGAAGAAGGAGACGTTCGACGCCGCCTTCACGTCGCGCGCCGACCAGATCGTTCTCGACATCGAGGACGCGGTCGATCCGAAGGCGAAGCCCGAGGCGCGCGCCGACGTCGCCGAGTGGTTGAGCGCCCCCGCCAACCGCGCCTGGGTGCGCATCAACGACCACTCCACGTCGTTCTGGTCGGACGACGTCGACGAGCTCAAGGGTCTGCCGGGTCTGGCGGGCGTGATGCTCGCGAAGACCGAGGCCGCCGAGCACGTCACCGAGACCTTCGATCGCCTGGGCGGGCAGACGCCGGTGCTCGCGCTGGTCGAGTCCGCGCTCGGCATCGAGGAGGCGGTCTCGATCGCGAAGGCCCGCGGATGCTTCCGCCTCGCGTTCGGCTCGGGCGACTACCGTCGCGACACCGGCACCTCGGCCGACGACCTCGCCATGGCCTACCCCCGTTCGCGCCTGGTCGTGGCCTCCCGCATCGGCGACCTCCCCGGTCCGATCGACGGGCCGACGGTGTCGAACTCGCACCCGGTGCTGCGCGAGCAGTCCGCGTTGACCGTCTCGCTCGGGCTCACCGGAAAGCTCTGCCTCGACACCGAGCAGCTCGCGGTGATCAACGAAGTCATCAGCCCCACTCCGTCCGACGTGGCGTGGGCGCGCGACTTCCTCGACGACTTCGAGGCGCGCGGGCGCGTCATCCGCGACGGTTCCGACCTGCCGCGCCTGGGCCGGGCGAAGAAGATCGACAAGCTGGCGACCGCTTTCGGCGTCAATCCGCTCTAACCCGTCCGAAGAGTTGCAGGAGAGGGCTGCCCACTCCTGCAATTCTTCGGAGGGGCGCGGGCGGGCCGGCAGGCGAACCGTTCCCAGGCGGATGCGCGCCACGCGGTGGCAGGATGAGCGCATGCGCGAGATCACGCCGGGGGTCCGGCAACTGGAGAAGAGCGTCGCGGCGAACGGTTACGTCGTCGACCTCGGCGGCCACCTCGCCGTGATCGATCCCGGACTGCGGCCGGGCCTCACCGCGCTGATCGCCGAAGTGATCGGCCCGCAGCCGGTGACGGCGATCCTGTTGACCCACTACGACGTCGACCACGCCGGTGCAGCCACCGGACTGCAGGCGGCGACCGGAGCCCCCGTCTTCCTCGGGGCGGCAGACATCCCGATCCTGCGTCGCGAAGCGAAGCCGTCGACCGTCGCTCGTCGTGTGCTGCACGCGGTGGGCCGCGTGACGCCGCCGCGGGAGCTGCTGCCGATCACGGCGGACGGCGAGGTGGTACCGGGCATCCACGCCATCGCGACTCCCGGGCACACGCCGGGCCACTTCGCCTTCCTGGCGCACGGCGTGCTGTTCGTCGGCGACGCGGCGTCGACCGACGCGACCGGCGTGCCGGCGCCGTTCGCATCCTGGTTGCACACCGACACGGCGGAGGCGGCGCGCAGTCTCGAACAGCTTCGCAGGCTCGATGTCGAGTGGATCGCGCCCGGTCACGGCGACGTGGTCCCGTCAGCCCCGACCCGATAGCGTTGTATGACGAATGCTCGGCTCCGGCTGGAGCCGATCGGCCACGAAGGAGAAGCACGATGGGCACGGTCAGTACGTTCCTCTGGTACGACGGTGGGGCGGGGGAGGCGGCGGACTTCTACACGTCGCTGCTGCCGAATTCGCGCGTCCTCTCGACTCAGCACACGCCCGACGGCGCCGTATTCCTCGTCTCGTTCGAACTCGACGGGCAGCACTTCCAAGCGCTGAACGCCGGGCCGCACTTCCACTTCACGGAGGCGATCTCGATCTCCGTGTCGGTGCAGACGCAGCACGAGATCGATCGCTTGTGGGCGGCGATCATCGCCGACGGTGGCGAGGAGAGCATGTGCGGTTGGGCGAAGGACCGTTGGGGACTCTCGTGGCAGATCGTGCCGACCGCCTTGGCGGAGACGACGGGCGGGCCTGATCCGGAAGGTGCGGCGCGAGCCACGCAGGCGATGTTCCAGATGCGCAAGCTCGACATCGCGGCTCTGCGGAGCGCGTATGCGGGCGAGTGATCGTGCTCGGTAGGCCCCTGCTCGGTAGGCCCCTCCGCGGTCGCGCGCTGCGCCGCCGGGCGTACCTGCGCGACTACCGCTACGCCTACGCCGCTCGGCTGCGCCATCTGCGCGACGGCTGGGACGTCGAGCACTTCTCCACCGGGTCGAAGGCGCCGGTGCTGCTGATCCCCGGGATCTACGAGACGTGGCAGTTCCTGCGTCCGATCGCGGAGCGCCTGCACGATGCGGGTCACCCGATCCACGTGCTGCCCGCGCTCGGCTACAACGCGCATCCGATCGAGGACTCCGCGCGGATGGGGCAGGAGTACCTTCGTGCGGCCGATCTCCGGGGCGTGATCATCGTCGCGCACAGCAAGGGCGGGCTGATCGGCAAGCACATGATGGTCGTCGACGACCTGCAGGCGGGGGAGGACCGCATCGATCGCATGATCGCCGTATCGACACCGTTCAGCGGCAGTTCGCTCTCGCGGATCGCTCCCGGGCGCGCGCTGCGCGAATTCCATCCGCGCAAGCGCACCATCCGCTTCCTTCGCTCGGAGCGCGCGGTGAACTCGCGGATCAC
Source organism: Microbacteriaceae bacterium VKM Ac-2855 (assembly GCA_013204985.1). Lineage (GTDB taxonomy): Bacteria > Actinomycetota > Actinomycetes > Actinomycetales > Microbacteriaceae > Rathayibacter. Next base: position 513,924 of record JABMLG010000002.1, read on the forward strand.
GTCGATCTACGGCCGCCGCGACCAGTACATCCCGCGCGGCAGCCGACTCGAGGGCGCCGCCGAGAACGTGATCGTGCCGGTCGTGGGCCACTTCGCGATCCTGGCCGATCCGGCCGTGCTCGACGCGGTCGCCGAGAGGGTCGGCTGAAGCCGAACGATCACGCTCGACCGCGCCCGGAGTCAGTCGCGAGCGGTGAGCAGGAAGAGCGGGATCTCGCGGGCGGTCTTCTTCTGATAGTCGGCGTACGCCGGCCAGGCGGCCACCGCGCGCGGCCACCACTCGGCCCGCTCCTCGCCCGTCAGGATCCGTGAGTCGTAGTCCTTCTTGACGGCGCCGTCCTGCAACTCGACATGCGGGTGCGCGACGAGGTTGTGGAACCAGAGCGGATGCTCCGGCGCGCCGCCTTTCGACGCGACGACCACATAGGCACCGTCGTGCTCGACGCGCATCAGCGCCGTCTTACGGAGCTTGCCGCTGGTCGCACCGACCGACGTCAGCACGATGATGGGCTTGCCCTGCAGCGTGTTCGCCTCTGTGCCGCCGCTCGATTCGAAGAGCTCGGCCTGATCGCGCGCCCACTTCGAGGTGCTGGGTTCGTATTCTCCGGTGAGGGGCATGGCTCGACTCTACGGCGGTCCGGCGCCGACGCGAGCGTGCATCGGGCTGCGTGTCATGATCGTCGGATGCACTCCGACATCGCGTTCGATCCCGGCCTTCTGCAGCGGTTGCAGCGCGATCTGCTGCGAGCGGACTACCGCGTCGAAGCGGTCGGCGCGCTGTGGGGTGCGGATGCGGCTGCGGCGCTGCACCGCGGCAACCGGGTGCCCGCGCGTCGCGCCCTCGATCGCCTCGTCGCGGCCGCACCAGAGGAGGCCGCGCGGATCGCTCTCGCGCGACTGTTCCTCCTCTCCGATGCGGTCGTGGACGCGGAAGCCGAAGCCGCACTGCCCGCACTCGGCATCGATGGAGCCCTCGCGCTGGGTCTGCTCCGGGTCGACGGCGCGCCCGCCGGGACGGTCGCCGCCGCACTCGATCTGCGGCCGTACGACCTCGTCGACTCCCGCGGTCCGGCGTCGTGGTGGATCCTCTCCGACCTCGGCGAGCTGGCCCTGGGTCGGGAGCTCGAGGAAGACCATGTGCTGGGCGTCGGCGGCGCGAGCCTGACGCTCGCGGGTCTGATGATCCAACGGCCGGTGCGCACCGCGCTCGATCTCGGCACCGGATGCGGCATCCAAGCGATGCACGCCTCCCGGCACGCAGACCGTGTCGTCGCCACCGATATCTCGAACCGGGCTCTGACGATCGCGCGGATGAACGCGGAGCTGAACGGCATCCACTCGATCGAGTTCCGGCACGGCAGTCTCTACGACCCCGTCGCCGGCGAGCGCTTCGACCACATCATCAGCAACCCTCCGTTCGTCATCACTCCGCGCGTCGAGGGGGTGCCGGCGTACGAGTACCGCGACGGCGGTCTCGTGGGCGACGAGATCGTTCGGCAGGTGGTGATCGGCGCCGCGGCGCACCTGACCCCGGGCGGGGTCGCTCAGTTGTTGGGCAACTGGGAGTATCACGACGACACGGATGCCTTCGATCGGATCCGCGGCTGGCTCGACGACACGCGAGCACCGTTGGACGCGTGGTTCAGCGCCGAGCCGTCGCCTCTCGACGCGTGGATCGACTCGGTGGCCTCACCGCTGGACGTCTGGTTCGTCGAACGGGAGAAGCAGGATCCGGCGATCTACGCCGAGACCTGGATCCGCGACGGCGGGACGCGCCCGGGCCCCGAAGCCGATGTGCTGACGGCCGCCTGGCTCGACGACTTCGAGCAACGTGCTGTGACCGGCGTCGGCTTCGGCTACATCACACTCCGGCTGCCGGTCGCCGGACGCGATCGGGAGCCGTTGCGTCGGCTCGAGCGGGTCGACACCACCGTGACCGGCGGAACAGCGGGACTCGGCGGGCACGTCGCGCACTGCTTCGACGCCATGGACGCGGTTCGGGGCCTCGACGACGCATCCCTCGCGGCATTGGCCCTCACCGTCGCCGGCGATATCACCGAGGAGCGGCACTACTGGCCGGGGAACGACGATCCGACGGTGATGACGCTGCGCCAAGGCGGCGGATTCGCGCGCAGCGTCGACCTCGACACGGCGCTCGCCGCGGTCACCGGTGCATGCGACGGCGAGCTCTCCGTCGCCGCGATCTGCGCCGCATTGGCCGAACTGCTCGCCGTCGACGAGCGCACGCTGCGGGCGGATGTCCTTCCGCGACTGCGCGAATTGGTGGCCGACGGCATCCTGCTGCTTCCCTGACGCTCGGGCGGATCAGCGCCGGACCGTGTCGGCGGAGGACGATTCGACCGAAGCGGCACGCAACGCTCGGGGCGACGCTCCCGTCGCCGTCGCAACGGCGCGACGGAGCCCGCCGACGGAGCCGAATCCGGTCCGGGCAGCGATGACGGGCAGCGAGAGTGCGTCGGCCTCGGCATCCGTGAGCAGATTCACGGCTTCGCGGACGCGGCGATCGCGGATGGCTTCCGTGACGGTCTCCGACGCGGCCTGGAAGCTCCGCTGCAGGTGCCGGACGGAGACGCCGAGGGACCTGGCGATGAGAGTCGGAGTGAGCTCCGGGCTGCTGAAGCGCTCGTCGATCAGTCCGAGCGCAGCGCCGCGGGCGTCCGCCGGGAAGGTCTCGTCATCGCGCCGGAACTCGGGGGTCTGCAGGAAGAGGCCCACGGCCAGCTCCTCGAGCGCCCGCGCCAGGTGGCGTTCTGCTCGTTCCGACGGCTCCACCGCGTTCGTGATGAGTGACTCCAGCAGCGCCAGAGTCACGGCCGTGGCCGACGAGCGCGAGGTGAGCCCTCCGGAACTCTGGAGCGTCTCGACGCCTGACCGGGAGGGAACGGTGCTCGGCAGGACGAGCACCACCATCGAGCACGGGCTGTCGAACCGGAGACGGAGGGTGGAGGCTCCTGATGCGTAGAAAGCTGAGCCGACCGAGACGATGCGTCGACCGCCGTCGTCGACGTCGGCGTCGATCGCGCCTCGCGTGACGAAGAAGCAGCACGTGGTGTCATCGTCACCGAACGCCTGCCGCTCGACGATCAACCGCGTGGCCGCGAGTGTGTGCACCGTCACCCGGTCGAGACGGAGCGACTGCATCCGCAGCCGCATCGCCTCGGGTTGCGTGGAGTCGTAATAGGAGCCGAGTTCGGCGAGCCCGCGAGAGCCGGCGAGCTGCCGCGAGACGCGAGCGTGCCCGGCTTCTCGTAGTCGCGACATCTCCCTCTCCTCTCGTGCGCACTCGATCGAGCACGGAACGCTCCAGTGCACCTCCAGCACAGCGGTTCCGCGAGCGCATCCGTGTTCGATCCGCGCATTCCGGCGCGTCATCGCTGATTCCTTACGCTCTTTCGACGGACCCGTCGGACACCCGAACCGGCGAGGTGAGCGACCTTCCGTTCCGAGCGACCTCTGACGGGGGACTAGTGGCCACTTGTCGGCTATTCCGGGCGGCTACAAACTCGGAACTGCCTGCTCAGCACGCCCGCTCCAACCCTCCGATCGATGGTGCTCGGGAGCCTGTTCCGCCTCGAATCGACCCTGGAAGTAGCGTCCATGTCCGCGCGCCCCCCGCATCGCTCCCCCTTCTCCGCCATCGGTTTGATCCTGCTGTCTCTGCTCGCCTCGCTGGTCGTCGCGCCTGTCGCATCCGCCGAACCCGCATCGATCTCGATCGTCTCGTTCGGAGACTCGATCACCCGTGGGGCCGCCACGTGCGGAACCAGCGGGGACTGCCCCGTCAATTCGTGGGCGACCGGTACCGCGCCGGCCGTGCGCTCGATCGCCACGCGGATGCAGGAACTGCACCCGGCCGGCACCGTCACCGCGGCGAACTGGGCGAAGTCGGGGAGCCGGATCAGCGGCGTCGCCAACATGGTCGCGGCTGCCGCTGCCGCGGGCGCCGACCCCGACTACGTCACGCTCCTCATCGGCGGTAACGACCTCTGCCACCCCGACGTGCAGCCCGGTGCGGATGGCTACACGATGACCTCGGCCGCCTCGTTCGCGGCCTCGGCCTCCAGCGTGATGAACCGCATCGCGACGACGTGGCCGACGACGACGATCATCCTCGCGTCCGTGCCCAACATCGCCTCCGAATGGCAGTCGCTGCAGGGCACACCGGGCGAGTTGAGTTGGGCCTTCGGTGGGATGTGCCGGACCACGCGAGGGGTCGGCACGACCGGGGCGTCTCTTGCGGCGACCGACGCCGCCCTCGCGACTGCGGCCGCGGCCGCCCGGACTCAGCAGTACAACGATGCTCTCGCGTCCGCGTGCACCGCGGTTGGACCGCGCTGCTCCTGGGACCGCGGCGCTCTGACCGCCACCCCGGTGACCGTGGAGATGGTGTCGACCGTCGACTGGTTCCATCCCAACGCGCTGGGGCAGGCTCGGATCGCTTCCGTGATCTGGGGCGATCAAGCCTCGCCGGTGACGCCGGAGCCGACCCCGACTCCGACGGCGACTCCGACGGCGACTCCTGCGCCGACCGCGACCCCAGCTCCGACCGCGACCCCAGCTCCCACCCCGACTCCGACGGCGACCCCAGCTCCGACCCCGACTCCGACGGCGACCCCAGCTCCGACGCCGACGCCTGCGCCTGATGTGACGCCGCCGGCGGTGCAGATCCTCAGCCCGGCCACCGGCAGCACCGTCTCCGGCACGGTCACGCTCGTCGCGGCCGCTGACGCGGACACCACATCCCTCGTCTACTGGGCCGGAAGTCTGAAGGTCGGCGCCGCGAACAAGGCTGCGGATGGCACGTGGGTGCTCACCGTCTCGACGAAGGGCCTCAGCAAGGGCACCTATCCGCTCGTGGCGAAAGCATCCGACGCAGCGGGGAACACCGGCACCAGCCCGGTGGTGGCGATCACGGTCCGCTGAACGCGGCCCGGATCAGACCCGGGCGTGCGACTCGAGGAACGCGTAGACCTCGGCGTCGTCCACGCCGGGGAAGGAGCCCTGGGGGAGCGGTGAGAGCACGTGCGCGTGCATCCGCGCGCTGGGCCAGGACTTCTGGGCCCAGCGCGCGGAGAGGCGTTCGTCCGGGCGGCGGCAGCAGCTCTCGGCCGGGCACGTCGACACCGCACGCGCTGTGGTGTCGCGGCCGCGGAACCAGCGCGCGTCGTCGAACGGAACACCCACGCTGATCGAGAACTCCTCGGTCGCCGTCGTTCCAGTCTGCGTCGTGCACCAGAACGTGCCGACCGGCGTGTCGGTGTACTGGTAGAACTCGCTGGTCCGGCTGGTGCGTTCGAACGCGTTGCGCGCAGCCCACTCGCGACAGACGATCTGGCCCTCGATCGATCCGTTCGCATCCGTGGCCAGAGGCAGGCCGTCGTTCTCGAAGCCGCGGAACAGCGTCCCGTCTCCGCCCACGCGGAGGAAGTGCGTGCGCAGGCCCAGGTGCGATGTCGCCAGATTCGTGAAGCGATGGGCGGCGGCCTCGTGGGTCACGCCGAAGGCGTCGCGGAAGTCTTCGATCGCGAGGTTGCGCTCCTTCTTCGCGGCGGCGAGATACTCGACCGCCGGCAACCGGGGCATCAGGCAGGCGGCTGCGAAGTAGTTGATCTCGAGGCGTTGCAGCAGGAACTCCGCGTAACTGGCCGGCCGCCGATGGGCCAGGATCCGGTGCGCGATCGCCTGCAGCGCGAGCGATCGCAGACCGTGGCCGCCCGGGATCGAGGCGGGCGGCAGATAGATCCGCCCGTTCTCGAGATCGGTGACGGTGCGCGTGGAGTGCGGCAGGTCCGGAACGTGGACGAGTTCGAACCCCAACCCTTCCGCCATCCGCGCCACCGTGCGGTGGGTGAGCGGCCCCGAGACGTGACCGGACTCGGCGAGCATCTGTTCGGCGATCGTCTCGAGATCGTCCATGTAGTTGTCCTCCCCTCGCATCCGCATCCGCAGCTCCGTGTTCGCGCGCTTCGCCTCCTCGGGAGTGGACGTGGCGGCCAGAGTGCGGCGCTCCAGTTCGCGGTGCAGACCCACGATCGACTCGAGCGCTTCGGTCGGGAGGGCTTTCGTGGAGCGGACGCGGGGCAGCCCGAGAGCCGTGTAACTCGCCCCGCGCTGCAGGCGCTCCACCTCGATCTCGAGCTCGGCGCGACGGTCGGGAGCCTCGCCGGAGAGCAGATCGGCTGCGGTGACACCCAGCACCTCGGCGACCGCTTGCAGCAGCGAGAGCTTCGGTTCGCGCTTGCCGTTCTCGATCAACGACAGCAGCGAGCCGACGGTGCCGACCTTCTCGCCCATCTGGTCGAGCGTGAGTCCGGCGGCAGATCGGTAGTGCCGGATGCGTTTGCCCAAGAGAAGGAGGTCGGTCGCCATTTCTTTACCCTATGTAAAGATCGGCGATTCTTACCCCACGATTGCTCCGTTTTCTCCCGATGATCCACCGCATCCTGGATCCGCGGCCGAAAGCACCCGGATCCTGAACATCCGGGAACGCGGCCCACCATCCCAGAGGAGTGTCGTGTGACCATCGCAAGCAGTGCGTCCCTGACGAACGCAACCGTGCCCGCCGAGGCATCGAACCCGCGCTTGATCGCGTGGGTCACCGAGATGGCCGAGCTGACGAAGCCGGATGCGGTGCACTGGTGCGACGGATCCGACGCCGAATGGACGCGGCTGACGGATGCGATGGTCGAGGCCGGCACACTGATCCGATTGAACGAGCGACTGCGGCCCAACAGCTTCCTCGCCCGCTCGGACGCGAACGATGTCGCGCGTGTCGAGGACCGCACCTTCATCTGCCCCCCGCTCGAGGTCGACGCGGGTCCCACGAACAACTGGCGCGAGCCCGTGGCGATGCTCAGCGAGATGCGCGAGCTGTTCGACGGCGCGATGCGGGGACGCACCATGTACGTGGTGCCGTTCTCGATGGGGCCGGTGGGTGGGCCGATCTCGCAACTCGGCGTGCAGGTGACCGACTCACCGTACGCGGTGCTGAGCCTGCGGATCATGTCGATCATGGGCACCGAGGTGCTGACGACGATCGGGCCGGACACGCCGTGGGTGGCCGCCGCGCACAGCGTCGGCTACCCGCTGCGCGACGCGGACGGCGTCGAGCGCCCGGACGTGCCGTGGCCGAGCAGCACGACGAAGTACATCTGCCACTTCCCGGCCAGTCGCGAGATCTGGTCGTACGGATCCGGCTACGGCGGCAATGCCTTACTCACGAAGAAATGCTTCGCCCTGCGGATCGGCTCCACGATGGCGCGGGAGGAGGGCTGGCTCGCCGAGCACATGCTGCTCATCAAGCTGATCTCGCCCGAGGGCGGCGTGTATCACGCGGCGGCCGCGTTCCCGTCGGCGTGCGGCAAGACCAACCTGGCGATGCTCAAGCCGACGCTGCCGGGGTGGAAGGTGGAGACGATCGGCGACGACATCGCCTGGCTGCGACCCGGAGCCGACGGACGACTGTGGGCGATCAACCCCGAGGCCGGTTTCTTCGGGGTCGCACCGGGCACGGGGGAGTCCACCAACCCGGCGGCGCTGGCGACGATGACCGCCAACACGATTTTCACCAACGTGGCGTTGACCGATGACGGCGACGTGTGGTGGGAGGGCATGACGGATGCGGTGCCGCAGCACCTCGTCGATTGGAAGGGCGAGGAGTGGACGCCGGCCTCGGGAACGAAAGCCGCGCATCCGAATTCGCGCTTCACCGTGCCGATCCAGCAGTGCCCCTCGCTCGCCGACGACTGGTACGAGACCGAGGGGGTGCCCATCGACGCCGTGATCTTCGGAGGACGCCGCGCCACCAACGTCCCGCTCGTGGCCGAAGCGTTCGACTGGAAGCACGGCGTGTTCATCGGGGCGACCATCGCCTCGGAACAGACCGCGGCGGCGGAGGGGCCGGTCGGCGCGTTGCGCCGCGATCCGTTCGCGATGCTGCCGTTCTGCGGCTACAACATGGCGGACTACTGGGCGCACTGGCTCGAGATCGGCGATTCCCTGGGTGAGAAGGCTCCGAAGATGTTCCAGGTGAACTGGTTCCGCAAGGATGCGGACGGCTCGTTCCTCTGGCCCGGCTTCGGTGAGAACTCCCGCGTCCTCGAATGGATCGTGCGGCGTATCGAGGGTGCGGCCGAGGCCGTGGAGTCTCCCGTCGGCCTTGTCCCGGCCGGCAGCCTCAACCTCGACGGGCTCGAGATCGCGGACGATGCGCTGGCGCAGCTGTTCGAGATCGACCCCGACTCGTGGCTCGCGGAGTGCGACCTCACCGAGGAGTACTTCACCCGCTTCGGCGACCGCCTTCCCGGCGCCGTCTCGCGCGAGCTCGACGCACTGCGCGAGCGCTTGCGCGCCTGACACCCGCCGCCGCCCTCCCGCGAGATGCCTCTTATGCACACGTTCCGCGGCGTGTCGCGTGCACAAGAGGCATCTCGCGGGGCGGACGACGGCCCATAGACCGGGGTCCGCGATGGAATCGGACGAAGCGCGGCACGCAACGGCGTCCATCGCGGCCCCCGTACCTCGTGCAGTTCAGTTCGCGATGGGCTGCAGGTCTTAGAAAGCATTCATGCTCGAGTCCCGCCGGACACAACCTCGGTTGAGAGCCTCCGTCAGCGCCCATCGGCGCTGGGCGAGTCTCTCAGCCGAGGTTGTGCACCAGCGAGCGAAGCTGCGCGCGGCTGCCCGACGAAAGCTGCGATATCACGGCAACGAACACACGACGACCGCGATGAACGAGCCGCGACCGCTGCGCCATCGGCCAGCGCCGGGGGAATCGGACGGCCGCGCCCCATGGACGAACGTGCGTGCCCTGATCACGGAGGCGACGACGGCGGGTGCGAGGATGGGCGGGTGACCGACGCATCCGCCGCACCGCATCCGAAGCTCGACGAACTCATCGACACCGTGCACGTGCTCCGGGCCCCCGGCGGCTGTCCGTGGGACGCCGAGCAGAGCCACGAGTCGCTCGTGCAGTACCTGATCGAGGAGTCGCACGAGCTGATCGAAGCGATCGAGTCGGGCAACCGCGACGACATGATCGAAGAGCTCGGCGACGTGCTCTACCAGGTGCTCTTCCACTCCGACATCGCCGCCGCCGAGACCGACGAGCGTCGCCGCTTCACCATCGAGGACGTCGCGGCACACATGAACGCCAAGATGGTCGGTCGGCACCCCCATGTCTTCGGCGACGGCACCGTCTTGACCGCCGACGACGTCGTCGCGGTGTGGGACGAGCTCAAGAAGGCCGAGAAGCCTGAGCGCACCAGCGTGCTCGACGGGATCCCGCAGGGCATGCCGGCCCTGGCCCTCGCGGACAAGGTTCTCGGACGTGCCGCGAAGGTGGGGCTGCTGGAGGATGACGGCTCGCCGACACCGGCGGGCATCAGCGACGAGGACGAACTCGGCGCTCTGCTCCTGGCCGTCGTCGCATCCGCCCGGGCTGCCGGTCTCGATGCGGAGCGGGCGCTGCGAGGTGCGGTGCGCGACCTGCAGCACGAGATCCGCGCGGCCGAACAGGACTGAGCACGATCAGGCCACGCGGCTGCCCTTCGGCAGTCGGGCGGCCGGGGTGCGCGTGCGTGCGATCGCCCACCAGAGGGCGCCGACCGCAAGCAGCACGTGCACCGCGATGCCGACGAACCAGCTCGGCACCGACGTGGCCATGATCTCTGCGGGTTGGCGGAACGGCGTCGTGTCGGTGTAGCCGCCCTGCGCGCAATCGATCCGATCCTGAAGATCCGGGGTCTGCTGCAACGAGCGCACCGTGAACGAGATCGACGTGAAGGTGTCCTCGGGCGAGCCGTAGGGGCCGAACCGTGCGGGCGTCGCGTCGGCGAGAACGACGAACGGATTCACGGCGAGGGCGCCCCACCAGAGATCGGGCCGCGGGACCTGCCGGTCCGGAATGTCTGCCGGGCAGTACGCGTCCGCGGCGGCATCGTCCTGATTCACGATCGTGGTCGTGACCGTCGAGGTGGTGACCATGGTCAACAGGCCGAAGGAGATCAGAGAGCCGATGCAGAGTGCTGCGACGACCAGATAGCTGGCTACGACCGACATCAGCGGTCGGTTCACCACCGCGGAGAGCCCGACTCCAATGGCCGAGATCGCACCGAGTTCCACCGCCAGCACCAGGAGCGAGACGACCGACGCCGACGGATCCACGCCACCCACGACCACGGCGACGATCAAGAACGGGACCGAGCTCGCGAGGAAGATCAGCGCGGTGGCCCAGGCCGCGAGGAATTTACCGATCACGAGTTGGCCGGTCGAGACGAGCGTGACCTGCGTCGTGGCAAGAGTGCCCGCATCCCGTTCGCTGTTGATCGCGTTGCCCGACAGCGCCGGGGTGACGAGTGTGCCGAGAAGGAGGACGAAGTAGATCACGATCGAGTAGAGCCAGCCGCCGACGGTGGCCCCGCTGCCGGAGAGCACCCCCGTCGCGATCACGACCAGTGCCGTGACCAGGCCGACCAGCACGAAGAAGATCCCGAGGAGCACGTACGACGCGGTGCCGCGGACGCGCTGGCGCAGTTCGAGGCCGAGGATCAGGAGTACGCCGGTGCGGAACGGGAGCGACTCGGGGCGGGTGATCGACGGCGTGTCGAGGGCGGTCATGATTCCTCCGGTGCGCGGCTCGTGCGGCTGAGGTCCGAGAACGTCTGCTCCAAGGCGCCCACCGCGGGGGCGAAGGAGGTGATCGCGATGCCGGCGCCGACGAGGCGCGCGAGCAGGGCGGCCGCCTCCTGCTCCGTCGTGAGAGCGACGACGGCGGCGTCGCCGTCGGGTTGCGCCGGCTGATCGGTGAGCGCGGTGATCGTCTCGGCCAGAGGCATCGCACCGCGCTCGGCGAGCGCCCGGATCCGCCAGGGGCGGGTGCTGGAGCGTGCGGCGAGTATCGCCTCGGCGGATGCCGTGGTGCCGTGATCGAGGTAGATCGCGGCGGTGGCGACCTCGTCGAGCTCGGCGAGTACGTGGCTCGAGACCAGCACAGTGCGCCCTTCGCCGGCGAGACGGAGCATCAGGTCGCGCAGCGCGATGCGCGCACCGGGATCGAGTCCCGACGCGGGTTCGTCGAGGAGCAGTACCGACGGATCGTGCACCAGTGCGCGGCCGAGGCTGAGGCGCTGCTTCTGCCCGCGGGAGAGCACGCGGGTCGGGCTGTCGGCGAGATCGCGCAGGTCGACGAGATCGAGCAGTTCGTCGGCCCGTCGGGCTGCATCGGCGTCGTCGGCGCCGTACAGACGCGCTGTGGTGACCAAGGTCGCGCGAGACGTGAGGCTGTTCCAGGATCCGAGTACGTCAGGCATCCACCCCATCCGGGCACGGACGGCGCCGGGCTGCGTGACGGGGTCGAAGCCGGCGACCGACAGCGTGCCGGCATCGGGCCGGAGCAGGGTCGCGAGCAGCAGCATCAGCGTCGACTTACCGGCGCCGTTCGGCCCGATCAGCGCGGTCACCTCGCCGGGATGAGCCTCGAAGGTGGCTGAACTCACGGCCCTCACCGAGCCGAATGATCGCGCTACGTTCTGCGCACTGATCCCTGCGTGCCGTTCCGTCGTCATCGTGCCTCCCCCGAGCCGCGCCCGTCACGCCCCGAACCCTGCCTACGCGAACCGCGGCTCCGGGTCAACGTCGTCGAGCGGATACACGGGTCCGTGTCGCGGGAGTCGTCCCCGTTTCGGGCCGCGGTGGGGACGCGTTGCCGCACGCCGGATCCCGGTGTGCGGGGAAATCGAGGAATGGAGTCGGGCCAGAATGGAGGCATGGCTTCTCCGATCACCCCGCCCCGCGGCATGCGCGACTTCCTCCCGGCCGACAAGGCGAAGCGCGAGCACGCGCTCGGAGTGATCCGCGGAGTGTACGCGTCGCACGGTTTCGATGAGATCGAGACGCCCGTGGTCGAGGACTTCGATCGGCTGCACTCGGGTCTGGGCGGCGACAACGAGAAGTTGGCGTTCAGCGTGCTCAAGCGCGGTCTCGGCGCCGACGACATCGCCCAGGCGGCGAGCGACCCCACGACCCTCGCCGACTTGGGGCTGCGCTTCGACCTCACCGTGCCGCTGGCGCGGTTCTACGCCAGTCACCGTGCCGAGCTGCCGAGCGTCTTCCGCTCGCTGCAGATCGCGCCGGTCTGGCGCGCCGAGCGCCCGCAGAAGGGGCGGTACCGCCAGTTCGTGCAGTGCGACATCGACATCATCGGCGAGCCCGGCCAGCTCGCCGAGGTCGAACTGATCACCGCGACGGCATCCGCGCTCGATGCCTTGGGCCTGCGCGACTGCACGATCCGGATCAACGACCGCCGCATCCTGACGGGCATCCTCGAGTTCTGCGGCTTCGATCCCACCCGCTTCGCCCAGGCCCTCATCTCGATCGACAAGCTCGACAAGATCGGTTCGGAGGGAGTGGTCCGCGAGCTGAGTGAGAACGGACCGGACGCCGCGGCCGTTCTGGGCGGCATCCTCGAGCACATCGAGCCGTCGCTGGTCGACGGTGGAGTGCCGCTGACCACGGCCGCGATCCTGGAGGTGCTGCCCGAGGGCATCGATCCGGATGCGGTCGCCGACCTCGAGACGCTCGGTGCGTCGCTCGGGGCGTTGCCTCAGGGGGTCACCCTGCGTTTCGACCCGACGCTCGTGCGGGGCATGGGCTACTACACCGGGACCATCTTCGAGATCGCCCACCCCGGCTCCGGCTCGTCGGTCGGCGGCGGCGGGCGCTACGACGGGATGATCGGCCGCTTCCTCGGGCAGGACGTGCCCGCCTGCGGTTTCTCGATCGGTTTCGAGCGGATCGTCGAGCTGATCGAGGTGCCGGCGGATGCATCCGCCGACGCCGTTGTACTGGTGCACGACAAGACCGTGCCGGCGTCGCAGCTCGTTGCGCTGAAGCAGGAACTCGTCGCCGCAGGCAGTCGTGTCCGCCTCGAACGGCGCGTGAAGAACCTCAACGCACTCCTCGAACGCTCGGCCACCGCCGGCTTCTCACGGTTCGCCTTCGTCGGCGATACGGTCACCGAGGCGGCGCAACTCGAGTTCAAGCCCCTCGGACGGGGCTGATTCCCTCCGAGTTAATGCGTCCGAAATGTACGGACACATCGAAGAAACCTCCCGGAAGTAGTTTCGACACGACCTCACGTCGATGGTGCCGTGATGGTTGCGCGATCGCACCACACAGCACGTGCGTGCCCTGACGCACACCGGTAATACCGCCGCACACCCGCAACACAGCCCGAGCCCGAGGAGTCCCCTTTGTCCTTCCTGCGTAACAGCCCCGCCCTCGACCGCCGCAGCCTCTTCCGCATGGCGGGCGTCGGCGCCCTCGCCATCGGCGGCGCGTCCGTCCTCGCATCCTGCTCCTCCGACAGCGCGTCCGGCAGCGGCTCCAGCTCCGACGGCGCCGACCTCGGCACCCTCAAGGTGCAGCTCTCCTGGATCAAGAACGAGGAGTTCTCCGGCGAGTTCTTCGCCGACTCGAAGGGCTACTACACCGAAGCCGGCTTCTCCTCCGTCGTGCTGACGGCCGGACCGTCCACCGGTACCGCTGAGCTGCTCTCCGGCTCCGCCGACGTCGCGTTGAGCGACGCCGTCTCGGTCGGTACGGTCATCGCCGAGCAGGAGGCGCCGCTGAAGATCATCGGCACCACCTTCCAGAAGAACCCCTTCACCGTCCTCTCGATCGCCACGGCGGGCAACATCGCCACGCCGGCCGACCTCAAGGGCAAGAAGATCGGCGTGCAGGCGTCGAACACCTCGCTGTTCCAGGCGCTGCTCGCCGCGAACGACCTGAGCGAATCCGACCTCACCGTCGTCCCGGTCGAGTACGACCCGTCGGTGCTGATCAACGGCTCCGTCGACGGCTTCATCGCCTACCTCACCAACGAAGCGATCACCGTCGCCGCTGAGGGCTACGAGGTCGTCAACCTGCCCTTCGCCGACAACGGTCTGCCCTTCGTGGCCGAGACCTTCACCGTCACCGACCAGGCGATCGCCGAGAAGCGCGACGCGCTCAAGGCGTTCCTCCTGGCCGAGATCAAGGGCTGGACCGACGCGGTCAATGACCCGGAGGCCGGTGCGATGCTCGCCATCAACGACTACGGCAAGGACCTCGGTCTCGACGAGGCGAACTCGATCGCCGGTGCGACCGCGCAGGCCGAGCAGCTCGTCGTCTCCGACGAGACCGTCGCGAACGGCCTCTTCACCATCAGCGACACGCTCCAGGAGGAGACCGTCGCTTCGCTCGCCACGGCCGGCATCGACGTCACGGTCGACGCGTTGTTCGACCTCTCCCTCCTCGCCGAGGTCTACGAGGAGAACCCCGAGCTCGTGGCGTACGCGGGCTGAGCTCAGTAGGACGAAGGGCACATCACGTGACCGATACGACCATCGCCGGCACCCCGGGCACGACCCAGGGTGCCGGCGGCACCGGTATTCAGATCCACGGTCTCTCGAAGACCTTCCGGATGGGAAGCCGCAGCGTGACAGCGCTGCAGGACACCGACCTGCACACCGACAAGGGCAGCTTCCTGTCGTTGCTCGGCCCGTCGGGATGCGGCAAGTCCACCATCCTGCGCATCCTCGCCGGCCTGGAGGAGCCAACCAGCGGCTCCATCAAGGTCGACGACAAGACGCCGAAGGAGCTGCGCAAGAACAACGAGCTCGGCATCGCCTTCCAGGACCACGCGCTGCTGCCGTGGCGCAGCGTGATGAGCAACATCAAGCTGCCCTTCGAGGTGGCCGGCAAGTCGGTCGACCAGTCGTACGTGGATGAGCTCATCGACCTGGTCGGTCTGCGCGGCTTCGAGAAGGCCAAGCCCTCGCAGCTGTCGGGCGGTATGCGCCAGCGCGTCTCGATCGCCCGCTGCCTCATCATGAAGCCGGAGGTGCTGCTGCTCGACGAGCCGTTCGGTGCCCTCGATGACATGACCCGACAGAAGCTGAACCTCGAGCTGCTGCGGATCTGGACCGAGAAGCCGGCGACGACCCTGCTCGTCACCCACGGCATCTCCGAGGCGATCTTCCTCTCGGATCAGGTCGCGGTGATGAGCCCGCGTCCCGGTCGGGTGAAGGAGATCATCCCGATCGACCTGCCGCGTCCGCGTACCCCCGAGATGCAGCGCAGCCCCGAGTTCCACGCGTACGTCGACCAAGCGTCCGAGCTGCTGTTCGGCGCCGGCGGCGCCGCGGCCGACGACCACTAGGCGGCCGGGATGCGCGGATTCACAATGCCCCGCTGGGCGTCGGCGGTCATCGGCGTCGTCGGTATCGTCGTCATCTGGTGGCTGATCGCCTTGGTCGCTGCGGCGACGGCGACCGGCAGCTACGTGCCGGTGCCGACACCGGTCGACGTCGTGATCTCGATGGTCGACGACGGCTTCGGCTTCTTCTGGTCGAGCTTCTCGGTGACCCTCCTCGAGGCGGGCATCGGCTACTTCTGGGGCAACCTGATCGCTCTGGTGCTCTCGGCCTTCGTGCTCGTGGTGCCCCAACTCGAAGGAGTGCTGCAGCAGATCGCGGTGGTCTCGTACTGCGTGCCGATCGTCGCGATCGGACCGCTCGCGATCCTCATCCTCGGCGGTGCCACCCAGCCCGGCGACGCGTCGGCCACGGCGGTCTTCCTCGCCGGACTCTCGGTGTTCTTCACCACCGTCGTCGGATCCCTGCTCGGGTTCAAGGCGGCGGACCGCGCATCCCTCGACGTGATCACGGTCTACGGCGGCTCGAAGTTCACGCAGCTGCGCAAGGTCCGCCTCGTCGCCGCCCTGCCGAGCATCCTCAGCGCGCTGCAGATCGCGGTTCCCGCGGCTTTCCTCGGAGCGATCCTGGGCGAGTACATGGGCCGGATCGAGGTGGGCGTCGGGCCGATCCTGCGTAACGCCGCGGTGTCGCTCAACTCGCCGCGCGTCTTCGCCCTCTTCCTCCTCTGCGCGGTGGTGGCTCTCGCGGGCTACGGCCTCGTCGGACTCGTGGGACGCTTCGCGGCGCCCTGGTCGACCGGAAAGCGAGCGTGAGCATGACCACGACGACGACGCCAGTCACGACGGCGACGACCACTTACGCGGTCGCGGAACTGCGAAAGCAGATCCGTGCCGCGGCCACCAAGTCCCTCCTGAAGAGCCTGAACCGCTCCCTGCTCGTGGCAGTGGCGACCATCGTGATCGTGTTGGCGATCTGGGTCGGCATCATCCTGTTCAGCGGCGTCTCGCCCTACGTGATCAAGGGGCCCCTGGACGTCTGGGAGTACCTCTTCACGACCGAGGATGCCGCCGCGAACCGGGCCGAGATGGGCACCCTCTTCGGCGTGACGATGTGGCACGCGTTCATCGGCTTCGCGTCGGGGCTCGTCGTGGCGATCGCCGTCGCGGTGCTGTTCAGACTCTCGAAGGGCCTGGAGAGCGCGCTGATGCCGTTCGCGATGCTCGTGCGCTCGGTGCCGCTGATCGCGATGGCTCCGCTGATCATCCTCGTGTTCGGCAACGGCTCGATCGCCTCCGTCGCGGTCATCGGCGGGATCGTCGTCCTGTTCCCGGCGCTGGTCACCGTGGCGTTCGGGCTGAACGCGGCGTCGCCGCAGATGCTCGATGTCGTCTCGGTCTACGGCGGAAACACCTTCACGGCCATCCGCAAGGTGGCCCTGCCCGGCGCGCTGCCGTCGCTGTTCGCGGCGATCCGGGTCTCGGTGCCCGGCGCGATCACCGGGGCGCTGCTGGCCGAGTGGCTCTCGACCGGTGACGGCATCGGCGGGTCGATCAATGCGTGGATGTCGCAGGCGAAGTTCTCGGAGGTGTGGGCCGCGGTCGTCATCGTGACCGGCGTCTCGCTGATCCTCTACATGGTGGTCCAGGTCTTCGAGTCCATCGTCCTCTCGCGCATGTCGCTCGACGGCGGCTCCAAGTAGCCCCTCTCGCGAGGGACCCCTCGTCGGTTCGGCGGCGCCCCGCTCGGTGGGTCCCTCGAACCGAGGTGGGGTCCCTCGCACGGGGTGCGGGGCGGCGGATGGTCAGACCGTGAGCGCGGTCAGACCGTGAGCAGAGTGTCGATCTCGTAGCGGGAGAGCACGTCGCGACCGCCGAGACCGTCGAGCTCCATCACCACGCCGATGCCCGCGACGCTCCAGCCGGCGCGCTCGATCAATCGGCAACTCGCGTCGAGTGTGCCGCCGGTGGCGAGCACATCGTCGATCAGCAGGATGCGTGAGCCGGCGGGCGCCGCATCCACGTGCACCTCGAGCTCGGTGCTGGCGTACTCGAGCACGGCGGATTCGCGCAGCACCGCGCGGGGCAGTTTGCCGGGCTTGCGGATCGTGACGACCCCGAGATCGGCGGCGTAACCGACCGCTGCCGCGAGGAGGAATCCGCGCGCCTCGACCCCCGCGACGTAGTCGACCCGGCCGCGATACGGCTCGATCAGCGCATCCGCCACGGCCTTCAACGCCTCGGCGTCGCCGAACACAGGAGTGAGATCGCGGAAGAGGATGCCCGGCTTGGGAAAGTCGGGGATCGTCACGATCAGTCGTTCCGCCAATCGGCCCGCTCGTCGTACGGCATCGGATGCTCTGGTCACGGACACCGATTGTACGGCGAGCGGTAAAGATCGCCGGGGATGCGCATCACTAGACTGGTCGGCGGATCGCCCCCACCGTCCGGGGGTGCACACCGAACTTCAAGAGGAGATAGTTGTGGCCCTTATCGAGGCAGTAGGCGCTCGCGAAATTCTGGACTCCCGTGGCAACCCCACGATCGAGGTCGACGTCCTGCTGGAAGACGGCAGCTTCGCGCGGGCAGCGGTGCCCTCGGGTGCATCGACGGGCGCCTTCGAGGCGTACGAGCTGCGCGACGGCGACAACGACCGCTACCTCGGCAAGGGCGTGCTCAAGGCCGTCGACGCCGTGATCGACGAGATCGGCCCGGCCATCGAGGGCTTCGAGGCCAGCGACCAGCGCCTCGTCGACGCCGAGATGATCGAGCTCGACGGCACCGAGAACAAGTCGCGTCTGGGCGCGAACGCGATCCTCGGCGTCAGCCTCGCCGTCGCCCGTGCGGCTGCCGACTCGACCGAGCAGGAGCTGTTCCGCTACGTCGGCGGCGCCAATGCCCACGTGCTGCCCGTGCCGCTGATGAACATCATCAACGGCGGTGCGCACGCCGACACCGGCGTCGACATCCAGGAGTTCATGGCCGTCCCGCTGGGCGCCGAGTCGTTCTCCGACGCGCTGCAGTGGGGCGTCGAGGTCTACCACTCGCTCAAGTCGCAGCTGAAGAAGGCCGGCTTCGCGACGGGCCTGGGCGACGAGGGCGGCTTCGCTCCCGACCTGCCCAACAACCGCGAGGCGCTCGATTTCATCCTCAAGGCCGTCGAGGCGGCCGGCTTCACGCCCGGCAAGGACATCGCGCTCGCGCTCGACGTCGCCTCCACCGAGTTCTTCGAAGACGGCGCGTACGCGTTCGAGGGCAAGAAGCTCTCGTCCGAGGAGCTCTCGGCGTACTACGCCGACCTCGTCGCCAACTACCCGCTGGTCTCCATCGAGGACCCGCTGGCCGAAGACGACTGGGCCGGCTGGACCCACCTCACCGAGACGCTCGGCGGCAAGGTGCAGCTCGTGGGCGACGACCTGTACGTCACGAACCCGGTCCGCCTCGCCAAGGGCATCGCCGAGAAGGCCGGCAACTCGATCCTGGTCAAGGTGAACCAGATCGGAACGCTGACCGAGACCCTCGACGCCGTCGCCCTCGCGCAGCGTTCCGGAATGACCGCGATCCTGTCGCACCGCTCCGGTGAGACCGAGGACACCACGATCGCCGACCTGGCCGTCGCGACGAACGCCGGTCAGATCAAGACCGGTGCGCCGGCCCGTTCCGAGCGCGTCGCGAAGTACAACCAGCTGCTTCGCATCGAGGAGATCCTGGGAGGCGGCGCCACGTACGCGGGTCGCAGCGCCTTCCCGCGTTTCACCGCGTAACGTACGACTCCGAAGCGGCCCGCCGGTCCGGCGGGCCGCTTCGCCGTTCCCCCTCGAATCCGACCAGCCGCAGGAGGCAGCGCACGATGGCTCGACCGCCTCGCCGGCCCACGGCGCCCGCCGACATCGCGAAGCCGACTCCGGCGTCGACGGGCGCGAAGTCGACCACCGCGAAGCCGGGCGGCGCTACGCCTGCACGCGTGAAGCCGACCCGGGCGTCGACCTCGGCATCGAACTCGAAGCCCGCCCCGCCCTCCCCTCCGGACCGTGGAGGGGGAGCCGCCGGAACGCAGCGGCGCACCTCGCTCGCAGCCGCGCAGTCGCAGGCTTCGGCCTGGATGGCCGGGGTCCGCGGCTCCGGCTTCACCCTCCTCATCATGGGCATCATGATCCTGGCGGTCATCGTGCTCGCGCCGAGCGTGAAGACCTTCGTCGAGCAGCGCGCGCAGATCGCCGAGCTGCAGCAGTCGGTCGACGACGCGAAGGCGGATGCGCAGAGTCTCGACGACGAGGCCGCCCGCTGGTCCGATCCTGCGTACATCCGGGCGCAGGCACGCGACCGCCTCTACTACGTCATGCCGGGTGAGATCAGCTACCTCGTGCTCAACGACGTCACCGTGCCCGGCTCGACCGACACCGCGGTCACCGACGAGATCCAGGAGACGCGCACCGATTGGGTGTCTTCGCTGCTCTCCTCGGTGGTGGTGAGCGGAACCGGGGAGCAGACTCCCGAGCAGCTCGGTGGATCGGACGCGAATACGACGACCGGCCCGACCACCACCACTCCGACCCCGTAGAATCCCGTCTTTGCAAGAGAAGACCTTCGGAAGAGACAGGATCCAACCGTGACCAGGCCCCCCTTCGACCCGCCGACCGAGCGCGATGTCGCCGTCGTCTCCGCGCAGCTGGGCCGCCCGGCCCGCGACGTGATCGGGATCGCCGCGCGCTGCGTCTGCGGCAATCCGACCGTGGTGTCGACGAGCCCGCGTCTTGCGGACGGAACGCCGTTCCCGACCTTCTACTACCTCACGCATCCCGGTGCCACCGCCGCGATCTCACAGCTCGAAGCGACCCAGGTGATGAACGAGTACAACGAGATGCTCGCCGAGGACGAGCAGCTCCGCGTCGACTACGCCGCGGCTCACGCCGCCTTCCTCGCCGACCGCGAGAGCGTCGGGCACGTGGCCGAGATCGCCGGCATCTCCTCGGGCGGAATGCCCGTTCGGGTGAAGTGCCTGCACGCTCTCGCGGCGCACGCCCTGGCGGCCGGGCCGGGGTCGAACCCCATCGGAGACCTCGCGCTCGAGCGGGCCGACTGGTCGCCGGCCGTCTGCGTCTGCGAACCGTACGAGATCTAGCGGATGCGGGGCGCGCGGGGTGCGGCGATCGCGGCGATCGTCGCGATCGGTGCCCTGATCGCGCCCGCAGCACTCGCCGACACTCCGCGGAGCCTGGAGTACTGGCTCGACGACTACGGCTTCACGACCGCCTGGGGCACGAGCACCGGCGCGGGTGTGAGCGTCGCGGTCATCGACACGGGCGTGGACGGGTCGATCGCCGAGCTCTCGGGGGTCGTGACCGCTGGTGCCGACTTCTCGGGCGTCGGCTCCGCAGATGGCACCACTCCGGTCGGGGACGACCCGTCGCACGGCACCCTGGTCGCCTCGATGCTCGCGGGGCGCGGTACCGGAACCGATTCCGGTGTGATCGGCGTCGCTCCGGGAGCGTCCCTGCTTTCGGCCTCGATCGGGGTCGGCGTGGAGGGTGCGACCTCGGTGGACGACCAGATCGCGGCGGCGGTGCGGTGGTCGGTCGACAACGGCGCCCAGGTGATCAACCTGTCGCTCACGCGCAACAGCCTGCAGTGGCCGCGCAGCTGGGACGACGCGTTCCAGTACGCGTTCGACAACGACGTCGTTGTGGTGGCGGCTGCAGGCAACCGCGCCGGCGGCACGACCGAGGTCGGCGCTCCCGCCACCATCCCGGGCGTCCTCACCGTGGCCGGCGTGGACCGAGACGGGGCGGCGAGCTTCGACGCCTCATCGCAGGGCATCACGATCGCCGTCGCGGCGCCGAGCGAGCAGCTCGTCGGAGCGCTGCCGGGCGGCGGATACGCGACATGGCAGGGCACCAGCGGAGCCGCACCGATCGTCGCGGGGCTGGCCGCGCTCGTGCGGGCGGCGCATCCGGAGCTCGATGCCGCGAACGTGATCGAGCGGGTGGTCGCCACCGCGCGCGCGGTCGACGGCCGCACCGACAGCCCGATCTACGGTCACGGACTCATCGACGCGGCGGCGGCCGTTTCGGCTCCGGTCGCCGCGGTCGCCGCGAATCCGATGGGGGACCTGCGCGAGTGGGTACGACTGCACCGGCGCGGTGCGAGCACGGAGCAGACCGATGCCGCGATCGGTCCTGCACCGCTTCCGCTGCCGAGCGCCGAGGCCGATCAGGCGCGGGCGGCCCCGATCTGGGAGGGTCGGTTCTGGCGTGATTGCGTGATTCCGGTCGCTACGATCCTGGGATTCGTTAGTCTGGTCGTGCTCGGTGTCATCGCTGCCACCCGCCAGTTCAAGCGGGCACTTCGCAGGTAGTAGGGTGTTCGCATAGTCCACCCCCTTGGAGAATTCACCGTGCCAAAAATCCTCATCGTCGGTGGCGGCTACGCCGGTTTCTATACCGCCTGGAAGCTCGAGAAGTACCTCCGCCCCGGCGAGGCAGAGGTCACCATCGTCGACCCGCTGCCCTACATGGCGTACCTCCCCTTCCTCCCCGAGGTCGCGGCCGGCTCGATCGAGCCCCGTCACGCCATCGTGTCGCTGCGCCGCCACCTCAAGAAGACGGCCATCGTCGCCGCGAAGGTCACCAAGATCGACCACGCGAGCAAGACCGCGACCATCACCCCCACCGTGGGTGAGCCCTACGACTTCACGTACGACCAGATCGTCGTCACCGCAGGCTCCGTCTCGCGCACCTTCCCGATCCCGGGCGTCGCCGACAACGCGATCGGCCTCAAGACGATCGAGGAGGCGACCGCGATCCGCGACCGCATCCTGACCAACTTCGACAAGGCGGCCACGCTGCCCAAGGGCGCGGAGCGCTCGCGGCTGCTGACCGTCACGGTCGTCGGCGGCGGCTTCGCCGGCATCGAGGTCTTCGCCGAGCTGCGTTCGTTCGCGAGCGCGCTGCTCAAGCGCTACCCCGAGATCGACTTCGAGGAGACCAAGTTCCACCTGGTCGAGGCGATGGGGCGCATCATGCCCGAGGTGTCGCTCGAGACCAGCCACTGGGTGCTGAAGAACCTCGACCAGCGCGGCGCGCAGGTTCACCTCGACACCCAGCTCAAGTCCGCTCTCGACGGTGTCATCGAGCTGTCGACCGGCGAGACCTTCGAGTCCGACCTGATCATCTGGACCGCCGGTGTGATGGCGAATCCGTCCATCAAGAACTCCGACCTCCCGATCGAGGAGCGTGGCCGCCTGCAGGTGCGTGCCGACCTCCGCGTCGGCACGGCCGACAACCTCGTGGAAGGTGCCTGGGGCGCCGGCGACGCGACCGCCGTCCCCGACCTCTCCGGTGGTGGTGTGGGCGGCATGTGCGTGCCGAACGCGCAGCACGCGGTCCGTCAGGGCAAGCTGATGGCGAAGAACATCGTGGCGGTCATGCGCGGCGAGAAGCCGGTGGAGTACAACCACAAGAACATGGGCGCCGTCGCGGGTCTGGGCATCGGCGTCGGTGTCTTCCAGTCCGGCAACATCGCGATCAAGGGCTTCCCGGCCTGGGTCGCGCACCGCGGCTACCACGGTCTGGCGATGCCGTCGTGGGAGCGCAAGTTCCGCGTGGTGTGGGGCTGGTGGAACAACCTGTGGCTCGGCCGCGACATCGCGTCGATCGAGGCCCGCGAGGTTCCGCGTCAGGCCTTCGAGACCTTCGCGTCGCGTCCGAAGCCGCCGGTCGAGGCAACTCCGGCTGCTCCCGCGGAGCCCGCGGCCACCAAGGCGCCGGTCAAGAAGAAGCCCGTCGCCAAGAAGGCCGAGGCTGAGGAATTGCCCGCCCCCGAGGGTGCCCCCGTGCCCGTCGGCGGCGACCCGGTCAAGGAGTAATCTCCCGCGCTGAACGTCTGCGTACGGCCCTCCCGATTCCTCGGGAGGGCCGTTCCGCATCCTCCGGCGTCGTGGGTCTGAAAGACTGGGCGTCGCGCCCCCATAGCCCAATCGGCAGAGGCAGACGACTTAAAATCGTCTCAGTCTGGGTTCGAATCCCAGTGGGGGCACGTCACCGCGCCTTTCTGGCGCATACTGATGACCAGCGCCAACTGTCAATCCCCCTTGGTGCGTAAAGCGCTCGAATAGAGTCGCTGTGCGACCGATCCGGTCGCGTGAACTCAAGGGCGCGGTCCTCGGACCACGCCCTTTCCTCTTGCCGGGCACGGCGCCGACATACCGACCCCGGACCCGGCCGGTCATAGGAGATTCATGGGCAAGTTGATGTACGGCGTGGCCGGTGTCGAGGTCGAGTTCGACGACCGCACCCTGACGCACCTTCAGATCGTCATCGCGAACAAGCTGCGCCGCCGCGAGAGCTTCTTCTTCTCGTGGCGCGACGACCCGTCGGTCGGTGATGGCCGCTCGAGCATCTGGTTGGACCCGTCGATCCCGCTGTATTTCAAGTACTACGGCGGTCGCGTCCCCTCGATCAATCGTGCGTGGATCGACCAGCTGACCGTATCGGCGAACGCCTCGGGAGGGTTGCAGCTGCTGCAGGAACCCGATGCCGCGCCGACCCCGCCGCCCAAAGGTGAACCGCGCCCGTAATTCACCGCGATCGCTCGCCGATAGAGTCGGAACCGATCCATTGCTCCTCCATTGCTCGCCGCCTCTGCAAAGGACCCCATGAAGCGTGATGTCACCGCCCATATGACTCTCGAGGTGACGTCGCCCGCGACCCTCGTCTTCGCCATTTCGGTGGTCGAGGAGTACGGGGCGTCGGAGGCGCTCGACATCACGATCGATGGCGCCCCTGTCGTGCCACGATTGGTGCCGGACGCTCACGGTGGGCGTCTGCACGTGCTCGACGCTCATCCGGGTCACCTGGTGCTCGATTACTCGGCATCGGTCGCGGGACGCCTCGCGCCGATCGTCTCGGACGAAGCCGAGCGCCTGCGCTACCTGCGACCGAGCCGCTACGCCGAATCCGATCTGCTCTCGCCGACCGCGCACGCGGAGTTCTCGGGCCTGCGCGGTGCCGAGCTCCTCGTTGCGGTGAGTTCGTGGGTCGGCACTCGGCTCGAGTACGTTCCCGGTTCGAGCCTGCCGACGGACGGCGCCGAACAGACGCTCCTGGCCCGCCAGGGCGTCTGCCGCGATTACGCCCACCTCGTCGTGGCCCTGCTGCGCGCTCTCGATGTTCCGGCTCGGCTCGTCGCGGTGTACGCGCCCGGGCTGGACCCGATGGACTTCCACGCCGTCGCCGAGGCGTGGGTGGATGGAGCGTGGCACGTCGTCGACGCCACGACTCTGGCGCCCCGACAGAGCCTCGTGCGGGTCGCCACCGGACGCGATGCCGCCGACACCGCCTTCCTCAGCGTCTACAACGGTTTCGCCGATCTGGGCGAGTTCTGGGTGACCGCCGTCGTGGACGACCTGCCCAACGACGACGTCCGCGAGTTCGTCCGCCTCGGCTGATTCCTGCGAGGGACCCCGTCTGTGCGCACAGGACCCGCCCAGGGCGGGTCTCGTGCGCACAGCGCGGGTCCCTCGCAGGAGCTACGGCTCGTCGATGAAGCGGCGCCAGGCCCAGATCGACGTGCACACAGCGGCGAAGCCGACGGCCGAAAGAGCGAGCACTCCGCCACCCCCGTCGCTCTGCCACGCGCGGATCGTCGGCGTGAGCAGCAGGAACAGCACGGTGTACGCGACGAGCGTCAGACCGAGCCAGAGCACAGGGGACCAGCGCAGCACGGCCTGACCGGCCGGTCGACCGATCGGGAAGAGCAGCACGATCGCGGAGCCGACCGAGAGCAGCGTCGTCGCCGACAGCACCTCGGCCACGAGAGCGGAGACGAACGATCCGTCCGGCGTGATCGCTCCCGACAGCGCCCAGGCGGCGCCCGCGAGACCGAGCAGAGCGATGACCCGGGTGGCGGCGAGCTTCGCGCGATCCGCTGCGGATGTCTCCGGCGCCATGGCGAGACCGACGACGACGCCGAACAGGAACGCCGGATCGAGGCCGACGAAGCGCGAGAACAGGGCGGCGGCGGCGACCAGGATGAGGGCCTTGGGTGCGGGCAGTGCCGATACCGTGCCCACAGCCAGCCGCCGTGCGACCAGAGCGGGCACACCGGCCGCGACGACGTTCACCGCGACGACCGAGATCACGACCGCCAGCAGGAGCCGGAGGTAGGCCGGCTGGCTGTCGACGGGACCCGACAGCAGGACGAGTCCGGAGGCGCAACCGATCACGCCGATCGCGACGACGCGGCGACTCAGCGGCGCCGTTTCGGGCACGCTGTCGAACTCGACGCGGGCGCGGTTGCGTCCGGTGAACTGCCAGCGGCGTCGCGTCGCCGAGTCGCGCGGCGTCCGCCCGATCACCGCGAGTCGAGCCGGAGCCACGACCAGAGCGAAGGAGGCCGCGGCGAGGATGAGCGAGCGCACCCAGTCCGAGAAGGTCCCCAACTCGGTCCGTGCCGACAGGGCGGTCGTCATCCCGGTCGCGGCGCTCCAGCCGCTCCCGGCGTCGTCGTCCGGCAGAGGCTGCAGCGGCGGTGCGGGGTTCGATCCGTCTGACGGCGCCGGGGCGGTGCTGCTCGGTGCGTCGGAGGGCTCGGTCGGCGCGGAGGTCGGTGAACCGTTCGGCGTCGCGCTGCTGGTTCCCGGCGCGGGAGTGCTGCTCGGCGAGCCGCTCGGTGTCGCGGAGGGCGTCGTCGACTGCGGTGTCGGTGTGCTGCTGCCGCTCGGGGTCGGCGTCGCGCTGTCGCCGGGGGTCGGCGTGCTGGTGCTGTCGGCGAAGGTGATGTCGATCCAGGCGCTGGGCGGTCCGTAGTTGCCGGCGTCGTCACCGAGGATCGCCGAGACGCGGTGCGCCCCCGGCGAGACGAGTCCGCCGGTGCAGGTCCAGACGCCTTCGATCACGGGCGCCTCGCACGTGTTCACCACGTCCACGTAGACGTAGGCTCGGGTGCCTTCCTCGCCGGTGCCCGAGTAGGTCGCTCCGCTCACGGGTAGAGCGTCTCCTGCCCCGGGCGAGGTCAGTGTCGGCGCGGCCGGCGGGGCGTCGTCGACGGTCAGGGTGACCGAGGAACTCGCCGGGGAGGACATGCCCGGAGCGAAGCCCGCGCTCTGCGTCGCCGAGACGGAGTAGCTCCCGGCTTCGAGAGCGGGTACCAGCTGGCAGAACCAGTTGCCGCCGGAATCAGCGGTGGTGCTGCACGAGGAGGCGCCGTCCGCTGTCGTCGCGGTCACGGTCGCGCCGGGGTAGCCGGTACCGCGCACCGAGCCCGCCGACGTCGCCGACCCGTCATCCGCTGCCGTGATGGTGGGGGCCGAGAGTACGCCGACGTCGATCGACGTCGTGGGGCGGGAGCCGTCGGCCAGCAGCTCGGTGGCCACGAGACGGTGGGGGCCGTCGGCGAGATCGACGGCGCAACTCCAGGTCTCGGAGGCGTCCACAACGGTGATGCAGTAGGGCTCGCTCCCGCTCTCCGACAGCTGGACCTCATCGCCTGCGGTGCCGGTGCCGGAGACCGTCACCGCTCCCTCCGGCAGCAGACTGCCCGAGGCCGGCGAGGTGATGGTGAGGGCGGCGGCGGATGCGGCGGGCGCCGTCGCGACGAGTCCGGCGCCGGCGATCAGCACTGCGGCGAGCCCCACGACCAGTCGTCGCGCGCGCCGGACAGAGCCCACCGGAAGCACCGGTGACGCCCCCTGCCTTGCCCTCTTCAAGCCTGCCGTCACGCTGCGTCCATTGCACGGTGCGACGGCGGCGGTGTCAACCGCCCCCGCCGCTCCGGGCCCAAATCCCCATACTCGGTCGCGGCGCCGGCTCGCTCGAGCGCTCGACTGCGTGCGTAGACGCGGCGACGCCCTGCCTCCTAAGCTCCGTCGTGGGACGCCCGTCCCCGAGCGGAGGCGATCGTGCTGACCCCATCCGCCGAGGTGCCCGCCACCGAGGCCGAGCGGGCCCCCGCCACGATCCGATGGACGAGCCTGTTCGCCCTGGCGTGGCTCGGGATCTGGATGGCGCAGCTCACCCCCATCCAACTGCTGCTCCCGGCGCAGATCGACGCGCTCCGGCTCCGCGAGGGCGCCGCGGCGAGCGACTGGGTCGGCAGCGTCGTCACCTTCGGTCTCGTCTCGGGTGTCGCCGGCGTGTGCGCGATCATCGCGTATCCGTTGACGGGCGCTCTCTCGGACCGCACGCACTCGCGGTGGGGCCGCCGCCGGCCCTGGATCGCCGGCGGAGCCGTGCTGTTCGCCCTCGCCCTCGTTCTCCTCGGCGCCCAGGAGCAGATGCTCGGCATCGTCATCGGCTGGTCCCTGGCGCTGATCGGGTTCTGCGTGGTGACGGCCGCGATCACCGCGACGATCTCCGACAGCGTGCCGGTACGGCAGCGCGGAGTGATCTCCGCGTGGATCAGCGCTCCGCAGGCGATCGGCATCATTCTCGGTCTCGTTCTGGTGTCGACCGTCTTCACCGGGACGTTCAGCGGCTACGTCGCGGTGGCGGTACTGCTGCTGCTCTTGGTCGCGCCGTTCGTGCTGGTCGAGCGCGACGCGGTCGGTCCGCGACCGGTGGCGCGAGGGCTGCTCGCGAGCCTGTGGATCTCGCCGCGCGCGCATCCGGATTTCGCGTGGACCCTTACGGGCCGCATCCTCGTGAATCTCGGCAACGCCCTCGGCACGAGTCTGCTGTTCTACTTCCTGCTCTACGGGCTGGGCACGGCGGATGCGGAGGGAGCCCTGATCCTGCTGACCCTCGTCTACATGCTCTTCGTCGTGCTCGCCTCCCTCCTCGGCGGTCGGCTCTCGGACCGCACCGGGCTGCGTCGCCCGTTCGTGCTGGTCGCGGCCGTGGTGCAGGCCGCAGCCGCCCTGCTGCTCGCCTTCGCGCCCGTTTTCAGCGTCGCGCTGATCGCGGCCGGGCTGCTCGGCCTGGGGTACGGCGTGTTCCTCTCGGTCGATCAGGCGCTCGCCACGCAGGTATTGCCCGACCCGGCCGATCGCGGGAAGGACCTCGGCATCATGAACATCGCGGCGGCGTTCCCGCAGGCGATGGGCCCCTTGCTGGGCGCCGGCGTCGTCGCCGCCAGCGGTGGCTTCGCGGCGCTGTTCGTGACATCGGCCGTGTGCGGACTCGCGGGGGCGTTCGCCGTGTGGCGCGTGCGGTCGGTGCGCTGATGGACCTCGGCGGCGGATCCGCGACGCGGCCGTGGCTCGCCCCGGCGGTGCATTGGCCGGCGATGTCGCGCGCCGTGGCCGAGCTGCCGGCGCCGGTCGGCGCGTTGCACCTGGGCGCGCTGCGCTGGAACGTCGCCGAATTGCTCCGACGTGCCGGCGGGATGCCGATCCGTGTGGCGTCGAAGTCACTGCGTGTGCGTCCGCTGATCGAGGATCTCCTTCGGGTTCCCGGATTCCACGGCGTGCTCGCGTACACGCTGCCGGAGGCGCTCTGGCTCGCCGAGACGATCGATGACGTCGTGGTGGGCTACCCCAGTGCCGACCGGGCGGCGCTCGCCGTGTTGTCGCGCGACGAGCGGCTCGCGCGCCGGGTCACGCTGATGATCGACGACGTCGACCAAATGGAGCTGATCGAGCGCTCCCGAGCCGGCGGCGAACGGATCCGCGTCGCGATCGAGCTCGACGCCTCCTGGAACGCTCCGGTTCTCGGCCATCTCGGGGTCCTCCGCTCACCCGTGCATTCGCCGCAGCAGGCGGCCGCGCTCGCCCGCGCCGTCCTCGCTCGTCCCGGCCTGGAGCTCGTGGGGATGATGAGCTACGAGGCGCAGATCGCCGGTGTCACCGATCGCCCGCCGGGCCGGCCCGTGACCGGCGCCGTCAATCGGTGGATGCAGGCGCACTCGCTGCCTGAGTTGCGCGAACGCCGGGCCGCCGCGGTCGCCGCGGTGCGCGCACTCGCGCCGCTCGAGTTCGTGAACGGTGGTGGTACCGGATCCCTCGAGACGACGTCCGCGGATCCGTCGGTCACAGAGGTGGCGGCGGGCAGCGGGATCTTCGGCGGTCACCTCTTCGACGGCTACGGCGCCTTCACGCCGGCCCCGGCGGCAGCGTTCGCGCTCGACGTCGTGCGCAGGCCGGACCCCGACACGGTGACGCTGCTCGGCGGCGGCTGGATCGCCTCCGGCCCCCCGGGAGCCGACCGCGTGCCCCAGCCGGTCTGGCCGGCGGGGCTGCGCTTCGCCCCGCGAGAGGGTGCGGGCGAGGTGCAGACGCCGCTGCAGGGTCGTGCCGCCCGAGCTCTGGCCCTCGGCGACCGCGTCTGGCTGCGGCACACCAAGTCCGGCGAGCTATCGGAACGGCTCGCCGCCTTCGCGGTGGTCGAGCGGAGCGGGGTGGGTGCGGGAGAATACGAGGTCGTCGGATCCGTTCCGACGTACCGAGGAGAGGGCCGGGTGTTCGTGTGACCGCAGCGGGAGCCGTCTGGCGCAACTGGAGCCGCACCGAGAGCGTACGTCCCGCCCGGGTCGAGCGACCGGCGGATGCGGGTGCCGTCGTCCGCGCCGTCCAGGCCGCCCGCCGCAACGGCATGCTGATCAAGCCCGTCGGGGCCGGGCACAGTTTCACGGGTATCGCGATCGCGCCCGGGGTCCAACTCGACCTCGACGATCTCACCGGCCTCGTCGCCGTCGATCGGATGCGCGGCCGTGTCACCCTCCGAGCCGGAACGCGGCTGCATCGGTTGCCGGCACTCTTGGAGCCGCTCGGCCTCGCGATGGAGAACCTGGGCGACATCGACAGGCAGACCATCGCCGGTGCGGTCTCCACGGGGACGCACGGAACGGGTGGTCGTTTCGGCGGGCTGGCGACACAGGTCACCGGGGTGACCCTCGTCACGGGCGAGGGCGAGATGCTCACGGTCTCCGAGGAGGAGAACGCCGAATTGCTCCCCGCCGTTCGGCTCGGCCTCGGCGCCCTCGGGGTTCTGGTCGACGTCACCCTGCAGTGCGTACCCGCCTTCGTGCTGGCTGCGAGCGAGCGGGCGGAACCCCTCGACGCGGTCCTCGACGACTTCGACACCCGGGTCGACGAGGCCGACCATTTCGAGTTCTACTGGTTCCCGCACACCGACATCGCCTTGACCAAGACGAACACGCGGCTGCCGGCGGATGCGCGTCGCGCACCGCTCTCGACGGTCGGGCGCCTGGTGCAGGACGAGCTGCTCTCGAACGCCGTTTACGCGGCGACCTGCGCTGCGGGCCGAGTGCTGCCGGCGGTCACCCCGCGCGTCAATCGCACCGCGACACGACTCTTCGGGTCCCGGGAGTTCGCCGACCAGTCGACGGCGGTGTTCACCTCACGCCGACGGGTGCGCTTCCGCGAGATGGAGTACGCGATTCCGCGCGCCCACGCGGCTGAGGCCCTGCGCCGCATCCGCTCGCTGATCGAGCAGCGAGGCTGGCGGATCTCCTTCCCGGTCGAGGTGAGAGCGGCCGCGGCCGATGAGAACTGGCTGTCGACGGCCCACGGTCGCGACAGCGCGTACATCGCTGTGCACCGGTACATCCGCGAAGACGAGGGCGCGTACTTCCGAGCGGTCGAAGAGATCATGCGCGACTACGACGGCCGGCCGCACTGGGGAAAGCTGCACTACCGCGTCGACGAGGAGTTGCGCGCGCTGTATCCGCGGTTCGGCGACTTCCTCGCAGTGCGCGATCGCCTGGATCCGCATCGACTGTTCAGCAACTCCTATCTGCAGCGGGTGCTCGGCGCATGAGCGGATCGGACAGCGTGCGCGGGCGGAGCCGTCGCGAATCGGCGGCGGAGGCAGCACGTTTCGACGACCCGCGCGAGCTCGGTGGGTTGTTGCCCTCGGGCTTGCGGATCGGCGTGGCGACCAGCGCCTTCCAGACGGAGGGATCGCTCGAGACCGACGGCCGCGGCACCACGGTCTGGGACGAGTTCGCGGGTCGGCGCCACACGATCGCGCTCGGGGCGACTCCCGAGGTCGCCACCGACTTCTACCGCCGCTTCGCCGACGACATCGCCCTGCTGCTCGACCTCGGTGTGCGCGACCTCCGGCTCTCGGCCGCGTGGACGCGGCTGCAACCCGCGGGCCGTGGGGCGTTCAGTCGCGCCGGCTTCGCCTTCTACGACCGGTTGCTGGATGCGCTCGCCGAGGCGGGCATCCGCCCGATGCTGACCCTGCATCACCGCGACACTCCGTCGTCGTTGCCCGGCGGCTGGATGAACCGCGACACGGCCTTCCGCTTCGGCGACTACGCCTTCGAGATCGCCTCGCGACTCGGTGACCGGGTGGATGCCTGGGTCACGCTCGATCAGCCGACGACCGTGGCGCTCGAGGGCTACGCCCTGACCTCCGCCGCGCCCGGATACGGTCGGCTGTTCAACGCGCTGCCCGCGCTGCACCACCAGCTGCTCGGCCACGGTGTGGCCGTGGAGGCGCTGCGTGCCGCAGCGGTTCCGGGGCGCATCGGCATCGTCGACGCGTACGCGCCCGTCGAGCCGGCGAGCGATCGCGAGGCCGACCGCACCTGGGCCGAGGTGTTCGGCACGCTGCACAACCGCATCGTGCCGGATGCACTGCTCACGGGCGCCTACCCGAGCGGTCCGGAGGAACTGGCCGTGCTCTTCGACGCGCTCACGACCGTCGATCCCGGCGACCTGGTGCGGATCAACGCGCCGCTGGACTTCTACGGCGTCGCACCGCTGCCGCCCGTGCGGATCGTCGCGGGCCGCGATCCCGATGCGCCGACCGGTGTCGGGGCGCCCCCGGTCTGGCCGTTCCACACCGCGCTCTGGCCGGAGTTCCCGGTCGATGGCGCCGGGGCGCCGAACGCACCCTCCTTCGTCGGAGTCGCCCTGCGGGAACTCCGCGATCGCTACGGCGAGTCGCTGCCGGCCGTGGTGATCGGCGCGCTCGGGGTCGCCTATCCGGATGCGCAGGACGAGTCGGGGGCGATCGTCGACACCGAACGGATCCGGTGGCTGGGCTCGCACCTCGCAGCCCTGGTCGAAGCGGTGGCCCCCGGCGGTGATGCCGACGGAGTGACACTCGAGGCGGTCTACCTCTGGACCCTGGTCGACGCCTTCGAGTGGCAGGCCGGATACACCCGGCCGCACGGACTCGTCGCCCTCGACGCCGACGGCTACGGACGGGTCCCGAAGGCGTCGTTCGACTGGCTCCGCCGCGCCCTCGACGCCCGTTCGTGAGCGCGCCGGGCGTGCCCGATACCGCGCCTCACCCGATCCGGCGAGCGAAGCAGAGCGAGTCGGCGGCGTCGGCGTAGGCGCCGAAGTTCGGGATCCTCTCGTAACCCTCCCGCGTGTAGAAGCGCACCGCATCGGGCTGGGCGGGCCCGGTCTCGAGGCGCAACTCGGTGACGCCGGCGCTCGCCGCCGCCTCTTCGAGCCCGCGGAGCAGGGCCGTCGAGACGCCGGTGCCGCGTGCACTCGGGGTCACGTACATCCGCTTGATCTCGGCGACGCCGGGCTCGAGCGGGCGAAGACCGCCGCAGCCGAGACCGCGATCCTCGTCATCGAAGGCGACGAGGAAAACACTGACGCTCGCGGCCGTGGGCTTCTCGCCCGGTTCGGTATCGCCGCCGTAGCGTCCGTCGATCTCGATCCGTTGCGCAGCACGCAACCGCTCCGCCTCGGGGTGGTCCCAGTACACGCTCGCGATCCGCATGCAGTCCATTTTTCCCGATGCGCGGCGCATCCCGGACGCGCGGAGTGGTTCAGGCCGTGCGTCGTCGCAGCGTGAGCGAGCCCAGCACCACCGCGCCGGCGGCGAACGCGCCGATGACGAGCATCTCGCCGCCGACATAGGCGGCGTCCTCGGACGCGGTCGCGACGGCGTTCAACGCGTCGATCGCGTGCGAGAGAGGCAGCCAGTCCGAGACCTGCCGGAGCCCGTCCGGCAACCGGTCGCGGGGGAGGAAGACGCCGCCGAGCAGGATCTGCGGAAAGACCAGAGCCGGCATGAATTGCACCACCTGGAACTCGCTTCGTGCGAAGGCGCTCGCCAGCAGTCCGAGTGTGGTCCCGAGCACAGCGTCGAGCAGCGCGACCGCGAGCAGCTGCCACACCGAGCCGTCGACCTCGAGCCCGCACACCAGCGTCGCGAACAGCACGGCGATCACCGACTGCAGCATCGCCAGCAGCCCGAAGGCGAGGGTGTAGCCGAGGATGATGTCGCCCTTGCCGGTCGGTAACGTCAACAGCCGTTCGAGCGTGCCGGAACGGCGCTCGCGCAGGGTCGAGATGCTGGCGACCAGGAACATCACGATGAACGGGAACAGCGCGATCATGGCGGGACCGATCGTCTGGAACGTGTCGGTGTCCGAGAACAGCCAGGCGACGAGTCCGATCAGCAGGCTCGGCACGAGAAGCAGCAGAGCGACGGTGCGCGGGTCGTGTCGCACCTGCTGCAGGATGCGCACCGACGTCGCGAGCGTCCGCCGCGCGTTCACGACGCGGCCCGGGTTGCCCGGCGGTTCACGAGTTCGAGGAACGCGTCCTCGGTCGTGGCAGTGCCCGTGCGTTCGAGGAGCCCTGTCGGCGTCTCCGCGGCGAGCACCTCGCCGTCGCGCATCACGACGACCGAGTCGCAGCGATCCGCCTCGTCCATCGCGTGGCTCGAGACCAGGATGCTCGCGCCGTCGGCGGCGAGGCGGCGGAAGAGGCCCCAGAGCTCGACCCGCAGTACCGGGTCCAAGCCGACCGTCGGCTCGTCGAGCACCAACAGCTCAGGCTCGCCGATCAGGGCGGCCGCCAGCGAGACACGACCGCGCTGTCCGCCCGACAGAGTGCCGACCAGCCGGGAGGCGACGGCGCCCAGATCGGTGGCAGCGAGCACACGTTCGACCTCGCCTGCCCCAGACCCGAGGATCCGGCGGATGTAGTCGAGGTTCTGCACCGTCGTCAGGTCGTCGTAAACGCTGGCCGACTGGGTGACGTAGCCGATCCGGCTGCGCAGAGCACGATCGCCGGCCGGGCGGCCGAGTACCGAGATCGACCCGCCCGCGATCCGCTGCACGCCGACGATCGAGCGCATCAGTGTGGTTTTCCCGCAGCCGCTCGGGCCGAGCAGGCCCACCAGAGTGCCGCGCTCGATCGAGAGATCGATGCTGTGCAGCACCTCGACGGGGCCTCGGCGAACGCGCAACCGTCGCACATCGATCGCCGAAGAATTCATCATGCGATGAATTATCGACCCGGACCGTCGAGGGGTCAATGGATCGTCAGTGCATCCGGCGCGAGCGGCTCAGCCGGGCAAGCGGCCGGGGCGGGCGGCCGGGGGAGCGGCCGGCGCGAGCGGCTCAGCCGTAGAGGTGCGCCTGCACGATCGGCCCCACGCGGGCGACGATCTCGTCCGCGCTCGCCGACACGAGCGGGTCGAACGCCACCACGTAGCGGATCACGAGCAACCCCACGAGTTGACTGGCGGCGAGGGAGGCGCGCAGCTCGCCATCGGGGCTGTCGAGGTGAGCGGCGATCCGGCCCACCATCTCGCGCATCACGAATTCACGCATCATCCGGCTGCCGGCACTGTGGCCGATCACGGTGCGCACCAGCGGCACCCCGACGGCTGCCACGCCAGGAGAATCCCACGCCTCCAGCAGGGCCCGAACGATCCGTTCGCCGGTTCCCTCGCGCGAGCCGACCAGTGCGGCCTCGAGCACCCGGTCCGGCCGGAGGGGCACCCTCATCGTGGCCGCGAAGAGGGCCGCCTTGTCATCGAAATAGTGGTGCACCAGTGCGGGATCGACCTCGGCGCGTCGGGCGACGGCCCGCAACGAGGCCGCCTCGTAGCCACGCGCGGCGAATTCCGCCGCCGCCGCCTTCTCGATGCGTCCCCGGGTGTCGGCGCGCGCGTCGTTACGCGGCCGGCCGCGGCGACGCGGGGCCTGCTCCTGGGTCATCGCACCAGGATAGGCGCGCCGAGAACCACTCTGCGAAAGTGCCGAACCGCCGGTGGGAGTGGGATTCGCGTCGATAGAATTTCCCTATGGAATGGCTCGTCCCGCTCATCGTTGTGATCGTCGTCGTTGTGATCGCCGGCGTCTACCTCTGGGCCACCTACAACTCTCTCGTCACCTTGAACGTGCGCGTGGACGAGGCTTGGAGTGACATCACGGTGCAGCTCAAACGCCGCGCCGACCTCATCCCGAACATCATCGAATCGGTCAAGGGCTACGCGACGCACGAGAAGGGCGTCTTCGAATCGGTGACCCGGGCCCGGGCTGAGACGCTCTCGGCTCAGGGTCCTGCCGAGGCATCCGTCGCCGAAGATCACATGCAGAAGGCTCTGAAGTCGATCTTCGCCGTGGCGGAGGCGTACCCGCAGTTGCAGGCCAGCCAGAACTTCCTGCAGCTGCAGGGCGAACTCGTCGACACCGAGGACAAGGTGCAGGCCTCGCGCCGCTTCTACAACGGTGGCGTGCGCGAGATGAACACCAAGGTGAAGGTGTTCCCGAACACCCTCTTCGCACGTCGACTCGGCTTCTCCGAGCGCGATTTCTTCGAGGTCGGCGACATCGCGGCGATCTCGGAGCCGCCGCGCGTGCAGTTCTAGCGCTCGAGCGCCGGATCTCGTGTACAGCGCCATCGCGCGGAACAAGCGCAACACCGTTCTGATCATCGCGCTCTTCCTCGCGATCATCGGCGGCCTGGGGTGGCTCGCCGGCTCCATCTACAACAGCCCCACAATCATCGTGATCGTGATCGTCGTCGCCGTGGGGTACGCGCTCTTCCAATACTTCTTCGCCGCCTCCCAGGCGGTCGCCCTGAGCGGCGGGGTTGAGATCGAGAAGGCGGACGATCCGCGGCTGTACCGCATCGTCGAGAACCTCTCGATCGCCACCGGCACACCGATGCCCAAGGTCTACGTCATCAACGACCCGGCGCCGAACGCCTTCGCGACGGGCCGCGACCCGGAGCACGCCGTCGTCGCGGCGACCACCGGGTTGCTCGAGATCATGACCGACTCCGAGCTGGAGGGCGTGATGGCGCACGAGCTCGGTCACGTGCGCAACTACGACATCCGGGTATCGATGATCGTCTTCGGCCTGGTGGTTGCAGTGGGATTCCTATCGGACATGTTCCTGCGCTTCGCCTGGTTCGGTGGTGGCCGGAACAACAACAGCAACGGCGGTGGCAACCCCGTGGTGTTCGTGATCGGTCTCGTCGCGATGATCCTGGCGCCGATCGTCGCCTCGGTCGTGCAGCTCGCGGTGTCGCGCCAGCGCGAGTACCTGGCCGACGCGACCAGCGCGTTGACCACCCGTCACCCGGACGCCCTCGCCAGCGCTCTGCTCAAGTTGGAGCAGTACGGCCGGCCGATGCAGAGGCAGAACACCTCGATGGCGCACCTGTGGATCGCCGACCCGAACAAGCCGGGCGCGATCGCGAAGCTCTTCGCCACGCACCCGCCGATCGCGGAGCGCGTCGCCCGCCTCGAGGCCATGGGTTCGCGCTTCTAGCCCGCTGCTAGTGTGCGGTCGTGGACAACTCATGGTGGCTTTTTCTGCTTTTCCTCGCCGGACTCATCCTTCTGATCGCGGCTTTATCCGACATCAAGCGCGCAAGAATCGACGCCACGCCTGAAGCGATTTGGGTGGTCGCGGTTCTGGTCTCGCCAGTAGTGGGCTCAATTGCATGGTTCGCAATCGGGGCGAAGCGGCGGATCCGCTAGGTCGTCAGGGGTACGCGGCGCGCCAGCGGGCCGGCGTCGAGTGTGGTGAGGTAGTCCGCGAATATCGGGCCGGGATCGGCGCCGTCGATGACCGCGTCCGTGAGGGCACGGCGGATGAGCGCCATGATCACCGTCGCGAGCACGGCCGCCCTCGGCGAACCGTTCGGCAGACCCATCCGCCTCGCGATCGGGTCCGTCAACGCGACCTCGCCGTCGCTGAGCGATTGAGCCCACACGGCCCGCATCTTGCGCGTCTCGGTGAGTAGCGGGATCAGCCGCAGGGTGCGTTCGAGCCATTCGCCCGAAGCCGCGGTCGAGAAGGCCGCTGCCAACGATGCGTCAAGCGCTTCGTCGGCCGGGCGCGCATCGAGGGCCGCGGCCATCGCATCGATCGCCGCGTACAACACGGGCCGGACGCTGTTCTCCTTCGTACCGAGATAGCGGTGGAACGTGCGGATGGAGACGCCGGCCGTGCGGGCGAGCTCGGCCGTGCTGGTGGTCTTGGTCGTACCCCGCTCCAGGAGGAGGGCCACGCAGCGTTCCGACAAGGCCAGTGCGACCGATCCTCGCGGCGATGAAGTCACGCTGTCGATGTCCGCCACCGCTCCAGGGTAGTGGGACGCCGCTGACGACCCGCCGCCTCGACCACGCGGCACTCCCTCCTCACAGAGACGTCCACCTCCCCGGTGGGCACTAGAGGGCGAGACCGACCACGGCGGCGCGCAGCGCAGGCGCCAGTGTGCCGCGGTCGACGACCTCGATCGTGTCGAGGCCCTGCCAGGCCGCCGCATCCGCAAGGAGACCCGCGAGTCGCTCGGCGGTGTCGGCGGGCGCTCCCGGTTCGAGCCAGGCGGCCTGAACTCGGAGGACGCCGGCCTGCCGGTCGCTCTTCAGATCAACGCGCGCAACGATGGCGTCGTCGATCAGCACCGGGAGCACGTAGTAGCCGTAGATGCGCTGCGGTGCGGGGGTGTAGATCTCGATGCGGTAGTGGAAGTCGAAGAACCGCTCGGCGCGCTCGCGCCGCCACACCACCGGATCGAACGGCGACAGCAGTGCCTGCGCGTCCATCCGTCGCGGCAGTCGCGCGTCGCGGTGCAGCCACAGAGGAATCGGTTTGCCGCGAGCGTCCCAACCGCGCACGGTGACCGGCAGCAGCTCGCCCGAGTCGACGAGGTCGTGGATGGCGGCGAGTACCGGCGCGTTCTTCAACCGGAAGTAGTCGCCGAGATCGCCGAGTGAGCCGACGCCGTGCGCGATGGCCGATCGGCGCACCAGCTCCCGGACCGCATCCGCCGTGCTCGGCTCGTGTTCGAGGACGTGCGGTGGCAGGACATCGGATGCGAGGGCGTAGGTCCGCTCGAAACGGGTCCGGCCCGCCGAGACCGCCTCCCCCCATCGGAAGAGCACTTCCAACCCCTGCTTCACATCGGACCAGCCCCACCACGGGCCACGGCGCACATTGCTGTCGTGTTCGATCTCGCTCGCGCGCATCGGCCCGCTGGATGCGAGTTCGGCGCGTAGCCAGTCGAGCATCGGCGCGTTCGCGGGCGCCCACTCGCCCTCCCGCGACATCCGATCGCGGTAGTACTGCATCCGCCAACGGAACAGCGGGAAGTCCTCGAGTCGCACCAGGGCGGCCTCGTGCGCCCAGTACTCGAGGTAGCGGCTGCGGCGCCCGAAGGTTATCGCGTCGAGGGTCGAGCGGTCATAGGCGCCCAGTCGGGCGAAAAGCGGCAGGTAGTGGCTGCGCTCGAAGACGTTGACGGAGTCGATCTGCAGCGGGCGGATGCGGTCGATCGTCGCGGTGAGCTGGCGTGTGTCGACGGATTCCGGGCGCGGGCGACCGAAGCCCTGCGCGGCGAGTGCGACGCGGCGGGCGAGGGCGGGGGAGAGCTGTTCGACCATCAAGGAGTCACGTTATCCGGCGCCACCGACATCGAACAGGCGAGTCGCGTCGTCTCCTCGACCGCCTGCTCCCGGTTTCAGTGGCGTGGTCTCTTCCGTGAGGTCCGTTTCTCGTGCTCTTCCTCGCGGCACCTCTTGTGGGCCGGGGCGGGATGGCGCGGACGGATGGTTCCGTCGCAGCTGCGAGAGCGTCTCGACCGCCGATCACCGACTCCTGGCTTCGACGGGCGCCATCGCCGACGATCACGGGCGCTACGTGCGACGTATTCGCGCGAGACCGTTCCGTTCGCCGATGCGGTGCGCGCGGTCGACGCATCGTCATTTGCGCGGATTCGACCGCAGCCCACGGTCTTCTGAGGAAACGAGCGGATAGCCCGACGGGAATGTGCGCGGGTTTAGGCTGTGACAATGAGATTCGGGTGGCGTCCCCGTAAGCGGAAGTCCCCGCGTTCGTCCACCGCGCCCGCATCGCTGCGGACACCGGTCGAGAAACCTTTCGACGCCACTCCGAAGCCGGCGGACCCGCGCCGCGACGCCGACTTCGTCACGAACGGCATGCGCATCGCCGGTGCGTGGTCGTGGCGCATCCTGGCCGTCGCTGCGGCGGCCGCTGTGGTGATCTTCCTGGTGATCCAGCTGCGGCTCATCGTGATCCCACTCTTCGTCGCGGTCATCATCGCGGCCTTGCTCGTGCCGTTCTCGAGCTTCCTGCAGCGGCACCGTTGGCCCAAGTGGTTGGCGATCGCGGTCTCCGAACTCGGCATGATCGCGATCGTCAGCGGCCTGCTGTTCCTCGTCGTGACCCAGGTGTACCAGGGGTACGACGACCTCAGCGCGAAGACCGTCGAGTCGTATGCCGACCTCAAAGAGTGGCTGCTGACCTCGCCGCTGCATCTGACGGATGCGCAGATCACCGCCTACGCGCAGCAGGCGCTCTCCGCGGTGCAGCAGGATACGAGCGCGATCGTGAGTGGGGCGCTGAGCGTCGGTTCGACCATCGGGCACCTGCTGACCGGCCTTCTGCTGGTGCTGTTCTCGACCCTGTTCATCCTGATCGATGGCCGCGGTATCTGGGCGTGGGTCGTGCGACTGTTCCCGCGGGCGGCACGACGGGCGGTCGACGGTGCAGGCAAAGCCGGCTGGACGACGCTGAGCAATTTCGTGCGGGTGCAGATCCTGGTGGCGTTCGTCGACGCCGTCGGCATCAGCCTCGGCGCCGCCCTGCTGGGTGTCCCACTGGCGATCCCGATCGGCGTGCTCGTCTTCCTGGGCTCGTTCGTGCCTGTGATCGGAGCCGTCGTGACCGGGGCGCTCGCCGTGTTCATCGCGCTGGTGTACAACGGCCCGCTGATCGCCCTGTTCATGCTGCTCGTCGTTCTCGCGGTGCAACAGATCGAGGGCCACATCCTGCAGCCCCTCGTGATGGGCACTGCGGTGAAAGTTCATCCACTCGCTGTGGTGCTCGCCGTGGCCGGCGGCTCCATCGTCGCCGGGATCGCCGGAGCGTTCTTCGCGGTTCCCTTCGTCGCGAGTCTCAACGTGATGATCAAATACGTGGCCGGTGGCGCCTGGCGCACCCCCGCACCGGCTGTTCAAGACCCCACCCTCGCCCCTGGAGATGGAACCCGTGCAGATTGATCAGGTAGCGGGGCCGACTCTCGCTGAATTCGAAGCCGCGCGCGAGACCGTGTCGCGCGCCGCCGCGTACACCCCCATGGAGACGTCGAATTTTCTCGCGAAGGTTCTCGGTTCGCCGGTGTACCTCAAGTGCGAGAACTTGCAGCGCACCGGTTCGTACAAGATCCGTGGCGCGTACTTCCGGATGAGCCGGCTGACGGCCGACGAGCGCTCACGCGGCGTGGTGGCGGCCTCAGCCGGCAACCACGCGCAGGGTGTCGCCTACGCAGCGCGTGAGCTCGGCATCAAGGCGACGATCTTCATGCCGATCGGTGTCGCGCTGCCCAAGCTCGAGGCGACCCGCGACTACGGAGCCGATGTGGTGCTGCGCGGCCACATCTTCAACGAATCGTTGGCTGCCGCGGAGGAGTTCGCCGAGCGCACTGGGGCGGTGTTCGTGCCGCCGTACGACCACCTCGATGTGATCACCGGCCAGGGTACGCTCGGGTTGGAGATGCTCGAGCAGGCGCCCGACATCGAAACGGTGGTCATCCCGATCGGTGGTGGCGGCCTCATCGCTGGGGCAGCGAGCGCCATGAAGCAGCAGGCCGCGCTGCGCGGTCGCACGTTGCGCGTGATCGGTGTTCAAGCCGCCAACGCCGCGCCGTACCCGATCTCTCTCGCGCAGGGTGAGCCGACCGCGATCACGATCAGCCCGACGATCGCGGACGGCATCGCCGTGGCCAAGCCGGGAACGCTCAATTTCGCGATCATCCGTGACGTTGTCGACGAGGTGATCACGGTCGAGGACGACGACACCGCCCGCGCGATGCTCGTGCTGCTCGAGCG
Organism: Microbacteriaceae bacterium VKM Ac-2855; assembly: GCA_013204985.1. Lineage (GTDB taxonomy): Bacteria > Actinomycetota > Actinomycetes > Actinomycetales > Microbacteriaceae > Rathayibacter. Next base: position 555,168 of record JABMLG010000002.1, read on the forward strand.
GGCGAAGCTCGTCGTCGAACCAGCCGGCGCGGTCGGCGTCGCCGCCATTCTGACCGGGAAGGTCTCCGGCACGGGGCGCACCGCTGTGGTCCTTTCGGGCGGGAACATCGATCCGCTGATGATGGAGCGCGTCATCAGCCGCGGCCTCGCCGCGTCCGAGCGCTACCTCAAGCTCAGCATCGGACTGCCCGACCGTCCCGGCCAGCTCGCGCGCATCGCCGAACTCATCGCGGAGGCGAATGCCAACGTCGTCGAGGTGTTGCACACCCGGCACGGTCGCGGCCTTCTGATCAGCGAGGTCGAACTCGAGGTGAGCATCGAGACCCGCGGCCCTCAGCACGCCGATCACGTGCTTCAGGTTCTCCGCGACGCCGGATACCAGCCGCGGGTCAACCGCGACTGAGGCTCCCCGTCTCGCACCTCGTCGTTCGCTACTGTCGGCTCGGAGTGCCGGATCCGCGAGGCTCCTCCCCGTGTCGGGCGGTTCGCGGTCTGCGGCGAGAGCGTGTCGGCCGAGGACCCGTCGGGATGAACGGCCGGTTTCGGGCCGCTGCGTTTCTCGTTCGGGACGGACGTGTCGGCCGGATGAGGATGAACCGGGCCCGTTTGGCCTCGTCCGCTGCGTGGGTCCTCCGGCGAGGAGGTTCGGCGGAGTTGTCCGGGGCCGCGAGTGGGTCGAGCGTCGCGACGGGTACGTCTGTCTCAGGACTTCGGTGACGGTCGGTACTGTGCCGCTGCGTTTCTCCTTCGGGAAGGATGCGTCGGCCGGACGAGGAAGAACCGGGCCCGTTTGGCCTCGTCCGGTGCGTGGGTCCTCCGGCGAGGAGTTTCGGCGGAGTCGTCCTGGGCCGCGAGTGGGTCGAGCTTCGCGACGGGTACGTCTGTGTGAGGGCGCCGGTGACGTTCGGTACTGTGCCGCTGCGTTTCTCCTTCGGGAAGGACGCGTCGGCCGGACGAGGAAGAACCGGGCCCGTTTGGCCTCGTCCGGTGCGAGGGTCCTCCGGCGAGGAGGTTCGGCGGAGTCGTCCGGGACCGCGAGTGGGTCGAGCGTAGCGACGGGTACGTCTGTGTGAGGGCGCCGGCGCCGGTCGGTACTGTGCCGCTGCGTTTCTCCTTCGGGACGGACGCGTCGGCCGGATGAGGATGAACCGGGCCCGTTTGGCCTCGTCCGGTGCGTGGGTCCTCCGGCGAGGAGTTTCGGCGGAGGCGTCCGGGACCGCGAGTGGGTCGAGCGTCGCGACGGGTACGTCTGTCTCAGGACGCCAGTGACCCCCGAAACCCACCCTGTGGAGGAGGCGACCACCGGCCGTACACACAAAAGGGTTGACCCGACGTCGGCCCAGACCGACATCGTGCCAACCCTCAGGAGTTACTGACTCAGTGCCCGTTCCAGGTCTGGACGTCCTTGACGGTGACCTGGATGGTGCGGCCGTTAGGGGCCGTGAAGCTGGTCGCGTCGCCGACGGACAGACCCATGATTGCTGCGCCGAGCGGGCTCTGCGGGCTGTACACGTCGAGGTCGCTCTCACCAGCCATCTCGCGGTTGCCGAGCAAGAAGGTGCTGTCGTCGCCCGCGATCGTCGCGGTGATCACGGTGCCGGCCTCGACCACCCCGTGGCTCTCCGGGGGGACGCCGATTTCGGCATCGCGCAGCAGGGCCGTCAGCTGGCGGATGCGGGCCTCGATCTTGCCCTGTTCATCCTTCGCGGCGTGGTAGCCGCCGTTCTCCTTCAGATCGCCCTCTTCGCGCGCGACCTCGATGCGCTTGGCGATCTCGACGCGTCCGTTGGTCGACAGCTCCGTCAACTCCGACTGGAGGCGGTCGAACGATTCCTGGGTCATCCAGGTGACCTGCGACTCGGTAGCCATCGGTCCTCCTCAGTGATTGCAGCTTTCGGCACACTCCGCGTACGTGGTGCAGATCGTGCTCCGGCAAAGACAGTGCCCCGACGAGTCCGCCAGGGCATCCTGTTATTTTACGAGAGCCAGCAGCGGTAAATCAAACCTGTCGTCGCCAGTTCCGTGGTTCGCACCGTCTCGGTGAACTGTCGCGAGCGCTGGCCGGTCGCCGGATACTCGAACACCTTCCAGCCGACGACGGCCGAGCGTTCGTTCAGGGCCTGCACCGCGCAGGCGAGTGGAGCATCCGGTGGCGCCACCACGAGGAACGAGACCGACACGGTGCGGTCGTCGATGACGGTGTGCGCCAGGTCCGTGGTCTGCAGGTCGCCGCTGTCTCCGTCGAACGCGGCCCAGGTGACCCAGGCGGCGAATACGAGCACGAATGCGGCCGCGACGCCGCCGAAGAGCCAGGCGTTCTGTCGACGGGTTCGGGGAGTTCGCCCGTAGCGCTGCGCCATCGCCGGGGGAGCCTGCTCGGTGCGCGCTGGCTGATCGACGACCACGGAACTCCTCGGGTGTTGCGTCTACTCTGGTGACGGATGCATCCACGCGGGACCGAGTGGTCGCGCGTGGCACCGAGTTCCTATTATCGCGCCGAAGAAATGAGACGACACCGTGACTGAGGTCGCACCGGCCGTGGCCGGTCCGTCGCTGGGCCTGCGCCTACTGGCCGTGCACGCGCATCCCGACGACGAATCGAGCAAGGGCGCAGCGACGCTGGCCTACTACCGCGCCCGCGGTGCCGAGGCGATGGTCGTCTCGTGCACCGGAGGTGAGCAGGGGTCGATCCTGAACGAGGCACTCGCGGCGCGGGCGCACGCCGAGCGTGATATCGCCGGTCTACGCCGCCAGGAGATGGCCGCGGCTCAGGCGTTCCTGGGCATCGAGCACGTGTGGCTGGGTTATGCCGACTCCGGGATGAACGAGGACGGCTCGGTCGCACCCGATTCGTTCGCGGCCATCCCGCTCGAGATCTCGGTCGCTCCACTCGTGCGGCTCGTACGCCGCTATCGTCCGCACGTGATCGTCGCCTACGACGAGAACGGCGGCTATCCGCATCCCGACCACATCCGTTCGCACGAGGTCGCCGTCGCCGCCTTCCGAGACGCCGCCGATCCCGAGCGCTATCCGGACCTGGGCGAGCCGTGGGCGGTCGCCAAACTCTATTACGATCGCGTTTTCAGCGGCGATCGGATGCGCGCGATCCGGGCCGGTGTCGCAGCGGTGAACCCGGAGGACTCGCGGCTCGAAATGTTCGAGAAGATGCTCGAGCGGATCGGCGACGCGCCCTCTCTCGCGACCACCCGCGTCGACGTGGCCGACTTCTTCGGCCCCAGGGACGACGCGTTGCGAGCGCACGCGAGTCAAGTTGCTCCTGACAGCCCGTTCTTCTTCTTCCCGCACGAACTGCTGCGGGCTGCTTGGCCCTCCGACGATTTCCAACTCGTTCAGAGCCGCGTCGCCTCGACTCTGCCCGAAACCGATCTGTTCGCCGGTGTCGACCCCGACGCCCGTTACCCGCTCGCCGCGCACGCGATCGCCACCCCCGTCACCACGAATCCTTCGGAGAACGAGTCCGTATGACCGCCACCGACCTCGCCCTCACCGCCTTCGTGCGGTTGTCGGCCGCCACGCCGTCGCCGGCTCCGGATTTCAACGAGGACACCGTCACGCCGGGGCTCATCGGCTTCATCGTGATGTTCCTCATCGCGGTCGCCGCCGTGCTCCTCGCGCTCGACATGGTGCGCCGTGTCCGTCGCACGACCTATCGGGCCCAGGTCACGGAGCAACTCGAGAAGGAGCAGTCCGACTCCGCCGGAAACTAGGCCGCCGGAACTCGTCGATCCCGTTCCGTCGGAGCGAACGGGGGGCGTTGAATGGAATTCTCGAGGGAGGTTTTCCATGCGTATCGCTGTTACGACTCCGACGGGCAACGTGGGCTCGCGCGTCGTCCGGCTGCTGGTGCAGTCGGGCGTGCGTCCGGTCGTGCTGGCGCGAGATCCGGCGCGATTGGGCTCCGAGCTGATCGAGCTCGTCGACGCGGTGGTGTGCGATCAGGGAGATGAGCACGCGGTGATCGCCGCGACCACCGGCGTCGACGCCCTGTTCTGGGTCGACCCGCCGACGACGGATGCGGATCCGGTGGCCGGTCACGCCCGGATGGGAGCGTCGGTGTCCGCCGCGATCCGGGCCAACCGCATCCCGCGGGTGGTCTTTCTGAGCAGTGTCGGAGCCGAGCTGCGTGGGGGAGCGGGCGAGATCGACGGTCTCGCACGCACGGAGCAGTTCCTCGACGCGTCGGGCGCGGCCGTTCTGCACCTGCGCTGCGGCTACTTCTTCAGCAATCTGCTCCTCGATGTGGAGGCTCTGCGCAACGGCGATCTGACGACGGCCGCCGACATCCACCGTCCGATGCCATGGGTGGACCCGCGCGATGTCGGCGACGTCGTCGCGGGGCGACTCCTGTCCACCGACTGGGACGGACGCGAGGTGCAGGCCGTGCACGGCCCTGAAGACCTCTCGTTCGTGCGAGTGGCCGAGATCCTGAGCGAGGCGACGGGGCGACCGTTCCGCGCCCGTCACGTCGCCGCGGACGCCTTGCGGGCGCAGTTGCTCGGCGCCGGAATGACACCGGAGCAGGCTGATGGCGTCGTCGGGATGTCGACCGGCATGCTCGACGTCACCCCGGAGCAGCGGCGATCGGTGTTGACGACGACACCGTCGACGCTCGCCGGCTGGGCGCACTCCGTTCTGCGCCCGCTGCTCGCGGAGACGACTCCGCCGTCGTAGGCGACTCAGCCGTTATCGGCGATTCAGCCGTTGTCGACGATTCAGCCATTGTAGGCGGGTGCCAGCGAGATCAGCAGCGCTGCGGTCCAGTGGCAGAGGAACGCGATCAGGGTCAGGGCATGGAAGATCTCGTGGAAACCGAAATGCCCCGGGATGGGGTTGGGGCGTTTGAAGCCGTAGACGATCGCGCCGATCGTGTAGCAGAGGCCCCCCACGAGAACGAGCACCATCATCGCCGCATTCGCGTCGAACAGCGGCACGATGTAGATGAGTGAGGCGTAGCCGAGCACCAGGTACAGCGGCACGTACAGCCACCGCGGGGCGTGGATCCAGAACACGCGGAAGCCGATACCGAGCAGCGCGCCCGACCAGACGAGCCACAGCAGCAGAGTGCCCTGTGCGGGCGGGAGCGCCAGCACGGCGAGCGGGGTGTAGGTGCCCGCGATCAGCAGGAAGATGTTGGCGTGGTCGATGCGCTTCAGGATCACCTTCGTGCGCGGCTTCCAGTCGAAGCGGTGATAGAGCGCCGAGTTGCCGAAGAGCAGCAGCGAGGTGGTCATGAACACGGCCGCGGCCCATGTGGCGGCGGAGCCTTCCGCGAGGCTGATCAACACGATCCCGAGGATGATCGCCAACGGGAACGTCCCGGCATGGATCCATCCGCGCCAGGTCGGACGCGCCTCACTCGGCGGATGCGCGATCGCGTCGTCCACCAGGGGGATGTTGGGCAGATCGGCGCTCATCGGGCCAGGATACGGCGCCGCGCATGCCGGTGGCTGAATTCGCACGCGGTGCGGGAGGGCGCGACGAGGCCGAGCGACCGGAACGGGGGACGAAGACGTCGCTCGCCGCCGTCCATGGACATTTCGGCTACCGTAGCCGTGTGCCGAAGCGGAGAGTGCCTGACGGGAGAGATCTGCTCTACGGGCTCTACCAGAAACGGCTGCGGGCGAGTCTGCGGCCCGATGGGTTGCCGCATCACGTCGCGATGATCATCGATGGCAATCGGCGCTGGGCCAAACAGCGCGCTTACGAGACCGCAGCCCATGGGCATCGCGCGGGCGCGGCGAAGATGCAGGAATTCTTGCGCTGGTGCGACGATCTGGGCGTCGCCCACGTCACGCTGTATCTGCTCTCCCAGGACAATCTGAAGGCGCGCGACAGCGACGAGCTGGCCGAGCTGGTCGAGATCATCGCCGATCTCGCGGAGGAGCTCTCGCACTATCCGAACTGGCGCGTGCAGCACGTCGGCTCCGACAAGGGGCTGCCGGATTCGCTCGTCGCCGCCCTCGACGACGCGGAGGATCTCACGGCGGGCAACACCGGCCTGCACATCAATCTCGCCGTCGGTTACGGCGGTCGACACGAGATCGCGGATGCGATGCGCAGCATCCTCGCCGAGCACGGCAAGCTCGGCAGCTCGCTCGAAGAGGTCTCCGAGCTGCTCACGCCCGAGCTGATCGGCGAGCACCTGTACACCAGTGGTCAGCCCGATCCCGACCTGGTGATCCGCACCTCGGGCGAACAGCGCCTCTCGGACTTCATGCTCTGGCAGAGCGCGCACAGCGAGTTCTACTTCATGGAGGCACTCGGCCCCGACATCCGCGAGGTCGACTTCCTCCGTGCGCTGCGCGACTACGCCCGCCGCCACCGCCGCTTCGGCAGCTGATCCCGACCAGACCACGACCGGAAGGCCCGCCATGACCACCGACCTCGTTCTGACGAGCGACCCCGAACGGGCGGCGACGGCCCTGCAGAGTTACATCGAGAGCTTCGACGAGGATCCCGGCTATCTCGATTTCGGTCGCGTCGGCCCGATCGGTACGACCGTCATCGAGGAGCAGAACGCGGCGACAGAAATGCTCGCCCGCGCTCGCCACGGCAGCTTCGACGAACTCTTCCGGCAGGATGCGCGAGTGCGGGAAGCGGTCGGCGCGCTGACGCGCTTCCCCGCCGAGCAGATCGTCTTCCAACCGAACACCTCGACGGGGCTGATGCACGCCATGTTCGGGTTGACCGGGGGCGTGCTGCTCTCGGCGGCCGAGTTCCCGAGTGTGACCTTTCCCGCAGTGCGGGCGGCGCAGGCGCTCGGGGTCGTCGAACCGCTCTGGCTGCAGACCGAGCACGGCCGCGTGACTCCGGCGGAGATCCGTGCGCAGCTCACCTCCAAAGCCGTCGCCGTGGCGGTCAGCCTCGTGGATTCGCGCACCGGCTATCTCGCCGACCTCGACGGCATCCGTCAGGTGATCGGCGATCGGCTGCTGATCGTCGATGCGATTCAGGGGTTCGGCGTCGTCGATGCGCCCTACGAGGTCGCCGACATCGTGGTCTCCGGTGGCCAGAAGTGGTGCCGGGCCGGGTGGGGAACGGGCTTCATGGCGCTGAGTGAGCGCGCCATCGAACGTCTGACGCCGGTCTTCTCCGGCTTCACCGGCAGCGCCGTCGCCGAACCGTGGGACGCCGTGGGGGACCCGGTCCGTGCGGCGTCCGCCTACAGCGTGTCGAACCCGGATCCGATCGCGCAGGCGCGGTTCGCGGGGGCGCTGGAGGAGATCGCGGATGTGGGGGTCCCGATGATCAACACCGCGATGGCTCAGCGGGTCAGCGAGATCATCGACGTCGCCGACGAGTTCGGCATCAGTGTGGTCAGCTCGCGAGACGAGAGCGAACGAGCCGGCATCGTCGTCGTGCAGCCCGAGCCGGAGGAGCTGACTCCGCTCACGGCGAGCCTGCTCAACCACGGCGTGACGGCCCGCATCCGCCCGACCACCGTGCGTCTCAGCGCGCACGCCTCGACCTCCGACGACACCATCGCCGCTCTGCGTGCCGCGCTCACCTCGGCCGCATCCGGCGTCGCCTACTGAGCCCGCCCGCCCCTCACCCCTTTTTGCGAGGGACCCCTTCTCGGTTCGAGGGCGCCCCGCTCGCGGGCGCCGTCGTGCCGAGCGCGGGCCCCTCGCAGGCGGATCGGTCAGCTTCCGTTCACACAGTGGTTACACGGGTGATGCCAGTTGAAACACACGGCTGTCATTCCAGGGGTTATGTTCTACACATCGGGCACAGCGCCCGATCGGGACGGCCACATAAGTACGGCCCGATATCGCGTATTCCGAAAGGGAGTGCGCGGTGCGACTCGCACCGACCGGCCGTCACGGATGATTGATTGAGCCGGGCGCGTTGCCGCCCCGGGGTGTGGAGAGTCGTCGTGACAGTTCCAGAGGCCATGGATTCGCAGCTCAACGAGCGTTCGAGCGTGCATCGTCACGAGCAACACGGGACGCCGAATCCGACCCAACAGCTCCAACGCACGTACGTGCTCGACACCTCGGTGCTGCTGTCGGATCCGAAAGCCATGTTCCGCTTCGCCGAGCACGCGGTCGTACTCCCTGTCGTCGTGATCAGCGAGCTCGAGGGCAAGCGCAACGATCCCGAGATCGGCTATTTCGCCCGTCAGGCCCTGCGCAACCTCGACGAGCTGCGCGTGCAGCACGAGCGTCTCGACTTCCCGATCGCGGTCGGCGAGGGCGGTTCGCTGCGAGTGGAGCTCAACCACTCGAACATGTCCGTGCTGCCCTCGGGCATGCAGATGGGCGACAACGACGCCCGCATCCTGGCCGTCGCGATGAACCTCAAGGCGGAGGGCGCCGAGGTCGTCGTCGTCTCCAAGGACATGCCGATGCGTGTCAAGGCCGCCTCGATCGGTATTCCGGCCGAGGAGTACCTCGCCGAACTCGCCGTCGACAGCGGCTGGACCGGGATGGACGACATCACGCTCTCCGCGTCGGCGATGAGCGAGCTGTACGACCGCGAGCGCCTCAGCACCGACGAGGTCTCCGGCATCCCGATCAACACCGGTCTCGTGGTGCACTCCGACCGCGGCTCCGCGCTGGCGAGGGTCACCGGCAAGCGCGAAATCGTGCTGGTGCGCGGCGATCGCGACGTTTTCGGCCTGCACGGCCGCTCAGCGGAGCAGCGCCTCGCGATCGACCTGCTGCTCGATCAAGAGGTCGGTATCGTCTCACTCGGTGGCCGCGCCGGCACTGGCAAGTCGGCTCTCGCACTGTGCGCGGGTCTCGAGGCGGTTCTCGAGAAGCGCCAGCACAAGAAGATCATGGTCTTCCGGCCGCTGTACGCCGTCGGAGGCCAAGACCTCGGTTTCCTGCCGGGTGACGCCGCTGAGAAGATGAACCCGTGGGCGCAGGCGGTCTTCGACACGCTGGGCGCACTCGTCTCTCAGAACGTGCTCGACGAGGTGATCGAGCGCGGAATGCTCGAGGTGCTGCCCCTCACGCACATCCGCGGTCGCTCCTTGCACGATGCATTCGTGATCGTCGATGAGGCGCAGTCGCTCGAGCGCAACGTGCTGCTCACCGTGCTCTCGCGGGTCGGTCAGAACTCGCGCGTCGTGCTCACCCACGACGTCGCGCAGCGCGACAATCTGCGCGTCGGCCGGCACGACGGTGTCGCCTCGGTGATCGAGACGCTGAAGGGCCACCCGCTCTTCGCGCACGTCACGCTCACGCGGTCCGAGCGCAGCGCCATCGCGGCCCTCGTGACCGAGATGCTGGAGTCGAACGAGCTGATGTGAGGCGGGGTCGTCACCGCGCCGCCTCCTCGCTGAAGGGGACGCGGTGGCGAACCTCTCCATAAGCTGGGTGCATGAGCATCCTCAGCGACGAGCTGATCGAGCGGATCCGCGCTCGCGCAGCCGGGCACGACGCGGACAACACGTTCTTCCACGACGACCTCGCCGAATTGCGTGATGCCGGCTACCTGCGGATGTTCGCGCCGATCGAGCGCGGTGGTCTCGGTCTCGGGCTCGAGCAGGTCGCGCGCGAGCAGATCCGGCTGGCCGGCGCGGCGCCCGCGACCGCGCTCGCGGTCAACATGCACCTGGTCTGGACCGGCGTCGCCAAGACGCTCGCCGATCGCGGCGACGACTCGCTCGCCTGGCTGCTCGATGACGCCGTCGCGGGGGAGGTGTTCGCGTTCGGCATCAGTGAGGCGGGCAACGACCTCGTCCTGTTCGACTCCCGCACGACAGCCGAGCCGCTCGCAGACGGTGGCTATCGATTCACCGGTACGAAGACCTTCACATCGCTCTCCCCGGCGTGGACGCGCCTCGGTGTCTTCGGCCGCGACGACAGCGATCCGGAATCGCCGCGTCTCGTCCACGCGTTCATCGACCGCGATCAGCCCGGCTGGTCGATGCGGCAGGACTGGGACACGCTCGGCATGCGGGCGTCGCAGTCGAACAGCACGATCCTCGACGGCGTCGTCGCCCGGCCCGAGCGGGTGTTCCGTTCGCTGCCGGTCGGGCCGAGCGCGGATCCGCTGGTGTTCGCCATCTTCGCGAACTTCGAGGTGCTTCTCGGCGCGGTCTACACCGGTATCGCCGAGAGGGCACTGACGCTCGCTGTCGAGGCCGCGCGTCGACGCACGTCGATGAAGAACGCCGGACGTTCGTACGCGGACGACTCCGACATCCGCTGGCGTGTGGCGGAGGCGGCGATCGAGCTCGACGGTCTGTATCCGCAGGTCTTCTCGGCGGCGGCGGATGTGGATGGCCTCGTGAACCACGGTCCGGCGTGGTTCCCGAAGCTGGTGGGCGTGAAGATCCGCTGCACCGAGGCTGCTCTGAGCATCGTGCAGAAAGCGGTGAGGGTCGCGGGTGGCTCGGCGTATTCGTCGTCGAACGAGTTGTCGCGTCTCTACCGCGATGTCCTGGCCGGACTGTTCCACCCGTCCGACGACGAATCGGCGCACAACACTTTCGCCAACGCCTGGTTGGGCCCGATCGCCGACTGAGGCCTGTGGATAACTTCCGCGACCGTTTTCGGTTTTCGATTACGGTCGGCGGATGCTCGCCACGACCACACCGGCTGATCGCCCGGTCTTCGTCCTCACCGGTTCGCTCCTCGCGGCGCTCGCAGTGCTCGCGTTCGGGCTCACCCCCGAGCTGATCCCCGCGCTGTACGTCGCCGGCGTGACCGCGCCGCTGTTCGCGATCGACGTGCGCGTGCAGCGGTTGCCGAACGCGCTGGTGCTGCCGGCGTACCCCCTGGTCGTGCTCTCGCTCGCACTGCAGCCGCATCCGCTCGGGGTCGCATCGCTCGCCGCGGGCGTGCTCGGGGTCTTCGGGCTGCTGAGCCTGGTGGGCGGCCTCGGCATGGGTGACGTCAAGCTGGTCGGCGTGCTCGCCGCCTCGCTCGGCATGCTCGGCTCGGGAACCGCTGTTGCCGGACTCGTCCTGCCGTTCCTCCTCGGCGGCGCGTGCGCCCTCGCGTTCCTCCTGTCGGGTCGGCGCGGTGACATCCCTTTCGGCCCGTTCCTCCTCGGGGGCTACTGGCTCGCCATCGCGCTGGTTCGCTGAACCGACAGGCCCCCTGATACGTGCGAGACCCCCCGCCGGAGCAGGGGGCCTCGCACGTATCAGGGGGCCTGAGCCGGGTGGACGGGCTCAGCTCGGGTGAGTCATCGACATAACGTCGAGGAGTGTGTCGAGCTGCTCCTCCGTCACTTCGCCGCGCTCGACGAAGCCGAGGTCGACGACGGACTCGCGAACGGTGATGCCCTTCGCGACGCTGTTCTTCGCCACCTTGGCAGCGGCTTCGTAGCCGATCACCTTGTTGAGCGGAGTGACGATCGACGGCGAGGACTCGGCCAAGGCGCGGGCGCGCTCGACGTCGGCCTCGAGGCCCGCAACGGTCTTATCGGCCAACAGCACCGCGGATGCGGCGAGGAGCCTGATCGACTCGAGCAGAGCGGTGCCCATCACGGGGATGGCCACGTTCAACTCGAAGGCTCCGGATGCGCCGGCCCAGGCGATCGTGGCGTCGTTGCCGATGACGCGCGCCGACACCATCAGAACGGCTTCGGGGATCACCGGGTTGACCTTGCCGGGCATGATCGACGACCCCGGCTGCAGGTCGGGGATGCGCAGCTCGCCGAGACCTGTGTTCGGGCCGGAGCCCATCCAGCGCAGGTCGTTGTTGATCTTGGTGAGACTCACCGCGAGCACACGCAATGCTCCGGAGGCCTCAACGAGCGAGTCGCGGGCGCCCTGCGCTTCGAAGTGGTTGCGGGCCTCGGTGATGGGCAGGCCGGTCTCGGCGGCGAGCCGCGCGATCACCTTCTGCGGGAAGCCCTTGGGGGTGTTGATCCCTGTCCCGACGGCGGTGCCGCCGAGCGGTACCTCGGCGACGCGTGTCAGCGTCGACTGCACCCGCTCGATGCCGAGGCGGATCTGTGCGGCGTAGCCGCCGAACTCCTGGCCGAGGGTCACCGGCGTCGCGTCCATCAGGTGCGTGCGACCCGACTTGACGACCTCCGACCACAGCGTCGACTTCTCTTCGAGCGCCTCCGCGAGGTGCTCGAGCGCGGGCACCAGCGACGTGATCAACGCACCGGTCACGGCGACGTGCACCGAGGTCGGGAACACATCGTTCGACGATTGCGAGGCGTTCACGTGGTCGTTCGGATGCACGGTGCGGCCGAGTGCGGTCGTCGCGAGCGAGCCGAGCACCTCGTTCATGTTCATGTTCGAGGAGGTCCCGGAACCCGTCTGGTAGACGTCGATCGGGAAATGCTCGTCGTACGCACCGGTGGCGACCGCGTCGGCCGCATCCGCGATCGCCTGAGCGATCTCGCCGTCCAGCACACCCAGCTCGGCGTTGGTCAACGCCGCAGCCTTCTTGATTCGGGCGAGTGCCGCGATCTGCGCCGACTCGAGTCCTGCGCCCGAGATCGGGAAGTTCTCGACGGCGCGCTGGGTCTGCGCGGCGTAAAGCGCATCCTTGGGCACGCGGACCTCGCCCATCGTGTCGTGCTCGATGCGCCAGGCACCCTGGTCGTTGCTGGTCTCGGAGGTTTCCACCACGCTGTGATCGTCCTTTGTTCTCGGTGTTTCGTTCTGGTCGACAGCCGGTTCGCCCGGCGGGAGCCCGACTATTCGGTGGGCTGCACCGCTCCCTGCGCGATCTGGCCGAGGTGTCGTTCGCTCTCGGAGCGATAGGGCGACAGCTGCGGCGGGTCGATGCCGAGCACGACGTCGGAGACGACAGTGCCGTCATGCAGCTTGTAGTTCGCGCCGATCACGGCCAGATCGCCTGAGGCGACGGCATCGGCGATGAGGGGGGAGCGCTGCATCAGATCGGCGACCGTGTCGCGGAGATGCTCCTTGCCGACGTCGAGCGTGTCGATCGCGGTGGGATCGACGACGACCCGGCCGGTCGGCGGTGTGCCGGCGACCCGGCGGACGGCGGGGATGATGGGTTCGATGAGGTGCTCGATGTGCGGGGGCAGGCGTTGCGCATCCGGACCCTGCGACTCGATCGCGGCCTTGACCGCGCCGCACTCGTCATGGCCGAGCACGAGGATCAGCTTGACCCCGAGAACGGCGACCGCGTACTCGAGCGAGCCGATGATGGAGTCGGCGATCACCTGGCCGGCGTTACGCACCACGAAGAGGTCACCCAGGCCGAGGTCGAAGATGATCTCGGCCGCGAGTCGGGAGTCGCTGCAGCCGAAAAGGGCCGCGAGCGGGCGTTGCTGGGAGGCCAGCTCGCTGCGGCGATCGACGTCTTGGCGCGGGTGCGACGGCTCGCCGGCGACGAATCGCTGATTGCCTCGGAGCATTTCCTTCCATACCCACGACGGCGGCCGCGTCTCGCGCGGAACGGGGATGGCGGCGGACGTGTGCGTCACTTATTCCTCCAGACCGAGCTGCGGCTCGATCGCGTCGACGACGGTCATGATCTCATCCTCGTCGGCCGTGCCGTAAACGAGGTAGGTGCTGCTGCCTGCGGTGGTCGCCAGGCCGTACACGACGTTACCGGTGTCGCGAGCGGAGTCGCGATGGTCGTAGACGGTCCACTCGACTCCGTCGATCGTGGTCACTCCGGTCGCGGCCTGAGCCTCGAGCTGATCGGCTGTCCAGGCGTCGTTCGCATTCAGGCCCTGGCTGAGGCCGATGTAGCCGTTCTTCGCCGTGAGCAGCCCGATGTACCAGTAGGCGATGCCGTCGGAGCCTCGGCGCAGTTCGGCGGCGTTGGCGCTCCAGCCCTCCGGCAGGCTCGGCACGACGAGCTTCTGCGGCGTGCCGAGCTGCGCCTGCACGGCGACGCTCGTGTAATCGATGGCAGGGCGATCCGAGCCGTCGCCGCGCGGCACCATCAGAAAGATCACGAGAGCGAGCCCGACCGTGGCGAGCAGCGAGTACACCAGGTTGTTGACCGTCTTGCGCTGCCGATAGAGCCGCGAGTTCTCCGCCTTGCGGGCGGCCGTTTCTTCGGCGGTCTCGGGCCGGCCGAGCTCGGCGACGACGCGGGGTGGTTTGACGGCGCGGCTCATGCGGACGACGCGCCGTTCGCGGTACCGCAACGGGCCGCCTCCAGGCGAGCCTTCGCTCCGATCAGCCACTCCTCGCAGCGGGCGGCGAGCGCCTCACCGCGCTCCCAGAGCGCGAGTGATCGCTCGAGAGTGGACGAACCCTGCTCGAGTTCGGCGACGACGCGGACGAGCTCGTCGCGCGCCTGCTCGTAGCTGAGCTCGGCGATCTCCGCGGAGGTGGTGGGCATGACTCAATCCTAGAAGGCGAGGCCGGTCTCGAGAGGTCCCGGCGGGCGATGCTGGTCGAACATCGAGGTTCGACCGGCCTGGGGAGGAGGCGACCCTAGTCGCGTCCGGCGGGATCGTCGGTGCGCCCCGACGATGTCGCGGACACGGCGCCGACGGCCAGGGTCAGCACGAGCCTTTCGCCGGCGGCCGCATCGTCGGGGGAGCGCACCACCGCACCGCTGCCGGATTGCACGATGGCGTACCCGCGGTCGAGAGTGTGCTGGGGAGAGAGCGCACGCAGCTGCCCGTGCAGGCGTTGCACCTCGTTGTGGGCGCGTTCGATCGAGCGGTCGACCAGCTCGGCGCCGCGCGCGACCCAGCGCGTGAGTTCCTCAGCACGACTGTCGATGAGGACGTGCGGATTCGCCAGCACCGGACGGGAGCGCAGCTGAGCGACCCGCTCGATCTCGTGCCCGAGCAACGCCGTGACCCGACTGTTCATCCGCAGTCTCGCTTGCTGCACCCGAAGTAATTCGTCGGAGACGTCGGGCACCACGCGCTTGGCCGCATCGGTGGGGGTCGAAGCGCGCAGGTCGGCGACATCGTCGAGGATGGGCCGGTCGGCCTCGTGGCCGATCGCGCTGACGACCGGCGTTGAACACGCGGCGACGAGCCGGACCAGCGACTCGTCGCTGAAGCCGAGCAGATTCTGGAAGTCGCCGCCCCCGCGGGCGACGATGATGACATCGACCTCGGGGTCGGCATCGAGCCGACGGATCGCGGAGGACACCTCGCTGACCGTTCGATCCCCCTGTACGGCAGCGTGCGCCACCCGGAAATCGACGGCCGGCCAGCGCAGCTGGGCGTTGCGCAACACGTCCTTCTCGGCGTCGCTGTCTTTGCCGGTGACCAGCCCGATCCGGTGCGGCAGGAAAGGCAGGCGCTTCTTGCGGGCCACATCGAACAGCCCTTCGGCTGCGAGCGCGCGCCGCAACCGTTCGATGCGTTCGAGCAGATCGCCGAGCCCGACGTGTCTCATCTCGAACACCTGCATCGTGAGGCTGCCGCCCTTGACCCAGTAGTTCGGCTTGACCAGTGCGATCACGTGCGCGCCCTGCTTCAGATCGGCGGGGATCTTGGCTCGCACGGAGGACCAGATGGTGAAGCCCACCGTGGCATCGCCGGAGAGGTCTTTGAGCTTTCCGTAGACGTTGCCGCCCGACACCCCCCACTGGGTGATCTCGCCCTCGACCCACGCCGTACCGAGCCGCTCGATCCAGCCCTTGATCTTCGTCGAGAGCAGGCCGACGGGCCAAGGGTTCTCGAGGGTGGAGGGGGAGTCGCTCATGCCCACCACGGTACGCGACGGCACCGACAACGAATCGTGTGGCGCTCACTCCCTCACCCCGCCGACTCCCGGGTGGCGGCACGTAGAATCGGTGGGTGACCGAACCGATCAGCCTTTCGATGCCGCGCATGCCCCGCCCGGGCGGCCGGCTCCGCGACGATCCCGTCGCCGGCACGAAGCGGGTGCTCCTCGCTGCACCTCGCGGTTACTGTGCGGGGGTCGACCGAGCGGTCGTCGCGGTCGAGAAGGCGCTCGAGCACTACGGCGCCCCGGTGTACGTGCGCAAGCAGATCGTGCACAACGTTCATGTCGTCTCGACTCTCGAGAATCAGGGCGCGATCTTCGTGGACGAGGTCGACGAGGTTCCGGAGGGTTCGCACGTCGTCTTCAGCGCGCACGGCGTCTCGCCGGCCGTCGTCCAGGGAGCGGCGGATCGTAAGCTCCAGGCGATCGACGCGACCTGCCCGCTGGTCACGAAGGTGCACCGCGAGGCCGTGCGGTTCGCTCGCGACGATTACGAGATCCTCCTGATCGGCCACGAAGGGCACGAAGAGGTCGAAGGGACGGCGGGTGAGGCGCCCGAGCACGTCACCTTGGTCACCAGCCCGGCCGACGTGCCGAACATCACCGTGAAGAATCCGGACAAGGTGGTCTGGCTCTCGCAGACCACGCTCTCGGTCGACGAGACCATGGACACGGTGCGGCGCCTGCGCGAGCGGTTCCCGAATCTGCAGGATCCCCCGAGCGACGACATCTGCTACGCCACCCAGAACCGCCAGGTCGCCATCAAGAAGGTGGCGCAGGACGCCGACCTGGTGATCGTCGTCGGCTCCGCCAACTCCTCGAACTCGGTGCGTCTCGTAGAGGTCGCGCTCGAGTACGGCGCGAAGGCCGCCTACCGGGTCGACTACGCGAGTGAGGTGCAGCAGTCGTGGCTCGACGGCGTCGCGACCGTCGGCGTCACCAGCGGCGCCTCGGTACCGGAGGTGCTGGTGCGGGAGTTGCTCGCCGACCTGGCGGTTGCCGGATACGGTCAGGTGCACGAGGTCAAGACGGCGGAGGAGGACCTGATGTTCTCGCTGCCGAAGGAACTGCGACGCACCGTCGACGGCCAGAAGGATGCGCGCGCCATCGGCGGACGTCGCAGCTCGCTGAGCGAGATCGGGGTCAAGGGCGCATGATCGCGACGGCTCTCGTGACCGAAGGTCAGCCCGAATGGGTGAACGTCGTGGCGTTCGCCGCCGTCTTCGTCGGCATCGTCCTGATCGTCGTCTTGAAGTGGCGACGGATGCGCAAGGCGCCGGACGAGAAGAAGTCGGACCCGCCGCGCGACTGAGCGCTTCTCCGCGGTGCGGGCCGCATGCGCGTTCTCGGCGTCGGCCGACGCGCCCGGGTTGCCACGAAACGTCCGTTCGCGGGCGTGTGAGAGGGGTTTGTGCCCACCCGGGTTTCTTCGGTGTTCGGCGCTGAGCCCGGGTTGGCGAGAAGCGTCCGGTCTACGGGCCTGGGCGGCCGGTTCGTGCCCACCCGGGCTTGCGCGACGTTTCGCGATGGCCCGGGTTGGCGAGACGCGTCCGGTCTGCGGGCCTGGGCGGCCGGTTTGTGCCCACCCGGGTTTGCGCGACGTTTCGCGGTGGCCGGGTTGGCGAGGTGCGTCCGTCTTCCGAGCCTGGGCGGCCGGTTCGTGCCCACCCAGGGCTCGCGCGGCGTCCCGCGAGTAGCCCCGGGCTGGCGAGATGCGTCCGTCTTCCGGGCCTGGGCGGCCGGTTCGTGCCCACCCGGGCTTGCGCGACGATTCGCGATGGCCGGGTTGGCGAGATGCGTCCGGTCTGCGGGCCTGGGCGGCCGGTTTGTGCCCACCCGGGTTTGCGCGACGTTTCGCGGTGGCCCGGGTTGGCGAGAAGCGTCCGTTCGCGTGGGTTAGGGGCCGGTTTGTGCCCACCCGGGCTTGCGCGACGTTTCGCGGTGGCCCGGGTTGGCGAGAAGCGTCCGGTCTACGGGCCTGGGCGACCGGTTTGTGCCCACCCGGGCTTGCGCGACGTTTCGTGGTGGCCCGGGTTGGCGGGACGCGTCCGGTCTACGGGCCTGGGCGACCGGTTTGTGCCCACCCGGGTTGGAGCGGCGTCCCGCGAGTAGCCCCGGGTTGGCGGGACGCGTCCGTTCGCGGGGGTCGGGGGCCGGTTGGTGCCCACCCGGGTTTACGCGGCGTCCCGCGTTGAGCCCGGGTCGGCGAGGAGCGTCCGTTCGCGGTCGGCCGAAGGAGCGAAGCTTCGCCCGGACCTCCTCCGACCGGCGCATCATCGACGAGGTGGTCCAGCTCCACGTCGGGTGACGCCCGGTCCGGACCGTTGGTCTAGGAGGCGCCGGAGCTCATCCGTGACGCGTACTCGGCGAAGGTCGGGTCGCCGAGGATGGCGATGGCCGCGATGACGAGTGAGACCAGAACCGTCGTCGCGATACCCAGGACGGGCACCAGGATCGCGCGCCTACCCGCACGGATCCGACGGACCGAGAGCCAGATCGCTACCGCGACGATGAGGCACTGCGCGACCCCCGAGGCGACCCCGAGATTGCGCGCGAGCTCGGGCGAGCCGTACTCGCCGATGCCCTGCGCGGTGTACTGCTGCTGCAGCATCGTCGCGAAGCCGGACGAGTCGAAGAGCGTCGGCACCGCGAAGAACACGCCCAAGGCGAGAAGAGCGACCGTGATCGCCCTGTCCATCGGATGCGCTGGGGCGGCCCGAACCGGCTCGGGAGTGCTCGCGGGTTCCTCCGACGTAGCATTCTCGTCGACCGGAGGGGTCCACGACCAGCCGGGCGGGGCGTACTCGCCGTACTGCGGCTGAGCGCGCTGAGCGCCCGACTGGTCGTGTGAATCGGTCACTGTGCGTCGGCTACTTTCCCGAGTGTCCGGCGGAGCCGAGCTGCTGCGTGGCCTCGATGACGCGCTTGGCCATCGCGGTCTCGGCGATCTTGCCCCAGCTGCGCGGGTCGTAGATCTTCTTGTTGCCGACTTCGCCGTCGACCTTCAGGAAGCCGTCGTAGTTCTTCAATACCGTGTCGGCGACCGAGCGGCTGAACGCGTACTGCGTGTCCGTGTCGATGTTCATCTTCACGACGCCGTTGCGCACGGCCTCGGCGATCTCCTCGTCGGTCGAGCCGGAGCCGCCGTGGAAGACGAGGTCGAGCGGCAACGCCGCGGTTCCGTACTTGGCCTGCAGGCCCTCCTGGATCTCGCGCAGCAGCTCGGGGCGGAGCTTCACGTTGCCGGGCTTGTACACGCCGTGCACGTTGCCGAAGGTCAGCGCAGCCATGTAGCGGCCCTGGTCGCCCCACCCGAGCGCCTCGACGGTCGCGATGGCGTCATCGAGCGTGGTGTACAGGTGCTCGTTGATGTCGTGCGAGACGCCGTCCTCTTCGCCGCCGACGACGCCGATCTCGACCTCGAGGATCGCGTTGATCGCCTTGGTCTTCGCGATGATGTCCTTCGCGATGTCGAGGTTCTCGGTCAGCGGCACGGCCGAGCCATCCCACATGTGCGACTGGAAGATCGGCTCGCGGCCGGCCTTCACCTCGACGAGCGAGGCATCGATCAGCGGCAGTACGAAGTCGTCCAGAGCGCCCTTGGGGCAGTGGTCGGTGTGCAGAGCGACGGTGACCGGGTAGTTCTTGGCGACCTCCGTGGCGAACTTCGCGAATGCGATCGCGCCCGCCGCACGGTTCTTCACCGTGTGGCCGGCGAAGTAGTCCGCGCCACCGGTGGTGACCTGGATGATGCCATCGGAGCCGGCCTCGCTGAGGCCCTGCAGCACGGAGTTGATCGTCTGAGAGGAGGAGACGTTGAACGCCGGGTACGCGAACCCGCCGGCCTTCGCCTTGTCGAGCATCTCTGCGTACTGATCCGGGGTTGCTACGGGCATGACATCTCCTTTGACATGGGCCGGGCTTCGGCCTCGAGAGGGTGTGGACAGAAGTCGGAGTGAAGTCTAGCGAGAGCGACTGCACAGCTTCCCCCGCTTTCGCGCGCGTCCGCGGGAGCGCATCGGAGAGCTGTGCACGCATGTGCGCGGACCGGGCTGCACATCCGTGCCGCAACGGCGGTGAACGGCTCCGATAAGGTCGACAGTGGGATGGGGATCCGCCGACTCGGCCGGGTCCTGCGACGACGACGTCAGTACTACCGATTGCGAAGGATCTCGTTCATGACCACGGTCGACAGCTCACCCGACACCGAATCGCTCTACCTGCACCCCGACCGCAACCTCGGCATGGAACTGGTGCGCGCCACCGAGGCCGCAGCCATCCGCGCCGTGCCCTTCATCGGCAAGGGCCGAAAGAACGACGCCGACGGCGCCGCGGTCGACGCGATGCGCACCTTCCTCGGAACCGTGAACTTCGACGGCGTGATCGTGATCGGCGAGGGCGAGAAGGACAACGCCCCCATGCTGTTCAACGGCGAGCACGTCGGCAACGGCAACGGCCCGGCCGCAGACATCGCGGTCGACCCGATCGACGGCACCTCGCTCACGGCGGCGGGTCGACAGGATGCACTGTCGATGATCGCGGTGACCGACCGCGGCGCGATGTTCGACCCCTCCGCCGTCTTCTACATGGACAAGATCGTGACCGGCCCGGAAGGCGTAGGGATCATCGACATCCGCAAGCCCATCGGCGAGAACATCCGCGCGTTGGCGCGTGCGAAGCGCAAGCCCGTCGACGAGATGCGGATCGCGGTACTCGACCGACCGCGGCACGCACAGTTGATCGAGGACATCCGCGAAGCCGGAGCCGGCACGCGGCTGCTGCTGGACGGCGACGTCGCGGGCGGCATCAACGCGGCGCGGCACGACTCGCGGATCGACATGTGCGTCGGAACCGGAGGCACTCCGGAGGGCATTATCACCGCCTGCGCCATCAAGGCTCTCGGCGGCGTGATCCAAGGCATGCTTCGCCCCAAGGATGACGAAGAGCGCGAGCGGGCGATCGCCGCGGGCCACGACCTCGACCGCGTGCTGCACGCCAACGACCTGGTGAAGTCCGACAACACCTACTTCGTCGCAACCGGCGTCACGAACGGTGGGCTCGTGCGCGGTGTGCGTAAGGAAGGTCACATCATCACGACTGAATCGATCGTCCTCCGCTCCCGCTCGGGCACGATCCGTCGCGTCACCGCCTCCCACCTCGCGGAGAAGTGGCTGTGACGTCTTCCCTTCGCTCCTCGTTCCTCGTCGCGAAGGGCGCGGTCGGCTTCTCGACGACGGGCGTTTCGTAGGGCATGTTGCGTTCGCGTACGACGAATCGCTGGAACGCGATCCGCCGGTTACGCTTGCGCGTTCTGCGGCGGGCGGGGTCGGCTCGGTGTCTCGTTGCTGGTCGCGAAGGGCGCGGTCGGCTTCTCGATCAGGGGCGTTTCGTAGGGCGTGTTGCGTTCGCGTACGACGAATCGCTGGAACGCGATCCGCCGGTTACGCTTGCGCGTTCTGCGGCGGGCGGGGTGCGCGTTTTTCCTCGCCGGAGGAAAGATGGAGCGGTTCAGGACGAACGAGCGCAAATCTTCCTCGAGTAGTCGATCCGTCCTGGCCGAAGGAGAAACGCCGACGGGAGCCGTCCGTTGGACGGTCCAGTATCGGAAGGTCGCGCTCGGCCGACGCGTACGCAGAACCGCCACCGGCGCTGAGCGTCGGTGGCGGTTCCGGATGCGAGTCGACGCGGCGGCTGCCGCGTCAGCTCACGCCGTCGAGGTACTTGCTCACGCCCGTGAGCTGAACCACCGTCAGCACGCCGGTCGGCGCCGGACCCTCCGGCCCGAACGCGTTGCGGGTGACGTACAGCTTCCCGCCGCGCAGCTCGATCGCGGCGGGAGCCGAGACGGGTAGAGCGGCGACGGGCGTCGAGGACCACGGCAGCACCGCAGAGACGCGGCCGGTGCCATCGGCTCCGCCGAACAGCTCGGTGACGAGAACGGTGCCGGTGGTGCGGTCGACGGCGAGGTTCGTCGCGCTGACGAAGCCGGTCGCGACCGTTCGGATCTCACCCGTCGCCGGGTTGATCTTGTAGACCACGCCGCGGGCGCCGAGGCTCGCGTCCTCCGGACCGCCCGGCAACGTCGTTACGTAGAGCCAGCCGCCGGGGCCGACCTCCACATCCGTCGGCACCGGCTCGAAGGCGTACGCGTACCCCGCCGTGCAGGCCGGGAAGCCGAATGCAGCGGCGAGTTCGGCCGTCACGGTCACCGGCGCCGTCGGAGGCAGCACAGCCACCGTCGAGACGGAACCGCTGTTGTCGACTTTGACGACGGCATTCCCGCCGGCATCGGCGACGTAGACGCCGTCCGCGGTGACCGTGGCGCCGTAGGGGTGGGTATCCACGACGCCCGCGTAGCTCGCGGGGCCGGCAACGGCGGGATCCACCTGAACCGCGCACTCGTCGGGCAGACCGACGAAACCGTACGTGTTCACCTGGTCGGGGTTTGCGCTCGCCTCGTAGGCGCCGAGATCGGCGAGCATCGTCGCCGAGCCGCCCAGCGGCTGCTTCATCAGGTGCGCGACACCGTTCGGTTGATCGTTGTCGGCGTAATACAGCGTGTTGTCACGGAAGGTGACGGCTCCGATCTCACCTCCGGGCAGAGACGTGCTCGCAACAGGTGTCTGCGCACCGTTGGGGGCGATCTTCGTCAGTTGGCCGATGAAGTTCTGGGCGACGTAGGCGTTCCCGGATCCGTCGACGGCGAAGCTGAGCGGTGAGAACAGGGTGTTCGCCCGGTCGGTGACCGAGACGTACGACAGCGGATTGGGGGCAGCGGATGCGGGGGTCGCCAGCGCTAACGCTGCGGTCGCGGCGCAGGCCACGAGTAAGGCGGTTCTTTTCACGGTAAGTGCTCCTTTGCACTCGGGTTCGCCGGCAAAGCAGCGCCGACGCACGCAACGTAGCCCCGCGCGCCCGCTGGTGTCGACCCTCTGGCCGAACGGGGTACGTGCTGCGCGGATGTTCAGGAGAAGTCGGACCCGAGATTACGCCCGAGCGCGCAGGCGTTCGGCCTCTTCCGTGAATTCGACGGCCGTGAGGCGCCGCGGTGCAGCATCGATCGTCGCGGCCGTGCCGATGACCCGCGACTCGTCGAGCGCGTCGAGCTGCCGAGCCGTCACCAGAACGCGGCCCTCGAGAGATGCGGCGAAGGAGTTGTACGAGTCGACCGTCTTCTCGATCGATCTCCGGAGGCCGTCGGCGTGGTCGGACAGCGTTGCGAGGCGCTGGTAGAGGGTCTTGCCCAAGTCGAAGAGTCGCTTGGCGTCTTCCGTCAGCACATCTTGCTGCCACGTGAACGCGACCGTCTTGAGCACGGCCCAGAGCGTCACCGGCGAGGCGAGAGCCACGCGTTTGCGGAAGGCGTAGTCGAGGAGCGACGGATCCGCCTCCAGGGCGCTGGCCAGCAGCGGTTCGCTGGGGATGAACGCGATCACGAACTCGGGGCTGGCCGGTAGGCCGCTCCAATACTGCCGACCGGCCAGGGAATCGATGTGTCCGCGCACGGCTTTGACGTGTGCGCCCAACAGTGTTCGACGGCGCGCCTCCTGCTCGCCCGTGCCGGCGGCGGGGATGGCGCTCGCTTCGAGGTAGGCGTCGAACGGAACTTTTGCGTCGACGGCGATCGCCTTGCCGCCCGGGAGTCGCACCACCATGTCTGCTCGACCGCGGCCGGCCTCCGACTCGAGGCCGAATTGCACGTCGAAATCGACGCGCTGCGTGAGCCCAGCGGCCTCGACGACGTTGCGCAGTTGCGTCTCGCCCCACACCCCTCGGGTGCTGTTGGAACGCAACGCCGAGGCGAGGGTGGCGGTGGTGCTGCGCAGCTGCTCGCCCGCGAGGCGCTGCCCTTCGAGCTGTTCCGTGATGGCGCCGAACTGGAGTGCCCTCTCGTTCTCGAGCCGGGTGACGGCCGTCTGCATGGTGCGCAGCGACTCCGCGACGGGGGACAGGGACTGGAGGATGCGCGCGTCGTGCCTCTCGCGCTCGGCCACCGTGCGCAGCTGCTCCTGCAACTCGCGGATCTGCTCCTGGGCGGCTCCGACCTGTTCGCGGTGATGCTCGGCAATGGTCTCCTGGTGCTCGCGCAATCCGTGCACGGTGGCCTCGGACGTGGCGAGCTCGAGCGCGAGTGCGGCGTCCGGAGCAGTGCGCCCGCGCGCCCAGAGCAGCGTGATCACAGCGCTCAGTGCGGCTCCGACGAGGAGTCCGAAGACGAAGTTTCCATCCATGTCGGCATCACACCACACACCTCCGACATCGGATGCGAGCGCGGCGGACGAGCCGCGGATCCGAGACGTACGCGGCGCCCCGCCGAAGGGGGCGTCCCCTCGTTCGTCGTTCGTTGTCAGAGCTCTCGGCTACGGTCGATGGATGGGGAAACGCACCGATTTCGTCCGCTCGTCCGAGCTGGCACCGATGCCGTACGCGGCTGCCGGAGTCGTGTCGGGCGGCCTCGTCTTCGTCGCCGGGGCGTGTCCGATCGATTCCTCGGGAGCCGTCGTCCCCGGGGGCCTCCGGGCGCAGGCGGAGCAAACCTTGCGTAATCTGGCGATCCAGCTCGGCGCTGCAGGTGCGAGCTTCGCCGACGTCGTATCGACGAGGGTCTCGGTCGCCACGACCGAACACGCCGTGCTCGTCGCCGGATGGGATCTCGTGCACGCGGCATTCGCCGAATGGGAGCCGCCGAGCACGCTCGTCGGCGTGACCGTCCTCGGCTACCCCGGCCAACTCATCGAGATCGAGGCCGTCGCTGCGATCGGGGCTGAATGAAGCGCCGTGGTCGCGCGTGGGCGAGCGTCGTCGTCGGGGCGCTCGTCGTCGGGGCCGGCGCGGCGACAGCCCCGACGGAGCCCGTCCCGGCGGCAACCGACTCGGCGACGACGGCTCAGACCGTGCGCATCTACACCGACTTTCAGCCGCAAGCGAGTACCGCCGATTTCGACGCCGACGACATCATCTCGGATGCCGTCTTCTTCGACGGCGACGCGATGGGCCCGGTGACGGTGCAGGCGTTCCTCGAGGCACGCGTACCGGTGTGCTCCGGCACGTCGGTCCCATGCCTGCGCGATTACGCGGAGGAGACCGGAGACGTTGCGGCCGATGCGGAATGCGGGGCCTACTTCGGAGCCGCCGAGCAGACGGCGGCCGAGATCATCGCGCAGGTCGGCAGCGTGTGCGGTGTGAATCCGGCCGTGCTGCTCGCCCTGTTGCAGAAGGAGCAATCCCTTATCGGCGACGACGAGCCGAGTGAGCGGAAGTACCGCAGTGCGACGGGCTACGGATGCCCCGATACCGCAGATTGCGACACCGACTACTACGGCTTCTTCAGTCAGATCTACGGGGCCGCGTGGCAGTTCAAGCGCTACGCGAATCCGCAGAGCAGCTTCGACTGGTACCCGGTGGGCGAGCGCAGCCCGATCCAGTTCGCGCCCGATCCGACGTGCGGTGCTGCGCCGGTGCTGATCGAGAACGCTGCGACGGCCGGCCTCTACTACTACACGCCGTATCAGCCGAACGCGGCGGCGCTGACGAATCTGTACGGCGAGGGCGACGGGTGTTCGTCGTACGGCAACCGCAACTTCTGGCGCATCTTCACCAACTGGTTCGGCTCGACGCACGCGAGGTAGCCGAGGCCCTTCGCTGCGGGCTGCGTGCACGGCGTCACGCTGCGCTGCTGCACCGGCGAGGTGAAACAGAGGCGAGACCGGCGTGCTCCGCCGTGAGCTGCCGGGCGCCCACCGTCGACCGTCTGCGGGATCAGCGCGCCGCGAGAACGCGCGGCACGATGCGCTTGATGGTGATGCCGGCCGCTTCGCCCAATTCGGCGATGCTGCCGACCCCGTAACGTCGAGCCGCGTGCACGACGATGGCCGCGCACGCCTCCGCATCCGCCGACGCATCGTGGTGCTTGAAGTCTTCGAAACCCGCCGCCATCGCGACGACCGGCAACCGGTAGGAGTCGAGGGTGTAGGTCTTGCGGGCCAGCTGCAGCGAGCACAGGTACTCGTACTCCGGGCATTCGATCTCGACAGCGGCACTTGCAGACTTGATGACGCTCATGTCGAAGCCGGCGTTGTGAGCCACGAGGTGATCGCCGTCGGCGAAGGCCATCAGGTCGCCGAGCTGTTCGGCCCAGCCGAGCGCGTTCGAGACGTCGTCCTTGCGGATGCCGTGGATGCGCGTGTTCCACTCGAGGAAGTCGTCGTAGCCGTAGGGCGGGCGGATGAACCACCCCGCGCGGTCGACGACGCGACCGTCGCGAACCTTCACCAACCCGACCGAGCAGGCGGAGGCTCCGTGTGAGTTGGCGGTCTCGAAGTCGATGGCGGTGAAGTCGATGGGCACGGATTCACCCTCTCACGCACCTCCGACACTGCCCGGTAGTGACGCGGCGGGGGAGGAGCGCGCGGCGCCGTAGAATGGCTGCCCGTGGCTCTCACTATCGCAATCGTCGGTCTTCCCAACGTCGGCAAGTCGACGCTCTTCAACGCGTTGACCAAGAACAACGTTCTCGCGGCGAACTACCCGTTCGCCACGATCGAGCCCAACGTCGGCGTCGTGAACCTGCCCGACCCGCGGCTGGCGAAGCTCGCCGAGATCTTCAGCAGCGAGCGCATCCTGCCCGCGCCAGTCTCGTTCGTCGACATCGCCGGAATCGTTCGCGGCGCCTCCGAGGGCGAGGGTCTGGGCAACAAGTTCCTCGCCAACATCCGCGAGGCGGATGCGATCGCCCAGGTCATCCGTGGATTCGTCGACTCCGACGTCGTGCACGTCGACGGCAAGGTCGACCCGTCGAGCGACATGGAGACGATCAACACCGAACTCGTGCTCGCCGATCTGCAGACCCTCGAGAAGGCCGAGCCGCGCTTCGAGAAAGAGATCAAGGGCAAGAAGCTCGAGCCGATCGTCCTCGAGACCGCCAAGAAGGCCCGCGAGTGGCTCGATACCGGCAAGCCCCTCTCGGCCTCGTCGATCGACCTCGCGCCGATCAGGGAGCTCGGTCTGCTCACCGCTAAGCCCTTCATCTACGTGTTCAACGTCGATGAAGGAGTGCTCACGGATGAGGCGAAGATGGCTGAACTCGCCGCGCTCGTCGCTCCCGCCAAGGCGGTCTTCCTCGACGCGAAGATCGAGTCGGAACTGATCGACCTCGACCCCGAAGAGGCCGCCGAGCTGCTCGAGTCGACCGGCCAGACCGAATCCGGCCTCGACCAGCTCGCGCGCATCGGCTTCGACACCCTCGGCCTGCAGACCTACCTCACGGCGGGCCCGAAGGAATCGCGAGCCTGGACGATCGGCAAGGGCTGGACCGCTCCGCAGGCGGCCGGTGTCATCCACACCGATTTTCAGAAGGGCTTCATCAAGGCCGAGATCATCGGCTTCGACGACCTGGTCGAGACCGGCTCGATCGCCGAGGCCCGCGCCAAGGGCAAGGCCCGCATCGAAGGCAAGGACTACGTCATGCAGGACGGCGATGTGGTGGAGTTCCGCTTCAACGTGTGATCTGCCCTTCCTGCCCCGCGTAATCACTGGGATGCGGCGGCGTCGGTCCGCGAGGGGTCCGCAGGAAATGCCAGAGCGGCCCGCATCGGTCCGCCGGCCACGGTCCGCGTGCGTTCTTCGGCGGTGAGCCGGAAGTCCGCATAAGTCTGCAGGGTGGTGGTCGCTTTGGCGTGCCGAGCGCTCGCTGCATGGTGACGACGTCGCATCCGTCTGCGATGAGCCCGGACGCGTAGAAGTGGCGGAGGCCGTGCAGCTCGAGCAGATCGAACCTGGCACGCTCGACGGTCTTGCGCCACCATCATCCGACCATGTCTGATGAGGCGGGTTGCCGCGGGCACCGACGAACAGCCATCCCTCCTCGCCTCGGATCCCGATCTCTTCGACGTCGGGGCCGAGGATCAGCAGCAGCTCGTCGGGGACGAAGACGACGCGCTCGGACCCGTACTTCGGGGAAGTCACCTCGATCGATCCCGGCCCGGATCGTTGCAGGTGGCGCTGCACGTGCGCGTAGGTCGAGGAAGTCGATGCCGGCGAGTTGCACGCCGGACGCCTCGCCGGGGCGCAGCCCGGCGAAGTCGCAGAGCGCGACCTACGGCGGAACCAGGGCTCGGCGGTTGCGAGAATCGCGCCGACCCCCTCAGGCGTCGGAATGGTCATCGCGTGCTCGTTTCTCCGCGCTCGCGGCATGGTCACGTCGGCGGACGGGTCGACCGAGATCACGCGATCGCGAATGCGCGCTCAGCACCCCGTCGCAGGATCTCGCTGTCCCCGCCGTGCCGTCACCCTCATCTCTCGGGCCTCGAACATCTCGACGGCGTGCAAGTCGTTCCGGCTGTCCGGTTCGATCCCGTCGACTGCGCTCACCGAGAAGGTCGGCATCGCGGAGGCCACCCTGTACATCGGCTCCGTCGCGTACACGATCTCGGGGAACCTCGACAACGGCTACATCACCGGCACGCTCAACGCGTCCCCGTCTGTGACGGTCGTCAAGACCCTGATCACCGGTAGCGGCCGAACTGCCCCCACCTATCCGCTTCGGCGGAAGGGTGGGGGCGGATTCGTCGGTCTATCGTGCGTCGGCCGATTGGCGTCGCCGTGCGACGATCGCCGAGCGGATGCGCTTCGACAGTCGGATGCTGGGAAGTTCGACCAGAACACTTCCAGGATCTCGATCTCGCGATCGTTCGCGTGCCTACGCGACCTGGTTGGGTGTCATGACACCCGGAAAGCGATGCTGGGACGATCGTCGAGTGCCGAACCAGCCGAAGACACCGATGAAGAGCTTTCGCGTCGAGGAGGGTCTTGACCGCTGGGCGCCCGCACAGGCTGAGTGCGACGGGCGAAATCCCTCCGATGTTCTGCAGGAGCTCTCGGAGGACTACATCGACGAGGGTGCGCCTGCCCGGGAGTGAGCTACGCGACATTGCTGAGCGTCCTGTTGAAGTGGGGCGATTGTGCGGCGGTTGTCCATGCGGTGGCGTCGGCGACGCGCAGCATCGCCTCGTCGTCGAGGTGTCGGCAGCGCTGGATCGTTGTGATCGTGGCATGGCCGAGCACCCGTTACGCCGCGGAGGACATGGGTGCGCTTGTAGGCGGCGGTCGCGCCGGCGTGGCGGAGGGCCGGTCCGCTCCGGCGCCCCATTCTCTGAGCGAAACGATCGCCTCGCGGAGTCCAAGCCCACGGTCAGTCAATGCGTAGGCGCGGGTGTTGTGTCGAAGAGGGAGACGGAAGAGCACGCCAGCCGCTTCGAGCTCGCGCAGGCGGGTCGCAAGCTGATTCGTTCCCATTCCGAGTTCACGCTGAAGATCGCCGTATCGCTGCGGCCCCTCGAGCAGTCGTTCCACGATGAGTAGTGCCCACCGCGGTCCAACAACGTCGAGAGCGGCGGCGAGGTCGCTCACGACGATGGATCGGCGTCCGGCTTCATCCAGAACGGCGAGTAGTGGTAGCCGTCCGGATCGTCGAACTGGCGCTGGTACATGAATGGGTAGTCATCGGTGTCACCGATCCGCCCGCCCGCTGCGGCGGCACGCTCGAGCATCTCATCGACCGCCTCGCGGCTGTCCAGGTCGAACGAAATCGTCACCTTCGAGGGCGTATCGGGCCCACCGACCAGGTCCTCGGTGGCGCCGACGCTCGCGTACATCTCGCGGCTGCCGAGCATGACGCATTGCTCGGGTGCGATCTCGAAGCACGAGACGTTGTGATCGGACATCTCGGCGTTGAGTTTCCAGCCGAGAGCGGTGTAGAAGGCGGTTGCGCGCTCGACGCTGGCGACCGGGCACGTGATGAAGAGGCTCACGACACAGATACTTCTCAAATGAAAGGACCTTGTCAAGCAGCGGATGGTACGTCGGAGGTCGCGGCCCGCAGGGTCCCGTGGACTCGACGCGGTGAGTCTCCGAATCGACCGGGAGACGATCAGGCTCCGCATCGCACCACGACGCCGAACCGGTGCCGCTCTGCACGGTTCGATCGCGAGGCGTCGGTGCGAGAACGAGCGCCTAGCGTTGTATCGGATGTCGGTGGTCACTCGTATCCTCGAAGCGGGGCTCACGGTGAGCGCGGGCTGAGAGGGAGTACAGATGGAGGGAGTACAGATGAGCGACGTCGACGCACGCACCTCGATGCGCCGGTTCGCGCACGTGCTCACGAACACGTTGATCGCGAACGTCACCACGAGCTTCCTCTGGTTCGCGCTCACGTTCTGGGTGTATCTTGAGACGCGCTCGCTGCTCGCAACGGGCGTCATCGGCGGCGCCTACATGTTGCTGGTCGCCGTGTTCGGCATGGTGTTCGGCACCATCGTCGATCGGCATCGCAAGAAGCAGGTGATGCTGTACTCCAGCCTCGCCACTCTCGGCGCCTTCGTGTTCGCCGGCGGGCTCTTCCTTGCGGTGCCTGAGGCGGAGGTACTCAGTCTCGGCGGGCCGTGGTTCTGGGTCTTCAGCGGTGTGATCCTCGCCGGCGCGGTCGTTGAGAACCTGCGCAACATCGCCCTCTCCACCACGGTGACTCTCCTCGTCCCCGTCGATCGCCACGCGAACGCGAACGGACTCGTGGGCGCTGTGCAGGGCATCGGCTTCCTCGTCACCAGCGTTTTCAGCGGTCTCGCGATCGGCTTCCTGGGGATGGGCCCGACGCTGCTCATCGCCATCGTCGTGACGGCGGCGGCGCTGGTGCACCTGGCATTCGTGCACATCCCCGAGGAACGCCCGAAGGCGCCCGCGAAAGCGCAACTCATCGACTTCCGGGGCAGCGCCGCGGCGATCCGCGTCGTGCCCGGACTGTTCGCGCTGATCATCTTCTCGACGTTCAACAACTTCATCGGCGGCGTCTACATGGCGCTGATGGACCCGTACGGCATCGAGATGTTCGGCGTGCAGCTCTGGGGCCTCGTGCTCGGCGTGTGCTCGTGCGGTTTCATCATCGGCGGAGTCGTCATCTCGCGGACGGGTCTTGGCACGAACCCGATCCGGACCCTGCTGCTCGCCGTCGCGGCGATGGGCCTGCTCGGCGCGGTGTTCGCGCTGCGCGAGTGGTGGTGGCTCTACGCGGTAGGCATCCTCGCCTACATGGCGCTCGTCCCCATCGTCGAAGCGGCGGAACAGACCGTCATCCAACGGGTGGTTCCTTTCGAGACCCAGGGGAGGGTCTTCGGCGCCGCACAGGCCCTCGAATCAGCCGCGGCGCCGATCACCGCATTCCTCATCGCTCCGCTGGCCGAGTTCGTCATCGTTCCCGCGATCGACTCGCCCGCCGGTGCCGAGCAATGGGGCTGGCTGCTCGGCGAAGGGCGGATGCGCGGCATCGCCTTCGTCTTCCTGCTCGCCGGCGCGATCATGATCGTCGTTGCCGGACTCGCCTTCCTCTCCCGCTCCTACAAGCGGGTCTCGGCAGAATTCGCTGCGCGTCCGGTCGGCGCGGTCGAAGGCCGCGCGGTCAAAGGCGACGCCGTCGTCGGCGACACCCCGGTCGAAGGCGACTCCGTCGTCCGCGACACTCCGGTCACTGCGGACGATGTCGATCCGGTTCGAAGTCGAACGACAGAGCGGGGCTCGCCCTAAGCGGTCGCGAACCGTTTCGCCGAGCGCTCCTTCGCCTTCGCGGCCTCCTCTTCGCGGTCCTTCGGCGGCGCGGTGGTCACCAGATCCTCGAGCAGATGCCGGGTCAGGTGCGCGATCTCGGCGACGGCGTGATCGAACACGGCCTCGTTCGCCTTCGACGGCTTGGTCGAGCCGCTGATCTTGCGCACGTACTGCAGGGCGGCGGCATGAACTTCGTCATCGGTCGCCGCGGGTTCGAAATTATGAAGGACATGAATGCTTCGGCACATGCCGAGAGGCTAACCCCGCGTCACGGCGCTCGACAAGGCATCGCGAGCGGGGGAGTGACGGCCCCGCCCGCGACGGTCGATCGGATCAACGGGTCGGGTCATCCGGCCAGTGGCAGACCAGCACCATAGTGCTCTTGTAGAAGACGGTCCTCGCGTCCGCCTCCGCCTGCCACACCTCGGTGCCATCCGGCAGATACGTGATCTCGCTGGCGGCATCCGTCCCCGGAGCGAGACAGCGACCCGGCTCGGTGTACCGCTTGGGCGAATTCGGCGCGTACCAGTCGCCCTTCACGCCCTCCTCCGTGCCGGGGACGAACGAGGGGATGCCCGAGAAATAACACACCAGCGTCAGCGAGTTGCCGACGCGCTTGTAGACGTAGTCGTCGGTGCCGAGGCTGACATCGGGCCCGCCGGACAGGAGAGCACCGTAGTAGCAGCTCTGCGTATTGCTGATCTGACCGACCAGAGAGGGATCATCGAGATTGGCGCCGGCATTGTGATCAGCGAGAGCGGGCGTCGCGAGAGCGAAAGCCAACCCTCCTACCGCCACCAGTGACGCGAGGATATGCGAACGACGTTTCGTTTTCACGTGCGGGCCCCTTACTTCGTTGTAGAGAAAGCCCTGAAAATACCACCAGGAATCACGCAGCGGCAGCCCCGCATTCGGCCAGGTTCTCGCGCTTCCCCGAGGGAGAGGACGAGGCCTCGGTCAGAGGCTTCCCGGGGGCACTACGCCGGTCTCATCCGTCTCAACGGCCGCCCGCATCGGCTGCGCCGGGCCGGAACGTCGCGGCTCGCCTGTCGCATGCAGGATGTCGTCGATCTGATCGACGACGTGCTGCGCGAAACCGCGATCGATCGCGCCCGGCTCCTCGAGCGCGAGCAGGAGGGCGTGCAACACTCCGGCCGTAGCCGACGATGGCGGGGCACTTCCGCTCCCCGAGATCCGTCGAACGTTCGTGTACACGCTGCGGCCCCCGCCTTCGATGTGAACGGCCCGAAACTATCAAGGCGCGACGCGCGCAGGTACCCCGCTTTCGTGCCTCCGCCGCCGCATCCGCACCTCAGAGGCCGGCGATCAGTGCATCCCTCAGCCGCGGACTCAACTCGGCGGGTACCTCGACCTCCACGCCGAGAGCCTGAACAGCGCGACTGTAATAGTTTCGGGCTGCGGCGCAGATAGCGATGTCGACGATCTCCCGGTCGGTGAATCCTGCGTTCCGCAAAGGGAGCGCGTCGCGGTCCGTCATCGAGGACGCGTCCGCGCTGACGTTCTCGGCGAAGATCATCATGACCACCTCAGCCGGGCTCAGCTCGGCATCGCGGTAATCCTCCGCCACCCGCTCCAGCTGTTCCTCGCTGAAGATCGCCAGCGACTTCGTGCCGTGAGCGAGTCGGCAGTGCTTCGATCGAGCCCCGCGGGCGGCCGCGAGGGTGACCAGTTCGTAACGGCGCGCTCCCATCGGTCGGGCGATGGCAGAGATCAGCTGCTCCCACGCGAGGTAGGCCTCGGGATTCAGCGCGAGCACTTTCGTGTGCGCTGCCACGAAGCCGTGCTCGTGAACGTCGCCCGCGTAGATGTCGGCGATCATTCCCGTCGCCTCATCCTCGGGCACGGCTCGGATGATGCTCATGCTGGCGCCTTCTCGCATCGAATGCGCCCAGCGTGTCACTGAGGCGACGGATACGGAAGAGGGTTCGCCCTGATCCTCGCGGCAACGACGCTGCGCACAAGAACCGTCGCTGGTAGAACCGCGGTCGATGCTGCAGAACCGGCGGCCACGACGACCTCCGCCGGGGCAGTCGTCCTCAGGCAGTGCCCGACGGATGGCCGCGGACCGAGGGCTGTGGGTTCTCACAACAGCGACCGCGGATGCACACGCGGTGTTCACACCACGTCAATCCGGCGGACGGGTGAGCGGGCGAGCATCGTCGGATGATCACACTCTCGGCGACTGTCCGATCCGTGGGCGCGCCCGAACTCGGCCGGGTCGAGCGGCGC
The DNA here is from genome assembly GCA_013204985.1 of Microbacteriaceae bacterium VKM Ac-2855. Classification (GTDB taxonomy): domain Bacteria; phylum Actinomycetota; class Actinomycetes; order Actinomycetales; family Microbacteriaceae; genus Rathayibacter. Next base: position 588,634 of record JABMLG010000002.1, read on the forward strand.
CTGCGCGCTCTGCGCAGCGCGAGGACGCCCAACGGCTCGCTGATCGTGCTGGTGCCGTTCGCTGGCGCGGTCGTGGTGCGGACCGATGCATCGACGATCCGCATCGAGCTCCCTCCGCACACGACCGTCGCCCTGCCGGCGGCCGTTGCCGCACTCGACGGGGTGATCCGAGCCGACGGCTCGAGCGAGCGTGTCGCGATCACCTGGACGACGGTCGACGAAGCCCTCACGGTCCGCTGACGACACCTGCCGTTCACCGTTGCGTCGCCGGGGCCGCGTAGCGTCGCGCAGGTGAACCTCCCGCTTTCTGCCTCCGAGATCGACAACGCACTCATCGCCGACGGATCCCGCACCGATCACGGGCTCTCCGTGCTCGACATCGACGACGACGACCCGGTGCTGCTGCGTCGCGACGGCTCGGCGGTCGACACCTGGCGCGAGGGGTACCCCTATTCCGAGCGGATGGATCGCGACGAGTACGACGCCGGCAAGCGACTCCTGCAGATCGAGCTGCTGAAGCTGCAGAACTGGATCAAGAAGAACGGCCGTCGCCTCGTGATCGTCTTCGAGGGCCGCGACGCCGCAGGCAAGGGCGGCACGATCAAGCGGTTCACCGAGCACCTCAATCCGCGGGGAGCACGGGTGGTGGCGCTCGAGAAGCCCAGCGAGCGCGAGTCGACGCAGTGGTACTTCCAGCGCTACGTTCAGCATCTGCCGGCCGCCGGCGAGATCGTGCTCTTCGATCGCAGCTGGTACAACCGCGCAGGGGTCGAGCGGGTGATGGGTTTCTGCACCGATGAGCAGTACGCGGAGTTCATCCGGCAGGCGCCGCTCTTCGAGAGCATGCTCACCGGCGACGGCATCGACCTGATCAAGCTGTGGTTCTCGGTCTCGGCCGAGGAGCAGAAGACGCGGTTCGCGATCCGGCTGGTCGATCCGGTGCGGCAGTGGAAGCTCTCGCCGATGGACCTCGCGAGTCTCGACAAGTGGCAGGACTACACCGCGGCGAAGGAGGCCATGTTCGCCGCCACAGACACCGCCGACGCGCCGTGGACCGTCGTGAAGAGCAACGACAAGAAGCGGGCCCGACTCGAAGCCATGCGTTTCGTGCTCAGCCGCTACGACTACGACGATCGCGACGAGGAGATCGCCGGGGCGTTCGGCGCCGGGTTGGTAGACGGCAACATCGTCGGATCAGCGGCGGACGTCTACGAGCGCGGCGAGCATCCGGTACGGTAGCGGCGATCCGACCGGGGGGAGGGACGGAATGGGGATGCAGGAAAAACACGAGGGCGTGCACCTGCGCTGGCTGGCTCTTGACGAGCTCGCCTTCGAGCCGCGCGAGATGCTGCCGCTGCTGAGCGATGCCGAGCGGGCGCGCTTCGCCACGACCGTGCATCCGCATCTCGCCGAGCGCTTCGTCGTCGGACGGGTCCTGGTGCGCATCCTGATCGCCGAACTGACCGGATTCCACGCCGGGGACATCACGGTGAGTGCACGCTGCCCGGACTGCGGCGGACCGCACGGCAGGCCCGAACCGAGCACGCCCGACGGGTTGCTGCCGGACCTCTCGGTGAGCATCGCGCACTGCGCGTCAGCGGTCGTCGCCGCGGCGAGTTGGGACGGAGCCGTCGGGGTCGACGTGGAGCCCGTCGGAATCACGGCGGAGCGTGCCGGCGCGATCACGCAGGTCGCGGGAGCCCCGTTCAGCGATTCGCTGCGCCCGGCGGATCCGTTGCTGCACTGGACGCGCGTCGAGGCGGCGGTGAAAGCCGACGGTCGAGGTCTGCGAGTGGACCCGCGCCGCGTGCGCATCCACGAACTCGCGGGTCGGGCCCAGGCGCGGATCGATGCTCCCGAGGGGGAGCGCCGATTCCGGCTCGCCGAGCCACGGCTGCATCCGTCGTTGCAGGTCAGCGTCGCTCTCGGCTCGGACGAACGCGCCGGAGTCACCCTCGGCTGGCGCCGCGAGAACGACCTCTCGGCGGCGGTCACCGGCTGAACCCGGCGGTCGAAACGCTACTTCGGGAAAGACGGCAGCGACACGGAGTCGAGCCACTCCTCGAAGAGGGGGGTGAGATCGGATGCGGTGTAGGCCTGCGCGTGCCGGCGGAAGTCGTCCGTCGTCGCGGTGCGGTACTGCCAGCGCCGGGTCCAGTCGCGCAGCATCGTGAAGAAATCCGCGTCGCCCAGCGCGACCCGCACGGCGTGCACGGTCAGGGCGCCGCGTTTGTAGACGCGGTCGTCGAACATGTCGGCGGGCCCCGGGTCGCTCAACAACAGGTCCTTGCGACCGAACCGCATCGCGAGGTGGTGCCGATGCGCCATCGCCGCAGCGGAGGGCCCTCCGGACTCCTCCGACCACAACCACTCCGCGTAGCAGGCGAAGCCCTCGTTCAACCAGATGTGCCGCCACTCGGGGATCCCGACGCTGTTGCCGAACCACTGGTGGGCGAGCTCGTGGGCGATGAGGCGTTCTGATCCGCCGCGCCCATCGGCATGGTTGCTGCCGTAGATCGCCATGCCCTGTGCCTCGAGAGGGATCTCCAGCTCGTCGGCGGTGACGACGACGGTGTAGCGGTCGAACGGATACGGGCCGAAGCGATCCTCGAAGTAGCGCATCATCGCATCGATCACGGCGAAGTCGTGCCGCACCCGTGCCTCGGCGACGATCGGGTAGGCGATGACACCGTCGATGCCACCGGCTTCGAGCGGCGCACGGGTGTAGCGGCCGATCTGCACCGTCGCGAGGTAGGCGGCGGTCGGCTGCGGTTGCTCGAACAACCAGGTGCCGCGGCCCGAGCGGCGCGTGTGCTCGATCAGCACACCGTTGCAGACCACCGTGTACAGCTCTTCGGTGGTGACACGGATGCGGTACCGCGCCTTGTCAGCGGGGGTGTCGTTGCAGGGGAACCATGTCGAGGATCCGCTCGGCTGCGAAGCTACGAGCACGCCGTCCTCGAGTTCCTCCCAGCCGAGCTCGCCCCAGAAGCTCGCGCGCGGTGCGGGGGAGCCGGAGTAGTCGACGGCGATCGTGAACGTCGCGCCCGGGGCGATCGGTTCGGCCGGGGTGATGATGAGCTTGTGCGCGCTCTGGCGGAACTTGGTGCCTTTCAGCCCGTTGACCCTGACCTTCGATACCCGGAGCCCGGAGAGGTCGAGGCTGAAGCGTCGCAGTGCCTGGGTGCTCGTGGCGTAGAGGTGTGCTTCTCCTTCGAGACGATTGCCCGCCACGCGATAGTCGAGTTCGATGTCGTACTGCTGCACGCGGTAGCCGCCGTTGCCGACGGTGGGGAGGTACGGGTCGCCGGCCGACTCCGAGCCGACCGCGACGAGGTTCGCCACCTAGGCGACCGGCGCGTGGTAGTCGGCGATGGTGACCTCGCGCCAGGGTCCGATCGGGTTGCCGCTCCAGCGGCTTCCGAGCGGCACCAGCTCCCCACGCATCACGAGCGAGGCGGGGCCGACCGTGCCGTGCGCGCCGATCCGCGCGGCAGGCAGGATGACACTGTGCGGGCCGAGCGTTGCACCGGGGTCCAGGGTGACGGAGTCCATGCTCATGATTCGATCATGGAACAGGTGCGTCTGCACAACGCAACCGCGATTCACGGTTGATCCGTCGCCCAACGTCACCAGATCGGCTTCCGGCAGCCAGTAGCTGTCGCACCAGACACCCTTGCCGATCGACGCGCCCAGACTGCGCAACCACCAGACCAGCGCGGGCGTTCCGGCGGCCGCGTGAGCGAACCAGGGCGCTGCCAGCATCTCGGTGAAGGTGTCGGCGACCTCGCTCCGCCAGACGAACGTCGACCAGAGCGGATGCTCGTCGGCGCGGATCCGCTGGATCAGGGCCCATTTGGCGGCGGTGCTGACGGCGGCGGCGATCGCGCCCGCGATCAGCATCACGACTCCGCTCAGCAGTGCGGCGGCGAGAACGCCACACGCGCTCGCGAGCGCGGCCAGGCCGAGGAGCACGCCGAGCCCGAGCGCACACGTGACGATCACGGGCACGATGCGCCCGAGCTCCCAGAGCATCCGAGCGATCCGCAACCGGGTCGGCGGCCGGAACGTGCGGCTCTCGTCGCTGTCGGCGACCGTGCGACGCAAGCGCACGGGCGGCGAGCCGAGCCACGAGGATCCGGCCTTCGACTTCTTCGGCGCAGCGGAGAGGACCGCGACGAGCCCACCCGTCGGCACGACGTGACCGGCCGCCGCCATCCCCGAGTTGCCCAGGAAGGCGCGCTCGCCGATCTCGGCCCGCGCGACGCGCATCCAGCCGCCGCCGAGTTCGTAGCCGGCGACGAGGGTGTCGTCGGCGAGGAACGCACCGTCGCGGATCGTCGTCATCGCCGGCAGCAGCAGCACCGTCGACGCCTCGACGTCCCGCCCCACTCGGGCCCCGAGCATCCGCAGCCAGACCGGGGTGAACAGGCCCGCGTACAGCGGGAAGAGCAGGGTGCGAGCGAGGTCGAGCACGCGCTCGGTGGTCCAGAGCTGCCAACCGATGCGACCACGAACCGCGTGGACGCCCTCGACGACGCCGATGCTCAGCATCCGCACCGCGACGACGACGAGGCCCGCCAGTGCGATGCCCGCCACGAGCACCGCCGGAACGAGCGCCCCGAATGCTCGCCAGATCGCGTCGCCGAGCGTCGGAGCGTTCTGCATGGTGAGGGCGACCAGCACCGCACCGAGTGCGAACGAGACGATGGGAAGTGCCGAGAGCGCGACGGCCGAGATGCCGTACGCCCACACCCAACGGGTGCCGCGCGCCGGTCGACCCTTGGGCCACCAGTCGCGCGCCTTGCCCACGCGGACGGCCGGCGAACCCGCCCAGCGCTGACCGGCCGGGACGCGTCCGAAGACAGCGGATCCGGGCTCGATCTCGGCGCGCTTGCCGATCCGAGTACCGGGGAGCAATGTACTGCGCGCGCCGACGGTGCTGCCCGCACCGATCCGCACCGCACCGATGCGGACGAGGTCGCCGTCGATCCAGTAGCCCGACAGGTCGACCTCCGGCTCGATCGACGCCCCGCGGCCGATCGTGAGCATGCCGGTGATCGGGGGCAGGGAGTGCAGATCGACGTCTTCAGCGATCTTCGCGCCGAGGGCGCGGGCGTAGTAGGAGATCCACGGGGCGCCCGCGAGGCTCACCGCGGCGACCTGGTGCCCGATCTGCTCGGCCAGCCAGAGGCGAAGGTGCACGGATCCGCCGCGCGGGTAGTCGCCGGGGCGCAGGCCCCGCAGCAGGAGGCGGGCGCCGAGTACCGCGATCGCCATCCGGCCGAACGGGGTGACGAAGACGATGATGCCGAGAACGAGCAGCCAGAGGGGCACCTCGGGGAGATATCCGAAACCGTCGAAGAGCCGGAGGACGGCGCTCGCCGTCAGTGCGATGACCAGCCAGCGCACTCCGGCCAGGATCATCAGCGGTGCGCCGAGCAGAGTCTGCAGCAGTTGCATCCGTCGCGGGGTCTCGCGGATGCGATGCTGCGACACGGGCGTCGCCTCGACGGTGCGAGCGGCAACGGCATCGGCCATCGCCCCGAGCCTGGGGTGGGCGTAGATGTCGGCCACGGTGAACTCGGGATCGATCTCGCGGATTCGCGCCACCAGCTGCGCCGCAGCGAGCGAACCGCCACCGAGATCGAAGAAGTTCGCGTCGGCGCCGGTCACCGTCACGCCGAGAACGGCTTGCCAGGCCTCTGCGAGCGGACGCAGCTCCGGCGCGATATCGACGTCCTCGTCGCCCGCCGCGCCCGGAAGAGGCCACGGCAACGCGGCACGGTCGACCTTGCCGGATGTGCGGGTCGGCAACTCGTCGACGACGGCGAGCAGCGGTACCAGGGCGGCGGGCAGCTCGGCGCGGAGGCTCTCGAGCGCCCCGTCGCGGTCGAAGCCGGCCTGGTCGACCACCGCGAGGTAACCGACGAGCACCTGGTTGCCGGCGCCCGTGGTGCGCACGGCAGCGGCCGCTCCGGAGACGCCCGGCAGAGCGTGGAGTGCGGACTCGATCTCGCCGAGCTCGATGCGGCGACCGCCCACCTTGACCTGGTCGTCGGCGCGGCCCTGGAAGATCAACCCGGCGGCCTCGAAGCGCACCAGGTCGCCGCTGCGATACGCGCGGTCCCAGCCGAGCTGCTCGTGGGGTGCGTACTTCTCTGCATCCTTCGCCGGGTCGAGGTAGCGCGCGAGCCCCACGCCGCCGATGATCAGTTCGCCCACCTCGCCTTCGCCGACCGGTTCTCCGGAGCCATCGACGACGGCGAGGATCCAGCCGTCGAGGGGGAGGCCGATGCGCACCGGCCCGCCGTCGCCGAGCGGCGCGGCGCAGGCGACCACGGTCGCCTCGGTCGGTCCGTAGGTGTTCCAGACCTCGCGACCGTCGATCGCGAGCCGTTCGCCGAGTTCGGGCGGGCACGCCTCGCCGCCGAAGATCAGCATCCGCACGTTCTCCAACGACTCGACCGGCCAGAGCGCGGCGAGGGTCGGCACAGTGGAGACGATCGTGATGCCGTGGGTCGTCAACCACGGGCCGAGGTCCATACCGCTGCGCACGAGGGAACGTGGCGCGGGCACCAGGCACGCACCGTGGCGCCACGCCAGCCACATCTCCTCGCAGGAGGCGTCGAACGCCACCGAGAGGCCGGCCAGCACGCGGTCGCCGGGGCCGATCGGTTCGCGCCGCAGGAAGAGTCCGGCCTCGGCGTCGACGAAGGCCGCGGCGGATCGGTGCGAGACGGCGACGCCCTTCGGGGTGCCGGTGGAGCCGGAGGTGAAGATGATCCAGGCGTCGTCGTCGGGCGTCGGGGCGCCGACGATGGGGATCGATGCCGTGCTCGCGTGGGGCGCCCTACCCGTGAACAGGCGGCGTTCCTGCGGGTCCGCGCCCTCGGGGTCGACGGTCGCGGAACCGGCGACGAACGTTCCGGAACCGACGATCACGCCGCGCACCCGGGCCTCGCCGAACACCAGTTCGGCACGCTCGTCGGGGTCGTCGGCGTCGACCGGCACGTACGCCGCTCCGGCCGCGAGGATCGCCAGGATCGAAACGTACAGCTCGCGTGACCCGCTCGGCATCCGCACCCCCACGCGGTCGCCGCGACGAACCCCCGCGATCGTCAACTCGGCCGCGGCGGCGATCACACGGGCCATCAGCTCGCGGTAACTCAGAGCGCCGGCAGCGTCTTCGAGAGCCGAGGCGTCCGGATGCGCCTGCGTGGTCGAGCGGAGCACGTCGATCAGGGTGCGCGGCTCGGCGGCGAAGCCGGAGCGGTCGAGGATGCCGACGTTCGGCGCCGGCTGCTCGACGACGGCGGGGTCGATCACGTGGCGAACTCCTTCTCGGCCGTGTCCGGGCACAGCGCGGGTCCATTGAACCCACGCCAGGTGGACCGCAGGTGAACGGCTCGCCGCGCGATTCGAGTGCGGATGCGGAGATGAGGAAACATCCACTGGCCCGCGCTCTCGTCTGTGGTCCAGAATGACCCAATGACCAAGAAGATCGACTCCGCCCTGCACGATCTCGTCAAGGCCCTTGAGAAGCACGCTGATGTCGTGCAAGACAAGAAGGCCCCGAAGAGCAAGGTGCAGCGGGCCAAGGCCAAGGTGCGCGCGACCGCTTCGCACTACGCCGCGGTCGTGTACGCGAAGACCGGCGCCGAGAGCCCGTTCGCGGACGTCGTCGACCCGCGTCTCGACGCGCCGACGGTCGCGTCGCTGAAGGCCGAGCGCGACAAGCTCGCCAAGAAGCTGGCGGAGGCGGAGGCCGAGCGCTTCACGCGCCGGCGCGAGGCAACCGACACCGTCGTCGAGAAGCTGGACGAGCAGTCGGCCTGATTCCCAGCGCTCGGCGGCGGCGACTCGAACAGACGCCGCCGCCGAGCTGGATCCCGTGGCTCAGTGGCCCATCGGCACGTCATCGGTGACGTCGGGCTTCTTCACGAAGAACGCGGCGATGATCGCAACCGATGCGATCGAGGCCCCGTAGACGAAGGCGGCGTGGATGCCGCCGGCGGTCGCCGGGATCTCCGCGACTCCGTCACTGCGCAGCGCGAGTGTTTGGGCCGTCATCACCGTGACGAAGAGCGCGGTGCCCGCCGCGCCGCCCAACTGCTGGATCGTGCCGATGATCGCGCTGCCGTGCGAGTAGAACTTCGGCTGCACGGATCCGAGACCGGCGGTGAACAGCGGCGTGAAGACCAGCGCGAGACCGATGCTGAGGGAGACGTGCGCGATCAGGATCATCCACGGCTCGGTGTTCTCCGTCATGAGGGTGAATGACCAGAGCGCACCGGCGACGATGACGGAACCGGGCACCAGCATCACGCGTGGGCCGGAACGGTCGTAGATCCGGCCGACCAGAGGTGCGAGCAGACCCATGATCAGCCCGCCGGGCAGGAGCAGCAGTCCGGTGGTCAGTGGAGCGAGACCGAGAACGTTCTGCGTGTACAGCGGGATGAGGATCACCGTGCCGAACAGCGCCATCATGCTGACGGCCATCATCACGATGGTGATCGTGAAGTTGCCGGATCGGAAGGTGCGAAGGTCGAGGAGCGCTCGGTCGGTGCGCTGCAGAGCGAGCTGACGGGTGACGAATCCGACCAGGCCGAGCCCGCCGACGAGGAAGGGGATCCACGGCGCGATCGCCGCGGCGGAGCCCTCGCCGATCGTGCTGAGGCCGTAGACCAGCCCGCCGAACCCGAACACCGAGAGGATCACGGAGAACACGTCGATCGGCATCGACTTGGGCTCGGTGACGTTCTCGACCTTGCGCAGGCCCAGGATGAGCGCTCCGACGGCGATCGGCAGCACGATCCAGAACATCCATCGCCAGGTGGCGAAGTTCAGGATGATTCCCGAGATGGTGGGGCCGATGGCCGGGGCGACCGAGATCACGATCGAGATGTTGCCCATCATCCGACCGCGAGCGGACGGCGGAACCAGGGTCATCACCGTGGTCATCAGCAGCGGCATCATGATCGCCGTGCCGCTCGCCTGCACCACTCGGCCGGCGAGGAGCATGGTGAAGTCGGGCGCGAGCGCGGCGGCGAGGGTGCCGATGCTGAACAGCGTCATCGCGGCGGCGAAGAGAGTGCGCGTGTGGAAGCGTTGGATCAGGAAGCCGGTGATCGGGATCACCACGGCCATGGTGAGCATGAAGGCGGTGGAGAGCCACTGGCCCACGTGCGCTTCGATCCGCAGATCGGTCATGATGTCGGGCAACGCCACGCTCATGATCGTCTCGTTGAGGATGACGACGAAGGCCGACACCAGCAGCAGGCTGATGACGAGGCGGCTCTTGGGATCGAGTCGGGTGTCGGGGCCGGCGTGAGCGGCCTCGGCCGCGGTTCCGGGCCGCGTGTCGGGGATGGTGCTCTCGGTCACGAAGATCTCCTGTCGAAGAGGATGAGAGGGAGGGAGGTTCGGGAGGAGCGGCGGCCCGATCAGTATTCCTTTTAGGAAGCCTGTCATTCAGCCTACGCCGACCGGCTCGCTGATGAGAACCCTTGCAGACACCTCCGACATTCCCGCGACACGCGGTGAGGTGCGAAGCGCCCGGTCATCAGCGCAGAAGCGCCCGGTTATCAGTGCTGCAGCGCCCGGTTATCAGCGCAGCACGTCGACCAGCGCGGCCGCGGCCTGATCGGCCTCGGCGATGGTCGACTCGGCACCGAAACTGAACCGCACCGCGGTCTGAGCCACGTCGGGTGAGAGGCCGAGCGCGAGCAGCACGTGCGACGGCTCATCGCGACCGGCTGCGCACGCGGATCCGCTCGACACGACCACACCCCGTTCCTCCAGCGCGAGCAGGATCGATTCGCCACTGCGCCCCGGGAAGACGAACGAGGCGACCGACGGGAGCCGGTGCGCGCGGGATCCCGTGAGGCGGGCGCCGGGAAGGGCGGCCTCGACGGCGCCGATGAAGGCGTCGCGCACAGCGGACACGCGTGATGCGAGCTCGGGATCGGTGAGCCCTACTGCCGCGGCGAGCGCGACGGCGAAGGCCACGTTCTCGGTGCCCGAGCGCCGCCCGCGCTCCTGGCCGCCGCCGTGCAGCAGCGGCTCGAACGGCAGCCGGCCGCGGAGGTAGAGGGCGCCGACTCCCTTCGGAGCGCCGAGTTTGTGCCCCGAGATGGAGATCGCGTCGGCGCCCAGGGCCGAGGCCGAGACGTCCGACCATCCTGCCGCCTGCACAGCGTCGACGTGCAGCGGGATGCCGAAGGGAGCGGCCGCGGCAGCCACTGCCCGAGTGTCTTGAACCGTGCCGACTTCGTTGTTCGCCGCCATCACCGAGAGCAGGGTCGTGTCCGGGCGGAGGAGTCCGGCGAGCGCATCGAGGTCGATCCGTCCCTCCGCATCAACGGGCGCGAAGGACACCTCGAAATCGTGCAGGCGGTGAAGGTAGTCGACCGATTCGAGCGTCGCCTCATGCTCGATCGGCGTGGTGATCAGGTGCCGGCCACGCGGATTCGCCAGGGCGATGCCCTTGATGGCGGTGTTGATCGCCTCCGTACCGCCACCGGTGAAGGTCACCTCCGACGCGCGGGCTCCGAACAAACCGGCGACGTCGCGGCGCGCTCGTGTCAGCGCCCGTTCGGCCGAATCGCCGAGCGCGTGCGCGCTCGACGGATTGCCGAACTCTCCTGTGAGGTAGGGCCACATCGCCTCGAGCACCTCGCGGCGCACAGGCGAGGTCGCGGCGTGATCGAGGTAGATCACCGGCGGGCGGCGACCGCGATGTCGAGACCGAGATCGAGCGAGCGGACGCTGTGGGTGAGGGCCCCCACGGAGATGATGTCGACCCCGGTCTCGGCGATCGCGCGGACGGTGTCGAGATTGACGCCGCCGCTGGCCTCCACCTGCGCGCGCCCGCCGACGAGGGCGACGCCCTCGCGCAATTGGTCGAGCGTGAAGTTGTCGAGCATGATCGTGTCGACGCCACCGGCGAGTACGGGCTCGATCTGGTCGATGCGATCGACTTCGACCTCGATGTGCGTCGTGTGCGGCAGGCGCGCCTTCGCGGCGAGGATCGCCTCGGTCACGGTGAGCCCGCCCTGGGTGAGGATCGCGAGGTGGTTGTCCTTCGCGAGCACCGCATCCGAGAGCGAGAAGCGGTGGTTGTGGCCGCCGCCGTTGCGCACGGCGTGCCGCTCGAGCACGCGCAGGCCGGGGGTGGTCTTGCGGGTGTCGGTGATGCGCGCTCGCGTGCCGACGATCGTCGTCACGTAGTGCGCCGTGAGGGTCGCGATGCCGCTCATCCGCTGGGTGAGGTTGAGCGCGACCCGCTCGCCCCGCAGGATGCCGATCGCCGGACCCTCGACCTCGGCGAGTACGTCGCCCGTGTCGAAGACCTGACCGTCGGCGACCGTCAGACTCACGTGGATGCGGGAATCGGCGGCGAACATCGCACCGGCGAACACGGAGCCGCCGCTGAAGACGCCGGGCTCGCGCGCGACGAGGGACGCCGTCGCGACGGCATCCGCGGGGATCAGGGTCTCGCTGGTGATATCGCCCCAGGGCGCGTCCTCTTCGAGGGCCAGGGTGACGATGCGATCGATGGCGTGGCGCGTCAACACGGGACGGCGACCTTTCTGGTGCCGGCGACGCGGTAGGCGGTCGCCTCGGTGTAGGGGTGGTCGGTGCGGAAGTGTGCTCCGCGGGATTCCTCGCGCGCCGCCGCGGCGGCGAGGATCGCGCGGGCGACGGCGAGCAGGTTCGCATCTTCGACGGAGGAGCGGGTGGCGGCGGTGGCCGGCGCGTGAGCCCAGCCGTCGAGAGCGGCGGATGCATCGGCCATCGTCGCGCCGTCGCGAGCGAGGCCGGCGGCCGACCACATCAGCTGTTGCAGGGCGCCTCGATCCAGAGCGAGCGGGCGGATGCGCACGGCGGCGGGAGCGGGATCGGTCGCTGGGGGAGCCGCGTCGAGCGCCTCGGCGACGCGGCGCGCGAAGACGACACCTTCGAGCAGGCTGTTCGAGGCGAGCCGGTTCGCGCCGTGCACGCCGGTGCACGCCACCTCGCCCACGGCGAACAGGCCGTCGAGGCTGGTGCGCCCGTCGAGATCGGTGGCGATGCCACCCATCCAGTAGTGCGCCGCGGGAGTGACCGGGATGAGGTCGTCGGCGAGGGAGAGCCCACCGGCCCGGCACGCGGCCGAGATGGTCGGGAAGCGTCGTTCCAGCATCGCCGGGTCGAGGCCGCGGGCGTCGAGGTGCACGGGCAGCCCGTTCTGGCGCTGCATCACTTCGGCGATGGCGCGGGCCACGACGTCTCGCGGCGCGAGTTCCGCGTCCGGATGCACGGCGACCATGAAGCGCTCGCCCTGCGCGTCGCGGAGCACCGCCCCTTCGCCTCGCACTGCTTCGGAGACGAGGAAGTTGCCGGGCAGGGCGAGGGTCGTGGGATGGAACTGGTAGAACTCGAGATCGGCCGTCTCCGCGCCCGCGCGCAGGGCGGCGGCGAGGCCGTCGCCGGTGGCGACCAGGGGATTGCTGGTGTGGGCGAAGACCTGCCCCGCACCTCCGGTCGCGAGCACGACGGCATCCGCGCGGATCTCGCCCGTCAGGGTGTCGATGCCGACGACGCGACCGTTCTCGACCAGCAGATCGGTGAGGACGACGCCCTCGCGCACGTCCACGGCGGTGGCGCGCGCGACCTCCACCAGCGCGGTTTCGATCGCGGCGCCGGTCGCGTCGCCGCCGGCGTGCAGGATGCGCGCCCGCGAGTGCGCGGCCTCCAGGCCGTGCGCCAGCCCGTCGGCGTCGCGGTCGAAGCCGACGCCCCAGTTCAGCAGGGCCCGGATCGCGTCCGGCCCCTCGGTGCAGAGGACCTCGACGGCGGAGGGGGAGCAGAGCCCGGCGCCCGCCCGCAGGGTGTCGGCGATGTGCAGGGCGACGGTGTCGTCCGGGAACATCGCTGCGGCGATACCGCCCTGGGCGTAGCGCGTGTTGCTCTCGGCGAGCTCGGTCTTGGTGACCAGCACGACCTCGTGACGACGTGCGGCCAGCACGGCCGTCACGAGCCCCGAGATCCCGCTGCCGACGACGACGACGCGCACCGTCAGGCCGCCTGGATCGGTGCCGACGTCGGCGGGACGGCGGCGAGCATCCGCTCGAGCGCGATACGCGCATCCGCTTGCACCGAGGCGTCGACCTCGATGCGGTTGTGCACGACGCCGTCGACGAGGCCCTCCAGCACCCAGGCGATGTAGCCGGGGTGGATGCGGTACATCGTCGAGCACGGGCAGATCACGTCGTCGAGGCAGAAGATCGTGTGCTGCGGGTACTCGGCGGCGAGGCGCTGCACGAGGTTGATCTCGGTGCCGATCGCGAAGGTGCTGCCGGCGGGTGCCGCCTTGATCGCCTTCACGATGAAGTCGGTCGAACCGTAGGAGTCGGCCGCGTCCACGACCGCCATCGGGCACTCGGGGTGCACGATCACCTGCACGTCGGGGTGGTCGGCGCGCGCCTGCTCGATCTGCTTCACGGTGAAGCGCTTGTGCACCGAGCAGAAACCGTGCCAGAGGATGACCTGCGCGTCGAGCAGAGTCTGCTCGTCGGTGCCGCCGAGTGCCTTGCGCGGGTTCCACATCGGCATCCGCTCGAGCGGGACGCCCATCGCCTTGGCGGTGTTTCGGCCGAGGTGCTGGTCGGGGAAGAACAGCACGCGCTGCCCGCGTGCGAACGCGTCCTCGAGCACGGTGGTCGCGTTCGAGGAGGTGCAGACCACGCCGCCATTGCGGCCGCAGAACGCCTTCAGTGCGGCGCTGGAGTTCATGTAGGTGACGGGGATGACGGGCACCCGGCCATTGGCGTCGGCTTCGCTGCCGTAGAGGTCGAGGAGGTCGGCCCACGCATCCTCGACGGAGTCGATGTCGGCCATGTCGGCCATCGAACAGCCGGCGGCGAGATTGGGCAGGATGACGGCCTGGTCGTCGCGCGAGAGGATGTCGGCGGTTTCGGCCATGAAGTGCACGCCGCAGAACACGATGGCATCGGCCTCAGGGCGCTGCATCGCGGCGTTCGCCAGCTGGAACGAGTCGCCCACGAAGTCGGCGTACTGCACCACCTCGTCGCGCTGGTAGAAGTGCCCCAGCACGACGACCTTCTCGCCGAGGGTCTTCTTCGCGGCGCGGATGCGGCGATCGAGCTCGGCGGCCGAGGCGCGGGTGTACTCCTCGGGTAGTCGACCCTGCACCGGCGACGCGGCGGGAATGGGGTCGGCCTGCGAGGCGCCCGGGCCGTAGGCGGGCAGGCCCGCGTCGAAGGTCCACGGGTCCTTCGCCAGCGCGGGGCTGCAACTGGAGACTCGCGTGCTGCCGCGAGCGATCAGCTGGAGGGTGGTGTCGACCGATGTCATGGTGTGCTCCGGAGTGGACGGTGTGGGTGAAGAGGGACGATCAGGCAGTCGCCAACGGGCCGTTGTCGACGAGGTCGACGGAGGCGTCGTAGCGGTACAGGCGAGGCGGCCGGTGACGGGTACCGGTCACGCGCTGCTCCGTCGCGACCACGGCTTTGGAGCCCTCGATCGTCCGGCGGAAATTGGCGGGGTCGAGCGGTTTCTGCAGCACGGCCTCGTGCACCTCGCGCAGTTGCGCGAGCGTGAAGGTCTCGCCGAGGAAGGCGTGCGCGATGCGGGAGTACTCCATCTTGTTGCGCAACCGCCAGAGGGCGTACTCGACGATGAGGTTGTGATCGAAAGCGAGCTCGGGCAGGTCATCGGTGCAGAGCCAGGTGACGTTCTCGGAGGTGGTCGCGCGTTCGGCCTCGTCGCTGCGCACGAGGGCCCAATACACGATCGAGACGACCCGTGTGCTCCCAGGCGAGCGATCGATGCCGCCGAACGCGTAGAGCTGCTCCAAGTAGCGCGGTTCGAGAGCGGTCGTCTCGCGCAGGGTGCGGCCCGCTGCCTCGCCGAGATCCTCCTCGAGCTGCAGGGGGCCGCCCGGCAGCGCCCACAGTTCGGCGAACGGCTCGCGGATGCGGCGCACGGCCGGGATCCACACCGTGCTCGCCCCGGTACGCGGATGCGGACGCAGCGCGAAGATCACGGTCGACACCGCGATCACGGGGGGCTGCGAGGCGTTCATCCGATGTTCTCCGGATCGATGCTCGGGTGACTAAGAGTCGGAATGACCCTAAGTTCTGAGGCGAGCTTAGTGTCAGAGTGACCCGAACGCGAACGCGACGAACTATCGGAATCTCCCCGGACCACTCGAGCCGCCCACGCGCGGGTCCGCGCCCGCCCGCGCTAGGCTGATCGCCACAACCGAACATCGGGCCGCGAAAACGACGCGGGAGAGCCGGGCGCGCGCGACCTGGCACCGAAGGAGCAAGCCTCCCCGCCAATCTCTCAGGTACGTGTACCGCGTCGAACTGGCCACTCTGGAAAGTGATCCCTCCGGGATCCGCCGACGGTGAAAGCGTCCTCCGGGACGCGAAGCTCTCAGGCCCATGACAGAGGGGGAGTTCCCACCGGCACTGCTGTGCCCCGCAGCCCATTGCGACGAAGCAGCACTGCGACGATTTGGAGAACTCATGTCCGATGCACCAACCGAGGCCGCGCCGCTGGAATCAGGTGACGCCTCGGCGATCTACTCGCCGTTGCACGATGTGCATGTCGCGGCCGGTGCCCAGTTCACCGACTTCGCCGGCTGGCAGATGCCCGTGCGCTACTCGAGCGACCTCGCCGAGCACCACGCGGTGCGCACCGCCGCCGGTCTCTTCGACCTGTCCCACATGGGCGAGATCGTGGTCGTCGGTCCAGAAGCGGTCGATGCCCTCGACTACGCGCTCGCCGGCAACATGTCGGCCGTGAAGGTGGGCCAGGCGAAATACTCCCTGCTGCTGAACCGCTCGGGCGGGGTGATCGACGATCTCGTCGTCTACCGCACCGGCGAGGACCGCTTCATGGTCGTCGCGAACGCATCCAATCGGCACATCGTGGCCGAAGAACTGCGCAACCGCACGGCGATGTTCGAGTGCGACCTCTTCGACGAGAGCGACGACATCGCCCTCATCGCCGTCCAGGGGCCGAAGGCGCTCGAGATCCTGCAGAACGTGCAGGGCTTCGCCATCGAGACCGAGAAGGGCTCGGTCGCTGTGCTCGACACGGACGCGGCCGCCGAGCACCTCGCCGAGCTGAAGTACTACTGGTCGGTACCCGGCAGCTTCGAGGCGCACCCGGTGCTGATCGCGCGCACCGGCTACACCGGCGAGGACGGCTTCGAACTCTACGTCGCTCCCGACAACGCTCGCGCATTGTGGGAGGCGATCCTCGAGACCGGTGCCGGCGCCGGACTCCTGCCGGCGGGCCTCGCCAGCCGAGACACGCTCCGCCTCGAGGCGGGCATGCCGCTGTACGGCCACGAGCTGGGCGCCGAGATCTTCCCCGCGCAGGCCGGACTCGGTCGGGCCGTCAGCTTGGCCAAGCCGATCGACTTCGTCGGCCGAACCCCGAGCGAGGACGGCCCGGCTGCGGATGCGCCGGTTCTCATCGGCCTGATCGGCGAGGGCAAGCGCGCGGCCCGGGCCGATTACGCCGTCTATGAGTCGGCCGACGCCGAGAAGCCCATCGGCGTGATCACCAGCGGTGCGCTCTCTCCCACCCTCGGGGTGCCGATCGCGATGGCCTTCGTCGCGCCGCGCAACGCGCAGCCCGGAACCGAACTCTCCGTCGACGTCCGTGGGAAGCGGCTGTCGTTCACCGTCACTCGACTCCCCTTCTACTCCAGAAAGAAGAATTGACCATGGCTGCTCTCGAAGACCTGCACTACACCGAAGAGCACGAATGGGTGCTCGTCGACGGAGACGTCGCAACGGTGGGCATCACCGCCTACGCCGCCGAGAAGCTGGGCGACGTCGTGTTCGTCGAGCTGCCGGATGCGGGCTCGACCGTCGCCGGCGGCGCCGTCGTGGGTGAGATCGAGTCGACCAAGTCGGTCGGCGAGCTCTTCGCGCCGCTCGACGGCGAGATCACCGAGGTCAACGCGGCCGTGGTCGACAGCCCCGAGCTGGTCAACTCCGACCCGTTCGGTGACGGCTGGCTGATCAGGGTCCGCTTCACCGCCCTTCCCGACGGCATGCTCTCGGCCGCCGAGTACGCGAACCTGATCGGGGAGTAGATGTCGCTCGACTTCGCCGCGCGCCACATCGGCACCGATGCGGACGCGCAGTCCACCATGCTCGCAGCGGTCGGCTACGACTCCGTCTCCGCGCTGGTCACAGCCGCCGTGCCCGAGTCCATCCGCGTCGCCGAGCTGCCGCCGGTTCTGCCGGAGGCGGCCACCGAGACGGAGGCGCTCGCCGAATTGCGCGGGCTCGCTCGTCGTAACACGGTCAAGCGCAGCCTGCTCGGCCTCGGCTACTACGACACGTTCACCCCGGCGGTGATCAAGCGCAACGTGCTCGAGAACCCGAGCTGGTACACGGCCTACACGCCGTACCAGCCCGAGATCTCGCAGGGTCGGCTCGAGGCACTGATCAACTTCCAGACCATGGTCACCGATCTCACCGGTCTCGACATCGCCAACTCGTCGATGCTCGACGAAGGCACCGCCGTCGTCGAGGCGATGCTGCTGGCGCGCCGAGCGTCTAAGGCGAAGACCGCGGTGTTCCTCGTCGATGCGGATGCGTTCCCGCAGACGAAGGCGCTGCTCGCGGGCCGAGCCGCCGCGGTCGGCATCGAGCTGATCGAGCTGCCGCTGGCGCACACCGCTCCGGAGGAACTGCCCGAGGCGTTCGGAGTCTTCGTGCAGTACCCGGCCGCGTCCGGCCGGCTCTGGGATCCCTCGGCGGTCATCGCAGCGGTGAAGCAGCAGGGCGGCCTCGCGGTGCTCGCCGCCGATCTGCTCGCCCTCACGCTCATCGTCGCTCCGGGCGAACTCGGCGCGGACATCGCGGTGGGCACCTCGCAGCGGTTCGGCGTGCCGATGGGCTTCGGCGGCCCGCACGCCGGCTACATGGCGGTGCGCAAGGGGCTCGAGCGGCAATTGCCCGGCCGACTCGTCGGTGTCAGCCAGGATGCCGCCGGACACCCCGCCTACCGTTTGTCGCTGCAGGCCCGTGAGCAGCACATCCGGCGCGAGAAGGCGACCTCCAACATCTGTACGGCGCAAGTGCTGCTCGCCGTGATGGCCGGCATGTACGCCGTTTATCACGGCCCCGACGGTCTGGCCCGCATCGCCGAGCGCGTGCACGGCAACGCGGCGCTGCTCGCACGCCTGCTACTCGATAAGGGCTTCTCGCTCCGGCACGCCGACTTCTTCGACACGATCAGCGTGATCGTGCCGGATGCGGCGGCCGCCGTGGCCCGCGCGGCCGAGCGCGGTTTCGACATCCGCTTCGTCGATGCGACCACCGTCGGCGTCTCGATCGACGAGACCACGACGGCACAGGAGGTCGTCGCGGTCGCGGTGGCGATCGGTGAGCTCTCGACCGACTACGGCTTCGTCGGCGGCGCCGCGCGCTCCATCCCGACGGCTCTCGAACGCAACACGCCGTTCCTGATCCACCCCGTGTTCAACACGCATCGCTCCGAGACCTCGATGATGCGCTACCTCAAGCGCCTCGCCGACTACGACTACGCGCTCGACCGCGGCATGATCCCGCTGGGCTCGTGCACGATGAAGCTCAACGCGGCCGCCGAGATGGAGGCCGTGACCTGGCCCGAGTTCGCGAACCTGCATCCCTTCGCCCCGGCGGCGGATGTGCAGGGCTCGCTCACGCTGATCGATCAGCTCGAGTCGTGGCTCGCGCACGTCACCGGCTACGACTCCGTGTCGCTGCAGCCGAATGCCGGCTCGCAGGGCGAGCTCGCCGGACTGCTGGCGATCCGTGGTTACCACGACGCGAACGGTGACGCGGCGCGCACGGTTTGCCTCATCCCATCGAGCGCCCACGGCACCAATGCCGCGAGTGCGGTGCTCGCGGGGATGAAGGTCGTGGTGGTCGCGTGCGACGAGCTCGGCAACGTCGATCTCGACGATCTGCGCGCGAAGATCGCGGCGCACAGCGACGACATCGCCGCCCTGATGATCACCTACCCGTCGACCCACGGCGTGTACGAGCACGAGGTGGCCGAGATCTGCCGGCTGGTGCACGAGGCCGGTGGCCAAGTCTACGTCGACGGCGCCAACCTCAACGCGCTGCTGGGGTTCGCCCGTTTCGGCGACTTCGGTGGCGACGTGTCTCACCTCAACCTGCACAAGACCTTCTGCATCCCGCACGGCGGCGGCGGACCGGGCGTCGGCCCGGTCGCGGCGAAAGCGCATCTCGCGCCGTTCCTGCCGGGTCACCCGCTCGCGCAGGACGCGACGCACGCCCTCGGCTTTGACGGTGAGCGCGTCGTGCACGGGGGAGCGCCGGTGTCGGCCGCTCCCTACGGCTCGTCGAGCATCCTGCCCATCTCGTGGGCGTACGTGCGGATGATGGGCGAGCAGGGTCTGCGCGACGCGACGGGTGCCGCGGTACTGGCCGCGAACTACGTCGCCGCGCGGCTGCGCGAGCACTTCCCGGTGCTGTACACGGGCGACAACGGTCTGGTCGCCCACGAGTGCATCCTCGACATCCGCCCGCTCACTGCGGCCACCGGAGTCTCGGTCGACGACGTCGCGAAGCGGCTGATCGACTACGGCTTCCACGCCCCGACGATGAGCTTCCCGGTCGCCGGCACACTGATGGTGGAGCCGACCGAGAGTGAGGACCTGGTCGAGATCGACCGCTTCATCGACGCGATGATCGGCATCAAGCAGGAGGCCGAGCAGGTCGCCGCCGGAGTCTGGCCCGTGGAGGACAACCCGCTGCGCAACGCACCGCACACGGCCGAGTCGATCGTCTCGGGCGAGTGGGCGCATCCGTACACCCGCGAACAGGCCGTCTACCCGGTACACACGCTCGTGCGCACCAAGTACTGGCCGCCGGTGCGCCGGATCGACCAGGCGTACGGCGACCGCAACCTCGTCTGCGCCTGCCCGCCCGTGGAGGCCTTCGCGTAAGGGCGCCGCCTCCCGGCCCGAGTGGTCGCGCTTCGCCCGGCTTCGCCCGGGCATGGACGGGACGTAACCACCCGGGCCGCTGGCAAGCGCTGCGGTGTGGCCCGGGTTGTCACGGATCGTCCGGAAACCGCCCGGAACCGGCCGGAACGTGACCACCCGGGCTTCGGTGCGCGCCGCGGCGGGGCCCGGGTTGTCCCGAATCGCCCGGAAACCGCGCCGGACGGGCCGGAACGTGACCACCCGGGCCTCCGCGCGCTTCTCGATGTGGCCCGTGTTGTCGAAAGGCGTCCGGATCCGCCCGGAACGGGGCGGTTCGTGACCACCCGGGCTTCGGTGCGCGCCGTGGTGAGGCCCGGGTTGTCCCGAATCGTCCGGAAACCGCGCGGGACGGGCCGGTTCGTGACCACCCGGGCTTCCGCGCGCTTCTCGGTGTGGCCCGGGTTGTTGCGGAGCGTCCGGATCCGCCCGGAACCGGCCGGTTCGTGACCACCCGGGCTTCGGTGCGCGCCGTGGTGAGGCCCGGGTTGTCCCGAATCGTCCGGAAACCACCCGGAACGTGACCACCCGGGCTTCCGCACCCGCCGCGGTGAGGCCCGGGTTGTCACGGACCGTCCGGAAACCGTGCGGGACCAGACGGTTCGTGACCACGCCGCCCGAACGACGACGACGGGCCGCGCCGCCCCGCGCGTCAGCTCGCTGGGGGAGCGAAGAGTCCGGGCCACCAGGCGACGGCGAGCGGATAGCCGACGAACGACACGATGTCGATGATCCAGTGCGCGATCACCAGCGGCAGGATCCGCCCGAAGCGCTGGTACAGCCAGCCGAAGGCGAGCCCCATCAGCACGTTCCCGATGAACGGCCCGATGCCCTGGTACAGGTGGTAGCTGCCGCGCAACAGGGCACAGCCGATCAGGATGCGCCAGCGACCCCAGCCCAGGTCGCCCAGTCGGGCGAAGAGGTAGCCGACCACGATGATCTCCTCCTGCAACGCCGCCCGCAGGGCCGAGAGCACGAGCACCGGGATCGTCCACCAGTAGTCGTCGAGACCGCTCGCATCCACGGCGACCGTGATGCCCAGGAGACGCCCCAGCGCGTAGACGCCGATGCCGGGCGCGCCGATCGCCACGGCGAGCAGCAGCCCACCGCCGAGGTCGCGCCACGGATGCCGCAGGTCGAAACCGACCCGGCGCAGCCCGCTGACCCCGGCGCTGGAGAGCAGGAACACGCACAGCGCGACGGGCACAAGGTCGAAGAGAATCGACAGTAGTTGGTAGATCAGATCGAAGGTGGGGCGCACACTCTGCGAAGCGTTCAGTGTGGTGCTCTGGCTGCCCAGTGCCGTCGGCAGCGTCAGCTTGTTCGCCAAAGAGACGACCGAATACACGGCGGATGCGCCCAACGAGAGCCCCAGCACCAACAGGATCTCGACGCGGATGCGCCTCCGCGCCGAGAGAGCTACCCCGCCGGATCCATCCAGTGCCTCGGGTCTGAGCATGTCTCGATGCTCCTGAATCGAATCGTTGGTCGTTGCGTGAGAGTGGGTCTGCGCGCACGATTCGTGCGAATCCGTGCAACGAAACTTTATCCGGGTTACCGCTGTGTAACGGTTCCCACGAAATTTGTGTGCTGATAGCAAGTCGATACATAGTCTCGTCCAAGGCACTCGTCGCACGTCGACGACCAACAGTCGCGCGTGCGTTCATTCCCTGCGTCATGCACGGACCCTTGCACAGGAGGAACAAGTGAAAATCAGACGAATCGGCATCGGGGCAGCGGCCCTGTTCGCCGCCAGCGCTCTCGTACTCGCGGGCTGCAGCTCGAGCGGCAGCAGCGACGGCAGCAGCTCCGGCAGCTCGTCCGCGGTGATCTCGACGAACGGTTCGGAACCCCAGAACCCGTTGATCCCGACCAACACCAACGAGGTCGGCGGCGGAAAGATCCTCGATGAGGTCTTCGCGGGCCTGGTCTACTACGACGTGGACGGTGCGCCGGTCAACGACGTCGCGGAGTCCATCGAGTCCGACGACGCGCAGAACTACACCATCAAGATCAAGCCCGACCTGACGTTCACGAACGGTGACCCGGTCGACGCGCAGTCGTTCGTGGATGCGTGGAACTACGGTGCCCTGCTCTCGAACGAGCAGCTGAGCAGCTACTTCTTCGAGGACATCGAAGGCTTCAGCTACGACGAGGACAGCGAGCTCACCGGCCTCGAGGTCGTCGATGACACCACCTTCACGGTCGCGCTGACCGCACCGAAGTCCGACTTCCCGCTGCGTCTGGGCTACTCCGCCTACTACCCGCTGCCCAAGACGGCGTTCGAAGACATGGACGCGTTCGGTCAGAACCCGATCGGCAACGGCCCCTACATGCTCGACGGCGCCGACGCCTGGCAGCACGACGTGCAGATCGACCTCGCGGTGAACCCGGACTACGACGGTGGTCGCAAGGCCGCCAACGGTGGTCTGTCGATCATCTTCTACGCCACGCAGGACGCGGCGTACTCCGACCTGCTCGCCGGCAACCTCGACGTCCTCGACGCCGTCCCCGACTCGGCGTACGGCACCTTCGAGTCCGACCTGGGCGATCGCGCCGTGAACCAGCCCGCCGCTGTGTTCCAGTCCTTCACCATCCCGGCTCGTCTCGCTCACTTCGGTGGTGAGGAGGGCGCACTGCGCCGTGCCGCGCTGTCGATGGCGATCAACCGTGAAGAGATCACCGACGTGATCTTCGAAGGAACCCGCACCCCCGCCTCCGACTTCACCTCGCCGGTGATCGACGGCTGGAGCGACTCGCTCGAGGGCGCCGATGTGCTCGCGTACAACCCCGACGAGGCGAAGGCGTTGTGGGCTCAGGCCGACGCGATCAGCCCGTGGACCGGTACGTTCCAGATCGCCTACAACGCCGACGGCGGCCACCAGGGCTGGGTCGACGCGGTCAGCAACTCGATCAAGAACACGCTCGGCATCGACGCGTCGGGTGCCGCGTACCCGACCTTCGCCGAGGCGCGCACCAAGATCACCGACCGCTCGATCGAGACCGCGTTCCGCACCGGATGGCAGGCCGACTACCCGGGTCTGTACAACTTCTTGGGCCCGATCTACGCGACCAACGCCGGCTCCAACGACGGTGACTACTCGAGCGCCGAGTTCGACTCGCTGCTCGCCGAAGGCGCGGCCGACCCCGACCTCGACGCCGCGAACCAGAAGTACCAGCAGGCGCAGGAAGTCCTCCTGAAGGACCTCCCCGCGATCCCGCTCTGGTACTCCAACGTGACCGGTGGCTACGGTGAGTCCGTGTCGAACGTCGAGTTCGGCTGGAACTCGGTCCCGCTGTACTACGAGATCACCAAGAGCTAACACCAGCACGCACTCTTCGCCCGTGCGGGTCGGCATCACCGACCCGCACGGGCGAACAGCTTTGTTCGGCCACGATCGATCGGATCTTCTATGACGTACCGGAACAGGCGGAGCTGACCCATGCTCTCCTACATCGTCCGACGGATTCTTCAAGCAATCCCCGTGCTCATCGGCACGACCTTCCTCATCTACTTCATGGTGTTCGCCATGCCGGGGAACCCTCTTCTCGCCCTCTTCGGCGACAAGACCCCGAACCCCGCCCTCCTGGCCCGCCTCGAGGAGCAGTACCACCTGAACGAACCGTTCATCGTGCAGTACCTCTACTACCTGGGCGGCGTCGTTCGTGGTGACTTCGGCATCTCGTTCTCGGGCCAGTCCGTCAACGACATCCTCGCCCGCACCTTCCCCGTCACGCTGTCGCTCGCCGCGATCGCGATCGCCATCGAGATCGTCGTCGCTCTCGCGATCGGCCTGATCAGCGGCCTGCGCAAGGGCAGCATCTTCGACGCCAGCGCGCTCGTTGTGAGCCTGCTCCTGGTGTCGGTGCCGATCTTCGTGCTGTGCTTCATCGGTCAGTCGTTCTTCGCGGTGCAGCTGGGCTGGTTCAGCCCGACCGTCGGAGGCCAGGTCACCTTCGAACGGTTGTTGCTGCCCGCGATCGTGCTCGCGCTGTTCGTCGTCGCGTCGTCCATCCGCCTCACCCGCGGCTCGGTCATCGAGACGTCGACGTCGGACTTCGTGCGCACGGCTTACAGCAAGGGCCTGTCGCGCAACCGCGTCGTTCCGGTGCACATCCTGCGCAACTCGCTCATCCCGGTCACCACCCAGTTCGGAGCCGACTTCGGCCTGCTCATCGTCGGTGCGACCGTGACCGAGGGCATCTTCAACGTTCCCGGCGTCGGGAACACCCTGTACCAGGCGATCATCCGCGGCGAACGACCCACCGTCGTCTCGTTCGTGACCGTGATGGTGCTGCTGTACCTGATCGTGAACATCCTGATCGACCTGCTCTACGCCGTTCTCGACCCGAGGATCCGCTATGCCAAGTGACACCAACGCGCCCGGCCGTAAGCCGGCCCGCGTCATCGACCACTACGTCGCTCCGCTCGAGGAGACGCCGATCGCGTCGATCGACGCGGTCAATCTCGACGAGAAGCCGAGCAACCTCTGGATCGACGCCTGGCGCGACCTGCGCAGCCGGCCGATGTTCTGGATCTCGGGGGTGCTCATCCTCCTTGTGATCTGCGTCGCCCTGTTCCCGTTCCTGTTCACGCAGACCGCGCCGAACAACGACTGCCAGCTGGCCAACAGCAACGGCGGACCGACCTCGGGTCATATCCTCGGCTTCACGAAGCAGGGCTGCGACGTGTACGCGCGAATCATCTACGGCACCTCGACGTCGCTCACCGTGGGTCTGATCGTGATCGTGATCACCACCGTCACCGGTGTGGTCGGTGGGGCGATCGCCGGCTTCTTCGGCGGCATCTGGGACACCCTGATCATGCGCGCCGGCGACATCTTCTTCTCGATCCCCTACATCCTCGCCGCCGTGGTCATCATGTCGGTCTTCTCGGAGCACCGGAACGTGTTCGTCATCGCGATGGCCATCGGCGCCTTCGCCTGGCCGACGACCGCTCGTGTGCTGAGGTCGGAGGTGTTGCGGGTGAAGCAGTCCGACTTCGTCGGAGCCGCGACCGCGACGGGACTCACCCGGATGGGCATCCTGTTCCGGCATGTGCTGCCGAACTCGATCGCCCCGGTGATCGTGGTCACCACGATCTCGCTGGGTGCGGCGATCACCGCGGAGGCGACGCTGTCCTTCCTCGGCGTCGGTCTGCCCGGCGACGTGATGAGCTGGGGCAACGACATCAGCCAGGCCCAGCGCGACCTGCGCACGCATCCGCAGACTCTGATCTACCCGTCGATCGCGCTGACCGTCACGGTACTGAGCTTCATCCTGCTGGGTGAGGCGCTGCGCGACGCGCTCGACCCGAAGGCGAGGGCCCTCCGATGAACGACCGCAAGCCTCTTCTCGAGGTCACCGATCTGCAGGTCGGTTTCCGCACCTCCGACGGCATCAGCATGGCCCTTCGCGGCGTCTCGCTGACGATCGAGCACGGCGAGACCGTCGCCATCGTGGGCGAGTCCGGTTCGGGCAAGTCGACCACCGCTGCGGCGATCATCGGTCTGCTGCCGGGCTCGGGCACCGTCACCGGCGGATCCGTGCTGTTCGACGGCAAGGAGCTGACCACCGCGTCGCGGCAAGAGCTCGAAGACATCCGCGGCAAGCGGATCGGCTACGTGCCGCAGGACCCGATGTCCAACCTGAACCCGGTCTGGTCGATCGGGTACCAGGTCGAGGAGACGGTCAAGGCGAACGGCCTCGCCTCCGGTAAGAAGGAGGTGCGGGCCAAGGCTGTCGAGGTGCTGCAGAATGCGGGTCTCGCGGATGCGGACAAGCGGATGCGGCAGTTCCCGCACCAGTTCTCCGGCGGCATGCGCCAGCGCGTGCTGATCGGCATCGGTCTCGCCTCGAGCCCGCAGCTGCTGATCGCGGACGAGCCGACCTCTGCACTCGACGTGACGGTGCAGCGGAAGATCCTCGACCACCTCGCGACACTGACCACCACCGACGGCACCGCGCTGCTCTTCATCACCCACGACCTCGGCCTCGCGGCCGAGCGGGCCGAGAAGCTGATCGTGATGTACAAGGGCAAGATCGTCGAATCCGGCGCCTCGCTCGACGTACTGCAGAACCCGCAGCACCCGTACACCCAGCGACTGATCGCGGCGGCGCCGAGCCTGGCGTCGCGGCGGATCCAGTCGGCGGATGCTCCGCTGAGCGAGCACACGATCGTCGACGCGGCGGACGGGATCGACCTGATCGGTGCGGCCGAGCGCCACGTGGGCTCCACCCGCACGGCGAAGCCGATGATCGAGATCGACCACCTGACCAAGGTCTTCAAGATCCGCAAGGGCGGGCTGAAGGCGGAGGACTTCACTGCGGTCGACGACGTCTCGTTCGCCATCCCGAAGGGCACCACGACGGCGCTCGTCGGCGAGTCCGGTTCGGGCAAATCGACGATCGCGAAGCTGGTGCTCGGGCTCGAGACGGCGACCAGCGGCACTATCACGATCGACGGACGTCGCACCGAGAGCCTGCGCGGTCGCGCGCTGCTCGCGCTGCGCCGCTCGATGCAGCCGGTGTTCCAGGACCCGTACGGATCGTTGGATCCGTTGCACAACATCGGTAACACGATCTCGGAGCCCCTGCGGGTGCACAAGGTGGGCGACCGCCGCTCTCAGCGCGACCGCGTCTTCGAGTTGCTCGACCAGGTCTCGCTGCCCCGGGTGATCGCGGGACGCTACCCGAACGAGCTCTCGGGCGGCCAGCGTCAACGCGTGGCGATCGCTCGCGCGCTCGCGCTGAAGCCCGAGATCGTCGTGCTGGACGAGGCCGTCTCGGCCCTGGACGTGCTGGTGCAGGCGCAGATCCTGAATCTGCTCGCCGAACTGCAGTACGAGCTGGGCCTGACGTATCTCTTCATCACGCACGACCTCGCGGTCGTGCGTGTCATCGCCGACAACGTCCTGGTGATGCAGAAGGGCCGCATCGTCGAAGAGGCGAGCACCGACGAGGTGTTCGGCAACCCGAAGATGGAGTACACCCGGGAGCTGCTCGCAGCGATTCCGGGAGCCGGGATCGAGCTCGGCGTCTAGGGTCTCGGCGAGCGGTTCATCCGCCGTTCCCGAGGGGGACCCTCGATCCGTAGTAGGATCGAGGGTCCCCTTTTACTACAGAACACGAGACGAGTCCGTTCACATGGCAGTTGCCACCCGCTCCGACCTGCGCAATGTCGCCATCGTCGCCCACGTCGACCACGGCAAGACCACGCTTGTCGATGCGATGCTCAAGCAGACGAACTCCTTCGCCGAGCACTCCCACGTGGACGAGCGCGCGATGGACTCGAACGAGCTCGAGCGCGAAAAGGGCATCACGATCCTCGCGAAGAACACCGCGATCTCCTACAAGGGCGCGCACGCGACCGACGGGCCGATCACGATCAACGTGATCGACACCCCGGGTCACGCCGACTTCGGCGGTGAGGTCGAGCGCGGCCTCTCCATGGTCGACGGCGTCGTGCTGCTCGTGGATGCATCCGAGGGCCCACTGCCGCAGACCCGCTTCGTGCTGCGCAAGGCGCTCGAGGCGAAGCTTCCCGTCATCCTGCTCGTCAACAAGACCGACCGCCCCGATGCGCGCATCGACGAGGTCGTCGCCGAGAGCCAGGACCTCCTGCTGGGCCTCGCCTCCGACATGGCCGACGACGTGCCCGACCTCGACCTCGACGCGATCCTCGACGTTCCGGTCGTCTACGCATCCGGTCGCAACGGTGCCGCGAGCATCAACAAGCCCGAGAACGGCTCGCTGCCCGACAACGACGACCTCGAGCCGCTCTTCAAGGCGATCCTCGACCACGTGCCGGCCCCCGCCTACGACGACGAGGCGCCCCTGCAGGCCCACGTCACCAACCTCGACGCCTCGCCGTTCCTCGGCCGCCTCGCCCTGCTGCGTGTCTTCAACGGCACGATCAAGAAGGGGCAGACCGTCGCCTGGGTGCACCACGACGGCACGCACACCAACGCGCGCATCACCGAGCTGCTGATCACCAAGGCGCTCGACCGCTACCCGGCCGAGTCCGCAGGCCCCGGCGACATCGTCGCGATCGCGGGCTTCCCCGACATCACCATCGGCGAGACCATCTCCGACCCGGAGGACATCCGTCCGCTGCCGGCCATCACGGTCGACGACCCGGCGATCTCGATGACCATCGGTACCAACACCTCGCCGCTCGTCGGCAAGGTCAAGGGCCACAAGCTGACCGCTCGTATGGTGAAGGACCGCCTCGACCGCGAGCTCATCGGTAACGTCTCGCTGAAGATCGTCGACGTCGGACGCCCCGACGTCTGGGAGGTCCAGGGCCGTGGTGAGCTCGCGCTCGCCATCCTGGTCGAGCAGATGCGACGCGAGGGCTACGAGCTCACCGTCGGCAAGCCGCAGGTGGTCGTCAAGCAGATCGACGGCAAGACCCACGAGCCGTTCGAGCACCTCACCATCGACGCCCCGGAGGAGTACCTCGGCGCGATCACCCAGCTTCTCGCGGCGCGCAAGGGCCGTATGGAGAACATGGCGAATCACGGCACCGGCTGGGTTCGTATGGAGTTCATCGTCCCGTCGCGCGGACTGATCGGTTTCCGGACCGAGTTCCTCACGACCACCCGCGGCACCGGCATCGCCAACGCGATCTCTCACGGCTACGAGCCGTGGGCGGGCGCCATCGTCACCCGCAACAACGGCTCGATCGTCGCCGACCGTTCGGGCGTCGTCACGCCGTTCGCCATCATCAACCTCCAGGAGCGGATGACGTTCTTCGTCCAGCCGACCGAAGAGGTCTACGAGGGCATGGTCATCGGCGAGAACTCGCGCAACGACGACATGGACGTCAACATCACCAAGGAGAAGAAGCTGACGAACATGCGTCAGTCGACGGCCGACAACTTCGAGTCCATGACTCCGTCGCGCCAGCTCACCCTGGAGGAGTGCCTCGAATTCGCCCGCGAGGACGAGTGCGTCGAGGTCACCCCCGAGAATGTGCGCATCCGCAAGGTCGAGTTGGACGCCACTGCGCGCGCCCGCAACACCTCGCGTCTCAAGAAGCAGGACTAGCCTCAATCCCTTCTGAACGCCGCTGTCCCTTCCAGGGCGGCGGCGTTCGGCGTTTCCTCCCCGGAGGAAAAACGTCGCCGGCGCGGCGAAACCGCCCGCATTCGTCCGTGTCTACGCGATTTTTCCTCGCGTGAGGATGTCAGCGCGTGGCGCCACGCGCGAGGCGATCGCGGATCATTGTCTCGACGTACGCCCAGTTATAGACCACCTGGGCATACCGAAACCGCAGCACGGCGTAGCCACCCACCTGGCTCTCGGCGTCTCTGATCCGATCGCGGCTGATGGCGGATTCTTCGTCGTGAGTTCCACCGTCGAGCTCGATGATGAGCCATCCGTCGATGAGAAGATCCACCCGGCCGACTCGCGAGACGATCACTTGGATTTCGCAGTGGATCCCGGCGACCGCGAGGCGGAAGCGGGTGAGCGACTCGATCCCGGATTCGCTGCGCCCGTCGACGAACCCGCGCAGGCGCCGGATCCGTCTGGGCATCGCGGCGAACACGGCATCCACTTCCGCGCGGCTCATCAGCCGGTGGAACAGCATGGAGTCGACGATGGCAACGGCCATGTCCGCCGGCTGGCACTGCAGCGCGTGGCCGAGCGCCTCGCTCCGATCGACGCGAACGAGCGAGTGGGACGGGGCCGATACCCGCTGACTCCAGTGCGCGACGACCTCGGAGTCCGCGAGTTTGCGGTTCGCTGTGGGCTTGAATGCGAGGTGCAGGCGGGCGTCGGGTGGTCGGAAAGCGCCCACGAGGTCCAAGAGCGAGATGCAACTGATCCGGCCACCGAGGAGTGCGGCTCTGCGTTCATCCGGCGTCGCACTCGGCTGAGCGAACCAACCGGGTCGGAGGCGTTCGTAGCCCTCCACGGTCGGGTCGATGGAGAGAGCGCCGAGCTGGCGAGAGGTGACGATCGATTCGAGCATGTGCACCAGATTGCGCGAAGCCGAGCCCCTGTGTCGGCCAGCCGGTGCGATCCGTGGATAACTCCGCAGATTTGCACGTGTGGAGGAGAAGACGCGCGGACTCCACCCTCCCCGTGCCAGGACGGACGGCATCTTCGGGATGGATCGGGCCAGGTTCCTCCGCGTCTGCCCTTCTTCCTCCGGCGAGGACGAATGGCGCCGCCGAGGTGCCTCGGGCCGGGACCGTCCGCATCCGACTCGTTCTTCCTCGGGCGAGGATGAATGGTGCCGGCGTGGTGCATCGGGCCGGGTTATTCCGCATCGGCCTCGTTCTTTCTCGGGCGAGGTGCGGGCCGGGATCGTCGGCACCTGCCCGGTTCTTCCTCCGACGAGGATAGATGGCAGCGGCGAGGTGCATCGGGCCAGGATTGTCCGCGTCGGCATCAATCTTCCTCCGGCGAGGACGGATTCCGGCGAAGTACTGCAGGCCGGGATCGTCTGCACGTGCCCGGTTTTTCCTCCGGTGAGGACAAACGGCGCCGGCGAGGCACGTCGGGTCGGGTTTGTCCGCGTCCGCGCCATCCTTCCTCCGGTGAGGTCGGATGCCGCCGGCGAAGTACTTCGGCCCGGGATCGTCGGCACCTGCCCGATTCTTCCTCCGGCGAGGACAAACGGCGCCGGCGAGGCACGTCGGGTCGGGTTTGTCCGCGTCCGCGCCATCCTTCCTCCGGCGAGGACGGACGGCGCCGTCGAGGTGGATCGGGCCGGGTTTGTCCGCGTCCGCGCCAGTCTTCCTCCGGCGAGGTCGGATGCCCGGTGAAGTACTGCAGGCCGGGATCGTCGGCACGTGCCCGGTTCTTCCTCCGGCGAGGATGAGTGGCACCGTCGAGGTGGATCGGGCCGGGATTGTCCGCGTCCGCTCCAGTCTTCCTCCGGCGAGGTCGGATGCCGCCGTCGAGGTGGACCGGGCCGGGATCGTCCGCGTCGGCATCAATCTTCCTCCGGCGAGGTCGGATGCCCGGCGAAGTACTGCAGGCCGGGATCGTCTGCACGTGCCCGGTTCTTCCTCCGGCGAGGATGAGTGGCACCGTCGAGGTGGATCGGGCCGGGATTGTCCGCGTCCGTGCCAGTCTTCCTCCGGCGAGGTCGGATGCCGCCGTCGAGGTGGACCGGGCCGGGATCGTCCGCGTCCGCCCCATTCTTCCTCCGGCGAGGTCGGACGGCGCCGTCGAGGTGGATCGGGCCGGGATCGTCCGCGTCGGCACCAATCTTCCTCCGGCGAGGTCGGATGCCCGGCGAAGTACTGCAGGCCGGGATCGTCGGCACGTGCCCGGTTCTTCCTCCGGCGAGGTCGGACGGCGCCGGCGAGGCACGTCGGGCCGGGTTTGTGCGCGTCCGCGCCAGTCTTCCTCCGGCGAGGTCGGATGCCCGGTGAAGTACTGCAGGCCGGGATCGTCGGCACGTGCCCGATTCTTCCTCCGGCGAGGACAAACGGCCCCGGCGAGGCACGTCGGGCCAGGATCGTCCGCGTCCGCGCCGTTCTCCCTCCGGTGAGGACCAATCAACCGGCCGGGGTGGCCGACGGCGTCGGCGTGCTCGCCTCAGCCTCCAGGGTGTCGCTGATGAACTGTACGAAGGCGTCGGCGTCGTCGTTCGCGCCGGTGTACTCCTGGCCGTTCACCAGGACGGTCGGCGTGCCGGTCAGCGCGGCGATGGCGGAGTTCGCGAGCGGACCGGTGGTGGCGCGCTCGGTCGCATCCGAGACCCAGGTGCGGAACTCACCGCTGGTGATGCACGCGAGCACGTCCTCGTCCGTGACGCCCGCGCCCGTCACGAGCGCGCGCAGCGCGTCGTCGTCCAGGGCCGACGTGCCCTCCTCCGGTTGCTGGGCGAACAGCGCCTCGTGCACGGCGAGGAAGTCGTCAGGGTCGTAGCTCGCCACGCACGCGGCGGCGTTCGCTGCCCGGCTGGAGTAGGCGGTGCCCTGCGAGGCGGAGTCGAGGATCGCGATCGGATGGATCTCGAGGGTGATGTAGCCGGCCTTCACCCACTCCTGCAGCTGAGTCATATTGGTCGACTCGAAGGTGCCGCAGTTCGGGCAGAGGTAGTCGACGTAGAGATCGATCGTGGCGACGCCCTTCGCCCGTATCGCGTTCTCGTCCGTCGCGATCGGTGATCCGCCCGGCTGGATCGCCGCGGTCGTGCTGGCGGTCACTGTGGATCCGTCGCCTGTCAGAACGATGCCGTCGCTGGCCATGTTCGCCGGTCCGATGCTGGCTGCCCGCTGTTGTCCGATCAGCTGACCGGCCACGACCCCCGCGACCACCAGAACCACCACGATCGAGCCGATCTGCAGGAGCAGACGTTTGCGGTGCCGCGCGCGGCGATCACGTTCGTGCCGTTCCCGTGCCTCGATCCGCGCGAGCTCTTGGCGTTCGCGCTTGGTCGGGTTCTTCATGCCGCTCGATGCCACCCGGCGAGGCTAGTGTCGGCGCTTCTGCATCGGCAAAGAGTCCGCTCTTCGACTGCTGGCAGCCGGATGAGCGGCCCACGAGGTTCATCGGAGCGCCTCATCATCGGGGCGCTCCCCGATGCCGTGATGAACCTGTGCGGACTACCATGAGTCGCACAGGCGAACACGTACTTCGATCCGAGGATGCGCGGGGTCGCCGGCACGAAACGGAGCCGTTCCATGCGCACCATCCGCTCGCTTCCCGCCGCCGTGGCCATCGCGGCCGTGTTGACCATCGGTCTCTCGGGGTGCTTCGCCAACCCGGTCGAGCAACTCGTTCAGAACGGCGTGCAGGACGCGGTCGAAGGCGCCGTCGAGGGCGCTACGGGCACACAGGTCGACCTCGGCAGTGGGGGCGAATTGCCCGAAGGATTCCCGAAGGACGCCGTCCCCCTCGTCGAGGGTGAGATCGTGTACGCGGGCGGCGTCGGCACGGACGGCGGGCAAGCGTGGGCCGTGATGATCAAGGTCGCCGATCGCGACGCCGCCTACGCCGATCTGAAGCAGCGGCTGACGGATGCGGGCTTCAGCGTGAGCATGGAGTCGAACACCGAAGGCGGCGCTTTCGCCATCTTCGCGAACGACGCCTACACGGTGCAGGCCACGGTGGGCGAGAGCGGTGCCGACGGCGTCGTCGCGCAGTATGCCGTGGCGGCGACCACGCCGTGACGGGTCGTCAGGCGAAGAGACCCGACCCGACGTAGTCCTCGCCGCCGGATGCGCCCGGCGGCACCGCGAAGATCGCGGAGCCGACGTGCTTGATGTACTCGTTCAACGCGTCCGTGGCCAGCGAGCGCTGGACATCGACGAACTGCTGCGGTGAGCGTTGGAACGACAGGAAGAAGAGCCCCGCATTCAGGCGGCCGAGTTCGTCGTTGCCGTCGACGAAGTTGTAGCCTCGGCGGAGCAGTCGCGCCCCACCGTTCACGCTCGGATGCGCCAGGCGGACGTGCGATTCCCGGTCGATGAGCGGAGCGTCCGTGGCCCCCGTCTTCTCGAAATCGGGCTCTGTGAACTCGGTGCCGCCCGAGAGCGGTGCGCCGCTGCCTTTGCTGCGGCCGATCACGCGTTCCTGCTCGCCCAGTTGCGAGCGATCCCACGTCTCGATGATCATCCGGATCTTGCGCGCCACGAGGTAGCTGCCGCCGGCGAACCAGCTCGCATCGTCCTCGGGAACCCAGACGAACTCATCGACCGAGGCGGTCTCCTCGAGTTTGATGTTCGCCGTGCCGTCCTTGAAGCCGAAGAGGTTGCGTGGCGTCGCTTGAGCCGTGGAGGTCGACGACGTACGTCCGAAACCGAGCTGCGACCAGCGGATGGACGCGCGTCCGAACGCGATCCGACTGAGATTGCGGATCGCGTGCACCGCGACCTGCGGATCATCGGCGCAGGCTTGGATGCAGAGGTCTCCGCCTGACTGCGCGGGCACGATCGCGTCGCCGGCGAAGCGGGGAAGGGCGGCGAGCTCGCTCGGCAGGCGGTCGGCGATGCCGAAGCGGTCGGAGCCGTCGGCGGTGCTGAACAGGCTCGGACCGAACCCGAAGGTGATGGTGAGTCCGCTGGCGGGTAGACCGAGCGCCTCACCGGTGTCATCCGGCGGAGCGGTGTCGGCGCCGCCGACGGCGCCGGCCTCGCTGACGTCGAGCCCCTGGGTCATCCGCGCTGCGGCGAACGTCCAGTCCTGCAGCATCTCGATCAGCTCTTCGCGGGTGGTTCGTGACGACATGTCGTAGGCCGCGAAATGCAGGCGGTCCTGCGCCGGTGTGGTGATCCCCGACTGGTGCGCCCCGTAGAACGGGAAGGTGCCGTCGTCTCCCGTGGCGGATGCGGAGTTCGCGGATGAGACGGCGAGCGTGCCACCGATGCCGGCGGCGAGGCCGGCCGTTCCCGCTGAGACGAGCCCGATGAGTCCACGCCGCGAGAGCCGTCGCGCGGTGCGCAGCTCCAGGCTCTCGTCAGCCGCCGGCTCGGCGGGGTCCTGTGTCTCGGGCATGATCTCGATGCTAAGGGCTCGAAAGGGTTGTCACCTCGTCAGTGATCCATCGACGAAGTGACAACCCGTCGATCGCCTCTACTCCGCGGCCTCCTCGACGCCGAGCACGGTGTGCGTCAGCTGCGAGAGCGGCTCGGCGAGCGAATTGACGCCGTCGGAGAGTTCTTTCTTCTGATCATCGGTGAGCGTGTTGTAGGCCACGAAGCCCGAATCGATGCTGCCGTACTGCGCGAGGAGCGCGTCGAGAGCCGTGAATTCGTCGGAGATATCGGCGACGAGTGCGGCACCGTCATCGCCCTTCGCCGTCGCGATCGCCTCGACATTGCCGAACGCCACCTCCGCGCCCTGCACGTTCGCAGCGAAGTCGGTGAGGTCGGTGCTCGACCACCAATCCTCCTCGCCGGTGATCTTGCCGGCAGCCACCTCGTCGAGCAGACCGATCGCACCGTTGGAGATGTCGCCGAGGGTCACCTCGAAATCGGAGGCGTACACGAGGTCGTACAGGCTCTGCATGTCGCTGACCAGCTGGTCGCCGAAGACCTTGCGCTGCTCGACTGTCGACGGTGCCCAATTCAGATAGGCGCTGGTGCCGTCCGAGTTCAGGGCGTCCGCGGCCGGGATCCAGAGGTCCTTCTCGATGCGGTGGAACCCGGTCCAGTCCAGCCCCTCGGCCACGGCGTCGACCTCGCGGTAGTCGATCTTCGGGTCGAGGTCGCCGAACGCCTCCGCGGTCGGCTCGATCCGCTCGTAGTAGACGCGGGTGGACGCGAAGAGGCTGCGCGCGGTCTCGTCGTCGCCGCTCTCGTAGGCGTCGACGAAGGCCTGGACGGCGGGAAGCAGCTCGCCGGCCTGCGACTTCACGTAGGCGATGTAGTTGCTGACGGCCAGATCGGTCGCCGCCTGCTCATCCGCCGACTGCGTCGTGGCCTCGCCCGTGACCGTGAACTCGGCGAGCCCGATCGGAGCGCCGACCTGCTGGAACTTGCAGGCGGTGTAGTAGGTGCCCGGCTCGAGCTGCGCGACGTACGAGACGCTCTGGCCGGGAGTGACGTTCTCCTTCTCACCCACGATCCGGAGTTTGTCGTCGGCGAGGATCTCGAATTCGTTCACGTCGGATCCGCTGTTCGCGAGCGAGAACGTGACGGCGCCGGACTCGGCGGTCGCGGCCGAGACGGTGCAGCTGTCGTCGGCGATCGCGACGTCGAGGGACGCGCTCGAGGAGGCCGCGTTGTTGGGCACGCAGCCGGTGAGGATGAGGGCGAGGGCACCGGCGCCGAGGGCGCCGGAGAGCAGTCGCTGATGCATGGAGGTCTCCTGGTGTCGGTGCTGTGGAAGAGGATGAGGGGCTCAGGACGCAGCGGATGCGGCGACCGGAGCGATGCGGCCGGGGGAGCGGACCTGGCGGACGAACAGTGCCCCCACGATCACGAGGTAGGCGAGCCAGGCGAAGAACTGCGCGGCCGTCGGTTCCGGCGTGAAGTTGAAGACGCCGCCGAGCAACGCGACGAGCCAGCTCGGCAACCCGCCCATGCTGAACAGCGGGGTGCCGATGCCGGGGATCACGCCCGCCTCCTGCAGATCGTGGATGCCGTAGGCGAGCACTCCGGCCACGACGACGATCAGGAAACCGCCCGTCCAGGTGAAGAATCGGGCGAGGTCGATCCGCACGAAGCCGCGATAGATCAGGAAGGCGATCACGACGGAGGTGAGGATGCCGAGCGTCGCACCGAGGGTGCCCAGGGCCGCGTTCCCGGTCGACGTGACCGTCGCCCACACGAAGAGCGCCGTCTCGATCCCCTCGCGGCCGACACTGATGAAACCGAGCGCGACGATGCCGAGAGCCGAGCCGGTGACCACGGCGTCGAGCTTCGACTGCAGGTCGTGCTTCAGGCTCTTCGCGTTCGAACCCATCCAGAAGATCATCCAGGTCACCATCGCCGCCGCGACGATCGAGAGCCCCCCGCCGATGATCTCCTGGGCCTGGAAGCTCAGACCGTAGGGACCCCAGGTGAGGATCGCGCCGATCCCGAGCGAGAGGACGATCGCCGCTGCGATACCGAGCCGGAGTCGAGGCAGCACGTCGCGCCGCCCGATCTTGGTGAGGTAGGCGATGAGGATGCCGACCACGAGTCCGGCTTCGAGGCCTTCGCGGAGGCCGATGAGGTAGTTTGCGAGCACGCGTAATCTCTGACGTCGATCGAGGAGACGGCCGCCCGGTCGACATGAACTCCCGCGGACGCATTGGTAAGCCTTGCCTTACCCGAAGCGACTCTAGTGCGGCGTCCGCGAGAGTGTCCAGCGCGTTCAGCCCAAGGAACGAAACGTGAACGAATCTTCAGCAACCGGCGATCGCGTGGTCGCGGTGCACGCGCATCCGGATGACGAGACGCTCACCATGGGTGGCACCCTCGCGCGTCTCGCCGCGAGCGGGTCGGTGGTTCTGGTGACCGCGACGCGTGGCGAGCTGGGTGAGGTGATCCCTCCCGAACTCGCAGGATTGGAGGGCTCGGACGAGCTCGGTCCCCACCGCGTCGACGAGCTCGCCGCCGCGATGCGCGCTCTCGGGGTGAAGGATCACCGCTTCCTCGGCGCCGCCGGTGCTCGAAGCGGAGGCGTCGAGGCTCGGATCTACCGCGACTCCGGGATGCAGTGGGCGGTCGACACCCACACCGGTGCCCGGCATCCCGAGCCGTTGCAGCCGATCGCTGCCGACAGCCTCTGCGCCGCGCCGCTCGAAGAGGCCGTCGCCGACCTGGTCGAGGTGCTGGAGGATGTCGATGCGACCAGCGTGGTGTCGTACGACGCCGACGGTGGCTACGGTCATCCCGACCACATTCGCACGGCACAGATCGCGGCGACCGCTGCGGCGCTGCTGCGGCTGCCGTACTTCGAGATCGTGCCGTCGGGTGCGCCGGATTCGTCGGACGACGTCGTGATCGAACTGGACGACGCGGAGTTCGCTCGGAAAAGGTCGGCGCTGCGTGCGTACCGTACCCAGGTGGTCGTCGACGGCGAGACGTCGCGGCTCTCGAGCGGGGATCCGACGCGGATCCCGCGCACGGAGCGCTTCCGCGCGGTGCCGATCGCTCAGCCGAGGCTCATTCCGGAGGACGACCCGCCCACCCCGGTGACCCGCGTGGTCTCCGGGGTGCTGTCGGTCGCGATCGGCGTCCTGGTGGGGGCGATCACGACCGTCGCGCACCAGTCGACCTGGACCGTCGGATCCGTCACCCTTCCGCTCGGACTCGCTGCGAGCGTTCTGACGGTGCTCGCCCTGCTGCTCGGTCTGCGTCTCGTGATGTACGACCGCTTCGTGGCGTTCTGCACCGCCATGGGGCTGCTCGCCTCGATCGGCGTGCTCGCGTTGCGGAGCACCGGCGGCTCCGTTCTGGTTCCGGCGAACACGGCGGGTGTCGTCTGGACCTTCGCTCCGGCGCTGATCGCCCTCGTCGTCATCGCCTGGCCACGCGTCGGTGCCGCCGGTCGGCGCAGCGCCGAGTCGGCCGGTGCCGACGCCGTACGATGGAAGCCGTGAAGTTCATGAAGGGACGTCTCCGACCGTGACCTACGTCATCGCGCTCCCGTGTGTGGATGTCAAAGACCGTGCGTGCATCGATGAATGCCCCGTCGACTGCATCTACGAAGGTGAGCGATCGCTCTACATCCATCCCGACGAATGCGTCGACTGC
Organism: Microbacteriaceae bacterium VKM Ac-2855; assembly: GCA_013204985.1. Lineage (GTDB taxonomy): Bacteria > Actinomycetota > Actinomycetes > Actinomycetales > Microbacteriaceae > Rathayibacter. Next base: position 626,818 of record JABMLG010000002.1, read on the forward strand.
GGCGCCTGCGAGCCGGTCTGCCCGGTCGAGGCGATCTACTACGAAGACGATCTGCCCGAGGAATGGGCCGACTACTACAAGGCGAACGTCGAGTTCTTCGACGAGATCGGCTCGCCCGGCGGTGCCGCGAAAGTCGGCGTGATCGCCAAGGACCACCCGGTCGTCGCGGCGCTCCCGCCGCAGGGCGAGCACGCGTAACGATGGCGCTCGGCACCCTTCCCGATTACCCGTGGGACCTGATGGGCCCCTACGCCGAGACGGCTCGTTCGCATCCTGACGGGATCGTCGACCTCTCGATCGGGTCGCCCGTCGACGCGACGCCCGACATCATCCGCGATGCGCTCGCGGCGGCCACGGATGCGCACGCGTACCCGACGACGGTCGGCACACCGGCGCTGCGCGAGGCGATCGCGGCCTGGTTCGCGCGCCGTCGCGGCGTCCCCGGCCTGAGTGTGGACGAGGTGATGCCCACGATCGGTTCGAAGGAACTCGTGGCCTGGCTGCCGTTCCTCCTGGGACTGGGCGAGGGCGACGTCGTCGCGCATCCGGCGGCCGCCTACCCCACCTACGCCATGGGAGCGGCGATCGCGGGAGCGACCGCCCTCGCGGAAGACGATCCGGCCCGGTGGCCTGCGAACACGAAGCTGGTCTGGCTCAACTCGCCCGGCAACCCGGACGGCGCCGTTCTCGATGCCGAGCGGATGCGGGTCGCCGTCGAGCGCGCGCGCTCACTCGGTGCGGTCCTCGCGAGCGACGAGTGCTACGCCGAGCTGGGCTGGGAGGGCCGGTGGGCGCAGGAACGCGTTCCGAGCGTCCTCGATCCGCGCGTCGTCGGCGATGACCGTTCGGGTGTGCTCGCGGTGTACTCGCTCAGTAAACAGTCGAACCTCGCCGGTTACCGAGCGGCCTTCGCGGCCGGCGACGCCGATGTGATCGCGCGCATGGTGAACGTGCGCAAGCACGCCGGCATGATCCTCCCCGGCCCGCTGCAGACCGCGATGGTCACCGCGCTCGGCGACGACGAGCACGTCGCTCAGCAGAAGGAGCGCTACCGCGCTCGCCGCCAGGTGCTCAAGCCCGCGCTCGAAGCAGCCGGGTTCAGGATCGATCGCAGCGAGGCGGGTCTCTATCTCTGGGCGACGGAGGGCCGGGACGCGTGGGACTCCATCGCCAGGCTCGCCGAAGCGGGTATTCTCGCAGGCCCCGGGGTGTTCTACGGTGACGGGCACCCGCAGCACGTCCGACTCTCGCTCACGGCGAGCGACGAGCGGATCGCAGCGGCGGCGGCCCGACTGCTCGCCTTCCGACCCGCGTGAATCGAGCGCTCCTCCGATTCGGTGGAGATTCGCACAACCGATTGATGCCCCCGCTGGTGGATGTCACAGTGTCGCTTTGCAACCCATAGGCTGTATGTGGTTCGGTCGACGTCGCCAGAGAACGGCGTAACTGAGACCGCGAAGTATTCGACCATCAGTGACTTCCAGGAGGCGTTGTGACCGGATCCGGCACGCAGAGCGACGATGCAGAGAACGGCGTCGAGCCGGCGCTCCCCGAGACGGTCACACTGACCTTCGGCGACAGGACGGCCGAGTTCCCGGTGTTGCGCAGCGTGGACGGTTCTTCGAGCATCGATTTCTCGACGCTGTCGAAGAAGACCGGCTTCATGTCGCTCGACTACGGATTCGTGAATACCGCGGCGACGAAGTCGTCCATCACGTACATCGATGGCGATAAGGGCATCCTGCGCTATCGCGGCTACCCGATCGAGCAGGTCGCGACGAACGGAAGCTACCTCGAAGTGGCGTGGCTGCTGATCTACGGCGAGCTGCCCACGAAGGACGAGCTCGCCGCCTTCGACGACCGCATCCGTCATCACACCCTGCTGCACGAAGATCTGAAGCGTTTCTTCGACGCGCTGCCGCACAACGCGCATCCCATGTCGGTGCTCGCCTCGGGTGTCTCGGCGCTCTCGACCTACTACGAGGGGTCCTCCAACCCCAAGGATCCCGCCTCGGTCGAGTTGACGACCGTGCGCCTGCTCGCGAAGCTGCCGGTGATGGCCGCCTACGCTCACAAGAAGAGCCTCGGTCAGGCGTTCCTCTACCCGGACAACTCGCTGAGCTTCGTCGACAATTTCCTGCGGCTCAATTTCGGCACGATGGCCGAGCCGTACGAGATCGACCCCGTGCTGTCCAAGGCCCTCGAGCGCCTCCTCATCCTGCACGAGGATCACGAGCAGAACGCGTCCACCTCGACCGTCCGCCTCGTCGGTTCGACCGAAGCCAACCTCTACGCCTCCGTCTCCGCCGGGATCAACGCCCTCTTCGGTCCACTGCACGGTGGCGCGAACGAAGCGGTCCTCACGATGCTGGCTCGAATCCAGGAGTCCGGCGAAGGCGTCAAGACGTTCGTCGAGCGGGTGAAGAACAAAGAGGACGGTGTGCGCCTGATGGGATTCGGGCACCGTGTCTATAAGAACTACGACCCGCGCGCGAAGCTCGTGAAAGAGAGCGCCGCTGAGGTGCTTTCGTCACTCGGGATCAAAGATCCCCTTCTCGATATCGCGATGGAACTCGAGCACATCGCGCTGGAGGACGACTACTTCAAAGAGCGTCGTCTCTACCCGAACGTCGACTTCTATACGGGCGTGATCTACAAGGCGATGGGCTTCCCGACGCGGATGTTCACGGTACTTTTCGCAATCGGTCGGCTGCCGGGCTGGATCGCGCACTGGCGCGAGATGAACACCGACGCGCAGACCAAGATCGGTCGCCCGCAGCAGCTCTACACGGGCCACCCCGAGCGTGATTGGCCGAGCGGCCGCTGAGCGACGGTCTTCGGACGAGGGGCGGTGATCCGGGAGGGTCACCGCCCTTTTCCGTGCCGTCGCAGTGCCGATGACGGCAATGTAAACATTGGGAGTCAGCGCCGGGATGATGAGTGTGGAGGCGCATCGATCGCGCTGACCGTATGAGCAGGTCAGGAGATGATTTTTGATCTTTAGACGAGCGTATCTCGGTTATCATCCTCCCGAAGAGGGGCCAAGTGGCACGGCATCCCGGCACTATTCTTGCGATGAAGTACGACGGGTACACAGGGTCCTCCGAGGCACTGGGAGTATCCGCTCTCGCAGCACCACATCGTCCGTGGCGAATCGCACCTCACCCGTGAGGAACGATTCGCTTCGTTCGTTTCCGGCACCTTGAAAAGTGATCGTCGAAGCCGCCCCCTCGACGCTCCCCGGTCGCCGGGACTCGTCAGACAAACCCGATGGGCTGAATTGCAGGTTGATGTGCTCACCCGAGTTCCGAACCACGCCCCCGTTCTGAACGTGGCACCCGCAGGACCGATCTCATGACCGGCTTCAGCGGATCCGCATCCGACTTCTTCACCGACACCGCGGTCGTAGCCCGACCGTTCCCGCGGATGCGGACGTCGAACGCTCAGCAATGGCGACGACGTTTCCGCACGCGAGCGATCATCGGCGATGCCGTCGTGATCGTCGTCAGTATGACTCTGACCTTCTGGTTCTCGACAATCGGGCGAGCGCCGCTCTCGCTGCTCGAAACGCTGGCCCCGGTCGGCGTCGGAGTCGTGTGGATGGTGCTGCTCCTGATCGCGCACAGCCGCAGCTCTCGTCATCTCGGCACCGGGCTCGACGAATACCGTCGCACGGTCACGGCCACGGGGATCGCGTTCGGAGGCGTCGCGATCGCGTCCCTCCTCCTTCTGGCTCCGATTCATCGCGACTACTTCGCGATCGGCCTGCCTGTCGGAATCGTCGGCCTCGTGCTCTCGCACTGGCTGAACCGCACCAGGCTCGCGAAGGACCGGATCAAGGGCCACGCGCTGCTCCGCGTCATCGTGATCGGCGATGTCAACGACGTCTCCTACGTGCTCGGGCAGATCGAGCGCCGTCGCGCATCCGGCCAGGTCGAGTACGACGTGATCGGTGTCGCCCTCTCGAACACGACCGGGATGACCGAGGTCGTCAGTCGTGGCCGGACCGTGCCCGTCGTCGGCCGGCTCACCGATATCCGCGACGCTGTCGAGCGGCTCTCGGCCGAAGCGGTGATCGTGGCCGGACCCATCGATGGCGGCTCGGAGTTCGTCCGTCGACTGGGCTGGCAGCTCGAGGAGTCCTCGGTCGAACTCGTGGTTTCGCCCGGCTTGACCAACGTTGCCGGCCCGCGCATCCACTGGCGCCCTGTCGAGGGTCTGCCGCTGATGAGCGTCGAGCTGCCGCACTACTCGGGCTCGCGCCACTACGCGAAGCGCTGCCTCGATGTCTTCGGCTCGGCAATGGCACTGCTCCTCCTGTCTCCGGTGTTCCTCGCGCTGGCGATCCTCGTCAAGCGCGATAGCGACGGCCCCGCCCTGTTCAAGCAGCAGCGCATCGGTCGATACGGGCGTCCGTTCACGATGGTGAAGTTCCGTTCGATGGCGGTGGATGCCGAGGCGCGTCTCGCAGCGATCGAACACCTGAATGAAGGGTCCGGTCCGCTCTTCAAACTGCGCGAGGATCCGCGGATCACGCGCATCGGACGGGTGCTGCGCCGGTATTCGCTCGACGAACTTCCTCAGTTCTGGAACGTTCTGCGTGGCGACATGAGCCTGGTCGGCCCGCGCCCGCCGCTCCTGCGTGAGGTCGAGAGCTACGACTCCGAGGTGAACCGCCGGCTCTACATCAAGCCGGGCATCACCGGGATGTGGCAGACCAACGGCCGCTCCGAACTCAACTGGGAGGACAGCGTCCGCCTCGACCTCTACTACGTCGAGAACTGGTCCGTGACTGGCGACCTCGTCATCCTGTGGCGCACCGTCATGATGATGGTGAAGCCGACCGGGGCGTACTAGACCCGGACTCGTTGTCAAAGAAACGGCAACCCACTCAGGTGGGTTGCCGTTTCTTTGACGTTTCGACTCCGGCGGCGGGTTGCCGTTTCTTTGACGTTTCGACCCCGGCGGTGGGCACGCGGCGCGACGCTGCGCGCGCGTCTCCTGTCAGCCGGGGCTCCGCGTCAGGCGTGCAGAGCGGCGTTCAGGACGATTCCCGTGCCGGAGCGCTCCAGCACCTCCACGGCGCCGCTGAGCGAGTTGCGTCGGAAGAGGAGGTTCGGGCGACCCGACAGCTCGGCGGCCTTCACCGTTTGCGGACGCCCGTCGGGTCGGGGAGCCGAGCCGACCAGCACGACCTTCGTGCCCGCGGTGACATAGAGTCCGGCCTCGACGACCGAGTCGTCGCCGATCGAGATTCCGATGCCGGAGTTGGCGCCGAGCAGGGCGCGCCGCCCGATGCTGACGCGCTCCTTGCCCCCGCCCGAGAGCGTGCCCATGATCGAGGCGCCGCCTCCGATGTCGGAGCCGTCACCGACGACGACGCCCTGCGAGATCCGACCCTCGACCATCGAGGTGCCCAGCGTTCCGGCGTTGAAATTGACGAACCCCTCGTGCATCACCGTGGTGCCGGGCGCGAGGTGCGCACCGAGCCGCACGCGGGAGGTGTCGGCGATGCGCACCTTCGCCGGCGTGACGTAGTCGGTGAGACGGGGGAACTTGTCGATCCCGGTCGCCTGGATGCCGTGACGCTGCAGCGACGGGCGGAGACGGTCGAAGGCCGACGGTTCGACTGGTCCGGCGTTCGTCCACACCACGATCGGCAGGTGCCCGAAGATGCCGTCCAGGTTGATCGTGTTCGGCGCGATCAGCAGATGAGACAGCAGGTGCAGGCGGAGGTAGGCGTCGGAGGTCGAGGTGGGAGCGGCAGCGAGCTCGATCTCCAGGGTCACCACGTCGATCCGCACTTCGCGACGCGCGTCCTCGCCGGTGAGCTCCTCCAGCTCGGCCGGCACGATCCACTTGTCGCGGCCGACGGGGAGGCTGCCGAGTTGCGGCGAGGGGAACCACGTGTCGAGAACCGTGCCGTCGGCGGCGATGGTGGCGAGTCCGTAGCCCCACGCGGACGTGGGCGCGACAGAAGGAACAGAGGCAGCGGGGGTCATGCGTCCAGGGTAGCGAAACCTCGGCGGACGGTACCCTGGTCGCATGGCCGCATCCTCCCCGACCGTCCCGACCGTTCTCGATCTCGCGGCGGGGTCCGTCGAGTTGACGCAGGCGCTCTGCGACACGGCTTCGGTGTCGGGAGACGAGGCGCCGCTGGCGGATGCGATCGAAGCCGCCCTCGCCGCGTATCCGCACCTCGAGCTCACACGGGACGGCGACACCATCGTGGCGCGGACGGATCTGGGACGTGCGCAGCGCGTCGTGATCGCGGGCCACATCGACACGGTCCCGATCAACGCGAACCTGCCCACACGATTCGAGACGATCGACGGTGTCGAGTACCTGTGGGGCCGTGGAACCGTCGACATGAAAGCGGGCGTCGCCGTTCAGTTGAAGCTCGCCGCTGAGCTGACGGATCCGGTCGTCGACATCACTTGGATGTGGTACGACAACGAAGAGGTCTCCTCCGACCTCAACGGTCTCGGCCGGTTGGCGCGGAACCATCCCGAGCTGTTCTCCGGAGACTTCGCGATCCTGGGCGAACCCACCGGCAGCGAGGTCGAGGGCGGATGCAACGGCACCTGCCGTGTCGATGTCACCACCCACGGTCTCCGCGCCCACTCGGCGCGATCGTGGGTCGGTGAGAACGCGGTGCACAAGATCGCGCCCGTCCTCGATCGGCTCGCCGCGTACGAGCCGCGACAGGTGGAGGTCGACGGCCTGGTCTACCGAGAGGGCGTGAACGCCGTGGGGATCTCCGGCGGCGTCGCCGGCAACGTGATCCCGGATCTCTGCACCGTGCACGTCAACTATCGATTCGCCCCCAGTCGCAGCGGCGACGAGGCGATCCAACACCTGCGCGAGCTCTTCGACGGCTTCGAGGTCACGATCGCCGACGTCGCGGAGGGAGCGCGTCCCGGGCTCGACGCCCCGCTCGCCGAAGCGTTCATCGCCGCGGTCGGTGCGACGGCCAGACCGAAGTACGGCTGGACCGATGTCGCGCGATTCTCGGCCATGGGCATCCCCGCGGTGAACTACGGCCCCGGCGACCCGTTGAAGGCGCACGCCGACGACGAGCGGGTCGCCCTGGAGCAGATCCTCTCCTGCGAGCGGGGTCTGCGCAGCTGGCTCAGCGGCGTCCCGGGAGCGTCGGCGGCCCCGAACGCGTGAGCACGATGTCACGGGCGCTGCCCGTGCGGCGCCGAGCGCTGCTGCGATTGGTTCCCTGGTGGTTCCGGGTGCTGCTGGTCTTCGCCGCATCGCGCATCGTCACCACGGTGATCCTGCTCGCCTTCGCCGCGCAGCAGGGTGCGAACCCGTGGACCAACGCGGCACCGAATTACTTCGATTACGCGACCATGTGGGACGGCCGCTGGTACAACATCATCGCCGTCTGGGGCTATCCGAGCACCTTGCCGGTGACGGATGCGGGACAGATCGGCGAGAACGCGTGGGCGTTCATGCCGCTGTACCCGTTCGTCGTGCGTGGCCTCATGCTGCTGACGGGCATGTCGTGGGCGCCTGCCGCCGTGTTGATCTCGGTGCTCTGCGGTGCCGGTACCGCGCTCGTCGCCTACCGGATGTTCCGGCACTCGCTGGGAGAGTCGCAGGCGCTCTTCGCGGTGCTGCTGCTCTGCGTCGCGCCGACCTCGCCACTCTTCCAACTCGCCTATGCGGAGTCGATGCAGTTCCTGCTGCTCGCGACGGCTCTCCTGTTGCTCATCCGACGGCGCTGGGCGTGGCTGGTGCCGGTGGTGCTGCTGCTCGGTCTGACACGGCCGAGCGGGCTCGCGTTCGCGGCCGCGCTCGCGTTCTACACGATCGTGCGCTGGCTGCAGCGATCGCGTGAGCCGTTCCCTCGCTCGCAGTGGCTGCCCTCCCTGCTGCTGACCGGATGGAGTCTCGCGGTCGGTTTCCTGTGGCCCGCGATCGCCTGGGTGTTCACCGGTGATCCCGCCGCCTACACCGAGACGGAACTCGCCTGGCGCTCGGCGTACATCGGATACCAGGAGCTGTTCCCGTTCACGGCGTGGTTCCAAGGACTCGACTGGTGGTTCGGGCAGCCGTGGGGTGCCCTTCTCGTGGTGGCGCTGATCCTGACCTTCTTCACGATCCTCGCCGGGTCCTGGACGCGTCGACTCGACATCGAGAGTCGCTCCTGGATCGCGGGTTACGCGTTCTACCTCTTCACCTTCTGGTTCCCGCAGTCGAGCACGTTCCGGATCCTGGCGCCGATGTTCCCGATCCTGGGCGCGCTGGCCGTTCCGAGGAACACCTGGTTCCGCATCCTGCTGGTGTTGGTCGGGATCGGCGGGCAGATCGTCTGGATCACCATCTGCTGGGGCGTCGACGGATCCGACTGGACTCCGCCGTGATCGGCATCTGAAGGGACTCGGCGTCCCACGGTCGGCGATCACCGGTCGAATGCGGGATAATAGGGGGGTACGTCCACGAAAGGGGAGTTGCATGGCGGCCATGAAGCCGAGGACCGGAGACGGGCCAATGGAGGCTGTTAAGGAGGGTCGGCTCATCATCGTGCGGGTCCCGCTCGAGGGAGGCGGGCGCCTGGTGGTGTCGGTCAACGATGCCGAAGCGAAGGAGCTGCACGACGCGCTAGCCGCAGTCGTCAGCCCCACCACCTGAGCCACACCGGACGATCCAGCCCGGATCGGCCCTAACCACGACTGCAACATCGAGAACGCCCATCGTCTGAGACGGTGGGCGTTCTCGCGTGCGGCTCCGTGCTTCGCGAACCGATGAAGCGACCAGGGTCGCCGTCAGGGTGGAGACGGGTCGAAGAAGGGCTGCGGCCCTTCGCCCACTATGCGTGGCGCTTGTTGGCCATGAGTAGTCCGTCGCCGACCGGCGAGAGGACGCTGACGACGGCGGCTGAGGCGCACACCTCAGTGGCCAGGGTGCGGAAAGCGCTCGAGATCTCGTCCCGCTGCGCCGGATTCGCGACGCGGCCGCGCCAGAGGGCGTGCGGTACCAGCACGGTGCCGCCGGGCTTGACCAAGCGCAACGCGTGCTCGACGTTCTCGATGACCTGCACCGGATCCGCATCGACGAAGACGATGTCGTACGAGTTCTCGTTCATCCGCGGCAGCACGTCCAGAGCCCGTCCGGGGATCAGCCGCAGCCGATTCGGCGCGATGCCGGCCTCGGCGAAGTGCGCGCGGGCGTGCTGCTGGTGCACCGCCTCCGAATCGATGGACGTGAGCATGGCGTCGGGTGCGCCCTCGAGCAGCCAGAGGCCGGACACGCCGGTCCCGGTGCCGATCTCGATGATCGAGGTCGCCCGCGCGGCCGCGGCGATGAGCGCGGATTGCGCACCGATCGAGGGCGAGACGGCCTCGATGCCGAGTTCGATCGCCACCTGGCGGGCCGAGGCGATGGCGTCGCTCTCGACGACGGTGTCCTCGGCGTACTTCCAGTTGGCATCCTTGTCGGACACGATCGTCACTCCTTCGATGTCGGGTCCGCGAGGGTGTTCAGCCCGAGCGGAGGGCATGGTCAGATTACGGTCCGCGGAACGGTCGGGCGGGCAGGCGCGGCGGGTTACTCTTATCTCGTGTTTGGATTGACGTTCGACAAGCTCCTCATCATCGGGGTGATCGCCGTCTTCATCCTGGGCCCCGACAGGCTGCCGTACTACGCGTCGCAGCTCGCGAAGCTCGTGCGGCAGGTTCGCACCATGGCGAACAACGCGAAGAGCCGGGTGCGGGAGGAGATGGGCGACGACTTCGACGAGGTCGATTGGAAGAAGCTCGATCCTCGGCAGTACGACCCGCGACGCATCATCCGTGATGCCCTTCTCGAAGACGATGAGCCCGTCGCGACGGTCAAGCCGCCCGCCAAGATCGCTCCGCCGGTAACGGCTCCGCTTCCCGAGACGTCGTACGTGCGGATGAAGCGCCTCGCCGAAGACGGCCGACTCTCGACGGTGGGCGTCTCGCCCTACGATTCCGAGGCCACCTGACGCCCTGACTCCTCGACACGCCCCGCTGGGTTCGAGAATCCCCGATCAAACGGGGTTCCTCGAATGCAGCGGGGTGTTTCATGTCGGGTGCACGCCGGCCGCAGCGAGCTTCGCCACCATCGGCGCGACGGCGAACGCGTCGTCCCATCCCCACCGCGCGAACCCGCGAGTGACCGCGCGGATCGCATCCTCGCGCACCTTCTCGTCGTAGACGGCTTGTTCCGGAGTGCGCCCGCGCAGGAACGCCGGATCAGAGTACTTGTTCCTCCCGTCCGCCTCGCCGACGACGCCCAGCGCAGGCCAGAAGAAGTCGACGCAGGCATCGCTGCCGCTCGGTAGTCGGATGCGGTGTTGCAGGATCGGGGGCGGGAGGTGGGCTCCACGGATCCCCAGTCGGCTGATCGACTCGAGCGGCGATTCGGAGAGTGGATCGGCGAACTCGATCACCGCGGCGCACTGCCGCGATCCGCGAGCCCGGTCGGGCAGAGCGGCGTGCATCTCCAACAGTTCATCGCGGGTGACCACAGGATCGCCGTGTTGGTCGCGCATCCGCAGGGCGTGATCGGTGGCGGTCACGGCGCGACGGAATGATGCAAATCGCGACAGGTCGACGACAGTCTGCGCGAGCGATGACACCTGAACGCCATCGAGCTCGGTGAGTTGCGGAGCACGGTTGTGATGGTGTTCAGCGACACCGTTCCGGGCTCGGCTGGAACCTCGATCGACGGCGAGCACATCGACGACGGTCGGTGGGGCGTCGACGAGTGGGAGACTCCAGTACATCGCGGCCGCCTCGCGGAGGAGGATCGGCGTCGAGCGTGTGGCCACGCGTCGATGAGAGCTCGGTAGCGGACCCAGGGCGTCGCCCGCCGCCACTCGTCGGCATCGGCGTACACACCTCGCTTCACGAGACGAAGGGCTTTCGAGCGTCGCAGGGTGCTCGGATCTCGGCCGAGGGGAACGTCGCGCGAGAGGACGAGCGCAATGCGTGTGGTTGTCATCCCACCACCGTGCATGGCGCGCTCGGGTCGCCGCTCGGGTTCGGAGCCGAATGTGGAAACTCCGCGCGCGCCCTGTGGACAACCCCATTTCGAGCACATCGTGCCGAGACCCCCGCCTCCGCGCGAGACCACCCGCAGAAGCAGGGGGTCTCGCACGGAACCGGGGGTCTCGGCGCGGCTCAGCTGACGGTGACGCCGAGCGATCGGCCGGCGAGGCCGCGGGGTCGCGTGGCCAGTGTGTGTGCGAGCGTGCGGATGGCCGCCGCGGCGGGGTCGGCGGGAGTCGAGAGCACAACGGGGAGTCCGGCATCGCCGCCCGCACGCAACGGCACGCTGATCGGCAACGATGCCAGCAGCGGGACGTTCAGGCGCCGCGCGACCTCCTCACCACCGCCCGAGCCGAACAGGTCGAGGACGCTTCCATCGGGCTGGGCGAGTCCGGCCATGTTCTCGATGACGCCGTACACCGCCTGACCGCTCTGCCGGGCGAGCGCTCCGCTGCGCTCGGCAACGTCGGCAGCAGCCGGTTGAGGTGTCGTGATCACGATCACGTCGGCATTGGGCAGAAGCTGCCCGATCGAGATCGCGACGTCGCCGGTGCCGGGCGGCAGGTCGAGCAGCAGAACATCGAGATCGCCGAAGTAGACGTCCGAGAGGAACTGCTGGATCGTGCGGTGCAGCATCGGCCCGCGCCACGAGACGGCCGCGCCGCGTGTGTCGCCTTCGAGGAACATCCCGATCGAGATCACCTTCACCCCGTGCGCGACCGGGGGCATGATCAGAGCGCCCACCCGCGTCGGCTTCACCGTCTCGCCGCCCTCCGTGAGCCCGAGCAGTCCGGGGATCGAGAAGCCGTGCACATCGGCATCGACCAGGCCGACCGCGAGGCCCTCCGCGGCCAGCGCGACGGCGAGGTTGGCGGTCAGCGTCGACTTCCCCACGCCGCCCTTGCCGCTGGTGATCGCGTAGACCCGGGTCAGGGTGCCCGGTCCGAACGGATTCTCCCGCCGACCGGGCCCGCGCAGCCGCTCGGTCAGCGCCGTCCGCTGCGCCGGTGTCATCACACCGACGCGGATGCGGGCGTCCCGCACCCCGGGGGTCCGCTCGACCGCCGCGCGCACGTCGCGCTCGATCGCCGTGGCCGCCGGGCAGCCGACGATGGTGAGCAGGATCGCGACGTCGACGACGCCGGCGTCGGCCGACACCGACTCGATCATGTCGAGCTCGGTGATCGGACGCCGGATCTCGGGATCCACGACGCCGGCGAGCGACGACAGCACGGCCGCCACGAGAACGTCGTCAGTCATCGTCGGACTTCTTGTCCCTGTCCAGTTCCTCGAGCAGACTCCGCAGCTCCGAGCGGATGAAGTCCTTACTCGCCATGTCCTTGATCGCCAGGCGCAGCGCGACCACCTCGCGGGCGAGGTACTCGGTGTCCGCGAGGTTGCGCTCGGCCCGCTGCCGGTCCTGCTCGATCTGCACGCGGTCGCGGTCGTCCTGACGGTTCTGCGCGAGCAGCAGCAAAGGAGCGGCGTACGAGGCCTGCAGCGACAGGATGAGGGTCAGCACCGTGAATCCGAGCGCCTGCGAATCGAAGCGGAGGTCCGCCGGGCCGAAGGTGTTGAACATCAGCCAGAAGACGCAGAAGACAGTCATGCCGAACAGGAACCACGGGGTGCCCATTCCGCGAGCGAACGACTCGGTCAATCGTCCGAAGCGGTCGCTGTTGCCGCGGCGGGGCAGTACTCGCGTTCGTAGGCCCTTCGGCGCGTCCAGGCGTCGGTTCTGCTGCTTAGTCTCCCGTGCCACGGACGACCCTCCTTCCGCGTAATCCCCGTCGCTCCGGACGGGCGGCCGCTCGTTTCGGATCCGGCACCCGGATCGGTTCGGTGTTCACGCTCGCGGGTCTGCGGGGCTGGTCGTCGTCTCCGTGACTGCGCCAGTCGTCCGGCAGCAGATAGTCGAGGACGTCGTCGATAGTCACCACCCCGACGAGTCGATGTGCGTCGTCGACCACGGGCACCGAGACGAGGTTGTAGCTCGCCAGGATGCGCGCGACCTCCGCGGCGGAGGTCTCGGCGCGCACCGGTTCGAGGCCCTGGTCGAGCAACGTGCCGAGCCGTTCATGCGGCGGGTAGCGCAGCATCCGCTGGAAGTGCACCATGCCCAGGAATCGGCCCGTCGGCGGCTCGTACGGCGGCAGCGTCACGCAGACGGCGGCGCCCAGAGCGGGCGCCAGTTCGTGTCGACGGATGAGGGCCAGCCCTTCGGCCACCGTCGCATCGGCCGAGAGGATGATCGGCTCGGTGGTCATCAGACCACCGGCGGACTCCGGGGCGTAGCTGAGCAGCATCCGCACGTCGTCCGCTTCTTCGGGCTCCATCAGCTCGAGAAGCGCCTCGCCGCGGGCCTCGGGGAGCTGGGCGATCAGGTCGGCCGCATCATCGGGCTGCATCTGATCGAGGACGTCGGCGGCGCGATCGTCGTCGAGCTGACCCATGATCTCGACCTGCTCGTTCTCGGGCATCTCCTCGAGCACGTCGGCGAGGCGGTCGTCGGAGAGCTCGCCCGCGACCTCGAGCATCCGCTGCTGGGGGAGATCGAGCAATGTCGAGGCGAGGTCGGCGGGCTTGAGTTCGGAGAGACTGGCGACGTACTGCTCTGCCGACTGCGCCTCGCCGGTGCCGCTCTCGCGCACCTCGTTCCAGGTGGCGAACGTCGTCGCCCCTTTCGCGAAGGGAGACGGGCTGGTCTTCGGCCGGCGCACGAAATACTGTGCGAGCTGCCACTCGCCGGGGCCGATCTCCTCGATCGCGACGTCCTCGACGGTCGCGTCGCCGGAGCCGTCGACGAAGCTGAGCCGACGGCCGAGGAGCTCGGCGATGACGCGCACCTCGCCACCGCGCTGCTCGAAGCGGCGCACATTGATCAGTCCGGTCGTGATGATCTGGCCGCTGCCGATGCTGGTCACCCGGCCGATCGACACGAACACGCGGCGACGCCCGGGAATCTCGACGACGAGGCCCACGACCCGCGGCGGATCCGTGTGCCGATTCACCACGAGCACGTCCCGCACCTTGCCGACGCGGTCACCCGCGGGATCGAAGACCGTGCATCCGGCCAATCGCGCGACGAAGACTCTGGCGGCACTCACGCGTACCAACTTAGACCTGTCCGCCGTCACCCAGCCTCCGTTCCGCAACCATCCAGGGCGCACCGAGCGGCTCGTGGGACAATCGCAGAGTGACTCAGCAGACGCCCTTCGGCGGCCGTTCCCGCCAGCTCTTCCCGACGATGCCGCGCGGAGAGGTGCTGGCCACCTACGAGAGCTACGAAGAGGCGCAGCGCGCCGTCGATGTCCTCGTCCGCGGCGACTTCCCGGCAACGAAGTTGGCCATTCTCGGCAACGATCTCAAGAGTGTCGAGAAGGTCACCGGCAAGCTCACCTGGGGGCGCGTCGCGCTCTCGGGGGCGATCTCAGGAGCCTGGTTCGGTGTCTTCATCGGTTTGGTCCTGATCATCTTCTCGCCAGCGACCCAGATCTCGTTCCTGTTCGCCGCCGTGCTTCTCGGCGCCGGTTTCTGGATGCTCGTCGGCCTGGCCGGCCACGCCGTCAACCGCCGCCGCCGTGACTTCACGTCGACCATGCAGGTGATCGCGTCGAGCTACTCCGTGCTCGTCGATCCCGAGAGCATCAACCGCGCCCGGAACGTGCTGTCCGGCTCCGCGGCGGCCGTCGAGCACCCGTCCTGGTCCGCGCCGACCACCGACCCGGTCGCCGAGCCGGTTCGCGGCGACGAACCGCCGCGCGACGCCGGCTGACCCGAAGCGGCACCTCGGAAGCTCCGCAACTCGTGCTGCAGTTTCTGCAGCATCGACCTACAGTATCTGCAGCACCGTCCACCGACTCCACCGCATCGACCGCAGATCCGCATCCGCTCAACGGGTGGGCATGGTGCCGCCCGCGCGCCGGGGTGGCAGTACGATCTCGACCGTCAGGCCGTGCGGGTGATGATTGCGCAATTCGATCTCGCCGCCGGCCGACGAGACGATCGAATGCACCAGCGCGAGTCCGAGGCCGCTGCCGCCGTCGGTCGATGTGCGAGCATCGTCGGGCCGTGAGAACCGGTCGAATGCGACAGGGATGAATTCCGGGGGCATACCCGGGCCCTGATCGGCGACGACGAGTGCGAGCGATTCGCCGTTCTGCCGAAGCGAGACGCTGATCATGCCGGCGGTCGGGGAGACCGAGATCGCGTTGCGCACCAGATTGTCGATGACTCGTCCGAAATCGGGAGCCGCGACGCCGTAGAGCTGCTCGGGCAGCCGCTCGTCGATCTCGTAGTCGATCTCGACGTCGCCCGACGTCGCGATCAACCGGGTGCGGTCGACGGCGCCGACCAATTCGTCCACGAGTTCAGCGAAGCGGGCGGAGGGCTGCTGCGACAGGCTCTCGATCCTCGAGATGTCCAGCAGCGCGCTCGCCAGCCTCACCAGGCGGTCGACGCTCTTCTGGGCGTCGACGATCACGCGTTCGACGGCGGTCGGATCGGCGGCGCGGTGCCGGGCGATCTCGAGCTGGGCGGAGAGAGCGGCAAGGGGTGTGCGCAGCTCGTGGCTCGCGTCCGATACCATCTGCTTCTCCCGCGCGATCGAATCCGTCTGCCGCGTGAGGAACGCGTTCAGCGTCGTGGCCAGCTCGTCGAGCTCATCGCGGGTGCCGCGCACCGGCAGCTGATCCACGGCGGCGGGGTACGAACTGAGCTCGTCCGCGCGTGCGCGCATCCGCCGCACCGGTGCGAGCGCCGCACCGGTGAGGACCCAGGAGGCGGCGCCGAAGATGACCACCAGAGCGACGGCGGCGATGATCAACACGTGGGTGAAGTCGTCGAGCAGCAACTGCGAGGCGGCCTGGTCGCGGGCTGTCGCGACCGTCCAGATCCCTGAGTCCGTGTCGATGGTCGATACGCGCACCAGGTAGCGGCCGCGCGCGGTGGTCAGATCGAGGTACCGCGACTCGTCGACGGCGGCACCCGTCTCGAGGTCGGCTCTGACGGCGGCGCTCAGAGCGGACGGCATCGAGGTTTCGCTCACGGAGCCGTCCGGAGAGATGGCCAGATAGAGCTGACCGTTCGAGGCGCTTTCGAGATGCGGAGGGTCACCGTCGGTGATGTCGCGCTGCAGCTCGCCTTCGATGCCGACCAGGATCGTCCGCTCGCTGCGATCGACGATGGAGGAGACCACTTGGTAGAACACGACGGCGGCCACCGCGAAGAGGATCATCGCGACCGCGACGCTGCCGATGGTGATGCGCGAGCGGATGGAGAGCGCGCGTCGGCTCTCCGCGGCGACGGGGGAGGCCAGCGCTACTCCGCCGGCCGGAGGAAGTAGCCCTTGCCACGAACCGTGACGATGGAGATGCCGGTGTCCTCCACCGGCAGCTTCTTGCGGAGGTAGCTGACGTATTGGTCGACGATGTTGTTGTCGATGACTTCGCCACCGCCCCAGATCTCCGTCAGGATGCGCTGGCGGGTGACCACGGAGCCGACCGGCGTGATGAGGAGCTTCAGCAGCTCGAGTTCCTTCGGGCTGACGTGGATGCGCGAGCCGTCGGCGCTGCGGCGGATGCTGGATCCGTCGACCGTGATCTTGCCGACATCGATCGAGGTCGACATCAGCGACGGGCTGCGTCGCAGCAGGGCGCGCAGCCTCGCGGTCAGTTCGGTGAAGGCGAACGGTTTCGTGAGGTAATCGTCGGCGCCGGCATCGAGACCGAAGACGCGGTCCTCGATGGCGTCACGCGCGGTGAGCAGCATGATCGGGGTCGACTTGCCCTGTTCGCGGATGCGACGGCAGATCTCGAAACCCGACATCGCGGGGAGCATGACATCGACGATCGCCGCTGTGAAGTCGGTGGTGCTGAACGCGACGAGCGCGTCGACCCCATTGCTCGTGAGCACGGCTTCGTAGCCCGCATCACCGAGGCCGCTGACGAGCGCCTCGCCCATGGCTGGATCGTCTTCGACGACAAGGATTTTCACGAGGCCCACACTAGGCCTCGGCCGGCCGGTCGCCGCGTTTCCTGAGAACGTTTTGCGGAAGCTTCCGAGCGGAATCGGGGCAACGGAGCACTCGCCGGCGCCCGTGGGAAGGTTTCGGGCGGCGTGGGGTTTCATCAAGCGGCCGGATCCGGCCGTCGAACGAGAGGGCTCGTGATGAGCGACACCGAGGACATCCTGATGTACGGCACCGGTTGGTGCGGCGACTGCACCCGCTCGAAGGCGGCGTTCCGACGTGCGGACCAACCGTTCGTCTACATCGACATCGAAGAGGACGAGAAGGCGGCGGCTCTGGCGCAGGAGATCAGCGGCGCTCAGAAGATCCCGGTGATCGTGTTCCCGGATGGGGACGTGCTCGTCGAGCCCTCGGACCGGGAGCTCACGGCCAAGGTGCAGAGCTTGCGGTCGACGCTGCACTGACGCCGGGGCCGGTGGCGGCGTACGACCTCGTGTTCGAGGGGTTGACGCCCATGACGTGCAGGACCTGAATTACTCCTGAGAACCTCTTCGGATTCGAATGGAGCATTATGCAACGACGCACTCGCCCCCGATCCACCGTTCCGCGCCCGGTAGGCCGTTCGCGACGGCGATGGCCCGCGGTCGCCCTTCTCGTCGGCCTCGTCGGTGCACTCGGGATCACGGCCCCGACGGCGCTCGCCGCCGAAGCGCCCGCCGCCACGACGAGTGTGGCGGCGTGCCCGGACGGGTCGCAGCTGCGACTGAAGCAGGGAGCCCGACCGGTCGACCCGAACGATATGACGCGGGCGGAGTCGGTGCGGGCCGAGGGTACGGTGGCGACGCGGATCGCCGCCGCCGGACTCGCCGGTGTGCGCGCGTTGCCCGCGTTCACGGTCGACGTCGACACCTACGTGCACGTGATCACCCGCGATGACGGCAGTGGCGGCGTGACGCGACAGCAGATCGACCAGCAGATCGCCGTCCTGAACGCCGCCTTCGCCGGCAAGACGTCGGGCTACAGCGCAGCGACACTCTTCCGCTTCACCGTGCGCGCCGTCGACTCCACCCGCAACAGCGACTGGTACGACTGGGCCCTCCCCGACGAGCCGGGTTCCGACACGGACGACGCAGAGGCCAAAGCGGCGCTGCACCGCGGCGACAAGACGGATCTGAACATCTACATCGCCGGGCTCGGCGACGGACTGCTCGGCTACTCGCAGTATCCCTGGGCGACCTCGACCACTCTCGACGGGCTGGTGCTGCTGAACGATTCGCTGCCGGGTGGCAGCGCCGCGCCCTACAACCTCGGTGATACGGCCACGCACGAGATCGGTCACTGGCTCGGACTCGCGCACACCTTCGAGAACGGTTGCGCGGCGCCCGGCGACGGCGTGCCGGATACCCCCTACCAGTTCGACGGCGACAACATCTTCTTCTGCGCCGAGAGCGACGACACCTGCACGGCGCCGGGGCGTGATCCGGTGCACAACTTCATGAGTTACGGCGACGACCCGTGCCTCGACCGCTTCACGGCCGGGCAGTCCCTGCGGATGGGATTGGTCTGGTACGCCTTCCGCGGCGATGCACGCGAGCTCCGCGCGAGGCTCTCGAAGCTGTAGGACTGCCGGGCGTCCGCCGGCATCGATGGTGCCGGCGGACGCGGGACGGACGCTGCAGAATGCGGTCCGTCGCGGGGGAGGACGACCCGAACATCCTCGCCCCGGCTTCATGTGGGCGTGTCTATGCAAGCGCACAGCCGTAGCGATCATTGCAGCCTCGCGCGTGGCCGTCTCGGGACTCTTCGGCACAGGGGCGGGGCTGCCTCGGAATGAGGATAAGACGCAGGGCGACCCTCCGCCACACCCCCGAGCGCGGGCGGTAACCGGCGCTGTACGGCGGATCCGTCGGCCACTAGCGTCGACCACGACGGTCGACACGGGCTCGACGACACAGGTGCAGCGGAGGCGCAGGATGACCGATGACCAGAACACCGACGACGCCCTCGTCGTCGTCGACCCCGCCGATTTCCACGCAGCCCCGGGCGTGGGCGATTGGCGTGTGCTGTTCTGGGGCGCTCAGGCGTTCTACCGCACGTCCGGCTTCGCCCAAGCGGCCGCGTTCGTCAGCGGGATCGCGAACGTAGCGGTGGCGATCGGTCACGATCCTGATGTCGATCTCCGGCCCGAAGGTGTGACCATCCGGACCTGCTCCCGAGCAGACGGTGCGCTCGGCGCGAAGGACATCGAGCTCGCTGCATCCGTCAGCGCGATCGCCCACCGTATGGCGCTCGAAGCCGATCCGAGCAGGGTGCAGGTCGTCGGGATCGCCGTCGCGCAGGACGCCGGCGCCGACACCCGGCCGTTCTGGGAGGCTGTCTTCGGCTACAGCTGCATCGGGGACGAAGACCTCGTCGATCCGCTGCGCCGCGGGCCGCACCTGTGGTTCCACGAGGTGCGCCCGCCGAGGCCGGGCCGCGGGCGCACGCACATCGACGTCTCGGTGCCGGCGGATCAGGCCGAACCCCGGGTTCGCGCCGCCGTCGCCGCCGGCGGCCGGATCGCGGACGACAGCCACGCGCCCAAGTGGTGGACCCTCGCCTCGCCCGACAACCACGGCGT
This sequence comes from Microbacteriaceae bacterium VKM Ac-2855, assembly GCA_013204985.1. GTDB lineage: Bacteria > Actinomycetota > Actinomycetes > Actinomycetales > Microbacteriaceae > Rathayibacter. The sequence continues at coordinate 646,436 of JABMLG010000002.1, forward strand.
CGACATCGCCGGATGGGCCGACGGACGCGACTGAGCGCCCGCGACGGTCGATACGCTGAACGGGTGGTCCAGCCCGCGACCATCCGTCTGTGAGGGGGAGTTCATGCCGGATTCGTCCGCGGGCGTCGAGGCGATCCGTGTCATCCCGTTCGATCGGACGACGATCCCCGCCTCGGTCGCGCGTCTCGCATCCGCTGCGGTGATCGATCGATGGAGCGGAGTGGATCGCTCGAGTCAACAGCCTCGTCTCATCATCGTGGACGGTTCAGCTGCACCGGTCGCGGCGGCCCTGATCACGGCACGGCCGCAGACCGCTGCCGTCAAGATCGTCGACGCGATCGGCGATCTCGTCGCTGCCGCGGCGGCGGCCGTGTCGTACGCCCAAGACCTCGGACTCGTCCAGGTGAAATGGGAGGGCTGGTCGGTGGATGCCGCGACTGCGGCGACGGTCGGATTCACACCTCTCGCCGCCCCTCTCTCCCCGGTCGACCCCGACGGACCCGCTGCAGGGTACGTTCGCTGGTTGGTCGGCGAGCCGCCGACGGAGCCGCCCTATTACCGCCAGAGCGAGAGCTTCACGTGCGGAGCGGTCACCGCGTTGACCGCACTAGTACAGGTGGGAGATCTGCCGGCCGAATCCCTCGACCGCGCAGCGGAGCTGCGGCTCTGGCGTGATGCGACCAACTTCGCTGCGTGCGAACCGGTGGGGCTCGGTGTCGCGATCCGGCGGGCCCGGCCGACCTCGCCCGTGACCGTCTCGCTCGATACGGATGAGCCCGTGCTGGTGCATTTCTACGGCGAGACCGAGCAGGAGTGGCGCGCCGTGCTGCAGCGGGCTTCGCGAGAAGACGCTGCGATGCTCGGCGTGCCGATCGACAGGCGACGGCTGAGCACGGCCGACATCCGCGCCGCCCTCGCCAGGGGCGAGCAGGTGCTGCTCCTGGTCTCCCTGACGGCGATGCTCGGGTACGACGTGCCGCACTGGGTGCTCTGCCACGGCGCCGTTCGGGGCGCTCTGGTAGTGGAGGATCCGTGGGTGGACGCCCCGCGCGGGGAGAGCTGGGTGGATGCTCACCTGCTCCCGGTCGCGGATGCCGCGCTCGATGCGATGTCATTGCTCGAGGACGGTCGGTTCCGCGGGGCTGTCCGCGTCGGTGCCGGCGTCGGGTGACCGAGCCCGCTCGGAGCCTCCGCACCGAAGTGGACAGACGATTCCCGCGTCGAGGAGGCCGGGTCATCGTCGATTCAGCGGGAGCACCGATTTCTTCTGGATGTGTTCGTACACGACGGAGGTGCGGACATCCGCGACCTCGCGCCGCTGCGTGAGCTGGTCGATGACGAAGGCGTAGAGGTCGTCGTTGTCGCGGACGGCGACATGGATGATGAAGTCCTCGTTGCCGGTCGTCACGAACAGGCCGAGCGTCTGCGGCAGCGCACTCACCCAATCGCGGAAGCCCTCGATCACCTCGCGCGACGGCGGGCGGATGCGCACGGCGACGAGCGCCTGCACGCCTCGGCCGATCGCCGCGAGATCGACGTCGAGGCTCGCGCCGCGGATGATGCCGCGCGAACGCAGGCTGCGCGTGCGGTCCAGTGCCGTCGTCGGTGAGACCCCGACCGCCGCCGCGACGTCGCGATTCGTCTTCCGTGCATCCGCCTGCAACTCGCGCAGGATCGCCGCATCAAGTTCGTCCATGACGGCCATTATCGGGGTTGGTCCGTCAGAAGTTCGGGAAGGATGCCGCGGTGTCGTTCGTCTCTGTACTGTCTGGTGGCGAAGCCGAACGAGTGAGTAGGAGCGCCATGAATCCGCCGACCATCCGCGTCCTGTTCGGCCAGCCGCATTTCTCCGATCGGCACCCGTGGACCGAGGTCCTCGACTACTTCCCGCCCGGGCTCGCGCGTCGTTGCGTGATCGAGGCCGTGCCGCAGAACGGGCTCGGCACGCGCCTGCAACGCGGCGAACGGGTGGATGTGGTGGTGCCGATCATGTCGGCCGTAGGCAGTGAGACATTCGCGGCCGGTGTCCGCCTCGTTCAGCAGTTCGGCGTCGGCATCGAACGCATCGACCTCGAGGCCGCCGATCGTGCGGGCGCCGTCGTTGCGAACATGCCGGGTCTCAACGCGCCCTTCGTCGCCGAGCGGGCGGTGGCCCTGCTGCTGTCGTTGCTGCACCGGCTACCCGACGCCCGGCGGGGGTTCCAACCCGGCGGATGGTCGACTCCGGCAGGGCGATCCGTTGCGGGCTCGGTGGGCTGCGTGATCGGACTCGGAGCGGTCGGGCGTTCGGTCTGCGACCTGCTGGCGCCGTTCGGCGCCGAGATACGGGGTGTGCACCGCTCCCACCCGGAGGCGGGCGCCGTACCGGCGAGCACGGTTCTGTTCCCCGAAGGGCAGCGTCGCCAGGCTCTGACCGGCGCCGACTTCGTGATCGTGGCCGCGACCCACCAGACGGGCACCGCCCCTATCCTGACCGCGGAATTGCTTGGAGAATTGCGGCCGGGGGCCGTTGTGGTCAATGTGGCGCGCGGTGGCGCCATCAACAACGACGCGTGTCTCGCCGCGCTCGAGTCCGGCGTGCTCGGCGGGCTCGGGCTCGATGTCTTCCCCGAAGAGCCCTACCCGGCCGACGGTCCGCTTCTGGGGCACCCGTCAGTGCTCGCCACGGCGCACACAGCGGCATTGACGGATGCGTACTTCGAGGTGGCGTCCCGTCGGCTCGGGGCTGCGATCGAGGATTGGCTGTCCGGCCGTACGATCGCCGACGTGGTGAACCGGCGGGCGACGCGCTGAGCGGAAACGAACGGCCGGGCACGCGACTCCTCGCGGAGTCCCGTGCGCGGCCGATTTCGCTGCCCGAGCTCGAAGGGCTATCTGACTTTCTTGATCGGGAAGATGACGATCGCGCCGATGATGGCTGCCACCGCGCAGACCGAGAACCACAGCGCGTAGTTGTTTCCGGTCGGGTCGCTGACGTAGACGAGGATGCCGCCGATGAGCGGGGCGATCGTCTGCGGGAGCGCGTTGGCGATGTTGAAGACGCCGAGGTCCTTACCCGAGTCGTCGGGGTTCGGCAGTACATCGACGACGAGCGCCAGGTCGACGCCGACGTAGATGCCGTAGGCGAGGCCCAGCAGCGCTTCGAGGACGAAGAAGCCGTTGACGTCCTCCACGAAGATCAGGGCGAACGTGCCGATGGCGAAGAGGGCCGTCGAGCTCCAGACGAACACCTTGCGGCGGCCGATGCGGTCCGATAGCCAGCCGGCGAAGTAGCTCGCCGCGATCAGCGCGATCGTGTAGATCAGGACGCTGACGGTGATGACGCCGGGGATGTCGGCCTCTTCGACCCCGATGTGGTTGAGCAGGTAGAAGAAGCGGAAGGTGGTGAATCCGAAGCTCGCGAAGGTGATCAGGAACCGCGACCACCAGGCCAGCGCGTAGTCGGGGTTCTTCACCGGGCTGACCCAGAAGGTCTCGATCCAGTCGCGGAAGGATGCGCGGGGCGGGCGAGCCGGCAGCTTCTGGTCGGGAAGCACGACGGCGAAGATGATCATCGCGACGATCGCCAGCACGGAGGGTCCGACGAACATGATGAACAGCTGACCGGCGAAGGCCTGGGCCACGTATGTGCCGCCGAGGATACCGACGTTCTGCGCGATACCGAGCGCTGCGGTGATCTTGCCCCGCTGGAACTTCGGCACCTGGTCGGCGATCGTGGCGATGAAGGGTGCGAGGGTCATGTTCGCGCCCAGCTGCGCCAGCGACCAGCCGACGGTCGCGACGAAGAGGTCCGGGGCGAGGGCCATGATCGCGAAGGCGATCGTCATCAGGATGGTGCCGGTGACGATCCAGATGCGGCGTCGTCCGAGTCGGCTCGTCGTGCGGTCGGAGAGCCGACCGAAGACCACGTTGGCGATCGTGGCGAACAGAGCGCCGAATCCGCCGAGCACCGCGGCCCCCGCGGTGGCGCCGTTCTGCGAGATGACGCCCGCGTCGACCAAGGAGGTGATCTTGATACCGATGCCGACGATCGCCGGGCCCAGGAGGGCGATGAAGAAGATCAGCTGCGCCAGAAGCAGCCAGATGATGTAACTCCGCTTGGCCGGTTCCGTCGGCTCGGGGAAGTACTCCCCACGTCGCACCGTTGCCGTCGAGGTCGTCATGCCCGAAGGCATCCCCGCAGCGGATCCACTCGCAGTCGTCATTGGTAGGCCCTCTCGCCGTTGAGTATTCGTTCTGCCACGTAGAGGTTCTAAAAACCTACCAACGTACGGGAATGAGTATGCACAGACGTTGGCTAATTATCAATATCCACGTTTCGGGACGTGACATGCGCCCCGCGCTGTCATTTTCGCCGCGCGCGGGTGGCATGCCGGGCGCGCGCGGTGAAAACGACAGCGCGGGGAACGTTTCAACCCCCTCCGGCCTGACATGTCGGAGGAGTAACGTCCAGCACGGCGTGCGCTGACGCGCGCCGCGATGAGGAGCGGTTCAGCATGGAATTCAGGTATCTCGGCAACTCCGGCTTCAAGGTGTCGGAGCTCACCCTCGGCAACTGGCTCACCCACGGTTCGCAGGTCGAGAACGACACGGCGACCGCGTGCGTACGGAAGGCTCTCGAGGTCGGCATCTCGACGTTCGACACGGCCGACGTGTACGCGAACACGCAGGCCGAAGTCGTGCTCGGCGAGGCGTTGAAGGGCGAGCGGCGCGAATCCGTCGAGATCTTCACCAAGGTCTACGGACCCACCGGGCCGAAGCAGCACAACGACACCGGACTCAGCCGCAAGCACATCACCGAATCGATCAACGGTTCGCTCAAGCGGCTGCAGACCGATTACGTCGACCTCTATCAGGCCCACCGTTACGACATCGAGACGCCCCTCGAGGAGACGATGCAGACCTTCGCCGATCTGGTGCGCCAGGGCAAGGTGCTCTACATCGGTGTCTCGGAGTGGAACGCCCAGCAATTGCGCGACGCCTCGGCGCTGGCGAAGGAACTGAAGATCCAGCTCATCTCGAACCAGCCCGAGTACTCGCTTCTCTGGCGCGTCATCGAGGCGGAGGTGGTGCCCGCCTCGAAGGAACTGGGCATCTCGCAGATCGTCTGGTCGCCGATCGCCCAGGGCGTGCTCTCCGGTAAGTACAAGGCCGGTGCGTCGTTGCCGGAGGGGAGCCGTGCCACCGACGACAAGGGCGGAGCTGCCATGATCAAGCGTTGGCTGAAGGACGACGTGCTCGACGCGGTCGCTCAGCTCGAGCCGATCGCGAACGATCTCGGCCTCACTCAGGCGCAGCTCTCGCTCGCCTGGGTGCTCTCCAACGAGAACGTCGCCTCGGCGATCATCGGCGCCTCCCGCCCCGAACAGGTCGAGTCGAATGTGAAGGCTTCCGGTGTCGTGCTCGACACCGAGGTGTTGTCCACGATCGAGTCGATCTTCGACGGACTGGCCGAGACGGATCCGAGCAAGACCCAGATGCCGACCGGGCGCGAGGCGTAGATGAGGGCCATCCCGACCCGTCCCATCACACTGGGGGCTTCGCGTCTGGGCGAGAGGGCAGGGGCGACCGAACTCGCGGCGGCCCTCGTCGCATCGACCCTGGGAAACATCGACACCAGCAACGCCTACACCGACGGAGAAAGCGAGCGCCTTCTCGGTGCGGCGCTTCGCGAGGCCAGCGACGTCTCCGCCGACCGCGTCGTCTACTCGAAAGCGGATCGCGAACTCACCACCGGAGTGTTCGACGGGGACAGGGTTCGTCGATCGCTCGACGAATCGCTGGAGCGGCTGGGTGTGGACCGTCTGCCGCTCTACCACCTGCACGATCCGTACACGATCTCGTTCGCCGATGCCATGGCACCCGGCGGCGCTGTGTCGGCGCTCACCGATCTGCGCGAGCAGGGAGTGATCGGGGCGATCGGTATCGCATCGGGCACGATCGGCCAGGTGCACGAGTACGTCGCCACCGGTGTGTTCGATGCCGTGCTCTCGCACAACCGGCTCACTCTGGTGGACCGTTCCGCCGAGCAGACCTTCGCGCTGGCGCGCAGCCTCGGCATGACGGTCTTCAACGCGGCACCCTTCGGTGGGGGCACTCTCGCGAACGGATCCGACACGTACGGATATCAGGAGATGCCGGCGCCGTTCGCGCAGCACCTGAAACGGTTGCGCCGCCTGGCGGAGGACGCCGGAGTCGACGTCGCCGCCGCCGCGCTGCAGTTCTCGCTGCAGCACCCGCTTGTCGACACGACGGTCGTCGGGATCACCTCGGTCGAGCGTCTCGATGCCCTCGCTGCTCTGATCGAGGTCGAGGTGCCGGAGGATTTCTTCGCTGCAGTGGATTCTCTGGGCACTCCGCCGGCGAACGGCAACGACTGACGTTCGTCGGTGCTGTCTCGGAAGGCCTCTGCATCCGCCGTCGAGTGGATGCAGAGGCATTCCGGCCGCCTGCGCCGGAGAGTGGACGATTCGCTTCGCGGACGCTCGCTCATGATCGACGTCTCACCTCGCCCCTGACGCCGAGCTGACCCTGCACGTTGCACCGCTGTCCTCCGTTAGCGGAGAGGGGCGCACCATCGCAGGCCCCGCCCGCCTCCGCATCCGCGTCTACGTCGACGCCGCGGGCGGGCGCGAGGTCTGCTCCCGCGGCGGCGCGGTGTTCCCCTCCGCTCGGGAGGTCGTGTCGGTTCGGGATAAGGCGTCACGAAGCCGCCTGACGTTCGCGAAGCCGGCGAGACGTGCGATGCGCGTGAGATCGTCCGGACTCGCATTGACGAGGTCCGGCTGGAATGTTCGCGCCACTCGGACACGTTCGGCACGGATCGCCGCGGACGGCGACGTTCCAGCAGCCGCGAAGATCCGTTGCAGATAGCGCTCCGACGTGCCGACACTGTCAGCGAGGCTGTGCACCGAGAACCCGGGTTCCGACGCATTCATCGCGATGACTCGACGCGCGTTCAAGAGAAGGGTCGCTTCGGTCGTGGAGCAGGAACCGGAATCGATCAGGAGGTCGCCGCGAACGACCGCGGAGAGAAGATTGAGGATCGTGCTGCGCAGTTGTGCGACCCCGGAAGGGTCCGGTTTGAGTTTCGATTCGAGCAGCGCATTGGCGAATGAAATCAGGAGGTAGATGTATCCGCCTGCGCTCTGCACCTCGTGAATGCCGTAGTCGATATTGATGCCGTACAGCTCCAGCAGCCCGGTCTCGACTTCGATCTCGTAGCGTGCGGTGCCTTCTGTCGTCGACAGTATGGCTTCTCCCGAACCGCCGGGAAAGGTCCCGACCGAGCCTGGTCCTAACGGTCGACCGACGCTCGGATGCGCGAACGCGATCTCCCCCTCCACGACGAATGTGAAAAGGGTCGGCGAGGTCGCCCGCTCCACTTTCTGCCGTCGAAGTGTGGACGGCGAATGCCACAACCTGGCTACCGAGAAATCGGTGAAGTCGAGGCTGTCGGCAAAGAGGATCAGAGGCGTCGAGTATTCGATGGTGTACCCGCGGCGCGCGAACCAGTACTCGGCTGCCTGGTCGCGGAGAGAGACCCCCCTGCGGCGTGTCGTTCCTTCCACTGCTCCGTGTCACTCCCCACTCCACTGCCACGTTCGGAGCGCTTGTGGGCGCCTGAGGCTGTCTCAACTTTAACGTTTCAGTTCATAGTGCACGATCCGGATGCGCTCCGCGACAACCCGAACTGATCTCGACGCAGATCCGAACGTCGAGGCGCTTCCGCTAGGCGGAATCCGGATGGTGATGGATGCTCAGTAACGCTCGACGACCGCATTGCAAGGCCGTCGAGTCCGGTTGACGCTACCTCGGAGCGTCGGCGGGAATCGGGTTGATCGGTCCCGATCGACTTCGTCGATCGTTGAACGGAATGGACCGTTGAACATCCCGAATAACCGCTAACACCCCCAACACGCGAAGATGAAAACAAGAAGGTCGAGCACAACAATGCAAGATAATTCGCCTCTGTCTCAGGATGAGATGTACTCCTCCGCCGGGAATTCGTCCGGTGCGAGTGCGACACGTCGAACGGTCGTGGCCGGCGTGGCCTGGACAGTGCCCGTCATCGCGCTGGCCGCGGCGACGCCGAGCGCCGCGGCGTCGCTGACGCCGACGATCAGTTTCGCGTCGGTTCCCGGGTCGGTCGGCGGTTGCGCGACGTTCGCCGCCGCGACCATTCAGGTGACGATCGATGGAACGGCGGCGGCGCCCGCCGGCACTCCGGTGCTCGTTCAGCTGCCGACCGGTCACGCGTGGGCCGACGACAACTCCACGACCCCGCGTACCCTCCTGACCGACGGCGCCGGACGAGTCGTTCTCTCGGCGCCCAACGCCATCCGGTCGACGACGACGACCACGGGAAGTGCCGTCGTCCTGGCGAGCACTCCGACCGTAGCGACGCCCGCCTCCGCGACGTACGTGACGACGAGCGGCGGCGGAACGCTCTACTACACGGCTCCCGGCAGCCTGACCGCGTCGGCCGCGCCGAACTTCGCAGATATCGTCGAGGCCACCGCGGGGACGAACTACGTGTTCGTCAAGCGCGCGGACAACACCGTCTGGGAGTGGCCGTACTCCGGCGCCTGGAAGCAGGTCACGGGAACACCGGGGAACACCGTCGACGAGATCCGACGCTCCGAGAGCGGCGATTTCGCGTACTTCCTCGAGGACGGCGCTCTCTACTACACGCCGACCGCGGGCTCCACGACGCTGAAGCCGGCCGGCACGACCGTCGGTCCCGCGAATCAGCTGCCGGCCCCGACCGACATTCTCGACATCGCCGCGGGAACCAACTGGGTGTGGGCGTACCAGCAGGGTGACGGCAACCTTTACGGCTGGAGCTGGGCCGACTCCAAGTGGTACCGCTGGACACACCCCGATGTGTCGAGCATCGACGCCGTCTACGAGATGGTGGGCACGAACTACGGCGAGATCCTCACCGGCGGTGAGATGTACTTCACCCCCGCCGGTTACCCGAGCGACGGTGGCGGAACGGGTGGGTACTCCCTCGTCAAGGCCGCCGGACTCACCGACATCGTCGAGCTCGCGGCAGGCTACTCCCGCACCTTCGCACGGACCGCGTCCGGTGAGTGGTGGCGCTGGGATTACTCGAACGCCGGCGGAACCTGGACGGAGATCACGGGCACCCCCGGCAACCAGGTCGACCACGTCTACGTCAGCGACGGCACCAGCTACGGCGTTGCTCTCAGCGGCGGAAAGGCGTATTACTCCGGAGTGGCGGCGACGTCGTACCAGATCGGTACGTTGTCGAACATCACGAGCATCCGCGTCGGCAAGAACGCCGGCTACACCTACGCGCTGACGGCCGATGGGTCCTGGTACTCGTGGGACTACGGAACCCCGGACTGGAAGCCCATCGTCGCTACCCCGTCGCCGGTTTTCACGAGCGTCGGCATCTACAACAACACCAACTGGGGATTCGCCATCGCCAACGCGTTGACCTGCACCATCTGACCCGTCTCGCTGACCCGTCTCGCTGACCCGTCTCGCGGGCGTCGCCGAAACGACGCCCGCGACACTCCGCCTCCTCGAAAGACCGGCGCGGCGGTGAATCACCCGGCGTGGTCGTAGCGCGTTCGCAACGAGCGCTTCGTCAGCGGATGCGTTGCGGCGGCTCCGCCCAGCACCTACCGTGACGACATGGCCGCTCCCGTTCCGTACCTGCACTTCCCCGGCGTCGCATCCGCGGCCCTGGGCGACTACCGCGACATCTTCGGTGGCGAGCTGACTCTGCACACGTTCGCGCAGTTCCAGCGCGACGACGGGGACCCGGACTTCATCGCCCACGGCGAGCTCCGCGGGCCGGTCGATCTCTACGCCGCCGACGCCGTCGGCGGCGAGACGGCGACGCGGATGGAGGGGGTGCTGCTCGCTCTCCTCGGGGCGGCCGACGCCGCGACGTCGCGGGAGTGGTTCGAGGCGCTCGCCGCGGGCGGGACCGTTATCGACGCCCTGCAGCAGCGGCCGTGGGGTGACTTCGACGGCCAGGTGCGCGACCGGTACGGAATCAGCTGGCTGATCGGCTTCCAGGCCGAGAGCTGACGCTCGGGGCGAGCTCGCCGCCCACGTCGACGCTAGGCGATGGGCGCAGCGGCGCGCTCGGCGTCGCTGCGGAGGATGCAGAACTCGTTCCCCTCCGGATCCGCCAGCACGACCCAACCGGACCCGTCGGGCCGGCGGAGATCGTGGATCGCCGTTGCTCCGAGCGAGAGCACGCGCTCGACCTCTTCGTCGCGCGTCGTACCCGGGCGCGGCTTGAGATCGAGGTGCAGGCGATTCTTCAGCTGCTTGGCCTCCGGCACCTCGATGAAGAGGAGGCGAGTGGCACCATCGCTCGAGAAGATCATGCACTCGTCGTCGCCGGCGACGTTCGGGTCCTCCGAGTCCTCCGCGAAGCCGAGGACTTCGGCCCAGAAGATCGACTGGCTCAGCGCATCGCGGCTGTCGAACGTCGTGTGCGAGATCTGCAGGCTCATCCCTGGATCGTACGTCCATCGGTCTGGCGCCGGGCGGCGGAGGATCGGCGGCAGGAGTCGGCTGCCCCGGTACGTGCGCGGCTCTTCGAAAAGCCTCTGAACGACGAAAGCCCGGCGACCACGCGATCCGCGTGATTCCGGGCCTTTCGGGCTGGTGCCCCCAGTAGGATTCGAACCTACGCCCCTGCCTCCGGAGGGCGATTTAGGCCCGCTAGGTCGCTTGACGTCGAGGCCGGATCCGCGAGATTACGGCCATCTTGGGGCCTCCTCGATTACTCGGATTCGCTTGAGTTCGCGGGAAGTGTTGCCATTCTGTTGCCACAAGCTACTTCCCTGTGACGTTCCACTCGTCACCGGGCAGGCAGTAGCCAACTTCGGTGATGGACGGGAACTGCCACGCCCTGACGGGCACAGAGCAGTCCGGGTCGATCGGGTGCTCGTCTACGACATGGAAGCGTTCGTGCGCGACGGGGCGGTGCTCGTCACACGCTCGGGTCTCGCGGTGATCGGGGTCCCACGGGTTGCCGATGTATAGGTGCCAGGTCGCGGAGGCGTTGCACTGCAGCGTGGCGTCCTCGTCCGGGGCGTACTTGCAGCGCTGAACACTACTGATCGGCATGAGCGGTTCCACTCGTCCATCGAACCACCCCCTGAACCCGCGCGCACCGCGATCGGCACAACGGCAGCGGACCGCGATGAGGGTGGGGGGAGGGGTGTCTTCCCGACGCACTCTTGTCAATGACAACAACACATGTTAGGGTTGAGGTCACAATTCAAGAGAGGAGGATCGCCATCGATAAGCGCATCAAGACGCTCATCAAAGACCTGGAAGCTCAGGGCTGGGAATGCAAACCGACGAAGTCGGGATGGATCTGCTACCCGCCCGACATCGCCAAGCAGGGTGTAGCCATACACCGGACACCATCGGATCATCGCTGGTACGCGAACTGCATGAAGTTGCTAAGAGCCAGCGGATTCCAGGAGTGAGTGGTAGTTGAGGGAAGCCGAACTTTGGTCGGTGAGGCTTCCCCCAACGTCTCCGCCCACGGCGACCCTCCACAAATAACAGGAGAGAAGAATTATCATGCCCAGGTGGTCAGCAACCGTCAGCTTCGACACGGCTCGCCCGTTCACCGAGGATGAGGTAGACGACCTGCTCAATGCGCTCGTAGCCTACGGCGCAGCGATCGGCGTCAGCCGTTCCCTTACGAGCGCAGCAGTATCCCTCACCGTCGACTCGCTCACGCCACTGAGCGCAGTCGACACCGCCACAACCATCGTCACCACGACCGCATCGCCGATCGTTGGTGAACTCGTCGTCACCGGCGTCGAGTCCCTGTCCGAAGCTGCACTCGACGCCGAGCTGCTGACCCCGACGTTCCCAGAGGTCGTTGGTTACGCCGAAATCGCCGAGATGGCTGGCGTGTCCCGTCAGCGGGCGCGGCAGTTCGCGGGCATAGCCGGATTCCCGGTACCTGTGATAGAAACGACGCAGGGGCCGCTCATGACCAAAGCGGCAGTCGCATCCTGGCTCGCAGCCAGGGCACCGCGAAACCCACGTACCGCCTAACCTCACCCTCATCTACCACTGAGACTCCGAACCCCCGGGCCATGCGGCCCGGGGGTTCTCTCGTCATCCCTGAAACTCCGCAACGACGAATAACCCCGCCCGACCGCCGGTTGCGGAGGGGCGGGGCTTGTTGTCATCGGGGCGTGATGTTGCCTCTGCCGATACCGAGTGCTGTGAGGGTGCGCCGCATCTTCTGGTCTGCATCTCTGGTGAGCTGCGTCGGGTCGTAGCTGTAGAAGGTGCCGTTGAGGTTCACAGACGGCGCGACGGTGGTGCTCGAGCTGCTGCTATGGGTGGTGTAGTGCGCGGGCATGGGTGCGTAGTTGCGCGGGTCGGGGGCGAGGTTCGGCGCTTCCCATGGTCGGCTATAGATGGCACCGCCGTCCGCGAAACCGCCCGCGAGGCCCTGGTACAGCGCTCGTCGGAACGCGTAGACGCCTGACTGTCCGCCCATCCTCGCCACGTCTTCCGCGTCCAGAACATGCTCACCGTTCGACAGGCGGAACAGGCCCGCCTTGTCATCACGCGGCCCGCCGGGGCCGTAGATCGCTCCGCCGTCCGCGCGTCCTGCGGAGTTGCGTGCGTCCGAGTAGGTGACGACGTTGGTGGTCGTGATATTCACGCCCACCTCTCGCGGGATGGCGTCGATCTTCGCCCGGAGCACGTCGATCGCGTTGACCGCATCGGCGGTGCGCATGATCGCGTCAACCTCGGCCTTGGACGGGATCTCGTAGACCCGATCCGCGAACTGCTGTGCAGCGTCCGCGTTTCCCGTCAGGGAGGTGATCTGGTCGATGAGGGTCTGCTTGCCGGCGTTGACGGTGGCGAGGTAGCCGTCCGCGTTGTGGTCGGCGGCGAGCTGCGCTTCGGCGGCGGCTTGTGACTGTGCGGCGAGGTCGGAGAACATCTTCGCATTCGCGGATCCGGCCTCGGTGGACGTGTCCATGGAGAACGAGTAGCCGTCGAGAGAGCCGTTGGCTTTTTCGTACGCGTCCTTCTGCTTCTCCACTTCTTCGCTGATCCCGGCGAGTGCGGCTTGGTAGTCGGCGTTCGCGCCAATCGCATCCTGGTTGACGCCGTTGGTCTTGTTGATCTGTTCGATGAGCTTCGAGAGCTGATCCTGCAGGTTCTCGACCTCGCCGGCCTGGGCGAGGTAGGCGTCCGCTGCGTCCGTCGCGGATCCGGTGGCCAACTCCTGCTCGTTCGCGACGCCTGAGAGCGCTTCGGCGTAGGCGGGCATCAGCTTCGTCAGTTCCTCGGTGGAGACACCCTGCTCTTTCGCCTTGCTCGCGAGCTGGTCGAACAGGGCAGCGGCCTTGTCCGCCTGCCCGCCCTGCACGAGTGCGGCGAGAGACTGCCCCATCGTGTCGAGCTGGTCCCTGCTCTGCGCGACCTGGTCGGTGAACTGTCCGCCGAAGAACCCGTTGATGTTGGATCCGAGGCGTTCCATGCTCGAGTTCAGGTCATCCGCGGTCAGCAGGCGCAGGGCTTCGCCGTAGCTGTTCACGTCGGCACCGAGGCCCTTGAACAGTGCACCAGTGTTGTCCTTGAGCAGTGCGTTCGTGGTCGCCTCGAGTCCAGCCGCCGCCTTGTCTCCGGAGGATGCGATCTTGTCCAAGATCACTCCCGCCGTGGCGAGGGCGGCGACGGCACCGACCGCTTTGCCGAGGCCGATTGCGGCACGGGAGGCGCGCTGCACGCCCGGCGTCATTTCTCCGATCGCTGCGTTGTAGGCCGCGACCCTCGGGACCGCCGTCAGGAACGCGCCCGCCGCGAGAGCGCTAGCAGCGCCTAGAGCGCCTACAGCGAGCGCTCCGCCCTGCACGGGTCCAGGCATGCCCGAGAACGCGTTGACCGCGTCCGTAGCGGCCTGCGTGAGGAACCGGAGGGTATCGTTCGCGGCAGACCCCGATTTGATGAGTGCCGTGTCGACGGACCCGCCGAGAGCGTCGATGTCGCCCTTCAGGTTGTCGAGTTTCATCGCCGCCTGCTCCGACGCGAACCCGGAGTCGTTGACTTTCTCGGTCCATTCCGCGACTCCCTCGGAGCCCGCCTGATACAGGGCCGTGGCCGCGACGACGGACTCGGCTCCGAAGATGGTGCCGAGGGATGCGTCGCGCGACGCGCCGTCCATCGTGCGGTACGCGTCGGACAGTTCACCCGCCGCGTTTTCCACGCCGAGGAACGCACCGGTGCTGAGGTCGTAGAGCTGGATCCCGAGGCGTTCCATTTCCTTCCGTGCCGCCTGAGACGGCGACGTGAGAGCCGAAAGCACCGCCCGGAAGGATGTGCCCGCCTCCGAGCCCACAACCCCCTGCTGAGCGAACAGCGCCATCACGCCCGTGGTCTCTTCGAGGGAAACGCCCATGCTGTTCGCGATCGGCCCGACGAACTTCATGCCCTGCGCGAGGTCATCGACCGAGCCCATCGCCTTCCCTGCGCCCGCGGCGAGGACATCGGCGACGTGGGCCGCGTCGGAACCCTTGAGCTGGAACTGTCCCAGCGCCGTCGCGGAGATCTCGGCAGCGCGGGCGACTCCGAGACCGCCAGCGCTGGCGAGATCCAGAGCACCGGTCAGACCACCCGACAGGATGTCGGTGGTGGAGACACCCGCCTTCGATAGTTCGTTGATCGCGTTGGCGGCTTCGGTAGCGGAGAACGCAGTGTCGGCACCGGCCTGAATCGCCGCGCCACGTAGTGAACCCATCTCCTTCGTGCTTGCGCTCGTGCTGGCCTGCACCTCGCTCATTGCCGCGTCGAACTCAGCGAACTTCGAGATCGCCAGCGCGACGGTCGCGGTAGCGAAACCACCGATCGCGAGGACGCTGTGACCCAACGTCTCGTAGGCCTGCTTCTGCTGTTCGATGGCAGCGGTGCCGTCCGTCGACACCTCTCGGGTCTTCTTCTTCATCTGCTCCAAGCCAGCGATGTACTGCTGCGCTTGGAAGACGGCGGTCACCTTGACTGTTCTGTCCGTCATGGTCTTGGTCCTTTCGGGTTAAACGAAAAGCCCTGCCGGATGGCCCGGCAGGGCTTGGTGGTGGTCTTGATAAGTGCGCGTCAGCGCAATGGCTTCCCGGTGATCGTCAGGTATCGATGTTGTGTGTAGAACTCGACGGAGATCCCGTCGATGCGTCGTCGCCAGCCCTTCTCGGCCTCGGCATAAACCCAGAGGTGCACACCGTCACCGGACGGCGACCACTCGGCATAGAAGTGAGGTGTCGACTCGATGAGTGCCGCCGCTGATCGTTCTAGGACGCCATCTGCCGCTACGTGGTCCAGGTCGTAGCAACCGATGCCGGTGCCGTCGAGCACAAAACCCAAGCCGACTCCGACCGTCGATGCGACCGCCGCATCGTAGGTTGACCATGTGGAGCGATCAGTTGAGCTAGCCGGCATTCCGTTCGCGGTCATCGGCACCTTGCTGCTGGTGCGACGGATCCAGTTCGGTCGCGACAAAAGCTCCACGGGCAGCATGTTGGTCTGCCTGCTCAGCGCCTTCCTACATCGCGGCGAGCATGTCTTCGTGCCGGCGCGCCTCAGCAGTAGGGAGACATGACAAACCGCGCATCGCATACCTCAATTCTAGTCGATGTCACACATAATCCTTTTGTTTACAGGGATCTAGCCCGGTATCTAGATGACGACCGGGCTGTGCGCCGATCTGCGAAGCGGACCACCTCATAAGGTCCGAAAGGGCCGGATAGGGCCGGAGATCAGCCCTCAGGGGCCGTGAGACCCGGAACCCCCAGAGTCGTAGCGAACCGGAATCGCAGCAACCCTCCGGTCTACAGTCATGCCCGGGAGGGGGTCCCTGCACACCCCCCCGATAGGCTGTCGAGGTGCCTGACTCGATAGATCTCCGCGATGTGGAGGCCACCGTCAACGCCGCCGTCGCCTCGATGCTTCGGCATCCTGATCGAGCGTCGATGTACTGGTTCGCGCGGTACCCGAAGGAGTCGTGCACGGGTGCCAGCTTCGTTATCGGACAGGTCCTTTGCGACCGAGACCTTGGTGATTGGACGCTGACCGTTCACGCCGACACGAATAGCAACTATCACGCCTGGCTTGAAATGCAGCTAACGGACGGACGGACAGTCGTGGTGGACTCGACAGTCCACCAGTTTCCGGCACTGAGCACTACGTCCTACTTCGGCACCGAGAAGTCGCCGGCGCTTGAGCGATTCTCCGAGGGCGAGGTCTACAGCTTCAAGATGAGCAGGCCCGACTCTCACGCCGCGGGGAAGGTGCCGCAGTTTCGCGAGATGCTGGAGTGGGTCAGGAGTGACATCGAACCCCTGACCCATCCCGGCGAGGGGGCGTCCTGATCAGTCGCGACCGGCGTTCCACGCGGCGGACCGTGCTCGGTTCTCGGCGGCGAACCCGGCGTTGGCTCGGAGTCGCTGCAGCGCCTTGGTGTCGCCCTGCATCGCCCTCGTGCTGACGGGTGGCGTGGCACTGACGGTCAGGTCCGCGTCCGTGTCGATGCCGGTCAGTCGGTAGTAATCGGCTCGGGCTTCCTGCTGTGCAATGGGGATGGCTATCGTCACCGCCGCTGTGGCTAGGCCTGCTGCCTTGGCTGCTGCTCGGTACGTCCCGAGGTCGGGGATCCACGGGTAGGTGCCCTCGGCGATGGTGAGCAGGTGTTCCTCTCGGCTGATGCCCTTCGGCCACCACGACTCGGGGTCTTGCTCCCACGTCGGCTGCACGTCTCGTAGCCATGCGGTGTACGACTTCGATGCGGGGCTGTCGCGGTAGCTGGTGCTGGCTGAGGTGAGGCGCCTGCTGACATAGTGCGGGTGCACGTCGATGCTGTCGGCGTACAGGCAGGTGGTCAGCAGTTCGGAGCGGGTGCGGTCGGTGGCGACCTCGCGGAGGATGTCGAGCTGCACGGCGCGAATCTGGTCGTACGCGTCTACGAGGTCTGCGAGTTCACGCCAGGCGTCGGTGGACTCGGTGCCGGCGGTGATCGCCTGCGCCGCGGTACTGACGCCGGTGAGCTTCGGGGCAAGCGCGCGAACGGCGTCGATGGTGTCGGCGAGTTCGTTGCTTAGGTGAGCGAAAGCGAGATCGGAGTGCGACCCGATGTACTGGCTGCGCACTTCCGACACGGGCACTCCGGCCTTCCGGATTGCGAGGTCGCGCAGTTCGGCGGCTCGGTCGTCTACCTCAGCCTGCGCGGCGTCAGCAGCGACGTCCGCAGGCACGGGCTCACTGTTCGCGAGGAGGTCGGCCACGCGCTCGTAGAGCGCCTGCACGGCGATCGGGTAGCGCTTGGCAGGACCGGTAGAGCCATAGGCTCTGCGGGCATTCTCTGCCGCTGTGAGCGCTTCGGTGAAGCCGGGTATCGCGGCGAACGTGCGCCCGCGAACATTGTCGGTGGTGATGGTCACTTCTTCTCCTTGGTCTTGGTCCCGAATCGGCGCTCGGCCTCGGTGCGCCCGTTCGGGCCGAAGCTCGGGGTGGTCTTGTTCTCGGTGGCGATGCGGCGGATCTCTGCCTGCTGCTCGGGTGTGAAGTCGGTCATGGTCGCTCCTCAGTCGCCGGTGCCCCAACGGGCGGCGGGGGTGAACGTGCCGGGGATGTCTCCCCGGCGGCGTGCGAGTTCCTGCTCGGTGTCGTCGGCGGTGTCGTGCGGTGTGCGTCCGAGGTTGTCGAGCGGGATGCGGTTGACGCGGGCCGCTTCGGTGCGTGCGATCTTCGCGATCTCTGCGCGCTGGGCGGTGGTGAATTCAGACATGGGTCTTGCCTTCCTGGTTTCGGGTGGGTGGTGTGCCTTGCGGGTGTATCTCGACGTAACCGGCCCCGCGAAGTGCGGTGACGACGTGCTGCGCGAGTTCGCCGAGGATGTCGCCCCGGGCAGCGCGCTCATCACGGAGCCGGGTCTCGTTCCGGCGAGCGATCGACTGCCAACGGTCACGGTCAGCTGTCATCGCCTCGAGGTCAGTCGGCAGGCTCGGGGCCGTCAAGGTTGATTCCGGCAAGCTGGTCCTCAAGCGCAGTGGTCGCCTTGACTTGATCCCCGCCGCTGAGGACCAGCAGCAGACCGGCACCGTCGAACGACAAACGAGTGATGAGCTGCCACAAAGCCGGAACACCGATCCCGGTCTCGTAATCCTCGAACGCCTCAACCATGACCTGAGCGAACAGTTCGTCATCGTTACGCAGGTGCGCGAGAACCACACGGCATGCGCGGGCCTCATCGATCGGACGAGGAACCGCGGGTATCTCGTTGGGGTTGGTCATGATGCGTTCCTCTCGTCAGGGCGCATGCCCCAACTCTCGATAGCGGTCTTCGCCTTCTCCGGCATTCGTTCCCAGTCGGCAAGAGTGAACGCGGTGAGGGAACCAACTTCGACGTCTCGCCAAGCTGGTTCTTCGTCACCTACTACGTGCCTTTCCTTCCTGGCCTGTCCTTGCCTGTGCTGTCCTGGGGACACGTCCCTGGGGACGTCCCCAGGGACGTCCGCGAAGGCTGGGCTGGGTTCGGCTTCCAACCCCGCCTTCGCCGCTCGTTGTCGTGCCTTCTTCTCGCGGTCGCGGCGACGCATGTTCTCCACGACTTCGAGTTCGTGCTTGCTGGTCTGCGTCTGGGCGAAGTCGCAGATCAACCACCGACCATCGCCTGTCTCGACCCAAAGTGCGAGAGCGACGAAAGCGAGGACGGCAGAGGTCGAGAACCGGGGGATGAGCGGCAGGTCGTCTGCGACGATCACGCCGTCTGTCCGGTTGGAGACGGACCAGATGGTTGCAGTGATGTACGAGCGGAACTCTGCGTCACTGAGGCGACCTATCCGGCGGTCGAGTAGGTAGCGTTCGGGCATTCGGGCGTCGACCATCTGGGCCTCCTCTCGTGGGGCTGGGGTCGGCCTCGACTATTTCGTCGGGGCCGACCGGATCGGTTAGTCGGGGGAGCCGTGCTCGATCACCTCGCCCGTGTCGGGGTCGACAGTCGGGTCCGGCTCGGGTCTGATCGCGTCCAGAAACTCGGTCAGGATCGAGATGTGCTGGACGGTTTCAGCCCAGAGGTAGCCGAGTGCTTCCCGGTTCCGGTGAAGCCGGTCGTCCGCGATGATGCGGTCGAACCTGTTCGCGATGTTCCGGAGGTCGACCACGGCGGAGTGCGCGGTGCTCGTGATCGGTCGGCGGTTAGGCTCGCGCTTCGGCTCTGGCGCCTTCGGAGCTGGCCGGGGCCGCGACTTGCCGTCTGCGCTGTTGATCCGCGGAGAACTGTTACCCGGAGGTAACACTTGCTGGTCCTGATGGATGGTCTTGTTGCTGACCTTCGTGACGGCGGCGATCCCGCGGGTGCTCATGCCCGCGTTGGTCAGAGCAGCGACGATGGGCAACCTGTCCGCCTGCGAGGTCTTCACCGCCAAGTGCTCCGCCGCGTACGCGTCCCATGAAGTGAACCCGAGTGCAGACCAGGCTCTTCGTTCATACGCTTCGATGACGAGGACGGTAAACTTGTCGTAGGCGTCGGTGATGCTGTCGCGCAGCAGACCGATGCGGAACGTGGCCTTTTTGGCTTCCTCGGCGGTCATCTCGATGACTGCGTCGACTACCTCGATGTCACTCACGCGTCAGTCCCCTTGCTGAATAGGCCCGCCGCGTGTGCTTCGCCGAGGGTTCGGTGTCCCGATGCCCTGAGCATGTCCGCGAGTGCGAGGTACGGGCTGTCCTCGGGGGCGGGCGGCACCACGTGCAGGTGTCGCTTCGGAGGCGTCACGAGCTTGATGAACGCCGCACGGTCACCGTCATGGCGTGGGAAGTAGCGGGCCGGACCGTAGCCGGGAATGCCAAGGTCGATGTCCTCGTAGACCGGGCTGCCGTCCGTGTACGTCGTTGCCATCGCCCAGCCGAGGTCGGTGAACGTCACGCGCAGCCCGTCCCAGCGGATGCCTTCGACGCGCTCGGCGAGAGCGAGCCACAGCATCCGCCGGCACGAGTCCAGGATCTCGCTTTCGGATTCGAGATCGACACCTTCGATGTTGCCCGCGATGGCGTCCTGTACGCCCTCAATCGTCCCGGTGGTGCGCCACACCACCGACTTGAGAGCGTCCAGGTCCGTGCCGTTCACGCGGCCGCTCAACACGTCACCTCGTCCAGCCAGGCGTCATCGGACGCAGCGGGCTTCTCGGTCGCGGCGGCGGCCTCGAGTAAGGCGGTGGCCAATCTGCGCGCCTCATCGGGTAGGAAAGCGAGTTCGAGCCCATTCGTCTCGACTCGCACCACGGGCACAGTATCGAGCATGACCGCCGGCTCGACGGTGACGTAGCCGGAGAACCGTGTGTCCACGAGGGCGCTCACTGTACGGCCTCGGCGCTCAGCAGGCGCTCGACGGTCGCCGCGCTCGATGCGAGGTCGGCCGCGAACGTCCGGAGGCCGTCCGTGCTGGTGTCGAACCCGGTCTCGCAGGCGAACACGATGCACGGGGATCCGATCGTGACATTCCCGTAAGCGTCTCGAACATCTTCGCGCTTGACCCACACGGCGTAGTCGGCGGTCTCGGTTACGTACCTGCAGTGATCCGTGAGGCAGGTGCGGTGATCGGTGCGGAGCGTGTCTGTCTCGTGGTGATCGAGGTTGCACCAGGACGGGCACGGGGTGGTGAACGGGACATGCGGGAAGGTCATAGATGTGAGGTAGTGCCAGAGGTGCGCCGTTGAGACGTTGGACAGGTCACAGCCGCCTGCCCATCGTTCGATCACGTCGAACTCGGGAGTGCCGGGGTAGACGTGTTGGAAGGCGGGCGGAGCGGCCTGCGCGGCGGCGATGATCGCCCGGTCCCTCTCCACAATCTCGGGTGTGATGACGGTGGTCTCTGTTACCGTGGTCATGATCTTGATTCCTTCGCTTTCGTGATGGCTTGCGGTGGGGTCGTTGCCGGAGTTTGCGTTGGCGCGCAGCTCCGGCTTTTTCGTATTCACGCTGCTTCCCAGCGTGTCGCGGGTCGCTTCGCTCGGCTGAGACCCTTTTCATCTGCAGCGCGAACGAGACCGGCGTGCAGCAGCTCGGAGGTCCGCGAGCGGATCGAGGTCTCGGTGACGTGGGGGACGTTGTCGCTGATCTCGGCTTCGCGGTACCGGTCCGCGATCTGCTCGTGAGTCAGCGGGCCGTGCGCGTGCAGGAGCAGCAAGATCGCGTTCTTCACAGGTGTGATGCGCGCCTCGGTCTGCTCAGCAGCGGCGAGCTGATCGGGACGCAGCACGTCCCATGTCGCCCGCGCCTTCTCGGTGGTGCTGGTCATCGGTTACTCCTTTCGAACGTGAGCGCGAACGCTGCGACCGCGACGGCTCGGGGTGAAGGTGTAGAGGTGCAGAGCGGCGGCTAGCGCCTGCCCGCTGATGCGGAACACGGTGGCTCCTGTGTGGTCCACGACGCTGAAATCGTCAGCGGCGAGGATGTGTCTGATCGCGGCTTCCCCGGTGGGGTCCGCGTACCAGAGGCGGGTGAGATCCTGGCCCGAAGCAACAAGATCAAGAGGCGAGTTCGGCGTGTCTATGCCGACACCGCCTCGGCGGTGCCCTGTCGCGCGGTCGACTCGATCCATTCGATGACCTCACTCTCGAGATACACGATGGTCCGTGGCGTCGGACGTCGGTAGCGAGGGCCTTCCCCTCGGAATCGGAGGCCCGCGAGGTTGTTCTTCGTCATGCCCGGGATCAGGTCGCAGACCTGCTCCGGCGTGATGTACCGAACCGCGTTGTCCTGCTGGACCGCGGGGTGCGTCACCGTCATTTGTCTCTCCTTGTCCACGTTTTGCGAGACGTGGTCACGTCCCGCAATCACGACCCTAGGAGATGTGTCCAAGAAATTCAAGACGTGGCCACAAATTAGTGTCGCAACTTTGAAATCCGTGGACGCTAAGGTGGTGCACATGACTGAACGACCACCACGGGAACCAGGCGCATGGGTGCGAGCGAAGTATGGCGACGGCGAGATCGACGTGTTACCAGACCTCGTAGTTCCCGCCAGATGGACGATGATCGGACTCCTGATAGCCGAGGCAGACGGAGTCGAAGTCGATCTCGAGCAGGAGTGGGACGCTGATCGCAAGCAGCTTTCTACGCGCGTGCTCACGATCCATGCCGCCCGCGGCCTGACAGCCACGCAGCTCCATGGGCTGGCGCGAATCTCAACGATCACGGCCGGAAACCACTTCGTGCAGGTTCGAGCCGAGGACGGCACCCTGAGTCCGTTCGGCGTGAACCCGGACCACCTCGCGAGGATGAAGGCAGACGGCCCAACCGACGAGACTCTGCTATGGGTGGCTCGCCTGTACGCCGCGTCGCGCTCATATGGGCAAGCGCCCAACAAGTCCGTTGTCGGGTATTTCGATATCAATCAACGGACGGCCACGCGATGGATCGCGAAGGCTCGCAAGGCAGGCCTGCTCGACTAATGGGCAGCGTTCACTCCTACTACGTGAAGGGTCCGCTGACCGCGAAGGGGAGCCCGCGCGAGTCTGACAAGCGTTATCGCGTCATCTACCGCAAACCCGACCACAAGCAAGGGCAGAAGCGCGGGTTCACGACGAAGAAAGCCGCGGAGACGTACCTCGCCGCGGTCGAGGTCTCGAAGGCCACCGGCGTATACATGGACCCGGCGCGGTCGCGGGTAACGCTGGGGGACTGGCTCGACGCGTGGATGTCGGATCGCACGGACTGGCGGGCAACGTCGCGGGAACGGGCGGAGGGGATCGTAAAGACACACATCCGTCCGAAGCTCGGCGGCTACCCGTTGGGCGAGCTGACCCACGGAACCGTGCAGGCGTGGGCCAGCGGCTTGCAGAAGACTCAGGGCGCGGCATCCGTCCGCAAGATCGTGAACGTGCTCTCGGGAGCGTTGAGCGCCGCCGTGCGCGACGGGCGAATCCCGGCCAATCCGGCGACGGGATTGAAGCTGCCGAAGGTCTCGACGGCTGCGAAGGCGTACTTGACACATGACGAGGTCGCCGCGCTCGCGACCGCGGTTGACGCGATCGGGAAGGGGCAGGAGAACGGGAAGCGCAACGGCTACGGACTCCTGGTCCGTGTCCTCGCGTACTGCGGCCTGCGCTGGGGAGAACTATCCGGGCTCAGGGTGCGTGATGTCGACACAGTGCGGGGGCGGCTCGAGATCCAGCACACGGTCGTAGAGGTCGGCGGGTCGCAGGTAGAGGGCGAGCCGAAAGACTACGAGCACCGCTCCGTGCCCGTGCCGGCGACGATCGCTGCTGAGCTGCGGGACCACATTTCAGGCAAGGGGCCAGACGACCCAGTGTTCTCGGGAAGTCGCGGTCATGGGTGGCTTCGCGGTCGGGTGTTCCGCCGCGGATGGCTTGACGCTGCGGCGGCCTCGATCGGGCGCGAAGGCCTCACGCCTCACGAGCTTCGTCATACCGCCGCGAGCCTTGCGATCAGCGCGGGTGCGTCGGTCAAGTCGGTTCAGCGCATGCTCGGCCACGCCTCTGCGGCGGTCACGCTCGACGTGTACGCCGACCTCTTCGATGACGACCTAGATGCCGTTTCGGCGGCTCTGGATTTGGCTATCCGTTCGCGAAGTGTTGCCATTTCGTTGCCACGGGCCGGTAATGACGAAGGCCCGAACTTCGCTACTTCGGCGAAATCTCGGGCCTAAATCGGTGGTGCCCCCAGTAGGATTCGAACCTACGCCCCTGCCTCCGGAGGGCAGTGCTCTATCCCCTGAGCTATGGGGGCCAGGAGTGCTCGTCAAGGTTAGCACCGGCGCGGCCCGGCCCGAGACAGCGGACGAGACAGCGGATGCGGCGGCGCGCGACCCCGCCCATGCCAGGATCGAGGCATGCTGCGCACGGTATCCGCCTCTCTCGATCTGCGCCTCACCGGCCCCACCGACCTCGTCTTCGCGATGACGGTCGCGAAGGGCGGCTACGAGCTCGACGAGTCGTTCGTCGTCGAACTCGACGGCCGTCCCGTTCGTCCCCGTGAGTTCGACGCGCGTCACGGCACGCGCATCCATCGAACCTGGGCGGATTCGGGCCTGTTGACGGTTCGATACGACGCGACGGTGACGGGCCGATCCGCCCCGGATGTGCCGACGGAGCTGGAGCTCGTCGAATACCTACGGCCGAGCCGGTTCTGCGAGGCGGATGCTCTGACCCCGCTCGCGCGCGCCGAATTCAGTGGGCTGCAGGGGGAGCAGGCGCTGGCCGCGGTCGAGGCGTGGGTGCACGCCCGGCTCCGCTACGTCTACGGTTCGACCGTCTCGACCGGGGGAGCGCTGCACACGATCGACGCGCGTCAGGGCGTGTGCCGCGATTACGCGCACACGGTCGTCGCGCTCCTGCGCGCTCTCGACATCCCCGCGCGCGTCGCCGCGGTGTTCGCACCCGGGCTCATCCCGATGGACTTCCACGCTGTCGCCGAAGCGTGGCACGACGGCGCGTGGCACGTGCTCGATGCGACCCGCCTCGCGCCACGGGAGACGATGCTGCGCATCTCGGCCGGCCGCGACACCGCCGACACCGCGTTCCTCAGCAACTACGTCACCGACCTGTCGCTGCTCTCGATGGCGGTCACCGCCGAGGTCGACGCGCCTCGCTCGAACACCCACGCCGGACTCGTGCAACTGGGCTGACGCACCCGGCTCCTCGCCTCCCCGCGTTCGAAGGCGGAGTGCGGCCGCCTCAGCCCCGCAGCGCGGCGATCGCGGCGGCGATCAACTGAGCGGGATCGCCGGGCTCGACGTAAGCGGTGCCGGTCGTCTCGATCCAGAAGTCGTCGACGAACACGTCGGCGACGCCCGAACCCGATGCGGTGGTGAAGTACCCCTCGATCTCCGGCGGCTTACCGTAGGTCGGCACCGCGGTGCTGCCCTCGTAGCTGGCGTTCTTGAGGTCCTCGATGACATCGGCATCGAGCTGCGCCACCGCGACTTCGAACGAACCCGCCTCGGACGCCCAACCGCACACCAGCCCGTCGAAACCGGCGATCTCCGCCCCGACCGACGACGGGGTGAAGGATGGGTCCGGCGCATAGCCCGCCCACTGGCCGGTGAGGGCCGAGGTCGGTACCAGCTGCTCGCAGCTCAGCGGGATCGGCGTTCCCGTGATCGCGGGAGCGGGGCTGTCCGCGCTCGTGGGCTCACCGTCCGAATCCGCGGTCGTCGCACACGCGCTCAGGCCGCAGACGATGCCGACGGCGAGAGCGAGGCGGATCGGGGTGGAGGCGGCGCGGCGCATGCGTGGCACCCTAGCAAGGTCAGCCCGGGCGCATCCGCAGGCACCGGTAGAATCGCTCCTTGTGACTCCTGAACAGCTCGCCGCATCCCTGCACGCCCTCGTCCTCGACGTGGTGCAGCGACGAGGCAGCGAGACCGTGGTCGAGCTCGGCGAGGTGGTGCTGGAGCGCCCCAAGAACCGTGACCACGGCGACTGGGCCTCGAACATCGCGATGAAGCTGGCCAAGCGCGTCGGCGTGAACCCGCGCGAGCTCGCGACCGAGCTGACCGAGGGGCTCGCCGCCATCGACGGTGTCGCCACGGCCGAGGTCGCCGGCCCCGGCTTCATCAACATCCGCTTGGAGGCCGCTGCCGCAGGCGCTCTCGCGAAGACGATCGTCGCCGCCGGCTCCGGATTCGGCGACGGATCGCTCTACGCCGGCCTGAAGATGAACCTCGAGTTCGTCTCCGCCAACCCCACCGGCCCGATCCACATCGGTGGTACCCGTTGGGCCGCCGTCGGTGACAGTCTCGCCCGGGTGCTCATCGCACAGGGTGCCGCGGTGACCCGCGAGTACTACTTCAACGACCACGGCGCCCAGATCGACCGCTTCACGCGCAGCGTGCTCGCGGCGTATCGCGGTGAACCGGCTCCGGAGGACGGCTACGGCGGAGCGTACATCGCCGATATCGCCCAGCGCGTCGTCGCCGCGTACCCGGGCGATCTCGACGTCTTGCCCGATGCCGAGCTGAACGAGACGTTCCGCTCGATCGGTGTCGACCTCATGTTCGGCGAGATCAAGCAGAGCCTGCACGACTTCGGCGTCGACTTCGACGTGTACTTCCACGAGAACTCGCTGCACGAATCACGCGCCGTCGACCGGGCGATCGAACGATTGCGCGGGCTCGGCCACATCTTCGAGGCCGATGGTGCCACCTGGCTGCGCACCACCGACTTCGGCGATGACCGCGACCGCGTCATCATCAAGAGCGACGGCGAGGCCGCCTACATCTCGGGCGATCTCGCCTACTACCTCGACAAGCGTGAGCGCGGTTTCGACCGCTGCATCATCATGCTCGGGGCCGACCATCACGGTTACATCGGCCGCATGATGGCGATGACCGCCGCCTTCGGCGACGTGCCGGGCGTGAACCTCGAGATCCTGATCGGCCAGCTGGTCAATCTGGTGAAGGAGGGTGTGCCCGTTCGGATGAGCAAGCGCGCCGGCACGGTGGTCACGATGGAGGACCTGGTCGAGGCCGTCGGCGTCGATGCAGCGCGCTACTCGCTCGTGCGATCCTCGGCGGATTCGATGCTCGACATCGACCTCGACCTGCTGACCAAGCGCAGCAACGAGAACCCCGTCTTCTACGTGCAGTACGCCCACGCCCGCACCTGCGCGGTCGATCGCAACGCTGCCGCCTCGGGTGTCACCCGCGAGGTGTTCGCGCCCGAGACGCTCACTCACGAGACCGAGTCGGCGCTCCTGGGTGGCCTGCAGGAGTTCCCGCGCGTCGTAGCGCAGGCCGCCGAGTTGCGCGAACCGCACCGTATCGCCCGCTACCTCGAGGAGATCGCCGGGCTGTACCACCGTTGGTACGACAACTGCCGCGTGATCCCGCAGGGCGAGGATCCGATCGAAGCCGTGCACTCCACGCGACTCTGGCTGAACGACGCGACCCAGCAGGTGCTGCGCAACGGTCTCACCATGCTCGGCGTCTCCGCCCCGGAGCGGATGTAGCGATGAGCACCGAGCCGATCGTCCCGTCCCGCCGACGCCGGGGCGTTCGGCTCGTGGTCGCGCTCATCGTTCTGTTCGTCCTCCTCGTCGTCGCCGCCGTCGTCGGCGACGGATTCGCGCGGCGGGCTGTCGCCGACTCGACGGCAACGCAGATCCGCGACGTGCTCGGCCTGGACGCGACGCATCCCGTCGCGGTGACGGTCGGTGGGTGGGCGGTGCTGCCCCAGCTGATCGCGGGCCGCCTCGACCGGCTCGACATCGAGGCCGATGACGTCGCTCTCGGCGGACTGAACGCCGATGTCACCGCCCACGCGACGGGCGTCCCGATCTCGGGGGCGGGTGAGCTCGAATCGGCTCACGTCGATGCCGCGATCGATGCGGCGTCGGTCGAGTCGCTCGTCGCCGAGTTCAGCAACGGCACCGTCGACGACGTCACCCTCGATCCTCCGGCCGTGCAGCTCGAGACCGACATCGACGTCTTCGGGCTCTCGCTCGCCGTGGGAGTGGGCCTGGTCCCCGACGCGGTCGACGGCGAGATCGCCCTCGAGCCCGAAAGCATCCGGCTCGGCGGCGCGACGATCACCGCGGACGACCTCCGCGACCGCGTGGGTTCGCTGGCCGACGGGCTGGTGCGCACCCGCACGATCTGTCTCGACGACGCTCTACCGGTCGGTCTGACGCTGAGGAGCGTGGAGGTGCGTTCGCAGACCCTGCGCGCGGGCTTCGACGTCGCGCCGGGGATGCTCGCCGACCCGACCCTGCAGGAACCCGGTAGCTGCGGATGAGGTAATATCCGCTTCCCGCAACGGAGAAGCCCCGGTCATCGGCACGAAACAGTGCCGTTACCTGGGCCCGCTAGACTCCCGGGTGTGCAGATTCGAGAACTCAGTATCGCCGACGCCTACGAAATCACACCGCGGCAGTTCGCCGACGAGCGGGGTGTGTTCTTGGAGTTCTATCGATTCGATCGGCTCGAAGAGGCGGTGGGGCATCCGCTCGATCTGCGCCAGGGCAACACGTCGGTGTCCAAGCGCGGTGTCGTTCGAGGCATCCATTACGCGCAGATCGCCCCGAGCCAGGCGAAGTACGTCACCGCCATGCACGGCGCCGTGCTCGACTACGTGATCGACATCCGCGTGGGCTCGCCGACATTCGGCACGTGGGAGGCGGTGCTCCTCGACGACAAGGAGCGGCACGCGGTCTATCTCGCCGAGGGCATCGGCCACGCGTTCGTGGCCCTCACCGAGGGTGCGGTGGTCAGCTACCTGGTCAACTCCACGTTCAACCCCGAGCGTGAGAAGGGCATCAACCCGCTGGACGAGGAGATCGGCCTCGTCTTCCCGGAGGAAGCCGGTACCCCGCTGCTCTCGCCCAAGGACACCGACGCGCCCGGCCTCAGCGAGGCTCGAGAACTGGGCATCCTGCCCACGTGGCAGCAGGCCCGCGATTACTACGCCGAACTGAACGCTCGATAGGAACCCTGATGCGCGGAATCATTCTCGCCGGCGGCTCCGGCACCCGGCTCTGGCCCATCACCAAGGGCACGTCGAAGCAGCTGATGCCGATCTACGACAAGCCGATGATCTACTACCCCCTTTCGACGCTGATGATGGCGGGGATCAACGAGATCCTGATCATCACGACGCCGGAGTACAACGACGCGTTCCGCGCTCTTCTCGGCGATGGTTCGTCTCTCGGCGTCCGCCTCGAGTACGCCGTGCAGCCGTCCCCGGACGGTCTCGCGCAGGCCTTCATCATCGGCGAGGAGTTCATCGGCGACGATTCGGTGGCTCTCGTCCTGGGCGACAACATCTTCCACGGAACCGCCCTGGGCACGGCTCTGGCCGCCAATACCGAGGTCGACGGCGCGGTGATCTTCGCCTACCAGGTCGCCGATCCGCGCGCGTACGGCGTCGTGGAGTTCGATGCGGACTTCCACGCCGTCTCCATCGAGGAGAAGCCTGCGAACCCCAAGAGCAACTACGCGGTGCCCGGTCTCTACTTCTACGATAACGAGATCGTCGCGATCGCGAAGTCGATCGAGCCGAGTGCGCGTGGTGAGCTCGAGATCTCCACCGTCAACGAGCGCTACCTCGAGGCAGGCAAGCTCAAGGTCCAGGTGCTCGATCGCGGCACCGCATGGCTCGACACCGGCACGTTCGATTCGATGATCGAGGCGACCGAGTTCGTCCGCGTGATCGAGCAGCGGCAGGGCTTCAAGATCGGGTGCATCGAAGAGATCGCCTGGCGTCAGGGCTGGATCGACGATGCAGCACTCGCGGTACACGCCGACACGTTGAAGAAGAGCGGCTACGGCGGGTATCTGGCTCGGCTTCTCGAGCTGGAGACGCGCTGACGATCTTCCGCTAGGAGAGCGCCGACGCGAGTCGGCGCTTCTCCCGTCGACGCTGCACCACGTGTGCGACGACTCCGATGGCCACGCCGATCACGGTACCGATCGAGTTGGTCACGACGTCGTCGAGCGTGGCGAAGCGGTTCCGGAAGAACAGGAACTGCGCCGTCTCGATGAACGCGCTCGACACGACTCCGAGCACGATCCCGACCCACCAGTCGCGCACACGGAACAGGACGCCGGCGATCACGCCGAAGGGGACGAACAGGGCGACGTTGCTCAGACCCTGCAGGTGCGCGTACCCGAATGTCGACCAACCCAGACGGCGCACGGTCGCGACGATGAATCCGATCTGCTGGCCGTACGGCGCGTCGACCGGCTCGGGTGACAGCGTGATGGCGGCGAGCAGGATCGTGTACAGCACGCCGGCGATGAGCACGACGATTCGGAGTCTGGACATCGGTACCTCTCGGAACGGGCTGGGAGTGCGGCACCGTCGACCGTCGTTCACCAGTGTGGCGCATCCGATCTGAGAGCCTGCCCGAGGTCGGGTACCGATGCGGTGCATCTGCCGTTCGACGAGGGCCGGCCCGGCACGCTGCGCCGAGCCGGGCCCATACTCGCAGCCCTCGTCGCACGCTCCCACCCGGCGGCCACTACAATCTGATCATCCGTGTCCACGCTTCCTCGCGCGGCACGACACTGAATTCGCTGGCTTCAGGGGTCAATCCGGGCTCGCTCGCCACGCAGTGACACTCCCACTCGACTCTTCCTGTGAGGTCTCACCCGTGGACGTTCATCCGCTCGCGCCCGAATGGCTGCACGAGCCCGACGACGCCAATGCTCTGGCCGACGGTGTCTGGTCCGATGGTGCGCGCCGCGGAGACGACGGAGTGCTGCGCATCGCCGGTGTGCCGGCGACCGAACTCGCCTCGTCGTTCGGTACCCCTCTCTACGTCGTCGACGAAGCGGATGCGCGCGGCCGCGCCGAGCGGATCCGCTCGACGTTCGAGCGTGAGCTCGCCCGAGTGGGGACCACGGTCACCGTGTACTACGCGGGCAAGGCCTTCTTGAGCACCGAAGTGGCGCGGTGGGTCACCGAGGCCGGTTTGAACGTCGACGTCTGCAGCGGCGGCGAGTTCGCCGTCGCCATCGCCGCGGGCGTCGCGCCCGCCAACATGGGACTGCACGGCAACAACAAATCCGTCGCCGAGATCGACCGCGCGGTCGCGGCCGGCATCGGAGCGATCGTGATCGACAGTCTGATCGAGATCGACCGCGTGGCCGCAGCCGCGCAGCGGCACGGCGTGGTGCAGAATGTTCGGCTCCGCGTGAACAGCGGTGTGCACGCGCACACCCACGACTTCCTCGCCACGGCGCACGAGGACCAGAAGTTCGGATTATCCCTCGCCGCCTGCCCCGACGCCGTCGAGCGGATCCGTTCGCACGGTTCGCTCCGCTTCCTCGGCCTGCACTGCCACATCGGCTCGCAGATCTTCGGTGCCGGCGGCTTCGCCGAGTCGGCATCCCGGCTGCTCGACGTGCACGCGGAGATGCTCGCGAACGGGGACGTGCCCGAGCTCAACCTCGGCGGCGGTTTCGGCATCGCGTACACCAGCGTCGACGACCCGACACCGATCGACGAGATCGCGGCGAGCATCGCGGACGTCGTGGCCGCGCAGTGCGCCGCGCGCAGCATCCCCCTGCCGAAGATCGCGATCGAGCCGGGCCGCGCGATCATCGGAACCGCGGGAGCGACGCTCTACGAGGTCGGGACCATCAAAGACGTCACCGTCGGGCCGGAGGGCGCAACCGCGGTTCGCCGCTACGTCAGCGTGGACGGCGGGATGAGCGACAATGCGCGTCCAGCGCTCTACCACGCCGACTACACCGTGCGTATCGCCAACCGCTCGAGCGAGGTCGCTCCGGCACTGGTGCGGATCGCGGGCAAGCACTGCGAATCCGGTGACATCGTCGTCTACGACGACTTCCTGCCCGGCGACGTCACCCCGGGCGATCTGCTCGCGGTGCCGGCCACGGGTGCGTACTGCTGGTCGCTGTCCAGCAACTACAACTACCTCGGCCGCCCCGCCGTCGTCGCCGTGCGTGACGGGCACGCCCGCGTGATCGTGCGCGGCGAGACCGAGGACGACCTCCTCCGCCGCGACGCCGGCATCACCGAAAGGCCGGCACTGTGATCGAATACCGCAGCCTCCGCGTCGCCCTGCTGGGAGCCGGTTCCGTCGGCGCCCAGGTGGCGCGGCTCCTCCTCGACCAGGCCGACGAACTCGCCCAGCGCGTCGGTGCGCCGCTCGAGCTCGCCGGTATCGCCGTGCGAGACCTCGATGCTCCTCGTTCCGCCGACATCCCGCACGAGTACTTCACCACGGACGCGGAGGAGCTGATCCTCGGCGCCGACATCGTGGTCGAGCTGATGGGCGGCATCGAGCCGGCGCGCACCTATATCCTGCAGGCGATCGCCTCGGGTGCCGATGTGATCACCGCCAACAAGGCGTTGCTCGCCGCTCACGGCTCGGAGCTGTTCGATGCGGCCGACCAGGTCGGGGCGCAGCTGAACTACGAGGCCGCCGTCGGGGGTGCGATCCCGATCATCCGCCCGCTGCGCGACAGCCTGGCCGGCGACCGGGTCAACCGCATCCTCGGCATCGTGAACGGCACCACGAATTTCATCCTCGATCGGATGGACACCGAGCACGCCACGTTGGAGGACGCACTCGCCCTGGCGACCGAACTCGGCTACGCGGAGGCGGACCCGACGGCCGACATCGAGGGCTACGACGCCGCACAGAAGGCCGCGATCCTCGCACGGCTCGCCTTCCACACGGAGGTACCGGTCGAACTGGTGCATCGCGAGGGCATCACGGGAGTGACGAAGGAGCAGGTCGATCAGGCCCGCGCCGCGGGGTACGTCGTCAAGCTGCTCGCGATCTGCGAGCGCCTCGTCGACGCGAAGACGGGCGAAGAAGGAGTGTCGGCTCGGGTCTACCCCGCGCTGGTCAGCCGGACGCATCCGCTCGCCGCCGTGCACGGCGCCAACAATGCGGTGTTCGTCGAGGCCGAGGCGGCCGGCAGCCTGATGTTCTACGGAGCGGGAGCCGGCGGTGTCGAAACGGCCTCCGCCGTGCTCGGCGATGTCGTCTCGGCAGCACGCCGGCACGTGGTCGGCGGCCCGGGTCTGGTCACCAGTGCGAGCTCCGGGCTGCCGGTGCTGCCGATCGGACACGTCACCACGCGCTACCAGGTCAGTCTCGAAGTCGAGGACCGCCCCGGGGTGCTGGCGCAGATCGCCGGCGTCTTCGCCGAACACGGGGTCTCGGTGGAGACGCTCGTGCAGACGCCGCCACCCGCACCACTCCTGCCGGAGTCCATCGGAGGTCAGGTGGCCCCTGCGCCGACCGCTACCCTGGTCATCGGCACGCACGCGGCGGCTGAGTCCGATCTCGCGTCCACGGTTCACGCGCTCGCCTCGAACGAGGTCGTCAGCGCTGTGACGTCAGTTCTACGAGTTGAAGGAGCCTGAGATGGCCAAGCAGTGGCGCGGAGTCCTGCACGAATACGCAGACCGCCTCGATGTGACCGAGGCGACCCCGGTGATCACGCTGGGGGAGGGCGGTACCCCGCTCATCCCCGCTGCAGCGCTCTCCGCCCGCACGGGCGCGAAGGTCTGGGTCAAATTCGAGGGCATGAACCCGACCGGCTCCTTCAAGGACCGCGGCATGACGATGGCGATCTCGAAGGCCGTCGAGCACGGCGCGAAGGCCGTCATCTGCGCCTCGACCGGCAACACCTCCGCCTCCGCTGCGGCCTACGCGACGCACGCCGGCATCACGGCCGCCGTCCTCGTGCCTGAGGGCAAGATCGCGATGGGCAAGCTCAGCCAGGCCATCGCGCACAACGCGCAGCTGCTGCAGGTGCAGGGCAACTTCGATGACTGCCTCGACATCGCGCGCGACCTCGCCAAGAACTATCCGGTGCACCTGGTGAACTCGGTCAACCCCGATCGCATCGAGGGCCAGAAGACCGCCGCCTTCGAGGTCGTCGAGGTGCTCGAGGACGCTCCCGACTTCCACATCGTGCCGGTCGGCAACGCGGGCAACTACACCGCCTACTTCCGCGGCTACTCCGAAGAGCTCGAGCGCGGCGCGACCACCAAGCTGCCGCGGATGTTCGGCTTCCAGGCCGCCGGATCCGCGCCCATCGTGAACGGTGCGATCGTGCGTCACCCCGAGACGATCGCCTCGGCGATCCGCATCGGCAATCCCGCCTCGTGGGAGCTCGCGCTGAACGCGCGCGCCGTGAGCGACGGCTATTTCGGCGCGATCAGCGACGACAAGATCCTCGAGGCGCACCGCATCCTCTCGGCCGAGGTCGGCATCTTCGTCGAGCCCGCGTCGGCGATCAGCGTCGCGGGCCTGCTCGAGCGTGCGGATGCGGGCGAGATCCCCGCCGGTGCGACCGTCGTGCTCACGGTCACCGGCCACGGCCTCAAGGACCCGCAGTGGGCGCTGCGAGGCGCCGACGGCGTCGACGTCCAGCCCACGGTCGTCCCCGTCGACACCACCGCGATCGCGGGCGTGCTGGGCCTGGCCTCCGCATGACCTCGGCGGTTCCCGTCGGTCGCCGGGTCCACGTGCTGGTCCCGGCGACCTCCGCGAACCTCGGCCCCGGCTTCGACACGCTGGGCCTCGCTCTCGCCTACTACGACGAACTCGAGGTCACGGCGGTCGACGGCTCCGGTGCCGTCGTCGAGGTGAACGGCGTGGGCGCGGGCGAGGTGCCGACGGATGCGTCGAACCTCGTGGTGCGGGCGATCGCGTACACCTTCGCGGACCAGGGCCAGGAGTTGCCCGGGCTGGAGCTCATCGCGCGCAACACCATCCCGCACGGTCGAGGCATGGGTTCCTCCGGCGCCGCGATCGTTTCGGGGATCATGGCGGCGAAGGGCCTGCTGGAGGGCGTGGTCGAACTCGATTCCGTCGATCTGCTGCGCATCGCGACGGAGATGGAGGGGCATCCCGACAACGTCGCGCCCGCGCTCTTCGGCGGACTCACCATCGCGTGGGTGGACGCCGAGAAGCCGCTCTACAAGAAGCTCATGGTGCACCGGGGCGTGTCACCGCTGGTGTTCGTGCCCGAGCACACCATGTCCACCGAGCTGGCGCGGGCGCTTCAGCCGCAGAGCGTGCCGCACGAGGACGCGGTGTTCAACGTGTCGCGATCGGCGCTGCTGATCGCTGCCCTGATCCAAAGCCCCGAGCTGCTTTTCGCGGCGACGGAGGACCGGCTGCACCAGAACTACCGCGCCGAGGCCATGCCCGAGACCTCGAATCTGATCGCGCTGCTGCGATCGCACGGCTACGCCGCGGTCGTTTCCGGAGCGGGGCCGTCGGTGCTGGTGCTCTGCAGCGACCCGGCCCAGCGCCTCGCCGCCGCCGAGCTGGTCGAGCAGAACGTCTCGCAGCCCTGGGGCGCGCACATGCTCGCGGTCGACTTCAAGGGCGCCACGGTCACCCCGCTGACCTGACCCGACCTGCGAGGGACCCCTTCTGTGCGCGTCGGACCCGCGCAGAGCGGGTCCGACGCGCACAGGGCGGGTCCCTCGCACGGGCGGGTCGATGATGCGAACGGATGCGGAACACGCGGGAACGCGCGGATGCGACGACGCGGCGGAGGGAGTGGTATGGTGGGGGTGCATCCTGAGGAACCGCGTAACGAGCGGAATCTGTCCGAAGGATCGTCCCGATAATCACAGCCATCACATCGTGTGAACGCCCCTGCTCCTTATGCAGTGGGCGCCGGCGGCATCTGCGCGTTCGTCTGCAGGTGCGGCTCGTAGCATCGCGTGGATCAGAACACGCGATGGCACCGCACGGTCGATGTGCTCTCCCGGTGAGCAGTCGTTCCCGGGGGGAAGGAACCCTCTCACGTGACCGATACCAACATCCACGGTGCCACCGTCGACCTGAGCGCCGATCTCTCGGCACTCCGCGTCGCCGAACTGCAGGCACTCGCCACCAGCCTCGGCCTCGGTGGTGCGTCCAAGCTGCGCAAGGGCGAGCTCGTCCAGGCGATCTCGGACCTGCGCGCCGGCGCGTCGGCCGAGGCCGTCGTGGCCGAGCTGCCCGACGCCGAGGTCGTGCCGGCCGAGGTGCCGCCGACCGAGGCTCCGGCCGAGGAGCTCGCCGCCGCGCTCGTCGAGCTCGAGCTGCCCACCGAGACGCCCGCCCCGGTGGCGGAGTCCGCACCTGAGGCGCCCGCTGCCGAGGCGCCCGCTGTCGAAGCCGGCGCTGTCGAAGCCCCCGTCGCCGAAGCCCCCGTCGCCCCGCGGCGCCGTGCCTCGCGTCGTGCGACCACGAGCACCGTCTCCGCGGGCGGTCACGTCAACGTGACCGGCGGATCCGGTACCGCGCTGGTGCCGGAAGCCGAGACCGCGGTCGCTCCGGTCGAGGCCGCCCCTGCGGCAGCAGCCCCCGTCGTCGAGACGCCCGTCGTCGAGACGCCTGTCGTCGAAGCCGACGTCGAGGCGCCCGCTTTCGAGGCCCCGACCGAGTCGGCTACCACCGAGACGGCCGAGGCTCCTGAGGCCGAGACCACCGAGGGCGACGTCGCCCCGGAGACAACCGAGCAGCAGCCCCGTGAGGGTAACTCGCCTCGTGAGCGCCGTGGCCGTCGCCGTCGCAACGGCGGCGCCGCACAGGCCGAGCCGACGCAGTCCGGCACGGATGCCGGCGCCGCGTCCGATGTCTCCGCCGAGGACAGCGAATCCGCCGACGAGGTCGACCAGAACGACGCCGAGCAGAACGACGCCGAGCAGAACGACACGCTCGAGCAGAACGACCAGGGCGAGCAGCAGAATCAGCCGCGTCAGGGCCGCAACCGCCGTGGCCGCGGTCGCAACCGCAACGAGCCGCAGGGCGACGCCGCCCAGAACGGCAACGGTCAGCAGGCTCCGCAGAACCAGAACGCCCAACAGGGTCAGGCGCCGCAGAACCAGAACGGCCAGCAGGCGCCGGCGCGTCAGCAGGGTCAGGCTCCTCAGAACCAGAACGGTCAGGGCCAGAACGGTCAGGGCCAGAACGGTCAGGGCCAGAACGGTCAGAACCCGAACGGTCAGAACCAGAACGGTCAGGGCCCTCAGAACGGCCAGGGCGCGCAATCCGCTCAGCAGAATGAGCTCGGCGAGGACGGCCGTCGTGGCCGCTACCGCGACCGCAAGCGTCGGGGCACCGGGAACGACGAGTTCGAGCCCGAGATCACCGAGGACGACGTCCTGATCCCGGTCGCGGGAATCCTCGACGTACTCGACAACTACGCGTTCGTGCGCACCTCGGGCTACCTGCCCGGCGTCTCCGACGTCTATGTTTCGCTCGGCCAGGTGAAGAAATACAACCTGCGCAAGGGCGACGCCGTCGTCGGCGCGATCCGCCAGCCGCGGGAGAACGACCAGAACGGCCGCCAGAAGTACAACGCCATCGTCAAGGTCGATTCCATCAACGGTCAGACCGTCGAGGAGGCCGCAGCCCGGGTCGAGTTCCAGAAGCTCACCCCGCTGTACCCGACGGAACGCCTCCGCCTCGAGACCGAGCCGGGCAAGCTGACCCAGCGCATCATCGATCTCGTCGCCCCGATCGGCAAGGGCCAGCGCGGCCTCATCGTCGCGCCGCCGAAGGCCGGCAAGACCATCGTGATGCAGCAGATCGCGAACGCGATCGTGCAGAACAACCCCGAGGTGCACCTCATGGTCGTGCTCGTGGACGAGCGTCCCGAAGAGGTCACCGACATGCAGCGCACCGTGCGCGGCGAGGTCATCGCCTCGACGTTCGACCGCCCCGCCGAGGACCACACCACGGTCGCCGAGCTGGCGATCGAGCGGGCCAAGCGCCTGGTCGAACTCGGCCACGACGTCGTTGTCCTGCTCGACTCGATCACCCGCCTCGGCCGTGCCTACAACGTGACGGCCCCGCCGTCGGGCAAGGTCCTCTCGGGTGGTGTCGACGCCGCGGCGCTGTACCCGCCGAAGAAGTTCTTCGGTGCCGCGCGCAACATCGAGAACGGCGGCTCGCTCACCATCATCGCCTCCGCCCTCGTCGAGACCGGCTCGAAGATGGACGAAGTGATCTTCGAAGAATTCAAGGGCACCGGCAACATGGAGCTGCGCCTCTCGCGTCACCTGGCCGACAAGCGGATCTTCCCCGCCGTCGACGTCAACGCTTCCGGCACCCGTCGCGAAGAGATGCTGCTCAGCGCCGACGAGGTCAAGATCACCTGGAAGCTGCGTCGCGCCCTCGCCGGGCTCGACCAGCAGCAGGCGCTCGAGATCATCCTCGGCCGTCTCAAGGAGACCAGCTCGAACGTCGAGTTCCTGATGCAGGTCTCCAAGTCGCAGGTCGGCCCGTCGACGGCGACCAACCACCACTAGCGACGCCACGTCCGCGGCCTTCCGGGTTCTCCCGGGAGGCCGCGGACGTTTGCCGTTCCCGCGATCACGATCTCCGCAATACAGAAACGAGCCCGTCATGTTCGAATCCGTCAGCGTTCTGCTGGCCGAGCACGAGGAGTTGCAGACGCAGCTCTCCGATCCGGCCCTGCACGCCGATCCGGCGCGCGCCAAGAAAGTCAACCGCCGCTACGCCGAGCTGAGCAAGATCAAGTCGGCACACACGGCGTGGCTGCAGGCGGGGGAGGACCTCGACGCCGCCCGTGAGCTCGCCAAGGAGGACGACGCCTTCGCCGAGGAGGTGCCGGAGCTCGAAGAGGGTCTGCGCGTCGCGCAGGAGAAGCTGCGTCGCCTGCTCATCCCGCGCGATCCGGATGACGGCCGCGACGTGATCATGGAGATCAAGGGTGGTGAGGGCGGCGCCGAGAGCGCGCTGTTCGCCGCCGATCTGCTGCGGATGTACCTGCACTACGCGGAGTCCAAGGGCTGGAAGACCGAGATGCTCGAGCGAGACGAGAGCGATCTGGGCGGCTACAAGAACGTGCAGATCGCGATCAAGTCGAACGCGACCGACCCCTCTCAGGGTGTCTGGGCGCACCTGAAGTACGAGGGCGGCGTGCACCGCGTGCAGCGCGTGCCGGCGACCGAGTCGCAGGGGCGCATCCACACCTCCACCACGGGCGTGCTCGTGTTCCCTGAGGTGGACGAGCCGGAGGAGGTCGAGATCAACCAGAACGACCTCAAGATCGACGTGTACCGCTCGAGCGGACCCGGCGGACAGTCGGTGAACACGACCGACTCCGCCGTGCGCATCACACACCTCCCCACGGGCATCGTGGTGGCGATGCAGAACGAGAAGAGCCAGCTGCAGAACCGCGAGGCCGGAATGCGTGTCCTGCGTGCCCGCATCCTGGCGCGTTACCAGGAGGAGGCGGATGCGGAGGCGAGTGCCGTCCGCAAGAGCCAGATCCGCACGATGGACCGCTCCGAGCGCATCCGCACGTACAACTTCCCCGAGAACCGCATCGCCGACCATCGCACCGGCTACAAGTCGTACAACCTCGATTCGGTGATGAACGGCAACCTTGACGCTGTGGTCGAGAGTGCGATCCAGGCGGATGAAGAGGCGCGCCTGGCCGACATCGGCAACGACGAGTCGTGATCGTTCTGACGATGCCGCTCGCCCGCGATCTGCTGGCAGCCGGGGCCGAGCGCCTCGCTGCGGCGGGAGTGCCGACCCCGGTTGTCGACGCCGAACTGTTGCTCGGGCATCTGCTCGACCTCGGCCGAGGCGCGCTGCAGGCGCGGCTGATCACGGGGCTCGAGGTGACCGACGAGACCGCGACGGCGTTCGGGCACCTCATCGAGCGCCGAGCCGCGCGCGAACCCCTGCAGCACCTCACGGGTGTCGCCGGCTTCCGCTCGATCGAGCTGTCCGTCGGCCCCGGCGTGTTCGTGCCGCGTCCCGAGACCGAGACCGTAGCGCAGATCGCGATCGACGCTCTGCGCTCGGCGGCCGAACCCGAGCCGGTCGCCGTCGATCTCGGCACCGGCAGCGGCGCACTCGCGCTCTCGCTGGCGCACGAGGTGCCGCACGCACGCGTCTTCGGGGTCGAGAACTCGGTGGAGGCCTTCATCTGGGCGCGCCGCAATCGCGACGCGCTCGGTCTCGACAACGCCCGGATCGTCTTCATCGACCTCGCAGAAGCGCTGCCCGAACTCGACGGCACCGTCGCGGTCGTGGTCTCGAACCCGCCCTACATCCCGGATGCGGCGATCCCGCGCGACCCGGAGGTGCGGCTCTTCGATCCGCCCGCCGCGTTGTACGGGGGAGCGGACGGTCTCGACGTCGTGCGCCACGTGTCGATGACCGCGCGTCGGCTGCTGCGCGCCGGCGGGACGCTCGTGATCGAGCACGGCGAGCTCCAGGGCGCTCAGATCCGCGCGCTGCTCGACGCCGATGGCTGGCGGATGACTGCGACGCACCGCGATCTCACTCTGCGGGACCGCACGACGACGGCCGTCCGCTAACCGATCGCGATGTAGTTCACAGCGAAGCTCCCGTCCGGCCGGCCTGGGGCGGGTCGGTTGAGCGCGTACACGGTGAGCGCCGTCTCGCCTGCATCCGCGTAGAGCCCGAGGGCAGCGGCCTCGGCGTTCGCGGCCGACACCGTGACGATCGGAGCACGTTCGAAGGGCTGCGCGAATTCAACGGTGAACAGCACGCCGGCCGCTGTCGTGGTACCGGTGCCGAAGAACACCTTGCCGGCCGAGTCGGCGGCCGCCGCGCCCAGCTTCACGGCGTTCACGCCTCCCGGCTGGACGGAGGGCTCACCGCCTCCGATTCGCAGTTGTCCGTCGACGAGATGGTGACCGTGGCTCGTGAGCACCGTGCTCGACGCGCGCGCATCCGCGGCGACCGCACCCGAGAAGGTGTTGCTCGTACCCAAGGCGAGGGCGGAGCCGTAGGCGGCTGCGACGGACACGGCCGCCTCGGTGTATCGCAGGAACGCGCAGTTCTCTGCGCTGAAGTCGTCGCCCCGGGCGAGCTCGACCAGCACCGGAGTCGCCGCACGCGGTCCACGATTCGCGTCCGTGCCCGGTGAATCGTCGGAACCCAGCAGCGTGACGTTCGTGAGCTTGATCCCGCCGCTGCCGTAGTCGGGCTGGTCGCGTTGATCGTGTCGGATGATCGGGCCCGGGCCGCCGAAGAGCATCCCGCCGAGAACATCGATGCGTCGAGCGTTCCCGACCGTGATGAGCGGGGCGATGTTGCCCGCGTACGCCTCGCCGCGGCCGTCGCGAGGATTCTCGATGTGCAGCCCGTAAAAGCGGAGCCACTCGACGAGCGCGTCCGGCCCGATCTCGAGGGCGGTGTTCGCGGATCGCTCGATGGTGAGGTCGTAGATGGATACGTTGTTGGTCGTCGAGACGCCGACGGGCGACGAGCGGATGCGCACGGCCGGAAGGGTGTCGGAGCCGTGGTTGTCGACGTAGATGAATCGCCAGCGCGGGTTGTTCGCCAATGCGACGTCGAGACCGATGCCCTCCCCGCTGATGATACGGATGCTGTCGAGGTCCGACTCGAAGCCCGAGACCTCGAGCGCCGTCGCCGAGGTCGCACCGCTGTACAGCGTGAGGTTGCGCACGCCGGCGCCCGCTCCATCGACCGCGATGATGGGATCGGTCGATGTGCTCCCCGACGGACGGCGGATGGTGACGCCACCCCAGCGCTGCTCGAGGGATTCGAAGCGGCTCGTCCCGCCGGCCGCGCCTTCGAGGCTGCACATCGTCGGGATGCGCAGGCCCTCGGCCACATATTCACCCTCGTCGAGCTGGACACGGTGGTATCGACTCTCGTCGGCATCCAGCAGTGCCTGGATGGCGGAGGTGCTGTTCGTCTCGCCGACCCGCGCGGCGAAGTACAGCTGGTCCCGGGGAACCCGACCGGCGCCGTCGAGGGCGGCGACACCGTCTACCGCCCCCTTCTCGCTTCCGGCCACTTTGCTGCCGATCAGACTCTGCACGTCGGGGCCGAGGTCGTCGATGCGGACATCGCCGACGGATCCGGCTGCCGGAGCGACGACCGCTCCGGTCACGGCTGCGGCTGCGGCGGCGAGAAGGGTCCGGCGGGCGGCGGCCGAAGGCTCATTCGCGGCGGGCATGCGCCGACCTTAGCAAGCGGTCTCCGGCGCGATCCTCGCGCGGCCGGCCGTCGCCGCCGATAGGGCGCACGAGTGCGGAAGAGCTGGGGAATTATCGCGACGAGCGACGTACGTCCGGGGGTCATCACTCGTAACCGCCAACCGTAGGCTGATGCTGTCAGGTGAAACTCTGAACTGAAGCCGAACATCACCTGGGTAAATCATCGACTTGTTCTCGAAGCGACGAGCTCGAAGAAGGAACCTCGCCACTGCGACGCCACTCGCCGGATCCCACGGTTGGGACGGCGCTGCGGAGTGTCTTCGTCGTCCCCGTTCGTCGTCGAGCGACAGGTTCTGGAGGGACAAGCCATGAAATCATGCGCGTATGAGGCGACTGCTTCCACCTACGGGGGCCCCAGCCGGCGATCGTTCCTGACGATGTCGGCCGTCGCTCTCGCGGCACTCGCCGTTTCGCAATCATCCCCGACCCGAGCCGCTGCGGCGACCACAGCCGCACCGGCGGTGGCGACCGGAGCAGAAGTCGCGGCGACGGCCTTCTCCGGTTCTGTCAGCCGCACGACCGTCGCGGCGTTCGACACGACCCGCCTCGTCCAGGGCGGCGCGATCTACACTCCGATCTGGTCCGATGACGATGCCGTGTACATCGCGGACTCCACACCCATCCCGTGGACGGACAAGACGGTCCGGATGCCCAAGGCGAACTTCGCGGTCACGCGGATCCCGTCCAGCGGCGCCGCGACGACGACGACGATCGGCAGCTTCTTCTACGACAAGACCAACGTCGGCCACCGCAATTCCAGCGTCGCGGTCACCGACGATGGACGTGTCATCGCGCACCCGGCGACGCACGCCAACGCCGATACGGCGTACTCGCCCGCGATGGCCATCTTCCGCTCGCGCGCCGTGCACGACGTCGCCGGTTTCGATCTGCTCGAGTCCGCCCCGGCCGGATACGCCGGCTCGTGCTACCGCCGCTTCTTCCGCGACCCGCACACTAAGGCGCTCTTCATGGTCGCCCGCGGCACCTTGTGCCAGGCGATCATCTGGCGCTGGGTTCCGCAGCTGCAGAACTTCGTCCGGGTGGACCGACCGGGTACATCGCTCGACTCGGGTTCGGCCGGCACCCAGGAGGGCTTGAACCTCGTCAACACGCTCAAGACCGTCACCATCAACGGCAAGGCGACGAAGGTCATCGACAAGCCGAAGACCGGCGGCTACGGACACGAGATCGCCTTCATGAAGGCCGGAGTCGGTTCGTCCGTGATGTACTGCGTGCCGGAGTTCACGGTGAACAGCGACCCGGGCGAGTCCGTCAACGGCTATCCGAGCTACGGTCAGGCGGGATACCCACGTCGCGACATCGCGCTCACCCGCTCGCTCGACGGCGGCCACACCTGGCAGACCCTCGATCTCACCGGTCAGGGTGGAGCCGCATCCGCCACGATCGCGGGACCCTTCACTCCCGACCTGCCCGATGGGACCAAGGGCAATGTCGACATCGTCTTCCCCGGCCCGACCTACAACCCGAACATCCCGGCAGGTCCCGCGCAGGATCAGACGCGGAACAACGCGGTCGGGGCGCATGTCGCCGTGAGCGGCAACCGCGTGGTGGTGGTGTCCAACTGGGACGGTCGGAGCCCCACTGGTACGCCCGACGGGCTGGTCGACGCCAAGCGGGTCCGTGGCCTGTACGCACGAACGTACGACGCCGTTGCGAAGAAATGGCTGACGCCGGCGGCGACGCTCATCGCTCCGAAGGAGATCGTCTGGAAGGATGCCGCGCAGACGCAGATCGACGAGACGAAGACCTACCACGCCGGTCTCTCGAACGTCGCGTACACGAGCACGGGCCGGATCGTCGTCGTCGCCTCGGACCACGACGACCACGCGCTCGGTGGTGCCGGTCTCGTGCAGGCACCCGCAGCGGACATCGTCGACGATCTGAAGGACGGCGCAGGAGTACCGACCCCTCGGGACAAGGCTGCCGGACCCTATCCGGCGACCACTCAGCTGTTCGTCTTCACCTCGACCGATGGCGTCACGTGGGCGAAGTACCGGATCGACTCGGCTGCGGCGGCTGCGGCGGCCGCGGGAATGACGGCGGCACCTGCTGGATCCGCGTACATCGATGCCCCCGCGCTGGAGCGCGAGGGCCGCATCCGCCTCTACCCGGTATTCCCCGGCGACCCCAAACGCGCCGAGATCTGGGACGTCTCGATCCCGGGGTTCACAGGGACGGCGGCTCCGCAGGTGGCGGACGCACCGCTGCTGGCTGCCGCCACGATCGGCAACTCCATCAACCTCGCAGCGACGTTCGGAGCCGATGGCGGCCGAGCCATCACGAAGTACCACGTCTACCGAGGCTCCTCGAAGACCGCGACAGGCAGCGGGATCTGGGCGACGATGTCCGGCGTGAACGGTGTGCTCGACCTTGACGCGCCGGTCGGTTCGACGCGGTCGTACCAAGTAGCGGCGGTCGATTCCTCGGGAGCCGTCGGCACGAAGAGTCCGATCATCTGGATCGACAACTCCAATCGGACTCCGGCCCGCCCGCCGATGCCGAACGCTCTGAGTCAGAGCGGTTCGAGTGCGCCGTACACCTTCACCGAACGTGCTCCGATGGTGCCCACCCTCGTCTACCGTTCGGAATCGATCGGGATCCGCACGAACGGGAGTCCATTGCAGACCGGGGACCGCATCGGAACCTGGCAGTCGACCGGATCCGCGGCCACGGCGGCGAAGGGCGCCCTGACCGCGGTGAACGAAGCGCGGACGAACCCCGTGAGCACAACGGACTCGCGGCCCTACCTGATCAGTGACGGACCCAACGGCTTCCCCGCTGTCCGCTTCACCCGCACGGCGGCGTCGAGGCTCCTGATCGAGCGGCCGACC
The DNA here is from genome assembly GCA_013204985.1 of Microbacteriaceae bacterium VKM Ac-2855. GTDB lineage: Bacteria > Actinomycetota > Actinomycetes > Actinomycetales > Microbacteriaceae > Rathayibacter. The sequence goes on from JABMLG010000002.1 coordinate 690,800, forward strand.
GCGATCAGCGACGAAGCTGCACCGATCACGACGTTCGTCGTGGCGCGGTTGCGGGATTACGGCTGGCATCACCTCGTCTCGAGTCAGGGGGCCTCCGGTCGGATGCTGGCCGACCAACCGCACTCGCGAACGAGTCTGCAGTCGCACGAGACGAGGTTCACGGATGCCGGGCTCGATGCGGCTGGTTCCGCCAATCCCGCGCGGATGCGCCACACGGTGACCAAGCGCGCCACGCTCGGACCCTGGATGGTGTACGTCTCGCAGTGGCGAGCACGCACTGACGTGCGTCGCATCTCGGGGCAGATGAATTTCTGCGAGGGCGACGTGCAGGAGTATCCGCAGCCGAACTACAGCACCGGCGGATGGTGGCAGGATGCGTCGTTCATGGGGCCGACGGTGAGCGCTGCGCCCGGGACTCCCGCGAAGCACATGACGCTCGGGTCCGTGGTCGACATGGCGGGTACGAGGCTCACGAGCGAGATGGACATCGCTGAAGTGATGCGGTTCGACAACTCACTGGGCCGTCCCGATATGCAGCGGATCGTGCGGTACCTGATGAAGCGGTACGCGCTGACGGAGTCGGTGCTCGTTCCGCAGGACGTCGCGTCTCCGGCGCCGCTGCCATCGACCGTCTGCCAGCACTTCGTGAAGAACGCGGACGGTTCGTTGAACACCTCGGCCGTCAATTGCTGCTCGATCGCGGCGTGGGCGGACAAGAGTTACTGATCCGCGGTTCCGCTCAGCTCCACGATGCCATCGCCGAGTTGCACGACGGTGCCGGAGTGCTCGATCTCCTGAACGAGCGCTCCGGTGCCGTCGATGCTGACCAGGCGGAGTCGCTGATCGGTGGCCACGGCCAGCAGGTCGCCACCGAAGGGTGCGATGCGAAGGAATCGCTCCGATGCCGCGATGGGCGTCGCCGATCCGTCCGCAACGAGAAGATGCGCGGTTCCGTCCGGGAGGAGTGCGACCGACGATGGCGCGTTCAGGCGGACGATGTCAGCCTGCGCGTCGATGCTCGTCGTGGGCGAGGCGACGGTGTCGAGTGCGACGTGCGGCGTGTCCGCCGAACTGCGCAACCGCACGATCGAGCCGTCGGCTCGGACGTAGAAGCCGTCGGGTGCCGTGTGGTCTCGGGGCAGTAGATCGAGCAACTCCGGATACGCGCCGAGCGCGTCGGGGAGGAAATGCGTACCTCCCCAGCCCCAGACCTCGCCGTCGGCCCCGACCGCGAGAACCGGGTACTCCTGCCCGGCGTCGAGAGCGAGGACGACCGCTGCGGGAGGGATCGGTCGCGAGCCGCCGACAGCGACGCCGTAGCCGAGCGGCTCGGCACCGACGCCGTAGTCGGCGTCGACCCCGCCGGCGTCGGGGGCCCAGACCAGGGTTCTCGTGGCGTCGGTGCCGAAGGTGCAGGCGCGGACGCCGAAGATATCGCGGATACCGCGGATGCCGAGCGGGATGAAGCCGTAGGACTCGTTGTCGTAGACCATGACGGTGCCGTCGGCCGCGAGCATCGAGAGCGGTGTGATCGTGACGTTGGCGCGCTGAACGGGAAGCGGATGCATCGTCGTGGTGACGCGCCCGTCGCCCGCCGCATCGGGATCCGTTCCGTACTGTTCGGACGGCGGTGGCTCATTGAAACCCGTGCCGGCGGCCGTGTAGACGTCGCCGTTCACATCGACGACGTACCCGCTGCGGAACGTCGCCCCGAGCAACGGCTCACCCTCGGCGGAGACGACGGTGAGCGCAGCGGCGGAGGTCTCCTCCGGGCTCGTTGCGCCCGCAGCATACGAACGTTCGTCGGAGCCGATCCAACCCGGCGCGATGACCGTGGAGACGGACGCGACCCAGCCCGCCAGAGAGTAGAACGGAGAGAAGCCGGCCACGAGCCGATCCGGAGCGAGGGGGTTGGGCACGACGCCCGCCGGGTCGATCGCGTAAACCGTCGGCTCCGTACCGGCGTGCAGCCGCCAGAGGCGGTCGTCGACGAGATCGACCGCTCCGTCCGGGATGAGGAGCTGCACGGCGAGTTCGATCGTGCCGTTCCCGTCGGGGATGAGTCGTGGCAGGGCGAACACGCCGGCCGTGATCGCTACGGCGACCTGTGACGAGGTCGACACCAGCCGTTCGTTCCCCGCTGCGAAGTGCGCCGAGCCTCCGACGATCGTCACCACCGCCGACCCCACGGCGGCCGGGGCACCTCCTGAACCGTCACGGATGACGCCGACTCCGGACGTGAAGTCGCTTCCCGGAACGGCCGTCGGCGGGGTGAGCAGCCGGAGTGCGTAGCGCGAGGAGAGCGGCTCCTGCGGGCGGGGTGATGAGGCGGCGGCGGCGGGGGCGGTGATCGCGACGGCGATCCCGGGCGCCGTCCATCCGGTGGCGACGACGACGGTTCGGCGACTGATCGACTGCACGGTTCCGTTGGTTCCCGTCACGGTCGGCCACCCCCGATATTGTTGCCTCTGCCCGAAGAGTCTCTCACCTCCGGGCCGGCGCCCGTGCGAACCCGGCCTCGGCGCTGCGGATTCGGACCTCCCCGCGCGAAGCGCCGGAGCCGCCACGATCACCCACTTCAGTGGTGCAATCGGCGACGGGAGCCCGCCGCATTCTCAGCAGCAGTTAGGTTGACTGCCATGGCGAGCACGGTGAAGAGAACGGTGAGGTCGGCGGGCGTCGATACGGTGCGACTGATGGGCATCGTCGCGGTCGTGGCCGGGCATGTCTGGTTCGATCGGCCGGCGCAACTCCTGCTCTACACCTGGCACGTCCCGATCTTCTTCGTCCTCACCGGATACTTCTGGACTCCGCGTCGGCCGCTCGCGGAGGAGGTGCGCAAGCGCTTCACCACCCTGGCTGTTCCGTACCTGGCATGGCTGGTTCTCCTGTCGGTGCCCTTCGTCCCTTCACTCATCCTGGACGGCGCGTCACCGCAGGATCTTTTCGGCATCCTGCTCGGAGGCTCCTACGTCGGCCGCCCCTACTCGGCGTTCTGGTTCGTGAGCGCGCTGTTCTTCACCGCGGTCGTGTTCCGGATGCTGCAGCGCCTGCCGTTCGCGGTCCAGGTCGCGGTGGCGGTGGCTCTCCTGCTCTTCTCGTACCTGGCGCCCGACGTCATGAGGGCCGTTCCGCTCGGGATCGGTACCGGGCTGGGAAGTCTGGTGTTCGTCGTCGCCGGAATCGGCCTCCGGCGGGTGAGAACGCGGATCGTCGCTCCGGCTCTCGTGGGTGCCGGCAGCCTTGTCATCGCAGCCGTACTCGTCCTTCTCGGGCTCTCGGCGCCGCTCGACCTGAAACAGGCGGATTTCGGCACTCCTCTGGTGAGCGTCGTGGTCGCGATCATGATCTCAGCGGGGCTGATCCTGGTTGCCGAGCGCTGTGTGCCGGCGCTCGGGGCCGGCATCGGCACCGCCATCATCGCCTTGGCCTCGTGCGGGCTCATGGTGATCCTGAGTCACGCGGGAATCCTCTGGCTCCTTCGGATGCGGGAGGACGGGAACACCCTGTACTTCCTTGCGGCGCTGCTCATTCCGTGGGTGGTCGCCGTGCTGATCCGACGCACTCGGCTCGCCCCGTTCCTACTCGGGGTCCCTGCCACGTCATCCGCGTCGATCCGGCGACCGCCTCGACCCGGCCGCCCCCATTGAGGTGGTACTCGGGCGCCGTGGTCCGCGTGGCTGGATAGGATATCCGCGACGCTGGTGCCGCTTGGCCGACCTGCGGCCGGATGGCGCCGCGCGTGACTCGTCTGACCAGGGCGAGGTCATCTGTGATGGGGAGTGCACCGGAAGCCATGATCGCTGACGCTGAACGCAGGAGTGCCGCGACGTCCAGGGCACGTCCCGATGCGAAAACGCCGCCCAACGGGTGGACGGCCGCCTACCGGCGACGATTGGTCGTCTCCGACGTCATCGTTGTCATCGTCGCGATCTTCGGCAGCCAGCTCGCCTGGTTCGGCTTCGAGACGGAAGCGCTCTCCGTCCGCGGCGTGCTCGATCCGAGCCGGGTCCTGAACTACTGGTCGGTCTCGGCCGTTCTCGCCGTCGCCTGGATCCTGCTGCTCTGGTTGTTCGGCACCCGCGACGCCCGCGTCGTCGGCGAGGACGTCGGCGAGTACAAGCGCATCCTCGACTCCGCGGTATGGATTTTCGCCGCCGTCTCGGTCATCGCGTATCTGTACCGGATCGACTTCGCTCGAGGATTCTTCATCACGGCGATCCCCGCCGGATTCGTCCTCCTCGCATTGACCCGCGCTCTGTGGCGGGTCTGGCTGCGTCGACAGCGCACCCGCGGCAAGTTCTCGGCCCGCGTGCTGCTCTTCGGCTCCGCCGACTCCGTTCTGCACGCCGCTCAGGAGTTCGAGCGGCGTCCGACCGCCGGCTACCACGTCGTGGGTGCCTGCGTCTCGGGAGGGGCCGTCGGTTCGGTCCTCCCCGGCTCCGACATCCCGATCCTGGGCGGCCTGAACGTTCCGCAGATCGGAGATCTGCTCGACGAGGTCGGTGCGGATACTCTCGCGGTCACGAGCAGCGATGCCCTTCCGCCGCAGCGTGTGCGCGAACTGAGCTGGCAGATCGTGCCGGGTCGTCAGCACATCGTCGTCGCGCCGGCGATCACCGATGTCGGAGGTCCGAGAATCCACACCCGGCCGGTCGCCGGTCTACCGCTGGTGCACATCGAGACGCCGAGCTTCGCGGGTGGGAGCGGGTATGCGAAGCGCGCCTTCGACATCCTCGGCTCCGGCGCTCTTCTCGTGGTGCTTTCGCCGCTGTTCCTCGTCATCGGGCTGATCATCAAGGTGACGAGCCCCGGGCCTCTCTTCTACCAGAACGAGCGGATCGGGCTGAACGGGGAGCCGTTCGGCATGATCAAGTTCCGATCGATGGTCGTGAACGCGAACGACATGCTCGCCGAGTTGCTCGCCGCACAGGGCTCATCCGACAAGCCGCTGTTCAAGATCAAGAACGATCCCCGGATCACCCCGATCGGCCGCTTCATCCGCAAGTACTCCATCGACGAGGTGCCTCAACTGGTGAACGTCCTGAAGGGCGACATGTCGCTCGTCGGACCGCGCCCGCAGGTGGCCGGCGAGGTCGAGCTCTACGACGACGCCGCACGACGCCGACTTCTCGTGAAGCCCGGTATGACCGGTCTTTGGCAAGTGAGCGGGCGGTCGAACCTCGACTGGGAGGATGCGGTCCGTCTCGACCTGTACTACGTCGAGAACTGGTCGTTGATCGGTGACATCACGATTCTGTTCCGGACAGGGAAGGCCGTCGTCCTTCCCGGTGACGACGCGCACTGAACGCGTGTGGGTCGTTCCCGCGCCGGTCGAGCAGGGGTGCTCAGGACGACGGGTTGATGATGAGCCCTTCCTCCTGCAGTTGGGCCAGGAACGTCTCCGTGTCGGACTTGATGCGGTCGCGATCGGCATCGAAGATCTCGGTGAGTGCATCGACTAGGCCGTCGGTGGTGCATCCGCCCGGCTCGTCCTGGAACTCCTCGATCAAGCGCCAGATCGTCGCGCCCGGGCCGTCGACCGCTCGCGGGAGACGGTTCTCGTCGAGGCGGGCCAGGTTGAGTGCAACGATGTGGACGTCGGTGTCCACGAAGGAGATGTCGGGGGAGATGCGCCAAGACTTCTGCATGCCCCCCATCGTGCCGCACCGGGCGACTCCGCGTCGCACGCCGCGCGACGCTTCGCGAGGGCGAGGTAGGATCCTTTCCTGGCGCACCGGAGCTGGTGCCGTTTCCTACAGCGGCTCAGGAGGGGCGTGATCATGGCGGGTGTCATCATCCATGAATGGGTCGAACAGATCGGCGGGTCGGAGAAGGTACTCGACGCCATGCTCGAGACATTCCCGAACGCCGACCTGCTGTGCGCCTGGAACAACGCCCCCGAGCGCTACCTCGATCGCACCGCTCGCGAGACCGTCCTCGCCCGCACTCCTCTGCGTGGACGCAAGGCTCTCTCGCTCCCCGTGATGCCGTTCACCTGGCGGGGCCAGCGATCTCACGACTACGAGTGGGCGCTGGTGAGCTCGCATGCTTTCGCGCACCATGTCAGCTTTCGAGGCACCGGGCCCGACTTCCACAAGTTCGTGTACGTGCACACTCCCGCCCGTTACGTCTGGAACCCTGAGCTCGACGCTCGAGGCGACAACGCCCTCGTCCGACTCGTCGCTTCGGGGCTCAAGGGAGTCGACCGTCGTCGCGCCGCGGAGGCGACCTCCGTCGTAGCGAACAGTGACTACGTTCGCGAGCGCATCCTGCGAAACTGGGGCATCGAAGCGGGCGTCATCCATCCTCCGGTCGACGTCACGGAGATACAGGCCGTCGCTGATTGGCGCGAACGACTCACCGACCAGGAACGTTCGACTCTGGACGCGTTGCCTGCAGAGTTCCTGCTCGGTGCGTCCCGACTGATTCCGTACAAGCGTCTCGACCTGGTGATCCAGGCCGGCGCCCATGCCGGCCTGCCCGTCGTCATCGCGGGATCCGGGCCGGAGGAGGCCGCACTGCGAGCGTTGGCGGCGGGCACGTCTTCGCCGGTCACCTTCCTCGGTTCGCCCAGCAACGCTCTGCTTCGTGCCCTCTACCAGCGAGCGAGCGCTCTGGTGTTCCCGGCGGTCGAAGATTTCGGGATCATGCCGGTGGAGGCGATGGCTGCGGGAACGCCTGTCATCGGAATCGATCGAGGCGGCGTCACCGAAACCATCGAGGACGGCGTCACCGGGAGTTTCGTCAGCGACTGGACCGATCCGGTCGGCATCCGCGCCGCGATCGAGCGGGCCCGGTCGACGGATCCGGAGACCATCGCCGCGCACGCGCGCTCCTTCTCGAAGGAACGCTTCGACGACGCTCTGCGATCCTGGGTGCGCTGAGCCCGTCCGCGATTCAGCGGTTCGGGCCGGCCTCGAACATCCAATCGGATGCGTCGAAGCGCGTGTCCTGAGCCGGAAGCGACTCGAGCACCGTAGCCACCGGCAGAGGGTGCTCCAGCGCGTCGCCGAGTTTCTCGGCCAGCACCCCGGCTGAAACGTCCGGTGCGAGAACGGCGTGACCGTGAGCGTCGAGCCAGTCGGCGATCCCCGTCTCGGTCGACGTGACGATGGTGCAGCCGTGCGAGAGTCCCTCGAGGATCGGCAGACCGATCTGCTCGCGCCAGCGCGGGGTGCGCTGCGAGAACAGCACCAGGACGGCCGAGTTCAGCAGCGTCTGGTGAATGACGGCGCGGGCCGGGTCGATGATGAGGTCGACGTCGTCGCGGGCGGCCGCCCAGACGCGCACCTGATCCGCGAGCGGACCCTTGCCCAGGATCGTGAGGCGGGCTCCGGTCGCCTGTACCAGGGGCCACGCCTCCATGAGCTTCACGATCCCCTTGCGCTCTTCGAGAGCACCGAGGAAGACGAGATTCTTCGTTCGTTCGAGCGGGATCTCCGCGTCCGGGTAGCGGGGAGCGAGTGCGCCGAAGAAGGCTTTCTCCGGTCGGTCGAACGCGCGGCCGGACAACTCGCGGTAGATCTCCCGCGAGCTGGTGATCCCGAAGGCGACCCGGTCGTACCGCGCGAGGAGGTAGCGGAAGATTCGGCGCACGAAGAACGCGGCGACAGGTGCCGGAAGGCGGGTGTAGGCGGCGAAATTGGCGATCAAGTCGTCGTTACCGATCGCGTAGGTGACGATCCGGGTCCGACGCCGGTGTGCCGCGTCGGAGATCCTGATCGCGGTGACGGCGAGGAGGAGGCCCGGCCACGAGTCGAGCTGGAAGGGCTCGTTCAACTCGACGACGCGGTGGGTCGAGCGGAGGAGATGGCGCGTCGTTCCGGCGTAGCCGAGTTGGGCGGAGGGATGGGTCGCCGCGAACTCCTCGTCGAAGTCGTAGTTCTTCTTGCGATAGACGAGCGTGGCGCCCATCTCAGCGAAGCGCTTCAGGTGCACGGTCCGGGCGCGGGCGTAGATCGCGATGTCGGCTGCATCGAGGGCTTCGGAATCATGGGAGGACTGGCTCACGAGCGCGTTCCTTTCGTGTCGTTGAGGATCGCTGTCATGGCGGCCGAGATCGCATCCCACGAGAACATGGTCCGCGCCGTGTGGGAGGCGGCCGCCGAAATCGCCGGGTAACCGTCCGAGGCGCAGAGCCGAATGATCGCCTCGGCGACCTCCGCCGTGTCGGCATCGGACGCGACGAGCGCGCCGTCGACGCCGGGCGTGATGATCTCGGGGATGCCGCCCCGCGCGGATGCGACGGCCGGGGTGCCGACGGACATCGCGTCGACGAGCACCATGCCGAAGGGCTCGTCCCACTGGCAGGGGTAGACGAAGACGTGGGCCTTCGACATCGCCTCGAGAAGCACCGGCGGCGAGACGAAACCCGGCAGGCTGATCACGTCGCGACCGAACCGCGCGTTGATCCGGTCGGCCTCCGATCGGAGCTGCTCCACGTAAGGCGAGGTGCCCGCCGATTGGCCTGTCGCTTTTCCGCCGTAGATGGCCAACGTCGTCGGTACGCTCTCGCAGGCGATCTCCGTCGCCAGGATCGCTTCGAGCACACCCTTCTCGGGGATCAGACGGCCGGCGAAGACGGCCGAGATGCTTCCGTCCACCGCGCGGGGAGCCGTTGCACGGGCCTCGACCGTGCTGCCGTTGTAGAGCACGGACGAGACGTCCGCGATCGGGAAGACCGCGCACGCGGTGTCGAGGAGGAATCGGCTGCAGAAAGCCCACTCGTCGATCGCCGCGATCACGTCGTCCGCGGTGATGCGGCCCTTGTGCTGGGCGAGATAACTGTTGACGCCCGAGACGGCGTCGTTGTGCATGTGCACGAGGATGCGGCCGGTGTACCCGCCTCGGCGCAGCTGCACGGCATAGCCCGGTCGGTTGTGGATGTGCACGACGTCGGCCGATGCGAGTGCGGGTCGGCACCACCAGACCCAGAACCGACCGGAGAGGCTGACGGCTCGCAGCAGTCCGTTCGGGTTCTTCCGCACGGCTTTGCCGACGATCCGCGTCAGGACGCGCAGTAGGCGGTCGCCGACGCGGTACCCGTGCAGGGGCGCCACGGCGAGCCCTTCGGCATAGCTCTCGGAGCTGATGGGGCTGTAGATGCGGTACGGGATCCCGTCGACGCGCGAATACGCCTGCTTCACCCACGTCGCGACGGCGCCGCCGGTGCCGTCGAATCGTTCCTCGACCGGCAGCAGGACGGCGATTCGGGGAGCGCTGCTGCGGGTCAGCTTGGCGCGAATGGCGTCCATGAACATCCGCACCGTTTCGTCCTTGGAGACGAGCAGGGTGAAGACGAGCGCCGCCAGAGCGCCGAGGATCTGGACCGGGAAGCGCACCAGTTGGGGAGCATCCGCGAGCGCGAGTCCCAACGCTCCGACGACGACCGCGAGCGGGATCGACACGAGGAACGGCGTCGCCGTCGAGCGGACGTACTCGCCGATCGGCGTCCGTGTGACGATGGTGAGGCAGAGATACCCGATCACGTAGCTGATCAGCCCGATGATGACCATCGACCAGGCGGCACCGAGGATTCCCCAGGTAGCCGTCAGCGCGATCACGAGGGGGATGTTCACCGCCGTGCGCGCGATGTTGAAGTACAGGCCGACTTTCACGTTGTCCGTCGCCTGCAGCAGCGACCCCATCGGGTTGCCGAGCGCGCGCAGCATTCCGGCGACCGCGAGCAGGGTGAGGACGGGGCCGAAACCGCTCCATTGGGAGCCGAAGGCGATGGTCATGACGTCCTCGGCGGTGAACGCCACCCCCACCAGCAGCGGCACGCTCGCGAGCCCGCACAGCGTGATCATCCGCAGATAGTTCTGCCTGAGCTTGCGGGAATCGCCTTGGATCAGAGTGAAGTAGGGGAAGAGGACTCGGGTGATGATCGGGTTGATGCGGCCGGGGATGCTCACGCCGACGTTGAACGCGAGGTTGTACCCACCCAGCGCCGCCGTGCTGACGAAACGGCCGGTCGAGATGGAGCTCAGGGTGTTGCCGATGTAGTTGAGGATTCCGTCGAGCGACTGGAACACGCCGAAGCTCAGGAAGCGCTTCGTCTCGCTCAGTCTCATCCGCCACCGCAGCGTGAAGTAGCGCCTGCCCGCTGCGACGAACACGATGGTGCGGCCCAGGGCGGCCACGACGACGGCGATGGCGGCGGAGTAGGCTCCGAAGCCGGCGAGGGCGAGGGCGACGGCGACGCCGACGGAGGCCACCGCGAAGACGACGTCGGCGATTCCGAGCGGCTTGAACAGCAGCCGCTTCTCGAGCATGGCCCGACTCGCCTGCCCCCACGAGGTGAAGAGGAAGGCGGACGCTCCGATCGAGATCAGGAGTCCGGCGTCGGGAGCGCCCAGCATCGCGGCGATGACCGGGCTGAGTGCGATGACGACCGCGAAGATGACGACGGAGAAGCCGAAATTCAGCCAGTGCACCGAAGCGAGAGCGAACGAACTGACGCGGCTGCGTTGGATGAGCGCGTTCGTCAGACCCAGACCGATGAAGATGTCCAGGAACGAGTTCAGCAGGGTCACGATCGCGACGAGACCCATGTCGTGCTTGTCGAGGATCCGCGCCAGGATGAGGATCTGAAGGATCTGGGCAAGCGTTCCGGAAACCACGGAGAGCGTGGTCCATTTGGTGGCCGCGAGGGCGCGTCGCTCGTGACTGATGTCGTGCTCGTTTCCTGGGAGGGCGGCCGATCGGCCGGGCGTCCGGATTCGACAGTAGTCGCGCGTGCCGTCCCTGGTGCGCTCGTCGAGTGGACGACCAAGCTCGTATAATATCGGATCCGCAGGGTCGGGGGTATTGCACGCTCATCGGCGCGATCGCGGTACCGGCTGTCTTCCGCCGGCGGTGCCGACCGGAACAGAAGGCGACGACACATGACCACCTCGACGAGCACACCGAGATCCAGGGCGGGAGTCGGCGCGGGACACAGGGCCGCGACCACCATCACACGCTCGCGCGTCACGGGACGACCCGTCCCGGCCGATGTGCTCGAACCGGGTCCGTCCAGCCGTCGACGGAAGTGGCAGCTCTTCTCGATCACCATCGCCGCGTTCCTCTGGGCATCGGGCCCGACGGTCGTCAACCTCGTCGTCGGTGGCCGGTTGCCGGCGAACGCCACGTCGACGGGCCGCGTGGCCACGACCGGGCTCGGCACCGCGTCGGAACTGCCCTTCGTCGGCCTCTTCGCCGTCGTTGCGCTGGCGATCTTCGTCGCGAACATCACCGATAGGCGCTCGAAGCTGCCGAGCTTCCTCCCGATCACCCTCTTCGTCGCGTTCTTCCTGACGATCACATTCGACGACTTCGTCAACTCCGCCGGATCCGACATCCGATTCGCGCCCGTCATCGTGGTCGCGATGGTGCCGGTGATCTGGTCGATCCGTCTCCGTTTCGAAGACCTCCAGGTTCTGGGGTACGTCGGCGTACTCGTCTGTCTGAGCAGCCTCCTCCTCATCCCGCTCGGTCAGGGCTGGATGCTCGCCGACGACGTCGCCCTCAGCGAGAAGGCGTTCATCGGCTCCCGCGTGCTCGGCGGACTCTTCGCGCAGAGCAACATCCTGGGCATGGCGATCGCGGCGCTGCTTCCCTTCTGTTTCCTGATGAAGCATCGTTCTGCGGTTGTGCTGTCGTTCCTCCTGCTGATCTACACCGCTGTGCTGTCGGCCAGCCGGACCTCCTTGGTCGCGATCGGGATCAGCTCGGTGGTCATGTTCGTCGCTCTGATGTTCCGATCTCGGGGTGCCCTGAAGTGGGTGCTCTCGCTCTCGTTGATCGCGATCTCGGTCGGCGTCATCGCAGTGCCACTCACCACGACCGACCCTGCCGCCTACACCAACCGGGGTCGCATCTGGCAGCTCGCGATCGACCAGTGGGGGGACTTCACCACCGCCGTCTTCGGCGACGGCCTCAGTTCCTTCGGGATCGGCAGCGACATCGCTCTCGGGATCGGGGCTCCCTCTTATCACGGTCATAATCAGTTCGTGTCGCTTCTGACCATGTCGGGCGCGATCTGCGTCATCGCCTTCGTGCTGGTGATCGGATTCGCTCTGCGCGGCAGCTTCTCGACCACCGTCACGCGCCACGTTCGGGTGGTCGGCTACTTCCTCCTCATGATCATCGCTGTCGGCATCGCCGAAACGCCCCTGCGCACCGACACCGTCGACGCCCTGCCGTGGGCCACTTGGTTGCCTCTGATCGCGATCATCTGCGCCGGGACCAATGTCGTCGAGGTCGCTGCTCCGGAGATCGTCGAGCCGATGCCCACGATCGACAAGCGCATCGAGCGTGACCGCTCGCGGATGGGTGTCGCCACCCGTCGCTGACGGCGAAGTGGCACTTTCGACGAACACGGGAGCCCGGTCACCATGGTGACCGGGCTCCCGTGTTCTATGTCGTTCCGCGACGCGGAACGCCTCAGTCGGAGTCGTGGATCCGCTCGAGGTCGGCCGCCGTGTAGGTCTTGTGCAACTGCGCGTCGTTCCCGCCGGAGTCGATATTGCTCGTCATCAGCGCGGACTGCTGCGCGCTCGGAACGCCGGGGAGATCGATCGCCTCAGCACTGACCTGGCGGGGCGGCATCCCCGCGCGGAGCGCACTCCGGTGCAGCCACAGGTCGTCGCCGTTCGGGCAGCTCTGCATGAACTCGGTGCCGTAGTTGCGGGATTCCTCGACGACCTCGATCGGATAGAACACGCCGGAAACCCCGGTCATGAACGCCCGGTACGATGCATCGGCGGTGGTGCGGATGGGCCAGGTGTTGTAAGGCAGAACGTGGCCCGCCTCGTCGAACTGCATGGTCTTCGAGCGGTAACCGATGACGTTCCTCGGGTGTTTCCGAGCCACGGACCAGAGCCGGCTGAGCCAATCGCGCGGATACACGGCGTCGTCATCGGCGGTGAGCAGAGGAAGAGGGACCGTCTCGGCTGAGATGGCGTAGGGATAGTACTTCTTGTGCGAGCGGTAGTCGTCGCAGGGGATGATCTCGAGTCCTCGGCGTCGGAGTCCGCGCAGCGTCGCCGGCAGTGCTTCGGCGTAGTCCTCGTGGCTGAGCCACAGGATCAACCTCGCGGGCTTGGCATCTCCCGCGCCGATCGACTCGATAGCGACGAACACGGTACCGATGCGGTGTCCGTAGGAGGTCAGGCTGACCACGACCGGAACATCTCCGGTCACCGGCGCGCGCCGAATGGACGCTGTTGCGCGCCAGTAGGCGATCCGGCCTCGTTTCGTGAGCGCTCTGGCGATCTTCTGAGGCGTGTTCACGCGGACTCCTGATGCAATTCCTGGATGGTGCGGGCGAAGGCGTCCGCGATTCGCTGCGGCCCGTAGGCGGAGATCGCTTCGCGCAGACCGGCGGAACTCGCGCTCCAGGCGTCGTCGTCCTGGATCAGGTGCACGCACGCCTCGGCGAAACCTCGTTCGTCGTCCGCGACGGCCAGCGACGCGTCGAGCGCGTCGAGCCCGCGCGCTCCGATCGAGGTCGTCACGATCGGGACGCCGAGTTGAGCAGGCGGGCCCATCTTCATGTTGATACCGCTGCCCGAGAACACCGGATTGATGAAGACGCGCCCGGCCGAGAGGTGCGGAGTCACATCGTCGACTTCGCCGAGGAAGTGCACGTGAGGGGAGGCTCGGAGGTACTCGGTCAGTTCGGGCGTCGCCCGACGCCCCATCACCACGAGCCGCGCGGAGGGCGTCGACTCGCGCATGATCGGGAGCACCTTCTCGATGAACCAGCGCAGGCCTTCGACGACGTACGACATGTCGAGCGACCCGGCGAAGATCACATCGGCGCTGGAGGGCGGCGCGATCGGCGCGCCGTCGTCCGACGAGTCCATACCCAGCGACGGAGGCAGGAAGGCGTTCCGGATGCCCCGCTGGTCGTAGAAATCGCCGTCGGCCGCCGAGATCGTCAGGGCGATCGCCACCTCGGAGTAGAACCCGGGTCGGAACGCGCGAGCAGCTCGAGCGGTCTCGAGGGCGTAGTAGACCTTTTGCGGGCCGAGCCCGGCCGAATCGCGCAGCGATCGGAGGTACGCCAGCTCGTCGTTGTGGCTGCGCACGACGATCATCGCGTTGTGGCGGCGGGCCACCCGGCGCGCGAAAGGCAGAGCCCATTCGTGATGCACCAGCACGACGTCGGGGGAGTCCGCGACCGAGCTGTCGATATCGGGGAACTCACGACTCGACAACTGATAGGGGGACAGGGGGCGACGCCGCGTCGCCTTCAGCAGGGACTCACGACGAAATATCTCCACGCCGTCCGCGACTTCGAGATTGTTCTGCGTGTGTTCGTCGGAGATATCCTCCCGCTGCATCAGGGTGCACGTGACATGATGTCCCGCGGAACGCAGTGCTCGAGTCAATTCCAACGCCTCGACGCGTCCGCCGCTATTGCGCGGATAAAAGACATCGTCTGCGACGACGTGGATGCGCATCGGGCTATCGGGATTCGTGAGCTCCCCCATGTGGTCCCCTCGTGGCCAGCATTCTATAGTATAGAATTGGTTCGCTTCGGAATCGACCGAGTTGCGATCGCAACCTGATCAAAAAAGGATCGTACCATAAACGTCCACGTCTTATTCGTAAACTACGCGTCGGCGGACCACGTCGCGACGTCGGTGCGACTTCTCGCGGGCGAGCCGGTCGCATCCATTCAGGTGCTCGAGAACGGTTCCGGTGCCGATCAGGTGGCGCAGCTGCACGCGATCGCCGCGACCGACCCTCGGATGACCGTTACGGTCAGCGAGGAGAACCTCGGCTTCGGCGGGGGAGTGAACCTGCTGGCGAACCAGCTCGTCTGCGACCCGGACGACATGATCTGGATCCTCAATCCGGACACCCGGGTCGAGCCGGGCTGCATCGCGGTCCTCCGCGATCACCTCGCGGAACATCCGCGCGTGATCGCCTCCCCGCTCATCCTCAACTTCGCCGGATCCATCTGGTACGCCGGCGGAGGTCTCTCCGTCAAGAAGGGGTTCTCCTCGCACCTGCGGTACGGCGAACCCGCAGCTGCGGCCGGCACGGAGCCGTTCTCGACGCGGTTCATGACCGGCGCCGCGATGGCGATGAAGCGATCCGTCTGGGATTCGCTCGGCGGTTTCCGCGAAGAACTCTTTCTCTACTGGGAGGACAGCGAGCTGTCGCTCCGCGCTCGCAAGGCCGGTATCGACCTGGTGGTCGTGCCGAAGGCGGTCATCAGCCACCTCGAGGGCGGCTCCAGCTCAGGCGGCGATGGTCGCAGCGCCACGTTCTACTACTACTACGCCCGGAACCGCCTCGAGGTGTGCTCGAGCTACACCTCGAAGCTCGACCTCCTCGTGGGTCGCGGTATCGTCGAGACCCTCCGCGGTATCGTGAAGCCCCTGGTCAAAGAAGATAACCACCGTCTGACGAAGATGAGAGCGAGTCTTCGGGGGATCGTCGCCGGACTCCGCGGAGAGTCCGGCGCGTCGTTCCGACCGTGAGGTGAATGCGGCGCCCACGCGCGCCGCACCTGTACTCGATGAGCCGCGATTCGTGGATCCGCGATCCGATCGACCGGTCGTGGGCCGCGATCCGGTCAGTCGCCGGAGTGCGATTTGCGGTAGTGGCGGTACAGATCCGCGAACATGGTCGGTACACGGCGGATCCCGGCGATCAGCCTCCGACGGCGAGCCAGACGCAGATCGCTCGGATGCTCGACCGGCAGGAACAGATCGACGGAACGGAGCGCCTCGACGCTGGGGAACAGAGCGAGCTTCACGAGATGCGGCTTCTGCCGCCACGGAGCGTTGATCACATTGATCAGGCGGATACTGCCGGAGGTCCGCGCCGTGGTGCGGATCATCCAGTCCGAGGAGGGGCGCCCGAAGTCGGTGCGGGCGTACCTGTCGGCGTCGAGTGCGCGGAAGAACGGTGCCAGCGCGGGCAGGCAGCCCATCGCTTCTGCGCACGCGTACATCGCCGGTACCTGCACGCGGTCGATCGCATCGATCAGGAAGCTCAGTTCGCGCTGGTTGCGCGGCTCCCACGGCGTTCGTAAACCGTGCAGCGCGATCACGATCGCGTGCGCGATCGCGTCGAGCGTGGTGACCTGCACGTGGGCCAACGGCAATTCGATGGTGTGCTGCATGAGCACGTCGAACACGGCGTCCGGCTCACCGTCACAGCCGGGGAAAGTGAAGTGGACATCGATATCACAACCCCAACTGGCGTGATAGAACGTCAGCGAATGAACCGGGAAGATGTCGTCGATTCGATCGAGAGGGCGTTCTCTCCAGCCCAGATGCTCGAGTCGGGCCGTGAGAACCCGAAGATCTCGAGGCCGAATCCATACATCGACATCTGTCGAAATACGATCCGGTCGTAAACCGAGAGCGACGGCGGAGGGGCCTTTCACGAATACGGCTTCGATTCCGAGATCATCTGCGACTCTCTGCACAAGAGTGTGCGCGAGCGCCGTACCTTCCGACAAGAGAACGGAAGCTCTCGGAAGTTCGTGGTGCATGGTGTCAGTGCTCATATACGACGTCATTGCTCATAAGAACCCGTGGTCCATCTTCGGCCGCGAACTGCCCGACCTCTCCACGGGCATTGTAAAGGAAGTGGACCGTCGTCCGTCAGGAGCGCAAGCCCGATCAACGGCTCGTGGCGTATTTGGCCTCTGTCGCGCTCTTCTGCGGCCGCCACCACGCTTCGTTATCGCGGTACCACTGGATCGTCGCGGCCAGCCCACCGGCGAAATCGGTGTAGGTCGGCGTCCAGCCCAACTCGGTGCGCAGGCGGGTGGAATCGATCGCGTAGCGCAGGTCGTGACCGGCGCGGTCGGTGACGTGGTCGTAGGCATCGCTCGGCTGCCCGAATGCGGTGAGGATCATCTCGACGACGGTCTTGTTGTCCTTCTCGCCGTCGGCACCGATCAGGTAGGTCTCGCCGATCGCGCCGCGATCGATGATCGCCCACACGCCGCTGTTGTGGTCGTCGACGTGGATCCAGTCGCGGACGTTCTCGCCCGCCCCGTAGAGCTTCGGGCGAACTCCGTCGATGACGTTCGTGATCTGACGCGGGATGAACTTCTCCACGTGCTGATACGGCCCGTAATTGTTTGAGCAGTTCGAGATCGTGGCTCGAACGCCGAACGAACGCACCCAGGCGCGCACGAGGAGATCGCTACCCGCCTTGGTGGAGGAGTAGGGACTCGACGGGTTGTACGGCGTCTGCTCGGTGAACCGGGCCGGGTCATCCAGCTCGAGGTCGCCGTACACCTCGTCCGTCGAGATGTGGTGGTAGCGCACGTCGTGCTTGCGAACCGCCTGCAACAGCGTGTACGTGCCGATGATGTTCGTGTGCAGGAACGGCGAGGGATCGTTCAGCGAGTTGTCGTTGTGCGACTCGGCCGCGAAGTGCACGACGAGATCGGCCTCGCCCACCAGTCGATCGACCAGTTCCGCATCCGCGATGTCGCCCTCGACGAGCGTGACCTTGTCGGCGACCGGTGCGAGCGATGCCGCGTTACCGGCGTAGGTCATCGCATCGAGAACGGTGATCGTGGTCTCGGGTCGCTCGCGGAGCGTGAGGTGGACGAAGTTG
Source organism: Microbacteriaceae bacterium VKM Ac-2855 (assembly GCA_013204985.1). GTDB lineage: Bacteria > Actinomycetota > Actinomycetes > Actinomycetales > Microbacteriaceae > Rathayibacter. The sequence continues at coordinate 708,386 of JABMLG010000002.1, forward strand.
CTGCCGATGAATCCGGCGCCGCCGGTAACAAGGATGTGCACGATTGCTCCGTAACTCGGATTCTGGCTGAGGGTTGCGTCGCGGGCGGGTGCGTACACCCGCGGATCGACGTTAGCGCATCCGATCGGCTCGCCGCCGTGGCATCGCAATCGGTGCCCCGGCTCGGCCCGGTATCATTGCCCCGTTATGGCCCGTATCTACGACTGCTCCGTCGACACCGAGCTCCTCACCGGCACCCGGCTCGCCCGCACCGCTCTCGCGCGCGGCGAGCTCGTCGTCCTTCCCACCGACACGGTGTACGGCATCGCCGCGAACGCCTTCGATGCGGCCGCGGTGCAGCGTCTCCTGGACGCGAAGGGACGCACCCGTCAGGCTCCGCCGCCCGTGCTCATCCCCGATCTCGCGACGCTCGACGCGCTCGCCGAGAACGTGCCGGAGCCGGTGCGCGCACTGGCCAAGGCCTTCTGGCCCGGTGGGCTGACGATCATCCTGCACGCCATGCCCTCGCTGGTGTGGGACCTCGGCGAGACGGAGGGCACGGTCGCGCTGCGGATGCCCAACAACGCCATCACCCTCGAACTCCTCGCAGAGACGGGGCCGCTCGCGGTCTCCTCCGCGAACAAGACCGGACAGCCGTCCGCAACGTCCGCTCAGGAGGCCGAATCGGCTCTGGGCGATTCCGTCGAGGTCTACCTCGATGGGGGAGCGGTGGGTTACGCCGACCGAGAACCGACTGCGAGCGAGTCGTCGACCATCGTCGACGCGACCACACTGAGCTTTCCCGGCGGTTGGCTGCGCATCGTGCGCCAGGGCGTCGTTTCGGAGGCGCAACTCCGCGAGGTCGTCGGCGAGCTGCTGGGCCAGCCTGCGGTACCCGTTGCTGACGACACGTCGGCCGCCGACGCACCGGCCGCCGACGCATCCGCGGCCGACGCACCGGCCGCCGATGCATCCGTCGATACGGTCTCCGATGAGCCCGTCCTCGATGAGCCCGTCGTCGAGCAAGACGGCGCTGCCCCGGCCTGGCTCACCAGTGCGCGCGCCGAATCGGAAGCGGCCGCGGATCGATCCTCGGTCGGCGACTCCGCCGGACCAGCCGAGGCCCGGCGGTCGTCGGATAGCGCGCCGCGTGAGTAGCCGATGACGCTCTTCGCCCTCGTGGCGCTGATCTCCGCCGGTGTGACGTGCGGACTCTCATTCATCATCTGGCGGGTCGCGCTGCGCTTCGGCTTGTACCCGAAGATCCGTGTGCGCGACATGCACACCCGCCCGACGCCTCGCCTCGGCGGGATCGCGATCTTCCTCGGAATGGTCGTGGCATTCGCCGTGGCCTCCCGCATCCCCTACTTCCAGTTGGTCTTCGCCAATCCGGAGCCCATCTACGCCATTCTCGGCGCCTCGCTCCTGATCGTGCTCATCGGTGTCGCCGACGATCTCTGGGACCTCGACTGGACGACGAAGCTCGCCGGTCAGCTCGTCGCCGCAGGCCTGATCGCCTGGAAGGGCGTGCAGGTCCTCTCGTTGCCGATCGGCGGCGTCATGACGATCGGTTCGTCGTGGATGTCGCTCGTCATCACGGTGCTCGCCATCGTGCTCGTCACCAACGCCCTGAACTTCATCGACGGTCTGGACGGCCTCGTCGCCGGAGTGGCCCTCATCGCGAACAGCGTCTTCTTCCTCTACAGCTATCTCCTGGTGCGGGTGACCTCGCCGACCGACTACTTCAACCTCGCTTCCTTGATCGCCGCCGTGCTCGTCGGGGCGTGCGCTGGGTTCCTGCCGATCAATTGGCGACCGGCCAAGATGTTCATGGGCGACGGTGGAGCGCTGCTGGTCGGCATGCTGATGGCGACGTCGGCGATCGCGGTGACCGGCCAGATCGATCCGGCCCAGCTCTCGGGCAGAGACCTCGTGCCGGCCTTCATCCCGATCATCCTGCCCTTCGCGATCCTCATCGTGCCGCTGATGGACTTCGGTCTCGCGGTGTTCCGGCGACTGCGTGCCGGCAAATCTCCGTTCAGCGCCGACCGGAAGCATCTGCACCACCGCCTGCTCGATATGGGCCATTCGCACCTGCACGCCGTGCTGATCTTCTACGCCTGGACGGCGGTGATCTCGTTCGCGTGTCTGCTGGCGTTCGTGATCCCGCAGACCTGGGTGTCCCTGAGCTTCCTGATCGCGGGCCTGGTCGCCTGCACCGCGGTCACTCTCGCCCCGCTGAGCCGTCGGAAGCGGATGGAGGCCGCGGCGCAGCTCGCCGAGGCCTCGCCCGCCCTCGACCCACTCGACAGCGCCTCCGAGACCGCGGACCTCGCCGAGTTCCCGGTCGCCACCGACACCGCAGCGTCCACCGAGACGCGGAAGGAAGCATCATGACCGGATCCGCGCCGGCCGATCGTCCCGAGCCCACCTCCATCCCGATCCTCAAGAAGGTGATGCGCTACGGCGCACTCCTCGCCGCGGGAATCGCCGTCGTCGGCGCCGTGCTGGGCTTCGTGTTCGCCGGCGCCCCGGGGGCCGTCGGCGCGTTGATCGGCGCCGTTCTGGCAGGGCTCCTTCTCGCGGTGACGGCGTTCAGCATCATCCTCGGCAACCGATTCGATGTCGGCGGCTTCTTCGGCGTCGTGATGGGCGCCTGGTTGCTGAAGTTCGTGCTGTTCCTCGTCGCCGCGTTCCTCCTCAAGGATCAGCCGTGGCTGAACACCGTGGCGATGTTCCTTGCCGTAATCGTCGCCGTCCTCGGCTCCCTTGTGATCGACGTCGTGGTCATCGCGCGTTCGCGGATGCCCTACGTCAGCGACCTCGGTTCCGGCCGTCGAAGCTGAATCGACCCTGCCCCATTCCTGAGAGCAATCCGATTCGGTTCCCAGCCCGATCTCTTGCTAGAGTTGGGGTCGAATCCGCTCCCCAGCCGTTCACGCTGTCGAATGGTCGGCCGTCTCGAAGACGATTTCGACCGCCACAACACACCGAACGCCGAGGGAGCACGCCCCCACTTTCGTCGTCGCGAGAGTTCCGCATCCGCATGGGTGTTGAGCCCCACGCCCCGAAGACCAGGAGATAGCGCTGTTTGCGAACGCTGTGAACCTGTTGGTTCCTACTGCCAGTGATGACAGCGGCACCTTCCACGGTCCGTCCATCGAAGAATTCTTCCCGGCTCCGATCTTCTTCGAGGGCACCCCCTTCGAGATGAACCGGATCGTGCTGATCCGCCTGATCGTCACGATCGCCATCGTCCTGATCTTCTGGCTGGGCACGCGCAACATGCGCGTCGTCCCCGGCCGATTCCAAGGCCTCGTCGAGATGGGCCTGGACTTCGTCCGGGTCAACATCGCGGAGGACCTCCTGGGCAAGAAGGACGGCAAGCGGTTCCTGCCGATCCTGACCACGATCTTCTTCCTGGTCCTGCTGATGAACATCACGGGCATCATCCCGCTGTTCAATATCGCCGGTACCTCGGTGATCGGAATGCCCCTGGTCCTCGCGATCGTCGCGTACCTGACGTTCATCTACGCAGGTATCAAGAAGCACCCCGCCGCATTCTTCAAGAACGCGTTGTTCCCGCCCGGAGTGCCGCCGTTCCTGTACATCATCGTGACGCCGATCGAGTTCCTCTCGACCTTCGTCCTCCGTCCGGTCACCCTGACGCTGCGACTCCTGATGAACATGGTCGTCGGCCACTTGCTGCTCGTCCTCTTCTTCGGAGCGACCTGGTTCTTCCTGTTCCAGCTCGAGGGCGGCTTCACCGGCTACTCCTTCTTCTCGGTCGGCACGCTCGCCTTCGGCATCGTGTTCACGTTCTTCGAGATCCTGGTCGCAGTCCTCCAGGCCTACGTCTTCACCCTGCTCACCTCTGTTTATCTCCAGCTCGCGCTGGCTGAAGAGCACTAATCACGCCTGACGCCCGTCAGTCGTACACATCGGAAGGAAATACACGTGGACACCACTGTTCTCGCGGAGCTCAGCGGCAACATCGCCACCGTCGGCTACGGCCTCGCAGCGATCGGCCCGGCCATCGGCGTGGGTATCGTCGTCGGCAAGACCATCGAGGGCGTCGCCCGTCAGCCCGAGCTGGCCGGCCGCCTGCAGGTTCTGATGTACATCGGTATCGCCTTCACCGAGGCGCTCGCGTTCATCGGTATCGCGACGTACTTCATCTTCACCCAGGGCCAGTAATTCCCCCTCACGACGTAAGGAGATCCGATGCTTGACGCATTGGTCAGTGCGGCGGAACAAACCACCGAGGAAGCAGCGCCCAACCCGCTGGTCCCCGAGATCTACGACATCGTCTGGTCCCTGGTCCCGTTCGCGATCATCCTCTTCCTCTTCTGGAAGGTCGTCCTCCCGCGTATGCAGAAGCTGCTCGACCAGCGCTCCGCAGCGATCGAGGGCAACATCGCGAAGGCGGACGAGGCGCAGCGTCAGGCGGAGGCGGCTCTCGAGCAGTACACCGCTCAGCTCGCCGAGGCCCGCTCCGAGGCCGGCAAGATCCGTGAGAAGGCGAACGCCGATGGCAATGCCATCGTCGAGGCCAAGAAGGCGCAGGCTTCGGCCGACGCCGAGCGCATCGTCGCCAACGCGCACGCGCAGATCGACGCCGACCGCCAGGCCGCTGTCATCTCGCTGCGCTCCGAGGTCGGCTCGCTCGCCCTCGACCTCGCCTCCGGCGTGATCGGCGAGAGCCTGAACGACGACGCGAAGGCGACGGCCATCGTGGACCGCTTCCTCGCGGACCTCGAGGCTTCCGAGAAGGCGACCAACTGATGGGCAGCGCGTCCAGAGGAGCGCTCGCGGCGTCGAAGGCGGAACTGACCGTCCTCGTCGGCGCGGCCGACCTCGCCACGGGCGAGCAGCTCTTCGAGGCCGCGCGCGTCCTGGAGGGTTCGTCCCAGCTTCGGTCGGCTCTGTCCGACCCGAGCGCCGATCAGACCGCCAAGCAGGCGCTCGTCTCGCGCGTCTTCGGGACCTTCGGTGAGCCGGCCCAGCGCCTGCTGCACACGATCGCCGGTGCGCGTTGGTCCAGCGCCGACGACCTGGTCGCCGGGATCGAAGAGGTCGGCGTCCGTGCGATCGTCGCGTCGGCTCCTGCCGGTGTCTCGATCGAACGTGAGTTGCACTCCTTCGGTACCGCCGTCGCATCCGACCCCGAGCTCGAACTAGCCCTCGGCAGCAAGCTGTCGGCGTCCACGGCGAAGGTGGCGCTCGTGCAGCGCCTGCTCGAGGGCAAGGCAGCACAACAGACCATCACCATCCTGAGGCAGCTGATCGCGCATCCGCGTGGTCGTCGCATCCCCGAACTGCTGCGCTTCGCCTCGGGCGTCGTCGCGGATCAGGGCGGCTTCTCGATCGCGACGGTCACCGTCGCGTCGCCTGTTGCGCCCGCACAGCTCGACCGTCTCCGCCTCGCCCTGTCGAAGCAGTACGGTCGCGCGATCGAGATCAACCTGGTCGTCGAGCCCGCCCTCATCGGTGGGATGCGCGTGCAGGTCGCCGACGACGTGATCGATGGCAGCATCGCCGCCCGTCTGCAGGACCTCAAGCTCCAGCTCGCCTCCTAACAGGGGCGCCCACACCTCCGGAAGCGACTGCTTCCGACTCCGAACCAATCCAGGTCAGGCCCCGACGACCACCTCGGCTCGCACGGACCCAACGAACAGGAATTCCAATGGCAGATATCACCATCAGCCCGGATGAGATCCGCGATGCGCTGAAGGACTTCGTCTCGTCCTACGAACCGAACAAGGCGTCGACCACCGAGGTCGGCTACGTCATCGATGCCGCTGACGGCATCGCGCACGTCGAGGGTCTCCCCGGCGTTATGGCCAACGAGGTCATCCGCTTCTCGAACGGCGTCATGGGCCTCGCCCAGAACCTCGACGAGAACGAGATCGGCGTCGTTGTGCTTGGCGAGTTCTCCGGCATCGAAGAAGGCATGGAGGTCACCCGCACGGGTGAGGTTCTCTCCGTCGCCGTCGGAGACGGCTACCTCGGCCGCGTCGTGGACCCGCTGGGCAACCCGATCGACGGCCTCGGCGAGATCGCGACCGAGGGCCGCCGCGCCCTCGAGCTGCAGGCTCCCGGCGTCATGGCACGCAAGTCCGTGCACGAGCCGCTCCAGACCGGCATCAAGGCGATTGACGCCATGATCCCCGTCGGCCGCGGCCAGCGACAGCTGATCATCGGCGACCGCCAGACCGGTAAGACGGCCATCGCGATCGACACGATCATCAACCAGAAGGCCAACTGGGAGTCGGGCGATACCAACAAGCAGGTCCGCTGCATCTACGTCGCCATCGGCCAGAAGGGATCCACGATCGCTTCCGTGAAGGGCGCGCTCGAGGATGCAGGAGCCATGGAGTACACGACGATCGTCGCGTCCCCTGCCTCAGACCCGGCCGGCTTCAAGTACCTCGCCCCCTACACCGGTTCGGCCATCGGCCAGCACTGGATGTACGGCGGCAAGCACGTGCTCATCATCTTCGATGACCTGTCGAAGCAGGCCGAGGCCTACCGTGCCGTGTCGCTGCTGCTGCGCCGCCCGCCGGGACGCGAGGCCTACCCGGGTGACGTGTTCTACCTGCACTCCCGCCTGCTGGAGCGTTGCGCGAAGCTGTCCGACGAGCTCGGTGCCGGTTCGATGACGGGTCTTCCCATCATCGAGACCAAGGCGAACGACGTCTCGGCGTACATCCCGACCAACGTGATCTCGATCACGGACGGCCAGATCTTCCTCCAGTCCGACCTCTTCAACGCCAACCAGCGTCCGGCGGTCGATGTGGGAATCTCGGTCTCCCGTGTCGGTGGTGACGCTCAGGTGAAGTCGATCAAGAAGGTTTCGGGCACGCTGAAACTCGAGCTCGCGCAGTACCGCTCGCTCGAGGCGTTCGCGATGTTCGCCTCCGACCTCGACGCGGCTTCGCGTCGTCAGCTCGCGCGAGGCGCCCGTCTCACCGAGCTGCTCAAGCAGCCGCAGTACTCGCCGTACCCGGTGGAGGAGCAGGTCGTCTCGATCTGGGCCGGCACCACCGGCAAGCTCGACGAGGTCCCCGTCACCGACATCCTGCGCTTCGAGCGCGAGCTGATCGACTACGTCGGCCGCAACAGTGAGATCCTGACCACCCTGCGCGATACGAATGTGCTCAGCGACGACACGGTGGCCGGTCTCGAGAAGGCCGTCGCCGACTTCAAGCTCGAGTTCCAGACCGGTGAGGGCAAGCCGCTCGCTTCGGTCGGCCGCGAGGAGCACGCTCCGCTCGGCTCGGACGAGGTCGGCCAGGAGAAGATCGTCAAGGGTCGCCGCTAGGCGCCTCGGACGATCCCCAGTCACACGTAGTCGACGAAACACAAGCACAGGAGAGACATGGGAGCGCAACTTCGGGTCTACCGGTCGAAGATCAAATCGGCCCAGACGACCAAGAAGATCACTCGGGCCATGGAGCTGATCTCGGCCTCGCGCATCCAGAAGGCGCAGGCGCGCGTCGCCGCAGCCGGACCGTACTCGCGGGCCATCACCCGAGCGGTCTCGGCGGTAGCGACCTACTCGAGCGTCGACCACCCGTTGACGACCGAGCGCGACAAGCTCGACACCGCCGCCGTCGTGATCTTCACGTCGGACCGCGGCCTCGCCGGCGCGTTCTCCTCGAGTGTGCTCAAGGAGGCGGAGCAGCTCGCCGAGCTGCTCCGCAGTGAAGGCAAGAAGGTCGTCTTCTACCTCGTCGGGCGCAAGGCGAACGCGTACTTCGCGTTCCGCAAGCGCGCGAGCGAGCAGGTCTGGACCGGTGGCACCGATCAGCCGCAGTTCGGAACCGCCAAGGAGATCGCCGATGCGGTCGTAGAGGCCTACAACCTCGATGACGACGGCGGCGTCGACGAGATCCACCTCGTCTACAACCGCTTCGTCAGCATGGTGACGCAGACCCCCGAGGTCGTCCGTCTCCTGCCCCTCGAGGTCGTGGAGGGCGCAGAGCCCGAGACGAACGAGGTCTACCCGCTGTACGAGTTCGAGCCCGACGCGGAGACCGTCCTCGACGCTCTCCTGCCGGTCTACGTCGAGAGCCGCATCTTCAACGCGATGCTGCAGTCGGCGGCTTCGGAGCACGCGGCCCGCCAGAAGGCCATGAAGGCCGCGAGCGATAACGCGGATACGTTGATCAAGACGTACACGCGTCTCGCGAACAACGCTCGTCAGTCCGAGATCACCCAGCAGATCGCGGAGATCGTCGGCGGCGCCGACGCCCTCTCGTCCAAGTAGTTCCACGCACGAGTTTTCACGCACACCCTCCGCGCTCGCGCGGTGAGAACGCACAGAAGGAAGAAGCAATGACTCTGACCGCACCTGAGGCGGCGACCGGGACTCCGGGTGGCGGCGTGGGCCGTATCGCCCGCGTCACCGGCCCCGTCGTCGACATCGAGTTCCCGCACGACGCGATCCCCGAGGTCTACAACGCGCTGAACACCACGGTGTCGATCGAGGGCGTCGAGACGAAGATCACGTTCGAGGTCGCTCAGCACCTCGGCGACGACCTCGTTCGCGCCATCTCGCTCAACCCGACCGACGGCCTGGTCCGCGGTCAGGAGGTCACCGACACCGGAGCGGCCATCTCGGTCCCGGTCGGCGACGTCACCAAGGGCAAGGTCTTCAACGTCATCGGCGACGTGCTGAACGCCGACGCCGACGGCACGATGGCCGGCGTCCCGTTCGAGATCACCGAGCGCTGGCCGATCCACCGCAAGCCCCCGGCGTTCGACCAGCTCGAATCGAAGACCGAGCTCTTCGAGACCGGCATCAAGGTCATCGACCTGCTCACCCCGTATGTTCAGGGTGGCAAGATCGGCCTCTTCGGCGGCGCGGGCGTCGGCAAGACCGTCCTCATCCAGGAGATGATCCAGCGCGTCGCGCAGGACCACGGTGGTGTGTCGGTGTTCGCCGGTGTCGGCGAGCGCACCCGTGAGGGCAACGACCTCATCATGGAGATGGAGGAGGCGGGCGTCTTCGACAAGACCGCCCTCGTCTTCGGTCAGATGGATGAGCCGCCGGGAACGCGTCTTCGCGTCGCGCTGTCGGCCCTGACCATGGCGGAGTACTTCCGCGATGTGCAGAAGCAGGACGTGCTGCTCTTCATCGACAACATCTTCCGCTTCACGCAGGCCGGTTCCGAGGTTTCGACCCTCCTGGGCCGTATGCCTTCCGCTGTGGGATACCAGCCGAACCTGGCCGACGAGATGGGTGTGCTCCAGGAGCGCATCACCTCGACGCGTGGTCACTCGATCACCTCGCTGCAGGCGATCTACGTCCCCGCGGACGACTACACCGACCCCGCCCCGGCCACGACCTTCGCGCACCTCGACGCGACGACCGAGCTCTCCCGTGAGATCGCGTCGAAGGGTCTCTACCCGGCCGTGGACCCGCTGACTTCGACCTCGCGCATCCTCGACCCCCGTTACCTGGGCGCCGACCACTACCGCGTGGCCACGAACGTCAAGCAGATCCTGCAGAAGAACAAGGAACTCCAGGAGATCATCGCCATCCTCGGTGTCGACGAGCTCTCCGAAGAGGACAAGATCACGGTGTCGCGTGCGCGCCGTATCCAGCAGTTCCTCTCGCAGAACACCTACATGGCGAAGAAGTTCACCGGTGTCGAGGGCTCCACGGTTCCGCTGAAGGAGACCATCGAGTCGTTCGACGCGATCACCAAGGGCGAGTTCGACCACGTCGCCGAGCAGGCGTTCTTCAACGTCGGAGCCATCTCCGACGTCGAGGAGAAGTGGGCGCAGATCCAGAAGGAGAACGGCTAGTCATGGCCGGCGCTCCTCTGCAGGTCAGCGTCGTCTCGGCGGACGCCGAGGTCTGGTCGGGCGAGGCCTCGCAGGTCACCGCCAAGACCGTCGAGGGCGAGATCGGCATCCTGTCGGGTCACGAGCCGCTGCTCGCGATCCTCGCCGCGGGCGAGGTACGCGTGAAAGCCGCCGACGGCAGCACGATCACGGCTCAGGCCGACGACGGCTTCCTCTCGGTCGAGAACAACGTGGTGACGATCGTTGCGCGTGAGGCGTCGCTCGTCTAACACCACATCGCGCGAAGGGGCCGGCGATCTTCGGATCGTCCGGCCCCTTCGTCGTTCCTCGCCCGTCCGCATCCGCACACACCCATGCGAATCCGCCCGTCCGCATCCGCCCGTCTTCGCGAGGTTCTGCCGTGCACATCCTGCTTCCCCCGTCCGAGACCAAGCGCGATGGCGGTGCTGTCCCGTTCCGTCTCGAGGAGCTCGCGTTCCCAGCGTTGGCTTCGCGGCGGATCGCATTGCGTGACGCACTCGTCGAGCTCTCGTCCGACCACGCTGCGGCGATGAAGGCACTCAAACTCGGCCCGACGCAGACCGACGAGGTGACTCGAAATGCGGCGCTTCCGTCGGCGCCGGCGATGCCCGTGATGGACCGGTTCACCGGGGTCCTCTTCGACGCGCTCGATGCGTCAACGCTCCATGACCCTGCCCGCGAGCATCTCGCGGCCCACGTTCTCGTGCACTCGGCCTTATGGGGAATCGTGGGCGCCGCAGACCCGATCCCGGCGTACCGGCTCTCGCACGACTCCCGGATCCCGGGGTTCGCGCTGAAGAGATGGTGGGCCGCCGTCATCACGGCGGAGCTCGCCGGGCTCGACGGTCTCCTACTCGACCTGCGAAGCGAATCGTACGTTGCCCTCGGTCCGCTGCCGAAGCGTGCCGGAGCCCATTTCGTGCGGGTTCGGACGAGGATGCCGGACGGGACTCTCCGCTCGCTGAACCACTTCAACAAGCACGGCAAGGGCCTCTTCGTGCGCGCGTTGGCCGAGGACGGCGTTCGATTCTCGTCAGTTGTGGATCTGCAGAGCTGGGCCGCGGCCCGGGGTTTCGAGTTGCAGCCGAACACGGAGACTGGCGAGCTCGACCTGGTGATGCCGGAGGGTTGATCAACGCGCTCGGAAACACCCGGCGAAGTGGTCGTCGACGAGCCCGGCCGACTGCATCAACGCGTACATGGTGGTCGGGCCGACGAAGCGGAAGCCCTGTCGCAGGAGCTCCTTGCTGAGTGCCGTGGACTCCGGCGTCACGGCGCGTGCGTCACTCCAGCTCTCGGGACGCGGGGGAGGCGCGTCAGGCACGAAGCTCCACACCAGCCGATCCAAGGCGCCGTCACCGTTGTTCTCCCGAAGCCGTCGGGCCGCTCGAGCATTGCCGATCGTCGCGCTGATCTTGGCACGATTGCGGATGATGCCGGTATCGGTCATCAGCTCCTCCATGCGCTCGTCGCCGAACTCCGCGACGGCGTCGATGTCGAATCCGGCGAAGACCTCTCGGAAGTGCGAACGCTTCCGCAGGATCGTGATCCACGAGAGCCCGGCCTGGAAGCCTTCGAGGCAGATCTTCTCGAACAGGGGTCGATCGCCGTGCAGGGCGGTGCCCCATTCTTCGTCGTGGTAGCGGCCGTACTCGGTATCGCCGCCGGCCCAGGCGCACCGGGTGACGCCGTCGGCGTCGGTGATCAGCGGCGGCCGTGCGAGCCGACCGGCCGAGGGAGGCGTGATGTCACTCATCCGTGGCCGATGCCCTCGTGATCGAGCAGCCAGACCTTGGTGCTGATGCCGGCACCGGCGCTGTAGCCGGTCATCGCACCCTTGGCGCCGAGGACTCGATGACAACCGACGATGATCGGGATCGGGTTACGACCGACGGCACCACCGACAGGCCGACCGGCCGTGGGTCGGCTCATCGCGTGAGCGAGTTCACCGTACGAGGTGGTCTGCCCCCAGCCGACGCGCTGCAATTGCGCCCAGACCTGCTGCTGGAACGCGGTGCCGGGGAGTCGGACCGGCAGCTCGAAACAGCGGCGTGCACCGGCGAAGTACTGCTCGAGCTGGGAGATGGCCTCGTCCAGCACGCCCGTCGACTGTTCAGGAGCCTGCTCGGCGGGGAGGAAGCCGTTGTGCTCGATGGCCAACGATGTGATCGCATCCTGATCGCTCAGAACCTCGATGCGGCCGATGGGACTGTCCATCCGGCGGAGAAAAAGTGGTGCGCTCGTCATGGTTCGAGCGTAGCCAGGCGGTCGCTGAGGTCATGGCGGGAATCGGACATCGGGCAGGGTCGGCGTCGGATCGCCTCCTGTGGAGGAGACGATCCTGGCGTCGTCGCTCCTGCTGCTCGATAGCCTGGGGCCATGACCTCCATCCAGTACCGCACCCTGGGATCCTCCGGCCTCGTCGTCTCCTCCGTCGGACTCGGCTGCAACAACTTCGGTCGCGCGAACACCCCGACGCAGACGCAGGAGGGCACCGATGCGGTGATCGGCGCCGCTCTCGACGCGGGCGTCACCCTCTTCGACACCGCCGACATCTACGGCGCCGAGCGCGGCCTCTCGGAGACCCTGATGGGCAACGCGCTCCGCGGCCGGCGGGACGACGTGGTTCTCGCGACGAAGTTCGGGATGGACATGGACGGCGTCAACGGAGCGGACTTCGGCGCACGCGGGTCGCGGCGGTACATCCGTCGCGCCGTCGAGTCGTCGCTGCGCCGACTGCAGACGGACTGGATCGACCTGTACCAGCTGCACCAGCCGGATCCGTCGACGCCGATGGAGGAGACGCTCTCGACGTTGGACGACCTCGTGCGAGAAGGAAAGGTGCGCTACCTCGGTCACTCGAATCTCGCGGGGTGGCAGATCGCGGACGCCGCGCACATTGCGGCGGAGGCGGGTTTCACGCCCTTCGTCTCGGCGCAGAACGAGTACAGCCTCATCGTGCGGGACGCGGAGGAGGAAGTGCTTCCGGCCGCCCGGCATTTCGGGGTCGGCTTCCTGCCGTTCTTCCCGCTGTACAACGGGCTTCTCACCGGTAAGTACAGCCGGGGAGGGGGTCCGGAGCGCAGCCGGCTCGTCGCGGCGAAGCCCCAGCTGCTCGAATCGGCGCCGTGGGACGCCCTGGACGCGTACGAGACCTTCTGTCGAGAACGAGGCATCGAGATGCTCGACGCGACATTCGCGTGGTTGCTGGCACAGCCCGGTTTGAGCAGCGTGATCGCCGGCGCGACCTCGGCCGATCAGATCATCCGTAACGTGGCGGCGGGTGCGGCGTGGGCTCCCACGACGGATGAGATAGCTGAGATCGGAGAACTGTTCGCCTGATCCGGCACGGGGCTCCCAACGTGAGAGCTTCCGAAGCATCGCCACGGAGAACGCAGGAGTGAGTGAGCACTCACTCAACTAGCCTGGCTGTATGGATGGATCATCCGACGCGGACTTCGTCGTCGTCCGAACGCGAGCGAGGCCCCTCGAGGCGGAGGAGCGACGCGCGGAGATCATCCGCTGCACCATCCCGCTGCTCCTGGAGCAAGGCCGGAACGTGACGACCGCCCGGATCGCGATCGCGGCAGGCGTGGCGGAAGGCACGTTGTATCGAGTGTTCTCGGACAAGGATGCGCTCATCGACGCCGCAGTCGAGGCGCACCTCGACGCGAAGCCCGTCTACGACGCCCTCGATGACGTGGACCGTACGAGCAGCCTGGAGGATCGGGTCACGGCCGTTGCCGAGATCCTGCAGCAGCGGTTCAGATCGATCGTCGCGATGATGACCGCGATGCACATCCGCCAGCCGCCGCCGCGCGGACACGGGATCGAGGGTCGACCGCCCTTCCTCGATCTCGTCGCCGCGCTGCTCGCGCCCAACGCCGATCGGCTGAGCGTCGCTCCGGAGCGGGCGGCGCAGATCATCCGTCTGCTCACCTTCGCAGCCAGTCACCCCGGAATCGGAGACGGCCCGCCGTTCACTCCGGCCGAGATCGCCCACCTCATCCTGCACGGCATCGAACACGAAAAGGAAAGGTCGCTCTCCTGATGCTGCCTCGTCTTCTGCTGCGCTATCTGCGGCCGCATCGGCGACTGCTGGTCGGCGTCGTCGGCTTCCAGCTCGCATCCTCGGTCGCATCCCTGTACCTGCCCACCCTCAACGCCGAGATCATCGATCAGGGCGTTGCGGTGGGCGATACCGGCTTCATCCTCAGCACCGGCGGTTGGATGCTGCTGATCAGCCTCGTGCAGATCGCATGCTCGGTCGTGGCTGTCTACTTCGCCGCGCGCGTCGCGATGGGGCTCGGCCGGGATCTGCGCGAGGCCGTTTTCGGCCGCGTCGGCGGCTTCTCCGAACGTGAGGTGCAGCGCTTCGGCGCCGCCTCCCTGATCACGCGCACGACGAACGACGTGCAGCAGGTGCAGATGCTGGTGCTGACGAGCTGCACCCTCCTGGTCTCGGCGCCCATGCTGGCGATCGGCGGCATCATTCTGGCGATCCGTCAGGATGCACAACTGTCGTGGCTCATCGCTGTCGCCGTGCCGGTGCTGCTGATCGCGATCAGCGTGATCGTGGTGCGGATGGTTCCGTTGTTCCGCCTGATGCAGATCCGCATCGACGCGATCAACCGCGTACTCCGTGAACAGCTGACCGGGATCCGAGTGATCCGCGCCTTCGTTCGCGAGGAGGTGGAACGACAGCGCTTCACCCGCTCGAACGACGATGTCACCCGCACAGCGTTGACGGCCGGACGGCTGTTCGCGCTGATGTTCCCGATCGTGATGCTGGTGCTGAACGTCTCGAGCGTCGCCGTCATCTGGTTCGGCGGCTTCCGGATCGATGACGGTTCCATGCAGATCGGCACGCTGACCGCTTTTCTGAGTTACCTGATGCAGATTCTGATGTCGGTGATGATGGCGACGTTCATGGCCGTGATGATCCCGCGGGCAGCTGTCTGCGCCGACCGGATCTCCGAAGTACTCTCGACCGAATCCACGGTCGTGCCCCCGGCCGCGCCCATCGTTCCGACCGAGACGCAGGGCCGGATCGAGCTGCGCGAGGTCGAGTTCTCCTACCCGGGAGCCGACGAGCCCGTGCTGCACGCGATCGATCTGGTGATGCATTCCGGGCGCACCACGGCGATCATCGGCTCGACGGGTGCGGGCAAGTCCACATTGGTGAACCTGCTGCCGCGACTCTTCGACGCGACCGGCGGTACCGTCTCGATCGACGGCGTGGACGTTCGGTCCTTCGATCCCGACGCGTTGTGGGCACGGATGGGCATCGTGCCGCAACGTCCGTATCTCTTCGCCGGCACCGTGGCTTCGAATCTGCGCTATGGCCGACCTGATGCGACGGACGAAGAACTGTGGCACGCACTGGAGGTGGCGCAGGCCCGAAGCTTCGTCAGCGCGATGGCGGGTGGTCTCGAGGCGCCGATCGAGCAGGGCGGCACGAATCTCTCCGGCGGACAACGCCAACGGCTCTCGATCGCTCGTGCCCTGGTGAAGCGACCCGAGATCTACATTTTCGACGACTCGTTCTCGGCCCTCGACGTAGCGACGGATGCGCGGTTGCGGGCGGCGCTGCGTGCCGACACCGTCGGTGCGACCGTCGTCATCGTCGCCCAGCGGGTGTCCACGATCGTCGACGCGGATCAGATCTTCGTACTGGACGACGGGCGGATCGTCGCCCGCGGCTCGCACGACGAGCTGCTGAAAACCTCGGAGACCTACCGTGAGATCGTCGAATCGCAGCTCGCAGTGGAGGAAGCGGCATGAGCCAGATGCAACGCGGACCCGGCGCACCACGTCCGGCTGCGGGCCCGCCGCTCGGCCCTCGACCGGGTGGGCCGGGCGCCGGCATGGCGATGCCGGTCGAGAAATCGGCGAACTTCGGACCGTCGGCCAAGCGCCTCTTCGGACGGCTGCTTCCGGAACGGATGGGCTTGGCCGTGGTCGTCGTCCTCGGCGTCCTCAGTGTGCTCTTCTCCGTTCTCGGCCCGAAGCTGCTCGGCGAGGGCACCAACCTCATCTTCGAGGGCGTCATCTCGAAGGATCTGCCGGAAGGCGCCACGCAGTCGCAGGTGGAGGAGCAGCTGCGTGCCTCCGGCGACACGGCGAAAGCCGATCTGATCAGCGGGATGCAGCTCACGCCGGGAACCGGAATCGACTTCGCGGCGCTCTCGCACGTGCTGATCTGGGTACTCGTGCTGTACATCGCCGCCTCCGTCTTCGGCTGGCTGCAGGCCTATCTCCTCAACGGCATCGTGCAGCGAACGGTGTTCCGGTTGCGCGAAGACGTCGAGGCCAAACTGCACCGTCTGCCCTTGTCGTACGTCGATCGAATGCAGCGCGGCGAGCTGCTCTCGCGGGTGACGAACGACATCGACAACGTCTCGCAGAGTCTGCAGCAGACCCTCAGCCAGGTCCTCACGTCGTTGCTGACCGTCGTCGGTGTCATCGTGATGATGTTCATCATCTCGCCGCTGCTGGCGCTCATTGCGCTGGTGACGGTGCCGCTGAGCGTCCTGATCACGCGAGCGATCGCGCGACGTTCGCAGCGACTCTTCATCGCTCAGTGGCGCGAGACGGGCGCCCTGAACGCGACGATCGAGGAGGCTTTCAGCGGGCACGCGATCGTCAAGGTCTTCGGCCGCCGTCGGGAGGTCGAGGCGGACTTCGCCGTGAAGAACCGGGCGCTGTACGACGCGAGCTTCGGTGCGCAGTTCGTTTCGGGTCTGATCATGCCGGCGATGATGTTCGTCGGGAACCTCGTCTACGTCGCGATCGCGGTCGTCGGCGGCCTGCAGGTGGCGTCCGGCGCGATGCGGTTGGGCGACGTGCAGGCGTTCATCCAGTACTCCCGACAGTTCACCCAGCCGTTGACGCAGCTGGGATCGATGGCGAACCTGCTGCAGTCGGGTGTCGCCTCGGCCGAGCGGGTCTTCGAACTGCTCGACGCCGAGGAACAGGGCTCGGACCCGGATGCTCCTGTGGCGCTCGTCGACGTCCGTGGCCGGGTCGAATTCGAGGACGTGTCGTTCCGCTACCTCCCCGACCGGCCCTTGATCGACGGACTCTCGCTCGTGGCGGAGCCGGGCAGCACGGTCGCGATCGTCGGTCCGACCGGCGCGGGCAAGACCACGCTGGTCAACCTGATGATGCGTTTCTACGAGATCGACTCCGGACGGATCACCCTCGACGGCATCGACATCCGCCGGATGACCCGCTACGAGCTCCGTTCGCGCACGGGCATGGTTCTGCAGGACACCTGGCTTTTCGGTGGCACGATCCGCGAGAACATCGCCTACGGCAAGCCCGGAGCGAGTGACGAGGAGATCCTCGCGGCCGCTCGAGCGGCGTACGTCGATCGTTTCGTGCACTCCCTCCCGGACGGATACGACACGGTGCTCGACGATGAGGCGAGCAACGTCTCGGCGGGGGAGAAGCAGCTGATCACGATCGCGCGTGCATTCCTCAGCGAGCCGACGCTGCTCATCCTGGACGAGGCGACGAGTTCGGTCGACACACGAACGGAAGTGCTCGTGCAGCAGGCCATGGCGGCACTGCGAGCTGAACGCACCAGTTTCGTGATCGCCCATCGGCTCTCGACCATCCGCGATGCGGATCTGATCCTCGTCATGGAGGAGGGACGGATCGTGGAACAGGGTGATCACGAGACGCTGGTGGCGGCGCGCGGGGCGTATTTCGCGCTCTACGAGGCCCAGTTCTCTGCCGCGGCCGACTAGCGACGAGTCGTCGCGGGTCCTGTCGCCTCCTCCACAGGGATGACCGACCGGTGACTTGTGCGCGATCGACGGAGTCGGCGGTCGGCGACGGCTGCAGCCGTTCGAGGATGGGCCCATGCAGACGACATCGACTCACGCTCCCACCCTCATCCATCGCGCTTCGACACCGGCCGACTTCCTGAGCACGGTGCCGCACTTGATCGGTTTCCTGCCGGAACGCAGCGTCGTGCTGGTGCCGTTCGTCGGGAAACGGAGTTGCGGCGCGCTCCGTTTCGATCTGCCGACGGGCGACTCGTCCGTGCTCGTTCCGTACGTCGTGGCGATGCTCTGCCGCTACGAGATCGCGGAATCCGTCCGCGTCGTCGTCTATTCGGCCGACGACATCGCCGAAGCCTGGCCGTTACCGGAGGAGGAGTTCGTCGAGGACCTCCTGAGTGCACTCCGCGGCGTCGGCTTCCGGCGCACCGAGGCGTGGCTCGTCGCCGCCGATGGCTGGACCTGTTACACGGATGACGAGTTCGGCCGACGTAGTTCGACGGAGCTCGCTGCCGCCGCTTCGGCCCTCACTCCGGATGCGCCGCCGTTGCGGTCGGTCGCTGAGCGCGCGACTCCGCCCGCCGTCGACCCGGTCGAGATGGCTTCCGTCCGTGTCGAGGTGGCCGCGCTGCTCGAACGGTGTCCGGATCACACCCTGCCGGAATCGGAGCGGATGCGCGCGCTTGCCGCGATCCGCCGCGTCGCGAAGGGTGGGCCCCGGCCGTCATCCTCCGTGAGCGCTCTCATCCTGGTGCTGGTCCAACGGCAGGACCGTCGACGCGACGTGCTTCTGGAGGGTCTTTGGCTCGGTGACCACCGCGCGCGGTCGCGGGCGATCCGGCCTCCGCTCGAGCGTGTAGAGCGCGTCATCGAGCTGGCGGGGTATCTCGCCGCCTGCGCAGCCGAACCGGAGTCGTCGGCGGCCTTCGCTTTCCTCGCGATCGCTCACTGGGCGTGCGGCCAGAACTCCGTCGCGGGTGCCGTGACGGACCGGGCTCTGGATCTCGATCCCGGCAACCCTGATCTGCACGCGCTCTCGGAGATGTTCTCGGCCGGTGCCGTGGCGCCGTGGATCCGATTCCAGAGCCAGGACGGAATTCGATGACGATCTCTGTGAGTGTTTCAGTGCCCGATCAATGGTCCGACGGCCCGCGCGACCCGCGACGGTCGCCCGGTCAGTCGTTCCTCCGCATCCGCTAACCCCATGGCGATCAGTCCCGCGTTCGAGCCGAGGAATCGCAGCGGCTCGGGCTCCCATCTGGGCGAATGGTGATCCGTCCATGGCAGCGCCGTCAGAGGACTCGCGCGGCCCAGGATGCGGTCGGCGAGTGTGCGCCCGGCGAGATTCGTTGTACTGAGGCCGTCGCCGACGTACCCACCCGCGAATCCGACGCCGGTGACCTCGTTGTACGAGGCGGTGGCATGCCAATCGCGCGGTACGCCGAGGGCACCGCCCCACCGGTGACTGATCCGCGCATCCCGAGCCGCCGGGAAGAGCTCGCCCAACGTCCTGATCAGATGATCGAAGACCCGCTCGTCACGGTCGTAGCCCGGGCGGATGGAGCTGCCCCAGTGATAGCGCGCGCCTCGCCCGCCGAACGCGATCCTGTCATCCGCCGTGCGCTGCCCGTACACCAGCAGGTGGCGGTAGTCGGTGAACGTCTGTCCGTGTTCGATGCCGATCTCGTCCCAGACGTCGGGCGGCAGCGGCTCGGTCGCTATCATCAGCGAGTACAGCGGCAGGATGCTGCGGCCGACGGCGTGCAACTGGGCTCCGTACGCCTCGGTCGCCAGGACGATCGAGCGGGCACGCACCGTTCCGCGATCAGTGGTCACCTCCCGCGGCCGGATCCGCGTGGCGGTCGTGCCCTCGGCGATTCGGACACCGCGGCCCTCGAGCACGGTTGCGAGGCCTCTCGTCAGAGCGGCAGGCTGCACGCGGGCGCAATTCGGGTCGAAGCTCGCGCCGCTCGTACCGGCTGCGCCGAACGAGCCGACGCGTTCTGAATCCCAGTACTCCAGGGGATCCACTCCGTATTCGGCCGCCTCGGCGACGTCCGAGCGAGCCGCCGCATCCTGCACCGCGCCCCGAGCGAACGCGATGGTTCCGCCGCGGCGGAAATCGCAGTCGATCCCCTCCGCGGAGACGACCCGCCCGATCTCGGTGACGGTATCGATCATCGCGCGGCGCTGGGCGAGTGCGGCGGAGCGACCGTGGCGTCGCTCGAGCGACGCGGTCCCGCGCGGGAAGAGCGCCGAACACCAACCGCCGTTGCGGCCGGAGGCTCCGTAGCCGACGATCTCCTTCTCGATCACCAGGACGTCGAGGCTCGGGTCGAGCTCGGTCAGGTAGTAGGCCGTCCAGAGACCGGTCAGCCCGCCGCCCACGATGCAGACGTCGGCCGTCGAATGGCCGTCGAGACCGTCGCGAGGCTCCAAGGAGTCCCGACCGGATGCCGCGAGCTGATCCATCCACAGGCTCAGCTCGCGGCGAGGTCGGACGTCGACTACAGGCGCGCCCATGCCTCGGTGAGGACGCTACGCAGGATCTGCTCGATTTCGTCGAACTCCTTCGGACCGATGGTGAGCGGAGGCGCGAGCTGCACCACCGGATCGCCCCGGTCGTCGGCCCGGCAGTACAGCCCGGCCTCGAAAAGGGCTTTCGAGAGGAAGCCGCGAAGAAGTCGCTCGGACTCGTCGTCGTCGAAGGTCTCCTTCGTCGTCTTGTCCTTGACCAGCTCGATACCGAAGAAGTAGCCGTCGCCTCGCACATCGCCGACGATAGGAAGATCGAGCAGCTTCTCGAGGGTGGCGCGGAAGATCGGCGAATTGACGCGTACGTTCTCGTTGAGCTTCTCCTCCTCGAAGATGTTCAGGTTCTCGAGCGCGACGGCTGCAGAGACCGGGTGACCGCCGAAGGTGTACCCGTGCGAGAACGACACCTGCCCGTGCTTGAAGGGCTCGTAGATCCTGTCGCTGATGATCGTCGCGCCGATGGGGGAGTAGCCGCTGGTCATGCCCTTGGCGCAGGTGATCATGTCGGGGACGTAACCGTATTCGTCGCACGCGAACATGTGGCCGATGCGGCCGAAGGCGCAGATCACCTCATCGGAGACGAGCAGCACGTCGTAACGGTCGCAGATCTCGCGGACGCGCTGGAAGTATCCGGGCGGTGGCGGGAAGCATCCGCCCGAGTTCTGAACCGGCTCGAGGAAGACGGCGGCGACGGTGTCCGCGCCCTCGAAGAGGATCATCTCCTCGATGCGGTTCGCCGCCCAGACTCCGAATTCCACGAGGTCATCGCCGTGCTCGGGAGCGCGGTAGAAGTTGGTGTTCGGTACGCGGAAGCCGCCGGGGACGAGTGGCTCGAACATTTGCTTCATGGCCGGGATGCCGGTGATGGCCAACGCGCCCTGCGGGGTGCCGTGGTAAGCGACGGCGCGCGAGATGACCTTGGTCTTGGCCGGCTGCCCCTGCAGCTTCCAGTAGTACTTCGCCAACTTGAACGCGGTCTCGACGGCCTCGCCGCCACCTGTCGAGAAGAACACCCGGTTCAGATCACCGGGGGCGTAGTCGGCGAGACGGTCGGCCAACTCGATGGCGGTGGGCGTCGCGTACGACCAGATGGGGAAGAAGGAGAGTTCGGCCGCCTGCTTGGCAGCCGCCTCCGCGAGACGCTGCCGACCATGGCCGGCATTGACCACGAACAACCCGGACAACCCGTCGAAGTACTTCTTGCCCTTCGAGTCCCAGATGTGGTGCCCCTCACCCTTGGTGATGATGGGAACGCCGGCACCCGACTCCATCACCGACTGGCGCGCGAAGTGCATCCACAGATGGTCCTTGGCCTTCTTCTGCAGATCGGCGTCGTCCCACGCGATGAAGTCGCCGGGGGTCGTTGCGCTGGTATCGAATGCGGTGTCGGTCATGGTTATCGCGTTCCCCAGTTGTAGAACTGCTTGTGGAGTTTCAGATAGACGAACGTCTCGGTCGAGAGCACGCCCGGTAGGGCCCGGATCTCGGAGTTCAGGAGCGTGATCAGGTCTTCGTCGTTCTCGCAGACCACTTCGGCCAGGATGTCGAAGGTCCCCGCGGTGAGGACGACGTAGTCCACCGCCGGGATGGCCGCGAGCCGGTCGGCGACATCGCGTGTGTCACCGGTGACGCGGACACCGATCATCGCCTGACGGTAGAAGCCGAGCTGCATCGGATCGGTGACGGCGACGATCTGCATAACACCCGACTCGGTGAGCTTCTGCACGCGTTGTCGAACGGCGGCCTCGCTCAGCCCGACCGCTTTGCCGATCTCGGCGTAGGAGCGTCGTCCATCCGCCTGCAACTGCTCGATGATCGCTTTGGACACGTCGTCGAGTTGCACCGGGCGGGATGGGGCGCGCGAGTTCGGACTCATGGCTCGATTCTGTCAGTGACGTACGGCCGCAGCAAGTGAATCCGTCGCGGCACCCGGCGAAAACTGCGGATTCCTCTGTCGAGGGTGGAAGTCGTGACGGTCGCGTCGTTAGGATGGGCGCGACTGCGGCCCGAGGACGGGCCGATCGCACACGGAGGGTTTGAAGTCGGATGGCTGCACGCGAACTGCGCAACTTCGTCGGCGGAACGTACGTCGACTCGCGCTCGACGGAACGGCTCGACATCGTCGATCCGGCGACCGAGGCGGTGTACGCCACCACCCCGGTCTCCACCGACGAGGACGTGGCCGAGGCGTACGCCGCGGCCGCCGGAGCTTTCGAGGAGTGGGGCGAATCGACGCCCTCCGAGCGGCAGCTGGCCCTGTTCCGCATCGCGGATGCGATGGAGGCCCGCGCCGAGGAGTTCGCCGACGTGGAGTCGCAGGACACGGGGAAGCCGCGCGGCTCCTTGGTCGCGGACGAGATCCTCGTCTCGGTTGATCAGATTCGCTTCTTCGCCGGCGCCGCGCGCATTCTGGACGGTCGCGCGGCCGGGGAGTACATGAAGGACCACACGTCGTTCGTGCGCCGCGAGCCGATCGGAGTGATCGGTCAGGTCACGCCGTGGAACTATCCGTTGAACATGGCGACCTGGAAGTTCGCCCCCGCGATCGCGGCGGGCAACACCATCGTGCTGAAGCCCTCCGACACGACGCCGTCTTCGACGCTCCTGCTGGCCGAGGTCGCCGCGGAATTCCTTCCGGCCGGAGTGCTGAACGTCGTCACCGGCAATCGCGAGACCGGTCGGGCGATGATCGAGAACCGCACCCCGCAGATGGTCTCGATCACCGGGTCCGTGCGGGCGGGTATGGAGGTCGCCAAGTCGGCCGCGTCCGACCTCAAGAGGGTCCACCTCGAACTGGGCGGCAAGGCGCCGGTGATCGTCTTCGACGACGCCGACATCGAGTCGGCCGTCGAGGGGATCGTCGCCGCGGGCTACTTCAACGCCGGTCAGGACTGCACCGCCGCCACTCGCCTGCTGGTGCAGGAGGGGATCCACGACGAGTTCGTGCAGGCGCTCGCCGCTTACGCGAAGGACAACGCGAGAACCGGCACGCCGGACCGCGACGACATCCTTTTCGGACCGGTCAACAACGTGAATCAGCTCGCTCAGGTCTCCGGATTCGTCGATCGGCTGCCCGCGCACGCCTCCGTCGATCTCGGTGGACATCGCGTGGGCGACACCGGGTACTTCTATGAGGCGACGATCGTCTCGGGTCTCCTGCAGACCGATGAGGCCGTGCAGAACGAGATCTTCGGCCCGGTGATCACGGTGCAGAAGTTCAGCGATGAGGCCGAGGCTCTGCGTTGGGCGAACGACGTGCAGTACGGTCTGTCCTCCTCCGTCTGGACGAAGGACCACGGCCGCGCGATGCGCTTCGCGAAGCGTCTCGACTTCGGCTGCGTGTGGATCAACACGCACATCCCGCTCGTCGCGGAGATGCCGCACGGCGGGTTCAAGCACTCGGGCTACGGCAAGGACCTGTCGATGTACGGCTTCGAGGACTACACCCGCATCAAGCACGTCATGAGCTACATCGGCTGATCCGCAGTCTCTCCGGGCCCGGTCGAGCGCCCGGCGGAGACGATACGATCGTGGAGGTTCTTCTCGTCCGCGCGAGGACGGGCCGTGGAACCGACTCGAGGAGCAGCGATGACGCAGATCGGTCGTAGCCGTTCCTCCTTCACCGTCCCCGTTCCTGGCGGCGGAACTCCCGGATCGGCGAATCAGACGATCGTCACGCTCGGCTGGGCCGGACGAACCGACACCGGCCGCGTCCGCGCTGCGAACGAGGACAGCTATCTGGCGCGCTCGCCGATCTTCGCCGTCGCGGATGGAATGGGCGGGCACGCAGCGGGCGGTTTCGCGAGTTCGACGGTCGTCACCCGGCTTGCCGAGGCGGTGGGATCCGCGATCGTCACACCGGAGGACATCGATCGATCACTGCGCGCCGCCGTGGCCGACATCGAGCGGGGCATCGAGGGCAGCGATCGCAGCACCGGCACGACGGTGACGGGCGCCGCGTTGACCGTGCTCGGCGGGGAGGCGTACTGGGCCGTCTTCAACATCGGCGACTCACGGGTCTACCTCTACGCCGCCGGCCGGCTGACGCAGCTGACCATCGATCATTCCGTGGTGCAGGAACTCGTCGACGCCGGGATGATCTCGCGTGACGAGGCGGAATCGCATCCGCACAGCAACGTGATCACCCGCGCGGTCGGCTTCAACGACGTGCCCGTGCCCGACTACCGATTGATCCCGGTCCTCGCCCAGTCCCGCCTGTTGATCTGTTCGGACGGGCTCACGAAAGAGGTGACGGATACGACCATCGCCGGCATTCTCGCCGACGGCGAGTCGGCTGAGAGCGCTGCGTCCGCGCTGCTCGCTGCGGCGCTCGATCACGGCGGCCGCGACAACGTGACCGCCATCGTGGTGGATGTGCTGTCGATCGTCGGGGCGGACGTCGTCGCGTCCATCTGACGGGATCCGGGCACCGGTACGATAACGATCGGAAAGGGTCGGATTCCGTGATCTGCAGTGTGTGCGGCTCTGCGCTCGAGCAGGGAGCGATCCTGTGCGGTGAGTGTGGTGCCCCGGTTTCCGGGCAATCCGCGGCGGGTTATCACGCCGGTGCTGCCGTCGGCGACACGACGGTGCTGGATCCGATGCAGCGAGCGTGGTTGCCAGGGCTCTCGACGGGGCGGCACCGCCGGTCCGCCACCGGCGCGGAGCCGGACCGAACCCCGACGAGCGGCTTTATGCGCCTGAGTTTTCGTAGCGGTGAGCACGCGATCGTTACGGGTGCGGGCTTGATCGGCCGTCAGCCGTTGCCGGATGCGGGTGAGTCGTTCCGCCACCTGTTGGCCATCGCGGATCCGAGCCGGTCGATGTCGAAGACGCATCTCGAGTTCGGGTTCGATACCGACGGTCTCTGGATCCGCGACCGCTGGTCCTCCAATGGCACGACTTTGCTCGGTCCGGGGCAGCCGGAGCTGCCTCTCGAGGCGGGTCGGCGTTATCGCGCGGGTGCGGGCAGCGTCGTCCGCCTCTCGACCGTGGAGATGCTCGTCGAGAAGGCCGTCGCCTCCTCCACAGGGGTGTGAGCGGCGTCGGTTCGCCCGGGTGAGGCCGCCGCGCCTCTCCTCGGCAGCGATGCCGTGATGCGCTTAGCGGATGATCCCTCTCGAATCGACTCCGGCGGCGGCGCCGCGCATCCGGATCCCGTCCCGACCGGAACCGGGCAGGCGACCCGGTTTCCCGTTGCTCGCCTCGGTCACCCCCGTGCTGGCCGCCGGTGTGATCTGGGCGATCACGAAGTCGCCGTACGTTCTCGCGTTCGCTGCACTCGGTCCGGTGATCGCCATCGCCGGTTATCTGGACGGCTTGCGCACACGCCGACGCGACGCGCGCCGTGCCGAGGGAGCCCACAACGAGCTGAATGGAAAAGATGTCGATCAGATTCGTTCGTACGCCGGTTCTATCACGAAGAACGAGCGCTTCAACCGGCCCAATGTTCGTTGGGAATTCTGGCTGGTCGGGCACACTGATCATGACCACGTGGTGGATAACGTGAGCAGGTGAATGCTCCAAACGGGGTTGTCTTTCTGGCGATCACAGGGATGCAGCTGGCACGACCGCATCCAGACCAGCCGTAGAGGTGGATGATTGTCGTGACCTGTTCTGGCGCTTCTTGTCGAACCACTGGATCCGCAATTCGGATGGTGACACCCCAGCGATGCGGCTTGTCCGCCTCGCCGCCTGCTTCCAATTGCACCTCTGAATTCTCGGAAGAGGTGTCCTGGGTCGACCCAAGAATGTCTAATACGTGTGCATCGATAAGGTCGAGCTTGTACCCCGGCCAGTCGTCCGAACGACCGACACAAATCCGCTTCCTCCGCGCCGGATGTCGTCCAGCATGTGATGGAGGCCACAGATTGAGGCCTGCCGCTTCGCGCCGTAACGGGCTATCTGCGTCCGGTGCCGTCCGATCTGCGCCAACGTCGCGCCTGGTGACCATTCTTCAGTTGCAGGTACGGGGTGCTAGCTGAAATACTCTCACCTAAGCGCTCCCGTCCGTGTAAGGCCGACGCCCTTGGAGAGGAGGTGGGACTAATGGCAATTACGACCGCATCGCGCAGCATGCTCGAGAGCTTCGTTATCGACGAGGAGGTTGCAGACCTGGCCGTCGTCGACGACATGTGGTACTTCATCGTCAGCGAGCACGGTGGATGGATCATGGGCAGCTAGCCGCGTGGTGATCTAACCCGATTCGTCGGGCGGGGGCGCTCCCAAGACGTCAATCTTAAGTGGAGACTTATCGTGGTACATGCTCAACAGAGCGTCGGCATCAATTTCGACGCCAAATGCAATATGCGGTGCGCGCACTGCTGTGTGAGTAGCTCACCGGATGCATCCGCCAATCTCAATGACGAGTTGGTCGATCACATCCTGGACGACCTGTTCCAGAACCCAGAGGTGCGAGAAATCGGCCTGACGGGGGGCGAGCCATTGATTCGCAAGGCGCGCACCCTGGAAGTAATGAAGCGAATCACGGACACCGGACGGGCCGTTACATGCGTCTCGAATGGCTTCTGGGCTGTCACTCGCAAGGCTGCAGATCGGGTCTTTGCGGAACTTGAAGCAGCGGGCCTTCGCAAACTCACGATCAGCTACGATGATTTTCACGCTCCCTACATCAAGCCGCAGCGCATCAAGAATCTCCTTGAAGCGTCTCGTGAATCGAATATTCACGTGATTCTGAACATGTGTGTGAGCCGTAGTAATAACTCGAATGCCCTTCTCGAAGCTCTGGGTGACAGTATCCTCGGAATTCAAGTGACGAAATTCCCGGCCGTTCCGGCGGGTGAAGCCAGGAAGTTTGACGAGTCAGAGTTCCAGCGTCGCCCCATTACTGAAAAGATGCTCCGCTGCCCTGGGCTTCAGGTCATCTACCACAACGACGGCAAGGTGTACCCGTGCTGCTCGCCCGCGATCTTCGACACGAACATGACCTTGGGTGATGTCGGAGCTGAGCCGTACAAGAAGACGGTCGAGAAGATTCGCCGCAATGCGCTGCTGGGCATCATGCAGCGTGAAGGCTTCCAGTGGTTCATCGACGCCATCCGCGAGGTGAACCCGTCTGCGCCTGCCGCCACGGTGACCGAGGTGGTGTCGGCCTGTGAGTTGTGTTCGGTCATCTTCCTCGATGAAGAGTCGATCGCGCTCATTCAGCCCAAGGTGCTGGCTTATTTCCAGGCGCTCATCCCGTCGCATGCCAGCTGAATGGTCCTACAGCGATAACGACTGCGAGGTGCTGCTCGTGGGCGGCACAGCCACGGTGCTCGACCGTGAACGCAACCGGTACTACCAGACGACGGTAGCGAAGCTTCCGGTTGAGATCCGCGAGGCGGTGACTCCGAGAATCTCACGGGTGTCTCCGAGAGCAGCCGTAACGTTTGTCGTGGTAGTGCTGGCGCTCCTCCTGGGCAACTTGGCGTTCTCGCTTGCGAACGGTACGGAGCGGCCCTCCGGGTGGCTTGTAGCCGTCTTGGCCGTGTATCTTCCGGTCAGCGTCGTCATCCACGAGACGGCACATGCGCTCGCGCTGCGTGCGATGGGGCGGTCGATCGACAAGGTTGGGGTCAAGCTCAACTATTGGGTCTTTCCCGCGTTCTACGTGCGGATAAATCAATCGTTGCTGCTCAATCGCAACGAGAAGGTCATCGTCCATGGGGCAGGCGTGTGTATCAACTTGGCCATCAACCTGGTGCTTTTTGCCTGTAACGCATTTGTCTTTCATTGGGCCGACCTTGAAGTTGCCTTGCAGTTCGTCGTCCTGACGCTCGCGATCAACGCGATCCCAGCGTTGAAATCCGATGGATATCGCATGCTGCTTGCGCTGGCCGGCGTCGACGAATTGCGGGGCCTGCTCCAAAATCCATGTTGGGTGGTCGCAATTAAGGTCGTGAGTACCGCATATGTCCTGTGTTACAGCATTTATATGGTTTCGAGTTTGGTGATGAGGTTTATCGCGTGACAAATGCACTCGAATGCACCGACCTAACGGTCAAGTTTGGACGCAAGGTCGCCCTCGACCATCTGAGCGTGGCGCTCGAAGACCGGGGCAACGTCGTCGGTCTCTTCGGACAGAACGGGGCAGGCAAGAGCACGCTTATGCGCGTTGTCTGCGGACTGATCGGTCGATATACGGGCTCGATGCAGCGACCGAGCGGTGCCGTCGCCTACCTTCCGGATACCTCGTTCCTGTATGGGTTCCTGCGGCTCGATCAGTGCATCCAGACCGCAGCGGCATTGTTCGATGATTTTGACGTGGACATCGCAGGCGACATCTTCCAGGAACTCGGCTTGCCGCTTTCGACGAAGGTGAGCGAAACGTCCAGGGGGATGGGTGAGCAGATCCATCTCGGTCTCATCCTGGCGCGGCGCTGCAATTTGTATGTTTTTGACGAACCACTCGCGGCAGTTGATCCGTATACACGTGACAAGCTGATTGCGCTCATTCGCCAGTGCCGCATGCCTGGTTCGACGGCGATCATCAGCACCCACCTCATCAACGGGCTGGAAGAGCTGTTTGATGAAGCGGTCGTGATTCAGGATGGTCGTCTTGTGCTGCATGAGGATGTGGCGGATATCACCGCGTTTGGCGGACTTGAACTGCGAGTGAAGGGGGTGATTCGCGCTGATGTTATGGGTCGTTGAATTCAGGAAGCATCTGCCGATATTTGCGGCCATTTACGCGGTGACCATCGTGACTGGGGCGGCAGCGCTTCTGTTTCCTGATGTAGTGGTGCTCGGCGTGATCCAGGCGCTTGGGGGGTTGCTGTGTTGGAGTGCGGCGGTCATCTACGCCGCAAGCGTCATCTTGCGGTACCTCTCACTTGGGCGCGACTTGCTGCTACAGATCGGCACGGTCAGCCGCTGGCGGATCGTGTGGATGAAGGCCGCAGTGCTCGGTGCGTACCTGTTTGGGCTGCACGTCGTCTCGCTGGCGTTCCTCTTCAAGAAGACGAGCGATGCGGCCGGAGACCAGTTCGGATCGGTTCTGGCCTACCTGATCGGAGGTAAACTGCTCTCCATCGCGGTCTTCCTCGTGGCTGTCGTACTCGTGGCGACCCTGGTCAAAATGCTCCGGACTAAGGCCGCAGTGGTGACCGGCTTCAGCGTGCTGGTCGTTGCGGTCGTAATTGGTCAAGCGATTCTGCTCTGGCAGACCGGTGCTCCCGACACGGCTCACTTCTTCATCGGGGTTGGTGGCGATTTCTTCACCGTGAACTTGTACGCCAATATTTTGCCGATCATCCTGACTGATGCGAGTGCAGGTTTTCTGCCGAATATCTGGGTGACATCCGTGCTTCTGAACACTGCCCTCGCTGCGATGTATTTCCTGATCTGGGCCGTGGTCACGCGGGTCTCACGAGTCAACTTCCTGAGCCTCTAGCCGATGAATCTCTGAAACAGAGCGATCCTGTGCGGTGAGTGTGGTGCCCCGGTTTCCGGGCAATCCGCGGCGGGTTATCACGCCGGTGCTGCCGTCGGCGACACGACGGTGCTGGATCCGATGCAGCGAGCGTGGTTGCCAGGGCTCTCGACGGGGCGGCACCGCCGGTCCGCCACCGGCGCGGAGCCGGACCGAACCCCGACGAGCGGCTTTATGCGCCTGAGTTTTCGTAGCGGTGAGCACGCGATCGTTACGGGTGCGGGCTTGATCGGCCGTCAGCCGTTGCCGGATGCGGGTGAGTCGTTCCGCCACCTGTTGGCCATCGCGGATCCGAGCCGGTCGATGTCGAAGACGCATCTCGAGTTCGGGTTCGATACCGACGGTCTCTGGATCCGCGACCGCTGGTCCTCCAATGGCACGACTTTGCTCGGTCCGGGGCAGCCGGAGCTGCCTCTCGAGGCGGGTCGGCGTTATCGCGCGGGTGCGGGCAGCGTCGTCCGCCTCTCGACCGTGGAGATGCTCGTCGAGAAGGCCGTCGCCTCCTCCACAGGGGTGTGAGCGGCGTCGGTTCGCCCGGGTGAGGCCGCCGCGCCTCTCCTCGGCAGCGATGCCGTGATGCGCTTAGCGGATGATCCCTCTCGAATCGACTCCGGCGGCGGCGCCGCGCATCCGGATCCCGTCCCGACCGGAACCGGGCAGGCGACCCGGTTTCCCGTTGCTCGCCTCGGTCACCCCCGTGCTGGCCGCCGGTGTGATCTGGGCGATCACGAAGTCGCCGTACGTTCTCGCGTTCGCTGCACTCGGTCCGGTGATCGCCATCGCCGGTTATCTGGACGGCTTGCGCACACGCCGACGCGACGCGCGCCGTGCCGAGGGAGCCTACAACGAGGCGCGTCGTGTCCTCGCCGAGCGGATCGACGTCGAACACGGGCGCGAGCGTCGAGCCGCGTTCGGCTCGACCCCCGACACCGCTCTGATCCTCAGCGGAAGCGCAGAAGCCGACACTCGGTGGCGCAGCCAGCCGTCGACGGCGACGCTGGTGCTCGGCCACGGTCCGATCCCCAGCAGGCTCCAGGTGGACGGCGACGACGTGGATCCGCTCGCCGTCGCCGCACGGACCCTGCACGATGCGCCGATCACGGCGCCCCTGGCCGGCGGTATCGGCGTCCACGGCGAAGCACCGCTCGTCCGCGCGTATCTGCGAGGTCTGATCGTTCAGGCCGCTCACGCGATCGCCCCCGGCTCGATCCGGATCGATGGTCCGGCCGACGGCGAATGGTCGTGGTCGCGCCGCTTGCCGCATCGAGGCGATGCGGTGGTGCGCGTTGTCGACGGCTTCACGGAGACGTCGGTCGAATCCGCCGGGGCCGTCGCAGTACTCGCCATGGCGCGCTCGGCCGAGGAGTTGCCGTCCGCCTGCGCCTGCATCGTGCGCATCGACACCGCTCGGCGAGCAGTGGTACTGGGCCGCCGGCGCCGGGGAGCGTGGGAGGAGATCGTGCCGTCGTTCGCGTCGGAGACGGAGGCGAGCCTCTTCGCGCTGGATGCCGCTGCGTCCGCGCCTGCTGCGGAGGATTCCCTTCCCGGCGCGGTATCGCTCCGCAGCATGCTGTCGAGCCGTCGAGGCCCGCACGTCACCGGCCTCCCCGCGGCGATCGGGGTGGACACGAACGGCCCAATCGTGGTCGACCTGGTCGCCGACGGGCCGCACGCGATCGTCGGCGGTACAACCGGAAGCGGCAAGAGCGAACTGCTGACGACCTGGGTGCTTGCACTCGCCGCCGCGTTCTCGCCCGCGCGTGTCAACTTCCTGCTCGCCGACTTCAAAGGTGGAGCCACGTTCGCCGGACTCGAATCGCTGCCGCACTGTGTCGGCACGATCACGGATCTGGACCCGATCGAGGCCGACCGCGCATTCGAGAGCCTTTCGGCGGAGTTGCGTCGGCGCGAAAGGATTCTGGCCGAGATGGGTGCGAAGGACGTCTCCACGGCCGGGGCGGATGCGCCGGCCCGGCTCGTCGTGATGGTCGACGAATGCGCCTTCCTTCTCGACCAGGCGCCGCAGCTGCACAGGCTCTTCGCGGATATTGCCGCGCGCGGACGGTCCTTGGGCGTGCACCTCGTCCTGTGCACGCAGCGACCGGCCGGCGTGGTGCGAGACGCGGTCGCCGCCAACTGCGGCCTCCGGATGTCCCTCCGTGTCCACGACGTCGGCGACTCACGGCTCGTGGTGGGCACCGACGCTGCGGCCCGGCTGCCGCACGATCGACCCGGCAGACTCATCGTTGCGCGTGGCGGACGCCAGACGCTGGTGCAGACGGCCTTGGCCACGCCGAACGACCTCGACGCCGTCATCTCGGACACCGATCGCCGCATTTCGGTGCATCGGCCCTGGCTCGATCCGCTGCCCGCCCGCATCGAACTGCCCGAAGCGAGCCGATCCGGCGCGCTGTGCGACGCGCTGCTGGGTGTGGTGGACCGACCGCAACTCCAGTCTCAGGACGTCCTCCGACTCGGATCCGGCCATCTGCTGGTGATCGGCGCCGGCGGCACGGGGAAGTCGTCGGCACTGGAGATCCTGCGGGCGCAGGTGCCGACCGACCTCATCCGGTGCAGTGCGGCAGAGCCCGAAGGGGCGTGGGACGCGGTGACGCGGGGTATGCCCACCGGATCCGTCCTGCTGATCGATGACCTCGACCTCCTGCTGCGACGCTATCCGGCCGAGATGCAGCGCCTGTTCCTCGAAGCGCTCGCGACGCTGTTGCGCTCGGCGTCCGAGACCGGGCTGGCGGTGGTGGCGACGGCACAGAGATTGGGGGATGGACTCTCCGCGTTGATGCCGCTCTTCGGCCGTTGCCTGGCGCTCCGGCTGTCATCCCGGCAGGAGCACCAATTGCTCGGAGTCGACGCGCCGTTCGAGGCGCGACTTCCACCCGGTGCGGGGTGGTGGGGCGGCGAACGCCTCCAGCTCTTCGCGCCGGCGCGCATCGATCGGGCGGATGCGGCACCCTCGCGCACGGCACGCCGGAAGCTTTCCAGCATCGACCGCGGCAGCGGGCCTCTCGCGATCGTGTCATCGCGGCCGAGGGTGACCCGCGACCTCGTTCGGTCCGTCGGCTGGACGCCCAGCGAGCTGCCGACGATCCGCGGCGCGCTGCCGCCCGATGCCACCGAGGTGCTGCTCGGTTCCGTCGAGGACTGGCAGATGCACCGCTCCGCTTTCGAACGCATCCGGCTCGACGGCGTGCTCTTGCTCGATGCGCTCTCCTCGGCCGAGATCCGCGTGCTCCTCGGACCGCGCGTCACGGCTCCGTACTGCGCGGGTCCGACCCTGCTACTGCTGCACGACGGCGAACTCGAACGGCTCGATGCCGCGTGAGGCGCACCCGCGACAGAATCCGCAGCTTTCGCCGCCGAGCGGTACTGAATTCGTGAAGATCATGTTTCGAGATGGGCGATCTGCCCCGTTTTCCATCGACAGAGCTCCGAGCCTGTGTCAGGATTCAGGAAAATCCGACGGCACTCCCGGAGACGGGACGACGCATTCAGGAGTCGCAGGCATGACCCGACCCGAACCGAGGGACCCCCGTCTCCGCCAAGCGATCGCGCTCGCCCGCAACGGCGCAGGCACCGTTCGCGGGGGAGGCCGTGCCGGAATGCTCTCGCGCCGAGCCGTCCTCGGCGGACTCGGGCTCGGCGTCGGCGCGTTGGCGCTCGCCGCGTGTGCCCCCGCGTCACGGCCGGCGCCGACCGCGGCCGCCGATGCGTCCGCGTCAGACCGCCGACTGGTGTGGGACAACTGGCCCGCTTACCTGGACGAGGACGACGACGGTGCGTACCCGACTCTGATGGCGTTCGAAGAGGCGACCGGAATCGCGGTCAGCTACAACGTCGCGGTCGACGACAACAACTCGTACTACGGCAAGGTCAAGGACCAGCTGGCGCTCGGCCAGTACCCCGGCTCCGACACCGTCTGCCTGACCGAGTGGATGGTGTCGCGCCTCGTGCGCCGCGGTTACGTGCAAGAGCTCGACCACGCGAACATCCCGAACCTCGCCAATCTCACGGCCTCACTGGCGAACCCTGACTTCGATCCCGGCCGGCATCTCTCGCTGCCGTGGCAGGCCGGTTTCGCCGGGATCGTGTGGAACAAGGAGAAGCTTCCCAACGGGCTGGCGAGTGTCGAGGACCTCTGGGATCCGGCGCTGCGCGGTCGCGTCGGCGTGCTCAGCGAGATGCGCGACACGATCGGCATCATCATGCAGGCGCAGGGCACCGACATCGCCGGTGCCTGGGGCGATGACGAATTCATGAATGCCATCGACGTGTTCCGTGAGCAGGTGGACGCCGGGCAGATCCGGAACATCAAGGGCAACGCCTACCTCAACGACCTCCAGAACGAGGACACCCTCGCCGCGATCGCCTGGTCGGGCGACATCACCCTGATCAATGCCGAGGCCGGTGACAAGTGGGAGTTCGTGCTGCCGGACTCCGGCGGAACCCTGTGGAACGACACGTTCGTGGTGCCGATGGGCTCACCGCGCAAGGCCAACGCAGAAGCGTTGATGAACTACTACTACGAACCGGAGGTCGCCGCGGAAGTGGCCGCCTGGGTCAACTACATCACCCCTGTCGACGGAGCGAAGGAAGCCATGGAGAACATCGATCCCGAGCTGGCGGAGAATCAGCTCATCTTCCCGAATGAGGAGACACTGTCGAAGGCGCACGTCTTCCGCACCCTCTCCGCTCAGGAGGAGAAGGACTACCAGGCCGAGTTCCAGAAAGTGCTGTTGGGCATCTGATGGCCGTCGGAACATTCGCCGAGAGCGGCGCCGACCTCGAACTGGTCGGGATCAGCAAGCGCTACCCGGGCTTCACCGCCATCGAGGACCTCGACCTCACGATCCCCGCAGGCTCGTTCTTCGCCCTGCTCGGCCCGTCCGGCTGCGGCAAGACGACGACCCTGCGACTGGTCGCGGGCCTGGAAGAGCCCTCCGGTGGTCGCATCCTCATCGGTGGCAAGGATGTGACGAGTACCAAGACCTATCAGCGCCCGGTGAACACCGTCTTCCAGTCGTACGCACTGTTCCCGCACATGTCGATCCTCGAGAACGTTGCGTTCGGGCTCAAGCGGCGCAAGATCTCGGACCCGATCGCGAAGGCGCACGAGGTCCTCAAGCTCGTCGAACTCGACCATCTCGCCCAGCGCCGACCGACGCAGCTCTCGGGCGGTCAGCAGCAGCGGGTGGCCCTGGCCCGCGCGGTCGTCAACCGCCCGGCACTGCTCCTGCTCGATGAGCCGCTCGGCGCGCTGGATCTCAAGCTGCGTCGGCAGATGCAGCTCGAACTCAAGGCGATCCAGGTCGATGTCGGACTCACGTTCTTGCACGTCACACACGATCAGGAGGAGGCCATGACCATGGCCGACACGGTCGCCGTGATGAACAAAGGGCGGATCGAGCAGATGGGGCCGCCGGAGGAACTCTACGAACTGCCCAACACCGCCTTCGTCGCCAACTTCCTCGGCCAGTCCAACCTCTTCACCGGCCCCGTCGTCGGCACGACCGGGACCGCGATGACGGTGGAGATCGCGGGCCGTCCGATCGTCGTTCCGACCGCGCGCGCTCAACGGCATGCCGGCGAGGTGACGATCGGGGTGCGCCCCGAGAAGCTGATGCTGCACACCGAGGCACCGGACGTCCCGGTCGGGCACAACGTCATCGGCCCGGGCCGTGTCATCGACGTCTCGTTCAGCGGCGTGAGCACGCAGTACACGGTCCGGGTGCCGGGTATCGGCAGCCTGGTGGTGTTCGCCCAGAACATGGTCTTCGGGCCCGTGGTCGGCGAGGGCGCGGAAGTGTGGGTCAGCTGGAACTTCGAGCACGGCTTCGGCCTCGCTGACGAGCCTGGGGACGGACCACGTTTCGCTTCGGACGAGTCGACCCAGTCGATCGCCGTGCAGAAGCGCTCGCTGCTCAAGACGGAACTCGAAGAGGCCTGAGGGTGGCCTTCGCAGCCTTCGCCTCCACCTCGACACCGGTCGAGGCCGCGCCGCGCAGACGCAGCACGATCGCGCTGGTCCTGCTCGCTCCGGGCATCGCGTACATGGTGCTGTTCTTCCTGACTCCGCTGATCTCGTTGATCTTCACGTCGTTCCAGGCCGAGGTGCCCGACGGTGATATCGGCGAGTACATGCCCGGATTCGTCTGGCAGAACTACCTCACGGTGATGGCCGACTACTGGCCGCACGCGATCCGTTCATTCGGTTACGCTCTCATCGCGACGCTCCTGGCCCTGGCGATCAGCTATCCGTTGGCCTACTTCATCGGTGTGAAAGCCCGTTCGAAGCCCCTCCTGCAGAATCTGCTGCTCACGCTCGTGATCGCGCCGTTCTTCATCAGCTTCCTCCTGCGCACTCTGGCCTGGAAGCAGATCCTCGCCGACGAGAGCGTCGTCGTGCAGACGCTCAAGGCGGTCGCGATCCTGCCGGCGGACGGCCACCTCACGGGCACGCCGTTCGCGGTGATCTTCGGTATCACCTACAACTTCATCCCGTTCATGACGCTGCCGCTCTACACGACCCTCGAGCGGTTGGACACCCGGTTCCTGGAGGCGGGCAGCGATCTCTACGCGCATCCGGCGACCGTGTTCTGGAAGGTGACGGTGCCGTTGTCGATGCCGGGCATCGTCTCGGGCACCCTGCTCACCTTCATCCCCGCGGCCGGCGACTACATCAACGCCAGCCGCGACTTCCTCGGCTCCTCGCAGACCTCGATGGTCGGTAACGCGATCGAGGCGAACTTCCTCACCCTCGAGAACTACCCGGCGGCGGCCGCGCTCTCGATCGTGCTGATGGCGGTCATCCTGATCATCGTCGGCTTCTACGTCCGCCGCAGCGGAACGGAGGACCTCCTGTGACGACGACAACCGGATCCGCGCAGGAGCTCCTCGGCGCACCGGCACCGAGAACCGTGCGTGAGCCCCGCAGCTTCAAGGGCCTCGGGCTGGGCATCTACACCGCCATCGCCTTGATCTTCCTGCTCTTCCCGATCGCCTACACCTTTGTGTTCTCGTTCAACGACTCACTGCGTTCGAATATCGCCTGGCGCGGTTTCACCTTCGATAAGTGGGTCTCGGCATGGACGAGCGAAGAAGTGATGACCGCGTTCGGCAACAGCCTGCTGGTCGGCCTGATCTCGACGGTTCTGGCGACCGCGCTCGGTACCGCCATCGCGATCGCGCTGGTGCGGTACCGTTTCCGGTTCCGCTCGGCGATCAGCCTGCTGCTGTTCCTGCCGATGGCGACCCCCGAAGTCGTTCTCGGAGCCGGTCTGGCCGCACAGTTCCTGGCGGTCGGAGCAGAGAAGGGACTCGTCACGATCATCCTGGCGCACACGATGTTCTGCATCAGTTTCGTGGTCGTCACGGTCAAGGCGCGGGTCGCGAGTCTGGATCCGAGACTGGAGGAAGCGGGGCGCGATCTCTACGCCTCGCCGGCGCAGGTCTTCTGGCGGATCACGTTCCCACTGCTGCTACCCGGCATCACGGCCGCGGCGCTGCTGAGCTTCGCGTTGAGTTTCGACGACTTCATCATCACGAACTTCAACTCCGGCTCGGTGAGTACGTTCCCGAAGTACATCTACATCGCAGCGGCTCGAGGGATCCCGGCCGAGGCCAACGTGATCGCCAGCGCCGTTTTCCTGCTGGCCATCGTCATCGTCGTGGTCACCCAGGTGAGCTCGGCGGCTCGGGCGAAACGCCTCGCCCGCCAGTAGCGGCTGGTCTCACCCTGCGAGGGACCCCGCCTCGGTTCGGGTCCCTCGCAGACGGCGGGTCAGACGTAAGAGGCGCGGATGACGCCGACGGGTCGTCCGCCACCGTGCACGGTGAGGGCGAGACGCGAGAGCACGTCGTTCGCGGCGGCGCGTTCGACGACGCCCTCCTCGACCAGGAGCTTCAGCGCCACTACGGTCGCGGCTCGCAGACTGCCGTCGAGCATCTTCAGCGCGATGGTGGTCCCGTCGGGCGCCGCCATGATCATCACACCCTCGGCGCCGAGCTTGGCGACAAGGCCGAGTTTCTCGATCACAACGGTGTTATCGCGTCCGGGGCCGTCGATCGCCCACGCGTTGTCCAGGATCGCCCGGGTCAGGATGCCCGCCTGGCGGTACAGCCCGAACGGTGACGCGGGGGAGGAGGAGACGATCTTCGAGATCCCCTTGGCCAGCGCCAGGAGCGACATCGCGTGCACGGGGGCGCCGCAGCCGTCGATCGCGGTGTGCGCCACGCGCTCGCCGGTCATCCGCTCGACCGTTTCTCTGATGTGCACCTGCAACGGATGCGCGGGGTCGAGATAGCTGCCGATGTCCCAGCGGTTCTGCACGCAGGCGAGCAGCATCGCGGCGTGCTTGCCGGAGCAGTTCATGAAGAGCGCATCCGGACCACCGCCCGCGCGTACGATCTGCTGGCGGGTCGTGGAGTCGCCCGGCCAATCGGCCGGGCACTGCAGTGCGGTGTGATCGAGGCCTGCGCGAAGCAGCAGGTTCTGCACGAGGGCGACCTGTTGCGGCAGCGCGGCATGGCTCGCGGTCGCGATCACGGCCTCGGGCCCGTCGAGCTCGACACCGGCGGTCATCACAGCGAGCACTTGAAAGGGCTTCATGCACGAGCGCGGCAGGATCGCCGCTTCCGGGTTGCCGAGACGGCGGGTGACGGATCCGTCGGGCGCGAGCAGAACGGCGGAGCCCGCGTGCCGCGACTCCACGAATCCGCTGCGCTCGACGACGGCCAGCTCGACGGCTTCGGTGACGGTGAAGGTTCCGGATGGCATTCGTCTATCTTGGCATCCGACGCGCTGCGGTCCCGGTCGCACGCGCGTGACGTGCGCCCGCGACCGGAACCCTGGAGCCGTCGACGACTAGAGCGTGGCGAAGCCGTCGGCGAGCACCGACAGGGCGTCGTCGAGCAGTTCGTCGGTGACCGCCAGGCTCGGCAGGAATCGGAGCACGTTGCCGTACGTGCCGGCGCTGAGGACGAGCACGCCGTGCTGAGCGGCGTAGTCCACGATCGCGGTCACCGCGGCGGCGTTGGGCGCCTTGGTCGTGGCGCCGGTACCGGGCTGGACCAATTCGATGGCGACCATCGCGCCGATGCCGCGCACGTCGCCGATGATGTCGAAGCGCCGCTGCAACTCGAGCAGGGCGGGAATGAGGCGCGCGCCGATGCGGGCGCCCTCCGCGAGCAGATTATCGGACTCGATCCGCTCGAAGACGGCGACGGCCGCGGCCGCCGCGACCGGGTTGCCGCCGAAGGTGCCTCCGAGCCCGCCGGGCTGAGCCGCGTCCATGATCTCGGAGCGGCCCGTGACGCCGGCGATCGGCAGACCGCCGGCGATGCCCTTCGCCGAGAGGACCACATCCGGCACCAGGCCGAAGTGCTCGCTCGCGAAGTAGGCACCGGTGCGCGCCATGCCGCTCTGGATCTCGTCGGCGACGAAGACGATGCCGTTGTCGGTGCACCATTTCTGCAGCGCGACGAGGTAGCCCTCGGCGGGCACCATGAAACCACCCTCGCCCTGGATCGGTTCGACGACGAGGCATGCGAGGTCACTCGCGCCCACCGTCTTCTCGAGGTAAGCGATGGTGCGTGCTGCGGCTTCGGCACCGGTCAGCCCGTCGTGGTACGGGTACGAGCTGGGGGCGCGGTAGACATCGCCGGCGAACGGGCCGAAGCCGAGTCCGTACGGCAGGGCCTTGAAGTTCATCGCCATCGTCAGGTTCGTGCGGCCGTGATAAGCGTGATCGAGCACGGCGACGCCGGGGCGGCCCGTGTACTTCCGGGCGATCTTCACCGCGTTCTCCACCGCTTCGGCACCGGAGTTGAGCAGCACGGTCTTCTTCGCGTGCGTGCCGGGCGTGTGCTCGGCGAGCAGCTCGGCGACCCGCACGTACTCCTCGTACGGCGTCACGGTGAAGAGGGTGTGCGTGACCTTGTTCAGCTGCGCCGTCGCGGCCGCCACAACGGCTTCGTCCGTGTGACCGATGGTCGTGACGCCGATGCCGGCCCCGAGGTCGATGAACTGATTCCCGTCGACGTCCACGAGGATGGCGCCGTGGGCGCGATCGATGTAGACCGGCAGCGCTGTGCCGACACCCGCGGGGACCACCGCCAGACGTCGTTCGTGGATCGCCTGCGACTTCGGACCGGGGATCGCCGTGGCGATCCGGCGTTCCTGCGGAACGGTCGACGTGGGAACCTGGGGAGCGAGCGTGTCTGTCATCGTGCAGACAGTGTAACCACGGCGACGCGTCGACGGGCGAACACGCGACAGGGCTTATCGCCAGGAATTGGCACTCGATTGTAAGGAATTCGATGAAAAACAGCCACGAATACGCGGTCTCGGTGGTCTGGGAAGGTAATCGCGGTACCGGTACGAGCGGTTACCGCGACTACGGGCGCCAGCACACGGTCTCGGCGGAGGGCAAGCACGATATCGCCGGCTCGGCCGATCGCCCCTTCCGTGGCGACCCCGACCGCTGGAATCCCGAGCAGATGCTGCTCGGTGCGCTGGCGCAGTGCCACATGCTGTCGTTCCTGCATGTCGCCGTTATGAACGGCGTCGTGGTCACGGACTACAGCGACGACGCGATCGGCACGATGGTGCAGGAGGGCGACGGGGGTCGTTTCACCAGCGTGACGCTCCGGCCCAGGGTGACGATCGCGGATCCGGCGCAGCTCGAACTCGCGCAGTCGCTGCACGGCAGCGCGAGCGAACTGTGCTTCATAGCGTCATCGGTGAACTTCCCGGTCGGCCACGATCCGGTCACCACCACCACCTGATCGGAAGCCGGTCCGCACGGAGGTCGACGCCGGGAGCCTCAGCGCCGCTCGTGCGGCAGAGCCTGACGGATGCGGTCGACCGTGCCGACGGCCGGCGCCTCGTTGTAGGCGTTGGCGAGTTCCTGGCCCGAGAGCGCGTGGATCGCGGCCATCACCTCATCCGTCGCGTGCCGACGCGCACGACCCGAAT
The DNA here is from genome assembly GCA_013204985.1 of Microbacteriaceae bacterium VKM Ac-2855. Classification (GTDB taxonomy): domain Bacteria; phylum Actinomycetota; class Actinomycetes; order Actinomycetales; family Microbacteriaceae; genus Rathayibacter. The sequence goes on from JABMLG010000002.1 coordinate 748,950, forward strand.
CCGCGGATCCGTGCGGCGAGAGGTCGAGCGGTTCGCCGAAGCGGACGGTGATCCGGTGCAGGCGCGGAACTCTCGCGCCGGGCGGCTGCAACTCGGGTGTTCCGATCAAGCCGACGGGCACGACCGGCGAGCCCGTGATCAGCGCCAGCCACGCGACTCCTGTGCGGCCGCGGTAGAGCCGACCGTCACGCGAACGGGTGCCCTCCGGGTAGATCGCGAAGGCACTGTCGTTCTCGAGGATCGCCCGGCCCATGTCGAGGGCGGACTGCGCAGCCTGACCCGCACCGCGCTCGACCGGCACGGCACCGACACTGCTGAAGAACGATTTCGAGGCCGCCCCCTTGATCCCGGTGCCGGTGAAGTACTCCGACTTTGCGAGGAACTGCACCGGCCGCGGCGCCAACAGGGTGATCACCGGACTGTCGATGAACGACAGGTGGTTGCTGGCGAGCAGCACACGCCCACTCATCGGCACGTTGTCGCGGCCTTCGACGTGCGGCCGGTAGACGAGACGGCCGATGCCGCCGATCGCGAAGCGCGCAAAGCGAGCGGAGTCGCCGATCTCCGGGGGAGTGGGCAGGGAGGCCTCGTCGTCGGTGCGCATCCGGACGAGGCTACCGGCGTGTTCATTCCGGGCTCGGAATGAACACGCCTCCGGCTGACCCGCCCGGCCCTAGGCGCTGAGCCTCGCCAACGCTTCTTCGATCACGGTGGCCGCGTCGTCGATGAGTTCCTCGGAGATGACCACGCTCGGCATGATCCGCAGCACGCTGTCCCAGCTGCCTGCATCCAGCGCGATGACACCGTTCGTCGTGACGTGCTTGAGCACCGCCGTCAACGCCTCCGGGTTCTGCTTCTTCGTGCCAGGAACGACCAGTTCGACGCCGAACATCACGCCCTTGCCGCGCACCTCGCCGACGACGGAGAACCTCGACGCCCAGTCGCCGATCCGCGCCCAGAGCAGCCTCTCGACACGCTGCGCCTCAGCGATCAGGCCCTCGGACTCGATGGCCTCGAAGGTGGCCAGCGCTGCGGCCGTCGAGACGGGGTTGCCGCCGAAGGTGCCGCCGATTCCGCCGGGCTGCACCGCGTCCATGATCTCGGCGCGCCCAGTGACCGCGGCGAGTGGGAAGCCGCCGGCGATGCCCTTGGCCGTGGTGATGAGATCGGGCACGACGCCGTGGTGCTCGATGGAGTACCAGGCGCCGGTGCGGGCGATCCCCGCCTGGATCTCATCCGCGACGAAGACGATTCCGTTCTCGGTGCAGAACTCGGAGAGGCGCTTGAAGTAGCCGTCGGCCGGGATGATGATTCCACCGTCGCCCTGGATCGGCTCGACGAACAGTGCCGCGAGCTCGGTGGCGCCGATGTGCGTGTTGATGTAGTCGATCGAGCGTTCGGCCGCCTCGAGGCCCGTCATTCCTTCCGGGTCACGGAAGGGGTAGCTGATGGGCAACGAGTAGATTTCGCCGGGGAACGGGCCCATGCCGGCGCGCTCCGGCCAGGGGCGGTACGTCATCGCCATCGTCAGGTTCGTACGACCGTGGAAGGCGTGGTCGAGTGTGGCGATCGCGCGGCGACCGGTGAACTTGCGGGCGATCTTCACCGCGTTCTCCACGGCTTCGGCGCCCGAGTTCACCAGGATCGAGTGCTTCTCGAAGTCGCCGGGGGTGATCTCGGCGAGCTTCTCCGCGACCTTCACGTAGTTCTCGTACGGGGTGACGGTGAACAGGGTGTGCGTCAGCTTCGTCGCCTGTTCGGCCGCCGCCGCCGCGACAGCCGGGTGCGCGTGGCCGATGGTCGTGACGCCGATGCCGCAGCCCAGATCGATGAGACGGTTGCCGTCGACATCGACGAGGATCGCGCCCGAGGCGTGGTCCATGTAAATGTTGGCGAGGGTGCCAGCGCCCCGCGAGACGCTCGCGACCCGGCGCTCCTGCAACGCGACCGAGCGCGGGCCCGGTAGCTCAGTGACGAGGGAGCGGGACTGGGGAACCGAGAATTCGCGCATGGCGACCATGCTAGGTCAGCTATTCCGAGCGGCGCCTCAGCCGCGCCCGCATCCAGCCCTTCCCGAGATACGGTCGCCACAATGACAGTCTCCCCACTCGTTCGACCGGCTCCGCCGCGTCACGGAAAGGTGCCCTGTGCGCAGAAACCTCGCGATCCTCGCCGTCCTCGGCTCGACCCTCGCCCTCGCTGCCTGCACGGGCTCCACGTCGGAGACGGCCACGCCGACCCCGACTGCGCTGAGTTGTGCGAGCAGCGGAACCGCCTCCGACTCCGTCGAGAGCAGCGGCGACTTCGGCGCGAAGCCGATCACGATCTTCCCGTCGCCGCTCGAGGTCGACACGACGGAGGTGAGCGTGGCGAGCGAGGGGACGGGCGCGACCGTCGCCGAGGGTGACACCGTGCTGATGGACTACACGCTGTACAACGGCACGACCGGGGCCGAGTTCAACGCGAGCGGATACGCGGCCGGCGGCCACGCGGCGCTCGAGGTCGATGCCGAGCAGTACCTGGTGGGGCTCGTCAAGGCGGTGAACTGCGCGACCGTCGGTTCGCGCGTAGTAGCCGTGGTCCCTCCGGCGGATGCGTTCGGAGCCGAGGGCAACACCACCTACGGACTCGGCGCGACAGACTCGATCGTGATGGTCATCGACGTCGAATCGATCATCCCGACGGCCGCGGACGGCGAGCCGCAGACGCCGGTCGACGGCTTGCCGACCGTTGTGCTCGACGACACTGGCGCCCCCACCGTGACGATCCCCGACACCGCGGCGCCCGCCGAGCTCCAGCTCGAGGTCTTGAAGAAGGGCGCCGGGGCGGCCGTCGTCGACGGCGACAGCCTGATCGTGCAGTACCAGGGCGTCAACTGGACCACGGGCGAGGTCTTCGACCAGAGCTGGGGCTCCGGTACACCCGCGTCGTTCGGAACCGGCGACGTCATCCAGGGCTTCTCGGAGGCGGTGGTGGGCCAGACCGTCGGCTCGCAGGTGCTGGTCGTGATCCCGCCGGACAAGGGCTATGGCACCAGCGGTCAGTCCAGCGCCGGCATCTCGGGCACGGACACCCTCGTCTTCGTGATCGACATCCTCGCGATCAACTGACCCCGCCCTGCGAGGGACCCGCCCTGTGCGCGTCGGACCCGCGCAGGGCGGGTCCGACGCGCACAGAAGGGGTCCCTCGCAGGGCGGCGTGGGCAGCGGATGGTGGCGGCGCGTGGCACGATGGCGGGATGCGCAGAGTGCTGATCCTCGGATCGACCGGATCCATCGGAACCCAGGCCCTGGACGTGATCGCCGCGAACCGCGACCGCTTCGAGGTGGTCGGCCTCGCCGCAGGCAGCAACCGCGCGGCCGTCGCCGAGCAGGCCCGTACCTTCGGCGTCGAGCACACCGCATTCGGCGCGGATGAGGCGGAGCAGCTCATCCGCACCGTCGATGCGGATGTGGTGCTGAACGGAATCACGGGTTCGGTCGGGCTCGGCCCGACCCTCGCCGCGCTCGAGACTGGCCGCACCCTCGCGCTCGCCAACAAGGAGTCGCTCATCGTGGGTGGCGAGCTGGTCACCTCGATCGCCGCCCCCGGACAGATCGTGCCGGTCGATTCCGAGCACTCCGCGATCGCGCAGTGCCTGCGGTCCGGATCCGCCGGCGAGGTTCGCCGGCTCGTGCTCACCGCATCGGGCGGACCCTTCCGCGGCCGTGCCCGCGCCTCCCTGCGCGACGTGACTCCGGCCGAAGCGCTTGCGCATCCGACGTGGGACATGGGCCTGGTCGTCACGACCAACTCGTCGACCCTGGTGAACAAAGGGCTCGAAGTGATCGAGGCGCACCTGCTCTTCGACGTGCCCTACGAGCGGATCGCCGTGACCGTGCATCCGCAGTCGGTGATCCACTCGATGGTCGAGTTCGTCGACGGCTCGACCATCGCGCAGGCCTCACCGCCCGACATGCGGCTGCCGATCTCGCTCGGCCTGGACTGGCCCGAACGCGTCGCCGGCGTCGGCGTCCCGCTCGACTGGAGCCGCGCGCACAGCTGGAACTTCGAGCCCCTCGATGAGGAGGCGTTCCCGTCGGTCGCTCTCGCCAAGCGAGTCGGCACGGCCGGCGGGTCCTACCCGGCCGTCTTCAACGCCGCGAACGAGCAGGCGGTGCACGCCTTCCACGCCGGGCGCATCGGTTACCTCGACATCCTCAGCACGATCGAGGCGGTCGTCGACGCGCACACGGTCGATGGACCGCTCACCCGCGCCTCGCTCGCTGCGGCGGAGCAGTGGGCGCGACGTGCGGCGGATGCGCGGATCGCCGCCGCCTGATCCTCGCTTGCCCGACTCCGGATCGCCCGGTTCTGGGTCCCCTGGTTCTGGGTCCCCTGGTTCTGGGTCGCCTGACTCCAGGTCGCCTGACTCTAGAAGAGGCGGTTCGCTCGCACGGTCGCCTCGAGCGCCTCGTCCCACGGCGTCGCGGTGATACCGAGCAGCCGCGTCGTCTCGCTCGCGTCATCGATGAACGGTGCGGTGAATTGATAGCTCGAGCGCTGCACCTCGCGTAGGTCGGGTGAGAAGAGACCGATCGCGCGCAGCACGACGTCGGGGTAGCGGCTGATCCGTCCGGTCGCACCGTAGCGATCGCGCAACTGTTCGAGGATCCGCGTCCGCGGAAGATCGCTCGCCGGTGGCACATGCCAGATGCGGGAGCCGTCGCCGTGCGCGTCGATCGCAGCCTCGAGCGTGCGGACGATGTCGGGCAGAAACGCCCAACTGTGCGCGAGGGACGGATCGCCGACGACGCGTGCCGTCCGACCGGCGAGAACGGGGCCGAAGAAGTCAGAACCGAGGTGGGCGTTCGAGTCGGCGGTCGGCCCGAAGTAGTCGGAGGCGCGCACCTCGACCGCACGGAAGCCTGATCGATCGGCGGCCTCGAGGATCGTGCGCCAGCCGCGCATCCGGATGCGCCCTTTCTCCTCGGTCGGCTGCTCCGGCGAGGACTCGGTCATGGGCATGACGGCCCGGCCGTAGGAGTAGAGATTGCCCATCTGGACCACGGCGGCGGACGTGGCGCTCGCCGTAGCAGCGATCGCCGCGAATGCGGGCGGCCATGCGGTCGGCCACTCGCCGTATCGCGGGTTGATCGCGTTCACGATCACATCGGCACCATCGGCGGCTCGGGTCAGGGCGGCGGAATCGGCGACGTCCAGTGCGACGGCGCGTGCGCCGGGCACCGGCGTGCCGCGGCGGGAGGCGACGGTGACGGTGTCGCCGCGATCGATCAGGCGGGTCGAGAGGTCGCGGCCGATGAGGCCCGCGCCGAGGATGAGGATCGTCATGCCGCTGACGGTAAACGGCTGCCGTAGAAAAAGCAAGAGCGGTGCTCTCGTTTGTGAATGGTGATCTGGAATGTCACCATGGATCCATGATGGCGACGGCACGCGAAATGGCTCGCGAGCGGTTCACGTCCGACATCCTCGAAACGGCGACGCGGCAGCTGGCGGAGGTCGGAGCGGCTGCCTTGAGCCTGCGTTCGGTCGCACGTGAGCTCGGTGTCGCCTCATCGGCGGTCTACCGCTACGTACCCAGTCGCGACGCGTTGCTGACGGAGCTGATCCTGCGCGCCTACAGAGACCTCGGCGCGGAGGCCGTCGCTGCCGAGACGGCGGTGCCGCGAGGCGAGCTCGCCGAGCGTTTCCGCGCCGTCGCGACGGCTATCCGCGCCTGGGCTCAGGCGCATCCGCACCGCTACGCGCTGATCTTCGGGTCTCCCGTGCCGGGCTACGAGGCGCCGAGGGAGACGGTCGATGCGGCGTCGATCGTGACGATGCTGCTCGTGCAGCTGCTGCAGAATGCGCACGGGGATCGTGTCGACGACGGCGCGGGGGATGCGGACGGGCTCGTGCCCGGCGTGGCGGAGCAGGTCGGCTACACAGGACCGAGACGATTCCTCGTCGAGGGCATCCGTGCCTGGAGTGAGACGTACGGACTGGTCAGCTTCGAGCTGTTCGGCCACTTCGTGGGTTCAGTCGCAGATGCGGAGAGGTTCTTCCAGGCAGCGGTCGATGCGATGGTGATGCGACTGGGCTTGACCCATGATTGAGGAAGCGGGGGAGAGGCCCTCGCCCGATCTCTGGGGGAATCGTGAACGCACTGGCGCGCTCCCGCTCCGCACTCGTTCTTATCACGGTCGCCGCGGCGGCGCTGACCGGTTGCACCGCCGCGCCTGACACCTCGACTCCATCGAGCACCTCGGCGTCCGGTCCCGGCCCCGCCTCGACGACGCCCTCCGCTTCCGCGACGAGCGCGCCCTCCGCCGCCTCGGTGATCCTGGGCAGCCGCGTCGCCGACATCGTTGCCGCCGACAGCTCGGTGATCGGCCGCATCGACTTCTTCGGCGCGACCGACTCCGCTGTCGAGGTGCTCACCACCGCCTTCGGTGCGGAGCCCGACGTCTCGGAGTACGCGGCCGGAATCGAGTCGCCGGCGGGCACCGAGTACGACTGGGGCGGGTTCCGCCTCCGCGACCCCGAGCCGGCCGGGTCCACGCCGCTCGATCCCGAATTCTTCGCGCAAGCCAGCGCCCCCTCGGTCGGCGACGTCGTGATCGCGGGTCCGGGCGGCGTCCGTGTCGGCGACGGCGTAGCCGACCTCTCGGCGAAGTGGGCCGACGAGCCTGCCGTTCGGATCGGCGAATCGTCGTTCTCGTTCGACATCGTCGAGGTCGGCCCGGCGGCGTCACCCGGCGAGCAGGTCAAAGAACTCTCCGTCTTCGCCGTCGCGCAGGATACGGCGGACACGATCACGATGATCTCGACCCCGGTGCAGAACTGGGGGGTCTGAGGGGCTCGGGTCGCGCCATAGCCGTCCCCCAGCCCGCATCCAGCACGGCCCGACGCCGGGACCGTACAGTGTGCGGGTGGAATCCGTGCTGCTGTTCATCCTGGGCGTCGTCGTCATCTTCGTCGGCGTAGCCGCCTCGATCGCCCTGCACGAGCTGGGCCACCTCGTCCCGGCGAAGCTGTTCGGTGTCAAGGTGACGCAGTACATGGTCGGCTTCGGTAGGACCGTCTGGTCGCGACGACGTGGCGAGACCGAATACGGCCTCAAAGCGATCCCGCTGGGCGGATACATCGCGATGATCGGGATGTACCCGCCGAAGAAGCCGGGCGACGCCGTCGGCGAATCCAGCACCGGGTTCTTCAACGCCCTCGAGGGCAATCGGAACACGAAGGTGGGAGAGATCGGCAGCACCGATCTCCCGCTCGATCTCGGGCCTGACGGCTCGGAACAGTCGCCCCGGCGCGGTGCGTACGCGTCCATGATCGACGAAGCGCGTGCTGCGAGCGCAGAGACCATCGGCGAGGGCGAGGAGCACCGCGCCTTCTATCGACTTCCGGTCTGGAAGCGCATCGTCGTGATGTTCGGCGGGCCTTTTATGAACCTGGTCATCGCGGGCGTGCTCTTCACGATCCTGCTCTGCGGCATCGGCATGCCGCAGTACAGCAGCACGCTGGCGAGCGTCTCGGCCTGCGTGTTGCCCGCCACGAGCACCAGCACCACCTGTACATCGGCCGACGCGGTTTCGCCGGGGGCTCAGGCCGGGTTGGAGCCGGGGGACACCATCGTGAGCATTGACGGTACGGCCGTGGCGACGTGGGCCGAGGTCACTCCGCTCATCCGTGCCGCCGCGGGCGTGCCGCTGACGATGGTGATCGAGCGCGACGGTGCCGAGCAGACGGTGACGATCACGCCGACCGAGAACACGGTCGCGAAGACGGATGCGAACGGGGCCGCGATCACAGACAGCGCGGGGAACGTCGAGACCGAGGTGGTCGGCTTCGTCGGGATCTCGCCCACGAGCGTGCTCGTGCAGCAGCCGATCACGGCCGTTCCCGAGACGATGGGCAACAACATCGCCAGCGTCGCCGGGGTCATCCTGAATCTGCCGCAGCGACTGATCGACGTGGCTCAGGCCGCGTTCGGTACCGAGGAGCGCGACGCCAACGGCCCCATCAGCATGGTCGGTGTCGGACGCATCGCAGGCGAGGTCGCCAGCTCCGATCAGTTCACGATCACCGGCAAGATCCAGCTGATGATCAGCGTGCTCGCGTCACTCAACATCGCGTTGTTCGTCTTCAACATGGTGCCGCTGCTGCCGATGGACGGCGGTCACATCGCTGGAGCGTTGTGGGAGGGCCTGCGCCGTCGCGTCGCCAAACTCTTCGGCCGCAAGGACCCGGGTCCTGTCGACATCGCCAAACTACTGCCATTGACCTACGCCGTCGTGATCATCCTCGGCGGGATGAGCGTCCTGCTGATGTACGCCGACATCGTCAAACCCATCAGCCTCTTCTAACCCCCTCCGCACTCCCGAGCAAGAGCACCCTCGCGAGCACTGGCGCAGGGTTGTCCATTCTTTGCGAGCCTGCGAGCACAGAATTGACAACCCTGCGCCAGTGCGACCCAGCGACACGCGCGCAGCGCCGTGTCGCGAGTCCACCCACCCCGATGACGCCCGCGTCAAAGAAACGGCAACCCGGAGCCTGGTGCCTCCGCTGGGTGCGTCCGCGGTCAAAGAAACGGCAACCCGGTGCCTGTTGCGCCCGCCAGGCGCGCCCGCGTCAAAGAAACGGCAACCCGGTGCCTGTTGCGCCCGCCGGGTGCATCCGCGGTCAAAGAAACGGCAACCCGGCGCTGGCCGCGCGCCCCGCGCACACGTTCCTGTCACTCGGCGCGCGTACGATATCGAACGTGCCAGCAGTCAATCTGGGGATGCCCAAGATCCCCGAAACCCTCGCCCCGCGTCGCAAGACCCGCCAGATCAAGGTGGGCAAGGTGCTCGTGGGCGGCGACGCCCCCGTCAGTGTGCAGTCGATGTGCACCACGCCGACGACGAACATCAACGCGACTCTCCAGCAGATCGCCGAGCTCACGGCCTCCGGCTGCGACATCGTGCGGGTCGCCGTTCCGAGTCGCGACGATGCGGAGGCGCTGCCGATCATCGCGAAGAAGAGCCAGATCCCGGTGATCGCCGACATCCACTTCCAGCCCAACTACGTCTACGCCGCGATCGACGCCGGCTGCGCGGCCGTGCGAGTGAACCCGGGCAACATCCGCAAGTTCGACGACCAGGTGGGCAAGATCGCCGCCGCGGCCAAGGCCGCAGGCGTTTCGTTGCGGATCGGTGTCAACGCGGGCTCGCTCGAGCCGAGCATCATGCAGAAGTACGGCAAGGCCACCCCCGAGGCGCTCGTCGAGAGTGCGGTGTGGGAGGCGAGCCTCTTCGAGGAGCACGACTTCCACGACTTCAAGATCTCGGTCAAGCACAACGACCCGGTCGTGATGGTCAAGGCATACCGTTTGCTCGCCGAGCGGGGCGATTGGCCGTTGCACCTCGGCGTCACCGAGGCCGGCCCCGAGTTCCAGGGCACCATCAAGTCGGCGACCGCGTTCGGCATCCTCCTCTCCGAGGGCATCGGCGACACCATCCGGGTCTCGCTGTCGGCGCCGCCCGCTCAGGAGGTGAAGGTCGGCCTCCAGATCCTGCAGTCGCTGAATCTCCGCGAACGCAAGCTCGAGATCGTCTCGTGCCCCAGCTGCGGTCGTGCCCAGGTCGACGTCTACACGCTCGCCAATGATGTGACGACGGGCCTCGAGGGCATGAGCGTCCCGCTCCGCGTCGCGGTGATGGGCTGCGTCGTGAACGGGCCCGGCGAGGCCCGTGAGGCCGATCTCGGCGTCGCCTCGGGCAACGGCAAGGGTCAGATCTTCGTCAAGGGCGAAGTTATCAAGACCGTTCCGGAGTCGGAGATCGTCCGCACACTGATCGAAGAGGCCAATCGTCTCGCCGCCGAGATGCCCGCGAGCGAGGGCGGCACCGGTGCACCGACCGTCAGCGTCGGCGCGCACTGAGCCACCGTTAGACTCTTCCCTCGTGGTTACCCGTCTGTCGAAGCTGTTCGTCCGCACCCTCCGAGAGGACCCGTCCGACGCCGAGGTGGCCAGCCACCGGCTCCTGGTGCGCGCGGGTTACATCCGTCGGCAGGCTCCGGGCGTCTTCGCCTGGCTGCCGCTGGGCCTGCGGGTGCGCCGCCGGATCGAGGCGATCATCCGCGAAGAGATGGACGGCATCGGAGCGCAGGAGGTGCACTTCCCGGCACTGCTGCCGCGCGAGCCCTACGAGCTCTCGGGGCGCTGGACCGAATACGGCGACGGTGTGTTCCGCCTGAAGGACCGCAAGGATGCCGACTACATGCTGGCGCCCACGCACGAAGAGTTCTTCACCCTGCTGGTGAAAGACCTCTACTCGTCCTACAAGGACCTCCCTCTTTCGATCTACCAGATCCAGGACAAGTACCGCGATGAGGCGCGTCCGCGTGCCGGCCTGCTGCGCGGGCGCGAGTTCACCATGAAGGACGCCTACTCGTTCGACTACACGGATGCGGGTCTCGACGCCAGCTACCAGCTCCAGCGCGACGCGTACGAGAGGATCTTCGACCGCTTGGGCCTCGGCTACGTGATCGTGCAGGCCGACGCCGGCGCGATGGGGGGCTCGCGCTCGGAGGAGTTCCTGCACCCGACCGCGGTCGGCGAGGACACCTTCGTGCGCTCGGCCGGCGGGTACGCGGCCAACGTCGAGGCGTATCGCACGGCGGTTCCGGATGCGATCCCGCTTGAGGGCCTCTCCGCCGCGCGGATCTTCCCGTCTCCCAACACGCCGACGATCGCGACGCTCGTCGATCTCGCGAACGCGCAACAGCCCCGAGACGACGGCCGGGACTGGACCGCTGCGGACACCTTGAAGAACGTCGTGCTGGCGTTGACCCATCTAGACGGTTCGCGCGAGCTCGTCGTGATCGGCTTGCCCGGCGACCGCGATGTCGATCTCAAGCGCGTCGAGGTCGCCTTCGCTCCGGCCGAGGTCGAAGCGGCGACCGAGGCGGACTTCGCCAAGAACCCCGGCCTCGTGAAGGGCTACATCGGGCCCTGGAGCGAGGACGGCGCCATCCTTGGTGAGACGTCCGCTACCGGCATCCGTTTCCTGCTCGACCCGCGCGTGGTCGACGGCACGCAGTGGATCACCGGCGCGAACGTCGCCGGGTACCACGTGCTCGACCTCACCGCGGGGCGCGACTTCGTCGCCGACGGCTTCGTCGAGGCGGCCGAGGTCCGTGCGGGCGATCCCGCCCCCGACGGCTCCGGGCCGATCGAAACCGCACGCGGTATGGAGATCGGCCACGTCTTCCAGCTCGGCCGCAAGTACGCGAACGTCCTCGGTCTCAAGGTGCTCGACGAGAACGGCAAACTCGTGACCGTCACGATGGGCTCCTACGGTATCGGGGTCACTCGCATCCTGGCGATCATCGCCGAGGCGAATCACGACGAGAAGGGCTTGATCTGGCCCGAGAACGTCGCACCGTTCGATGTGCACGTCATCGCGACGGGCAAGGACGCCGCCGCGCTCGAAGCCGCCGAGACCATCGCCGCAGCGCTGGAGACGGCGGGTAAGGACGTACTGCTGGACGACCGTCCGAAGGTCTCGCCGGGTGTGAAGTTCGGCGATGCGGAGCTGATCGGCGTACCGCAGATCGTGATCGCGGGCCGCGGCGCCGCCGAGGGCATCGTCGAGTTGTGGGACCGTCGCAGCGGCGAACGCACTCAGGTACCCATCAACGAGGTCTCCGCCCGCCTCCTCGGCTGACCCCGTACTGCGGGGGACCCCGCCTGTGCGCGTGGGACCCGCCCTGGGCGGGTCCGATGCGCACAGGAGGGGTCCCTCGCAGGAGGTTCGTCGGGTAATCTAGAGGGCTGAACCCGGGTGCGCGAGCGCCCGCAAGAGAAGTACGGTTGCGGCCACCGCTGCGACATCAAAGTGAATACTGGAGGCTTGCCCGTGGAAATCGACCTGAGCGTATTGCGACTCATGGAGCGCGAGCGAGAGATCCCGTTCGACGAGCTGGTGCAGATCATCGAGCAGGCGATCCTGACCGCCTACCTCAAGCACGTCGGCCAGACCGATGCGGCCGAGAAGGCCGAGCGCGAGAAGACTCCGTTCCCGGCGACGGATGCGCGCGTGCATCTCGATCGCAAGACCGGTCACGTCTCGGTGTTCGTTCCCGAGTACGACGACGAAGGCAATGTCATCGGCGAGGCCGAGGACTCGCCCAGCGACTTCGGCCGCATCGCCGCGTTCGCCGCCAAGCAGGTGATCAACCAGCGCCTGCGCGACATCGCCGACGAGCACGTGCTCGGTGAGTTCAAGGGCCGCGAGGGCGACATCGTCGCCGGCATCATCCAGCAGGGCCCGAACCCGCGGATGATCCACGTCGATCTCGGTTCCATCGAAGCGATCCTGCCCCCTGAGGAGCAGGTGCCTGGTGAGGACTACTCCCACGGCCGGCGCATCCGCGTGTACGTGACCAGCGTCAGCAAGGGCACCAAGGGTCCGTCGGTGCAGGTCTCTCGCACCCACCCCGCCCTCGTCCGTAAGCTCTTCGCTCTCGAGGTGCCGGAGATCGCCTCGGGCGTCGTCGAGATCGTCTCCCTCGCTCGCGAGGCGGGCCACCGCACGAAGATCGCCGTCCGTGCGACCGAACCCGGCGTCAACGCCAAGGGCGCCTGCATCGGTGAACTGGGACAGCGCGTGCGCGCCGTCACCGCCGAGCTGAACGCCGAGAAGATCGACATCGTCGACTACTCGCCCGATCTGCCGACGTTCGTCGCGAACGCCCTCTCGCCCGCGAAGGTCACCAGCGCATTCGTGATCGACCAGAGCCTCAAGGCCGTCCGCGCGCTCGTGCCGGACTACCAGCTCTCGCTCGCGATCGGCAAGGAGGGCCAGAACGCCCGCCTCGCTGCAAAGCTCACCGGAGCCAAGATCGACATCCAGCCCGACTCGGTGATGGACGGCGAATAGCCGCATACGGCGTGTCGGAGTGTCCTCTCAGCAAGTCGGCTGGGCGGGCCTCCGAACGAGGGAGTAGTATGGATCCGGTCAGAACGTGCATTGGTTGCCGTCTGCGTGCCCCGCGAGCCTCCCTGTTGAGGCTCGTCTCCCCCCTGAACGAAGTCGTGGTTGATCCGCGCGCCGTGATGGTGGGTCGGGGAGCGTGGCTGCACGATTCGCACGAGTGTTACGAACTCGCGGTCAAGCGCCGCGCTTTCGGCCGGGCGTTCCGGAGTCGCGAGGCTCTGAACACGCATCCGGTCGAGCAGTACGTGACACGCGATCTGACGTCTTCGATTCCTCACCCGGAGGAAGCGATGAAGAGAGAACAGGCAGAACGGCCCGTGAACTGATCATGAGCATCGACTGATGAGCGGCTCGAAATGAGACCCGTCCGTTTGTAATGGCCTGCCCCGTCTTGGGCGCAGGCCCAAGACAGGAGAAAAGTGGCAAAACCACGCGTACACGAGATCGCAGCTGAGCTCGGTGTCGACAGCAAGGTCGCACTTGCGAAATTGAAAGAACTGGGCGAGTTCGTCAAGGGACCGTCCTCCAGCATCGAGCCTCCCGTGGCTCGCAAGCTGCGTCAGGCGCTGCAGTCGGAAGGTTCGACCGCTCCGGCTGCGTCGAGCGCTCCCGCGCGCCCCGCGGCTCCGCGCCCCCCGGTGGCCCGTCCCACGGCTGCGCCGACCCCTGGATCCGCTCCGGTGCCCGGCCCCGCACGTCCCGCAGGCCCCGTCCCGGCTCCGCCGATGACGGTCGCCGAGCGTCAGGCCGCGGCTCAGGCCGCGCAGAAGGCTCAGGCCGCAGCGAAGGCGGAGGAGCAGAAGGCTCGCGAAGCCGCTGCGGCTGCTGCCGCTCCGGCTCCCGCCGCCGCGCCCGAGAAGCCCGCCGCCGCGCCGGCTGCCGGTGCTGCTGCGCCGCGCCCCAACGCGGCGCCGCGTCCGGCCCCGACCCGCGACACCCCGCGCCCCGGTGGCACGGCCGGTGGCGCCGGTCGCCCTGGTGCGCCGCGTCCCGGTAACAACCCCTTCGCGAGCAACCAGGGCATGGGTCAGCGTCCCGCTGCTCCGCGCCCGGGAAACAACCCGTTCGCGTCCTCGCAGGGCATGGGCTCTCGCCCGACGCCCGGCAACATCCCGCGTCCCGCAGCTCCCCGTCCCGGCGCACCGCGTCCGGGCGGTCCGGGCATGGGTCAGCGTCCGGCCGGCTTCGGCCAGCGTCCGGGTGCCGGTGGAGCAGGTCGTCCCGGCGGTGCCGGTGGCGCTCGTCCGGCCGGCGGAGGCTTCCAGCGTCCCGGTGGCGGCGCTCCCGGTGCCGGCGGAGGCTTCGCGCCCCGTCCCGGTGGCGGCGGCGGTCGTGGCCGTGGTCCCGGTGGTGGTACCGCCGGTGCGTTCGGTCGCGGTGGCGGCAAGAGCAAGGCCCGCAAGTCGAAGCGTACGAAGCGTCAAGAGTTCGAGCTCAGGGAAGCCCCGTCGCTCGGCGGCGTGAACGTACCCCGCGGCGACGGCAAGACCCCGATCCGTCTGCGCCGCGGCGCTTCGATCTCGGACTTCGCCGACAAGATCGAGAACATGACCGGCGTGCCGGTGCCCCCCGGCAACCTGGTGACCGTCCTCTTCGCCCTCGGCGAGATGGCGACCGCCACCGAGTCGCTCGACGAGGCCACCTTCGAGGTGCTCGGCGCCGAGCTGGGCTTCAAGATCCAGGTCGTCTCGCCCGAGGACGAGGACAAGGAGCTCCTCGAGGGCTTCGGTCTCGACCTCGAGCAGGAGCTCGACGACGAGACGGATGAGGACCTCGAGATCCGTCCGCCGGTCGTCACCGTCATGGGTCACGTCGACCACGGTAAGACGCGCCTGCTCGACGCGATCCGCAACGCCAACGTCGTGGCCGGTGAGGCGGGTGGAATCACCCAGCACATCGGTGCGTACCAGGTGCTTGCGGAACACGAGGGCATCGAACGTCCGATCACCTTCATCGACACCCCGGGTCACGAGGCGTTCACCGCCATGCGTGCTCGTGGTGCCCAGGTCACCGACATCGCGATCCTCGTGGTCGCGGCGGACGACGGCATCATGCCGCAGACCATCGAGGCGCTGAACCACGCTCAGGCGGCGAACCTGCCGATCGTGGTCGCGGTGAACAAGGTGGACAAGCCCGACGCCAACCCGGCCAAGGTGCGCCAGCAGCTCACCGAGTTCGGTCTGGTCGCCGAGGAGTACGGCGGAGACGTGATGTTCGTCGACGTGTCGGCGCGTGTCGGCACCGGCATCCAGGACCTCCTGGACGCCGTGCTGCTCACCGCGGACGCCGGTCTCGACCTGCGCGCCAACCCGAACAAGGAGGCACGCGGCGTCGCCATCGAGGCCAAGCTGGACAAGGGACGCGGTGCGGTTGCGACCGTGCTCATCCAGTCCGGAACGCTTCGCGTCGGCGACGCGATCGTCGCGGGTACGGCTTACGGCCGCGTCCGTGCGATGGCGGACGAGAACGGCAACGCCGTCCTCGAGGCCTTCCCCTCCCGTCCGGTGCAGGTGCAGGGACTCTCGTCCGTGCCCCGAGCAGGCGACACCTTCCTCGTCACCGAGGAGGACCGCACCGCTCGTCAGATCGCCGAGAAGCGCGAAGCCGCTCAGCGCAACGCCCTGCTGGCCAAGGCCCGCAAGCGCATCTCGCTGGAAGACTTCACCCGTGCTCTCGAAGAGGGCAAGGTCGAGTCGCTCAACCTCATCATCAAGGGCGACGTGTCCGGTGCCGTCGAGGCACTGGAGGAGTCGCTCGTCAAGATCGAGGTCGATGATTCGGTGCAGCTGCGGATCATCCACCGCGGCGTTGGTGCGATCACCGAGTCGGACGTCAACCTCGCGACGATCGACAACGCGATCATCGTGGGCTTCAACGTCCGCCCCGACCCGAAGGCACGCGAGCGTGCCGCCCGCGAAGGCGTCGATGTCCGGTTCTACTCGGTCATCTACAACGCCATCGAGGAGATCGAGAACTCGCTCAAGGGCATGCTCAAGCCCGAGTACGAGGAAGTCCAGTCGGGTGTGGCCGAGATCCGCGAGGTGTTCCGTTCCTCCAAGTTCGGCAACATCGCGGGTGTCATCGTCCGCTCCGGAACGATCACCAGGAACGCCAAGGCGCGGGTCATCCGCGACGGCGTGGTGGTCGGCGACAACCTCGCCATCGAGTCGCTGCGTCGATTCAAGGACGACGTCACCGAGGTGCGCACGGACTTCGAGGCCGGTATCGGTCTCGGCAAGTTCAACGACATCCAGATCGGCGACGAGATCGAGACGATCGAGATGAAAGAGAAGCCGCGAGGCTAGTTCTTTCTCCCGGGTCCCCGGGCGGTTCGCCGCCCGGGGACCCTTCTCTCATTTTCAGAAGGAGGTTGGACCATGGCGGATCCGGCACGCGCGAGGAAGCTCGCGGACAGGATCAAGGTCATCGTGGCCAAGCGGCTGGAGCGCGGAATCCGCGACCCGCGGCTGGGCTTCGTGACCATCACGGATGTGCAGGTCACGGGTGACCTGCAGCACGCATCCGTCTTCTACACCGTGTACGGCACGGATGAGGAGCGAGCAGACTCGGCCGCGGCTCTCAAAGCCGCGACAGGCATGCTGCGCACCGAGGTGGGCAAGAACATCACCTCGCGGCTGACGCCCTCGCTCGAGTTCATCCTCGATGCGATCCCCGAGAACGCGAAGCACATCGAGGATCTTCTCGCTCAGGCGCGCAATCAGGACAGTCAGGTGCAGAGCCTGGCCTCCACGGCGAACTACGCCGGCGACGCGGACCCGTACGTCAAGCCGCGCGAGTTCGACGACGACGAGGACTAGCCCACACGGACGAAGGGGGTTGTCACTGTGTACCGCGTTCTGCGGGTCGAAGTGACGACCCCCTTCGTTATGCCACGACGAAGGTCGTGAGGCCCGCGGCGACGTCGACGGATTCGAGGCGGAGGCGGACGTCGGCACCGATGCTCAGACGGGCTGCGATGTCGACCGTGAGTTCCGGCTCCCGCAGCTGCACCGTGGAACGCTTGCTGGAACCGGAGACGACGACACCGTCGAAGGATTCACCGATGCGTCCTCGAAGCACGGCCGCCTCGACGATCGGCTCAGAGAGTCGCTCGACGCTGCCCGCGAGGCGGTCGCTCGCCGACATCATCGCGGGCAGGCCCGGCAGCGAATCGCGCACCCAGGCGGGCACGTCCTCGTCGTTCTCCAGCGCCACGCACAGGGCGAGCACGAAGCGGTCGACCAGCCGACGCAGGGGAGCGGTCGTGTGCGCGTACGGCGCGGCGAGAGCGGCCTGTTCGGGCGCATCCGGTGGCGAGCCGTCGAAGGCGGTGTATCCGGCACCCCGGAAGAGCGAGGCCGCCGCGTACATGATCGCCAGTTGCGCCGGAACGGCGGTGTCGAGGCCGCGCAGGTAGGCGCCGTATCCGATGTCCTCCGACCAGGGGTGGCCGAGCGTCTCGGTGCGTCGACGGAACGCGGCGACCGCCTCCGCATCCGCCGGCGGCATGGTGCGCAGGATCCCGATCCCGGCGTCCAGCATGATCCGTGCGGCGGCCATTCCCGTCATCAGGGAGATCTGAGCGTTCCACGCCTCGACGAGCAGCGGGGCGCGGCGCTCGATTCGGTAACCGGCTTCGTCGCGAACGATCTCCTCGTCAGGGAGGGTCAGGCTCGCGCCGCCGCGGGCGGCCTCCAACACCATCCGCTGCTCGCCGACCCGGCTGAGCAGCGCTATCGACGGATGCGGGGTTCCCGCGTCGAACGAACGCTGCACGCCGCCGTAGTCGAGACGCGCGACACTCACGATCGTCGCGCGCTGGAGGCGCGTGCGGCTGGGCTCGCCCGAGGAATCCAGCTCGAACGTCCAGACGATGGCCCGTCGGGAGACTCCCGGCAGGAGCGATGCAGCCGACTCCGAGAGCACCGGCGGATGCAGAGGGACCCGCTCGTCAGGGAGGTAGATGGTCTGTCCGCGGCGTCGCGTCTCAACATCGAGAGCGCCTCCGGGAACAACGTACGAGGGCACATCCGCGATCGCGTAACGGACGACGGTGACACCGCCCTCCTCCGTGATCAGCACCGCCTGGTCGAGGTCGAGGGAGCCGACCGGATCGATCGTCACGAACGGCAGCGCCGAGCGGTCGACACGTGCTGCCGGGTCCGGTGCCGATGCCGCGCGTCGCGCATCCGCCGACACCTCCCCCGGGAAGTCGATGTCGAGTTCGTGCGCGCGGCGGACGGCGGCGAGGGCGTCTTCGACGGCGGTGTCGGGAGCGGCGACGCGGATACGGCGAGTGGTCACCTGGTCCACGCTAGTCCCGCTCCGGGCGTCCGTCGCGGCGCCGCGTTCGGGTCACCCGAGCGGCAGCAGATACCCCGTGTCGTCTTCTCCCACTGCGAGGCCGTCGCGGACGAGACCGGCCAGCGCCCGCTCGAGCTGCACGGCGTCCGGCCAGAGCGAGTCGATCTCGGCGCGCGACACCGTACCGTGAGCGGCGCGGAGCTCGGCCATGATCATTCCGCGCACTTGCCGGTCCGAGCCCTCGTACTTCTTCTGCACGACCTTGCGCGGGCCGTCGTACGCCGGATAGCCGGCGAGCCGCCACGCGCACGAGTCAGCCAGGGGGCACCGGTCGCACTTCGGCGACCGAGCGGTGCAGACCACGGCACCGAGTTCCATCATGCCCGCGTTGAACGCCGCTGCGGTCGGCAGGGACTCCGGCAGCAACGCCGACATCGCCGCGAGATCGCGCTTAGCAGGCGGGCCCGGCTCTGCGTCGCCTTCGACCGCGCGTGCGATGACCCGGCGGATGTTGGTGTCGACCACCGGATGCCGGCGACCGTAGGCGAAGACCGCGACCGCCCGGGCGGTGTAGTCGCCGATGCCGGGTAGCGCGAGCAGCTCGTCCACCGACTCCGGCACGACCCCGCCGTGCCGATCGGTGATCGCGACCGCGCACGCGTGCAGCCACAGAGCGCGTCGCGGGTAGCCGAGCGACTGCCACGCGCGCACGGCCTCCCCGGAGGGAACGGCCGCGAGAGCCGCCGGCGTCGGCCAACGCGTCAGCCATTCCTCGAGCCGGGGGATGACGCGTGAGACCGGAGTCTGCTGCAGCATGAATTCGCTCACCAGCGTTCCCCACGCCGTGAATCCGTCGCGACGCCAGGGCAGATCGCGCGCATTCTCGCGGTACCAGCCGACGACGGCGGAGGCAAGTGCGGAGGTCACTCGCCCCAGCCTAGGCTCTGAGCGCCCGGTCGCGCGTAGGCTCGGAGCATGACGAAGTGGGCTCCGGCCAAGCGTGACGTTCTCGATGCTCTGGCGACCGAGATCCTGCACAACTACGGCCGGGGGCGGGCCATCGTCGCGATCGACGGAGACGTCGCAGCCGAGTCGGGTGCGTTCGCGGATGACCTCGCGACATCTCTCCGCGCCGCGGGGCACGCCGCCTTCGCTGCCCACCTCGACGGTTTCCAGCGACCGTCGTCAGAGCAGACGCGGCATCCGGCGACGCCCGACGAACACGATTACCACCACCGCTACGACTACGACACGTTGCGGCGCGTATTGATCGACCCGTTTAAGATGGGCGGCAGCACCGGCTTCGTGCTGGCCGCGTTCGATGCGCACCGCGATGCCCCCATCGAACCGAAGTGGACCACGGCCCCGCGCGACGCGCTGCTGCTGGTGGACGGTCCGTTCGCCTTGCGCCCCGAACTCCGGGGCGCCTGGAACAACACGATCCGTCTCGACTCCGGCGAGCCGGCGCACAACGCCGCCTATCGCGCCGCGTTCGACGTGCGTGCGAACGCGACGATCCTCGTCGACAACCGCGACCCGGAGCATCCGCGGCGCCTGTTCGCCGACGCCTGCTGACCGCCGTCAGATCGCGCGGATCCGCTCGGTGACCGTCTCGGAGGGCAAATAAGCACCCGAACGTTCGACCTCGTGCACGAGTTCGACGAGAGCCGCGTTGATCGGGGCGTCCGCACCTGCCCGCTGAGCCGACCTTACGACGGCGCCGGCGAGGTGGTCGATCTCGCTCGGCTGGCCGCGGCGGATGCTCTGCAGAGTGGAACCAGGATTGGGAACGTCGCCCATCCGCTTCGCCATGGCGCGAGGAACCGCCTCGACCAGCGCGAGCGGGGAGTGCGCGAGAAGTCGGATGCGGCCGTGGTCGAGTCCTTGGATCGCGCCGAAGCGCACACCCGTTGCGAGACCCGTGCGAGCCGCCTCCCGAAGGCTGCGCGCCAGCACGCGCCGCAGGCCGGCGTCGGCGATGGTCTCCTGCACCGACAGTCCCGTGATCGCCGGGAGCGTGTTGACCTGGTTCACCAGCAGCTTCGTCCACTGCACTCCGAGGAACTCGTCGGTGACCTCGGTCGGCATCACCGCGCCCAAGACGGCCGCCGCTCGCCGAACGGCCTCGCTGACGGGAGCACCCGGGACCCCGAGATACGTCGGCCCTGCCGCCGTGACGGTGACGGTACCCGGCGTCAGGAAACTGGCGGCGTACAACGCCAGAGCTCCAATCACCGCGGAGTCCTTGAGCAGCCGCTCCGCAGCACTCACCCCGTCGAGCCCGTTCTGCACCACAACGACGTCCACGCCGTCGACGGTGCGGCGGTTCTCGCGCAGCGCGTTCTCAGCATCCTGTGCTTTCGTGCACACGAAGACCAGATCGGGCCGCAGATCCAGCGTTTCGCCGCCGCGCAGCCATGCCGTGTGCGCACCCCATGCGCCGTCAAGGCGCAGACCCGAGCGGCGGATGCTGGCGAGATGATCGCCTCGCGCCGTGACCTCGACGTCATGGCCACCGCGATCGAGGAGCGCGGCGATCGTTCCGCCGATCGCCCCTGCACCCAGGACTCCGATTCGCATGCGGCCAGCCTAGGGTGTCCCTCTCTCCGCGGGCCGGGCATCCAGGTGAGCGCTGGTACTCTCGACGGCGTGTTTGCAGCGAGAACGGCCTGGTCATGACGACCCCCAGCGGCATCCTGCTCCTCGACAAGCCCGCCGGGATCACCAGCCACGACCTGGTCTCCCGAACGCGACGCCGAGCGAACACGCGCAAGGTCGGTCACGCGGGCACGCTGGACCCGATGGCGACCGGTCTGATGATCCTGGGCATCGGCAGCTCGACCCGACTTCTCACTTTCGTGGTGGGACTGGGCAAGACGTACGACGCCACCATCCGGCTCGGAGCCGCCACGGTCACCGACGACGCCGAGGGTGACGTCATCGAACTCGCGGATGCAGGGGCCCTCGCAGCGGTCACCGGCGAAGGCATCGCCGCCGGCATCGCGCGGCTGACCGGACCGATCCTGCAGATACCGAGCACCGTCAGTGCGATCAAGATCGACGGCAAACGCGCCTACGCGCGCGCCCGAGCGGGGGAGGAGGTCGTGCTCCCCGCCCGGCCCGTGACCATCAGTGCGTTCGACGTGCTCGAGCGCCGCGACGGTGACGGCTGGATCGACCTCGACGTCCGCGTCGACTGCTCCTCCGGCAGCTACATCCGCGCCCTTGCACGCGACCTGGGCGCCGGCCTCGGTGTCGGCGGCCACCTGACCCGGCTCCGACGCACCTCCATCGGACCGTTCGCTGTGCAACTAGCCGGCGATATCGACGAGATCGAGGTGACGGATGCGCTGCTGCCCCCCGCCGACGTCGCGCGCGCCCTTTTCACCGTGGTGACACTCGACGCCTCCGACACCATCGATCTCGCCAACGGCAAGCGGGTTCCCGCGGCGGATGCTCCGAACGGCATCACGCTCGCCGCGATCGGCCCCGGCGACCGCCTGATCGGACTCGCCGAACGCCGTGGTGACACGCTCAAGACCGTCGTCAACTTCCCGACCGACGCAGAGGCCACACCGTGATCGACTGGTTCACGACCATCCAGATCAGCCTCGCCGTCATCGCCGGCCTGCTCTGCCTCATCCTCGGCCTCCTCGGCCGGCAACCATCCGACCTCACCGTCGGCGCCACCGCGATCGTCGAACTCCTGCTGATCGTACAACTCGGCGTCACGATCGTCTCGCCCACCGCCGGCAACGAACCGACAGGCAGCCTCCCCGAGTTCTACATCTACCTGATCTCCGCCCTCCTCCTGCCCCCAGCAGCCGGCTTCTGGGCCCTCATCGAGCGCACCCGCTGGAGCACCGTCATCCTCGGCGTCGTCTGCCTCGCCCTCGCCGTGATGCTCTACCGCATGAACCAGATCTGGAACGTGCAGTCCTTGTAGGCGGATCTCCTCGTTCCTCGTCGATCCGCGGCCGTCGGCTCGAGCGGGTGGGCGGGTTGTGTGGAGCCGATTGCGGCGCGCTGCAAAGAATCCGCTGAGACGCGGATTTTTGTCGCGGCGCTTCGCGCGACAGGACGTGAGGCGTGGTGTCGGGTGGTGTTCTTGTTCCTCGTCGATCCGCGGCGGTCGGCTCGAGCGGGTGGGCGGGTTGTGTGGAGCCGGCTGCGGCGCGTCGTGGAGGACACGGGCCTCCTACGACCTGAGCGATACCTCGGCTCAGGCTGGAACCGTGACCGTGGCTGCAGCGGACTTCGTGCCGGCGGGGGAGGTCGAGGTGATCTCGACGATGTAGTCACCGGGTTGGAACGGAGCAGGTTGGGTGAACGTGCCGCTGAAGTACCCGGGATTGTCAACGGCGGCGAACAAGGCGTCGGTCAACTGTGAAGTCTCCAGGACGGCATCATCACTCACGCGGGTGATGGTGTAACTCCACGGAACGTTGAACGAGCGTGTCGGGTCCGAGCCGAGATAGTCGGCGGACGCGGTCCAGGCGATGTTCTCCATCCATGGGCCGTTCGCAGCGGAATAGCTCGCCTGCACGCCGACGCCGATCTCATCGATCGATGATGCGGGGGCCACGGTTCGCGGCCGGAAGCGGAACTCTCGCCACGCTTCCCGAGACTGATTCCCCGAGATCACAGCAATGACGAGCTGGTAGTAGCCGCCGGGGATGCTGTCGGTATCGACGGTTCCGCCACCGACCCAGTGCGCGTCCTTCGTCAGCTGTTCGTCGCCCGATGCCACCAGGATCGGCGCGATGCTGGTGTCGTGCTGATTCACGAGCTGAACACTCCACGAGAACGATGCGATCGCGGGATCGTTCGGGCCATAATACACGTATTCGATGCTCGTTGTGTAGGTCAGCAAACCCTCGGTCTCATCGGACAGAGAGCCCGACGGGGCGCGGACAACGAAATTGGACGCACCCGACACGTTCGTCGAGGCGGCTGCAGATGGTGCAACGGCGATGATCGCGACGACGGGCAGACTCCAAGCGCCGCCACGGACCACAGTCCGTCGTGTGGGCGAACTGTGCGCGGGTGAGGGTGTGCAAGATGAAATGAGCATAAATCAACTCTACATTCGGTTGTTGCGGCGCCCTGCGAAGCTCCACTGGCGACGCGGAGTTCGCTCGCGGCCCATGACGCGAGCGGCAGAGGGGAGGCGGCGACGCAAACTCGGCTGAGAGCGGTGCACAGCCCCGATGGGCGCTGACGGAAGCTCTCCGCCGAGATTGTGTCGCCGTCGAGTAACCAGGCCCACCTGGTTGCGGCGCTGGGCGCGCGACACGGTGTGGCAGTTCCTCCTTCGGCGAGGAAGGATCATGCGGGCGCGGAGAGGAAGTCGGGTTTTCTCCTGATTCGGTCAGGATGACCGTGCCCGAGGTCGACAGGCTCGAACTGGGCGGTCGCTACAGGCGGGTCGACAGGAATGAGCGCACGGACGCGGGGAGGGTGGGGAACGTCTAGCATTGACGAGCGATGTCAGAACAGCAGATCGGCGCCCGCAGCAGCAGCGCTCAGCGCGACCCACGCCGCCCGAACCGCGGCACCGGAGTCCTCCGTCTCCTCGTCGTCGTCTACGGGATCCTCGCGCTCGCCGCGACCGGACGGTCCGTCTTCCAGATCATCGACCGCTTCGACGAAGCTCCGATCGCCTTCAGCCTCTCGGCGCTCTCCGCCGTGGTGTACATCATCGCGACCATCGCCCTGATCGCACCCGGTCGCACCTGGAACCGGATCGCATGGATCACGATCACCTTCGAGCTCGTGGGCGTCATCGTGATCGGCGCGATCAGCGTGCTGGCACCGTCGCTCCTCGGGCTCAGCTCCATCGACCCGTTCGGTCGCCAAGCGACGGTGTGGTCGGTATTCGGAGCCGGCTACCTCTGCATCCCCCTGATCCTCCCGATCCTCGGACTCTGGTCGCTGCGCAGCCGTCGCGTGCGCGAAACGGTCGGCTCATGAGGATCGAAACCGATCCGGCGGCAGCCCGCGGGATCGGGCCCTCCGCGGTCACGATCGGGAAATTCGACGGGGTTCACTCGGGCCACCGAGCGGTGATCGGCGAACTCCTCAGCGAGGCGCACCGCCGAGAGCTCGCCGCCGTCGTCGTGACCTTCGACCGCAACCCGCTCAGCGTGATCGCGCCCGAATACACGCCGATCCCGCTCGTCAGCAACGACCAGAAACTCGCACTGCTGGCCGGGACTGGTGTCGACGCGACCCTGATGCTCGCCTTCGACGAGACGCTCATGCGGCTGAGCCCGGAAGAGTTCGTTCGACGCGTGCTCGTCGACGCGTTGCAGGCTCGGATCGTGCTCGTCGGCGGCGACTTCCGTTTCGGTGCTCGCGGCGCCGGCGACGTCGCCCGCCTCACCGAACTCGGCGCGCAGTTCGGTTTCGAGGTGCGGATCATCGATGATGTGCGACCCGAAGACGGTCGCCGCGTCTCCTCCACGTGGATCCGCGAGTTGCTCGATGAAGGCGACGTCGAGCACGCCGGTCGCCTTCTCGGCCACGAACCCGTCGTGCGCGGCATGGTGGTGCACGGTGCGAAGCGCGGGCGTGAGCTCGGCTTCCCCACTGCCAATCTTTCGCCCGCATCGCAGGGCCTCATCCCCGCGGACGGCGTGTACGCCGGCCGGCTCACGGTCGGCGACCGCACCTACATGGCCGCCATCTCGGTCGGCAACAACCCGACCTTCGAGGGTGTTCCGCTCAAGCAGGTCGAGGCCTACGTACTCGATGAAACGCTCGACCTCTACGACAAGATCGTCGACGTCACCTTCGTCGCGCGCATCCGCGGCATGGTCGCGTTCACCGGCATCGAGCCGCTGATCGTGCAGATGAACGACGACGTCGAACGAGCCCGAATGCTGCTGCGCTGAGCCGATCGGTCGATCTCCTCGTGCCTCGTCGATCGACGGCGGTCGGCTCGGGTGCGGTGGCGGATTCGAAGAGCCGGTTGGGTTCGCGTACGACGAAATGCTGAGGACGCATTTCGCCGGTTACGCTCGCGCGGAAGCGGTTGCGTTAACGAGGTCGTGTCGATCGACGGCGGTCGGCTCGGGTGCGGTGGCGGATTCGAAGAGCCGGTTGCGTTCGCGTACGACGAAATGCTGAGGACGCATTTCGCCGGTTACGCTCGCGCGGAGGCGGTCGTTTTCACGAGGTGGTGTCGGTCGACGGCTCGCTACCACCCCGCCCGGGTCGGCGCCAGCCACCGCGAACGGTCAGGGCGTCCGCGTAGCGTGAGGGCATGACCGCCACGTCCAAGCCCGGCCTTGCCCTCGTCACCGGCGCCACCGGCTACATCGGTGGTCGGCTCGCGCCACGGCTGCTGCAGGCCGGCCGACCCGTCCGCGTGCTCGCCCGCAATCCGCGCAAGCTCGCGGACGTACCGTGGGCGGGCGAGGTCGAGATCGCCCAAGGCGACCTCGGTGACCCCGCATCCCTCACCGCAGCCTGCGAGGGCGTAGAGGTTCTCTACTACCTCGTGCACTCGATGGGCGCCGGTAAGGACCACGCGCATTTCGACGACACCGAGCGCGAGGCGGCGCAGAATGTCGCCAAAGCGGCCAAGGAGGCCGGAGTCAAGCGGATCGTCTACCTCGGCGGCCTGCACCCGGACGTCGAGAAGCTCTCTAAGCACCTCCGTTCGCGGGCGGAGGTCGGTCGCATCCTGATGGACTCGGGCGTGCCGACGATCGCCTTGCAGGCGGGGGTCGTGATCGGCTCGGGCTCGACCTCGTTCGAGATGATCCGGCACCTCACCGACATCCTCCCGTACATGCCGGCACCGCAGTGGGTGCGCAATCGTATCCAGCCGATCGCCGTGAGAGACGTGATGCACTACCTCATCGGTGCGGCGGATCTCGAGGACGAGACCATCAATCGCACCTTCGACATCGGTGGACCGGACGTCCTCCGGTATGGCCAGATGATGAACGGTTACGCCCTCGAGGCCGGGCTGCACCAGCGGCCGATCGCGTCTTTGCCCGTCTTCACGCCGTGGCTGGCGTCGCAGTGGGTCAACCTGGTCACGCCCATCCCGCGCAGCCTGGCGGTTCCCATCATCGCGTCGCTGCAGTACGACTGCGTGGTGCACGAGCAGGACATCCGCGCCCTCATCCCCGACCCGGAGGGCGGTCTCACGGGTTACCGCCGCGCCGTGCGACTCGCGCTCGGCAAGATGCGCGAGGGCGAGATCGAGACCAGCTGGCAGAATTCCGCCGTCGTCGGCGCCCCCAGCGATCCGCTGCCCAGCGACCCGGAGTGGGCCGGGCACACCGTCTACACCGATCTCAAGGTGCGCCGCACAACGACTGACACCGCGAAGCTCTGGCGGGTGATCGAGGGCATCGGTGGCACGAACGGCTGGTACTCCTTCCCCCTCGCCTGGGCGGTCCGCGGGTGGATGGACAAGCTGGTGGGTGGCGTCGGCCTGCAGCGGGGCCGCCGCGATGCCGCCCGGCTGCACGCCGGTGACGCTCTCGACTTCTGGCGGGTCGAGGCGATCGAACGGGGGCGCCTGCTGCGTCTGCGAGCCGAGATGAGGGTGCCCGGCGGCGCGTGGCTCGAGATGCGCGCCGATCCGGATGCGTCGGGCGGCTCCGTCTACACGCAGCGTGCAGTGTTCTTCCCGCGCGGGCTCTCGGGGCGGCTCTACTGGTTCGCGATCCTGCCGTTCCACGGTGTGATCTTCAACGGGATGGCCAATCGCATCACCGCCACAGCGGCCTCCCTGCCCGACGAAGCTCAGCCGACACCTGGCGGCGAGGGTCGTGACGGGTGAGAATAAAGGCGGGTGTGCGCTCATGCGCGATGCCCGTGAGGAAGGAAAACGATGACGGATGCCGCGACGCTCGAACTCGGAAAGACCTATTTCGTCGGCGACAGCCTGACGGAGGCCGGTGACTGGGGGGCCTGGCTGCCCGCCTCGGAGGTGGTGAACGGCGGCACTGGAGGCACGACGACCGCCGACGTGCTCGCCCACCTCCCCGAAATCATCGAGGCCGCGCCCGACACCGTGGTGATCCTGATCGGTACGAACGACCTCGCCTGGCACAAGAGCACCGAGCACATCGTGCGCAATATCGAGACCACGTTGGTCACACTGCGCCGCGATCTGCCCGATGTGCGCATTCTGCTGCAGTCGGTACTGCCGCGCGCCCGCGAGTTCGCTCCGCAGATCCGCGATGTGAACCGGCACCTGTGGCAGTTCGCGCCGACCGTGCACGCGAAGTACCTCGATCTCTGGCCGACCTTCGCGCAGGAGGACGGCGAGATCGTCTCCGAGCTGTCTCCCGA
This sequence comes from Microbacteriaceae bacterium VKM Ac-2855, assembly GCA_013204985.1. Classification (GTDB taxonomy): domain Bacteria; phylum Actinomycetota; class Actinomycetes; order Actinomycetales; family Microbacteriaceae; genus Rathayibacter. Next base: position 776,540 of record JABMLG010000002.1, read on the forward strand.
CCGGTTGCACCTGTCGGAGGCGGGATACCAGACGTGGCTCGCAGAGTTGGCTCCGGCGCTGGACGCGTTGCTCCGGATGGCGCCGCGGACGCGTCCGATCACGCTGCCGTACGACGAGTTCTCCCGACCGGCGACGGCCTGAGTCAGCTGTCGGTGACCACGCGGCGATAGAAGTCGATGCCGCGGTACCACGAGGCGAGGGGCAGCCGCTCGTCGATGGCGTGCAGCGTGCCGCGGATCTCGGCGTTCATCCGGAACGGCGTGAAGCGGTACACGTTCGGACTGATGCGGGTGAAGTGTCTGCTGTCGCTCGCGCCGAGCATCACATAAGGCACCACCAGCGCGTCCGGGTAGCTGGCCGCGATCGCCGATGCGATGCGCTGCCAGGGCGGCCCGGACATGGGTGAGACGGGCGAGGCCATGGAGGCGCCCGGCAGCACGTCGATGCGGATCGCGGGGTCACGCACCGCTTGCACGATGTGCTGACGCACCTGGTCGAGCGTTGTGCCGACGGCGATGCGGATGTTCACTCGTGCCCACGCGCGCTCCGGAAGCGCGTTGGCGGCCGCACCGGCGCCGAGTTGCGTGACCGCGGCCGTTGTTCGCACCATGGCATTGGTCTCCGGACCGAGTCTCGCGAATACGAGTCCGAGCGGGCCGGCGAGGGCGTCCGGTCGACGGTAGATTTGCGCATACGGGTTGGTCGCTCGAGCGCCGATCCGACGGAGCATCTCGCGACTCACCGTGCCGAGTCGTACAGGGAACGGGTGTCGGGCCAGACGGACGATCGCCCGCGCCAGCCGATCCGTGGCGATGTCCTTCGACGGCATCGACGCGTGTCCACCGGACTGCGCGACGCTGAGTTCGAGGGTGGTGATGCCCTTCTCGCTGACTCCGACGACGGCGACCTCGTCGCTCACGCCGGGGAAGAAACTCTCGATCACCGCTCCGCCTTCGTCGAGGACGAAGGCAGGAGCCACTCCGCGGCGTGTCAACTCGGCGGCGACCTCGCGGGCACCGTCTCCGGCGACCTCCTCGTTGTGTCCGAAGCAGAGATAGATGTCGTGGCGGGGTACGAAGCCGGCCTCGAGCTCTGACTCGACCGCCTCCATGATCGCCGCGAGCGCACCCTTGTCGTCGAGCGTGCCGCGGCCCCAGAGCAGCGCGTCGTCGCCGATGCCGGTGATCGTGGGTTCGAACGGCGGATGCGACCAGCCGTCGGCGGGAGCGGGCACGACGTCGTAGTGAGCCATCAGGACGGTCGGCGCGTCCGCGGCGGCGCCCTGCCAGCGGTAGAGCAGCGCACCCCCGGCGATCTCGGTGCGTTCCAGCGCCGCGTGGGCGAGGGGATACAGCTCGGTCAGCGTCGAGACGAAGAGCGCGAACGCTTCGTGGTCGACGTCCTCCGCGCGATCCGGCGAGACGGTCGGGATGCGCAGCAGGGTTCGCAGGCGTTCGAGTGCGGACTCCCGCTCGAGTCGGGTCTGCTCATCCGGTGTCGCCATGTCTCGACCCTAGAACATGCTCGCGATCGGGTCGCTCGAGGTTTCGGCCGACTCTTAGCGCAGCGATCGGGAGGTCATAGTCGCCGCATAGGGCCGCGGCCGAGAGTACCGACGTGCCGAGCCCGTTCGGAGCCCGTACCACCCGCCGAGCCCACTCGGCGCCGATCTCGTGGAGAGGAGTCGTGCTCATGAGCTCGACCGTCGAAGAAGAGCAGCGCGATGCCGCGCAGCACCAGCCCCGGCAGCCGACCGAACCTGTCGGCGCACCCGGGGCCCACTACGCCGCACCGGATGCCGCCGCGCGCGCCGCGGACCCGGTCGCCGCCCCTGGGGTGGCGCCGGTCGCATCAGCGAGCAGCGCGCCACCCGCACGCAAGCGGCGGTGGCGCCTCCTGACAGCCGTGGTCATCGCCGGTCTGGTGCTCCTCGGCGGCGGTTTCGGCATCGGATACGCCGTCGGGCAGGCGACGGCCACCCCGCCCATCGGCCAGTTCGATCCGAGCCGGATGGGTGGAGGGCCCGGAGGCGGCGCGGGATTCGACGGACCCGGCTCGCAGGACGACTCCGGCTCGCAGGACGACTCCGGCACGCAGAGCGGCACCGAGTCCGGTTCGGTCAGCTGACGCTCGCCGGGATGCTAGGCCAGCGCCGCCTGGAACTCCGCGAGGGCGTTCTCGGAGAACAGCACGAAGCGAACGTCCAGGTCTCCGAGCGCGAGCTCCTCCGTGACGGCCGCAACGGCGATCCTCGCCGCATCGTCCATCGGCCAGCCGTAGACCCCCGCCGACACGGCGGGGAAAGCGACCGAGTGGGCGCCGAGATCGCGCGCGAGCCTCAGCGACGATCGGTAGGCGGATGCGAGCAGGGCCGATCGGTCCTCGCTCCGGCTGTACACGGGGCCCACGGTGTGCACGACCCATCGCGCTGCGAGCCGACCAGCGGTCGTCGCGACGGCCGAGCCGGTCGGCAGCCCCTCGCGAAGCGTTGTCGCACGGAGCTGCCGGCACTCGGCGAGGATCAACGGCCCACCGGCCCGATGAATCGCGCCATCGACGCCGCCCCCACCCAGCAGACCCGAGTTGGCGGCGTTGACGATCACGTCGACCTGCTGTCGGGTGATGTCGCCGAGCTCGGCCGCGATCATCGTTCGGATCCGATCGCGGCCGCGATGTCCGCGATTTCAGCGGGGCCGACCCGACAGCATCCGCCCACCAGCGTTGCGCCGGCGGCCACCCATTCGTCGACCAGATGGTGCGGAAAAGCGGGGTCGCCGCTCCATCGGCGGTTCTTCGCATCCCACTGCTCGCCGCTGTTGGGGTAGACGACGATCGCCTTGTCGGTCACCTCGCGCGCCGCGATGATCGCCGGCGTCACCTCGGCCGGGTAGCAGCAGTTCACACCGACGGCGAGGACCTCGGGCGCCGCAGCCGCCGTGGCGAATGTTTCGCGGAGATCATCGCCGGCGCGAGTGAGGCCCATGGCCGGCGTCACCGCGATCCAGGCCGGCACGCTCGAGCCCCGGAGGGCGTCGACGACGGCGCGCACCTCGACCAAGGACGGGATGGTCTCGACCGCGAGCATCTCCGCGCCCGCGGCGGCGAGCGCTCGCATCCGTGGTCGATGCCAATCGGCGAGTTCGCCGCGACTCAACCCGTAGTCGCCCCGGTACTCCGAGCCGTCGGCGCGCATGGCACCGTAGGGTCCGACCGACGCCGCCACCCAGCGCTGCACGCCGTCGCGGCGCTCGTCGCGCGCCCGCAGGGCGAGGCGGACGCTGTCGGCGAGCGCGGCGAAGGCGTCGTCCTCCGTCAGCCCTGCGGCGGCGAACCCCTCAGCGGAGACCTGGTACGACGCGGTGATCGCCACGCGGGCGCCGGCATCGAAGAACGCGCGATGTGCCTGGAGAACGTGCTCCGGTGCATCGCGAAGCAGCCGGGCGCTCCACAGGGCCGAGGAGACGTCGTCGCCGGTGCTCTCGAGAAGGGTCCCGAGGCCGCCGTCGAGCACCAGCGGATGCGCCGCCTCGGCGAACAGGAAGCCGGCCGGCACGCTCACGCCCTGTTGTTGGAGAGCTCGTACAGTTTGACGAGCTCGAGAACCGCTGCCTCGCGCTCGTCTCCGCCCGCCTCGAACATCGCCGTGACATGCGTGCGGAGATGGTTCTCCACGAGCAGCTTGTTCAGCGAGCCCAGCGACTTCTGGATCGCGAGCGACTGCGTGACGATATCGACGCAGTAGTCCTCGTTCTCGATCATCTTCTCGAGGCCGCGCATCTGCCCCTCGAGGATCCGCGTGCGGTGCAGTGCCCGCTTCTTCAGGTCTTCGATCACGCGCCCACCTTACGCCGCGCGGCCATAGGGGGTAGGGGTACGTTCACGGTGCGTCCGCCATCTCGCCGATAGGATCGATGGGTCATGAGCAGCCGCCAGCCGTCGCCCCGCTACCCACAGAAGTCGTTCGGCCGGATGGCCCTCGCCCCCGGGATCCTCGCCGCGGTGATCCTTCTCGCCGGGCTCGCCCTCGTCGGCTCGGAGGCGTTCGTCTGGATCCAGTACCCGATCGCGATCCTCGCGGCCATCGTCGGATGGTTCGCGATCCAGGGGCGGGCTTACTGGTGGCTCCTCGGTCTGGTGCCGATCCTCGTGCTGTGGAACCCCGTCGTCCCGATCGAGCTGAGCGACACCGTGCAGTACTCGTTGCAGATCGCGGCGATCGGCGTGTTCATCCCCGCCGGATTGATGATCAAGGTGCCGCTCGCCCCCGAGGACGCGTCGCGGCGCTGAGCCCGATCGGCACCGCGGTCGGCGCTCGCCGGTCGATGCGCGTAGAATCGTCGCGCGCCCGCATCCCGGAGTCGTGGGGACCGTCCATCGGACAGTTGCTCCCCGCGCTGATCGGCGGTCGGCGTGAACGGTCCGCCCATCGGGCTGTCCCGCACTCGCGAGTCGGGGCCATCGATGTGGCGAGAGGATTCGACGGCTCGATTCGGGATCACCCGGAGCGATGTCCGTCACACGTCGAGGAGGAGCATGGCTCGCAGCGGCCAGCGTCAAACCGGAGCACGCCGACAGGCCAGCGCGGCCGGGAGTCGACCGCGGACGCGTTCGCGCGGCACGGACAACGTCGGGATCATCCCGATCCTCGCGCGTCGCGTTCGCGAGGTGGAGGCGAAGGCCCAGGGCGGCAAGGTCGGTCCGACCAACCGCACGAAGTTCCTGGTGATCGCCCTACTGATGCGCGAGGAACGTGCGCGGGTCAAGACCGACACGGAACTCGGCGACGCGCAGCGCGCCGAGGAGTTGAAGCGCCTCGACGGGATCGCGACCATTCTCGCGAAGACCGCTGCTCGTGACACGAGCCTCATCACGCTCCTCGAGACCGAAGCGGCCGTGTCCTCCGCTGCGCAGAAACTGCGCCGCGACTGGCTGATCGAGGCAGGCGCGGAGCTCACACCCGATGAACTGCTGATCGTCACGGAGCCGGAGCCCAAACCCGAGATTCCGGAGAACCAGGTCGTGCCGCAGTCGGTGCGCGCGCGCCAACTGGCGAACCCCTTCCTCCCGCCCGACTTCTCCAAGGCGGCCGTGAGCTCGGCCACCCCGCGTCGTCGTCTCGACGGCTGGGAGCTACTCGGGCCACTGTTCAAAGCGTTCGAGTACGGTGCCGGAGGCCGAGCGGCGAGCATGGAGCTGCCCGAGCCGCCACTGATCGATCGCGTGACGCCACGCGGCCTCGAACTGATGCGGCACCAGGCGAGCTTCATCGAGAGCGCCCGCGAGGGTCACCGAAGCTTCCTGCTCGCCGACGAGCCGGGTCTCGGCAAGACGGCGCAGAGCCTGCTGGCCGCATCCGTGACCGATGCGTATCCGCTGCTCGCCGTGGTCCCCAACGTCGTCAAGATGAACTGGGCCCGCGAGGTCGAACGCTGGACGCCGCAGCGTCGCGCCACCGTGATCCACGGCGACGGGCGGACCCTCGACGCCTTCGCCGACGTCGTGATCGTGAACTACGACATCCTCGACCGGCACCTCGGTTGGTTGAGCACTCTCGGTTTCAAGGGAATGGTCGTCGACGAGGCGCACTTCATCAAGAACCTGCGATCGCAGCGCTCGCAGAGCGTGCTCTCGCTGGCCTCCCGCATCCGCGAAACCACTCCGGGCGGCGACCCCCTGATGATCGCGCTCACCGGTACGCCGCTGATCAACGATGTCGATGACTTCCGCGCGATCTGGCGCTTCCTCGGCTGGATCGATGAGTCCAAGCCCGCTCCGAAGCTGATGGCCGAACTCGAAGAGACCGGATTGACTCCCGCCGACACCGGCTTCTACCCGGAGGCGCGCGAGGCGGTCATCGATCTCGGTATCGTGCGGCGCAAGAAGATCGACGTCGCTGCCGACCTGCCGGCGAAGCGCATCGTCGATCTGCCGGTCGAACTCGACGACGACCTGGGCCGCTCCATCCAGAAGGCCGAGCGCGAACTCGGCGCCCGGATGCTCACCCGATTCAAGTCCGCGACCGCATCCATCACGCACGACCTCGACGAGGACGAGCGCGAGCGCTTCATCCGCATCGTCGCGCAGAGCGAGCTGGAGGAGTCGAAGTCGGCCAAGACCGGCGAGAACGTCTTCACGATGGTGCGGCGGATCGGCCAGGCGAAAGCCGCCCTTGCGGCCGACTACGCTTCGCAGCTGGCTCGTTCGGTGGGCAAGGTCGTGTTCTTCGCCAAACACATCGACGTGATGGATCAGGCCGAGGACACCTTCGAGAAGCGCGAACTGCGCTCGGTCTCGGTGCGCGGCGATCAGTCGGCACCGTTCCGACAGGCTCAGATCGACGCCTTCAACCAGGACCCGGATGTCTCGGTCGCGGTGTGTTCGCTGACCGCCGCGGGTGTCGGAGTGAATCTGCAGGCCTCGTCCAACGTGGTACTCGCCGAGCTCTCCTGGACCTCCGCGGAGCAGACGCAGGCGATCGACCGCGTGCACCGCATCGGCCAGGAGGAGCCGGTCACGGCCTGGCGCATCATCGCGGCACACACGATCGATGCCAAGATCGCCGAGCTGATCGACGCGAAGGCAGGCCTGGCCGCACGCGCCCTCGACGGCTCCGACGCCGAGATCACCTCGGCGGACGGCGTGCAGCTCGATGCCCTGATGCACGTGCTCCGCGAGGCGATCGGGAGCTAGGTCCGAGGCTGCGGGCGGCTCTGCGAGATGCCTCTTATGCACGCGACACGCCGGGGAGGGCGTGCATAAGAGGCATCTCGCGGAGGGCTGGGGTGGGGACGGCCCTTGGATGAGGTGTCACGCCACCCTGATGCGCGAATCGCCTCGGTCGGTGATCTCCACGTGGAGGCCCACCGGGATGCGCTCCTTCATGACCTCGACGTGACTGATCAGGCCGACGGTGCGTCCACCGGCGCGCAGGCCGTCGAGGGTCGACATCGCGATCTCGAGGGTCTCGGGGTCGAGGGAACCGAAACCTTCGTCGATGAACATCGTGTCGAGCGTGATCCCTCCGGCCTGCGCCGTCACCACATCGGCCAACCCGAGCGCGAGAGCGAGGGAGGCGAGGAAGGTCTCGCCTCCGGAGAGCGAACTCGGCTGGCGTCGCGCCCCCGTGTAGGCATCGGCGACGACGAGACCGAGACCGGATGCCGCCCCTCGGTAGGCGAGCGAGTCGTCGTGGGCGAGGCTGTACCGACCGGTGGTCATCGTCGCGAGCCGTGAATTCGCGGCGTCCACGATCTCCTCGAGGCGTCCGGCCAGCGCGAAGGCCTCGAGATCCATCCGGCGATTGTTCTGTCCCTTGCCGTCGACGGCCTCGGAGAGCGCGCGCAGTTCGTCGAAGCCGCGGAGTTCGCGAGCCGACCGACGCACTCGTTCGATGGCGGTCGCGACCCGGCCGGCCAGACGACCGGCGTCACCGACGAGCGTCGCGTGCCGAGCGAGCGCCTCGTCACGTTCCGTTCGCGTGATCTCCACAGCGGTGATCCACTCCGCGGGTTCGACGGGCTCCGTCCGAAGATCGGCCAGCTCGGGTTCAGCCAGGATCGCGGCCACTGCGGCCCGGCGCTCGGCATGCTCTTCCATCCGCTTCGTCAGGCGCTCGACGTCGGCTGCCGTGCGGTGCGATGCGACCACGTCGGCGCGGTCGGCGAATCCGCACGCCTCGAGCTCGGTCACGACGGCTTCGCCTGCTGCGGATGCGGCCTCGGCCCGACTCGCCGCGGATGCCGTCGCCGTGCGCGCAGCGGTGGCCAGATCACGTCGGCGCTGCAGATCCGCGGCGCGCTCGGCGACGGTGGCGAAACCGTCGCGGTGACTCTGCACGCGGGAACGCAACGCAGCCGCTTCAGTTGCCGCCGCCGTCGCGGCGGACACGAGCTCGTCGCGACGCGCGCGGGCCGTGGCGAGTTCGGTGGCGAGGGAATCGCGTTCCGTGAGAAGCGCGCGGCGGTCGCGTTCGAGGCGGTTCGTCGTCTGGATCGCCTTCTCGGCCTCCGCCAGGGCGGCTCGGTCGGATCGGAGCGTCGCGGCCGATCGTTCGACCGAGGAATCGCCGGCGCGGGCGGTGAGTGCCGCCAGTTCTTCGCCGTCCGCGGCGGCATCCGCCGCAGCGATGCCGGTCGCTCGGGCGAGCCGAGCGACCTCGGCCCAAGCCTCGTCGACCTCTTCGGGGCTGACGGAACGGGTGTCGATGTGTACGGCAGGCGCCGGGTGCTCGAGGGCGCCGCACACCGCGCACGGCTCACCATCGCGCAGCCGCGCGGCGAGTTCGGCGGCGAAGCCGGAGAAACGCTCGGCGACCAGTCCGGCATGCCGTCGGGTGGCGGCGGAATGCTCATCGACGAGGGCGAGGTGCGCGCGCACCGATCGGCTGTGCCGACGCGCCGCCTGCTCGGCCGCCACGGCCGCCTCCGCGCGCGCGAGGCTCGCCGTGACGGTGGCGGCGCGTGAGTCGAGCTGATCGGCCGTACTGCGGGCTGCGCGAAGAGCGGTTTCGATCTCGTCCAGTCGAGGCGGGATCTCGGCCAGTGCTCGCTCCTGCTGAACCCTCGTCGCATCCGCACGCTCGAGCGCGACGGCCGCCGCGGCCGCCGAGCGCTCCGTCGCGGGGAGGCGCTCCTCCTCGGCCACGGCCGCTTCGATCGCACCGAGCTGTGCGGTGGCGGTCTCGCCGATCGCCTCGGCGTCCGCTCCCTCGCCGCATACCGCTTCGAACGCCCTCGTGGCACGCGCCGCCGCCGCCGCCGCATCAGCCGCAGCCGCCTCGGCGCGCTTCTCGACCGCGAGCAGAGGCCACACCGCATCCGCTCGACGTGCGCGCTCGACGAGCACTCGAAGCTCGGCGACCTCGGCGTCGCTCTCTGCGAGCCGGTCGCGTTCGTGCACCGCGGCAGCGCGGCGGCGTTGCAGAGCCTGTAGCCGGACGACCTCGTCGCGACGAGAGACAGCCATGGCGAGCCGCTCGTCGGCCCGCGCGGCGGCTTCGGCCGCTACGGCGACCCTCGGCGCGAGTGCGGGCGCGAGGGCCGCGAACCACTCCTCGTCGGGGGAAGTGGATTCGTCGACGCCGGCCAGATCCGCCGCCTCCTTGGCCAACTGGGCGATGATCGTGCGCTCGGCGTCGAGAGCGAGGGCCGAGGTCTGCCGTTTCTCGATCAATCGCTTGCGGAGAACGTCGAAACGCTCCGTCGCGAACAGGCTGCGAAGCAGCCGCTGCCGATCGTCGTTCTTGGCGAGCAGGAACTCGTGGAATCGGTTCTGGGCAAGAAGCATCACCTGCAAGAACTGATCTTTCGTGAGCCCGACCAGCGCCAGCACCTCATCACCGATCTCCCGAGCGTGGGTCGAGACGCCCTCCCACGCATCGCCGCGCCAGACGGCGAGCTGCGCCTTCGCTGCGTTCTTGGTGAGTCCGCCGCCGCGCTTGGCGGGCCGCTGATACTCGGGCGAGCGGAACAGGAGGTAGCGCCCGCCACCGGCTTCGAACTCCAGCTCCGCGAAGCTCGGGTCCTCGGGACCGCTGTGGTCGCTGCGCAGGTTCGACGGGCCGCCGTCGAAGCGCGGCACGGATCCGTACAGGGCGAAGCAGATCGCATCGAGGATGGTGGACTTGCCCGCGCCCGTGCGCCCGGCGATCAGGTAGATGCCGTCATCCTCCAGACCCTCGAAGTCGATGCTCTGCTCGTCGCGATAGGGGCCGATCCCGGCGAAGCGGACGCGGAGGATCCTCATCGAGTCGCCTCCGCGTCGATCTCGGCGAGGGTGTCGGTGATGATCGTCGCCTCGCCCGGAGTGGCGCCCACGCCGTTACGGACGTGGGCGAGGAAGTCGCCGACGATCTGAGCGTCGCTGCGACCGCGGATGCGGGTCGCGTAGCGCGTGGGCCCGTCGATCGCGGCTACCGGCGGTCGGTGCTCGAGAGCGGCGCAGTGCGGGAAGCGCGACTGCAAGCGCGCCATCGCGTCGAGCGGGCGCAGCGCGTCGGTGAGGGTCGCGAAAACCCAGTCCTCCTCGTACTCGGTGTTCGAGGGGTCGTTCAGGAGTTCGTCGAGAGTGCCCTCGAGGCGGGTGAGGCGGCGGGGGACCGGCAGCGGCGACCACTCCGCGCCGGCGAAGCCCGTGGCGCCGAGCTCGATGATCCAGCCGCCACGCGGTTTGTCGCCCTCCCCGAAGGAGTAGTGCAGCGGTGCGCCCGAGTACCGCACCGCGTCGCGCAGCACGGCACGGCCGTGGATGTGGCCGAGTGCGACGTAATCGGGCCCATCGAAGCGCTCCAAGGCAACGTAGTCGAGTCCGCCCGCGGTGATGTCGCGTTCGACGTCGGCCGAGGATTCGGCGGCCACTCCCACGGCGAAGCAGTGCGCCAGCACGACGGAACGTCCGCCCCGCTCAGCGGCGTCGGCGCGGATGCGGCTCATCACGAAGTCGAGGACCTCGTCGTGTCGGCGCAGCGCCGCTTCCGGATGCCGGTGCCGGAAGAGCGAGGGCTCGAGGTAGGGGATGCCGTAGATCAGAACAGGGCCGTGCTCGTCGTTCAGCTCGACCGGCTCGAGGATCTGCTCGGACTGCGTGATCACGTGGACGCCGGAGCGGCCGAGGAACGCGGATTGGAATCCGAGCCTCGCCGCTGAATCGTGGTTGCCGCTCGTGACGACGACGACCGCCCCGGCGTCGCGCAGTGCCACGAGCGTCTCGGAGAGGAGGGTGTAGTGCTCGGCGGCCGGCAACGCCGAATCGAACACGTCACCGGCGATGAGCACGACGTCGATCCGCTGCGTCGCGACGGTATTCACGAGTGCCGCGAGCACATCGCGCAGCGCCGACACGGTCGAGTGCCCGTGGAAGGTGCGCCCGATATGCCAGTCGGAGGTGTGCAGGAGTCTCATGCCGCTCTCGGGATCGAAGTATTCACGAGTTCGACGGTAGCCACTGCCACCGACATTCGCGTGCAGGGACCAGAATGAGGAGCGTCGTGAGCCGGATCCGGAGGGAGCGAACGATGAAGATGCCCAAGGTCCCGTCCGCCATCCGCGTTCTCGGCCAGCGACCCAAGCCCTCGCCGCTCTCCGAGGACACGGCGCCGATCGCGGTGTCCGCGCAGCTGGCCGCCCAGCGCGGCAGCAGCACCGTCGACAACGCGATCTACATGCACGGAAAGCGGGTCTACTCGCCGTCGAGCATCCCGGAGACCCTGCAGATGCTGCAGAAGCTGCCCGATTCGATGGCGTGGATCGGCCTGTACCGGCCGACCGAAGACGAACTCTCCTCGCTGGAGGAGGAGTTCTCGATGCATCCGCTCGCGATCGAGGACGCGATCGCCGCGCATCAGCGCCCGAAGCTCGAGCGCTACGGGACCGACATGTTCCTGGTGCTGCGGGCGGCGAGCTACTCGGACGCGCGCGAGGAGGTCGATTTCGGGGAGTTGCACCTCTTCATCGGCTCGAACTTCGTCGTCTCCGTCCGTCACAGCGAGAAGCCCAATCTCGGCCTCGTGCGCCAGCGCATGGAGCACGACCCTGAGATGCTCACCCTCGGCCCCGTCGCGGTGCTCTACGCGGTGCTCGACGCTGTCGTGGACCAGTATTCGCCCGTCGTCGCCGGACTCGAGAACGACATCGACGAGATCGAGGCGCAGGTCTTCGCGGGAGATCCGGGGGTCTCTCGGCGCATCTACGAGTTGAGCCAGGAGGTGCTCGACTTCCAGCGCGCCACGGCGCCGCTCACCGGGATGCTCCAGCGTCTGGTGACCGACTTCGCGATCTTCCAGTCGAACGTCGAGCTGCGGCGCTATCTGCGCGACGTCGCCGATCACGTAGCCGTGGTGAACGAGCGCGTGGACGGCTTCCGGGTGACCCTGCGCGAGATCCTGACCGTGAATGCGACGCTGGTCGCCCAGCGCCAGAACGAGGACATGCAGAAACTCGCCGAAGCGAGCAACAAGCAGAACGATGAGGTCAAGCGGATCTCGGCCTGGGCCGCGATCTTCTTGGCACCGACCCTGATCTCGAGCATCTACGGGATGAACTTCGATGTCATGCCCGAATTGCATCTCGCGTGGGGCTACTTCGCCGCACTGGGTCTGATGGCCGTATCGAGCGTCACCCTCTACGCCGTGTTCAAGCGCTGGGACTGGTTGTAACGCATCCCCGTAGCCGGTCGCGGCCCGCCGCTGTCAACACCCTGCGCCGATCCGCTGCGACGCGTACCGTCGCAAGCGACGCAGGAGGTCCGGATGAGGCACGCAGCCGCCACGACGATGCTGACCGGTTCGATCTGGAGGGCTGCGCACGAGCCGATCCCGAGCGACGAGTTCGAGGTGGGCGCTCACTACGACGATCTGATCGTCGGAGCAGGGCTGTCCGGCCTCGTGACAGCGCTGATGCTGCAACGCTCCGGCCGCCGCGTCGCGGTTCTGGAGGGTCTGAACGTGGGCGGGGCGGCGACGGGAGGCAGCTCGGCGAAACTCAGCCTTTTGCAGGGTGAGCATCTCGGGCTCATCCGTGAACACAACACCGCAGCGGTGACGGCGGCGTACGTCGCGAGCAACCTGGCTGGAATGGGGTGGCTGCTCGAGTATCTGTCGGCGGCCGGGGTGCCCGTCGACCGCCGAACCGCTTACAGCTTCGCGGCGCGACCGGAGGGGGTCGAGACGCTCCGCAGGGAACACGCCGTCACGCGGGAGTTCGGCTTGGCGACACGGTTCGTCGAGAAGCCGGAGGTCCCCTTTCCCGCGTTCGGTGCAGTGGCCCTCGACGACCAGGCGCAGTTCGATCCGATGGCGGTGCTGGCAGCATTGGCGGCCGACTTCCGCGCCCTCGGCGGCGTGCTGATCCAGCGCACCCGCGTGCTCGGGATGCGCGCGAGCTCTCCCGTGCGGGTTCGTACGAGCCGCGGCGAGGTCTCGGCCGATCGCGCCTACCTCCTGACCGGTTCGCCCATCCTCGATCGGGGCCTGTACTTCGCGAAGCTGACGGCGCACCGCTCCTACCTGGTCGCCTTCCGCCAGGCGTCGGGGATCCCGGACGGGATGTACCTCTCGATCGATGAGCCCACCCGCTCGTTGCGCGACGTCGAGATCGACGGCGAGCGCCTGCTCCTCGTGGGCGGCAACGGCCACTCAGTGGGCCGTGAAGACTCCGCCCAGCGCCGGATCGAGGATCTGATCGGTTGGACGCAGCGGCACTTCCCGGGCGCGGAACCGACGGCTGCTTGGGGAGCGCAGGACTACCGGTCGCCCCATCGCGTTCCCTTCGTCGGCTGGCTGCCGCGAGGCCGCGGCCGTATCTTCCTCGCGACCGGCTACGACAAATGGGGCATGAGCAACGCGGTCGCCGCCGCTCTCACGCTGACCGGAGACCTCGACGGTGCTACACCGCCCTGGGCATCGGTGCTGCATCGACGACCGACACTTCCGAAAGCGGTCGCGGAGGGAGCCGGATCCGGGCTCGCCGTAGCCGAGTGGGCCGCAAAAGGGTGGTGGACAGCGCTGCGTGCGAAGCCGACGCTGCTGAGGGAGGGCGCCGGATCCGTGTCACGGGAGGGTGTACTGCCCGTCGCGGTGTCGATGATCGACGGGAAGCCCTGCGCGGTCTCGGGCGTCTGCAGCCACCTGGGCGGCGTGGTGAGGTGGAACGATCTCGAGCGTTCGTGGGACTGCCCGCTGCACGGCTCCCGCTTCGCGCCCGATGGATCGGTGCTGGAAGGCCCGGCGACGCGACCGCTGCCGCCGCGCCGCTGATCAGCGCTGGGAGGTACCGGGCTCCGACTCCGCCTCATCGGAGGCGGCCTCCGCGTCGTCAACGTGCAGGTCAGCGTCCTCGGGCACCGAGAAGTCGCCGAGCGGGTTCAGGGGTTCGTTGTCGCGGGTCATACTCCGACGCTAGGTCCCCGCACCGAGCGACGGAAGGCCTTGCGCTACGAGGCGGCGCTGCGGTGCGCCAACCGAGCGATCGCTGCCGTCGGGATGGACAGCCAGGCGGGTCGATTGCGTGCCTCGTAGATGGCCTCGTAGATCGCTTTGTCGATCTCGAATGCGTCGAGCACGGTGCGGTGCGCACGCAGGTCGTAGCCGGAGCGCGCGATGTAGCCGTCCACGAAGGCGCGGCGTGCTCTGCTCGCCCACTCGGCGGCATCAGAATCCGGATGCTCCTGAAGATGCGCTCCCGCGGCGTAGTCGAAGGATCGCAGCATCCCGGCCACGTCGCGGAGTGTGACGTCGGGCATCCGTCGCTCGTTCATCGGGCGCAGCGGCTCGCCCTCGAAGTCGAGCAGCACCCAGCCCCGATCCGGGACGGCGAGCACCTGACCCAGGTGGTAGTCGCCGTGGATGCGCTGCAACGGCGGCCACGGAGCGGTTTCGGCGGCCGTGAAGACGGCCTCGATGGCCGCGTCGTCCTCCGCGATCTGCGGCACCTCGTCGACGGCGATGGCGTGGCGGCGGCGCATGGTTCCGACGATCCGGCGCACCGTCTCGGGAGTGGCCTCCTCGGTCTCCATCGCGCCGGCCAGGGTGGCGTGCACCTCAGCGGTCGCCTCACCGAGCGCGTAGGCCTGGGCGCTGAAGTCCTCGCCGGCCTCGACGGCGTCCAGCGCCACGCGCCAGGCATCGCGGACGCCGGGCAGGAACTCCTGGGCGAAGGCGAGGTGCCCGTGGGCGCGGCCGGAGGGTTCGCCGGAGTCGTCCCACTCCCCGGTGACGTTACCGACGACGGGCGGAACGAGGGTGCTGCCGGCGGCGTTCAGAGCGGACTGCACGGTTACATCAGGGTTGTCGCCGTTGTGCAGGGCGCGGAAGACCTTGCAGATCACGGGCGTGCCGACGGAACCGTCCGCCGTGCGGGTTCGGTAGATGATCGAGGTGTTCGACTGCTCTCCGCTGAGCACCCGCGAGGACTCCACGGTATCCACCACGGCGCCGGGTTGCAGGTGCCCCTCGGCGCGCGCGCCCCCCACGGCGCCGGCCTGGAGGGAGGCGCTGCCGGTGACGATCAACCGGAGGAGCGACTCGGCGAAGGCCGGGTCATGCGGCCCGTCGTAGACCCAGCCGGTGGGCGTAGTGGTGACGAGCGCCGGTTCGAGCGAGGGCCCGGGTTGTGACCGCAGCGTGAGCGGAACCTGGTACAGAACGGGCAGCGCACCGGCGCGATCGATCAGCAGGAAGACCATGATCTCGGCATCCGGGGTGCTGAGGCGCCACAGGCCCTTGACCTCGAGCGTCGGGAGTTTGCCCTTACTGGCGTACCAGCGTTGGCCCGCCACCCACGGCGTGAGCGCCTCGATGATCTCGGGGATCGACGGCTCCGTCATACTGGCTGCCCTTCATCGTCGCTGTCCATGCCGGAATCCGTGCCGGCACGCGGCAGGAGGCGTGGTCGACTTCGACCACTGACCCCCCTCCGAGCGTAGTCCCGGGGAGCCGGCCGATGCCGGGGGTTGCGCCGCGAGTGCGCCGTCTTCTAGTCGTTCTCGGCGGCGGTCCCGGATGCTTCCGCGCGGCCGAGGACGTCGAGGATCCAGGCGTACTCGAACGCGACCTCGCGCCAGCGTTCGTACCGTCCACTCACTCCGCCGTGGCCGGCCGACATCTCCGTCTTCAGCAGTACCGGCGCCCCGACCTCGCGCAGTCGGGCGACCCATTTCGCTGGTTCGACGTAGAGCACGCGTGTGTCGTTCAGGCTGGTGGTGGCGAGGATGCGCGGGTACGTCGCGTCGGCGCGCACGTTCTCGTACGGCGAGTAGGAGCGCATGTAGGCGTAGACCTCGGGATCATGCAGCGGATCGCCCCATTCATCCCACTCGATCACGGTGAGCGGGAGCGACGGGTCGAGGATCGACGTGAGAGCGTCCACGAACGGCACCTGCGCGAGGACGCCGGCGAAGAGTTCCGGAGCGAGATTGGCTACGGCGCCCATCAGCAGGCCGCCCGCCGAACCACCCTGTGCGACCAACGTCTGCGGCGTGGTGAATCCGTTCGCGACGAGGTGGCGGGCGCTGTCGACGAAGTCGGTGAAGGTGTTCTTCTTCGTCAGCGTCTTGCCCTGCTCGTACCAGGCGCGGCCCATCTCACCGCCGCCGCGCACGTGGGCGATGGCGAAGACGACGCCGCGATCCAGCAACGACAGTCGTGCGATCGAGAAGCCGGGATCGATACTCGATTCGTAGGAGCCGTAGCCGTACAGAACCAGGGGCGCGGCCGTCGTACCCGGATCCGCGGCGTCCGCCCGCCAGACCAGCGAGAGCGGGATCCGCGTGCCATCGGCCGCGATCGCCCACTCGCGCCGCTGCACGTAACGTTCGGGGTCGTAGTCGCCGAGGACGGGTTGCTGCTTCAACACGGTGCGCCGGCCGGTCTCGACCTCGATCTGCAGAACGGTCGCGGGCGTGACGAAGGAGGTGAACACGACACGGATGCCGGGCTGGTGCCACTCGGGGTTGCCCGAGAGACCGGTGTCGTACAGCGGCTCGTCGAACGCGATCTCGCGCACGGTCGCGGGCTCCGTGCCGGGTGCGATGTCGAGGAGGCCGATACGGGTCAGGCCCTCCCGTCGGTAGGAGAGCACCAGGTGCTCGGCGAAGGCGTCGACCCCCTCGAGACGCGTGCCCGGGGTGTGCGGCAGCAGCACGCGGCGCTCGGCGGCCCGGTCGGCGGGGGTGCGGGTGAGGTCCGCCGACTCGAGGACGAGCTCGAAATCGAGTGCGTTGGAATTGTGCACGACGAGCAGGGTGTCATCACCGTCGATCACGGCGTGCTCGACCTCGTACTCCACACCCTCGCTGCGGGGCCAGACCGGGCGGAATTCTCCGGTGGGATCGGCGGCGTCGAGCAGCAGCGTCTCGCTCGTGATCTTCGAACCGACCTCGATCAGCAGGTACTTGCGACTGCGAGTCAGACCGACACCGGTCCAGAACCTCTCGTCGGGCTCGGTGAAGACCACGACGTCGGTGGAGTCGGTCGTGCCGACCTCGTGCCGCCAGATCGTGTCCGGTCGCCACGAGTCGTCCACCGTGGGGTAGAAGACGTAGCGCGCATCGGCTCCGAAGGTAGCGCCACCCCCCGTGCCCTCGATCACGTCGGGCAGGTCGGTGCCGCTGCGCAGATCGCGGATCCGCAGGGTGTATCGCTCGTCGCCCTCCACATCCACTCCGAACAACAGGAAGTCGCCGTCCGTGCTGATGTCGAAAGTTCCGAGCGAGAAGAACTCGTGACCCTCCGCTTCGAGATTGCCGTCGAGCACGACCTCCTCGCCGGGCAAAGATTCGCCATCGGCGATGCTCGGCGGCGTCCAGTCGTCGTCCGCGGCGATCGGCGCACGGCACTGCACGCCGTACTGCTTGCCCTCGAACGAGCGCGAGAAGTACCACCAGGCGCCCTCTCGCACCGGCACGGAGAGATCCGTCTCCTTCGTGCGCGACTTGATCTCGTCGAAGATCCGCTGTCGCTGACCCGCGAGATGGCTCAGTTGCGCGTCGGTGAAGTCGTTCTCGGCCTCGAGGTGCGCGATGACGTCGGGACTCTCTTTCTCGCGCAGCCACTCGTAGTCGTCGATGACGACATCGCCATGATGGTGGCGCTCGACCGGGACGCGAGGGGCGATGGGGGGAAGGGCTGCGCTCATCCGCCCAGCCTACGGACTGCACCGTCCGCGATGCTGCTCACGGTGCCAGCGTGTAGACAGGAGGTATGGCGACAGCGATGCAGACCGAGATCGAGCGCAAGTACGACGTGGACGCGGCGGCCGCGGTACCCGATCTGCAGGGTGTCGACCTCGTCGTTTCCAGCGTCGTGCAGCGTCCCGTCTCGATGAAGGCGGTCTACTACGACACCGCCGACCGCGCGCTCACTCGGGGTCGCATCACGATGCGTCGACGGGTCGGCGGTGAGGACGAGGGGTGGCACGTCAAGCTCCCCGGCGCGAAGGCGCGCACGGAGCTGCACGTGCCCCTCACGCGCAGCAGCATCGTCCCGGCAGAGGTGCGCGCCCCGGTACTGGCTTTCGTCGGAACGGAACCGCTGCGGAGGATCGCGCGTCTGAACACGACGCGAACGATCGTGCGGCTGCTCGACGCGGGCGGTGCGCAACTGGCCGAACTCGCCGACGACCTCGTCGTCGCCGTCGACCTGCGCGATGCGACCGAGCGACGCTGGCGGGAGTGGGAGGTGGAGCTGAAGGACGGGGCGCCGGGCGGTGATGCAGCGCGAGCGGAACTGCTCGACGCGATCGCTGAACGGCTGAGCGAGGCCGGTGCGGCACCGGCATCGAGCGTGTCCAAGCTCGCTCGTGCCACCGGCCGCACCGGTACCGAGCGTACGGAGCCGACGCCTCCGGCCGATGGATGCGCAGCGGCGCTCGCCGCGATCGAAGGGCTTGTCGCGGCCATTCGCTCCGCCGACCCATGGGTGCGCCTGGATACCGACGATGCGGTGCATCGGATGCGGGTACTGACTCGCCGCTTGCGCAGCGTGTTGGCGGCGTCGCGCTCCGCACTCGACCGGGGCGTCACGGACCCGTTGCGCGTCGAATTGAAGTGGATCGCCGGTCTGCTCGGCGAGGCTCGCGATGCCGAGGTGGCGCGGTCGAGGATCGAGCAGGTGTTCGCCGACGTCCCCGGCGGCGAGCAGGCTCGCGAGCGCATGACGGCGGAGCTCGACGGTCGTTACACTCGGGCGCACCGGATGCTGTTGCGGGCCCTGCGAGGACGCCGTTATCTGGCGTTGCTGACTGCGCTCGATGCGCTGGTCGCTGCGCCACCGGTCGTCTCCGAACGATCCACGCGTTCTTTCGTCGCGAAGGCTCTGGCCCGTGAGGCTCGTCGGGTCGGCAGGCTCACGGCCGACGCGGATCGCTCGACGGAGGATCGGCACGAGCTGCGCAAGGCTTCGAAGCGGCTGCGCTACGTCGGCGAAGCCCTGGCCGCGACGGCGCCCGATGCGATCCGTAAGCGGGAGAAGTCGCGCACGGCGCTGGCCGAGGACGCGGCGGATGCGCTGGGGGAGGAGCGCGACGGGTTGGCGTTGTGCAACGAGCTCCTGCTGGGCGCGGCGCGCGCCCGTCGGGCCCGTGCGGACACGTTCGCCTACGGTGCCGCGTGGGCGAACGCTCGGTCCATCGCGGAGGAGGCCGAGGGCCGTGCCGCGTCGGTAGTCGTCCGGCTCCGGGACGGCATGCCCCGAGCCGAGTCAGATGCGCTGTCCGCGAACCCGGCCTGAGATGAACGCGACGGTAACGTTGCGGAAACACCCAGGGGTTATGTTGTGCACATGTCCTCCGTCCGCGCACTTCCCGCCACCGCCATCCGGCCACGCCATTTCGACCGCGACGACGTCGTCGTGCACGAAGGGCTCTTCTCCCTGGTCAATTCGGCGACGACGCCGCGTTCGGCCTGGTTGCAGGATCTGTTGACCCTGGGTGACGTCCTCGACGCCAGCGGGCTTCCGTACCGACTGATCCGCGGGAACGACGGCCTTCCCTTCATCGCGGTCGATCGCGCGCTCACGGCAGAACTCACCGAGGTCCTCGCTACCGCCTTCGCGCAGGAGCCGTTCTACGTGAAGACGCTCGACAAGCGCGGCACTCCGCCCCGCCTCGTCGCGGGCGGGGTCATCGCGCCGTACGCGCGCGCCGCCGCGTTCTCGTTCTTCCGCCCGCGCGTGTCCGTCAGCGGCTCGTTGCGATACGGCTCGCGCAGCGGAGTCCGCCTCGAGCTCTGGAAGATCGGCACCGACCAGATCACGGCTCCCTCCGAGAACGTGCTGATGCGCAAGAAGCTCCCGCTCGTGGAAGCCATCGATGACGACGTTCTGCTGTACGGACGCTCCTGGCCCACCTTCGCCGGCATGTTCGAGCCTCTTGTATCGGACATCCGCTTCGACATCGACATCGTCTTCTCGTGGGTTGACGGAACCGACATCGATTTCCAGCGCGCTCGAGCGGCACGGATGGCGAGCTACGTCGTCGGCGAAGGCGACGACGCCCCCGCGCGGTATCGACAGATCGACGAACTGAAATACGCTCTGCGCAGCATCTACATGTACGCGCCCTGGGTGCGGCACATCTACATCGTGACCGACTCGCCGCGTCCCCGTTGGCTCGCCGAGCATCCCGACGTGACGGTCGTCCGCAGCGAGGACCACTTCCGCGACCTCTCGGTGCTGCCGACCCACAACTCGCACGCCGTGGAGAGCCAGTTGCACCGCATCCCCGGGCTCAGTGAGCACTTCCTGTACTCCAACGACGACATGTTCTTCGGGCGCGCGGTCGATCCTTCGATCTTCTTCTCGCCGGGTGGCGTGACGAAGTTCATCGAAGCGACCACGCGGATCGGGATGGGTCAGTCGGATGCCGCCCGCAGCGGATTCGAGAACGCTGCCCGCGTCAATCGCGCGCTGCTGCGCGACCGTTTCGGAGCGGTCACGACACGCCACCTCGAGCATGCCGCGACGCCGCTGCGCAAGTCCGTCATGAGCGAACTGGAGGAGGAGTTCGACGCGGAGTTCCGGGCGACGGCCGCAGCGCGTTTCCGCTCCGCGACGGATATCTCGGTGACGAACTCGCTGTACCACTACTACGCACTCATGACGGGTCGTGCGGTCGTGCAGGAGAACTCCACGGTGAAGTACGTCGACACCACCATGCACCAGGGTCTCGCCGACATGAAGTCCCTGCTCAAGTCGCGTGGCGTCGACTTCTTCTGCCTGAACGACGGCAGCTTCCCTGAGATCTCCGCCGAGGAGCGCGCCAAGGCGGTCCTCGACTTCCTCGACGAGTACTTCCCGATCGCCGCACCCTGGGAGCTCGAGGAGTAGTTCGCGGCAGTGCGGATGCCCGTGGCGTCAGCGGCGCCGGGATCCTACGATGAGGCCATGTCCCGACGCTTGCTGCCGACCCTGCTCTGGTCCGCGGGTGGTGCGCTCCTGGGCCTCGGCCTCGGGCTGCTCTGCACCCTCATGTTCGAGGGCATCGGATTCGCGTTCGGGATCGGCATCGGGATCGCGCTCGCGGCCGCGCTCGGCTTCGCCGGGTTCCTCTACGCTCGCGATCGCTCCACGCGTTCGTGAACGGCGTGGTCGATGTGCGTCAGGCGACGATGCCGATCGCCTCGGTGGTCGGCGGGTACAGGGGATGCTCGGCAGGAACCGGCAGTGCGGGAGCCGCCGCGATCGCGACCTGCTTCTCGGCGAGAATCCGCTGGGTCTTCTCGGCCGAGACATAGGACACCTCGGCGTAGCTGCCGATCGGTACAACGGAATGCAGCACGGTGTTCTCGTAGACATGGATCAGGTTGAACGCCTGCGCCCCGTCGCGGGCGCGGGTTCCGCCGACCGGGACGTTCAGATCCTGCGTGTAGCAGGTCGCCGAAGCGACGGAGACCGGGATGCCGGCGAAAGTGGCTGTCGACGAGTAGTGCAGGTGTCCGGCGATGATCGCCCGGACATCCGTCCCCTCGAGCACCTCCGCGAGCGACGGCTGGTCGCGGAGTTCGACCAGCACGGCCAGATCGAGCACGCTCGGCACCGGCGGGTGGTGCAGCGCCAGGATGGTGCCGTGGGGGGCGGGGCTCGAGAGCTCCTCCGCCAGCCAGTCCAGCTGATCGCTCGAGATCTCGCCGTGATGGGATCCCGGCACCGTCGAGTCCAACGCGATGATGCGTAGTCCGTTCACGTCGTGGACCCGATCGATCGGGGCGGTACTGCCGACCTGGCCGAGAAGGCCGCGTCGGAACGAGGCGCGATCGTCGTGGTTCCCCATCACCCAGACGACCTCTGCGCCGAGGCGCGCCGCTGCGGGCTCGATGATCGCACGCAGCTTGTCGTAGGCCTCGGGCTCGCCCTTGTCGGCGAGATCGCCGGTGATCACGATGGCTTCCGGGCGACCGCCCGATGCCTCCAGTTCGTCGAACAAGCGGCGCAGCTGCCCCTCGCTGTCCACCGTCGACCCGTACAGGCCGCCGTCGCCGGCGATGAAGTGGGTGTCGCTGAGGTGCAGGATGAAGTGATTCGGCCGCGGGTATTCGGCCTGACGGAGAGTCATGATCCTCGGGTTTCAGAAATTCAGGGGTGGTGAATCAACTGTTTCACTCATCACCCTAGCGAACGAGCCTCGGCGAAACCATGCGTCCTGCTCCGCGATGTCACATCGAGTCGATCACGGCGGAGTGAACGCCGAGCCAACGACCGGCAACGAGTCCGCGAAAACATTGCCAGAGTGTTGCGTCGGCGGCAAGCGTTTTCAGAATGTGCGCCCAGGATCTACAGGCGTTGGAGAAGGCGCCCATAGAACTCGATCGCCGTCGCGAACTGCTCGAGACCGACGTATTCGTCGGCTCCGTGGATGCCCAATTGCTGGCGAGGACTGATCTCGAACGGGATGAAGCGGTACACCCCAGTGCTGATGGCGGCGAAATGCCGGGAGTCGCTGCCGCCGGTCTGCACGTACGGGGCGACGATCGCCTCGGGGAACGTCTGCTCGATCGTCGTGCGGAGCAGGTCGTACGGGCCGCCATCGCCCGGCACGCCTGTCGGGGAGACCGGCGCGGGTTCGTTCGCGACGAGCACCGTGATCTCGACGTGCGGGTCGTCGACCACCTTCCGGATCCGACGGACGACCTTCTCGACGCTGGAACCCGGATTGATGCGGACGTTGGCGACCGCGACGGCCGACGAGGCGAGGACGTTCGCGCCGGTGCTGCCGCGGAGCTGGGTCACGGCGACCGTAGTGCGCAACATCGCAGCCGAACGGTTCGAGTGCTCCCCGAGCGCCCGGATGACGGCGGCCTCGTTCTCGCGGGGCTGCGCGTAGATCTCGCGATGAGCGGCGTCCGCGTGAGGTGCTGCGGCGATGACGAGTTCGGCGATCGGCTCCGGGAGTGTGGCCGCGAAGGGTTTCTTCGTCAGCCGGTGGATCGCACGGGCGAGTCGTTGAGTGGCGAGGAGGCCCGGCGGCGGCGGCGGAGCGGATGCGTGCCCGCCAGCGTCTCGGACGGTGAGTTCGACATTCATGATCCCGCGCTCGGTGACGCCGACGACCGCGATCGGCGTCTGCACCCCGGGCAGGATTCCGCGACGGACGTTTCCGCCCTCGTCGAGCACGAAGCGAGGTCGGATGCCGCGCGAGCGCATCACATCGACCACGGCCGGTGCTCCGTCCCCGGCGGTCTCCTCGTTGTGCGACGACAGCAGGTAGATGTCGTGCTGCGGGCGGAAACCGGCGACGACGGCCGACTCGACCGCCTCGAGGAGAGCGACCAGCGAGCCCTTGTCGTCGACGGCACCGCGCGCGATCACCACGGTCTCGCCGTCCGGATGCGTGGTGCACGCGGCCTCGAACGGCGGGCTCGACCACTCGTCGGCTGTGACGCTCACCACGTCGTAGTGCGCCATCAGCACCGTCTCGTCGCCGGGTTCGAGCCCGACCCATCGCCACAACACGGAATGATCGGCGACGATCTCGCGAGTCAGATGGGCGTGCAGAGCGGGGTAGAGCTGTTCGAGCAGATCGACGAGAGTGGAGAACGTCGCCCAGTCGGTGAGTTCCTCGTCCACGTGCGAGACGGTGGCCAGTCGAAGAACCGAGCGCAGCCGCTCGAGGGGAGGAGTCGTCACCCTCCTCAGCCTACGACGGCGACTGGCGAGGTCCTGCCAGACGGACGGAGCGCATCGGACGCGGGTGTGACGAGCGCGTTCCGGTCGGATCGGCTCCGGTCGGATCGGCTCCGGTCGGATCGGTAGGGTGCAATCGTGTCCCATCCCGAGGTCTGCGTCGTCTACGTCATCCGTCGCGCGGCCGATGGCCGAGAAGACGTCCTCCTCGGTCGTAAGCGCCGTGGGCTCGGCGAGGGACGAATCGTCGCCCCCGGCGGCAAGCTCGAGCCGGGCGAGAGCGCAGTGACCGCTGCCGCTCGCGAATTGGCAGAAGAAACCGGGCTGTCGGCGAGACCGATGGATCTGGAGCCTCGCGGTCGCCTCGACTACGTGTTCCCGAGCCGGCCGGCGTGGAGCCAGCGCTCGCACGTGTTCGTCTGTCGCCGGTGGTCCGGGAGCCTGGTCGCTTCGGCCGAGCTCGAGGCTCGATGGGTGCCGCTGACGGACGTGCCCTACTCCGACATGTGGTCGGATGCACGGTGGTGGCTCCCCGCCGTTCTGAGCGAGAGCGCCGCGGTGGGGGCCCGTTTCGAGTTCGGCGACGACCTCGCCTCCGTCACCGATTCGGACCACCCGTCCTGGCGGGATCCGCGACTCAGCGCACGGTGATCGATCGGCGCGCCGAATTGTTGCTCGACCGGATTTCGCCCGGCAGCACCTGGAGCGTGGCGTCGAGCTTCGCGGACGAACAGTGCGAGCTCCAGCCGCGGGTGTCCTTCCAGCCGGCATGA
Source organism: Microbacteriaceae bacterium VKM Ac-2855 (assembly GCA_013204985.1). Classification (GTDB taxonomy): domain Bacteria; phylum Actinomycetota; class Actinomycetes; order Actinomycetales; family Microbacteriaceae; genus Rathayibacter. The sequence goes on from JABMLG010000002.1 coordinate 800,922, forward strand.
GCGCGTTGCGCGCCGCCGAGCGGTGCCGCCCGAGTGACGTCGATGGGGAGGACGAGGGTCGCGCCGGCCGCGACCGCTACGGTCAGGAGACCGGTGACGATCCCGTCCGTTTCGGTCGCTGTCACGGAACCATCGGTGAAGCGGGCTGCGATCAGGGCGGGGTCGAAGCTCAGTGTCACTGCGGTTCCGACGGGGATGGCGCCTCGCTGGGCTCGGATCGTCACGCACGTCGGGGCGTTGCGGATGTTGCAGTCGACCGAGGGGGGCTGGCAGCCTTCGAGATCGATGCATCCGTCGACCGGCTTGGAGCCGTGGCTCGCGGCCGCCGACGGAGCCGCTGCCAGCACCGTGATGACGGGTCCACTCCAGGCGGCTCCGGCGACGACCCGTCGTCGGGTCATGACGGCGGAGGAGGGCGACGTCTGAGCGGTCGGAGCGGCGGGCGAGGAGGTGGATCCGCCGTCGGAGAGAGCGGAGTGCTGGTGCTGCGGGTGTACTTCGGACACGGTGATTCCCCCGGAGGTCGAGTGATGAGCGATCGAGATGAGCCGGCGGCGTGGCCGGAACGTCGCGGAGGCCCGAGCGGGGCAGGTTGCCCGGGCTCCGCGACGCGATCATCTTGTCACCCGGACGAGGGGCGCGCGTACGGGGGTGGTCGACGCGGTGATTTCTGTCGCGTCAGCGCATATCTCGTGTCGTCAGATGTCCCATGTCTGCTCGGGAGCGAGCGCCCGGTACTCACCGCCGCCCTGTTCCGTCGCCCAACCGATCCGCGAGTGCGAGAGTTGTTTGCCGGCCTCGGAGAGAACCATCTCGTGCGTCGAAAAAGCTCGTCGCGGCGAGAGCGCGAGTACGTAGTCCATGGACTCCGCGAGCTTCATCCACGGTGCCCCGGCGGGCGCCGCGAGGGTGTCGACCTCCACGCCTTCGGGGACGGTGAACGAATCCCCTGCGTAGTAGAAGGCGTCGTTCACGAGTACACCCACGTTGTCGATCACAGGGATGCTCGAGTGGATGACCGCATGACGGGCGCCGAAGAACCGCAGGCGGAACGGACCGACCTCCACCGTGTCTCCGTCGGCGACGACCTCGATGTCGAAGTCGCTCGCCGCCGATGCCACGCCGGCCGGGCCGAGGATCCGCGCGGTCGGGTTCGCCGCAAGAACCCGCTGCAGATGCTCGGGGGTCCAGTGGTCGGCGTGCTCGTGCGTGATCACGATCGCGACGGTGTCGCTCGAATCCGGTAGCGGGGCGGTGAACGAGCCGGGGTCGATCACCAACCGCTTCCCGTTCTCGTCGATGAGCAGGGTCGCGTGTTCGAGTTTCGTCAATCGCATGCGTCGATCCAACTCCTCGCCGGGCCGGTGGGCAAATGTCACGTGTCGTGACGTGAGCAGACCCGACCGGGCGGCATAATCGCCGCTATGCCCACCGATGTGCGGACGACACCCGCCGCCGGCCGCATCGTCGTCGCCGCGAATCCGCAGGCGGCCTTCGGACGCCGTCGGGATGCGGGTGATGAGGTCGCCGCGCTGCTGCGGAGTGCGGGATACGCTGTCGACTTCTGCCGAGCCGACAGCTATGTGGCGCTGCGAGACGTGGTCCGAGCGGCGCTGGATCCCGTTCCCGACGCGCTGGTCGTCGTCGGCGGCGACGGCATGGTGCACCTCGGGGCCGGTCTGCTCGCCGAAGGGCCTATCGCCCTCGGCATCGTCGCGACGGGTACGGGGAACGACGCGGCACGCTCACTCGGGCTGCCGATCTCGGACGTGTCGGCGGCGACCGCGCGACTGCTCGCATCCCTTCGCTCTTCGCCGCGGTCGATCGATCTGGCCCGGGTCGACCGAGTCGGTGCCGAGCGGGAATGGTTCGTCTGCGTGCTCTCGGCCGGATTCGACGCCGTGGTCAACGAGCGCGCGAACCGGATGCGACACCCGCGCGGCGCCGGGCGCTACGTGCTCGCGCTGCTGCGAGAACTGGTGTTCCTCCGCCCGCTCCGTTATCGGCTGGTGATCGACGGTGTATCGGAGTCCGTCGACGCCCTGCTGGTCTCCGTCGCTAATGGCGGCTCGATCGGCGGCGGTATGCGGATCGCTCCGAGTGCGGTGCTCGACGATGGCGAGCTCGACCTGGTCGTGGTCCACCCGCTGGGGAGAATCGCGTTCCTGCGCTTCTTCCCGCGGGTGTTCCGCGGCTCCCACGTCACACTCTCGGCCGTTTCTCTTCGCCGTTGCCGAAGCGTGCGGATCGAGGTCGAGGGCGTCACGGCCTATGCGGACGGCGAGCGGATCGGGCCCTCGCCATGGGAAGTGACGATGGTGCCGGGCGCTCTTCGGGTGCTCGTGTGAGCGATATCGCGATTTTGACGAGCGCGGATGCTTGTGACATACTCTTCGAGTTGCAAAAACGGCCCCATCGTTTAGCGGCCTAGGACGTCGCCCTCTCACGGCGGTAACGCGGGTTCAAATCCCGCTGGGGTCACCACATGCACAAGCCCCGTCTCCCTGTTCACCAGGGCGGCGGGGCTTTCTCATTCGCAGCCTTCCGCGCGCGGAGCGACGGTCGGGCCGGCAGCGGATCGTCGACGGTGTCCGGGCTCGCGCCGAGTGTGGCATACTCGTCGGGTTGCGAAAACGGCCCCATCGTTTAGCGGCCTAGGACGTCGCCCTCTCACGGCGGTAACGCGGGTTCGAATCCCGCTGGGGTCACCATCACGACGGAAGGCCCCTCCCTCTTCGAGCGGACGGGCCTTCTGTCGTCTCGGCCTACGCTTGTCGGATGACGACTCTGACGATCCCCGGGCACGTGACCCTCGACACCCTCGACACCCCCGCCGGCCTCGTGGGCTGGACGGGGCTGCTTCCGTTCGGCTCCTCGGAGGCCACCCGGGACGCATCGCGGGACGGGATCGACGTGAGCGTACTCATCGGCGAGGACGACGACGTCGCGGGCCTCGACCTGCCGTTCATGGCATCCGTTCTCGCCGATCTCGATGGAGTACTGCAGCTCGCGGCCGGTGCCGTCCGCTCCGCCGTCGCGGAGGATCCGGCTCGTTTCGGTGCCGAGGAGGAGGCGGAGTTCGGTCTGGACGGGCCTGAGCTGACCTTCGGGCTCGGTCACGCCTGGACCCTCCGATTCGCGGACTGCACGCTGCCCGGTACGGTCGAACTCGGTGTCGCCGTCTACTTCGAGGGAACCACGCCGGTCGAGGTCGACGAACTCGCGGACGTCGAGGACGACGTCGTCGACCACGACTGATACGCATCGTCGACCACGACTGATACGCATCGTCGACCACGACTGATCCGCGCGGCTGAACGCGGCTCCGCGGGTCGCGCGCCGTGCGCTATCCTGACAACCGCGAAGGGGAGTATCCCACTCCTCCGCGCCCGTCAGTACGTTCCGTGTCGTCGCGGTTCCGGGCCGGAGCGGCAGCGGCCCTCGGCTCGCGTCGGGGAGAGACTTTCGACTCTCCTCCGACCCCGAAAGGCGCCTCGATGCTCCAACTCCCCGTCTGGTTCGAGATCGGCTCCTTCGTCGTTCTCATCCTCATCCTCGCCGCAGACCTGTTGATCGTCTACAAGCGCCCGCACGTGCCGAGCTTGAAGGAGTCCAGCATCTGGGTGGCGTTCTACGTCGGCCTCGCCCTCGTGTTCGCATTGTTGATGCTGATCTTCGCGGGTGGCGAGCCCGCCGGGCAGTTCCTCGCCGGCTGGCTCACCGAGTACAGCTTGTCGATCGACAATCTGTTCGTCTTCGTGATCATCATGGGCCGCTTCGCCGTGCCGCCGAAGTACCAGCAGGAGGTGCTGATGGTGGGCATCGTGATCGCGTTGATTTTCCGCGGCGTGTTCATCCTGCTCGGCGCGCAGCTGATCGAGAGCTTCAGCTGGATCTTCTACATCTTCGGTGCGTTCCTCGTCTACACCGCGTGGAACCAGGCCTTCGGCAGCCACGAAGACGAGGGCAAGGACAACCTGCTGATCCGACTCCTGCGACGCCGCGTGGCGATCTCCGACGATTTCGACGGGGCCAAGATCCGCACCGTCATCGACGGCAAGAAGTTCTTCACCCCGATGCTGATCGTCTTCCTGGCGATCGGCTCGACCGATCTTCTCTTCGCGCTCGACTCGATCCCGGCGATCTTCGGCATCACCCAGAGCCCGTTCATCGTGTTCACCGCGAACATCTTCGCCTTGATGGGGCTGCGCCAGCTCTACTTCCTCCTCGGCGGCCTCATCGACAAACTCGAGTACCTCAAGTACGGGATCGCCTTCATCCTGGCGTTCATCGGTGTGAAACTCGTGCTGCACGCACTGCACGAGAACGAACTGCCGTTCCTCAACAACGGTGAGCACCTCGAGGTCTGGGACATCGACACGTGGACCTCACTCGCTGTGATCATCGTCAGCATGGCCGTCGCAACGATCGCGAGCCTGATCAAGATGCGACGCGATCACGAGCACATCGAACTGCACGACGGCCACCCGGAGGTCGTGCACGACACCGATACGCCCTCGGTCACGAAGGACTGACGCGTGACGGAGAGCACCATCACCCTGCCGACGGGGACTCTCCGGCTCACGGCGAGTGCGTACAGCGATGTGGGGCGGGTGCGCACCGTGAACGAAGACGCGTTCGTCGTCGAGTCCGGACTGTTCGCCATCGCCGACGGCATGGGGGGACACGCTCGCGGTGAACTCGCCAGCTCGGCGGCCGTCGCCACCGTGCGTGCTCTGCATCCGGAGGGTGGAGTGCTCTCGGTCGACGACGTCTTCGGCATGGTCGGCGAGGCCAACGAGGCGGTTCGCGGGCTCGACGTCGGCGGCGCGATCTGCGGCACGACGCTCACCGGCATGGTTCTCGCCGAGGGGGAGGCGGGCACGGGTCCTGGTTGGGCGCTCTTCAACGTCGGCGACTCCCGGGTGTATCGCTGGGACGGCGCGGCGCTCGTGCAGCTCACGGTCGACCATTCCGCGGTGCAGGAACTGGTGAACGCAGGATTCCTGACGCCGGAGCAGGCGGAGACGCATCCGGACCGGAACATCATCACCCGCGCTCTCGGCGCGGAGGACGTCGTCGAGGTGGACGTCTGGACCCTGCCGCTGCTGCCGCAGGCGACCTATCTGCTGTGCTCCGACGGATTGACGAAAGAGCTGTCGGATGATCGAATCGCGCTGCTGTTCGCGCGCCGTGACGGCAAGGATTGGCTGCGAGCGGACTTCGCGAGTCTGCTGGTGCAGGAGGCGGTCGACGCCGGCGGGCGGGACAACGTCACGGTGATCGTGATCGACGCGGAGTGGACGGCGGGCTGACATGACGGATCCGTCGGGCGACAGGGGAGTCCGCAGGTATCGGGTCGCGATGGGCGTGGTGCTCTCCGGATTCATCGTCGTGGCGTCGGGCGGTCTGGTCGTCCGCGCGGTGTCGGATCCGACCGCGGCGGGTGAACTCGGTCTGTCGGTCCTCCTCCTCGGTTGCGTGGGGGCACTCGTCGTCGTCGCCACTTTCCTTCCTCGAGTCTGGAGATCCGGGCGATCGGGTTCCCGGATCCTCGTGGCCGGGCTGCTGCTGGTCGTCGGCGTCGCCGCGATGGTCGGTGGAATCGTTTTGTTCGGCGCGCTTCGAACGGTAGCCGGTTCGGACCCGAGCGTGATCGATGCCCTTATGCGCTGAGTACCCGGTTGCGATATCGTGTCCCGTTGGATGCCGGAACGAGCTTTCGGGCTCCTGGTTCGGCATAATTCAGCCTATGGACACCGCCGAGGCTCTCGATCGTGCGAAGACGCGCTTCGCCGACGGCGACGTGAACGGTGCGGTGTCCTTGCTCGAGCGATGTGTTCAGGCCGACCCGGGATGGGTGGACCCACGAATCCTGCTCTCGGAGGTGTATCGCCGCAGCGGCGACCTGATCGAGGCCGGGCGATGGGGGTATCTCGTGGAAGACGGCGCAGCGCCGGAGGAGTTGAGTGCATTCGAGCGAGCACTCGTCCGCTCGGGTGAGGACCCGTTCCTGCTCGCCGAGCGAGCACTGGTGTCACCGCTGATCCTCGCGGAGGAATCGGATCACGCGGCTCGAATGCTCGCAGCGCTGCCGCAGAAACTGATCGAAGCCGCTCACTACGAGCTCGGCGAGCCCGATCCGCTCGACGGGGAATGGTTCGAGCACGAGGCCATCGCCTCCCCGGTACCTCGCCGCGGAGGCATCGTGGGATTCATCCGGAGCATGGTCGCGGGCGTGTTCGTGATCGGCGGAGTCGTCCTGGGTGCAGCGGTCATCGTCGCCGGCTCATTCCTCCTGGTCGCCGCATTGATCGGCTCGGGTTGAACGCGCCGTTCCCGGACTCCCGCGCCGCACCGGTGCCTGCTCATGTCGAGAAGTACCGAGAGCTCCTGAAGAGGTCTCGCGTCGGGTGCTATTCTCATCCCGTGTTGTTCGGCCGGCTCCTCCTTAGCTGCCGCGACGAGTCCTCGTTCGAGTAGGCCTCCCTCGTCGCGGTGTTTCTCGTCGGCTGACCACCCTTTCTGAGGCATCGACCTCGAACGCAGGAGACCACAAGAACATGAATGACAGCGCGCCCGTCGCCCGGCCCCGCACCTTGGCAGAGAAGGTCTGGGACGACCACCTGGTGAAGAAGGGTGAGGACGGCACTCCCGACCTGATCTACATCGATCTGCATCTGGTTCACGAAGTGACCAGCCCGCAGGCCTTCGACGGACTCCGTCAGGCCGGGCGGCCGTTGCGGAGGCTCGACCTCACGATCGCGACGGAGGACCACAACACCCCGACGCTCGCCATCGACAAGCCGATCGCCGATCTCACGAGCCGCACCCAGATTCAGACGTTGCGCAACAACGCCGAGGAGTTCGGCGTTCGCCTGCATTCGCTCGGTGACATCGAACAGGGCATCGTGCACGTGGTCGGTCCCCAGCTGGGCCTGACCATGCCCGGCATCACCGTCGTCTGCGGCGACTCGCACACCTCGACGCACGGTGCGTTCGGCGCGATGGCCTTCGGCATCGGCACCTCAGAGGTCGAGCACGTGATGGCGACGCAGACCCTGCCTCTGAAGCCGTTCAAGACGATGGCGATCACTGTCGAGGGGACGCTTAAGCCCGGGGTCACCGCGAAGGACATCATCCTCGCCGTGATCGCGAAGATCGGCACCGGCGGCGGCCAGGGTTACGTCCTCGAATACCGCGGATCCGCGATCCGCGCGCTGTCGATGGAAGGCCGGATGACCATCTGCAACATGTCGATCGAGGCCGGCGCACGCGCGGGTATGGTCGCGCCCGACCAGACGACGTACGACTACCTGGAGGGACGTCCCCACGCGCCGTCCGGTCAGGACTGGGACGACGCGGTCGCCTACTGGAACACTCTGCCCACCGACGAGGGAGCGGTCTTCGACGCCGAGGTGTTCCTCGACGCCGACGAACTCGAGCCGTTCGTCACGTGGGGCACGAACCCCGGTCAGGGTGTGTCGCTCTCGGCGACCGTGCCGGATCCGGCCGACATCGCCGACCCGAACGAGCGCTCGAACGCGCAGCGCGCCCTCGAGTACATGGATCTCACCGCGGGAACGCCGATGAAGGAGATCAAGGTCGACGCCGTGTTCATGGGTTCGTGCACCAACTCGCGGATCGAGGACCTCCGGGCCTTCGCCTCCGTGATCAAGGGTCACAAGAAGGCCGATGACGTCCGCGTGATGGTCGTTCCCGGATCCGCTCGTGTTCGGATCGAGGCCGAGGCCGAGGGGCTCGACGTGATCATCAAGGAGTTCGGCGCCGAATGGCGATTCGCCGGATGCTCGATGTGCCTCGGGATGAACCCCGACCAGCTCGCGCCGGGTGAGCGTTGTGCCTCCACCTCGAACCGCAACTTCGAAGGCCGCCAGGGCAAGGGCGGTCGCACGCACCTGGTCTCGCCGTTGGTCGCCGCTGCCACCGCCATCCGCGGCACCCTGTCCAGCCCGTCCGACGTCGCCGAATTGGTAGGTGCGTAGCGCCATGGAGAAGTTCACCACCGTCACCGCCGTCGCCGCTCCGCTGAAGCGCAGCAACGTCGACACCGATCAGATCATCCCTGCCGTGTTCCTCAAGCGCGTGACCAAGACCGGCTTCGAAGACGCACTCTTCCACGGTTGGCGTCAGGAGCCGGAGTTCATCCTGAATCAGGCTCCCTACCAGGGGGCTCAGATCCTCGTCGCGGGTCCGGACTTCGGCACCGGCTCGAGCCGCGAGCACGCGGTCTGGGCACTGCGCGACTTCGGCTTCAAGGTCGTGCTGTCGTCGCGCTTCGGCGACATCTTCCGCGGCAACTCGGGCAAGCAGGGTCTGCTCAGCGCCATCGTCGCCGAAGAGGCCATCGAACGGATCTGGCAGATCATCGAGGGCGAACCCGGAATAAAGCTCACCGTCGATCTTGTTGCTCGTACGGTCGCCGTCGGCGACTACAGCGTCGCCTTCGAGATCGATGATTACACTAGGTGGCGCCTGATCGAGGGACTCGATGACATCGGTCTCACCCTGCGCGATGAAGCGCTCATCTCTGAATTCGAAACCCGCCGCGAAAGCTGGCGGCCCAAGACATTGCCGGTGAAATAGCTTGAACTCTCTCCTCCAGGATGCAAAGGCAGCGGGGGCCCGCGTGGGCATGACAGCCGAACGGATCACCATCAACGGCGGTCAGCCGCTCGTCGGACGCATCGAGCTCAAGGGAGCGAAGAACCTCGTCACCAAGGCCATGGTCGCCGCCCTGCTGGGTGAGACCGCCAGTGTCTTGCGCGACGTGCCCGACATCAGCGACGTCCGCGTCGTGAAGGGCCTGCTGGAGGTGCACGGCGTCAAGGTGCAGCAGGGTCCGGACGAGGGCGACCTCATCCTCGACCCGTCGAACGTCGAGTCGGCGCACTTCGCCGACATCGACGCGCACGCCGGCTCGAGCCGGATCCCGATCCTGTTCTGCGGGCCTCTGCTGCACCGTCTGGGCGAGGCCTTCATCCCGGATCTCGGCGGCTGCCGTATCGGCGATCGCCCGATCGACTACCACCTCGAGGTGCTGCGCAACTTCGGCGCGATCGTCGAGAAGCTGCCGTCCGGCATCCGCATGTCGGCGCCCGAAGGCCTGCACGGCGCCAAGGTCTCGCTGCCCTACCCGAGTGTCGGCGCGACCGAGCAGGTTCTGCTCACGGCCGTGCGTGCGCAGGGCATCACCGAACTCTCGGGAGCGGCGATCGAGCCCGAGATCATGGATCTCATCAACATCCTGCAGAAGATGGGCGCCATCATCTCGGTCGACACCGACCGCGTGATCCGCATCGAGGGCGTGGACCGGCTCACCGGGTACACCCACCGCGCTCTGTTCGACCGCAACGAGGCCGCCTCTTGGGCGGCCGCCGCGCTCGCGACCGAGGGTGACATCTTCGTCGGCGGTGCTCGTCAGCAGGAGATGACCACCTTCCTCAACGTCTTCCGCAAGGTCGGCGGCGCGTTCGAGATCGCAGAGGACGGCATCCGCTTCTACCACCCCGGTGGTGAACTGAAGCCGGTCATCATCGAGACGGATGTGCACCCCGGGTTCATGACCGACTGGCAGCAGCCGCTGGTGGTCGCCCTGACCAAGGCCAAGGGCGTCTCGATCGTGCACGAGACCGTGTACGAGCAGCGGTTCGGCTTCGTCGACGCTCTGGTGGAGATGGGGGCGACCATCCAGATCCACCGCGAGTGCCTCGGCGGACAGGCCTGCCGCTTCGGACAACGCAACTTCATGCACTCCGCGGTCATCTCCGGCCCATCGAAGCTGCACGGCGCCGACATCGAGGTGCCTGACCTGCGCGGCGGTTTCTCGCACCTGATCGCGGCGCTCTCGGCCGAGGGGTCCTCGACCGTGTCGAACGTGGGCATCATCTCGCGCGGCTACGAGAACTTCATCACGAAGCTGCGCCAGCTCGGCGCCGACTTCACGCTCGACGCGTAGACCGCATCCGTCGCACGCCCCGTCCGGCCACCGGGCGGGGCATTCGCGCGTCCGGCGTCACGCCGTTCGGCGTCATGGCGTCCACGGGGTTGTGGTGGCCCGGTCACCCCGGCCCGGGTTGTCGCGATGCGTCCGTTTCGGGGCGGTTCGGGGCCGGTTCGTGCCCACCCGGGTTCCCGTCGGGCGTCGTGGTTGCGGGTTGTCGTGGCCCGGGTTGTCGCGATGCGTCCGTTTCGGGGCGGTTCGGGGCCGGTTCGTGCCTACCCGGGTTCCCGTCGGGCGTCGTGGTTGCGGGTTGTCGTGGCCCGGGTTGTCGCGATGCGTCCGTTTCGGGGGGCAGAGTCATACGGTCGTTGCAACGCTTTGATGATCGGAGCGTGTGATGGCGTGGACGAATGGAAGCAAGTTCAGC
>JABMLG010000020.1 GCA_013204985.1 Microbacteriaceae bacterium VKM Ac-2855
AAGACCTCGACCTCTTTCATGGCTCCGACGCGCCAACCTCACACCCGTACGGCTACACCGTCTTTTGCGATGAGCCATTTAAGCTCGGCATCAAGCCGGGGGAGTCCGTGCGGTACGCGTGGAGCGCTCGCACTAACGGATGGCGTCGTTCGCAGTACGCAGTCTGTCCTCGTGGGTAGCTGCGAGCAGTGCGTGGCGGAATAGGTAGACGCGATGGGTCATAGCGCTAAGTAGCAAGAGTAGATAGCTGCTGTTTATGCGACCGACCACGCGGGGTGACTACTATCCCGTACTCCGCCTTGGCGACAAGGTGCGTCGTATCGGTTCACACGACGCATTCAACGAACGTGCCGGGATCAACTCCCTGCCGTACTGCTCGCACATACTCATGAATAAAACTGCACCGCTAGCCGTAACCCCTGTCCCTACGTGGAGTGGAAGAACAAGCCAAGGCAGCAAGAGCAAGCATTCTCAGGTGTAGTGAGCCGTGACTAAACTTCAATTCACTTCTTTTACAGAATGCTTGAACTACCAAGAAGTCACGGTTGGAACAGAACCCACCTGCCAAGCCGAGGGAAGCCTCGTGAGCATTGGCCGTGACGTACGAGTAGGTTGTGACTGGTCCAGCAGGTGCTCTCCTCAGCAGTAGGGGGGAAGGGCCTATTCCTCTTCCTCCTCCTCCTCGCTGCCGCCCCCGCCCGCTAGCCTGCGCCTTGTGGCTCTAAGCCCTACTAGGTAATCATCGCCCGCCTTCGTCAGTACCCAATAAGTTGCCTTGTCCTGGATCGGATGCCTTCTGTTACTAATCTCGATTATGTTGAGAGCCCTCAACTGAATTATGACATTCGACCACGAGTCGTCGTACACAAGAGGGGTTACGCTTTCCGCGTCGTGGTACCTCTCGATGCGGCGAATCCAAGGAACTACAACACGATCCAGTTTCCGACGAAGATCTTTCTCGGAGACCTCTCCCATCATGATTGGGCCGAGCCTCTTGACGATGAAGTCCCAAGTAACCTTTGCGCTACCTGATGTGTACTCGTTTTGCTTCGTCTCCCACGTGATTGTTGCCTGGTAGTCCAACTCCACTTGGTCAGTCCCATGCTCATACTCGCGATTGATCGAGACGGATGGCGCAGCTTTTCTAGAAATCGCGTCTCGCTCCGACTTCGCAATCTGCGCCTGCAGTTCTGCGATTTGCGTTCGTGTTTCCTCCGTCATGGCGTGATTGCCTCGCACCCAACCATCTCTCTTATTGTTCTTGATAAGAGGAATCATTCCACGGGTGACTACGGAACCGAGTTCTGCGGGAGTGGTCCATCGCTTAATCATCCGTTTTTGTACTTTGGTCTGGAACGCCGCTAATCTCTCTTGGAGAAGCGGGTCGAGGTCGAGCTTTGCCTTCGGGATGCTGTCCGGATCACCGTGGACAAAGCCCATTACGGGAATCGCCTGCGAGACGGCGTAGTCATATTCCATCTCGGTATAGCTGATTCCGCCGTCAGCTGTGCTTCCGTAGCGTTCACCCAATACAACGAGGTAGTAGTCGCTTTGGTCAATCACGCCCTTTATTAGCGTCCACTTATCGTCATTAGCTGCGGGGAACATTTCCATACCCGCTGGAAGGCAGTCCATCTCGAGAAGAGCCTGGATGATCTCGCGCCGCTCCTCAACCAGGTCGATGAAGGTCGAGCTGATGAACACCTGGTACCTACGCTCCATGTGGTCAGCGTAGAACATTCCGTCCACATGGCGTACTGGGCGTGTCGTTCGAACGTATGTTCTGATGGGTGGATGGGATCGAACCGTCGCTACGCGGACCACTACGACCACCTGATGGACAAACGCCTCGCGGAGGTGGCTCTCAAACCCGTGCCGATCAGCCTCACGCCTGAGGAGCTAGACCTGACGCACAACCCTGCGCGCCGCGGTGCTGCCGTGAAGGTGCAGGCTTGGGTGCGCTTCGCAGAGCAGCCCGTGGTGACGGAGGCGTACGCAGTTGAGTGGAACGACAGGGGAGTCCGCATCGAGTGGAGCATGAGCGACGGGACGAAGCTCGATGCGTGGGTGTGGGCGAACGCAGTGCGGCGGATCTGAGCCGGTAGGTTTCCTCTATGTCGACACCAGGTGACCCTGCACCGCACGTTGTGGATTTCGATCAGTTCAGCGGTTCGTTGCGCCAACCCACGCCGCCCGGAACACCTGACACGCTCTGGCACTACACAGACGCCTTCGGAGCCAGTGGCATCCTGACCGACAAGGTGTTCTGGGGTACCCACGTGCGGTACATGAACGACGAAAAGGAGTTCAAGTACGTCTTCGATCGTGCGCGGCTCGTGTTGGATCGGTACTTCGCTACGGCGCGTGAGGAGTACGAGTCCTCCTTTGCGTTGGTGGACGAGGCTCTGCGCGAGCCTGTGGCTTCAAAATGCTTCGCCGTCTCATTTTCCTCTCTAGGTGATTCCCTCGGTCAGTGGCGAGGATATGGGGCTCATCGCAAAAGACGGTGTAGCCGTACGGGTGTGAGGTTGGCGCGTCGGAGCCATGAAAGAGGTCGAGGTCTTC
>JABMLG010000021.1 GCA_013204985.1 Microbacteriaceae bacterium VKM Ac-2855
CGTCATGTGGATAACTCGTGCGCGCAGGATCGACGCTCCGGTACGGTCTCCGCATGCGATGGGAAACACTGTTCGATCACATGGAACGCGCACATATCGCTATTGACCGCACGACCCCTGTAGCTCATAATCAGGCGCAAAAAGAAAGAAAAGGCCTGATGAGCACGAGGATTGGAGCACACGCACGCATAAGCCTCGACATGGAAGGCGAGGGTTTAGGCGTCGAAAGGCAGCATGAAGATAACCGCGCCGTAGCGGCAGCTAGAGGGTGGGAGATAGTCGAGGTCTACACCGACAACAGCCTGAGCGCTTACAAGAAGAACGTAGTGCGACCCGAATTCGAGCGTCTTGTGGCTGATTTAGAAGCGGGTGTCATTGATGGTGTCGTTGCCTACGATCTCGATCGACTCTGGCGGAAGCCGTCTGACCTTGAGCGAGTCATCGACCTGTACGACACCGAGCATCGCCGCCCATTCGCGACGGTTCAAGGCGACTACGACCTCTCCACCTCTGACGGGCGCACCATGGCTCGCATCCTCGTCGCCTTCGCGAACAAGTCCAGCTCGGACACATCGCGCCGATTGAAGCGGAAGAACCTCCAGCTCGCGCAGGCGGGTCGTGCAAGGAGCGGACCCCAGCCCTACGGCTACATGGTTGATCAGACCGTCGTCGATCCTGTTGAAGGTCCGATCGTTCACGACATGGGCATGAAGCTCTTAGCGGGTCTCCTACACCGAGATCGTCGACAGCCTCAACAGTCGAGGCATCAGGCGTAGAGACGGCGGTCGCTGGATCCCGCAACAGGTGACCCGTCTGCTGAACAACCCGCGGAACGCCGGCCTGCGTGAGCTTCACGGCGTCGTCTACGAGGGAACATGGGAACGGATCTTCTCGACCGAAGAGTGGGAAGCGCTACAGCACGTGATCCGTCGCCGCAAAGAGCAGTCGCTCCGAGCGCCTACCTCGCGTCGATACCTCCTGACTGGATTGCTCAAGTGCGGTAAATGTGTGCGTTCCTCTACGGCATGACTAAGCGCGACCGACCGGATGCGCCGCTTCGCACGACCTACCAGTGCCCAGCGAGCAAGCCGACACAGAGCGGCGGCGGGTGCGGTGGTGTCACCGTCAGCTGTATTGGGCTCGAACACCTCGTGAGGGAATCGCTCTGCTACCGCCTCGACACGGAAGGGGTGGGAGCTGTGCTCGCGTCCGCGGCGGACGCTGACGCCAAGTGCATGACCTCGTTGCGGAGCGAGGGCGTGTGCTGCTCCGCAAGGAAGCGCTCGCGAGCGCGTTCGTCGACGAAGTTCTGAACCGATCCGAGTTCACCCAGCAGCGCGAACGTCTCGACCAACGCATCGAGGCCATTGACCGTGTGATCGCTTCGCAGCATCAGGCAGCATTTAAGCGGCTCATCGCAATCCAGGGTGTAGTCGGGGTCTGAAGCCGCCGGTTTCGAGGAGCGATCGGGCGATGTAGTTGGTC
>JABMLG010000022.1 GCA_013204985.1 Microbacteriaceae bacterium VKM Ac-2855
GGCAGAGTCATACGGTCGTTGCAACGCTTTGATGATCGGAGCGTGTGATGGCGTGGACGAATGGAAGCAAGTTCAGCGGTTCGGTTCGTGATCGGTTCTTGGCGGCGGTTGCTGCTGGGGGTGCGTTGGGGGTGTCGGCGGCTGCGGTGGGCGTGTCGGCGCGGACGGGGATGCGGTGGTGGCGGCAGGATTCTGGCATGACGTTGAGGCAGACGCGGCGGCTCGAGGGTGCTTATGGTCCGGTCCGGCGGGGCGCGAAAACGATTGTGCTGCTGCCGCTGGAATCGGAGGATCAGGACGGTCGGTTCCTGACGTACGCGAACAGGATCAACATTCAGTCGTATTGGGCTCAGGGCTGGTCGGTGACGCGGATCGCGGCCGAGATCGGGCGGCATAAGTCGACCGTGTCGCGGGAGCTGCGCCGCAACGCGAACCTCGACGGCACGTATCGTGCGAATGCGGCGCAGTTACGTGCGCAGAAAGCTCGGCGCCGGCCGCGGCCGGTGAAGTTCGTTGTGAACCGGGTGTTGGCGGAGCTGGTGGAGGGGTGGCTCGTGGACGGCTGGTCGCCAGCGTTGATCTCGCACGTGCTCCGCACGGATTTCGCCGATGATGTGTCCATGCAGGTCAGCCACGAGACCATCTACCGCGCGCTCTACGTCCAGACCCGGGGAGGGTTGCGCGCTGACCTCGCGAAACAACTGTCCACCCGCCGCAGCAGCCGGAGAACTCGAGGCGACAGCCGCGGAAAGGCGATCTACCGCGACGCTTTCACCATCCGTGACCGGCCGGCGGAGGCCGAGGATCGCGCCGTTCCCGGGCATTGGGAGGGAGACCTGATCCTGGGCAGCGGGAACACCTCCGCGATCGGGACCCTGGTCGAGCGGAGCACCCGGTTCACGATCCTGCTGCACCTGCCCGGCGATCACACGGCGGATACCGTCGCGGCCGCGATGATCGCCTCGATGGGTGAACTGCCCGAGCATCTGCGCCGCTCGCTGACCTGGGATCGCGGCAGCGAGATGGCGAAGTGGAAAAACATCGAACTCGAACTCGAAGGCACGAAAGTGTTTTTCTGCGACCCCCACTCGCCCTGGCAGCGCGGCTCGAACGAAAACACCAACCGGCTGCTCCGACACTGGTTCGAGAAAGGCACCGACCTCTCCGACCACACCCCCGCCGAGCTCCGCCGCGTCCAGGACCTCCTGAACAAGAGGCCCCGACCCACCCTCGACTACCAAACCCCCGCCCAACGGATGAACCAACTGCTCGCAACCGCGACAGCAGACACCAGCGTTGCAACGACCACTTGACACTGCC
>JABMLG010000023.1 GCA_013204985.1 Microbacteriaceae bacterium VKM Ac-2855
GCTGACGTGAAAATAGCTGTCTTGGTGGTGGTTTAAGCCGTTTCGTGTGGTCGGATGTCGGCGTCGTAGCCGATGGCGTGGAGTTGGTTGAGGGCTCGTTGGAGGGTGTGTTCGGGGCGGCGTTGGAGGAAGTAGTCGGCGCCGAGTTCGCGGTAGGGCTGGTCGGTTTTGAGCATGGTCCATATCGAGATCAGGATCGAGTGTTCTATCGCGACGACGGCTTTGAGATTCCCCCGGCGGGACTTGATCCGGCGATATTTGGCGTTGAGGTAGTTGTTCGAGTGAGTGTTCGCGAGCGCGGCGGCGCCGAGGGCTCCTTTGAGGTAGCGGTTGCCTGGCCGGGTCTTGGTCGACTTCTGCCGGCCGGCTGACTCGTTGGCTCCGGGGACGCAACCTGCCCAGGACGCGAGGTGGCCAGCGGTTGGGAAGACGCTCATGTCACCTCCGGTCTCGGCGATGATCACCTCGGCGGTGTCTTTACCGACGCCCGGGATGCTCATCAGCAGCGTCCGGGCGTGTTCGAAAGGGGCCATCAGCTCCTGGAGGCGGATGTTCACGCGTTCCAGGTCGCTGGTGTGCGCGTCGATTCGGTCTAGGAACAACCGTGCGAGGAATCGGTGATGGTCTTGGAATCGTCCCGTGAGTGCTTCCACGAGCTGGGGGATCTTGGAACGCAGTCGCGTCTTCGCAAAACCGGCCAGCACTGCTGGTGATTCCTCGCCGTCGATCAGGGCTTCGAGCATGAGCCGTCCGGAGACACCGACGACGTTGGACGCGACTGCGGAGAGCTTGATGCCGGTGTCTTCCAGCATCTTCTCCAACCGTTCGACCTCCCGCGCGCGTTCTCGGGTGATCGCTGTCCGGGTGCGGGTCAGATCACGGATATGACGGATCTGCTCGGATGGAACGAGGCAACCCCGCACGAGGCCATACGCACCGAGCTGAGCGAGCCAGGCCGCGTCGGACACGTCCGTCTTGCGGCCGGGCAGGTTGCGCGCGTCGCGCGCGTTGACCAAGACCACGTTGATGCCCGCATCCTCCAGGAGGAAGTAGAACTGGCGCCAATAGTCGCTCGTCGCCTCGATCACCGCCAACCCGACACGTTGATCCAGCAGATATCGGGCGAGTTCGCGCACCTCGTTCGTCATCGAACTCCAGGTCGTGATCTCTTGCGAATACGACCCTTCCGCGCCTGCCAACCGAACGCATACTTTCGCGTCTC
>JABMLG010000024.1 GCA_013204985.1 Microbacteriaceae bacterium VKM Ac-2855
CGGTCGAAGACGCCCCGGTGAACCGCGAGCAGCGTCGCGCTCAGGCCAAGAAGAAGTAGTTCTGCCTCACGAAGGGCGCCTCCTGCGGGAGGCGCCCTTCGTGCGTTGGGGGCCTGGTCTTTGTGGGCCTGGTCTTACAGGACGTTGATGGCGGTGGCGCGCCAGCGGTTGTCGATGCCTTCGAGGCGGATGGCGACGGCGCGGGTGCGGGCGCGGTTGTGGACCATGATGACGGATTCGATGATGCCGTCGTCGGGTTCGGTGGCGATGATCGTGCCGATGGTGAAGGGCACGCGTTGGGCGTTACGGCCTTTGGCGTGGCGAGCGCGGGCGCTGAGGACGACGCGTTTGAGTAGGTGCCGGTAGACGTCGTCGCTGACCCAGCGGGCTATCTGGTCGATCTCGCGGACGCCGCCGAGGATCTCGATGACGCAGCGGGTGAGGTTCTCCAGGAGAGGTCTGGGGTCGGGGAGTTCGGCGCGGCCGGTGCGTTGCGGCGCGAAGAGTGCATCCTCGATCGGGTCGGGCTCGGGCGGGGTGTCGGCGGGGTCCGGCATCGTGCGGTAGTCGAACGCGTGGTGTGGGTGGCTCATGATGGCTCCGGATGGAGAACAAGCTGCGCATGAGTGTGTCGGGTCAACTCTCTGCTTGTGGTCGGACGATGGACGAACCGACCCCCGAAGGAGGGGTGTCGGTCCGGCTATAAAACCAGTCCGAGTGCGCGATGTCCAACGATCTGTCGTCATGTGGATAACTCGTGCGCGCAGGATCGACGCTCCGGTACGGTCTCCGCATGCGATGGGAAACACTGTTCGAT
>JABMLG010000025.1 GCA_013204985.1 Microbacteriaceae bacterium VKM Ac-2855
CGCTCCAAGGCCGTGTTCAAGCAGTGGCTCGCCGACCGTCCCGATACCTGGCGAGACAAGGTCGAGGTCGTCGCGATGGACGGCTTCACCGGGTTCAAAACCGCCGCCGCGGAAGAGCTGCCCGACGCGGTTCCGGTGATGGATCCCTTCCACGTCGTCCGCCTCGCCGGCGACGCTTTGGACCGCTGCCGACAACGGATCCAACAGCAGAAGATGGGGCATCGCGGCCGATCCGGCGACCCGCTCTACTCCGCCCGCCGCACCCTGCACACCGGCACGAATCTTCTCACCGACAAGCAGCGCGCCCGACTCGAGGCCGTGTTCGCGACCGATGAGCACGTCGAGGTCGAAGCGACCTGGGGCATCTACCAGCGCATGATCGCGGCCTACCGTGACCCCGACCGGACCGCTGGGAAGACCGCGATGGAGAAAGTGATCGCGTCGATCAGCAGCGGCGTTCCACGCGTCCTGAAGGAGCTGGTCACACTGGGCCGAACGATGAAGGCCCGGGCCGCTGATGTCCTGGCCTACTTCGACCGTCCCGGCACCTCCAACGGCCCGACCGAAGCGATCAACGGCCGCCTCGAACACCTCCGCGGCTCCGCCCTGGGCTTTCGCAACCTGACCAACTACATCGCCCGATCGCTCCTCGAAACCGGCGGCTTCAGACCCCGACTACACCCTGGATTGCGATGAGCC
>JABMLG010000026.1 GCA_013204985.1 Microbacteriaceae bacterium VKM Ac-2855
TCTGCACGCTCTGGATCGCCTGGTGGGTGCCCGCATCCCCGCACTGCTGCAGATCAGCGGCGGCTTCCGCAGCCGCGTCAACACCTCCACCCGACTGCAATAACCCGGCCACGAGCCGAAAGCCACAAGCCACTGACCACAGAATGAAAGGACCTGCCGTGTCTGACGGACAGAACATCGACCTCGAGCCCGCTCGGGAACAGCTGGATACCCTCGGCCAGAAGATCGGCGAGGCGTACCGTGAGAACCCGCGTGCGGTGATCATCGCGGGCCTGGGCGCCCTGGCGCTCCTGACCGTGGTGATCCGGCTCGTGTCGTCGAAGAACTGACACATCGAAAGACTCGACCGGCCGATCCGCGCCGGTCGTCACCAAGAAGAGAAGGAGAGGCCCGCTCATGGGTTTGGACGACAAGATCAAGAACGCAGCCGAGGACCTCGCCGGTAAGGCGAAGGAAGCTCTCGGCAAGGTGACCGGAGACGACGAGAAGGTCGCCGAAGGCAAGACCGACCAGGCCGCCGCCTCGGCGAAGAAGGCCGGCGAGAACGTCAAGGAC